>NZ_MPZS01000001.1 GCF_002020135.1 Thioclava marina | reverse complement strand
GATATGCTCCGGTTCGCGTCGTATATGACCAAACCGCCCACATATCTCTTCAGATATCCATCAATGTCAAAGAGCGTAGAGACAAAAATCAACCAGTTGCGCCCCATCTTGTGGCGCCGCTAGCCAACCGCATCCCTAATTTTTTCTTTCGCTTTTCAGTGCCTTGCGGCTCTTTCCGGCGCCCCGTTGCGGTGTGTTCCGCTTCGGTGAGGGGGTATTTACGGATCAGGCCCGAAGTCCGCAAGAGCCTTTTTCAAAAAACTTTCGAATTTCCGTCGAAAAACTCTCATACGATTGTTTTTATTGATTTTTTATCTCATCTCCGCAGGTGCGAAATATGCCGAACCGGGCTTGGGGAAAGAATCTTTCGCAAATCACCCGATTCAACGAAATCTCCTGAACCGGGTCACCCTGGGTCAAGCTCTGCGCGGGCGGAATCGCAGCGCCAGAAGCAGCGCGAAAACCCCGAACCAGAGCCATCCCTCAGCCGAAATCACCTTCATCTGCCAAAGGTAATGCGCAACGCCGAGGCCCACGGCCGGGTAGACGAGCCAGTGTAGGCGCCGCCAATTGCGGCCCAGCTTGCGGATCGAGGCATTGTTCGAGGTCAGAGCGAGCGGGATCAGCAGCACGAATCCCGAGATCCCGAGAAAGAGATAGGGGCGCTTGATCAGATCGGCTGCCGCCTGTCCCCAGAGCATCCCCATATCAAGCACCACCCAGGCCGTCAGATGCAGCGCTATATAGAAGAAGGCCAAGAGACCGATCGCACGGCGATAGCGGATCAGGTTGATCCCCAGGAAACGCCGCGCGGGGGTGATGACCAGCCCGCCGATCAGGAACCATAGCGCGATCTTGCCCAGACGGTGCTCGATCGCCTTCACCGGGTCCACCCCGATTCCGCCGGTGAAAGTCAGCCAGATCACCCAGGCCAGCGGGATCAGCCCCGCGAGATAGACAACCCAGCTCGGCACGCGCCTCAGCGCGCTATTGATCGGGGCGGAGAGGCTGGCGGCGCTCATCAATAGTTTTTCGCCAGATCCATACCTCTATAGAGAGAGGCGACCTCATCCCCATAGCCGTTGAACATCAGTGTCGGCTCCCGCCCGGCGAAAAGCCCCGCCCCCACGCGCCGCTCGGTCGCCTGAGACCAGCGCGGGTGATCCACCTCCGGGTTCACATTCGCATAGAATCCGTATTCGCGCGGCTGGAGCTGTTTCCAGGTGGTCGGCGGCTCTTTCTCGGCCAGAGAGATCTTCACGATGCTCTTGATCGACTTGAAGCCGTATTTCCACGGCACGACCAGACGGATCGGCGCGCCGTTCTGGTTCGGCATCTCTTCATCATAAAGACCCGTCGCGAGAATCGTGAGCGGGTTCATCGCCTCGTCGAGGCGCAGGCCCTCGACATAGGGCCAGTCGATCCCGCCCTGGCGCTGTCCCGGCATCTGATCGGGACGATAGAGGGTCTGGAAGGCCACGTATTTCGCCGAGGGCTGCACGCCGACCCGATCGAGGAGCGCCGAGAGCTCGAATCCGATCCAGGGGATCACCATCGACCAGGCCTCCACGCAGCGGAAGCGATAGATGCGCTGCTCGAGCGTCACCGGCTTGAGAATGTCGTCGAGCGGATAGGTGCCGGGCTTGTCGACCAGCCCCCCGATCTCGATCGACCAAGGGTCCGTCACCATCTGGCCCGCATTTTTCTCCGGGTCGCTCTTGTCCCAGCCGAACTCGTAGAAGTTGTTATAGGAGGTGATCTCCTTGAGCGTATTCGGCGCGGCATCGGTCGAATAGGCCGAAGGTTTCGCATCGATGCTTGCCAGTGCCGGGCCAGCGATGGAGCCGAGCGCCATCGCGCCCGCCCCCGCCATGATCTGCCGACGGTTCAGAAAATCGGCTTTCGGAGTGACATCGGTCCAGTTCGGATCGGTGGAACGGGTCTTGCGCATCAAATCCTCCTGTCTTCCCGGCAATATGGGGCCGGGGCACATGTTTCGCATCCCTCTTCGCGCGCAGGAGCGACATTGTTACCTCTATGCATTGGAAAATTTACGCGCCAGTATCGGTCCCGGATCATCGGGCGACCCATTCGCGCCCGATCGGGAGATAAGGGAGAGACATATGAAAACGCTCATCGGGGCCGCGCTGGCGGCGAGCATCGCCATGGGCGCGCAGATCGCGCAGGCTCAGGAAGCCCACACCTGGACCACCGAGGACAGCTTCGAGAACGTGACCTTCGCGGTGCAGAACGCGATCGTGGGCGCGGGCCTCGTGGTCGACCATGTCAGTCATACCGGCGAGATGCTGGAGCGCACCAAGGACGCGGTCGGCGCGACCCAGACCCTGTTCACCGGCGCGGACATCTTCTCCTTCTGCTCGGCCAAGGTGTCGCGCGAGGTGATGACCTCAGACATCACCAACGTGCAATATTGCCCCTATACGATCTTCGTCTACGAAACCCCGGAGAAGCCCGGCGAGATCACCGTGGGCTTCCGCGACTATCCCGGCGAGACGATGCAACCCGTGACCGAGATGCTGACCGGCATCGTGAAGGACGCGCTGATGCTCGAATGAGCAAGGCCGCGCGGGATCACAGGTGCAGGTTTGCATGCGCCTTGATCCTGCGCGCCTCAAGCTGGCTCTTGCGGGTCTGACGCAGCGCCTCGACCATCATCGCGGTGAGAAAGCCGATGTTGAGAAGACCGTTCGCCGCCGCCATGCCCCCGAGGATGCGCCAGTTCTGATCGAGGATGATGTCGCCGTAACCCAGCGTGGTATAGACGACGAGAGCGAAATAGACCGCCTCCTCCATCGTGTGAAACACGTCGAGCACCCGGAAACAGACTGCCCAGGCCCACACGCTCGCCGTCACCATCGCCAGCGCCCAGAGCGCGGCGCCGATCACGATCAGAAGCATCTTGGGCCCGTGCGGCTCGCGCATCAGCCAGCGGCTCGCGCGCACGAACATCGCCTCCATCGCCCAGGCGGTGGTTGCGGCGAAGGATACCGTGATCAGCATCATCAGCGATCCGATGGCGATCTGATGGAGCATTGCGCGCCTCCTCTTGCACACTCTGAGCTAGGCGGGCCGCCCCCTTGTCGTCAAGCGCTCCGGTGACGCACTGGACACAGGCCCTGCCCTGCCCTATCTCGGTGCGACCATGGCCAAGAAATCCGACCCCAACTCCAAGCTGATCGCCGAGAACCGGCAGGCACGCTATCACTACGCCGTCGAGGACACGCTCGAGGCGGGGATCATGCTCATGGGCTCGGAGGTGAAGTCGATGCGTTCGGGCCAGACCAATATCGCCGAGAGCTATGCCTCGGTCGAGGATGGCGAGCTATGGCTGATCAACGCCTATATCGCTCCTTATATGCAGGCAGGTCACTGGGGCCATGAAGAGCGCCGCAAGCGCAAGCTGCTCGTCTCCAAGAAAGAGCTGTCGCGTCTCTGGAACGCCACTCAGCGCGAAGGCATGACCATCGTGCCGCTGAAGATGTACTTCAACGAGAAGGGCGTCGCGAAACTGCTGATCGGCATCGCCAAGGGCAAGAAACTCGCCGACAAACGCGAGACCGAGGCCAAGCGCGACTGGAACCGCCAGAAACAGCGCCTTCTCAAGCAGAATTACTAAGACCTTTCGACGGATTCGGCCGCCCTGCCCTTGCGTCGGGCGCCCCCCTGAGTCTAAGCAATTCCGACCGGCAAGGGAGACGCATGACGATGGATGACCCGAAAAAGCTCGTATCGACGGACTGGCTTGCAGCCCATCTGAAGGATCCGGATCTGCGCATCCTCGATGGCTCCTGGTTCCTGCCGCAGATGGGGCGGGACGCCAAGGCGACCTATGACGCCAAACACATCCCCGGCGCGCGTTTCTTCGACATCGACGAGATCGCCGACAACCGCTCGGACCTGCCGCACATGGCCCCGCCGGTCGAGAAGTTCATCTCGCGCATGCGGGCGATGGGCGTGGGCGACGGCCACCAGGTCGTGATCTACGACCAACACTCTGTGTTCTCCGCCCCGCGCGTCTGGTGGACCTTCCGCCTGATGGGCAAGACCGACGTGGCCGTGCTCGACGGTGGCCTGCCGAAATGGGAGGCCGAGGGCCGTCCGCTCGAGGACATGCCGCCGATGGTACGCGACCGCCACATGACGGTGCAGCGCCACCCCGGTCTGGTGAAGGACGTCACGCAGGTCGCTCATGCGAGCAAGCTCGGTGATTACGAGATCATCGACGCGCGCGCCCATGGCCGTTTCATCGGCCAGGACGAAGAACCCCGCCCCAACCTGCGCAAGGGCCACATTCCCGGATCGAAGAATGTGGAATGGTCGAACCTGCTGACTGCCGAGGGCACGATGAAATCCCCTGACGCGCTGCGCGCGATCTTCGAGGCCGCGGGCGTGGACCTCGCGAAACCCGCGATCACCACCTGCGGCTCGGGCGTCAACGCCTCGCTTCTGGCCTTCGCGCTGGAGCTGATCGGTAAGACGGACTGGGCCGTCTATGACGGGGCCTGGGCCGAATGGGGCATGTATAACGACCTCAAGGTCGCAACCGGAGAAGCATGATGCTGAACAATCTCAAGCCGCAAGCGCCGGACAAGATCCTCGCGCTGATGGAGGAATACCGTGCCGATGAGCGCGACCAGAAGGTCGATCTCGGCGTCGGCGTCTACAAGGACGCGAGCGGCAAAACCCCGATCATGTCGGCGATCCACAAGGCCGAAAAGCAGGTCTGGGATCAGGAGACCACGAAATCCTATGCCGGGCTCGCCGGTCAGCCCGAATTCCACGCCGCGATGGCCGAGATGGTTCTGGGCGCGGGCTACCCCGCCGACCGCCTCGCGTGCCTCTCGACCGTGGGTGGCACCGGCGCCTGCCGCATGGGCTTCGAGCTCGCCCGGATGGCCAACCCCGACACCACGATCTGGGTGTCGGACCCGACCTGGCCGAACCACCTGTCGATCCTGAATTTCATGGGTCAGGCGAACAAGCCTTACACCTATTTCGATGCCGATACCCGCGCGGTCAATTTCGACTCGATGATCTCGGATCTCGAGGCGGTCAAGGCGGGCGACATCGTGCTGCTGCACGGCTGCTGCCACAACCCGACCGGCGCGAACCTCACGATCGAGCAATGGGGCGAAGTCGCCGACCTGCTCGAGCGCACCGGCGCCGTTCCGATGATCGACCTCGCCTATCAGGGCTTCGGTGACGGACTGGAAGAAGACGCAGCGGGCACCCGCCTGATCGCGTCGCGCCTGCCCGAGGTGCTGATCGCGGCCTCGTGCTCGAAGAACTTCGGCATCTATCGCGAGCGCACCGGCTGCCTGATGGTGCTGGGCTCGGAAGAGACCAGGAAGACGGTGCAGGGCAACCTTGCCTATCTCAACCGCCAGACCTATTCCTTCCCGCCCTATCACGGGCAGGCGCTGGTCACGCGCGTGCTCACCGATCCGGCCCTGCGCGCGGAATGGGAAGCGGAGCTCGAAGAGGTTCGCACCGGCATGCTCGACCTGCGCAAGCAGCTCGCCGACGAGCTGCGCAAGCTGTCGAACTCGGATCGCTTCGATTTCGTGGCCGAACATCGCGGCATGTTCTCGCGTCTGGGCGCAAGCCCCGAGCAAGTGGCGAAGATGAAGGCTGACGCGGCGATCTACATGGTGGGCGATTCGCGCATCAACATTGCCGGCCTCAACGCCAAGACGGTTCCGCTTCTGGCGAAAGCGCTCATCGACGCGGGCGTCTGAGCCAAGGGCGGCAGCGCTATTTTCTTCGAGATGGCGGCCTTTCGAGGTCGCCATTTTCTTTTGATAACTTTTTTTGCGGATTTCGACTTGAAATTATAAGCAGGCTTATAATGTATAGGCTCACGTTAAAGACATAACAGAGCCCCCAATGCCCCATCAAAGTCTCGGTTTCCTCATGCATGACGCGACGCGTCTGATCCGTCGGCGCTTCGAGGGGAAGGCGAACGAACTTGGATTGACCACCGCGCAATGGCGATTGCTGGTCTATCTCAAGCGGGAAGGACCGCTGCCGCAGGCGCGGCTCGCGGAGCTGCTCGAGATCGAGCCGATCTCGGTCTCGCGCCTCGTCGACCGGATGGAAGAAGCCGACTGGGTGCTGCGCAAACCTGATCCGACCGATCGCCGGGTCAAATTGATCCACCCTTCGGCGAAAGCCCGTAACGCCTTCGAAGACGCGCGCGAGATCGCCGACGAGATCTATGCGAAGGCTCTGGCGGGGCTCACCGAAGAAACCGTCGAGCAGGTCATGACCACTCTGCGCCACATCATCCAAAACCTCTCCGAAGAGAGCAGTTCAGAAGTTTCCGAGGCCAAATACGATGAGTGATACCAACCACACGCCCGCTGCCAAACAAGAGAAAACCCGCAAGGGACCGAAAACCTGGCTTCTGTTCCTAGTGCCCGCCCTCATCGTCGTGGGTGGCGCGTGGTACTGGCTGAACTCTGGCGGATCTGCGAGCACGGAGAACGCGAATTACCAGATGGCGCGCATTCCGATCGCCTCGCAAATCTCGGGGCGCGTCACGCAGGTCTTCGTGTCGGAAAACGAGCACGTTAAAAAGGGGGCGACCCTCTTCAAGATTGACAAGAAGCCCTACGAGCTTGCGCTGGCAAAGGCGGATGCCGCACTGGCCTCCGCGCGGCTTCAGGTCGAACAACTGCGCGCCTCTTACAAGGCCGCGCTGGCCGATGAAAAGCAGGCCGCCGACAATGCCGCCTATCAGGAAAAACAGCTCGCCCGTCAGGAATCGCTGACGGCATCGGGCGCCTCGACCCAAACCGCGCTGGATGCGCAACGCACCACGACTCAGGCTGCGCAGGACACGCTTGCCGCCGCCGAACAGAAAGTCGCGGCTGCTCTGGTCGCGCTCGATGGTGATCCGGAGATCGCGGTCGACGACCACCCGACCGTGAAAGCCGCAATCGCGGCGGTCAACGACGCGAAGTACAATCTTTCGCTGACCGAGGTCACCGCCCCGGCCGACGGCGTGATCTACCAGGCCTCTTCGTTCAAGCCTGGCGAAATGGTGGGCGCGGGCTCGAGCCTCTTCACCCTCGTTGACACCTCGGATGTCTGGGTGATCGCGAATTTCAAGGAAACCGACCTCACACACATGGCCTCGGGCCAATCCGCGAGCGTGGAGTTCGACGCCTTCCCCGACCGCGAATATCACGCGACCGTCGAGGCGGTGGGCGCGGGCACCGGCGCCGAGTTCTCGATCCTTCCGGCGCAGAACGCGACCGGCAACTGGGTCAAGGTCACGCAGCGCGTGCCGGTGCGCCTGCGTCTTGCGGGAGGCTCCAACCTCGAGGGATTGCGCGCGGGTCTCTCGGCCAAGGTGACGGTCGATACCGCCGCCCAACCGCATTACAAGCAGTTGCTCAATCGCACCGAGACGTCGACCGCGCAGGCCGCAACCGCCAGCCAGGGGCAGTAAGCCATGGCCGAGGCCGCTCCGACAGCCCCGGGCGAGAAACCCAAGGGGATCGACCCGCATAACGTGAAACATCGCGGCCTGATCATGGCCTCGCTGATGCTTGCGGTGATCATGCAGGTGCTCGACACCACGATCGCGAACGTGGCTCTGCCTGACATGCGTGCCGATCTCGGCGCGTCGCGCGACACGATCAACTGGGTACTGACATCCTATATCGTGGCCGCCGCAATCGTGACGCCGCTTTCGGGCTGGCTGGCGAACCGCTTCGGTCGGCGCGAGATCTTCATGGTCTCGGTCGTGGGCTTCGTGATCTTCTCGATGCTCTGCGGGATTGCCTGGTCGCTCGATGTGATGGTGATCTTCCGCCTTATGCAGGGCGTGTTCGGCGCGGCCATCGTGCCGCTGGCGCAAAACTTCATGCTCGACATCAACCCGCGCGAGCGTCACGGACAGGCAATGGCGATGTTCGGCGCTGGTATCATGCTTGGCCCGATCATCGGCCCGACCCTGGGCGGCTATCTCACCGAGGTGATGAACTGGCGCTGGGTGTTCTACATCAACGTCCCGCTGGGCATGATCGCAATCGCGGGATCGGCCCTATTCCTGCCCGAGACTCCCAAGCGCAAGATCAGCTTCGACTTCTTCGGCTTCGCCGCCTTGGCGATCGGGATCGGCGCGCTTCAGATGATGCTCGATCGCGGCTCGGATCTCGACTGGTTCGCCTCGCGTGAGATCTGGCTCGAACTGGCGCTCGCGGTTTCGGGTTTCTGGATCTTCCTGGTCTGGATCCTCGGCGCGAAGAAGCCCTTCCTCGATCCCCACATGTTCCTCGACCGCAACCTCACGATGGGGCTGCTGTTCATCTTCATCGTCGGGATCATCCTGCTCGCCTCGCTGGCGCTGCTGCCGCCGATGCTGTCGGGGATCTTCGGCTATCCGACACTGACGACCGGGCTCGTGATGTCGCCGCGCGGGGTGGGAGCAATGATCATGATGCTGCTGATCGGGCGGCTGGTAAAATACGTCGACCTGCGCATCCTCGTGGTTCTCGGGCTGTCTCTGACCGCCTATTCGCTGCACATGATGTCGACCTTCTCGCCGGTGATGGGACCGAAATGGATCATCATCTCGGGGGTGATCCAGGGCTTCGGGCTGGGCTCGGTCTTCGTGCCGATCTCGACGCTGACCTTCGCCACGCTCCACCCGGAATATCGCGGCGACGGCACGGCACTCTTCTCGTTGCTGCGCAATATCGGCTCGTCGATCGGGATCTCGATCGTCACGGCGCTGCTGACCCACAATATCGCCGTGAACCACTCCGAGATCGTCTCGGCGATCAATCCGCAGAACCTGCAAGGGCTGATGAGCGGCTCGTCCGCGCTTTCGAAATACGGGTCGGAAGCTGGCTATTACGTGCTCAATTCTCTGGCGAGCGAGCAGGCGGCGATGATCTCCTATCTCGACGATTTCCGCTTCATGATGTGGATCACGCTCGCAGCGATCCCGCTCGTCTTCTTCCTGCGCAAGCCCGACTATCAGGGCGGATCGGGAAGCGCCCCGCAAGCCGCTCCGGTCAGCGAGTGAGACGAATGAAAAGGCCCGGGGATCTCCCGGGCCTTTCCAGTTCATGGCCGGCGTGACGCTCAGCTGTGATAGGCGGTTTCGCCATGCGAGGTGAGATCGAGCCCCTGGCGTTCCTCGTCGACGGTGACGCGGATCCCGGTAATCCCCTTGGTGATGTAGATGAGCACGACCGTGCCCACACCCGACCAGACAAGCGTGACGAGCACGGCCTTGATCTGCGCCGCGAGCTGGGCAGCCATGGTGCCGCCCTCGGCCACGAAGCCGGTGCCGCCAAGCGCGGGGGCGCAGAGGATGCCGGTCGCGATCGCGCCGACGATGCCGCCCACGCCATGTACGCCAAACGCGTCGAGGCTGTCGTCATACTTGAATTTCGACTTGATCGTGGTGACGAAGAAGAAGCAGATCGGCGATACGATCAGGCCAAGAACGATCGCTCCGACCGGACCGGTGGTGCCGCAGGCCGGGGTGATCGCGACGAGGCCGGCCACCATGCCCGAAGCCGCGCCGAGACCCGAGGCCTTGCCACGCGCCAGACCTTCGACCAGCGACCAGGAGACCACTGCCGCGGCCGTTGCGACGAAAGTGTTGAGCATCGCCAGAGTCGCGTTCGAGGTCGCCTCGAGGTTCGAACCCGCGTTGAAGCCGAACCAGCCCACCCAGAGCATCGCAGCACCCGCCATGGTCAGGGTCATCGAGTGCGGCGCCATGTTCTCCTTGCCAAAGCCGATGCGCGGCCCGAGCACCAGCGCCCACATCAGGCCCGCGATACCCGCATTGATATGCACCACGGTGCCGCCCGCGAAGTCGATTGCGCCCCAGTTGAAGATCAGGCCCGCGCCATCCCAGACCATATGGGCGATCGGGAAATAGATGAAGGTGACCCAGAGGATCACGAAAAGCACGATCCCGGTGAACTTCGCCCGCTCGGCAAAGGCTCCCACGATCAGCGCCGGGGTGATTGCGGCGAAGGTCATCTGGAAGGCGATGAAGACATATTCAGGCAGGACGACGCCATCGGTGAAGGTGGCGGCAGTCGAATCCATCGTGACGCCCGCGAGGAAGAGCTTGCCCAAGCCTCCCCAGAACGGCGAGGTTCCGCCGCCGAAGGCGAAGGAATACCCCCAGAGCACCCAGACGATCATCACCACCGAGGCAATGATCGTCGTCTGCATCAGAACCGAGAGCATGTTCTTTGCGCGTACGAGCCCACCATAGAACAGCGCGAGCCCCGGAATGATCATGAACAGCACGAGCAGCGAGGAGGTCATCATCCAGGCGACGTCGCCCTTGTCGATGACCTCGGTGGGCGCGGCGGCGTCCTGTGCGAGGGCCGGAAGCCCGGCAAGGGCGAGCAGCGCGGCGATCCCTGCGAGTTTGGTGAATTTGTTCATCTGTCTGTCTTTCCCCAATCGCGTTTCAGAGCGCGTCGTCATTGGTTTCGCCGGTCCGCACACGCACAGCCTGCGCGACGTCGAGAACGAAGATCTTGCCGTCGCCGATCTTGTCGGTCTTGGCAGTCTTGGTGATCGTCGCGATCACCTCGTCGACGAGCCCATCGGCCACGACGATCTCGAGTTTGACCTTCGGCACGAAATTCACGGCATATTCGGCGCCGCGATAGATTTCGGTGTGGCCCGACTGGGCGCCGAAACCCTTGATCTCGGTTACCATCATCCCGCGCACGCCGATGGTGGTGAGCGCTTCGCGCACCTCCTCGAGCTTGAACGGCTTGATTGCTGCAATGATGAGTTTCACGTGATGTCCTTCCCCTGTTCAGCCGGTCGCGATGCCCTATCGCTACGTCAGCTAGCTTGATCAGAAGGCGCAAGCGCAGGTGACTCGACAAGAAACTGCTGAAAGCCGAGCGCGCGGCACAGATCACGTGAAGGTAATGCGGTCAAAATTGCGGCAACTTGCTCGCTTTTTCATCGAATTGGAAAGTCGAGGCTTCCGCGATCACCCATATGAAAAGGCCCGGGGCAATCCCCGGGCCTTTCCTGATGGCATGAGCTCAGGCTCAGTTGGTGAATTCCGGATAGGCTTCCATCCCGAGTTCCGCCTTGTCGAGACCCATCATCTCGTCTTCGGCCGGAGCGCGGATGCCCATGGTAGCCTTCAGGATGAACCAGATGACAGCCGAGACCACGAAGACGAAGATGCCGACGGTGATGATCGAGACGATCTGACCGTAGAAGGTGCCGTCCGAGTTGGTGATCGGAACTGCCAGGGTGCCCCAGATACCCGCGCCGAGGTGCACCGGGATGGCGCCGACGACGTCGTCGATCTTCAGCTTGTCGAGGAACGGAACCAGCAGGACCACGATGATGCCGCCGATGGCACCGATGAGGGTCGCCGCGCCGAGGCTCGGGGTCAGCGGTTCAGCGGTGATCGAGACCAGACCGGCCAGCGCGCCGTTGAGCACCATGGTGAGGTCGGGCTTCTTGTAGAGAAGCTGGGTCAGGATCAGAGCCGCGATCGCGCCACCGGCAGCCGCCGTGTTGGTGTTGGCGAAGATGCGCGAGATGTCAGCGACGTTGCCCACGGTGTTCATGTAGAGCTGCGAACCGCCGTTGAAGCCGAACCAGCCGAGCCACAGGATGAAGGTACCGAGCGTGGCGAGCGTCAGGTTCGAACCGGGCATCGCCTGAACCTTGCCGTCCTTGTACTTGCCGATACGCGGGCCGAGGATCAGAGCGCCAGCGAGAGCCGCCCAGCCACCGACCGAGTGCACGACGGTCGAGCCGGCGAAGTCGAGGAAGCCGAAGTTCGCGTCAAGGAAGCCACCGCCCCATTTCCACGACGCCTGGATCGGGTAGATGAAGCCCGTCAGGATCACGGTGAAGATCAGGAACGGCCACAGCTTGATGCGCTCGGCCAGGGTGCCCGAAACGATCGAGGCAGTGGTCGCGCAGAACATCAGCTGGAAGAAGAAGTCCGAACCGACCGAAGCATAGGTCAGGTCAACCGCATCCGCGC
The DNA here is from genome assembly GCF_002020135.1 of Thioclava marina. Taxonomy (GTDB): domain Bacteria; phylum Pseudomonadota; class Alphaproteobacteria; order Rhodobacterales; family Rhodobacteraceae; genus Thioclava; species Thioclava marina. Next base: position 2,086,897 of record NZ_MPZS01000001.1, on the reverse strand, counting down.
CGACGCCCACGGGCTCGAGCGAGGTGGTCGAGAACGCACCGAGCACGCCGTCGATCGACCAGCCGTCACCCGGATACATGAGGTTGTAGCCGATCAGGTAATACATGATCGCCGCGATCGCGAAGAGCGCGATGTTCTTGAGCGACTGCATGGTCACGTTCTTCGAACGCACCAGGCCCGCTTCGAGCATGGAGAAACCCGCGCCCATCCACATCACCAGGAAACCGGTGACGAGGAACATGAAGGTGTTGAGGATGAAGCCGATTTCGTTGGCCGGCGGATCCATCGCGGCCGGAACGGCATCCTGCGCCAGCGCCGGCAGGGCCACGGCGGTCATCGCAACCGCAAGGCCAGTGATTTTCGAAAGGTTTTTCATGGTTCTGATTTTCCCCTGTCGCGTCTCAGAGCGCATCATCATTGGTTTCGCCGGTCCGCACGCGCACAGCTTGCGCGACGTCGAGAACGAAGATCTTGCCGTCGCCGATCTTGTCGGTCTTGGCGGCCTTGAGGATCGTGTCGACAACCTCATCGGCGAGCCCGTCGGCCACGACGATCTCGAGTTTGACCTTCGGCACGAAATTCACGGCGTATTCGGCACCGCGATAGATTTCGGTGTGGCCCGACTGGGCGCCGAAACCCTTGATCTCGGTTACCATCATCCCGCGCACGCCGATGGTGGTGAGCGCTTCGCGCACCTCCTCGAGCTTGAACGGCTTGATTGCTGCAATGATGAGTTTCACCTGACATCCCTTCCTTGGTTCAGCCCTTTGGGCACCGATTGGAACCGGCACCATACGGCGTCAGAAAGCCCGCTACGCTGCAGCCGCACAAGGAATCGGAGCATTCACGGCCCCTCTCGGCCTCGTGATGGCGCCCATTTTTTATACATTTTGTGCATCGTGCATAATTTTTAAGCTATTTGAGAAGCCGAATCGTGAATTTATCCGGGTCCACATCCTCTGGTCGCACGTGTAAATTGCGCGCAACGAAAACCGAGGCAGCGGATCAGGCAGATGAGTCAGAAGGGCGGGCGGCGCGGGTCGCTGGTGGCCGACAAGCGCTATTCTTCGTCGAAGCAGGCGTCCCCGAAAGCGGCCCCCAAGCCGCGCAAGACCCGTGCGAAGAAGCCGCGGCCGCCGCGGCGTCACGGCCCGATCGTCGGGACGATCCTGGGGCTGGCCCGGCTGATCTGGCGGATCGTCTGGGGGTTCGGCTGGCGGATCGCGATGATCGTGGCGCTCGTGGTGGGCGCGGCGACGCTCTATTTCTATTCGACGCTGCCCGATTACACGCAGCTCCTCGACGGGCGCACGCGGGGCTCGGTCACGATGCTCGACGATGAGGGCAAGGTCTTCGCGTGGCGCGGAGAGACGTTCGGCGGCCAAATCGACGCGAAGAACGTCTCGCCCTGGCTGCGCGATGCCGTGGTCGCGACCGAGGACCGACGCTTCTACAATCATTTCGGCATCTCGCCGCGCGGCATCGCCTCGGCCATCGCGATCAACCTGCGCGCCGGTCGCGGGCCCTTCGACGGCAACGGCGGCTCGACCATTACCCAGCAGACCGCGAAACTTCTGTGCCTTGGTGTGACCTTCGACCCGAAGGGATGGAAGAACGAGGCGGCCTACGAGGATGACTGCCGCTCGGGCGGGCTCCGGCGCAAGATCAAGGAAGTGCCCTACGCCTTCGCGCTGGAACTGAAATACTCCAAAGATCAGATCCTCTCGATCTATCTCAACCGCGCCTATCTCGGCGCCGGTGCGCGTGGTTTCGAAGCCGCCTCCGAGCGCTACTTCGGCATTTCGGCAGCGAATTTGGACCCGCAGCAGGCGGCGATGCTTGCGGGCCTGCTGAAGGCTCCGACCCGTTACGCCCCCACCAACGACCTCAAACGCTCGCAGGATCGGGCCGAGACGGTGCTGATGCTGATGCATGAGCAGGGCTTCCTGACCGACCGGCAATATCTCGACGCGCGCAACAACCCCGCGACGCTCAGCCAGGCGGCCCAGAAACGCGCGGGCGGCTATTTCGCCGACTGGATCATGGACACGATCCCCGACTTCCTGTCGCGCGACACCACAGAGGACGTGGTGATCAAGACCACGCTCGACCAGCGCATCCAGTCCGCCGCCGAAGAGGCGATGCAGAGTGTCTTCGACAACAAGGTCAAGAAAGACAGCGATGCCGAGGCCGCGATCGTCGTGATGTCGGCTGACGGCGCCGTACGTGGCATGGTGGGTGGGCGCGCGACCAAGGTCACCGGCGCCTTCAACCACGCCACGATGGCCCAACGCCAGAGCGGCTCGACCTTCAAGCCCTTCGTCTATGCGACCGCGCTCGATCTTGGCTATACGCCCGATTCGATGGTGGACGACGCGCCGCTGACCGTGAAGATGCCGGGCTCGCCCGACTGGACCCCGCGCAATTACGAACGCAATTACATGGGGCCGATCACGCTCACGACGGCGCTGGAGCATTCGGTCAACGTAGCGACGGTGCGCGTATCCGAAGCGGTCGGGCGCGAGAATGTCATCAAGGTCGCGGAAGGGTTCGGCTTTGCGCAGAACCTGCCGAACCTGCCCTCGGTGGCGCTCGGTGTCGGGGAATCGGACCTGCTCGACATGACGGGCGCTTATGCGGGCATCCTCAATGGTGGATCCTCGGTGCAACCTTACGGGCTGACCTCGCTAACGCTGAAGGGCGATGACCAGCCTCTGTTCGGCAAGCCCGGCGGGATCGGCGAGCGGGTTATCTCGCAAAAGGCCGCCCGCGAACTCACCTACATGATGCGTCAGGTGGTCCTGCACGGCACGGGACGGCGCGCGAATATCGACGGCTACGATATCGCCGGCAAGACTGGCACCACGCAAAGCGCACGCGATGCCTGGTTCATCGGCTTCACCTCCGATTACGTGGTCGGCGTCTGGATGGGCAATGACGACAACACCCCGCTCAAGGGCGTGACCGGAGGCGGTCTGCCGGCCGAGATCTTCCACGAGACGATGAAGCGTGTGCTCGACGGCCAGCCGGCGAAGCCGCTGCCCGCGGCGAACCCCGCGGAATGGCAGAGCCAGACCCAGCAATATCCCGGTCAGACCCAGAGCGCGGGCGGAGCGGCCCCTGCCGAGCCCCGGCGCCAGCGCCGCAACCCCTCGGATTCGATCCTGAAAGAGCTTCTGGGGATCTTCGGCGCGAACTGAACGGCCACTCCCGGGCCCTCGGCTCGGGAGCGGCCCGCTCAGTGCGGATCAGCCCGCCGTCTTGAGATCCTGGATCAGCAGGTCGATATTGCCGCGGCGGCGGTCGAGCATGGCACCGATCTCGGCGCGTTCCGAGGCAAGCATGTTCACGCCTTCTACGATCAGGTTGAAAAACTTGTCCGAGCCTGACCGGTCCGACACCTGCCAAAGCACTTCGAAAGGCGCCTGTCCGGGCAGGATCGCGGTGGTCTTCACCTCGTAGAAGCTCTTCACCGGGCGCGCGCCCTGAATCTGGAACACCGCGCCCTGAAACTCGCGGAAACGCTTGCCGTACTTGCGCGAGAGGTAGCCTTGAAATGCGCGCGTGAAAGCCGTCATCTGCGCCGCACTCGCACTGCGCGCGGCAATGCCCAGAGCAGATCGCGCAATCACGTTCACATCGGCATATTTCGAAAAGATGCGCTCGAACATTGCGTAGAGCGTGGGCCCGGTCTTGCCCGACGCGATCGCCGCATTCACATCGTTGACGGCGCGCTGGATCAGCGCCTTGGCCTGCGCATCACTCAACGCAAGCGCCGACCCCGGCACTGCCGCTGCCGCAAGGCCTGCGACGCCAAGGCCCAGGACCGTCCGTCTATTGCAGCGCCGGGTCGTCATAGGGATCGTAGGCATAGGCATCGTTCGTCTCCTCACCATTGAGTTCGAACCGGCGGTTCTGCAAATAGAGCAACCGGCCCTGCGCATAACTGTCGGCACTGTCATAGAGCACCGAATCGATCGTCGCGCTGTAAATCCGGCGCTTGGCGAAATGACCGCCGAGCCGCAGCGCGGAAGCCGCCACACGCTCCTTCTCGGGCAGCGCGTTGAGCGGGTTGATCACGAAATCCACCACCATCCCGAGCGCGTCGCGCTCGGTCGACGGGCCGACGAAGGGCAGCTCGACATAGGCGCCTTCGCCCACCCCCCAGACATGCAGCGTCTCGCCGAAATCGGTGTCTGTCTCGGGCAGCGAGAAGCTCGAACCTGCCGGATCGAAGATACCGCCAAGACCGAGCGTCGAGTTGATCACGAACCGGAAAGTGTTCTTGATCGCAGGCTCGGGACGACCCTGAAGGAGCGAATTCACCACCTTGCCGGGAAGGCTGAGGTTGTTGCCGACATTGTACAGCGTGCGAGCGACAGGGCCTGCGCCTTGATCGTCATCGCCGCGGAAGAAGGCCGCATCCACGGATTTGTTGAATTCGTGGGTCTGCCGGTTCGAGGCCTCATAGGGGTCGTTGATCCCGGTCTCGCGCGGCCCGGGCCCACAGGCCGCGAGCGCCAGCAAGGTCATGCCCGCCAGTGCCATCACGACACGGCGCGCGTGCCCGCTGGCACGTCCGCCCATCTCGTCACTTGCTCCGGCCTTACTCAAAGTTCCGCTCCCAACGACATGCGTCAGTGTCGAAGACATAATACCGATACCCCCTCGCCGCAACGAATTGACGCCGAGAATTGAGGAGTTCCTCAGCCCCGGCGATCGAGGACCCCGAGCCGATTTACGGCAAATTCACCTCTGCGCGCCACTCTGCCCCAGCCATGCGCACTGCCGCAGAAGAAGAATCATCGCCGCGAGGAACGAACCATGCCGATCGTCACCCGTGAAGAGCCCGCCTCGCGAGGCCGTCTGATCCGAACCGGCCAGGCCGAGATTGCCCGACTGCTGCGCGGCGAAGGCAAGAACATCACGCTGGTCGCTCTCTTTGGCGCCCTGGTGAACGTGCTCATGTTGACCGGCCCGCTTTTCATGCTTCAGGTCTATGACAGGGTGCTGCCGGCCCACTCGCTGCCGACATTGATCAACCTCTTCGCGCTCGTGGTCTTTCTCTTCGCGATGATGGGCACGCTCGACTGGGCGCGCGGGCGGTTGCTTGCCCGTTTGGGTGCCGATTTCCAGACCCGGCTGGAAAAGCGCGTCTTCGACGCGTCAATCCGCAGCGCGACAGACCCCAACAGCGAGATCACCGCCCACAACGCGTTGCGCGACCTCGAGGCGATCCAGCGGTACTACGGTTCGCCGGTTTCGCAGGCCCGGTTCGATCTGCCCTGGACGCCGCTCTATCTCGGGGTGCTCTTCGTCTTCCATCCCTGGCTCGGCTGGCTGGCGACGGCGGGCGGCGCATTGCTCGTGCTGCTGTCGGCGCTGACGCAACATTTCACCCGCGACCGTCTTGGCGATGCCAGCCGGCTCGAAACCGCATCGCGGCGCCTCGCCGATACCTTGCTGAAAGATATCGAGACTGTCACCGCGATGGGGATGCGAGACACCGGATTTGCCCGCTGGCGCGATTCGCGTCATCGCGCGATGGCCGCATCGATCCGGGCCACCGATCTCAGCGGCAGCTTCCATTCGTTGACCCGCACGCTGCGGATGCTGCTGCAATCCACGATGCTCGCGCTCGGGGCCTATCTCGTTCTCAAGTCCGAGGTCACGCCGGGCGCGATGGTCGCGAGTTCGATCTTGATGGGACGCGCCCTAGCCCCCGTCGAGCAATTGATTGGCGGATGGACAGTCTGGAGTGGCGCGCGAGATGCCCGCCATCGTCTCAGCCTTCTTCTGGGCGCCACGCCCGTGACAGAACGCCGGACCGAACTCGCCCCCCCCGCGGCGCGACTCTCGGTCGAGGATATTTCGGTCACGATTCAGGGCGCCAGCCGCCCGTCGCTCGACACGCTAAGCTTCACGCTCGAACCCGGCGAAGCGTTGGGCGTCATCGGGCCTGCGGGATCGGGGAAAACGACGCTCGCGCGCGCGCTGTGCAACAATCAAACCCTCAACTCGGGCGAGATCCTGCTCGATGAGGTATGTCTCCATCAATACGACCCCGACCGTCTCGCCCGTCACATCGGTTATCTGCCGCAGCGCGTGACTTTCTTCGAGGGAACCCTTGCGGAAAACATCGCGCGGCTGGATCGCGATCCCGATCCCGCCCAGGTGATCGAGGCGGCAAGGCGCGCCGGCGCGCATCGGATGATCCTCGATCTACCCAATGGCTACGATACCAGGATTGACCTTCATGACAGCGTGCTCTCGGATCGTCAGCGTCAACAGATCGCGCTTGCTCGTGCGCTCTATTGCGACCCGGTGATCCTGCTACTCGACGAGCCAGACCTTAATCTCACCAGCGATTCCGGCACCGCCCTGAACGCCTCGATTCGGGACCTTAAATCGCGCGACGGCGCGGTGATCGTGATGGCCAACAGCCCCGCGGCACTCGCGGAATGCGATCGCGTGCTCGTGCTTGATCACGGCGTCAAACGGATCTTGGGGCCACGAGATGACATCTTGCGGCGCCTCATCACCTCGGCCAACCGCGCACAGCCTGCACTCAAGAAAAGAGGCGCGGCATGACCGACAAGACCGAGAGCCATGTGCCCGCCTCAGACGTGCGTCCGAGCGCCGAATCCAAACGCCTCCCGACCCTGATCGGCGTCACCGCTATCAGCCTGTTGCTTGCAGGTTTCGGGACGTGGCTCCTCTCGGCGCGACTGGCAGGCACGGTCGAGGCGAGCGGCCGGGTCGAAGTCGACAAGAACCGACAGATCGTTCAGCATCCAGATGGCGGGGTGGTTCAAAGACTGCTGGTGAAAAGCGGCGACCGCGTTGAAAAGGGTCAAGTTCTCTTGCAGCTCGAGTCGGATGAAAAAAAATCCGAACTCGCCATCGTCGAGGCATCCTATCTGGAACTCCTCGCCCGTCGCGCCCGCCTCACCGCCGAGCGTGAGAATTCCAAGACGATAAGCTTTCCGGCGCGCCTCACCGGGACCGCACTGCTCCGTCCGGAATTCGCCCGACTGATGGCGGGACAAAACGCCCTGTTCGAAGCCCGCAGCCTGAGTTTCACTCAGCAGCGCGCCCATATTTCGATGCAGGTGCGCGAGATTGAAACCCAAGGCGCAGGCATCGAAGCGCAGATTGCGGCGCTTCGGCGACAAACCGAACTCATAGAGCAAGAGCTCGTCGCGCAACGAAGCCTGCGTGACCGGGGACTGGCCCAGGCAAGCCGCGTCCTTGCGCTCGAGCGCGAAAGCGCATCACTCGAAGGTCGCATGGGCGCGCTCAAATCTCAGCGCGCGCTGATCACGGTCCAACGCGGCGAGGTCCTTCTCGCGGCGACACGTCTGGTCCTGCAACGTCGGGAATCCGTCGAAGCGGAGCTCGAGGAAACGCGGGCGCGGGTCCTCGAACTCGCCGAGCGAGAACAGCGACTGCGCCAGTTGATCGCGAGGCGTGACCTGCGCGCACCGACAAGCGGCATCGTCCATGAGGTCATGGTTTCAGGCGATCACGCGGTGCTGCGTCCGGCAGAGCCGGTGCTCTCCATCATCGAGCAGGACCGGCCGCTCGTCATCATGGCGCGGCTTGCTCCAATCAATGTCGACGATGTCAGTCCCGGGCAGATCGCGACTTTGCGTTTCCCCGGCCTTTCCTCGCGCAGCTCGACGGACCTGACGGGCGAATTGACGCGGATCTCGCCCGATATCGTTTCCGACGCGACAACCGGGGCGACCTATTACCAGATCGAGATCGCCTTCGACATGGTACAGATGGAAGAATCGCATCGACGCCACCTGCTTCCCGGCATGCCTGCGGAAGTGTTTCTTCGCACTGCGAACATTTCTCCGCTTCACTACTTGCTGAGCCCGTTCCTGTCTTTCTTCGCGGGAGAACACGGGCCGACCTGACCCTCAAAGCCGGTCGAGCAAAGATTTCGTCGGCCATCCGTCGGCAGGCAGTCCGAGGCGCATCTGGGCAGCTTGCACCGCAGGACGTGTCTTCGCCCCGAGGATCCCGTCAATCTTGCCAACATCGTAACCCATTTTTGCAAGTTTCGTCTGCAACAGCTTGATTTGCGCAGGGCTCAATCCGCGATCGGGCGCTCCAGACTGGACCCTTGCAGCACCCTCCAGGCGGGTCGCGAAATATGCCGCTGAGGTCACATAGACAAAGCTTTTGTTCCATTCGAAAAGAATACGAAAATTGGGATAAGCCATGAAGGCAGGCCCCTTCCGCCCCATCGGCAGAAGAACGGATCCACGCATGCCGCGCGCCAGAGTGCCTTCGCGGGCCTTCACCCCCATCGCCACCCACTCGCTCGTCGAAAGCTCCGTCTCAAGACCGGTTTTCGCCCAATCGAGAGAGGCGGGGAGGATGATTTCCTGCATCCAAGCTTCTCCCGGTCGCCAACCGAGATCCCTCAGCATCTTGGCGCCGGACATCAACGCATCGGACGCGGAGGCCTTCAACCGCACATGACCGTCGCCATCCCCGTCGACTCCATTTCGCAAGATGTCATCGGGCAACATCTGAACCTGCCCGATTTCACCGGCCCAGGCCCCCGTCGTGCGCTGCGGATCGAAATCGCCACGCCGATAGAGTTCAGCGGCGGCAATGACTTGCGGACGAAACAGCTCGGGGCGACGGCAATCATGCGCGAGCGTGAGCAGCGCATTGCGCGTGTTGAAATCCCCTTGCACCGCGCCGTAATCGGTCTCAAGCGCCCAGAACGCCAGAAGCACCCCGCGCGAAACGCCATAATCACGCTCGATCCGATCGAACGTCGCAGCATATCGCTTGGCATTGCGCGCGCCGTTCACCATCCGGTTCTGGCTGATCACGGCTCCGGCGAAGTCGAGGAAATTTTTCTGGAAGACACCCTGCGCCCGATCAGCCCGCAGTACTTTCGGATCCTGCCGGGCCCCCGCAAGAAACCCATCAACCTCGCGCGCGCTGAGACCCGCGGCCCGAAGCTCGGCCCGGATATCCGTCAGGAATGCGGACCAGCTGCCACCGCATTGTGCTTGGGCAAGGGACGGCGCGACCGACAGGAGTGCAATCAGAAACAGGCGGCGCATGGTAACCTCCGCAACACTTGACCCGATCACGCTAACGCCAGGCCATATAAGCCGCAACCACCCAAGCCGTTGCAATTTCAGCACTCTTTGCACATGCGGCATGGAACCGGCCGAAAGGTTAACTTGCTTTTTACGTTAACGTGATCAGCATCGGGCTTGGGGAAGCTGCTGGAGGTTGCCATGGAATTCCTGCCCAAAGAGGTGCTCGAAGGGCTGCGCGCGGCGCAAAAACGCGAAGCTGCGAAGAATGCGCGGCTGCGTGTTCTCGCGGACGGGCAAATCTGGCCTGTGCTGCGCCGTTTCAAGGGCGGCTTCGCGCTCGATGCCGACCAGGTGACCACGCTGCGTGGACATGTCGATCTCTATGACGGCCCCGAGCATATCGCGACCTGCCTGATCGTCGCCTCAGAAATCCAGGGGCGAGAGCTGATCTGCACGGTCAAGCGCGAAACCGCCGTGAGCGACCGTGCAGCGCTCGATTTCGCTCGGGAAGGCCCTCGGATCGCAGGCTATCTGCCCGAAATGTAGGCCAAGGCGCAGGAAGGCCGAAAACGCCGGGATCGCACCGGCGTTTTCTTATTGCAGGTCGACGAATGCCTTTTGCAGACGCTCGACCGCCTCGACCACACGAGCCCTCGGCGTCGCGAGGTTGAAGCGAAGAAAGTTCTCGCCGCCGGAACCGAAGGTATCGCCATGGTTGGCGGCGATCTTGGCTTCCTTCTCCACCCGGCGCGTGAATTCCGCCGGCGTCATGCCGGTCCCGGAAAAATCGACCCAGGCGAGATATGTCGCTTCAAGCGGCATCGATCGGAGCCCAGGCACCGCGTTCACACCCGCATCAAAAATCTTTCTGTTTTCATCGAGATAAGTCACGAGCGCGTCGATCCAGGCGGCACCTTCCGGACTGTAGGCCGCCGTCGCCATCTTGATGCCAAAGCTGTTTGGGGCGATCCCGAGCGCGGCCATCCGAGCGCCAAACCGGGAGCGCAGCTCCGGATCGGCGATGATGACATTGCCCGAATGGGTGCCCGCGATGTTGAAGCTCTTGGTGGTCGCACTCAGCATGACGACAGGCTGGTCCGGCGCGGCGACGGCCATCGGCAGATGCGCTTGCCCCGGCATCACAAGATCATGGTGGATTTCGTCCGAGACCAGAACGAGCCCATGGCGCTTGGCGAAGGCGGCCGTCGCCTCCAGCTCGGCCCGGCTCCAGACACGGCCGCCAGGATTATGCGGCGAGCACAGGATCAACATGGTTTCCGCCCCGGTCATCAAATCGTCCCAGGCGTCGAAGTCCATCTCGTAACGACCGTTTTTCAGAACGAGCTGGCATTCCCGCACCTCGCGACCCGAGGCTTTGATGATACGCGCGAAAGCATGGTAAACCGGGGTCATCAGCACCACTGCATCGCCAGGCTGGGTGAAGGCGTCGACGCACATCGCCGTCCCGTTCACCAAACCATGCGTGGTGAAGATGGAATCCGGCGACACCTCCCAGCCGTGCCGCTCGCGCATCCACCAGCCGATCGCCGCGCGGTAATCGCTTTCGTCGCCCCAGTAACCGTAGACCCCATGCGCGACCATCTCTTCAAGCGCCGACTGCACGCATGCGGGCGGACGAAAATCCATATCGGCCACCCACATCGAGATCCCTTCCTCGGGCGAGACACCGTAGCGCTCTTCCATCACGTCCCATTTCATCGAATGGGTGCCTACGCGGTCGATCATCTCGTCGAAATCGGGTTTGCTCATCGTCGCCTCTTGCTTGCAGATCGAGCGCATCAGAGCAAAAGCCCTGCCGGGATACAAATGGCGATTTGTCCCGGGCACAATGGCGCGCCCATTGCGCAAAGGGGCGGCTTCGCCTAAATCCCCCTCCATGACGCTACGACCGATCCTGATCCATCCCGACCCGCGCCTGAAGAAGGTGTGCGATCCGGTACCCGAAGTGACCGACGAGATCCGCAAGCTCGCCGACGACATGCTCGCGACCATGTATGACGCGCCCGGCATCGGTCTGGCGGCTCCGCAGGTCGGCGTGATGAAGCGCGTCTTCGTGATGGATTGCGTCAAGGAGAAGGACGCGGCGCCCGAGCCGATGGTCTTGATCAACCCCGAGGTGACGTGGGGCTCCGAGGAGACGAACGTCTACGAGGAAGGCTGCCTTTCGATCCCCGAGCAATATGCCGAGGTGACGCGCCCGGCCGAGGTGCGGATGCGCTGGCTTGGCCTTGACGGTCAAACCCATGAGGAGCAGTTCGACGGGCTTTGGGCGACCTGCGCCCAGCACGAGTTCGACCACCTCAACGGCAAGCTCTTCATCGATTATCTGGGCCCGATGAAACGCAAGATGATCACCCGGAAGATGGAAAAGCTGAAGCGCGAGCGTGCCCGCAGCGGTGCTGCGAAGGACCCGATCCTCTGATGGCCGTGCGCCCCTTCATTCCCTACGATGACCGCCGCCTGCATCGCCTCGCCGAGCCGGTCGAGGCGATCACCGAGACTGTGCGGATGATCTGGGACGACATGATCGAGACGATGGATGCAATGCCCGGCGTCGGTCTGGCCGCGCCGCAGATCGGGATCATGATGCGTCTTGCCGTGGTCGATGCCTCCGAAAAGCGCGGTCAGGCGGTGCGGATGGCCAACCCCGAGGTGCTTCACGCGTCGATCCAGATGCGCAAACATGACGAGGCCTCGCCGAACCTGCCCGGCGTCTTCGCCCCGATCGAACGCCCGCGCGCAGTGACGGTGCGGTTTCTCAACGAGGATGGCGAGATGGAAGACCGCGATTTCGTGGGTCTTTGGGCGACCTCCGTTCAGCACCAGATCGACCACTTGAACGGCAAGGTCTATGTCGACCACCTCTCGCCGCTGCGCCGCAAGATGCTGGTTCAGAAATCGAAGAAGCTCCACAAGAGCTGAGGAGGGCAGATGCGCGTCATCTTCATGGGCACGCCGGAATTTTCCGTTCCCGTTCTCGAGGCTCTGGCTGCTGAACACGACATCGTCGCGGTCTATTCTCAGCCGCCGCGTCCGGCGGGTCGCGGCAAAAAGGACCGCCCCTCGCCGGTACACGCGAAGGCGGCCGAACTTGGGCTTGAGGTGCGCACGCCCCTCAACTTCAAATCCGCCGAAGATCGCGAAGCTTTCGCGGCGCTCGACGCCGACATTGCCGTGGTCGTGGCTTACGGGCTGATCCTGCCGCAAGCCATTCTCGACGCGCCCGCGAAGGGTTGCCTGAACATTCACGCCTCGCTGTTGCCGCGCTGGCGCGGCGCGGCCCCGATCCACCGCGCGATCATGGCAGGCGATACCGAGACCGGGATCTGCATCATGCAGATGGAGGCGGGCCTCGACACCGGCCCGGTTCTGCTGCGCGAGGAGATCCCGATTGGTGCTACCGAGACGACCGGCGAGCTGCATGACCGGCTAAGCGCGATGGGTGCGCGGCTGATCGTTGAGGCTTTGGCGCGGATCGATTCACTCATCGCCGAGCCGCAACCCGTAGCGGGCGTGACCTATGCCGCGAAGATCGACAAGGCCGAGGCGCGGATCGACTGGTCCCGCCCCGCCGGCGATCTCGTGCGCCATATCAACGGGCTCTCGCCCTTTCCAGGCGCCTGGTGCGAGGTGGGTGGCGAACGCATCAAATTGCTGCGCGCCGAATTGGCCCCCGGCAGTGGCGAACCCGGAACCCTCCTCGGCGGCTTCACCATCGCCTGCGGCAGTGGCGCGCTTGAAGTCCTCGAAGCCCAGCGCCCGGGCAAGCGCCCGATGGAAGCTGCGGAAATCCTGCGCGGGCTGACCCTGCCCGCGCGTCTCGACTGAGGATTCCCACCCAGTCTCGAGGGTCAGAAATAACTTCTGACCAGCGCCCCCGACAGCAGTACCCACCCGTCAGCGACCACGAAGAACGCGAGCTTGAAGGGCAACGCGACCACGGCGGGCGGCACCATCATCATACCCATCGACATCAACACGGCCGAGACCACCAGGTCGATGATCAGGAAGGGCAGGTAGACGAGAAAGCCGATCTGAAAGGCGCGCGTAATTTCCGAGAGCATGAAAGATGGCACCAGCGTCGAAAGCGGCGCGGCGGTCATGTCCCCGTCATAGGGAGCGCTTTCGCGCAAGGCGGTGAGCGATGAAAACGTGTCGGGATTCGTGCGAGTGGCCATGAAAGCGCGAAACGGCTCTATTCCGCGTGAAAACGCTTCCCGCCAGTCGATCGTACCATCGACGAGCGGCTGGCCCGCGACACTCCAGCTTTCGAGAAAAACCGGTTCCATGATGAACCAGGTGAGGAACAGCGCGAGACTGACGATCAGCATATTGGGCGGCGATTGCTGCAACCCGAGCGCCTGACGCAGTATCGACAGGACCGTGACGATGAAGGGAAAAGCCGTCACCATGATCGCGAGCCCGGGTGCGAGGCTCAGCAACGTGATGGCCGCGATGATCAGGAGCGAGCGTCCCGCAAGGCTTTCACCATCACCAAGCGACAGGGTGATATCCTGCGCCACCGCGGGCATCGCCGAAAGCATGAGGGTTAACGCGGCCAAACCGGAGAGAGAAGCGACGTAAGGGGGACGGATGACGCGCATCTCACAGCCCGTTTTGCAGATCGGCCACCTCGGTCAGACGGACGGCCAGCTTTCCGGCCTCACCTTCCACCTCGGTCAACTCACCCCGGGCAATCAGCTTGTCGCCGACATAGAGCTCGACCGGGTCATCCACCTGGCGATCAAGCGGCAGCACCGCGTCGCGCTTGAGACGCAGCAGATCGCGCACGAGCGGACGCGCCTTGCCCACGGAGATCGTGATCTCGATCGGCACTTGCGTGAAGGGATTGTTCGCGGGGGTGTCGGTTTGGGCCGGGTCAGACATCGGTCTCGTCCTTCAGGTCGGCGTTGAAATAGGTCGTCACGGCATTCGAGATCGCTGCGACCACCGCATCGAGATCGATCCGCGTCTCGCTTTCGGAAAAGCGCAGGTAGACTTGCCCCTCGCCAAGGGTCTGCTCGGCAACGAAGCTGAGCGGAAGATCCGTCTTGTGCGCCACAATTCCCTCGATCTGGGACAGCGCGACAGGGTTCGCGGTGACCACGATCGGCACCGAGGTGAGGCCCTCGGCCACCGGCATGAGCTGCTCAACCACCACACCCGCGAGGCTGTCATGCGCGAGCTGCGGCAAAAGTTTCTCGCAAATCTCGAACAGGAGCGGGCGCAGCGCATCAAGCATCTCGGCGCGTGCCTCGTGATAGGTGAAGGAGAGAGCCTGAAGGTTCTGGCCAAGATCAGAGTGAAGCCGCGCCGTCTCGGCATTCTGGGCCGCAACCGCATCGTCCCATCCCGCCTGGTATCCGGTCTCGAACGCGGAGAGTTTGGCTTCCTCAAATGCGGCGGCATCCAGAGCAAGTTCCTGTTCCTCCGTCTCTTCAGCTTCGAAGGATTCGAGCGTCACCCGCCCGCTCATCGCGCCTTCTCCCCAGACTCATCCATCCAACTGCGCAAGATCTCCACCGTTTCGGCCTGACGCTCCTCGATCATCTTCTTGAGCCTTTCGACCGGGTCTGCCGGACGTTCAAAATCGAAATCGGTATCGCCTGCCATCGACAGGTCTCCGATATTGAAGTCGGACACGACCTGCATGTTCATCTCCGGCATGTCATCCTCGGCGATCTCGCCCGTCAGCGCGGCACTCGATCCCGCCGCCATTTCGGGTGACGGCAATCCGTTCAACGCCAGCTCTCGCCTTTGCATCAGGAGCGGGCGCGCGACGAAGAGACCGAGGACGATCACGACTATCGCCAGAAGTGCGATTTGAATGATCTGGGTGAAATCCAACGCCATCGCACCGAACCCGCCCCCCCCGGCGGCAGTGCCAAGTTCTGGCAATGGCTCGAACTGCATCGAGCGCAGGGTGATGACATCGCCGCGCGCTTCGTCGAACCCCACCGCCGAGGCAACAAGCTCTCGCAGGTCCGCCAGCTCTGCCTCTGGGCGCGGCTGCCAACTCGTCGTGCCATCCACTGCGGGAACCGTCACCCCATCGACGAGCACAGCTACACTCAACCGTTTGATTGCGCCCGGCGTCCGAAGCAGTTCGCGCCGGGTTTCCGACACCTCGTAATTCGTCCGAGCGCGCGTCTCGCTCGACTGGCTTTGCGACTTGCCTCCATCGCCTGCCGCGTTTTCCGGCAGATTCGACGCCACGGTCACTGCGCCGGGCCGGGTTGCGTCCGAGGTCTTGGTATTTTCCTGCGTGTCCGTCGAAATCGCGACACGGCCATCGGGATCAAAGCGCCGCTCGGTGATCGCCTCGCGTTCGGTGACGGTTTCGAGGGCAAGCTCGACCACCGCATTGCCCGGTCCGACACGGGCTTCCAGCAATCGCTCGACATTTTGCTTGAGAGCCGCCGCCCGATCCTGTCCAGCCGCCTGCTCCGCGGGGTCGTCCGCGGCCGGGATCAGGCCTGCGGAGGTATCGATCACCGAGACATCGTCAGGGGTCATTCCGGTCACCGCGGAGGCCACGAGAAAGCGCAGCGCGTTGGCCTGGGCCCGGCTGATCGCCCCCCCGGCGGTCGTTACCGTCACCGATGCCGTCGGCTCGAGCTCCTTGCGGAAAGGCTGGTTGGTCGGGTGCGCAATATGCACCCGGGCACTGCGAATGGCGGAAGAGGCGGCGATGGTTCGCGCCAATTCCCCCTCTTTCGCGCGCCAATATGCAGCATCGAACATCTGCGAGGTCGTACCGAAACCTGATAGCGAATCGAGCAGTTCATAGCCCGCAGCCCCGTTCGCTGGCAGCCCCTGCGCGGCCAACGCCATCCGCAACTCGTCGCGCCGCGGCGCTTCGACGAAGATCGAATCACCGCGCACCTCATAGGGTACCCCGCGTTGCTCGAGCGCGGAGATCACCTCGCCCGATTCCGCACCGCCCAGCCCCGCATACAACAGCGCCATCGTGGGTTTCGAGGCGATCGCGGAGATCGCGAAGAGCGTTGCGATCATGGCGATTCCCGCCACGACCGCCATTATCCGCTTGCGCATATCTAGGGCCTGCCAGGCGCCGGTAAGCTGTTGCAAGACGAACCTCCTCTGAGCGGGCTTCTGCCTCTTCGTCCCGGTCACTTTCCTGCATTGCGCTTAACAATCGGTTAGTCGGTTTCGGGCTATGCCGGTCGTGTCGAAGAGATTGGTGAGACGATGACGGACGCGCTGGCCGGGGAAGAGGAGCTTCCCAAAAAGAAATCGAAACTGCCGCTGATGATCGGGCTCCTTCTGATGCTCGCGCTTGGTGGGGGCGGGTTCTATGCGGTCTATTCCGGTCTCGTTCTCACACCGCATTCCGGAGACGCGAGCCATGGCGAGGGCGGTCCCACGCCCGAGCCGGACGCTTTGCCCGCGATCGCCTACGTAGCGCTCGATCCGCTTACGATCTCACTTAACGGTTCGGGGGCGCGGCACCTGCGCTTCGTGGCGCAACTCGAGGTTTCACAGGCAGTTCAAAACGACGTCGAGCTTTTGAAGCCGCGCGTGATGGATGTGCTCAACGGCTATTTGCGTGCGGTCAATGTGAAGCTCCTCGAAGATCCGGCGGCAATGATGCGCCTACGCGCGCAAATGCTGCGGCGGATCCAGATCGTGACCGGCGATGGCCGTGTCCGTGACCTTCTGATCATCGAATTCGTGCTTAATTGATGGAGGCCCCGATGCAACTCCTCGCAGATCTCATCTCCACGCTCGCAGCCATTGCGGCCGCAGGCTATTGCCTTGTTCTCGCGCGGCGGCTCAAGCGGTTCAACCAGCTTGAAACCGGGATGGGCGGGGCGATTGCGGTGCTCTCGGCTCAGGTCGATGACATGACCCGCGCGCTTGAACGGGCTCAAGCCACCGCAACGCATTCGGAGACGCAGCTTCGCGCCTTGACGGAGCGCGCGGAAAACGGGGCCGAGAAGCTCGAGCTGATGCTCGCAGCACTCCACGATCTGCCCGAAGAGGATGAACCCAGGCGGCGGGTTGTCCGCAGGCGGCATCGCCACGAGGCCATGGAGGCCGCGGAATGAGCGGCAAGGCTTCTGCCCGAAAATCGCGCAGCGCTCGCAGACGTTGGCTCGGGCGCGGCGTGTTGTGGATGATTGCCGGCCTGTTTTTCCTATCGGGCACTCTGCGCGTCGTCGAAACCGGCGGTCTCGCCAGCGCCACCGAGACGACGAATACCGAGGCGCGCCCCACCACCCCCGAAACGCTGGACTGTCCTTCCGAGCCAGGCCTGATGACATTGCTGGCCGATCTCAAAGCGCGAGAGGCAAAGCTCGTAGAACAGGAAGGCCTGCTGAGAGATCGTCGCAACGCGATATCGCTCGCCGAAGTGCGCCTCGAAAGCCGCCTTCAGGATCTCATCGCCGCCGAACAGGCGCTTGCGAATACGGTCGCGATCGCGGATGGCGCTGCCGACGAGGATGTGACGCGGCTCGTCGCTCTTTACGAAAACATGAAACCGAAACAGGCCGCACCGCTCTTCGAGGAGATGGCACCTGATTTCGCCGCCGGGTTCCTAGGTCGCATGCGCCCCGATGCGGCTGCGGCCGTCATGGAAAGCCTCGACCCCCAAAAAGCCTACGCTATCAGTGTCTTGATGGCGGGGCGCAATGCCGGGGCTCCGCGCGATTAAGGATATTGGTCATTTCTTAAACCGAATCTGCGACCGTCTCCCGACATAACTCTGAGAGGCATCCATGATTGGCATCATCGGCATCGTGATCATCTTTGCGATGGTCTTCGGCGGGTACGTCGCGGCCGGTGGCAAGATGGGGATCATCCTCAAATCGCTGCCCTTCGAGATGATCATGATCGGCGGTGCCGCGGTTGGGGCGTTCATTCTCTCGAACGACATGGCCGCAATCAAGCACACCCTCAAGGACGTCGGCAAAGTCTTCAAAGGGCCGAAATGGAAGCCCGCCGATTACCGCGACCTGCTATGTCTTCTGTTTGAATTGATCCGCCTCGCGCGCCAGAACCCGGTTGCGATCGAGGAACATATTGAGGCTCCCGACGCCTCCTCGATCTTCGGTAAATACCCAAAAATCCTGCATGATCACGAAGCCACCGACATCATTTGTGACACGATGCGTTCCGCCTCGATGAATTACGACGACCCAATTCAGGTGGAAGAGGTGCTCGATAAGCAGCTGGAGGCCAATTACCATCACGCGATGCATTCGAGCCACGCGATGCAGTCGATCGCCGACGCCATGCCCGCACTTGGAATCGTTGCGGCAGTCCTCGGCGTGATCAAGACGATGGGATCCATCGACCAGCCACCTGAAATCCTGGGGAAGATGATCGGTGGCGCGCTCGTGGGGACCTTTCTGGGCGTTTTCATCGCCTATGGTTTCATCGCCCCCTTCGCCGCTCGGATGAAATCGGTGATCGATGAGGACAGTCACTTCTACAAACTGATCCGTGAGGTTCTGGTCGCCAATCTTCACAACCACGCCACCAATATCTGTATCGAAGTCGGGCGGCAGAATACCCCGCATCACATTCGGCCGAGTTTTGCGGATCTCGAAGACGCGCTGAAAGCGGTTAAATCGGAGGTGGCATGATACGGCATCTTCTGATGTGGCTGCTGCTTTCCTGCACGCCAGCATGCGCTTTTCCGGTGGCGATACGCTCCGGAGAGCACGCGGATTTTTCACGCTTGGTGATCTCATTGCCGGCGAACGCGACCTGGAGGTTTGAAGAGGTCCGGGATGGGTATCGGCTTGCAACGGACATTCCCGATGCGCGTTTCGAAACACGAGGGGTCTTCCGGCTCATTCCAAAAACCCGCCTGAAAGGACTGGTGAAAGAAAGCGGCGGAAGGCTGTTTTTTGAAACAGCGAAGAACATCACGGCTCGCCACTTCACGCTCGATGACGGTTCTCTCGTGATCGATTTTCGAACGGTGATCGAGACGCCTTCAAATACGGGGGCGCCGTCAGAGCCCCCTGACCCGGCGCCCGTCGCGACAGAGGGCCTCGCCATCCCCAAAACGATTCAACCAGTGGCAATCGGGACGCCGCATCTCGATCTCTACTGGAAGACTGAAACGGTACTAACCCCTGACGCGCCCCCACCTCCTTCTCCCGAGATTCGGGATCGCAGTCCTGCCCCGGCCACTCCCGCGCCGCCCAATCCGCAGGTCGCAGAAATCGAGGAGAACCTCACGCGCGAGATCGGCAGGGCCGCATCTCAAGGGCTGATTGCAGTCGATCCGACGCAGAGCGCCGCCCCCCTGCAGCGCGACGAGGCGAAATCAAAGGCTGGGCCTCCGCCACAGCCGCCCCCCGACCCGATCGCCCCCCAAGACCATATTGCCTATCGCCTGACGACCGCGGTCGATCGCGATCAACTTCAGATGTCGCACGATATTTATACCAAGACCGGTGAAACCTGCCCGCCGGAAGGCTACTTCGACATCGCGGCCTGGGCCGATGATCGGCCCGCGCTCGATCAGATTGGAGAAGCGCGCCGCAGGTTGCTGGGGGAGTTCGACATTCCCGATCAGACATGGGTCATCGCACTTGCACGTATCTATATTGCTTTCGGCTTTGGCGTGGAAGCACGCGCGTTGCTTGCCGATCTTGCCGAACCCGCTCCGAATGTCGCCGCGCTGCTCTTTCTCGCCGCAGTGCTCGACGAGGACCGTGCCGCAGCGTCCATGCCACTCGCACGCATGACCGACTGCGAGAGCGCCGTGGCACTTTGGGCCCTTTTGGGAGCGTCCCCCCCGCCAGAGAAGGGCGCGGTCAATTTCAGCGCGGTAACCCGAAGTTATGCAGCACTCCCACCAGACTTGCGCCAGGTTCTCGGGCCGAAACTCGTTTCCAAACTCATTGCAATCGGAGCCTCCGATGTCGCGCAGAGCGTCCGAATGGCTCTGGCGCGGGTAAGTATCGACGACGAAGCCGCCCTCGATGTCGTCGATGCGCGTCTATCGCATGAAGCCGGAAGCGAGGAAGCCGCGCCCGCACTGGAGAAACTGTCGCAACGCAACGCGCCTGAGGGGGTTGAGGCGCTCTTGTTGCTGGTCGATGAACAGCTGGCTGATCGTCAAACGGTTCCGCCGGCTCAGGTCGAGCAAGCACTCGCACTCGCCTTCGAGCTTTCAGGCGCCCCCGAGGCCCCGGCATTGGTGCGCGCGGCGGCTTTGGGCTATGCTTCGCAACACAAATTCGACGCAGCTTTTGACACGCTCGCGGCGTGGCCGCAGTCGGTCGAGCCTCTAATGAGAGCGGAGACGCACGAAAAAGTTCTTACAATGCTCCTTGAGCAACCAGATGACGCTCTCTTCCTCCGTCTCTACTTTTCGCAACGCGAAGGGATCTTGAAATCGCCCCCGGGCAAACCTGTCCGGACCGCGCTCGCCAATCGTCTGATCGAGCTCGGCATGGCTGATACGGCGACTGAGATTCTGAAGACGTCACGTGATTTCACACAATCCGACAAATTGATTTTTGCACGCGCGGCCCTTGTTGCGCTCGACCCGGCAGCCGCGCTTGCCCATCTCGGTGGAGTTGACGGCATCGAGGCCGAGAAATTGCGCGGCGATGCTCTGTCCCGTCTCGGGCTGCATGATGGCGCTCGCTCGGCCTATCTGCGTGCAGGAGAAGATGACAAAGCGCGCGCCGAAGCCTGGCATCAGGGCGACTGGAACACGCTTCGCCACGGCGGGGATGCGGTCGAAAAAAACTTCATCGAAGCATTCGACACGCAAAGGAACATCGGGGGTGGAGATGATCCGGGTCCGATCCGCGCAGCAAGATCCCTGCTCGCTGCCAGCAAAGAGGAGAGAAAAGCCTTGCAAGACATGCTCGATCGCCTCGGAAAATCCGGCGCGGACGAGTGAGCGTGGGAAGATACCCTGTTGCTGCAAACGAATTCTCAATGAATGCGCCCTAATCCTGAGCTGAGCAAGAATTGCGACGCAAAGGGATAACCCATGCACAGGCTCGGTCGGGCAGTCTTCGCCTTTGGTGTCTTTGAAATCGCGGCGGCCATTCCACGGGCGGGTCACGCCGAGACGCCTGCTTCTCTTTGTGAGAAAGTCGCGGAAGAAGTCGCCAGCGAAAGCAATGTACCTGTCTCCGTTCTCAAGGCGATTTCGTTAAACGAGACGGGGCGCAAATCCGAAGGCGGTTTTCGCCCCTGGGCCTGGACTGTGAATATGGAAGGCGCGGGGCATTGGTTTGAAACGCGGGATGAAGCCCTGCGCTACGTCTTCAAGGAGTACAAGCGCGGCGCTCGCAGCTTCGACGTCGGCTGTTTTCAGATCAATTACAAATGGCACGGGCAGCATTTTTCCTCGATCGAGGAGATGTTCGACCCGCTTGCGAATGCGCGCTATGCGGCCCGATTTCTGCGCGAGCTCCATGATGAAATGCAAGACTGGTCACGCGCCGCGGGGGCCTATCACTCGCGCACGAAAATCCATGCAGAGCGCTATGCGGCGCGCTTTGACCGTTTCCGGGCGAAGCTTCATCGCGAAGACCGCCCACAATCGAACGTCCCGACGGGACCAGCGCGAGATCTTCAACCAGTACAGGCAAATTTCTCCGAGGTTCCGGAGATTCCGGACATCGTTTCCGCTCAACAGGCCGTCGTCCCGTCACGGCCGCGCATGAATTCCTACCCGCTCCTGCAAAAAAGCGGTGAGCCCCCACCCATGGGCGGAGCATCCGGGGCTTCGCTCTTCGCAGCCGCGGTCGCGAAGCATGGGGAGATGTGATGCCTTCGCTTTTGCTGCGCCGCATCTTCCAACCGACCATCCTGCTTTCACTCGCCCTCATGGCCGTCATCGCGATGATGATCCTGCCGGTGCCCGCCTGGGTGCTTGATGTTGGCCTGGCCGCGTCCTTCGCCCTCGCGATCCTCATTTTCACCGTCACACTTTTCATCGAACGTCCTCTCGATTTCTCGGCCTTTCCCACGATCCTCCTCGCCTCGCTGATGTTGCGGCTTTCGCTCAACGTGACCTCGACGAAACTCATCATCGGACAGGGCCATACCGGGACCGGCGCAGCGGGCGACGTCATCGAAGGCTTCGCGAATTTCATCATGGGCGGCTCCGTCCTGATCGGATTGGTAGTCTTCTGCGTGATTTTGATCGTCAACTTCATCGTGATCACGAAAGGCGCAGGACGGATGGCCGAGGTCGGCGCGCGGTTTGCGCTCGATGCGATGCCCGGAAAACAGCTCGCCATCGACAGCGACATGAATGCCGGCGCGATCGACCATGCCGAGGCGCGCGAACGGCGAGAACGCGAACAGGCGGAAACCACATTCTTCGGCTCGCTCGATGGCGCGTCGAAATTCGTCAAGGGCGATGCGGTCGCGGGACTGCTGATCACGATGCTCAACCTTGTCGTCGGACTGATCATCGGCACGGTCGTCCACGGGATGCCGCTCAATCGCGCGCTCGAAACCTACTCGATCCTGACAGTCGGCGACGGGTTGGTTAGCCAGATCCCCGCAGTCATCATCTCGATCGCAGCGGCGATTTTGCTTTCGCGCGGCGGCGCCAAGGGCTCGGCCGATTTCGAGCTGTTCCGTCAACTCGGAAAATACCCACCTGCGCTTACCACGGTCGCTGTCTTGATGGCCCTTTTCGGTCTCGTGCCGGGCCTTCCTTTCATTCCCTTCAGTATGGGCGCGGCGCTGCTCGGTGGGGCGGCCTATATGCTGAACCGCGCGGCGAAGGCGCGCGCGCGGCGCGAGGCGATGAAAATGCCTGGCCCGGAGGTCGAGCCGAAGCGCAAATCGATGGGGGATGTGCTCGACATCGACGACATCCATGTCGAATTTGCACCCGATCTCGTGGCGATGGCACTCGACCCCGCGACCGGGCTTGATGCGCGCATTTCGAACATGCGCAATCACGTTGCGGCGAATTTCGGACTGATCCTGCCCGAAATTCGGCTGACCGATGACGCAACGCTCGAAACGGGTCACTACCGGATCCGCATTCAAGGTGTCGAGCAGGCCCGCGACAGGCTTTTTCCTGATCATGTGCTCGCGCTGATCGCCGACAATCGCGATTTTCTGCCCGAAGGCACAGAGGTGCGCGAGCCGGTGTTTCGAGCGCCGGCGCTGTGGGTGCCCGCGACGCGACAGGAAGATGCAGCGCTCGCGGGTTCGACCGTGGTCGGGCCGACGGAGGTGCTCGCGACGCATCTTCTGGAGGTGATCAAGGCGAATTTTTCACGACTGATGACGCTGCGCGCGTTGCGCCGCCTGCTCGCCGAGGTCGCAAACCTTTCCGATCCCGTGCGCGCGGAGGCCAATCGTCGGGTGCTCGACGAGATGATCCCGGACAAGGTTCCGGTCGACCTGCTGCTTGCCGTGCTGCGGCTGCTGCTCGAGGAGCGCGTGTCGGTCCGCAATCTGCTCCTGATCATCGAGGCCATCGCCGAGGTCCGTGCCCTGCAATCGCCCGAGCTGATCAGCGAACATGTCCGCCAGAGGCTCGGCTTCCAACTCGTGGCCGAACTGCGCCGCGAGGATGGCACGATCCCGTTGATCCAGCTCGCACCCGACTGGGAAGAGCGCTTCGGTACTTATACCATCGGTGGCGACGCCGCGGGCGATGTGGCGCTGCCGCCCGATCTGTTCAACAAGCTGGCCGCGAATATCTCGGACCGGCTCGCGATGGCCGGCAAGACAGGGGTGTTTCCCGCTCTCGTCACCTCGGGCCGGCGGCGACGTTTCCTCAAGACGGTGATGACCGCAAAAGGGTTGAGCGCGCCAGTCCTGAGCTACGAGGAAATCGGGCTCGAGGCGCAACCGGCAATGGTCGGCGTGGTGGCGGCGTGACGGATTTGCTCGCCGAGCTGTTGCGCAACGCAGAGGTGTTCCTGTTCACCGGGTTTGCCCTTTTGCTGCGCATCGGCGGTCTCGTTTCGATGGCGCCGGGATTTGGCGAGACGAGCTTGCCCGCACGGATCAAGACCGTGATTTCCCTCGGCCTCACTCTCGTCCTTCTGCCCGCAGCGACCCGGGATCTCGCGCCGCTTTCCAGCCGCTCGGGCCCACCTTTCTGGATCGCGACCGAGATCGCGGTCGGCCTCTTTCTCGGGCTGGGACTTCGCGCCTTCGTCTTCGCGCTACAGATTGCGGGCACGATCGCGGCTCAGGCCACGTCACTGTCGCAACTTCTCGGCGGAATGGGGGGCGAGCCGCAACCGGCGATCGGAAACCTCCTGCTGATCGCGGGCATCGCGACGCTGATGAGCTTCGGCTATCACCTGCACCTTATCGAGTTTCTGCTCGGATCCTATCGGGTCCTTCCGGCCGGTGGGCTGCCCGCGGCCGACGATTTACGCCAGTGGGGGCTCTCTGGCATCGCCCACGCTTTCTCGCTGGCCTTCATTCTCGCCGCGCCTTTCGTGGTGACGGGGCTGATCTACAATGTGGCGCTTGGCGCGATCAACCGCGCCATGCCTCAACTGATGGTCGCTTTCGTCGGCGCGCCGGCGCTGACTGCAGGCGGGCTCATCCTTCTCGCTATCGCCGCCCCCGGTGCGATCGTGATCTGGCGCGAGGCTGTGCTCGACTTCCTCATGAACCCGTTCGGGACACCAAGATGAGCGAGGATGCTGGCGAAAAAGAATACGAGCCGACACCTCACAAACTTGAGGAAGCGCGCCGCAAAGGCGACCTCGTGCGGTCCTCGGAAATTTCGGTGGCGGCAGTCTATGGGGCTTTCCTCATCGCGATCCTGGGCATCGGGGCGCATAGTCTCGCCAGTTTCGGAACCCGCGCCATGGTGATGCTCGAGCAAGCCGATGGGCTATCTGATACGCTGCTCGCAGGGGGGACCGCCTCCGGGGCAAGTTTGATCCTGGGTCTGCTCCTCCCCGCAGCCCCGTTTTTGCTTTTGCCGATGATCGCGGCGCTTGTGGCCTATTGGGCGCAACGCGCCATCGTCGTCGCCCCGGAGAAAATCCGTCCCAAGCTCAACCGCATCAACCCGATCGCGAATGCGGGCCAGAAATTCGGTCGCACGGGTCTGTTCGAATTCGCCAAAAGCGTGACCAAACTCACCGTCATCGCAATCGTGCTGGGCATCTTTCTCGCAAATCGCATGGATATGATCCTGCTCACGCAGCGACTTGCGCCCGCGCAAACAACCGAAGCGCTTTTCAGGATGCTGGTGGAGTTTCTGCTGATCGTCACAGCGCTCGCCGCGACGATCGGGGCGACAGATTACCTCTGGCAGCGGGCGGAGTTTCTGCGCCGCAACCGGATGACCCGCAAGGAACTGACGGACGAGATGAAACAGTCCGAGGGCGATCCCCATCTCAAAGCGCAACGTCGCCAACGGGGGATGGAGCTCGCGCTGGGGCAATCGGTGCATGAGACCGCCAAGGCCGATGTGGTGATCGTAAACCCGACCCATTACGCGGTTGCGCTGAAATGGGATCGGGCTTCGGGTCGGGCACCGGTCTGTCTGTCGAAAGGTGTCGACGAGATCGCCGCGCGCATTCGCGAAGTCGCGGCCGAGAACGGCGTGCCCATCCACTCCGATCCACCGACCGCGCGCGCGATTTTTGCGGTGATCGATATCGGCGCCGAGATCCGGCCCGAGCACTATAAACCCGTTGCCGCCGCGATCCGCTTCGCCGAGCGGATGCGCAAGCGCGCGAAGGAGCGCGGGCTATGAGCGAGAAATCGAACCGCTTGGCAGCGCTAGCGCGGCTGGCACAGATGCAGCGCGAAGCAGAGCTAGCAAAGCTCGCGGCCCTAACCGCCCGCGATTGCGAGATGCGCGATCACCTCGGGATGCTGGAGGCGCAAAAGCAAGAAACTCATGCCCATCTCGCGACCGATCCGCAAGCGGGGCTTTGCGCGCTCGGCTATCTGCGGCTGCTCTCGGTCGAGGAGAGGCGGATCATGGCCGCACGCCAACTTTTGCAACCAGAGATCGCAGCCCAGAAAGCAGCCGCCGCGCGGGCGCTCGGTCGTCACGATGTATTGCGAAAGCTCGCCAAGACCCGCTGAACCGTGGCTTAGCCGTCTTGACGCACGATGTCGGAGACTAGAACGGCGATCACACCGGGGCCGATGTTCTGTCGTGCGGTTTCGGTGAGCGCAGTGCGCAGCAGGTCCATATTCGCACTGCCGGTGAAGACCCCGCGAAACCCGCCGGCATTGGCGTGGTCGAAAAGCACCTGGAGAAAAGCGTCGCGCAGTTTGGGCTCGGCGCGATAGACGGTTTCGGTCTCGCCCACCCTCACCTCGAGCGAGAGCGACAAGATCACCAGCCCCGACACACGCCCGTCGGTCACGAGTGGCACGATAAACTGGTTGTTGAGCTTGACGAATTCGGAAGTCGCGACCGCGTCGCCATGACCGTCACCATGCGCTTGCCCGACCGGCGCGGCATGAAGATCGGCAGGTGCGCACTCATCCGCCGTTTCAGGCGAGGCGGGTGGCGGGCGCAGAAAATAGCCTGCGGCGCCACCCCCGGCGAGACCGATCAACGCCAGAAGAACGGGGAGGATCTTGCCCAGCATCGCAACACCTCAGAACGGCAGGAGGATATCGGCGACCTGCTGCCCATAGCGCGGCTGCTGCACATCGCTGATCTGGCCACGCCCGCCATAGGAAATCCGCGCGCCCGCAATCTTGTCATAGGTGATCTCGTTCTGGCGACTGACATCCTCGGGGCGCACGAAACCGGTCACGATCAGCTCGCGCACCTCGTAATTCACGCGCACCTCCTGACTGCCCTGGATACGTAGCACACTGTTCGGCAGGGTCTCGATGATCGTCGCGGCGATACGAAGCGTGAGTTTCTCGTTGCGCGAGACCTGCCCGTCCCCCTTGTAGCTCGAGGCCGAATTCGTCGCATAGGCATCGGCCATGGAGGCACCGTCGGGAAGACGTCCGTCGATGCGTTGCGGAATCCCGAGCATCGAGGGAATGCCCATACTGTCTGTGCCCGCCCGCGAGCGCCCGGTGGAATTCGAAATCTCCGCCTTGTCGTCGATCTCGATCACGACGGTCAGGATATCGCCGCGTTGGGCCGCGCGCCGATCGCCCAGAAGCGAGTTTCGCGCGCCCGACCAGAGCGAAGCTTCCTGCATCGGTGGGTGCGCCTCGGTGGTCCGGGGCATCGGCTGGGCCGACATCGCGAAGAACTCGTTTCCGTTCTCGACCGGAGTGAAGGCCGGCGCCTTGCCGACTTGTTCGAGCCGCCCGCATGCCATGAGCGCGATCGACAGGAGGAGGAGGGCGGGGGATTTCATCGGCAGGTCCTCACTTTGAAACATGGGCGGAGCCATCGGGCGCGATCCGCGCACTCACGACGGCCTTGGAGGCGGCGTTCATCACGCGGATCGTTTCCCCCGCGCCGGCACGTTGCAGCGCACGGCCCTCGGTGCGAATCTCGAGCCCCGCCTGTCGATAGACCAACGCTATGATCTGGTTGCGCTCGACAATCGCGGGGGCGCCAAGATCGCCATAGCGAATGGGGCGACCGGCATAGATGATCGCGCGGGTCTCGAAACCCACCGCTTCCTCGGGCGCTGCGAGAATGCCGGGCGCCTCGCCGGCTTGCAGCACAACGTCCTCCGCGGTGATTACGCTTTGTGCACGCAAGGTCCGCTTCGCGACAAGAATTTCGGCCGGGACGACCCCGGGCAGGGCAATTAGCAAAAGGGCAAGGGCGCTTTTCATCAGCGCACCTGTGTCGTGGCAGCGAGCATCTGGTCAGCCGCGGTGATGACTTTGGCGTTGAGCTCGTAGCCGCGCTGCGCCTTGATCAGCTCGGTGATCTCGCGCACCGGATCGACGGAGCTTTCCTCAAGATAGCCCTGACGCAACGTACCCAGACCATCCTGCCCGGGCGTGTTCACATTGGGCGGCCCCGAGGCACCGGTTTCGAGGAAAAGGTTCGATCCCATCGCCTCGAGCCCCTTCTCATTGGTAAAGCTCGCCAGCGTGAACTGCCCCAGAAGCTGTGGTTGCACCTGATCGTTGAAATAGGCGTAGACCTCGCCGTCGGCATTGATCGCAACTGCGCGCGCATCGTCGGGGATGGTGATATCGGGCACGACCGGATAGCCGTCCGAGGTCACGATCTGCCCCTCGGCAGAGCGTTTGAGCCCCCCGTCGCGGGTGTAGGCCGAGATACCGGAGGGCAGCGTGACTTCGAGATAGCCGGTGCCGTCGATCGCCACGTCCAGATCGCCCCCCGTCGCCGTAAGCGAACCTTGCGAGAGGTTCACGGTGACAGCGGTGGGCCGGACCCCGAGACCGAGCTGTACACCAGCGGGAATCGTCGTACCATCGGTCGCGTTGATCGTGCCGGGCCGGGTCATCTGCTGGTAATGCAGGTCGGCAAACTCGGCGCGGCGCGCGTTGTAGCCGGTCGTCGACATGTTCGCGAGGTTGTTCGAAATGACCTCGACGCGCATCTGCTGCGCGCTCATTCCGGTGGCTGCGATCTGAAGGGCTCTCATCGGTGCCTCCTGTTAGCGTCCGAGCGTCGAGATGACGCCGCGAATTCGTTCATCCTCGCGGTCGAGGAAGGCCTGCCCCATCTCGTAGGCACGCTGGACCTCGATCATGCGGGCGATTTCCGAGACAGGATCGACATTGCTTTCCTCGAGATATCCCTGCATCAGCACCGCCCCTTCGACGGGTTCGGCGCCAGCCTCGGCGGTGAAGCGTGTGCCGCCGACATGGCGCAGCCCGTTCGGGTCATTGGGAGTGAAGATGCCGACCTGAGCGATCGGGTCTCCGCTTGCGGATAGCGTGCCATCGGCGGCGAGCGCGACATCCTTTGCACCTGAGGGGATGGCGATCGGCGTGCCGCCCGGATCGAGCAGCCGGAACCCGTCGGGCGTCAGCAATTCGCCCTCGGGCGAGGGGATGAAGCTACCCGCGCGGGTGAGCTGATTGCCCTGCGGGGTCTCGATCATGAAGAACCCCTCCCCCTCGATCGCGAAATCGAAGGTGCCGCCGGTGCGGGTCAGCCCGCCCTGGCTCTGGTCGACATGGCGTCCGTGGGCGTAGGCCATCGAGAGCGAGGGCTCGTTCCCCTCCAGCCCCGCGAGATATTCCGAGAAGATGACGCCCTCGCGCCGGAACCCGGTGGTCGAGACATTGGCGATGTTATTCGCCACGGCGCGCATTTCCTGCATCAGGCCGGATTGGCGGGTGAGCGTGGTGTAGATCGCGTTATCCATCTCAGAACCCCGCGATCATCGGCACGAGCGTACTGCGGAAGAAATCGACCAGCGTGCTCGACATGAAGGACATCGACACCCAGAAGACGATCAGCATCGCACCGACCTTGGGCACGAAGGTGAGCGTCATTTCCTGCACCGAGGTCAGCGCCTGAAAGAGACCGATCGCGACGCCCGCGATCAGCGCGACCGACAGGAGCGGCGCGGCGATCATCACCGCGATCCAGAGCCCCTGACGGAGCGTGTCGAAGAAGATCGCATCGTGCATCAGACCGGCATCCTGAGAATTTCCTGATAGGCCTCGACGACCTTGTTGCGCACGGTCACCGCCGTCTCCACGGCCAGTTCGGTCTGCGCCAGGGCCTCCACCAACGCATGCGGGTCCGCACCGCCCGTCATCGCGGATTTGGCGGTTTCCTCGCCCGCCTTCACTGTCTCGGCGAAGGAATTGGCCGCCTGCTGGAACAGGTTGCCCGGCCCGGCCGATTGCGGCTTGGGGGACGCTGCGGCGCGGGCCTGGGCGTAGCTTTGCGTTGCGAGAGAGGTTTTCACATCCATTCTGGATCTCCTCCATCCTAGCGGCGAAGCAGGTCGAGCAGCGACGACGACATTTGCCGTGCCTGATCGAACATGCGCAGATTCGCCTCGTAGCTGCGCTGCGCTTCGCGCGCGTCAGCGATTTCGACCACCAGATCGACATTCGAGCCGTCGTAGTGGCCACTCTCATCGGCCATCGGGTGGCCGGGATCGTAGATTCGGGTCAGTTCGCGCCGGTCGAGCTGGACCGGGCCAAGCTGCACCCGTCCTGTCGTCTCGCCACCTTCGACCACCTCCTGAAACGAGGTGGTCTTGCGGTGATAGCCGGGAGTGTCCGCGTTCGCGATATTCTCGGAGGTATGGCGCAGCCGCATCGACTGGGCCTTCATCCCCGAAGCCGAGAGCGCCATGGAATTGGTGAAATCACTCATCGTCAGCCTCTGCCAAGGGAGGTGCGCAGCACCGTCATCGAGGAGCGATAGATCGCAAGCGCGAGGTCATGCTGGCGCTTGACCTCTACCGACTTGACCATCTCCTCTTCGAGCGAGACCGCATTGCCGTCCGGCGAGGTCGCGCCCGGCTCGATCCGGGTCTGCGGCCCGGTTGTCACGCTATGATCCGCCCCGATATGACCCGCGCGGGTGGCGCGCAGATCAGGGGTGGCTTCTGAACGGTAAATCTCGGCGAAGGCGGGCAGGTCGCGCGCGGCGTAGCCGGGCGTATCCGCATTGGCGATATTCTGAGCCACGGCATTCTGGCGGGCGGAGGCGTGGGTCGCCATCGCACGGGCCATTTGCATGATCTCAAGGTTCTCGAACATCGGGGCTTCTCCTCCGAGCTATCAACCAAGCTTTAAGAGCGAATCGTTTAGAAAACGTTTCGAGAACACCGGAGGGCCTGAATGGCATTTGCTGGATTTGATCTGCTGCGCGCGGAAATGCGCGGCATCGGCTCGGTTCATGCCGTCGGGCGTGTGGCCGAGGTGCGGCGCGGCATGATCGAGGTGACGGGCCTCGCGCGGCGCGCAACCCTTGGCGACCGCACCGTGATCCGCTGCAAGGGTGGGCACGAGATCGGGGCCGAAGTGCTGTCGCTCGCACCCGGGGCTGTGACGGTGCTACCCGATGGTGCGGCGGACGGGGTCGCGATCGGCGACGAGGTTGAGCTTCTTGGCCAAAGCGGGATCGCCCCCCATAACAGCTGGATCGGACGGGTCGTGGACCCGTTCGGCAAGCCCCTCGACGGGCGCCCGCTTGTCCATGGCGCGGCAGAGCGGGCGCTGCGCGCAAGCCCGCCACCGGCCGCGCAACGCAAGCGGCTGGGTGAGCGGCTGGAGACCGGTCTTGCCGTCTTCAACGCGATGCTGCCGCTGGCGCGCGGCCAGAGGATCGGTCTCTTCGCAGGGTCCGGCGTCGGGAAATCCTCGCTGCTTGCGGGTTTCGCACGCGGTGTTTCGGCCGATGTGGTGGTAATCGCGCTCATTGGCGAGCGCGGGCGCGAGCTGCGCGAATTCGTCGAAAAGACGCTCGGGCCAGAAGGCATGGCGCGTGCGGTGATCATCGCGGCGACGTCCGACCAGTCTCCGCTCGTGCGCCGCCGCTGCGCCTGGGCCGCGATGGCCGTGGCCGAATATTTCCGAGATCAGGGGCAACATGTGCTGTTTCTCGCAGATTCGGTCACCCGCTTTGCCGAGGCGCATCGCGAGGTGGCACTGGCGGGGGGCGAACCTGCGAGCCTGCGCGGCTACCCGCCCTCGACCTCTTATCAGATCATGGCGCTGGGTGAACGGGCCGGCCCGGGTGGGGAAGGCGCGGGCGATATCACGGCGGTCTTCTCGGTGCTGGTGGCGGGCTCGGACATGGACGAACCCGTGGCCGATATCCTGCGCGGCGTGCTCGACGGCCATGTGGTGATGGAGCGTGAGATCGCCGAGCGCGGGCGGTTTCCGGCGATCAACCTCCTGCGATCGGTCTCGCGCTCGTTACCCGATGCGGCGAGCGCCGAGGAAAACCGCTTGATCGGCAAGGCCCGTGCGCTGCTCGGCGCTTATGATCGGGCGGAGATGATGATCCAGGCGGGGCTTTACGCCTCGGGCTCTGATCGGATGGTGGATGCTGCACTCAAGGTCTGGCCCGAACTCGATGCCTTCATCGCCGAGGATGCGCCCGATGGGACGGCGGGCAGTTTCGCCCGCCTCGCCGCGATCCTCGCGCAAGTCGAGAGTTAAAGCATTTCCCAGATCAGCTTCAGCGCCAGCAGGGTCGAGGTCGTCACCAGCAGCGGTTTGATCAGCTTTGCGCCCACCCGCATCGCCAGCCGCGAGCCAAGCCGCGCGCCGGCCATCTGCGCGATCCCCATCGCGATGCCGATGCCCCACCAGGGCGAGCTGACCAGCATGAAGCCCGCAAGCCCCCCGATATTCGACGAGAAGTTCAGCAGTTTCGTATGCGCGGTGGCCTTGAGCACCCCATAGCCCGCCAGTGTGACGAAGCCGATCATGAAGAACGCTCCCGTGCCGGGTCCGACCAGCCCGTCATAGAAGCCGATCACCGGCACGAAGGCCGCCATGAACAGCATCGGCGAGATCCGCTGCACCCGGTCCGTGTCATCAAGCCCCGGGCGCAATGCGAAAAAACCGGCGATTGCGATCAGCACGAAGGGCAGCACGCGCTCGATCATTTCGGTCGGGATCTTCGAGACCAGAAGCGCCCCGGCAAGACCGCCGAGAAAGGAGATCCCGGCCGCCGGGATCTGTTTGCGCAGATCGACCCGCCCCGAGGCCGCATAGGAAAGCGCCGCGGTCGCCGCCCCGAATGTTCCCTGCACCTTGTTGGTCGAGAGCGCCTGAACCGGAGGGGCCCCCGCCAGCAACAGCGCCGGCACCGTGATCAGCCCACCGCCGCCTGCGATCGAGTCGACAAAACCTGCCGCGAAGGCCGCGCCCACGAGCATCAGGACCAGATCAAGGGGAAGTTCGAACATCGCAGCGCCGCGCAATCTCTCAAAGCCTCCCCTTCTCCTCCGCAGTTTGCCGAAAGTAAAGCCCGTTGCCTCGCCCCGCAGCGACCCGCTATCAGAAGGAAACCGAAGCCGGATCGCATCATGAGTATCTCCCTTGCCGACACCGCCACCCCAGTGGCCCAGATACCCCCGGGCGTGTTTCGGTGAATATGTTGATGCGCAGCTATAGCGCGCTCGAAGGCTTTCTCGCCCCGGCGCGCCCGCAGTCCGAACTCTGGCGCAGCGGGCTAGGGGCGGCGGCAATCGTGATGATCTATCTCGCCGCGGGCTGGGGGCTGCTGATCGTCCTGTCGCGCAGCATGCCCGACATCATGCTTTTGCGGCTGATGAACGAGATCGCGTCGGGGTCTACGCCGCGTGGGCTGGTCATCCTTCTGCTCACTTTCGCGCCGCTCCTGCTCGGCACGATTTTCGTGACCCGCAAGTTTCACGCCCGTTCCGCCGCGACGCTATTCGGCCCCGGCACGCTCCACTCGCTGCGCCTCCTGCTGCCGTGGCTTTTGCTGTTTTCCCTGCTCACCTTTGCGCTGGCGCTCCTGAGTGCCGATACCGGTCGGTCAAACCCCCTCCCGGTGGTATTGACTTGGGCACCGATGGCCGTGCCCTTTCTCGCGATACAGATCACTGCTGAAGAGGTGCTCTTTCGCGGCTACCTTCTCCAGCAGCTCGGCGCGCGCTCGCGCAATCCACTGGTCTGGATGGTGCTGCCCTCCGCGCTCTTCGCGCTGCTGCATTTTTCGCCCGGCGAATATGGCAGCCTCGCGATCTGGCCCGCGCTCTGGGCTTTTGCCTTCGGCTGCTTCGCCGCCGACCTCACCGCACGCACCGGAAATCTCGGAGCGGCCCTGGCACTTCATTTCGCCAATAATTTCGGATCGCTCTTTCTCGTGGGCTTCTATGGCCAGCTCGACGGGCTCGCCCTCTACACGATTGTGATCAATACCCGCAGCGGGTTCGATATGGCACCCTGGCTCCTGTTCGACATGCTCAATGTGGTGATCTGCTGGCTGATCGCCCGGCTCGCCTTGCGGGTCTGATTGCAATTCCCGCCGCCCCGGCGTATCTGGGCTGGAGCGAACACCGCCCCTTGCGAGAGGCCTGCCGATGAACTGGATCACCAACTATGTCCGCCCGCGGATCAACTCGCTGTTCTCGCGCCGCGAAGTGCCCGAGAACCTTTGGACGAAATGTCCCGAATGCGGAACCATGTTGTTCCACCGCGAGCTTGCCGAGAACCTGAACGTCTGCACGAATTGCGACCATCACCTCGCGATCACGCCGCGCACGCGGTTCGAAGCGCTCTTCGACGGAGGCATCTTCTCCGAGGTGAAGGTTCCCGAGCCGATCACCGATCCTTTGCATTTCAAGGATCAGAAGCGCTATCCCGACCGGATGAAGGCGGCGCAGAAATCGACCGGCGAGAAAGAGGCGATGCTCGTGGCCGAGGGCGAGATCGGCCGCACGCCGATCGTCGCGGCTGCGCAGGACTTCACCTTCATGGGCGGCTCGATGGGTATGTATGTCGGCAACGCGATCATCGCGGCGGCCGAACGAGCGGTGAAGCTCAAGCGCCCCCTGGTGCTGTTCTCGGCGGCAGGCGGCGCGCGGATGCAGGAAGGCATCCTGTCGCTGATGCAGATGCCGCGCACCACCGTCGCGGTGCAGATGCTCAAGGAAGCAGGGCTGCCCTATATCGTCGTGCTCACCCACCCGACCACGGGCGGGGTTACGGCCTCCTATGCGATGCTGGGCGATGTCCACATCGCAGAACCCAACGCGCTGATCTGCTTTGCTGGCCCGCGCGTGATCGAACAGACGATCCGCGAAAAACTCCCCGAGGGGTTCCAGCGCGCCGAATACCTGCTCGATCACGGCATGCTCGACCGCGTGACCCATCGCACGAAAATGCGCGAAGAACTGATCACCATCCTGCGCATGCTGATGAACCTGCCGCCCGCCGTCGTCGGCGATCTGCCCGCGCCCGAACAGGCCGCGGACGAGGCTTCTGCGGCGGAGGCCGAGACGAAGGCCTGATCCTTCTTCTTGATGAAAATATCTCGGGGGGCGGCGCAAGCCGCGGGGGCAGAGCCCCCTCTCGCTCAACTCCTGCGGGCCTCAGCGCTCGGCGGCAGAGCCCCCTCCCTTTTCTTCGTTTCAGCCCCGAGGCCCGCCCATGACCGACGCTTCCGACGTGATCCTCGAGCGTCTCATGGCGCTGCACCCGAAAGTCATCGATCTGTCCCTCGACCGGATGGAGCGGCTGCTCGCCGCCCTCGGCAACCCCCAGCACGACCTTCCGCCGGTGATCCATATCGCAGGCACGAACGGGAAGGGCTCGACCCAGGCGATGATCCGCGCGGGGCTGGAGGCGGCTGGCAAGCGCGTCCATGCCTATACCTCACCGCATCTGGCGCGGTTTCACGAACGGATCCGTCTGGCCGGTGAGCTGATCTCTGAGACCGACCTGGCCGCGCTTCTCGACGAGGTCGAGGCCGCGAATGGTGGCGAGGCGATCACCTTCTTCGAGGTGACGACCGCCGCTGCCCTTCTGGCCTTCGCTCGCACCCCTGCCGATTTCACCTTGCTCGAAGTCGGGCTTGGCGGGCGGCTCGATGCGACGAATGTGATCGACCGCCCCGCGCTCACGATCATCACGCCGGTCTCGATCGACCATCAGCAATTCCTGGGCGAAACGCTCCCCGAGATCGCCGGCGAGAAGGCCGGGATCATCAAGCGCGGCGTGGCCTGCATTGTCGGCCCGCAGCAAGAGGCCAGCCTCGAAGTGATCGAGGCGAAGGCCGAGCGTCTCGGCGCGCCGGTCCTTGCCTATGGACAGCACTGGCAGGTCTGGGAGGAGCGCGACCGGCTGATCTTCCAGGATGAGGCCGGCCTGCTCGACCTGCCGCTGCCGAACCTGCCCGGCCCGCATCAGATCATGAATGCCGGGGCGGCGCTGGCGTCCCTGCGGCACCTGGGCTTCGACGAGGCCGCCTGCGAGGCTGCCGTGACACAAGCCGAATGGCCCGCCCGGATGCAGCGTCTGCGCCACGGGCCATTGGTCGAGGCCGCGCCCAAAGCCGAGCTCTGGCTCGATGGCGGGCACAATCCGGCGGCGGGCGACACGATCGCGGCAACGCTTGCGCGGATGCCCAAACGCCCGACCCACCTGATCTGCGGCATGCTCAACACCAAGGACGTGACCGGCTACCTGCGCCCGCTCGCAGCCCATGCCGCCATGCTGCATGCCGTCTCGATCCCGGGCGAGGCGAACACGCTGCCCGCCGAGACCACCGCCGAGGCCGCCCGCGCCGTCGGGATGCAGGCCAGCCCGTCATCCTCCGTCGGCGTCGCTCTGGCCGAAATCGTCGCCGCCGATCCGCAGGCCCGAATCCTCATTTGCGGCTCGCTCTATCTTGCCGGACGCATCCTGCGCGAGAACGGCTGAGGCTGCGAGCTCGCACGCTTTCTGTGCAGCAACTCCGGTGGCATTGCGCCTGCCCCGCCCCTATCCTTTGCACGAACAGCGAAGGGGACAGCCATGCAGCTTGAGCTTGGGATCGACACGTTCGGAGATGTGACACGCGGGCCGGACGGGCTCTTGCGCAGTCATGCGCAGGTGATCCGCGATACGCTCGCCGAGGGGGAACTCGCCGATCAGGTCGGGCTCGATTACATCGGGCTTGGCGAACATCACCGCCCCGATTTCGCGATCGCCTCGACCGAGCCGATCCTCTCCGCGATCCTGGCCCGCACCGCCAAGATCAAGGCGGGCACCTCGGTCACCGTGCTCTCCTCGGACGATCCGATCCGCGTCTTCCAGCGTTTCGCGACGCTCGACGCGCTGGCGCCCGGACGCGCCGAAATCACCATCGGGCGCGGCTCTTTCACCGAGAGCTTTCCGCTCTTTGGGTTCGATCTGAACGATTACGAAGTGCTGTTCTCCGAGAAATCGCAATTGCTGCACCTTCTGGCCACGCAAGAGAAGGTCAGCTTCGAAGGCCAGACCCGACCGTCCTTGAGAAACGTCACCGTCTATCCGCGCCCCGAAACGCCACTGCGTATCTGGCGCGGGGTCGGCGGCACACCACAATCGGTGGTCGAGGCCGCAGCGATGCAGATGGACCTGATGATTGCGATCATCGGCGGGGATTCGACCCGATTCCGGCCTCACGTGGACCTTTTCCACCGCGCCCATGCACAGATGGGAACCAAACCGGGCAGGATCGGCGTGCACTCCCCGGGCCATATCGCCGAGACGGACGAGATCGCCCGCGAGGAATATTACGAAGGCTATGCGCGCATGCATGACGCGATCGGGCGCTCGCGCGGCTGGCCGCCGTTCCGGCGCGAAGCCTACCTGTCAGAGATCGAACACGGCTCACTCTATATCGGCAGCCCCGAGACCGTGGCGCGCAAGATCGCGCGGACGGTCAAGGCGTTGGGTCTGTCGCGCTTCACGCTGAAATATAGCGGCGGGCCGCAGGACCCCGCGCATCTGCGCAAGACGATCGAGCTTTACGGCACGAAGGTGCGCCCGCTGCTGGCGGAGATGCTGGCCTAGGCCTCTGCGGCCCAATCCGCGCCTTGCATCTCGCGCAGCCGGCTGGCGGTGCGTTCGAATTCGAACGTGCCCTCACCCTCGACATAGAGCCGTTCGGGTTCGTCGGCGGCCGAGCAGATCAGACGCACCTTCGCCTCGTAGAGCGCGTCGATCAGCGTCACGAAACGCTTGGCCTCGTTGAAGTTCGAGGCGGATAACAGCGGGATATCGTCGAGCAGCAACACGCGCACCGCATCGGCCACGGCGAGGTAGTCGGCGGGGCCGAGCGGCTGCGCGCACAGATCCCAGAAACTCGCACGCCCGACGCCCGCATGGAAATGCGGAAGCTCCACCTTTCGACCCTTCACGGTCAGTTCGAGCGTATGCACCGCGTCATGCCCCGTCAGCTCGTCCCAAAGCGCGTCCATTTTCGCGCGCGCCTCGCGGCCAGCGGGGGTGAAATAGACCTGCTCGCCCGACAGGCGGTGCTGTCGGTAATCGGTCTCGGAGGCCAGTTCGTACACGTCGAGCTTGTCGCGGATCAGCGTGATGAAGGGCAGGAAGAGCTGGCGGTTGAGGCCGTTCTTGTAAAGGTCTTCCGGCGGACGGTTCGAGGTGGTGACCACGGTCACGCCACGCTCGAACAGCGCCTCGAAGAGACGTCCCACGATCATCGCATCGGCGATGTCGGTGATCTGCATCTCGTCGAAGCACAGCAGCCGCAGCGAGCCCGCGACCTCCTCGGCCACCGGACGCATCGCGTCGATCGTGTTGGCACGGCGGGCGTCTTCCAGCTTGCCCTGGATCTCCTGCATGAAGGCGTGGAAATGCACGCGGCGCTTGGGCACGTCGGTCTGGCCGAAGAACATGTCCATCAGCATCGACTTGCCGCGCCCGACCCCGCCCCAGACATAAAGCCCGCGCACGCCGTCGACCGGTTTCACCTTTCGCGAGAAAAACCCGCGTTTCGCGGGTTCGGGTTTGGGGGCCGCTTCGAGCGCGACGCGGATCTCTTCGAGCTTCGGCAGGACGGCGCGCTGCGCGGCATCGGGGTTCAGATCCCCTTGCGCGACCATCATGTCGTAAAATTCGGGCAAGCTGCGTTTCATGGGGTTCCGATATAGCGCGCTCGCGGGATTGAAAAGCCCCGCCGCTTGCGCGAGCATCGGCGCCAAGGAGGACCCCATGGCCAAAGATCTGCCTGTGCTCGGCGCCGCGCTGAGCCTCGACATGTTCGCCCATCACCGCGACTGGATCCTTGCCGATCAGCGGGATCTGGAATTGCAAAGCTTTTGCTGGCCCAATTCCTCCGACGCCGACCTGCGCAAGATGGTGGCCCGCGCCAAGGAGCTGCTTGACGGCTATGAGGGGCGGCT
Source organism: Thioclava marina (assembly GCF_002020135.1). Classification (GTDB taxonomy): domain Bacteria; phylum Pseudomonadota; class Alphaproteobacteria; order Rhodobacterales; family Rhodobacteraceae; genus Thioclava; species Thioclava marina. The sequence continues at coordinate 2,048,082 of NZ_MPZS01000001.1, read as the reverse complement.
GGGGCTGCACGGGCCTTTCACCTCCTTCAATATCGATTGCGCCGACCCCGAAATCATCGAGGTTATCCGCACAAGAATGCTGCGGGTGCTGGAGATCACCGCAGAGCTGGGCGGCGACCAGATGGTGATCCATTCGCCCTATTCGCTTTGGAAAGAGACCGACCTGCAACAAAACCCGGCGATCGGGTTCATCCAGGTGGAACGGGTCCGCTATGTCCTGACCCCGGTGATTGATCGCGCCGAGGAATTGGGCGTGACGCTGGTGATCGAGAATGTCGAGGACATCACGCCGGGGCTGCGCGTCGATCTGGCGGCGAAGATGAAGAGCAAGGCGGTGAAAGTCTCTCTCGACACGGGCCACGCGCAATTCATGCACCGTCGCTGCGGCGCGCCGCCTGTGGACGTGTTCGTCCATGCGGCGGGCACCGCGCTGCAACACGTCCATCTTCAGGATATCGACGGCTATGGCGACCGGCACTGGCATCCGGGAGAGGGCACGATCGCCTGGCATTCGGTCTTCGCCGCGCTGAACAAGTTGCCGGAGATGCCGAGGCTGATCCTCGAGGTGAATGACGAGGTTGGCCTGCGCAAGGGCGCGGATTATCTGGCATCACTGGGTCTTGCGCGGTAACGGCTTCGTGCAGGTCCGGTCCCTGCCTTGTGAAGCCCGGGGGCAAAGCGTAGTCTCTGCGCCGCAGAAAAAGCCGACAGGAGTGATCATGGCCAAACCGACCCCGCAACGTCTCCACCTCGTCTTCGGCGGCGAACTCGTGACCCCGAGCCGCACCGAGTTCAAGAATGTGGAAGATATCCATATCGTCGGCATGTTCCCGAACTATGCCTCCGCCTATGCGGCCTGGAAGGCCGAGGCGCAGCGTACGGTGGACGACGCCCATACGCGCTATTTCATCGCGCATCTGCATCGTCTGCGCGACGAAGAGCTCGAAGTTTCGACCACCGAAGAACTCGGCGGCTGAGCGGACGCGCGAGGCAGTCGATAGATGGTGCGATCCCTTCCCCTCTGGCTTCGGCTGCGACTGGCCTCGCTGCGTCCGGCCGGGCCACAGGCGAAAGCCGCGGCCGGGATCGCGCGCGGGGAGGGGCCGTTCCTCTGGGTCTGGTCGGGGCGGAAAAACGCCAAGGCAGCTGCGGTGCTGGTGCGTCGCATCGCGGCCAAAATGCCCGAGGCCCGGATCGTGCTGACCCTGCCCGAGGGGGCATCGGAGCCGCGCTCTCTGCCTGAGGGCGCGCTTTGCCTGCCGCGCCCCGAAGATCGTCCCGCCTCGATCCGGCTCGTGCTCGAGGCGTGGCGCCCCGATCTGGTGCTGGTGATGGGCGACGAGATGTCCGCGGCGCTGGTGACCGAGGCCGAACGCCTCTCGGTTTCGCTGATCATGGCCGATGCGCATTTCGGCGAGGGGCAGCACCTGCGCCTCGACGACGCGACCCTGACGCTGCTTGAGAAATTCGACCGCATCTATCTGCGCGACAGCAACAGCCTTCCGCTGGTAAGCGATCGCCTCTCGGGACCGATGATCTCGGTCAGCGATGCGGCGATGAGCGAGCCGCCCGAGCCGCTTTACAGCTCTGAGGCCGAGCGCGCCTCGATGGCGGAATCGATGGGGGCGCGCCCGGTCTGGCTCGCCGCTGCGGTGCCCGAGGACGAGCTCGATGCCGTTCTGGCCGCGCATCGCTATGCCCAGCGCCACGCCCATCGCCTGCTGCTGCTGCTGGCGCCCGATCTCGAGGAGGACGGAGCCCCCCTTGCCGAACGCCTCGGCGCCGAGGGCTGGTCGGTCGCGCGGCGCTCGCTCGAGGGCGAACCCGAGCCGACAACCGAGATCTTCATTGCCGATGACGCGCTCGAATATGGGCTGTGGTACCGGCTGGCCGCACTGAGCTACATGGGCGGGACGCTGTCGGGCAAGGCCAAGAACCCGCGCACGCCGATCGAGGCCGCGACGCTTGGCTCGGCTATCGTCCATGGACCCAGTCTCGAGCCCTATCGCGCGGAATATCTCCGTCTCGAAGGGGCCAAAGCCTGTCGCGGCGTGCGCACCTCCGACGACCTTCCGGAATTGCTGGCGGATCTCATTTCGCCGGAGCGGTCCGCGCAACTGGCGCATAATGCCTGGGCGGTGACGTCCGGCGGCGCGGGAGCTGTCGAAACCGTGGCGCGCGATCTGACCGAGATCCTGTCGGGCGCGCAGCCGTCGAGGGCAGCCTGATGGGAGCGCCGGCGTTCTGGTTCACGCGCCCCGATGCGCCAGCGCTGCGCGCGCGGCTTCTGAGCCCGCTCGGCGCAGTTTATGCCGCAATGACGCGCAAGCGAGTACGTCAGGCGGGGCTGCGGCTCAACGTTCCGGTGATCTCGGTCGGCAATATCAACGCAGGCGGCACCGGCAAGACGCCCACGGTGATCTGGCTGGTGCAGCACCTCGCCGCGCGCGGGGTCAACGCCCATGTCGTCACGCGCGGTTATGGTGGCTCGCTTGAAGGCCCGGTGCAGGTGAACGAGCGCGAGCACAGCGCCGATCAGACCGGTGACGAACCGCTGCTCCTCTCGGCTTTCGCGCCGACCTGGGTCGCCAAGGACCGCGCAGCAGGAGCACAAGCGGCGGTGGCGGCCGGGGCGCAGGCGATCATTTTTGACGACGCGCATCAGAACCCGGCGCTGGAGAAGGATCTCGCGATCGTCGTGGTCGATGCGCACAAGGGTTTCGGAAATGGCCGTTGCCTGCCCGCCGGACCGCTGCGCGAGCCGGTGGAAGCTGGCCTGGCCCGCGCCGATCTTGTGCTCTCCATCGGCGGCGAGACAGCGCAGAATGATTTCTCTGCTTTCTGGGGTTCCAGAATTTTGAAACCCCACCTGACCGGGTTCCTGGCGCCGCTTCAAACCGGGATGGATTGGGAGGGATTGGCCGTGCTCGCCTTTGCCGGCATCGGTCACCCCGAGAAATTCTTCGCCACCCTGCGCGACCTCGGAGCCAATCTTGTGCGCGGAGAGGCGCTTGAAGATCACCAGCCCTTTACCCCACGCCTCCTGCACCGGATCGAGACCGAAGCACAGCTTCTGGGCGCGCAGATGGTGACGACCGAGAAAGATGCCGTGCGCCTGCCCGCGAGCTTCCGGCCGAAAGTGCTGGCGCTGCCGGTGCGGCTGGAGATATCCGAGCCCTCCGCGATCAACGCCGCACTCGAAAAACTCGGGCTCTGACAGAAAAAGGCCGGCCCCGCGGGACCGGCCTGACGTCGAATGCCGACGCGATCAGTTGGCGGCTTTCGCCAGATCGTCGTCGAGGATCTTCTTGAAGTCACCCCAGGACATGTTGGAGTATTTCGTCCCGTTGATGATGAAGCTCGGCGTCGCGTCGATCTTGTCGGCCGAAGCGTTCTTCTGGTAGGTCGCGACGAGCTGCTCGGCACGCTTCTCATCGTTCATGCAGGTCGTGATCTGATCCTTCGTGAGACCGGCCTGAAGACCGATCTTGTGCAGATTGTTCACGATGGTCTGCTGCTTGCCGTCGCCGATCCACTCGCGCTGCTTGTCATAGAGCATGTTCGAGATGGCGTAGTATTTCATGTCGCCGCCGCATTGCGCGATCAGCCCGGCCCAAAGACCGAACTTGTCGAAATACACTTCGCGCTGGATGAACTTCACCTTGCCGGTGTCGATATATTCGGCCTTCAGCTTCGGGAATTCCCCGGCGTGCCAGTCCGCACAATGCGGGCAGGTGTAGGAGGCATATTCGATCACCGTCACCGGTGCGTCTTCCTGGCCCAGAACCACGTCGGGAAGTGTTTGCACGGTGCTCTGCTCCGCACTCGCTTCCTGCGCCTGCGCCGCGGTGATCAGGCTCGCCTCGCTGTGCTGGCTGGCATACCAGCCGCCCGCGGCGAGAACGCCCGCGACGGCCATGCCGCCAAGGATCGAGAGAGATTTGCTCATGTATCAGCCTTTCTTCTGTCCGGCCCGCTCTGCGGACCTCGATAGAACGTTTCTTGCCAGTTGTTCCAGCGCCGATTTCAGACCCTCGTCCGTGCAATCGGCGACCTGCTCATGCGCCTTGGCCATGATACGCGGATCGGGCGCGCGCGGTTCAGACTTCGGTTTCGGAGTGAATTGCGCCTGACCTTCGGCAAAGCCGGTCGGCGCGGTCTGGGTCAGCGAGATGCGCGAGATCGCATTATACCCGTAGCAGGCATTCACCTTCTCGCGGATCTGCGGCAGCTGCATCTGAAGCATCGGCGCGGCCGCTCCGGTCGTCAGCAACGTCAGCGTCGCCCCGAGCCCGCCTTTCGAATAGCCGATCTTGACGGGTCGGCATTGTGCGGCCGTGTCCTCGCCCACCACCTCGGCCCAATGCGTCAGAAGCCGCGACACCGCGAAACCCCGCGCCTCGCCCGCCGAACGAATCCGGTTGCGCAGAAGCCGACCTGCGGCCTCGAAGCCACGCATGCGCCTTTCGGGCGGGGATTGCGGATCGTTCTTACTCATACAGGGCGAAGTTCCTCTTGATCCGTCCCATTCTAAGCAGCACATCGGGTCGGGCCAACCGATCCTGAAGAGGGGAGCATAAACATTGCGTGACGGTAAAGGGGCAATCGGCGAAAGCCTGCTCAAATGGTACGATGCTCATGCGCGTGTACTGCCGTGGCGTGTGTCGCCTGCTGATCTCGCAGAGGGCGTGGTGCCCGATCCCTATCGCGTGTGGCTCTCCGAGGTCATGCTGCAACAGACCACGGTGGCTGCGGTGCGAGACTATTTCCGGCGCTTCACCGAGCGTTGGCCGGATGTCGCGGCGCTTGCGTCGGCCGAGGATGCGGATGTCATGGCCGAATGGGCGGGGCTTGGCTACTACGCCCGCGCCCGGAACCTGCTGAAATGCGCGCGCGTGGTGGCTCAGGATCTGGATGGCGTGTTCCCGGGAACGGCAACTGAGCTGCAAAAGCTCCCCGGTATAGGCCCCTACACCGCCGCCGCCATCGCCGCGATCGCCTATGACGAGCCGGTCGCGGTGGTCGATGGCAACGTGGAGCGCGTGGTCTCCCGACTGTTCTCCGTCGAGACGCCCCTTCCGGCTGCAAAGCCGGAACTGACCGCGCTCACGGCTGAAATCACTCCGCGGTCCCGGCCGGGCGACTTCGCACAGGCGATGATGGATCTCGGCGCCACGATCTGCACCCCGCGCAATCCGACCTGCGGGAGATGTCCCCTGGTGGGGGAGTGCGATGCGCGCAGCCGAGGGATTGCCGAGACCCTGCCCCGTAAAGCACCGAAGAAAGAGAAACCGACACGCAGGGGCTTCGCTTATGTGGTGATGAACGCCGCAGGCGATGTGCTGCTCGAACGGCGTCCGGATAAGGGGCTGCTCGGGGGCACCTTGGGCTTTCCCGGCTCGGACTGGTCCGAAGCGCCGACCCCGACGCCCCCGCTCGCAGCGGACTGGGTCGAATCCCCGATGGAGGTGCGCCACACCTTCACCCATTTCCACCTGATCCTGAGCGTCCACGTTGCGCGAGCGGATACAGACGGCCTCACCCCCCGCGACACCTTCCGCCCCGCCGATCTGCCCACGCTGATGCGCAAGGTCTGGGACGCCGCCCAAAGCGCCGATTGGCCGCAAGCCTGAGCGATTGAAACGGGTTAGCCTTAGGCTAAGATGGCCGCGCAACAACCGGGACCTCCCCATGTCGAGCCGCGACGAGATCCGCCGCCCCGCCCACGCCTTGCCCTTCTGGCTCTCGCTCGGCACCGTGCCGCTGGCGATGATCGAGGCACGGTTCGGCGGCTGGACCCTGACCCTGCTGCCCGCCTATGCGTGGTGGCTGACGACGCTGCTCGATCAGTTGCTCGGTCGGAATGAGGACCAGCCCGACACGGACACGCCCGAGGCGGATCTTTTCTGGTATCGCGCGATCACCCTGATCTGGTTCCCGATACAGGCGGCGGTGATCTTCGGCACGATCTGGTGGGTGACGCATACGGACCACCTGAACGGGCTCGAAATCGTCGCGCTGATGTTCGGCGTTGGCGTGATCTCGGGCACGATCGGCATCGTCTATGCGCATGAGCTGCTGCACCAGAAGACCAAGCTCGAGCGCTGGCTCGGCGATCTTCTGCTGGCCACGGTTCTCTATTCCCATTTCCGCACCGAGCATCTTCTGGTCCATCACCTCTGGGTCGGCACGCCACGCGATGCGGTTTCGGCGCGCTACAACGAGGGCTTTCACCGCTTCTTCTGGCGCGTGCTCTTCGAATGCCCCGGCTCGGCATGGAAGGCCGAGAAGCTGAAGCTCAGCCGCGCGGGCCGCCCGGTCTGGCATGGCTCCAACCCGTTCTGGCGCTACGCCGCGCTGCAAGCGCTGGCGTTGATCGCCGCCTTCGCGATCGGCGGCTGGATGGGGCTGGGTCTCTTTGTGCTGCAAGCCTTCTTCGCGGTCTGGCAGCTGGAGCTGACCAACTATGTCGAGCATTACGGGCTGACCCGCCAATACAAGGGCGACGGGCGTTATGAACATGTCCTGCCGCGCCATAGCTGGAACGCCGATCACATGGCCTCGAACTGGCTGTTGATCAATCTCCAGCGCCATTCGGATCACCATTACAAACCCGACCGCCGCTTCCCGCTCTTGCAAACCTACGATGCCGAGGAGGCGCCGCAATTGCCCTTCGGCTATCCCGGCATGACGGCGCTGGCGATGATCCCCCCACTCTGGCGGCGCCGCATGAACCCACGGGTGCGCGCCTGGCGCCGCAAATACTACCCCGAGATCGAGGACTGGACGCCTTACAACAAGGGCACGACACCGCTCCCGCGTGGATCTTTCTGACCCCCCTTCCTCTTGGCATAAATATCCCCGCCGGAGGCTCCCTCACGCGCCGTTTGCGCGGGTCTCAGGTCACGACGCGCAGCGTGAGATTTATCCGGCCGCCATTCGGCATGAGCGGACAGGTGCCGGGCTCGATCCGGTCGATGCCGTGATAAAGGAGCCGCGCCTCACCTCCCATCACCATGACATCGCCGGAACGCAGCCAGAGGCTTTCGGTCTTGCCCCCGCGCGTCGCGTTGCCGATCCGAAAGAGCCCGTCATCGCCCAGTGAGACCGACACGACAGGATGATCGAAATCCGCCTCGTCGCGATCCTGATGCATCCCCATCTTCGCATTCTCGCCGTAGAAGTTGATCAGGCAGCATTCCGGGGCGCGTGTCGTGCCCGAAACCGCTTCCCAGATCCGCAGGACCGATTGCGGGATCGGCGGCCACGGATGACCATCTGGATGGGTCTCCGAATAACGGTAGCCCCGCCGGTCCGAGACCCAGCCGAAGCGCCCCGCCGAGGTCATCCGCACCGACATCGGCTTGCCGTAAGGCGTCATCGGCGAGAACAGCGGCGCCTTTGCCACCAACCCGCGCAGCTCTTCGATCAGGCTTTTCTGCTCTTCCAGCGTCAGCCAGCCGGGATAATGCCGGAAGCCACGAATTTCCTGTGGCGCGGGGCGTGCGGTTGCGTCCTCGGGAATTTCTGTCATTTTCTCGCAATCTTCCTCGGGGGAGCCTTCTTGCAGGCCGATTTGGCCCTCCTTATATACGCTTCGAAGCCGGTCGCGGACCACAGCGTCCTCCGGCAGGACATGAAACCGAAACCCAAGGGATAGGGGCCGGGGGCCTGATTGGACCCGCACCCCGCCATATCGCCAAGAGAGGTAACATCATGGGTAAAGTTATTGGTATCGACCTCGGGACCACGAACTCCTGCGTCGCCATCATGGATGGTGCGCAACCCCGAGTGATCGAAAACTCCGAAGGGGCGCGCACCACCCCCTCGATCGTCGCTTACACCGACGATGAACGTCTGGTCGGCCAGCCGGCGAAACGCCAAGCGGTCACCAACCCGTCGAACACCATCTTCGCCGTCAAGCGCCTGATCGGCCGCCGCACCACCGATGCGGAAGTCGAGAAGGACAAGAAACTCGTCCCCTACAACATCGTCGATGGCGGCAATGGCGACGCATGGGTCGAAGTGAAGGGTGAGAAATACTCCCCCGCGCAGGTGTCGGCCGTCATTCTTCAGAAGATGAAGGAAACCGCTGAGAGCTATCTGGGCGAGGAAGTCACGCAGGCCGTCATTACCGTGCCCGCCTACTTCAACGACGCCCAGCGTCAGGCCACGAAAGACGCGGGCAAGATCGCCGGCCTCGAAGTGCTGCGCATCATCAACGAGCCGACTGCGGCTGCGCTCGCTTACGGCCTCGACAAGAAAGAAACGAAAACCATCGCGGTCTATGACCTCGGCGGCGGTACCTTCGACATCACCATCCTCGAGATCGACGATGGCCTGTTCGAAGTGAAGTCGACCAACGGCGACACCTTCCTCGGTGGTGAAGACTTCGACATGCGCATCGTGAACTACCTCGCCGAGGAGTTCAAAAAAGAGCATGGCGTCGATCTGACCAAGGACAAGATGGCGCTCCAGCGTCTGAAGGAAGCGGCCGAAAAGGCGAAGATCGAACTCTCGAGCTCGAGCCAGACCGAAATCAACCAGCCCTTCATCTCGATGGGCAAGGACGGCACGCCGCTGCACATGGTCATGAAGCTGACCCGTGCGAAGCTGGAAAGCCTCGTGGGCGATCTGATCAAGGCCTCGCTCAAGCCCTGCGCCGCCGCGCTGAAAGATGCCGGCGTGTCGAAGGACGAGATCGACGAGGTCGTGCTCGTCGGTGGTATGACCCGCATGCCGAAAGTCGTGGAAGAAGTGACCAACTTCTTCGGCAAGGAGCCGCATAAGGGTGTGAACCCGGACGAAGTCGTGGCGCTTGGCGCGGCCATTCAGGCCGGCGTTCTGCAAGGCGACGTGAAAGACGTGGTCCTGCTCGACGTGACCCCGCTGTCGCTGGGCATCGAGACGCTGGGTGGTGTCTTCACCCGCCTGATCGACCGCAACACGACGATCCCGACCAAGAAGTCGCAGATCTTCTCGACCGCGGAAGACAACCAGAACGCAGTGACGATCCGCGTCTTCCAGGGCGAGCGCGAGATGGCCGCGGACAACAAGCTGCTGGGGATGTTCAACCTCGAGAACATCCCGCCGGCGCCGCGCGGCATGCCGCAGATCGAAGTGACTTTCGACATCGACGCAAACGGCATCGTGTCCGTTTCGGCGAAGGACAAGGGCACCGGCAAGGAGCAGAAGATCACGATCCAGGCCTCGGGCGGTCTGTCCGACGAAGAGATCGAGAAAATGGTTCAGGACGCCGAGGCGAATGCCGAGGCCGACAAGTCCCGCAAGGAACTCGTCGAGACCAAGAACCAAGGCGAATCGCTCCTGCACTCGACCCGCAAATCGCTCGAAGAGCATGGCGACAAGGTCGATGCCTCGACGGTCGAAGTGATCGAACTGGCTGCCAACGCGCTTGAGGAAGCCCTCAAGACCGAGGAAGCCGGCAAGATCAAGGGCGCCATCCAGAACCTCACGGACGCGGCAATGAAACTCGGCGAGGCCATCTACAAGGCCGAGCAGGAGAAAGCCGGTCAGGGCGAGGCCTCGGACGAAGACGAGCCGCGCGATGTCGATGACGATATCGTCGATGCCGACTTCGAGGACCTGGGCGAGGACAAGCGCAAGTAATTGCGCGCGGAACGTCGGGCGGGCCTGCCGAATCTAGGCGGGCCCGTTCCCATGTTCCCCCAAGAGGGGTAGCCAATGGCAAAACGTGACTATTACGACGTTCTGGGAATCGCCAAGGGCGCCTCGGCCGAAGAGATCAAGAAGGCCTATCGCAAGAAGGCCAAGGAACTCCATCCCGACCGCAACTCCGACAATCCCGATGCCGAGTCCCAGTTCAAGGAAGCGAACGAGGCTTACGACGTTCTGAAGGATCCCGAGAAGAAGGCAGCCTATGACCGCTTCGGTCACGCGGCCTTCGAGGGTGGCATGGGCGGCGGCCCGCGGCCCGGTGGCGGTTTCGGCGGCGGTCCGGGTCAGGGCGACTTCGCCTCGGCCTTCTCGGATGTGTTCGAGGATCTGTTCGGCGACTTCATGGGTGGCCGTGGTGGTGGCAATCCGCGCTCGCGTGCGCAACGCGGCTCGGATCTGCGCTACAATCTGCGCGTCACGCTTGAAGAGGCGTTCAAGGGCACCCAGAAGACGATCAACGTGCCGTCCTCGGCGGCCTGTACCGCCTGTAACGGCACCGGTGCCGAAGGCGGGGCAGAACCGCAAACCTGTCCGACCTGTTCGGGGTTGGGCAAGGTGCGCGCGCAAAACGGCTTCTTCACCGTCGAGCGGACCTGCCCGACCTGTGGTGGCCAGGGCCAGGTGGTCAAGAACCCCTGCAAGGTCTGCCATGGCGCAGGCCGGGTGGAGACCGATCGCCAGCTTCAGGTCAACATCCCTCCGGGGGTGGAGACGGGCACCCGCATCCGCCACGCCGGCGAAGGCGAGGCGGGTCTGCGCGGCGGTCCCTCGGGCGATCTCTATATCTTCATCGAGGTCCAGCCGCACCAGATCTTCGAGCGCGACGGCACCGATCTGCATTGCCGCGTGCCGGTGAGCATGGCGACGGCCGCCCTGGGTGGCGAGGTCGAGGTGCCGACGATCGACGGCGGGCGCTCGCGCGTGAAGATCCCGGCGGGCAGTCAATCGGGCCGGCAGATGCGACTGCGCGGCAAGGGCATGCCGGCGCTGCGCGGCGGCGGGGTCGGTGACATGTTCATCGAACTCGCGGTCGAGACGCCGGTGAACCTGACCGCGCGCCAAAAGGAGATCCTGAAGGAATTTCAGGAGATCGAGGCCGAGAACAACCCGGAAGGGGCGAGCTTCTTCAAGAAGGTCAAGAACTTCTGGGATGGCATGACGCAATGAGAAGGCGCCTTCGGGCGCCTTTTTCATATCCCGTATTCCGTGCCGGTTAAGCCTTTGTTCATCGCGAATCGGCCATGCTGCCCGCATGGACGAGACCTCGCATAGCTGCCAAGAATCCCCGCTGCCGCTGTTTGGCGCTCAGGCCGCCACGCCGGTCGCGGCCCCGGGCAAGCAGCCCTCTTACCTCATCGATCACCGCCGACGTCTGCGGGAACGGTTCATGGAGGGCGGCGCGCGGGCGATGCCGGATTACGAACTCCTCGAACTCGTGCTGTTTCGCGCAATTCCCCGGCAAGACGTGAAACCGCTCGCGCGTCGCCTGATCGACAGTTTCGGGGATTTCGGGCGTGTGGTCTCTGCCCCGCCCGCGCGTCTGCGCCAGGTGACCGGCGTGGGCGAGGCCGTGATCCAGGAGCTCAAGATCGTCGAAGCCGCCTCGCAGCGACTGGCGCGCTCCAAGGTGATGCAGCGGCCGGTGCTAAGCTCGTGGGAGGCACTTATCGATTACTGTCACACCTCCATGTCCCATGCCGAGACAGAGCAATTCCGCCTGCTGTTGCTCGATCGAAAGAACAGGCTGATCGCGGATGAGGAGCAGGGTCGCGGCACCGTGGATCATGTGCCGGTCTATCCGCGCGAGGTGATCAAGCGTGCGCTGGAGGCCAATGCCTCGGCGCTGATCTTGGTGCACAACCACCCCTCGGGCGACCCTACCCCATCAGAAGCTGACATCGTGATCACCCGCCAGATTGCGCAGGCAGCCGAACTGTTCGGGATCGTGCTGCACGACCATCTGATCCTGGGTAAGGATCGCGAGGTCAGCCTGCGTGCAGAGGGCTTTTACTGAGTGGCGGCGTTCGCGGCCATCTGATTGGCGAAACCGGGCAACGACAACACGACCGCCCCGCCATCGGCCGGGCAGCTCGGCAGGTCGATCTCGAGAGGCGTCTCGGGATGCGCCCGACCGCCGACCACATTCCAAACAGACCCTGTCACGGTCTTGCCGCAGTTATCTTCATTGAGCGCGATATCGAGCTCGAGCCCGACCTCCGTCAGATCCGATGGCGCGGTATAGATTTCGACCTGCTTGCCATCGACCGTCTGGAACTGCGCCATGTACCCGCCCTTGGGCGTATCATAGGTGCGCGGCGTGGCGATACTGACATGCCCCGCCTCGTCAAACCCGGCGCCATTCTCATAGGCGTTGAGATGCATCTCGTCGCCTTGCGCGCTGATCAGGATCGCGCGGTTGACGCGATCGATGCCGGCGACGGAGACGCTGTTCCGCGCGATGCGTTCACCATGCGCGAAGACCGTCAGTTCCGCCTGCGCATCGAGAACGGGCAGCATCTCGGACCAGTTCCCACGTCCGTCGGTCCGCCCTTCGAGCATCAGCTTGCCATCATGAAGCACGATTTCGGAATTGCGCTGGCAGGGGGCGGTAAGAGTGACGCGCAACAGGCCCGCCCCGCTCGCATCCGCGCTCAGCTGCGCGGGTGCGCAATCGGGCAGGCTCGCGCCTTTTTCTGCAAACCCCGGCGCTGGGGAGGCGGCGCTCTCAGGCGCGTTCATCTGCGGCAGGGTGCGCGGCATGGCAAAGCCGTCTCCCATGGCGCTCGCCATGGTGGGGATCATCCCCACGCCCGTGTCGCGCACGATGTTGCGGCTCGGAGGATTGCGCAGGACGGTCTGGCTGATGAGCTGCACGCGCGCGATCGGCGGCTTCAACATCGGCTTGGGCAGGCGCGGCGCAATCCGGTCCTGCCAATCAGCGATCGGCATCATCGGCGCGATGTAGTCGGTATCGAGCGCAGGCGAAGGCCCAACGGTCTGCATGACATGGCCAGTCGCGGCTGCGAGCAGGAAGGTCGCGCCGATCATGGATATCTTGCGGATATTGCGCATCAAGGCCTCCGGCAGACTTACTTTCCGGAGAATTAATGGGGGAAAGCGGCGAAGCTGGGCGCGAATTGAGAAAACTTTGCGGCACGCTAAGGTTGAGCGTTTCGCAAATATTGTGAAATCTCTATTGAATTTCGACTAGATATGGAAAAGGCGGCCCTCGCCGCCTTTTCTTTGCCGTATTTCGTCAGACGAGCTGACCGTGGCAGTGCTTGAACTTCTTGCCCGAACCACAGGGGCACGGGTCGTTGCGCGCCGGATCGCCCCAGGTCGCAGGATCGGATTCGTCGAAACCGGGCAGCGCCTCGGCCACCACTTCCGCTTCCTCTGCCGGGACGGCCGAAGCCTCGGCCACATCGGCTTGCGGGGCGGTCTGAGGCTGCATCTGCGCCTGCATCTGCTCCTGCTCTTCGGCCGTCAGGGGACGGATGCGCATGAGCTGCTGGGTCACCTCCGAGCGCAGGCTGTCGAGCATGATCTCGAAAAGCTGGAAGCTCTCGGTCTTGAACTCCGACAGCGGGTCACGCTGCGCATAGCCGCGGAAGCCGATGGTCTGGCGCAGCTGGTCGAGCGTGACGAGGTGTTCGCGCCATTTCGCGTCGATGATCTGCAAGAGCACCTGCTTTTCGATGAGCTGCATCGTCTCGGGGCCGAACGCCTCGGCCTTCTCGGCCATCATCGTGTCGGTGGCCTCTTCGAGACGTTCGATCACCACGTCCTGATCGACGCCCTCTTCCTCGGCCCATTTCGCGATCGGCGCGTCGAGGCTCAACTGCTCCATCACCGCCTGATGCATACCCTCGACATCCCATTGGTCGGCATAGCTTTTCGGCGGCATGTAGCGATCCACGAGATCCTCGATGACCTGCACGCGCATGTCGCGGGTGATCTCGCCGACCTCTTCGCTTTCCATGATCTCACGACGCTGCGAGAAGACCGCTTTCCGCTGGTCGTTCATCACATCGTCGAATTTCAAGAGTTGCTTGCGGATGTCGAAGTTGCGACCTTCGACCTTCGCCTGAGCGCGTTCAAGCGACTTGTTCACCCAGGGGTGAATGATCGCTTCGCCCTCTTTCATCCCGAGCTTCGACAGAACCGCGTCAAGCTTGTCCGATCCGAAGATGCGCATCAGGTCGTCTTCGAGCGAAAGGAAGAACAGCGAGCGGCCCGGGTCGCCCTGACGGCCCGAACGGCCGCGCAGCTGGTTGTCGATGCGGCGGCTCTCGTGGCGTTCGGTCGCGAGCACGAAGAGACCACCGGCCTCCAGCACCTTCTGCTTCTCGTCGGCGGTCTCGGCCTCGATCCGCTTGCGCACCTCTTCGGGATCGGCCTCGGGGTTCGCGGCGAGCTCGTCCTGCACACGCATCTCGACATTGCCACCAAGCTGGATGTCGGTGCCGCGCCCGGCCATGTTCGTCGCGATCGTCACCGCGCCCAGACGGCCTGCCTCGGCCACGATCTGCGCTTCCTGCTCGTGCTGGCGGGCGTTCAGAACGTTATGCTTGATGCCAGCCTGGGTCAGCATTTCCGAGAGCATCTCGGATTTCTCGATCGATGTCGTGCCGACAAGGATCGGCTGGCCCTTCTCATGCGCCTTGAGGATCGCCTGCACCACCGCATCGTATTTCTCTTTTGCGGTGCGATAGACGCGATCGTGATCGTCCTTGCGGGCGATCGGGCGGTTCGTGGGGATCTCGACGACGCCGAGCGAATAGATCTCGGCGAATTCCTCGGCCTCGGTGGCCGCGGTGCCGGTCATGCCGCCGAGCTTGTTGTAGAGGCGGAAGTAGTTCTGGAAGGTCACCGAAGCCAGCGTCACGTTCTCGGGCTGGATCTGCACGCCTTCCTTCGCTTCGATTGCCTGATGCAGGCCTTCGGACAGGCGGCGGCCCTTCATCATGCGGCCGGTGAATTCGTCGATCAACACGACATCGCCACCCATGACGACATAGTTCTGATCCTTGAAGAACAGTTTGTGGGCCCGCAGCGCCTGGTTCACGTGGTGAACGATGGTGGTGCTTTCGGGATCGTAGAGCGACTGGCCTTCGGGGAGCACACCCGCCTCGTGCAGGATCTGCTCGAGGAATTCGTTACCCTCTTCAGTGAAGGTCGCGGTGCGCTGTTTCTCGTCGACGGTGTAATGCTCTTCGGTCAGCTGGGGGATGAACTTGTCGAGCGTGACGTAAAGCTCCGAGCGGTCATCCGACGGGCCGGAGATGATCAGCGGCGTGCGCGCCTCGTCGATCAGGATCGAGTCCACCTCGTCGATGATCGCGAAGAAATGGCCGCGCTGCATCATCTGGTCGACCGAGGTCTTCATGTTGTCGCGCAGGTAGTCGAAGCCCAGCTCGTTATTGGTCGCGTAGGTCACGTCCGCGGCATAGGCGAGCTTCTTCTCGGGCTCGGGCTGGAACGGCACCACGACGCCACAGCTCAGGCCGAGCGCGTTATAGACCTTGCCCATCCATTCCGAGTCGCGGCGGGCGAGGTAGTCGTTCACGGTGACGACATGCACGCCCTTGCCCGCGAGCGCGTTCAGATAGGCCGGGAAGGTCGCGACGAGGGTCTTGCCCTCACCTGTCTTCATCTCGGCGATGTTGCCCTGATGCAGGAAGATCCCGCCGATCAGCTGCACGTCGAAGGCGCGCAGACCAAGCGCGCGCTTCGCGGCTTCGCGGCAGTTGGCGAAGGCTTCGGGCAGGATCTTGTCGAGGCTTTCGCCTTCTTCCTGCACGCGGCGCTGAAACTCGCGTGTCTTTTCAATGAGCTGCTCATCGGTGAGCGGTGCAAACTCTTCTTCCAGTGCGTTGATCTTGGCCACCAGCGGGCGCACCGATTTCACCTTGCGGTCGTTCGATGAACCGAAGACCTTCTTCGCGAGTGTTCCGATGCCGAGCATGTAATCTCCGAGGGTAGCTGACCAGATCGTTATTCCCGACGCCTTGCTGCGAGGGGTTTGGCTGCCTAGAAGAGCGAGCGAAACAAGGCTGAAACGGCTCTTACAGACCCTTGGCGATGTAAGGGGCGACTGCCAGAGTGTCAACGCCGCCAGAAGACGCGGCCCAAAGGGAGTGGCAAGGATGCCGAAACTGACCCAACTTCTCGCAAGCGTCGCGGTTCTCGCGATGGTCTCGGGGGCCGCGATGGCCGAGGACGCGAAGACGGCGGCACCCGCCGATGCGACCCAGGCCGAGACAGCCGCCAAGCCGCGCCCCGATCTGACCGCCGATACCGTCGTGGCGACCGTGAACGGTCAGGATATTACGCTGGGCATGATGCAGACGGTACGCGACGGGCTGCCCGCGCAATACAAGTCGCTCGCGGATGACAAGCTTTTCAACGGCATTCTCGAGCAGCTGATCCAACAGACCGCACTCGCCCAGCTCGAGGAAAAGCGCATCACCCAGCGCGACAAGATCGCGCTCGAGGTTCAGAAACGGGCCTACCTGTCCGGGGCGATGCTCAACTACACCGCGGATAAGGCCGTGACGGACGAGGCGGTGCAGCAGGAATATGACGCGAAATACGCCAAGGCCGAACCGACCAAGGAATATCACGCGGCGCACATCATCGTGAAAACCAAGGAAGAGGCCGAGAAGATCAAGGCCGAGATCGATGGCGGGGCCGATTTCGCGGAAGAGGCCAAGAAGAACTCCTTCGACGGCACGGCGGCCAATGGCGGCGATCTGGGCTGGTTCAAGCTTGACGCGATGGTGAAGCCCTTCGCGGATGCGGTGGCGGGCATGAAGGATGGCGAGATCGTCGGCCCGGTCCAGACGCAATATGGCTGGCACGTGATCAAGCTGATCGGCACCAAGCTCGTCGATGCGCCCAAGCTCGCGGATGTGCGCGACGAGCTCGAAGGCGATATCCGTCAGGCTGCGGTGGAAAAGCGCGTGAAGGATGTTGTGGACGGCGCGAAAATCGAGAAGATGACCGACGGGATTGATCCGTCCATTCTCAAGGATCAGTCCATCCTCGGAAGCAACTGATCGACAAGAGGCGGGCGCGATGGCCAAGAAGAAATCGAAGGACGACAAAGAGCTCAAGACCAAGGTCAAAAAGCTGCGCGCCAAGGTAAAGGCGCTGAAGTCCGATCTCGCCACCTCCGCGCCCGCCCCGATCAAGACGAAGGCCGTGACGGTCTCGCCGCTCGCGCCAGAGGCCTTCCCCGCGATGCCGCAGATTGCCGGTGTTGAATTCGCCTCCGCCGCGGCGGGGGTGAAATATGCGGGCCGCACCGATGTGATGCTGGCCAAGGTCGCTCCGGGATCTTCGATCGCGGGCGTTTTCACCACCTCCTCGACCCGGGCGGCTTGCGTTCTGGATTGTCAGGAAAAGCTGAAAATACGTGTGCCGCAAGGCGCCGGCGCCGCGATCATCGTCAATTCGGGCAATGCGAATGCCTTTACGGGCAAGCTTGGCCAGAAAGCCGTGGACCTTGTGACCGAAGGCGTCGCGAAGGCGCTCGATCTGCCTGCGAGCCGTGTATTTTCCTCTTCGACCGGGGTGATTGGCGAACCCCTGCCCTATGAGAAGATCATCCTCGCGATCGACACTCTGGCCGAGCGCCTGTCGCCCGCCGGAATCGAGGATGCCGCACGCGCGATCATGACGACCGACACCTATCCGAAAGGCGCCTGCGCGACCGTTCAGGGCGAGGGCGGCGAAATCAAGATCGCCGGGATCGCCAAGGGCTCGGGGATGATCGCGCCCAACATGGCGACGATGCTGGTCTATATCTTCACCGACGCAAAGATCACGCCCGCGCGGCTGCAACGGATGCTCTCGCGCCAGGTGGAGGACACGTTCAACGCGATCACCGTGGATAGCGACACTTCGACCTCGGACGCGCTCATCGTGGCCGCAACGGGGCAATCCGAAGCCGCCGAGATTTCCGATCTGCGCAGTCAGGTCGCGAAGGATTTCGAGGCCGGTCTTCGCGCGGTGATGATGGATCTCGCCCATCAGGTCGTGAAGGATGGCGAAGGCGCCACCAAGTTCGTCGAGATCCGCGTGACCCGCGCCGCCTCGGCCGAGGATGCCCACAAGGTCGCGATGGCGGTGGCGAACTCGCCGCTGGTGAAGACCGCGATCGCGGGCGAGGACGCAAACTGGGGCCGCGTCGTGGCTGCCATCGGCAAGTCCGGCGCCAAGGCGGATCGCGACAAGCTGACGATCTCGTTCGGGCATATGGTGCTGGCCGAGAAGGGCTGGCGCGTGCCGGATTATTCCGAAGAAAAGGCAAGCGCCTACATGAAGAATCCGGAACTGGTGATTGGCGTCGATCTGGGGCTGGGCCGCGCATCGAAATCCGTCTGGACCTGCGATCTGACCCATCGCTACATCGACATCAACGCGGATTACCGTTCGTGAAGGTGGTTCTGGTTTCGGCGGTCGCGCTGATCGACGTGGACGGGCGCGTGCTTCTTGCACAGCGCCCGGAAGGAAAGTCGATGGCAGGTCTTTGGGAGTTTCCCGGCGGCAAGGTGGAACCCGGTGAAACCCCTGAGGCCGCGTTGATCCGTGAGCTCGACGAGGAACTCGGTATCCGCACCCATGAGAGCTGCCTCGCGCCGCTGACCTTCGCAAGCCACGCCTATGACGATTTCCACCTGCTGATGCCACTCTTTGCCTGCCGGAAATGGGAAGGGACTCTGGTTCCGCAAGAGGGCCAGACCCTCACCTGGGCCCGCGCGAAAGATCTGCGCGACTACCCGATGCCGCCAGCCGACATCCCCCTGATTCCGATCCTGCGCGACTGGCTCTGACCTGTCCGCTCGCGGTTTGGGCGGAAACTCCCCCTGAATGCCCACAAAACCGGAAAAACCGGTTTATTGCATTTGCGTTTCGTAAAGGGCTTGAGGTTTAATCTCCCGCCATAGGGAGGTGGGAAAAATGCTCAGAACCATTCTGATCGGCAGCAGCGTCTCGATCCAGGGCGTCTTCGAGCGTCAACTGGACTGTGGGCGTATCCTCGTTCGCGTGGGCGATTCGCTCTTCGCGGGTCGTCCCGTCAGCGCCTGATCTGCCCCGGCGCGGCAAGACCGAACCGAATTCTGCTGCCAAACAAGAACGGGGGCCCGAAGGCCCCCGTTTTCATTTCTCTCGCCACAAGGGTCAGAGCGAACGCTCGACCTCTTCGCGCTCGAAGATCTCGATGACATCGCCGGGGCGGATATCGTCGTAATTCTCGAAGGCCATGCCGCATTCCTGGCCCGACTGCACTTCCTTGACCTCGTCCTTGAAGCGCTTGAGCGTCTTGAGCGTGCCTTCGTGGATGACCACGTTGTCGCGCAGCAGGCGCACACCGGCCGAACGGCGGGCGACACCCTCGGTGACGAGACAGCCCGCGACCTTGCCGACGCCGGTGACCTTGAAGACTTCCTTGATCTCGGCATAGCCGATGAAGTTCTCGCGGATCTCGGCCGACAGGAGGCCCGAAGCGGCGGCTTTGATATCGTCCACCAGATCATAGATGATCGAGTAGTAACGGATCTCGACGCCCTTCTGGTTCGCGGCGTTACGCGCAGGCGCATTCGCACGCACGTTGAAGCCGATGACCGGCGCGTTCGAGGCCTCGGCCAGCGTGATATCGGACTCGGTGATCGCACCGACGCCCGAATGAATCACGCGAACGCGGACTTCCTCGTTGCCGACCTTCTCGAGCGCCTGAACGATCGCTTCGGTCGAGCCCTGCACATCGGCCTTCACGATGACCTGAAGCTCGGACACGCTCTCGTCGGCCTTGGCCTTCGCCATAAGCTGCTCAAGCGTCGTCGCGGCACCAGCGGCAGCGCGTTTGTCCTTGGCGGCCTGCTCACGGTAATCGGCGATCTCGCGGGCCTGAGCCTCGGTCTCGACGACGTTGAGCACGTCACCGGCCTCGGGCGTGCCGTTCAGGCCGAGCACCTCGACCGGAACCGACGGGCCGGCCTCATCGACGCGGTCGCCCTTGTCGTTGATCAGCGCGCGGACCTTACCCCACTGCTCGCCCACGACGAAGATATCGCCGCGCTTGAGCGTGCCGTGCTGCACGAGAACCGTCGCGACCGGACCACGACCCACATCGAGCTTGGCCTCGATCACAGCGCCTTGCGCGGCACGATCGGGGTTGGCCTGAAGCTCGAGGATCTCGGCCTGAAGCGCAATCGCCTCGAGCAGTTCGTCGAGTCCCTTGCCGGTCTTGGCCGAAACTTCCACGTCCTGCACGTCGCCCGACATCTCTTCGACGACGACTTCGTGCTGGAGCAGCTCGGTACGGACCTTCTGCGGGTTCGCATCGGGCTTGTCGCATTTGTTGATCGCCACGATCATCGGCACTTTCGCGGCCTTGGCATGGTTGATGGCTTCGATCGTCTGCGGCATCACCGAGTCGTCCGCCGCGACCACCAGCACGACGATATCCGTCACGTTGGCGCCGCGCGCACGCATCGAGGTGAAGGCCGCGTGGCCGGGCGTGTCGAGGAAAGTCAGAACCGCGCCGCTCTCGGTGGTGACCTGGTAGGCCCCGATATGCTGCGTGATGCCGCCCGCTTCGCCCGAAACGACATTGGCATGACGGATCGCGTCGAGCAGCGAGGTCTTGCCGTGGTCGACGTGCCCCATGATCGTCACGATCGGCGGGCGCGGCTGGAGGTCTTCAGCCTTGTCCTTGACGGTGTCGATCACCTGTTCCACGTCCGCATCCGAAACGCGCACTGCCTTGTGGCCGAATTCCTCGATCACAAGCTCGGCGGTGTCGGCGTCGATGGTCTGGTTGGCCGTGACCATCATGCCCATCTTCATCAGCGTCTTGACCACGTCCGCGCCGCGTTCGGCCATACGGTTGGCCAGTTCCGAGACCATGATGGTTTCGGGAAGCTGAACTTCGCGGCTCTGCTTCTCGGCACGGCTGGACCCGCCCATCGCCTTCTGGCGCGCGCGTTCCTGCTTGCGCTTCATCGCGGCGAGCGAGCGCTGGCGGCCTTCGCCGCCCGAGAGCGCATCGCTCAGCGACAGCTTGCCCGAGCGGCGGTTGCCATCGTCACGGCCCTTGCCGCCACGGGTGTCACGCTCGGGTGCGCGGGTGTCGCGCTCGCGGTCGGTCTTGCGCGGACCCGAGGCGGAAACGCCCTTGGTCTCGGCGCGCGCCGCAGCGGCCTCGACGGCGGCCTGATCGACCGGCTCGTCTTTCTTGGGGCCCGCCTTGCGGATCTCTTCTTTTTTCTTGTCGCGAAGTTCGGCCTCGCGCTTCTTGCGCTCGTCCTCTTCTGCCTTCGCCTTGAGCGCGGCTTCGCGCTCGCGCTCTTCGCGCTCCTTGGCCTCGGCCTCGGCGCGGCGACGCTCACGTTCTTCCTCGCGCGCCTTTTCCTCGGCAACGCGGGCAGCGGCCTCTTCGACTTCGCGCGCCTTGGCGGCCTGAAGGGCCTTCAGGCGACGCTCCATCTCGGCGTCCGAGATCCCGGCGGGGCGTTTCGACGGGTCGCCACCAGCCGGCTTGCCGCCCGCAGTCTTGCCGGCTCCGCCTGCCGCCGGCTTGTTCAGCACCCGCTTCTTGCCTTTCGTCTCGACCACGACGTTCTTGGTACGCCCGTGCGAGAAGCTTTGCTTCACCTGCCCGGGGCGCCCGCCGCCCAGTCCGAGAGTCTTTTTGCCGTCAGTATCGCTCATGCCGTCTTCGTATCCTTCATGGCGGACTTGCCGCCGTCCTGCTTGCGCAATCCCGCAAGCCTCGATGCGTCTTCAATCACACGCCGGGTGAGGCCACCAGCTGCAAGCGCGCCGTGTATCGCACGATCGCGCCCGAATGCCAAACCCAATTCCTGAGAGGTGAGGCAGCCGAACCAGCGCCCACCTTCGGGCGTCCACAGCTTGCCTTTTCCCCTGTCCGAGCCGTCGCTGGCCTGGAGCAGCACTTTCGCGCGTCCTTCGGCCAGCCAGCCCTTGACCTTTTCGAAGCCGACAACTGCCTTGCCAGCCTTTCGCTCCAGAGAAATAAGATCGACAACGCGACTGGCAAGGGCCTGCTCGACCATTTCCACCAGATTTTCAGGGGTTTTCGCGGGCGCCTTGGCGGCGCGGGCGAATAGCCCCTTCTTCATCGCGGTCTCGATCGCGGCCCGATCAGAGGTGATCCAGATCCCCCGGCCGGGCAGTTTTTCCGCCACGTCCGGATAGATCATCCCGTCCGGTCCGAGCACGAAACGGACAAGCCCAGCCTTCGGCTGAACTTCGCCCGTGACGATGCAGCGCCGTTCGGGATCACTATGCTCTTTCGGCTTGCCGCCGCGACTCATCTTGCTTCCTCTCCGGTTGGGCCCGAGGCTTACGCCTCGGCCTCCTCCTCGGTGTCTTCCGCTTCACCCTCGTCCTCGGCTTCCAGCTCCGAGGGATCGACCCAGCCAAGCTGGATGCGCGCGGTCATGATCAGGTTCTGCGCCTCTTCGAGGCTCACATCGAATTTCTCGAGCAGACCATCGTCTTTCACACGCGCTCCGTCGACCGTGGTCCAGCCGCCGGCCAGTTCCCAGTCGGCGCAGGTCGCGAAGTCTTCCAGCGTCTTGATGCCGTCCTTGGCCAGCGCTTCGATCATCTGCGGGGTCAGACCCTCGAAATCGAAGAGCGACTGTTCGACGCCCATCTCGCGCGCGGCTTCGAGAGCCTTGCGGTTCTGTTCCTCGATCACGTCGCGGGCGCGGGCTTGCAGCTCTTCGGCCGTGCCCTCGTCCACGCCTTCGATCGACAGGAGTTCGTCCATGTCGACATAGGCCACTTCCTCAAGCGAGGTGAAGCCTTCCGCCACCAGAAGCTGTGCAAAGAACTCGTCGATATCGAGCGCGTCGACGAAGAGCTTGGTGCGCTCTGCGAACTCGGCCTGACGGCGTGCCGATTCCTCGGCCTCGGTCAGGATGTCGATGTCGAGCCCGGTCAGCTGCGAGGCCAGACGCACGTTCTGACCACGGCGGCCGATGGCGAGCGAAAGCTGCTCATCGGGGACCACGACCTCGATCTTGCCCGCTTCCTCGTCGATCACCACTTTCGACACTTCGGCCGGCTGCAGCGCGTTCACGAGGAAGGTCGCCTGATCTTCGTTCCACGGGATGATGTCGATCTTCTCGCCCTGAAGTTCACCGACGACAGCCTGCACGCGCGAGCCGCGCATACCGACACAGGCGCCGACCGGGTCGATCGAGTTGTCGTGGCTGATCACGCCGATCTTCGCGCGCGAACCCGGATCACGGGCCACAGCCTTGATCTCGATGATGCCGTCGTAGATTTCCGGCACTTCCATCTTGAACAGCTCGGCCATGAATTCCGGCGCGGTGCGCGACAGGAAGACCTGCGGGCCACGGGTCTCGCGGCGCACGTCCTTCACATAGGCGCGGATGCGGTCGTTCGGGCGATAGCTCTCGCGGCCGATCTTCTCGTTGCGGCGCAGGATCGCTTCGCCACGACCGATATCGACGATGATATTGCCGTATTCCTCGCGCTTGACGACGCCGTTGATGATCGTGCCGACGCGGTCCTTGAACTCTTCGTACTGGCGATCACGCTCGGCTTCGCGGACCTTCTGCAGGATGACCTGCTTGGCCGATTGCGCGGCGATCCGGCCCAGATCGACCGGCGGAACCTCGTCCACGATCGTGTCGCCGATCTGCGGATCGTCAAGATACTGCTTCGCCTGCTCGACGGTCAGCTCGGCCTGGTAGTTCTCCAGCTCTTCATCGGCGACGACGGTGCGCACGCGGGTGAAGGTCGCCTTGCCGGTCTTGCGGTCGATCGAGACGCGGATGTCCATCTCGGCGCCGTAACGCGACTTCGCGGCGCGTGCGAGGCTCTCCTCCATCGCCTGGATCACCAGATCCGGGTCGATCATCTTCTCGCGGGCCACGGCTTCGGCGGTCTGCAGAAGCTCAAGCTGGTTGGCTGCGGTAATGGCCATCTCAGGTCTCCTCCTCGGGGGATTCGTCAATCTCGTCAAATTCGTTTTCGTCGATGCCCTCGGCCACTTTCTTCTGGCGCAGCATCTCGGTGATCAGGTCGTCGGTCAGCACGAGCTTCGCATCGGCGAGAAGGTCGAAATTGAGGCCGATCACGACCTCTTCGCCCTGGTCCTCGATTTCGATCAGGGCCTCGTCGCCCTCGGTGCCGCGCAGGATACCCTTGAAGCGCTTGCGCCCGTCGATCGGCTCGGTGGTCTCGATCTTCGCCTCGTAGCCTTCCCAGATATCGAAATCCTTGAGCCGCGTCAGCGGACGGTCGATGCCGGGCGAGGAAACCTCGAGCGTATACTTGTCCTCAATCGGGTCTTCCACGTCGAGCGCGGCCGAGACGGCGGTCGAGATCGCGGCGCAATCGTCCACGACGATTCCGCCTTCGGGGCGGTCGGCCATGATCTGAAGCGTGGCCGTCTTGCCGCCCTGCAGCCGCAGCCGCACGAGCTCGAAGCCCAGCCCCTCGATCACGGGGGTCACGATCTCGGCCAGACGCCGGTCGATGGCGGTCTTGGCGATCAGGTCGGTCATGTCTTTCTTTCCGATCCTACAAAACAAAAAACGGGCCCTTGCGGCCCGTCACACGTTTCCGGTGGGCGTCAGGTTTGGACCCCGGCGCGCCGCTGTTGAAGGCGATATAGTCCTGCGCGGCAGATTCCGCAAGCTAAACTTCAGGACCGGTTGTCGCGCCAGACCCGGAAGTTGAGCGCCGAGGCAAGGCTCAGCCACGCGAGATAGGGGATCACCAGTAGCCCCGCAATCAGATCGAGCCGGAAGAAGGCCATCATCATCGCGACCACCGCGACCCACAGACAGGCCAGCACCGCCATCCCCATCCCAAGCCGATGCGCGCCGAAGAACACGGGCGTCCAGAGCGTGTTGAGCGCGATCTGCACGGCAAACAGCGCCAGCGCGATCTGGCTACCCTCGACGCCCGCCACGCGGGCCGCCGCATAGGCGACCGAGACATAGAGATAGGTCCAGGCGACCGGGAAGACCCAGTTTGGCGGGGTGAAGCCGGGCTTGTTCAGCCCGAGATACCAATCCCCGGGCTTGAAGATGATGCCGGTCGCCGCCGCGGCCGCGGAGGCAAGGAGGAAAAGCGCAAAGAATGTGAGCATCATGCGGTGGGCTCCGATCGAAATCCCGATGAATCAGGATCTAAGCGCATCCATCGCGCGGACAAGCCCGGCAGTGATCCCCGGCTCGCTCAGCGCATGACCGGACATCGGCACGAGCTGCAATTCCGCCCGCGCCCAGCCCTGCGCCAGACGATGCGCCGAGATCGGCGGACAGATCATGTCGAGCCGCCCCTGCACGATCTTCGTCGGGATATGTTCGATCCGGTGCCGGTCTCGCAGGATCTGGTCGTCTTCCTCGAGGAAAGCGCCGTTCTGGAAATAGTGGTTCTCGAGCCGCGCGAAAGCGCGCGCGTAATCCGAGGAGGCCTCGCCGGGCGGGCCATCGAAGGCCACCGAGGCCAGCGCGTTCTCCCACATCGCCCAATGGCGGCCATAGCGCGCCTCGGCCATGTAATCGCCCGAGAAGAGCCGCTTGTGATAGGCCCCGATCAGGTCATGCTGTTCGCCTTCCGGGATCGGGCGTCGGAAATTCGCCCAGAGATCGGGATAGAACTGCCCCGCGCCGCCGCCATAGAACCACTCGAGCTCGGCCTTCGTGGCGAGGAACACCCCACGCAGAATCAGCGCCTCGACCCGGTCGGGATGCGCCTCGGCATAGAGCAGCGCCAGTGTCGCCCCCCAGCTGCCGCCGAAAACCATCCACTGATTGATGCCCAGCTCCTGCCGGATCTGCTCCATATCCGCGATCAGGTGCCAGGTCGTGTTGGCCGTCACGCTCGCATGGGGGCGCGAGAGCCCGCAGCCGCGCTGGTCGAACAGGATGATCCGGTAATGGCGCGGATCGAAGAAACGCCGCATCGTGGGCGAACAACCGCCCCCCGGCCCACCATGGCAGACCACGACCGGCTGGCCCTCGGGATGACCCGATTGCTCGACATAAAGCACATGGCCGTCGCCCACATCGATCCGGCGCTGATCGAAAGGTTCGACCGGCGGATAGAGATGGGCGCCCGATGCGCGCTTTTGCCCTGCAGTTCTGTCCATGGCTGAACTATATAGATCAAACGAAGCGCCCGCCATGGGCGGATCGCAATTGAGCGCGAGGAGAGAGATGGCAGATCCGGCAAACAGCATCGACCCCAGCGAAGTCGCCAAGTTCGAGGCGATGGCGGCGGAATGGTGGGATCCGAACGGCAAGTTCAAGCCGCTGCATATGCTCAATCCCTGCAGGCTCGACTACATCACCACCCAGATCGCGACGCAGTTTGACCGCGACCTGAAAGCACCCCGCCCGTTTGAAGGCCTGCGCCTTCTCGATATCGGCTGCGGCGGCGGGCTGCTGGCCGAGCCGATGGCGCGGCTGGGCGCGACGGTCGTGGGCGCCGACGCGGCCGAACGCAATATCCCCGTGGCGCAGCTTCACGCCGAACAATCGGGCCTCGAGATCGACTACCGCCACTGCGCCGCCGAGGATCTGGCCGCCAGCGGCGAGCAGTTCGACGTGGTCCTGGCGATGGAGATCATCGAGCATGTCGCCGACCCGCAGGGCTTCGTGAACACGATCCAGAGCCTTTTGAGACCGGGCGGGCTGATGCTCTGCTCGACGCTGAATCGCAATCCCAAAAGCTACATGGTCGCGATCATCGGCGCCGAGCATGTCATGCGCTGGCTGCCCAAGGGCACACATGAATGGTCGAAATTCATCACCCCCGATGAGCTCTACGATCTGACGCGAAACGCGCAGCTCGACCCGATCGACCGGCGCGGCATGGTCTTCAACCCGCTCAGCTGGCGCTGGTCGCTCTCGGAGCGCGATCTCTCGGTGAACTACGCCATCGCTGCGGTGAAGCGGTAAGGGGCGCTGCCCCTCTTCGCCTTCGCGAATTCACCCCGGGATATTTCTACCAAGAGGAAGGGGAGGTCTGGTCTTCCTCTTGGTAGAAATATTCCGGGGGAGACTGCCCTCAGGCAGTCGGGGGCAGCGCCCCCTCTTATCGTTTTGTCACCCTAGGGCGACGGGGACAGCGCCCCCCTTACTTCTTCTTCGGACGGAAGGCTTCGATCCGCGCGGGATCGGTCTCGATATAGGCCGCGCCGATCAGGTCGAGGCAATAGGGCACCGCGGCGAAGACCGCATCGAGGCAGGTCGCGATGGCCGAGGGTTTGCCCGGAACCATGATAATCAGCGACTTGCCCGCGATGCCCGCCGATTGGCGCGACAGGATGGCGGTGGGCACTTCGAGAAGCGAGGCGCGGCGCATTTCTTCGCCGAACCCTGCGAGCTCCTTCTCGATCACGTCCATGCAGCCTTCGGGCGTCTCGTCGCGCGGCGCGGGGCCGGTGCCACCGGTGATCAGGATCAGGTCGGCCTCGGCCGCGACGAGTTCGCGCAGCTTTGCCGCCACCGAGTCGCGCCCATCTGGGATGATGTGGCGTTCGATTTCGAGCGGCGAGGTGACCACGCCGCGCAGGTAGTCCTCGCAGCCCGGACCGCCCTTGTCCTCGTATTCGCCGCGGCTCGCGCGGTCGGAGACGGTGACGATGGCGGCCTTGGGCTGCGAAAAGCTCATTTCTTCACTCGCGCGTTGCGGGTCGCGATCAGCTTCAGGCGCAGCGCGTTGAGCTGGATGAAGCCCGCGGCATCTTTCTGATCGTAGGCGCCTGCATCTTCCTCGAAGGTCACATGGGCCTCGGAATAGAGCGAGTAATCCGACCAACGCGCCACGGTCCGGGCCGCGCCCTTGAAGAGCATCAGCTTGACCGTACCGGTCACATATTCCTGCGTCTTGTCGATCAGAGCCTGCAGCGCCTCGCGTTCGGGCGAGAACCAGAAACCGTTATAGATCAGCTCGGCATAGCGCGGCATGATCGAGTCCTTCAGATGACCCGCGCCGGAATCCAGCGTGATCTGCTCGATGCCACGGTGAGCCTCCAGAAGGATCGTGCCGCCGGGGGTCTCGTAGACACCGCGCGACTTCATGCCGACGAAGCGGTTCTCGACGAAATCGAGACGACCGATGCCGTGCTTCTTGCCGTATTCGTTGAGCTTGGTGAGGATCGTCGCCGGGCTCATCGCCTCGCCGTTGATCGACACCGCGTCGCCCTCCTCGAAACCGATCTCGATATATTCGGGCTCGTTCGGGGCCTGCGACACCGGGTCGTCGGTGCGCTGGTAGACATAGTCGGGGGCCATGTCGCCGGGGTTTTCCAGAACCTTGCCCTCGGAGGAGGTGTGCAGCAGGTTCGCATCGACCGAGAAGGGCGCTTCGCCGCGCTTGTCCTTGGCGATCGGGATCTGGTTCGCCTCGGCGAATTCCAGCAGTTTCGTGCGCGAGGTCAGATCCCATTCCCGCCAGGGCGCGATCACCTTGATCGAGGGATCGAGCGCGTAGGCCGACAGCTCGAAGCGCACCTGATCGTTGCCCTTGCCGGTCGCGCCATGCGCCACCGCATCGGCGCCGTGCTGATGCGCGATCTCGACGAGGTGCTTGGAGATCAGCGGGCGCGCGATCGAGGTGCCCAGCAGGTAGAGCCCTTCATAGACCGCATTGGCGCGGAACATCGGGAAGACGAAATCGCGGACGAATTCTTCGCGCGCATCGAGGATGTGGATGTTCTCGGGCTTGATGCCCAGCATCTCAGCCTTGCGGCGTGCCGGTTCCAGCTCTTCACCCTGGCCGAGATCAGCGGTGTAGGTGATGACCTCGCAGCCATATTCGGTCTGGAGCCATTTCAGGATGATCGAGGTATCGAGGCCGCCCGAATAGGCAAGCACGACTTTCTTGGGCGCGGACATGCGGCAACTCCCGTTTTTCTTGTTCCGCGTCGGGATAGTGCGTTTTTTCCCAATGGACAAGGGCCGCCCCGAAGGACGGCCCTTTCCGATTTCATCCGAACGCGGCTCAGGTCTCCGAGGTCGTGTCCACCGGCTCTTCGGTGCCCGGGTCCGTCGTTTCGGCGACGGGCTCTGCGGCGGGCGGGTCTGTGACCTCCGGCTCGGGCGCGGGCAGGTCGAGCAGCTCGTGCAGATAGGCCATCGCCTCGGGCGAGAGCGTGCGCCCGTTCGCCGCCGCCGAGAGCGCATCCTGCTCGGCCAGATCGGCCGTCGCGATCTCACCCTCGAGATCGGTCACGGCCTGCTGGGCCGACGCGAGATCGTCGGCATAGGTCTGCGCGGCCTCCATCTCGGTGTTCAGCGTGGCGATCTGCTCCTGATCGTCGGGATTCTCGGGATCGAGCCCGTCGAGATCAGCCTGGATTTCCTCGGGCGTACGCACATCCTGCGCCTCAAGACCGGCGAGCGTTTCCTGAGCGGCCGTCAGCTCTTCACCCAGCGCATCGGCTGCGAGTACCGCCGCCTGGTAAGTAGCGATGCGCCCCACCTGGCTGTTGGGCGAAGCGTTGGCGAGCGCCGTCGGGCTTGCGTGAGCCGCGTTCAGCCCCTTGAGCTCGGAGGCGAGTGCGCCGTGATTGCGCAGCTCATCCTCGCTGAGCGCGGGCTTGCCATGGGGGCGCGGCGAATCCGAAACCGCATATTCGGTCGGCGTGGTGGAGCGCTTGGCTGCCGAAGTCTGAGTGCGCGACGCGGTGCGTTGCGCGTTCTGGGCCCGGTTCTGCGCCTTGCCCCCGCTGAAGAGGTCATCGAGGAACTTCGCCGGACCACTGCCGGTGGTCTTGGCCGAACCCGAATTGCCGCGCGTCGACGCATTGCCGGCCGAAGCGGACTTACCAGCCGAGCCGGAGTTGCCATTCCCGCCGCCATTCCCATTTCCACCGCCGTTACCGCCGCCGTTTCCGCCACCGTTGCCACCGCCGTTACCGTTCTTGGCCATGGCAATATCCGCGCCAGTGAAGTGGCTAGTCGCAATCGGCGCGAGCACGAAGCTCGCAGCGACCATTGCGACGATCGAATATTTCTTTAGGCTCATCACGCCCTCCCAAGACGCTGATTTCAGTCAAACTCTCACCATGGTTAAACCGCAATTGGGGCCAAAACGAGGCGATTTTCCACGATGCGCAGGGCCTTGCCGAACCGAAGTCGCGCCTGCGCGAAGATCCGCCGAATCGCCTTATCCCTTGCAAGATGGCCCCGGCTTGGGCATGGCTTTGACATGAGTGAATTTGCCCTCTCCGCCCTTGCCGCCACCCGTGCCCTGCGTGCGCTTTTCGAGCCCACGCCGCTTCAGCGCAATGACCATCTCTCGGCGCGGTTCGGCGCGGAGATCTGGCTCAAGCGCGAGGATCTGACGCCGGTGCGCAGCTACAAGCTGCGTGGCGCTTTCACCGCGATGCGCAAACTGCGCGAGAGCGACCCGGAGGCCAGCCATTTCGTCTGTGCGAGCGCGGGCAACCACGCGCAAGGCGTCGCCTTCGCCTGCCGTCATTTCGGGGTAAAGGGCACGATCTTCATGCCCGTAACGACCCCGCAACAGAAGATCGACAAAACCAAGACCTTCGGCGGTGATGCGATCGAGATCGTGCTCACGGGCGACTATTTCGACGACACGCTGGCCGCCGCGCAGGAATTTTGCGCAAAGGCCGGGGCGCATTTTCTGGCCCCCTTCGACGACCCCTCGGTGATAGAGGGACAGGCTTCGGTCGGGGTCGAGATCCTCGATCAGATGGGCGAGGCGCCCGATCTGGTGATCCTGCCGGTTGGGGGGGGCGGTCTGGCCGCGGGGGTGACGGGCTACCTGCGCGCAACCGCTCCCGCGACCGAGTTCCGTTTCGTCGAACCCTTGGGCGGGGCGAGCCTGACAGCCGCGGTCGCGGCGGGCCATCCGGTCACGCTGGATCATGTGAACAGCTTCGTCGACGGGGCCGCGGTCGCGCGGATCGGCGCGCGCCCCTTCGCAGAGCTTGGCTGGGTCACGCCCGAAATGATCCATCTCGCGCCCGAGGACCGGATCTGCATCACCATGCTCGAGATGCTCAATGTCGAGGGGATCGTGCTTGAGCCCGCCGGCGCAATGTCGATCGACATCCTGCCCGAGCTGGCCGAGGAAATTCGCGGCAAGCGGGTGGTCTGCATCACATCCGGAGGCAATTTCGATTTCGAACGCCTGCCCGAGGTGCGCGAGCGCGCACAGCGCTATTCCGGATTGAAGAAATACTTCATCCTGCGCCTGCCGCAGCGCCCCGGCGCGCTGCGCGACTTTCTTGAGATGCTCGGCCCCGATGACGACATCGCACGTTTCGAATACCTGAAGAAATCCGCGCGCAATTTCGGCTCGGTCCTGATCGGGATCGAAACCAAACGGGCAGAGAATTTCACCGAGCTCTTCGCCAAGCTCGATGCCGAGGGCTTCATCTGGCGCGACATCACCGAAGACGAAACGCTCGCCGAGTTCCTGATCTGAGCTCGATCAGGCGGCAGCGGTGAATTCTGTCAGCCGCCCCATGAAGATCGTCTTCGACTCGCCATAGGAGCCGAGGATCGCGGCTATCTCGACCTTCCCCCCCTCTCCAGTCGCGGCGAGACGTTCGCCCCGCTGGCACATGCCTCCAAAATCGCGAAAGCCGAGGTTCCAGGCCGAGCCTTTGAGGAAATGGAGATCCTCCTCCAGCCGGTCGGGGCGTGACCCAAGCCTCATTACGACCGATTCGACCTCGTCGAGGAAAAGCTCGACCACCTCCGCGAAGCCATCCGCGCCGATTTCATGGCGCAATTCGCGCACCCGTTCCCAATCAATCATTCGACCCTCCGGCCACCAAATTACCTTCACCGGGGACCGACCGTAGAGCCCAAAGATTGCGAAAGGCTTAAATGCGATCGGGGAAGGAATTTTCACGGATTCTTAGGGAAACTCACGGCCTGATAGCGGCGTGAGACAGCGGATGACCCATATGGCTGCGAGCGATGACGCTCCCTTTCCCGACCCCTCTCCCCCCGAGCCGGGAGCGCCGCGCCATGTCCTCGTGGTCGATGACAGCCGCATGCAACGCCGCATCCTGTCGGCGCAGCTGGCGCGCTCGGGCTATAGGGTAAGCGAAGCCGCCAGTGCGGAGGAGGCGCTGGTGATCTGCACCCGGACAGAGCCGGACATCGTGATCTCCGACTGGATGATGACCGGCATGACGGGGCCGGAGTTCTGTCAGGCTTTTCGGGCGATGGATCGACGCAGTTATGGCTATTTCATCCTGCTCACCTCAAAGGCCGAGAAGACCGACGTCACGCATGGGCTGGAAAGTGGCGCGGATGACTTCCTGTCCAAACCGGTGAACGGCGAAGAGTTGCGCGCGAGACTCAGCGCGGGCAGCCGAATCCTCTCGATGCAGGAAGAGTTGAGCGCGAAGAACGATCTATTGCGCGCCGCGCAGGACGTGATCGAGCGCGACCTGCAAGAGGCGCGCAAACTCCAGCAAAGCCTCGTGCGCGACCGTCATCGCGATTTCGGGGCGGGCGTGGCCTCGCTGATGCTGCGCCCCACCGGCCATGTGGGGGGCGATCTCGTCGGTTTCTTTCCGATCGGCGAGACGCGCGTCGGCCTCTACGGGATTGATGTCTCCGGGCACGGAATTACCTCGGCGCTGATGATGGCGCGGGTGGCGGGCTATCTTTCGGGGACATGGCCTGCACAGAACATCGCCCTGATCTCCACGGGACGTGACAGTTTCATCAGCCGCCCGCCCGCCGAAGTCGCGCGAATGATGAATGATCTCGTGCTCGAGGAGATGCAGACCGAAAGCTACCTGACGCTAGTCTATGCAGATATCGATCTGGCGACGGGGCGGGTTGAGCTCGTGCAGGCGGGCCACCCCTATCCGGTGGTGCAGCGCTACGGCGGACAGGTCGAATTTCTGGGGGAGGGCGGCTTGCCCATCGGGCTGATCCCCGGCGCGGACTATGCGACCGTCACAACCCTGCTCGCGCCCGGCGACCGGCTCATCCTGATCTCTGACGGGATCACGGAGGCGACAAATCCGAAGGGCGCGATGATCGACCAGACCGGGCTCGCCGCGCTCTTGCGCAAATTCTCCTCGCTTGAGGGGCCCTCTTTTCTCGACGCGATCTTGTGGGAAATCGAGGACTACACCGCAGGCGACATCACGGACGATATCTCTGCCGCGGTCTTCGAGTATCGAGGACCGGGCGGCACTCAAGGTTCGCGCAAGGCATCGCGCGATTTGTAGAGCGGCTTGAGCAGATATTGCAGCACGGTCTTCTCGCCGGTGTGCAACTCCACCACCGCTTGCATGCCGGGACGGATCTCGAGCTGTTTCTGGCGTGCGGGCAGGTCGGTCAGGTCGACCGACACCGTCACCTTGTAATGCGGATCGCCGTCGGGCTTGCGCTCGTCCTTGAACGTATCGGCAGAGACCAGCGCGACCGTGCCACGCAGGCTGCCATAGATGGTGTAATCATAGGCCGAGAGCTTGATCGTCGCCTCTTGTCCGGGTTGCACATGGGCAATGTCGCGGGGCGTAATTCGCGCCTCGAGCACCAGAGCCTCATCGAGCGGAATGATCTGCGCGATCTCCTCACCGGGCCGGACCACGCCGCCGATCGTCGCCACCGGCAGTTTGTTCACCACCCCCCGCATCGGCGCGGTGAGGACCGTGCGATCGAGCTGATCCTCGGCCAGCTTGAGCTGCTGACGCCGCGTGGCAAGCTTGCCCAGAACGTCGGAATGCTCGGCGGCGCGTTCCAGCGCGGCCTTCGTGCCGATCTCGCGCCACGCGCGTTCGGCATCGGAAAAGGTCTTGCGCGCCCGGGTCACCTCGATCAGCGGCGCCACGTCCTTCTTGTACATCCGCTCGACCAGGTCGAGCTCCTCGCGCGCCTGCGCCATGACGTTCTTCGCCCCCTTCGCGCGCGCCGCGACATCGGCCATCCGAGCCTTGAGAAGCGCGCTTTCCGAGATCACGATCTCGGGGACCAACGCACGCTGCGCCTCGGTCACCGCGAAGGTATCACGCCCCGCCATCTCCGCCTCGAGACGCGCGCGCTTGATCTCCAGCGTGGCGATCTGATCTTCGAGATCGTCGACCTGGGTTTGGTATTGCGTCGATTGCAGCCGCGCGATGACCTGCCCCGGCTCGACCACATCGCCCTCGCCGACGTAAAGCTCCGCGAGGATCCCGCCTTCGAGGTTCTGGATGATCTGCGGCTTGGCCGAGGAGGTGATCTCGCCCGGGCCGCGCACGATCTGGTCAACCCAGGCCATCGACGCCCAGAGCAGGAAGATCACGATCGCCGCAACGACGATCCAGATCGTGAGCGACAGGCGGCGCGAGCTGTCCTGAAGGGCCGCGGGGTCGATCGTCGTCATGCCTGCGCGCCTTTTGTCTTGTTCAGATGGGCCAGAACCGCATCGCGTGGACCATCGACGGCCAACCGGCCGTTTTGTAGAATCAACGTACGACCAGTGAGCGACAGGATCGGCACGCGGTGGGTGGCGATGATCGCGGTGCGATCACCCAGCCAGCCATCCAGGCGGCTGACCAGCGTGGTTTCCAGCGTGGTGTCGAGGGCGGCGGTCGGCTCGTCAAGGATCACCACCTGCGGATCCTGCAACCACAGCCGCGCCCAGCCGATCGACTGGCGCTGGCCCACAGAGAGCCCCTCGCCGCCATCGCGGATCGGCAGGTCGAGCCCGCGCGGATGGTTGCGCAGGAACGGCCCCAGCCCCGCGAAGTCGAGCGCGGCATAAAGCCGTTCGTCATCCCGTTCGAGCTGGGTGAGATTGAGATTGTCGCGCAGTGTGCCCGCGAAAAGCCGCACGTCCTGGCTAAGGTAACCCACGCTGCGCCGCAGATCGCGCGGGTGGATCTGGCCGATATCGATCCCGTCGAGCAGGAGCCGCCCGTTTTGCGGCTCGTAAAGCCCGGCAAGCAGCTTGAGCAGGGTCGATTTCCCCGAACCATTCGCGCCAAGCACCGCCACGCGCTGCCCCTGCGGGATCGCAAGCCCCGCGATCTCGACCGTGGGGGCGGCCTCCGGGTCATAACGGAATTCGAGATGGCGCAGCTCGAACGCGCCGCGCAGCGTCTCCGCGCGCAGGTACCGGCGACCAACGCTCTGGACCTGCTCGGCCTCCGCGATCGCATCGAGCCCGACCAGAGCCGATTTCACGTTCGACCAGCGCGCGAGCGTCCCCGCCAGCTGCGTCAGCGGCGCAAGCGTGCGCGAGGTCAGGATGCCGATGGCGATGATCGAACCGACGGTGAATTCGCCTGCGAACACCATGTAGGCACCGATCACCACGGCGGCGATATAGGTGCCCTGCTGGATCATCTGCGCCCAGTACGTCAGCGCCGAGGCAAGCTTGCGCTGCTCGGAGCTCTTTACCGCCGAAAGGGTCGTCAGTTCTTCCCAGATCCGCTTGATCCGATCCGCGCCACGCGTGGTGGCGACGGTCTCATGCTCGTAGATCGCTTCATGCAACAGGCGGCTCGCGCGGCTCGAGGCGCCTTGCGTCGACTGGCTCAGCGCGACCATCTTCTTTTGCAGGAACAACCCCGGCACCACCATCAGCACCGCCCCCGCGATCAGCACGAAGACCAGCGGGCCGCCGATCGAGGCGACGAGGATCAGGAAGACGAAGAGAAAGGGGATATCGGCCAGCGTACCGATGGTCGAAGCGGTGAAGAACTCACGTACCGAGGAAAACTCGCGCATCGCGGCGAAAAGCTGGCTGGGTGCGCGCTTCTCAGGCGCCGCCTTCATTCCCAGAAGGCGATCCATCAGCAGGCCTTGCACCGAGAGCTCGATCCGCCGCCCGGCAAGATCCATCAGGCCGGAGCGCGCGAGCTTCAGCCCCATCTCCAGCACCAGCGCGAGCCCCGCACCAAGTGCCAGAACCCAAAGCGTGCTTTCGGATTGATGCGGGATCACCCGGTCATAGACCTGAAGCGAGAACAACGCGACCGCTACCGCAAGGATGTTGGCAAAGAGCGAGCCCAACGCGACCTCGGCAAAGGCGCGGCGTTGCGTGCGAAACGCCCCCCAGAACCAATGGCCTTCGGTGTCTTTGCCGATATGGCGCTCTTCGAGCTGGCGCAGCGAGGTGCGCGCGCGAATGATCCGGCCCGAGAAATGCGGGGAGAACTCGCGCAGCGGCACTTCGGCGCGCTGATCGGGGCAGGTCTTGTCATAGATGAAAAGGCTGTCGCCCTCCTGCGCGGCGACCAGCACCATCTGCCCGTTCGCCATCTGCGCGAGCGCGGGCCACTGGCCGGGGCTGAGCGTATCGATCGTGTCGACCGAGGCCGTCAGTCCGGCGACACGCAGCACCGCGGCGATGCTCTCGGGGGTGATCGTGGCGCCGCTTTCGGTGGCCTCTCCGATCGCGAGCAGCATCTGTTCGAGCACGTCCGATGCGGGCAGTTCCGCGCCCAGAAGTCCGGCATAGGCGCTGGCCAGTTCGGCGCGCGCCCTCACCCGGGCAAGACGCTCATCGGGGCCGGGTTCAGCGGGAGCTACGGCGGCACGCGGCATGACTCCATCGGCCGCCCCGCTCACGCGGGCGGCGTTGATGTCAAACGCGATGACGCGATCACTCACCCGCCTGCCACCTCCTCATATCCGGCTTCCATCGACCAGAAGCCCCTGCACCCGCGCGATCTCCAGCTCGGTCAGGGAGATTTCGTAGCGCAACCCGACCTGCGCGCGCTTCATCGCGGCATAGCTTTCGTAATTGCCGACCAGCTCCATCAGGCGGCGGCGTCCCATCTTGTATTGCCGCTTGAACAGTTCCAGCCCCGACTCTGCCTCTTCGACAAGGGCGGCATCGCGTGCCTCGCGCGCGCGCTGATCGGCCAGCCGGGCCTGAAGCGCCGACAGGGTGCGGGCCCCATCCTGTCGCGCCTTCGCAACGCGCGCCTGTCCCGCCTCGGCCCCGGCGTCGATCGCGGCGAGCGTGTCGCCCCGGCCAAAGCCCAGCATCTGAGTCATACCCATATTCACACCAAGCGTCGGCTTGCCCTCACCTGCACCCGCGCGCAGCCCGAGGCCCGGAAGATGGCCCGCCCTGGCAAGCTGCGCCTCTGCCTGGGCCCGCGCGGCTTCGCCCTCGGCGCGCTTGACCGCGAGCGGTTCAGGCGCGCTCGGGGGAAGCGCTACGGAAGAAAGCCCCGCAAGATGATCGAGCGGCCGATCGGTCATCGTCGCGAGCTGCGCCCTTGCGGCCTGCGCCGCCTGCCGGTCAGCCTGCGCCTCGGCCTCGGCCTCGTGGCGTTTCTGCGCGACGAACCCGACCTCGGAAAGATCCGAGAGCCCGCCCTTCGCACGTTCGCGCAGGATACGCTCGAATTCGGAGAGCTGGCGGGCGCTCGCGCTCGCAACCTCGGCCTGAGCCTCGGCCTTGAGCCCCGAGACGTAGAACTTCAGCCCGTCATGGACTGTGTCGTTCATTTCCTGCGAGAGCCCCACAGCCGCGACCTCGACATCAGCGGCCGCGAAATCGCGTTCGGCCTTCTTCGCGCCGTTGTCGAAGATCACCTGCTCCATCACCAGCTGGGTGACGAGATCGCCGAGACTGGACAGGCTCACGCTCGGCCCGATCTGAGGCAACCAGTTCTTCGACTTCGCCTGCGCCGTCAGACGCGCGACCCGCAATTCCGCCTGGGCCGCCCCGGCAGAATGATCGAGCACCGCCTGCGCGACCTCGGCATAGGGGCCGGTGGCGGGCAGGATCGACCGGCGCGCCGCGAGATCGGCGATCAGAGCCGAGCTTTGCGCATCGGTGCCGGGTTTGCGCACGCTTCCAGCCGCGAGCGGCGCAGTGGCGGGATCTACTGCGTTGCGGGTCGGGAAAGGGACGCCATCGGCCAGACACCCCGACAGAAGGACCGCGCCGGCAAGCAGCATCGTCACGCGAAGAGCGCAGCGGTGATCGAGAACGAGCTGGGTCCGACGCATACTCCCTGCCCTCCGTCAGATCGTCACGTTGGTGATTTCGTCATCTATCAGCAGGGTCGCGTCGCCGAGCGTGTAGATGCTCATGTCATGCCCGTCGAACGTGGTGGTCAATCCGGTGTCCAGCGCGCCCAGAGCGGTGACGTGATCGTTGTCGTTGCCCTCGATCGCGATGGTGTTGTTTGACCCGGTAAGCGCCTTGATCTGCGCCTCGGTGATCGTGAGATCTGCCTCAGGGGCGAAGGCTAGGTCGATCTCGGCGAAATCGAACTCCGACAGGCCCACGCGGTTGAGATCCACCGTCACCGCCGCGTGGTTGTCGACCACGAGCAGCGTCGCCGACTCGTTACCCGCCGCATCCGTATCCGAGACGACGAGGTAGGAACCGTTCGGAACCGTGCTCTGGAAATCATATGCGGTGTAGGCGCTGCGCTCGATCGGCGCGCCATCGAGCACGACCTCGGAGACCACGCCATCGGCATCGACCGCAGAGAAGTCCAGCGGATCTTCGCTATGTTCGAGAAGGAGCCCCACGAGCCCGTTTTCGACACGCGAGAACCCGATGATATCGGGCGATTCCGGCGCGATCAGATCGTAATCGAAGCTGCCATCGGTCCGAGAGACATTGCCCACCAAATCCGTCGCGAAGACCTGATAGCTCATGGTGCCTTCGGCATCGGGAAGGTCCGCGCCGCTGAACTGCGCGCTCCATTGCCCGTCCGCCCCTGCGACGAGCGTGCGAGACACGCCATTGGCAAGCACGACCTGCACCGTCGCCCCCGGCTCGACGGTGCCGGAAATCGCGAAGCCGCTCGCGGCCTCCTCGGCATTGACGATGCCATCGCTGGCGACATCACTGGTGATCGCGAAGTCGCGTACCAGCGGATCGAAGGTGATCACGCTCTGCTGGAGCGCCATGTTGCCATTCGCATCGGTGGCGCGAACGCTGAGGACTTGCTGGGTTTCCTCTCCCGGCAAGGCCGAGGCGGGAATCGTCGCGCTCCAGCTCGTGCCGTTGACGGTGGCCGTGATCGTCACGCCCGAGCCAAGCTGCACGGTGACCGTGCTACCTGCCTCGACGGTGCCGGTCACCACGAACCCGTCCGCCGACTCCGCCGCATTGACAATGCCATCCGCGACAATCGCGTTCGGTGTGGGGGTGGCATGGGTCAGGTTCTGCACCTCGGTATCGACATGGATCACGTGGCTCGCCTGCGCGCTGTTGCCCGCGAGATCGGTGGCGAGGACGTTGACCGTCGCATCATAGGTGCCCGCAGGCACTTCGGCGGCGGTGAAGGTGGCGCTCCAATTGCCCGAGCCATCGGCTTGAACACTGCGCGTCACGCCTTCGAAGCTCACCTGAACCGTCGCACCTGCCTCGGCGCTGCCGGTGATGGTAAGCCCGGAGGCCGCCTCGGCTGCGGTGAGCAGATCGTCGCCGCCCGCCTGCCCGTCATCAACCGCGACATCGGTCTCCAGATCGACGGTCACCGAACGCATCCCCCAAGAGGTGTTGCCCGCCGCATCGACCGCGGTGACGCGCGCCTCGTAGGTGCCGGTGGCCAACGCTGCACCGGTGACGTCGACGCTCCAGCTGCCATTGGCGGCAACTGTCGCGGGGTAGGTTTGGCCGGCGAAGCTCACGACCACCGATTGCGTGCCCGGTTCCGCGGTGCCGCTCAGGGTAATGAGACCGGACTCCTGCGCGTTGATCACATCGTCTGCGGTGATCGGGGCGCCCGTGAAGGCGACCTGACCCACCGTGTCGAGCTGCACCACATGGCTCTGCGTCGAGACATTGCCTGCCGCATCCGTAGTCGTCGCGGTGAAATCCAACTCGCGCTCGCCGGTGCCGATCTGCGCCGCCGTGAAGGTGACGGACCATTGGCCGCTCGCATCGACCGTCGCGGGCAGGTCCACCCCTCCCAGCGAGATCACCATCTGCGCGCCCGGCGTGGACTGGCCCGTGATCGTCACACCGCCCTGCTGTTCGACAAGGTTGACCACGTCATCGCCCGCAACCGTATCGAAGCTGATCGGGTGGGCCTCGGTGTCGACGACGAGCGTATCGGTGAGGGTCGTGGCATTGCCCAGCGCATCGGTCGCGGTGACCGTCATCGCGGCCTCGTAGGTCCCGCCCGGAAGCTGGTCCTGCCCGAAGGTCACCGTCCAGCTGCCATCCGCGCCAACCGTGGTGGATTGCAGCTGACCCATGACCTCGACGGTGATCGCGGCTCCCGGCTCACCCCCGCCAGAGACCGTGATCCCGTCGGCATAATCGAGCAGGTTCTCGATATCGCCGGTCGAACTCGCACCCTCGGTGATCGCGACCTCGGGCGGCGTCATGTCGATCAGGAAACCCGGCCCGTCGAGCGTATATTCGGTTCCGTCCGGCGCGGTCACCACGACAAGCGCTTCGTGATTGCCATCGGAGGGAAGTGTTTCGCCTCTGAACATCACCCTCCAGGTGCCGCCTGAGCCGATTTCGACACTCTGGCTCTGATCGCCAAGCGTCACCGTCACCGTCGAGCCCGGCTCACCCGTGCCCGAAACCACGGCTTCCTGGGTTGCGCTCTGCGCGCTCAGAGCCGCCTCGCTCGAGGGATCGTCCACCATGGGCTCGATCCGCGCGCTGCCGCTCGAACCACCCGAACCGCCGAGAAGCGTCGCACCGGCCACGCCCGCCGCAGCGAGACCGCCGCCGCCGACCCCTGTCAGAAGAGCGGGCGCGAAAGCCGCCATGCCGGTCGTGTCATCCTCGGCCACGGGCGCGAGAATCGCGTCGCCTTCGAGAAAGGCCAGACGGTCGTTCAGACTCCACTTGTCGTCGGAGAGTTCCGGTTGCCCATAGGAGGCGAAGAGCACGCCGCTGCCCATATCCTCGAGAACGACCTGCTGGATCTGGCCATCTGCCGAAATCAGCAGCGTATTCTCCTGACCCTCGGGCGCCAGAAAGAACCCTTGCAGCGTGATCGTGCGACCATCAGCCAGCGTCACGACCAGATCGCCGTCGAGTTTCTCATATTTGAGGATGTTGGCTTTGCGCAGGTTGAGCGAGACGTCCTCGCCAGCGCCAACCTGGATGAACTCTCCGGCAGCGTCACCGGAAACCGAACCGTAGATTACCGTGCCCGCGCTATCGCGCAGG
This sequence comes from Thioclava marina, assembly GCF_002020135.1. Classification (GTDB taxonomy): domain Bacteria; phylum Pseudomonadota; class Alphaproteobacteria; order Rhodobacterales; family Rhodobacteraceae; genus Thioclava; species Thioclava marina. Next base: position 2,007,249 of record NZ_MPZS01000001.1, on the reverse strand, counting down.
GCAAAGTCAACCGACTTTACCATTATACTCGCTCCGCCTCTTAGGCCGGACTTATTGGTCGTCCAGCTCTGATCACTAAAAGGTGATCTCATTTATTTATTTAAGACCGAATAAACGACAATCGCCTGTCAAAGCTAGGAAAATTTCATCGATCAGGGCAATTTTGTACTAAGGTTGCGCCGAGGCGCCTTTGCGCTACCAAAAGTTGTGTCACTTTTGCGAGAAATTTTGCAAAACGCGAATCAAGAAAGCCCGGTCGCCATCATTTGCAAGAAGATCAATGGCTTCGGTCGGGTCCATCCAATACGCGCTGTGTCCGGGCTCGGTCGGCGCTCCCCGACAGAGAACGGGCCGCGCCATCCAGATCGAACAGAGTTTTTCCGCCCACATGTCGTATTCCGGCATGTAGGTGAACCGGCGATAGGCTCCCAGTCGCCGCAGGTTCCCGATCGACCAACCGGTCTCCTCATAGACTTCGCGATGCAGAGCGGTGATCTGACTCTCGCCGGGGTCGATGCCGCCCCCTGGCAACTGGAACTCGGGCACCGGCGCTTCCTGAAAGGTCACCAGCACACGCCCGCCACGGATCAGAACCGCATAGGCGCCGGGCCGCAGCGTATAGCTCTGGCCCTGCTTCACCGTCTCTCCGAACCGTGCGATCATGCGCTCACCCTTGGGTCTGTGGTTGCGACGCCTATATTGGGGCTGTATGGCAGGCTCCGCGCTGCCCGAAAACCCCCAAGGAGCCCCTCAGGAGCACCATGTCCAAGCTATCCCAAATCGCGTGGGACGATACCGTTCTGCCGTTCCAGCTCGACCGCTCGGATATCCGCGGTCGCGTCGCGCGCCTCGATGGCGTGCTCGACAACGTCCTGTCGCAACATGATTACCCCCGCGCCGTCGAGATGCTGGTCGCCGAGGCCGCGCTGCTGACCGCACTGATCGGCCAGACCATCAAGCTGCGCTGGAAACTCTCGCTTCAGGTGCGCGGCAACGGCCCGATCCGGATCATCGCCACCGATTACTACGCCCCCGAGAAGGATGGCGCGCCCGCCCGCATCCGCGCCTGGGCGAGCTTCGACCCCGAGCGGCTCAACCCCAAGGCGGACCCGTTCGAGCAGATCGGAAAAGGCTATTTCGCGATCCTGATCGACCAGGGCAAGGGCACCACACCCTATCAGGGCATCACGCCGCTCAGCGAAGGGTCGTTGCGTGCCTGCGCCGAAGCCTATTTCGCCCAATCCGAGCAGCTGCCGACGCGCTTCTCGCTCTCCTTCGGGCGTTCGATCCTGCCCGGTCAGGGCGAGAGCTGGCGCGCCGGGGGCGTCATGCTCCAGCACATGCCGCCCGCCTCGCCCTTCGCCGCGAAAGACGGGTCGGGCGATCTGGGGCTGCTGACCGCCGACGACATTCTCGATGGCGAGGAAGGTGAGAACTGGGCACGTGCCAATATCCTGCTCGACACGGTCGAGGATATGGAACTGATCGGCCCCACCGTGCAGCCGACCGAGCTGTTGGTGCGTCTGTTCCACGAGGAAGCCCCGCGCGTCTTCGATCCGCAGCGGGTGGAATTCGGCTGCACCTGCTCGGCCGATCGCGTGCGCCAATCGCTCTCGATCTACTCGGCACGCGACATCGCCCATATGACCACCGATGACGGCAAGGTCACGGCCGATTGCCAGTTCTGCGGCGCGCATTACGAGTTCGATCCGCTGACGCTCGGCTTCGAGGCGCAGAAGAACCCCGACGGAACGCCGCGCGAGGCGTCGGATGAGTGATCCGCTCGCCCCGGTTCTGGCCGCCTTGGCGAGACCGGGGCGGCCTTCATCCGACTATGACCTGAACCCCGACATCGTCCTGCCCGAGGACCGGAAGCTGCGCCCGGCCGGTGTGCTGGTGGCTTTCGATTGTTTCAAGGGCGAACCCCGGCTTCATCTGACCAAGCGAAGCTCGCATCTGCGCCACCATCCCGGCCAGATCGCCTTTCCCGGCGGCAAGGTCGACCCGGAAGATGACGGCCCCGTGAGTGCCGCGCTCCGTGAAGCACGCGAAGAGATCGGCCTGCCGGGGGACAATGTCGAAATCCTCGGCACACTCGATCCGCATGAAACGGTGACCTCTTTCCTCGTGACCCCGGTGCTCGCCCGGATCCATACCCCCTTCGAGGTCATCCCCGAGGCTGGCGAAGTGGCCGAGGCTTTCACCGTGCCGCTCTCCCATGTCGCCGACCCAAGCAATTTCCGCACCGAATCCCGCCGCTGGCGCGGCACGCGGCGCAGCTATTTCGTGGCGCCCTACGGGCCCTATTACATCTGGGGCGCCACCGCGCGTATATTGCGGTCATTGGCGGACCGGATGGCGCAATGAAACTGACCGGAGACTGGATCGAGGCCGCGCATACCCAGCGCGTGCTGGCGATGCTCGAGGCGGGGGGGCATCAGGCCTATCTCGTGGGTGGCTGCGTGCGCAACGGCGCGATCGACCAGCCCGTCCATGATATCGACATTGCCACCGATGCGCTGCCCGAGCGGGTGATCGAGCTTGCCAAGGCGGCCGATCTGAAGCCTGTGCCCACCGGGATCGACCACGGCACGATCACCGTCGTCTCCGATCACTACCCGCACGAAATCACCACCTTTCGCCGCGATGTAGAGACGCATGGCCGCCACGCGACGGTCGCCTTCTCGGACAACATGGCCGAGGACGCCGCACGGCGCGATTTCACCATGAACGCGCTCTATGCCCGCGCCGATGGGGAGGTGATCGACCCGCTCGGCACCGGGATGGCCGATCTCGAGGCGCGCCATGTCCGTTTCGTCGGCGAGGCTGAAGAACGCATCCGCGAGGATTACCTGCGCATCCTGCGTTTCTTCCGTTTCACCGCCTGGTATGGCCGCGATCTCGATGCAGACGGGCTCGCCGCCTGTGCCGCGAATATCGCCGGAATAGAGACGCTTTCGCGCGAGCGCGTCGGTGCGGAGATGCGCAAGTTGCTGGCCGCGCCCGACCCGTCCTTCGCCGTCGCGGCAATGGCACAGAGCGGCGTTCTTGCGGCAGTTCTGCCCGGGGCTGATGCGACGGCACTTGCGCCGCTGGTCCACCTCGAAGACCGGCCAGCGGACGCGATCCGCCGCCTCGCGGCCCTGGGCGGCGAAAACGTGGCCGAGCGCCTGCGCCTGTCGAACAAGGACACGCGCCGGCTCGAGGCGCTGCGAGAAGCGCTTGCAACCGGCGACGCGCCAGAGGTTCTGGGGTATCGCTACGGGATCGAAACCGGAGCCGACGCCTTGCTGCTGCGCCACGCCGTGATGGGGCAGGAGATGCCCGACGATTGGCAAGACAGGGTCTGTTCGGGCGCGAAACAGCGATTTCCCATCGCCGCCGCCGATCTGATGCCCGCCTATCAGGGGAAAGCGCTCGGGGATCGGCTTCGCGAACTCGAAACCCGCTGGATCGCGTCTGGCTTCACCCTGAGCCGCGAGGCGTTGCTCGGCTGAACCTCAGGTCTATATTCTGGAGATGAAAGCGAGACGCTGATGATCGACCCCTTCCGCGAAGCCTCCGGACCCCCACCGCAAACGCTGGGCGCATTCCTGCGCTGGTGCCTCTCGGGCGCGGGCAAGGTGATGACGGTAGCGGGCCTCGCCTCGGTGCTGGCAGGCTCGATGGAGGTCGTCTCCGCCTGGCTTCTTGGCCGCGTGATCGACGCCGCACTTTCCTCCGCCCCGGAACGGGTGCTGGCCGAGAATGCGGGTCTGCTCGCGCTTTTCATCGGTTTCTACCTGGTCCTGCGCCCACTTGCCTTCGCCGCCAGTTCCGCGAGCACAAACCTGCTGATCCTCCCCAACGTTCTGCCGCTGGTGCTTTCGCGCCTGCATCGCTGGACAATGGGGCAAGACGTGACCTTCTTCGACAACGATTTCGCCGGCCGTATCGCGCAAAAGCAGATGCAAACTGCGCGCGCCGTGACCGATACCGTGGCCGAGACGATCAACACCGCGCTCTTTGCCGCGGCCTCGGTGCTGGGCTCGGTACTGCTTCTTCTCGGGATCGACCGCTGGGGCGCGCTTGGCCTTGTGCTCTGGGCGATCGGCCTGGGCTTTCTGATCCGGGCCTTTCTGCCGAAAGTGCGTGGCCGCTCCAAGGCCCGGGCCTCGGCACGGGCGATGGTGACGGGGCAAGTCGTAGACACGATCACCAACATCAAGACGGTCAAACTCTTCGCCCACGCCGAGCACGAGGACCGCGCCGCTCTGGGCGCGATGGAGCGGTTTCGGGCAGCAACAGTGTCTTTCGGCCGCATTTCGGCCACCTATCGCACGGTGCAGATGGCCTATTCCGGCGTGTTGCCTGTGATGCTGGTCGGCGGGGCGATCCTGCTCTGGTCGCAAGGCGCGGCGAGCGCGGGCGACATCGCGGCCTCCGGGGCCATCGCGATCCGTCTGGCTCAGATGTCGGGCTGGGTGTCGACCGCGCTGATGGGGCTCTGGACCCATATCGGCGAGGTCGAGGACGGGATGCGGACGCTGGCGCGCGGCTATGGGCTGAAAGATGCGCCGGACGCGCGCGACCTCGGCCGCGTGACGGGTGAGATCCGCTTCGATCATGTCGATTTCGCCTATGGGCGGCAAAGCGGCGGCGTCGAGGGGATCGACCTGACGATCCGGGCCGGTGAACGGATCGGCATCGTCGGCGCGTCGGGGGCGGGAAAATCGACCCTCGTTTCGCTGCTTTTAAGGCTCTATGACGCCGAAAAAGGCGCCGTTCTCATCGACGGGACGGATATTCGCACGGTCACGCAGGAGAGCCTGCGCCAGCAGATCGCGATGGTCACGCAGGAGACCGCGATGTTCAACCGCTCCGCGCGCGAGAACATTCTCTATGGCCGCCCCGATGCCAGCGAGGCGGAGCTGATCGCAGCCGCCAGGCAGGCCGAGGCGGATGGGTTCATCCGAGAGTTGGTCGATCACGAAGGCAATCGCGGATACGAGGCAAAGCTGGGCGAGCGTGGCGTGAAGCTTTCCGGCGGGCAGCGACAGCGGATCGCGCTGGCCCGCGCCTTCCTGAAGGATGCGCCGATCCTGGTTCTGGACGAGGCGACCTCGGCGCTCGATTCAGAGGTCGAGGCGCAGATCCAGAGCGCGCTGCACCGGGTGATGGCGGGCAAGACGGTGCTCGCGATTGCGCACCGGCTGAGCACGATCGCCGAAATGGACCGGATCGTGGTTCTGGACGAGGGTCGGATTGTGGAAGAGGGCAGTCACGAGGAGCTGCTTGCGCAGAACGGGCTTTATGCGCGCTATTGGGCGCGGCAATCGGGGGGCTTCCTGCTGTGCGACGAAGCCGAAGATGCGGCGGAATAGGGCCTTCTCAGACCGCGCTGGCACGGGTAGAGGGATCGCATGAATTACGAGATTGAACGTCTGTCCCTGCATGCCGATGGCGTAGCGCGTGGCCCCGATGGGACCGTGCATGTCGCGATGGCGCTGCCGGGTGAAGTGGTCGAGGGCGATGTGGTGGACGGGCGCATTGCCCAGCCAAAGATCGTCACCCCCTCGCCGGAACGCGTGAAGGCACCTTGCCCGCATTATCGGTCCTGCGGCGGTTGCGTGATGCAGCATGCCTCGGAAGGTTTCACTGCCGCGTGGAAAATGGATGCCGTGCGTCAGGCTCTGATCGCGCGCGGTCTGGCAGTGCCCGAGATGACCATCGCAACCTCGCCTCTGCAGTCGCGGCGTCGCGCAACCTTCTCGGGGCGGCGCACCAAGAAGGGCACGCTGGTCGGGTTTCACGCCCGCGCCTCCGATACGGTGGTCGAGATCCCGAATTGCCTGATCCTGCGGCGCGAGTTGCTGTCCATCGTCCCGATGCTGCATGAGGCTACCGCGCTGGCGGGCTCGCGCAAGGGCGAGATCGCTTTCGCGGTGACGCTGTCGGAGGCCGGACTAGAGATAGCCGCATCGGGCGGAAAAGACCCTGATCCAGCACAGTTCGAGACTTTGAGCGGTCTGGCGCGCCAGTATGATCTGGCACGGCTGAGCTGGAATGCCGAGGTGATCGCGGCGCGTCGACCCGCGATCCAGCAGTTCGGCAAGGCGCAGGTCGTGCCGCCACCGGGGGCTTTCCTGCAAGCGACCCATCACGGAGAGGCGGCGCTGGTGGCTTTTGCCAAAGCCGCCGTGGGCTCGGCCCAGCACGTCGCCGATCTTTTCGCGGGCTGTGGCACCTTCGCGCTGCCTCTGGCCGAACAGGCGGAGGTTCATGCGGTCGAGGGATCGGCCGCGATGACGGACGCGCTCGATCAGGGATGGCGACAGGCGCAGGGGCTGCACCGGGTCACGACCGAAACCCGCGATCTGTTTCGCAGGCCGCTTTTGCCCGACGAGCTGGCGAAGTTCGACGCCGTGGTGATCGACCCGCCCCGCGCTGGCGCACAGGCCCAAGTCGCCGAGATCGCATCCTCCCCACTGCCACGCCTGGTCCACGTCTCCTGCAACCCGGTCACCTTTGCGCGCGACGCCGAGACGCTTCTCGACGCGGGCTTCACGCTCGAGAAATTGCTCGTGGTCGATCAGTTCCGCTTTTCCGCTCATGTCGAGCTTGCGGCGCTCTTCACCCGCTAGAAGGGGCGGCCGAAATCAGGTAGAACGGGGCAAAAGAGCAGTGACCCGTGAACAGGCTTATCATGAACCGTCGAACCCTCCTTCTGGGCGGATGCGCCCTTGCCTCGCTCGCAGCTTGCGGCGATTCCGGCAAATTCATCACCTATGACGGCCCCGTCGTGACGCAGATCCAGGTCTTCAAGACCAACCGGATGATGTATCTGCTCCATGGCGATGAGGTTTTGAAGAAATACAAGATTGGCCTCGGCGGCGATCCGATCGGCCCGAAGCAGTTCGAAGGTGACGGCAAGACGCCCGAAGGGCTCTATTACATCAACCGGCGCAACCCGAACTCGGCCTATTACCTGTCGATCGGGATCAGCTATCCGAACCCGCAGCAGGTCGCCTATGCGCAATCGCAAGGCAAGCAAGCGGGTGGCGACATCTTCATTCACGGCCGCGATGGCAAGAACAAGGGGCTCGGGCGCGACTGGACGGCCGGGTGCATCGCCGTGAAGGACAAGGAGATCCGGGAAATCTACGCGATGGTGCAGGACGGCACACCGATCTTCATCTTCCCCTGACATGCGAAGGGCCCCGCACGGGGCCCTTTTTCCTTGCTGGCAATCGGTGAGCGCAGGCTCAGCTGCCGGTCACCATGGTCCACCAGATCTTGCCCGACGGCTCCTGATACCAGCTGAAGCCCATCTGCGTCGCGCGCGGATCGAGGATCACGTCGCGGGTAACCTCGTTGGACATCCAGCTCGAGAGGGTTTCCATCTCGGTTTCATAGGTTTCCGAGAGGTTCTCACCCTCATAGGTGCCCATGTAGCCGGCGCGCGCCACGCGGTCACGCGGCGAGGAGCCGTCGGAACCCCAATGCCAGGGACGGTTCTGCGCCGCCATGTCCTTCGAGTGCGCCAGAGCTGCGGTGGTCAGAGCGTCATTCAGGCTCAGCGGTGCGAGACCTCGTACAGAGCGCAAGGAGTTGACGGATTCCAGAACGCGCTGCGGGATCACGGCCGCATCGCGTGCGGTGATATTGTAAACCTTCGGAAGCGGGAGCCCGTCGGCCCCGACCGGCGCTTGCTGGTTCGTCGGTTGGCAGGCTGCCAGAGCCAGAACGGCGGAAAACGCAAATGCAGTGGCGCGCAACATCTTTTGTCAGCCCTTTGTTGACCTGTCCGACTGCTTTACACGCTTGCTTGTGCAGGCGCAAACCCCTCTGTAGCGGCGCAGGCACACCGCAGGATCTTTGATTTGCAGGGCGTCGGTGGTCACACTATATTTACGTCGATTGAAAACCCGTGTTTTCGGAGCGCGACATGTCCAGCAAACGCACCACCTTTGATCGCCGCACCTTTCTTGGCGGTGCTGCCTGCCTCGGCGCAGGCCTGGCGCTGCCCGCGCAGGCGCAGACACCCGATGCCGGGGTCGTGCAATACGAGACTGACGGCTACACCAACCAGCGCCGCAACATCTCGGGTTTCCTGAACCGCGAATGGCAGCCCTATTTCTCGAACCTGCGCAACGGGGCGATCCTCGTCGATACCGGCTCGCGCGCCCTGCATTACTGGTCCGAGGATCAGTCGATCTACCGGCTCTATCCGACCTCTGTCCCGGTCTCGGAGGAGCTGACCCGGCGCGGGCGCACCGAGGTGATCCGCAAAGTCGAGGGCCCAAGCTGGGCGCCGACCCCGTCGATGAAGAAACGCAATCCCGAATGGCCCGATTTCGTGCCGCCGGGCCCCGATAACCCGTTGGGCACCCACGCGCTTTACCTGTCGTGGAAATATTACCGCATCCACGGCACCCACGACACGCGCAAGATCGGCCGCAAGAGTTCGAACGGCTGCATCGGCCTTTACAACGAACACATCCAGGAGCTGTTCGGCTACGCCAAGATCGGCACGCAAGTTCTGCTGATCTGACCCGCGCGAAAGTTCACAATAAAAGACCCCCGGTGCCACACGCTCCGGGGGTCTTTTTTTTTGCCGGCTTGAGGATCTCAGTAAGTGCCGCCCTTGCCACCACCGTTGGATTCACCGCGCGAGTGCTCGGCAAAACCGCCATTCGAGCCGTCAGAGAGCCCATCCAGCTTGCCATGCGCGCTTTGCACCATGACGCCGAGCATCTCGTCCTCGCCGGGTGTGTCGACCGACTGCGCAAGGTTCTCCTCGTGGTTCTGCATCAGCAGGTCATCTTCCTCGGTCGCCCAAGGGTTTGCGTGACCGGCCCAGACCGCTCCGCCAGAGAGAGCCGCCACAACGGCCATCACCAGTGTCTTCTTCATTTTCGTCCTTTCTGCTTCGTACACCCCGGACGTTGCCGCGGTGCCGGGATACCTCGCGGCATCCCTTGCCCCCGCGCAGAAGATAGGGGGCCGCGTCTTACGAAACCGTGAGGCGGGATGTCGCATATTGCGAAGACGTTCGGAAAAGCGACGATTTTCGGCAGGTTTTCGCCGGTTTTGCCGAGTGGAACCGAGCCGAACAGCCGATTTCACGCGGAGATAGAGCCTATCGTCGCCATATCCTTTCCATCTGGCCCTGCATTTCGCAAGACGCGCAGCGCCTTGGCGGATCATCCCGGCATCGATTGCCAGAAGAACCGCGTCAGGTGGAAGAACACAGGCGCGGCGAATACGACGGAATCGAGACGATCGAGCACGCCACCCTGCCCCTCGATCAGATGCCCCCATTCCTTCACCCCGCGCTCGCGCTTGATCGCCGACATCACCAGCCTGCCGAAGATCCCCATCCCGGCGATCACCAGAGCCATCCCCCAGGCCTGGAGGGGCGTAAATGGCGTGATCCAGTAGAGAGCGGCCCCGATCAGGCTTGCGCTCAGCACGCCGCCCGCAAACCCCTCCCAAGTCTTCGAGCGTGACACCTCGGGCGCAATCTCGCGCCGGCCCAAAAGCCTGTCCCAGACGAATTGCAGCAAGTCGCCCGATTGCACGACAATCAGCAAGAAGACGATCAGCATCAGCGACCGATCCTCGTATCCCGGAATCCGCAGCACCAGAAGCGCGGGCACGTGGCTCATGCAGAAGACAGCGATCATCAGTACCCATTGGGTCTGCGCGACGCGGGTGAGGTAGTGATCGATACGCGCGCGGATGACCGAGAGGATCGGAAGACCGAGGAAGGCATAGACCGGGATGAAGATCGCGTAGAACCCGTACCAGTCCCGCCAGACCGCGATATACTGGATCGGCAGCACGACAAAGAAACTCGCTACCAGCGCCGAATGATCCGCGCGGCTGCGACGGGTGAGTGTCAGAAACTCGCGCAGGGCACTGAAAGAGGCGAACGCGAAGAGCCAAACGACCGCGCCCTTGCCGAGCATGAACGTGATCGCGAGCAATACGATCATCACCCACCAGCCGCGGATACGCGCGTTGAGCCTCTCGATCACCGCCGGGCCACCACCGCGCGAGAATTGCCAGCGTAGCAACTGCCCGCCCAGCGTCGCCGCCAGCAGCGCGAGAAACAGCCCGCCGAAGATGCGGATCAGGTCAGGATCCATCGCGCACCTCCTCGGGGGCAAGCGTGAGAAGCGCCGCGCGAGCGCGGGCCATGAAAGCGTCGCGGCTCTCGCCGGGTTCCACCCTCAGCGCCGCGCCGAAGGTCAATGTGCACAAGAGCGGCACCGGAATGATCGAGCCACGCGGCAGCACGCCGTTGAGGTTCTCGATCCAGACCGGAACGAATTCGAGTTCGGGTCGCGCTTGCCCGAGATGATAGATGCCGGGGCGCATCTCCAGCAAAGGCGCTTCGCTCTCATTGCGCCGACCCTCGGGAAAGATGATCAGCGACGCACCGGTTTCGAGCGCTGCGAGCATCTTCTCCACCGGGTTCTCGGTACGATTTTCGCGAAGGCGCTCGATCGGAATGACGTTGAACACATCGAGCCCGACGAACTTCCGCAGAGGCGATTTCAGCCAGTAATCGGCCGCCGCAACCGGGCGCGTGTGCGCCCGCGTCGCGGCCCCGAGGACCGTCCAGATCAGAACCGTATCCGCATTGGAACGGTGATTGGCGAAATAGACGGTTTGCCGGTCGGGATGGGGCGGGGCGGCGTAATAGACACGCGGCGAGGTGATGAACCGCGCAAAAAGCGCGATCGCCAACCCGGTGATCCGCGCCGCGATCCGGCGCAGGATCCCACCTGCCTTGCCTGCGTCTCTTGCTGTCGTCACGTCCCGACCCTGCGTAGCCTTTCAGGCGCCAGCAGACCCGAGACGTTACGTCAGTTCAAGCGTCAAGCAATCCAGCCTGCGAGGTTTTCCTCGACCACTTCCATCAGCGCCGTGATATGCAGATCGTCGTCGTTGAGGCAGGGGATATAGGTGAATTTCTCTCCGCCCGCTTCCTCGAAGGCCTCGCGGATCTCGCCATTGATTTCTTCGAGCGTCTCAATGCAATCGGCGCTGAAGGCGGGCGAGATGACGGCGATGTTCTTCTTGCCTTGCTTGGCAAGCTCGGCGACGTGCTCGACCGTGTAGGGTTTCAGCCAGACCTCGGTGCCGAAGACCGACTGGAAGGTGGTGTCGATCCCGTCCTTGTCCCAACCGAGCCGTTCGCGCAGCAGGCGCGAGGTTTTCTGGCACTGGCAATGGTAGGGGTCGCCTTCCATCAGGTAGCGACGCGGCATCCCGTGATAGGAGGCCACGAGCACGTCGGGCTTCTCGTCGAGCGTGGAATAGACACGCTCCACCGATTGCGCGAGCGCCTCGATATAGGACGGCTTGTCGAAATATTCCGGGGCCACGCGGGCGGCGGGCTGGCGCTTTTGCTTCATCAGCGCACGGAAGAACTGGTCATTCGCGGTGGCCGAGGTCGCGCCCGCATATTGCGGGTAAAGCGGCACGAACAGGATCTTCTCGCAGCCCTGCTTCACCATCCGGTCGACCACGTCGAAGGTCGAGGGGTTGCCGTAGCGCATGCAGTAATCGACGATCACTTCCTGACCATAGCGCGCCGAGACCGCATCACGCAGCTTGGCGACCTGCTGCTTGGTGATCGTCGTCAAGGGGCTCTCATTGGCCTCGTTGTTCCAGATCATCTTGTAGTTCGCGCCGGAAGTGAACGGACGCTTCGACAGGATGATCAGTTGCAGCAGCGGCTGCCATTTCCAGGCCGGATAGTCGATCACGCGCTTGTCCGAGAGAAACTCGTTGAGATAGCGCCGCATCGACCAGTAGTCGGTGGCGTCGGGTGTGCCGAGATTGGCGACGAGCAGACCGATCTTCGCCTCGGGGACGGGCGGGTGATCGGCGGGGGCATGGGCGAGGCGCGGATTTGCGTCTTTCGTCATCTTGTCACTGTCCTGTCGTCTTTTTCAGCGGAACCTAGACCCGACTTAACGGGTTTCCCGATCAGTGCCAATGCGGCCTATTCAACCGGGACAGGATCACTTACGTTCTGCACATGGCAATGGATGACTTGACCGGCAAGAAACCGGCCCCGCCCGCGCTCGATCCCGACGGGGACGCGCTATTTCTCGATTTCGACGGCTGTCTGGTCGATATCGCGCCGCGTCCCGACGCGGTGGTGATCCCCGAAAGCCTGCCCCAAGTGCTCGCCCGTCTTTCCGCTAAATTGGGCGGCGCGCTCGCCGTGGTCTCCGGTCGCTCATTGCACGAACTGGAGCGCTTCCTTCTCGGGTATGACGGGCTGATGATCGGAAGCCATGGCGCAGAGGCGCGCGGCATGACGCCCCCGCTTGAGGAAAGCCCCGACGATTTGGCAGCGCTTCAAACCGAGATGGATCATTTTGCGCAGCAACAGGGTCTTCTATTCGAGAAAAAGAGCCATGGCGGCGCGCTCCATTTCCGCGCCGATCCTTCGCGCCAGCCCGAGGTCGAGGCCTTCACCGAAACCCTGGCCGAGCGCTTCCCGGCCTTTGCGATCCAGCCCGCGAAGATGGCGGTGGAACTGCGTCCGGACGGGTTTTCCAAGGATGGCGCGCTCGTCCTTCTGACACAGCTTCCGCAGTTTTCAGGCCGCATGCCGGTCTATGCGGGCGACGACACCACCGACGAACCCGCGCTTGCCTGGGCCGAGGCCCATGGCGGCTTCGGCATCAAGATCGGTGACGGGAAAAGCGCCGCGCGCTATCACTTGGCAGAGCCGAGCGACATCCGGGACTGGCTCGCCGCTGCGGTGGAGGAGTGAGCATGGGTCGACTGATTTGCCTTTCGAACCGAATTCCGACCGGGGCGAACCCCTCGGGAGGACTCGTCGTGGCGCTCGGAGACGTGCTGAGCGAAACCGGCGGGATCTGGATCGGCACCTCCGGCGAGATCGCCGAGAAGCCCGACACCTGCCTGCGCGAGATCGAGGGCGGACCTTTCAAACGCTTCTGCTTCGACCTGACCGAGGAAGAGCAGGAGAACTATTACGCGGGCTATTCGAACTCGGTGCTCTGGCCGCTCTTTCACGGCCGCACCGACCTGATGGAAATCCACCAGGACTATCTGAATACCTACAAGCAGGTGAACCGGCGGATCGCGAAACTGATCGCACCGATGATCCAGCCCGACGACCGGATCTGGGTGCATGATTTCCATCTGCTCCCGCTCGCCTACGAGCTGCGCGTGCTCGGGCTCCAGAACCCGATCGGCTTCTTCCTGCACACGCCCTTCCCCGGCCCGATCTCGATGCAGGCCCTCCCCAACGGGCGCGAGATCTGCCAGTGGCTGTCGAATTACGACCTCGTCGGTCTGCAGGCCGAGCGCGACGTGCGCGCCTGTCTCGCCTCGATGGTGGAGATCGGCGAAGGCAGCGATCTGGGCAACGGTTTCATCCATCTTTCGCCGAGACAGTGTCGAATCGCAGCCTTCCCGATCGGTATCGACACCGCCGAATTCACCGAGTTGGCGGAACGCGAGATCGCCAAACTTCCCTCTGGCATCCTCAAGCCCAACCGCAACCTGATGATCGGCGTCGACCGGCTGGATTATTCCAAGGGCGTCCCGCATCGCTTCCGCGCCTTCGGCGAGTTCCTCGAGCGGCACGAAGAATGGCATCGCCATGTCTCGCTACTGCAGATCTCGCCGCCGACGCGCGAAGGCGTGCAGGCCTATGACGACATCCGCGAAGAGACCGAGCACCTCTCGGGCCGCATCAATGGCCAATACGCCGACATCCAGTGGGCGCCGATCCGCTTCATCAACCGCCCTATTCCGCGCGAAGTGCTGGCCGGTCTCTACCGCGCCGCCCAGGTCGCGCTGGTCACGCCGCTGATGGACGGGATGAACCTCGTGGCAAAAGAGTTCGTCGCGGCCCAGAACCCCGACGACCCCGGCGTTCTGATCCTGTCGCAATTCGCGGGCGCGGCCGAGCAGATGACCGAAGCGCTTCTGGTCAACCCGCATGACACCGAACAGATGGCGACATCGATGCTCACCGCGCTGATGATGTCGCGGGGCGAGCGGCGCGAGCGCCACCGTGCGCTGCTCGACGGGCTGACCCGTCAGGATGTGCACTGGTGGTCGAATGCGTTCCTGACCGCTCTGGGCTGATCAGGGCTGCCGCGGCTTTTGACCCGTCGGCAATTCCATCGTGCCCAGCACATCGGCGAGACGCTGTGCGGCCGACCCCGGGCGCAACGGTTTGGGCTGGTCGGGATGCGGTTTCCAGCCGGTGAGCCAGACCATCTCGAAGGTCGCGCGCACCCTTCCGTCAGTTTCCTGATAGGTCTCGACATAGAGGCGCAGCGCCTCGGCCAGCACGTCACGGCGCAGGAAACGGCGGTTGCGCGAGGCCAGCGCATTGGTCTCACCCATCGCGCGCAGATCCGACAGGAGCCGGAGCGGCGTCTCGTAAGTCACCTTGCGCGTCACCGCATCTGCCACCGGCAGCGCAAACCCCGCTCGCTGGATCAGCGCGCCGAGATCGCGGATCTCGCCCATCGGAAGAACGCGCGGGCTCAACCCGCCGGTGATCGCCGCTTCGGCCTGCGCGAGCGCCGCGCGCAGTTCGGTCAGGGTCTGCCCGCCGAACATCACGCCAAGGAACAGCCCATCGGGCTTGAGCGCGCGTGCCGCCTGCACCATCTGCCCGACCGGGTCATTCGCCCAATGCAGACCCATCGCATGAACGACGAGATCATGCGCGCCCTCTTCGAGATCGAGCACCTCGTCGTCGGACACCACTTTGGCATTCGGCAGGATCTCGAGCCACGGTTCGGGAAAAGCCGCAATCAGGGCCGGCGCCGTAAAGGTTCTGTTAACCTCTTGCAGCCTTTCATCGAGCTCGGCCGCCGCATCCTCGTGCAAAAACAGCTCGGGCGCGCGGGCGGCGCGTTGGCGATGGCGGATCAGGGCCTCGCGGTCGGTGAGAAGGGGCGGCGTATCCATGTCGGAGGCAATCCTTAACTCTGTTCGGGGACGGATGCTAGCGGCAGCGCGCGTCGGATTACGCGCCCTCTTCCCGCCGAGCTGCATCGCCTGCGGTGAGGCGGTCGGCTCCGAGTTCGGCCTTTGCGGCACCTGCTGGGCCGAGACCGAATTCGCCCGCGGCACGGTTTGCGACGCCTGTGGCACGCCGCTGCCCGGTGAAGCCGCAGAGGAGGAGCATGTCCTGTGCGACGATTGCATCGCCCATCCGCGTGCATGGGCACAGGGCCGCACGGCGATGCTTTATTCGGGCACCGGGCGCAATCTGGTGCTCGCGCTCAAACATGGCGACCGGCTCGATCTCGTCCCGCCGCTTGTGGGCTGGATGGCCCGCGCGGCGGACCCGCTCCTGCACCCGGAGATGATGATCGCCCCGATCCCGCTGCACCGGCTGCGGCTCCTCAAGCGACGGTACAATCAGGCGGCGGAACTCTCTCGCGCGCTCGCCAGGCGCACCGGTCAGGATCATTGCGCCGATCTCTTTCTGCGCACCCGGCCGACTGCCAGCCAGAAGGGCAAGAGCCGCGAAGACCGTCACGCCAATCTCACCGAGGCGATCCGGATCAATCCGCGCCGCGCCGGAAACCTCGCGGGACGCGCACTGTTGATCGTCGATGACGTGATGACCTCGGGGGCCACGCTGTCGGCCGCCACCGAAGCGGCGCTGGAGGCCGGCGCAACCCGGGTCTGCATTGTGACACTGGCGCGCGTTGCGAAGGCGCCCTAAATCCCTATAGTCTCGCAGACCATAGGGAATAGAGAATGAAACGCGTCGAAATCTACGTCACCCGCACCTGCCCCTTCTGCATCATGGCCAAGCGCCTTCTCGACAAGAAGGGCGTCGCCTATGAGGAAACCGACGTCGGGGCCCAGCCGCAGCTGCGCGCCGAGATGATGCAGCGCGCCAATGGCCGCCGCACGGTGCCGCAGATCTTCATCGGTGGCGAAGGCATTGGCGGCTGTGACGAGCTGCACGCCCTCGAACATGCGGGCAAGCTCGACGCGATGCTGGCAGGGTGAGGGGATGAAGGCGGCGCTCGTTCAGCTTTCGGTGACCGACGATCCGGCAAAGAACCTGCCGGTGACGCTCGATTTCATCCGCGAGGCCGCCGCAGCCGGTGCCGATCTGATCGCGACACCCGAATGCACGAATCTGATCTCGTCCGATCGCGCCTATCAGCGCGGTGTGCTCGAGCATGAATACCACGACCCGACCCTCGCCGCGATCCGCGCCGAGGCAGAGGCCCATGGCGTCTATATTCTGATCGGCTCGCTCTGCCTGAAGACCGAGGATGACGACGGCCGCTTCGCCAATCGGTCCTTCCTGATCGGGCGCAAGGGCGATGTGAAAGCCCGCTACGACAAGATCCACATGTTCGACGTGGACGTGTCCGAGACCGAGCGTTATCGCGAATCCGAAGGCTACCGCCCCGGACGCGAAGCGGTTCTGGCCGCCACGAAATACGCCGAGATCGGCATGTCGGTCTGCTACGATCTGCGCTTCCCGCATCTCTACCGCACGCTGGCGCAGGCCGGCGCGCAAATCCTCACGATCCCCGCCGCCTTCAACGACACGACCGGCAAAGCCCATTGGGAAGTGCTGGTGCGCGCCCGCGCAATCGAGAACACCTGCTTCGTGCTGGCGCCTGCGCAATGCGGCAGCCACGCCACCCACGGCGACAAGCCCCGCCGGACATGGGGTCATTCGATGGCGGTGGGCCCTTGGGGCGAAGTTCTTGCAGATGGCGGCGCCGAACCCGGTGTGACGCTGGTCGATCTTGATCTCGGGCAGGTCGATGCGGTGCGTTCTCGCATGCGTTCGCTCTTTCATGACCGGAGCTTCGACGGGCCATGAGTAGCGCAGAAACAGATCCGCTCGCCGCGACGCTCTTTGCCGAGGTCTTCATGGCCGATCAGCTCGCGCGCAACGTCGTCAGCCGCGCCCTGCCCAAAGGGATGGAAATCTCGCATTTCTCGGTGCTGAACCTGCTCGCTCATATCAACGAAGAGCGCACCCCTGCCCAATTGGCCGAAGCCCTTCATGTCACGCGCGGCGCGATGACCAACACTCTGGCAAAGCTCGAATGGGCGGGTCATGTGCATATCCGCCCCGACTGGGACGATGCGCGGCGCAAGTGGGTCTCTCTCTCACCCTCGGGCCGACGTGCCCGCGATGCGGCGCTGGCCTCGCTCATGCCGATCATTGGTGGCATCGTACGTGACCTGGGCCCCGACAAGGTCCGCGCAACCCTGCCTGTCCTGCGCGAATTGCGTGCCCGGCTGGAAGAAAACTGAGCGCAATAGTACCCGCCACCGGGAGACACGGCAGCGCTGAGTAAGCGAACGCCCGAACCGTACCGGGCGTGACATCACGATCTGGGAAACCGCGACACCGTCACCTGAAGACTATCGACTTCTTCGAACCGCGCGATTCGGGATGCCTGCGCTGGTACGCAGCTTTGCGACGACGCGCCGCGAGATGCTGATCCCCTCCGCGCGAAGTGCATCGCTCAATTCGCCATCATTGAGCGGGCGTACCGGGTCCTCTCCGGCGATCATCTGCTCGATCCGTGCCTTGATGGCCAGGCTGCCCTGCACCGGAGAGGCTTCCGCTTGTCGGCGAAGCGCGCGCGAGAAAAACTCTCGCAATGGCAGAACCCCCATCGCGGGCGTCGCGGCGGAAGAAGAACTCGCGAGCCGCCCCACCGTGCTTTCGTGAAGACCAAGTCGGCGCGCAGCTTCCCGGCGCGTGAAAACCCGCTGACCAACCGGGCCGTGAGAAAGAAACTGCGCCTGCTCACCGGCCAAAAGGCGACCAAGCGCCAGCAGGTTTTCATTGCGCGTCTCAAGGGCGCTGACGAGCCGAAGCGCCGCGCTTTTCTCCCGCGAGAACGACATTGCAGAGCTCGCGCCCTGTTTGAAGTCATTGATCTCCAGGCGCGGAAGGCTCTCGGGATTAAGTCGGGCAATCCAGCTGTCGCCCTCTCTTTCGAAGAGAAGATCGGCAATGCGCGTGCGTGCCGTGTCCGTCGAGAAACCGGCCGCAGGCCGCGGGTTCAGATCGCGCAGCCGGGCCAGAAGTGGAGCCAATTCGTCGGCTCCGAGGCCCGCCGCCTCCGCGAGCGCGGCGGGCCCTCGATCGGCAAGAACCGGAAGCGCGTCGAGCATCCGGCGCATCTGTGGTGAAATCTCTTCCTCTTCGGCAAGCTGCAGGGCGAGACATTCGCCAAGCGAGCGGGCAAAGAGGCCACGGGGCTCGATTGCCTGAAGCGCGGCAAGAACGGTTTCGACGCGCGCGGGCGTAACCCGCAACGTGGCGGCGATCGTCTCGACCGGCATCTCGAGAAAGCCGTTCGGTCCCATCGCATCGAGCAGGGCCAGCGCCACGGAACGATCTGACGTGCGCGGCACAAGACGGTCGATCTGGGCCAGCACATGCGCGCGCAACGACAGCCCGGGCGCGGCGATGTCGGCCACGCCGTCCTCCATTGCCGGGGGCATGCGCACCCTCAACCAAGGGTTATCGGAGGCAGCCTCGCGCAGGGTCTGCGCCAGTTCGAGATTGGAAAGCTCCAGAAAGCCGATCGCCCGATGCAGGTCTTGGGTAAGCTTTAACCCGGTATCGAGGCGTTGGGTGACTTTCTGGGTGAGTTTCATGTCTTCTTAACGTTGCGGCGGAAGAACTCGGCGAAGGCTCTTGCCACTCTGTCGTTGTCGAGCGCCCCGTCAAGCGAGGCCAACGCGGTCTCGGCCCGGTCGAGGGGCACGCGCTCGCCCCGATAGGCGATCAGAAGATCGTGGATGTAGCCGGGCTGGAATTCGGGGTGGAACTGCACCGAGAGTGCGGGAAAGCCGGTATAGACCAGCCCGCCATTGGGCGACGGATCGTTCGACAAAAGCCGCGCAGCGCCCGGAGGCAGCGCGGTGATCTGATCTTGATGGAAAGACAGGGCGGTGAGCGGATCGGGACCGAAGACCTCTGCGCCTTCCGGCGAAAGCATGTGCTCCTGCCGCCCGAGCATCCAGCCTGCCGCGGATTTCTCGACCGTCCCGCCGAAGGCCTGCGCCATCACCTGATGACCGAAACAGACCCCCGCCACCGGGCGATTGCGCGCGCGCAACTCGCGCAGGAAGACCTCGAGCGGGGCGATCCAGTCATGGTCTTCATAGACGCCCGCGCGCGACCCGGTCACGAGATAGGCGTCATAGAGATCGGGATCTTCGGGGAGCGCATCGCCCCCTGCGACGAAAATGTTGTCGAACGTCGCCTCGGGCAAGGCCGGCGCCAGCCAGCGCTCGAACATCCCCGCATAGGTGCCATGGGCGGGCCGGAACGCCTCGGCGGGGCGATCGGCTTCGAGAATACAAAGTTTCATTGTCGTCCTGAGGATAGGTCGGCCGGGACGCGCAGCACCCCGGCCGGGAGAAGTCAGCTCAACTCGATCCAGACCGATTTGGTCTGCGTGTATTGCGTCAGCGCCTCGAGGCACTTGTCGCGCCCGTTGCCCGACTGCTTGAACCCGCCCCACGGCGTCGTGGCATCGCCCGCCTCATAGGCGTTGACCCAGACGATCCCCGCCTCGACATCGCGGGCGAAGCGATGCGCGTTCTTCACATTCGAGGTCCAGATCGCGGCGGCCAGCCCGTAGATCGTGTCGTTCGCGGTCTCGATCGCATGGTCGAGATTGTCCACCGGGATGATCGAGGCGACCGGGCCGAAGATTTCCTCCTGCGCGATCTTCATCTTGTTCGACACATCGGTGAACAGCGTCGGCTCGACGAAGCAGCCCGCGTTGAACTGGGCCGGGACATTGCCGCCGAAGGCGAGCTTGGCCCCTTCCTTGCGGCCCGCCTCGATATAGCCCAGCACGCGCGATTGCTGTTCGGGCGTGACCAGCGGCCCCATCGTGGTGTCGGGGTCGAGCGGATCGCCGGGAATGTGCATGTCTTTTGCTGCCTCGGTGAAAAGCGCGATATATTCGTCATAGACCGCGCGCTCGACGAGGATGCGCGAGCCGGCCGAGCAGACCTCGCCCTGATTGCCATAGATCCCCGCGACGCCGGTCGCGGCGGCCTTCGCCAGATCCTCGCAATCGGCCAGCACGATCTGGGGCGACTTGCCGCCGCATTCGGTGCTGACCCGCTTCATGTTCGACTGGCCCGCATAGATCATCATCAGCTTGCCGACCTCGCCCGAACCGGTGAAGCCGATCTTGTCCACGTCCATGTGAAGCGCCAGCGGCTTGCCGGTATCCTCGCCAAAGCCGGTGACGACGTTGAAGACGCCATCGGGCCCGCCCGCCTCGGAGAACAGTTTCGCCAGAAGCAGTGCCGAGAGCGGCGATTGCTCGGCCGGTTTCAGCACGATGGAGTTGCCGACGCTCAGCGCGGGCGCGATCTTCCATGCGGCCATCATCAGCGGGTAGTTCCACGGCACGACGAGCCCGCAGACCCCCAGCGGCTGGCGCAGGATGTAATGGAGCGCGTCGGCATTGGTGTTGGTCACCACGCCCTCCATCTTGTCGATCACCTCGGCGAAGAAGCGGATCGTCATCAGCGAGCCGGGAATGTCGATGTTGAACATGTCCGAGATCGGCTTGCCCATGTCGAGCGTATCGAGCAGCGCGAAATCCTCGGCATGTTCCTCGATCAGATCGGCGAAACGGCTCATCACCGCCATCCGCGCGGTGGGCTCCATCCGCGACCAGACGCCCGATTTGAACGCCTTCTTCGCGGCTGCGACTGCGCGGTCCACATCCTCGGCACTGCCGCGCGCGACAGCGGCCACAACCTGCCCATTGGCCGGGTTGATGGTTTCGAATTTGGCGCCCGACGCCGCATCGACGAACTTGCCGTCGATGAACATCCGCGTTTCGGGCGCGAGTGCGGCGGCGCGAGCCTGCCAGTCCTTCAGAGTCATGGTCATTGGCGTTCCCTCCATGTCGTTATTTTTTGCGCTCGCGCGTCGCGATGACCGCGACCACGATGAGAATGAGCGACAGAAGCACGATGATCGTGCCCACCGCGTTGATTTCCGGCGTCACGCCGCGGCGCATCGTCGAGTAGATATACATCGGCAGCGTGTTGTCGCGCCCGGTCAGGAAGAAGGTCACCGGGATCTCGTCGAAGCTGAGAACGAAGCTCAACAGCCCCGCCCCGATGATCGCCGAGCGGATATTCGGCAAGGTGATGTCGATGAAGCTGCGCCAGGGCGAGGCGCCCAGATCGAAGGCCGCTTCCTCGAGCGACGGCGGCAGGCGTTGCAGCCGCGCATAGACCTGCGTGACCACCACACCCAGAAGCGCGGTCGCATGGCCCAGGATCACCGTCTCGAGGCTCAGCGGAAAGCCCATCAGCTTGAACATGTTGAGCATCGAGATACCGGTGACGATCCCCGGCAGCGTGATCGGCAGCAGGATCAGCCTGCGGAACACGGATTTGCCGGGGAAGTCGAACTTGTGCAGCACCATCGCCGCCGGTACGCCCACCGCGAGGGTCACGACCGTCGCCAGCGTCGCGACATAGAAGCTGTTGCCGATCGCCGCGATCAGGTCGGAATTGCTCCACAGCTTGCGATACCAGTCGAGCGTGAACCCCGAGAGCGGCCAGGTAAGCGAGCGCGAGTCGTTGAAGGAAAACGCGATCAGGACCCAGATCGGGATGTAGAGAAACGCCATCAGGATTGCGACGAAACTCATGAAGGCCGTGTCGGCACCAAAACGCGACAGGAGGCCGGGTGTTTTCTGTGCCATGGTCAGACGCCTCCCGTCATGCCTTTGCGCTCCATCCGGTCGGAGAGGGAGACGATGGTGAGAACGACGACGAGCATCACGATCGCCAGCGCCGAGCCCAGCGGCCAGTTCAGTGCCGCGCCGAACTGCGTGGCGATCACGTTGGCGATGAGGTTGCCGTCAGGCCCACCCACGAGGAAGGGCGCGATGAAGTCCCCGAAGGAGAGACAGAACGTCAGCGTGAACCCCGCCGCGACACCGGGCAGCGACAAGGGCAGCGTGACCGTCCAGAAACTGCGCCACGGCCCCATCCCGAGATCGGCCGAGGCTTCCGTCAGGTTGGTCGGGATCTTCTCGAGCGCGGTGTAGATCGGCATCACCATGAAAGGGATGAAGATATAGGTGAGCGTCACCACCATCGCGAACTGGTTGTAGAGAAACAGGCTCGACGGCTCATTGATGATCCCGAGCGACATCAGGAAGGAGTTCAGGACGCCCTCGGTGCCGAGGATCGTCTTCCAGATATAGGCCCGCAGCAGGTAGCTCACCCACAAGGGCGCAATCACCGCCATGTAAAGCCAGGTCCGCAGCGCCGCCGAACGGCAGCGGAAGACGAGGTAATAGGCGAAGGGATAGGCCAGCAGGAAGGAGGCGGCCGAGACCAGCACCGAGATCTTCAGCGTGCGCAGGAAGACCCGCACATATTGGGGGTCGGTGAAGATCGTGATGTAGTTCCCGAACTGGAAGGCCGGGATGAAGGTCGGGTATTTCTTCAGCCAGAAGGAATAGGTGACGATGATCCCGTAGGGCAGCAGCATGAAGAGCGCGATCCACATGAGCGGGATGCCCATCACCAGCATGCCTGGAAGGTTGCGGCGCAGGAAGCTCATGGCGTCACCGTCCCTTCGAAGACGAAGACGTTATGGGCCGCCACGCCCAGGCGAACCGGCGCGCCGGATTGCGGCAAGGTCGAATGCGAGAGCTTATCGGGCAGCAAGGTGTCGGCGTCGATCTTGCTGCCATCGGCGAGCGTCACCGAAATCCGCAGGCCCAGCCCGTAATAGATAACCTCGGCGATGGTGCCCTCAAAAACGTTATCGGCGGTCTCACCCTCTGCGAGGAGTTTCACCTTCTCGGGGCGCACGCCAACGGTGACGGTCGCGCCTTCGCTCAGCGTGACATCGGGATGGGCGGTGATCTGCGTACCGCCCGCCGCGATCGTCGCGACCCCGCCCGAGAGCGCGCTGACCTTGCCGGGAAGAAAGCTCGTCGTTCCGATGAAATTCGCGACATAGGGGCTCGCCGGATGATCGTAGAGATCCTGCGGGCGGCCTTCCTGGGCGATCCTGCCCTTCTCCATCACGACCACGCGGTCCGACATAACCAGCGCTTCGGTCTGGTCATGGGTCACCATGATGAAGGTGATGCCGACCTTTTCGTGCAGGTGCTTGAGCTCGATCTGCATCTGCTCGCGCAATTTCGCATCGAGGGCCGAGAGCGGTTCGTCGAGCAACAGGACCTTCGGGCGGCGCACGATGGCGCGGGCAAGCGCGATCCGCTGGCGCTGCCCGCCCGAGAGCTGCTGCGGGCGCTGGTTGAGCTTGTCATAGAGACCCACCAGCATCAGCGCATCCTTCACGCGCGTGCGCACCGTATCCTTGTCGAGCTTGAAGGTCTTGAGACCGTAAGCCACGTTCTCGCCGATCGTCATATGCGGAAAGAGCGCGTAATCCTGAAAGACCATGTTGACCTCGCGCTTGTAGGGCGGGTCGAAGGTCACGTCCTTGTCGGCGAGCCGGATCGCTCCCCCGGTCGGTTCCTCGAACCCGCCGATCATGCGCAGGAGGGTGGATTTGCCACAGCCCGAGGGCCCCAGAAGCGTGACGAATTCGCCGTCCTCCACGGTGAGAGACACGTTATCCACGCCGATGATGGTTGGACTGTAATGTTTGGAGATATTCTCCAACTCGATGATTGCGGCCATGTCGCCTTGTTCCCTGCTAGTCCGGAAACGGGCGCCCCCTCCCCGGTCGCCTGTTTCCCTGATCCCTGAGGCGACCCCACTTCCGGGGTCGCCGAGCTTTCGCGGTGTTATTGGGCCTTCACGGCGTTCCAGGCATTGGTATAGGCCTCGAACCGATCGCCCAGCGGCGTCCAGATCAGCAGGCTGTCGAGATAGGCGGGGTCATCCTGATGGAGCGCCGCGAACTGCTCGGGCGTCATGCAACTTTTGGCCGCCGAGGCATTCGCCGCGGAGTAGCCGTTGACATTGGCCACGCCGCACTGACCGAGTTCGGAGAGCTGCATGTTGAGGAACTTGTAGGCGCATTCCTTGTTCGGCGTGCCCTTCACCACCATCCAGCTGTCGAGCCAGCCTTCGGCCCCCTCTTTCGGGATGAACTCGGTGACCTTCACGCCTTCATCGGCCAGCAGGCTCGATTGATAGCCTGCCCAGGTGTTCGAGATCACGACCTCTCCCGCCTTGTAGAGATCGACCAGTTCGCCCGCCGTCGCCCAGTATTTGCGGATCAGCGGCTTTTGTTCGACGAGCGTCTTCTGCGCGGCCGCGATCTGCTCGTCGGAGAGCGAATAGATGTTCATGTCACCGTTCTTGCGCGCCGCGACATAGATCGCGCTCTTGTCGTCCCAGAGCGAGATCTTGCCCTTGAGATCCTCGCGCCACAGATCCGCGATCGAGGTCGGCGGCGTGTCGAAGGCATCGTCGCGATACATGAAGGCGATCGCACCCCAGCTATAGGGCATCCCGTAATATTCGCCGTCCTTCTGGATCCCGTCGAGGGCAAGGAACTTCGGATAGATATCGTTCCAGCCTTCGATCTTTGCCGTATCGAGAGGCTCGACGAAATCGAGGTCGATCATCAGCTTGGTCGTGTCGATCGACGGGGTGATCAGGTCATAGACGCCGCCGCCAGCCATCAGCTTCGGGGCGAAGTCGTCATTCGAGCCGACATAGGTGGCGTTCACCTGGCAGCCCGAGGTCTCCTCGAATTTCGAGATGAAGGAGGGGTCGGCATAGCCTTCCCAGGTCAGCACGTTGATCGTGCCTTCCGCCAGCACCGGCGATGCGGTGAGGGCGAGCAGGCCAAGCGTGCCGAGCATCGTCTTCTTGATAGTCATGTCTTCTCTCCACTGTTGGTTTTTTTCGGCCGTTTACGGCTCTTTTCGGGTCTTTCGGGAAATGGTGCCGATATCGACACCAAGGGCGGCAGCAGCCTTGCGTTTGCTGCCATGCACACGGATCGCGTCTTCGATGATCCGCAATTCGTATTCGCTCACCGCCTCGCGCAGGCTGGTGCCTTCGGAAAAGGCGACGGCCTCCGAGGTGGCGGGTTTGCCGGTGGGGCGCGCGCTCTGCGCAGGGTCGAGCGCCATGAGACGCCGCGGCAGTTCTTCCTCGTCATCGCCCAGCACCGAGATCTGCTGCATCAGGTTCCACAGCTCGCGGATATTGCCCGGGTAGTGATAGGCCCGCAGCCGTGCGCGCAGATCGTCGGAGAGCTGAAGCGGGACCGAACGGCGCTGGTTGATCGCGGTGAGAAAGCGGTCGATCAGGTGATCGAGCAGTTCCGGCACTTCGCGCAGCGGCTTCATCGGCATGTTCACGACCGCGAGCCGGTAATAGAGATCGGTGCGGAAACGGCGATCCTCGGACATTTCCAGAAGGTCGCGATTGGTGGCCGAGATCACCCGCACGTTGACGCGGCGCGGACGGGTTCCTCCGATCCGCAGGATCGTGCCCTCTTCGAGGAAGGACAGCAATTTGGCCTGCAGGGGCAAGGGGATCTCGCCGATCTCGTCGAGAAAGAGCGTACCGCCCTCGGCTGCCTCGATCAGGCCCTTCTTGCCCTCGGTCGACGCCCCGGTGAACGCGCCCTTCTCATAGCCGAACAGCTCGGATTCAAAGAGGCTTTCGGGGATCGCGGCGCAGTTGACCGCGATGAACGGGTCCACGCCATTGGCGACGAAATTGTGCAGATGACGTGCGATTTCCGTTTTCCCGACGCCGGATTCCCCGGTGATGATGACCCGCGCGCCCTGCAAGAGCGCGCGTTCCCCGCGCGAGATCATCCGGTCGAGCCAGGGCGAGATCGCCCTCTGCCGGGCGAAATCGGGTCGCATCCGGCGTTCGGTCGCGCTGGTGAATGTCGGGGCGGAGCGCGCGCCGGTCGCCTGTCTGCGGGCATGGTCGAACACCGCCAGATCGCGCAGCGTGATGACGTGGCCCTCACTGGCGCCGGTCGTCGAAATTCGCCGCAAGGTGATGAAGACCGCTCCGGTCGCTTCGCCGCGCAAGATGAGATTACCGGTTCGGCCTGCTTCAAGCATCTCTCCCAGCAGTGTCCAGTTCAGCGCGGAAAGGTCGTTGAATTTGGCGAACTCGATCCCGGTCATCTCTGCGGCGCTGAAACCGCATAATGCGGCGGCCTGACGGTTGGCGAAGGCAATCGAATGATCGGGGTTGAGAACGATGAGCCCGTCGGCCAGCGCGTCGAGCGCCTGATCGAGCGGGCGGGGCGGTGTCGCGGAGCTTTGCTTCATCGGCTTCCCCTCCATCACCGTCCCCGCGCCCTGAACGGGGTCACCTTGGCGAGTTCGCCGTCCTGCGAGATCGGCCCGAGCCGCGCGCGCAGGCTCAGAACAAGGCACTCCGTCTCCCGCAAGGCCACGCAACGCGCAGAGAGTTCGGCGCGGATCGGGCGATCGGGATTGCGCAGAAGGGTCGGGTAAATCCCGCTCGGATGACCGGGCAGATGATGGCCCGCATCGGCGAAGATTTCCGCGAGCGGCACGGGAAGCTCGATCAGGTCATCGAGACTTCTCGCGGGAAGAAGGTCGGGATTGAGGTCGAGCAATTCCTCGGCGCTGGTATTGATGCGCAGGATGCGGGCGTCGCGATCGACGACCAGAACCGCGTCGGGCAGCGCATCGAGGATCGCCTCCAGAGTGTCGATCTCGTCGCGCAGAACCGCCGCGCGGCGGGCATGTTTCGAGACATCGCGCACCGTGCCCCACATGCGGTGCAGGAAGTTGCCCCGGATGTGCCCGCGCACGTCGTTCTCGACCTCGATATAGACGCCGTCATAACGCAGATCGCGCGAGGGCGAGGCATTGACATCGAAGCTCGCGCGGATCAGGCGGCGCACGAAATCCTCGTTCTCGGGCGAGCGCGGGAAAGTCTCGTGCACGGGGAGCGCGTTGAAGTCCTTGCCTTCGGGCGTGCGATAGAGCCGCGCCATCGCATCGTTGCAGAACCGCCAATGCGGGCCGTTCTCGAAGACCTGACGGATGATCTCCTGTTCGGGGGCCGAGAGGTCCACGGGCTCCGCCCATTCCATGCACCATCCCGCATCGTCGGAGGCTGCGAGGATCGACTCGAGGATTTCCTTTTCCTCGGCGAGGTTCGCAACCTCTCCGAGCGCCCCGCCCGCGGGCCATTTCACCGAGCGCAGGCAAAGCCCGTGCTCGGGGTCGGTAAAGCGCGTCACGATCGCGGTGACGCCGAGCCGCGCGCCCTGCTGCGTGCGCATCTCAAGCGCGATGACATGCGGCCCGGCGGTGGTCTCGGTGAAGACCTCTTCAAGCCGTTTGCGGGAGTCGAGCGGATAGACCGCCGACCATGGCGCGTCCTCGACCGCGCCCGGCGAGAAGCCGAGCACGGTTTCTTGCGCAGCGCATGCAGACACGATCCGTCCGTCCCGGCTGAGAACGTCGATCATCTCGGTCTCTGGTCTGGTTGGATCTGTCATGCTCTGGGCTCCTATGCGGGGGTCAACGGGTTACGGCACGCAATGCAGGTATTGCTCCACATCCCAATTGGTGACCTCACGCAGGAAGCGTGTCCACTCATCCTGTTTGTATTCGTCGAAGACTTCGTAGAGCCGACCCGGAAGTGCCGAGCGAATGACCTCGTCTTCCTTGAGCGCGTCGAGCGCGTCCCGAAGATTGAGCGGAATGAGTTTGACCTCCCCACCCGACTGCCAGACCTCGGTCACGTTGCGCGACTCGGGCGCGCCCGGGTCGATTTTGTTGCGGATGCCATCATCCATCGCCTTCAGCAGCGCGCCGCAGAACAGATGCGGGTTGACCATGCTGTCCACCGCGCGGAACTCGAACCGGTCGGGCGAGGAGATGCGCACCGTGCAGGAGCGGTTCTGCAGGCCCCAATTCGCCCCGATCGGCGCCCAGAGACCGTAGTCGTTGAACCGGCGATAGGAGTTCACGGTCGACGCACCGATACAGGTCAGCGCGTTGATATGCTTGAGCGAGCCACCCAGAACATGATGCCCGAGCTCCGTCGGCAGCCAGCCGCCTTCGGTGTTCTCGAACTCGTTCACGCCGCCCTTGGAATACATCCAGTTCTCTTCCATGCCCGGCAATTCGCCCGGCACGATGTCCTGCACCTCGCGTTCGCCGCCGGTCCAGATCGAACAGTTGTGGTGACAGCCATTGGCCGCGTAACCCATGAAGGGTTTCGCCATGAAACAAGCGATCAGCCCACGCTGGCGCGCGACCTCGGCGCAGATCTGGCGATAGGTCGTCATCCGGTCGCAGGTCGGCAGCGCGTCGTCGAACTGGTAGTTGAGTTCGATCTGGCCGGGCGCGTCCTCGCAATCGCCCTGGATCATGTCGAGCCCCATCGCGCGGGCGTAGTCGGAGACCTGCATCCAGATATCGCGGGCGCTCTCGAACTGGCCGATGTGATAGGCGAGCGGCTCGGTCACGCCGGAATAGGGGCGCACCTCGCCGGCCTCGGGCTTGAGCCAGAGCATCTCGGGCTCGAGGCCCACGCGCAGATGCAAACCGTTATGGGCCTCGCGGAACTCGCGGTCGAAACGCTTGAGGTTCCCGCGGGTGTCGTATTCGTAATACTGGCCGGGGAAATTCGGATCCTCGAGGCTGTAGAACAGCGTGCAGAAGACACGCGCGACGCGCTTGTCCCAGGGGAGCTGGACGAACGTGTCGGGGTCGGGCAGCGCGATGCATTCCATCGCGTTGGAGTCAAAGCCGATGAGGTTGCCCTTGAAGTCGGGCAGCACGTTGGTGACGCCGCCCATCCAGGTCTGAACACCCTTGCGCGCCTGCGTCTCCCAGTGACGTGCCGGAGCGGCCTTGCCCATCACCCGGCCGGTGATCGAGATGTATTGATAGTAGATGTAATCGACCCCGAGCGCGTCGATCTTCTTGCGCACCCGTTCGACCAGTTCGGCCCGGCCGGGTGCATCGACTTCGCGGTGATAATCGGTATCGGTAGTCATTCTTGGCTCCCTATTGGTTTTCTTGTGTCTCAGCCTTCGAGGTAGCGGGCGCGTTCTTCGGCGCTGACTGCCTTGGCGAGGCTGGTGTATTCGGCGCGGCAGGCGGCCGCGAAGTTCTCGGTGAAAGCGGCTCCAAAGATCCGCGCGGCATCGTCGCTCGCGGCAAGTCGCTCGGCGGCCTCGGCGAGATCGCGCGGGAAGCGGCTTGCGCCTTCGGGGACGAAATCGGGATGCGCGGCGGCGCTCGGTTCGGGTGCGGGCAGGTCGCGCTCGATCCCGTCGAGCCCCGCGCCCAGCATCAGCGCCATCGTCAGGTAAGGATTGCAATCGGCGGGCGGCACCCGGAATTCGAGCCGCGCGCGCGCGCCGGAATGCGGCACCGAACGCACCGCGACGGTGAAGGGATATTCCGCCCAGGTGAGCGATTTCGGAGCCCAGCTTCCCGGCGCAAGGCGGCGATAGGCATTCACGCTCGAGGTGCACATGGCGAAGGCCTCGGGCACCACCGACATCATCCCGGCAATGAATTTCTTCGCCAGATCACTGGTCTTGCCATCGGGCGAAGCGAAGACGTTCGCGCCGGTTTTCGCATCGCGCAAGCTCATCGAACAATGGCCGCCGATACCGGGATAGTCCGCGCCCATATAGGGCATGAAGCTCACCGTTTTGCCCTGCTTGCGGGCGTAGGAGCGCGCGGCCAAGCGCAGGAAGCTCGCGTCGTCGGCAGCGCGCAGCCCCTCGGTCGCGGCAGTCGTGGCTTCGAGACAGCCCGGCCCCAGCTCGACGCTCAGCGCATAGAGCGAGACGTCATGACCAAGGATTTCGGCCTCCATGCCGGCGATGAATTCGGCATGGGTATTCGCGGTGGCGCCCGACCAGCATTTGTTGTCGGGGGCGAATTTCGCAAGCCCCGCGAAGTCTTTCTCGCGCGCGGTCGTCGCGTCTTCCTCAAGCACGATCAGCTCGAATTCGAACGCGGCATCGACCTTGAACCCCATCGCCTCGGCGCGCTCCAACTGGCGGCGCAGCACCTGGCGCGGCATCAGCTCCTTCGCCTCGCCCGACAGCTCAGCGATGACCGTGACCGCATAGGGCTCGGAGGGGTTCGCGCGCATCGAGGTAGGGTCGATCTCGACCGTCTCGGTGAAATAGGAACTGCCGCCGAAGAGATTGTCGCCGCTGTCCCAATAGGCCAGCACATTGGCGAAACGCGCATCCCCGGCCCAGTCGAGGAACTGCGCCTTGCGCAACCGGCGTTCGCGCAGGACCGAGGCGTAATCGAACTGGCCGACATGCACGATCTCGGCGTCGAACTTGGCGAGGGCGGCTTCGAGGGGGTCGTTCATCTGGGGGCTCATGCGGTTTCTTTCGGGGTGAGCGCGGCCATCAGGCGGGCGCGGTGTTTGGCAATCAGTGCGGGCGGAGCGCCAAGGCCGATCACGCCGGTCAGCGCGCCGTCGCGGGCGTATTCGACGATCACGGGGGCCTCGCCGATCTGGCTCAGATCGCCTTCGACAACGGTTTGCGTCTCGGCCAGCGCCGGGGCGCCGAAGGCCTGAACGCGCATGCCGTATTGGTCCGACCAGAAGCTCGGCAGCGGCGAAAATCCGGGTTCGGGCGTATCGCCCGCCTCAAGCGCGGCGATGGTCTGGGCGGCGCGTTTGGCGGTGAAGCCGGGGATGCACCAATGCTCGACCCGGCGCGGCACATCGTCGAACAGCGGATTGGCAAAGCGTGCGATGTCACCGACCGCGAGCAGGTTCGGCGCGCCAATCGCCCGCATCGTGTCATCGACCAGAACGCCATCGCTGAGATCCGCGCCGCTCCCGGCAAGCCATTCCGTGTTGGGCAGCGAGCCGAGCGCCTCGACGATCACATCGGCCTCGATTTCCTTCCCGTTGTCGAGGATCACACGGCCCGGCTGGAACGCTTCGACCATGCGCCCGGTAAGCAGCGTCACCCCATGGCGCCGGTGCAAGGCGGCCATCGCAGCCGCGACACGCGGGCCGAGCGCGCGCATCATGGGCTGCGGCCCGGGCTCGACGATCGTGACATGCAGGCCCAGCTTGCGCGCGGTCGCGGCGATCTCGCAGCCGATGAACCCCGCCCCGATCACCGCCAGACGCTTGCCCGGTTGCAGCATCGGCGCGAGCGCGCGGGCGTCGTCGAAGCGCCGCAGGACATGGCGGATGTCTTCGTTTCCGGGAAGTGGCAACCGGCGCGGCCGGATGCCGGTCGCCGCGATCACCCAGTCCGAGCGGACGAGAGAACCATCGGCAAGACGCACACCGGCATTCTCGAAACCCGTCGCGGCCACGCCGAGACGTATCGACACGTCTTCCGGTGTCAGCTTCGAACGCAGCAGGAGCTTGCCGAAAGCCTCGGTTTCATCCGCATCGCCCCCTGCGAAGCTCTCCATCACGTCCTTCGACAGGGGCGGTCGGTTGTAGGGCGCATGCGGCTCGTCGCCGATCAGCGTGAGCTGCGCCTGCGGAAGCGCCGCCTTCAGCGCTTCGGCCGTGCGCAGCCCCGCGAGCGAGGCGCCGACGACGGTGATCCGGGGCCCTGCCATGACCGATCAGCCGAGGATGATGGCCTGCTCGGGGCAGGCATCGGAAGCGGCTTCGGCATCGGCAACCTGAGAGTCGTCGATCACCTCGACCCAATGGAGATCGCCACTGTCGTCGAAGGAGAAGATCTCCGGCGCGGCGATCACGCATTGCCCGTGCAGCAGGCAGATATCCATGTTGACGTGAACTTTCATCTTACTGGTCCCTCTTGCAATTTTTCGGCTGGATTTGCGTGGCTCAAGCCGGGTCGAAAGCGATCGGCATCCGGATCGCGCCGGTATTGCCGCTGTCGGGAAGCCACTCGACCTCACCGTTGAAGCGCGGGTTCTTCAGGCGTTGCGAAAGCAGCTTGAGCGCCTCGGTCATGTCGCCGCGGGCAATGAAGTGGCCAAGGCAGTGATGCGCCCCGCCGCCGAAACCGAAATGCGGCTTGCGCTCGGCCGTGATGTCGAAGCTCGCATCGTCGAACACGCGCGGATCGGAGGTCGCCGATTGCGAGAAGAGGTGCAGCGTCGTGCCCTTCTCGATCGGCGTGTCATTATAGGTGAAGTCCTCGACCGCCTCGCGGGTGACCCAGGTCACGGTGGGACGCACGCGCATCACCTCCTCGACCGCGGCGCGGCCCAGCTCAGGCCGTTCGGCCAGAAGCGCCCATTGCTCGGGGTGCTCGATGAAGGTCGCCATCGCGAGGCCGAGCTGGTTGCGCGTGGTGTCGATGCCGCCGAAGATCGCCAGAACGATCATGTCGAGCAGTTCCTGATCGGAGAGCTGGCTCTTGTCCTCGTTGGCCTTGATCAGCATGCCGATGAAATCGTCTTTCGGCGCGGCGCGGCGGGCCTCGACCAGCTCCTCGACATAGTCGAAGAGCCGCTTCGTTGCCGCCTCGATCGTCGGCAGGTCCTTCTTGAAGGTGACGCCGAGAGCGAGACCCATTTCCGCAGCGATATCAGCCAGTTCTCGCCAGCGTTCGAAGGGCAGGCCCAGAAGCTCGCAGATCACGCCGGTCGCGTAGGGTTCGGTGAATTCGGCGATGAAGTCGCATTCGCCCTTAGGGGCGAACTCGTCGATCAGCATCGTCGCAAGCTCGGTGAATTTCGGCGCGAGCGTCGTAATGAGCTTCGGCGAGAAAGCCGGGTTCGCCATTCGCCGCAGGCGCGCATGGTTGTCGCCCTCCTGGCTGAGCAGCATGCTTTCCCACCAGCGCGCGAATTCGCCTGTGACATCGTTCAGCGCCGGCCAGCGATAGGAGCCCTGACGGAGCTTGGGATGACGAAGAAGCTTTTGCACATCGTCATATCGCAGCACCGCGAGGCCATAATTCGTGCGCGCGCACCAGGACGCCTCGCGTGCATTCATCACTTCGGAAGAGCGGATCGAGAACCCGGGATCCGAGATATCAAGATAGGGCAGATTGTCGGCGACGAGGCTGTCTTGCGTCATTTGGAGAAACTCCCGGTCAAACTCGCGTTTCACCGAGACTTCATGCAAGTTACGTTCCAGTTTTCTCCGTCAATCTGTAATTAATTGATAGATAATGTTATTTTATATTTTCGACCAAGATTTCTCAGCTTTGCATATTACAAATTCCAGCGGATTCCCTTCATCGCTGCACAGGCGCATCAATGCTGAGGAAATGCAGCACCCGCCTCGCATCGCCTGTTCAGACGTTCGAGCCCGGGGAAATCCTTCGCTCTCCCGAGCACGAAAGCCCGTCAAAATGGGCGCTCAAAAGGATGCTCAATGAACTTCGCCAAACGCGAAAAGACCCCGCCGTTAGACACGGCGGGGCAAGGCTGTGTCCCAGGACGGCCCTCGGACACCGGCGGTAACTTTTGAATGTCGTGGGGGGCTGGCCTCAGTTCATCTCGGCGCGGATCTGCTGGCGCAGCAGGTCAATCGGGACCTGCTTGCCGTCGCGCTTGAAGGTCCAGTAAGTCCAGCCGTTGCAGGAGGGCGCGCCTTCGAGATGGGCACCGACCTGATGGATCGAGCCTTTTACATCGTCGCCAATCAGCGTGCCGTCGGCGCGCACCTTGGCCTTGTGGCGGCCGTTGAGCGAATAGAGCTCCTCGCCCGGGCGCAGCATGCCGCGTTCGACGAGCTGACCGAAAGGCACACGCGGCTCGGCGCGTTTCGAGGTGGAAACTTCCAGCGCTTCCTTGTCGAACTTGCGAACCCGGGCGAGGCGCTTGAGGGCAACCTCGCGATAGGCGGCCTCGCGCTCGATGCCGATGAAATCGCGGCCTAGCATCTTCGCGACGGCGCCGGTCGTACCGGTGCCGAAGAACGGGTCGAGAATCACGTCGCCGGGATTGGTGGTGCCGACGAGGATGCGGTGCAGGAGCGCCTCGGGCTTTTGCGTCGGATGCGCCTTGTCGCCATTCGAATCCTTCAGGCGCTCACCGCCATTGCAGATCGGGATCACCCAGTCGGAACGCATCTGGACGCCCTCGTTGAGCGATTTCAGCGCCTCGTAATTGAAGGTGTATTTCGCGCCTTCCGATTTGGACGCCCAGATCAGCGTCTCATGCGCGTTGGTCAGGCGCTTGCCACGGAAGTTCGGCATCGGGTTCGATTTGCGCCAGACCACATCGTTGAGGATCCAGAAGCCCTGATTCTGAAGCTCGGCCCCCATGCGGAAGACGTTGTGATAGGAACCGATCACCCAGATCGCCCCATTGGGCTTCAGGATGCGGCGGGCGGCGGTGAGCCAGTCCCGGGTGAACCCATCGTAATGCGAGAAGGAACCGAACTGATCCCAGGCGTCGTCGACAGCGTCGACTTTGGAATTGTCGGGGCGGTGCAGGTCGCCGCGTAGCTGAAGATTGTAAGGCGGATCGGCAAAGATCAGGTCAATGCTGTTCTCGGGGAGCGAGTTCATCATCTCGATGCAATCGCCTGCAAGAATTTGGTTCAGGGGCAGCGCCTGCTGCGCCGCCGGGGACTTCGTCTTTGCCATCTTTTTTGCCTCTTAACTGCCCGCCTCGGGGGATGCCGGCTTGTGCCGATCTATGGCGTCAAAGATGAGTCAAAGGTGATTCGCCGTCAATTTCTTTTTTGAATCAAGGGGTTACACTTTTTGCTTGGCACAAGATATTGTGGACGGGCTTGAAGCTTCGTCTATGAACGGGGGTGACCCCTAGATCTAGAAGGGCCTGCAAATGGTCCTTCGTGGGGTAGCCCGCATTCCGTTCCCAGCCATAGCCGGGATACTGTTGCGCCAAATCCACCATGAGCAAATCTCGCGCCTCTTTGGCCAGGATCGAAGCCGCCGCGATCGACAAAGAGCGCGCATCGCCCTTCACGATCGGCTCGGCCGAAAGGCCCAGATCGCGCGGCACGCGGTTGCCGTCGACCAGCACGTGATCGGGCTTTTGCGCGAGCCCCGCGACCGCCCGGCACATCGCGAGATGTGCGGCGTGATAGATGTTGATCTCGTCGATCTCCTCGACGCTGGCATGGGCGACGCAATAGTCGGCGCTCTGCATGATCTGCGCAGCGAGCTCCGCACGGCGCTTTGCGCTGAGCTTCTTCGAATCGTTGAGCCCTTCGGGGATGCATGCGGGATCGAGAATGACCGCCGCAGCGGTGACCGGGCCGCAAAGCGGGCCGCGACCGACCTCATCCACGCCAGCGATGCGGGTCAGCCCACGGGCAAGGGCGGCCTCTTCGAAAGAGAAATCGGGGTTTTGTACCATTGCTCCCGGATGCACCGGATCCCCGCGCCGATCAACCGTGATTTATGCGGCTGGAACCGTCGCTTTTGCGGCCAAACCGCAAAATTCCGCAAACTTTCCCTTTGAAGCGGAATTGATAGCAAAATTTATTGCCAATGCGCGTTTCGCCGCCGATATTTCGGTCATGGATAGAATCGACCACAAAATCATCACCCTTCTCGCCGAAGACTGCCGCCGGTCGCTTGCCGATATCGGCGCGGGGGTGAACCTTTCGCCCTCGGCCGTGAATGAGCGAATCCGCCGTCTCACCGCCTCGGGCGCGATCCGGCGATTTACCGTCGAGGCCGATCCCGAAGCGCTCGGCCTGCCGGTCACCGCCTTCATCTGGGTCGCCCTTGCGCCAGACAGTGACGAAGCGGCCTTTCGCAGCTTTGCGCAGACTCGCCCCGAAATCTCGGAATGCCACCATGTGACCGGGCCGTGGTCCTACCTGCTCAAGATCCATTCGCCCTCTCTCGCGGGCATCGAGGCGTTTCTCTCCACCCTCAAGGAGCGCAGATTCCTCGCCCGCAGCGAAACGATGATCGCGCTGTCTTCACCAGTCGATCCGGGCTTCAGCCCGCGGGGTGACTTATGACCGGGACTGAACTTTTCGCGAAAAGCCTCGTGTTGGGCGTTGCGATCGCGGCACCGCTGGGCCCGATCGGAGCGCTGTGCATTTCGCGCACGCTGGAACGCGGTTTCTGGGCGGGGCTCGCCGGGGGGCTGGGCACCGCGCTGGCGGATGCGGCCTATGCCCTTCTGGCGGCCGCGGGATTCGCCGCTTTTTCTGCCGGGCTTGCGCGGATCGACATGCCGTTGAAACTCGGGGGCGGGCTGTTTCTTCTATGGCTGGGATGGCGGAGCTTTCGCAGCGCCCCGGCCCGGCAGGCGGCGCGGGTTGGCGCGCGCGATCTGATGGGGACGATCGCCGCCACCTTCGCCCTGACCAGCGCCAACCCGATGACGATTCTGTCCTTTGCCGCGATCTTTGCCGGGCTGGGGCTGGCACAGGCCGAGGGCACGCGCGGGGCGTTTCCGGTGGTGGCGGGCGTGTTCAGCGGTTCCCTGATCTGGTGGGCCGCGCTGAGCGGGGGCGTCGCGCTGGCCCATCGCCGCCTGCCCGAGGGCTTCGCCCATCGCGTCGCGCAGATTTCGGGTCTCGTGCTGATCGGCTTCGGTCTCTGGGCGATCGGGTCGCTCGCGATGTGAAAAGGGCGGAGACCGATGGTCCCCGCCCGCTGCTCGACGTTCTTGATGACGTCTGCCTTATCTTCAGCGCCGCGACAGGCGGATGCCCTGATCCTCGAGACAGTTGCGCCCATAGACGGTCTCGCTGTCGTGGCGACCGGTCTTGATGGTGAAAGCGCAGTTGCGCGGCAGACGGGTGCGCGTGTAGCGATCGAGGCAATCAGCCGAGACGACCTCACCCCAGCCATTGCGCGTCTTCACCTTCTGCACACAGGAGGAGGGAAGATGAATGCGGTCGCGGCCATAGCGGTCGCGCTCACGTTCCCGCTCCCGCTCGCGACGGGCCTCGGCCTCGCGGCGCTCACGCTCGATCCTCTCGCGTTCCAGACGGCTTTCGCGTTGTTTCCAGGTCTCGCGCGGCAGGTAGACCGACGGGGGAACCGTCTTCCGCTTTTTCTTGTCGTCATTCATCGAGTCGATGATCAGCGCCGCAGCCCCGATCCCGAGCAACACGGCAAGCGTGTCGCGATCCTTGTCACCCAACGCTGCGGCAGGCGTGGTGCTTGCAGCCATCGTGCCCAGTGCGACGGTGGTGGCGGTGAAAAGCGCGGTCGCCTTTGTCTTGAAACTCATCCTTCGGTCCTCCGGTCGGGCAGCCCCCAGGGCCGCGATAAAGTCGATGGAACGACCGTGCGGCGAAGCGGTGGAGTCAGGCAATAACGGGGGCTTGATATCCGATAACAGCGCCCGCAACCCCCTTCGGCTATTGAATAACAGCGGCTTTGAGCGCAGCGTGAACGGCATGAAACACGCATTTCTCATTTTGGCGTTTCTCGCCTCGGCCTCGGCCGCTCAGGCCCAGTGCTATGCCGATTACAAGGCCAAGCGCGACAACCCGTTGCAGCTGCAATACGGTGTCGCGCAGGTCTCGGATTCGGCCTGTTCGAAAAAGGCCGCAGCGCGCGAATTGGCGCCGAGGCTCGAGGCTGCGGGCTGGACCTTGCTGACGGTCCTCTCCACATTCGGGCCCGAAGGGTTGGAGAAAAGGAAAGCCAGTGCCGGAAAATACTTCCTCCGTTACTGACAGCCTGCGGCTGGGCTCGCGCGCGGTCGTGGCCGGGGTCGTGGCGGTGGTCGCGATCCTCGCGACCACGGCGGGGTTCCTCTTTGCCAAGCTCCCCGATGCGGACGCGTTCAACGCCCGGGTCGAGCAGATCTTCGTGCAAAACGACAACCTGACCTCGCAGGCCGAGATCAAGCTGCTGGAGGTCCTGGCACAATCGGGCACGGCCTTCTCTGACGTGCTGGCGAATTATCGGGTGATCATCTTCATCCTGCTGATCTTCGCCGCCGCGCTTTTGCTGGCGGCGATCATCTTCCTGCTTCTGCTGATCGGACTGAACCGCCGGATGATCGAGATCCGCCGCGCCGGAATCGAGGTGCAAAGCCTGCGCATCCTGCGCAGCGAAAACGCGGTGATGCTCAACGACATGGGCTTCACCCTGACCCCGGCGGCGATCGAGACGCTCTCGGTGCTGGCCGAAGCCCGGATGGATGACGATATCCTCACCGGCGCACAGATCGAGGCGATGATCTCGGGCCGTAACGAGGCCGATTGCGACGAGGCAGCGGGCGCGACCCGGATCAAACGTCTGCGCGACAGCCTCGGCAATCAGCTCGTCAGCGAGCTTCTCGTGCGCAACATTTCCCGCAAGGGCTATGCGCTTAGCGTGTCCAAGGACGCGATCCGCGTCGACTGATCCGGTTGCGTGGCCGTTACATGCGCCCTATATCGCAGGGTCTGTTGACCTGCGGGGGAGCCTATGTCCGACACGCCCTTCTACCTGATCGACGAGGCCCGACTGCGCGAGAACATGCGCAAGATCGAGCGCCTGCGCGAGCGTTCCGGCGCGAAAGCCCTGCTGGCGCTGAAATGTTTCGCGACCTGGTCGGCCTTCGACATCATGAAGCCTTACATGGACGGCACCACGTCGAGCTCGCTCTTCGAACTGCATCTGGGACGCGAGAAATTCGGCAAGGAAACCCATGCCTATTCGGTCGCCTGGTCCGATGACGAGATCGACGAGGCTATCGGCTACGCCGACAAGATCATCTTCAATTCGCTGAGCCAGCTGGATCGCTTTGGCGACAAGGCCGCGCATATCGAGCGCGGCCTGCGTCTGAACCCGCGTTTCTCGACGTCGGGCTTCGACCTGGCGGACCCGGCGCGGCCCTTCTCGCGGCTGGGCGAATGGGACACCGAGCGGCTGGAGGCGGCGATGGGCCGGATCTCGGGCGTGATGATCCACTACAATTGCGAGAATTCCGATTTCGCGCTCTTCGACCATCAGCTGTCGCGGATCGAGGCCGAGTTCGGCGATATCCTCAAGCGCCTGAACTGGGTCAGCCTCGGCGGCGGCATCCATTTCACCGGGCCGGATTACCCGCTCGACGCGCTGGCCGACCGTCTGAAGAAATTCTCAGACGATTTCGGCGTTCAGGTCTATCTCGAACCCGGCGAAGCGTCGATCACGCAGACCGCCTCGCTCGAGGTGACGGTTCTGGATATCCTCGATAACGGCAAGAAGATCGCCATCGTCGATAGTAGCATCGAAGCGCATATGCTCGACCTGCTGATCTATCGTGAGACCGCGAAACTGCCGCAGCAAGGCGAACACGAATACCAGATCGCAGGCAAGACCTGCCTTGCGGGCGACATCTTCGGCGACGCGAAATTCGACAAACCGCTGGAAATCGGCGACCGGATCTCGATCGCGGATGCGGCCGGTTACACGATGGTCAAGAAGAACTGGTTCAACGGCGTGGCGATGCCCGCCATCGCCATACGTCGCGAAGATGGTAGCATCGACCGGATTCGCGAGTTCACCTATGAGGACTACCGCGCCTCATTGTCCTGAGGGCCTTTCGCGCCCCCTTCCCCTGTCCTGTCGAAAAGGAGACAGCCGAAGTGAAAAAGAACGTGCTCATCATCGGAGCGGGCGGCGTCGCCCAGGTCGTGGCGCATAAATGCGCGCAGAACAACGACATCCTGGGCGATCTGCACATCGCCTCGCGCACCAAATCGAAATGCGACGCGATCATCGAGAGCGTGCGTGAAAAGGGCGCGATGAAAGTGGCGGGCACGTTCGAGGCGCATCAGGTGAACGCGCGCGACACGGCCGCCGTGGCGGATCTGATCCGCAAGACCGGCGCGCAGATCGTGATCAACGTGGGGTCCGCCTTCGTGAACATGTATGTGCTCGACGCGTGCATCGAGACGGGCGCCGCCTATATCGACACTGCGATCCACGAAGAGCCCGACAAGATCTGCGAAACCCCGCCGTGGTATGCCAATTACGAATGGAAGAAGCGCGATCTTTGCACCGAGAAGGGCGTGACCGCGATCCTCGGCGCGGGCTTCGATCCGGGCGTGGTGAATGCCTTCGCGCGTTTCGCGATCGACCAGATGGACGAGGTGAAATCCATCGACATCGTCGACATCAACGCGGGCTCGCACGGCAAATATTTCGCGACGAATTTCGACCCCGAGATCAACTTCCGCGAATTCACCGGCACCGTCTATTACTGGGAAGACCAGCAGTGGAAAGAGACGTCGATGTTCGCCTCGGGCCACAAATGGGATCTGCCGGTCGTCGGTCCGTCGCAGGCCTATCAGTCGGGTCATGACGAGGTGCATTCGCTGGCGACCAACTATCCGCAGGCCGATGTGCGCTTCTGGATGGGCTTCGGCGACCACTACATCAACGTCTTCACCGTGCTGAAAAATCTTGGTTTGCTGTCCGAGCAGCCGGTGAAAACCGCCGAAGGGCTGGAAGTCGTGCCGCTGAAAGTGGTGAAGGCCGTGCTGCCCGATCCCGCCTCGCTCGCACCGAACTACACGGGCAAAACCTGCATCGGCGATTTGGTGAAGGGCACCAAGGACGGCAAGGACGTGGAGTATTTCGTCTACAACGTCGCCGATCACAAGGAAGCCTATGAAGAGGTCGGCTCGCAAGGCATCTCCTACACCGCTGGCGTGCCGCCGGTCGCAGCCGCGATCCTCGTGGCGCAGGGGGAGTGGGACGCAAAGACGATGAAGAACGTCGAAGAGCTCGATCCGAAACCGTTCTTCACCCAGCTCGACCGCATCGGCCTTCCGACGCGCGTGCTGGTGGGCGGCCTCAAGGGTGAGGACAAGGCCTGGACCGAGATCTGATCCGGACCGCCAGACATACGAAAGGCCCGCGCGATGCGGGCCTTTTTCGTTTAAAGAGTGGTGATCCCGGCAGGATTCGAACCTGCAACCTGCCCCTTAGGAGGGGGCTGCTCTATCCAGTTGAGCCACGGGACCACGCGCCTCTTGATGCCGCCAAAGCGGCGGCTGTGCAAGTCGGGAGCGCGGCAAATGAAAAGGGGATGCGTATTGGCCCACCGCATCCCCTTTTTAGATCTGTCACCACGATCGGAGTCTACACGCGGGTCCAGTTTGGCCGGCTGCCGGATTGTTTGGAGTCTGGCCCGGTCGCCGTTATCGCTAACATATGGTGCATCATCCGCTTGCGCAAGGGAAATGTTTGGCGCTAACAAGAATGAAACTGGAGGAATTCCGCCGTGTCCCGTCCCAATGACTCCCGCCGCCCCCTGACGCTGCGCGACGTTTCCGAAGCCTCGGGCGTTTCGGAAATGACGGTCAGCCGCGTACTGCGCAATCGCGGCGACGTCTCCGATGCGACGCGCGAGAAGGTGCTGCATGCGGCCAAGACGCTGGGCTATGTGCCCAACAAGATCGCCGGCGCACTGGCCTCGCAGCGGGTGAACCTCGTGGCGGTGATCATTCCGTCGCTGTCGAACCTCGTCTTTCCGAAAGTGCTCTCGGCGATCTCCGACGAGCTTGAGGATACCGGGCTCCAGCCGGTGGTGGGTGTGACCAACTATTCGCCCGAGAAGGAAGAACAGGTTCTCTACGAGATGCTCTCCTGGCGGCCCTCGGGCGTGATCATCGCCGGGCTCGAGCACACACCGGCTGCCCGCGCGATGCTGGAAAACGCCGGTATTCCGGTTGTCGAGATTATGGATGTCGATGGCGAGGGCGTGGATTCCGTCGTCGGTATCTCGCATCGCCGTGCCGGTCTGCACATGGCCGAGGCGATCATCGCCGCTGGCTATCGCAGAATTGGATTTCTCGGCACGAAGATGCCCGAGGATCACCGGGCGCGCAAACGGCTCGAAGGGTTCAAGGAAGGGCTCGCGAAAGCGGGCATCGAACTTGCCGATACCGAGTTCTATGCCGGCGGCTCGGCGCTGGCGAAAGGGCGCGAGATGACCGAGGCGATGCTCAAACGCACGCCGGACCTCGATTTCCTCTATTATTCGAACGACATGATCGGCGCCGGTGGCCTGCTGTGGTGTCGCGATAACGGGATCGACGTTCCGGGCAAGGTCGGCCTCGCGGGGTTCAACGGGCTTGAACTTCTCGAGGGGCTCTCGGTGCAGCTCGCCACGATGGATGCCTGTCGCGGCGAGATCGGCAAGAAGGCCGCGCAAATCATCGCGGGCCGATCGCAAAGCGGCATGATCGGCGGCGAGGTGATCGAACTCGAGCCGGTGCTCGAACCCGGCGAGACAATCCGCAAGACCTGATCAGTTCAGCGCGCAGCAGCCGGTGAATACGAGGTCTTCCTCGGGTGTGCGCAGGAAGAAATCGATCCCGATCGCATATTTCCTGTCGCTCATCCCGTCCGAGCATTCGCGATTGCGCAGAACCGAGAACCCCTCGGCCCCGCCGCCCCGGATCTTCCAGCCGATGGTCTCGAAAGCCCCGCTCTGCGGCGCGCCGCTCCACTCGATCCCGAGACTGCGCGGTTCCTCACCGGGCATCTCGAGGCTCAGAAGGCCGGGTTCGTAGCTGACGCTCCAGAACGGTTCGGTGCCGTAGCAGAACAGCGGCACGCGTTCGGTCCACCAGGGCGGCATCGGCTCTGATTCCAGATAGCGCGCCGAGACCCACCCCGACCGCTCACCCGCATTCAGACGCCGCCACTTTCCATCTTCCGACGCGCCGGTCACCTCGATCAGTGTCGTGTCTGGCGGGATCACCCCGATGATCGGGGCCGAAGCCGAGGGTTCGGCGCGGATGTTGAGCACGTCATCGGCGGCGACACCGCTCACATCGGCATAATGCGGGAAGCTCTCGGCCAAGGCGGGTGCCGCCAGGGACATGAGGACGAGCGGGAGGATCAGGACCAGACGTTTCATCGGGTCAGCCTACTAGCGCCGCGCGCTCCAGCTCAGCGAGGCATATTGCCGCGTGTAGAACTCGCCCATCAGCCCGATCATCAAAAGCGCCAGACCGACATAGAGCGGATAGTGCCAGTTCGAAAAATGCGGGTTGTAATTGATGAAGGTATAGCCGCGCGCCTGGTCGATCGTGTGGAAGAGCGGATTCCAGTCGAATAGCACGAGCATCTTGTGCGGCAGGTTGTTGGCGAGGAACATCTTGCCCGAGGCGATCATGTTCGCGCGGCTGTAAATCTGCTGGATCACGCCCACCACATCGGGCGCCCAGGGCTTGGCGGCGAGGAAGACGAGCCCGATCGCAAGCCCGACGAACCAAGACAAAAGCATCATCGCCAGCGCGCCGACCCAGTCGTAGATCTCGATCGGCTGAAACGCCGCATGGTAGATGAAGAGCACCGTGATCATCGAGAGCATCTGGATGTAGAGCGTGCTCAGCGCCGCCGCCGAGATCGAGATCGCCGTGGTCATCGGCGCGTGTTTCATCATCGCCGAGGTCGGCCCCTCTGCCCCGAACACCGCGCCGATGGTCTTGGTATGGGTCAGGAACAGGAAGATCCCGCTCATCACGTAAAGCAGGAAGTCGCCGCGCACCGAATTGCCGCGCAGGCCGAGCACGCCGAACATGATGTAGAAGGTCAGGATCAGCAGGATCGTCTGCACCATGTTCAGCAACAGGCCGACCAGCGCATTGCCATGCGATTGGCGCAGTTTGCGAACGGTGGCGTGATAGATGAGCTCCAGCAGGCTGAAGGTCGATCCAAGCGTGGAATTGCTGCGATCTGCTTTGAACATTTTCCTGCCAATCGGGTGCGGCGCGCCGCCAGCCTATCGGGCAAACCTTGCCCAAGCCTTGTCGCCGCATCATAAGGGGGGAGATAAATCATAGCAATCAGGCCTGAATTTGGCGGAACGGAGTGATCATGGATTTCGAGCATCTGATGCAAGTCATGCGCCGGCTTGCTCTCGAAGCGGGCGACAGGATCATGGAGATCTACAATTCCCCTGACTTCGAAGTGAAATCCAAATCCGACAATTCGCCCGTGACCGAGGCCGACGAGGCCGCGGACGCGCTGATCTCGGCCGGTCTGCGCGAGGCCTTCCCAGATGTCGCGCTGGTGACCGAGGAGCAGGCGGCGAGCCATGATCAGGACGTCTCGACCTTCCTCATCGTCGATCCGCTCGACGGCACCAAGGAATTCGTCCAGCGCCGCGGCGATTTCACCGTGAACATCGCCTATGTCGAAGACGGTAAGCCGGTGCGCGGCGTGGTCTATGCGCCCGCAAAGGGGCGGCTCTTCTATACGTTGGCCGATGGCCGCGCGGTCGAGGAGGAAGGCCCGAACTTCCCGAAACAGGCGATGGGCCCGCACAAGCCGATCACCGTCTCAATGCCCGACAATCGCGGGCTGATGGTGGTCGCATCGAAATCGCACCGCGATCAGGCGACCGACGATTACATCGGCAAATACGCGGTGAAGGATATGCGCTCGGCTGGCTCGTCGCTGAAATTCTGCCTCGTGGCGACCGGCGAGGCCGATCTCT
Organism: Thioclava marina; assembly: GCF_002020135.1. Taxonomy (GTDB): domain Bacteria; phylum Pseudomonadota; class Alphaproteobacteria; order Rhodobacterales; family Rhodobacteraceae; genus Thioclava; species Thioclava marina. Next base: position 1,962,916 of record NZ_MPZS01000001.1, on the reverse strand, counting down.
ATCCGCGGCTCGGGCGCACGATGGAATGGGACACGGCGGCCGGTGACGCGGTGCTGCGCGGCGCGGGTGGCGAGATGGTCCGCTTCGACGATCACACGCCCTTCACCTATGGCAAGCCCGGCTTCGAGAACCCGTTCTTCATCGCCTACGCCCCCGGCGTTCTTCTGGTGAAATGATGTCTGTTCTCATCGTCATCCCCGCCCGCTACGCCTCGACGCGCTATCCCGGCAAACCGCTCGTCGAACTGACCGGTGCGACGGGCGTGAAAAAGACCCTGATCCAGCGAAGCTGGGAGGCCGCGCAGGACGTGCGGGGCGCCGATCGGGTCGTCGTCGCAACCGATGACGCGCGCATCCGCGAGGCCTGCGAAACCTTCGGTGCCGAGGTGGTGATGACCTCCGAGACCTGCCGCAACGGGACCGAGCGTTGCGCCGAGGCGGCGGAGACGCTTGGCGGTGACTACGAGATCGTCGTCAACCTGCAAGGCGATGCGCCGCTGACGCCGGCCTGGTTCATCGAGGATCTGGTCGCTGGGCTGCGTGCGAATGACTGGGCGGAACTCGCCACCCCGGTGCTGCGCTGCGAGGGCGAGATGCTCGCCAGTCTGCGGGAGGATCGCCATCACGGCCGAGTCGGCGGCACCACCGCCGTCTTTGGCGCGGGCAATCGCGGGCTCTATTTCTCCAAGGAAGTGATCCCCTACACCGCCGAAAGCTACCTACCGCACGATCCCACCCCGGTCTTCCATCACGTCGGCGTCTACGCCTACCGTCCCGACACGCTCGCCGATTACGCCACCTGGCCGATCGGACCGCTGGAAACGCTTGAAGGGCTCGAGCAGCTGCGGTTTCTCGAGAACGGTCGTGCCGTGCTGTGCACCGAGGTCGAGGCGCGCGGGCGGCAGTTCTGGGAACTCAACAACCCTTCGGACGTGCCACGCATCGAGTCGATGATGCGCGAAATGGGTCTGGCCTGACGCGAACCTGCATCACGCAAAGTTTCCATTTCGCGGGAACCTGAAGCGATTGGGGCGATTTTCCCCTTACATGCGCAACAAACAGCGCGTGATGATGCGGCAGTGCGGCAGGTTCCTTGTTACGCGCCGCAAGACTCGCCACAATGGCGGCAATTAGCGCTTCGGCGCAGTAACGATAAAGGTGATGAATGAAACGCAAGGTGACGAAGGCAATCTTCCCGGTTGCCGGCCTTGGAACCCGCTTCCTCCCCGCCACGAAATCGATCCCGAAAGAGATCCTGACGCTGGTGGATCGTCCGCTCATTCAATACGCCATCGACGAGGCGCGCGCGGCCGGCATCAAGGAATTCATCTTCGTGACCTCGCGCGGCAAGTCGGCGCTGGAAGATTATTTCGACGACGCGCCCGAGCTCGAGACCGCCCTGCGCAAGAAGGACAAGAAAGACCTTCTCGAAGAGCTCAAGAAAACCAACATGGATTCCGGCGCCATCGCCTATGTGCGCCAGAACAAGCCGCTCGGGCTTGGCCACGCGGTCTGGTGCGCGCGCCGCCTCGTGCATGACGAGCCCTTCGCGGTCATCCTGACCGATGACGTGATCGCGGCCGAGAAGCCCTGCCTCCAGCAGATGATGGAAGCCTACGAGGAAACCGGCGGCAACATCGTCGCGGCGATGGAAGTGCCCACAGAGAAGACCTCGTCCTACGGCGTGCTCGATATTTCCGAGGTGAACGGGCCGCTGGTGAAGGTGAAGGGCATGGTCGAGAAACCGCAGCCCGACGTCGCGCCGTCGAACCTCGCCGTGATCGGGCGCTACATCCTGACGCCGGAGATCATGAAGAACCTCAACAAGAAGGAAACCGGTGCGGGCGGCGAGATCCAGCTGACCGACGCGATCGCGCAGGAGATCGCCAACGGCAATCCGGTTTACGGCTATCGCTTCAAGGGCCAGCGTTTCGACTGCGGTTCCAAGGCGGGCTTCCTTCAGGCCACCGTGGCTTTCGGTCTCCAGCGGTCCGATCTCAAGGACGAGTTCGGCGACTATCTGGGCGACATCATGAACATGCGGACGGCCGCCGAGTAAGCGATGAAACCTCATGTGTTGGTGACGGGCGGTGCGGGCTATATCGGCTCGCACGCCTGCAAGGCTCTGAGCCGCGCAGGCTATGTTCCGGTCTGCTTCGACAATTTCTCGACCGGCTGGAAAGAGGCGGTGAAGTTCGGTCCGCTTGAGGAAGGCGATCTCGCCGACCGGGCGCGGCTCGACGAGGTCTTCGCGAAATATCAGCCCATCGCGGTGATGCATTTCGCTGCGCTGAGCCTCGTCGGCGAGTCGATGCAGAACCCCTCGAAATACTGGCGCACCAACGTCAATTGCGCGCTGAATTTGATCGAAACGGCGGTAGAGGCCGACTGCAAGAATTTCGTCTTCTCCTCGACCTGCGCGACCTATGGTGACCAGGACGGGGTGGTGCTGGACGAAGACACCGAGCAGCGCCCGATCAACGCCTATGGCGGCTCGAAACGCGCCATCGAGGATATGCTGCGCGATTTCGGCGCGAGCCACGGGCTGAACTCGGTGATCTTCCGCTATTTCAACGTGGCCGGCGCCGACCCCGACGCCGAGCTGGGCGAGCAGCATGTGCCGGAAACCCACCTGATCCCGCTGATGCTCGACGCGATCGCGGGCAAGCGCCCGGCACTGACGGTGTTCGGCTCGGACTATCCCACGCGCGACGGCACCTGCATCCGCGATTACGTCCATGTCTCCGATCTGGTCGATGCGCATGTTCTAGGGCTGAAATGGCTGGAGAGCGGCGAGCCTTCGCGCGTCTTCTGTCTTGGCTCGGGCAACGGGTTTTCGGTGCGCGAAGTGATCGACGCCTCGCGCACGGTAACCAATCGCGATGTGCCCATCGTCGAGGGCGAGCGCCGCGCCGGCGATGCCGCCTGCCTCGTCTCGGGCTCGAAACGCGCGCTTGAGGAACTGGGGTGGCAACCGCAACGCTCCGATCTTTCCGTGATGATCGGCGATGCATGGCGTTGGCATCAGGCGAAAGAGTATGAATACTGATCCGCGCCGAGCGGATCGGGAGAGGGCATGGCATCGCGCCGGGAGCTATGGGACGCCTACAGGCTGCGCCTCAAGCGCAAGCAATTCCTCTGGCGTGCCCTGCGCAAGCGCCATCAGCTCGAACGCCTCTCCGACCGGACTCGCAAGATCCGCCCTGGCGATATCCTCGCCTTCGCGGTGATGCGCAACGAGGCCCTGCGCCTGCCCTATTTCCTGCGTCATTACCGCGATCTCGGCGTCGATCACTTCCTCATCGTCGACAATGGCAGCTCCGATGGCACCACGGGCCTTCTGGCCGAAGCGCGCGATGTCTCTCTCTGGACGACGCCGGCGAGCTATCGCGCCTCGCGCTTCGGGCTCGACTGGATCACCTGGCTGATGATCCGTCACGGTCACGATCACTGGTGCCTCACCGTCGATGCCGACGAGTTGCTGATCTACCCCTACCATGACACGCGCCCGCTGCCCGCGCTCACGGGCTGGCTCGACGCCTCGGGCATCCCCGCCTTTCCGGCGATGATGCTCGAACTCTACCCGAAGGGGCGAATCGGTGCGCAGAGCTATCAGGCGGGTCAGGATCCGCGCCAGATCCTGAGCTGGTTCGATGCGGGAAATTACACGATGACCCGGCAGGAGCGCAGCCAGGCGCTCTGGATCCAGGGCGGGCCACGCGCGCGCAGCTTCTTCGCGCAGCGACCGCGTCGGGCGCCGACCCTGTCGAAGATTCCCCTCGTGCGCTGGAATCGTCGCTTCGCCTATCTGAACTCGACCCACGCGCTCCTGCCGCGCCACCTCAACAAGACCTACGACGATGGAGGCGGCGAGGCGATCTCGGGGCTCCTGCTGCACACCAAGTTCCTCGACACGGTGATCGAGAAATCTTCCGAAGAGAAAGCGCGGCGCGAGCATTTCGGCCGTCCGGAGGAGTTCGACCCCTATTACGACGCGCTCATCGCCGACCCGCAGCTCTGGACGCCCTACTCCGCGCCGCTTGGCAGCTGGCGCCAGCTCGAGGCACAGGGCCTGATGTCGCGCGGCGGCTGGGTCTGATTGATTGTCGTCACATTTGCAACAAAAGGTGACGCAAAGGTAATGCCGTCTCTTCTCAGGCACCCACAAAGAGGCTAAGACACAGGAGACTATTGAATCCAAAGGGGAAAACTTGTCGTTTTGGCCAAGGCGACAGTTAACCTTCTGCTAAGTATATTCAGCAATAACAGGCCGCATTTGCGGAAGGGACGACACGTGGGACTGAGAGATCTGGTCAGGCTGCGTCGAAAACGCAGGTTGAGACAGTTTCGCGCCATTCGGAAACGGCGGGAACTGAGCCCGCTGTCCGATCGCACAGCCCAGATCAGACCCGATGACGTTCTCGTTTTCGTCACCGCGCGCAACGAACGCATCCGCCTGCCCTATTTCCTGCGCTACTACCGGGACATGGGGGTGCGCCATTTCCTCTTTGTCGATAATGGCAGCGATGACGGATCGGCGGACTATCTCGCCGAGCAGGAGGATTGCTCTGTCTGGACGACGTCGGCTTCCTACAAGGCTGCGAATTTCGGCATGGACTGGATGAACTGGCTGCTGCGCAAATACGGCACCGGGCACTGGACGCTGACGCTCGATCCCGACGAGTTCCTCGTCTACCCGTTCTGCGACACTCGCCCCATCCAGGCGCTCACGGATTGGCTCGACACCTATGGCATCCGCTCTTTCCCGGCGATGCTTCTGGACATGTATCCGAAAGGCCCGATCGACGCGCAGCCCTATCGCGAGGGCCAGAACCCCTTCGATCTGGCCTGTTGGTTCGATAGCGGCAATTACATGATCAAGACCAACCCGGAATACCGCAACTTGTGGATTCAGGGGGGGCCGCGGGCCCGGATCTTCTTCCCCGAAGAGCCCAAACGCGCGCCGTCGCTCAACAAGATCCCGCTGGTGAAATGGGAGCGAGGGCATGTCTATCTCTCCTCGACCCACATGCTTTTGCCGCGCGGGCTCAATCAGGTCTATGACACGATCGGCGGCGAGATGGCCTCGGGCTGCCTGCTGCACGCGAAATTCCTCTCGCCGCTCACCGCCAAGGTCGAGGAAGAGCTGCAACGCAAACAGCATTATGCAGGGTCGCGCGAATATCACGCTTATGCCCGGACCATCTCAAAAGAGCCCGATTTGTGGTGCAAATGGTCGGAAAAATATATCAATTGGCGCCAGCTCGAGATCCTCGGACTGATGTCCAAGGGCAATTGGGCATGAGAGGATTTCACCCGTGACCGTCGGTTTCATCATGATGTGCCACACCGCGCTCGACCGTGCGGCTCAGGTCGCGCGGTTCTGGGCCGAGGGTGGCGCGCCGGTGGTGATCCATGTCGATGCCCGTGTCAGCGCCCCTGATTACAAGGGTTTCCAGAAGGCTCTGGCCGATCTCGACAATGTCTCCTTCTCTCGGCGCTACAAATGCGAATGGGGCACCTGGTCGCTCGTCGCCGCCAGCCAGGCCGCGGCCGAGCAGATGCTGGAACGCCATGCCGAGGTGCGCCACGTCTATCTCGCCTCCGGCTCGTGCCTGCCGCTGCGGCCGCTGAAGGAACTGACCGACTATCTCGACGCGCGCCCCTATACCGATTTCATCGAGAGCGTGACCACGACCGAAGTCGGCTGGACCGTCGGCGGCATCGACATCGAGCGTTTCACCCTGCGGTTCCCCTTCTCGTGGAAGAAGCAGCGCCGCCTCTTCGACCGCTATGTCGAGTTTCAGCGCCGCGTCGGCTTCAAGCGCCGCATCCCGTCGGGGCTCGTGCCGCATCTCGGAAGTCAGTGGTGGTGCCTGACGCGCCAGACCTTGTCCGCGATCCTGCAAGACCCGGACCGACCGCTCTACGACCGTTATTTCAAGCGCGTCTGGATCCCTGACGAGAGCTATTTCCAGACCCTTTCAAGGCTCTATGCCACCTCGATCGAGAGCCGCTCGCTCACGCTGACCAAGTTCGATTTCCAGGGCAAGCCGCATATCTTCTACGACGACCACCTCCAGCTTCTGCGCCGTTCGGACTGCTTCATCGCGCGCAAGATCTGGCCGCGTGCGGACCGGCTCTATCAGACATTCCTGACGAAGAATGCCCAAAGCCCGGCGATGGCCGAACCCAACCCGGCCAAGATCGACCGTCTTTTCTCGAAATCGATCGAGCGGCGCACACGCGGTCGCCCCGGCCTCTACATGCAAAGCCGCTTTCCGAAGAAGGACCACGAGAACGGCAAGACCTCGGCACCCTATTCGGTCTTCCATGGCTTCTCGGATCTCTTCGAGAATTTCGATGGCTGGCTCGCGAAATACGTGGGCGCGCGGGTGCATGGCCATCTCTTCGCCCCTGAAGGCGCCAAGTTCGCGGGCGGTGATACGATGTTCAACGGCTGCCTGACCGATGACCCGGCACTGCGCGACTACAACCCGCGCGCCTTCCTGACCAACCTGATCTGGAACTCCCGCGGGGAGCGACAGTGCTACATGTTCTCGCCGCGGGACAATCAGGCCAACAACTGGTTCACCGCGACCGACCCGAACGCGCAGATCTCGGTGATCACCGGCGCCTGGGCCTTGCCGCTCTCGCGGATGAACGAGAATTTCGCCACGATCCGCCGCGAGGCCGCACGGCTGCAAAAGCGCGAGCTGGAACATCTGGAGATCCTGCGCTCCATGTATGTGAAGGCGCGCGTTCGGATCTGGACAGTGGCCGAGTTCATCGAAAACCCGATGGAGCCTTTGCAGACCATCATCGACGAGATCAGCCCCCGCGCCACGCGCCGCCTGACCGAGGCGCCGCAGATGGTCGAGTTGACGGGCTTCCCGCAATTCCTGCAAAACCTCAAGAACCAGGGCATGCAGCCGCTCGTGATGGGGGATTTCCCGCTCAATGCCGGGGAAGGGCGCCACGCGAACCGGCGCGGTCGCCCCTATCTGGTGAAGTGACATGGCGAGGTTCGACAGTTTCGTGGTCTTCGCCGAGATGCGGACCGGATCGAACCTGCTCGAGGCCGCGCTCAACAGCCTGGATGGCGTGACCTGTCATGGCGAGGCGTTCAACCTCGTCCTGATCGGCTATCCCAACCGCACGGACCTGTTGGGCGTGACCATGGCCGAACGCGATGCGGATCCGCTGGTGCTGTGGAAGGCGATCAAGGCGCAGGACGGGCTCAACGGCTGTCGCTATTTCCACGATCACGACCCGCGCATGCTCGCAGTCTTCGTCGATGATCCCAAATGCGCCAAGATCGTGCTGACCCGCAATCCGATCGAAAGCTATGTGAGTCTGATGATCGCCCGCGCGACCGGCCAGTGGAAGCTCGGCGACGCCAAGCACCGCAAGGCGAGCAAGGCGCGTTTCGATGCCGAGGAGTTCGAGGCCCATCTCGAAGAGTTGCAGGGCTTTCAGGTCACGCTGCAAAACGCGCTGCAACGCTCGGGCCAGACCGCCTTCTACATTGATTACGAGGATGCGCAGTCGGTCGAGTTGCTCAACGGGATCGCGAAATGGCTCGGCGTCGAGACGCGGCTCGAAGAATTGCCCGACAGCCTCAAAGTGCAGAACCCCGAGCCGCTGGAGGCGAAGGTCTCGAATTTCCCGGGGATGGAGGCTTCGCTCGCGCGGCTCGACCGCTTCAACCTCTCGAAGACCCCGAATTTCGAGCCCCGTCGCGGCCCCGGCGTGCCCGGTTTCATCGCGAGTGAGGCGGGGCTGCTCTACATGCCGATGCGTCCCGCGATGGACGCGCCGATCCGCGACTGGCTGGCCCGGCTTGGCCCGCTTGAGGAAAGCTTCTCGCAAAAGACCCTGCGCCAGTGGAAGCGCCGCCATCCGGGTCATCGCAGCTTCACCGTGCTGCGCCACCCCCTGATGCGCGCCCATCTCGCCTTCTCGGCCGTCCTGAATTGGGACAACATGCTCGAGACACGCGCGGTACTGCGTCAAAGCTACAAGCTGCCGATCCCCCCGGAAGGCGACGCTATCGCGCCCGAAGCCTATGCAGAGGCGCTGATCGCTTTTCTTGGCTGGCTCAAATCCAACCTCGCCAACCAGACGAGCCTGCCGGTGAACGCGCTCTGGGCCACGCAATCGGCCCAGTTGCAGGGGATCGCCCAGTTCGCCCTGCCCGACATGCTTCTGCGCGAGGAAAGGCTGACGGAGGATCTGGCCTATCTCGCGCGCTCCGCCGGGATCGAGGCGCCGGAATTTGGACAGGCCGATAGCGATACCGCCCCGATCAAGCTGGCCGATTTCTGGACCCCGGATCTCGAAGCTGCCGCCCGCGAAACCTATACGCGTGACATGATGCAGTTCGGCTTCGGCCCCTGGAAAGCCTGAGCGACACGGAAAAAGCGCGCCGGACGGACCGACGCGCTTTCAAATCTCATATCGAGGCAGATCAGGCGGCCTGACGGCCCTGCGCCTCGGTCAGCACCGCGTGCAGCGCCGCCGGATCGGTATTGGCACGCAGCTTCTCGCAGATTTCCGGATCGCGCATGGTGCGCGACACGAGTGCGAGCGCCTTCAGGTGCTCCACCCCGGAATCCTTGGGTGCGAAGAGCGCGAAGACCAGATCGACCGGAAGTCGGTCCACCGCGTCGAAATCGAGCGGTTTTTCCAGCCGCAGGAAGACGCCGACCACCTCGTCGAGCCCGTCGAGTCGCGCATGCGGGAGCGCCACGCCATGACCGACACCCGTCGGCCCGAGGCTTTCACGCTCCTGCAAGGCATCGACCGTCTGCGCCGCGGCGAGCCTGTAGACCGACGCGGCGATGTCGCCGAGATCCTGAAAAAGGCGCTTCTTGCTTGTGACGTTCGACAGCACCTTCACGGCGCCCGGCGCAAGCAATTTCGAAAGTTCCATGTAACTCGTCTTTTCCGCGCCTTTTTCCGTGGCGCTCATTTGCTGTTGCGCGGGTCGATCCAGCCGATATTGCCGTCTTCGCGGCGATGCACGACGTTAACCCCGCCATGTTTCTCGTTGCGGAACACCAGAAGGGGCGCGTGCGACAGCTCCATCTGCATCACCGCTTCACCGACCGAGAGCGTGGGAACCTTGGTTTCCATCTCGGCCACGATCATCGGCGCGCCATCGGCCGCCTCGCCCGACTCGTCATTCTCATCGGATGCGAGCACATACAGGCCCGCGGCCTCGAATTCAACCGGTTCCACGCGGTCGCGGTGATGATCTTTCAGCCTGCGCTTATGACGACGCAGTTGCTTGTCCATCTTTTCGCGGCAGCTGTCGAAGGCCGCGTAAACCTCGGTGGCATGACCTTTCGCCGATGCCGTCAGGCCGGTCGAGAGGTGCACGGTGGCTTCGCAGATGAACTCATGGGCGTTCTTGGAGAAGGTGACCGTCGCATCGGTCGGGCGCTGCATGTATTTGTCGACGACTTCGCCGAGTTCGGTTTTGACATGGGATTGCAGGGCTTCCCCGATGTCGATCTGCTTGCCACTGATCTGGTAACGCATGGATTTCCTCCTTCACGCATTGGCCTGCTTCACCCGACCCTGACAGGGGCAAGTTGCAAGCCAGTTAAATTTTTCTCGAAAGCGCGTAGCGGGCCGTGCTCCCGGTTGCAAGACCACAGGCGATCGCGGGCCGAAAACGAGCTCGGTCTGCGCGCGCAGGGAATGGAAACGACGGTCACGCATTTGAATCATATTTGGGTATGGAACCGCAGGGGTGTCAACGGGTCACCTTCGCCGCAGCGCAAAAGCCGCACTCACGCAGCGCTCAAAGGATGCGGAAGTGCTGGCCGAGATAGACACGGCGCACGTTTTCGTCCTGCACGACCTCTTCGGTCGTGCCCGACATCAGCACCGTCCCGTCATGCAGGATATAGGCGCGGTCGACGATCTCGAGCGTCTCGCGCACGTTGTGATCGGTGATCAGGACGCCGATACCGCGATCCTTGAGCTGCGAGACCAATGCGCGGATTTCGGCCACGGCGATCGGGTCGACACCAGCAAAAGGTTCGTCGAGCAGGAGATATTTCGGATCGGCGGCGAGGCAGCGCGCGATCTCGCAGCGGCGCCGTTCGCCCCCTGAAAGCGCCAGTGCCGGGGCCTGGCGCAGATGGCCGATCGAGAAATCGCCCAGAAGCTCCTCGAGGCGCTCGCGGCGGGTATGCGGGTCGGCCTCGGCGATCTCGAGCACGGCCATGATGTTATCCTCGACCGAAAGCCCCCGAAAAATCGACGCTTCCTGCGGCAGATAACCGATCCCGAGTCGCGCGCGGCGATACATCGGCAGGCCCGTCACGTCGCGTCCGTCGATCAGGACCTGCCCCGCATCGGGACGAATCAAGCCGGCGATGTTGTAAAAACAGGTGGTCTTGCCCGAACCGTTCGGCCCCAGCAGCGCCACGACCTCCCCGCGCGAAAGATCCAGCGAGACATCGCGGATCACCGGGCGGCGGCGATAGCTCTTGCGCAGTCCGCGCACCTGCAAGCCGCCCTGCCCCGCCACCGGGGCGAGCCCGGTCGCGTCCTGTACCCCGGTCATGCCCGACATCACTGGCCCCCGGTCTTGGTCGCAGGTTTGAGCAGCGTGCGCACGCGCCCGTCCATCTGGCCGGTACCGGTGCGCAGATCGACGTTGAGCTTATTGCCCGACATCACGTTCTCGCCTTGCGTCAGCAGAACGTTGCCCGTCATCACCACAGTGCCCGCCACCACGTCATACACGGCTTCCTGAGCCTCGGCGGCCTCGGTCGGCGAAACCAGCGTCACGCCGCCCGTCGCATGCAGCGTCGAGATCTTCGAGCGATCCTTCGGATCATAGATGACCTCGACCTCCGCGGCCTGCATATGCATCGTGCCCTGATTGACGCGCACATCGCCGCTGAACACGGCCTTTCCGCTCTCCTGGTTCACCTTGAGACTGTCCGAAAGCACCTCGACCGGTGCATTCTGGTCCGCGCGGATGCCCGCGAAGGACAGCTGCTGCGCTGCGGCCAGAGCGGGAAGCGCGATCGCGATCAGGAAAGCGGCGGGAAAAGGCGTCCGAAACATGAAAACCCTCACTGTTGCGGCTGATATATCAGCTTCACGCCGCCATTGAAAACAAGATCATGCCCTTTGCCGTCGGCCGTGGGCGTCATTTGCATCGAGCCCGCATCGAGCGTGCCGAACGGCGCTTCGCCATGGATCGGGCCGGGAGAGCTCAACAGGCTGCCATCGGTCTTCATGACCATCTTCTCGGAGTTCATCCGGTAGCCGTCCGAAGTCTGCATCGCGACCTTCTCCGACAGTTCGACCTGACCCAGATCGGGCCGGAACAGACCCGCATTCGAGCTCAGGTCGGTGACATGCCCGTCAGGCGCGGTGAGCTTCGCGGCAAGCTGATCGGCACTCGCGCCGCCCGTTGCCTCGGGCGAGGTGCGCGCCTGTTTTGCAGTCACCGAAAGGGTCGAGCCGTCATCCGTCATCCCGGAATATTCCGGCCGGGTCAGCGCGTTTTCGCGTGCGAGTTTCTCGACATCCACCTTGGCATAGGGGATCGCCGCGCTCGGATCGATCCGGCGCGAGATCAGGAAGATCGTCGACAACAGGACAAGCGCCAGCAGCGGCAGGACGACCTTCGCCCAGTGCACCAGTTGCGTATGGCGGTTGTCATAGATCATCAGACGATCCCGGCGCGCAGGCAGTCATGGATTTGCAGGAAGCCCACGGGCTTTTCGTCCTCAACGACGAAAAGACAGGTGATCTTGCGCTCGTTCATCTGCGCCACTGCCGCCTCTGCGAGCTGGCCCGGCGCGATCGTGCGCGGATTGGCCGTCATCACCTCGGCCACCTTGTGATCGAGCAGCCCCTCCATGTGACGCCGCAAATCGCCATCGGTGACGATCCCCGCCAGACGGCCCGCCTCGTCGGTGACGCCCACGACGCCAAAGCCCTTCTGGCTCATTACCAGCAGCGCTTCAGGCATCGGCGTCTCCAACCCGACAAGCGGCATCTCGCGATGCATCAGGTCCGAGACCTTCGACAGCCGCGCGCCCAGCTTGCCGCCCGGGTGGAAGGTGCGGAAATGCTCGGCCGTGAACTCGCGATGCTCCATCAGCGCCACGGCGAGCGCGTCGCCCAGCGCAAGCGTCATCGTCGTCGAGGTCGTCGGCACGACGCCCGTGCCGCAAGCCTCCTCGGCCGCAGGCAGCACCAGCGCGAGATCGGCCTGCCGCAGCAGGGTCGAGTCCGGCCGACTCGCCACCCCGATCAACGGAATCCCGAAACGCCGCGTATGGGCGATGAGGTCGGCCAGTTCCGGCGTCTCGCCGGAATTCGACAGCACCAGCGCCAGATCGTCGCGCGTGACCATTCCCAGATCGCCATGGCTTGCCTCGGCCGGGTGCACGAATTGCGCGGGCGTGCCGGTCGAAGCCAGAGTCGCCGCGATCTTTCGCCCGATATGGCCCGATTTACCCATGCCGGAGACGATCACGCGGCCCCTGGTTTCGAGGATCATCGCCACCGCGCGCGAAAACTCGCCATCGAGACTGTCGGCCAGCGCCGCCAACCCCGCCGCCTCGATCCCGATCACGCGTTTCGCGATGCCCGAATAATCAGTGGTGGAAGATGTCATTGGGTTCCTCCCATCCAAGCAGGTCGAGCTTCGCCCGCGTCGGCAGGAAGTCGAAACAGGCCTGCGCCAGTTCCATCCGGTTCTCGCGCTTGAGCCGGTTCACCAGCTCGGCCTTCATCTTGTGAAGATGCAGCACATCCGAGGCCGCGTATTCCATCTGCGCCTCGGTCAGCTCCGCCGCGCCCCAATCCGAACTTTGCTGTTGCTTGGAGATATCGACACCGACCAGTTCCTGAACCAGCACTTTGAGCCCGTGACGATCGGTATAGGTCCGCACCATCTTCGAGGCGATCTTCGTGCAGAAAACCGGCTTCGTCTCGACCCCGAAGGCATTATAGAGCGCAGCCACGTCGAAGCGCGCGAAATGAAAGAGTTTCTCGACCGCGGGATTGGCCAGCATCCTGCACAGGTTCGGCGCCTCGGTCTGACCTTTCGCGATCTTCACCAGATGCGCATCGCCATCACCCGACGACAGCTGCACCAGGCACAGCCGGTCGCGCCGCGGATCGAGCCCCATGGTCTCGCTGTCGATGGCCACGACAGGCCCAAGGTCGAGCCCTTCGGGCAGGTCATTGTGATGCAGGTGGATCGCCACGGCTTGTCCTCTCAGATCGTTCTGCCGGGCATATAAGCGCTTTGCGCCTTGCTTGCCAACGCGGGAAGACCGCAGGCGCGGTCACCCCTTCTTGCGCGGGGGCTTCGGATTGGGCGCGAAGAGTTCCGGATGCGCCTTGAAGAGCCGCGACAGGGTCCGATATCGGCCGCCACGGAACTTCCCGGTCTCATGAATCAGCCGCAGCAACTCGATCGAGGCCAGCGGCAGGCTTTCGTTCTCGCGTGGCGGAAGCACGACTTCGGCAATCCGGTCCTGCGAGACCCCCGCGAGTTCGAGGATGAAGCGCCCCATCAGACGATCCGCGCCAATTTCCTCGGCCATGTCGAGCACGTGCAGCCGCTCACCCAGCAGCCCGCGGAACTGCTCGATGATCCGGCGGGGCGCATCGAGGTCCGAATGGTCCTTTGCCCAGGCCTCGAAATCAGCCTTCACGCGACGCATCTTGAACGCCTGGTTCCATGCGCTGCGCTGCCAGGATTTCGGCTCCCGGTGATAAATCACGTAGTGAACGTCGTAAGCCGAAAGCGCCGCGTCGAGATGGGCGACCCAAGGCAGGTAGTTGGTTCGCTCGGGTGGATCGAAAATCTTCCCTGATTCAATGCCGATCATATTTTCGTCCGAGATCACCAGAGTCTCGAAATCCATCGCATCGATCGTACGAACCATCTGGCGCAAGGCCATCTCGTGGCGCAGCTTCCACCAGAACAGGTGACCGCTGCGGCGATATTTGAGCGCATATTTGCGCAGCCCATAGGTCAGCTCATCCTTGGGCGACGCGACGATCCCCTCGCCCAAGCGGTCGCCATTGGCGGCGAGCATCCCCTGAATCGTCGTGCTTCCGGTCTTCGGGAAACCAAGATGAATGATGATGCGGCGTTTCTGGGCGGACATGAGATCACTTCACGCAACGGGCACGTTTCAGAGCGTGGGTGTAGCTTTACAGCCCAGCCCGAACAACAGTTTTCAGCCCCTATCCGGCACAAATCACGACTGCACCGTTATTCCGTCAGGATCGAAGCCCGCTGCCCCGATCCAACCTCGCATCCGTCGCGTTCCAAGCGCGCCGCGTCTTGCGGCGATGATCTCAAGCGTTGATTTATCGGCATATTTCCCCGAAGGAAGGAAAGGACACCACTAGAGAGAAGACACTCAACCTGCATGGCTTCCCTTCCGGCACATGATCTGCGCGACAGGATCGCACGACCCGGCTTCAATGCCCTCACGCCGTTCTTTCGCAAATATCCCTGTTCCGGCCCCTGCAGCCTCTTCCACATGATCCCGCGCGGCGCGTTCTCTCCCGATGACATGTTTTTCTACAATCGCATTCCCAAAGCCGCGAATACGACCGTGGCCCGGATCCTGTCGGAACATTCGTCCTATCGCCGCCCCCTCGCCGGCGAAGGTGACAAGCACAGATGGCTGCGCCCGCCCTATATGTCGCGCGCTCAGGTAGCCGCGCTTGAGAGCGATGCCGTTTTCACCTTCACCGTCGTGCGCAATCCCTTCACCCGCGTGCTGTCGTCCTATCAAGACAAAATCCTGCGCGGTCCCCGCATGGAGCGCTGGAAACATATGCTCGAGCTCGACGAAAACGGTCAGCCGAGCTTTCTCTCCTTTTGCCGCTTCCTCGATCAGGGTGGGCTCTATCGCGATGCCCATTGGGCACCGCAGAGCGCGTTGATGCTGCTGCCGCTCGATAAGTTCGATCATATCTGCAAAGTGGAATCGCTCGATGCGGATCTCGTCACCGCCGTGCAACGGATCTGGGGGAGCGATGGCCCGGCAGAGCTGCCTCGCGCGGGCAATCCGACGAACGCGGAAGAAAAACTCCGCACGGCCTATTGCGACAAGAGCGAAGCGCTCATCCGCAAGCTCTATGCGGCGGATTTCGCGGCGTTCGGGTATTCCACGGAACTTCTCTGAGAGCCTTCACGCCCGGCCTTCCTCCAGCGGCTTCCAGCGGATCACTCGCCACAGATAGACCAGCACCAACGCGATCAGCAGCCCCGTCGAAACCGGGTTCACCCAATTCGCGACCTCGCCATATTGACGGTGCAGCACGAACCCCGCGATGGTCAGGAAACTCGTCCAGAGCGCGGACCCCACCGTCGTATAGGCGAGAAACGGCACGAAAGGCATCCGTGCCATACCCGCCGGCACCGAAATCAATGTGCGTGCTCCGGGCATCATCCGGCCGAGAAACACCGCCGCCCAACCGTGGCGGTCGAACCAATGTTTCGTGCGGGTGATGTCACGCGGGGCGATCCCGATCCAGCGCCCGTGGCGGCGCGACAGGGCGCAAAGGCGCTCCAACCCGATCTTCAGCCCGATCCAGTACCACAGAACCGCGCCCAAGACCGAGCCTGCCGTTCCTGCGAAGATCAGCCAGAGCAGCGAGAAATCTCCGCGCGCCGCCATGTAACCCGCCAGCGGCATGATCAGCTCGGAAGGGATCGGCGGAAACACATTCTCCGCCAGCATCAACCCCGCAATGCCCAGATAGCCGAAAGCCGCGATAACGCCGGTGATCCACTGAAACATGGTGCCTCCTTTGCAGGAGTTACGCATGCCCACCCGGCAAGGTTCCGAAGCCCACCCCGCCACAGCGGTCCATAAACGCAAAAACCCGAGCCGAAGCCCGGGTTTTCGAGGTGATGGTGAGCCGTGCAGGATTCGAACCTGCGACCCACTGATTAAAAGTCAGTTGCTCTACCAACTGAGCTAACGGCCCATCACAGGGCGCGTCTCTACAAACCCCCGCCGGGGGGGTCAAGGCATAAAATTCACAAAAACTACGCATCTGGAAAAAACCGGGCCGCAGGCGTATATCGCGCGCCATGAATACAGCGCGCACAGCCTCCGGCCTGCCCTTCATGAAAATGCACGGGCTCGGCAATGATTTCGTCGTGATCGACGCCCGCGAGGGCGACGATCCGGTCACGCCTGCGCTGGCACGCGCGCTCGGAGATCGCCATCGCGGCGTCGGGTTTGACCAGCTCGCGGTGATCCGTCCGGCGCAAGGGGCTGATTTCACGCTCGATTTCTGGAATTCCGATGGCTCGCGGGCGGGCGCTTGCGGCAATGCCACGCGCTGCGTGAGCGATTACATGATGCGCCAGCTCGGACAGGATCGCGTCACGCTTCTGACCGAACGCGGAGAGCTTGGCGCGGTTCGGCGGGCCGACGGGATGGTCTCGGTCAATATGGGCGCACCGATTCTCGACGCCGCGCAGATTCCTGTCCTGCCGGGCAACGATCCCGCGCATCTGCCGCTCGAGGGCGATCCGATCGCGGTGGGCATGGGCAACCCGCATTGCGTCTTCTTCGTCGAGGATGCGAACAGCTTGGACCCGGCCGCGCGCGGCCCTGCGGTCGAGCACGATCCCCTTTTCCCCGAGCGCACGAATGTCGAATTCGCCTCGCTCATCGGCCCCGACCATCTGCGCATGCGCGTCTGGGAGCGCGGCACCGGCATCACGCTCGCTTGCGGCTCGGGCACCTGTGCGACCGCCGTCGCCGCCAACCTGCGCGGGTTGACCGGCAAGCATGTGCTCGTCGATGTCGATGGCGGGCAACTCGAGATCGACTGGCGCGAGGATGGCGTCTGGATGACCGGCCCGACCGCGCATGTCTTCGACGCGACGCTCACCCCCGAATTTCTGGCCTCGCTATGAAACCGCCCGTTTTCTCGACGCTCGGCTGCCGTCTCAACGCCTATGAGACGGAGGCGATGAAAGAGCTGGCCGAGCAGGCCGGGCTGGAAGGCGCGGTCGTGGTCAATACCTGCGCCGTGACCGCCGAGGCCGTGCGCAAGGCCAAGCAGGAAATCCGCCGTCTGGCGCGCGAAAACCCCGGCGCGCCGGTGATCGTGACGGGATGCGCCGCGCAGACCGAGCCCGAGACCTTCGCAGCCATGGGCGAGGTCACCAAGGTCATCGGCAATCACGAGAAGATGCAGGCCGAGACCTGGGCGCAGCTCGCCCCGCAGGGCCCCGATTTCATCGGCGAGACCGAGCGCGTCATGGTCGACGACATCATGTCGGTCAAGGAGACCGCCGGTCACCTGATCGACGGATTCGGCCGGCATAGAGCCTATGTTCAGGTGCAAAACGGCTGCGATCACCGCTGCACCTTCTGCATCATCCCCTTCGGGCGCGGCAATTCGCGCTCGGTCCCCGCGGGTGTCGTGGTCGAGCAGATCAAGCGTCTCGTGGATCGCGGTTTCAACGAGGTCGTGCTGACCGGGGTGGACCTGACCTCCTGGGGCGCCGATCTGCCCGGCGAACCGCGGCTGGGCGATCTGGTGATGCGGATCCTGCGTCTGGTGCCGGACCTGCCGCGCCTGCGGATCTCCTCGATCGATTCGATCGAGGCCGACGAGAACCTGATGCTCGCGATCGCGACCGAGCCGCGCCTGATGCCGCATCTTCACCTGAGCTTGCAAGCCGGCGACGACATGATCCTGAAACGGATGAAGCGCCGCCACCTGCGCGACGACGCGATTCGCTTCACCGAGGAGGCGCGCAAGCTGCGCCCCGGCATCGTATTCGGCGCCGATATCATCGCGGGTTTCCCGACCGAGACCGAAGCGATGTTCGAAAACTCCCTGCGGCTCGTGGATGATTGTCACCTGACCTTCCTGCACGTCTTCCCTTACTCCGCGCGCAAGGGCACGCCCGCCGCCCGGATGCCCGCCGTCAAGGGCCCGATCATCAAGGAGCGCGCCGCGCGGCTGCGCGCCAAGGGCGAGGCGGCGCTGGCCGCCCATCTTCAGGCGCAGGTGGGGACCGAACAGGTCGTGCTGACCGAAGGCCCGCGCGTGGCGCGCACCGAAGGCTTTGCCGAGGTGGCTTTCGGAGCGGATCAGCCCGAAGGCACGTTGATGAGCGTGCGCATCAGCGGCCATGACGGGACGCGCTTGCTGGCGGGGTAAGCGGGCGCTGCCCCGTCACCGGAGGGCGACATTTCGTCGTCAGAGAGGGGGCCCTGCCCCGCCGTCGCCGGAGAGCGACAAATGACGAAGAAAGAGGGGGCGCTGCCCCCTCGGCGCGTCGCGCCTCACCCCCGGGATATTTGGACCAAGAGGAAGGGGGCTTTCGTTTTTCTCTGCGTAAGCTAGCTTGTGGCCCATGCTGCGGATCAACGATCAGATTGCCATCGAGGATTGGGAAATCACCGAAAGCTTCACCCGGGCGCAGGGCCCCGGCGGGCAGAACGTGAACAAGGTCTCGACCGCCGTCGAGCTGCGCTTCGAGGCGGAACGCTCGCCCAATCTGCCACCGCCGGTGAAGGCGCGTCTGCGCCGGATCGCGGGGCGGAAATGGACGACGGAGGGGGCGATCGTCTTGCAGGTTCAGGATACGCGCTCGCAGGCGCGCAACCGTGAAATCGCGCGCGAGCGTCTGGCCGAGATGATCCGCAAGGCGCTGGAAAAGCCCAAGAAGCGGATCGCAACGCGGCCCACGCTGGGTTCGAAGAAGCGGCGGCTGAAGGCGAAGACGATCCGGGGCGAGGTGAAGGCGCTGCGCGGGAAGGTATCGGATGGGGAATGATCTGCTGGAGCGGCGCGCGCGGCTGTTGGGGCCGAACGTGCCGATTTTCTACGACCGCCCGGTGGAGATCGTGCGCGGGCAGGGCGCGTATCTGTTCGATGCGCGGGGGCAGCGTTACCTCGACGCCTATAACAACGTCGCCCATTGCGGCCATTCCCATCCGCGTATCGTCAAGGCGATCTGCGAGCAGGCCGGGGTGCTCAATACCCATACGCGCTACCTGCATGAGGGCATTCTCGATTATGCCGAGACACTGCTGGGCAAGGTCAGTTTCCCCGGCCAGCTTCTGATGACCTGCACCGGGTCCGAGGCCAATGACGTCGCTTTGCGGATGGCGCAGGCAGTTACCGGCAAGCGCGGCTTCATCGCGACCGACAACACCTATCACGGCAACACGACCGCCGTGGCGCATCTGTCCACCCGGCGCCCGCCGATCGGGGGCTGGCCGGATCACATCCGCCGGGTGCCCGCGCCGGACAGTCTTGCGCCCCTGGGCGGGTCGCTTGACGCGCAGCCCGAGGCCTTCGCCGCGAACGTCGCCCGCGCCATCGACGAGCTGGAGGCGAGCGGGCACGGATTCGCGGGCTTCATGCTCTGCCCGATCTTCGCCAATGAGGGGATGCCCGGCGTCGCCCCCGGTTTCCTCGACCCCACGGTGGAGGTGATCCGCCGCGCGGGCGGGCTGATCCTGTGCGACGAGGTTCAGCCCGGTTTCGGCAGAATAGGGTCGAATTTCTGGGGCCACGAGTGGCTCGGCTTCACCCCCGACGTGGTCACGATGGGCAAGCCGATGGGCAATGGCCACCCGGTCGCGGGGCTGGTGGCGGCGCCTCAGGTGATGGCCGCCTTCCGCGAGGCGTTTGGCTATTTCAACACCTTCGGCGGCAATCCTGTCTCGGTCGCCGCGGCGATGGAGGTACTGCGGGTAATCGAGGAGGAAGGCTTGCAGGAGAACGCGGCCGAGGTCGGGGCCTATCTGCTCGACGGGCTGCGCGAGCTGTCTCATCCGTTGATCGCCGACACGCGCGGGCTTGGCCTCTTTCTCGGGATCGAACTGGCCCGGGATGGCGAGCCTGCGAGCGCTGAGGCCGGTCGCATCGTCGAGGCGATGCGCGATCGTCACGTCTTGATGGGCCGGGTGGGCCGCGCGCAGCACATCCTCAAGATCCGCCCGCCGATGGTCTTTTCCCGCGCGGATGCCGACGAGCTGATCGGCAAGCTCTCGGACTGTTTCGAGGAGCTGCCCGCATGAGTTCGGACAAGATCGCACAGGCGATGGCGGAGGCTGCGCTGTATTCCTGGGGGCAGGCCTCCGAACCGCCCCGGCTGGTGAAGAACCGCGAGAATATCGTCTTCGAGGCGCATCTGAAGAACGGTCACCGCGTCGCCCTGCGCCTGCACCGTCCCGGCTATCAGGGGCGCAAAGGCATCGAGGCCGAGCTGCGCTGGTGCGAGGCGCTGGCCGATCAGGGCCTGCCGGTGCCGCGCCCGGTGCGCGCGCTGAACGGGGAGCTGACGGGATCGGTGCGCAACCGGGTGACCTCTTGCGTGGAGTGGCTCGAGGGTGCGCCGATCGGGGCGGGCGATCTGCCGCTCGGGCCTGATGGCGCGCAGGTGCGCCGCGATGCCGAGGCGCTAGGCGCGCTTATCGCGCGCTTTCATTCCGCCTGCGACGCCGCCCCGCCGCATGACTTCACGCGCCATGCCTGGGACATCGAGGGGCTTGTGGGCGAGCGCGCGCTCTGGGGGCGGTTCTGGGAGCATCCCCAACTCAGCGCAGACGAGGCCGCGACCCTGATCGAGGCGCGCGATCTGGCGCGGGAGCGGCTCGTGCTGGCCAGCGATTTCGGCCCGATCCATGCGGATGTCCTGCGCGAGAACGTGCTGAGCGGTCCGGCGGGCCTCTCGCTGATCGACTTCGACGACTGCGGTCCGGGATATCGGCTCTACGACCTCGCGACCGCGCTCGTTCAGGGCTGGGGAGACCCGCTCTGGGCCGAGCAGGCCGAGGGGCTGGTGGCAGGCTATCGCGGCGCGCGTCCGTTCCCGCCCGAACAAGAGGCGTTGCTGCCGCTTTTCATAGCACTACGTGCCTTTGCGTCAGCTGGCTGGATTGTGACCCGTGCGACCCCTTCCGATCCGCGCCAGAGACTGTACCTAGATCGCGCGCTCGATCTCGCGCGTCATCTGATCGACGATACGCCGCCATGGGAGACCGGCAGATGAAATGGGCCAAAACCGTCGCGAAGGGCATTCTCGGCCATCGCCCCGCCTCGTTGCAGGTGGCGGCGCTGTGCCTGCGTGTGCGCGACGGAAAGACCCAGGTTCTGCTGATCACTTCGCGCGATACCGGTCGCTGGGTGCTGCCGAAGGGCTGGCCGATGCGGGGCCGCTCGCTTTCGGGAGCCGCCCAGCAGGAAGCCTGGGAAGAGGCCGGCGCGCGCGGCTTGGTCGAAAAGGAACCGATCGGCGATTTTCACTACGACAAGATCCTCGACAGCGGGCTTGCGGTGCCCACGGATGTGATCGTCTTCTTGCTCCGGGTGGAGCAGCTGGAGAAAACCTATCCCGAGGTCGGCCAGCGCAAGCGCAAGTGGTTCGCACCCAAAGAGGCTGCCGGCCTCGTCGCCGAAGAGGGCCTGCAGAAGATTCTGCGCAACCTTTGAGAGAGACACTCCCGCGCAGGCTTGTCACACAGACTCATTCCCGCTAGGGCACCGGGAATTTGTGACACCCAGACGACAGGTTCGTGACAGTGGCCAGCCAGAACCCCGACCCCCGCGTCAATCAGTGGAAAACCCTCGACAAGGATCTCAAGCGGATCGGCCGGGTCGAGGAAGGCACGCAATTCGTGGCGCGTGGGCTCGTCGCACCGGGTCTGGCGCTGGCCTTCATCGTGCTCGCCGGTCTGGTGGCCGCCGTGCTGATGGGCGGTCAGCCCGGACAGCTCGTGGTGATCGCGGCGGCCGGGATCGGGGCCTATATGGCGCTCAATATCGGCGCGAACGATGTCGCCAACAACATGGGCCCCGCAGTGGGCTCCAAGGCGATGACGTTGTTGCTGGCGCTGATCATCGCGGCAATCTTCGAGAGCCTGGGCGCGCTGGTTGCGGGCGGAGATGTGGTGAAGACCGTGGCCAAGGGCATCATCGAGCCCAGCGCGCTGCCCGATTCCACGCATTTCGTCTGGGCGATGATGTCGGCGCTTCTGGCGGCCGCCCTCTGGCTGAACCTCGCGACCTGGCTCGGCGCACCGGTCTCGACCACCCATTCCATCGTCGGCGGCGTCGTGGGTGCGGGGATCGTGGCGGCCGGTTTCGGCGCGGTGGACTGGGCCTCGATGGGGATGATCGCGGCAAGCTGGGTGATTTCGCCCGTGATGGGGGGCGTGATCGCCGCCTTCTTCCTCGCGATCATCAAATCCAAGGTGATCTATGTCGATGACAAGATCGCCGCCGCCCGCAAATGGGTGCCGATCCTGATCGGCATCATGGCAGGCGCCTTCGCCGCCTATCTCGCGCTGAAGGGCCTCAAGCATCTGTTCAAGATCACCCTTCTTCAGGCCGTCATGATCGGCGTGATCGTCGGCGGCGCGGGCTGGCTCATCACGATCCCCTTGATCCGCCGTCAGTCGGAAGGGATGGAGAACCGCAAGAAATCGCTCAAGTCGCTCTTCGCGATGCCGCTCGTCGTCTCGGCCGCGCTGCTGAGCTTCGCTCATGGCGCGAATGACGTGGCCAACGCGGTCGGCCCGCTTGCGGCCATCGTCCACACGGTCGAGCAGGGCGACATCGCCGCACAGGTCGGCATCCCGTTCTGGGTCATGGCCGTAGGCGCGCTTGGGATCTCGGTCGGTCTGCTGCTCTTCGGACCGAAGCTGATCCGCCTCGTCGGCAACGAGATCACCAAGCTCAACCCGATGCGCGCCTATTGCGTGGCGCTTTCGGCGGCGATCACGGTGATCGTGGCGTCGTGGCTGGGCCTGCCGGTCTCCTCGACCCATATCGCGGTCGGCGGCATCTTCGGCGTGGGCTTCTACCGCGAATGGCATGCCGAGAAACGCGCCCGCGAGCTGGGCATCAGCAAGGGCAAGCCCGTCCCCCCCGAGGAGCGCAAGCGCCGCCTTCTCGTGCGCCGCTCGCATATGCTGACCGTGGCCGCGGCCTGGGTCGTCACCGTCCCGGCCTCGGCTGCGCTCTCAGCCGTGCTCTACCTGATCCTCAACGCGATCACCTGACGCTTCAGACGATGACCTTCATCGCCTGCTGCTGGCCCACGTCGAATACGCGCTTGTAGCGGGCGATTTCGTCTGCCGGTCCCATCGCCTTCTCCGGGTTGTCCGACAGCTTCACCGTCGGATGGCCGTTCGCCTCCACCGCCTTGCACACAAGGCTGAACGGCGCGAGCGCATCATTCGGCACCAGCCCCCGGAAATCGTTGGTCAGAAGCGTGCCCCAGCCGAAGCTCACCTTCACCCGGCCCACGAATTGCGCGTGAAGCTCGCGGATCTTGTCGACGCTCAGCCCATCCGAGAAGATCACCAGCTTTTCGCGCGGGTCTTCCCCGCGCGACTTCCACCAGTCGATCGCGATCTCAGCCCCGGCCGCCGGATCGCCCGAGTCGATCCGGATCCCCGTCCAACCCGCCAGCCAGTCCGGCGCGTGCTCCAGAAACCCCTTCGTGCCGTAAGTGTCGGGCAGGATGATGCGCAGGTTGCCCTCATG
Source organism: Thioclava marina (assembly GCF_002020135.1). Lineage (GTDB taxonomy): Bacteria > Pseudomonadota > Alphaproteobacteria > Rhodobacterales > Rhodobacteraceae > Thioclava > Thioclava marina. The sequence continues at coordinate 1,939,367 of NZ_MPZS01000001.1, read as the reverse complement.
CTCCTCATGCCAATCGGCGAGAACCTTGTAAGGGGCCTGGGCCAGCTCCGCGTCACTCTCGGCCAGCGCGGCATAGACCATCGGCAGCTCATGCGCGTTGGTGCCCACCGCCTCGATATCGCGCCGCATCGCGATCAGGCAGTTCGACGTGCCGGTAAATGCTCCGCCTTCAGAGACATCGCCCAACCCCTCCAGCATCGCCTGCACGCACCAGTCCTGCCACAGGAAGGAATGCCGCCGCCGCGTGCCGAAATCCGCGATCCGAAGATTGTCCAGCTCGCGCAGCGCCTCGATCTTCTCCCAGACCTTGGTCATCGCGCGGGCATAGAGCACCTGCAGCTCGAACCGCCCCATCCGGTTCAGCACGGCCCGCCCACGCAGCTCCATCAGGATCGCCAGCGCCGGGATCTCCCAGAGCATGACCTCGTGCCATTTGCCCTCGAAGGTCAGCTCATATTGCCCGTCGCGCTTTTCGAGATGATAGGGCGGCAGCTGATAGCCCTCGAACCACTCCATGAAATCCGAGCGGAACATCTGCCGCTTGCCGTAGAACGTGTTGCCGCGCAGCCAGGTGCTTTCGCCCCGCGCCAATTTCAGCGAGCGCGCATAATCGAGCTGTTCACGCAGCTCGCCTTCGTCGATCAGGTCCGCAAGCCGGATCGATTTCGTCCGGTTGATCAGGCTGAACGTGACGTTGGTGTCGGGCTTGTTGCGGAAAATCGACTGGCACATCAACAACTTATAGAAATCCGTGTCGATGAGCGACCGCACGATCGGGTCGATCTTCCACTTGTGGTTATAAACGCGGGTGGCGATATCGACCATGGATCAGGCCTCCAGCTTCACGCCGGCCGCGCGCATCGCCTCATGCGCTGCCGCGAGCGAGCCGTCGAGGTCGATAGCACGGCACGCGCCTTCCAGCACCGTCGCCTTGAACCCGAGCTTCGCCGCGTCCAGCGCCGACCAGGCCACGCAGAAATCTGTGGCGAGCCCGACGAAACTCAGCTCCTCGATGCCCCGGTCGCGCAGGTAGCCCGCAAGCCCCGTCGTGGTCTTGTGGTCATTCTCGAAAAAGGCCGAATAGCTGTCCACGCCCGCGCGGAAACCCTTGCGGATGATCATCTGCGCCCGGTCCACCGCCAGATCGGGATGAAACTCGGCGCCCTTGGTGCCTTGCACGCAATGATCCGGCCAGAGCGTCTGCAGCCCGTAATCCATATGCACCTGCGTAAACGGCGCGCCGCCCTCATGCTGGCTCGCGAACGAGGAATGGTCGGCAGGGTGCCAATCCTGCGTCAGCACCACCGTATCGAACTCGGTCATCAGCACGTTCACGCGCGGCAGGATCTCGTCCCCGCCCGCCACCGCCAGCGCGCCGCCGGGGCAGAAGTCGTTTTGCACGTCGATCACGATCAGGGCTTTGGTCATCTCATCTCTCCCGCAGGGTCCACTCATGGGTAGGGCGCGGACCCCGCATGGTCAACGGCTCTTGCCTAAAGCCCCCGCGCGGCGCTAATCCCTGCCCCATGTTTACCGTCACCGCGCTCTATCATTTCACCCGGTTCGAAAATCCCGAGGCCCTCAAGGCCCCGCTGGCAAAGCTCGCCTGCGCGCAAGGGGTGAAAGGCTCGCTCCTGATCGCGCGCGAGGGGATCAACGGCACCATCGCGGGCCCGCGTGAGGGGATCGACACGGTTCTCGCCCATATCCGCGCGCTGCCGGGCTGTTCCGATCTGGAGTGGAAGGAAAGCACCGCCGAGCAGATGCCCTTCGGCCGGATGAAGGTGCGGCTCAAGCGCGAGATCGTCACCATGGGCGAGCCCGATATCGACCCGAAGGCCCGCGTCGGCCATTACGTCGAGCCGCAGGACTGGAACGAACTGATCTCCTCGCCCGACACGGTGGTGATCGACACCCGCAACGATTACGAGATCGAGATCGGCACGTTCGAGGGCGCCATCGACCCCGGCACGAAATCCTTCCGCGAGTTTCCCGCTTGGTGGCGCGACAATGCGCATCGCTTCCACAACAAGCGCGTCGCGATGTTCTGCACCGGCGGCATTCGCTGTGAAAAATCGACGAACTTCCTGCTCGCCGAGGGCGTGCCCGAGGTCTATCACCTCAAGGGCGGCATCCTGAAATATCTGGAAGAAATGCCCGAGGAGGGCTCGCTTTGGCACGGCGACTGTTTCGTCTTCGACCAGCGCGTCAGCCTGCGCCACGGGCTCAAACAGGGCGATTACGATAGCTGTCACGCCTGCCGCCGTCCGGTTTCCGCCGAGGACAAACGCCATCCCGATTACGAAGAGGGCGTTTCCTGTCATCGTTGCATCGGGGAGTATTCCGACGCCGATCGCGCGCGTTTCCGCGAACGCGAGCACCAGATGCGCCTCGCCGCCCAACGCGGAGAGACGCATCTCGGGCGGGATTAATTCCCGGCGCAGCTCTGCGTCAGATCATTGCAGCCCTGCGTGACGACGGGGCTTCCCGTGCTCGGGAAATCGAGGCGCGGCAGCGTGAAATCCCCGATACCGGCCGAGGCGGCCGTGACACCGGCCAGACTCAGGAGCAGGGCATAAGCGAAGCGTTTCATGACGAATCTCCATAACTGAACTCGTTCGTTCATTTTGGGAATATGAACCGATCCGTTCAGATTACAAGAGATTCTGAACTGCTTAGTTCGAAATGCCGCATTGCATTGCGCGCAAACCCCGCTATTTTGGAATTGTTCTAAAAGAGAGGGTCTCCCCCATGCTTCCCGGATTTGCCTCCCGTCGGCGGTTCAGCGACCTGTCCGAACAGGAAGTTCTCGCGCTCGCCATCTCCTCCGAAGAAGATGACGCACGCATCTACCGCCAATATGCCGAACACCTGCGCAAGGATTTCCCCGCCTCAGCCAATATCTTCGAGGGCATGGCCGAGGAAGAGGACGAGCACCGCCGCCGCCTCATCGCGCGCCATCAGGAACGCTTCGGCGAGGTGATCCCGCTCATTCGCCGCGAACATGTCGCGGGCTTTTACAATCGCAAGCCGGTCTGGCTGGCAAAGAACCTCTCGCTCGACACGATCCGCGGCGAGGCCGAGGCGATGGAGCGTGAGGCGGGCAAGTTCTACACCCTCGCCGCCCAGCGCAGTTCGGATGCCAGCACCCGCGAGTTGCTGGGCGATCTCGCCGCTGCGGAACTCGGCCACGAGAAGAAGGCCGAAGAGCTGACGGCGACCAACCTGCCCGAAAGCGAGAAGGACGAGGAAGACCGCGCCGCGCATCGCCAGTTCGTTCTGACCTGGGTGCAGCCGGGCCTCGCGGGGCTGATGGACGGCTCGGTGTCGACCCTCGCCCCGATCTTCGCCACCGCCTTCGCGACCCATGACCCGCACACCACCCTGCTCGTGGGTCTCGCCGCATCCGTCGGCGCGGGGATCTCGATGGGCTTCACCGAGGCCGCCCATGACGACGGCGTGATCTCGGGACGTGGCTCGCCGCTCAAGCGCGGCCTGGCTTCGGGCATCATGACCGCGATCGGCGGCCTGGGTCACGCATTGCCCTACCTGATCCCCGATTTCTGGACCGCGACCACCATCGCCTTCGTCGTCGTGTTCCTGGAGCTTTGGGCGATCACCTGGATCCAGAACCGCTACATGGAGACGCCCTTCCTGCGCGCCGCCTTCCAGGTCGTGCTCGGCGGGGCGTTGGTCTTCGCAGCGGGCGTGTTGATCGGCGGCGGCTGATCCCGACCGCCGCGCCCCTTGCGCGCGACGGTCGCTCCGCGGGGAATATTTGAGCCAATTCGAAAGCGCGCGTTCCCTTTCGACTTGGTCCAAATATCCCCGCCGGAGGCATGACCCGCTCTCCACGCCGCGCTCGGGTTGCATTCCCTGTCTGGCACTTGGCCAAACCGCATGCTAGCGCTTGTCCATGCTCGAGATCTTTCTCAAGACCTTGCCCTTCTTCGCCCTGATCGGGCTTGGCTGGTTCGCCGGGCAGATCCGCTTTTTCACCGCCGAGGCGACCGCGTGGCTGACGAAATTCGTCTTCTATTTCGCGCTCTCGGCGATGCTGTTCAAATTCTCCGCCAATCTCGATCTGGGCGCACTGTTCGACCCGCAATTCATCCTTGCCTATCTGACGGGCTCGGGCGCGGTCTGGCTGGTGAGCTTCGCGGTGGCAAAGACCCGCAAGCTGCCGACCGCGCTCGCCGCGATGGAGGCGCATACTTCGATGACCGGGAATACCGGCTTTCTCGGAGTGCCGATGCTGGTGGTGCTGCTCGGTCCGCTTGCCGTCGGGCCGGTGCTGATGGTGCTCGCCTGTGACCTGATCGTGTTTTCCTCGATCATCACCATCTTCATCACCGCCTCGCGGCACGGAAAGGTCTCGCTCGCACCGATCGCGCTGGGGCTGGTGAAGAACCCGATGATCGTCTCGATGCTGGCGGGGCTTGCCTGGGCCGGCCTGAAACTGCCGATGCCGGGCCCGCTCGAGGAATTCATGACGCTGCTGGGGGCCGCGGCCACGCCGGGTGCGCTCTTTGCCATCGGCGCCTCGCTCGCGGGCAAATCGGCGGAAAAGCCCGCGCCCGCGATATGGCTCTCTTTCGGCAAGCTCTTCCTGCATCCGGCGGCCATCGCGGTCACGGCACTTCTGATCTTCGACGTCGAGCCCTACGCGGCCGGCGTGATGATCGCCGCCGCCGCCCTTCCCGTCGCGGGCAATGTCTATATTCTGGCGCAGCATTTCGGGGTGGCGCCGCAGCGCGTCTCGGCCGCCATTCTCGTCTCGACCGCCGTCTCGATCCTCACGGTTCCGGCGGTCATCCATTGGGTTCACGGCTGAGGAGGCTTTGATGAAAACGATCTCGGAAAACCGCTGCTTCGGAGGCGTTCAGGGCGTCTATTCGCACGCTTCAAAGGTGAACGATTGCGAGATGACCTTCGGTCTGTTCCTGCCGCGCGAGGCCGAGGACGGGCCGGTGCCCGTGCTGTGGTATCTCTCGGGACTGACCTGCACGCATGAGAACGCGATGACCAAGGCCGGTGCGCAGGCATTCGCCGCCGAGCACGGGATCGCGCTGGTCTTCCCCGACACCTCGCCACGCGGCGAGGGCGTGGCCGATCACGAGGATTACGATCTGGGTCAAGGCGCGGGCTTCTACGTCAACGCCACGCAATCGCCCTGGGCGCCGCATTTCCGGATGTGGGATTACATCGCCGAGGAACTGCCCAACGCGATCGACGCCGCTTTCGAGATCGACCCCGAGCGGCAGGCGATCACCGGCCATTCGATGGGCGGGCATGGCGCGCTGACGCTGGCGATGTCCTTGCCCGAGCGTTTCCGTTCGGTCTCGGCCTTCGCGCCGATCGCAAACCCGACGCAAAGCGACTGGGGGCGCAAGCAGTTCAGTGCCTATCTGGGGGATGACGAAAGCCAATGGGCCGCACATGACGCGACGCTTCTGATGCGCGAGGTCGGCTTCGAGGGTGAAGTTCTGATCGATCAGGGCGGCTCGGATCAGTTCCTCGATCTGCTGAAGCCCGAGGCGCTGGCCGAGGCCATGGCCGCGCGCCGTCAGCCCGGCACCTTCCGGATGCAGAAGGGCTACGATCACAGCTATTACTTCGTGCAAAGCTTCATCCCCGATCACCTCGCTTTCCACGCCGAGGCGCTCTGGGCGTGATCTGGGTCGATGCCGATGCCTGTCCGGTAAAGGCCGAGGCCGAGCGCGTGGCGACGCGGCTGGGCGTCAAGCTGATGCTGGTTTCGAACGGGGGGCTGCGGCCCTCGCCCAACCCGCTGGTCGAGATGGTCTATGTCGATCAGGGGCCGGACGTGGCCGACATGTATATCGCCGAGCGCGCGGGCCGGGGCGATGTGGTGATCACAAACGACATTCCGCTGGCCGCGAAATGCGTGGAGGCGGGCGCGCGGGTGCTGCGCCCCGATGGCGAGGCGCTGACCCCTGCGAATATCGGTAACGTCTTGGCAACGCGCGATCTTATGGCGGACCTGCGCTCGGCCGATCCGTTCCGGCAGGGCGGCGGCAAGCCGTTTTCCAAGGCGGATCGGGCGCGGTTCTCGGACGCGCTCGACCGGGTGGCGCGCGCGGCGATCAGGGAGGCAGAGAATGGTTGAAGCGGTGATTTTCGATATCGGCAACGTGCTGATCGAATGGCAGCCCGAGCGGCATTACGACCGCATCATGCCCCGCGAGACGCGCGAGGCGATGTTCGCCGAGGTCGATCTGCACGGCATGAATGACGAGATCGACCGCGGCGCGCCGTTCCGCGAAACGATCTACGAATGGGCCGAGAAATACCCGACCTGGCGCGATGCGATCCGGCGCTGGCACGATGACTGGATCGAGATGGCAGCCCCCGACATTCCGCATTCCCTGCGCTTGATGAAAGCCTTGCAGGCCAAGGGGATGCCGGTTTTCTCGCTGACGAATTTCGGGATCGGTAGCTATGATTATGCGGCCACGCACTACCCGTTCCTGCGCGAATTCGACCGCGATTTCATTTCGGGCCATATGGGCGTGACGAAGCCCGATCCGAAGATCTACGCGATGGTCGAAGAAGCGACGGGGCTTTCGGGTGCGCAGCTGATTTTCACCGATGACCGCGCGGACAATATCGCGACGGCACATACTTTCGGCTGGAAGACGCATCTCTTCGAGGGGCCGGAGGGCTGGGCCGCGCGGCTGGTCTCGGAAGGGCTGCTGAGCGAGGCCGAGGCCGCATAAGCTACGCTTATGCAGGCCCCGCCTGGATAAGCGTAGCTTATCTCAGGCGCGTTTCGCGACCGCGACGCCGAGAAGCTCGAGCACCTTCGCCTCGATCTGCGGCGCGTCCATCCCGGCGGTGTGGTACATGTCCTCGGGCGAGGCGTGGTCGATGAAGGTGTCGGGCAGGACCATCGAGCGGAACTTGAACCCGTGATCGAAGACGCCGCGATCCGACAGGTATTGCGCGACATGGCTGCCGAAGCCGCCCACCGCGCCCTCTTCAATACAAATCAGCGCCTCGTGTTCGGCCACGAGCCGGTCGATCAGATCGGTGTCGAGCGGTTTGACGAACCGCGCATCGGCGATCGTCGGCGCAAGTCCGCGCGCGGCGAGCGCCTCGCGGGCTTTCAGAACCTCGGCCAGACGGGTGCCGTAGGACAGGATCGCGACGCGCGAGCCTTCCGCGATCATCCGGCCCTTGCCGATTTCCAGCGGCACGCCTGTCTCGGGCATGTCGACGCCCATGCCCTCACCGCGCGGGTAACGGAAAGCAATCGGGCCTTCATCATGGGCTGCGGCGGTGGCGACCATGTGCACGAGTTCCGCCTCGTCGGCGGCGGCCATCACGACCATGCCCGGAAGGGACGACATGAAGCCGATATCGAAACTGCCGGCATGGGTCGCGCCATCGGCGCCCACCAGACCCGCGCGGTCGATGGCGAAACGCACCGGCAGGCGCTGGATCGCCACGTCATGCACGATCTGGTCGTAGCCGCGTTGCAGGAAAGTCGAGTAGATTGCGCAGAACGGCTTCATCCCCGAGGCCGCGAGCCCGGCCGAGAAGGTCACGGCGTGCTGCTCGGCGATGCCCACGTCAAAACAGCGGCGCGGGAATTGCGCGGCGAAGAGGTTCAGCCCCGTGCCGTCGGGCATCGCGGCGGTGACGCCGACGATCTTTTCGTCCTTCGCCGCTTCCTTGATCAGGCTCTCGGCGAAGACCTTGGTGTAGCTTGGCGCGTTCGAGGGGGATTTCTTCTGCTCGCCCGTCGCCACGTCGAATTTCGCGGTGGCGTGGCCGCCATCGGGTCGGCTTTCGGCAGGCGCATAGCCCTTGCCCTTCTTCGTCAGCGCATGGATGAGCACCGGGCCGGTCGCGCGGGCCTTGAGCGTGCGCAGCAGCGGCAGGAGCTGGTCGAGATCATGCCCGTCCACGGGGCCGACATAGGAGAAGCCCAGCTCTTCGAAGAGCGTTCCGCCCATGGCCATGCCCTTGAGCATTTCCTTGGCGCGGCGCGCGCCTTCCTGGAACGGCTCGGGCAGCAGGCTCATCGCGCCTTTCGCGGCGGATTTCAGATCCTGCAGCGGGGCTTCGGAATAGAGCCGGGTGAGGTAGGTCGAGAGCGCGCCGACCGGTGGGGCGATCGACATCTCGTTGTCGTTGAGCACCACGAACATCCGCTTGCCCAGATGGCCCGCGTGGTTCATCGCCTCGAAGGCCATGCCGCCCGACATCGCGCCATCGCCGATCACCGCGATCGCGTCGCCCGTCTCGGCGCCCAGCTCGCGGCCCATGGTGAAGCCGACAGCCGCCGAGATCGAGGTCGAGCTATGGCCCGCGCCGAACGGGTCATAGGGGGATTCAGAGCGCTTGGTGAAGCCCGACAGACCGCCCTTGGTGCGCAGCGTGCGGATGCGGTCGCGGCGGCCGGTCAGGATCTTGTGGGGGTAGCACTGGTGGCCCACGTCCCAGATGATCTTGTCGCGGGGTGCGTCGAACACGGCATGCAGAGCCACGGTCAGCTCGACCACGCCGAGCCCCGCACCCAGATGCCCGCCGGTCTGCGACACGGCCGAGATCGTTTCGGTGCGCAGCTCATGGGCGAGCTTTTTCAGCTCGGCATCGGTGAGGCTTTTGAGATCGGACGGCAGGCGCACCCGGTCGAGGGTCGGCGTTGCGGTCGGTTCGTTCGGCGTATCGGTCATCGGCTGGCCCCCTGAGGCGCGCTACATCTCGCGGGAGATAACGAAACGCGCGGCGGCTCGCAAGTTTTCTGCCCTGTCTCCGTAGGGGGAAACGGCGTCGATCGCGTCGCAGATCAGGGCATCGGCGCGGGCGCGGGCGCCGTCGAGACCCAGAAGCGAGACGAAGGTGGCCTTGCCCGCGTCGCTATCCTTGCCGACGCGCTTGCCGGTGGCCTTCTCGCAGCCCGTGACGTCGAGGATGTCATCGGCGATCTGGAAGGCAAGACCCACCGCCTCGGCATAGGCCTGCAAGGGTTTTTCGTCTTCCCCGGCGAGGATCGCGCCAGCGCGGGCGGCGAAGGAGATCAATGCTCCGGTCTTGCCCGCCTGAAGCGTGATGATCTGCGGCAGGGTGAGGGGCTCGGGTGCGGTCTCGGCGGCGATATCGAGCGCCTGACCATGGCCCATACCGGCAGCACCCGAGGCTTTCGCGAGCGCGGTGACGAGCGCGATGCGCCGATCTGCCGCGCCGAGGACGGGATCTGCGCACAGCTCGAAGGCGAGGGTTTGCAGCACGTCGCCGGTCAGTACGGCGGTTGCCTCATCCCATTTGACATGCACGGTCGGCTGGCCGCGGCGCAGGTCGTCATCATCCATGCAGGGCAGGTCGTCATGCACGAGCGAATAGGCGTGAAGCGCCTCGACACCGGCGGCGGCGGGCATGGCCTGGGCCTGCGCGATCCCGAAGATTGCGGCGCTTTCGAGCACGAGGAAGGCGCGCAGGCGTTTGCCGCCTTGCAGCGCGTAATGCATCGGCGCGCGCAGCGGGCCTTCGGGCTGGCGGGCCACGGCGGCGTCGAGCGCGACCTGAACATCGCGCTGGACTTCTTTCAGTCGGGTCTCGAACATTTACAGACCTTCGGCCGGCGCCGTACCTTGCGGGGATCCGTCGGCGCCGAGAGTGATCTTCTCGACCCGCTCTTCAGCTTCCTTGAGCAGCTTCGTGCAGCGCTCCTTGAGCTTCGCGCCACGCTCGTAAAGCTCGATCGAGCGATCCAGCGGGACGTCGCCATGCTCCAGCTGGCCCACGACCTCTTCGAGAGCCTTCATCGCCTCTTCAAAGCTCATCGCGTCAATATCGCTCATTCGCCTCAACCCCTGCACATTCTGAAAATGCGGGGACTCGCGCCCCCGCACTTCAAAAGCATATCCGGCCCGTGAAGTCGAGATCGGCCCTCACGTCGAAACGGGCGTGAGCGCTCCTCCGCCTCAAGGCTGAAGCGACTCGATATAGGTCGCGAGCGAGAGGACGCGACCGCGCGTGACCAGCACATCGGCATAGGAGCCCGTGCCGGACCCTTCGGTGAACACCTCTCCGAAAACTGGCATCGGGCCACCATGCGCGCGCACGCCGGTGCGTCCGTCGATGATGTGGATGACGTCGAGCATCGGGTATTTCCCGTCATTGGCCGCGGCGAGCCCGGTGAGATCGCTCGGTTTGACGGTCAGGTATTCGGCCATCGGACCGTCGCCAGAGCCGCCTTCGCCATGGCAACTGGCGCAGTATTGGCCGTAGAGCTGCTTGCCGATATCGGCGTTCTGAGCGACGGCCGGGGTCATCGTCATGGCGCCCGAGAGCGCCAGACAGCAGGTGATGAAGCGCATTTTCTCCTCCCACAAAGATTTACGTTAGGGAAGGCTACGCCCGAAGCGCGATTACTTCAGTGATCTCCATCAACAAAACAGGGCGCCCCATGTGCTATGGAGCGCCCTATCGAAAAGGGCCGTCTCTGAGCGAGACGGCCCTCCGAGATCTACGGAGATGGTCCGGTTAGGGTCCGAAGGATCCAGCCGTCCCAGTCAGGGCTCTTTTGCCCTAGGGTTTGCCCTCAGGCCACGGCCCCCCTGACTGTCCCGACACCTCTCTCCACTATCACTCTCGACACTGGACCACCTCCTTTCAATGCGTTGCCGTTATCCACAGCGTGCCACAGATTTTGTGTGTGGCAAGAAAAATTACGCAATCCTTGGAGAAAGTTTGGTAACAATTGCCTTGAAAGGCAGCAGAGCGACCAAAGTTAAGGCGAGTTTGACAAGCCAGTCGGCACAGGCGAGCGACACCCAGAGCGGAACCTGCGGACCAAAGCCCAGAAGCGGCAGATGATCGTTGGCCCAGGACACGTCGTTGGAGGGCTCGAGGAAGGTCAGCGAGGCCGCGAAAGCGATCGAGAAGAAGATCATCGTGTCGAGCGAGGCGCCGACGAGGGTCGAGACCGCGGGGGCCTGCCACCACACGCCGTTGCGCAACTTGTCGAAGACCAGGATGTCGGCCATCTGCGCGATCAGGAAGGCCGTGCCCGAGCCGATCGCGATACGCAGCGTCACGGCGGGATATTCGAAGCCGTCGCCCTGAATCATGATCTGGCTGCCGATCAGCGAGCAGATCACGCCAACGACAAAACCGGCGAAGACGACGCGGCGGGCAGCGCCCGGGCCGTAGATGCGGTTCATCACGTCATTGACGAGGAAGGCGAAGGGATAGGTAAACGCACCCCAGGTGAGGAAGTTGCCCAGAAGGAACTGCACCAGGATGTTGGAGGCCACAACGATGATGGCCATGGCAAGAATGCCAGGAATATAGCGGGTCATGATGTTCAACCGTTTTTACATGGTAGCGGAGACATGGCCCGGACCGTTCCGGGCAAGGGCGCGCGATACGCGGTTGTGACGCGTGCGTCAATCCCTCTTGGCGCTGCGCTGCTGGGACAGGAGGCGATATTCGACGATTTCGGTGCGCTGAAACGGAAAGAAATTGTCGTCGGAGATCATCGTCAGGCGGATCGCGCCGCTCGTATCGCGCCAGACCGCGATGCCTTCGAGATTGTCGTGACGCCCCGCCCCGGTCTGGATCAGCACCTCGCCGCCCGAAAGCGTATCGCCCTGAATGTCGAAGACCTGTACGCGGGTGAGAAAGCCCAGAAGCCCCCAGAAATCACGCTCGAGCACATAAAGCCGACCGTCGGGACCGAAATCCGCCCCCACCGGCAGCCAGTTGCCGTCGCGCGGGATCGCGAAGGGCTGATCCCATTTGCCGTTGCGGTAGCGCCAGACCGGGAAGGGTTTGCGCGTGCTGCCCGAGTCTTCGGGCATCGTGTAGAGCGTGCCCTGATCGTCGATGGCCAGCGTCTCGAGCGAGGCATTGCTGGGCATTTTCGCAAAGGCCTCGGGACGCGGAAGCAGCTCGGCCGGTCCATCGTCGGACGGGAAATGCGACACCCGCGCGAGCCCCTCGAAGGAGATGTAGACCGATCCGTCAGGGGCGAGCGCCAGCCCCTCGCTGTCGCCCTGGTGGCGGGTCAGAACCGCACCCTCGGAGCTGTGCAGCCAGTCCGGTCCCCGCGTCACGGTGACGCCGGTGATCCGACCCGAGGCGCTGCGGTCGAGACGACCCCGCCAGAGGGTGGTGCGATCGGACTGGGTGACGAAGTCGCGCCCGTCGGGACCAAGCTCAAGCCCCGAGAACCCGCCGAAGACGCTGACGCCCGGCATGGTCCAGTGGTAGCTTTGCAGGAATTGCGCGCGCGGATGCGGCCCGGCCGGGGCGAGCCCCGCCAAGAGGGCCAGTCCCGCGCCGAAGGCTAGCGCGAGGACAGAACGGCGCGACATTGGGAGGGGAGGTCCGACATGACGTAGGTCTTGGCGCTCTTCTTCGGCGGGCCCTTGGGCGGCTTCGGCGCCGTCTTGGGCGGGTTGAGATACTCCGTCACCCACCACATCAGCGTGTCATCGCAACCATCGCCTCCCTTCGACAGGTGCGCGACCGTGGGTTTCTGGGTCTCGCAATAGCGCGCGCCGGGCGGGCATTTCAAGCGCACGTGGAAATGCGTGTTATGCCCGTAGATCGGCCGGATCTTCTGGAGCCAGGCCCGGTCGCCGCGCGGCGCGGAATTGCACATCGCGATCTTCGCCGCCGCGGCGACGAAGATGCGGTCAACGCGCGGGTCGGAAGCGGCACGGCGCAACAGCGCCATATGCTGGGGCGTCCAGTTGCCGTTGATGCTGCGCTGATCGGCGGTGCGCACGGAAATCGAGGAGATCTTCTCGCGCTCGGACCGGCTGAGGTCGAGCCGTTTCGGCGGCAGCATCCAGATATCGGCGTCGAGACCGATCTGGTGGCTCGCATGGCCGCCGGTCATCGGGCCGCCGCGCGGCTGGCTGATATCGCCGATATAGAGACCTTTCCAGCCGGGCAGGGTCGCAGCGTAGGCCGAGAGGTCCTGAAGATAGGTCAGCATCTCGGGCTGACCCCAGTTGCGGTTGCGCGACAGCCGCATCGCCTGCCAGGTCGGCCCGGTCTCGGGCATCGCCTGAAGCCCCGCCGCACAGCCGCGCGAATAAAAGCCGATCGCGGAGGGCGCCTGAGCGGAGGGCGCGGATTTCGAGCCGAAGAGCACGCGGGCGAGCGGCTCGGAGGCGACGGGTGTGGCAATGAGCGTGAGAGAAAGGGCTGTGGCGAAAAATCTGGATATCATGGTCAGGGCTGTCCGTGGGGGCTGTGGTCTCCATTGGTTCGCACCCAGCCTAGCAGCAGCAGGCCAAGAATCAAAAGCACGATGATCGGGGTGATGCCGATCGACTGATTGTCCGAGACCTGCGTCACGATCCCGATCGAGAGCGGCGCGATGAAGGCCGTGGCCTTGCCGGTGAGCGCGTAGAGGCCGAAATGCTCGGTGATCTTCTCGGGATCAGCCTGACGGACCATCATCGTGCGCGAGGCCGATTGCAGCGCGCCACCGCAGGCGCCGATCATGCCGCCGAGGATGTAGAAGGCGATATCGGGCAGCGAGCTCTCGGGCGGGACGGCGACGCCGAACACGCTCTCACGCGAGACGAAGACGATGCCCACCACCACCATCGTCAGCACGATCACCGTGGTCACGATCACCGCCTTGGGCCCCCAGCGGTCATCGGCCTTGCCGCCGAGCCACGCAAAGACCGCGCCGGTGATCGTGCCGAGAATGCCGAAGATGCCGATCATCATGATCGGCCAGTTCAGCACCCCCGCCGCATAGAGCCCGCCGAAGGTGTAGATGCCGTTGAGCGCATCGCGGTAGAACATCGAGCTGAGCAGGAAGGAGAACAGCGAGCGCCGGTGCGGCAGCGCCTTGAGCGTCGCGCGCAGCTCCGGCCAGGCGCCGCGCAGCGCGGTACGCACCGGCAGCGCGTCGGCCTTGCGCGGCTCTTTCACCCAGAGGAAGAAGGGGATCATGAAGACCGCGTACCAGATCGCGGTGAGCGGACCGACGGCGCGGGTATCCTCGCGGGTGGTCACATCGAGGCCGAAGAGCGGGTCGATCCCGAGCATCGTCTTGCCGGTGTCGGGATTGGCCTGAAGCAGCAGCAGCATGATGATCAGGGTGATCATCCCGCCGATATAGCCAAAGGCCCAGCCCGAGCCGGAGATGCGCCCGATTTCCTCGCGCGGGCCGAGATCGGGCAGGATCGCGTTGGTGAAGGTGGTGGCGAACTCCATCCCGATCATGCCGATCGCGAAGGCGATCATGATCGCGATGAGGTGGAAATTGCCGGGCTCCGCATACCAGAGGAACCATGCGCCCACGAAATACATCACCGAGAAGACCCAGATGAACGGCATCCGCCGCCCCGAGCGGTCCGCAATAGCGCCAAGGAAGGGCGAGGCAAGCGCGATGACGATCCCCGCGAGCCCCACGCCATAGCCCCACACCGTCTGCGCCGCGGTGCCCGAGCCCATCAGGTCCTTCACGAAGGGCGCGAAGATGAAGGTGATCAGGAGCGTATTGTAGGGTTGGCTGGCCCAATCGAAGAACCACCAGCCCCAGATCCGTTTCTTTGCGGTGATCATCTGCCCTGTCCCCCTCATGCGGCGCGCCTGTTGGAGCTGGCGGCCTTTCGGGGCGATGAAGCCTGAAAAGGGGCGTCGGCGCAAGCGTCACCGTGAAAGGTATGAGGGGAGGGACGCGCCCGAGCCGCGGGTGGACGCTGTGCTCTGCTTGGGGTCTGCGGCTTATCTCGAAAGCCCGAATGCCGGCTGTCCCCGCGAGCCATCGCCAATTCGCCCTCCTGGCGAACGCCTGAGCATAGCGAAGGCCGGACGCCCGCGCCAAAGTCCGAACGGTATAGTCACACCCGGCGGTCGGGCGCTGCCCTGCGTGTCAATTCAAGGCTCTGACCCGCCTCAGAACTCCGGCGGCCAGGGGCGTTTCGCATCCGCCTCGGACCAGGCGGTGACGAATTCGGGGAGCGGTGGGGAGGGTTCGCTCACGCCCATCTCTTCGAGTACGCGCGCGGGCGGGATCATTCCCTGCTTCGAAGTCACGGCCCCACGGATCAGGATATGCGAGGAGCATTCCCCGCGGGTAAACATCGCGTGTTCGAGCCACATCCAGCGATCGTCCCACCCAAGACAGCGCGAACGCATCTCGAATTTCTGGAAGGCCTGAACGCGGCGGCGATAGCGGGTGGTGTTGCCCGCGACGACGATACCCCATCTGTTGCGCTTGAGCGTGTCCCAAAGCCCGGTGCGGATCGCCAGCGGGATACGCCCCAGATCGTAGAGCGTCAGCGTGCGCCCGTTATTGAGCTCCATCCACAGGTCGATGTCCCAGGGCCAGCAGATATGGTGGCTGACATGGGTGCCCGTGATCGGCAACGCAGGCGCATTGCGGAACTTGACGATCTCTTTGGCCATGCGAACGACGGGATACATGCGATCAGTGGTGCTGCGACGCAGCGGAAGCGTCAAGAACGACGTTACGGAAAATGCCACCCAGCCTGCGGTTGCAAAGGCCGGGCGGCTCGCTTACCTGTCTTTGCGACCCAAAGCGGAGGTGTTCGATGGTCACGCTCTTTCAGGCGCTCGTGCTGATCCTGAACGTCATCTGGTTCGTCATGATCGCCCATATCATCATGAGCTGGCTGATCAATTTCCAGGTGCTCAACCTGCGTCAGCCGCTGGTGGCACAGATCTGGTTCGGTTTGAACAATCTGCTCGAGCCGATCTACGGGCGCATCCGGCGCTTCCTGCCTGACACGGGCGGGCTCGATCTGGCGCCGCTGGTGGCCTTCATCGCGCTGATCATCATCCGCCAGGCGCTCTTCAACAACGCGGCCTTCTTCTACGGCAACAGCTTCTGATGCCTGCGGCTGCGGCAGCCGAAGCCCCCGCCGAGCTACTGGCGCGGGTCTGGGGGTTCGATGCCTTCCGGCCCGGTCAGGAAGAGATCGTGCGCGCGGTGATCGCAGGGCATAACGTGCTTGCGATCATGCCGACGGGTGGGGGAAAATCCCTCTGCTATCAATTGCCTGCACTGGCACGAGAGGGCGTGACGGTGGTGATTTCGCCGCTGATCGCGTTGATGCGCGATCAGGTGCGCGCGCTGCGGCAAGCAGGCGTCGAGGCGGGCGCGCTGACCTCGGGGAACACCGACGAAGAGACCGAGGAGGTCTTTGCCGCGATCGAAGAGGGGCGGTTGAAACTCCTCTACATGGCGCCCGAGCGGCTGGCTTCGGGCGGAGCGCATCAGCTGCTCAGACGGGCGGGCGTGAGCCTGATCGCGGTGGACGAGGCGCATTGCGTCAGCCAGTGGGGCCATGATTTCCGCCCCGATTACCTGCGCATCGGCGAGCTGCGGCGCAGCCTCGGCGTGCCGCTTGCGGCCTTCACCGCCACCGCAGATGAAGAAACCCGCGCCGAGATCGTCAACCGGCTGTTCGACGGGCAGGCGCCGGAGAGTTTCCTGCGCGGTTTCGACCGGCCGAATATTCACCTCGCCTTTTCGCCCAAGGATCAGCCGCGCCGTCAGATCCTGAACTTCGCCGCCGCGCGCAAGGGGCAGTCGGGGATCGTCTATTGCGGCACGCGGGCCAAGACCGAGACCTTGGCGAAGGCGCTGACCGAGGCGGGGCATCTGGCCTGCCATTATCACGGCGGGATGGAGGCGGATGACCGCCGTGCGGTGGAAGTGCGCTTCCAGCAGGAAGACGGGCTGATCGTGGTCGCGACCGTGGCCTTCGGGATGGGCGTGGACAAGCCCGATATCCGCTGGGTCGCCCATGCCGATCTGCCGAAATCGATCGAGGCCTATTACCAGGAGATCGGCCGCGCGGGCCGGGATGGCGCGGCCGCCGAGACGCTGACGCTCTACGGGCCCGACGATATCAAGCTGCGGCGAAGCCAGATCGACGAGGGGCTGGCGCCGCCCGAGCGCAAGGAGGCTGATCACGGGCGGCTCAATGCGTTGCTGGGTCTCGCGGAGGCGACCGAATGCCGCCGGGTGAAGCTGCTGCGCTATTTCGGTGAGAAAGCGGCCCCGTGCGGGAATTGCGATCTGTGCGACACCCCGCCCGAGCTGTTCGACGGGACGGAAGCGGTGCGCAAGGCGCTCTCGGCGGCTTTGCGCTCGGAGGAACGCTTCGGCGCGGGCCACCTGATCGAGATCCTGCTGGGGTCCGAGACCGACAAGATCCGGCAATGGAGCCATGACAAGCTGCCGACCTTCGGCGTGGGCAGGGATCTGAGCCGTGCGCAATGGCAGGCGGTGTTCCGGCAGATGATGGGCCATGACCTGATCCGCCCCGATGCGGCGCGGCACGGGGCATTGGTGATGACCGAGGCGGCGCGTCCGATCCTGCGCGGCGAACAGTCGATCACCTTGCGCCGCGATCTGGTGGCATCGGCCAAAGCGAAAAACGTGATCAAGACGCTGGTGAGCGAGGAAGACGCGCCGCTTCTATCTGCGCTCAAGGCCAAGCGCCGTGCGCTGGCCGAGGCGCAGGGCGTGCCCGCCTATATCGTCTTCACCGACCGAACCCTGATCGAGATGGCCGAGAAGCGGCCGATGAGCCTCGACGAGATGGCGGGGATCGGCGGTGTGGGCGCAAAGAAACTGGAAAGCTATGGTGCGGAGTTCCTGTCGGTGATCGCCGGCGCCGTGGAGGAGATGCACCCCACGCGGCGCAAGCTCGCGGGACGGCAGGAGGGCGAGATCTTCGACGCACTTCTGGCCGAGGTCACGCGGCTCCTGCGCGGCGAGGACGGGATCGGCAAACCCCTTTCGCTGACCCATACGACGCTGCGCAAGATCGCCGAGACGCGGCCCCGCGACCGCACCGCGCTGGGGCGGATTGCGGGAATGGGCGAGTCGAAGCTCGACCGCTTTGCCGAGCCCATCCTCGGAATTCTCGACGCCTATCGCTGATCCGCTGCGGGTAGCGGGGAGCGGATGTGACCGTGAGCGGAGGCGCCGATCCGCTCTGCGATCAATGGCTTCTTCAGCGGCTTCGTGAGGTAGTGGTCGATCCCTGCGGCAAAGATCGACTCGCTGTCGCCGTCCATCGCGTGGGCGGTGAGCGCACAGATCGGCACATGCGCCCCCGGCCCCTCCGCCGCGCGGATCGCGCGGGTAGCTTCACGCCCGTCCATTTCCGGCATCGATATATCCATGAAGATCAGGTCCGGGACAAAATCCCGCCAGATCTCGACCGCCTCACGCCCGTTGTTGGCGAAGCGCAGCTCGATATCGAGATCCTTCACCATCTTGGAAAAGACGAGCTGGTTGGTGCGATTGTCCTCGGCGGCGAGCACGCGCATCTGGCGGGCCGGCGGGTCGGATGCGGGCGGCGGATCGGGCAATGCGGCAGGGTCAGGCAAGCTGCGCCGCGAGAGGTCTTGCAGGGCGCGAAACAGCTCTGATCGCAGCACCGGCTTTTGCAGGCAGCCCGCGATTTCGGGGAGCTGCACCGCGCCTGCCAGCTCGGGATCGGAGCTGATCAGCAGGATCGGCACGTCGTAGCCGGAGGCGCTCAGGCTTTGGGCGAAGGCGATCCCGTCAAGCGAGGGCAGGCGGTGATCGGTGAGGATGACGTCGCATTTCGCCCCGTCGCCGAGCACCCGCAAGGCCTCTTCGGTGGTGCGGCAAAGCGTGACGTCGAGCCCGTAGGTCCGCAACTGGCGCTCGAGGATGACCCGGTTGACGAAAAGATCGTCGACCACGAGGGCCGTGCGCAGGGTGATCGGCGGGCACGGCGCGTCGATTGGGGTCGCGGGTTCGGCGCGCGGCAAGGTGAGCTTGAAGCCGAAACACGACCCCTCCCCCGGCGCGCTGTCGACCCAGACCTCTCCGCCCATCAGCTGCACGAGGCGATGGGTGATCGCAAGGCCCAGCCCAGTCCCCTCGAACTTGCGGTTCGATTCCGCCTCGACCTGATTGAACTCGCCAAAGACATGTTCGAGCAGCTCGGGCGCAATGCCGATCCCGGTATCCTCGACCGTGATGTGGAGCTCGTATCGGCCTGCGTCGCGCTCGAAGCCGACGACGCGGGCGAGAACATGACCGGCTTGCGTGAATTTCACAGCGTTCCCGAGCAGGTTGGTGAGGATCTGACGCATACGGCCGGGATCGCCGATGAAGCGGGTGGGCAGGAAGAGGTCGTAATCCACGAGCAGTTTCACCGCGCGATCCTTCGTGCCGGGCTGCAGCAGCACCATGATCTCGTGCAGGCAGCGTTCGAGATCGAAGGGCTCGGGGTAGAGGCGCATCCGCTCTGCCTCGATCTTGGAATAGTCGAGCACATCATTGATGATGGTCAGAAGCGCCTCGCCCGAGGAGCGGATCGTATCGGCGTAGAGGCGTTGCTCCTCGGTCAGGTCGGTTTCGGCGAGCAGATCCGCCATGCCCACGACACCGTTCATAGGGGTGCGGATCTCGTGGCTCATATTGGCCAGGAAGGCGGATTTCACACGACTGGCAGCCTCTGCGCGGTCGCGTGCCTCGCGCAGGTCTTCCTCGCGGCGGACCGCGTCGGAGATGTCCTGCGCATAGGTGACCAGATCGCCCTGCGCACCCCAGCGGTTGTTGATGCGAAACCAGCGGCCGTCACGGGTCTGGATCTCGAGCGGGGGGATTTCCCTGCGGCGGATCCGCTCGCTCATTTCGAAATGCCAGTCGAGCGGGTCGCGGCCTTGCAGGTCGAAAAGGCCGCGATCCGCCGCGATGCGCGTGACCTCATCATAGGAAATGCCCGGGCCGATCGGGATCTCCCCCACGAAAAAGGAGAGATAGACATGGTTGGCGGCAACGAGGCGCAACTCGCTGTCATAGACCGCGAACCCGTCCGAGATCGCGTCGACCGCATCCCAAAGCCGGCGCTGCGCGATCATTACCAACGAATTGGCGCGTTCGAGATCGGTGCGGACGCGGTCATTTTCGCCGATCAGGCTGGCGCGTTCTGACAAGGCCCGGGCGAGCCCCTCGCGCTGTTCGACGATCTGATCGGAGAGCATGCGCGCATGCAGCGCGAGCTTTTGATTGGCTGCGAAAAGCTCCCGGCTTTTTTGCTCCAGAAGTTTCTCTGCGGCCAGTCGTGAGCGTCGCTCCTGAGCGAGTTTATTCGCGATCGTCGCATGCATGCCGCCCGATTGCCCCCGAAAATCTTTCGGCAGGCAGGTTGGCAGAGCCGCATGAACAGCCGCTTAACCGCGATGGGGAGGTGGGCGGGAGAAAATTGTGAAAATCCGATCTTTCTCCCGCCGCCGGGTCAGGCCAGCTCGATCGCGATTGCGATGCCCTGGCCGCCGCCGATGCACATGGTCACCAGCGCGCGCTTGCCGCCGGTGCGCTCGAGCGCATGCATCGCCTTCACGATCAGAATCGCGCCGGTGGCGCCGATCGGGTGACCAAGCGCGATGGCGCCGCCATCGGGGTTGACCTTGGCCGGGTCGAGGCCGAGTTCGCGCGAAACCGCGAGAGCCTGCGCCGCAAAGGCCTCGTTGCTCTCGATCCAGTCGAAATCCGCAGCCGAAAGGCCGGTTTTCTCGAGGAGCGCACGAACGGCGGGGATCGGGCCGAGACCCATCACCTCGGGGCGCACGCCCGCGATGGCGTAGCCGGTGATCTTGGCGCGCGCCTTCAGCCCAGCCGCGGCGGCAGCCTCTTCGCGTGCAATGACAAGCGCGGCCGCGCCGTCGTTGATGCCCGAAGCGTTGCCGGCGGTGACCGAGCCGTCCTTCTGGAAGACGGGCTTGAGGGTTGCGAGTTTCTCGAGGCTGGTCGCCTTGGGATGCTCGTCGGTGTCGAAGACGACGGTGCCCTTGCGCGAGGTGATCTCGACCGGGGTGATCTCGTCCTTGAAGTGACCCGCGGCGATCGCCTTGGCCGCGCGTTCCTGGCTTTCCATCGCGAAGGCGTCCTGATCCTCACGCGAGATGGTGCACTCCGCAGCCACGTTTTCGGCGGTGACACCCATATGGCCAGTGCCGAAGGGGCACGACAGCGCGCCGGTCATCATGTCGAGCATCCGCGTGTCGCCCATCTTCTGGCCGAAGCGCGCAGCGGGCACGATATAGGGCGATTTGCTCATCACGTCGCAGCCGCCCGCGAGGGCGAAATCGCCATCGCCGAGCATCAGCATCTGCGCCGCCGAGACCACCGCCTGAACACCCGAGCCACACAGGCGGTTCACGTTCATTGCGGGCGTGCCGACCGGAACGCCCGCCTGCACGGCGGCGACGCGGCTGAGATACATGTCGCGCGGCTCGGTGTTGATGATGTGCCCGAAGACGACCTGGTCGATCTTTTCGGGGGCGATGCCGGCGCGGGCGATCGCCTCTTTCGAGACGAGGGTGGCGAGGTCGATGGGTGCGAAACCCGAGAGCGATCCGCCGAATGTACCGATGGGCGTGCGGGTGCCGGAAAGAATGACGATGCCAGTCATGGGGGCCTCCATGGTTACTTTGAGCGGGAGCGTAATCCCTTGGTGGAGCCCGGGCCAGCACGACTGCGTCATAATGACGACACGTCATAAACGCCCTCAGGTGGGGTTGAAACAGGAGAGGTCGCAAACACATTCATGAAGACGAATGTGAGACAGGAGAGAGAAATGAGCGCGAACCCGATTGTGAAGGGATTCTGGGACAAGCCCACCGGAAGCTGGCAATATGTCTTCCACGACCCCGAGACGATGAAGGGCGCCGTGGTCGATCCGGTCTGGGATTACGATCACCAAGCGGGAGCCACGGGCTATGGAAATGCCGAGAAGATCCTCGATTACATCCGCGAGACCGGGATCGAGGTGGAATGGGTGCTCGATACGCATCCGCATGCCGATCACTTCTCCTCTGCCGTCTGGCTGGCCGAAAAGCTGGGCGCCAGGCGCGGGATCGGCGAGCGCGTGCGCAAGGTGCAGAGCCTCTGGGCCGGGATCTACGACACGCCCGATCTGCCGCAGGATGGCAGCCAGTGGGATCACCTCTTTGCCGAGGGCGAAACCTTCAAGATCGGCAATCTCGATGTTCGGGTGATGCTTTCGACCGGTCATACTCTGGCCTCGATCACCTATGTCGTGGGCGATGCGGCCTTCGTGCATGACACGCTGATGATGCCCGAAAGCGGCACGAGCCGCGCAGATTTCCCCGGAGGCTCGGCGGCCGAGCTGTGGGATTCGGTGCGCGCAATC
This sequence comes from Thioclava marina, assembly GCF_002020135.1. Classification (GTDB taxonomy): domain Bacteria; phylum Pseudomonadota; class Alphaproteobacteria; order Rhodobacterales; family Rhodobacteraceae; genus Thioclava; species Thioclava marina. Next base: position 1,917,189 of record NZ_MPZS01000001.1, on the reverse strand, counting down.
CTCGATCTGCCAGCCGACACGCGGCTGTTCATCGGTCACGATTATCCCGGCGAGGGGGAAGAGCCGCGTTGCGAGGCGACGGTGGCCGAGCACCGCGCGCACAACAAGCATGTGAAGGACGGGGTCAGCCGCGAGGAATTCATCGCCACCCGCGAGGCGCGCGATGCGACTCTGCCGCTGCCGAAACTGATGCTGGCCGCGCTACAGGTGAATATCCGTGGCGGTCGCAAGCCCGAGGCGGAAGGCAACGGGCGGTCCTACCTCAAGATCCCGCTCGACTATTTCGAGCCGCGCTGAGGTTCAGCCGCGTGGCAGCTCCGCCCGGCCCTCGGGTGTGAGCAGCCATGCGTCGCGGCCCTCGATCACCACGGTCGAAAGCGGGCGGCCATAGCCCGCGCCGGAATCGAGATTGAGGCGGTTACCGTAATGGGTGGCCGCCTCGATATTGGTGTGACCGTGCACGACGAGCGCGCCGTGATCGCGCGGGTCGGTCAGGAAAGGCTTGCGGATCCACAGCAGATCATCCTCGACCTGATCTTCGAGCGGGATACCGGGACGCAGCCCCGCATGCACGAAGATCGCTTCGCCGCGGGTGAAATACGCGGGCTGGGAGGCGAGCCAGTCGCGATGGGCCCGCGGGATGGCGCCGAGTTCGGACGCGATCTCTGCCAGCGGGCGGGAAAACGCATCCGCGATGCCGTAACTTTCGAGCGTCGCCTCGCCGCCCACACGCGGGTTGAGATAGGAGACCTCGGAGCTGAGCAGGTGATCCTCGGTGAAGGGATCGTCGAGAAAGCCCAGGAACATCCGGTCGTGATTGCCGCGCAGGACGATCCAGTCTTCGCCCCGCGTCTGACCGCTCATCAGATAGTCGATCACGCCCGCAGATTCCGGGCCGCGATCGACGAGATCCCCCACATGCACGATCGGGGCCTCCTGATCGCCGCAGGCCGCGCGATCCGCTGCGATCAACGCATGGGCGCCGCGCAGTTTCGCCAGATGGCCGTGAATGTCTCCGATCGCATAGGTCCGCATCTTGATCCCCGAATGTAAAAGGCCCCCCGCAGGTGCGGAGGGCCCTGTGTCCGGCCTCAGCTAGATCAGCCGAGGGTGAATTCCAGCGGCTTCACCTGCTTGAAGTTGCCGCTTTCCTTGAGGGCTTTCACCACCTCGGGCGAAACCACGTCATCGACATAGGCAATCGCGATCGCCTCACCGCCCTGCTTCGAGCGACCAAGGGTGAAGTTCGCGAGGTTCACGCCATGCTCGCCCAGAACGGTGCCGAGCTTGCCGATGATGCCGGGCACGTCCTCGTTGGTGGTGTAGAGCATGTGCTCGCCCACTTCGGCGTCGATATTGATGCCCTTGATCTGGATGAAGCGCGGCTTGCCATCCGAGAACACGGTGCCCGCGATCGAACGCTCCTTGCTTTCCGACACGACGGTGACCTTGATGTAGCCTTCAAAGACGCCGGTCTGATCCTGCGAGGTGGTCGAGATCTGGATGCCACGCTCTTTCGCGATGACCGGGGCAGACACCATGTTCACGTCGGGCTGCGACGCTTTCAGGATGCCCGAGACCACCGCGGCGTCGAGCGCCTTGAGGTTCATTTCCGAGGCCACGCCGTCGAAGGTGATGTTGATCGCCTTGATCGCGTCGTCGGTCATCTGGCCGATGAAGCCGCCGAGGTGCTGGGCGAGTTTCACCCACGGGCCCATTACCTTCGCTTCTTCAGCGGTCATCGAAGGCATGTTGAGCGCATTCTCGACCGCGCCGTCGAGCAGGTAGTTCGACATCTGCTCGGCCACTTGCAGCGCCACGTTCTCCTGTGCCTCGGTCGTCGAGGCGCCGAGGTGCGGGGTGCAGACCACGTTCGGCAGACCGAAGAGCGGGTTTTCGGTGGCGGGCTCTACCGAGAACACGTCGAAGGCAGCGCCCGCGACATGGCCCGACTTGATGAGATCGGCCAGCGCTTGCTCGTCCACCAGACCGCCACGGGCGCAGTTGATGATGCGGACACCCGGCTTGGTCTTCTGCAGGTTTTCGCGCGACAGGATGTTGCGGGTCGAGTCGGTGAGCGGCACGTGCAGCGTGATGAAATCGGCGCGCTTGAGCAGCTCGTCGAGTTCGACCTTTTCCACGCCCATATTCGCGGCCTTCTCTTCGCCGAGGAAGGGATCATAGGCGATGACCTTCATCTTCAGGCCACGCGCGCGGTCGCAGACGATGCCGCCGATATTGCCCGCGCCGATCACGCCGAGGGTCTTTGCGGTCAGCTCGACCCCCATGAATTTCGACTTTTCCCACTTGCCGGCCTGCGTCGAGGCATCGGCTTCGGGGATCTGGCGGGCGACCGCGAACATCATCGCGATGGCATGCTCGGCGGTGGTGATCATGTTGCCGAAGGGCGTGTTCATGACGATCACGCCTTTTTTCGAGGCCGCTTCCTTGTCGACGTTGTCGGTGCCGATACCGGCGCGGCCGACAACCTTCAGGTTGGTCGCGTTTTCGAGCAGCTTCGCGGTGACCTTGGTGGCCGAGCGGATCGCGAGACCGTCATACTTGCCGATCACCTCGGCGAGCTTTTCCTTATCCTTGCCGAGCTTGGGTTCGAAATCGACCTCGATGCCACGGTCGCGGAAGATCTGGACAGCGGTTTCGGAGAGGCTGTCGGAGACGAGAACTTTGGGCGCCATTTTCGGGGCTCCTTGAATTTTCAGAAAATCGGGGAAAGACGGGCCGCGCGGCCCGCCGTCTCTGTTTTCAGATCAGGCTTGCGCCGCGATCTCGGCTTCAAAAGCGTATTCGATCCAGGGCAGGAGCGCTTCGACATCCGCCTTTTCGACAGTCGAGCCGCACCAGATGCGCAGACCGGCCGGGGCGTCGCGATAGGCGCCGAGGTCAAGGCCCACGCCTTCGGCCTCAAGCCGCTTGGCCACAGCCTTGGCAAACGCCGCGCCGTCCTTGATGCGGTCATCGGTGAACTTCACGCAAACCGAGGTGGTCGAAGCGGTCGCCGGATCATTGGCGAGATTCGCGATCCAGTCGCGCGCGTCGCAGAAATCCCAGACGGCTTTCGCGTTTGCATTCGCGCGCTCGACAAGGCCGTTCAGGCCGCCGACCGATTTCGCCCAGTTCAGCGAGACGAGGTAGTCTTCGACGCAGAGCATCGAGGGGGTGTTGATCGTCTCACCCTTGAAGATGCCTTCGATCAGCTTGCCGCCCTTGGTCATGCGGAAGATCTTCGGCAGCGGCCAGGCGGGGGCGTAGTTTTCCAGACGCTCGACGGCGCGGGGGCTCAGGATCAGAACGCCGTGACCGCCCTCGCCGCCCAGCACTTTCTGCCAGGAGAAGGTGGTGACGTCGAGTTTTTCCCAAGGCAGCTCCATCGCGAAAGCGGCCGAGGTGGCGTCACAGATGGTCAGGCCTTCGCGATCCGCCGGGATCGCGTCGCCATTGGGGACGCGCACGCCCGAGGTAGTGCCGTTCCAGGTGAAGACGACGTCGGTGTTGAAGTCCACGTCGGCGAAATCGACGATGTCGCCATACTCGGCGGTCTTCACTTCGGCGTCGATCTTGAGCTGCTTGACCACATCGGTCACCCAGCCGGAACCAAAGCTCTCCCAGGCGCACATGGTCGCCTTACGAGCGCCGAGCAGCGACCACAGCGCCATTTCGACGGCGCCGGTGTCGGAGGCGGGCACGATACCGATGCGGTAATCGGCGGGCACACCAAGAATTTCACGGGTGGTTTCGATCGCCTCTTTCAGCTTCGCCTTGCCGATAGCGGCACGGTGCGAACGGCCCAGGGGCGCGTCGTTGAGCATGTCGAGGGAGAAACCGGGGATCTTCGTGCAGGGGCCCGAAGAGAAGCGCGGATTTGCCGGCCGCGCGGCCGGAGCGTCGATAGCCATTGCTGGTATCCTTCCAGATAAGCGCCCTTCGTTGGGGAAGGGTGTCCCACCGCCGCCATTACGCCCGCGCCCGCTCTGGCGCAAGGGAAATTTTTGGTCTAATGCGCCGCATCAGGTCACGGAACCGACATTTCCACGGACTTTCCTCAAGGAGCGCGCATGTTTACCGCCACGCTGATCGCCGACCCGAAAGAGGCCAACCTGGATCAGGCCACGCTCGATGCGCTGTGCGGCGCCTGGGGCGGGGGCGATGCGCGCTGGCTCAACCCGAATGTCGCGGCGGAGTTCAGCGTCGAACAGGTGCCGTCGAATCGCTGGGAGGCCTGGGAAGGGCTTCAGGGGCTCGGCGTCGATCTGGTGGTGCAGCCCAGTGAAGGGCGGCGCAAACAGATGCTGCTGGCGGATATGGATTCGACGATGATCCAGCAGGAATGCATCGACGAGCTGGCCGATGTAGCGGGCGTGGGAGAGCGCGTGAAGGAGATCACCGCGCGGGCGATGAATGGCGAGCTGGATTTCGAGGGCGCCTTGACCGAGCGGGTCGGTCTGCTCAAGGGGCTGCCCGAGGGAGTCATCGCGCGGGTGATCGAGGAACGTATCACCTTCATGCCGGGTGGGCATGACCTGATCGCGACGATGAAGGCGAACGGGGCCTATTGCGCGCTGGTCTCGGGCGGGTTCACGGCGTTCACCGGCTATGTCGCCGAGACGCTGGGCTTTGATGAAAACCGCGCGAACCTGCTGCTGGTCGAGGAAGGCAAGCTGACCGGCGTGCCCTCGCAGCCGATCCTCGGGCGCGAGGCCAAGGTTCAGGCTTTGCTGGAAATCTCGGAAATGCTGAAGCTTGATCATGCGCAGGTGATGGCCGTGGGCGACGGGGCGAACGATCTCGGCATGCTCAAGCTCGCCGGGGCGGGCGTGGCGCTGCATGCCAAACCCTCGGTCGCCGCGGAATGCGACATCCGGATCAACTTCGGTGATCTGAGCGCGCTGCTCTACATCCAGGGCTACGCGGTCGAGGATTTCGCTTGATCGCCTACGCGATCGGGGACTTCGCCTGACCGCCCTGCCAGACCTCGGTCAGGCGCCAATCTTCATCGAGATGCACCAGATCCCCGACAAGGCCCGGCGCGATCCGGCCCACGGGCGCACCGATGGCCTCGGCCGGGATGCGGGTCGCCATGGCGAGCGCCTGTTCCGGGGTGACGCCGACCGTCTCGATCATGAAGCGCACAGCCTGAGGCAATGACAGATCGGCGCCCGCAAGTGTGCCATCCTCCAGCCGCAGCGCGCCGTCGCAGCGCAGGATGCGGCGGCCGGCGAGGGTGAATTCGGTCAGGTCCGAGCCCGCGCAGGCCATCGCATCGGAGACGAGGAAGATCTCGCCCTGTCGTTTCGCGGCCAATGCCAGCCGAATCGACTCGGGGTGGACATGGATTCCGTCTGCAATGAGGCCGGTTGAGACCGGGGTCGCGAGGGCGCCGCCGACCAGCCCCGGTTCGCGGCTGCCAAGCTGGCTCATAGCGTTGAAGAGATGCGTGACCATGCGCGCGCCTGCGGCGATGGCCTCTTGAGCCTGATCGAACGTGCATTCGGAATGGCCGAGGCTGACCGCGATCCCGGCCTCGGACAGGCGCGCGATCTGTTCGGGCGTGGCGTTGGCGGGCGAGAGGGTGACGATCAGCGCGGGCAGGCCGGTCTTGGCCTCCAGCAGCGTCTCGATGTCGTCCTGGTCCATCGGACGAATGCGGTCAGACGGGTGGCAGCCGGGGCGCTTGGGGTCGAGATGCGGGCCTTCGAGATGCAGCCCGCCAAACCCCGGCACCCGCGACACCGCGGCGATTCCTGCGGCCAGCACGGTCTGGGTCGAGGCGCGGGTGTCGGTAATCAGCGTGGGCAGGATCGTCGTTGCCCCAAGCCGAGCGTGCGCCGCGCAGATCGTCGCGAGTGTGTCGAGCGTTGCGTGCCCGTCGAGCATCACGCCACCGCCGCCATTCACCTGCAAATCGACAAGGCCCGGCGCGAGCGTGCCGCCGGGGAGTTCGATCACTTGGCCCTCGGGCAGCTCCGCGATCGGGCAGAGCGCCGAAATTCGACCCTGTTCCAGCACGATGGCATGGTTTTCATGGAAAGCTGTGCCGTCGAAAACGCGCGCAGCCGTCAGGATCAACCGGTCCAAAACACATCCTCCATTGCCAGCGCCAGGGCCCCGTCGAGCGCATTGCCCTTCGCCTCGGCGCGGGGCCAGTCGTCCAGCGCCAGTGCCGGTCCGAGCCCGCCGATCCAGGTCACCGGCAGCCGGTCTTCGGGTTGCAAAAGCGTGATCGCCGCACGAATTTCCTCGGCCGCCGCAACCCGGATCGCAGTCGCTGCCGGATCGTCCGCCTCAAGCACGCGCGGGGCGAAGCGCGCCCAGTCGGCGGGTGTGGCGCGCAGGCTGAATGCGATCAGGCCCGAGCGCCCGTCGATCTCTTCAAGAAAGGCGCGCAACAGGGGCGTCACGTCGCAGAACCCGTCGAGCGCCCGCCCCGCGCGCATACCCAGCGCGCGGCCGATCCACGCGCCCGAGGCCTCGTCGCCCAGCCGCAGCCCCCAACCGCCGATCGAATGGATCTTCCCACCGATCTGGCGCGCGAAGACCGACCCGGTGCCGATCGCCGCAACGATACCGTCCGACGAACCCAGCGCTCCGCGCACCGAGGTCGTCACGTCCTGAACCACACGAGCACGAAAAGGCAGTCTCTCGATCAACGCCTCGCCATTCGGGGTCAGATTGGCGCCTGCGAGCCCGAGAACGGCGCGGATGTCCTGCGCGGGGATCTCGTCCATCGCGGCCGAACACGCGGCGAGGATATTGCCGAGGGCCCCTTCCGGGTCGGAGGCGATATTGGCCGGGCCCGCTTCGCCGCGCCCGATCACGCGGCCAGACGCATCGGCGAGAGCCGCCCGGCACCCGCTGCCTCCGCCATCGACACCCAGAAAATGCATCCCCGCCTCCGTTTTGCGCGTAACAGTGCCAAATCATGCGCCCGAGAGAAAGCGCGTAACGAAGAGTGCGCGCAAAACGACTTGGGGAAAGATCGGAACGCCTCTATCACTGGGGCGTGAGCTGCGGGAGAACCATGCGCAAGCCCCTGATATTTCTGAGCCTGATCGCTTTGGCGGTAATCGCGGCGGTGCTTGTCGCCGATCCCGATCCCGACAAGCTGCGTTCTTTGCGCGACGGTCTGGTGGATTGGCGCGATGCACATCCGCTTGCGCTGCCAATCGGTTTTTTCGTGACCTATGTCGTGGTGACGGCGCTGTCGCTGCCTTTTGCGGTCTGGCTGACGCTGCTGGGGGCGGCATTGCTGGGCTTTTGGCAGGGGCTGGTGCTGATCTCGTTTGCCTCCTCGTTCGGTGCTTTGCTGGCGTTCTTGGTGGCGCGCTACCTGATGCGGGATTGGGTGCGCGGGCGGCTCGGGCCGCGGCTGGCGAAGATCGAGAAAGGAGCGGCGCGCGACGGCGAGTTTTACCTGTTCTCGCTGCGGCTGATCCCGGTGGTGCCCTTCTTCGTGATCAACCTCGCCTTTGGGCTGACGCGGATGAAGGCGTGGAAATTCTATGGCGTGTCGCAGCTCGGGATGCTGCCCGGAACGGCGGTCTATGTCGCGGCGGGCGCGCAGCTTGGGGAGCTGGACAGCCTGTCGGGCATCGTCTCGCCGGGGCTGCTGGGAGCCTTCGCGGCGCTGGCGGTGTTTCCGTGGGTTGCGCGGGCGGCGCTGCGGATCTGGACGCGGAGGCGGGCCTATCGCGTGTATAAGCGTCCGGCGAAGTTCGATCGCAACCTGATCGTGATCGGGGCCGGGGCGGCGGGGCTGGTGGCGTCGTATGTCGCGGCGCAGGCCAAGGCGAAGGTGACGCTGGTGCAGGAAGGCCCGATGGGGGGCGATTGCCTGAATTTCGGCTGTGTGCCGTCGAAGGCGCTGATTGCCTCGGCGCGCGCGGCGGGCGTGGCGCGGAGATCCGCTGATCTGGGTGTGAAGGCCGAGGTTAGTGTCGATTGGCCCGTGGTTATGCGCCGTATTTCCGAGGTGATCGCGCAGATCGCGCCGAATGATTCCGTCGAGCGGTATCAAGGGCTAGGCGTCGAGGTGATCGAGGGCCATGCGCGGCTGGAAGACCCATGGACGGTGCGGGTGGGTGAACGACGCCTGACCGCGCGCGGGATCGTTCTGGCGACCGGCGCCGCGCCGGTGATCCCGCCGATCGAGGGGATCGAGACGGTGGAGCCGCTGACCTCGGACACGCTCTGGGACGCGCTCGCGGCGATGGCTGCGCCGCCCGGGAAGATGGTGATCCTCGGCGGCGGTCCGATCGGCTGTGAGATCGCGCAGGCCTTGGCGCGGCTTGGGGCGGGGGTGACCCTGATCGAGGCGGCGGAGCGGCTTTTGATCCGCGAGGATGCGGAGGCGGCCGAGACGATTGAGGCTGCGTTGCGCGCGGATGGGATCGAAGTGATGACTGGCGCGAAGGCGATCCGCTTCGGGCGCGATGCGGGCAAATGGCTGGAGCTGGAGGACGGATCGAAACTTCAGTTCGATACGCTGCTGGTCGCGGTCGGACGCAAGGCGCGGTTGGAGGGGTTCGGGCTGGAAGACCTCGGTATTCCGGCCGACAGAGTGATCGAGACAAACGATTATCTCGAGACGCTGATGCCGAATATCTACGCCGCGGGTGATGTGGCGGGGCCGATGCAGCTGACCAATGCGGCCGGCCATCAGGGCTGGATTGCTGCGGCCAATGCGCTGGCCTCCCCGTTCTGGCGCTTCAAGGCCCATGCCGCGCCGATCCCGCATGCGGTCTTCACCGCGCCCGAGCTGGCGCGGGTGGGCATGACAGCGGCCCAGGCCGAGGCGGAGGGTGTCGCGCATGAGGTCACGACATATCCGCTCGGCGATCTCGACCGGGCGCTGGCGGAAGGCGCGGGAGAGGGGTTCGTGCGGATCGTGACCGCGAAAGGCTCCGACAAGATCCTTGGCGTGACGATCTGCGGGGCCCATGCCGCCGAGGTTCTGGCGGAATTCGTCTTGGCTATGCGCCACGGGCTGGGGCTGGGCAAGATCCTCGCGACGCCGCATGTCTATCCGAGCTGGTCCGAGGCCGCGAAGAACGCCGCGGGGCGCTGGCGGCAGGCCCATGTGAACCCAAGCACACTGAAGATCGCGGAGCGCTTCATGTCCTGGAGGCGCGGATGATCGACGCCGCTCTCCTTCCCCTGCAACGCGCGATGTTGCAGCCGCCCGCCGAGGCGCTGGCCGCGCGTGGAATCCGGGCCGATCAGGTGACGGTGGCGGGCTTCTTGCTGGGCCTGCTGGCGATTCCGGCCATCGCGTTGCATGCCTATTGGCTGGCGCTGGCGCTGATCTTGCTGAACCGCATCGCGGATGGTCTCGACGGGGCCATCGCGCGGATCAAGGGCCCGACCGATCGCGGGGCCTTTCTCGATATCGCACTCGATTTCCTGTTCTACGCGCTGATCCCGGTGGGCTTCGCTCTGGCCGATCCGGCGCGCAATGCGCTGCCCGCCGCGATCCTGATCGCCGCTTTCGTCGGCACCGGGTCGAGCTTTCTCGCCTTCGCCTCGATCGCCGCGAAGCGCGGGATGAGCGCTGAGAGCTACCCGACCAAGGGCATCTACTACCTTGGCGGCCTCACTGAGGGGGCCGAGACGATACTCTTCTTCGCGGCGATCTGCCTGTTTCCGCAGGCCTTCCCGATCCTTGCCGCGATCTTTTCCGCCGCCTGTTTCGTGACCACCCTGACCCGCTGGCTGATGGGCTGGCGGGCGTTTTCCTAAAGTGGAGAAAGTATGAGACCCCTTCTTGCCGCCCTTACCATAACGCTGTCGCTCGCGACGCCTGCCTTCGCCGACTGGGCGCAAACGCAAGCCGAGGCCAAGGGCCAGACGGTCTATTTCAACGCCTGGGGCGGCGATCCGCGCACCAACGCCTTCATCGAATGGGTCTCGGATCAAATGCAGGAGACATACGGCGTCACGGTCGAGCAGGTGAAGCTGACCGACACCGCCGAGGCCGTCTCGCGCGTGCAGGCCGAGAAGGCGGCGGGCAAGGACGAGGGCGGGGCGGTCGATCTTATCTGGATCAACGGGCCGAACTTTCTGGCGATGAAAGAGGCGGGGCTTTTGCACGGGCCCTTCGTGGCCGATCTGCCGAATGCGAAATATCTGGATCTGTCGGAAGGCGCGGCGGCGAGCACCGATTTTACCGTGCCGACCGATGGCTATGAGAGCCCGTGGCGGCTTGCGAAATTCGTGTTCGATTACGATGAGGAGCGGGTGAAGACCCCGCCGAAGGATATGGCGGGGCTTCTGGACTGGGCCCAGGTGAACCCGGGCCGCTTCACCCATCCCAACCCGTCGAATTTCATCGGCGCGACCTTCCTCAAACAGGCGCTTGTCGGGATGGCGCATGATCCGGCGGCACTGGCGCAGCCGGTGACGGATGAAACCTATGCGACAGAGACTGCGCCGCTCTGGGCCTGGTATGACGCGCTGCGCCCCTTGATGTGGCGCGAGGGAGAGGCCTTCCCGGAGAACGAGAGCGTGCAGGCGCAGCTTCTGGCCGATGGCGAGGTCGATTTCGGGATGCATTTCGATCCGGCCGCCCCGGCGGCGATGATCGAGCAGGGCGTGCTGCCGCCCTCGGTGCGCGTCTGGGTGCCCGAAGGCGGGACGATCGGGAATATCTCCTACGTCGCGATCCCCTCTAACGCGGCGCATAGGGCGGGGGCGGAGTTGGTGGCGAATTTCCTGCTCGACCCGGCCACGCAGGCGCATATGCAGGATATCCGCGTGCTGGGCAGTTTCTCGGTGCTCGATCCGGCGAAGCTGGACGAAGGGGCGAAGGCGGCCTTCGCGGCGCTGCCCACCGCGCCTGCGCTGCCGACGCTCGACGAACTCGGCCCGACCCTGCCCGAGCCGCATCCAAGCTGGATGACGCGGCTTACCGAGGATTGGGCCCAGCGCTACACGAAGTGAGGTCCTGATGCGGCTCGCCGGGGCGATCCTGACGCTGGTGATCGGCGCGCCGGTGATGATCGGCGCGGCGCTGACGCTCGCGACGGCGTTCAGCTGGCAGCCGGGGCTGGGACGGGTCGATCTGGGTTGGCAGGGATTTGTCGACGCTTTCGGCGCCCCCGGCATCCTGACCTCGCTGCGGCTGACGCTGGTGACGGGGATCGGCGCGACGGTTCTGTCGCTGGCGGCCTCGATCCCGCTCGCGCGCTGGCTGGTGACGCGAGAGGCCGCGGCGCGGTGGCTGACGCCCTTGCTGGCGGTGCCCCATGCGGCGCTGGCGATCGGATTGGCCTTTTTGATCGCGCCCTCGGGCTGGGCCGCGCGGCTGGTCTCGCCCTGGGCGACGGGGTGGGCGCTGCCGCCGCAGGTCGTGACGGTGGGCGACCCCTGGGGGCTGTCGCTGATCCTCGGGCTGATGCTGAAAGAGGTGCCGTTCCTGACACTGATGACTTTGGTAGCCGCGGCGCAGCGCCCGGTCTGTGGACAGATGGCGGCGGGCCGGGCGCTTGGCTATGCGCCGGGGCGGGTCTGGACGCGCATCGTCTGGCCGCAGCTTTACTCGGCGCTGCGGCTGCCGGTGCTGATCGTTCTGGCGTTTTCGCTGTCGGTGGTGGACATGGCGCTGATCCTCGGGCCTTCGAACCCGCCGACGCTCGCGGTGCGGATCTTGCGGCTCTATGGGGCGCCCGATCCGGCGCAGGCGGTCCCGGCTTCGGCGCTGGCGGTGCTGCTGCTGGCGGTGATGGCGGGGAGCGTGGTGCTATGGCTGGCGGGCGAGAAGGCCGTGGCGCGGCTTGCAAAAGCCCTGATCCAGCAGGGACATCGCGGGGTGTCGCGCGGGAATTGGGCCGCTGCCGGGCTGATCGGCGCGGGCGGCGCGCTGGCGCTTGGAGCGCTCGGCGCGCTGATCCTCTGGAGCCTCGCGAGCTTCTGGCGCTTTCCCGATGCGCTGCCTGCGCGCCTGACGCTCGAACGCTGGGCCAGTGCCGATTGGGCGGGGCCTGCGCTTACCAGCCTTAACCTTGCGGTGGCGTCGACCTTGCTCGCCCTGATCCTCGCCGTGCTCTGGCTGGAGAGTGAAGATCGATCCGGCAAGCGCCTGCATCTGGGCGCGCTAATCGTCCTGCCGCTGCTACTGCCGCAGATCGGGTTCCTGCAGGGGCTGACGACCGGGTTTCTCTGGCTTGGCCTGCCGCCCGGGGCGCTCGCGGTGACTTGGGCGGAGCTGCTGTTCGTCTTTCCCTATGTGATGATCGCGCTGGCGGGGCCGTGGCGGGCACTGGACCGCGCGCATCTCGCGAGCGCGGCGAGCCTCGGGGCGGGGCCTTGGCGCAGGCTTGTCGCGGTGAAACTGCCGATGCTGCTTGGTCCGATCTGCGCGGCGGCGGCGATCGGAGTGGCGGTTTCGGTAGCGCAATATCTCGCCGTGCTGCTGCCTGCTGCGGGCCGGGTGCAGGCACTGGCGACAGAGGCCGTGGCGTTGGCCTCGGGGGCGGATCGGCGGCTGGCGGCGATCCTTGCGCTGATGCAGGCGGCGCTGCCCTGGGCCGGATTTGCGCTGGCGCTCGCGGTCCCCGCATGGTGGCATCGCAATCGGCGCGGGCTGCGCGGAGGGGCAGTATGACATTGGAACTGATCGAGCTGAGCCTGACCGCGCCGGGGGCCGACGCACCGCTGTTCGCAGCCCTGTCGCTGAGTGTGGAGCCCGGCGAGGTGGTCTGCGTCATGGGGCCATCGGGCATCGGCAAATCGAGCCTGCTCGCCCATATCGGCGGCCACCTGGCGCGCGGGTTTCGCACCACGGGCGAGGTTCGGCTCGACGGGCAGTATGTCACCGCGCTGCCCGCCGAGAAACGTGGAATTGGAATGCTGTTCCAGCAGGCGCAGCTTTTCCCGCATCTCTCGGTCGGTGACAATCTCGCCTTCGGCCTGACCCCGAAGCTGCGCGGGAGGGTTGCAAGGCGCGAGGCCGTGCGCGAGGCGCTCGAACGGGCAGGGCTTGCGGGGATGGAAGACCGCGATCCGGCGACGCTCTCGGGCGGGCAGCGCACGCGGGCGGCGCTGATGCGCACGCTGCTCGCCCAACCGCGCGCGATCCTCATCGACGAACCCTTCGCCGCGCTCGATACCGGGTTGCGCGAAGAGATCCGCAGCTTCGTCCTCGATCACATTCGCGCGCGCGAAATACCGGCGCTAATGGTCAGCCATGACGAGGGCGACGCGCTCGCCGCCGCACGCACTGTCACCTTGCACGGCTGAAAGCCGCCGGTTTGCCGACCTGCCCGGGCTTGCGGGAGAGCCGCCTTGGAATTATCCCCTTTGCCATGTTTGGCCATGTCTCGATGTCTCTGTTCCGTCCTGTCACCGCGCTTGTCGCGAGCCTCGCGATCGCAGGGCTTCTGAGCGGCTGCGTACCCGGGGAGTTCGGCACCGCCCAGGTCGCGCAATCGCGCACCTCGCTCGCCAATGGCGCGCTGACGGTGGCGGCGCCGAAGGGCTGGTGCATCGACCCCAAGAGCCTGCGCAACTCCGGGGCGGGCGGCTTCGCCCTGTTCGGAAATTGCGCCGCGATCTCGAAAAATCCTGACGACTCCCATGCGCGCCAGCCCGCGCTGCTGAGCGTCACAGTCGGCCCGCCCGCCATCGAAGATGAGGCCGGAAAACTGTCGAAGGCGCGGCTTCAGAAGATCGGGGAATTCTTCCGCTCCGAGATCGGACGTGCCGCACTGGCCCGCTCGGGCGAAGCCAAAGACGTGACGATCCAGAAATCCGAAATCGCCGACGACATGCTGTTGCTCACCATCAGCGATCGCTCGAAATCCGGCGGCCCGCCGATCGCGACGACCTATCTGCGCGGGATCACCGATCTAAGCGGCCGGATCACCGCGCTGGCGGTCATGCCCTTGAAAGACGGCGAAATGAGCGCCGATGCCCAGCGCGGGCTGATGCGCGATTTCGCGGCGGCGATCCGGGCGGCGAACTGACGCCTGAATGCCGCCGGCGCGGCACCAACGCCCTGTTTTATGAGCTGTTTTTCTCAGAATTCCCCTTTCGTAAGGGTGGATTTTAAGAAATAACTCGGATCAATGAAAACGGCTTCGCATCCCGCAAGGCCTAGGTTTTGTAAACGTTTACAGGATGATGGCCGTGGGGCGAGGCTCTTCCTTCTTTGACCGCATGAATGAGCGCCGGACGCTTCGGCGCTGGCAGCGCGCGGCGAAATCGCTCGATGGTCTGGACGCCGACGGGCTGCGCAGTCTGCGCGGTCAGGCGCGTGGTCTGCGCAATGAACTCGATGCCGTGCTGCGCGCGACGCAATCCCGGCTTCAAGCCGCCTTTCCCGACACGGTCTCACCCGCCCAGCCCCCGGGCAGCGACTGGGTCTGGCGGCCCGAACTCTGGCGCGCGCCGGTGCGGCCGATCGGGCTCGCAGGGGCCGAAAACCGGGCGAAGCTCGGGCACGAACTGACGCTGTTTCACGATTGTGCCCGCTCCGAGATCACCTTGCGCCAGCTGCGCAACACGGGTGCCGACACCGTGGCGCCTTACGGGCTGCGCATGGATGTGTTGGGTTTCGACGGCAGTTTCCTGTCGCTGGTGATCGACCTTCCCGAAAGCGCGCTGCACGGATTGCAGCTCAATCACCTGCTGCGCCTCGAGATGGATCTGGCGCTGGAGCGCCCGCTCGAGATTTTCTGTCGGCTCAACATCAAGCACGGCCCCAATCACGAGCAGTTGGTGCGCGAAATGCCTGGTGGCGAGGGCGCGCAATTCGTCGAATTCGACCTCGCCTATACCCGGATGAACGAGAAACGCCTCGAGAAGGCCTGGGTCGACATTATCTTTGAAAGCCCCCGCCTGAACGAGATCGAGCTGCGGGACGTGACCTTCGCGCGCTATCCGCGGGCGGAAATCTGAGGGAGACGCGCATGCTGGAGAGGACGCGGATCAAGGGTGGGCGCTGGGAAGCCCGGTCGAAAGCGCAGGATTGCCCCGAGCTGGAAGTGCGCCATCTGAGCGAGGTGCTTGACGGGCTTGAGGTGAGCGGCGGACCGGGCGACTGGCGGATCGTTCAGCCGATTCCCCCCGAACTCCTGAACGAAGGGGTTCTGACCTTTCTTGTTTGCCGCAAAGGGCACGAGGAAATCGTGGATCGCTTCACCCTCGTCGCCGGCGCGCCGCTGGCCGAGGATCTTCGCGCCGAGATCGAATTGCTGCGCGCCGAACTTGACCTGCTCAAGCGCGCCTTCCGCCAGCATTGCGCCGAAAGCGACGGCTGATCGCGCCGACAGGCTTTTATTTCAAAGATTTCGGGGATCTTTCCGCGATTGTGAACCGCGCGAAGTCCTGGTCATTCGGACCGAATTTCCCATGCCCGGAAAAGCAAGAGCCCCGAGAAACCAGATGGTCTCGGGGCTCTTGGCTGTATTTGGTGCCCAGGAGAGGACTCGAACCTCCACGCCTTGCGGCACACGGACCTGAACCGTGCGCGTCTACCAATTCCGCCACCTGGGCAGGTGTCGTGGAGCGCGAGATACAGAGGCCCGCGAGCACTGTCAACGGGGATCGGCAGGAAATTTTCGCGCCCGCGCCGGTTGCGGGTCTTTACCCTTGTTCCTGTGGGGTCTTGGCGGTAATCAAGGGACAAATTTGTCGCAAGGAAAGGCCTCTGCCCATGTCCAAGCTGGTCACGATCTATGGCGGTTCGGGGTTCGTAGGGCGCTATATCGCGCGGCGCATGGCCAAGGATGGCTGGCGCATCCGGGTCGCGGTGCGTCGTCCGAATGAGGCGCTCTTCGTCAAACCTTACGGCGCCGTGGGACAGGTCGAACCCGTTCTGTGCAACATCCGCGACGACGCGAGCGTGCGCGCCGCAATGCAGGGCGCCGATGCGGTGATCAACTGCGTGGGCATCCTCGTGAACGAGGGCAAGAACAAGTTCGGCCCGGTGCAGACCGAAGGCGCGGGCCGCGTGGCCAAGATCGCTGCGGAAATGGGCGTGAAGTCGCTAGTGCAGATCTCGGCAATCGGGGCCGACGCCAATAGCGAGAGCGAATATGCGCGTTCCAAGGCCGCCGGCGAGAAAGCCGTCCTCGAAGCCTATCCGCAGGCGGTGATCCTTCGCCCCTCGATCATCTTCGGCAACGAAGACGGGTTCTTCAACAAATTCGCCTCGATGGCGCGATTCACCCCGGTCCTGCCGATCACTGGCGGAGCAACGAAATTCCAGCCGGTCTTCGTCGATGACGTGGCCAAGGCGGCGGTTCTGGGCGCTGAAGGCAAGGTCGCCCCGGGCATTTACGAGCTTGGCGGGCCCGATGTCGAAACCTTCCACGACCTGATGAAGCAGATGCTCGAGGTGATCAACCGTCGCCGCGTCGTGCTGTCGCTGCCGCGCTGGATCGCCTCGATCCTGGGTGGCGCGTTCGATCTGGTGCAGGCCGTCACCGGCGGGCTTCTGGTCAACCGCATCCTCACGCGCGATCAGGTGAAGAACCTGCAAGCGGACAATGTCGTCGCCGCAGGCGCGAAGAGCTTTGCCGATCTCGGCATCCAGCCAGTCGCAATGGGCGCGATTCTGCCGGGCTACCTGTGGCGCTTCCGTCCGGGCGGGCAGTATGATGCAATCAAGGCATCGGCGAAGAACCTGCGCAAGATCTGAGGCCTGCGCGGGGTCTGATACGAGTGTCCCGCGCGCGTCGCGCATCTGAACAAGGCAAGATTTCGTGATTTATCTCAACGATGTGCTGCTCGGTGTGATCGAGGGGATCACCGAGTTCCTTCCCATTTCGAGCACCGGGCACCTGATCCTCGCCGAGCATTGGCTGGGCACGCGCTCGGATACCTACAATATCGTCATTCAGGCCGGGGCGATCCTTGCCGTGACGCTGATCTACTGGCGGCGGCTGATGGAGCTGTTGTTCAACTGGCGTGAGCCGGAGAACCGCGATTACCTCGCGAAACTGACCGTCGCCTTCCTGATCACCGCCGTTCTCGGCCTGATCGTGAAAAAGATGGGGTTCGAGCTGCCCACCACGATCCAGCCCGTCGCCTGGGCGCTAGTGATCGGCGGTTTCTGGATGCTCTTTGCCGAACGTGTCGCCGACCGGCAGGAGGACAACTCCGAGATCTTCTGGCGCGTGGCGATTGCGGTCGGCATCGCACAGATCGTCGCCGGGATCTTCCCGGGTACGTCGCGTTCGGCAACCACGATCTTCGTGGCGATGCTGCTGGGCACGTCGAACCGCGCCGCCGCGACGGAGTTCGCCTTTCTCGTCGGCATCCCGACGATGTATGCAGCGAGCGGCTATGAGCTGCTCAAGCAATTCACCTCGGGCAGCGCGCAATCGGAGGATTGGACAGGCCTCGGGATCGCTTTCGTGGTCTCGACCGTCACCGCCTTCATCGCGGTGAAATGGCTGCTCGGATACATTCAGGGGCACCGTTTCACGATCTTCGCGATCTACCGGATCCTCTTCGGCGGGCTTCTTCTGACGCTTGCGGGCATCGGCGTGCTAGGCTGACTACGTCGCGAATCACTATTTCCGACCTTCGCAACCTCAAGATTTTCAGGGTCCCGCGAGGTTTAGGTAACAGACACTGACATAAAATTCACGGTGTCGACGCATATTCGTCGCGTTTGGCATCGTTTTTCCTACAAATAGGTCAGCATAGTTTACTTTTAATGCCGCGCGAAGCGGTGTAGCAATGCGCACCCAAGATTTACCCAGGGAGGCGCCGACATGGCCAAGCAACCGATGCTCAAGTTCGTCCACACGGCGAAGGAGATGCCTCAAAAGCGCGATGCGGATGTCCGCTCCCATGACTTCAATGAGATCTATCGCGAGTTTGCCGATGAAAAGGCGAAGGAGCAGGCGAGCCGGTGCAGCCAGTGCGGCGTGCCCTACTGCCACACGCATTGCCCGCTGCATAACAACATCCCCGACTGGCTGCGTCTGACCGCCGAGGGCCGTCTGCAAGAGGCCTACGAGATCAGCCAGGCCACCAACACCTTCCCCGAGATCTGCGGCCGCATCTGCCCGCAGGACCGCCTGTGCGAAGGCAATTGCGTGATCGAGCAGTCGGGCCACGGCACCGTCACCATCGGCGCGGTCGAGAAATACATCACCGACACGGCCTGGGACATGGGCTGGGTCAAGCCGATCAAGCCCGCCACCGAGCGTGCCGAAAGCGTCGGCATCATCGGCGCCGGCCCCGGCGGCCTCGCGGCGGCCGACGTGCTGCGCCGCGCGGGCGTGCAGGTCACGGTCTATGACCGCTATGACCGCGCGGGCGGGCTGCTGACCTATGGCATCCCCGGCTTCAAGCTGGAAAAAGACATCGTCATGCAGCGCGTGAAGCAGCTCGAAGATGGCGGCGTCGAGTTCGTGCTGAACTGCAATGTCGGCACCGATATCTCCTTCGACGCGATCCGCGGCAAGCATGACGCGGTGCTCATCGCGACCGGCGTCTACAAGACGCGCGAGCTGACCGATCCGGGCTCGGACGCGGCGGGCATCGTGCGCGCGATCGATTACCTGACTGTGTCGAACAAGCTCAGCTTCGGCGATGAGGTTCCCGAATTCGAGGATGGCACGCTGAATGCCGAAGGTAAGCGCGTCGTCGTGATCGGCGGCGGCGACACCGCGATGGACTGCGTGCGCACCGCGATCCGCCAGGGCGCGACGAGCGTGAAATGTCTCTACCGCCGCGACCGTGCCAACATGCCGGGCTCGCAGCGCGAAGTGCAGAATGCCGAGGAAGAGGGCGTGGAATTCGTCTGGCTCGCGGCTCCGGCCGGTTTCTCGGGCAATCCCGTCTCTTCGGTGACGGTGCAGAAGATGCGCCTCGGCGCGCCGGATGCCTCGGGCCGTCAAAGCCCTGAGAAGATCGAGGGCGGTCTGTACGAGGAAGAGGCCGATCTGGTGATCAAGGCGCTCGGCTTCGAGCCCGAGGATCTCGCGAACCAGTGGGAGAGCAAGGATCTCGAAACGACCCGCTGGGGCACGGTGAAAGCATCCTTCGGCACCCATGCAACCTCGATCCCCGGCGTCTATGCGGTGGGCGATATCGTGCGCGGTGCGAGCCTCGTCGTCTGGGCGATCCGCGACGGTCGCGAGGCGGGCGATGCGATCCTGCGCTATCTCGAGAACCAGGCGGCGGTCGCGGCGGAGTGATCCGCCCCCGCGCTTTCGCGAAAGGATGAACTGGCAATGCGGTCGAACTCTCTCGGCTTGGCGATCGGCGGGGTGCTCTTCAGCGCCCTCTCGGCCCATGCCGCGAATTTCGCCCCGCCGAAGGGCTGCGAGATCTACATGACCGTGCAGATGCGCAATTGCCAAGTTGCCAACTACTACACCTGCGCGGGCGATCCGGCGGGCGATCAATGGTCGGCCTATGCCGATGGCGAGGGCGTCTATTACATCAGCCATATCGATGCCGAGACGCGCTGGATTGAAAGCATCTCGACCGATACCGGCGAGATCGAGCTTTTCGATCCGGGTGCGTCGAAGGACGCGCCGTCCTTCTCGGCGCTGCTCTCGGATGGCGAGGACGATTACGATTTCGTCACGCGCAGCAATTTCCGCGGTCTCCAGCGTTATCGCGGCACCGATACGCTGACCGGCCAGTCGGTCACGATCGACGACGTGCCGCTCGAGACGATCACCTTCGATCTGCGCGAAGACGATGAAACCGGCGCGCTTCTCTCGCACCGGACCGGCACGCAATATGTCAGCCGCAAGCACCGTCTGTTTCTCAGCGGCGCCGAGCGGTTCGAGAACGCGCAGGGCGATGTCGTCGAATATGACGACAGCCCCGTGCGCTTCGACTTTCCCGGGGATCCCGGTTTCTCGACCGAAGTTCCCGAATATGACTGCGACCTGATGATGACCGAGGCGACCGTTCCGGCGCCGTTGCGCATCGGGCTCGCCCCCAATTCCCGCTCATTCTCCAAGGAGGCACTGAGATGACCAAATATGATGAAGCCTGGGTGGCCGCCGAGGAAGCCAAGCGCCAGTGGATGAATGAGCATTCGCTGTGGAAAGAGGATGACGAGAAGGCATCCTGCGGCGTTGGTCTCGTGGTCTCGATCGACGGCAAGGCCTCGCGCAAGGTCGTCGAGAACGGCATCGACGCGCTGAAGGCGATCTGGCACCGCGGCGCGGTCGATGCCGACGGCAAGACCGGCGACGGCGCGGGCATCCACGTCCAGATCCCCGCCCCCTTCTTCTATGACCAGATCCGCCGCACCGGCCACGAGCCGGACATGGAGAAGATGGTCGCTGTCGGTCAGGTCTTCCTGCCGCGCACCGATTTCGGCGCGCAGGAGCGCTGCCGCACGATCGTCGAATCCGAAGTCCTGCGGATGGGCCACTATATCTACGGCTGGCGCCACGTTCCGGTGAACACCGAGGTTCTGGGCGATAAGGCCAACGCGACGCGCCCCGAGATCGAGCAGATCCTGATCCGCAACGAGAAGGATATCGACCAGGAGCAATTCGAGCGCGAGCTCTACATCATCCGCCGCCGCATCGAGAAAGCGGCGATCGCTGCGCAGATCAACGGGCTCTACATCTGCTCGCTGTCGTGCCGTTCGATCATCTACAAGGGGATGATGCTCGCCGAGCAGGTCGCCGAGTTCTACCCCGACCTCAAGGACGATCGTTTCGAGTCGGCCTTCGCGATCTATCACCAGCGCTACTCCACCAACACCTTCCCGCAGTGGTGGCTGGCGCAGCCCTTCCGGATGCTGGCCCATAACGGCGAGATCAACACGATCAAGGGCAACATCAACTGGATGAAGAGCCACGAGATCCGCATGGCCTCGTCGGCCTTCGGCGAGAGCGCCGAGGACATCAAGCCGATCATCCCCGCGGGCGCGTCGGATTCGGGTGCGCTCGATGCTGTGTTCGAACTGATGGTCCGTTCGGGCCGCAACGCACCGATGGTGAAGACCATGCTCGTGCCCGAGCCGTGGTCGAAATCCACCGAGAACATGCCGAAGGCGTGGCAGGACATGTATGCCTATTGCAACGCCGTGATGGAGCCCTGGGACGGTCCTGCGGCTCTGGCGATGACCGATGGCCGCTGGGTCTGCGGCGGTCTCGACCGCAACGGGCTGCGTCCGCTGCGCTACGTGATCACCGGCAATGGCCTGCTCATCGCGGGTTCGGAAGCGGGCATGGTGCCGGTCGACGAGGCCACGGTGGTCGAGAAGGGTGCACTTGGTCCGGGCCAGATGATCGCGGTCGATATGGCCGAGGGCAAGCTCTACCACGACGTTGAAATCAAGGACAAACTCGCGGCGGCCCAGCCCTTCGGCGAGTGGGTCGGCAAGGTCACGGACCTCAACGCGATCCTCGTGGACGTGCCCGAGGAGCCGAAATATTCGGGCGCCGAACTGCGCAAGCGCCAGATCGCTGCGGGCTTCTCGGTCGAAGAGATCGAGCAGATCCTCGCGCCGATGGCCGAGGACGGCAAGGAGGCGATCGCCTCGATGGGCGACGACACCCCGCCCGCGGTTCTGTCCAAGCAATACCGTCCGCTGAGCCACTTCTTCCGTCAGAACTTCAGCCAGGTCACCAACCCGCCGATCGACAGCCTTCGCGAAAGCCGCGTGATGTCGCTCAAGACGCGGTTCGGCAACCTCAAGAACGTGCTCGACGAGGACAGCTCGCAGACCGAGATCTGGATCCTCGAAAGCCCGTTCCTCGCGAATTCCGAATTCGACGTGATGCTCAAGGAATTCGGCGAGCAGGTCACGATGATCGACTGTACCTTCCCGGCCAATGCCGATCAGGAAGCGCTGCGCGATGGCCTGACCCGGATCCGCCACGAGGCCGAAGACGCGGTGCGCTCGGGTTCGCTCCATATCGTGCTGACCGACAAGGATCAGGGCGAGGACAAGGTCGCGATGCCGATGATCCTCGCGACCTCGGCCGTGCATAGCTGGCTGACGCAAAAGGGTCTGCGGACCTTCTGCTCGATCAATGTCCGCTCGGCCGAATGCATCGACCCGCATTACTTCGCGGTGCTGATCGGCGCCGGCGCGACGACGGTGAACCCCTATCTCGCGCAGGATACGCTGGCCGACCGCATCGACCGCGGACTGCTTGGCGGTACGCTCGTCGACGCGATGCGCAAGTATCGCGATGCGATCGATTCCGGTCTGCTGAAGATCATGTCGAAGATGGGGATCTCGGTGATCTCGTCTTATCGCGGCGGTCTGAACTTCGAAGCCGTTGGCCTGTCGCGGGCGATGGTCGCGGAGTATTTCCCCGGCATGCATTCGCGCATCTCCGGCATCGGTCTGCACGGCATCCAGCACAAGCTGGAGCAGGTGCACGCCAAGGGCTGGAAGGGCAGTCAGGACGTGCTCCCCATCGGCGGTTTCTACAAGTCGCGCCGCACCGGCGAGACCCATGCCTGGGGTGCGCAGTCGATGCATATGCTGCAATCGGCCTGCAACCGCGCGAGCTATGACCTCTGGAAGCAATACAGCTCGATGATGCGGGCGAACCCGCCGATCCACATTCGCGACATGCTCGACATCAAGCCGCTGGGTAAAGCCGTCCCGATCGAGGAGGTGGAATCGATCACCTCGATCCGCAAGCGCTTCGTCACCCCCGGCATGTCTCTCGGCGCGCTCTCGCCCGAGGCGCACAAGCTGCTGAACGTCGCGATGAACCGGATCGGCGCGAAGTCGGATTCCGGTGAAGGCGGCGAGGATCCGGCGCATTTCGTGCCCGAACCCAACGGCGACAACCCCTCGGCGAAGATCAAGCAGGTGGCTTCGGGTCGTTTCGGTGTGACCGCCGAATACCTCAACCATTGCGAAGAGCTCGAGATCAAGGTCGCCCAAGGCGCCAAGCCGGGCGAGGGTGGCCAGCTTCCGGGGATGAAGGTCACCGACCTGATCGCGCGCCTGCGTCACTCGACCAAGGGCGTGACTCTGATCTCGCCGCCGCCGCACCATGACATCTACTCGATCGAAGACCTCGCGCAGCTGATCTACGACCTCAAGCAGATCAACCCGAAGGTCAAAGTGACGGTGAAGCTGGTGGCGTCGTCCGGCGTCGGCACGATCGCGGCCGGTGTGGCAAAGGCGAAGGCCGACATCATCCTGATCTCGGGTCACAATGGCGGCACGGGCGCGAGCCCTGCGACCTCGATCAAATATGCCGGTCTGCCGTGGGAGATGGGCCTGACCGAGGCGCATCAGGTGCTCGCGATGAACAACCTGCGCGAACGCGTCACCCTGCGCACCGATGGCGGTCTGCGCACGGGCCGCGACATCGTGATGGCGGCGATGATGGGCGCCGAGGAATACGGCATCGGCACCGCGGCCCTGATCGCGATGGGCTGCATCATGGTCCGTCAGTGCCAGTCGAACACCTGCCCGGTGGGCGTCTGCACGCAAGACCCCGAGCTGCGCGCCAAGTTCACCGGCACGGCGGACAAGGTGGTGAACCTGATCACCTTCTACGCCCAGGAAGTTCGCGAGATCCTCGCCTCGATCGGCGCGCGCTCGCTCGACGAGGTGATCGGTCGCGCCGATCTGCTCACGCAGGTCAGCCGTGGCTCGGCCCATCTCGACGATCTCGACCTGAACCCGCTGCTGATCACCGTCGATGGCTGGGACAAGATCGTCTACGACCGCTCGAAGCCGCGCAACTGGGTGCCTGACACGCTCGACGCGGAGATCATCAAGGATGGTCACCGCTTCTTCGAGGAAGGCGAGAAGATGCAGCTCAGCTACGCGGTGCGCAACACGCTGCGCACCATCGGCACGCGCGCGTCCAGCCACATCGTGAAGAACTTCGGGATGCGCAATGCGCTGCAACCCGACCACCTCACAGTGAAGCTGACGGGGTCGTGCGGCCAGTCGCTTGGTGCCTTTGCCGCACCGGGTCTGAAGCTGGAAGTGTCGGGCGATGCCAACGACTATGTGGGCAAGGGGCTCTCGGGCGGCACGATCGTCGTGCGTCCGCCGATGGCCTCGCCGCTGGTGGCCGCCGAAAACACGATCATCGGTAACACCGTGCTTTACGGTGCGACCGACGGTTACCTCTTCGCGGCGGGCCGCGCGGGCGAGCGTTTCGCGGTGCGTAACTCGGGTGCGAAGGTCGTGGTCGAAGGCTGCGGCTCGAACGGCTGCGAATACATGACCGGCGGCGTCGCGGTGATCCTCGGCTCGATCGGGCCGAACTTCGGCGCGGGCATGACGGGCGGCATGGCCTATGTCTATGACCCGGAGAACATCGCCGAGGAGCAGATCAACCTCGAAAGCCTCGTCACCTGCGGACTGGGCCACGAGCATTGGGAAGCCCAGCTGAAGGGCCTGATCGAGCGCCACGTGGCCGAGACCGGCTCGCGCAAGGCAGCCGATATCCTTCAGCACTGGGAGGCGGAGCGTGCGAACTTCCTGCAGATCTGCCCGAAGGAGATGCTCATCCACCTGCCCTACCCGCTGAGCGACGAGCCCCAGGCGGTCCCGGCGGAATAAGGGAACCTTCCCGGACAGCATACGTTGAGGGGGCGAGGCGCAAGTCTCGCCCCTTTGCTTTGTCTGGAGGTAACGATGTCCGAACTGCTCGTCATGGCCCATGAAACGGAAGCCGCCGGTTTCGCGATGCGCGAGGAACTGGAGGCGCTGCGCAAGGAGGGCTTCTTCGATGCCGAGGATATCGTCGTCGTGACGCGCGAGGAAAACGGCGAGGTCCGCCTGCATCAGGACACGAATACAACCGCCCTGGGCGCAATTGGCGGCGCGGTGTGGGGCGGGCTGATCGGGCTCGTCTTCATGTCGCCGGTGGTGGGCGCCGCGATCGGGGCGGGAGCGGGCGCAGTCGCCGGTCACGCGACCGATCTCGGGATCAATGACGAATTCCTGCGCGATGCCGGTCAAAGCCTGCCGCTGGGCGGGTCTGCGGTGTTCGTGCTGCTGCGCAAAGGCACGGCGGCCGATATGCTGGAGCGCATGCAGACGCTGGGCCACGCGACGGGTCGCGTCCTCAAGATCCCCGTGCCCGAAGACTTTCACCAACGCCTCGAAACCGCTCTCAAGACGGGCGGCACAACGGCCTTTACCGGCGAAGAGATCGCGGAAGGGGCGACCGGGTCGCTGGCCCGGATGGTCGGTCCCTCGGCGCTCTGAGAGCCCAGAACCCCTGCAAAACCTAATGCAAACCTACGTAAACACTAGATAGCGCGCGGACACGCGCCCCATTTGCGCCACATTCTGTCGTTAGATTGGAAACAATCAAACGGCGAAAATCGCCATCGAGCAGCGCTAATGGCAATCTATTACGATCAGTTTTACACGCTTGATCCGGGGAATCCGCCTCCTCTGGGTACGGCTGTGTCGCCTGCGACGCTCTCGATCAACGATCGAAACAATGACGGCTGGGTCACCCCCACGACCGGCGGCGGTGGCCGCTATGACATGGTCGATGGCGTTCGGGTCACGGCGGTCTGGGAAGGCGATACGATCACGCTCGCCAAACCCAATGGCGTCGAATACTCGATCACCGGCACCACCTTCTATCTTCAAGACGGCAGGGCGGTCTTTACCCCGATCGATGGCTCGATCCTGCACAATTCCACCTTCATCAGCTCGACCTATGTCACCCAGAGCACGCAAATGGCGGTGGGTGATCTCGGCCCGGAGTGCTTTACCGCCGGCACGATGATCGCCACGCCCGAGGGGGAGAAACCCGTCGAATGGCTGCGCATCGGCGATCTGGTGATGACACGCGACGCGGGACCGCAGCCCATCCTCTGGACGGGCGGGCGACAGGTGCGCGGTTATGGAAGCTACGCGCCGGTCCGGTTCGAAACCGGTTCGCTGGGCAATTCGCGCCCGCTTCTGGTGTCGCAACAGCACCGGATGCTGGTAAGCGGCTGGCGCGCCGAGCTTGCCTGCGGCTCCGACGAGGTTCTGGTCGCTGCAAAGCATCTGGTTGACGGACAATCTGTGCGCCTGACCGAGATGGCGCATCTGCACTATGTTCATGTTCTCCTCGATGCGCATCACATTCTCATCGCCGAAGGGGCGCCCAGCGAGAGCCTCTTTCCCGGCAACATGATCCTTGAAGAAGACCGCCGGATCAGTGCCGAAATCCGCGCCGCCTGGGCCCGCCGCAGCACCCGGCCGATCGAGACCATGGTAACTGCGCGACAGGTCGCGCGCGGACCGGAAATCGCACTTCTGGCGGCTTGACCGGTCCCGCCTCCCCATGACTTATGGGCGCATGGCGACGAAGAAGAAAACGAGCAGAACCTCGGGCAAGCGCAAGGCCCGTTCCGGCCTCAGCCAAGCGGCAGGCGCCCCGTTTCGGGTGGCGTTGAAATGGCTTGGTCGGGGCGCACTCGTTTTCGTCGCGGTGCTTCTGGCGCTGATCGTGACGTTCAAATTCGTGAACCCGCCGACCACCTGGACGATGTGGAGCGAACGCCAGCGCCTTGGTGCAGTGGATCAGCAATGGGTCGCCCTCGAGGAGATCTCACCGGTGCTCGCGCGGTCTGTCGTGGCCGCGGAGGATGCGAATTTCTGCAATCACTGGGGCTTCGACATGCGCGCGATCCGCGAGGCCCTCGACGAGGGCGGCAATCGCGGCGCTTCGACGATCACCCAGCAAACGGTCAAGAACGTCTTTCTCTGGCAAGGACGCAGCTGGCCGCGCAAGGCGATGGAAGCGGTTCTGACCCCCTTCGTCGAGGCGATCTGGGGCAAGCGCCGCATCCTCGAGATTTATCTGAACGTCGCCGAGTTCGACGAGGGCGCCTTCGGGGTCGATGCGGCCGCCTTCCGCTATTTCCGCACCTCGCCCGACAAGCTCAGCCCGTATCAGTCCGCCCTGATCGCCGCCGTGCTCCCCGATCCGAAGGATCGCTCCGCCGCGAAGCCTACGAAATTCCTCGCGCGGCGGGCGCAGTCGATCATGGATGGGGCCGCGACGATCAAGAATGACGGTCGCGCAAGCTGTTTCGAGTGATCACTCGGCCGGTTCGACCATCGGGCGCATGACCGCGAAAAGCTCTGCTACCTTGACCCCGAATTTGCGCATCTGCGAGCGGTTCAGCATCGTCCCGTCCGGCATCAGGTAGATCCAGTCTGTCACGTCGAGCACATGCCCGCCCGCATCTTCCGGCAGGCGCAGCCGGTAGCGCATCCGCAGGGCGTTGCCCATCTGCTCCATCTCTGCGGTGCCCTCAATATCGGCGGCGGTGGAGCTGATCTCGCCATCGGGCCCGAACTGGATGTTCCAGGCGCGGGTTTGGCGGCGGCCCGAGGCATAGTCGAATTCTTCCTCGATCACGCCGCCTTCATTGGTGAAGCTGCCCCGCATGATCGCCCGAAACCGCGACGTGATGCGGCCGGTCGGGCCGTAGATCATCCCATGCGCCTCAACGGGCCCCTCGAAAGCGCGGCGAATGTCGAATTCCGGGGTCTCGGCGGCATAGTCCGCGCTGGTCTGCGCGGGGAAGGCGAAGAAGAGGTGACGGATCAGGATCGCCGCCAAAATGAGGATCGCCAAAGCCAGAAGGATCTTGGTCAACATCTCAAGCCCTCACATGTGCCAGCTGGACCTGCACCACGTTGGTATGACCGACCGCGAAGGCGGCCGCGCAGGCCTCGAGGTAATACTGCCAGTTGCGCAGAAACTCCGGCCCGAAGCCAAGCTGGGCGGCGCGCGCGCTGCGCTCTTTCAACCGGGTTGCCCATTGTCGGCAGGTCTCTGCGTAATCCTGACCGAAGGCGAAGCTTTCCTTGACCGCAAGCCCCGCCTTCGCCGCCTGATCGCGGATCACGCCGTCCGACAGAAGCATCCCGCCGGGGAACGTATATTGGCGGATGAAGTCCGACGTCTTGCGATAGGTCGGGAAGTAGGAATCAGAAACTGTTATGGCCTGAATCATCGCAGATCCACCCTCGCTCAGGCGCTCCTTGAGCGTGGCGAAGTAGGTTGGCCAATAGCGCTCGCCCACGGCCTCGATCATTTCGATCGACACGATGTGATCGAATGTGCCGGGGGTCTTGCGGTAATCCTGAAGCCGGATTTCCGCCCGCCCGTCGAGCCGCGCATCGGCGTAACCTTTCTGGCTGGGCGAGATGGTGATGCCCGTGACGTGGCGCCCCTGCTCGGCCGCGCGCTCGGCAAAATGGCCCCAGCCGCAGCCGATCTCCAGCACCCGCTCGCCATCGCCCAGACTATCGAGAATCCGGTCGAGCTTGCGGTTCTGCGCCCGGTGAAGATCGCGATCGCCCGGGGCGAAAAGCGCAGAGGAATAGCTCATCCCCTCATCAAGCCAGATCTGGTAGAACTCGTTGCCGACATCGTAATGCGCACGGATATTGCGCGAGGCGCCACGCAGAGAATTCGCCCGCATCAACCGGTCGATGATCCGGAATTTCAGGTTCGACCAGAAGCCCGCATAGGCGTAGCTGTCGACCAGTTCGAGGTTCTTGAGCGCAACGCTCAGAAGCGCTTCGATCGAGGGCGTCTCCCAGAGACCCGCAATATAGGCCTCGCCCAGGCCGACATCGCCGCGCGAGGCCATCATCACCACCGCCTGCCAGTCGCGGATCTCCATCTCGGCCTGCGGCTGGCCACGTCCGAAATGGCGCCGCGTGCCGTCGGGAAGGCGCAGGGTCAGGGACCCGTGCGAAATCCGCTCGCACATATCGAGAAATTCCGCGCGGATGCGGTTCGTCAGGAAGGGCATCATCGGCTGATCTCCTCGCTTGGGGGTGTCGGACGCGGCAGGTAGCGCGCGCCTTTGAGCTTGAGTTGCAGAGCCTGCCAATAGATCAGGCCCAGCGTGCGGATCGGAGTAAGCGGACGGCGTATCGCAGCCATCAGCAGCGCTTTCGAGCTGAGCGGGCGGCGTGCGGTGGTGAGCGTGGCGATCACCCCCTCCTCACCGTTGCGATGGTCGATGCGGATGCGGATCCGCTCGGCGTCGATATGGAAGCGGAAGCGGTATTCGCCCGCGATCTTCTGAAAGGGAGAAACGTGAAAGATTTTCTCCGCCTGAAGCTCGGTTTCCGCTGTAATAGGGTCGAATTGGGGTGTCGCACAGAGGTAGGAGTGCCGGTCGCCGAAAGTATTGTTCACCTCCGCGATCACACAGCGGAGCTTATCCCCGCCATCATAGACCAGCCAGAAATTCACCGGATTGAAGCCCGAGCCGAAGATCCGCGGCTGCGTCAGCAAAAACAGCCGTGCAGGCTCCGGCGCCCCGAATTCGGCCAGCTTGCGGCGCACCCAGGCCGCCCCCTCGCCCTTCCCCGGCGCCCCGCCATAATCGCGGTCATCCACCCGCGCGAGATTGCCGCCCTTTCGTGAGAAAAGGCGCGGCCAAGGACCGTGCGCCTCGGGATCGAGCAACACATAATCCACGTGATAGCGAAACTTGTGCCCGATCGAGCCGCGGCGCGCATGGGTCGTTTCGCCGGGGCAGAACTGGGCGATCATGCGGGGACCGCCTCAAGCTCGGATGCGGGGATGGCGCCGCGATTGAGCGCGCGGGCAACCCGTACCGCCGAGGCAAAGCCGTCCTCGTGGAACCCGTGCCGCAGCCACGCGCCCGCATACCAAGTCCGGTTCTGGCCCTGAATCGCCTGAATCTGTTCCTGAGCCCGCAGGGCCGCGCGGTCGAAAACGGGATGCCAGAAAACCTCGTGATCATAGATCGCTTCATCGGCAATCGGGTTCTCGGGATTGAGCGTGACAAAGAGCGGATCGCTCTCGGGAATATTTTGCAACCGGTTCATCCAGTAGGTCACGCCAAGGCGGGTCTCGTTCGCTCGCGTCTGCGCCTGATAGACCCAACTCGACCAGCAGGCACGCCGCACGGGCATCTGGCGTTCGTCGCGATGCAGATAGACATCGTTGGGCTGATAGCGCACCGCCGAAAGTGCCGTGCGCTCCTCCCCGGTCGGGTTCGGCAAAAGCTTGAGTGCCTGATCGGAATGCGTGGCGATGATCACCTGATCGAACTGTTCCGGAGCAGCATTTTCCACTGAAATAGTGACTGATTTCGGGCTGCGCTGAATCGCTTTCACTGCCGAGCCTAGGCGGAATTCGACCCCGCGCAGGCGCAAGGCACGCTCCAGCCGCTTCACATATTCGATCGAGCCGCCCGAAACCGTCCACCACTGATGTTGCCCGGTGGCCGACAAGAGCGCGTGGTTCTCGAAGAAGCGCAGAAGGCTGCGGGCCGGAAATTCCCCGATCGTGTCCGCCGGGGTCGACCAGATCGCGCCGCAGATGGGCAGAAGATAATAGCGGCGGAACCACTCTCCCATACGCAGCTCGTCAAGCAGCTGATCGATCGTCACATCGTCACTTTGCGCCAGCGCGACCGCCTTGGTGTTGAACTTCGCGATATCGGCGATCATCCGGCCAAATCCCGGCCGCAACAGGTTACGCTTTTGGGCAAACAGGCTGCCGAGGTCGCGCAGCGCGTATTCGATCCGCCCCTGATCGATCGTGACGCCAAACCCCATATCCGATTTTTCCACCGGCACATCCAGCTCCGAGAAAAGCCGCGTCAGGTGGGGATAATTAGCGTAATTGAACACGATGAAGCCCGTATCGACCGGCTGATCGCCATTGCGCCCCGCAACGATCGTGCGCGAATGGCCGCCAAGACGCGCTTCCGCCTCGAACACCGTCACGCGGTTGTGCGGCGCCAGCTGCCAGGCCGCGGCGAGACCCGAGATCCCAGATCCAATTATGGCGATCCGCTGGGCGTGAGGATGCAAGGCATCGAAGGACATCGCAGTTCTCCCAAAGACTTGAAGACGTAACGGCGGATGTTAGGGTTTGGATCAGAAGTTTTTTCGCCTCCGTGTGATCTGTCTGCGCATTGTGCGCGTAGTTGGTTCATGCTGAGGGAAGCGACCACAAACCTTGAGACGAAATTGCCCGCGCCAATGGCGGCGGGGCTCGCCTCTGCCGGGAAGAGAATGGACAACCGCAAAACGTCAGCAAATGCGTCCGACGAGGCCTGCGAACAGACCGAATGGCTGGTCGCGGTGCGGGATCGACGCGACAAGGCAGCCTTCGCGCGGCTCTACGATCACTTCGTGCCGCGTCTGAAGGGGATGCTGATGCGTTCGGGGATGTCCGGCGCGGCGGCGGAAGACGTGGTGCAGGATGTGATGCTGACGATCTGGCACAAGGCCCATCTCTACGATGAGAGCAGGGCCCGGGCTTCGGCCTGGATTTACCGGATCGCGCGCAATCGGCAGATCGATGTGATCCGGAGGCGCCCGCGCCCCGTTCCAGACGAGATGATTGCCGAGGCCGAAACGCGCGAGTCGCCCGAGGCCGATGCTCTGGTCGGGTTGGAACAGGAAGCCGCACAGCT
Organism: Thioclava marina; assembly: GCF_002020135.1. Taxonomy (GTDB): domain Bacteria; phylum Pseudomonadota; class Alphaproteobacteria; order Rhodobacterales; family Rhodobacteraceae; genus Thioclava; species Thioclava marina. Next base: position 1,885,815 of record NZ_MPZS01000001.1, on the reverse strand, counting down.
GCGCCAGGCGCTCGAGACCCTGCCCGAAGCGCAGCGCGAGATCATCGAGCGCGCCTATGTGGGCGAGCTCACTCAGGCAGAAATTCGCGAGGCAACGGGCCTTGCACTGGGAACGATCAAGTCGCGGATCCGGTTGGCGCTGGAGAAACTGCGGCACGAATTGAAGGATCTGAGAGAGGAATGACGGAGATTACGCATCATTTGCCCGATTGGCTGATCCGGTCCTATGCGACCGGCTCGCTGGGCCATGCGTTTTCGCTGGTCGTGGCGGCACATGTGAGCCAATGCGACGACTGTCGGGCGCGGCTGGAAGCCGAGGAGTTGGCCGGGGGGGTCGTTCTGGAATCGCTCGACGCGGTCTCTGCAAGCGACGATCTGCGCAAACGGGTCTTTGACGGGCTCGACAGCGATCCGCCGGCGGCATTCACCGCACCCGCGCGCTCGGGCATTTATCCCGGTGCCGTCGTCGAGGCGATGGGTGGGGCCGAACCGCGCTGGCGCGCGCTTGGCGGCGGTATTCGTCAGGCAATCCTGAGCGAGGATCGCGAGGGCTCGGCCCGATTGCTTTACATCCCGCCGGGCATGGCCGTGCCCGATCATGGCCATAACGGGCTGGAGCTGACACTGGTCTTGCAGGGTTCGTTCTCGGATGAGACCGGGCGGTTCGGCGTCGGTGACGTGGAAGTGGCCAGCGACGATCTCGACCACACCCCGGTTGCCGGGATGGAGGACGTCTGCATCTGCCTTGCAGCAACCGACGCGCCACTGAAATTCAAGAGCTTCCTGCCGCGGCTGCTGCAACCGATCTTCCGCATTTAGGCTCTATATCAGCCGAAACAGCGCCCCGAACCAGATCGCAACCGTTCCCGCCCGGCTTTGGCGATAAAGCCCGAGCCGCGCGAATTGCGTGAAACGGGACGGCAGGGGCGCTTGGCGTATCCGAACGAATCTATCGAAAAGCACCCGGTTTTCAGGGGTGAAACGGTGGCGCGAGGCAGCCAGTGCCCTCAGTTGCGCATCGGTCCAGTTGCGCCATTCGCCTTTGAGAAAACGGCGCAGGCGGCTTACCCTCGCTTGGGCGGACAGGTTCTCCCCTTCGGCATTGCCGCCGTGCTGGCGGTAATAAAGCGTCGGACGATCATCATGGATCAACGCCGCACCACAAGCGGACAGCACTTGATACAGCCACCAATCGAACTTGAGGATCGGCCCGGCCTCGGCCGCCGCCTCCCGCGCGAGCCGCGCCGCCGCCGGGTTGAGCACGATCGTGTTGCCCGCGGCGACGTTTTGGACCAACGCGTTGTGAAACCCGAGCGGGCGCGGACGTGGCGGCGACGGCTGCGGATCTTCGAGCGACGCCCCGGTCACGAGGCTGCGTGAACAGTAAAGCGCAGGGCAATCTTCAGCCTTCAGCGCCAGAAGCGCGCGTTCGAGTTTCTCGGGAAACCAGACATCGTCCTGATCTGAAAAAGCAATGAAATCCCGCGCATTCGCGTCGGTGTGCTGCAAAAGAAACTGAAAGTTCGGACCTGGGCCCTGCCCCGGCCCCTGCACCGTGATAACCGAATGCCCCTCCGCTTCAAAGCGGTCCAGAGCCGCGCGCGCCGACGCGGTCCTGCTGTCGTCGCTCTCGATCAAATGCCAATTCCGATGTGTCTGAGCCGAGAAACTGGCAAGCTGTTCAGCCAGTTCCGGCCCCGGCTCATGCACCGCCATCAAGATCGTGACGCGAGCCATCCCGGCTCACTCGATCAGACGCAGCAGATACTCACCATAGCTGTTCTTGCCGAATTTCTTCGCTCGGTCAGCCAGTTGCTCGTCGCTGATCCAGCCTTTTTCATAAGCGATCTCGTCGGGCGACCCGCTTTGCAGCCCCTGACGTTCCTCCAGCGTCCGCACGAAATTTCCCGCGTCCAGCAGGCTGCCATGGGTGCCGGTGTCGAGCCAGGCAAAGCCGCGGCCCATCTGGGTGACCGAAAGGTTGCCCTCGTGCAGATAGGTCTCGAGGAGCGTCGTGATTTCCAGCTCACCGCGGGCCGAGGGGGTGATCGTCTTCGCTCGCTCCGGCGCGGTCCCGTCGAGGAAATAGAGCCCGGTCACCGCGAATTGCGACGGCGGGACCTCGGGTTTCTCGATGATCGCGCGGGCTTTGCCGCTCTCGTCGAAATCGACCACGCCATAGCGCTCGGGGTCGCGGACGCGGTAGCCGAAGACAGTGCCGCCCTCGGTCTGCTCGTTGGCGGACCTCAAGACGTTCTGAAGCCCCGCGCCGAAGAAGATGTTGTCCCCCAGAACCATTGCCGAAGGGCTGCCGGCAAGGAAATCCTCGGCCAGCAGATAGGCCTGCGCGAGACCATCGGGCGAGGGTTGGGTGATATAGGTGAGGGTCAGCCCCCATTGGCTGCCATCGCCCAGCGTCCGGATGAACTGCTCCTGATCGTGGGGCGTGGTGATCACCGCGATCTCGCGAATGCCCGCCAGCATCAGCGTCGTCAGCGGATAGTAGATCATCGGCTTGTCATAGACCGGCAGGAGCTGCTTCGAGACGCCCATCGTGATCGGATAAAGCCGCGTGCCGGAACCGCCTGCCAGAATGATCCCCTTGCGCATCATATCGCCCCCAATTCGGTCAAAACTTCATCCAATCCCGATCTCCAATCGGGTCTTTGCAGGCCGAACACGGCCAGATCGCTGCAGTCGAGTCGTGAGTTGAGCGGCCGTTTCGCAGGCGTCGGATAGGCGGTGGAGGGGATCTCCTCCACGTTTACCTGACGCCCGGCCCGCGCGAAGATCTCTCGTGCGAAGCCTGCCCAGCTTACATCCGGAGCCCCTGAGAAATGGTAAACGCCGCTTTTCTCCGGCGCGCGCTGCAAGTCTTGCGCGATCGTCAGGCAGGCCTCGGCGATAGCGCGGGCAGGCGTCGGCCCACCGATCTGGTCGGCCACCACCCGCAGATGATCGCGGCTTTCCGACAGGCGCAGCATCGTCTTTACGAAATTCGCGCCATGGGCGGAGAAGACCCAGCTGGTGCGCAGGATCGCATAGGGGCCACCCGCCGCGCGAATTGCCTCTTCGCCCGCGAGCTTGGTCCTGCCATAGGCACCAAGGGGCCGGGTCGGATCGATCGGCGTGAACGGTCGTTCGCCCGAACCGTCGAACACGTAATCGGTCGAGATATGAACGAGCGGAATTCCCAGGTCACGACAGGCCTCGGCCATTGCGCCGAGAGCGTCGCCATTGACCACCTTCGCGAGTGCCTCTTCCTCTTCGGCTCTATCGACAGCCGTATAGGCGGCCGCGTTGATCACGGCACTCGGATTTGCCTCGCGGATTGCTGTGGCGGCAGCTTCGGGCTCGCTCAAATCGACCCTATCACGGCCCAAAAACGTCGCATCAGGCACGAGCTGTTGCATCTCCTGCGCAACCTGGCCCGTCTGTCCAAAGACCAGGATCATGCCTTGCCCAACCTCTCGCCGACGCCGTGCCGCTCCAAGAGCGGCCGCCACCAGTCTTCGTTCTCGAGATACCACCGCACGGTGCGCTCCAGCCCTTCCTCGACCGTCACGCTCGGCCGCCAGCCCAGTTCCTCGCGGATGCGGGTCGGGTCGATCGCGTAACGCGCGTCGTGGCCGGGGCGGTCGGTGACGAAGGTGATTTGCTCGGCGTAAGGCTGCTTGGCTGGGCGCAACCGGTCGAGAATGGCGCAGATCGTGCGCACCAGTTCGAGGTTCGAGCGCTCGTTCTCGCCGCCGATATTGTAGCTGCGCCCCAAAGCGCCCTTCTCCAGCACCAGAAGCAAAGCATCCGCGTGATCCTCGACATAGAGCCAGTCGCGCACGTTCGAGCCGTCGCCATAGATCGGCAGCGGCTTGCCCGCGAGCGCGTTGAGGATCACCACCGGGATGAGCTTTTCGGGGAAGTGGTAGGGGCCGTAATTGTTCGAGCAATTGGTGAGCACGACCGGCAGCCCATAGGTCTCGTGCCAGGCGCGCACGAGGTGGTCCGAGCCCGCTTTCGAGGCGGAATAGGGACTGTTCGGCGCGTAGGGTGTCTCTTCGGTGAACTGCCCCGTCGGGCCAAGCGTGCCATAGACCTCGTCGGTCGAGATGTGGTGGAAGCGGAAGCCCTCGGGGCGGCCCTCGGCCTCCCAAAAGCTGCGGGCCGCCTGCAGCATGTTGTAGGTGCCCATCACGTTGGTCTCGATGAAGGCGCCGGGGCCGTCGATCGAGCGATCCACATGGCTTTCCGCCGCCAGATGCATCACCGCGTCAGGCTTGTGACGCACGAAGATCTCGGCCAGCGCCTTGGGGTCGCGGATATCTGCCTTCTCGAACGCGTAGAGCGGGCTATCGGCCACGGAGGCGACGTTCTCGAGGCAGGCGGCATAAGTCAGCGCGTCGAGGTTGACGACCTTATGGCCGCGCGAGACGGCGAGGCGCACGACCGCCGAGCCGATGAACCCGGCGCCGCCTGTGACGAGGATCTTCATGCCGCACCCTCCCAGACAAAGGGGCTGTCGAGATCGGCGAAGGCAGGCGCTTCGGCATCCTTGCCCGACAGGACAGGCTCTGTTCCTGCGGAAAGCGGCCAGTCAATCGCCAGATCGGGGTCGTCCCAACGGATGGCGCCCTCGCACTCCGGCGCGTAGTAATCCGAGCATTTGTAGACGATCTCGGTGCCCGGCTCGAGCGTGACGAACCCATGCGCAAAGCCCGCAGGGATCAGGAGCTGCTTGCCATTCTCGAAGCTGAGTTCCGTGCCGAACCACTGGCCATAAGTCGGGCTGCCCTTGCGGATATCGACCGCGGCATCCCAAAGCCGCCCCCGCCCGCAACGCACGAGCTTTGCCTGCGCATGGGGTGGCGCCTGGAAATGCAGACCGCGCACGGTGCCCAAGGTTTCCGAGACCGAGTGATTGTCCTGAACGAAACCGATCGCGATCCCCGCCTCGGCGAAGCGCTTCGCCGAGTAGCTCTCCGAGAAGAACCCACGATGATCGCCAAAGCGCGGGGGCGTGATCACCAGAACGCCGCTCAAAGGGGTTGTCTCAACCTGCATCCGACCTGCCTTTATTGCTTTGTGGATTTGTGCCAAAGCCGGGCCACAAAAGCCAGACGCTTTGGGGCGCGGCTCGAATTCGGGGGATGTTATGGAGGCACACCGGATTTGTCGTTTTCGCACCCCTCGCAAACCCAATGAAAACTCGAGGGCCACTTCGAGGTAAAGAGGCATTGCGTGAGTTGCAGGGCAAGCGCGCCTGTCTCGCAGCGGGGGTCACGTTTCGAGGGGGCCGAGGCGTTCGAGCCGCCGCCCTCAATGCCGCAATGCGTTCACGACGACCTTGAAGGCGGGAAGGTTCTGATGCCGGCTCGGGTAGTAGATGTGATATCCGGCGAAGCGCGGCGACCAGTCATCCAGAAGAAGCTCGAGCGCTCCGCTTTCAAGATGCTCGGCGACCATATCCTCGGGAACATAGGCGATGCCGACACCATCAAGCGCCGCCGCGACGATCGTTGCTTCGTCATTCAGCGTCAAGCGCCCCTCGACGCGCACCCGCAACTCCTTGCCGTCCTTCTCGAACTCCCATGCATAAAGGCCGCCCGCCGTCACCAGACGCCGGTTGATGCAGTCATGCGCAAGCAGGTCCTGCGGATGAGCGGGGCGCCCCCGGGCGGCGAGATAGTCGGGGGTCGCGACCGCGACCAATCGCCAATCCGGCCCGACGCGCAGGGCGATCATGTCATGCTCGACGCTCTCGCCCAATCGGATCCCGGCATCGAATCCATCCTCGACAATGTCGCGAAAACCACCATCGACGCTCAGCTCCAGCCGGATGTCGGGATAGTCACGCAGGACGGGCCGTAGCTTGGGCCAGATCAGCTGCGTCAGCGCATGATGCGACAGTGTGATCCGCACCGAACCCGCAGGCCTGTCACGCAGCTCCATCAATGCCGCGATCTCTTCCTCGATCTCGCTCACACGTGGTGCCAGCGTCCGGCGCAACCGCTCGCCCGCCTCGGTCGTGGAGACAGAGCGGGTCGTGCGCGCCAGAAGACGCATGCCCATCTTCGTCTCGAGTTTCTTGATCCGGTGGCTCAATGTTGATTGCACCACGCCAAGCTTGGCCGCCGCGCGGGTGAAGCTACCCTCCTCAGTGACGGCGAGAAACCACATCAGATCGTTGAAATCGGTCTGTGCCATCGCGGCTCCAATTCATGGCTGTAGTCGATAAGTTCAAACGAGGCTCCGACCCTAATCAATAAGTCTCGGCAAGCCATATAACAACCACAGCAACCCGAAAGCTGGAGGCTCTCATGAAAATCACCCGCGCAGGCAGTACGCCCTCGGTCAAGGGACCGGATGACTGGTTTTCCGGCACAGTCCGGATCGACCCGCTCTTTCAGGCCGAACCGCCCGGTCAGGCGGCAGGGGCGGCCGTGACCTTCGAACCCGGCGCACGCACCGCATGGCACACCCACCCGGCGGGCCAGACGCTGATCGTGACCGCAGGACTTGGCCGGGTGCAACGCGATGGCGGCCCAATCGAAGAGATCCGCCCCGGCGATGTGGTCTGGTTCCCGGCAGGGGAGAAGCACTGGCATGGCGCCGCCCCCGACGTGGCAATGACCCATATCGCCATTCAGGAAGCGGTCGACGGTGAGGTCGTCACCTGGCTCGAGAAGGTCAGTGATGCGGATTACCGCGGCTGAATCCGCCGTGATGACGCGGCGTGGCTTTGTCGTAGGCGCTACCTGTGCGCTGCCGATGAGCCGCCCCGCGCGCGCGACACCAAAGGAGCCTCCGATGCGCCTCACCTGCCGATTTGCCGATCAGTCCTTTGACGTCACGCTGAACGACAGTCGGGCGGCGCGCGATCTGCTGTCGCTGCTCCCGCTCGAGTTGACGATCGAGGATTACGCGCAGAACGAAAAGATCGCCTATCTGCCACGCAAGCTGACCGAGCAGGGCGCGACCGCCTTCTCGGACGAGGCGATTGGGGATGTCTGCACCTATGCGCCCTGGGGCAACCTCGTGTTTTTCCACGCACCCTATCGCTATTCCCGTGGCCTGATCCGGCTGGGCCAGGTCGAGGGCGACATCGCCCCGCTCAAGCTGCGCGGCACCTATCCCCTCAACGTGATCTCTCATGGCTGAGGGCCTGTTTCAACGAAAGGAAACCGACATGAAAGACAAGGTCATCATCATCACCGGCGCCTCGTCCGGTATCGGCGAGGCCACCGCGAAACTGCTGGCCGAAAAGGGCGCCAAGGTCGTCCTCGGTGCGCGGCGCGAAGAGCGGCTGAAGGCTTTGGCCGAGGAGATCCGCGCGGCGGGCGGCGAGGCCATCTGGCAGGTGCTCGACGTCACCAGACAGGCCGACAACGACGCCATCGTGAAACTGGCGAAGGAGACCTATGGCCGCGTCGACGTGATTTTCCTCAATGCGGGGATCATGCCCAGCTCGCCGCTCTCGGCGCTCAAGACCGACGACTGGCATGCGATGGTCGATATCAACATCAAGGGCGTGCTCAATGGTGTCGCGGCCGTTCTGCCCGAATTCGTCGCGCAGAAATCGGGCCATGTGATCGCCACCTCTTCAGTGGCGGGGCTCAAGGCCTATCCGGCAGCGGCGGTCTATGGCGGCACCAAATTCTTCGTGCGCGATTTCATGGAAATCCTGCGCATGGAGTCGGCGATGGAAGGCACCAACATTCGCACTGCGACGATCTTCCCCGCCGCCATCAACACCGAGCTTCTTCACACGATCAGCGAGCCGGGCACCGCGGCGGGCATGGCTGCGCTCTATGAACAGGTCGGCATCACCCCCGACCGGATCGCCAATGTCGTGGCCTTTGCGATCGAGCAGCCTGCGGACACCAATGTCAGCGAACTGACCGTCGGGCCGACCGTTCAGGCCTGGTGATGCGATGGGCGGCGGGGCGATGGCTCCGCCGCCCTGACCCATGCGGTCCGGATGCCACTTGAGGGGCCGCGCCGTCACCGGGACTACCGTTCGACGAGAGCGAAGCAAGGCGATTCTGACCGCCGGATTTTCAGTTGCTGTCGATGAAGTGATGCCACCCGCCAAGAAAACCACGGCTTTGGCACCACTCCACCGGTGCGCTAGCCTCAGTCTGGTGACGAATTTGCCTTCGCAATGCGGGAAGCTGTCCGCCCGCTTCGCTGGCCCAAGCCACATCTCACTTGCTGTGATAGTCCCGCAGGTCATTCATGTTTTTATGAGGCAGTGCGGGCCCGAACTGCCCGCCGATCAGGTCTAGGCGCTTGACCGTCGAGCCAGCGAAGACGAGGTGCCAGATCACCCAAGGGGCGGCTTGTGACACCACAGGGGGAAATGCCCTGACCTTGAATTTCGGGAAATGGTCGGAGCGAGAGGATTCGAACCTCCGACCCCCTGCTCCCGAAGCAGGTGCGCTACCAGGCTGCGCTACGCTCCGACCGTGGGCGGGGAATTAGCGGCTTGTGCAGGCTTTTGCAAGGGGGTCTCGTTCAGCTTCTTGAATTGCGTGCACGCAGGCCCAGAACGCGACCCAGAATCGACGAGCGCGGGGCGGTCACCGTTTCACTCCGGCCACGGGTGCGCAGCACGGGCTGGTTGTCCGAAGTATGCGCCGTCGCCTCCCGGAAAACGATGTAGAGGCCCGAGGCAATCACCACCCCCGCCCCGATCAGCGTCGGCAGATCGACGCTTTCATGGAAGAACACCCAGCCGTAGAAAATCGCCCAGAGGATCTGCGAATATTGCATCGGCGCGACGATCGCCGCCTCGCCGGCGCGGTAGGCCAGAATTTGCAGAAACGATGCGGTCAGCCCGAAAATCGCGATCACCGCCATCAGCCCCAGATCGGGGAGTTGCAGCGGAACCCAGACAAAGGGGAGCGAGAGCCCCATGGCGATCACATTTCCCAGAAGCGGCGAAAGGAGAAGAACGACGGAGCGTTCCTCCGAGCCGATCCGACGCACGATCACCGAGGCCAGCGCACCGGTCACCGCCGCCGTCATTGCCGCGAAATGGCCCAGCGCCAGATCGGATTGACCCGGCCGCACCACGATCACGACGCCGATCAACCCGAGGATCACCGCCGCCCAGCGATGAATGCCCACCTTCTCGCCCAAAAGCGGGATCGAGAAGACCGTCACCAGAAGCGGCATCGCGAAGAGAAGCGGGTAGACCTGCGCGAGAGGCAGTGTCGAAAACGCGTAGAAGGCGCACAGACCGGTCACGACGGTGGTGATCACCCGCGCGATGACCCAACCTGGATGGACAGGGCGCAGGCTGCCTTCGCGCTTGTCGTTGAGCAGGATGACCGACAGAAGAGGAAACGACAAAAGCGCCGCGAAGAAAACGATCTGCACGGGAGAATAGGTCTGGCCGAGATGTTTGATGATAACGTCATGCGTGGCAAAGATCGCCATCGACAACAGGCCAAGACCCGCGCCGCGCGCATTGGATTTTCCGCCTATTTCGGACATTCGAGCTTCCCGGTGTTACCGCTCACATCTTGAGCGGTTGCGCGGGAGTTGCAAGGCTGTCAGACGAAAAAGGCGCGAGCTTTTGCCCGCGCCTTTTGACTGACTGTCTGACTGGATCAGAGCGAGGCGTCGAGCGCCGCGATGATCTTGTCGCCCATCTCGGCGGTCGAAACTGGCACGCCGCCTTCGGGACCCATCAGGTCCGCCGTGCGCACGCCGTCTGCCAGCACCTTCTCAATCGCGGTTTCGAGGCGGGTCGCCTCATCGCCCTGATCGAAGCTGTAGCGCAGCGCCATGGCGAAGCTGAGGATACAGGCGATCGGGTTGGCCTTGCCCTGACCCGCGATATCGGGGGCCGAGCCGTGCACGGGCTCGTACATCGCTTTCGGGCGACCGTTTTCCATCGGCGCGCCGAGCGAGGCCGAAGGCAGCATCCCGAGCGACCCGGTCAGCATCGCCGCGCAATCCGAGAGGATGTCGCCGAAGAGGTTGTCGGTCACGATCACGTCGAACTGCTTGGGCGCGCGCACCAGCTGCATCGCGCCGTTGTCGGCATACATGTGCGACAGCTCGACCTCCGGGTAGTCCTGACCGACGCGGGTCACGACCTCGCGCCAGAGGATGCCCGACTCCATGACGTTGGCCTTTTCCATCGAGCACAGCTTCTTATTGCGCTTCATCGCGAGCTCGAAGGCGGCGCGGGCAACGCGCTCGATCTCGGACTCGGTGTAGCGCTGGGTGTTGATGCCCACGCGCTCGTTGCCCTCGTTGAAGATACCGCGCGGTTCGCCGAAATAGACGCCCGAGGTCAGTTCGCGCACGATCATGATATCGAGACCGGCCACGACATCCTTCTTGAGCGACGAGAAATCGGCCAGCGCGTCGAAGCATTGCGCCGGACGCAGGTTCGCGAACAGGTCCATCTCCTTGCGCAGACGCAGCAGGCCGCGCTCGGGCTTCACCGAGAAGTCGAGCACGTCGTATTTCGGCCCACCGACGGCGCCGAGCAGCACCGCGTCCACTTCCTGCGCCTTGGCCATGGTCTCATCGGCCAGCGGCACGCCGTGCTTGTCATAGGCGGCACCGCCCACGAGGTCTTCGCTGACATCGAAGACGAGATCGCGCTTGGCGCCGAACCAGTCGATGATCTTGCGCACCTCGGCCATGACTTCGGGGCCGATCCCGTCGCCGGGCAGGATGAGGATGGAGGGGTTGGACATGAGGCTTATCTCCCAAGAAAAACAGGGTTGCGAAGGGCCTATCCCCTGCCCGCCCCTTGGTCAAGCGGCAGAGGTCGCGAAAGCGTGTCTGGACGATCGGCAATGGCTTGCCGAAGGTTCGGCGGGGTTTTGCGGATCGCGACGGGACCGAGTGGCACCCGCACGCGGATCGGCGCATGCTTGCGCACAAGAGCAGAGATGAAATGAGGCCGGAAATGACTCGCAGGGTGCTGATCCTGGGAATGGGCGGCGTGTTCGGATCCGCCGCCGCGCGGGCGTTCCGGGCGGCCGGTTGGGATGTCGATCGCTACAGGCGCGGGACCGATATGGGGATATCCGCGCGCGGGGCGCGCTGGATCGTGAACGCGATGAGCCCGCCCAACTATCACGATTGGGCCGGCGAAATCCCCAAGATCACCAGCCAGGTTCTGGCGGCCGCACGCGATAGTGGCGCCTCGGTCATGGTGCCGGGCAATGTCTATGTCTTCGGGCGCGAGCCCTCGCCCTGGTCCGCGCAGACGCCCCATCACCCCTGCACCCGGAAAGGCCGCATTCGCGCCGAGATGGAGGAACGCTACCATGCCCATGCCGCGGACGGGCATTCCGTGGTGATCCTGCGCAGCGGCGATTTCATCCATGCCGAGGCCACGAATACGATCCTCAACCGGGTTATGCTTAAGGATCTGCGCAAGGGCCGGATCACGACGCTCGGCAAACCGGAAGCCCGTCGAACCTATGGCGATCTCGACGATCTGACCCGCATTGCTGTGCGAATGGCCGAAACGGGCGACGCCGAGCCGGGGCTGCTCGATCTCGGGTTTCCGGGCACGGTCTTCTCGGCACAGGAACTGGCCACGGAACTGTCGCGCCAGATGGGGCGCGAGATCGCGATCAGGCGGTTTCCCTGGACGGCGCTGTTGCTGGCCTCTCCGGTCTGGGAGCTGGCGCGGGAATTGCGCGAGATGCGTTATCTCTACGATATGAGCCACTCGATCGACGGCAATGACTTTTCTGCGCGCTTCCCCGACATGACGCCCAAAACGCTTGAACGGATCGTGTTCGAACATCTCTACATTCGCGGCCTGAAGGTCGTTCCCGATCAGGGCAAGACGATGTCGACCCAGACCAGTTTCTGACGCGACGCACGCGCGGCAGCTTTGGCAAGCGGGGCATCCGGGGCAGGCCAGACCACTCCCGCTGCCGCGATTTTCAGATCGCTCGAGGGCAACACATAATCGACGCGCAGATTGCCCGGCCCATCGAAATCGGCCGTATCGAGCCCCGGATCGCCTTTGTGATCTGCGTCCGCGGCAAGCTCGGCGCCTTTGCTTCGGGGCGCGGGATCTTGCAGAAACCCACCGCTGAGGAGGGACTGAAGCGCCGCGCGCCGCCCCTCTGCGTCGGCCGGATCGAGATTGGCATCCCCGAGCAGGATATACGTCCGCGCGGGCGGCGTCTCGGGCAGATCGCCATCGAGGTAGCGCAGCCAGAACGCCGCCTCGTCATGGTTGCGCCAGCCATTGCGATCTTCGGGGCCGTCGAAAACAGGAGGTGTCGCGGCGAATGCGAGGAGATGCAGCGGCGCGCCTGTGCCGATCTCGACAGGAACATCCCAATGCGCACTGGAGCTCAGTCGCTGCACCGCCTGCGCCTCGTCCGACATCCCGGTTTTGCCGATCGCGCTCCCCGGCAGGTCGCGCCACAGCAGGTCGGAGAAATCCCGCGCGGCGTCGGCCCGGATCGGGCGGCGGGACAGGAGCGCCATGCCACCCTGCCCAGGAAAGCGCCCATAGCCCTGCGCATCGCGCGCCTCTCCAAGCACGCCGTTGCCGTCGAGATCCGCGCCGCTCTGCATTCCGCTATTGGGGCGGGACGCATAGAAATAGGGGTAGGGCGTGGCGAGCGATCTATTGAGCGCATCCAGCGCTTGCCCATCATAATCCCAGTCGATCCCGGTCAGCAGAAGGATGTCGGGCGAGACCGTGTCGATCACTTCGCGCACAGCAACGACCTGAGGATCGCCTTTCTCGATGTCCTGCAAAAGCAATCCCGGACCGGAGCGGCTCAACCCGGCATCCCAGGTGGCCACGCGCAGCGTTTCCGCGGCGGCCGGTCCGGCCAGAAACAGTGCCGCGATCAGGCCGGCAGATACTCGTTTGCGTCCTGAAGGCGGCGCTTTTCTTCGATCATATGCGCAACCCGGCCCAGCGCGATGCCACGCATGAACAGGCTTGCAGGAAGGAAAGCCCATGCGGTCACCATCCAGATCAGCGTATGCGGGCTTTCCAAGGTCACCACGACGAAATTGATCGAGACAATCTTGAGCACCGCGGGAATGAGGAAGGGCAGAAGAAACCCCAGCGCGATGTTGAACCATGCGTCGCGGCGCAGCCGTTCGACGACATCCCCGCCCGCGGTCGGATCAAACGTGGGAAGGTTGACCCAGACATTGAATTTCGTCTGCGCTTGCGGCCAGCCGATCAGACGCAGGATGACGACGAAATAGCCCAGCGTGATCAGCGAGATCAGGTAGGCCATGCCCGCAGCCGTGCGCACCATCGCGATATGCTGTGCGCCCGCGTCGGCGGGCAGCGCAAGCTGCAGCAGGCGAACCGGGCTATAGGGCACGTCGATCGAGGAGGCCACGGTCGATCCCATCACCTCGATGAAACGCGTAAGCGTGGACGGGTAGAACTGGGACAGCTCTGCCAGTGTGAGCAACAACACCGTCGCGAATAGCGAGATGAAACGGATACGGTTGAAGGGCGGGGCGTCACGGAACTCGACGAGGCCCGGATAGACCGACGCATATTCGAAGAAAGTCAGCGCCGCCGCGAACAGCGAGATCAGCGCCACGATCTGAGCAGTATCGCTATTGGTATCGGGAAGGATCAAAGCGGGGATGGAAATCACCACCGCGATCAGAATTGCGCGTACAAGCGCCCCTGCCAGACGTGAAAACACTGCCCTACCCCTTCATCACGGTCGGGTTCGATACATTGTCGAACCACGTTTCCTCGTGATCGCCGTCAATTGTGACGGCTTGCCTCATTCTTGCCATGAATTTGCCCATATTCATGCCCCCTGGCAATCTTTCCTTAAGATTAACAGTTTGTTTCTGCCTATTTGGGGGAAGAACTGGTGCGGCTTTGCATCAATAAAGCAGCGAAAATGTGGCGCTCTAGAAGGTGTCACAATATCTTGTGGTTAAAGGATTTTACGCATCTATACAATCATAGGTTGCGCGACGAAAGTCCAAAAACGACGAGACCAATTCCGTCGGCCAGCAGCTGAATCCCCAGCAAGAGCCCGAGGATTGCCGTGGCCGCGTTCTGGAAATCGGAGAACACGAGCACCCCGATCACGATGGAGGCGATCCCGGCTAGCAAAAGCATCCAGCGCAGTTGCCCGTTGGGCAGCTGCATCCCGATCAATAGCCGCAGCGCCCCCATGATCAGAAACAGCGCGCCGACCACCGCAGCGAGGGACACCGTCCCCGAAAGCGGATCAGCCATCAGCCACACGCCCACGACGATATTGAGAAAGGCAACCACGGCATGCCAGACGCGGTATGCTCCGCCCCGATCATTGAAGGACAGCCAAGCCTGAATGACCCCGCCGATCAGAAAGAGCGCTCCGAGAAAGGTGGTGATCGCGAGTGACGCCGCGAAGGGGTTGGCCAGCGCCAACAGGCCAAAGAGGATCATCGCGCCACCGCTTGCGAAAAAAAGCGTGGAAGGTTTCATCGCATCTCTCCCGTGAAATATGTCAAATGACAAACGCAGAACATGGGGGCCGGTTCCCTGCGCTCAAGCAAAAGGCCGCCCCGAGAGACGGCCTTCGCTTCAGTAAAGAGTGCGATCAGACCCAGGGACGCGCCTGTGCGGCCTTCGCTTCGAAGGCGTCGATCGCCGCGGCCTTCGCCAGCGTCAGGCCGATATCGTCGAGCCCTTCGAGCAGGCAATGCTTCTTGAACGGATCGACGTCGAACTTGATCGTCTCACCCTCGGAGGTGGTGATCTCCTGATTTTCGAGATCCACCGTCATCCGCGCATTCGAGCCCTTCTCGGCATCCTTCATGAGCAGATCGACCTGCTCCTGAGGCAACACGATCGGCAGCATGCCGTTCTTGAAGCTGTTGTTGTAGAAGATGTCGGCAAAGGAGGTCGAGACGATCACCTTGATGCCGAAATCCGCCAGCGCCCAGGGAGCGTGCTCACGCGAGGAGCCGCAGCCGAAATTGTCGCCCGCGATCAGGATCGAGGCTTCGCGATATTGCGGCTTGTTGAGAACGAAATCGGGGATCTCGTTGCCCTGGCGGTCATAGCGCATCTCGTCGAACGCATGGACGCCGAGGCCGGTGCGCTTGATGGTTTTCAGGAAGCCCTTGGGGATGATCATATCGGTGTCGATATTGACCAGCGGCATGGGGGCGGCGATCCCGGTGACTTTTTCGAACTTTTCCATTCTCGTCGCTCCTTACGCGTCTTCCAGTTCCATCATCTCGCGCACATCGGTCAGATGCCCGGTGACGGCCGCGGCGGCAGCCATTTGCGGGCTCATCAGATGGGTGCGACCCTTGTAGCCTTGGCGGCCTTCGAAGTTGCGGTTCGAGGTCGAGGCGCAGCGCTCGCCCTCGGCCAGCTGGTCGGGGTTCATCGCGAGACACATCGAGCAGCCCGCCATGCGCCATTCGAAGCCGGCATCGAGGAAGATCTTGTCCAGACCCTCTTCCTCGGCCTGTGCGCGCACGAGGCCCGAGCCCGGCACGACCATGCCGCGCACACCCGGCGCCATCTTGCGGCCCTTGAGCACTTCAGCAGCGGCGCGCAGATCCTCGATCCGGCCGTTGGTGCAGGACCCGATGAAGACCACGTCGATCTTGATGTCGGTCAGCTTGGTGCCGGGCTTCAGGCCCATATAGTCGAGCGAACGCTTCGCCGCCTCGACCTTGCCGCCGGTGAAATCTTCCGGCGCGGGAACGACACCCGAGATCGGCAGCACATCCTCGGGCGAGGTGCCCCAGGTCACGACCGGCTCGATATCCTCGCCCTTGATCGTCACGACCTTGTCGAAATGCGCGCCCTCGTCGGTGTAGAGCGTCTTCCACCAGTTCAGCGCGGCCTCCCACTGAGCACCCTTCGGCGCATGGGCACGGCCCTTCACGTATTCGAAGGTCTTCTCGTCGGGCGCAATCAGGCCAGCGCGCGCGCCACCCTCGATCGCCATGTTGCAGACGGTCATGCGACCTTCCATCGACAGATCGCGGATCGCCTCGCCGCAATATTCGATGACATGGCCGGTGCCGCCACCGGTGCCGGTCGCACCGATCACCGAGAGGGTGATGTCCTTGGCAGTCACGCCCGGGCGCAGATGGCCGGTGATCTCGACCTTCATGTTCTTCGATTTCTTCTGGATCAGCGTCTGGGTTGCCAGAACGTGCTCCACTTCCGAAGTGCCGATGCCATGGGCGAGGGCACCGAACGCGCCATGGGTCGCGGTGTGGCTGTCGCCGCACACGACAGTCATGCCCGGCAGGGTCCAGCCCTGTTCGGGGCCAACGATATGCACGATGCCCTGACGGACATCGTTCACCGGGTAGTAGTTCACGCCGAATTCCTTGGCGTTCTTGTCGAGCGCCTCAACCTGGATGCGGCTTTCCTCGTTCTCGATCACGCCCGAGGCGCGGTCGGTCGTGGTCGGCACGTTATGGTCCGGCACGGCGATGGTCTTTTCGGGTGCGTGAACCTTGCGACCGGCCATGCGCAGACCCTCGAAGGCCTGCGGCGAGGTCACTTCGTGGACCAGGTGGCGGTCGATATAGAGCAGGCAGGTGCCGTCTTCGTCTTCGGACACGACATGCGCGTCCCAGATCTTGTCATAGAGGGTCTTCGGAGCGGACATGGCTCTCACTTTCCTTGGATAGCTGGTTTTGGACATGGGAATGCGGGCGCGAACGCCCAAGGGCGGCGCGCCGTCAAAGTCGGGCCAGCACCGAGCGGCTCTCGCCGTAGAAGCGCTCGCGGAGGCGGGCGCGGTCGTCCATGTCGAAAACGAATGTCATGGCGCGCTAAATACGGCGAATCCGCCCTTGAGGCAATCGAAGAGTCAGGGTTTGGCGCAGCACGCAAAGCAAGCTAACGTGACAGGATGGATTTCGCGAACGGGGACATTCTGAAGATACTCGGCTCGATCTGGAGCCAGATCGAGATTTTCCTCAATTCGATGGTGCTGCCCTCGCGGCTTTGGCAGTTCGGGATCATCGCGGGCTGCTTCGCGCTCGCCCATCTCGGCCGGATCTGGCTGGCGCCCAAGGTCGATGACTGGGCGCGCAACCGCGAACTGAGCACACGCCAGAAACGCTGGGTGATCTTGCTGCGCCAACGTCTGCGCGGGTTGATCTTCATCATCCTCGCCTGGGGAGCTGTTCTGGGCCTCGATGCTCTCAAGGGCTTTTATTCATGGCGTTTTCTTGTCGTGCTCGCCGCGACGCTCGTCACAGCCTGGCTCTTCGTGGGCCTTGTCGCACGGCTGATCCGCAACGGTTTCCTGCGCGCCATCGTGCGCTGGGGCGCGTGGATCTGGGTCACGCTTTACTATCTCGGTCTGTGGGACGAGACGGTGAAGATCCTCGAGGGTGCGGCGATCGAGTTCGGCGGCTTCCGCCTTACAGCCTATGCGCTTCTGAAAGCTCTGGTGCTGACGACGATCCTGCTTTCGGTCGCCCGGATCGTCTCGGGCCGCACCTCGGTGCGCATTCGCACGAACGAGGATATCAGCCCCTCGATGGGCGAACTGGTGATCAAGGTCATGCAGGTCGCCCTCTACGGCGCGGCGATCTTCATTGGCATCAAGGCGGTGGGATTCGATCTGACCGGGCTTGCGGTTCTGTCGGGCGCGATCGGCGTGGGCCTCGGCTTCGGCCTGCAGAAAGTCGTCTCGAACCTCGTCTCGGGCGTGATCATCCTGATGGACAAGTCGATCAAGCCCGGCGACGTGATCAGCCTAGGAGAAACCTTCGGTTGGATCAATTCTCTGGGCGCGCGCTATGTCTCTGTGGTCACGCGCGACGGTCGCGAATACCTCATCCCGAACGAGGACCTGATCACGGGGCAGGTGGTCAACTGGTCCCATTCCGACGAGTTCGTGCGGATCGACCTGCATTTCGGAACGTCTTATCACGACGACCCCCACAAGGTCCGCAAGCTCGCGGTCGAGGCCGCGCAATCGGTGGGGCGCGTGCTGAAGAACCGTCCAACCGTCTGTCACATAACGGGTTTTGGCGACAGCTCGGTCGATTACATCCTGCGGTTCTGGATTACTGACCCGGTCGAAGGGCTGACTAATGTACGTGGTGCGGTCTATCTTGCGCTTTGGGACGCTTTCCACGAGAACGGCATCACAATTCCCTTCCCGCAACGCGAAGTGCGCGTGGTGGAGGGCTCGCAACTTGCCGTTCAGCCTGACCGCGAAAAACCGCCGCAGGAAAATTGAAATCGTGCAGAGGCGATGCTACCTTAAAAACATGGCCTGCGCCGGGGCCTTTCCGGCGCGCAACCTCTGGAGGACCATGTCCTGTCTCATCTTTCTCTCGTGCCGAGTGATGCCGGCACAAAGGCGGCGGCCATGAGTATGAAGGCCGTGAACGCCGAAGCTACGAGCGAAGAGATCCTCGCTCGCGTTCTTTCTTCCCTCGAAGATGACAAAGCCGAAGACATCGTGACGATCGACCTACGTGGCCGGTCTTCGATCGGTGATTACATGGTGATCTGTTCGGGTCGCAGCTCGCGTCAGGTCGGCGCGATCGCCGAAAAGCTGACCGAACGGCTCAAAGAGGACTTCGGCCGCATCTGCAAGGTCGAGGGGAAAGATCAGGGTGACTGGGTGCTGATCGACAGCTCCGACGTGATCGTTCACGTCTTCCGCCCGGAAGTGCGCGAGTTCTACCAGCTCGAGAAGATGTGGATGCCCGCGGGCGCTCCCGTCTGAGCTTGACGATATGAAGATCACGATCTGCGCGGTGGGCCGCTTGCGCAAGGGTCCCGAGCGTGAGCTGATCGACGACTACCTCAAACGTTTCGAGAAATCCGGACGGGCCTTCGGGCTCGGTCCGGCTTCCGTCGTCGAGGTCGAGGACAAGAAGGGTCTGGGGCAGGGCGCGGAGGCGGAACTTCTGGCACGCGCGATCCCCGATGGCGCGGTCATCGTTACGCTGGATGAGCGCGGCAGCCTGATCTCCTCGCCGGAATTCGCGAAAAAGCTGGAAGGCTGGCGCGATGGCGCGCGCGATGTCTGCTTCGTCATCGGCGGAGCGGACGGGATCGACCCGTCGTTACGCGAGCGCGCCGAGTTCTCGATTTCCTTCGGCAAGATGGTCTGGCCGCATATGCTGGCCCGCGTCATGTTGTCCGAACAGATCTACCGCGCCGGCCAGATCATCGCCGGCACCCCCTATCACCGCGTCTGATCCTGTTGAAGCAAAGCCCCGCTGGGCGTAAGAGGGGTCAACACATCACGGAGGCCGCCATGACCCGCCCGAAACCCGTCGTCCTGTGCATTCTCGATGGCTTTGGTGAGCGAAAGGAACGCGAGGGCAACGCGCCTTTGCTGGCCAACAGCCCGAACCTCGACCGGATCATCTGGAACAACCCGAACAAGTCGACCCTGATCACCTTTGGCCCCGATGTCGGGCTGCCAAGCGGTCAGATGGGCAATTCCGAGGTCGGCCACACCAATATCGGCGCAGGCCGGGTGGTGGCGATGGATCTCGGCCAGATCGACCTTGCGATCGAGAACGGGTCGTTCTTCAAGAACGAAGCGATCCTGGCTTTCATCGACACGCTGAAGCAATCCGGCGGGCGCGCGCATCTGATGGGCGTGATCTCGGATGGCGGGGTGCATGGTCATATCGAGCACACGCTGGCCGCCGCGAAGATGGTCTCGGAGGCGGGCGTGCCGGTGCTGATCCACGCGATCACCGACGGGCGCGACGTGGCGCCCGACAGCGCCAAGCGCTTTGTCGCCGATCTCTGCGACCGGCTGCCCGAGGGCTGCACCGTCGCAACGGTCGATGGCCGCTACTACGCAATGGACCGCGACAACCGCTGGGAACGGGTGGGCCTTGCCTATGACGCGATGATCAACGGCAAGGGGCCGAGTGCCGAGACGCCAGTCGCTGCGGTCGAGGCAAGCTACGAACGCAAGGAGATGGACGAATTCATCAAGCCCACCGTGATCGGCGATTACGCGGGCGCCAAGGATGGGGACGGCTTCTTCTGCCTCAACTTCCGCGCAGACCGCGCGCGCGAGATCCTGCGTGCCATTGGCGAACCCGGTTTCTCGGAATTCGACACGGGCACCCGCCCGGATTGGGCCGCTCTGCTGGGCATGGTCGAATATTCCGACAGGCACAACGCCTATATGACCACCGCCTATCCGAAGCGCGAACTGGTCAATACGCTCGGTGAATGGGTTTCCAAACAAGGCCTTACCCAATTCCACCTCGCCGAGACCGAGAAATATCCGCATGTCACCTTCTTCCTCAACGGCGGCAAGGAAGAGCCCTGGAAAGGCGAGGATCGTTTCATGCCGAAATCGCCGAAAGTGGCGACCTATGATCTTCAGCCCGAGATGAGCGCGCCGGAAGTCACCGACAAATTCGTCGAGGCGATCGAAAAGGGCTATGACCTGATCATCGTCAATTATGCCAACCCCGATATGGTCGGCCATACCGGCTCGCTCGAGGCCGCGATCGCCGCGGTGGAAGAGATCGACCGCGATATCGGCCGTGTCGTCGAGGCGCTGGAAAAGGCGGGCGGTGCGATGATCATCACTGCAGATCACGGCAATTGCGAAACAATGATCGACACGGTGACGGGCGGACCGCATACCGCGCATACGACCAACCTCGTGCCGGTCGCGATGATCGGCGGGCCGGAGGGGGCGAAGCTGCGCGAAGGGCGACTTGCCGATCTCGCGCCGACGCTGCTGGAGTTGATGCAACTGCCCCAGCCCGAGGAGATGACCGGAAAGAGTCTGATCGTATCGTGATCCGCCTTGCGCTTGCAGCCTTGCTGATTTCGGCCGCGCCGCTTTGGGCAGAAAGCGCGGCCGACACGGCCATCAAGGCTTCCTCCGATCTGCGCGCGGCGATCACCGCGCTCGACGATGCGCAGACCAAGGCGGACCGGATCGCGGCGCTGACACAGACGATCCAGGCCTATGAGACCGGTCTTGCCGCTTTGCGCGACGGGCTGCGCCGTGCAGCCATCCGCGAACGCGAGATCAAGCAGGGCTTTGATGCGAAGCGCGAAGAGCTTGGCGGGCTTCTGGCGGTGATGTCGACGATGCAGCAATCGGACGGGCCGCTGCTGCTGCTCCACCCCTCCGGTCCTCAGGGATCTGCACGCTCGGGCATGGTTCTGTCCTCGGTCGCACCGGCGCTTCAGGAAGAGGCAGAGGTCCTCAGCAAGCAACTCGACGAGATCGCGACCCTGCGCAAATTGCAGGAGGGCGCGCGCGCGGTCCTTGAAGACGGGATGGTCTCGGTGACGAGAGCGCGCACCGCGCTGTCAGAGGCGATCTCGGAGCGCAACAAGCTTCCGCGCCGCTACCTCGAAGAACCCGAAGAGCTGACCAAACTCGTCCAGAGCGCCGATACGCTGGAGGGGTTCGCAACGGGGCTGAGCGGGCTCGAAAACGATATCGGCCCGCCGATGGATGATTTCGAAGGCGCAAAAGGCAGCCTGAAACTGCCGGTGATCGGTTCGGTCCTGCGCGGGTTCAACGAAACCGATGCAGCCGGGATCAGGCGTCCCGGACTTGTGATCGCAACGGAGCCAGCCGCACTCGTCACGACGCCCTGGCCTGCGACGATCCGCTATCGTGGGCCCCTGCTGGACTACGGAAATGTGATGGTCCTGGAACCGGCCGAGGGTCATCTTCTGGTTCTTGCCGGGCTCGGGACCGTCTATGGTGAGGTGGGTGACGTCTTGCAGAAGGGAACACCAATCGGCCTCATGGGCGGAATCCAGCCGGGAGCGAAGGAATTCGGCGAGGAATTCGTCAAGGCCGCGTCAGATGGCGCTGGTGCAGATCGCAGCGAGACGCTTTATTTGGAGCTGAGAGAGGGCGGCAAGCCCGTGGACCCGACACCGTGGTTCATTCAGACGAAAGACGACAAGGGTTGAGTATGAAAAAGTTCATGATGGCAGCGCTGGGCGGCACGATCGCGGGCGCAGTTCTTTCGACGCAGGTGGCGGCCCCGCTGATGGCTCAGGAAACCAAGCAGCCCGACACCGTCTACCAACAGCTCGACCTGTTCGGCGATATCTTCGAGAAGATCCGCCAGGATTACGTCGAGCCCGTGGACAGCAAGAAGCTCATCGATGCCGCGATCAACGGCATGCTGAGCTCGCTCGACCCGCATTCGAGCTATCTGCCGCCCGATGACTATGCCGATATGCGCGTGCAGACCCGCGGCTCCTTCGGTGGTCTGGGGATCGAGGTCACGCAGGAAGACGGCTTCGTGAAAGTCGTCTCGCCGATGGATGGGACGCCGGCCGCCGATGCCGGGATCCAATCGGGTGACTTCATCACCGCGGTCGATGGAGAATCCCTGATGGGTATGTCGCTCGACCAGGCGGTGGACAAGATGCGCGGCCCGGTTGGCTCCGAGATCACCATCACCCTCGTGCGCGAAGGTGAGCAGGAGCCTTTCGATGTGACGCTCACCCGCGACACGATCAAGCTCACCGCCGTGCGTGGCCGCCATGACGGCAGCACCGTGATCCTGCGTATCACGACGTTCAACGACCAGACCTATCCGAACCTCGAAGACTCGATCAAGAAACAGGTCGAGGAGATCGGCGGCATGGACAAGGTCGACGGCTTCATCGTCGACCTGCGCAACAACCCCGGCGGGTTGCTGACCCAGGCGATCAAGGTGGCCGATGCCTTCCTCGACAAGGGGGAAATCGTCTCGACCCGTGGCCGCAACCCGCAAGACAGCGAGCGGTTCAACGCAACCCCGGGCGATCAGGCGGATGGCAAGCCGATCGTCGTTCTGATCAACGGCGGGTCCGCCTCAGCCTCCGAGATCGTGACCGGCGCGCTTCAGGATCATCACCGCGCGATCGTCGTCGGCACCAAGAGCTTCGGCAAAGGCTCGGTGCAGACCGTCATGCCGATCCAGGGTGAGGGTGCGATGCGCCTGACCACCGCGCGCTATTACACGCCTTCGGGCCGTTCGATCCAGTCGCTGGGTATTGCACCCGACGTCGTGGTGCCGCAACCCGATCAGCCGAAAGCCGACCAGAAGGCAGAGGATGACAAGGCCGCGCATCAGATGACCTCCGAGGCCGATCTGCGGGGCGCGATCACCAATGACTCGATGACCGATGACGAAAAGAAACAAGCCGAGGATGAACGCGCGAAGGCGGAAGAAGCCGCGAAACGCCGGCTCGACGATTTCCAGATGTCCTACGCGATCGACCTGATCAAAGGCCTGTCCGCGCTCGCGCCGGAAATGCAGGGTGAGAAAGCCGCTGCTGCTCCGGCCACCGCGGCGGAAGAAACCAAGAAAAACTGAGGGGAGGGGGCCCGCGAGGGTCCCTTTTTCAAATGACGCCCGAAGACATCGCCAGACTTCCCTATCGCCGCAATGTCGGCGTCGTTCTGATGAACCCGGCGGGGCTCGTCTTTGCCGGTCAGCGCATCGACAACCCCGAACCCGCCTGGCAAATGCCGCAAGGCGGTATCGACAAGGGCGAAAAGCCGAAACAGGCCGCGCTGCGCGAGCTGGAAGAAGAGACCGGGGTGACCCCCGATCTTGTGGAGTTCGTCGCGAAAACCGGCGAATGGGTCACTTATGACCTGCCGCATGATCTTGTGCCGAAGATCTGGAACGGGCGCTGGCGCGGGCAGGAACAGAAATGGTTCCTGTACCGCTTTCTGGGGTCGGACGATCAGGTGAAGATCGAGACCGATCACCCGGAATTCTCGATCTGGCAATGGATGCCCTTTGACGAGCTGATCGAGAAAATCGTGCCGTTCAAACGCTCGGTCTACGAGGCGGTTCGCGCCGAATTTCGAGACTATCTCGGCTGAATCTTCAGAAATCGAGGCCCAGGTCGAGGGTGCGCGCCGAGTGGGTCAGCGCGCCCGACGAGATGTAATCGACACCAGTTGCCGCGACTTCCGCGATGCGCTCCAGCGTCATGTTGCCCGAGGCTTCCAGCACGACACGGCCCGCATTCAGAGCCACGGCAGCGCGCAATTCCGACGTATCCATGTTGTCGAGCAGGATCACATCCGCTCCACCGATCTTCAGCGCCTCTTCCATCTGGCGCAGCGTATCCACCTCAAGCTCGATCCGCATCATATGGCTGCGCGCGGCCTTCGCCGCCTCGAGCACCTGACGGATCCCGCCCGCCGCCGCGACGTGATTGTCCTTGATCAGAATTGCATCGGACAGGCCGTAGCGGTGATTGAACCCGCCGCCATGGGTCACTGCCGCCTTTTCCAGAACACGCAGACCCGGTGTCGTCTTGCGCGTGCAGGTGATCCGCGCTTTCGTTCCCCTGGTTTTCTCGACGAAGCCCGCCGTTTTCGTCGCGATGCCGCTCAAGCGACCCGCGAAATTGAGCGCCACGCGCTCTCCCATCAGGATCGAGGCCGCCGAGCCGTCGATCGTCATCAGCGTCTCACCCTTTTTGCAGGGTTTTCCATCGCCCACGAGAACCGCAATCCGCAGACCCGGGTCGACCAGACGGAACGCCATCGCCGCGACCTGCATTCCCGAGACAACGCCATCTTCACGTGCATTGAGCCGCGCCGAATAGGTCTTTCCCGCCGGGATCACCGCTTTCGTCGTCGCGTCGCCCATCGGCGAGAGGTCTTCCACCAGAGCGGCACGGACAATCGGTTCGAGCAGCAGATCGGGCAGCATGTCAGTCCTCCAGGGCGGCGGCGCGGATTTTCAGCGCCTCGGCCAGCGTCATTTTCGTTCTATGGGCCATTTTAGGGTCAGCTTCGGGGAAATCAGAGCGGAAATGCCCGCCGCGGCTTTCCTCACGCGCGAGCGCAGCTGCCGCGATCAGCGTCGCGGTCGCCGTCATGTTCCGCATCGTTTCGGTCATGGCGTTGGCTTCGACCTCGGCGATGACGCGCAAGGCCGATTTCAGCCCCGCCGCATCGCGCACCACGCCCACCCCATCGGTCATCGCCTTGCGCATCCGTTGCAGCGCCGCTTCGTTCACCGGAATATCGCCGGATGGGAAATCCGGCGCAATCTCGGGCGCCGCGTCGAGACTTCCAAGCTCCGCCGCGATACCCAATGCACAGATCCGCGCAAAGACCAGCGCCTCGAGAAGCCCGTTCGATGCAAGACGGTTGGCCCCGTGCAGCCCGGTCGACGACGCC
Organism: Thioclava marina; assembly: GCF_002020135.1. Lineage (GTDB taxonomy): Bacteria > Pseudomonadota > Alphaproteobacteria > Rhodobacterales > Rhodobacteraceae > Thioclava > Thioclava marina. The sequence continues at coordinate 1,860,679 of NZ_MPZS01000001.1, read as the reverse complement.
TCGCCACAAACCCAAAGACGATCAAGCGAGCTGCGCCCATGTTCATCCGTATCGACGCCGCCCATGTGGTAATGCGCGGCGGGCGCGACCGGAATGGTCTGCAAAACAGGGTCTATTCCGGCGCGTTTGCACGCATCGGCCACGGCCGGGAAGCGCGTGAGCACTTCTTCACCCAGAACGGCCCGTGTATCGAGCGCAGGCTCGCGGCCCGCTTGCCGTTCGACATAGACGGCGCGGGCGACGATATCGCGCGGAGCCAGTTCGGCATCGGGATGGACCGGGATCATGAACCGCTCGCCGCGATTGTTGATCAGCGTGGCGCCTTCGCCACGTAGAGCTTCGGTCGCGAGCGGGGCAGGGTCTTCGCCGCTCGCGATCGCGGTGGGATGGAACTGCACGAATTCCGGATCGGCAATCCGGGCGCCGGCACGCGCGGCCATCCCGATAACCTGGCCCCGAATGCGCGGCGGGTTCGTCGTGACGGCAAAAAGGCCACCCGAGCCCCCGCCCGCCAGCAAAACCGCAGGGCATTTCACCAGAATAGCCCCGGAGGGCTCAAAAGCGCGCTCGATCCAGACGCCGGTCACGCGGCCGTCCTCGACTTCGAGCCCGGAAGCCAGAACGCCCTCAAGCACCTGCACCGACGGCTCCTGTCGAACCGCAGCGATCAAGGTTTGCATGATCTCGCGGCCGGCCTGATCGCCTTTCACCCGCACGACGCGCGCCTGACTGTGCGCGGCTTCGCGCGACATGACGTAGTCGCCCGCGTCATTGCGATCGAACGGTGTGCCGAGTTCAGTCAACGCAAGGATATGCCGACGCGCATCCTCGGTCACCAGACGGGCAATCTCGGGAGAAACGGTGCCCGCGCCGGCGGTCATGGTGTCACGTGCATGCGAAGCGGGCGTATCGCCAACCGACATCGCCGCTGCAACGCCACCCTGCGCCCAGGCAGAAGACGCGCCTTCGCCCAAGGTTTCGGGCGAGATTACCAGAACCGGGCGCGGCGCAAGGCTTAGGGCTGCGTAAAGTGCACCGAGCCCCGCTCCGACAATGACGATCCGCTGCGTCTCGATCACTTCGCGGTCGCCTGCGAAAGCTCGATCATACGTTCCACTGCAACACGCGCCTTTTCGGCGATTTGCGGATCGACGATCACCTCTTCGGTGCCGGTATGGAGCGACCAGAGGATTTTCTCGAGTGTGATTTTCTTCATGTAGGGACACATGTTGCACGGGCCCACGAAATCGACTTCGGGCAGCGCGTCGGCAATGTTCGAAGCCATCGAGCATTCGGTGACCAACATTGCCTCTTTCGGCTTCTCGCTCGCAACATAGTTGATGATGCCCGAGGTCGAGCCCGAGAAGTCCGACGCCGCGACGACATCGGGCGGGCATTCGGGATGCGCGATGATGCGCGTATCCGGGTGCAGGGCGCGGAAGTCGTTGATATCCTTCGCGGTATATTGCTCGTGCACGATGCAGGAGCCCGCCCACCAGACCACGTTCTTCTCAGGCACCTGGTTCGCGACATTCTGCGCAAGATACTGATCAGGCGTCATGATGATGGTGTGCTCGGGCAGGGCGCGGACGATCTGCGCGGCATTCGACGAGGTGCAGCAGATATCGGACGCCGCTTTCACCTCGGCGGTGGTGTTCACATAGCTCACTACCGGGGCGCCGGGATATTTCGCGCGCATCTCGGCGATGCCTTCGGCGGTAATCGATTCCGCAAGCGAACAGCCCGCCTTCATGTCGGGGATCAGAACCGTCTTCGACGGGTTCAGGATCTTCGAGGTCTCGGCCATGAAATGCACACCGCATTGCACGATGGTCTGAGCCTCGACCTTCGTCGCCTCGATCGCGAGCTGAAGGCTGTCGCCCACAACATCGGCAACGCCGTGATAGATTTCCGGCGTCATGTAGTTATGCGCCAGGATCACCGCATTCTTCTCACGCTTGAGGCGATTGATTTCGCGGATATAGGGGGCGTAACGCGCGAAATCGGGCAGGGGGATCACACGGTCCATTTTCTCATGGATCTCGTGCATCTCCTCGGCCAGTTCGATCGACGGCGCGAGATCGTAGCTCTCGGCCAGCGTGGCGCGCATTTCGGTCAGGTCCAGCATGGGTCTTCCTCTCCCTGGTGCCCGGAACAGACCTTGGATTTAAAGATTGTTGACGCCCGGTTAAATGGGAAAGTTGCGGGAAAGCCCGCAAAAATGGAGTTTTCAGTCGTAGCGATGCCAGATCGCACTCTCTCCGATCTTCGCGACGAAGGCGGCATGTGCTTCTGTTTCCTCGGCGGTGAGCCGGGGCGGAAGGGGCTCTGGACGGGGTTTCGGGCGCCAGGCTTCCTGAGATCCGGCGCCGGATTTCCGTCCGGTATCAACGGGTTGCAATCCAAATCCCGGCTGGCGCCCACCGATCAGCTCAAGATAAACCTCGGCCAGAATCTCGCTATCAAGCAATGCGCCGTGCAAAGTCCGGGACGAGTTGTCGATGCTGAACCTGCGGCAAAGCGCATCAAGCGTCGCGGGCGAGCCCGGAAACTTCCGTCGCGCCATCGCCAGAGTGTCGAGCGCGCGCTGATCCTCGATCAGCGGCATCCCGGCCCAGCGGAGCTCGGCGTTGAGGAATTTCATGTCGAACCTGGCGTTGTGGATCACTAGCACGGAATCCGTGCCGATGAATTCAAGAAATTCCAGGCCGATCTGCGCGAATTTCGGTTTGTCCGAGAGAAATTCGTCGCCCAACCCGTGAACCTGAAAGGCCTCCTGCGGCATCGAGCGTTCGGGGTTGATATATTGGTGATAGGTGTTGCCCGTCGGCATGTGATTGAACAGCTCGACCGCGCCGATCTCGACGATGCGGTGTCCTTCCTCGGGCTCGAAGCCGGTGGTTTCGGTATCGAGAACGATCTCTCGCATGGTGCTACCCCCTGAGTTTCGCAATCAGGTTTCGCACATCTCGGCGGGTGTCCTCAAGGTTCACTGTCTCGATAATGTAAGTCGCGCGGGCGCGTTTGTCGGCGTCGGGCATCTGCCGCGAAAGGATGAAATCGAGCTGATCCTCGGTCATGCCGGGACGGGCAAGGACGCGAGCGCGTTGCACCTCGGCCGGGGCCGAGACCACAAGCGTCGCGTCGCAGCTTTTATCGGCACCGGTCTCGAACAGAAGCGGGATATCAAGCAAGATCAGATCGGCGCTGCGGTGATCCGCGATGAATGCTTCACGTGACGCGGTAGTCAGCGGATGTACGATCGATTCAAGGCGGGATAGAGCCTGTTTATCGGCGGAAAGGATCTCTTTCAGCGCGCCACGATCGACCGCACCCTCGATGATCGCAGAAGGAAAAACCGCAGCAATTGGGGCGACCGCGGCCCCGCCTTTTTCATAGAGCTCATGCACGGTGCGATCCGCATCCCAGACCGGAACGCCTTCCTCGGCGAACATCGCGGCGGTCGTGGATTTGCCCATCCCGACCGAACCTGTCAGCCCGAGAAGGAAGGGGCGGCTCATGCGTTCAGGACCGCGTCGCGCAAGCCATCCGTGACTTCGGGGCGCTGACCGAACCAGCGTTCGAAACCGGGGACGGCCTGATGCAGAAGCATGCCGAGACCATCGACGACTACGCAGCCAGCCTCTTCGGCCTCGGTGAGGAATTTCGTCTTCAGCGGCGTGTAGACGATGTCGCAGCACGTCGCACCGGGCTTGAGCGCATCGAGTGGCACGCGGAATTCCTGCTTGCCGACCATTCCGAGCGAGGTCGTGTTCACCACCGTCGTCGCATCTTCCAGCATATTGCCAGCCTGAACCCAGTCGTAGACGACGAGCCGTGCGCCGAATTCCGCCCGCAACGCATCGGCACGGGCGCGAGTACGGTTCGAGATCCGGATCTCGGGTGCACCGCTTTCGAGAAGCGACGCCACAATCGCGCGCGCAGCCCCCCCTGCGCCGAGAACGGCCGCCGGTCCGGTCGCGGCATCCCAGCCGGGTGCATTCTGTTTCAGATTGGCGATGAATCCGTAGCCATCCGTATTGTCAGCGTAAATCTTTCCATCCGGGCGAAAGATCAGCGTGTTGGCGGCGCCGATCAGAGCGGCGCGGTCTGAAATTACGTCGGCGATTTCAAGCGCACGGATCTTGTGGGGAATCGTGACATTCACCCCGACGAACCCAGCCTTGGGCAGGGTGCGCAGAACGGTCTCGAGATCATCCGCAGCCACGTCGATCGGCACGTAATATCCCGTGATCCCGTATTGATCGAGCCAGTGACGAAACAGAACGGGCGAGCGGGAATGCGCGATCGGAGAGCCAATGACACCGGCCAGGGGAATCCTCGGATGATCACTCATGTCGTCAGCTCTCCTCGGGCATGCAGCCAATTCAGAAATTCGATCAGGGGCAGGCCCAGAACCGCAAAGTAGTCGCCTTGAACGCGGGAGAAAAGCCGAACGCCTTCTTCCTCCAGTTTGTAGCTGCCAACCGACCACCGGATACTGTCCCAGTTCCGCGTCACGTAATCGTCGATGAAAGCGTCGGACAACTCATGCATCGTCAGTCGCACCTCGCCCACATGGCGCCAAAGCGGTTCGCCATCGCGGATCGCGACCATGGCGGACAGGAGCTTGTGCGTCTGACCCGACAGGGCGCGCAACTGTTCCTTCGCCTCTTCGGGCGTGCCGGGCTTCGAAAACACCGCGCCCTTGAGTTCGAGCACCTGATCGGCCCCGATCACCAGGATACCCGGATTGCGTGAGGACAACTTCGCCGCCTTCATTTCCGCCAGGAAATCCGCCACGTCCCGCGGCTTTGCACCCTCTGCCTCGAGGCTGCGTTTGATCGCCTCTTCGTCAATGCGCGCCGGCTCGGCCGTCACGCTCAGACCGGCATTGCGCAACAGCTGGGCGCGGATTTCGGAGGCGGAAGCGAGAAGGATGTTCATGAAACTGTGGATAAGGGGCTGTAGAACTCTCTGGGCGAAACTGGGCATAACCGGGTTCGACCGATATCTCCACAAAATCCGGCACGTTCAGGGCAAGTTTACGAAAGTTTTCCACCTGGGGAATGCGCTTTTCCCCGGGTGGGGAAAAAATCGTTGATCCAGAAAATCATCCATAGGTTTATCCACAGGATGACCTAAGCGTAAAATTTTCATATGTCTTTTTATTTCAGATAGTTACGTCTCATCCGACGAAGAAATAATTCCCCGAGGGTGCGGCTTTTCCAACTGTGGAGAAATTGGTGATAAAGTGTTAATCCACATCATCAACAGGACCAACAACAACATCATCTCTTTTCTTATTTCTTTATTTTAGAAGAAGAGGAGATGACTCCCGGAGGCGAGATGACCGATTTCCTGAGCAACTGGTACCCTTGGATCAAAGCCTTGCACGTTATGTCGATCATCACGTGGATGGCTGGGCTGTTCTATCTTCCTCGGCTTTACGTCTACCACGTCGAGGGGCTGAACAAGAAAGGCATCGTGCGCGATACGGACCAGGAGCTTTTGTTTCGCCACCAGGAACGCCTCCTTCTGAAAGCCATCATGAATCCGGGTATGATCGCGAGCTGGCTCTTTGGTCTGATGCTGGTCTTTACCCCCGGGATCGTGGACTGGTCGACGATCTGGCCCTGGACCAAGGCGGTCGCGGTCCTCGGAATGACCTGGTTTCACATGTGGTGCGCGAAGGAACGCAAAGCGCTGGCCGACGGGTCGGCCGATCGCACGGGTCGCTATTACCGGATGATGAACGAGGTGCCGACGATCTTCATGATCGTGATCGTGTCCTCGGTGATCGTGAAATTCTAAGTTTCATTGACTCCGAGCGCTGTTGCGCTTATCTCCCGCTTTAAGCCCCGGCCGTCCTGGCCGACCGGTTTTTCAGACCATAGACAATCTTCCGCGCCTCCGGACCGCCCGGTGAGGCGCCTGCTTCAGGTGATGCCATGAGCGAAACCCGCCTCAATCTCTCCGATCTCAAAGCCAAGAGCCCCAAGGAGTTGCTGGCCCTGGCCGAAGAATGGGACGTCGAAAACGCCTCGACGATGCGCAAGGGCGAGATGATGTTCTCGATCCTGAAGGAGCACGCCGAGGATGACTGGGTCATCGGCGGGGATGGCGTGCTCGAAGTTCTGCAGGACGGGTTCGGCTTCCTGCGTTCGACCGAAGCGAACTATCTGCCGGGCCCGGATGACATTTACGTCTCGCCTGACATGATCCGCCAGCACAGCCTGCGCACCGGTGACACGGTCGAGGGTGTGATCCGCGCGCCGGGTGAGAATGAGCGTTACTTCGCGCTGACCAAGGTCGAGCAGATCAACTTCGAAGAGCCTGAGAAAGCGCGCCACAAGGTGGCCTTCGACAACCTCACGCCGCTTTATCCCGATGAGCGTCTGAAGATGGAAATCGAGGATCCGACGATCAAGGATCGCTCGGCCCGGATCATCGACCTCGTCGCACCGATCGGGAAGGGGCAGCGCTCGCTGATCGTGGCGCCGCCGCGTACGGGTAAGACGGTTCTTCTCCAGAACATCGCGCATTCGATCGAGCGCAATCACCCCGAGTGCTACCTGATCGTTCTGCTCATCGACGAACGCCCGGAAGAGGTGACCGACATGCAGCGTTCGGTGAAGGGTGAGGTGATCTCCTCGACCTTCGACGAACCGGCAACGCGTCACGTGGCCGTCTCGGAGATGGTGATCGAGAAGGCCAAGCGTCTGGTCGAACACAAGCGCGACGTGGTGATCTTGCTCGATTCGATCACCCGTCTGGGTCGCGCCTTCAACACCGTTGTTCCCAGCTCGGGCAAGGTGCTGACGGGTGGTGTGGACGCCAACGCGCTGCAACGCCCCAAGCGCTTCTTCGGTGCGGCGCGGAACATCGAAGAGGGTGGCTCGCTGACGATCATCGCGACCGCGCTGATCGATACCGGCTCGCGCATGGACGAGGTTATCTTCGAAGAGTTCAAGGGTACGGGTAACTCGGAAATCGTGCTCGACCGCAAGGTCGCTGACAAGCGCGTCTTCCCGGCAATGGACATTCTCAAGTCCGGCACCCGGAAAGAGGATCTGCTCGTCGATCAGAAAGATCTGCAGAAGACCTATCTGCTGCGCCGCATCCTGAACCCGATGGGCACCACGGATGCGATCGAGTTCCTGATCTCGAAGCTCAAGCAGACCAAGACGAACTCGGAATTCTTCGACTCGATGAACGGCTGAGGCCGTCCTATCTTCCCTTGGGAAGAGGATTGCGATGGACACGATCTTTGCTCTGGCCACGGCCCGCGGAAAAGCGGGCGTGGCCGTCATTCGTATTTCGGGACCGCTGGCCTGGGAGGCTGCGCGCGCGCTGGCAGGATCGCTGCCGGAGCCGCGTCTGGCCGGGCTGCGCAAGCTGCGGCTGGCGGGCGAAGAGCTCGATGAGGCTGTCGTGCTGTGCTTCGAGCAGGGCGCGAGCTTTACCGGCGAAGAGGTCGCTGAGTTGCATATCCACGGCGCTATCGCGACCGTTTCGGCTGTGCTGCGGGCCTTGGGGCAGATCGACGGTCTACGCTTGGCCGAGCCGGGGGAGTTTACCCGGCGCGCACTGGAAAATGAGCGGTTGGATCTGTCACAGGTCGAAGGCCTGTCCGATCTGATCGAAGCCGAGACCGAGGCGCAGCGTAAACAGGCGCTGAAGGTTCTGTCGGGCGCGGTGGGTGATCTGGTTGAAGATTGGCGCGCGAAACTGATCCGGGCGGGGGCTCTGATCGAGGCGACGATCGACTTTGCCGATGAAGAGGTGCCGGTCGATGTTTCGCCCGAAGTGCTTGAACTGATTGACGCTGTGGCCTCAGGGTTGCGCGACGAATTGCGGAGGATCGGGGCAGCGGAACGTATTCGCGAAGGCTTCGAGGTGGCGATCGTCGGGCGGCCGAATGCCGGGAAATCCACGCTGCTCAATGCGCTCGCGGGTCGCGAGGCAGCGATCACCTCGGAGATTGCGGGTACGACGCGCGATGTGATCGAGGTGCGCATGGAGATCGGCGGACAGGCGGTTACTTTGCTCGACACCGCAGGCTTGCGCGAAACCGAGGACGTGGTGGAAGCGATCGGAGTGGAGCGTGCGCTCGACCGGGCACGACAATCCGACCTGCGGCTGTTTCTGCTCGACGGAGCGGAAGTCCCCCTGATCACGCCCGAGCCGGGCGATCTGGTCGTTCACGGCAAGGCCGATGTCGCGCCGAACAAAGGGTTGAGCGTCTCCGGTAAGACCGGGGCGGGGCTGACGGCACTTCTGGCGGCAATCGAAGAGCGGCTGTCCGGGCTCAGCGCGGGTGCAGGGGTCATGACGCGTGAGCGCCACAGGGTTGCGATGGAGCGTGCATTCGGGGCTTTGGAATCAGCGCGAGATGAGGTATTGCGCGGGTCTGACCGGAGTGAGCTGGCGGCGGAATCGCTGCGCCAGGCCACGTGGGCGCTGGAGGCGCTGCTCGGTCGGGTGGATGTCGAGAACCTTCTGGATGAGATTTTCTCGAGCTTCTGCATCGGCAAGTAAGGAGTGTTTCACGTGAAACATTACGACGTCATCGTGATTGGCGGCGGGCACGCCGGTACCGAGGCAGCCCATGCGGCGGCCCGGATGGGCGCGAATACTGCGCTGGTGACCTTGCGGGCCGATGCGATCGGGGTGATGTCGTGCAACCCGGCGATTGGCGGGCTAGGCAAGGGTCACCTCGTGCGCGAGATTGACGCGCTGGATGGCGTTATGGGGCGGATCGCGGACGAGGCAGGAATTCAGTTTCGCTTGCTGAACCGTCGGAAGGGGCCTGCCGTGCAAGGCCCGCGCGCTCAGGCCGACCGCAAACTCTACCGCGAAGCGGCGCAGCGTTTGACCGAAGCTCAACCGAATCTGACGGTGATCGAGGGGGAGGTTACTGATCTTCGCGTCGAAGGCGGCCGTGTGACCGGTGTAAGTCTGGCCGATGGCGTGCAGCTTGATTGCCGCGCTGCCATTTTGACCTCCGGGACGTTCCTGAACGGTGTCATCCATATCGGGGATCAGAAACGCGCTGGTGGGAGGATCGGCGATAAACCATCGGTCGCTCTGGCAGAGCGGCTGAAGTCGCTGGATCTTCCGCTTGGACGGCTCAAAACGGGCACGCCACCGCGGCTCGATGGGAAAACGATCGACTGGTCGCGACTGGAGACGCAGCCGGGCGACGATGATCCGGTGATGTTTTCTTTCCTGAACCGGAAACCGTCCGTGCGGCAGATCGCTTGCGGGATCACCCACACGAACGAGAAAACGCATGAGATCATCCGGACGAACCTCGATCGTTCTGCGATGTATGGCGGCCACATCTCGGGAGTAGGGCCGCGTTATTGCCCTTCGATCGAGGACAAGATCGTGCGGTTTGCCGAGAAGACCTCGCACCAGATCTTCCTCGAGCCGGAAGGGCTCGACGACGACACGATCTATCCGAACGGGATTTCCACCTCTCTGCCGGTCGAGGTTCAGGAGGATTACGTTCACTCGATCTTCGGTCTGGAGGATGCGAGGATTCTCCAGCCCGGGTATGCGATCGAATATGATTTCGTCGATCCGCGTGCGCTCGATCTCTCTTTGCAGCTGCGTGCGCTTCCAGGTCTATATCTTGCGGGTCAGATCAATGGAACCACAGGATATGAGGAGGCAGCAGCGCAAGGCTTGGTCGCAGGCCTCAATGCGGCGCTTGCCGCCCGCGATGCGGAGCCGGTTCATTTCAGCCGGACCTCAAGCTATATCGGCGTGATGATCGACGATCTCGTGTCGCGCGGCGTGACCGAACCCTATCGCATGTTCACCTCGCGGGCCGAGTTCCGACTGACGCTGCGCGCGGATAACGCTGATCAGCGTCTGACGCAGATGGGGATCGATTTGGGGTGTGTTGGCGACGCGCGGCGCACTGCCTTCGAAGCGAAGATGGACGGGCTCACGGTGGGTCGTGAGCTGATGGAGTCGATTGTCCTCACGCCGAAGGCTGCGAAGGATAAAGGGTTCAAGGTCAATCAGGACGGGAGTCGCCGCTCGGCGTTCGACCTTCTGTCTTTTCCCGATATCACGATGGATCAGCTGCAAGAGGCGCTGCCTGAGCTCGCTGAACTGCCGCCTGATGTGGCGGGGCAGCTCTCGATCGATGCGCTTTATGCCAATTACGTTGCGCGCCAGCAGCTTGATGCCGCATCTCTTAAGCGTGACGAGGGTTGGGAAATTCCGGAGGGGTTCGACTATTCCGCGCTCAATGGGCTGTCGAATGAACTCAAGGCAAAGCTGGAGCGCGCCCGCCCGCATACGCTCGGCCAGGCCGGACGGGTGGACGGCGTGACCCCGGCAGCACTCACGCTGATCCTCGCCAAGCTTCGCCAGGCCAAGCGGGAAAGAACGGCATGAGCCAGATCGAGGCGGAGCGCTTCGATGTTTCACGTGAAACATTGGAGCGGCTTGAAGCCTATGAGGCGCTGCTTGCGAAATGGAATCCGGCGATCAACCTCGTCTCGAAATCAACCTTGGCAGATACGTGGTCGCGACATTTTCTCGATTCGGCCCAACTTTTCGACCTGGCGCCGGTAGAAGCACAATCCTGGGCGGATCTTGGGGCAGGGGGCGGCTTTCCGGGCCTCGTTATTGCCGTTTTGTCGCTAGAGAAAGCGCCCGAGCGTGAGATTGTTCTCGTGGAATCCGACCTGCGTAAATCCGCGTTTCTCTCGACAGTGAGTCGCGAACTCGGGTTAAAAACCCGGGTTCTGGCCAAAAGAATTGAGGAAATCGAACCGCTCGGCGTCGAAATCCTATCCGCTCGCGCGCTTGCACCGCTCGTACAGCTTCTGGAATTTGCAGAGCGTCACTTGCGCCACGATGGGATCGCGCTCTTTCCGAAAGGCGCACGCTGGCAGGAAGAACTTGCACAAGCACGGGAAAGCTGGTCCTTTGATTGCGAGGCGAACCCAAGCCTGAGTGATCCGAACAGTGTTGTCCTCAAGATAAACGGAGCCAAGCGTGTCTGATCCAATTCGCGTGAAAGAGCCGAAGATCATAGCGATCGCGAATCAGAAGGGTGGGGTGGGCAAGACGACGACGGCGATCAATCTGGCGGCCGCGCTTGTCGAATCCGGGCGGAAAGTGATGCTGATCGACCTTGATCCGCAGGGAAATGCCTCCACAGGACTTGGTATCGAACCCGATCAGCGCGATATGACGACCTATGATCTTCTGATCGAAGACGCGCCGGTCTCGGCTGTTCTGCATAAAACCGAGATCGAGGGGCTCTACCTGTGTCCGGCCACAACCGACCTGTCTTCTGCGGATATGGAGCTCGTCTCGACCGAGAAGCGCAGCTATCTTCTTCACGATGCCCTACGACATCCTGATGTTGATACGTATGAATTCGACTACATCTTGATTGACTGCCCGCCGTCGCTCAGTCTCCTGACGGTTAACGCGATGGTCGCGGCGCATTCGGTTCTGGTGCCCCTCCAGGCAGAGTTTTTCGCACTCGAAGGTCTTTCGCAGCTGATGCTGACGATCCGTGAGATCCGGCAAAGCGCCAATCGCAGCCTGCGGATCGAGGGCATCGTGTTGACGATGTATGATGTGCGCAACAACCTCTCGCAGCAGGTGGAGGCGGATGCGCGCGCGACGTTGGGAGAGTTGGTGTTTCGGACGATGATTCCGCGTAACGTGCGGGTATCCGAAGCGCCATCTTACGCGATGCCGGTGCTCAGCTATGACACCGCGTCGCGCGGGGCGGTTGCGTATCGCGCTTTGGCGAATGAGCTGATCTCGCGCCATGCGGCAGTGAAAAAGGGAGCATGATCCATGGCGGAAAAGCGCGAAAAACGGGGTCTCGGGCGTGGTCTGTCGGCGCTTATGGCCGATGTCGATCTCAATCCGCGCGAGCCGAGCGCTGCGCCGCGTCGCGCCGAGCAATATGTGCCGGTCGAGCGGATCGAACCCAATCCTGACCAGCCGCGCCGCGATTTCGAACCCGGAGCGCTGGAAGAGCTGGCGGCTTCGATTCGCGAGAAGGGCGTCATTCAGCCGCTGATCGTTCGCAAGCACCCGTCGAAGCCGGATCATTTCGAGATCGTTGCCGGCGAACGTCGTTGGCGCGCGGCTCAGATGGCCAAAGTGCATGAGCTGCCGATCATCCTGCGCGAGTTCAATGACACCGAAGTGCTCGAAGTCGCGATCATCGAGAACATTCAGCGCGCCGATCTCAATCCGTTGGAAGAGGCGCTTGCCTACAAGCAGTTGATGTCGCGGTTCGGCCATACACAAGAGAAGCTAGCCGAGGCGCTCTCGAAGAGTCGCAGCCATATCGCGAACCTGATGCGTCTCCTGCAATTGCCCGAAGAAGTGCAGACGTATCTGCGCGAGGGCAAACTTTCGGCCGGACATGCGCGGGCAATGATCACCGCGCCCGATCCGGTCGCGCTCGCGCGCCAGGCTGTGACGAAATCGCTGTCGGTGCGCGACGTCGAGCGTTTGGCAAAGAAAGCTGAGACGCCGGAGCGCGCTCCGCGACCGAAGCCTCAGAAGGATGCGGACACGCGGGCGCTGGAAGGGGATCTTTCGGCGACAATCGGGATGAAGGTCGCAATCGAACACAGCAGCAACGGCTCAGGCAAGCTGGTGGTGTCATATGACGATCTTGAGGAGCTCGATCGGCTGTGCCAACTCCTCAGCGGTGGCCATTGATCAGCTATTCGGCCGCGTCCAGATGAAGATGGAGACGGCGATGAGAGTCGCCGCCTGAATCGCCAAAAGCATCGGCTTCAATCCAATCACCACCGAAATGGCGAAAGCTGCCGCAATCGAGATCGACGCCGCAATCTTGGCGCGCTTCGAGATCGCGCGGCGCTCTTGCCAATCTTGGATGGAAGGTCCGAAGCGCGGGTGGGTGATCAGCCATTGGTGCAGCCGCTCGGAGGATTTGCCGAAGAAGAAAGCCGCAAGCAGCATCAGCGGCACGGTCGGTAAGAGTGGAAGAAATATCCCGATCACTCCAATCGCGAAAGAAACCATGCCAAGGATGAGCCAGAGGATGCGCATCAGGGCATCAGCTCCCGAATGATGGCGTTGAGAACCGGTCGGCCATCCTTTGTCGCACAAATTCGACCCTGTTGCTGCGTAATCATGCCGATTTCTTCGAGATGAGCGATAGCATCCGGGTCAAGCGGAGCGCCGGAAATCTGCTCGAACCTCGCCATTTCAAGCCCCTCGGACAGTCGCATCGAAAACAGAAGATACTCGATCGCCTGCTCCGCGTCATCCAGCGCTTCCCGCGTGTTTTCGCCGCTCCCTGTTTCTTCGACTCGTTTGAGCCACTCACCAGGCGCTTTCGGCGTTTCGGTCGCGTGGCGGCGACCGTCTATCGTTAGCCGCCCGTGGGCACCCGGGCCGATCCCGACATAGTCGCCATAGCGCCAATAGATCAGATTGTGCCGACTTTCCGCGCCCGAATGCGCGTGATTAGAGGTCTCATAGGCTGGAAAACCGTGCTTTTCACAGATTTCCTGCGTCAGAAAATACATATCCGCCGCGCTTTCGTCCTGTGGCAGCCCGGGAAGCTTGCCCAAATCGTGACGAGCACCGAAAACCGTGCCAGGTTCGATCGTCAGCTGATAGAGCGACAGGTGGTCGATCGCCATGCTCAGTGCTTCGTTCAATTCCGCGCCCCAGGCATCGGGCGTTTGATGCTGGCGCGCATAGATCAGGTCGAAGCTGACGCGGTCGAACTGGTTGCGTGCAATATCGAACGCGCGGCGTCCCTCGGCCACCGAGTGCATTCGCCCGAGACGACGGAGATCGTCATCATTCAACGCCTGCATCCCCATCGAAATCCGGTTCACGCCAGCCTCGGAAAAGGCTCTAAACTTGCCTGAATCGATACTTGTGGGGTTTGCCTCAAGGGTTATTTCGAGATCGTTCGAAAGTGGCCAGGAGGCGCGGATCCTGTCGAGGATCGCGGCGACAAGATCGGGATCCATCAGCGAGGGCGTGCCCCCACCGAAGAAGACCGTGTTCAGAATTCGGCCTTCGGTTTCCCGTGCGGCGCGGTCGATTTCGGTCAGGTAGGCAGATTGCCAGCGTTTCTGGTCAATCGTGGTCGCGACATGCGAATTGAAGTCGCAATAGGGGCATTTGGCGGCACAGAACGGCCAGTGAAGATAGAGGCCAAAGCCCCCATGCCGCCAATCTTCGATCATCCGCGGAAAGCCGTGACTTCGATCTCGACCTTCATCGCGGGGTTCACCAGACCAGCGACGATCATCGTGGCGGCGGGGCGGATCTCACCGAATGCATCGCCGAGCGCGGGGATGATCTCTTCCACGTAGGACGGGTCGGTGATGATGTAATTCGCCCGGACGACATCGCTCATCGAAAAGCCCGCCTTTTCCAGCACGCCGCGGATCGTCGCGAGTGTATTTCGAGCCTGTTCCAGCACGGAATCGGGGAGAACCTTGGTTTCCGGGTCCGCGCCAGTGGTGCCCGCAACGAAGCACCAGTCGCCTTGAACGACGGCGCGCGAATAGCCGAGTTTCGGCTCATAGGGCGAACCGCCCGAGATATTTTGCCGCTTGGACATGTCAGGCCTCGAAAATTTTCACGAATTTGCGGAAAGCATCTGCGCGATGCGAGATCTCGTTCTTCTGCTCGGCGTCCATCTCGGCGAAAGTCAGGTCGTAACCGTCGGGCTGGAACATCGGATCGTAGCCATGACCAAGCTTGCCGCGCATCGGCCAGACGAGCTGACCTTCAACGCGGCCTTCGAACACTGCATCGTGCCCGTCCGGCCAGGCAAGAACGAGCGTCGCGCGGAACCGGGCGGTGCGCGGCGCGGGCGCAGCGATCTCGTCGCAAGCTTTCCAGGTCTTTTCCATCGCCATGGTAAAGTCGCGCCCGGTCGGCGTGGTCGCCCAATCGGCGGTGTAAACGCCCGGCGCGCCGTTCAGGCAATCGACCTCGATCCCGGAATCATCGGCCAAAGCGGGCAGGCCGGTCGCATTCGCCGCGGCATGGGCCTTGATCCGGGCATTGCCGACGAAGGTGCTCTCGGTCTCTTCGGGCTCGGGGAGGTTCATCTCCTTCGCGCCGACAACCTCGATGCCGAAGGGCTCGAGGATCGCCTTGATCTCCTCGAGCTTGCCCGCGTTATGCGTGGCGACCAGCAGTTTCTTGTCGGTGAAGGCCCTCATGCGGTAGCGGCCTTTTGTGCGGTCACGAGCTGGGCGACACCTGCCTCGGCCAGATCGAGCAGCCTGGTCATCTGATCGCGCGAAAAAGTCGCGCCCTCGGCCGACATCTGTACTTCGATCAGTTTGCCCGCGCCGGTCATGATGAAATTCCCGTCCGTGCCCGCTTCGCTATCCTCGGCATAATCGAGATCGGCGACGGGCTGGCCCGCATAGATGCCGCAGGAAATCGCCGCGACATGGTCCATCAGCGGATCGGAAGTGCAGGCGCCGGTCTTCAGCAGCTTGTTCACCGCCAGACGCAGGGCGACCCAACCGCCGGTGATCGAGGCGCAGCGCGTGCCGCCATCAGCCTGGATCACATCGCAATCGACGACGATCTGACGCTCACCCAGCGCGGAACGATCGACGCCAGCGCGCAGTGCACGACCGATAAGGCGTTGAATTTCGACGGTTCTGCCGCCTTGCTTACCCGCAGCCGCTTCACGGCGGTTTCGGGTGTTGGTCGCGCGCGGCAGCATCCCGTATTCCGCCGTCACCCAGCCAAGGCCCGAGCCCTTCAGGAATGAAGGCGCACGATCCTCGATCGTCGCCGTGCACAGCACATGGGTGTCGCCCATCTTGATCAGGCACGAGCCTTCAGCGTGTTTCGTCACACCAGTCTCGATTGAAATCGGGCGAAGTTCACTTAACTCTCTGCCGGAAGGGCGCATGGTGTGGTCCTCTCTTCGTGGTTACGGCCTCATTTGATCGTGCCGGAGATGCGATGCAACCCCTCTGCCGCGATTGACCTCCGGCTTCACGCAGCTTTAATTCAACATGGATGAAGCGCGATGAGTGAACAGAACAACATTCTCTCCGAATTGAACGACCGCTCCCGCGAAGTGTTTCGCCGGGTGGTCGAGGGCTATCTGTCGACCGGCGACCCGGTCGGTTCGCGCACGCTGACGCGCGCGATGAGCGAGAAGCTCTCGGCGGCGACGATCCGCAACGTGATGCAGGATCTCGAATATCTCGGGCTTCTTGACAGTCCGCATGTCTCGGCGGGGCGGATTCCGACGCAGATGGGGCTGCGGCTTTTCGTCGACGGGGTGATGGAGGTGAACCATCTCGGAGATGAGGACCGCGCCGCGCTCGATGCGACGATGGGCGCGAATTCCGGCGATGTAGGGTCTTTGCTGGATCGCGTGTCGAACGCGCTTTCGGGGATGACGCAAGGGGCGAGCCTCGTGCTCGCGCCAAAACACGAAGCGCCGATCCGGCATATCGAGTTCGTCTCGCTCGCGCCCGATCGGGCACTGGTCGTGTTGGTCTTCGCCGATGGGCAGGTCGAGAACCGGGTTTTCACACCCCCGATCGGTCAGACACCGTCCTCGATGCGCGAGGCCGCGAATTTCCTGAATGCGATGGCCGAGGGGCGCACACTTTCGGAGCTGCGCGGCCATATCCAGCGCGAAATCGCCAAGCACCGTTCCGAGATCGATTCGCTCGCGACAGCACTGATCGACAGCGGCCTGGCCGCCTGGGAGAACAAGGGCGAGAGCTACGAGCGACTGATCGTACGCGGACGGGCGAATTTGCTGGGCTCGGAGGACGATCTCGACCGCATTCGCTCGCTCTTCGATGACCTCGAACGCAAACGCGACATTGCCGAATTCCTCGATCTGGCCGAAGATGGCGAAGGCGTGCGCATTTTTATTGGCTCGGAGAACAAACTTTTCTCTCTTTCGGGTTCCTCTTTGGTGGTCTCTCCATATATGAACGCTGACCGAAAGATCATCGGTGCGGTCGGTGTGATCGGGCCCACGCGGCTCAATTACGGGCGGATCGTGCCGATCGTGGATTACACAGCGCAACTGGTCGGGCGGATGATTTCCGGCCAGGGCAAAGGGTGAATGGCATGAGCGAGAAGAAAGACGAGATTGCCGAAGATCAGGCGCAGATTGACGAGACGTTCGAAGATGTGATGGCCGAAGAGGCTGATGAGTTCGAGGCGTTGCGGGCCGAGCGTGACGAATTTCGCGACCGATTCATGCGCGCGCTGGCCGATGCCGAGAATGCGCGCAAGCGGGCGGACAAGGAACGTCAGGAGGCCTCGAACTACGGGGGCACGCGCCTCGCACGTGACATGCTGCCGGTGTTCGACGCGCTCTCGCGGGCCTTGGAGGCAGCGAATGAAGAGGTGCGTGCCCAAGCAGGCGCGCTCGTCGAAGGTGTCGAGCTGACACAGCGCGAGCTTCTGAATGTTTTCGGACGCCACGGCATCACCGCCGTCAAGCCCGAGCTGGGCGAGAAATTCGACCCGCAAATGCATGAGGCGATGTTCGAAGCACCGGTGCCCGGCACAAAGGCCGGAGATATTATTCAGGTCATGGAAAACGGGTTCATGATCCACGACCGGCTGCTGCGGCCGGCGAAAGTGGGCGTGAGCTCCACGCCGAAGAGCTGATCGGATAGGCTGGGGGCGCTGCCCCCAGACCCCCGAGGTATTTTTCGCAAGATGAAGATCACTCCTTGAGAAGGGCGCGCAACTCGTAAAGAGCGTCGAGCGCTTCCTTGGGCGTCATGTCATCGGGAATCAGCGTTTTCAGCCGCTCTTCGAGCTCTGTATTGCCTTGCGGCTTTGGTGCCGGCTGCGGTGAATTAGAGACTGAAAACAACGGCAGATCATCAATCACCGCCTGTTTCTTGCCGCCCCCTTCACGCTCGCCTTTTTCCAGCGCATCGAGCACCACGCGGGCACGCTCCACGACGGAATTAGGCAGGCCCGCGAGGCGGGCGACCTGAACCCCATAGGAACGATCGGCGGCGCCTTTGCGGACCTCGTGGAGGAAGATCACCTCGCCTTCCCATTCCTTCACCGCGACGGTGGCGTTCTCCACACCGTCGAGCTTGGCCGAAAGCGCGGTCATCTCATGGTAATGGGTGGCGAAAAGCGCGCGGCAACGGTTCGCGCCGTGCAGATGTTCCATCACTGCCCAGGCGATCGAGAGCCCGTCATAGGTGGCTGTTCCGCGGCCGATTTCGTCGAGGATGACGAGGGCGCGGTCATCCGCCTGATTCAGGATCGCGGCGGTTTCCACCATTTCCACCATGAAGGTCGAGCGCCCGCGCGCGAGATCGTCCGCCGCGCCGACGCGGCTGAAGAGCTGCGAGACGAGGCCGATATGCGCGGATTTCGCCGGAACGAAGCTGCCGGCCTGTGCGAGGAGCGCAATCAGGGCGTTCTGGCGCAAGAAGGTCGATTTACCGGCCATGTTCGGACCGGTGAGCAGCCAGATCGCGGGCGTCGTGCCTTCGGTTAGTTCGCAGTCATTGGCAATGAAGGGCTCGCCGGACCTCTTCAGCGAGGCTTCGACGACCGGATGGCGTCCGCCCTCGATGACGAAGGCGCGGCTGTCATCGACTTGTGGTTCTGCCCAGTCCTCGGCCCGCGCGAGCGTCGCAAAGGCAGTTGCAAGGTCAATCTCGGCCAGGGCGCGCGAGGCTTCGTTGATCGGGCCGGCGTGATCCAGAATGGCGCTTTTGAGGCTGGAATAGAGCCTTTTTTCGATCTCGAGCGCGTGGTTGCCCGCGTTCAGGATGCGGGTCTCGATCTCGCTCAGTTCGACGGTCGTGAAACGCACCTGGTTCGCGGTGGTCTGGCGATGGATGAAGCGCTCTGACAGCGGAGGAGCAAGCATCTTCTCGGCATGGGTGGCCGTGGTTTCGATGAAATAGCCCAAAACATTGTTGTGCTTAATCTTGAGCGAATTGATCCCCGTGGCCTCGATATAGTCGGCCTGCATTTTCGCGATCACGCCGCGGCCTTCGTCGCGCAGCTGTCGGGTTTGATCGAGCTCGTCGTCATAGCCAGCGGCGATGAAGCCGCCGTCGCGCGCGAGCAGCGGCGGTTCGGCGATCAGGGCCGCATCGAGAAGCGCGGTCAGGCTTTCATGGCCGACCAATGCCTTGGCCACACCGGAGAGAAGATCCGGTGCATCGACCGAGCCAAGCGCCCCGGCGATCCGTTCGGCCTGTTCCAGACCATTGCGGATCGCGGCCATGTCACGCGGGCCGCCCCGATCGAGCGCGAGGCGCGACAGGGCGCGGTCCATGTCGGGGCAGCGTTTGAGATCGGCGCGCAGATCCTCGGCGAAACGGGTCGCTTCGAGCAGGAAGCGGACGGCATCGTGACGGGCGTGGATTTCCGAGAGCTTGCGGGAAGGCGCGGACAGACGCCGTTCGAGCAGTCGCGCACCGCCAGCAGTCACGGTGCGGTCGATCGCGTTGAGAAGTGAGCCGTCGCGCCCGCCAGACAAGGCCTGCGTCAGTTCCAGATTGCGCCGGGTCGCGGCGTCGATCTGCATCGCGGCGCCGCTTTCCTCGTGGATCGGGCGGCGCAGCAGGGGAAGTTTCCCTTTCTGGGTGATCTCGAGGTAATCGACGATCGCGCCCATCGCCGCCATTTCGGCGCGGGTAAAACTGCCGAAAGCGTCGAGCGAGCCGACGGAATAGAGCGTTTGCAGCCGCGTCTCGGCGGCCTGACTGTCGAAGCTCGCGCGCGAAAGTGGGGTCATCGCGGCGCGCATATCAGATACTATTTCAGCGCAATCCGCCTCTTTCGCATCGCTGACAAGCACTTCGCGCGGGGCGAGGCGCGCAAGCTCGGGTCCCAGTCGCGACAGCGGGCAGGGTGTTACGCGAAACTCGCCCGTGGAGATATCGACCCAAGCCAGCGCGGCCTCGTCGCGGACCTCTGCCCAGGCGGCGAGGAAGTTGTGGCGGCGTGCTTCGAGCAGGCTTTCCTCGGTCAGCGTGCCGGGGGTCACCAACCGCACCACGTCGCGCTTCACGACCGATTTCGAGCCCCGCTTCTTCGCCTCGGCCGGATCTTCCATCTGTTCGGCGATCGCGACGCGGAAGCCCTTGCGGATCAGGGTCAGCAGGTAGCCCTCGGCGGCGTGAACCGGCACGCCGCACATCGCGATATCCTCGCCCAGATGCTGGCCGCGCTTAGTCAGGGCGATATCGAGGGCGGCCGCCGCATCGACCGCATCCTGAAAGAACATCTCGTAGAAGTCGCCCATCCGGTAAAACAGGAGCGCGCCCGGATTGGCCTCCTTGATCCCCAGATATTGCTCCATCATCGGTGTGACGGTCGGCTTGGCCATGTGCCCCCCAAATCGCTGTCGGGCGACCCTACAAAACCCCGGATTCGGGCGCAATTCCGTTGAGTGGACGTTCACGGGACGTTAAGAGGGGCGGACTGCAGGAGGAGCACCGGCCCAATGCCCACCAAGAACCGTATCACGCCCGAAGAGGCGCTGGCTTATCACCTCGACCCGCATCCGGGAAAATACGACATCACGGCCTCGAAACCGATGACGTCACAGCGCGATCTTTCGCTGGCCTATAGCCCGGGCGTCGCCGTTCCGGTCGAGGCGATCGCGGAGAACCCCGAGCTGGCCTATGACTACACGGTCAAGGGCAACATGGTTGCGGTGATATCGAACGGGTCGGCTATTCTCGGGCTGGGCAATCTCGGCGCGCTGGCGTCGAAACCGGTGATGGAAGGCAAGGCGGTTCTCTTCAAGCGTTTCGCGGATGTGAACGCGATCGATATCGAGCTTGATACCGAGGATGCCGACGAGATCATCAACGCGGTGAAACTGATGGGGCCGACCTTCGGGGGGATCAACCTCGAGGATATCAAGGCGCCGGAGTGCTTCATCATCGAGCAGCGGCTCAAGGAAATCATGGACATTCCGGTGTTCCATGATGACCAGCACGGCACCGCGGTGATCTGCGCGGCCGGTCTCATCAACGCGCTGGAGCTGTCGGGCAAGAAGATCGAGGACTGCAAGATCGTGCTCAATGGCGCGGGCGCGGCCGGGATCGCCTGTCTGGAACTCGTGAAGGCGATGGGTGCGAAGCACGACAATTGCATCATGTGCGACACCAAGGGCGTGATCTATCAAGGCCGCACCGAAGGCATGAACCAATGGAAATCGGCCCATGCGGCGGTGACCGAGGCGCGCACGCTGGAAGAGGCGATGGTTGGCGCCGACGTGTTCCTGGGCGTCTCCGCGAAGGGTGCCGTGACGCCCGAGATGGTCGAGGCGATGGCCGACAATCCGGTGATTTTCGCGATGGCGAACCCTGATCCCGAGATCACGCCGGAAGAGGCCCATGCCGTGCGCCCCGATGCGATCGTGGCGACGGGGCGTTCGGATTACCCCAACCAGGTGAACAACGTCCTGGGCTTTCCCTACCTGTTCCGCGGCGCGCTCGATATCCATGCCCGCGCGATCAATGACGAGATGAAGATCGCCTGCGCCAATGCGCTGGCCGAACTTGCCCGCGAGGATGTGCCCGACGAGGTCGCGATGGCTTATGGCCGCAAGTTGAGCTTCGGCCGTGACTACATCATCCCGACGCCCTTCGACCCGCGCCTGATCCACGTGATTCCGCCGGCGGTGGCGAAAGCGGGGATGGATACCGGCGTGGCCCGCCGCCCGATCATCGACATGGAGGGCTATGCGCAAAGCCTGAAAGCCCGCATGGACCCGACCGCCTCGATCCTGCAAGGCATCCATAGCCGTGCCCGTCAGGCGCAGGCGAAGATGATCTTTGCGGAAGGTGACGATCCGCGCGTCCTTCGCGCTGCCGTCGCCTATCAGCGCTCGGGCATGGGGCAGGCTCTGGTCGTGGGCCGGGAGCAGGACGTCAAGGAAAAGCTCGAAGCGGCGGGGCTCGGCGATGCCTATCGCGAGTTGCGTGTCGTCAACGCGGCCAATTCCAAGCATATCGAGACTTACAAGGACTTCCTTTATTCGCGCCTGCAACGTCAGGGCGTCGACAAGGAAGACGCCCACAAACTCGCCACGCGCGACCGGCATGTCTTTGCCGCGCTGATGCTGGTGCATGGCCATGGCGACGGGATGGTCACGGGGGCCACGCGGAAATCGGCCCATGTGCTGGAACTGATCAACAAGGTGGTCGATGCCAAGCCCTCGGACGGGGCTGTCGGTATCACCGCGGTCCTGAACAAGGGCCGGGTCGTGCTGATCGGCGATACGCTGGTGCATGAATGGCCCGATGAACACGATCTGGCCGATATCGCGACGGCGGGCGCTCATGTCGCACGGGGCCTGGGTCTTGAACCGCGGGTGGCTTTCTGCTCTTTCTCGACCTTCGGCTATCCGGTGTCGGAGCGTGCCACGAAAATGCATGTCGCGCCGAAAGTGCTCGACGAGCGCGGGGCGGATTTCGAATATGATGGCGAGATGACCGTCGATGTGGCGCTGAACATGGAGCAGATGAAGAACTATCCGTTCTGCCGTCTGACGGGCCCGGCGAATATTCTCGTCGTGCCGGCGCGCCACTCGGCCTCGATCTCGGTCAAGCTGATGCAGGAGATGGCGGGAGCCACGGTGATCGGGCCGATCCTGACCGGGACGAGCCACGCGATCCAGCTTTGTTCCACCTCCTCGACGGTGAACGATATCCTGAACATGGCGGCGCTGGCGTCGTGCAAGCTCTGCCTGAAGGATTGATCCGGGCCGGGGAGGGGCTCTGCCCCGCTGCGCTACCGCGCGGCCCCCGGGATATTTTTCTCCAAGTCGAAGGGGTGCGGCGATGATCTTCAATTTCGGGTCGATCAATGCCGATCACCTCTATCGGCTGGAGCATCTTCCCGCGCCGGGAGAGACGCTTGCGGCTCAGAGCTATACGCTGGGTCTGGGTGGAAAGGGCGCGAACCAGTCTGTCGCGATCGCGCGCTCCGGGGCGAAGGTGCGCCATATCGGGGCGGTCGGGGCTGATGGGCGCTGGATGGTCGAGCGTCTCGAAGCGGCCGGGGTCGATTGTTCCCATATCGCCGAGGTCGAAGGGGCCTCAGGCCATGCCATCATCACCGTCGATGCGGCTGGCGAGAATGCCATCGTGATCCATGCGGGCGCGAACCGGGAGATCCCGCTGTCCCACGTGAAACAGGCGCTGGACGGTGCCGGGGCGGGCGATGCACTGATCATGCAAAACGAGACAGGCGGGCAGGTGGAAGCAGCCCGTTTTGCGCAGGAACAGGGTCTGTTCGTGATCTATTCGGCCGCGCCTTTCGATGCGGAAGCCACGCGCGCGGTGTTGCCCCATGTCTCGCTTCTGATCGTGAACGAGGTTGAGGCGGCGCAGCTTTGCTCGGCGCTGGGCGTCACGCTTGGGGAGCTTGAGGTCGAGAACGTTCTGGTGACGCTGGGGGCCAAGGGTGCCGTCTGGCACGATGTCGCGCGGGGCCATGAGATCCGGGTAAAGGGTTTTCCCGTCGACGCGGTCGACACGACCGGAGCGGGCGATACCTATGCGGGCTATCTCGTCGCGAGCCTTTCTGAAGGGTTGGCCGTGAACGACGCGATGCGGGTCGCTGCGGCTGCCGCCGCGCTGAAGGTCACGCGGCCGGGCACGGCGGATGCGATCCCGACCGGAGCCGAGGTCGCTGATTTCCTCGCCGCTCAGCCGAGAGCGTAACCGGTTCCGCGCACCGTGCGCACCGGGTCCGATCCGCCATAGGCCATCAGCGCCTTGCGCAACCGTCCGACATGCACGTCGATGGTGCGGGTATCGACATAGATGTCGCGGCCCCAGACCCGGTCGAGAAGCTGATCACGCGTCCAGACGCGGCCGGGTTTCTCCATCAGGGTCGAGAGCAGACGGAACTCGGTGGGCCCGAGTTTCAGCGGCTGGCCATCGCGGAAGACGCGGTGTTCCTCGGCATCGAGAAGGATATCCTCGAAACTCAGCCGTTCGCCCATCGTGGCCGGGCGGGTACGGCGCAGCTGGGTGCGCACGCGGGCCATCAGCTCGACGACCGAGTAGGGTTTCACGACATAATCGTCGGCGCCGGTTTCCAGTCCGCGCACCCGATCGACCTCTTCGGAACGCGCCGAGAGCATGATGATCGGGATGTTGCGGGTTTCGGAATTGGCCTTCACGCGGCGGCAGATCTCGATTCCCGAGACATTGGGCAGCATCCAGTCGAGCACGATCAGGTCTGGCTTTTCCTCGTTCACGAGCAGCAGCCCCTCGTCGCCGTTCTCCGCCATCACGACACGGAATCCTTCGGCTTCGAGGTTGTAGCTGAGAACCTCGCGCTGCGCGGATTCATCCTCTACGACAAGAACGCAGGGCTGTTGGGCGGGCGACATCTATCAGGCCTCCGTCTTCACCACGCTCGAGCTCTTGGGGCGAGATTCCTCGGGCAGTTCGCCGGTAACGAGGTAGATCACCTGCTCGGCGATCGAGGTCGCGTGATCACCCATGCGCTCGATGTTCTTGGCGATGAAATGCAGGTGCATGCAGGGCGTGATATTGCGCGGATCTTCCAGCATGTAGGTCAGGAATTCGCGAAACAGCGCGTTATACATCTGGTCGACTTCGATATCGCGCCCGCGCACATCCGCGGCGAGTTGCGCATCGCGCTGGATATAGCTGTCGATCGAATCCCGCAGCATCGACTCGGTCGCTTGAGCCATGCGGCGGATCGCGGCGGCGGTGCCGTTGATTTGCGGGCTTTCAAGCAGGACCTGGCTGCGTTTCGCGATGTTCTTGGCGTAATCGCCGACACGCTCGAGGCTGGCGGAGATCTTGATCACCGAGAGCGTCACGCGCAGGTCGCGAGCCGCCGGGGCGCGCAGCGCGATGAGGCGCGCGGCCTCGTCGTTGATCGTTTCTTCCAGCGCATCGACAGCCTTGTCCTGATCGCGGACACGCTGTGCGAGTTCGCCGTCGCGCTCTTCGAGTGCACGGGCGCTCTCGAGGATCTGTTCCTCGACGAGGCCGCCCATTTTCACGACCAGCGCCTGAACTTTTTCCAGGTCGCGGTCAAAGGCGGAAAGAATATGCTCGCTCATGCCTGTTCCTCCTCAGCCGATTCGGCCGGTAATGTAACTTTCCGTCCGCGGGTCGGTCGGATTGGTGAAAATCTTGTCGGTATCGTCGTATTCCACCAGATTGCCGAGGTGGAAGAATGCGGTTTTCTGCGAGACGCGCGCGGCCTGCTGCATCGAGTGCGTCACGATCACCACCGAGAAATTGGCGCGAAGCTCGTCGATCAGTTCCTCGACTTGGGCGGTTGCGATCGGGTCGAGTGCCGAGCAGGGCTCGTCCATCAGAAGCACTTCGGGCGAGGTTGCCACGGCGCGGGCGATGCACAGGCGCTGCTGTTGGCCGCCCGAAAGGCCGGTGCCGGGTGCGTGCAGGCGATCCTTGACCTCGTTCCAGAGCGCAGCCTTGCGCAGCGAGCTTTCGACGACCTCGTCGAGTTCCGCACGCGAGCGGATCAGCCCGTGGATCTTCGGCCCGTAGGCGACATTGTCGTAGATCGACTTGGGGAAGGGGTTCGGTTTCTGGAACACCATGCCCACCTTGGCGCGCAACTGCACCGGGTCGACGCGCTTGTCGTAGATATCTTCGCCATCGAGCAGGATATCCCCCTCGACGCGGCAGATGTCGATCGTGTCGTTCATCCGGTTCAGGCAGCGCAGGAAGGTCGATTTCCCGCAGCCCGAGGGGCCGATGAAGGCGGTGACCGTCTTGTCGAGAATATCGACGCTGACATCCTTGATGGCGTGGGTCTCGCCGTAATGGACCTGCACGTCGCGCGCGGTGATCTTGATCTCGTCCGTAGTCACGGCTCTCTCCGTAAACGTCATATCGTTCATGATCCTGCCTCCTTACCAGCGGCGCTCGAACTTGCGGCGCAGGATGATGGCGATGATGTTCATGCCCAGAAGGAAGATCAGCAGAATGATGATACCCCCCCAGGCGCGTTCGTAAAATGCCGGGTCGGCGCGCTTGGCCCATTCGTAGATCTGCGCAGGCATGGCCGAGTTCGGAGAGACGAAACCGTCCCAGAACCCGTCAGGTGCATTCGTGGCGATGAAGCCCACCATCCCGATCAGCAGGAGCGGAGCGGTTTCCCCCAGAGCCTGCGCGAGGCCGATGATCGTGCCGGTCAGGATGCCGGGCATCGCGAGCGGCAGCACATGGTGGAACGTAGCCTGCATTTTCGAGGCGCCGATCCCCAGTGCCGCATCGCGGATCGAGGGCGGCACGGCCTTCAGCGCGGCGCGGGTGGAGATGATGATCGTCGGCAGCGTCATCAGGGTCAGCACGAGGCCACCGACCAGCGGGGCCGATTGCGGCAGGTGCGCGAACTGAATGAAGACGGCGAGGCCGAGAATACCGAAGACGATCGAGGGAACAGCCGCGAGATTCGAGATATTCACCTCGATCAGGTCGGTGAAGCGGTTCTTCGGCGCGAATTCCTCGAGATAGATCGAAGCGGCGACGCCGATCGGCAGCGCCAGCACCAGCACCACCAGCATCATGTAGAACGAGCCCAGCATCGACACCCCGATCCCGGCTTGCTCGGCACGGCTGTCCGAGGCGTCGGAGCCGAGGATGAAATCGAGATTGAAACTCTTGTGCAGGATCCCGGCCTTGATCAGCGCGTCGGCCAGATCAAGCTGTTCGACGGTGATGTTCTTGTCCTGAGCGATCTCGGCGCGGTGCACGCGGCCCTTGAGGTAGCCGTCGACGCGCGAGGAGGCGAGGATCTTCGCCGTCACCGTCTGCCCGATCAGCGAGGGATCGGCGAGAACGCGGTCACGCAGCTGGGCGGCGGCCGAGCTGGAGATCAGGTTCTTCATGTCCTTCGTCTTCGAGAGCGGAGTCTCGATCCCGGCCGTTTGCACGACTTCGAGGAGACCCTTCTCGATCAGCGGCGCATAGGTGAAAGTCGTGGCTTTCTTCAGATCGGCCGGGTCGCGGTTGCCCTTTTTGTCGAGCTTGGCCGGGTCCAGATAGACCGGCACTTCGAGAAAGCTCTGCTGGAAGGCGGAGACGCCATTCACGACGATCGTCGAGAGCAGGATCACCAGGAAGGCGATGCCGATGCCGATCGCGCCGATGCCGAGCATCTTGAAGCGGGATTCGGCGGCGTTGCGGCGCTTGGTGCGCGCGTCGATCTGGTGCAGCGAGCGTTTCGTC
Organism: Thioclava marina; assembly: GCF_002020135.1. Taxonomy (GTDB): domain Bacteria; phylum Pseudomonadota; class Alphaproteobacteria; order Rhodobacterales; family Rhodobacteraceae; genus Thioclava; species Thioclava marina. Next base: position 1,833,431 of record NZ_MPZS01000001.1, on the reverse strand, counting down.
GGCTGCGCGTCGTGCAGGGTCGCGTCGCTCATTCGTATTGCTCCCGGTATTTGCGCACGATGTAGAGCGCGAAGATGTTGAGCCCCAGCGTCAGGATGAAGAGCGTCATGCCCAGCGAAAAGGCGACCAGCGCCTCGGGCGAGGCGAAGTCCGCGTCACCGGTGAGCTGGCTGACGATCTTCGCGGTGACGGTGGTCATCGCTTCGAACGGGTTCATGCTGAGACGGGCCGCGGCGCCCGCGCCGAGCACGACGATCATCGTCTCACCAATGGCGCGCGACGCAGCCAGCAGAACCGCGCCGACGATGCCGGGAAGGGCGGCGGGCAGCACGACCTGCTTGATGGTTTCGGATTTCGTCGCGCCCAGCCCGTAAGAGCCGTCACGCAGGCTTTGCGGCACCGCGTTGATGATGTCATCCGAAAGAGAGGAGACGAAGGGGATGAGCATGATCCCCATCACGAGACCCGCCGTCATCACCGCGGTGCCCGCATGCATCCAACCGCCATCGGCGAAGGCGGCCGTGGGGCCAGCGGGACCGAAGATCGACAGCAGGAACGGGCCGACGGTGAGAAGCGCGAAGAGACCGTAAACGATCGTCGGAATACCCGCGAGCACCTCAAGCAGCGGTTTGACGACGCCGCGTACCGAGCGCGTCGCGTATTCGGAGAGGTAGATCGCGGCGAACAGCCCGATCGGCACGGCGACAGCCAGTGCGATGAAGGAGATGTAAAGCGTGCCCCACAGAAGCGGCAGGATCCCTAGCTCCGACCCGCCACCGAAGCTCGGGGTCCATTCGGTGCCGAAGAAGAACTTGGTGATCGGGTAGAGGCGGAAGAACTCGATCGTGTTGAAGACGAGCGAGAGAACGATGCCGATCGTGGTCAGGATTGCGAGGCTTGCCGCCGCGATCAGCAGACCCTTGATTCCGGCTTCGACCGCGTTGCGCGCACGGAAATCGCGCGCGATCAGGCGAAGGCTCAGCGCGAGGCCGATCAGCGCGCCGACCACCGTGACCACGATTTGCAGAACCGGATCGGCACGGAAGACGACAACAAGGACGTAGAGAATGAGCGCGGGCAGCAGCGTCGCCATCGCAACCAGTGTTCCCGAATAGCTCGGCAGGGAATGCAGCAGGCGCGGATCGCCACCTGCGGTTTGCAACGCACGCATGCGCCCGGCGAAGAACCCGCCAAGCGTCAGTGCCGCGAGGAGCACAGCAATCCACAAAACAGCCATCGGGAACTCTTGTCTTTGGAAAAGGACCTAAAAGGAAGTGGGGGCGGCACTGGGCCGCCCCCGGGGCAAGAATTACATGCCCGAGTTCATCGTTGTTTCGGCGGCCACGGCTTCCTGGGTCTTGGCCAGTTCCGGATCCGACACGAGGCCGTACTGAGCAAGCGGACCGTCGGCGCCGGCCATATCGTCGGAGACGAAGAACTCGGCGTATTCCTTCAGGCCCGGGATCTGACCGATATGCGCCTTCTTGACGTAGAAGAAGAGCGGACGCGACACCGGGTAGTCACCCGAAGCGATGGTCTCGGTCGAGGGGCTCACGCCCGACATGGTCGCGACTTTCAGCTTGTCGGTGTTGTTCTCATAGAAGGCCAGACCGAAGACGCCGATGCCGTTCGGGTTCGAGCCGATACGGGCGAGGGTTTCGGTGTAGTCGCCGTCGATGTCCACGGCTTTGCCGTCGGTGCGCACTTTCATGCACTCTTTCGCGGCGGCTTTCTCGTCCATGCCCGAGGCGACATAGGCTTCCATGGCGCCGGTGGCTTCACAGCCAGCCTCGAGAACCTTCTCTTCGAAGACTTCGCGGGTGCCGTGCTTGGTGCCCGGGATGAAAGCGATGATGTCGGCGTCGGGAAGGGCCGAGTTGAACTCGTTCCACTTGGCATAGGTGTTGTCGACGAGCTGGCCGTCTTTCATCACCTTCGCGCCGAGCGCGTTATAGATGTCGGCCGGGTTGAAGGCGTCAAATGCCGGGCCGTCTTTTTGGCTGGCGAAGACGATGCCGTCATAGCCGATGCGGACTTCCATGATATCGGTCACGCCGTTCTCGGCGCAGGTCGCGATTTCCTTGTCCTTGATCTTGCGCGAGGCGTTTGCCACGTCGATCGTGTTTTCGCCAACGCCTTCGCAGAAGCGCTTCAGGCCCGAGGACGAGCCGCCCGATTCCACGACCGGGGTCGGGAAGTCGAAGTTCTCGCCGAAAGCTTCGGCGACGATCGAGGCGTAGGGCAGCACGGTCGAGGAACCGGCGACCTGGATGTTGTCGCGGGCGAAGGCGGCGGTGCCGGTGGCGGCGACGATCGCGATCGCGGAGACGGCGAGTTTCACGGATTTCATGGATCACTCCCAGTGTTCAAATACTCGGGCCAACTTGGGCCTCGAGGGGGTCCTACGGCGCTAGCGTGACGCTTATGCAAACCTTTTGTAACAGAATAATGACAATCCACGCCGCCGTGAATGACCGTGATCAACCGCGCGAAATCGCCTGCGCGATAAGGGCGGGAACTTCACGATGGGCGCCGATCTCGGGCAAGAGCCGTCCGTGATAGCCAGCCTCTTGAAGCGCCTCGGGAATATCGCCCATGACGTGACCCGCTCGCAGGGCGAAGAAGGGCAGGCATAGCCCGTCTGAAACCGTTTCGGCCACGTCTTTCAGGAAGGGCGGCTCCTCGATCAGCGCGACATGAATCGGGGACATACCGGGATTTCTGCCGAGCGTTTCGGCCATTTCGTAAACGGAATTGCGCGATTTGCGCGCAATTTTGGACCCATGCGCGACGAGGATCAGCGGTGAGTCGGTCAGCGGCTTGCCGGTCTCGCGCGCCGCAGCCTTGAGCACTCGCGTGATCAGATCGGGCAGGGCCGGATCAACGCCAAACGGCGCGAGTTGGCGGGCCTCGACCCCCAGCGCGGCCAGTCTGCGCGGAAGTTCCGTGCGTGTGAACCAGCCTTCGGCCATGAAGAACGGATAGATCCACGGCGATTCGAGCCCTTCGAGAGCGGTTTCGAGCGAGCCAGGCATCGCCAGCGTCGCGCCTCGGACCTCACGGCCGGGCAGAAGCGCGCCAACCGCCCCCGCCAGAGCGCGAAGCGCCTCTTCCTGCGGTTCGGGGTCTGACGGAGAGCCGTGCGCGATGAGGATGACCGGGTTCATGGCGAATAAACTAGCGGCGTTTGAGTGATGTGCAATCGACTCGGGACTCGCAGCGGAAAAAGATTAACGGCCTGAATTTGAGAAAGATTTGCAGGACTATAAATTTGCGCGAAGCCGGTCGGTCCGCTATGCAAAAGAGACCGGCTAGGATGGCCAGACCCGATTTACAGTTTCACGTGTGGTGCGAAGGGGTGCGCGTGGGTGACGGAGGGTTCTGGTAGGGGTGCCGGAACCCTCCATGTCTTTTCAGTGCGGATCGGTCTCGCCCATGGCGCAGACGATGTTCCATTCTTCTTCGGTCACGGGCTGTACCGATAGACGCATGGAGGTCACCAGCGACATGTTTGAAAGACGCGGTTCGGCCTTCACATCGGCCAGCGTGACCGGCTTGGTGAAGGGGCGCACCGCCTTGAGATCCACGCAATCCCAGCGCGGATCATCGGTCGTCGAATCGGGATGGCTCTCGGCAACGACCTCGCAGACCCCCACGACTTCCTTACCGATATTCGAATGATAGAAGAGCCCGCGATCGCCGATCTTCATCTCGCGCATGTTGTTGCGCGCGAGATAATTTCGGATCCCGTCCCACTCCTCGCCCGCATCTCCCTTGGCGACGAGATCGTCCCAGGAAAACTTGTTGGGTTCGGATTTGAACAGCCAGTAGCGCATCAGCCGATCACCTTCTTCCATTCCTGCACGCTCACGCTTTCGAAAAGGCCTGCGGCGGCATAGGGGTCGCCCGCGGCCCAGTCCTTCGCGGCCTCAAGGCTGTCAGTTTCGAGGATCACCAGCGAACCGGCCATCTGGCCCTCTTCGATGAACGGGCCCGCCATGAAGACGATGCCGGTCTCCTTGATATAGGCGAGGTGCTTCTCGCGGGTGTCGAGGCGGATCTGAAGCGCGCCGGGTTTGTCGCGGCAGATGACGGCAAAATACATGTCATTCCTCCTTCAAGGGACGTGCGAGCAGGATTTTCATTGCTTCGCTCACGCTGATTTTCTGCTGGGTCAGGGCGGTTACCATCGCCGCGACCGGGATTTCGATCTGATGTTTCTTTGCCAGAGCGTTGAGGGCTTCTGCGGTGGCGACGCCCTCGACGGTGATTGAAGGATCGAAGCCAGCTCCGGAACCCAGCGCATGGCCTAGTCTGAAGTTGCGCGATTGCTCGGAGGTGCAGGTCAATACGAGATCACCGAACCCCGAGAGGCCCGAGAGTGTTTCGGCTCGCGCGCCGAGCGCCAGTGCGACGCGCAGCATCTCCGCAAAGCTACGGGTCATCAGGGCTGCTCGAGCGGAATCGCCCAGACCCGCGCCGATGACCGTTCCCGCCGCAATCGCGTAGACATTCTTCAGCGCGCCGCCCAGTTCCGCCCCGGTCGTGTCGGTGGTGCGGTAAAGGCGAAGCGTCGGGGTCGACAGCTCGGCCTGAAGCGCCTCGGAATGATCCGCGCAGGCCAGTGTGAGAGCGGTGGGAAGCCCGCGCGCGATATCGGCGGCAAAGCTCGGCCCGGTCAGGACGGCGGCACGCGAGCCCGGCACGAGCGAGCGGATCAGCCCGGTCGGTCCCTGTCCCGTCGCAAGGTCGATCCCCTTTGAACACGACACCAGCGTCTTCGCCGAAAGCGTCGCGGCATGAGCCTTCAGAAAGCCCGCCATCTGCTGCATCGGCATCGCGAGGAGGAGGGTCTCGGCTGTGAAAGCGGTCGCGGTTTCCGCTGTGACAGAGACGTTTTCGGGCAATTTCACGCCCGGAAGCCGCCGCGTATTCTCGCGCGTTTGACGCATCGCATCCGCCTGATCGGGGTCGCGCGCCCAGAGCGTGACTGGGCCTTTCTGCGCGTAGCTGACCGCGAGGGCCGTTCCGAAAGCACCCGCTCCAAGAACCGCGATACTCATGCTTTCGCCCCCTTCTTGCCCGAGCCCAGAAGGGGGGCCGCGGATTTGTCGAGCGGCCAGCGCGGACGTGCCATCAGATCCATCCCGTCACGCGCGCCACTTTGAAAGCGTTCGATCCCGGCCCACGCGATCATTGCCGCATTATCGGTGCAAAGTCGCAGGGGCGGGGCGTGAAATTCAGCGCCCATTTCCTTGGAAATGGTCTCTAAACCAGCGCGAATGGCCTTGTTCGCGGCCACGCCACCCGCCACGGCGAAGCCCGGATGATCCGGTTCGTGGGTGAGATAGTCACTCAAGGCCCGGCGCGATTTCTCGACCAGAACATCTGCCACGGCCTGTTGAAACGACGCGCATAGATCGGAACGGACCTGACGCGGCAGTCCGCCATGTTCGGCCACGACCTGATCGCAGGCTCGCAGCAGCGCGGTCTTGAGCCCCGAGAAGGACATGTCGCATCCCGGACGATCGAGCAGCGGGCGCGGGAAGGCGAAGGCCTTTGGATCGCCTTTCGCAGCTTCGGCCTCGACAGAGGGCCCGCCCGGTTGTGGTAACGCCATCAGTTTCGCAGCCTTGTCGAAGGCCTCGCCGGGTGCATCGTCGATCGTGCCGCCGAGGCGGGTGAACTCCTCTGGCCCGTGCGCGATCAGGAACTGGCAGTGCCCGCCCGAGACGAGCAGCATCAGGTAGGGAAAGGCCAGCCCATCGGTCAGGCGCGGCGTCAGAGCGTGACCCGCGAGGTGATTTACCCCGACCAGCGGCAGCCCCGATCCGGCGGCGATGCCTTTGGCGCACATCACTCCCGACATCACGCCACCGATCAGCCCCGGACCGGCGGTCACGGCGATCCCGTCAAGCGCATCGATCCCGAGACCGGCCTGCTCCAAAGCCTCTTCGACGCAGAGATCGAGCTTCTCGGCATGGGCCCGCGCCGCGATCTCGGGGACGACGCCGCCGAAGGGTGCGTGCAGCTCGGTCTGGCCGGCTACAACCGACGCGAGGATCTCGGGCTGGCCATCCGTGACGCGCACGACCGCCGCCGCGGTATCGTCGCAGCTCGATTCCAGACCGAGAAAGGTGAGCGTCTTCGTCATCCGGCGCCATGTTGCGTGGGTGTTTCAACGCAGGTAACACCGGGGGAGCGTTCACACAATCCCGGGGCGGCGAATGGTCCAGGAGCTCGCGCGACCGATTCTTCTCGTGACCCGGCCCGGCGCCGGGGCAGAGCGCTTTGCCGCGCGGTTTCGCGAAAGATTCGGTGACGACTGGCCCATCGTGATCTCGCCCCTCATGCGGATAGGGCAAATTGAAGCGGATATTCCCCCGGCCGATGCCGTGATCTTCACCTCACAGCACGCGGTTGCGGGTCTGGCTGCGCGCGAGGCAGGCGCAGGCAGGGTCGCCTATTGCGTGGGCCAACGCACCGCAGAGGCGGCCCGCGCGGCGGGGTTCACTCCGGTGACCGGCCCGGGCGATGCGCAGGCCCTCGGAGAGCTGATTGCCGCGGAAAAGCCGCGTGGACGCTTGCTGTTTGCCCGCGGCGAAGAGGTGGCTTTCGATCTTGCGAAGTGGCTCGATACCGCAGGAATAGAGACTGAACAGGTGGTTTTGTACCGTCAGGAACCGGTACCGCCGAGCGACGCGGCGCTGGCTGCGTTGAAGGGCGACGCGCCCTGTCTTATCCCGCTGTTTTCACCCAACGCGGCGCGGCGCCTGTGCGAAATCTTGCCGGTGAAGACCGCGCCTCTGTGGGCCGCGGCGATGAGCGAATCCGTGGCCAAAGCCTGTGAAAATCCTGGTTTCACAGCGATCCAGGTCGCACCCAGACCCGACGCGGAGGGGATGCTCGGCGCGATCGCGACCTTGCTGCGTACGCAAAAGGCGGGTTGAGCCGAACGAGGCAGGCTTCTAGATTGATTTCGACGCGCAATTTCGGCGCGGCAGTGGAGGGTGCAGATCATGGCGAAACGAACAACCCGGAGCTCGAAGAGCGAGGATAAGCCGGGAGATCTGCAGGAAAACGCGGCCCTCGAAGAGACTGCGGTAGAGGCGCCCGCGACTGACGAGGTGAAGCCTTCCGAGGATGTTTCGGCGCAAGAGGCCGTCGAGGCGGCGGAACCTGTCTCCGCGCCCACCGAGAGTGAGACGCTTGAGAGTGATGCCGCGGAGACCACCGCCACGGATGCGGAAAGCGTAACCGAGACCAGCGCCGAAGACCATTCGGAGACGATCGACACGTCGGAGCCCGAAGAGAGCGTGGAGCCGGAAGCTGAACCTCCGGCCGAGCCGACACCGGAACCCGTGGCGGCACCTCAACAGGTCGTGGTCAAGAAGGGCGGCTTCGGCTCTGCCTTGATCGGTGGCGTCGTGGCCGCGGTGATCGGCGCGGGGGCCGCGATCTACGCATTGCCGCAGTTGCCGCCGTCCATGATCGAAAAACTCGGGCTCGCTGGTTCGACCCAGGATGCTGAGCGGCTCGCGGCGCTCGAGGCCAAACTCGACGCGGAGGCCAAGAAAATCGATGCGCTGGGCGAAGATCTTGCGAGCCTCAAATCAGTACAGCCACCGGCCCCGGATCTCTCGGGCGTGCAGACCGCGCTCGATCAGATATCGGCGGAGGTTCGCGGCAACAAATCCGCGGTCGAAGACCTGAAGACCCAGATTGCCGGCATGGTTCAAGGCGATAATGGCGCCGCACAGGCCGGGATCGAGGCTGCCGCGAAGGCGGCCGAAGAGCGGATCAAACAGGCCGAAGAGCAGGCGCAGGCTCTCAAGGCGCAGTCCGAGGCTGCGGCCAAGGCGACAATGACCCAGGCCGCGGCGGCGCGTGTGAAGGCCGCGCTTGATGCGGGCGCCCCGCTCGATTCGCCGCTGGCGGATCTGCGTGCAGCCGGGATTGCGGTTCCTGCCGCGCTCTCTGGTGATATTCCCACTCTGCAATCGCTGCAGGCGAGCTTTCCCGATGCGGCGCGGGCGGCGCTCGATGCGGCGCGTCGCGCCGAAGCTGGCACGAGCCTCGGCGATCGCGCCGGTGCCTTCCTGATGTCGCAAATCGGCGCGCGCTCGGTTGCGCCGAAAGAGGGGGACGGGGCTGATGCGGTGCTTTCGCGAGCACAGGCGGACGTGGATGCGGGGCAGATCGCTGCTGCGCTTGACGAGATCGGCAAACTGCCCGAGCCGGCGCAAGCACCGCTGGCCGATTGGGTGAGCAAGGCGCAGGCACGGGTGGCGGCTCTCGACGCGGCCAACCAGCTTGGCGCGGCGCAGTAAGGAGACGCAGATGCTTTGGTCTTTCATCAAAATCGCGCTCTTCCTGATCGTCGTCGCGGCGGCCACGCTGGGCCTCGCCCATCTCGCGGATATGTCGGGCGGACTGCGGCTCACCACGATGGGCATGGAGTTTACTCTCGGCCCGCTTCAGGCAGTGATCGCGGCGATCGTCGTCTTCCTTCTGATCTGGCTGGTGATCAAGGTCGTTGGTCTCGTGGTCGCCTTCCTGCGGTTCCTCGCGGGCGACGAGACGGCGATTACCCGCTACTTCGACCGTAATCGTGAACGCAAGGGCTATCAGGCGCTTTCCGAAGGGATGCTCGCAGCGGCTTCGGGCGAGGGGCGGCTTGCGCTCTCGAAGGCGGCAAAGGCCGAGCGCTACTTGCAGCGGCCCGAGCTGACGAACCTCCTGATGGCGCAGGCGGCCGAGATCGCTGGCGACAAGAAGCGCGCCACCGAAGGCTACAAACGGCTGCTGTCGGATAATCGCACGCGATTTGTCGGCATCCGCGGGTTGCTGCGACAGAAGCTCGACGAGGGTGATACCGAAACCGCGCTGAAGCTGGCGCAGAAAGCCTATGCGCTCAAGCCGCGTCATCGCGAGATGCAGGACACGCTGCTGTCGCTTCAGACCGAGAAAGGTGACTGGAAGGGTGCGCGCGAGATCCTTCAGGCCAAACTGCGCCAAGGCGAATTGCCGCGCGACCTGCATAAGCGTCGTGACGCCGTGCTGGCGTTGCAGGAGGCGAAAGGCGTGATGGAGGAAGGCGCGAGCGTCGAAGCCCGCGAGGCGGCGATCGCGGCGGCGAAATCCTCGCCCGACCTGATCCCGGCCGTGGTGATGGCGGCGCGCGCCTATATCGACAAGGGCAAGCCGCGCGCGGCCGAGCGGATTCTACGCAAGGCCTGGGAGGCGCAACCGCATCCCGACCTAGCTGCCGCCTATGCCGAGATCAAACCCGACGAGACTGCCGAGGCGCGGCTCAAGCGCTTTGCGACCCTCCTGTCGGCGCGACCCGATCACGAAGAGACGCGCCTGCTGAAAGCCGAGCTGAACATCGCGGCCGAGGACTTCCCGGCCGCGCGCCGCGCTCTGGGCGATCTGGTCGAGACTCACCCAACCGCACGCGTGCTGACCATCATGGCGGCAGTCGAAAGGGGCGAAGGCGCGGACGACGTGGTCGTGCGCGGCTGGCTTGCCCGGGCGCTCACCGCGCCGCGTGGCCCGCAATGGTGCTGCGACAAGTGTCAGAACATTCAGGCGGACTGGTCCCCTGTCTGTGACAATTGCGGTGGCTTCGACACGCTGAGCTGGCGCGAGCCCCAAAAGGGGGCTGCACCGCTGCCGCATGGGGCGGAGATGCTTCCGCTGATCGTGGGCAAGCCGAGCGAGCCGGTGGTCGAGGCCGAAATTCCCGAGGCGGAGATCGTCGACGGCGTGGAGGAAGGACAGCAAGAGGCGGAAACCGCGACGAAGTGAGCATTTTGGGGCTACACATCCCCGAAATGGCATGCTAATCGCCCGCCACAGTGCCGGTGTAGCTCAGCTGGTAGAGCACGTCATTCGTAATGATGGGGTCGGGGGTTCGAGTCCCTTCACCGGCACCACTATCCTCAGAAGATAGTCGAAAAGCAGCCGCCCTCAGGGGCGGCTGCTTTCGTTTCGATCATTGCGAAATGCGCGCTAAAGGGCGTTTGGCTGAAACTTGCGCCGCGGGACAATCATGCAACCATCGGGGCTTGCATGTTCAATCGCATATTCAATTCACGATGAATTCAGCATGCAACGCACCGGCGGAGTTGATGCTCTTGAGGATGTCGATCATGTCGCGGGGACTCACGCCGAGCGCGTTGAGCCCCGAAACCACCTCCGAAAGTGTGCTGCCTTCCGCGATTTCGGCCATACGGAGTCCGGGCTCTTCGGTGAGGCTTGCCTGTGAACGCGGTACGATCACCGTCTCGCCTTGCGAAAACGGGTTCGGCTGTACGACGAGGGGATGCTCCTCGACTTTCAGTGTCAGGTTCCCCTGACTGACGGCGACGTGGGAGATACGAACGTTCTGCCCCATGACGATCGTACCGGAGCGCTGATCGACGACGACACGCGCGCGCTGCTCTGGCTCCACCGAGAGGTTCTCGACCCGGCCGATCGCATGGGCGACAGAGCGCGCCCCGGTCGAACGGATGTTCAGCGCGACCGTCCCGCCATCCATCATCTCGGCGACTCGCCTGCCGTATTCACGATTGATGACGCCCTCGATCCGCGCGGCGGTGGTGAAATCGGGCGTGCGTAGGGCAAGACGGATGGTCGCGAGATCATTGATCGTGAAATCAATCTCGCGTTCGACCCGTCCGCCCGAGGGGATGTTGCCCGATGTCGGCACACCTTGCGTGACCGAGGCCCCCTGGCCCCCGGCGCTCGCGCCCCCGGCGATGATCGTTCCCTGCGCAACGGCATAAATCTCGCCGTCCGCCGCCTTGAGCGGTGTCATCACCAATGTCCCGCCGAGCAGGCTCTTTGAGTCGCCGATCGCCGAGACCGTAACGTCGATCTGGCTTCCAGCGCGGGCGAAGGGGGGAAGTGTCGCGGTGATCATCACGGCGGCGACGTTCTTCGGTCGGAATTGCTCTCCAGTAACGTTAACGCCAAGCCTCTCGAGCATGTTCGACATGATTTCTTCCGTGAAAGGCGCATTGCGCAGCCCGTCGCCGGTGCCGTTGAGCCCGACCACGAGCCCGTAGCCAATCAAATCGTTGCCCCGGACGCCGTCGAATTCGACGAGATCCTTGATCCGGATCGGTGCGGCACTTGCGAACTCGGGGAGGAGCAAAGTGAGGAGAAGAAGGAAGATTTTCATCGCAGATAATCCGTCATCGACAGCGACGAAAGCCGCGATGTGAGCGTGTAAAGAGTTTCCAACTGGGTTCGAACCGCTTCGAGCGCGCTTGCACTTTCGTACGGATCGGCGCCGATCAATTCTGTGCGCGCGATCTCGAGCGCGGAACGTTCGGCCCCGTTTCTCACCTTGGCATCGGCGATCCTGGCCTCGACCGTGCCGAGATTTGCCGCGAGACCGGCGAGTGTGTCGTCTCCTTGGATCACCCGCTCGCCTGCGGCGGTCACTAGGCTGCTCCGGGCTTCCAGATCGCCCGAAAACAAGCCCTCCGCCAACAGAGCCGCCATGGCGAACCCCTTCATCGCGTCGCGAAGCGCGGGGTCGATCGCGGTGATCTCGATCCGCGTGACCTCACCCTCCGCGATCCGGATTTGAGAGTGTGACGCGTCACCTTGATACTGTGTGGCGGCGAACCCCGCGGGATCATCGAACCAGTTGTCGATCCGCGTGATTGCGTCACTGGCATCGGTAACGCCGGAGAGTTCGGAAGAAAGGGCGGCCAGGATCACGTCGGCCCCGGGCAGAGGCCTTGTATCGGTCGCAGCGCCAGAGAAAAGATATCGACCGGCCAGATTCGTGTTCAGGGTCGATATCAACGTATCAAACCGCGTCGCCGCGTCGTTGACGGTCGCATCGATCATAGGCTTTGTCGCGGTCGTCGCGGCCGATAGCAGGGCTACGCCAATGCCGTCATTAAGATAACGGAGCGTTTGCAGCGATTGCTGCATGGTCCCGGCAATCAGGTCGGCTTCGGTCGTGGCGATATCGTAGGATTCAAGCATTGTGAGGCTGCGATCTATCCCGGCAAGGGAGATGAAATCGCCGGAAACCGCGGCGCCGAGATCCTGCTTGATCCCGCTGATCACTTCTTCGGTCAGCGTGGTCATGGCGGTCTTCAGTTGCAGGTTATGCTGCCGCATCTGAAAGCTCTGCGCCATGTCACCGACGGAAAGGTAGTTCATCTCACAACTCCAGAAGCTGTTGGATCAGGGCGTCGACGGTTTGAATGACGCGGGCATTGGCGGCGTAAAGTTCTTCGACCCGAAGGAGGTTCTGCATTTCCTGATCGGTATCGACGCCCTCGGAGAGCGCCATCGTATTCAAGGTCTCATGGCGCGTTGCGGAGAAGATTTCGCGTGACTGGGCGGACTGGCGAGCAGTTGAAACGCGGGAAAGCAGATCGGCGGCGAGACCGGAACTGCTACGCAGGGAAGGTCCGAAATCCCCCGAGACGGGCAAGGATTCCCGAGCAAGCGCATCAACCAGAGCAGAGAGATGCTCGGAATTTCCGACCGGGCCCGGGGCAATTGCCCCTAGCCCGTCGCGAAGGCGCCAGAGGGCGCCCCCTTGGGCGGGATCGGCCCGCGCGTTGATCTCGATGCGGCTCGCGAGACCGGTCTCAGAGAGAGGATCGGCCGGGCCGCCATTGTCGGTGAACAGACCCGGCACACCGCTTGCGAGCGTGGGATCGAGCGCAGGATCGGAAAAACGTCCGATCAGATCGCGGGCGTAAGCGTCGATCTGGCTTTGGGCGTCAGGAGCAATCTCGTCGCGGATCGCGAAGAGCGCGCCGAGTGTACCGCCGCCCATCACCCGCTCATCGGCGCTGGAAATTTCCATTCCATTCAGCGTGAGCCCGGAAAGCGCCCCGCCGTTTTCAGTCATATCCGCAGTGATGATGCCCGTCGGAGTAAAGCCGATCCGGGCGGGGGTACCCTCGAGCAGGATCGCGCCGCCGGTGGTGAAAAGTGCGATCTGATCGTTCTCGCGCGCGACCTGCCGTACCGGCACGATTTGCGACACCTGATCGACGAGTGCCTGCCTTTGGTCGAGAAGCGCATTGGCGTCGTGGCCGGAGGCGCGCTCGGCGAGGATGGTGGCGTTCAGATCGTCGATCTGTGTCAGCGTGTCGTTGAGAAAGTCGATCTGCTTCGCGATCTGTTGATCGGCGTCGATCCGGGTTTCCTGAAGGTTGCGCGAAACGCTGTTGAGATGAGTGGCGATCGCATCTGCGCTTTCGAGAACGGCGGCGAGGCGCGCGTCACTGTCGGGGCGGCTTGCAGCTTCGACAAGTGTCGCTTCGAAATCAGCAAGTTTCTGTGACAGAGAGTTCGGATCCTCGGGCGTTCCAAGCCAGCCCTCGAGCTGTGCATGGAATTCGCTGCGCAGAGATGCGTTTCCGGCCGCTGCATCGGCGAGGCGCAGGTCGCTGCGCAGGCCTTCATTCACCATGCGGTCGACGCTCAGAACGCGCACACCCGCGCCGTTGCCCCCCAACACCTGCGCGCCCAGGCGGATCTCGCGCTTGGCGTAGCCTTCGGTCAGCGCGTTGGCGGTGTTGGAGGCCACGACCTCGGCCATGCGCGAGGCCGCGTTGAGGCCCGACACGGCATTGGAAAGGGACTGAGAGATACTCATGATGGCCTCCGTGAGCCGATCCGGTCAGGATCAGCGCTTGATATTCGTCGTCTCCTGCAACATCTCGTCGACTGTCTGGATCACCTTCGCATTCGAGGAATAGGCGCGTTGCGTCTGGATCAGATTGGTAAGTTCCTGCGCGACATCGACGGTCGATCCCTCGCGTGCGTAACCCTCGACCGAGCCGGTCGGGCCGTCGCCGGCATCCCACAAGAAGAACGACCCCGAGGTAGGCGAGACCTGGAAGGTCTGGTTGTCGAGCGCGATCAACCCGTTCTGGTTGGGCACATCGACCAGCGGGATCTGGTAGACCGTGCGAATGAAACCGGTGTCGTAGGTCGCCTTGATATAGCCGTTCTCGTCGATCTCGACCGCGGTGAGATTGCCCACGGGCGAGCCATCCTTGGTGATCGAGGTGGGGGCGAAACTGTCGGAGAGCTGGGTCAGTCCGTTGGTGTCACCGATCTTGCCGATCGTCACTTCGAGCGGACCGCCCGCGACGGTGAGAGAGAGCGCGCCTGTCGCCGTATCGTAGGTGCCGCCAGAAACCACAGTGACCGAAGCCAGCGTGCCGCCCGCGCCGCGGCTGTCGTCGAAGGTCAGGGTATATTCGCCGATGATGCTTTCATCCGTCGCCACGGTCGCCGGATCGTCGACGGTCGCGCTGTCACGGATCACCATCGTCCAGGTGTTCGACGAACCGGTGGCCGGGATCGTGGGCGTGAAGCTGACATCAAGCGTCTCAGAAGTGCCGAGGTTGCCGAAATATTCGACCGACAGCGGCAGTGCCTCTCCGGTTGCGCCGGCATCGGTATCGACCGCGGGCAGATTCACCCCGAGGTTCATCCGCGTCGTTGGATCGCCAGCGGTCTGGTTGGCATTGATCACCACGGGTTCGAGCCCAGAGGTCGTGTCGCGCGGCAGGACCGGGATCGTTCCATCTGCATTGGCTGGCCAGCCGAGCAGAACCAGCCCCGAATCCGTTTTCAGCGTGCCGTCGGCATCGGTGCGGAAGGCCCCTGTGGTTGTCATCATCATCGGCTGATCGCCGGTGGTGTTGTCGAGCGATACCGAGGGGATCACCGGAAGCATGCCGCGCCCCGCCACGGCGATGTCGAGCGCATTGGCGGTGGAGACGAGCGACCCGCGTTCTTCGATCAGGCGCGTTGTCGCCGCGCGTACGCCGCCAGCCGAATAGGAGCCTGCGCCGCGTGCCTGGTTGATCACCATGCTCTCGAATTCGGCGATTGCCCGTTTGTAGCCATATGTACCCGAATTCGCGATGTTGTCCGAGATCGTGGCGAGCCGGGTGGCATTCGCGGCCAGACCGGCAACGCCCGCGTTCAGCGAGGAGGAAATGGACATGAGTGCGCCTTTCTGCTGCTGCGTCCGAAATTGGCAGCCACACTGGCGCACGGGTGTTTAAGATCCCCCTAACAGTCGCGAGAATCCGAAAACACGGTTAGCGGCGGTCGCGCAGCAAGATCACTTCCAGCCGGTTGTTGCGCCCGTCCATCGGTTGTTTCACGGAAGGTTTTCGGTCGGCATAACCGGTGACGCGCTGGATCCGGCGTTTCTCGAAACCGGCGCCTTCGAGCAGGCCGCGCATCGCCTGGGCCCGGGCGCTCGAAAGTTCCCAGGCGGGGTCTTGCGCGAGCATTTGCGGATAGGCGCGGGTATGCCCGTTGATCGCGAGATCGCTTTGCACGAGTCCGAATACCCGCGAAAGCATGGTCGCCAGCTCTTCGAGGATCGGTTCTGGTGCCGCACTGTCGGCGAAGAACAGTGGTTCTCCGGGAAGATCGAAGAACTCGACGATCAGGCCTTCGTCGGTGAGCCTGGTAACGATGTGGCGCGCGAGTTGCTGGGTGACCATCGACTCGCCACCCACCCCGGTGAGCGCCTGTTCGATCGACTTCGACATCTGGTCGAACTGCGCCTTGTCGGTTTCCTGCTTGTCCTCGGCAGAGCTTTGCCCGCGGGCTTGTCGTTCTTCGGTGGGGCGGTATGAGGCCGCACCGGTTCCGGTCTGCGCGATCTGGTCTTCGGAAAAGACGGAATCACCTCCGAATGCGCCCTCGCCGCCGCCGGAGATCCGGTTGATCGGGACCGTCGGATTGAAGTAATCCGCGATCCCCTTGCGTTGTTTCTCGGTTGTCGCGTTCAGCAACCACATCAGCATGAAGAAGGCCATCATGGCGGTGACGAAATCGGCATAGGCAACTTTCCATGCCCCGCCGTGGTGACCGTCGCCGCCCGAAATCTTCTTGCGCTTGATGATGATTGGCGCCGCATTGTCGCGGTTGCTCATCCCACCACCTCTTTTCACCCGAAGACCGATGTAGCAATGCCGCATTAACAGCCCGTTGACGGATAAAATGCGTGCTATTTCGCGGATTGCTTGTCGTGGAACGGACAATCACTAAATTTGTCCAATGAGCTTTCAGTCCGCCCCACTTGAACTCGATCCGGCACAGCTGATGGCTTGTCCGCAATGCGATGCGTTGCACCAGGCCCAGCATCTGCCAGACGGCAAGCGTGCGCGCTGCCGACGTTGCGGGACGGTCCTGATCTCGCCGCGAGAACGGTCCTTCCTGCATGTGATCGCGCTGTCCTTTACGGGCATGATCCTGATGATCGGGGCGATCTTCTTCCCGTTCCTCGAGATTTCGGCGCGTGGTCTTCATCATGAAAGCTCGATCTTCGGCGTTGCGATGGCGTTTTCGGAAGGGTGGCTCGCGCCGTTGGCCTTCGCGGTTCTGTCGATGATCGTGGCACTGCCGATCTTCCGTTTCGTGGCGTTGATCTACACGCTCTGGCCTCTGGCAAACGGACGGCCCGCCTGGCCGCATGCCGCGACGATGTTCCGGCTGGCCGAAGAAAGCCAGCCCTGGGCGATGGCCGAGATCTTCATCATCGGGACCGCAGTGGCACTGGTGAAGCTCGCGGGGCTCGCCAAGGTCTCGCTCGGGCCCGCCTTCTGGGCGTTTTGCGCGCTGATCATCGTGATCGCCCTGAAGGATTCCTTTGTCAGCAAGTGGACGATATGGGACGCGATCGAACGCAAGTAAACGTGCTCACCGCGACCGATGCGGGGCTGATCGGCTGCACGCGCTGCGGCAAGGTCTGGACGCGCGATCACAGCTATTGCGAGCGGTGCGGCGCAAAACTGCGCAAGGTGGACACCCATGGCCTGCAAGCGGTTTGGGCGTGGTGGCTGGCGGGATTGATTTTCTACATCCCGGCAAACCTCTATCCGATGCTGCGCACCGCAACGCTTGGCGCGGAGCAGAAAAACACCATCGTCGGCGGTGCGATCGAGCTCTGGCGGCATCACAATTACGGCGTCGCGCTGATCATTTTCGTTGCCTCGGTGATGATCCCGATCGGCAAGTTCATCGCGGTCGCCTATCTCGCGCTTGCGGTGGGCAACGAGAAACGCCGCGGCGGGCATCCGCATCTGCGTCTCTTTGAGGTGGTCGAGTTCATTGGCCGCTGGTCGATGATCGACGTGTTCGTGGTGGCGATCCTCTCGGCGCTGGTGCAACTGGGATTTGTCGCCTCGATCCATCCCGGACCGGCCGCGGCGTCCTTTGCCCTGTCGGTTGCATTCACCATGCTTTCCGCCCAAAGCTTTGACCCGCGCCTGATCTGGCGCGGCCCCGAAAGAGTGATTTGATGAGTGACAATTCCGACCCCGGCTCCTCAGAGCCCATGCCGGCCCAGCTTGAAACCTCCGAGGCTCCGCGCCCGATCTGGACGCGGCTTTCGGTCGTCTGGGTGGTGCCGCTGATCGCTCTTCTGATTACGCTCGGGGTTGCGTGGAAGACGTTTTCCGACCGGGGCATGCTGATCGAGATCGACTTCAAGGATGCCACCGGTGTCGAGATCGGCACGCCGCTGAAATTCCGCGAGGTCGAGGTCGGCAAGGTCGAAACGATCGGATTCACGCCGGATCTGACCAAGGTGCGGCTTGGCGTGAGGGTCGACAAGGATGTCGCGCCCTATGTCGATAACGAAACCAAGTTCTGGCTGGTGCGTCCCGAGGTCTCCGCGCGCGGGATCGAAAATCTCGGCACGGTGCTGTCGGGCACCTATATCGAGGGCTTCTGGAACGACAAGGCAGCGGCACCGCAGACCCGCTTCGAAGGGCTCGAGCAACCGCCGATTTCCCCAGACCCGACGCGCGGCACGATCATCGAGCTGCGCGCCAAGGATGCGGGCGGGATCGTCGATGGTGCGCCGGTGCTCTATCACGGGCTGACGGTGGGCCATTTGCAGAACCTGCGGCTCGACAAGGACGGCTCGGGTGTCGTGGTCGACGCTTTCATCGAGGCGCCGCATAACCAGCTTCTGACCACCGCGACGCGGTTCTGGGACACGTCCGGCTTCTCGGTGAAGTTCGATGCGTCGGGGCTTACGCTTGACGTGCGCTCGCTGGCGACTCTGGTGCAGGGCGGGGTGGAGTTCGAGACCTTCACCTCGGGTGGTGATCTTGTCGAGAATGGCCATGCGTTCCGGCTCTATGGCAGCAAGGATACGGCCGAAAACTCTGTCTTCCAGTCGGATGTGGTCGACCCGCCGCGTTACACGCTTTTGTTCGATGACCCCGTGCAGGGGCTGGAGATCGGCTCCAAGGTGCAGTTCCGCGGCGTCGAGGCGGGTGAGGTGACCGCGCTCGCGATCAAGATCCATACCGATGCGTCGGGGCAGCGCTATGCCCAACAGCAGGTGACGATCGCCCTTTCGCCCGACCGGCTGGGGCTCGCGCGGGATGCCGATGCGGAATCGGTGACGCAGTTCCTGCAAGGCGAGGTCGAGGGCGGGCTGCGTGCCCGGATCGCGGCAATCGGTCTTCTGGGCGGGACAATGGTGATCGAGCTTTCGGATGTCCCAGATGTGGCTGCCGCCGAGATGAACCTCGACACCCAGCCCTTCCCGTCAATCCCGACCGCGCCGGCAGCCGAGAACGATCTGGCGAAATCGGCCAAGGGCGTATTCAAGCGGATCGAGGGTCTGCCGATCGAGGATCTGATGAACTCCGCGATCCGCACGCTCGACTCGATCTCCGCCGTGGCCGAGAGCGAGGACACGCGCAAGGTGCCGGGTGAACTGTCGGGGCTTCTCGAACAGCTCAAGACCTTCGCGTCCGATCTCAACGAAAAGGATGCGGCCGACAAGACCGTCGCCGCGCTCGATCGGGTGACGGAGGCGGCCTCTTCGGTGCTGGAGGAAATCTCGGGCCTCGATCAGACGCTGGCCTCCGCCGATCGCGCGGCCTCGGCCATCGCGGATATGCCGCTCAAGGATATGGGTGACAAGCTTGATGCGATCCTTGCCGATATCAACGGGCTTCTGAACAAGCCCGGCACGCAGGATCTGCCGCAATCGCTCAACGCCACGCTGGAACAAACCGCGGCGATCCTCGAGCAACTGCGCCAGGCGGGCGCGGCCGAGAAGCTCAACGAAACGCTCGACGCCGCGCAAAGTGCCGCGCAATCCGTCTCGAAGGCGAGTGATCGCTTGCCCGAGCTGACCCGGCAATTGCAATCGCTCGTCGATCAGGCGCAGGCGCTGGTCGCGACCTATGGCCGGGGCTCGAATTTCTCGAACGAGACGGTCAATATGCTGCGAGAGCTGCGCCGGTCGATTGCCGATATCGGATCGCTCGCGCGGATGATCGAGCGCAATCCGCAGTCCTTCATTCTGGGCCGCTGACAGGAGATGACGATGAAACCCTTCCAGATTTTGCCGCTCTGCCTGCTGGCTCTTGCCGCCTGCTCGGATCCCGAAAAGATCGCGCGCTACCCGATCGATCCGCCCACTGCCGAGAAGGCGCTGCCGAACCGGTTGGGGCGTGCGGAGCTGCGTGAGGTTTCGATGCCGCAATACGCGACGGCGCAGGAAATCGCCTTCCAGACCGCCGATGGCGCGCTGCGTTCGAACCCGGACAATCTGTGGGCGGATGATCCGTCACGTGCCTTCACACTGTCACTGGCACGCCAGATCTCGGCGCTCTCGGGGGCGACGGTGATCTCCGAGCCTTGGCCGCTCGCCGATCCGCCCTCGCGCCGTGTCGAGGTCCGGATCGAGCAGATGCTGCCCGGTGCGGATGGTCAGTTGCATGTCGCTGGGGTCTATTTTGTGACGCCCGCTGGCTACGAAGGCGGGCGCGATGTCGTGCGGCGCTTCGATTTCACCGTACCGATCGCGGATCAGGAGCCGGGTACGATCGCCAAGGCGCAGAGCGCCGCGGTGACCGTTCTCGCGCGGCGGATCGCTCAGCTCGACTGATCGGGGCGGAAGCTGCCGAACTGTCCGCCCGAGAAGATGAGCGGTGTGCCTTCCGCAGCGCTTTCGAAACGTGTCACCCGGCCGATGATGATCGTGTGATCGCCACCGTCATGGCGTGCCTCCGTGACGCATTCGAACCGCGCGAGCGGGTCGGCCAGAAGCGGCACGCCCGCCTCGTTCTGCGTATAATCCAGCCCGGAAAACCCGGTGCCGCGGCGGGTGAAGCGATGCGCGAGATATTCCTGATCGTGGCGCAGCACGTGCACCGCGAAGGACGGGGTTTTGGTGAAATGCGCATGGCGGATCGAGCTCCGCGCCGCCGACCACAGGATCAGGGGCGGATCGAGCGAGACCGAGGCAAAACTGTTGACCGTCATGCCGACCGGACCGAGATGGTCGTCGCATTCGCAGGCCGTGATCACGGTCACACCGGTCGCAAAGCGCCCCAGAGCGTTGCGCAGACGTCGGGTCTCGGACGGGTCGGGCATTTCCCCGCCACGTACCGCGCGCTCCGCCCGGTTCATGGCGGCATCGATATCGTCGCTTTCGCTCATCCGATCTCCCTTTGGGCACAGACATAATGGCCCGGGCGGGGAGGGCAAGGCTCAGCGCTCCAATCCGATCACCCGATCGAGAGAAAACCGCCCCGGGCCTCGCGTGATCACGGTGAGCAATGCCACGGCCCAGAGCCCATGCGTCACCCAGGCGCCGGGATAGACGAAGATCTGAATGACCAGCGTCATTCCCAGTAGTGCCAGCGCCGAGAGCCGTGTCGCCAGGCCGAGGATGAGAAGGACCGGAAAGAAATGCTCGGCAAATGTTGCCAAGACCGCCGCCCAATTATGAGGGATCAAGGGGAGGGCGTATTCGTACTGGAATAGGGTGAAGGTCGAGTCCTTGATCCTGATCCCCTCGACCTTGGTGCGTCCCGACATCCAGAACACTGCCGCCGGAAAGATCCGGGCGGCGATCAGGGGCAGCTCACGAGGGATAAGGGATGTCGCTCGGATGATTCCTCGATAGAGGTGGAATAGACCCTTTTTCTGTGGTCTTGCTCCGATTGCGCTGGTCATTTCCCATTCCCTCCCTTTCGGCCCGCGCCAACGATCAGCGCGTTTTCGACAAGCAGCAGAAATGCTGCGTTCAACTCGAATCCCTCTCCAGCGGATGCCTGGGCCTCGGCGAAGGTTCGGCCGTTTAGCAGGGCGGAAATGAAGCGCCCGATCGGTGCGGGCACGGTGCGGGTGACGACTTCGGCGAGCCCTTTGCGCGCGATCAAAACCGTCTCAGGCGCCCATTGCGCAGCTGTCGGTGCGGGCGCTCCGCCGGGTTGTTGCGACGCCCAGATCGACCCCGCCGGAGTGAGCATTTGTAAAACCTGCACCGACGGGTGGAGGAAAAGCCGCAGTTTCTCCCCGGCCTCTTGCGCAATCGCCTGCAGATCCCGAGGCATCATTGGGTCCGCATCGGCCGAGTGATAGGCGCGACTGCGCGCCCATTCGATCTGCGCAACGTCGGGCAGGTAGGTCAGCGACTGAAACGTCTCTATTTCGGCGAGGAACGCTGCGAATTCCTCGCCCCACTCGGTCAAGACCGGTGTTCGCGGTGGATACTGGTCGATGAAAAGCCGTGCCGTCCCATTGAAACACTCCTCGCCCAGTAGCCGCTCGATCACCGGGTAATGGCGTGCAAGGGCCTGCGAGAGGCTGTGCGCGACGTTATTGCGGTAGACGTCAAAACGCCGCTCTGTCTCGGCAGGCTGGCACGCGGTTGCGTTCTCGGGCGCGACGCCGCCCCTGATCGCATCACGAAAGCTGCGCGCGAAATCACGATGCGAGAGCATGGCTTTGCCCTTCCAATATGGTGCGCGCACGCTCTGCTTCGGCCATCAGAACCGGGAAGGCAGGAACGTCATTGTCCCATTCGATCAGGCTGGGAAGAGGCCCAATTTTCGAGACTATTTCAGCATAAAGTGCCCAAACGGGTTCTGCGACTTCCCGCCCGTGGCTGTCGATCAGGAATGGTCCGGAGGGCAGATCTTCCTCTTCATGCCCGGCCAGATGAACCTCTCCAATCTGCGCCAACGGGAACTCCGCGAGATAGGCGCGCGGATCCTGCCGATGGTTCACGCAGGAGACAAAAACGTTGTTCACATCGAGAAGCAGCCCGCAGCCGGTGCGCCGGCTGATCTCGGACAGAAACGCGGTCTCGGGAATGTCGGAATTATCGAAGAGAACATAGGTGGCGGGGTTTTCGAGCAGCATCTGACGCCCCAGATGCTCTTGCACCTCGTCTACGTGATCACATACGAGATTCAGCGTCTCCTGAGTATAGGGTAGTGGCAGCAGGTCATGCATCCAGGCCCCGCCATGGCTCGCCCAGGCGAGATGTTCGGAAAAGCTCTCCGGATCGTAGCGATCGCAAAGCGCTTTGAGCCGCGCAAGGTGACCGCGATCGAGCGGATCTGGCCCGCCGATAGACAGGCCAACGCCATGAACCGACAGCGCGTAATCCTCTCGCAGCCTTTGCAACATCGCATGGGGCAGACCACCCGCGCCCATGTAATTCTCGGCATGGATTTCGAAAAACCCCAGATCGGGCCTGGTTTCGGCGATGGTGGGGAAATGCTCGGGCTTGAATCCCAGTCCCGGTTTGCGCGGCAGCGTCATGGTGGCCTCCCTTAACAGAGGAGGGGCGGGACAGGCCCGCCCCGACCTGTGATCACATCTCCTTCGGCATGAGCGAGCCCATCCCGTGCGGCGTCTCGATCGTCTCGCAGGTGCCCGCCGGGACGAGTTTCCAGGCGTTGCCCTGATAATCCTTCGTTGCAGTACCGGCGCAGGTCGTGCCGGGGCCCGCCGCGCAGTCGTTCTGGCCCGCCATCGCGACGCCGTAGCACTTCTCCATCTTCATCTCGTCGGCATGTGCAGCGCTCGCGATGCCCATCGCGCAGCTCAGAGCGGCAGCAATGCCAAGGGTGGTTTCGGTCTTCATGGTGATCTCCCTGATTGGATCTGTATCGGACCCGTTGCGGTCCTGACCTCTCTTCGGGGTGGATCGCGGCGGCGTTACAGGCTCACGCTTCCGTGATCGAAAAAAGTTTTTCCCGCGCACCGTAACGAAGGCATGATCGGCAACGAAGGGTAGGCGATGATGCATGATCGGCAGGCAGACTGGACGCGGCTTCTCAGGGCCGCCAACGCAGGCGATGCGCGCGCCTACGGTCTGTTTTTGAACGCGGTGACTCCGGTGCTGCGCGCAGTCGTGCGGGCGCGCGGGGCGGGCCTGCCGGAGGCCGATTGCGAGGATGTCTTGCAGGAGGTTCTGCTCGCGATCCATCTCAAGCGCCACACTTGGCGCGAGGACGAACCGGCCGCGCCCTGGTGTTATGCGATCGCCCGGCACAAGGTGGTCGATGCGTTTCGCAAGCGGGGCCGTCGGATCCACCTTCCGGTTGAGGATTTCGCCGAGATCCTGCCTGCGGCGCCCGAGGCTGATCCGACCGAGCAGGCCGATATTGAGACGTTTTTGAGCCATCTGGAGCCGAGGGCCGAGCAACTGGTCCGGGCGATCGGGTTGGAAGGGAAAAGCATCGCCGAGATAGGTGACGCGATGGATATGAGCGAGGGGGCGGTGCGCGTGATGCTGCACCGCTCGCTCAAGAAACTGGCCGCGCTTCGAGAGAGACTGATCGAGATATGAAGACCGAAGATCTGTTGGCATTACTGGAGAAGGACGAGCTGCGCGAGCCGCATGCGGGAAGGGTGCTCTGGCACTGGCTGATCCCGGCGCTGATCCTGTCGGCGCTCGCGATGGCGGGGCTTTTGGGGGTTCGCTTTCCGATGGAAAAGACCCTGATGACGCCGGATATTGCCCCGAAATTCTACCTGCCGCTTCTGCTCGGGGTGATCGCAATGCCGGTCGCGCTGAAATTCGCCCGTCCGCTTGCGCGCGCCCGGCTGAGCTGGGTGTGGATATTCCCGGTGATCGGGCTGCTTCTGATCGGCTATGCCTATCTCACCACGCCCGAAAGCCAGCGCATGATGGATTTTCGCGGCAAGACGATCCTGCCCTGCCTGCTTTCGATCCCGATGTTTTCCGCGCCTATCCTCGCAGCCGTGCTCACCAGCCTGCGTCAGGGCGCGGTGATGGCACCCGAGCGCGCGGGGGCAGCCGCCGGGCTTGCCGCCGGAGGGCTCGGCACAGCGATCTATGCGCTCCATTGCACCGAGGACAGCCCGCTTTTCTATGTAACCTGGTATGGCGCAGGGATCGCGATCACCGTGATCGCAGGGGCGCTTCTGGGACGGCTCTTGCTACGCTGGTAGGGTCTATTCCGGCCAAAATGCGAGGTTTTCGAGAAAAGCGGCGTGCAGGGCCGCATTCGACACGATCAACCCGTTCGACAGCGGAGGCGCGCGGTTGAAGTGGAGCTCCTTGCCGTGCCGGTCCGTCGCCAGCAGCCCGGCGCGCCGCGCGATCAGGCTTGCCGCCGCAATATCCCATTCCCATGCCTTGCGCAGAGAAATCGTCGCATCGAATTTGCCCTCTGCCACGAGGCAGAGCCGCCAGGCGAGAGAGGAACGGAAGTTGCGTTTGTACCCCGGCAGCCCGTGTCTCCAAAGGGTGGGGTTGTCCGAAAGCCTCGAGGTCAACACGCTTGCGCCCTCCAGCTCGGAACGCGCTGCCGGGGCAATCGGCTCGCCATTGAGCAGGGCCGGCCCGTCGATCGTCGCGGTATAGGTGAGGTCATGCACCGGCAGGTGAACGACGCCCGCCACGACCTCGCCCCCACGGGCCACCGCAAGCGCATGGGCGAAACTTCCATCATCGTTGAGAAAGGCGCGGGTGCCGTCGATCGGGTCGACGATGAAGGTCGCGGGCGCCGCCAGACGCGCCGGATCGTCCGCGCTTTCCTCGGACAGCCATCCGTAATCGGGACGCGCGCCACGCAGCTGCTCTTCGAGCAGGTCATTGACGGCGAGGTCGGCCTCGGAGACAGGTCCCGCACCGCCATCCTTCTCCCATGAGGTCGGCGCTTTCTTCCAATATTTCAGGGCGAGCTTCCCGGCCTCCTTCGCGGCCTCTGTCAGCAGCGTCAGATCAGTCTCCGGCAAGCGTCATCCCTTCGAGAAGTAGCGAGGGCACGATATGGCTCAAATGCAGACGCGCGTCATTGGCGGGCCGCAGGCTACGCAGCATCTCGCGCAGGTTGCCTGCGATGGTGCATTCGTTGACCGGATAGACGGGCACGCCATTCTCGACCCAATAGCCCGAGGCTCCGCGCGAGTAATCGCCTGTATTGGGGTTGATCGTGGCACCGATGAAAGAGGTCACGAGAAGGCCGGTGCCCATCTCGGCCAGTAGCTCCTCGCGGCTCTGCTCGCCCTGGGTCAGGGTAACGTTGCCGACACCGGGCGAGGGCGGGGCAGAGGTGCCGCGCCCGGCATTGGCCGTCGATTGCAGC
Source organism: Thioclava marina (assembly GCF_002020135.1). Lineage (GTDB taxonomy): Bacteria > Pseudomonadota > Alphaproteobacteria > Rhodobacterales > Rhodobacteraceae > Thioclava > Thioclava marina. Next base: position 1,808,025 of record NZ_MPZS01000001.1, on the reverse strand, counting down.
CCGAGCTTGCGCGCGGTCGCGAGATCGAGCGTCCAGCTTTTCAAAACGCCGTTCTCGACGATCATCCGACGCGTGGTCGGCAGGCCTTCGGCGTCGAAGGGGCGTGAGCCCGAGACCCGTTTGCGATGCGGCTCCTCGCTTAGCGAGAGATGATCGGGCAGTACCGGCTGATCCATCGCGTCGCGCAGCCACGAGGCCCCGCGTGCGATCGACTGGCCGTTGATCGCCGAGAGAAGATGCCCGATCAGGCTGCCCGAGACGCGCTCGTCGATCAGCACCGGATAGGCGCCGGTTTTCGGGCGGCGCGGATTGGCGCGGGCCACGGCGCGTTCGCCGGCCAGTTGGCCCACCTCGCGCGCGCTGGGCAGATCGGCCTGGAACACGCGGCTTTCGGCGGCCCAGTCGCGCTCCATCGACAGGCCTTCGCCCGAGATCGCGACCGCCGAGACCGACCGCGCACTGCGATCGTAGCCACCTTCGAACCCGTTCGACGCGGCGAGGTGCATCCGGCGGTAGGAATAGGCGGCCGAGGCGGATTGCACCTGCGAGACCCCGTCTACGGCCAGCGCCGCCGCCTCGGCCTCCAGAGCGTCGCGTTGCAGATCGACGGCGGACGGCTCTGCGCTCGGATCGGCAAGCTCCATCCCGGCGGCATCGCGGGTCTGCGACAGCTGCGAAGGATCGGCGAGACCGGCAAAGGGATCATCGGGCGCTTCCTGAGCCATCGCGACCGCGCGCTGCGCCATCTCGTCAAGCGTGCGGCTGGAGATATCGGAGGCGGATACGCAGGCTTGCTTGCCACCGAAGAGCACGCGCAGACCGATCTCGATCCCTTCGGAGCGCTCGGCCTGTTCGAGCTTGCCTTCGCGAACGTCGATCGCGACCGAGCGTCCGTCCACCGCGATCGCATCCGCCGCAGGGGCGCCCGCGCGTTTCGCCGCTTCCAGAAGCGCCTGGGTCAGATCGGACAGGGACTGCTCGGACATTTCCACCTCTTGAGAAAGACCGGAGCCGCCCGGGTGTCCCGGACGGCTCCGCGCCGTTATGTGTTGTCCTTACTGGACGCGCTGGCCGTTGACGAGGATTTCCCCGCCATCCTTGAACTCGACCTTCGATTCATAGGCGTCATCGCCGGTCGGCTTGGCATAGAGGCCCAACATCATCCGGCCGAACATGATCTGATCTTGCGGCACCAGACCCATCGCGACGAGCTTGTCCATCAGCGCGTTCGCTCCGGTCAGGCTCAGGTCGATCGCACCCTTGGGCATCGGCATCGGCCCGTCATTCTGGATTTCCAGCGCACCCGAGCCGTTCAACTCGGCACCCACGACGGACAGGTGCACGTCCTTGATGTCGACCGAATTCACCTGCATCGGCGGTGCCGGCATGGCGGCGACGGCCGGAGAGAAGAGATCATCGGACAGCGTCATCTTGCCGGTCACGTCGATCCTCAGCGTCGCCGGGTCGCGCGGCAGGTTCTGGCCCGGATCGAACATGTTCCACAGATCATCGGAGACGGTCAGCCCGTTGAGAGCGAACTTCGCCTTGAAGTCCTGATCCGCATCACCCTTCGACACCGGCATCGCGAAATCCATATTCGCCGATTCCAGCGCCAGATTGACCGGGAAGGGCAGTTCTTTCGTGGTCATTTCGACCTTGCTGCCCTCGCTCGTGCCGGCGAAGTGGATACCGTCCTTCGACATCCCGATATCAAGCGCGCCGCCACTGTCGGTGGTCTTTTGCGAGACCGGCCCGTCGGGGCTGTCCACGTTCATCGCGTATTCCGAGGCCGCGTATTTCAGCGCGACCTGAATATTCGCACCGGCATTGAGCGCCTCGTCGAGCTTCTCCATCGGCACACCATTGGGCAGCACGAAACGGCCGTCATAGGTGACATCCGAGACCTGACCATCGAAGTTGAAAGTGCCGCCGCCCTCAGGATCGGCGCCCGATGCGGTGAATTTCACCAGACCGGTCTTGATCGCAGAGGTCACGTCATGCGCCTCGCCCAGCTTCATCTCGTAGGTGCCGGTGGTGTTTTCCATCGCGAGCCAGATCTTGACCGGGATGGACTGATCGCCCGCATCGCCGCTCTGGTCCATCTCGACCGTCACCTTGGGCGCGTCGATGGCGTAGATCATGTCCTCGGGCGTTCCCGAGACCACGATCGAGCTGTCGGTCTGCGTCATCACCATGTCGAGCGACATCGCCGGCTGATCGGGCAGGTCCGAGCTCGCCACGCCGGTCATCTTCTCCGACATCGTGGCTTCCACCGTGCCATCGCCGCGATCGCGCAGCTTCAGCTCGGGGATCGTCATCGTGAAGCTGGAATCGTCCATCTCGTTCGTGATCTTCACATCCGTGACGGTAAGCGTATCGCCGCTGCGGTCGGAGTTGCCGACCATCACGTCATAGCCATAGCTCTGATAGCCTTTTTGCCAGCCGTCCCAGACCTGCTCGGGCGTGACATCCGCGAACCCGGCTGTGGTCGAAAGAAGCGTGACAATCACCGCGCCGGTTCCGGCGGGTTTCAACCAGGACATGACGATACCTTTCGATAGAAAACAAAATCGGCACATCCTCCCGTGGGGATGCGCGATGGTCAAGGCCCGGTATCGCTGTTAGATCGAAGGGAGGATGCCAAAGCTGGAGATTGTGATGATCCGCCACCAGATCGAGGACGGGCTCTGGACCGTGACGATTGACCGGCCCGAAAAGGCCAATTCGCTCACGCAGGCGATGCTGAATGAAATCGCGGATCTGGCCGAACGCGCCAAGGCCGAGGAGGCGCGGGTTTTCGTGCTGACGGGCATCGGGAAAGTGTTTTCCGCCGGGGCGGATCTGGATGAGGCGCGTAGCGGCACGTTGGCGACCGATCCGGTTTGGGAGCGGCTCTCGGGCGCGATCGCGGCGCTGCCCTGCCTGACGATCGCGGCGCTCAATGGCACGCTGGCGGGAGGCGCGATGGGAATGGTTCTGGCCTGCGACCTGCGCATCGCGGTCCCGGGGGCCAAGTTCTTCTACCCGGTGATGAAGCTGGGCTTTTTGCCGCAGCCTTCGGACCCGCCGCGCATGGCCGCTCTGATCGGGCCCGCGCGGGCGAAGATGATCCTGATGGCGGGTCAGAAGATCGAGGCCGAGGAGGCGCTGGGTTGGGGGCTGATCGACCGGATCGTGGCGCCCGAGGCTCTGATGGAGACCGTGGCAGGTCTCGCGGCCGATGCGCGCGGGGCCAAACCGTCCCATGTCGCGGGGATCAAGGGTCTTATCCCCTGAAACGCGAACGGCCCGGGTCATCCCCGGGCCGTAAGCATTGCGAAAGAGGGTCCGCTCAGGCGTAGACGCTCTCTTTGCCGAAATGCTTGGTCAGCATGTAATAGACGACGGCGCGATACTTGTTGCGCTCCGAACGGCCGTAGGTCTCGATCACGCTGTCGATCGCGTCCATCAGTTCCGGGCCATCGGCGAGGCCGAGCTTCTTGACGAGGAAGTTGTTCTTGACGGTTTCCAGTTCGCCCTTGTCCGAACCGGCGACGGTCGAGGCATCCGCATCGTAGATCGAGGGGCCGCAGCCGATCGTGACCTTGGTCAGCAGATCCATATCCGGCGTCATGCCGCATTTGGTTTTCAGATCGTCAGCATATTTCTCGATCAGCTCGTCTCTTTTACCCATGAGTCCCACCTGTTGAAGTTAGATCATTCGAAATTGTGGCAGGCGCAGGGTAAGCCCGGATAAAGAAAATACAAAGCCAAAATCTTGGGGAAAAGCGGCGTCACTTTCCCCCGCGACACGAGAGGCGCTGGATAAAGGTCGGGTCGGGGTCGAGGCGGGCTGCGGGATTGCCTCAGCCTAGCGCGACAGGGGGCTTGCGACAAACAAAGGCCGCACCCGGAGGCGCGGCCTTGTCGATGCGATAGTCGCGTCGATCAGTAGCGGTAATGCTCGGGCTTGAAGGGCCCTTCGACCGTGACGCCGATATACTCCGCCTGATCGGGGCGCAGCTCGGTGAGTTTGACGCCGATCCGGTTGAGATGCAGGCGCGCGACCTTTTCGTCGAGATGCTTGGGCAGGATGTAGACGCCGGGCGCATACTCCTCGCCCTTGGTCCACAGTTCGATCTGCGCCAGCACTTGGTTGGTGAAACTCGCCGACATCACGAAGCTCGGGTGGCCGGTGGCGTTGCCGAGGTTCAGCAGGCGGCCTTCCGACAGAAGGATGATGCGCGCGCCCGAGGGCATCTCGATCATGTCCACCTGGTCCTTGATGTTGGTCCATTTGTGGTTCTTCAGGCTCGCCACCTGAATTTCATTGTCGAAATGGCCGATATTGCCGACGATCGCCATGTCCTTCATCGCGCGCATATGCTCGATGCGGATGACGTCCTTGTTGCCGGTGGTGGTGATGAAGATGTCGGCGCTGTCGACGACGTCTTCCAGCACGACGACTTCGAACCCGTCCATCGCGGCTTGAAGCGCGCAGATTGGATCGACTTCGGTCACTTTCACGCGGGCGCCTGCGCCGCGTAGCGAAGCGGCCGAGCCCTTGCCCACATCGCCATAGCCGCACACGACGGCGACCTTGCCGGCCATCATCGTGTCGGTGGCACGGCGGATGCCGTCCACGAGGCTCTCTTTACAGCCGTATTTGTTGTCGAATTTCGATTTGGTGACGGAGTCATTCACGTTGATCGCCGGGAAGGGCAGGAGGCCCTTCTTGTGCAGATCGTAGAGGCGATGCACGCCGGTCGTGGTCTCTTCCGAGACGCCCTTGATCGCGTCGCGCTGCTGTGTGAACCAGCCGGGGCTTTCCTTCATGCGCTTCTTGATTTGGGCGAAAAGCGCCTCTTCCTCTTCCGACGTGGGTACTTCGATCAGGCCGGTCTCGCCATTCTCGACGCGGGCACCCATCAGGATATAGAGCGTCGCATCCCCGCCATCGTCGAGGATCATGTTGCAGGTGCCTTCCTCGAACTGGAAGATCTTGTCGGTGTAGGACCAGTATTCCTCCAGCGTCTCGCCCTTGATTGCGAAGACCGGGGTGCCGCCCGCGGCGATCGCCGCCGCCGCGTGATCCTGCGTCGAGAAGATGTTGCACGAGGCCCAGCGAACATCCGCGCCGAGCGCCTTGAGCGTCTCGATCAGCACGGCGGTCTGCACCGTCATGTGCAGCGAGCCCGCAATCCGCGCGCCTTTCAGCGGCTGGCTCTCGCCGAATTCGGCGCGGCAGGCCATCAGGCCCGGCATCTCGGTTTCGGCAATGTCGAGCTCCTTGCGGCCGTAATTCGCCAGGGCGATATCCTTGATGATGTAGTCGGCCATCTGCGGCTCCCAAATCTGAATTTGGGCGCTATGTAGCACTGCATTGGTGAACCGGCAATGAAGCCTGCCGTGCCGTCACGTCGCGGGGAGGATGCCCTCGCGACCGAGCAGAGCGACCGGGTTGTCACCCTGTTCCCAGCCCATTCCCGACGAGACCACGCAAGACACGCCATCGGCACGGGTGTAAACCGCCGTCCAGGTGCCCATGACAGAGGATGCCCAAAGCTCGACCGAACGGTTGTCGCCAAGAGCTTTCTTGACGCGGGGACTCTCGGCGAAATCGTGATCGAGCGTTTTCAGCAAGGCCGCACGCTCGTCGCAATAGGGCACGTCGGGGCTCTGTGCCGCGCCGATCGTCGTAATCTTGTCGAAGGCGGAAAGGTCGCCATAGGGAATGTTCGAGCCGATATCGTCCATCGGACGCCCATCGCCCTCGTACCCGTTCAGCATGATCTGCCGCGGGGATTGCTCCAACGGAGCGACCTCATTCGTGACCTTGGCGATCGCGATCGTCGCGGGAATGGTGAGGGCCACGATTCCGGCGGTAAGAATGGATGTCTTTGAGGCGTGCATCTGCGTCCTCCTTCTCTCTCCTTGTCGACATTGAAACGAGAAAGGCGGGAAAATGTTCCCGCAGGCTCTGCCGTTTACAGGCGGAGGTGCTTTGGGTAGTCACGGCAAAGCTGTCCAAAGCGCTGACGACACCATTCAGAGAGGCTCGCATGAAACGCGCCTGGCAACGCATGCTTTCGGGGCGCAGGCTTGACCTGCTGGATCCGACGCCCGTCGATATCGAGATTGAGGATATCGCGCATGGGCTCGCCTTCGTGGCCCGCTGGAACGGGCAGACTTTCGGCGACTGGCCTTATTCGGTGGCCGAGCACTCGCTGCTGGTCGAACAGATCTTCAGCCATCAGAACCCGAAGATCGAGCCGCGCTGGAAACTCGCGGCGCTGCTGCATGATGCGCCCGAATATGTGCTGGGCGACATGATCAGCCCGGTGAAGGCGGCAATCGGGGAAGGCTATGGGGTGCTCGATGCGAAGCTCGATGCGGCGGTGCATATCCGCTTCGGTTTGCCCGCGGCATTGCCGGTGAAAATCAAGCGGGCGATCAAGAAGGCCGATATCGTCTCCGCGCGGCTCGAAGCGGAACAGATCGCGGGATTTTCGACCAAGGAGGCCGACAAGATTTTCGGCAAGATCGGTCCGGAATATACCGAGCGGTTCAAAATCCATTTGCGTCCTCCTTCGGAAGTCCGGAAGGATTATACGGCGCGGCACGAGGCTCTATTGGCGGAAATCTGAAAATAAAAATGCCCGCGATTTGCGGGCATTTTCAATTCAGATTTCAATCAAGGCGCGAGTTTTAAATCGCGAGATCATCCAGGGATTTACCCGAGGCGAGCGCCTCTTCGACCCAGCGCGGTTTACGGCCGCGGCCGGTCCAGGTCTGGCTGGAATCGGCGGGGTTGGCGTATTTCGGCGCAACGGTGCGGCGCGGCTTGGACGAGCCACCGGTCAGCTCTGCCAGCGAGAAACCCATATCACGGGCGGCTTTTTCAAGCTGCTCGAGCGCTTCCTTTTTCTTGCGGTCTTCATAACCGGCAATCGCCTTGTCGACCTGTTTGCGCAGGGTTTTCAGTTCGTCGAGCGACATCGTGTCGAGATTCATGAGAAATGCTCCGGAATTTTTCCGGAGCATTGATAGCATACAGGAATTAATTTCAACCGATTTTTTATTAACGCGGGCTGCGTTTCGCCAAAATACGCTGAAGCGTGCGGCGATGCATATTCAGACGGCGCGCGGTTTCCGAGACGTTGCGGTCGCACAATTCGTATACGCGCTGAATATGTTCCCAGCGCACGCGATCGGCGCTCATCGGGTTTTCCGGCGGCGGCGGGGCGGTTTCACCTCTGGCAAGAAGGGCATTGGTGACATCGGTCGCATCGGCCGGCTTGGCGATGTAATCGGTTGCGCCCATTTTCACTGCGGCGACGGCGGTGGCGATCGCCCCATAGCCCGTCAGAACCACGATCCGCGCATCGGCACGCTTCTCGCGCAGCGCTTCGACCACGTCGAGCCCGTTACCATCCTCAAGACGCAGGTCGATCACCGCATAGGCGGGCGGGTTGGATTGAACGATTGCGCGTCCGGCGGCCACCGTTTCCGCGGTTTGCGGTTCGAAGCCACGTTTTTCCATCGCGCGGGCGAGCCGCGTCAGGAACGGAACGTCGTCATCCACGATGAGAAGTGACTTGTCCGGTCCGATATCCGCGCTGTTATCCTCGACCATGGAAACCCCCGTCCTGTTTTCCTGCTTCGGTTTTAAGCTCTTGACCCTTCGGGGTCAATTTCCGCTTGCGGCGGTCTCGCCGGCTTTCTTCCAGGCATCGACAAAACAAGCCACCTTGTCGGCCATCTGATCGGGCGTGGTGTCGCGATTGAAATATTCGACGAAGCCGATTTTCGGGAAAACGAGATAACTCTGCGTCGAATGATCGATCAGCGTATAGGGGTCGTCCGGATCCTGAACCTTGAAATAGGTCCGATACTCCTGGGAGGCTTTCCGGATCTGCTCGGGCGTGCCGGTGAGGCCGATCATTTTCGGGCTCATGAGTTCGGTAAAGGCGCGTAGCGTTTCGGGCGTGTCGCGCGCGGTATCGACCGAGATGAAGACCGGCGTGACCGAGTAGCCGCGGCTTTCCAGGATGGCGACGGCTTCGGCGTTGCGCGCGCTGTCGAGCGGGCAGACATCGGGGCAATAGGTATAACCGAAATAGATGATGCTCGGCTCGGTGATCACATCCTTGTCGGTCACCGTCTTGCCGTTCTCGTCCGTGAGGGTGAAAGGCCCGCCGATCTGGCCGGTGCCGCCCGCAACCACGCTCGAGCGGCATTGCGCGAAGATATCGTCATTCGCGACGCGTGTGCTGGCAAACCAGGTGATCCCCAAACCCGCCACCACGGCAATCGCGGCCCCGATGGCCGAAAATTTCGCGACAGTGTTCATTTGCTCGTCTCCCTCGTGTCCGCGGTGCATTGATCGCGCGAAGAGGGCCGATTATCAATGTTTTCGTGCGGCGTTTGTTTCACGTTGCGCGGTTTCGACGCGGAGGAAACATGGCCCAACGCCTGGAAGCCGAGCCCGGCCCGGCCGAGACGCATCACGACTGGGTGCGGCTGCGCACACTCATAATCTTGCGCTGGACGGCGATCCTCGGGCAGCTCGGCGCGATTCTCGTCACCTATTATGTCTATGATATCGCCCTTGATTTGCCGCTCTGTCTTGCGACGGTCGGTGCGGCGGTCGCGGCCAACCTCGTCGCGATCTTCCTCTTTCCCGACACCAAGCGGCTGACCCAGACCGAGGCCGCGGCGACGCTTCTGTTCGATATGGCGCAACTGGCGCTGCTCCTGTCGATCACCGGCGGGATGAACAATCCCTTCGCCCTTCTCATCCTGGTTCCGGTCACGATCGCCGCGACCGCTCTCGAGCGTTCGGCAACGATCTTCCTCGGCCTCTCGACGATGGTGATGATCTCGATCGTGGCCGTCATTTACCTGCCTCTGGTCAGCAAGACCGGCGAGGTGATCGCCGTGCCGGACGTCTTCGAATTCGGCTATTGGCTTGCGATCATCATCGGGGTGGCCTTCCTCGGGGCTTATGCGCACAAGGTCTCGACCGAGGTACGCTCGATGGGGGACGCCCTGCGCGCGACCCAGCTTGCGCTCGCGCGCGAGCAGAAGCTCACCGATCTAGGTGGGGTCGTGGCTGCCGCAGCGCATGAGCTGGGTACGCCGCTTGCGACGATCAAGCTGGTAAGCTCCGAGCTTGCCGACGAACTCGACGACAAGCCCGAGCTGCGCGACGATGCGCTGCTCATCCGCGAGCAGGCTGATCGGTGCCGCGATATCCTTCACTCGATGGGACGTGTCGGAAAAGACGATCTGCATATGCGCACCGCGCCGCTCCTGGCGGTGCTGCGCGAGGCGGCGGATCCGCATCTTGAGCGCGGAATCGAGATCGTCTTCGATGCGCATCCCGCCGAGGGCGGATCTGAACGCCAGCCGACGATCTATCGCTATCCCGAGCTGATCCATGCGCTGCGCAATTTCATTCAGAACGCGGTGGATTTCGCGCGCTCGACCGTCTGGGTCGAGGCCGAATGGGATGCCGAGCGGATCACGGTGCGGGTTATCGACGACGGCAAGGGCTTTCCGGCCAATGTCCTCAACCGTATCGGAGATCCGTTCCTGCAACCGCGCTCGAACGCGTCGGAGCGCAAGGATTACGAGGGAATGGGGCTTGGCGTGTTCATTGCCAAGACGCTGATCGAACGCACCGGCGGGCGGCTCAGTTTTGCCAATGGCGATGCGCCCTATGCCTCGGCTTCCGACAACCCGACCCGTTCCGGTGCGGTGGTCGAAGTGGTTTGGCCTGCCCAACGCATCCTCGCGCAGAAGGAAGGAGCGCTGGGGTTCAATCAGCCGATCGAGCTCTGAGACCTACGGACAGCGCCGCAAATTTGGGTTTAACCCGGAATTAACCATTTCAGCGACAAGCTCCGACCCGGACAGGTTGGAGTCGCCCGATGATGAACAGCGCATGGCTTGAAGCTGCTTTGATCTCCCTGACTTCGGTCGGGGCGGCGATCATTGCCCTTCTGATCGTCTGGCTGGTGATCGGGCGCAAAAACGTTCAGGGGTTGGAGCCTGCGCATCCCGACGGGTTGGAGGAAACGGTTTTCCTCTTCGACAATGAGGAACTGGTTGACGCGACGCCCTCGGCGCGGCGTCTGCTCGAGGCCACGCCAATCAGCGTCAGCGATTGGGCGCGGCTCTCGTCCTTTGTCGCGCCGCGTTTTTCGGAGTTTCGCGCCCGCATGGCCACCCTGGCCGAGCATGGGCAGATCGAGATGACCGAAAACGCGGAAACACCTGGTCCCGAGAGGATGCGGATGATCGCCGAGGATGTCGGAGGTTTCGCGCGGATAACCCTGATCGATCCGGGCACGGAAGGGCGCGGTGTTCGGGTCGATTCCCTGTCGCAGCGCGCGCTCGAAGACGAGTTGGAGATGATGCGCTCGACGCTTGATCGCTCGCCCATTCTGGTTTGGCGCAGCGATACGGCAGGCACCGTGACCTGGGCCAATCGCGCCTATCTGCTGCGTACGGACGCGTTCGAGGAGGGCGGAGAGGGGTTCACATGGCCTCTGCCGTCATTGTTCGATTTGCCGGCGGAGGGGGAGGCCGATGGAGGCCCCGTCCGCGCGAAACTTACGAAAGACGATGAGGGTGCGCGTTGGTACGACTGCGAATCCTTCGCCGTGCCCGGTGGAGCGATCCATTTCGCGCTTCCCGCGGATGCGACCGTGCGTGCCGAAGGGGCGTTGCGCGATTTCGTGCAAACCCTCACCAAAATTTTCGCCGATCTCACCACAGGCCTCGCGATTTTCGACCGAAACCGGCAGCTTCAGCTTTTCAATCCCGCGCTCATCGACCTGCTGCAACTAGGCCCGGATTTTCTCACTGGACGACCGACGCTCTACGCCTTTCTCGACCGGCTGCGTGAGACCCGGATGATGCCCGAGCCAAAGGATTACCGTAGCTGGCGCATCCAGATGACAGAGCTTGAGCAGGCTGCCGCCTCGGGCTTTCATTCCGAGACCTGGAATCTGCCCAACGGCCAGACCTATCGAGTCACCGGCCGCCCGCATGCCGATGGCGCGGTGGCGTTTCTCTTCGAGGATATCTCGGCCGAGATATCACTGACGCGGCGTTTCCGCGGCGAGATCGAGATGGGGCAGGATGTGCTCGACGCGTTGCCCGATGCGGTGGTCGTCTTCCATCCGTCGGGGGAACTTGCGCTTTCCAATGCTGCCTATGCGCGGCTGTGGGGGCTGGAGCCGGAAACAACGCTCGGGCGGATCACCTTGTCTGACGCGATCAGCCAGTGGGAGGCGCAGGCGGATCCTTCCGCGCTCTGGTCGCGCCTGCACGCTGTGGCGCGCGAATTCGGCCGACCCGAGGCGCTGTCCGAGACCGTCAGCCTGCGCAATGGGGCGCGTATCATCTGTTCGCTGCAAAGCCTGCCCAGCGGGGCCGTGTTGGTGCGTTTTGTCCCGACCGCGCCCGGTGATGTCGCCAAGCCCGCGCGCAAAACGATGGCGCTTCTCGATCAGGGTTAACCGCTTGCAGCGGACGTGGGGCAGGGTAAAACTCGACCCATGCCCGAGATGCCTTGCCTCGACCTTCCCGATCCGGACGCCACGACCCGCCTCGGGGCGATTTTCGCGCGTTTCGCGCATCCCGGCGATGTTCTGCTTCTCGAAGGGCCGATCGGCGCGGGCAAAACCCATTTCGCGCGATCATTGATCCAATCGCGGTTGGGCCGCGCGGAGGATGTGCCCTCGCCGACTTTTACCCTTGTGCAGACCTACGAGGCCGATTGCGAGATCTGGCATGCCGATCTCTATCGGCTCAGCCATCCCGACGAGGTCTACGAGTTGGGCCTCGACACCGCTTTCGAGACCGCAATCTGCCTTATCGAATGGCCCGACCGGTTGGGCTCGGCCACGCCTGAGGGCGCGCTGCGCCTGCGGTTCGAGCAGACCGAAGATGGCGCCGCGCGCCGGGTCTGTTTCAGTGCGCAAACGCCCTTGGTTGATGCCGTTCTGGAGGCGTGGAATGGCTGAAACAGGCTCTATCATAGCCTTTCTCGCCCGCGCTGGATGGGCAGATGCGACGCGCGCGCCGCTCGCAGGTGACGCCTCGGCGCGCAGCTACGAGCGCCTCTCCCGCGCGGGGCAGACCGCCATTCTGATGAAGGCCCCGCCCGGCCCCGAAATCGAGCGGTTCCTGCGGATCGGCGCCTGGCTCTCGCAAGCCGGGTTCTCCACGCCGCAACCGCTGGCGCGCTCGGATGAAGAGGGGCTGTTGCTGCTGGAGGATTTCGGCGACGCGTTGATGGCGCGGCGCCTGGCCGAGCATCCCGAGGAAGAACCCGCGCTTTATCGCGAGATCACCGAGATGCTTCTCGCGCTGCATCGGCACACGCCGCTCGAGGATCTCGCACGGCTTGACGGGGCAGGGCTTGCCTCTCTTCTCGATCTCGTGCCCGCGCATTATCCCTGCACCGACCCTGCCGCTGCCGCGCAACTGAAAACCGCCATCGCAAAGACGTTCGACACGCTCTCACAAGAGCCGCTCGTGATGTGCCTGCGCGATTTCCATGCCGAGAATATCATCCTGCTCGACCGGCCCGGTCTCGCACGGCTCGGGCTGCTCGACTTTCAGGACGCGGTGCAGGCGCATCCCGCCTATGATCTCGTCTCCGCCCTTCAGGATGCGCGCCGAGACGTGTCGCCTGCGGTCGAACGCACACAGATCGCCCATTACGCCGCCGCCGCCGGCCTCGATCATGACCGTTTCGCGGCGATCTACGCCCTTCTCGGCACTCAGCGTGCGCTGCGGATCCTCGGCATCTTCGCCAAGCTTTGCCGCGTCGATGGCAAGCCCCATTACCTCGCCTACATGCCGCGCGTCTGGGCCTATATCGAGCGCAACCTCGCCCATCCCACACTGGCCGAAATCGCCGCTTTCCTGCGCGTAGCCTATCCCCCCGTCACGCCCGAGCTGATCAAGGAGTTGCAAGCCGATGCCCCCAGCCCCTGACGCCATCATGGTCTTCGCGGCGGGTTTGGGTACGCGGATGCGCCCGCTGACCAATGATCGCCCGAAACCGCTTGTCGAGGTGGCGGGCAAGCCGCTGATCGATCACGCGCTCGATCTGGCTCAGGAGGGCGGGGCGCGGCGGATCGTGGCGAATGTCCATTATTTCGCCGATCAGATGATCGCTCATCTTGCCGGGCGCGAGGTGCTGGTCTCGGACGAAAGCGAAGAGGTTCTGGAAACCGGCGGCGGTTTGCGCAAGGCGCTGCCGCTTCTGGGCGAGGGGCCGGTTCTTACACTCAATACCGATGCGATCTGGACCGGGCCGAATGCGATCGCGCGATTGCGTGCCGCGTGGGAGCCTGACCGGATGGGGGCGCTCTTGATGTTGGTGCCACCCGAACAGGCACTGGGCCATATGGGCGCAGGGGATTTCACCTGTGACGATCAGGGGCGGCTGAGGCGCGGTCCGGGCTATGTCTATACCGGCGCTCAAATCATCGATCCTGCTGGAATAGAGACGATTTCGGAGGAAAAATTCTCCCTCAACCTACTCTGGAACCAGATGATCTCCGAGGGGCGTCTCTACGGGATCGTGCACGAGGGGGGCTGGTGCGATGTCGGCCGCCCAGAGTCGATCCCGCTGGCCGAGGGGATGCTCGATGGCGGTTGATCCCGGCGCGCATCTCTTCGCCCTGCCACCGGGCGTCGATTTCCCCCGCGAGGTGGTCGCGGGGCTGATCGAACGGTTCGCGGACCGCCCGCCCGAGGCGATGGCGCGGGCGCGGCTCTATCTCAACTCGGGCCGGATGCGCCGCCGCGTGAGGGAATGCTTTCTCGAGAACGGCGCGCGCTACCTGCCGCAGCTCCTGCTGATCAGCGATCTGGGTGCCGATCCGCTCGCGGGGCTGCCGATGCCGGTCCCAAGCCTGCGCCGCAAGCTCGAACTGACCCGCCTTGTCGAGGAACTCACCCGACGCCTACCCGAATTCGAGGCCGGTTCGAGCCATTTCGCGCTGGCCGAGAGCCTTGCAAGCCTGATGGCCGAGATGCAGAGCGAGGGCGTGCATCCCGAAAGGCTCGACCGGCTGGAGATCGCGGAGACCCATGCCCGCCATTGGCAGCAAAGCCTTGCCTTCATCCGCATCATCGCGCGCTATTTCGAAAGCGATGGCGAGCTTGACGCCGAGGCGCGTCAAAGGATGGTGGTCGAGGCGCTCGCACAGACCTGGCGCGACGCCCCGCCCGCAGATCCGGTGATCGTGGCCGGTTCGACCGGCTCGCGCGGGGCGACGTCGTTGTTCATGCGGCTTGTCGCGCACCTGCCCGAAGGGATGGTCGTCCTGCCGGGTTTCGACCGGGATATGACTGAAAAGGCTTGGAATAGTCTCGATTCCAGCCTCTTTCCCATCGAGGATCACCCGCAATATCGATTTCTCGCGCTGCTCCGCAGTCTCGATCTGGCGCCTGAGACGGTTCAGGACTGGCGCGCGATTCCGGCTCCCGATCCTGCTCGAAACCGACTGGTCTCACTGGCCCTGCGTCCCGCGCCTGTGACCGATCAGTGGCGCGAAGAGGGTGGTTCTCTCGGTGATCTCGAAACGGCCTGCGCGGGGCTTTCACTGATCACCGCCCGCGACCCGCGCGAAGAGGCGCTGGCGATCGCGCTGGCCCTGCGCGAGGCGGCCGAGCGGCAGGTGCAGGCGGCACTCATTACCCCCGATCGGCTCCTTGCGCGGCGGGTGGCGGCGGCGCTCGACCGCTGGGGGATTGTGCCCGACGACAGTGCGGGCCAGCCGCTTCAGCAGACTGCGCCGGGACGGTTGTTGCGCCATGTCGCGCAGATCAGCGGGCAGAGGCTGCCGATCGCCGAGTTGATGATCCTGCTCAAGCATCCGCTCACCGCGACCGGGGCGGGAGGCGAGGCGCGTGGCCGTCACCTGCGCAACACCCGCGAACTGGAGCTTTTCCTTCGCCGCAACGGGCCGGCCTTCCCGGACGCGGATGCGCTTGCCGTTTGGGCCGCGAAATCCCCGGAGGATCGCGAAACCTGGGCGGAATGGCTTGCCGGTATCCTGTCGCAGATCGTGGCGCCGCTGCCCGATCAACTGCCGCCCCGCGTCGAGGCGCATCTGGCGCTGTGCGAAGCGATTGCCGCGGGCCCGGGAGGCGATCCCGCTGCAAGCGAGCTCTGGCGCGAGGCCGGGGGGCGCGAGGCGCTGCGCCTGATGAGTGATCTGCGCGAACAGGCCGGTCATGCCGGTGAGGTCAGCGCTTCGGATTATGCCGATCTGGTCAATCGCCACCTGCAAGGCGGGATGGTGCGCCAGACCCTGACCTCCCATCCGCTCATTGCGATCTGGGGCACGTTGGAGGCGCGGGCGCAGGGTGCGAAGCTGGTGATCTGCGGCGGTCTGAACGAAGGCAGCTGGCCCGAAGCCCCCGCGCCCGACCCGTGGCTGAGTCGCCAGATGCGGCTGGAAGCGGGTCTGTTGTTGCCCGAAAGGCAGATCGGTCTTTCCTCCCATGACTTCCAGCAAGCCGTTGCCGCGCCGCAGGTGATCCTCAGTCGTGCCGGACGCGACGCCGAGGCGCAGACGATCCCTTCGCGTTGGCTCAACCGTCTTCTGAACCTGATCAAGGGGCTGCCAGAGCAAAATGGCGTGGCCGCCCTCAAGGCGATGGAGGCGCGCGGGCAGCGATGGATCGATCTCGCGCAGGAGCTGGAGCGGCCGAAGATCTCGCTCACCCCCGCGCCGCGCCCCTCGCCGAAACCCCCGGTCGAGGATCGCCCGCGCGAGCTTCCCGTGACCGCGATCCAGACCCTGATCCGCGACCCATACGCGATCTATGCGCGCCGCATCCTGCGTTTGCGTCCACTCGATCCGCTGCGCCCCGAGCCCGATCCGCTCTTGCGCGGGCAGGTGTTGCACGAGATCGTCGAGACCTTCGTGAAAACCCATGTCGAGGGAGAGACGCTCGACTGCGCCCGCGCGCGGCTTCTCACGATCACGCAAGAGGTTCTCGAAACGAAAATTCCCTGGCCGAGCACGCAACGCATCTGGTTTGCGCGCATCCATGGCATCGCCGAGAAATTCTGCCGCGACGAGGAAGAACGGCGCGCGAAGGGCACTCCGGCCGTGATCGAAAAAAAAGGCTCTATTCCACTGCAAAAGGTGAATTTCACGCTCTCCGCAAAACCCGATCGTATCGACATTCTGGAAGACGGCAGCGCCGAGATTTTCGACTACAAGACCGGCAAACCGCCGGGAGATGCGGAGGTTCTGGCCTTCAACAAGCAGATGCTGCTTGAGGCCGCGATGGTGAGCCGTGGCGCGTTTGAGCAGATCGGGCCGCGAGACGTTTCGGCGATGACCTATATCCGGCTCGGTGGGGATGGCGAAACGCGGACGATGGGCCAGACGATCAAGGTCAAGGACCGTGAAGAGACCCCTGAAGACAACTGGGTCAAGCTGGAAGAACTGATCGCGCGCTACCTGCGCCCCTCGCAAGGGTTCACCGCACGACGGGCGATGCAGAAAGCGCGCGATATCTCGGATTACGACCAGCTCTCTCGTTTTGGCGAATGGGACATCACCGATACCCCGCCAAAGGAGGGCTCGGCATGACCCGATCGGCAAGCGAGCGGCAGCAGCAGGCCTCGGTTCCCAGCCATTCGGTCTGGCTTGCGGCGAATGCGGGTTCGGGAAAGACCAAGGTCTTGACCGACCGTGTGGCGCGGATGCTGCTTTCGGGGACCGAGCCGCACCGGATCCTCTGCCTCACCTATACGAAGGCCGCGGCGGCCGAGATGCAGAACCGTCTGCTTGGTCTTCTGGGCAAATGGGCGATGATGGAGGAGGTCGAGCTGCGGTCGGCGCTGCGCGATCTCGGGGCCGAGGGACCGCTGGGGGCAGATGAGCTTGCCACCGCGCGGCGCTTGTTCGCCCAGGCGATCGAGACGCCGGGCGGACTGAAGATCCAGACGATCCACGCCTTCTGCGCGGCCTTGCTGCGCCGGTTCCCGCTTGAGGCGAAGGTGCCGCATGGTTTTTCCGAGATGGATGATCGCGCCGGGCAACTGATGCGCGAGGAGGTGCTGGAGGAGATGGCGAGCGGGGCCGACCGCGACCGTCTCGACGCGCTCTTGTCGATCTATTCGGGCGAGGATCTGGCCGTTCTCGTGGGGCAAATCAGCCATAACAGGCTCGGTTTTCCCAAGGATATCGACCTCGAAACGCTTCAGAACGCCTACGGGCTTTCGGCCGGCTTCGACAGCGCGCACCTGCTGGCCGAGACTTTCCGGTCCGGCGATCTTGCGCTGATGCGCGAAGTCACGCCTTACTGCCTCGCGAGCGGTGTGACCGATCAGAAACTCGGTCGGGCGCTGGCGACGATCACGGATCTCGATCTTGGCGCGATGCAGGCGCTTGAAGAGGTGCTCTGCGTCAAGAGCCCCAAGGACGGGCCGCCCTATCAGCCCAAGGGTGAGAAGGTCGTGACGAAAGGTCTTGCCAAGACGCTCGGCGCTGGCGCGTTCGAGGGGCTGGCCGATCTGTCGGAGCGTATCTCCGAGGCCCGTCCGAAGCGTCTCGCCCTCGTCGCGGCGGAGCACAGCCTCATCCTGCACCGCTTCGCCCAAGCTTTCCTGCCCCGGATCGACGCCTATAAGGCCGCGCGCGGTTGGCTCGATTTCGACGACCTCATCGACCGCGCGGCGGCGCTTCTCGAAGATCCGTCGGTCGCGCAATGGGTGCTGTTCCGGCTCGATGGCGGGATCGACCACATTCTCGTGGATGAGGCGCAGGATACGAGCCCCCGCCAATGGCGTGTGATCGAGCGGATCGCCGAGGAATTCACCGCCGGCGAGGGCGCGCGCGACAAGCAGCGCACCCTTTTTGTCGTCGGCGACCGCAAGCAGTCGATCTACTCCTTTCAGGGCGCCGATCTGGCTCAGTTCGAGACTATGCGGGCCCATTTTACCGAAAAGTTCCGTGGCATCGGACAGGCGCTCGTGACGTTGGAGCTCGAACATTCCTTCCGTTCGGCGGCCTCGGTTCTGCGTGTCGTCGACGAGAGCTTCGCGCGCGGCGCCGAGGCGGGTCTGGGCGGCGCGCCCTCGCATATCGCCTTCCGCGAAATGCTCCCCGGCCGCGTCGATCTCTGGCCGGTGATCGCGCAGGAGGAAGCCATCGAGGAGGGCGACTGGTCCGATCCGGTCGACCTGCCGAGCAGCGCCTCGGATGTTTCGGTGCTCTCGCGCGCGATTGCCGCCGAAATTCGCGAGATGATCGCCTCCGGCGTCCAGATCCCCGATCACGAGGCGAAGGGCGGGGCGCGCCCGGTCCATGAGGGGGATTTCCTCATCCTCGTGCGCCGCCGTTCCGAGCTTTTCGCCGAGGTGATCCGCGCCTGCAAGGCCATCGGTCTTTCCGTGGCGGGGGCGGATCGGCTCAAGCTCGGCGCGGAACTCGCCGTGCGCGATATCCGCTCTATTCTCGCCTTTCTGGCGACGTCCGAGGACGATTTGTCACTGGCCGAGGCTCTGCGGTCGCCGCTTCTGAACTGGTCCGAGGCAGACCTTTACGCGCTCGCCAAACCGCGCAAGGGGTTCCTCTGGGAGGCGCTGCGCCACGATACCAGCCGTCCCGACACGCTCGAAATTCTGCAAGATCTGCGCGACCACGCCGATTTCCTGCGGCCATTCGAGCTGATCGAGCGCCTTTTGACTCGGCATGGCGGGCGCGAAAGGCTGCTGGCGCGGCTCGGGCCGGAGGCCGAAGACGGGATCGACGAGCTGATTTCCCAGGCGCTGGCCTTCGAGCGCAACGAGGTGCCAAGCCTGACCGGCTTCCTCGGCTGGCTCGACGCGGATGACGTCGAGGTGAAGCGTCAGCTCGAAGGGGCAGGGCGCGCGATCCGCGTGATGACCGTGCACGGCTCGAAAGGGCTCGAGGCCCCGATCGTGATCCTGCCCGACACCGCGAAGAAAAGAGAGCCTAATCCGCCGAAACTCCTGCGCCTGCCAGCGGGTCCAGCGGCCTGGCGCCAGGCCGCGTCTCAGGCCCCCGCCGCGCAGGAGGCGGCGGCGGAGGCCGAGAAACGCGCCCGCGAGGAAGAGGCTCTGCGTCTTCTCTATGTCGCGATGACGCGGGCCGAGAAATGGCTGATCGTGGCCGGGGCTGGCGATGTCGGTCAGGGCGACGAAAGCTGGTATGCGCGGATGCAATCTGGGCTCGATCATGCCGGAACGGAGACTGTTTCGGCGCTTTCCGAAGAGTTGCGCACCCGTGGCGAGATCCTGCGCCATTGCAACGGAGACTGGCCCGAGCCTGCTGCGACCCCGGCAACCGCTGACCAATCGCAGTCGCTGTCGCTTCCAGCCTGGGCGCTGCATCCCGCACCGGAGATCGCTCCTGCTCCGAAACTGCTTTCGCCGTCAGATCTCGGCGGGGAGAAAGCGCTTTTCGGCGAGGGCGGCGCAGGCGACGAGGAGGCCGCGAAACGGCATGGGCGCAACCTGCACCGTCTGCTCGAACATCTCCCGCTTCGCCCGCGCGCGCAGTGGCCCGAGACCGCACGCATTCTGCTTTCGCAGGGCGAGGATGCGCTGCTCCCTGATGAAATAGAGCCTGTTCTGACCGAGGCGCAAACGGTTCTCGACGCGCCCGGAATGGCGGATTGGCTGGGGTCGGACACGCTGGCCGAGGTGGAGATCACAGCCGAAATCGCCGAGCTCGGCGCGCGCATTCACGGGTTCATCGACCGGATGCGGATCGGGCCGGACGGGATCGAGCTGCTCGATTACAAGTCGAACCGCATCGTCCCCGAACGCCCCGTGGATGTCCCTGACGGGATCGTGAAGCAGATGGCCGCCTACCGCGCCGCGCTGCGCCAGATCCATCCCGGTCAACCGATCCGCTGTTCGATCCTCTGGACGCGAAGCGGCGCGATCATGCCGCTCACTGATGCACAGCTTGATGCGGCATTGCGAACACCCCCCGTATCTTGACGTGATGCGGGCCGGGACATACCTTCGCTGCAACCGAATTCTCAGGAGGCTGACATGGCTACCGTTGCTGTTACCGACGCCACTTTCGACGAGGAAGTGCGCAAATCCGATATCCCCGTCGTGGTGGATTTCTGGGCCGAATGGTGTGGCCCCTGCCGCATGATCGGCCCGTCGCTGGAGGAAATCTCGGAAGAGATGGCCGGCAAGGTGAAGGTCGTGAAGGTGAACGTGGACGAAAACCCGGACAGCCCGGCCGTTCTCGGCGTTCGCGGCATCCCGGCGCTGTTCCTGTTCAAGGATGGCGAGGTTGTCTCGAACAAGATTGGCGCCGCACCGAAAGCCGCGCTGCAAAGCTGGATCACCGAATCGATCTGATCGGATCGGACGGATTTGTGGAAGAGGGCGCCCGGGGTGGCGCCCTTTTTCATTGAGTGATTGCTTTCGCCCGGAACAGCCGCGACACGGCCCGGGCGAGCTCTGCCCGCCATTCTACATCCATGACAAAAGCGTTTTAGCGGCTCAGATCGGCCACCCGCAGGCACGCAGCTGCTCGCGCAACCGCTCTTCGAACTCCGGTCGCCCCGCGTTCAGCGCATTGAGTTGCAAGAACCAGTAGAGGTAGCGCGCCACGGGAGGCGTCTGGCGCAGTTTTTCGAAGGCAGCCTCGATCCCGTCGCGCGGAACCGATCCGGCGATGTGATGAAAATCCGACAGCCCGAACAGCACCGCCGGTTTGCGCAGGAAGAACCCCTCGAGCGCCAGTGCGCTATTCTGCGTGACCACGAATTTGCAGCGCGGCAGCAGGTCGAGCGAGCCGCCGCTCTGGAAGCGGAAGCGCGGGAACCGGGCGCTTAGCGCTTCGAGTGCAGCGATCTCAGCCGGTTTATAGCTCTCGCGTGGATGCAGAGTCGCCACGACCGGCCCCTCATGGCGGGCGATCACCTCCTCGATCATCTGCACTGGGCTCACCGCCTGGAAAGAGCGGTGATCGAGCAACCGCCCTTGAAGCGGAATGAAGGCCAGATTGTCCTCGTCGCTCGGAATTATGCCGGGATAGAGCCTGTTTTTTGTCGCCGAGAAGAACTTTTGTGCGGCCTCGCCGTCAATGTCATTCGCGACGAACGTCGCCTTCGCCACAGGCCAGTCCCAACGTTCGGCGACGCGCTCCACATGCCAGAACGCCCCGAGATAGGTGCGCCGGCAGGTCAGGGCGCGCTCATGTGTGGGCGGCTCCATCCGAAACAGTGCATAGCCAGGTTTGTCGAGTGCTTCGCGCCGCGCCTCGGGGCCGGTTTCATGCAGGGAAACCGTCCAGTCGGCTTCCTCCACCGCCCCGATCAATCGCTTGAAAAAGTTCTGCGATCCCTCCCGAACCTGGGCGAGAATCCAATCGTCGAGATAGATCGAGAGATGCCGTTCGGTCATGGCGCGAGGCTAGCCTCGGGCCGGGGAACGGGCAAGCGGGGTTGCAGCGCCGCGTTCGGGGTTACATATCTTTTGCGCAAACGGAGGAACGACATGGCCGAAGAGAAATTCCCGGGCTGGCACGGCACCACGATCGTCGGCATCCGCAAAGGCGGCAAGGTGGTCGTCGCGGGCGACGGACAGGTCAGCCTTGGCCAGACCGTCATCAAGGGCACCGCGCGCAAGGTGCGCCGCCTCAGCCCCGGCGGGCACGACATCGTCGCGGGCTTTGCCGGTTCGACTGCGGACGCCTTCACCCTGCTCGAACGGCTGGAGAAGAAGCTCGAGGCCGCGCCCGGACAGCTTGCCCGCGGCTGCGTGGAGCTGGCGAAGGATTGGCGCATGGACAAATACCTGCGCAATCTCGAGGCGATGCTGATCGTCACCGATGGCAAGGACCTGTTCGTTCTGACCGGCGCAGGCGATGTGCTCGAGCCCGAGCACGATATCGCCGCGATCGGTTCCGGCGGCAATTATGCGCTCGCCGCTGCGCGCGGGCTGATGGAGACCGATCTCGATGCCGAACAGGTCGCGCGCCGTGCGATGGCGATCGCGGCCGATATCTGCGTCTATACCAACGGCAATCTGACGGTGGAGACGATCGGCGGCTAAGCCGGTCCACGCCCTTCAAGACATTCCCGGCATGCCTCGCCTGCCGCACCCCACGGAGCAATCCATGACCGATCTGACCCCCCGCGAAATCGTCTCGGAACTCGACCGTTTCATCATCGGCCAGAAGGACGCCAAGCGCGCCGTGGCCGTGGCCCTGCGCAATCGCTGGCGCCGCCAGCAGCTGCCCGATGACTTGCGCGACGAGGTCTATCCCAAGAACATCCTGATGATCGGCCCGACCGGCGTCGGCAAGACCGAGATCTCGCGCCGCTTGGCGAAACTCGCCCGCGCACCGTTCCTGAAGGTCGAGGCCACCAAGTTCACCGAAGTGGGCTATGTCGGCCGCGATGTGGAGCAGATCATCCGCGACCTGATGGATGTCGCGATGGTCGAGACCCGCGAATACATGCGCGAAGAGGTCAAGGCGAAGGCGCATAAGGCCGCCGAGGATCGCGTGATTTCGGCGCTCGCGGGCTCGGACGCGCGCGCGGGCACGCGTGACATGTTCCGCAAGAAGCTCCGCGATGGCGAGCTTGACGACAAGATCATCGAGCTCGACGTGGCCGACGTATCCGGGGGCATGCCGATCGGGATGATGGGCGGCCAGCCGGGGATGGAGAGCCAGATGCAGGGCCTTCAGGACCTGTTCAAGGCCTTCGGCGGCAACCGCACCACCCGTCGCAAGATGACCGTTTCGGAAAGCTACGAGGTCTTGATCTCGGAAGAGGCCGACAAGCTTCTGGACGACGAGACGGTCAAGACCGCCGCGCTGGAGGCCGTGCAGCATTCCGGCATCGTCTTCATCGACGAGATCGACAAGGTCACCGCGCGGGCCGAGACCCGTGGCGCCGATGTCAGTCGTGAGGGCGTGCAGCGCGACCTGCTGCCGCTCATTGAGGGCACGACCGTCTCGACCAAATACGGTGCGGTGAAGACCGACCATATCCTGTTCATCGCCTCGGGGGCGTTCCACATCGCGAAACCCTCGGACCTGCTGCCCGAATTGCAGGGCCGCCTGCCGATCCGGGTCGAATTGCAGGCGCTGACCGAGGAAGACTTCACCCGCATCCTGTCGGAAACCGACAATGCGCTCACCCGCCAGTACCAGGCACTGATGAAGACCGAAGAGGTCGAGGTCACCTTCACCGAGGACGGGATCGCCGCGCTCGCCCGCATCGCCGCAGAGGTCAACCGCTCGGTCGAGAATATTGGCGCGCGCAGGCTCTACACCGTCATGGAGCGCGTCTTCGAGGAGCTGTCCTTCACCGCGCCGGACCGGGGCGGCCAAAGCGTCACCGTCGATGCGGCTTTCGTGGAAAACGAGCTGGGCGATCTCACTCGCGACACAGATCTGAGCCGTTACGTCCTCTGAGCTCTGGAACCACGCTGCGGCTCTGCTATCCTCGGCCCCGAAAACTCGGGGCCGGGTATGGGTCGATTACTGGTTGTCCTCTTTTTGATCACGCTCTCCGCCTGCGCTCCCCGCGGGCGCTTGGCCTATCTCGACCACCCCGACCCGCAGGCGCGCGCGATTTTCGTGGGGTCCACCCGTGCTCCCGATCCCGTCACCGGTCAGCCCTTCGGCTTCGAACGCAGCCCCGAGCTGCGTTTGGCGCGGTTCGACGTGGCCACCCCGCCTGATCGCCAGACTGCGCAGATCGACTATCCCACGACCGGTGGCACACCCACCGATCCCAAGACGCAATTCATGATCTCGCAGGCACAGATCGACCTGCCGCGCGCGCAATTCCAATCCGAGCTGCGCACAGCCCTTCGCCAGAACAAGGGCGAGGCGGTGGTGTTCGTGCATGGTTTCAACAATTCCTTCGCCGAAGGGCTCTACCGCATGGCGCAGATGGGCGAGGATTTCGATCTGCCCGGCGTGATGGTGCATTACGCCTGGCCCTCGCGGGCGAATGTTCTGGGCTATGCCTATGATCGGGATTCGGTGCTGTTTGCGCGCGACGGGCTTGCGGAGCTGCTCGGGGATCTGCGCACAGCCGGGGCGCGCCGTATTATGCTCGTGGCGCATTCGCTGGGTACGGAACTGACGATGGAAGTGCTGCGTCAGGAGGCGATTGCGCATGAACAGGGTCTGTTTTCAAGTCTCGGCGGGGTGATCCTGATCTCGCCAGATATCGCGGTGGATGTTTTCCAGACCCAGGCCGACGCGATCGGCACGCTGCCTCAGCCCTTCGTGATCTTCACCTCGCAAAAGGACCGCGCCTTGCAGCTTTCCGCGCGGCTGACCGGGCAAAGCGACCGGCTCGGCAATCTCGAGGATCTCAACCGGATCGCGCGCTACAAGGTCACGATGGTCAATGTCTCGGCCTTCAATACCGGGGACGGGCATTTCAATGTGGTGACCTCGCCGGAACTGATCCGGCTGCTCGACAGCACGGGCCAGATCGCCAAGGTGCTCGAGGGGGATCAGCGCGGGCGCACCGGGCTCGGGCAGGCGGTGATTCTGACCGTGGAGAATGCGACGCAGATCGTGTTGGCTCCGATCTCGGGCGGTTAACGCATCCGGCGCAGATAGACGTAATAGGCGCCCGATCCGCCGTGCTTCAGATGCGCCTCGCTCACCTGCATGACGGCCGGGGCCAGCGGCATCAGCCGCAGCCAATGCGGCACCTGATGGCGCAGCACCCCCACGCGGCGCGGAATCGGCCCGTCATCGTCGCCGCGCTTGCCCTTGCCGGTGATCACCAGCACCAGTCGCTTGCCATGGCTTTGGGCGTTCAGGATGAAGCGGATCAGCTCGGGATGGGCCTCTGCCAGCGTCATCCCATGCAGGTCGAGCGTGGCCTCGGGTTTCATCTTGCCGCGCGTCATCGATTTGTGCGCCTTGCGGTCCATCACCACCGGTTGACGGGCAAGATTTTCGCCCGGTCCGGAGGCGAGGTCATGGCGCGGCGCACAGGGTTTCGCATGCTGGCCCAGTTGGAAGCCGCGCAGCTCGGGCCGGTTGGGTTTGGGCTTGGCATTCGGGGCCAAAACAGGCTCTGTTTCGGCAGAATCCGGCTTTTCCGGGCGATAGCGTTGCGTCGATGCGGCGACGCGATCCCAGAGTTCGCGCTCCTCGGGAGAGAGCTTGCGGCGCTTGCTCATGCGCGCCTCC
Source organism: Thioclava marina (assembly GCF_002020135.1). GTDB lineage: Bacteria > Pseudomonadota > Alphaproteobacteria > Rhodobacterales > Rhodobacteraceae > Thioclava > Thioclava marina. The sequence continues at coordinate 1,782,823 of NZ_MPZS01000001.1, read as the reverse complement.
GCAGGGCGATCATCCGGCCCTTCGTGTTGATCGCTCCCGCGATACGGCCCGCCTGCGGTCCCGAGCCCGTGAAGATATCCCCGCGCCCCGCGCCCTTGATCGCCGAGCCGATATCCTGCGCCACCATCAGCCGCTGGCCAAAGCCCGGGCAATCGATCCAGACCGGGCTGCCCAGCGCCACCACATCCGGGTCAACCGCAAGCGAGCGCCCCGCGCTTACCGGTCGCCCCGTCGCGCCAAGGGGACCGCTTTCCTCGGGCAGGTCGAGTACGCGGAAGAACACGAACGAGGGGTTGTGATTGAGCAGCGCCTGCACTTCGCCGGGGCTCTCATGCCCCCACTGACGGATGCGATCGGGAGTCATCTCCTCGACAGGCGCCACCCCGCGCGCCACCAGTTCCTTTCCGATGGAGCGATAGGGGTGGCCGTTCTTGCCGTCATAGCCAAGCCGCAGGCTGCCGCCATCCTCGAACCGGATCCGCACCGAGCCCTGCACCTGCGCCAGAAACGCCTCGATCGGGTTGTCGAGCCAGACGAGTTCGAGCCCTGCCAGCAAATCGCCCTCGACGATCTCGACACGGGTGAACCACGGCTTTTCAGACCCTATTCCAGCGGGTTTCGCATAAAGCGGATAGGCAAAGCGCGCGGATTTCTCGCGCGCGCCCTGCAGTTCCGGTTCGTAATATCCGGTGAAATGGGCCGTTCCCTCGGCGGCAATCTCGACCGGTTCGAACAGCGCCTCGAAAGCGGCTTTCGCATCATCCGTCGCGACCGGAGCGAGCCCGCTCAGATCGGCCGTGACGCAAAACGCCGCCCAGGCGGCGGCGTGATCGTCCCGGTCCCAGCCGGGAATATCGCTGAAGGCCAGCGCCACCGGGCTCAGCCGCCCGTCGCGACGAGCTGCCAGTTCGGATCGTTGGCGCCCATCGTGCGCGCGAAGGTCCACACGTCACGCTGCTTGCGCGGCGTCTTGGGATCGCCCTCGACCACCTCGCCTGCGGCATTGCGCGCGACCGAGATGATCTCGGCCCCGAAGCGCACCGTCACCTCGGCCTCGTTGGTGGCATGATCGAAATCGGCATCGCTGAGGACCAGTTCGCGCAGGCCGAGGAACTCCGCCTGAACGTCGAGCCCCTGTTCCTTGCGCGCCTCCACAGCCGTCTCGAAGGCCTCGTAGACGTCGGGCGACAGGAACGGCTTCACCTTTTCAAGATCGCCGGTCTCGAAGGCCATCAGGATCATCTCATAAGCGCCGCGCGCACCCTGCAGGAACTGCGAGACGGAGAATTTCGGCTCCACGCGCTTCATCGCGGCCAGCGCGACCGCCGCGGTCGAGCCTTCGGGCACATGGTCGATGATATCGTGGTCGGGCCCGCCCTCGATCACGTCGAAATCGCGCTTCGGCGCGGGTTCGGGCGTTGTTTCGGGGATGATCGGCTTCTCATAGCCCTCACGCGTGCCGAGCACGCTTTTCAGCTTGAGAATCAGGAAGATCGCGATTGCCGCGAGAACTATAAGCTGGATAACGGCACCGGACATCGAGACCCCGAATTTCTTGCTGTGTTTGTCGTTTGGTCGTTGGGTACTTATGTAGGGCCTCGACAGGTTCAAGTCCACTGGCGCGCCCATGCGTCGCGGACGAACGAAAGAGGATGCAATGTGGATCTTTCTGGCCTTCGTGGCCGTCCCGCTGATCGAGATCGGGCTGTTCATCAAGGTGGGCGGTCTGATCGGGCTCTGGCCGACGCTGGGGATCGTGCTTCTGACGGCGATCATCGGCACCTCGCTGGTGCGCCGCGAAGGCGCGCGCGCGATGAACGACCTGCGCGACTCGCTCAATGAACTGCGCGATCCTTCCCGCCCGCTGGCGCATGGGGCGATGATCCTCGTCGCCGGGGTGCTGCTGCTCACGCCGGGGTTCTTTACCGATGCGGTGGGGATCTTGCTGCTGATCCCGGGCATCCGCGACTGGGTGATGAAACAGGCCGCAGGCCGCGTGAAGGTGACGCGCTTCGAGATGGGCGGAGCCTATCGCACCACCGCCTATGACAATCGCCAGCCCAGCGATCCCGAGATCCTCGATGCCGAAGAGGCCGAGGAGATGATCCATCGCCGGCCGCCGTCCGATGGCCCCTCCGGCTGGACCCGTCATTGAGAATTGAGGCGCGGGCGGCAGGGTGCTAAACCCCTCCCAGACAATTCTGGAGAGGTCCATGACGGAAGAAGCAAACGGCGCGGCCACGGCCGAGCAGTCCCAACTGCGGATGAACATTCTCGCGCAATTCGTGCGTGACATGTCCTTCGAGAACAACGTCGCCCTGAAGGGGCTCCAAACCGCCGACGTCCAGCCCGAGATGCAGGTGCAGGTGAGCCTCGACGCGAAGAAACGCGCGCAGGATCACCAGTACGAAGTGATCACCAAGTTCAAGGTCGTCTCGACCAACAAGGCCGACAATTCGACCCTCTACCTGCTCGAACTTGATTACGGCGGGATCTTCCATGTCGAGGGCGTGCCGGAGGATCAGCTCCATCCCTTCCTGCTGATCGAATGCCCGCGTCAGCTCTTTCCCTTCGTGCGCCGCATCGTCTCGGATGTGACCCGCGATGGCGGCTTCCCGCCCTTCAACCTCGAGATCGTCGATTTCGTCGCGCTCTACCGCAACGAACTGGCGCGTCGCCAGCAGTCCGAAGCGGCCGGTCAGACGCTTTCGTGAGCGCCTGACACAAACGTGAGGGCCCGGAGGCGCGGCATGCTGCCTCAGGGACAAGCTGACGCCGTGACTCGACGCGGTCTCAGCCCCATCTTTGCCCCGTGCCCCCGGATTCCCCGGCGCGGCACGGGACGCAAGGTTACAGATGGGACAGATCCAGGCATGGATCGACGGCGAATTGGCGCCGGTCGAGTTGATGGAAGCGCATCGGAAAGGGCTTCGCCACAGGGCGGTGTCCATTTTCGTCATGGATGGAGAGAAGATCCTTCTCCAGAAGCGTTCCGCCAATAAGATCCATTCCCCCGGCCGCTGGTCCAACACCTGTTGCAGCCATCCCGACTGGGGCGAGCGCCCCGAACAATGCGCGATGCGGCGCCTGCGCGACGAGCTGGGCATTGAGGGGCTCTATCCCGCCCATGCCGACCGGGTCGAATATCGCACCGAGGTCGATGGCGGGCTGGTCGAGCATGAGGTGGTCGACGTCTACATCGCCTTCGCACGCCCCGGCATGGCGATCACGCCCGATCCGAACGAGGTTTCCGACACGCGCTGGGTGGGCCTTTACGACCTCGCCGCCGAGGTCAAACGCCACCCTGATCGGTTCTCGAGCTGGCTGCGGATTTACATGGAAAAGCACATGGAGCGGATCCTCCCGACGCTGATCTGCTGACGGCGGAGTTTTTTCGCCGATCCAGAGGTTTTGATGGGCGGAAGGTTGCGCCCGCTCTGGCCATTCCACCCGAATACTGCGAGTTTGGCGCTGATTGTCCGGGGGCGCGAAACGATGGCATCCAAGCGAGTTCGAGTTTTTCTGTTGAGTGTGACAGCACTGGTTTCTCTGTCCGCGCCCGCCTTCACCTATGATCTGAGTTTTCAGACCCCGGGCGCGGAATCCGGTCTGAAATCGGCGCTCGAGGGCGCCTCTCTCCTCGTTCAGAACAAGGATGCGAAGGGCAAGGATGGGCAGGATGTGCTCGCCGCCGCGCGCGCCGATTACAACCGCATCGTCTCGACGCTGTTTGCGCAGGGCTATTACTCGGGTGTCGTCTCGATCAAGCTCGACGGGCGCGAGGCGGCGAATATCCCGCCGCTCGACGCGCCTGCCAGCGTGACGCAGGTGACCGTCTCGGTGACGCCGGGGCCGATTTTCCACTTCTCCCGTGCCGCGATCGGTCCCCTCGCGAAAGGCACCGACCTGCCCGAAGGCTATGCGCCGGGTCAGGTTGCGCAATCGGGGGTGATCATCGACGCGGCCAGCACCGCCACGACGAAATGGCGCGACGAGGGTCATGCCAAGGCGCAGGTCGCCGCACAGGATATCGTCGCCGATCACCGCGCCAATACCCTCTCATCCGAGATCCGCATCGCGCCCGGCCCGGTCGTGACCTTCGGCAAGCTCGAGACCTCGGGCAACAAGCGCCTGCGCACAAAGCGCCTGCGTGAGATCGCGGGCTTCCCGACCGGCGAAGTCTATAACCCGAAGAAGCTCGACGAGGTGCAGGCGCGGCTCCAGCGTACCGGCATCTTCTCCTCCGTCGCGGTGACCGAGGCGAAGGTTCTCAACCCCGATGACAGCCTCGATGTGAGCCTTGCCGTGGTCGAGCAGAAAAAGCGCAAGATCGGGGTCGGGGCAGAGCTCAACAGCACCGACGGTCTCGGGCTTTCGGGCTATTGGATGCATCGCAACCTCTTCGGGGGCGGTGAGCGTTTCCGCATCGATACCGGGGTGAGCGGGATCGGCGGGGCGACCGGCGGCATCGATTATTCGATCGGCGCGCGGATCGACCGTCCGGCGACCTTCAACCCCGATACCAACGCCTATGTGACGACCGAACTCAGCCACAAGAACGAAGACGATTACGACGAGGATGCTTTCGATATCGGCTTCGGTCTGACGCGCATCTTCTCTGACAAGCTCACGGGCGACATCTCGATCAATTACGGCTGGTCGAAGGTCACCGACAGCAGCGGCGAGACGATCTTCCGCCAGGTGTACCTGCCCACCAAGCTCACCTGGGACGACCGCGACAACAAGATGGACCCGACAAGGGGCTATTACGTGCAGGCCGGGGTGACGCCCTTCTTCGGGCTCGACCAGAACACAGGGACGGGAGCCCAGCTCACCGGTGACCTGCGCGCCTACAAGAGCTTCGGCGAAAGCAAGCGCTTCGTTCTGGCGGGCCGGTTGCAGCTCGGCAGTGTCGTCGGCGCCGACCTCGCAGAGACCCCGCGCGACTACCTGTTCTACTCGGGAGGCGGTGGCACGGTGCGCGGCCAGCCCTACCAGTCTCTCGGCGTGACGGTGCTCGATGGCGGCACGCTCACCACGGGCGGGACCGAATTCGTCGGCATCCAGAGCGAGGCGCGTTTCGGCATCACGAAGAACATCGGCGCGGTGGCCTTTTACGATTACGGCTATGTCTCGGGCGGCGGCGAGAGCGGCTCGCAGGCCGGTGCGGGTCTGGGTGTGCGCTACAAGACCGGGATCGGCCCGATCCGCCTCGATGTCGGCTTCCCGGTTTCGGGCGGCACCGGCTCGGGCGCACAGATCTATATCGGTATCGGGCAGGCTTTCTGATGAAACGTTTCGCGCTCCTCTTCGCTTTCTGCCTGACCCCGCTGATCGCCGGCGCGCAGGACACCACGCCCCCGACCGATGCCGGGGCGGGCGCCGCCACGGCCGAACAGACCGCGCGCGACCGTTCCTATCTGACCGGGCTGATCGAGGATAACCTTTCGGGCGCGGGGCGCACGGTGCGGCTTGACGGGTTCGCGGGCGCGCTGAGTTCGCGCGCGACCTTCACCCAGCTCACGATCTCCGATGAGGACGGGGCGTGGATCACGATCAAGGACGGCGCGATCCAGTGGAACCGCACGGCCCTTCTGAGCGGCAAGATCGAGATCGACGAGCTGTCCGCCGCCGAGATCGACCTGCCGCGCCTGCCCGGTGCGCAAGCCAGCGACGGCACCCCCAGCCCCGAGGCGAAACCCTTCGCGCTCCCCGATCTGCCGGTTTCGGTGAATATCGGCAAGATCGACGCGAAGAAGGTGATCCTCGGCGCACCGATCCTCGGGCAACCCGCGACGGTGAAGGTCAGCGGCTCGATGTCTCTGGCCGGGGGCGAGGGCAAGGCCAAACTCGCGATCGACCGGATCGACGGGGAAAAGGGCACCTTTTCGCTGACGGCCTCCTATGACAATGGCTCGCGCGAGCTGGGCCTCGATCTACTTGTCGACGAGGGGCAGGGCGGCATCATCACCAAGCGCATCGGCCTGCCGGGCGAACCGCCGATGACGCTCGCGGTTTCGGGCAGCGGCCCGATCGACGATTTCACCGCCGATATCGTGCTGAGCACGCAGGGCCAGCAGCGCCTCGCCGGACAGGTGACGGTGAAAAAGGCGGTGCCGAAAGGCGCCCCCGAAGGCGCGCCCGCCCAGACCAGTTTCTCTGCCGCTTTCGGCGGTGACGTGCGCCCGCTTCTGCCCGAAGAGTACCGCGCTTTCTTCGGCGAGGAAGTCGCGCTTGTCGTGACCGGCAGCCGCAGCGCCTCGGGGCAGACCCAGATCAAGGGGCTCGACCTGAAGTCGCGCGCGCTCCAGCTGAGCGGCTCTGCGCTGATCGGCACCAACAACATGCCCGAGAAATTCGAGCTGACGGGCCAGCTCGGGGTTGGCGACGGGCAGGAGGTTCTGCTGCCGCTGTCGGGCACGAAGACCTGGGTGCAATCGGGCACCATCAACCTCGCCTATGACAAGGCGCAGGGCGATGGCTGGAGACTTTCGGGCAGGCTCGACCAGCTGCGCCGCGAGGACGGCACGAAGATGCTGACCGCCAACCTCTCGGGGTCGGGCCGCATCCGTCAAAGCGCGCCGCCCAGCCTCGGCGGCACGGTGCTCCTTGGCCTCAACGGTCTCGAATTCTCCGATCCCGCACTCAGTGAGGCCGTCGGTCCCTTCGCCACGGCCAAGGCGGTGTTCTCCTGGCAACAGGACAAGCCGCTGCGCCTCTCGCAGCTTTCGCTTCTGGGGCGCGACTATCGCGCCGACGCCAATCTCACGATCTCCGATCTCGACAAGGGCGTGACGATCAAGGGCAAGGCAGAGGTCAATCACGCGGATCTGGGCGTGATCTCGGGCTTGGCGGGCCGCACGCTTTCGGGCAAGGCGCAGGCCTCGGTCGCCGGCAGCTACACGGTGCTGACCGGCGCCTTCGACGCCGATCTCAATGTCGTCGGTCAGGACATCACGATCGACCAGCCCCAGGCCGACCGCGCGCTCGCGGGCCGCTCCGAGATCATCGCTTCGGCCAGACGCGACGAGACCGGCCTGACGCTCGACCTGCTCGACGTGAAGACCGCCGCGGGCACGCTTCAGGCGCAGGGCAGTTTGGCGAGCGAGGACGGCAAGCTGACGGCGAAGCTGAGCGCGCAGGATCTCTCGATCCTTGGCGGTGGCTATAGCGGCGCGCTTGACGCGGATGCGACCGTCACCTTCGCGGGCGAGACCTACACGCTCAAGCTCGACGGGACGGGCCGTTCGCTCGCGCTCGGTCAGGCCGAGGCCGACAAGGTTCTGGCTGGCACGACCAAGCTCTCGCTCCTGGCCGATTATACTGCGGGCCAGATCCTGCTCCGCGACCTGCAACTCGATAACCCCCAACTCGAGGTTTCGGCCACGGGGACGGCCGGGGAGACCGGGCGCACGCTCGACCTGGTCACCCGCCTGTCCAACGCGGCGCTGTTCGCGCCAGGCTTCGCCGGACCGGTGAACCTGTCGGGCACGATTGGCGACGATGGCAAGGGCTATGACCTTGCCCTCTCGGGCTCTGGTCCGGGGGGCACGGAGGCGAAGGTTTCGGGCCGCGTCTCGTCCGATTTCGGCGATGCGGATCTGAGCATCACCGGTCAGGCCCAGACCGCCCTGGTCAATGCCTTCATCGAGCCGCGCTCGCTGCAAGGCCCGCTCAGCTTCGACCTGCGGCTCAATGGCAAGCCGGGTTTGTCGGCGCTCTCGGGAACGGTCAGCGCGAATGGCACCAAGATCGTCGCGCCCAATCTCGGCATGGTGCTTCAGGACGTGAATACCACGGTGAACCTCTCGGGCGGGTCGGCGCAGCTCGATCTGAACGGACGGCTCAGCACCGGCGGGTCGCTGAGCGTCAGCGGGCCAGTCGCGCTTTCCGCGCCCTATGACGGCAATCTCACGATCCGCCTCGATCGCGCGCGGCTGCGCGATCCCGAGCTATACGACACCCGCGCCTCGGGCACGATCACGATGGATGGGCCTCTTGCGGGCGGCGCGAAGATCGCTGGGCTGATCACGCTCGAGGATACCGAACTGCGCGTGCCCTCTTCGGGGCTTGGCGGCGGGGCGGCGGTGCCTGAGGGGATGACCCATGTCGGCGAAAGCACGGCGGTGCGCCAGACGCTGAACCGGGCGGGCCTGCTCTCGACGAAACCCGCCGATGCGGCGGGAGCAAAGGCCGGTCCGTCCTATCCGCTCGATGTGACGATCGCCTCGACGCGCGGGATCTTCGTGCGCGGGCGCGGCCTCGATGCCGAACTCGGCGGCAGCCTGCGCGTCACCGGAACCACCTCGGACGTGATCCCGATCGGGCAGTTCAACCTCGTGCGCGGGCGTCTCGACATTCTCGGTCAGCGTTTCACGCTCGATCAGGGCAAGATCGCGCTGCAGGGCGCGCTCGTTCCCTGGCTGACCTTCACCGCGACCACGAGTCAGGACGACTACACGATCTCGATCAATATCGAGGGCCGCGCAACCGAGCCGAACGTGACCTTCACCTCCTCGCCCGAGCTGCCGCAGGACGAGGTTCTCGCGCGGCTCATCTTCGGGCGCTCGATCGAGAATCTCTCGGTGTTGCAAGCCGCGCAACTGGCCTCGGCCGTGGCGACGCTGGCGGGCAAGGGCGGCGAGGGGATCATCGGAAACCTGCGCAAGAATTTCGGGCTCGACGATCTCGACGTATCGACCGATGCCGAGGGCAACACGCAGCTCAAGGTCGGGAAATATCTCACCGACAATATCTATACCGATGTCACGGTGAGCGGCGACGGCACCTCGCAGGTCAATCTCAATCTCGACGTGACGAAGAACGTGACCGCGCGCGGATCGGTCGACTCCGAGGGGCAGAGCACGCTCGGCGTCTATTTCGAGCGCAACTACTGATCGCATAAGCGCAGCTTATTTCCCGAGGGAACGGATAAGCTGCGCTTATTCAGTCTGCGGCTGCGCGTCCTTTTCGGCTTCCTGAGCCGCGATGGCCTGACGTTTGCGAAATGCGCTCAGCTCGGCATTCAGCGCCGCTCCCAGCAGCACCGAGAAGGCGCTCAGGTAGAGCCAGACCAGAAGCGCGATCACCGCCCCGATCGATCCGTAGACCTTGTTGTAATTGCCGAAATTCGCGAGGTAGTAGGTCAGTCCGAGCGAGCTGAGACTCCAGACTGCCGCCGCCAGGACTGCGCCAAGCGTGAGGATCGGGTCGCGCTTGCCTTCGGTATTCGGCCCGTAACGGTAGAGAATCCCCAGCGCGGTGAACATCAAGAGGATCATCGCGCCCCAAGGCAGGCCCGAGAGGAGAATCTTGGTAACCTCATGGAAAGGAAGGAAATTCACGACTATCGGCACGATGACGACGGTCGCCAGCGCGGCGAGCATCACGCCCACCAGAGAAACCGTCATCAGGTAGCCCATGATGAAGCTCCAGATCGTCGCGCGGGGCTTGGTGCCGTGGATCACGTTGAGGCTGAGCACCAGCGCCGCCACACCCGCGCGTGCGGAGAACAAGGTCACCGCGGCTGAAATGATCACCCCCAACCCGATTGACGGGCGCGGCCCGATCAGCCAGCTCTGGATCTGATCGTTGATCAGCGCATAGGCCTCGGGCGGGATGAACTCGGAGGCGACCTTGAGATAGGTGTGGATCACCGCCGGATCGGCAAAGGCGCTCCAGATCGCGATGGTGGCGGAGATGCCGGGAAAGATCGCGAGCATCGCGTAGAAGGCGACGCCGGCCGACACGAGGGTGATATTCGATTCCACGAGTCGCCCGAACAGGCTGAGGCCGAATTTCGCTGTTTCTCTCACGCGGATCTCCTTTGCGCTCACCATTGCGCAAGCCCTTCGCGAGCGCAACTTGCGGCGGAGCTCCGGCTGTGGTCTGTTTCCGCTAACATCTCAGGAGGATCAGATGAGCTACCATCCCGCCGAGGATCGCTATTCGCGCATGACCTACCGCTATTGCGGGCGATCCGGCCTCAAGCTTCCCGCCGTCTCGCTGGGGCTTTGGCACAATTTCGGCCATGACACGCCGCATCAGACGAAACGCGCGATCTGTCAGGCCGCCTTCGATCACGGCATCACCCATTTCGATCTAGCCAACAATTACGGCCCGCCTGCCGGGTCGGCGGAAGAAGCGTTCGGGGAAATCCTGCGCACCGATTTCGCGGGCTATCGCGACGAGCTGATCATTTCGTCGAAGGCCGGTTATGACATGTGGCCCGGTCCCTACGGCGAGTGGGGCAGCCGGAAATACCTGATCGCGTCCTGCGACCAGTCGCTCAAGCGGATGGGGCTCGATTACGTCGATATCTTCTATTCGCACCGGTTCGATCCGGAGACGCCGCTGGAAGAGACGATGGGCGCGCTGGAGCATATCTGGCGCTCGGGCAAGGCGCTCTATATCGGGATTTCGAGCTACAATTCCGAGCGTACCCGCGCGGCGGCGGCGATCCTCAAGGAGATGGGCGTGCCCCTTCTGATCCACCAGCCGAGCTACAACATGCTCAACCGCTGGGTCGAACGCGACGGGCTGAAGGATACGCTGGCAGAGCTGGGCGTGGGCTCGATCGCGTTCACGCCGCTGGCGCAGGGGATTCTGACGAAGAAATATCTGGGCGGGATTCCCGAAGGCTCGCGGGCCGATCAGGGCAAATCGCTCGATCCGGGCACGATCACCGAAGGGGCGCTGGAGAAGGTCCGTGCGCTCAACGAAATCGCGGCGCGGCGCGGGCAGACCCTGGCGCAGATGGCGATTGCATGGGTGCTGCGCAATGGCGGCATCACTTCGGCGCTGATCGGGGCCTCGAAGCCCGAGCAGGTGGTGGATTGTGCCGGTGCAGTGTCGAACCTCGAGTTCACCGACGATGAGCTTGCCGAGATCGACAGCCATGCGAGCGACGAGGAGATCAACCTCTGGGCGCGGTCCACGGAAGGGGTTTGAGGCAAGACGGAAAGGGGCGCGCCCGACCCCTGGGTGGGCGCTTTGCTGCGCTTGTGGTCTGCGGTTTATCTCATAAGCCCGCAGGTCGCTTGTACCGGCGATGCCATCACCAATGCGCCCTCCCGGGGGGAGGGTCGGGCGCGGCCCGGGGCTGGTCGCCCCGCGCCAACCCAAGAACCGAGGAGCCATCTTTGAGAAAAAAGCCCCGGAGCATCCTCCGGGGCTTTCTAATCAGGCTCTATTCCAGCGAAAATCAGGCCGCGAGCGTCTCCGTCGAGGAGAAGAACATCGCCTGGCTGACGGCCGATTGCACCTGGCTCTCGGTATAGGGCTTGGTGATCAGGAAGGCCGGTTCCGGGCGCTCGCCGGTCAGCAGGCGCTCGGGGAAGGCGGTGATGAAGACCACGGGCAGGTCGGGGCCGAACTGCGCGAGAATGTCGTTCACCGCGTCGATGCCCGAGGAATTGTCGGCGAGCTGGATGTCGGCGAGAATCAGGTCGGGCTTTTCCTTTGCGGCAAGCTCCACCGCCTCGCTGCGGGTGCGTGCGATGCCGGTGATGGAATGGCCCATATCCTCGACGATGGCGCGAATATCCATCGCGATGATGGCTTCGTCCTCGATGATCATGATCTTGCCCGCGATCGAGCTTTCCATTTCGCGGATGGCGATGTCGATCAGTTCCTTGGCTTCATCGGCCTCGATCTGCATGATCGCGCCGATTTCCTCGACGCGGAATCCCTCGATCGAGTGGAGCAGAAGCGCCTCGCGCGTGTTGGGCGTGAGCGAGGACATATGGTCCTGCGCGCGCGCCGACAGGCGGTTGTCGGGTTCACCCAAAGGTGAACCGGCCGAGGCCCAGACGAGGTGGAAAGCATGGAACAAGGCGACTTTCGGGTCGTTGTTCTCGAAAGGCGACGTATCTTCGAGAATGGCCTCGAGCGTGGCCGCGGCGTAACGGTCGCCGCTGTCCTGGCTGCCGGTAAGGGCACGGGCGTAGCGCCGCAGATACGGCAGATTGGCCCCGATGGTGCCGGCGATGTCTTCGGACATGAAAACCCCCTTTTTGACGTTTTTCGGGAACCAAACGATCTGGTCCCGCGTTTGGTTCCGTGCAAAATGATGGGATCGGGAACCGGAATGTATAGTGACATGCCTGACGAAAAGTCCAAGGCCAGTATCCGAGAGCAGATCAATGAAAACCTCAAGCGGGTTTACGAAGAGGCGCTTCAGGAAGAGGTGCCGGATCGGTTCAAGGATCTCCTGGCTCAACTCAAGGCAAAGGAGGGCGGCAAATGACGACGTCCTCCCGCGCCACCCCGGCCACCGAAGCGCGCGATCCGCGCGATGAATTGCCTGAACATCTGGGTGCCCTGCGCGCTTTCGCGCTGTCGCTGACGCGCAATTCCGCGGCCGCCGACGATCTGGTCCAGGACACGATCGTGAAAGCCTGGTCCAATATCGAAAAGTTCGAGCGCGGCACCAATCTGCGCGCCTGGCTGTTCACGATCCTGCGCAACACGTTCTATTCCGATCGACGCAAGCGCAAGCGCGAGGTGGCCGACCCCGAGGGGATCCATGCCGCGACCTTGTACGAAAAGCCGGCGCATGACGGGCGTCTCGCGATGAATGACTTCGTGCAGGCGTTCGATCAGCTCAGCCCCGAACACCGCGAAGTCCTGACTCTGGTGGGGGCTTCGGGGTTCTCCTACGAGGAAGCGGCCGGAATGATGGGCGTCGCCGTCGGTACGGTGAAGAGCCGGGCAAACCGCGCACGGGCACGGCTCGCGGAAATGCTCGGTCTCGAAGAAGGCGAGGACATCCTTGCCGGAGCCGACCGGAACTCGCTCGCCGTTATGGGTAAGTCCGGAGTCGCCGCCGCATGAGTTCTCAAGCTGCGGATGCGGCAGTGGAAGATCAAACCGGCGCCGCCCCGATCCGTGATCGGAAGCGGCGGCGCCTTGTCTCGTTCGACGGGCTGGGGGTGCGGCTGGCGCTGATGCTGGCGGTCGCACTCTTCCCGCTGCTGATCATCGCGATCTTGCAATCCACCTCTGTGGTGCGCGAGGCGCAGGCGCGGTCCGAAGCCGCGCTGATGGGCGAGACGATGCGCGCCGTGGCGGGGGAGACCCGTGTGATCCAGCACGCTCAGGACGCGGCGCGGGTTCTTGCCAACACGGTGCAGCCTCTGGTGGGCAATGCCGATGCCTGCAGCCGCTGGATGCGCGAGATCGCACAGGCCTTCCCGAGTTTCTCGCTCGTGGCCTTCATTCCCGATTCGGGCAAGATGACCTGCTCGAACACCCGTCAGGCCTATGATTTCGCCGGGCAGGACATTTACGAGAGAATCTCGAAATCCAAGACCACGACCTTCTTCGTCAACCGCCAAGCGCCGGTCTCGGGCACTTCGGTGCTGGGGGTCGCGCAGCCGGTTTTCAACAATGTCGGCCAGCATATCGGGATCGTCGCGATCTCGATGCCCCATACCGAGCTGTCGCTGGCCGAGGATGGTCCCAAACTCGCGGATGACCGCCCGCTGGTGATCATGACCTTCGACAGGGAAGGCACGATCCTGACCTCCTCGGACGGCTTGTCGAACACGCAGTCGCATCTGCCCGCGGATCGTTCGCTCAAGCTTCTCGCGCAGGCGGGGGCGGTGACCTTCTCGGGCGATTCCAACCGGGGCAACGAGCGGGTCTATTCCGTTGTCGAACTGGTGCCGGACGAACTTTATGCGCTGGGCAGCTGGCCCGCGCAGGCGGCCTCGGCGCTCAGCCCCTTTGCGGATATCTCGCCCGTTCTGTTCCCGGCGCTGATGTGGGCGGCCAGCCTTCTGGTGGCCTATTTCGCGATGCAGAAGCTGGTGATCGGCCATGTGCGCAAGCTCTCGCGCGCGCTTTCGAATTTCGCGACAGGCAGCCGTATCGTGGGCAAGCTCGACCTTTCGGGCGCCCCTTCGGAGATCCGCGACCTCGCTGAAGCCTATGACCGGATGACCGAGACGATCCTGCATGACGAGGCCGAACTCGAGGATATGGTTCATCACAAGGAGGTGCTGCTGCGCGAGGTGCATCACCGGGTGAAGAACAACCTCCAGCTCATCGCCTCGATCATCAACATGCAGATGCGCCAGGCAAGGACGCCAGAGGCCAAGGGGTTGATGAAGGGCCTGCAGGAGCGGGTGATCAGCCTTGCGACGATTCACCGGGGCCTCTACCAGACCTCGGGCCTCACCGACATTCGCGCGCAGGAGCTGTTGCCCGATATCGTGCGCCAGATCACGCGGCTCGCGACCGGACCGGGGCGGCATATTTCCGTCGATTGCCAGATCGACGAAATCCACCTGACACCGGATCAGGCCGTGCCGCTGTCGCTCCTGCTGACCGAAGCGATGACCAACGCGATGAAATATGCCTCCGCCAAAGAAGGCACGCCGAAGCTCGACATCAGCTTGCGGCGGGGCGAGGGGATGCAGGCGCGGCTGCGCGTTGCCAACACCGTCGATCCTGACGCGGAACATTCCGAGACGGTTGACGGCACAGGGCTCGGCTCGCAGCTGGTCAACGCCTTCGTGCAGCAGCTCGCAGGGCAGCTGCGTATCGAGACTTTGGAAACCGAATACATCCTCGAAGCGGATTTTGTCCTTCGCCCACTCGTCGAGAGCGAGTTGCGCCACGCCGAAGGGTTGAAATCTTCTCAGGGTGAAACAGGTTCATCAGAGTAACGCATGGGTTTCACGCCGCCGTGATGGGCTTCGCGCCGTCGCGGCCGTCACAAAGCAGGCCGTATGGATCGGTTGAGGAAAGCGGGAATTCGGGCAGAGAGCAGGGCGAAGCTGCTCCTGACAGCGGCTGAGGCCTATCCGGCACTCGAGGCCGCATTTCTTGATTCGCGTCACGAAATCCTGGCCTCTTTCCGCGTCTTCGATCTCAACACGACTTTGCGCTCCAGCCGGGCGCGCGAGGTCGGGGACACCTGGTTCGACTTGATCGTTTACGTGCTGCGGCGCGGGGTCGAGATCCGCATGGATCTGTGCGACTTCGATCCCTGTGCTCGACCGGAACTGCACCGGATGACCTGGAGCTCGATTCGGATGTTCGCCGCCGCGCGCGAACTGGCGGGGCCGCGCGCGAAGCTGCGGGTGCGCGCGCTGATGCACCCGGCGCGGGCCGGGATCGTGCCTCGTCTGGCTTTCACTCCGCTGGTCTGGCGCAAGCTGAAGGGCCATTCCGGCTGGCTCAACGAGATGCCGAAGACGGAGCGCCTGACGGCGTTGCGTGACATGCCTGGGCTGGCGCAATATCTCAGCCAGGGCGATGACGGCACCTTTTCGCGCAAGCCCGGAATTCTGCCCGAGCTCTGCCCCGCGACGCATCATCAGAAGCTCGCCGTTTTTGACGGAAAGAGGCTCTATATCGGCGGATTGGACCTTGATGACCGGCGCTATGACACGCCGGCTCACGCGCGCAAGGGCGAGCAGACATGGCATGATGTCCAGCTGATGATGAGCGGTCCGGTGGTGAAGGAAGCCAAGGCGCATCTGGAGGGCTTTCACGAAAGCTGCTCCGGGGCGGACGAGGCCCGACCGCCGCGCCGCCTGCTGCGCACGCTCTCGCAGCGCCGGAAACGCAACCTGTTTCACATCGCGCCACGGATCTATCGCACCGAGATCGAGAGCGCGCATGAGATGCTGATCTCGCGCGCCCAGCAGCTGATCTATCTCGAGACGCAGTATTTCCGCTCGCGCGATCTTGCGCGGCATCTGGCGAAGGCGGCACGCTCCAATCCGAGGCTCGGGCTGATCCTGATGCTGCCCGCCGCGCCCGAGGATCTGGCCTTTGCCGACAAGCCCGGTCTGGACGTGCGCTATGGCGAGGCGCTTCAGGCGCGCGCGATCGAGACGTTGATGGAAGGGTTCGGCAGCCGTCTTTTCGTCGGCTGTCCCGCAAGGCCCCGGACGCCCGATGCGCAGGATGACGGTGTGATCCGCAGCAAGGGGGCGCCGCTCGTTTACGTTCATGCGAAAGTGTCGATCTTCGACGATGAGGCGGCGCTGATCACCTCGGCCAATCTCAACGGGCGGTCGCTTCGCTGGGATACCGAGGCAGGGGTCTATCTGCGGCGCAATGACGGGATCGAGGCGATGCGCCACCGGATCATGCGCCACTGGTTGCCGAGCGCGCCCGAAGAGGCATTTTTCGACCCTACGCGGGCAGTTTCGGCCTGGGCGGAACTTGCGCGGATGAATGCGGCGCAACCCGTCGAGGACCGGCGCGGCTTCCTGCTGCCCTACGATCTGGATGCGGCGAAACGGGCCGGGCGGCGCTTGCCCTTCATCCCCGAGGAAATGGTCTGAGGATCAGCTCTCGGCTTCGGGGCTTGAGGTGGTGGGCTCGCGCGGTTCGGGCAGGCTGTCGGTCAGCACGAGGGCCCAGAGCAGGAGCGGAATCGCCACCACACCGCCCAGCGGACCCCAGAGCCAGATCCCGAAAGTGAGCGAGAGAAAGACGAGAAGCGGGTTGATCCGCATCTGCCGTCCGATCGCGGCGGGGGTGACGAACTGGCCCTCGGTGCTGTTGAGCGCGATATAGACCAGCGGCGGCAGGATCACGCGTGCCCCGTCGAAGGCCGCGACCCCGGCGAAGACCAGGGCGACCACGAGCGTCGCGGGGCCAAGATAGAGAATGTAGTTGATCAGGAAGGCCACGACCCCCCAGAGCGGGGCGTTGGGCAGACCGATCACCTGCATCGCGATCCCGACGAGAAAGCCGAGCCCCGCATTGATCACCGTGATCGTCAGGAAATACCGCGACACCCGGGTCTCGGCGGTGCGCAGCCGGTTCGCTGTCGCGCCGCGCTCGGCGGGTTCGGCAAGGTGCTTGGCGATCCAGTTATAGATCTGCGGGCGCGACAGCTGGAAGAAGAACAGCGTACCGATATAGATCAGCGTTTGGGCCAGAAGCGCCGGTGCCAGCATCACGATATCGGCGGCATCGGGCATCGCGGCCTTGTCGGTCGCCGCTTTCTGCTTGGCGGTGTCGGCGGCGGGGGCAATGGCTTCGCTCACCTGATTGGAAGCGTCCTGAATGCCCTGCACCATTTGGCGCATCTCGATGACGGTGGAGCGCATGTCGTTCCAGACCTTCGGCGCCTGGCGCGAGAGTTCGGACACGACGGGCTGGATCACCAGAACCAGCAGCGCCGCCACCATCAGCGAGATCACGAGCGAGGTGAGCGCCCCCCAGACGGGCGCGTATCCTCTTTTCTCCCATGCATCGGAAATCGGCGAGAGCACGATGCCGACCACCAACGCAAGCGTCACGGGGGCAAAGAGGCTCTCCACCTGCTCGAGCGCGGCGACGACGGCAATTACGGCGATTACGACAACCGACGCGCGCGAGAGGGTCTCCAGGCGATACATTGTGAGTAAACAGTCTCCCGGTGTTTCGCTGACAACGTCGCTTCGGGCTTGTGGTTCCCGTTTTTATTGCTTGGCGAAAGTGGAACAGCGCCTCGGGCGGAGCGTTGAGCCTGCAGAGACTTCAACTGCGACCCTGAAAGGAGAGGCGCGATGAATTGGGATGAGATCAAAGGCAACTGGAAAGAACTCAAGGGCAAGGCTCGCGAGAAATGGGGCGAGCTGACCGATGACGAACTGGCGCAGGCCGAAGGCCATCGTGAACAGCTCGTGGGTCTGGTCCAGCAGAAATACGGCAAGACCAAAGAGGCTGCCGAGAAGGAAGTAGACGATTGGTTCGACAAGGTCTGATCAGAGACTGATTCAAGGGAAAACGGCGTGCCGGGAAACCGGTGCGCCGTTTTTCTTTGGGTGGGTGAAGGGGGTGACGGGCGCGGAAGAGGGATGCGATGCAAAAGCAAAAGGCCGGGCGCGAGGCCCGGCCTTTCGGTCGTTCGTTCAGCGCGCGATCAATGCGCGATGTGATTGCCCGAACCGCTCGGACGGGTTGCCTCGGCCTTACCCTCGCGCAGCGACTTGCCGACGTCGCGCAGCGCACGGTTGGCCTCGTTTGCGAGCTGTTGGGCGAGCCGCTCCGCCAGATCCTGGCTCGCGCTCACGGCCTGATCCGAGATGTCACGCGCGGTCTGGCGTGCTTCGTCCTTTGCGGTCTCGGTGACCGAACGAGCGGTTTTCCTGAACTCGCCCGCGACCTCGCTGGCGACCTTGCGCGCACGCGATTTCTCTTCGGCATAGAGACGCTGGGCCTCGTCGATCAGACGATTCGCGCGCGGGCCGAAGCTGCGGCGGCTGATCTCGGGCTTGGGCAGGGCGCTGACGATGGCCGCGCCGATGGCGATCCCGAGCGCTGTGGCGATCAGCGGGTGATCCTTGATCATCTGCGTCCCGCTCGAACCGGCCTTCACCGCGCTGTCCTGAATTTTCATTCGCGCGGAATAGGCCGCTTCGCGGGCCTTGACTATGCGCTCGCGCGCCTCTTCGCTCAGTTCGCCAAGCCCGGAAGCCAGCGTGCCCCGCAGGTCGGAAGCGAAATCGGCGAGGACCTCGGCGCGTTCCTTGACGAAATCGCGGGCGCTGTCCTTGGCGGAACTCGCATCGACTTCGATCTGGTCGAGGCGCGCGGAGGCTTCGGCGCGCAGCTCGTCGATCTCGTCGATCCAGTCATCGCTGACCGGTACGCCCGACATCATCAGCGGATCGGCCTCGGCGATGTCGTCTTCGATTTCCGGACTGTCGGGTTTGCGGTTTTTCAACAGCAGCCAGGCGAGACCGGCGCCAGCCAGTGCAAAGGCCACGGGGTTCTCACGCACGGCCTCTTCGGCGCGTTTCGCGACGGGCTTGGCGTATTCGCGCACCAACTGCGAGACCTGATCGGACAGGTAATCGGGGGCGACGCGACCCGTCAGGTCAGCCAGCATCGAGGCGAGATCGGCACGATCGTCGCGCAGGCGGTCTTCGATTTCCTTGATCGTTCTCTTCTCGGTCATTTCAAGCTCTCCTTGAGGGTCCGCGCATCAGCGGACAGGTTCTCCTTGATCCGGTCGGGAGGGCTCGAGACCTTGCGAAGCAGCGAGGCCGCGACGAGCGCGAGGATGATGCCGCAGATGAGCAGCACCGCGCCCACGATCAGCGTCGCGGGGCCCTCGGCGATCCCGGCCCATTGCAGGCCGAGGACAGCCGACTGCGTCAGCGGGAAAATGGCGCCGAATGCAAAGACCAGCGCGATCGCGGCGAGGACCACCGCGTTGCGCAAGAGGCTTGCACGATGGGCCGCCTCTGCCCGGACGAGCTCGGCCTCGGCGCGCGCAATCTCGCGGGTCTGTTCGACCACGCGTTCAAGCAGCTCGCTGACACTGCCCCGCTTGCGGTGGCCCGTGTCATCATCGCCATGATGTTCGCTCATCAAAGTCTCCCGAACGGTGCGCGGCGGGATGCCACGCCGTCTGATCTCTCAACGCGATCAGAGGATGTGGGTTCCCGCCGGCAGGTGAACCGTAAGCCCGCAATTTACGACTTCGCGCGCGGTCCGGCGATGAGCCATATCAAGAAGCCCACGAGCGGCAGCAGGAACACCAGAAGCGCCCAAAGGACTTTCGTGCCGGTGGGACGGTTCGATCCCACGATCGAGACCAGCGCCCAGATATCCAGCGCGAGCAGGACGATTCCCCAGAAGCCGCCCAGATGTGTCATGTTGAAATGCATCGCCTCTGCCTTTCTCCCGATGAGCTTACCGACTCAAAAGATTCGCGCACGCGGAACGTTTCGCCGCGCATGAGGTTCCCGAAATAAGTTCGGCCCCGATTCCGGAACCTGACACCGTTGGGCGTGTTTGTCTGCCATGAAAGGCGCAGCAAGTCGCGCCGTTGTTTGAAACAGATGCAAGGAGAAGACCCATGCTTGGTTGGGCCCTGACTTTCCTCATCATCGCGCTTATTGCCGCGGCGCTTGGTTTCGGCGGCATCGCTGGCGCGTCGGCCGGGATCGCACAGATCCTGTTCGTGGTTTTCCTGATCCTGTTCGTGGTGGCCATGGTCGCCCGCGCAGTTCGCGGTAAGCCGCCGGTTTGATCCGGGGATGAGATGAATTTCAAAGGGCCGTTCCTTCGGGGGCGGCCCTTTCTTCAATTCGTCCTGCTGTCAGTCCAGCGTGCGGCGGAAACGGCTGAGGGCTGCCAGCGCGAAGACCACCACGAAGAGCCCCAGCACCCAGAGCGGTCCCGAGACATCTGCAAAGCTTGCGCCTTTCAGCATCACGCCCCGGATCATCCGCAGGAAATGGGTGAGCGGCAGGGTCTCGCCCAGATATTGCGCCCAGTCGGGCATGCCACGGAATGGAAACATGAAGCCCGAGAGCAGGATCGAGGGCAGGAAATAGAAGATCGTCACCTGCATCGCCTGCATCTGCGTGCGCACCACGCTCGAGATCAGGTAGCCCAGGATCACCAGTGCCATCACGAAAAGCAGGATCCCCGCGAAGAGAAGCCACAAGCTGCCCATGAAGGGCACGTGGAAAATGAGTTTCGAAGCCAAAAGCACCACCATCACCTGCACCGCGCCGACACCGAAATAGGGCAGCACCTTGCCGAGCATGATCTCGAGGGGGGAGACGGGCATCGAGAGCAGGTTCTCCATCGTGCCGCGTTCGGTCTCGCGCGTCAGCGCCATGGAGGTCATCATCACCATCGTCATCTGCAAGATCACCCCGAGAAGGCCGGGGACGATGTTGAACTGCGTGAGCCCCTCGGGATTGTAGAGCTTGTGCACGACGACCTGAACCTGCTGGGCGGTCTTGGTCTTCTTGTCCCATTCCTGGCCCGTGGCGCGGGTGACCGCGTCGGAGGCGACCTGACTGAGTGTCGAGACCGCGCCCGACGCCACCGCCGGATCGGTCGCATCGGCCTCGATCAGGATCTTGGGATTGTCGCCGCGCTCGAGCCGTGTGCCGAAATCTGAAGGAACGGTGACCACGAAGGCGACCGTTCCCGAAGCCAGAAGATGCTCGGCCTGGGCGGCGCTCGCATTGGGATAGGTGAAATCGTAATAACCCGTCATTTCCAGCGCGGTGACCATCGCGCGGGTGTACTTGTCCTCATCGGCCGCGACGAGGGCGGCGGGCAGGTGCTTCGGGTCGTTGTTGATCGCGAAGCCGAACAGCATCAGCTGCATCAGCGGCACGCCCAGCATCATCGCGAAGGTCAGCCGGTCGCGGCGCATCTGGATCGCCTCCTTGCGGATCAGCGTGAGCAGGCGGCGAAAATTGAGAAACCGGTTCATGCCATATTGTCCTGCGCTTCGCCCATGAGCTGGATGAACACGTCCTCGAGGCTGGTCTCGGCGGCTTCGGCCTCGCTGCCGGTGGCATTGGCTGCCTCGGTGACGGACCGCTCCAATTCGACCCAGTTTCGGCCGATTACGTGTAAATCCGTGCCATAAGGCGCGACCTGATCGACGCCGGGCTTGCCTTTGAGAAGGCGCTGGGCTTCGGACAGGCGCGGACCTTTCAGAACGAAGGTCGAAAGCCCTGCATCGCGCACCACTTCGGGCACCGTGCCGCGGGTGATCAGCTTGCCATAGGCGATGTAATTGATCCGATGGCAGCGCTCGGCCTCGTCCATGTAATGGGTCGAGACGAGCACGGTCAGCCCGTCGGCGGCGCGTTCGTGGATCTCGTCCCAGAACTCGCGCCGGGCCTTGGGGTCGACGCCCGCGGTGGGCTCGTCGAGCATCAGGAGCTGCGGGCGGTGCATGATGCAGGCCGCCAGCGCGAGGCGCTGTTTCCAGCCGCCCGAAAGCGCGCCCGCAAGCTGCGTGCGCCGCGAAGTCAGTCCGAGATCGGCCAGCGTGTCGCGCACCGCCTGACGGCCGAGCTGGTAGACGCCCGCGACGAAGGCGAGGTTCTCCTCGATCGTGAGATCTTCGTAGAAGGAAAAGCGCTGGGTCATATAGCCGACCTCGCGCTTGATGGTCGGACCTTCGTGCAAGATGTCATGGCCGAGGACGCGGCCCTGACCCTCGTCAGGCGTCAGCAGCCCGCACATCATGCGGATCGTCGTCGTCTTTCCCGAGCCGTTGGGGCCAAGAAACCCCGCGATCTCGCCGCGCTTCACCTCGAGCGAGACGTGATCGACGACGGTTTTCTCGCCGAACCGCTTGGTCAGGCCCGAAACCTCGATGGCGTTTTGCTCAGCCATCGGTCCCTTCCCGCGTCACATCCACGATCTGGCCGGGTTTCAGTGCGCCGGGTTTGTCGGGGCGCGCCTCGACGAGGTAGACGAGCTTCTGCCGGTTTTGCAGCGAGTAGATCACCGGCGGGGTAAATTCAGGCCCGTCCGCGATATAGGTGATGGTCGCGGTCAGATCGGGCGCGCAGCCGTCGCAATGAACCGAAAGCGTATCGCCGACCGTCACGCCGGAAAGGCTCTTTTCCGGCAGGAAGAGGCTGAGTTTCACCGCGTTGTCGGGCAGGATCGAGAGGATCGGCGTGGAGGGCGAGACGATCTCGCCCGCGCGGTGGATGACATTCGAGACGATCCCGTCGGCGGGCGCATGGAGGTCGCGTTTCTCCAGAACCCAGTTCGCCTTGTCGAGATCGGCCTGTCCCGATCGAACGGCGGCCTCGGCGGCAGCGATCTGCTGCGGGCGGGCAGGCAGTTTCGCGACATTAAGATTGGCCTTCGCTTCCGCGACCTTGGCGGTGGCCACCTCGAGCGTGGTGCGCGCGTCGTCGAGCTGGGTCTGGGTCGCCGCGCCGCGCTCGACCAGCGTTGCGATGCGATCGACGGAGCGTTTCGCCTCGGCCTCCTGCGCTTGTGCCGAGGCGAGCGTGGCTTCGATCACCTGGATTTCCTCGGGGCGCTTGCCTTCGAGCAGGTTAGCCAGTTCGCTTTTCGCCTTGGCGACCGAAGCCTCGGCCTGTGCCACGGCGATCTTCGCATCGCTTTTTTCGAGCCCCGCGATTATCTCGCCGTTTGTCACGCGGTCGCCGCGTTTCACGGGGAGGGTTTCGATCTGGGCGGTGGTGACCGGCGAGATCAGGACGTAATCGCCCTCGACATAGCCGGTGGCGAGCGGGGCCGGAACCGTGCAGGCGGACAGGAAGCCGGACAGGATCGGGATCGAGCATAGGATCATGGTGCAGCCCTCCGGGCTTGGTCGAGCAAGGCGTCGAGATTGCGCTGCAGAACGCGGTAGATGTCTTCGGCTTGCTCGCGGCCCAGCTCGGCCCAACCCATGCGGCGCAGGACGATCTCGGAGCCGAGGCGGAAGTAGACGACCTGACCGATCACCGAAAAGGCACGCAGCGCCGTTTCAGGACTGTCGGCCCGTGCGCCAGTCGCGATCGACCAAAGCATGCTGAGGCGCTTATGGGCGACCGCAATCAATGAATTATAAAAAATATCAATCGTTTCGCTTTTTTCGGTAATTTCGCGAATAACGAAATTGACCATCAAGGCATTGCTGGATTCCGTCAGGACACGGACGGTCATCACGTGCAGGAGGTTCTTGAGAAGGGTTTCCGCCTCCGTCGGGCTCAGGTGCTCGAGGGCGACGGGCGGGCCAAGGATTTCGTGCATGCGGCGTACGAATTCCTCGGCGCAGGCGCGGCGCAAGCCGTCCTTGCCCCCGAAATGATAGGAGATCGAGGCGACATTCGTCTCGGCGCGCTCGGCAATTTCGCGCGTTGAGGTCGCCGCGAAGCCCTTCGTGCCAAAGAGGGCAATAGCCGCATCAATCAGTGCAAGCGCAGTACCTTTGGGCGGAGGGGCGATCACGGGGTCCATGCGCAGAAAATTAATCAAACGTTTGATTGAAGTCAATTCGCATGTTGGTGATGATCGCCGCTAAGTGACGACCAAACAACTGCCGCGTTCGCAGGGATCATGTCTTGCAAGCTTCGCAGTCGCTTGGGGGCTTTGCGAGACCGAAGACGAAGCAATCCGCTTATCCTCATCTGCGAGGCCGAGAATGCCAGTTTCATCAAAGGTTTCAACAAAGTTTGGCTCTGCGTAACGCGCCCTTTGTCTTCGTTTCGATGGCGTTCGCCCCTTCACCTGACAGTCTGAAAATGCGAAGAAGTCCCGACGAAGGGGACGCCATATGCAAAGTCACTATCTTGAAACCGCCCGTCGATCTTTGCTTCTGGCGAGCGCGCCGCGCGATGCGCAGGACGCGATACTCTCGACCGCGATGCTGCGGCAACTCGATCGGGGGGCGACGATCTTTCTCCAGGGTGAGCAGGCGCGCGCGGTCTATATCGTCGTCAGCGGCTGGGTGAAGCTTTATCGCATCGCGCCGAACGGGTCCGAGGCAGTGGTCGGGGTCTTCACCAAGGGTCACAGTTTCGGCGAAGCGGTGGCGTTTTCGCACGATGCCTATCCGGTCTCGGCGGAATGCGCGACCGAAGCGACCCTGATCCGTCTCGAAACGGACGCGATTCTGAGGTTGATCGAACGGCAGCCGGGTCTCGCGCTCTCGCTGCTGTCTGCAACCTTCGCGCATCTGCATCGGCTCGTGGCACAGATCGAACAGCTCAAGGCGCAGACCGGGGCGCAGCGCGTGGCCGAGTTCCTGCTTGAGCTTGCGCCCTGCGAGGAGGGCTGTTGCGAAGTTGCGCTGCCCTACGACAAGGTGCTGATTGCTGGACGTCTCGGGATGAAGCCCGAGAGCCTCAGCCGTGCCTTTGCGAAGCTGCGCGATAAAGGTGTGCAGGTGAAACAGAGCCTCGCCATCATCGACGACATCGAGGCTCTGCGCGACTATGTCGAGGAAGACCCGGCAGAGGCCTGGGCGAAGCGCTAGGCGATCAGGTAGAGACCGAGCAGCAGCACTGCATAGAGGCCAAGCACGATCCGAAAGCCGCGATGCCAGAACGGCGCCTGCGCGAGTCCGAGATAGCGCGACAGGATCACGTTCGCCTTGGCCCAGGCGAGGATCAGGATCGCCGCCCCGCCGAGGGTGACGCCGCGCCCGCTCAGAAGGCCCTGGCTCACCGCGACCGCCAGCGCGGTGGAGGCTGCCGACAGGGCGATCAGCCAGGCCCAGGCGCGGATCAGAGGATCACGAAGCGCGCGCATGGCTTACCTCAACAGATAGATGACGGGAAAAAGCAACACCCACACGAGATCGACCATGTGCCAGAAGGCGGCGCCCACCTCGACGGTGCGTGGTGCGCAACGAATGCCGACCAGGCCGAGGATCACGATCCCGGCGATGACATGGGCGGCATGAAACCCGGTCAGCAGGTAATAGAAGGTAAAGAAGCTGTCGGTCTCGATGCCGATGCCGTGGCGGGCTTTCTCGAGATATTCCAAACCCTTGATCACAAGAAAGACGAGGCCCAGTGCCGATGCCGCGGCGAGACGCACTCGTGTGGCGCCGATCCGTCCCGCCTCGGCAGAACGCACCGCGAGGGCTGCGAGGAAGCCAGAGGTCACGAGAACCAGCGTGTTCACCCCGGCAGCAGTGCGGTGCAACAGGTCCTGGCTCGCCGCGAAGCCCGCAGGATCGGTGATCCGCACCCCGAGGAAAGCGGCCAGCCCCGCCCCGAAGACGAGCAGTTCCGAGACGATCAGAACCCACATCATCAGGTCGCCCGGAAGCTGGTCGAGCGGGGAGAAATCGTCTGTGCCGGTCTCGCTCATGCGCCTACCAACTGCCGGTAGATTTCGGGCAACGCCGCCGTCAACCGGTCGGGATGCGGGATCACCGCGAAACCGCCACGTCCGAAAATGCGCGAGAACCACGCCTTGCCCTCGCGGTCGATGGTGATGCCGAAGACGCTCGCGCCCGAGCGGCGCGCCTCGAGCACCGCCATGCGGCTGTCCTCGATGCCGTGGCGACCTTCGTAATGGTCAAGGTCATTGGGTTTGCCATCGGTGATCACGAGAAGAAGCCGACGTTTGCGCGCCTGCCGTGCGAGATCGGCGGAGGCATGACGGATCGCGGCGCCAAGTCGCGTGTAAAAGCCCGGTTTCAGCGCCGAGATCCGGCTTTCGACGGCAGGGCCCATCGGCTCCCCGAACTCCTTGCAGCCGAGCATGTAGACCCGGTCGCGCTTGAGCGACGAAAACGCGTGAATCGCGAAATCATCGCCACAGGCATCGAGCCCCCAGGCCAGCGCCGCCAGCGCCTCGCGTTCGATGTCGATCACTTGGCGGCCAGAGACCGCGCTTTCGGTGGATCGCGACACATCGAGCAGGATGGAGACTGCGAGATCGCGCTTCAGGGGCCGCGACTGGCGCCAGATGCGCTCGCTCGCCTCGCCGGTTGCGCGTAAGTCGGCGGCGGCGCGCACCGTCGATTCCATGTCCAGATCGTCGCCGTCGAGATGGCCGGATGTCGTCACCCGCCCCGGGCGCAGGGCCTCGAATTGGCGCTTCACGGCGCGCACACGCCGCGCGGCCTTGGTGTCGGTGACGAAGGCGGGCGATTCCTCGGACGGATCGGCGGGACTTGCGAGGACGCAGCAGTGGTCGGGCAGATAGGCGCCAGAGCGCGCCTCCCATTCGGGGTAGAGGAACCGGCCCGAAACCCGCTCGCGATCGGCATCTTCCGGGGCGAGATCGAGGTGGAGCTTCAACCGCGTCGCAGGAGCCTTGGAGATCTGGCCGAGCCCGATTTCCTCCTGGTCGTCGGCAGCCTTCTTAGCGTCGTCATTCTCGTCATCGTCGACGCGGCGGTTCAGGTTGAGGAATTCCGCCCAGCTGAGGATCGCCTCGAACTTGTGCAGGATGAAGCTGTCATTGCGCTCGATCTGGTCGGCCTTGCGGCGGCGCGCGCGATGCATCTTGTCGCTTTCGCTCGCCTCTTCGGCGGCGGGCTCTGCCGCGCGGGTTTCCACCGCGGTCGGCTCGGACCGGCCTGTCTGGCGTAGATCGGGCCAAAGGGCGACCGGGCGCGCAGGGCGGTAGCCGCGCGGCGCGCAGATCGACCCCAGTTCGCCCGCCCGCAGAGCATCGCGGTAGCTGTGGGCCAGATCGGAAAGTTCGGCGGGATCTCCGAGCTCGGCCCGGATCAGTGCCTCGACGGCGGCTTCGGAAGGCGGCAGGGAAGGCATCGGCCGCAAGCTGGCGATCGCCGCGGCGAGATCGGCGTAAAGCGCGCGAAGACCCGGCGCCTCCGCGAGCGTGGCGCGCACCATCCGGTTCGCGTCTGCAATCCGGGCGAGATCTGCCTGCAACGGATCGTCCGGCGCGGCTGAAATGACCGGAGCTTGCGACGCGCAGGCGGCAAGCCATAGATACACCGCGGCATTGGCTTCGCGCGCGGGAAAAATTGCGATCTGCGCGGGCAGACGCAGGGCCTCGCCATCGAAGCTCGCGCGTGGCGCGGTCTCGGCCTCGGTACCGAGGCGGCGCAGAAAGGAGAGCCGGTGCCGGCTCACCTCATGGGCAACGGGGCGCAGTTCGGTGGCTGCGGGGCCACCGAGCGCGCGGAAGAAGACTGCCAGCCGTCCGCCGACCTCGGAGAGGTCAACGCGGGCTCCGTCATACGCCTCTGGGGCGTCCAGACGGCTGGCGATTGCGTGCCACAGTTTCCCGACACTCTCTTCGGGTTCCCATGGCTCGAATTCGATCCTGGACACGGCCGGCCTCACCCGAAAACGGCCGTGACAAGATCGCGGAGCCCGCGTTTGACGTCCTCATCATCCGACAAGGGTTCGATCATTGCGGTGTCGATCGCGCGTTCGACACTCATGCCAAGCGCGATCAGGCTCGCGGCATAGACCACGAGCCGGGTCGAGACCCCTTCCTCCAGATCCTGCCCCTTGAGCGAGCGCAGCTTTCCGGCGAGACGCACGAGCGGCTTCACGCGGTCCTCGGCCAGCCCGCTTTCGCGCGCGACGACCTCGCATTCGCGTTGCGGCGCGGGGAAGTCGAACTCCATCGCGACGAAGCGCTGGCGGGTCGAGGGTTTGAGAGTCTTGAGAATGTTCTGATAACCGGGGTTGTAGGAGGCCACGAGCATGAAGCCCGGTGCGGCCTCCAGCTCTTCCCCGGTGCGGTCGATCGGCAGGATGCGCCGGTCGTCGGTCAGCGGGTGGAGCACGACGGTCACGTCCTTGCGGGCCTCCACCACCTCGTCGAGATAGCAGATCGCGCCTTCGCGCACCGCGCGGGTCAGCGGACCGTCGACCCAGACCGTCTCGCCTCCCTTCAGCAGGTAGCGTCCGATCAGGTCGGCCGCTGAGAGGTCGTCATGGCAGGCCACCGTGTAGAGTGGCCGGCCCAGCTTCGCGGCCATATGCGCGACGAAGCGGGTCTTGCCGCAGCCGGTCGGTCCCTTGAGAAGAACCGGGAAATCGGCTTGAGCGGCGGTTGCGAAAACGTCGCACTCATCGCCTTGGGGCAGGTAGAAGGGGGCTTCGGCCGCCCCCTCCAGTTTCATATGCGCGTTCATTCCTGGCACTCCTGTCATTGGTGGGCGTCCGGGCCGGGATTACTCGGCCGGGACGGTTTCAGGGGGTTCCTTGGAGCGTTGGGCGGGGCCGGGGGCCACGACTTCACGACCCGGGAAGGCCAGTGCGTAGATGAAGAGCACGCAACCCAGCACAACCGCCACGCCCGAGCCGAAGCGCATGACGTAGAACACCCAGAGCTGGTCCTGCACCTCCATGTAGTTCATCCCCATCACGCGCTGCAGGTGGGTCTGCACCGTACCCGCGAAGGTCAGCGTGAAGGTCATGAAGGTCATGCCGCCCGCCATCAGCCAGAACGAGGCCATGTTGAGCACCTGGTTATAGGGGTCACGTCCGCGCAGGATCGGGAAGGCATAGGACATGATCGCGAGGTTCAGCGCGACATAGGCGCCGAAGAAGGCGAGGTGACCATGGGCCGCCGTGATCTGCGTGCCGTGGGTGTAGAAGTTCACCCCGTGCAGCGTGTGCAGGAAGCCCCAGACGCCTGCGCCAAAGAAGGCGAGCGTCGCACAGCCGAGCGACCACAGCAGCGCCGCCTTGTTCGGGTGGTCGCGGCGGCCCTTCCAGACCATGACGAAGGCAAAGGCCATCATCGCGAAGAAGGGGATCACCTCGAGCGAGGAGAAGATCGAGCCGATCCACTGCCAGTAGCCCGGCGTGCCGATCCAGTAATAGTGGTGCCCGGTGCCCAGGATGCCCGAGAACAGCGCGGCGGCGACGATCACGTAGAGCCACTTCTCGACGACCTCGCGGTCAACGCCGGTCAGTTTCAGCATCAGGTAGGCGAGGATCGAGGCCATGATCAGTTCCCACACGCCTTCGACCCAGAGGTGCACGACATACCACCAGTATTGCTTGTCGAGCGCGAGGTTGCCGGGGTTGTAGAAGGCAAAGAGGAACAGCAGCGCCAGCCCCCAGAGGCCGAGCAGCAGGATGTTGGTGATCGCGGTCTTGCGCCCCTTCAGCACCGTCATCGTGACGTTGTAGAGGAACATCAGCGCGGCCACGACGATGCCCACCTTCACCCAGATCGGCTGTTCGAGGAACTCGCGCCCCTCCTTGCCGAGCAAGATATTCCCTTCGAAGAGGTTGAAGGTGTAGGTCACCACCGCGCCCAGCGTGCCGACCACGAGGATGATCAGCTGGAGATAGGCCAGCGTCGGCGAGTGGATCTCGCGCTCGCTTTCCTCGGGCAGCAGAAAATAGGCCGCGCCGAAAAAGCCCAGCAGCAGCCAGACGATCAGCGCATTGGTATGCAGCATGCGGCCGACGTTGAAGGGCAGCAGCTCGGAAAGGAAGTTCGGCTGCACATAGATCCAGCCGATGATGAGGCCCATCGTCACCTGAATGGCGAAGAGGCCGAGCGCGGTGCCCATGTAGACGAGCGCGATTTTCTGGGTCTGGTATTTCATGGATCTGTCTCCTCTCGCCTCAGCCGGCATCCGTGGGCGGCCAATTCTGGGCGTCGATCGTGTCGACCCAGAGAAGGAAATCGGCGAGTTCCTGGAACTGTTCGTCGGTCAGGTCGAAATGGGGCATCTGGCGGCGCCCCTCGATGCCCGTGGGCATCGCTTGCATCCAGCCCGATAGCGCGTCCTTCGCGCCCTCATGGTCGTCTGGCTCGATCCCCCAGCGGGTCATCACATTGGCCAGTTCCGGCGCGAAGTATGCGCCTTCGCCCATGATCGTATGGCAGTTGATGCAGGTTTTCTCTTCCCAGATCCGTTTGCCGGCGATCACCGAGGGCGTGAGCGTTTCGGCATTCGTCGAGGTGTTCGTTATGTAGAAGTGGCTATGGGCTGACAGGCCCAGAAAGATGAGGATGAAGAACAGGGATCCGCCATAGAAAATATTGCGGGCCATGCTCTTGGTCATGACTTCGCGCATTGCGCCTTCCTTTCGGAGCGATTGTCGATGTCGGCAGATCACCCCGTCGTGAACCGACTCGCCTTAACGAAAGTCAATCGTGAGCGATTGCGTCAGGAAATATGCGCGAGCTGGACGTCCGGGAACTGGCCGAGTGCGGCGTCGATCGCTTCGCGCGTCAACAGGCAGGCCCCGGTTGAAAGTGCGTCGGCCAACGCCGCCGAAGGCGCAGTGATCGCGACCAGCGACCAGCGCGGGGGTTGACCCTGCGGCCCGAGGATATGGGACTGCGCTCCCTCCGGACCGATCAATGTGCCACGCGGGGAGGAGACCGCGAGACAGCGATCGCTCAGGTCCGTTTCGCCCTTGATCGTGCCGAGCGGATCGGCCAGTGCCGCCCGCCAGGGACCGCCCTCGGGGCGCTGCCCCCGGGCCGCGATTTCGCCCATGTCGACGAGCACATCGCGCAAACCTTCCGCACGCAACAGCGCCGAGATCCGATCGGCGAGGTAGCCTTGCGCGATCCCGTTGAAACTCAGTGCCATGCCGGGGCGCGCGAGGCGGATCTCGCGTTCGTTCACGGAAAGATTCTCCCAGCCGACGAGGGCGCGCGCCATTGCCGGATCGCGCCCGAGCGCAAGCGCCTGCCAGAGCGGCTGGATCGTCGGGTCGAAGGCGCCGAGCGTGGCGGCGTGAACGGAAGTCGCGATCTCGATCACCTCGAGCATCTCCGGCTCGGGCCAGGCCAGTCTTCCGTCGCGGTTGAGCCGGGTCAGGGCGCTATCCCGATGCAAGGAGAAGATGTTTTCAAGCCGCTCGATCTCTTTCTCTACTTTCTGGAAAATGGTGAAAGAGCGCTCGGAAGTGACCCCGCTCAGCGTGATCCGGGCGGGGGACCCCATCGCGCGGCCTTCCCAGGTCTGGCGCAATGGCGCACCGCGCGCGGACAGCACCGGCATGGCGGCTGCGGCGGCGATCAGGGTCAGGGCTTGGCGCCGGTTCATCTCGAAGTCTCCATGCGCGGCAGGCGTGGCAACCAGAAGGCGGGCCAGAGCGCGGCCAGATAGAGTGCGAAGGCGAAGGTCCAGACGAGGGCCGAACCGAGCACTCCGGTAAAGTAGAACTCGGCGGGGAAGGCCGACGCCACCCAACGAAGCGCCGCGGCCAGTGGCAGCAAGGCATAGGAGAGCGCGATGCCATAGGGCGCGATGAGCGGCCGGCCGGTATGGCCTAGTGTTGCCCGGCTCATCATTGCGAGTGTCATCCCTCCCACGCCGCCGATCGCCGTGACATGCAGCGCTCCGATCTCGGAGCCGAAGCCGAGCAGAGCCAGCCCTCCCAGCAGCGCGCCCAGCCCGGTCAGCGCCATCGCCAGATGCAGAGCCGCGAGGATCGGGCGCGTCATCGCGAAGCCGCTTTTCCAGCCGATCATGCGGGTCATCTGCGCAAGGCCGAAAACCAGCATCACCGTGCCCTCGATGAAATCGGGAAGCCCTGCGAGCGCCCCGATGGCGGTGGCGATGGCGGCGATGATGGCCAATTTTTCAAGGTGGGCGCGTTTCTCCGGCAAGGCGGTTTCGGCGGGCTCGTGTCCATGCGCTTCAAGCGACTCGCGGATGATCGCATTGCGGGTGAAGGCGGGGGTTACGCGCCCGCCAAGAACGGCAATCATCGCGACGAGTGCGTAAAGCCCGCCGCGCAGTCCGGCCTCGGCGTCGCCCCAGGGCAGGCCCATCCAGTCGAGTTGAACGCGCCATTCTCCAAGCCAGAGCAGCGTGATCAGCCCGAGAAACATCATGTTCTGAGGCTTTGGTCGTTTCACGAGCTGCATTGCGAGCTTTGCGCCGAGGAGCGGCAGGAACCCGAGGCAGATCGATGCGACGAGCGAGTCGGGCAAAGCCGCCGAATACCAGACCGCGGCCCGCCCGGCGAGCCACAGGGCCGCGGCGCTCGCGATGAAGGCATGGCGCGCGGCCTGTGCGCCCGTCCAGTTCGGCACGGCGGTCAGGAAGAACCCCGCCATTGCCGCGGTGCCGTATCCGAAGATCATCTCGTGGCCGTGCCAGAGATGCGGGGCCATCGTGAAGGGCAGATCCCAGAGCATCCCGCCCGCCGCGTGGATGCCCAGATAAAGTCCCCAGACAAGGATCGAGACCACGGCCCAGATCCCGGCAGCGAGGAAGAAGACCCGGAATCCTTCTCCGAAGAGGCGTTTCATGGCACTCATTTGTTGCTCTCCTTCGCGGCTTGAGCGGCGCGGACGCGACGCTTGAGGATCATGCAGGCGGTCTCGTCATGCTGGATCACCTGACAACGCAGGCAGAGCACGCATTCATTGGGGTTGATCCGGCCCAGCGGGTCGATGGCGCCCACGGTGCATTGCGTCTCGCAATATCGGCATTCGCGGCCGCATTGCGGGCGGCGCTTGAGCCAGTCGAAAATCTTCAGCTTTGCCGGGATCGCGAGCCCCGCGCCCAGCGGGCAGAGGTAACGGCAATAGAACCGCTCGACGAAGAGGCCCGCCACCAGAAGCGCCAGCACGAACAGGACGAAGGGCCAGGCACGCAGGAAGCGCAGGGAGATCGCGGTCTTGAAGGGTTCGGCCTCGGCGAGGACCAGCGCGTCATGCATCGAATAGAACGAGAGCGCGACGATCGCGACAAAGAGCGTGTATTTCAGCGCCCAGAGCCGCTCGTGGAGCGCCTGCGGAACAGAGATTTGCCTGATGCCGAGTTTCTGTGCGGTCTCGTTGAGCAACTCCTGCAACGCGCCGAAGGGGCAGAGCCAGCCACAGAAGACACCACGCCCCCAGAACAACAGACCCAAGGCGACGAAAGCCCAGAGCAGGAAGATCACCGGTTCGATCAGGAAGGTCTCCCAGCGGAAGCCGGAAAACAGCGATTGAACGAAGGCCACGACCTGCACCACCGAAAGCTGACCGTTGAGCCCCCATCCGAGCACGAAAAGCGTGGTGGCGAGGAAGCCGAGCCGCAACCGGCGCCACAGTTTCGGGCGATGCACGATCCATTCCTGTGCAAAGAGGATCAGTGTCAGCACGCCAAGCATGGTCGCGACGATGCCGGTTTGAATGCGCTTGGCCGCCCAGATTTCCCGCCATAGAGGCTCGGGCGGGGCGGGCGGTGCGAGGCGCCAGATTGCCGGCAGTGCGTAATCGGCGCCGATCACATAGACGATCTGCGCGCCGGTCCTGGCGGGCCAGCTTGCGGTGACCTCGACCCGGAAGGGCAAAGTCGGATCGATCGCGTCTCCGGGCAGGCGAAAGACACTCGCCTCCTTGATCTCGGGGGCGCCCGTTATGGCGAGGCGCTTGACGATCAGGACATCCTCGGCCTTGGGGTGATAGCGCGTTGCGCCCTGCAAGATGGTAAGCCGGTCGAACTGGCCCGATCTGCGCCAGAGCGGACCGCGCGGCGAATAGAGCCCGCGCGAGATCACGATCAGCGCAGCATCACGCGGACCGAGTGAGCCGACAGCTTGCGTGTAGAGCTGTTGACCAAGCAGGTTCTGTCCGACGGTCGGTGGGTCGATCAAGCCGGTCCAGAATTCGAGGAAGGGAGCCTCGCCCGGCTGCACCGAAACTTTCGCTTCGGCTGAGGCAAGTGCCGCGTCGCTCATGCTCGCGAAGCCGCGGCGCAGGGCTTTCTTGGCGAGAAGGGCATTCCAGTCCGAGGGCGCATAGCTGATCCGGTCGATGCCGGCACTGTCCGAGATCAGCCCGCGCCCGATCGCGAGGGTGCGGGCGGTGCGCAAGATGCCGTCGCGGATCACCCCGGTCGAAACCGTGGCGCGGGCGATCACGTCGGGGGCGCCCTCCTGGGGCTCGAGGATTTCAGAGCGCGGGGCCGCAAGGTCGATCCCCGCGAAACCGTTCACGAAAGCGGCGATGTCCGCTTCGGAAATACCAAGTGTCAGCACCGGCTCGGAATGCCGCATCAGCCGCGCGCCGGCGATCTTCGCCTTCGTGTCGATCGCGACGAGAATATCAAGCGGGCGCCCCGAATAGCCGACCGACCCTGCGATTTCCCAGGTCGAGCCGATATAGCCGAGCGTCTCGCCGCTTGCCGAGACGACGCCCCATCCGGGAACGCCTTCTGCCGACCGGCGCAGCGAAACGGGTCCGGCAACGCCGAGCAAGGCGGTTGCGAGGGTGGCGTCGGGCTGGGCTGCGCTGATCGCGTCAGTGGCCACGCCTCCGGTTCCCGAGCGGGCCGGAGCGTCGAGATGCTGCGCCTGAGCGAGCGCGAAGGAAGAGAGAAGAATTCCCAGACAAAAAACTGCGCGGCGTCCGAAGACGCGCGCGCAAGTCGTAGGGAAACAGTGAGTCTTTGGTGTCATGTGGGATCTACCAAGGAAACTGCCCGCACAATCGCGAACAGGGCCGTCTGCCGCCTTAACGAAAGTCAAGGATCACGCCCGCGTGAAGCGCCATCTTCCGCTCAGCCTCACCAGCGAACGGAGATTCCCGTGATGAAAACCCAAGCTCAAAAAGCAAGGACGACGTTGCTCGCCAGCGCAGCCCTGGCGCTCACCTTTGGCGTTTCCGGCGCCTGGGCCGAGGAAAAGCCCGCCGACCATGGCGACACGCCCGCCGCGGCCTATGAGCCCTCGATGACGACTCTGGCCGAGATTCAGGTCGAACTTCCGGGTCGGAAACCGGGCGATCCGGTGATGACCGCCGACGAGTTCAACACCGCGAAGAAAATCTACTTCCAGCGTTGCGCGGGGTGCCACGGGGTGCTGCGCAAAGGCGCGACCGGCAAGCCCCTGACGCCCGATATCACGCGGGAACTTGGCTACGATCACCTCAACGCGTTCATCACTTACGGTTCACCGGCGGGGATGCCGAACTGGGGGACCTCCGGCGAACTGAGCGAAGAGCAAGTGGACCTGATGGCGCGCTACGTGCTACTCGAGCCGCCCGCGCCGCCCGAATTCGGCATGCCGGAGATGAAAGACAGCTGGAAGGTCATCGTCGCGCCCGAAGACCGTCCGACCCAGAAGATGAACGATATCGACATCACCAATCTGATGTCGGTCACGCTGCGCGATTCCGGTCAGGTGGCGCTGATCGACGGCGCGACCTACGAGATCCACGCCGTGATCGACACCGGCTATGCGGTTCACATCTCACGCCTGTCGGCTTCGGGTCGCTACCTGTTCGTCATCGGCCGCGATGCCAAGGTCAACATGATCGACCTGTGGATGGAAAAGCCCGACACGGTGGCCGAGATCAAGGTGGGCTCGGAAGCGCGCTCGATCGAGACGTCGAAATTCGAAGGCTGGGAAGACAAGTATGCGATCGCCGGCTCCTACTGGCCGCCGCAATACGTGATCATGGACGGCGAGACGCTCGAGCCGCTCAAGATCGTGTCGACCCGCGGCAACGTCTATGACGAGCAGACCTACCACCCGGAACCGCGCGTCGCCTCGATCGTGGCCTCGCACTACAATCCCGAGTTCATCGTCAACGTGAAGGAAACGGGCAAGATCCTTCTTGTCGATTACACCGATCTGAAGAACCTCAAGACGGTCGAGATCGAAGCGGAACGGTTCCTGCACGATGGCGGGTTCGACAGTACCCATCGCTATTTCCTCGTGGCGGCCAACGCGCGCGGCAAGGTGGCGATCGTCGACACCAAGGAAGACAAGCTCGTCGGCATCGTCGAAACCGACGGCCAGACGCCGCACCCGGGTCGGGGGGCGAACTTCAACCACCCGGTCTTCGGGCCGGTCTGGGCGACCTCGCACCTGGGCGACGAGACCGTGGCTCTGATCGGGACCGACCCCGAGGGCCATGCCGACAATGCCTGGAAACTCGTGGACACGTTCTACGCGCTGGGTGGCGGCTCGCTCTTCATCAAGACCTATCCGGGTTCGAACCACCTCTATGTGGACGCGCCGCTCAACCCCGAAGCCGATATCTCGGGCTCGGTCGCGGTGTTCAACATCGACTCGATGACGGCGGATGCGGATCCCGAGTTCAAGGTCCTGCCGATCGTCGAATGGTCGGGCATCACCGATGGCCAGCCGCGCGTCGTGCAGCCTGAATTCAACAAGGAAGGCACGGAAGTCTGGTTCTCGGTCTGGAACGCCAAGGACAAGGAGAGCGCGATCGTCGTGGTCGATGACAAGACGCTGGAGCTGAAACAGGTGATCAAGGACCCGCGCCTGATCACGCCGACCGGCAAGTTCAACGTCACCAACACCCAGAAGGATATCTACTGATCCTCTTGGAAAACAGGGGAGGGGCCGTCTGGCCCTTCCCATCCTCACGCGAGCGAGCTGCAAGGGAGACGACATATGACCCAGCTTGGCAAGGTTCATCTCATCGGCGCTGGTCCGGGCGATCCAGAACTGCTGACCTGCAAGGCGCTGCGCTTGCTCAAAGAGGTCGATGTCGTGGTCTATGACCGCCTCGTTTCTCCCGAAATCATGGCGCTGATCCCCGCCACGACGCGACTGGTCGCGGTCGGCAAGGAGGCCGGCTATCATTGCGTGCCGCAACATCGGATCAACGAAATTCTCGTGGAGCTTGCGAGCGAGGGGCTGCGCGTCGCGCGGCTGAAGGGGGGAGACCCGCTGATCTTCGGACGTGGCTCGGAAGAGGCCGCCGAACTCGAGGCCTCCGGTATCCCCTATGACTATGTTCCGGGCATCACCGCCGCTCAGGGTGCCGCCAGCTCGACCCATGTGCCGCTGACCCATCGCGGGCTGGCGACGGGCGTGCGCTACGTCACCGGACATCGCGCGAAGGATGCCGATCTCGATCTCGACTGGGACAGCCTGACCTCGCCCGAGACCACGCTCGTCGTCTATATGGGCGCCGCCAATATGGTCACGATTTCCGCCGAACTGATCGCGCGCGGCCTGCCTGCGAGCACGCCCGCCATGGCCATCGCTTCGGCGACCACCCCGCGCGAACGTCGCGTCGTCGGGCAGCTCGACACGATCGCCGAGGCCGCAACGGGTCTCAAGGCGCCGGTGCTGTTCTTCATCGGCGAGGTGGTTTCGCTCTACAAAGCGGAGGAGGCGCACGGCCTGCCGGTCTCTGACTGGCTGGAGCGCCACGGCCTTGCGGCCCATGCGTAGCCTCGCAGCCCTGCTGATCCTCGCCGCCTTGCCAGCGGGCGCCGGCGAGATCACCGCCGCCGACGCGACGCGGCTGAGCCATCTCGTCGAACAGGATTGCGGCTCGTGTCATGGCCTGACCCGCAAGGGCGGCCTCGGGTCGCCGCTCACCCGCGAGGCTCTCGACGGCCAGGACCGCGAGACTCTCGCCACGATCATCCTCGACGGCATGCCCGGCAGCGCGATGCCGCCCTGGCGTCCGATCATGACCGAAGAGGAAGCCTACTGGATTGCCGATTATCTGCTGGAGGCAGAGAAATGAAACGCGCCCTCACACTCTCATCCGCCCTGCTGCTTTGTTCCGCGCTGGCCGCCCCGCTCGGCGCGACCGAGTTGCGTGCCACCGGAGATCTCGGCGTGATCGTCGAGCGCGCGACGGGCTCGGTCCTGATCATCGACCAGTCCGAACATGCCGCGATCGGGCGTATCGAAGGGCTCGGAGATCTCTCGCACGCCTCTCTCGTCTTCTCGCCCGACGAACGCTTTGCCTATGTGTTCGGTCGCGATGGCGGGCTGAGCAAGATCGACATTCTCTCGCAGAAAATCGTGAAGCGAATCCTGCAATCGGGGAATTCGATCGGCGGGGCGATCTCGGATGACGGCAAGCTGATCGCGGTGGCGAATTACGAGCCCGGCGGGATCAAGATCTTCGATGCCGACACGCTCGATCTCGTGGCCGATATCCCGGCCGAGGGAAAAGCGCTGGGGCTAGAGGACGCCCCGGGCCGCAAATTCGTCTTCTCGGTCTGGGATACGGGCGAGACCCGGATCGTCGACATGTCGGGGGCAGAGCCCAGGATCACGACCTTCGCCCATGTGGGCGAGCAACCCTATGATGCGTTGGTGACCGATGACGGGCGCACCTATATCGCGGGGCTATTCGGTGAGGACGGGCTCGCCGCGATCGACCTGTGGGACGAGACTCCCGAGCCGCGACGCATCCTGCCGCATTACGGACGCGGGCAGGAGGAAATGCCCGTCTACAAGATGCCCCATCTCGAGGGCTGGGCGAAGGCGGGCGACCAGATCGTGCTGCCGGCGGTCCATCACCACGAGGTTCTCTGGATCGACTCGCGCTCGCTCGAAGAGACCGGCCGCACCGAGACCTATGGCCAGCCGGTCTTCGCGATGGCGCGGCCGGGCGGTCGACAGGTCTGGGTGAACTTCGCCCACCCGCTCAATGACACGGTGCAGGTGATCGACTCGATGACGCACCAGATCGTCGGCGAGATGAAACCCGGCCCGGCGGTTCTGCACATGGAATTCACGTCGCGCGGCACGGAGGCATGGGTCTCGGTGCGCGATGAAAACAAGGTGGTGATCTACGACACGACGACGTTGCAACCCATCGGCGAGATCGCGGCGGAAAGCCCCTCGGGGATCTTCTTCACCGCGCGCGCCCACAGACTGGGGCTTTGAAACATGGCCTACCTGACCGATTTGGATCACCGTCTGCTTGACGACTGGCAGCGCGGTTTTCCGGTGACGCCCGAGCCCTTTTCCGCGATCGCCTGCGACTTGGGCGTCGGGGTCCCCCGGGTAATTGCGCGTCTGCGCGAAATGGTGGCCGAAGGCACGGTCGCGCGGGTCGGGGCGACCTGCCGACCCAACACGGTCGGTGTCTCGACGCTCGCGGCAATTGCCGCGCCGGAGTGGCAGATCGACGAGATGGCGCGGATCGTGGGGCAGGAACCCGGCGTGAACCATTCCTACCTGCGCGAGCACGACTGGAACATCTGGTTTGTCGCCACCGCCCCCGATGCCGAGATGCTGGCGGCGACACTGGCGCGGATCGAGGCGCGCACGGGTCTGCCGGTTCTCGATCTTCCGCTCAAGCGGGCTTTCAATGTCGATCTCGGGTTCAAGCTGAACGGACCACGCCATGGTCTGCGCATGGGGGAAGGGGCCGATACCGGGGCGATCCAGGAAGGCGACCGAGCGATTTTGCAGGCGCTGACCGACGGGCTGGAGATCACCGAGGAACCCTATGCGGAGCTTGCGCGCAATCTCGGTCGCTCCGAAGCCGATATTCTGGCCCGTATCCGGGCGCTTCTCGATGCGCGCATCATCACCCGCCTTGGCGTGATCGTGCGTCACCGCGCCCTGGGTTGGCGCTCGAACGCGATGGTGGTGTGGAAACTGCCCGAGGAACGTGTGCCCGCCGCTGGCCATGCCTTGGTGAACCTGCCCGAGGTGACGCTGTGCTACGAGCGTCGCGGCACGCCGGAGTGGGATCACACGCTGTTCTCGATGATCCACGCAAAGACCCGCGGTGAGGCGTTGGCGGCGGTCGAAAAGGCCGCCGCACTGCCGGAACTGGCGGGTGCGAGCCATCAGGTCCTGTTCTCGATCCGCTGCTTCAAGCAGACCGGTGCCTTGCTCGATCGTCCCAGGCTGGAGGCTGCGCAATGAGACGTCAGCCGCTTCCCGATGATGCGCTCGACGCGATCGATCGCGCTATTCTCAACACCCTTCAAGACGGCTTTCCGATCGCGTCGCGTCCCTTCGACGAGGCGGGGGCCGGTCTTGGCGTGACCGGGGCGGAGTTGATCGACCGGCTTGCGAACCTGCGCGAGATCGGGGCGATCACCCGTTTCGGTCCGTTCTTCGACGTCGCGCCGATGGGTGGAGAGTTCTGCCTCTGCGCGATGGAGGTGCCCGAAAGTGATTTCGAGAGGGTCATGACTTTGGTCAATGCCCACCCGGAGGTCGCCCACAATTATGAACGCACTCATCGGCTGAACATGTGGTTCGTCCTCGCCGCGGTAGCTCCGGAAGGTATCGAGACAACAGCCGATGAGATCGAGCGGGAAACGGGGCTGAAGGTGCTCCGTTTCCCGAAACTCGAAGAGTTCTTCGTGGGTTTCAGGGTCACAGCCTGATGTTGGATGCAATCGAGAAACGGATCGTCGCGGCCACGCAAGGCGGCTTGCCCCTGTGCCCGCAGCCCTACGCCCAGATCGCTTCGCAGATCGGTCTGAGCGAAGACGAGGTCATGGCGCGGATGCGTGACATGCTGGCGCGCGGAGTGATCCGTCGCATCGCGCTTGCGCCAAATCATTACGCGCTCGGCATGACGGCGAATGGCATGTCGGTCTGGGACGTCGACGACGAAAAGGTTCGCGATCTCGGTCCCATGATCGGCGCGCTCGACTTCGTTTCGCATTGCTACCTGCGTCCGCGCGGCGAGGGCTGGCCCTACAATCTCTTCGCGATGATCCACGGACACGACCGCGCCGAGGTCGAGACCAAGCGCGCCCAGATCGCGGCCCTCCTGGGCGAAGCCTGCCGCGAGAGCGACATTCTCTATTCGACCCGCATCCTGAAGAAGACCGGGCTGCGGCTGAGGAAGGACTGAGACGATGTTTCGACTGACCCAATACATGCGCGAACTGGTCCATCCGACCCCGGTGCGCCGCCGCGAGGGGCCGGTGAAGCCGGTGGTGATCTGGAACCTCACGCGGCGTTGCAATCTTCGTTGCCGTCACTGCTACACCACCTCGGCCGATGTGAATTTTCCCGGCGAGCTGAGCCACGAGCAGGCGATGGGGGTCCTCGACGATCTCAAGGCTTACGGCATTCCGGCGCTGATCCTCTCGGGCGGCGAACCCCTCTCCCGGTTCGATTTCTTCGAACTGGCCGAGCGTGCGAAGGCGCTGAACTTCCGCCACCTGTCGCTCTCGACGAATGGCACGCTGATCAATGCCGAGAATGCCGGTCGGATTGCGGATCTGGGCTTCGACTATGTCGGGATCTCGCTTGACGGCATCGGGGCGACGAATGACTGGTTCCGTGGCCTCGAAGGAGCCTATGACGCGGCGCTGACGGGGGTGCGCGAGCTGCTCGCGCGGAATGTGAAAGTGGGGCTGCGCTTTACCATCACCGAGGACAACGCCGATCAGCTGGGCCAGATGATGGATCTGTGCGACCGCGAGGGTGCCGACAAGTTCTACCTCTCGCATCTCGTCTATGCCGGGCGGGGCGACAAGCACCGCGGCGATGACACCGAACATGGCCGCACCCGCGCGGCCCTCGACGAGTTGCTCGACAGGGCCTGGGTCGCGGTGGCCGAAGATCAGCCGCTGGAGATCGTCACCGGCAACAACGATGCCGATGCGGTCTATTTCCTGCGTTGGGTCGAGAAGAATTTCCCCGAGAGAGCCTCCCATATCCGGGCGCATCTGGAGGCATGGGGCGGGAACTCCTCGGGACTTGGCGTCGCCAATATCGACACGCTGGGCCGTGTGCATCCCGACACCTACTGGTCCGATTACACGATCGGCAACGTCAAGCAGACGCCGTTCTCGGACCTCTGGACCGGCGACGATCCGATGCTGGCCACATTGCGCACGCGGCCCCGCCCGCTCAAGGGGCGGTGCGGTGCCTGTGCCTACAAGTCGGTCTGCGGCGGCAATACCCGGATCCGCGCGCTGCAACTGACCGGCGATCCCTGGGCCGAAGATCCGGCCTGCTATCTTGGCGCGTCCGAGATCGGCCTCGATGCCGAGGCTCAGCGCGTCACCGTCACCCGTTTCCGAGGCAAGAGCCATGACCCCGCGCATCGCTTCTTCTGATCCGCTCGCCCGCTATCCTCTGCACCGCTCGCTGGCGCTTCCGGCCGGGGGGTTGGTGACGAGCATCGTCGTGTTGCTTGCCGTGATGAGCGTCGCACAAGCCGCCGAGGCCGAACCGAGCGCGGCGGCCCTTTTCAACGAGCATTGCGCAGTCTGTCATGGCGAAGGGCGTCTTGGCGGCACGGGTCCGGCATTGATCCCCGAAACGCTCGGGCGGATGTATGGGCCCAAGCTGGAAAAAGTGATCGCCGAGGGCCGTCCCGCGACGCAGATGGCGGGGTTTTCCGATCAGCTCACTGCAGAGCAGATCGCCGCGATCTCGCGCTATGTCGAAACGCCGCTCGCCGAGGTGCCGCGGTGGTCGGTCGAGATGGCGAATGAGAGCCTGGAGCTGAACCCGGATTACAAACCCGCCAAGGCGCCGGTCTTCACCGCCGATCCGATGAACATCACCCTCGTCGTGGAAACTGGAGATCACCATGTGTCGGTGCTCGATGGAGACACGTTCGAGGTGCTCGACCGCTTCGCGACGCCTTTCGCAGTCCATGGTGGCCCGAAATTCTCTCCCGACGGGCATTATGTATTCATCATGAGCCGTGACGGCTGGGTGCAGAAATACGATATCTGGTCACTGCAGGTGGTCGGTCAGGTGCGCGCGGGCCTCAATAGCCGCAACATCGCGATGAGCCATGACGGTAGATGGCTCGCGGTCGCCAATTACCTGCCACGCACGCTGACCATCCTGTCGACCGAGGATCTGTCGGTGGTCACAGTGCGCGACGTGGTCGCCCGCGACGGCACGCCATCGCGCGTCTCGGCGGTCTATCAGGCGCCGCAGCGCGAAAGCTTCGTTCTCGCGCTCAAGGATGCGCCGGAAATCTGGGAAATCGCGACCAGCCCGAACGCCGGGCCCTTCCATGACGGCTTCGTGCACAGCCACGAGCAGAGCATGGAAGAACAGCTCGGCGCCGAGGAGGGATTGTTCGCACGCCGCCGCATCCTGATCGACGAGCCGCTCGACGATTTCTTCTTCTCGCCCGACTATCGCAATTTGATCGGTGCAAACCGCGACGGCGACAAGGGCGTGGTGGTCAATCTCGATGTGGGCCGCGCGATCTCCGAACTGCCGCTGCCGGGAATGCCGCATCTGGGTTCCGGGATCAGCTGGGAGCGCAATGGCTCTCGCGTGATGGCGACGCCGCATCTCAAGGAAGGCGTGCTCTCGGTCATCGATATGAAGGACTGGTCGCTTGTGCGCCAGATCAAGACGATGGGGCCGGGGTTCTTCCTGCGCAGCCATGAGAATTCGCCCTATGTCTGGGCCGATGTCTTCTTCGGTCCGAACAAGGACAAGATGCACGTCATCGACAAGCAGAGCCTCGAGATCGTCAAGACGCTCGATCCCGCGCCGGGCAAGACGGTCGCCCATGTCGAATTCACCAAGGACGGCTCTTATGCGCTGGTCTCGATCTGGGAGGATGACGGCGCGGTCATCGTCTATGATGCGAAGACGCTCGAAGAGGTGAAGCGGCTGCCGATGCGCAAGCCCTCGGGGAAATACAATGTCTGGAACAAGATCACCTTCGATGACGGCACCAGCCACTGAGGGACCGCGCCTGTCGCGGCTGATGGTGTTGCTTTATCCCTTCGCCGCGGCGGCGGTCGCGATCAACCTCTTCATGCTGGGGCTGATGGGGCAATGGATCGGCCTGCCCGCAATCCCGCCGCTCGTGGCGCTGGCGCTCTCGCTGCCGCTGGGCGTGCCCGCGTCATGGGGCTTTTCCGTCTGGGTGAAAGGGTTGATCGACGAGGCAGAGGGTCGGCGCTGACGATCACGACCAGGGATCGTCAATCAGCGGCGAAGGCTTGGCGAAGTTCGTCAGATCCTCCGGGTTCGTGATCGTCACGATATTGCCTTCGAAAGTGACACCGTAAGGCTCCAACTGGCGGATCGCCCGGCTGAGATTTTCCGGCGTCATCCCGAGATAGGAAGCCAGATGGCGCTTTTCCTGCCCCAGTTCGAAGGCGGTGGGATTGCCTTCCATCGCGTAGCGCTGCAGCAGGTGATTGGCGAGCCGCTCCAGCGACGTGCGCAGTTTCAGGTTCTTGGTGCTCTTGACCACCGCGCGATAGCTGCGACCCAGTTCCGTGACGACCGCTCGCGCGAAATCGGCGTTGATATCGAAGATCTTCCGCACGTCTTCCGATGGCACCAAAACGATACGGGATTTCTCGAGCGTGCGCGCCGACATGAGATAGGGCGCGTCGCAGATCGTCGCCGCGAGAATGAAGGTTGATACCGGTTCGAGCGTGGCCATCACGGTCTCGCGCCCGTTCCAGCTCGCGAACATCTCGACCGCGCCGCCAGTGACCACATGCAGGAAATCGCTGCGCTCGCCCTGACTGGCCAGTTCGATACGGGGAGGGAAGGTCTGCACATAGGCACCCCGCATCAAGGCTGCGAAGTCATCGTCTTCGAGGCCCGTGAAAAGATCGAGCGCCCGAACCTCTGCGGCTTCGTCATCCTTGACCCGAATCGGCATTCGTTTTCCTTCGCTCAGGGCTGGTGCGTGGTGTTGACTTGATATTTATCAAGCGTGCGGCTGACATGCCACCCATGGCGCCTTGATGCGTTGCGTCATGCGACCTGACTGATTCTACGGCGCCGTTTATTTCGCTCCAGCTTCCGGGAGAGTTTGATCTTGATCAAGCCTCCTGCGTGCGTGCCTCGACATACCTCCTCGT
This sequence comes from Thioclava marina, assembly GCF_002020135.1. Lineage (GTDB taxonomy): Bacteria > Pseudomonadota > Alphaproteobacteria > Rhodobacterales > Rhodobacteraceae > Thioclava > Thioclava marina. Next base: position 1,738,146 of record NZ_MPZS01000001.1, on the reverse strand, counting down.
GACGCTTCCGTTTCGCAACGGATGAAATACCAGGAGGGACAGAGCATGGAGCTCCAGAACAAGGCCACCTCCCTGTGGCCAAACTTTTTCAACGTGACGATGGTGCAGATCCGAACCTTCCACATGACGTGGTTTGCGTTCTTCGCCTGCTTCTTTGCATGGTTCGGGATCGCGCCGCTCATGGCGGTGGTGCGCGACGAACTGCACCTGACCAAGAGCCAGGTGGGCTGGGCGATCATCGGCTCGGTGTCGATGACGATCTTCGCGCGTCTGTTCATCGGCTGGCTCGTGGATCGGATTGGCCCTCGCAAATCCTACACCTGGCTGCTCATCCTCGGCTCTCTGCCGGTGATGGGGATCGGCCTTGCGCATGACTTCACCACCTTCCTGATCTTCCGTATCCTGATCGGCGGGATCGGGGCGTCCTTCGTCATCACCCAATACCATACCTCGGTGATGTTCGCGTCGAACGTGGTTGGCCAGGCCAACGCCACCTCGGCGGGCTGGGGCAACCTCGGCGGCGGGGTGACGCAATTCGTGATGCCGCTGCTTTTCTCGGTCTTCGTGGTGGGCTTCGGCTTCTCCGAGGCGCTCGGCTGGCGCCTGTCGATGGTCGTCGTCGGCGTGATCATCTTTCTTATCGGGATCGGCTACTACTTCCTGACGCAGGATGCGCCCGACGGCAATTACGACGACCTGCGCGCCCGTGGCATGATGCCGGAAAAGAAGACCGTCACCGGCGCTTACTGGACCGCGATGGCTGACTACCGCGTGTGGATGCTGTTCGTGATCTACGGCGCGTGCTTCGGCATCGAGCTGACGATCAACAACGTCGCCGCGCTCTATTTCGCGGACTACTTCAACCTGAGCCTCGTGGCCGCCGGCCTCGTCGCTGCCTCCTTCGGCCTGATGAACATCTTCGCGCGCACGCTGGGCGGTCTGTTCGGTGACAATTTCGGCTCGCTCTGGGGGCTGCGCGGCCGGTCCTTCTGGCTCTTCATGTGCCTCCTCTTCGAAGGCATCGCGCTGATGATCTTCAGCCAGATGCAGGTGCTTTTCCTCGCTCTTCCGTCGCTGATCGTCTTCTCGCTCTTCACGCAGATGGCGGAAGGGGCGACCTATTCGGTGGTGCCCTTCATCAACAAGAAGGCGCTGGGCGCGGTGGCCGGTGTCGTGGGCGCGGGCGGTAACGCCGGTGCGGTGCTCGCCGGCTTCCTCTTCAAGGGCGCGATGGACTGGCACGAGGCCTTCCTGATCCTGGGCATGGTGGTCACCGCCGCCTCGTTCCTCGCCTTCTTCGTCCGCTTCTCCACGAGGCAGGAAGATGAGGAGCGCGCGGCTTTCGCGATCGCCAACATCCAGACTTTGCGCAAACGCGCCGACAAGGCCAATGCCGAGCTCGAACACGCTCTCAACGCGATCGAGACCCGGAAAGTGGCCGTAGCCAGCGCCTGACGCGCGACCGCGGGGCGCGACGAGAACGCGCCGGGCCCCGCAATTCCATCAATCCGCCAAACGGGAGGAACAACCCATGGCAACCTCATCCCAAGCGGTCGCGCAGCAAGGCCACACCCTTGTCGACTGGCGTCCTGAAGATCCCGAGTTCTGGTCATCGCGTGGCCGTGCCATTGCGGCGCGCAACCTCTGGATCTCGATCCCGAACCTGCTGCTGGCCTTTTCGGTCTGGATGGTGTGGTCGGTCGTGGTCGCAAAGCTTCCGGCGATCGGCTTCAACTACTCCACCGGCCAACTGTTCTGGCTTGCGGCGCTGCCGGGTCTTTCGGGCGCGACGCTGCGCATCTTCTACAGCTTCATGATCCCGATCTTCGGCGGCCGCAAATGGACGGCCTTCTCGACCGCGACGCTGCTTCTGCCCGCACTGGGCATCGGCTTTGCGGTGCAGAACCCCGATACCCCTTACACCGTCTTCCTGCTGCTCGCTCTGCTGTGCGGTTTCGGCGGCGGCAACTTCGCCTCCTCGATGGCCAACATTGCTTATTTCTACCCCAAGAAGACCAAGGGCAATGCCCTGGCGCTGAACGCGGGTCTTGGCAATGCGGGCGTGTCGGTGATGCAGTTCGTCGTGCCGATCGTGATCACCTCGGGCGTGTTCGGCGCGCTTGGCGGCGCGCCGCAGCAACTGACTGCCGGTGGTGAGCTTTTCCTGCAAAACGCGGGCTTCGTCTGGGTGCCCTTCATCGTGCTTTCGGCGATCGCCGCATGGTTCGGGATGAATGACATCGCGTCGGCCAGTGCCTCGTTCAAGCAGCAATCGGTGATCTTCTCGCGCTTCCACAACTGGGTGATGTGCGTGCTCTACACCGGCACCTTCGGGAGCTTCATCGGCTACTCGGCGGGCTTCCCGCTCCTCATGAAGACGCAGTTCCCCGAAGTGGACGCTCTGCAATACGCCTTCCTCGGTCCGCTCGTGGGTGCGCTGAGCCGGGCTGGCACGGGCTGGATCTCGGACAAGTTCGGTGGTGGTCGCGTGACCTTCTGGACCTTCGTCGGCATGATAGTGGCGGTCTGGGGCGTTCTGCAGTTCCTGCCCTCGGCCGGTGACGCAGGCAACTTCTGGGGCTTCTTCGCCTGCTTCATGGCGCTGTTCTTCCTGACCGGCGTGGGCAATGCCTCGACCTTCCAGATGATCCCCTCGATCATGCGTCAGGAAGTGCCGCGTCTGAACCCGCATCTGGACGCTGCCGCCACTCTCAAGCAATCGGAGCTGGAAAGCTCGGCGATCATCGCCTTCACCTCGGCGATCGCGGCCTATGGCGCCTTCTTCATCCCGAAATTCTACGGCACGTCGATCAGCCTGACCGGCGCACCGAATGCGGCACTGTGGGGCTTCATGATCTTCTACGCGCTCTGCGTGGTGGTCACCTGGTTCTTCTACAGCCGCAAGGGTGCGTCCGTTCCCTGCTGACACGACCGGCGCGCGCCGTCGTCCCTCGGCGCGCGCCTCTAACCCATTTCCGCAAGGAGACGCGACATGAGCCACTTGCTCGACAGACTTAACTTCCTGCAATCGAAGGAATTGGAGCAGTTCTCGAATGGCCACGGGCAAGTGACCCGCGAGGACCGCAAATGGGAAGACACCTATCGCTCCCGCTGGCGCCACGACAAGATCGTGCGTTCGACCCACGGCGTGAACTGCACCGGGTCGTGCAGCTGGAAGATCTACGTGAAATCCGGGATCGTGACCTGGGAGACGCAGCAGACCGATTATCCGCGCACCCGGCCGGGATTGCCCAATCACGAGCCGCGCGGCTGCGCTCGAGGCGCTTCCTATAGCTGGTATCTCTATTCCGCGGCGCGGATGAAATATCCGATGGTACGCGGCAAGCTGCTGAAAATGTGGCGCGAGATGCGCAAGACCAAGTCGCCAATCGCGGCATGGACCGCCATCCAGAGCGATCCTCTGCTGCGCGCCGAATACACCAAGGCCCGCGGGAAGGGCGGTTTTGTGCGCGCGAGCTGGGACGAGGCGACCGAGATCGCAGCGACCGCGAATGCCTATACTGCGAAGACCTACGGGCCCGATCGCGTCTTCGGCTTCTCGCCGATCCCGGCGATGTCGATGGTCAGTTACGCTGCCGGTGCGCGCTACCTCTCGCTTCTGGGAGGCACCTGTCTGTCCTTCTATGACTGGTACTGCGATCTTCCGCCTGCCTCGCCGCAGACCTGGGGCGAGCAGACCGACGTCCCGGAATCCGCCGACTGGTATAACGCGGGCTATCTGCTGATCTGGGGCTCGAACGTGCCGCAAACCCGCACGCCGGACGCCCATTTCTATACCGAGGCCCGCTATCGCGGCACCAAGTCTGCCGTGATCTGCCCCGACTACTCGGAAGCCTCCAAGTTCGGTGACATCTGGCTCAACCCGAAGCAGGGCACCGACAGTGCGCTCGCCATGGCGATGGGGCATGTGATCCTGCGCGAGTACCACCTCGACCGACAGGCCGAGTATTTCGAGGATTACGCGCGGCGCTACTCCGACATGCCGATGCTGGTGCTGCTCGACGAGCAAGACGGGCGTCACGTTCCCGGAAAGATGCTGCGCGCCTCCGATCTCGACGGCGCGCTGGGTGAGGCGAACAACCCCGACTGGAAGACCGTCGCCCATGACGAAACCTCCGGCAATTTGGTCGTACCCAACGGGTCGATCGGCTTCCGCTGGGGCGAAGAAGGCAAATGGAACCTCGAGGACCGCGCCGGTGCAAAGGAGACGCGGCTGCGCCTGAGCCAGGTGATGGAAGAGGACCACGATGACGTGGTCGGGGTCGATTTCCCCTATTTCGGCGGCGCTGCCACCGAGAATTTCGTCAAGTGCCAGCATCCCGATGTGCTCACTCGCAACGTGCCGGTGAAAAAGGTCACGCTCGCCGATGGCCGCGAAGGCATGGTCGCTACCGTGTTCGACCTGCTCTGCGCCAATTACGGTCTCGACCGGGGGCTGGGCGGCGACTGGGTGAGCCACAATTTCGACGATGACCTGCCCTACACCCCCGTCTGGGCGGAGAAGATCACCGGCGTGTCGGCCGACAAGATCATCGCCGTGGCCCGTGAGTTCGCGACCAATGCCGAGAAGACGCATGGCAAGTCCATGGTGATCCTCGGGGCCGGTCTGAACCACTGGTATCACATGGACATGAACTACCGCGGTATCATCAACCTGCTGGTGATGTGCGGTTGCGTCGGTCAGGAAGGCGGTGGCTGGAGCCACTACGTGGGACAGGAAAAGCTTCGCCCGCAAACCGGCTGGCTGCCTCTGGCTTTCGGTCTCGACTGGTCGCGCCCGCCGCGGCAGATGAACGGAACTTCGGCCTTCTACGCCCATACCGACCAGTGGCGCTACGAGACGCTCGGCGTGAGCGAGATCCTTTCGCCCACCGCGCCGAAGGGTGACTGGGACATCTCGCTGATCGACTACAACATCCGCGCTGAACGGATGGGGTGGCTGCCGTCGGCTCCGCAACTCAAGACGAACCCGCTCGAGGTCACCAAGGCCGCCAAGGCTGCCGGCATGGATCCCAAGGATTACGTGGCCGAAAAGCTGAAGTCCGGTGAGCTGCAGATGTCCTGCGAGGACCCTGACGCCCCGGAAAACTGGATGCGCAATCTCTATGTGTGGCGTTCGAATCTTCTGGGTTCGTCGGGCAAGGGGCACGAATACTTCATTCGTCACCTGCTCGGCACCGACAGCGGGATTCTCGGCAAGGATCTTGGCGAGGAAGGTCGGGCGAAGCCGAAGGAGGCGGTCTGGCACGACAAGGCGCCGGAAGGCAAACTCGACCTGCTCGTTTGCATCGACTTCCGTATGTCGACGACCGCGGTCTATTCCGACGTCGTTCTGCCGACCGCGTCCTGGTATGAAAAGAACGACCTCAACACCTCGGACATGCACCCGTTCATTCACCCGCTTCAAGCGGCTGTGGACCCTGCCTACGAGTCGAAGTCCGACTGGGAGATCTTCAAGGCGATCGCCAAGAAATTCCAGGAGGTTTCACCGGAGGTTCTCGGCAAGGAAACCGACATTGTCCAGGCGCCGATCCTGCACGACACGGCGGGCGAATTGGCTCAGCCAGAGGTGCGCGATTGGAAGAAGGGCGAATGCGACCTGATCCCGGGCAAGACCGCGCCCAACTACGTCACGGTCGAGCGCGACTACGGCGCGATCTACGATCGGTACGTGGCGCTTGGTCCGCTGATGGACAAGCTGGGCAATGGCGGCAAGGGGATCGGCTGGGATACCAAGCACGAGGTCGAAGCGCTTCGCAAACTCAATGGCGAATGGGAGGATGGTCCCGCCAAAGGTTGCCCGAAAATCGATACCGATATCGATGCAACCGAGGTGATCCTGATGCTCGCGCCTGAAACCAACGGCGAGGTTGCGGTCAAGGCTTGGGGGGCGCTCGAGAAACCCACCGGCCGCGGGCACAAGCACCTTGCCGAAGGGCAGGAGCACACGAAGATCCGCTTCCGCGATATCGCCGCGCAACCGCGCAAGATCATCTCGTCCCCGACCTGGTCGGGTATCGAGAGCGAGGAAGTCTGCTACAACGCCGGCTACACGAACGTGCATGAGCTGATCCCGTGGCGCACCCTATCGGGTCGTCAGCAGCTCTATCAGGATCACCTCTGGATGCGCGCTTTCGGCGAGGGCTTCGTGTCCTATCGCCCGCCGGTCGACCTGAAGACCGTGACGCAAGATGTGCTCGCCGGCGACGACAAGCATGTCGTGCTGAACTTCATCACTCCGCACCAGAAGTGGGGCATCCACTCCACCTATACCGACAACCTGCTGATGCTCACGCTGAACCGCGGCGGGCCGGTGGTCTGGATTTCGGAGACCGACGCGAAGAAAGCCGGGATCGAAGATAACGACTGGGTTGAGGCCTACAACGTCAACGGCGCGCTGACCGCGCGGGCGGTCGTCTCGCAGCGGATGAAGGAAGGCACGATCTTCATGTATCACGCGCAGGAGAAGATCGTGAACACGCCGGGCTCCCAGAAGACGGGCCTGCGCGGGGGGATCCACAACTCGGTGACCCGCGCCACGCTCAAGCCCACGCATATGATCGGCGGCTACGCTCAACTCGCCTACGGTTTCAACTACTACGGCACCGTCGGTGCGAACCGGGACGAATTCGTCGTGGTCCGCAAGATGAAGAAGATCGACTGGCTCGATGAGCCCGCTACCCAGGAGGCAGCAGAATGAGAGTCCGCGCACAAATCGGCATGGTGCTGAACCTCGACAAATGCATCGGGTGTCACACCTGCTCCGTGACCTGCAAGAACGTCTGGACCAGCCGCGACGGTGTCGAATACGCCTGGTTCAACAACGTCGAGACCAAGCCTGGCACCGGCTATCCGACCGACTGGGAAAATCAGAAACGCTGGAACGGTGGCTGGAAACGCACCCGTTCCGGCAAGCTGATCCCGCGGCAGGGTTCGAAATGGCGGATCGTGGCGAATATCTTCGCCAACCCCGACCTGCCCGCGATCGACGACTACTATGAGCCGTTCGATTTCGACTACGAGCATCTCGCCAACGCGCCCGAGATGACGGCTTTCCCGACCGCCCGCCCGCGCTCCAAGATCACCGGCGAGCGGATCGAGAAGATCGAGAAGGGGCCGAACTGGGAGGAAATCCTGGGCGGCGAATTCTCGAAACGCTCGAAGGATTACAACTTCGAAGGCGTCCAGAAGGAGATCTACGGGGAATACGAGAACACCTTCATGATGTATCTGCCGCGCCTGTGCGAGCATTGCCTCAACCCGGCTTGCGCGGCCTCCTGCCCCTCGGGCGCGATCTACAAGCGCGAGGAGGACGGCATCGTCCTGATCGACCAGGACAAATGCCGCGGTTGGCGGATGTGCGTCTCGGGCTGTCCCTACAAGAAGGTCTATTACAACTGGTCGACCGGCAAATCCGAGAAGTGCACCTTGTGCTATCCGCGGATTGAAAGCGGCAACCCGACCGTGTGTTCGGAAACCTGCGTGGGCCGGATCCGGTATCTGGGCGTGATGCTCTACGATGCCGACAAGATCGAGGAGGCCGCGAACGTGCCGTCCGAGCAGAAGCTCTATGATGCGCAGCTCGACGTATTCCTCGACCCCAACGATCCGGTCGTGATCGAGGCCGCGCGCGCCGACGGCGTTCCGGAAGAGTGGATCAAGTCGGCGCAGCAAAGCCCGATCTGGAAAATGGCGATGGAGTGGAAGGTCGCCTTCCCACTGCACCCCGAATACCGCACGCTGCCGATGGTCTGGTATATCCCGCCGCTCTCGCCGATCCAGAACGCCGCCGAAGCGGGCGCGATCGGCATGGACGGCGCGATGCCGGACGTGAAGAGCCTGCGTATCCCGCTGCGCTACCTCGCCAACATGCTGACCGCCGGTGACGAGGCCCCGATCGCGACCGCGCTCGAGCGGATGCTTGCGATGCGTTCCTACATGCGCGCCAAGACCGTCGACGGGGTTCGCGACGAGGGGATCGCCGCGCGTGTCGGTCTCTCGGGACGGGTGATCGAAGACATGTACAAGATCATGGCGCTGGCCGATTACGAGGACCGTTTCGTGATCCCGACAACCCATCGCGAACAGGTCGAGGACGCTTACGATCTACGCGTTGGCACCGGGTTCACCGATTGCAACGGCTGCTCGACCGGGATCTCGAAGGGCTCGCTCTTCGGGGGCTCCAAACGTCCGCTCAAGATGCCGCAGGAGGTGCAGTGATGGACCGTCAACTCAATGATCGCACGCTCAAGGCCTTCTCGGTCCTGCTGAGCTATCCGACGCAGGAGTTGCAACAGGCAATGCCGGAGATCGGGGGCGTTCTCGCCTCCGAGACGCGGCTCACGGCGGCAGCGCGGCGGGACCTGCGCCCGCTGATCGAAGAGCTCGGCGCGCGTGACATCTACGCGCTCGAAGAGGACTACGTGATGCTCTTCGACCGCTCGCGCAGCCTGTCGCTGAACCTCTTCGAACATGTCCATGGAGAAAGCCGTGATCGTGGCGGCGCCATGGTCGACCTGCTCGAAACCTATCGTGCGGCCGGTTTCGAGCCGGCCACGAGCGAACTGCCCGACCACCTTCCCGTGCTGCTCGAGTTCCTTGCGACTCGACCGGCCGAGGAAGCACGCGACATGCTCGCCGATGCGGCCCATATCCTCGCTGCGATCGGCGAGCGGCTGGGCAAGCGCGAAAGCGCCTACGCGGCGATCTTCGCGGCGCTCGTGCAAATGTCGGGTGAGGTGGCTGACGAGGAGGCCGTGGCCGAGATCCTCGCGCGGCCTGATCCGTCCCCCGACGATCTCGAGGAGATCGACAAGATCTGGGAAGAAACCGAGGTCACCTTCGGTCCCGACCCGAATGCAGGCTGTCCGCAGGTGCGCGACATGCTCGCGCAGATGGATCCGCCCAAACTGCGCCACGCGAAAACCGCGGCGGAATGACGGAGGCTCAGATGAATACGTTTCTCTTTGGCATCTACCCCTACATCGCACTTTCCGTGCTCTTCCTGGGTTCGATCGCACGTTACGATCGCGATCCCTTCACCTGGAAAACCTCGTCGAGCCAGTTGCTGCGAACGCGCCATTTCGCCATCGCGTCGATCCTGTTCCACGTCGGCGTTCTGGTGATCTTCGCAGGCCATGTCGTCGGCCTTCTGACGCCAATCTGGGTCTTCGACATGCTCCATGTCAGCCATGGCGCCAAACAGATCCTCGCAATCGTGGCGGGCGGGATCGCGGGCGTGATGGCGACGATCGGCGGCGGGATGCTGCTCTATCGCCGCTGGACCGACCAGCGTATCCGGTTGACATCGAGCTTTGCCGATATCGCGATCCTCGTGCTCCTGCTGGTACAGCTTCTGCTCGGCCTCGGGACGGTTCCGGTGAGCTGGCAGCACTCCGACGGTCACGAGATGGTCAAGTTCATGACCTGGGCGCAGATGATCTGGACCTTCCAGCCGGGCGCTGCGGACTATGTCGCGGGCGCGGCGCTTGTCTTCAAGCTCCATATCGTGCTCGGGCTCACGATTTTCCTGCTGACGCCCTTCACGCGGCTTGTCCATATCGCTTCGGGCATCTTCGCTCCGCTGCGGTATCTCTTCCTGCGCCCGGGCTACCAGATCGTCCGTTCGCGTCGGAATGCACCGCTGCCGCCGCGCAGCGATGCGGATGTCGCCAAGGCGCGTCTCAAGGCGGCCAAGTCGGTCCGTGCGGCGGAGTGAGTGCGATGACGAAACCGCTCTTTCCCGATGTGGTCGTGAACGGCCAGACGATCCCTTCCGCGGCAATAGCCGCGGAAGCCCAGCACCATAACGGTCCGAGTGACAAACCCGGTATCGCCTGGCGCAAGGCGGCCAATGCGCTCGCGGTTCGCGCGCTGCTTCTGCAAGAAGCGGAACGACGCGCGATTGACGCCGACCCTCAGGAGGTCGCTCCGGGGCAGATCGAGACCGATGACGAGGCTTTGATCCGTGCGCTTCTCGAAGATGCCGTCGAGGTGACGCCGCCCTCCGAGGACGCGATCCGTGCCGAATGGGAGCGTGATCCCACGCGGTTCCGCGCCCCGCCCCTTTGGGAAGCGGCGCATATCCTGATCGCTTGCGATCCGCGCGACGAGGCGCAACGCGGGGCGGCTGAGACCCGCGCGCGTGCCCTGGCGACGGAGGCCGTCGAAAAGCCCAAGAGCTTCGCGCGTCTGGCCAAGGAAAACAGTGATTGCTCCTCGCGGGGCGAGGGTGGCTTCCTCGGCCAACTCGGTCCGGGCGACACCGTTCCCGAGTTCGAGAGGGTCCTGCGTGCGCTTGGTGAAGGAGAGATCACCGCGGAGCCCGTTCTCAGTCGCTTCGGCTGGCATGTGATCCGTCTCGATGCGGTCGCCGAAGGCGCGCCCCTTCCATACGAGACCGTGCGTCCGCGCATTTCTGAGGCGATGGAGAAGGCGGCCTGGACGCGTGCAGTGCGCGCCTATGTGGCAGAGCTTGCCGCGCGTGCCGAGATCTCCGGGGTCGATCTGGCGGCGTAGGAACGAAAGCGATGCTGAGCGATCTCTTCACGCGCAACCGCACTTGGTCGGAACACCGCAAGGCGGAGGAGCCGGGCTACTTCGCCCGTCTCGCCACCCGGCAGAACCCGGAGTTTTTCTGGGTGGGCTGCGCCGACAGCCGCGTTCCGGCAAATGTGGTGGCCGGGCTCGACCCCGGCGAAGTCTTCGTCCATCGCAATGTCGCCAATGTCGTGCATTCCTCGGACATGAACTTGCTGAGTGCGCTCGAATTCGCCGTCGAAAGCCTCGGTATTCGCGAGATTATCGTGTGCGGTCATTACGGCTGCGGCGGTGTCAAAGCGGCGACCGAGGAGATGCTGGGCGGCCTGACGGACCATTGGCTCGAGCCGATCCGCCGGCTCGCGCGCGCCTATGCGATTGATCTTGCGCAGTTGCCCGATATCGAGGCGAGGCGCGACCGTCTGGCCGAACTCAACGTGGTCGAGGGGGTGCGCCGGATCGCAGAGACGCCAATTCTCCAGCGAGCCTGGGCCGCAGGGAAGCCGGTCAAGGTTCATGGATTGATCTATGGTCTCAAGGATGGCGTGCTCGCCGACCTCGACTGCACAATCACGCGCGCGAGTGTCTTCGGTGAAGACGAGCCGCGCTGAATGTGGGCAGATGATTGAACGGAAAGGACACGAGATGTTTCCTATCGCCGCTATCCAAAGCCCCGGGCGGGGCGACGCAGACTTCCTGATGGCGCGATTTGCCCGGCAGGCGCTTGCGCGCGGGCTTCGTGTGCGTGGCGTTGTGCAGGTCAATATTGATCGACCCAAAAGCCATGCCTGCGATATGGATATCCAGGTTCTTCCGGACGGCCCAGTACTGGCGATTTCGCAGGCTCTGGGGGGAGGATCGCGCGGATGTCGTCTTGATCCGGCGGCGCTCGAAGCCTCTGTCGCCGCAGTGTCGCGCAGTCTCGCGGGCGGGGCCGATCTGCTCGTCGTCAACAAGTTCGGCAAGATGGAGGCGGAGGGGCGCGGGTTTCGGCCTGTGATTGCCGAAGCTATCTTCCAGGGCATTCCTGTCCTCGTTGGGATCAACGGCCTGAATGAAGCGGCCTTCGACGCGTTCACTGGTGGATATGGTTGCCGCCTTCCTTTCTCCCTCAAGGCGATCGACGAGTGGTTCGAGGATGCACGCGGCCTTGTCGGCGCCTGAGGTCTCAACAAGGCTGCCTCTTACCCCGAAGATTCCGAAAGTATTTGTCACGGAAGTAACCGGGGCGGCGACCTGTTCGAAGCCCCCATTGACGTCTTGGGATGCTGCATTTAGTAAGTGAGTGATAACTTACTAAAGGTGTCCGATGCGGAAGTCAGCAGGTTTGAGAAAAGCCGAAATCGTCTCGACCGTTCTCGAAATGGCCGACCAGATCGGCCCCGATCGCGTGACAACGAATGCGGTTGCAAAACAGATCGGGCTGACCCAAGCGGCTCTGTTCCGGCACTTTCCGTCCAAGGCAGAGCTTTGGGGCGCGGTCGCCGAGCATGTCACCGACACGCTGGCGACGGCTTGGGAGGCAGCACTTGAAGATGTTTCGGATCCGCTGGAACGGGTGCGCGCGCTGGTGGCGGCCCAGCTTGGGGTGATCGCGCGCACGCCCGCGATCCCGATGCTTCTGTTCTCGCGGGAATTGACCACCGAGAACGAGGTTCTGCGCGGCGCCTTCCGAGAGCGCCTCGGCGTGTTTCACGAAACGCTCGCGGCAGACCTCGCCGCCGCACAGTCACAGGGCCGGATAGCGGCCGATCTCCGGCCGCGCGATATCGCCTACCTGCTGAGTTCGCTCGTTCAGGGCGCCGCGATCCGCTGGGCGCTCGGGCCGCGCACCACATCAATGGAAGAGACGGGGCTCGCGCTGCTCGATGTGCAGCTGCGCCTCCTCGAATGCAGGAAGGATCGCTGAGAGATGCGCAAGAGCTGGTTTGTCGTCGGGGTTGCCGCAATTGCTCTGGCAGGTGGGATCTGGGTGATGCGCCATCGCCCGCTGCCGGTGCAGGTGCTCTCGCCGGAGACCGATGTCACTTTGCGACTCTATGGTCTGGGAACCGTCGAGGCACGTGTGCTGAGCGAGGTTGGCTTCGAGCTGGGTGGCGCCGTGCAGAGCCTGTCCGCAGATGCGGGCGATCGCGTTCTGGCCGGGCAGGAACTGGCGCGTCTGCATCCCGAGGAACAACAGGCGCGCGTGGCCCAAGCCGAGGCCGGGGTGGAAGCGGCACGCGCGGCGCTCGCCAAGGCGGAAGCGGCCCTGCCACGCGCTCAGGCGGTATTGTCACAACGCGAGGCGGCCAATACGCGCCAGCAGGAACTTGCACGAACGGACCGGGCCTCGAAGCAAAGCGCGGAGGAAACCCAGCGCGATCTCGATGTGGCGCGCGCCGATCTCGCTGTGGCCGAAACCGAACTGATGGTGCTGCGGGCTCAGGCGGCGGAGGCGGACGCCAATCTGCAATCGGCCCGCACGCTTCTCGAAAAGCACGTTCTGGCCGCGCCCTATGATGCCCTGATCATTGCGCGCAAGGCCGAGGCTGGCACGGTGGTCAAGGCGGGTGACACGATCTTCAGCCTGATCGATCCGCAGACGATCTGGATTCAGGCCTATATCGACGAGGAGCGCGCGGGCCAGCTTGCGCTGGGGCAGGTGGGCGCCATCCGTCTTCGTTCGCGCCCGCAACAAGAGTTTCATGGCAACATCGTGCGGATCGGGTTGGAAAGCGACCGCGTCAACGAGGAGCGCAAGGTCTGGCTCGCTTGCACGGATTGCCCCGCCGAAATGTATCTGGGCGAACAGGCCGAGGCTCTGGTCACGACTGGTCATCGCGATCGGGCCTTGATGGTGCCCGAGGTCGATATCATCGGCTTTGATGGCGCGTCGGGAACGGTCTGGATCGCGCAGGATGGGGCGCTGGCACAGGCAACCCTGGAGTTCGGTGCGCGCGACGATCTGGGGCGCTCCGAAGTGACGGGCGGATTGCCGGAAGGGGCGAAAATCGTCTCGCCAGTTCCCAAAGATGCGGTCGAAGGCCGCAAGGTTCGCATCGGGGCGGGCGCATGAACCTCGCGCTCAAGGACATTCGGCACAGTCTCTTTCGCTTTATCCTGACCTGCTTCGGGCTGGGGTTGCTGATGACTGTCGTGCTGGCGATGATCGGGATCTATAACGGTCTCGTCTCGGATGCGCTGGCCGCGGTGAAAGCGCCGCGCGCGGATCTCTGGGTCGTCGAGGCCAATACGCAGGGGCCCTTTGCCGAGGCGTCTTCGCTGCCTGCCGCGACACGCGATGCGGTCGCGCGTCTTCCGGGGATCGCCGAGGCGGGCGCGATCACTTACCAGACCATCGAAGCGCAGCACGGGACGCAGACGCTCCGGCTATATGTCATCGGTTACGAACGGGGTCGTCCCGGAGGTCCGTCCACCGTCACCGAGGGGCGTGGGCTTGGGCGCAGTCATTACGAATTGGTGGCCGATCGAAAGTCAGGGCTTGAGGTGGGCGACACGATCCGTCTTGGACGCAACCGGTTTACCGTCGTCGGGCTAACGGAAGACGCGATGAATTCCGGTGGTGATCCCGCAGTTTTCATGACGCTTTCCGACGCGATGGCCCTGCAGAGCGAACTCGATCCCGCAGCCGAGCGGGTCCGCGCGGCCCGTGGAGCGGCCTCGCCTGACGCCAGCAATGTCGCGGCAGTCATCGCACGGATCGAGCCAGATGCAGATGTCGCGCGGGTGGCTGCGACGATCCGGCAATGGAAACATCTGGGCGCTCTGACCCAAGCGCAGCAAGAAGAGCTCCTGCTCGCTTCGGTCGTCGATCGCGCGCGCCGACAGATCGGGCTGTTCCTGGGGATCCTGCTCACCGTTTCGGCAGTGGTGATCGCGCTGATCATCTACACAATGACGATGGAGAAGCTGAAACAGATCGCGACGCTCAAGCTGATCGGCGCACCGGATCGCACCATCCTCGGTCTCATCGTTCAGCAGGCGCTGATCCTGGGCACCTCCGGCTGGGCGATCGGGCTGTCGTTGATCTTGCTGGTGAAAGACAATTTCCCCCGGCGGGTGGTGCTGGAGCCGACCAACGCATTGGTGCTCGCCGGGATCATCGTCGGCGTCTGCATCGTGGCGTCAGGGCTCGGCATCCGCGCCGCGCTCAAGGTCGATCCCGCGACGGCGCTGGGAGGTTGAAATGGCGATTGGTGATCTTCTCGTCGATGTGTCGGGTGTGGCCAAGCATTACGGCGAGGGCGAAACGCGTGTCGATGCTTTGCGCGCGGTCGATTTGCAGATCCATGCAGGTGAGGTTGTGGCGATGCTCGGCCCTTCGGGGTCGGGCAAGACCTCGCTGCTCAACATCATCGGCTGCATCGTCGATCCGTCCGCAGGACGGCTCGTGCTCGATGGCGAGACGGTTTTTGATGGCCGCTGGCTGCGTGGCAACCTGCGCCAATTGCGGCTCGACAAGATCGGTTTCATCTTTCAGGCGCATAACCTTTTGCCCTTCCTCACCGCCGAGGAGAACGTCTCTGTCGTGCTCGATCTCGCAGGGTGGAAACCCGCGGCGGCGCAAACGCGGGCGCGAGAACTGCTGGACTATCTCGAGGTCGGACACCGCGCCGGGGTAAAGCCTGCACATCTGTCGGGCGGAGAGGCACAGCGCGTCGCCATCGCGCGCGCTCTGGCGAACCGACCCCGGATCATCCTTGCCGACGAGCCGACGGCTGCGCTCGATTCCGTGCGCGCTCAGCTCGTGATGGACCTCTTGCGCAAGCTCGCCGTCGAACAGGAAGCCTGCATCCTCACCGTGACACATGACGAGAAGATCTTCGACCGGTTCGACCGGCTGATCCATTTGCGCGATGGGCGTCTCAGCGCTGAATAAGGTTCGGTTCTGAAATAGACCGAGGCCGTTTCTCTCGCCACAATCCACGATCGCGATACGCTTTGAGGCGGCTCTGCAAAGGCAGATCTCGAACAGGCGCGCGGCACTGGGTTTGGCCTCATACGCCCATCACATTCGTCGAACGCCTGTTCGCCGCAACCGGTTGAAGTGCCGCGCGATCTGCAAATTCCGCCCGGAGGGCGGCTTTACCACCCATGCGGCACACCGCATGCGGCGAAAGGGCGTTGATCCCGTCAGGGTGATGTCTACGGGCAGCGCGAAACATTATGTGCTGCCCTACACCGACTCAGAAATCGAGGTTTTCCACCGTCAGTGCGTTTTGCTGGATGAATTCGCGGCGCGGTTCGACCACGTCGCCCATCAGCTTCGAGAAGATGTCTTCGGCCTCGGCCACGTCCTCGATGCGCACCTGCAAAAGCGTGCGCGCCGAAGGGTCGAGTGTGGTTTCCCAGAGCTGCTCGGGGTTCATCTCGCCCAGACCCTTGTAGCGCTGAAGGCTGAGGCCCTTTTCGCCTTCCTGCAAGATCGCGTCGAGCAGTTCGAGCGGGCCATGGATCAGGATCTCGCGCTCCTTGCGGGCAAGTTTTGCAGGGCGGTCATAGACCTCGCGAAGATCCTCGGTCTGGGAACCGAGGCGGCGGGCTTCGCCCGAGCGCAGCACCGCGCCGTCAAGCGTGCGGACCTCTTCCACGCCGCGCAACACACGGGCGAGGCGGATGCCGTGATCCTGCGTCGGGCGACCCTGCCAGCCGCGCTCGTATTCCAGAGCGACGAGGTCGAGACGCTGCGCGACGGCATTCGCCACGCCCTGCGCGTCGGCGTCGATCTTGCCGGGCAGCATCGCGCCTGCGATCGCGGCTTGTTCGAGGATGTGACGCGGGTAATGGGTCGGGAAAGTGGCGAGGATGCGCTTGATCAGGCGGGCCTCTTCGACCACGCGCTTGAGATCCTGACCGCTGATTTCCTCGCCGGTGTTGAGGCGCAGAATGGCCCCCTCGACACCCATGTCGATCAGGTAATCTTCCAGCGCGGTCTGGTCTTTCAGATAGACCTCGGACTTGCCGCGCGAGACTTTGTAGAGCGGCGGCTGGGCGATGTAGAGATAACCATGCTCGATGATCTCGGGCATCTGACGGAAGAAGAAGGTCAAGAGCAGCGTGCGGATGTGCGCACCGTCCACGTCGGCATCGGTCATGATGACGATCTTGTGGTAGCGCAGCTTGTCGATGTTGAACTCGTCGCGGCCGATCCCGGTGCCGAGCGCGGTGATCAGCGTGCCGATCTGATCGGAGCTGAGCATCCGGTCGAAGCGCGCACGCTCCACGTTGAGGATTTTGCCGCGCAGCGGCAGCACGGCCTGGTTCTTGCGCTCGCGGCCCTGCTTGGCCGAGCCGCCGGCGGAATCCCCCTCGACGAGGAAGACTTCGGAGAGGGCGGGGTCTTTTTCCTGACAATCGGCGAGCTTGCCGGGCAGTGAGGCCACATCCATCGCGGTCTTGCGGCGTGTCAGTTCGCGGGCCTTGCGGGCGGCTTCACGGGCGAGCGCGGCCTCGATGATCTTGCCGACGATCTGCTTGGCCTCGTTCGGGTTTTCCTCGAACCATTCGGCGAGCTTTTCGTTCACGAGGTTCTCGACGGCCGGACGGACCTCGGAGGAGACCAGCTTGTCCTTGGTCTGGCTGGAGAATTTCGGGTCCGGCACTTTCACCGAGAGCACGCAGGTCAGGCCTTCGCGCGCGTCGTCGCCGGTGAAATCGACCTTCTCGCGCTTCGCGATGCCGCTTTCCTGCGCGTATTTCGTGATCGTGCGGGTCAGCGCCGCGCGCAGGCCAGCGAGGTGGGTGCCACCGTCGCGCTGCGGGATGTTGTTGGTGAAGGGCAGCACCGATTCATGGTAGCTGTCATTCCACCACATCGCGACTTCGACGCCGATGCCGCGCACCTCGCCGACCATGTAGATCGGCTCGGGCATGACGGCGGTTTTCGAACGATCCAGATATTTCACGAATTCCCGAACGCCGCCTTCGTAATGCAGTTCGACATGCACCGGCTCGGCAGGGCGTTCGTCCTCGATGATGATGCGGACGCCAGAATTCAGGAAGGCCAGTTCGCGCAGGCGCTTTTCGAGCGTGGCGAAGCTGTATTCGAGGTTCGAGAAGGTGCCCTCCGGGTCGGTCTCCTTGTTGGAGGCCAGGAAGCGCACCTCGGTGCCCTTCTCGCCGGGCGCATCGCCGACGACATGGACATGCTCGACGCATTCACCATGCTCGAAGCGGGCCTTGTAGATCTTGTCATCGCGCCAGACGGTCAGCTCCAGCCAGTCCGAGAGCGCGTTCACCACCGAAACGCCGACCCCGTGCAGACCGCCCGAAACCTTGTAGGCGTTGCCGTCATCGTCGGTGTTGTTGAACTTCCCGCCCGCATGCAGCTGGGTCATGATGACCTCGGCCGCCGAGACACCCTCCTCGGCATGAATATCGACCGGAATCCCGCGCCCGTTATCGCGCACCGAGACCGAGCTGTCGGCGTGAATCTTCACATGGACATAGTCCGCATGGCCCGCGAGCGCCTCGTCGATCCCGTTATCGACGACCTCGTAGACCATGTGGTGTAGGCCCGAGCCGTCATCGGTGTCACCGATATACATGCCCGGCCGTTTGCGCACGGCTTCCAAGCCCTTGAGAACCTTGATGGATTCAGCGCCGTAATTATTCTTCTTCGGGGTGTCGTCGGTCATGCCTGCGCGTCCTGTCTTTGCTGCCGTTTTTATATCGGCTGGGCGCGGCAATGTCACGCCTTGGACACAAGATTTGGGGGCTCACGTCACGGCGATCACGAGGCCTACGAAGATCATCAGCCCGCCCGCGATCCGGTTGAGCCGTGCGAGCTTGCCGCGGCTTTGCACGAAGGTCCGGATCCGGTCCACAAAGGCCGAAAGGATGATGTTACCGGTGAAGGGGATGATGGCCGAGATCAGGCTGACGATCGCGATGTCGATCCAGGTCATCGTAGCGATCGGGAAGAAGCCCGGCAAAATCCCCATGTAGAACAGGATCGCCTTGGGGTTGCCGATGATCACGATGAGACCGGCGACGAAACCGGCCCACATGCCGGGGCGCGTCAGGCGGCTGTCCGAGCTGATCTTGTGATCGGCGTGGCGGATCAGCAGGATCCCCATGCCGATGAACATCGCGACCGCCACCCAGCGCAGTACGACGAGGAAATAGCTGAATTCCTGCACGAGCCAGGAGACGCCAAGGATGGCAAGTGCGGGCCAGATCATGTCGCCCACCGTCACGCCAAGCGCGAGCGGCCAGGCGGCGGCGAACCCGCCCGACATGGCGCGCGCCAGTAGCGCGAGCCAGACAGGGCCGGGGGTCAGAAACAGAACGAGAAGCGCGCCGGAGTAAAGGGCGATCTGCGCAAAGGTGAGAGTCATGGCAGGGTCAGGCTTCCATCATCGGCCAATGGCCAGAAAGGGTTGTGGGCGAGTTCCCAGACATGGCCGTCGGGATCGGCGTAATAACCGGAATATCCGCCCCAAAAGACCTTTTCGGGAGCCTTCAATGGCGTTGCCCCGGCGGTCAGCGCTTCGGAAAAAGCGGCATCGACATCCTCAGGCGTGTCGAAATTCTGCGCCAGCGTCATCGCCCCGGTGCCCAGCAGCGCATCGGGGCGGCCCTGATCCTTCGCCAGATCATCCAGCCCGAACAGGCCAAGCCCCATGCCGTGCAGCTGGTAGAATGCGACGCCTTCCTGCTCCGCATGCGGCTGCCAGCCAAGCGCGGCGTAAAAGGCTTTGGCCCGGTCGAGATTTCCCACGCCGAGCGTGATCAGCGTGACGCGCTGTTTGGGGTAACTCATGGGGTGACCTCCTCGACCTGCGATCCCCGCGGCCCCTCGACAACCTCGAGATATTGACCGCGCCGGCCGAGCGCGTCGAACAGCTCTGCCCCGGTCCCGGTCATCATCACCTGGGCATCGAGCGCGCAGATTTCGTCATAAAGCGCCGCGCGCCTGCCGGAGTCCAGATGCGCCGCGACCTCATCAAGCAAAAGCACCACATCCTCGCCCGCAAGCGCCCGCGCATTGGCGAGGATCAGCGAGATCAGAAGCGCTTTTTGCTCGCCGGTGGAACATTGCGCAGCGGGCGCGTCCTTCTCGACGTAAGTGGCCAGAAGGTCGGCGCGATGGGGGCCTTCCAGCGTGCGCCCCGCCGCCATGTCGCGCGCGCGGTTCGCATCAAGCGCTGCGGCCAGATCGTCGGGTCCCTCGTTGTCGAGCTCCAGCCGCGCGGCGGGGAAGGCCGTGGCCGCATCGGCCTGCGCCTGCATGATCCGTGCCAGCGCCTCGGCCCGGTTCGCCCGGATTGCGGCACCCGCCTCGGCCATCTGACCTTCCAGCGCATGATACCAGTTCGGATCGCGCACCATGTCTTTCAGCAGCCGGTTGCGTTCGCGCATCGCCTTTTCATAGGCGAGCGTGACCTCGGCATGGGACGGCGTGAAACTCATCACCATCCGGTCGAGAAACCGCCTGCGCCCCTCGGCCCCTTCGATCCAGAGCCGGTCCATCGAGGGCACGAGCCAGAGCACCCGCAGGATTTGCGCCAGTGCCACCTGCGGCGCGGCTTTTCCGTCGATCTCGACGCGACGGGATTCACCGGGCAAGGCGGAGGTCTCGATCTCATGCGTGTCGGTCGCCGCCTGGAGCTTCCAGCCCACGGCCTCGGCACGGCGCATCAGCTCATCGGCCTGCGCCCGGCGCAAGCCGCGCCCCGGTGAAAGCAGAGAAACCGCCTCCAGGATATTCGTCTTGCCGGCCCCGTTCGGCCCGTAGATCGCCACGGGCCGTCCATCGAAGGCAATTTCGGCACGGCGATGCGAGCGGAACTGCAATATCTTGAGGTTCCGCAGCATCAGATTGTCCGGCTGGGAGCCTGCGTCACACGCGCATCGGCATGACCACGTAGACGGCAGAGGTGTCGCCACCTTCGCGCATCAGGGTCGGATCGCCCGAGGAGTTGAACAGGAAGACGGCATTTTCGCGATCAACCTGGCTCGCGATTTCGAGCAGGTATTTCGCGTTGAAGCCGATCTCGAGCGGCTCGTCGGCATAGGCCACGACCAGTTCTTCCTCGGCGGCACCGGCATCGGGCGCGTTGACCGAAAGTACCAGCTTGTCGGCATCGAGCGCGAGTTTCACTGCACGCGAACGCTCGGACGAGACAGTCGCCACGCGATCCACCGCCTTTGCGAATTCGGTCGCATCGACTTCAAGCTGGCGCGTGTTCCCGGTCGGGATGACGCGGGTGTAATCTGGGAAGGTGCCGTCGATGACTTTCGAGGTCAGCGTGATCACCGGGGTGGCGAAACGGACCTTGGTTTCCGACACCGAGACGGCGATTTCCTGTTCGTCATCGTCGAGCAGCTTACGCAGCTCGTTTACGGTCTTGCGCGGCACGATCACGCCGGGCATGCCATTCGCGCCGTCGGGCAAGGCCGCGTCGATGCGGGCGAGGCGGTGACCATCGGTCGCCACGCAGCGCAGGACCTGGCCATCCTCGCCAGTCGCGACATGCATGTAGACGCCGTTGAGGTAATAGCGGGTTTCCTCGGTCGAGATGGCGAATTTCGACTTGTCGAAGAGGCGGCGCAGCACGCCCGCTTTCGCGGCGAAATTGGCGACATATTCCGAGCTCGCCATGACCGGGAAGTCTTCTTTCGGCAGCGTGGCGAGGTTGAAGCTCGACTTGCCAGCCTGCACGTTCAGGCGGCCCGCCGCGGCATCGTCAGAGATCGAGACCAGCGCGCCATCGGGCAGTTTGCGGACGATCTCGTGCAGCATCACGGCCGAGACGGTGGTGGCACCGGCGCGCTCGACCATCGCGGGAGCCTTGTCGACCACCTCGATATCAAGGTCAGTGGCGCGGAATTGGACCGTGTCGCCTTCAGCTTCGATCAACACATTGGCGAGGATCGGGATCGTGTTGCGGCGTTCCACAACGGATTGCGCTTGCGATACGGCCTTGAGCAGCGCGGCACGTTCGATGCTGAATTTCATGTCGATCCCTCACGACTTTCCGGGGGTGGCAAGGTAGCACCTTGCGCCACCGGCACAACGGTTTTCGCAGACATTCGGCCGCTTTGCCCGGAGCGTCAAGCCCAGCGGGCGAGATCAGCTTTCAAGGAGGCGGCGGAGCAACTCGATATCTTCGGCGAGTTGCGAATCCGTCGCGCGCAGCTCCTCGATCTTGCGGATGCCGTGCATGATCGTGGTGTGATCGCGGCCCCCGAAGCGACGCCCGATATCGGGCAGCGACCGGGTGGTCAGCGATTTCGCGAGGAACATCGCGACCTGACGCGGCCGGGCGATCGCGCGCAGGCGCTTGGGCCCCACCAGATCGGACAGGCGGACATTGTAGTGCTCGGCCACCTTGCGCTGGATCTCTTCGACGGTGACCTTGCGCTCGGATTGGCGAAGCTGGTCCTTGAGGCATTCCTGCGCCAGATCCATCGTGATCTCGCGGCCGATCAGAGAGGCGTAGGCAAAGAGGCGGGTCAGGGCGCCTTCGAGAATACGCACGTTCGAGCTGATGCGGTGCGCGATGAATTCGAGCACGCCGGGCGCGATCTGGAGATCGGGATATTCGGTGCGATAGGCATCGGTCTTGGTCTGGAGAATCCCGAGGCGGAGTTCGTAATCCGTGGGATGCAGATCGACGACGAGGCCACAGGACAGGCGCGACTTGATGCGCTCCTCGAGGTCCTTGATCTCGCCGGGTGCGCGATCGGCGGAAATGACGATCTGTTTGCCCTGATCGACGAGCGCGTTGAACGTGTGGAAGAACTCTTCCTGCGTCGATTCCTTGCCGGCGATGAACTGCACGTCATCGACCATGAGCACGTCGATCGAGCGGAACATCTCTTTGAAGTCCATGATCTGCTTGTCACGCAGCGCCTGAATGAAGCGGTACATGAATTGCTCGGCCGAGAGGTAGAGTACGCGCAGATCGGGACGCTGCACCTGAAGTTCATGCGCGATCGCGTGCATCAGGTGCGTCTTGCCGAGGCCGACGCCACCGTAAAGGAAAAGCGGGTTGAAGGTGACGGGGCCGCCTTCGGCGACACGCTTGGCCGCGGCATGGGCCAGTTCGTTCGGCTTGCCGACGACGAAGCTGTCAAAGGTGAAACGCGCGTCGAGCGGCGCACCGGGGAGAGGTTCGGACTCGGCGCGGGCAGGCTTGCGCGGCTTGACCGGCATTGCGGCGGGTTTCGCAGCGGGCTTGGCGCCATTGGCGACCTGACGCAGCGGCACGGAAATATCAACGCGCTCGGCGCTCACGCCCGCACGGCGCAGCTCGCTCAGAATCGGTTCGGCGAAGTTGCGCGAGACCCAGTCTCGCATGAATTTGGTCGGCGCCCGGAAAGAGACGATCCCGTCTTCGAGGTTGATCAGCTCCAGTGGAGCGATCCAGGTCGTGAAGTTATTCTGCCCAACGCTTTTTTGAAGTTCATCGCAGACCCGGCCCCAGGTATCGTCCGTCATTTTCCCGCCCATATATCACACACATCAAGTGCGACGAGATCGCCCTGGGCGCATGCGGAATCGCGGCTGGCAGGCCGCCTCCTCCCCATGGCAAAAAGACATGACAGCCGCTCCGGGAATCCTCCCGGTTGCAGGCATACCTGCCGAAGCTGAGGGTTTTGAGCCCTCGAGAATCGGAATCGCATCTTGCCGGGCTGCGGCGAGGCTTTTTCTTTGTCGTGGCAGACTTTATTGCCCGTCGACCGCCCGAAAAATGCGTCATGTCCCCCAAGGCGACGTGAATCGCAAGGTGAAGCTAGCAAGCCCTCGAGGCGACAGGCAACTGACCTTTGCTCTTGACGGGAGATTCCGGAAAACGAATCTCAGGGGACTGCGCAAAACTGCAACAGTTGTGTGTCAACGCTTTGATTAGACATGAAAAAACGCGCCTGCACGAAAAGCAGGCGCGTTTTTCTTAGCGAATCCAACTGCTTTGCGGATCAGGCGTTGAGAGCCTTCACGCGCGAAGCCAGGCGCGAGACTTTGCGCGAGGCGGTGTTCTTGTGGATGACGCCCTTGGTCACGCCGCGAGCGATCTCGGGTTGAGCGTTGCGCAGAGCGGTGGTCGCGGCGGCGTAGTCGCCCGATGCGATCGCTTCCTCGACTTTGCGGATGAAGGTACGGATGCGCGAGCGACGCGCTTTGTTGATGTCCTGACGACGCTCGTTCTGACGGGCGCGCTTTTTGGACTGGGGCGTATTGGCCATGGTCTGTTTCCCACTTTCCGGGTCTGTTCAAATTTCGATTGCACGACAGACCCCGGGTTTCCAGAAGAACCGGATGATTCTAGCCTGAGCGGGCTCCACGCGCATGTAAGCGGGCCTCTTAGGGCAAAAATGCCTGAAGGGGAAGCCCATAATTGCGAAACGGGGCCGTAGCCCCGCCTGCGTATTCAGTTTCGCGCGATCACTTGTCGCGGAATTGCGGTTCGCGTTTTTCGAGGAAGGCGGCCATGCCTTCTTTCTGGTCCTCGGTCGCAAACAGCGCGTGAAAGAGGCGACGCTCGAAGAGGATGCCCTCTTCCATCGTCGTCTCGTAGGAGCGGTTGACCGCTTCCTTCGCCGCGGCGGCTGCCAGCATCGACTTCTCCGCGATCTTCTGTGCCGCGGCCATAGCCTCGGGGATCAGTTTCGCATTGGGTACGACGCGGCTCACGAGGCCCGAGCGCTCGGCTTCGGCGGCGTCCATGAAGCGACCCGTCAGGTGCATGTCCATCGCCTTCGACTTGCCGACGAAGCGGGTCAGGCGCTGCGTGCCGCCGATCCCGGCAATGACGCCGAGATTGATCTCCGGCTGACCGAACTTGGCGTTTTCCGCGCAGATGATGAAATCGCACATCATCGCCAGTTCACAGCCGCCCCCGAGCGCGTAGCCCGACACGGCGGCAATGATCGGTTTGCGGATGCGCTTGATCGCCTCCGCCTCGACGCCGAAGAAATCGCTCGTGAACATGTCCACGAAGCTCTTTTCCGACATTTCCTTGATATCCGCCCCGGCCGCGAAGGCCTTTTCCGAGCCGGTGATGACGATGCAGCGCACCTTGTCATTCTCTTCCGCCGATTTCAGCGCCTCTGCCAGTTCCCCCAGCAATTGGGAGTTCAGGGCGTTCAGGGCTTCGGGGCGGTTGAGCCGGATCAGGGCAACGTAGTCCTCGATCTCGACGATCAGGGTCTGGTAGGCCATTCGGTCTTGCCTTTCCTTGTGTCTGAACGCGACTCCTAGCAGAGGGGGAGGCCAGATCAAGCGTCTTGTGCGGGTTTGGGCGTGGCGTCACTTCTGGCAGGTGGGGCAGAAATAGGTCGATCGGCCCGATTGCACGATGCGCCGGATCTGTGTGCCGCAGGTCATGCAGGGCGCATCCTCGCGGTCATAGACGTGGAAGCTGTGCTGGAAATAGCCCAGCTCGCCATCGGCCTGACGATGATCGCGCAAGCTCGATCCGCCCGCCGCGATCGCCTCGGTCAGAACCTCGCGGATGATCGGTACAAGCGAGGCCAGCCGCGCGTTCGAGATCCGTTTCGCCTGGCGGCGCGGGTCGATGCCCGCGCGGTGGAGCACTTCGCAGACATAGATGTTGCCCAGCCCCGCGACGACATGCTGATCAAGCAGCGCGGTCTTGATCGGGCTGGCGCGACGTTTGAGCGCCTCCACCAGGTACTCTTCGTTGAAGTCATTTCCGAAGGGCTCGGGCCCGAGCCCCGCAAGCAGCCAATGCGCCGCCTCCCGGTCGGTCAGCACCAGGTCCATCGCCCCGAACCGGCGCGCATCGTTGAAGGTCACGCGCCCGCCGCCCGACATGTGCAGCACGACATGGTCGTGCTTCGCGGGGGCTGGGTGGTCGAGGTGGAACTCTCCGAGCGTCACGCCCGAGACCAGCATCCGTCCCGACATGCCCAGATGAATGAGCAGACTCTCCCCGGTATCGAGATCGGCGAGGATGTATTTCGAGCGCCGCCGCAGCCGCTCGACCTTCGCCCCGGTCAGCCGTTCGGCCATGCGTTCGGGCAGGGGCCAGCGCAGGTCGGGGCGATTCACCTCGGCCCGTTCGATCCGGTGGCCTTCCATCGCAGGCGCCAGCCCGCGACGAACCGTCTCGACCTCGGGCAATTCGGGCATTGTTCCTCCTCATCGGATTGTCTTGCGGCAAAGGGCCCCTATAAGAAGGGGGAGAATTCAGGATCGGCAAGGGCCCATGAGCGCAGAGCAATCAAAGACCACGCATTTCGGCTTTCAGACCGTGGACGAGGACGCGAAGGCCGGGATGGTCCATGGCGTCTTCTCGCGGGTCGCGTCGAAATACGACATCATGAACGATCTGATGAGCGTCGGCATTCACCGCGTCTGGAAGGATGCGATGATGGACTGGCTCGCGCCGCGCCCGGGGCAGAAGCTGCTGGACGTAGCGGGCGGCACGGGCGACGTGTCCTTCCGCTTCCTCAAGCGCGCGGGCTCAGGCCATGCCACGGTCTGCGACATGACCGAGTCGATGCTGATCGAGGGGCGCAAGCGTGCCGAGGCCGAAAGCCTTGCCGACTGTCTCGATTGGGTGGTGGGCGATGCGATGGCTCTGCCCTTTGCCGATAACAGCTTCGACGTTTACACTATCTCCTTCGGGATCCGGAACGTGACGCGCATTCCCGACGCGCTGAGCGAAGCCTATCGTGTGCTGCGTCCCGGCGGTCGGCTGATGGTGCTGGAATTCAGCCAGATCCCGAACGATATGATGCAGAAGGCCTATGATCTCTATTCGTTCAACGTGATCCCGAAGATGGGCGAGATCGTCGCGAACGACCGCGACAGCTATCAGTATCTCGTGGAATCGATCCGCAAATTCCCGCCGCAGGAGAGTTTCGCTCAGATGATCCGCGAGGCCGGGTTCGAGAACGTCTCTTACCGCAATCTCTCGATGGGGATCGCGGCGCTGCATTCGGGCTGGAAAATCTGAGCGATGCGCGGACCGCATAACATCTGGCGCCTGATCCGAACTGGCGCGACCTTCATCCGCTCGGGGGCGATGCATCAGGCACTCGAGGCAATGAACGCGACGCCACGTCTGCGCGCGGTGGCCTATGCGATCAGCGCGCCTTTCGCCTGGCTCGGCTACAAGGGTGATCCGAATCTGCCGCCCGTCACCCGCGCGATCACCGCGCTCGGCCCCGCCTATATCAAGTTCGGGCAGGTGCTCTCGACGCGGCCCGACGTGGTGGGTGATGAGCTGGCCGACCAGCTGCGCGTGCTGCAAGACAAGCTGCCGCCCTTCGAGACCGCGATTGCCAAGCGCATGATCGAGGAAGAGCTCGGTGCCCCCGCTGATCGACTCTTCATGGAGTTCTCGGAACCCGTGGCCGCGGCGTCGATCGCGCAGGTCCATTCCGCGCGCCGCGCCGATACCGGCGAGAAGGTCGCGGTCAAGGTGTTGCGCCCGGGGATCGAGCGCGCCTTCCGCCGCGATCTCGATGCCTTCCATTTCGCCGCCGGGATGATCGAACGGCTCTCGCCCGCCTCGCGCCGGCTGCGCCCGACCGAGGTGGTCAAGCATTTCGAATCGGTGGTTCTGGGAGAGCTGGATCTGCGGCTCGAAGCCGCTGCCGCCTCGCAATTCGGCGCGAATACGAAGGACGATGAGGGCTTTCGGGTGCCGCAGCCTGCGTGGAACTTTTCGGCCAAACGCGTGATGGTTCTCGACTGGGCCGAGGGGCTGCCGCTGGGCGATCGCGAGGCACTGATCGCTGCGGGTCACGATGTGAACCTGATCGGCGAGCGGGTGTTGCAGCTCTTTCTCAGCCACGCGCTCCGCGATGGCTATTTCCATGCCGATATGCATCACGGCAACCTCAAGGTGGCCGCGAACGGCGACATTCTTGCCTATGATTTCGGGATCATGGGGCAGATCGACGAATATACCCGCCGGGTCTATGCCGAGATCCTGATGGGCTTCATCCAGCGCGATTACCGCCGCGTGGCCGAGGTGCATTTCGAAGCAGGCTACGTGCCTGCCGACCGCGATGTGGATGATTTCGCTCTGGCGCTGCGTGCCGTGGGCGAGCCGATTTTCGGCATGGATGCCGAGCATATCTCGATGGCGCGGCTGCTGGCCTATCTCTTCGAGGTGACCGAGCGCTTCGGGATGCAGACCCAGACCCAGCTGATCTTGCTGCAACGCACGATGGTCGTGGTCGAGGGGGTGGCGCGTTCGCTCAACCCCACGATCAACATGTGGGAGGTCGCCCGGCCCGTGGTCGAGAAATATATCCGCGAGAATCTCGGGCCGCGCGCGGCGCTGAACGATCTGCGGCGTACGGTGCAGATGCTGGGCCGGTTCGGTCCGGAACTCCCCGAGCTTCTCAAGGCCGCGATCCACCGTCAGACCGAACCGCCGCCCGCGCCGGTCGATCCGAAGGGCTGGCGCTATGCCGCGCTCGCCACGGGGGGAGCCGCCCTGTTGCTGATCGGGGTGCTTTTGGGCGAGTTGATCTAGCCCTCGCGCAGGGCGGTCACGGCTTCGGTCGAGATCGCACTCCCGCCTTCGAGGATGAGGACCGGGCCGCTTGCAGTGCCCTGCGCCTCGACGATCCGGTTGTAGGTTTCGACGGTGTTCGTGCCGACGAGCGTGCCGCCCGAATAGCTTTCGAGAGTGAACTCATAGAGGCCTGCGGGAAGGGATGCGCCGTTGCCATCGCGCCCGTCCCAGGCGAGTATTTCGGCGCTGACCGGGATCGTGTCGCGCGCGACCGTCGTTCCGCTGGCATCGCTTACCACGAGGATCGTTTGATCGGCCCCGAGAACGGGGTTCGGCGAGAGCGTCACCGGGCTTTCCCCGTCGAACCAGGCGGGCGCTTCGGTGCGGGCCTGCATGCCGACCCAGCCTGCCAGTTCCGACATGCCATTGAGGCCAAGCTGCGTCGTCAGGGCCTGAAGCAGGTCGTTGGTCTTCACCTGCTGTTCGACGCCGGAAAAGGTCGCAAGCTGCACCGCGTAATCGGAACTTTCGATCGGGTTCAACGGGTCCTGGTTCTGCATCTGCACTGTCAGCATCGTCAGAAAGGTCTGGAAGTCCGAGCTGAGTCCCGCATTTTGCGCCGCCCTGGTGGAGTTCGCCGCCGCCGTGACGGCGCTGCTTGCGGTGATCGGTGTGGTGGTGGTCATGTCTTGTCCTCACATCCTCAGGTCGAGCCCTGACGCGGCTGACCGGATTGGCACAAAGCTGGCGCGCAGCGGTTCGGGCATCTCAAGACTGGGCGGCGTGGGCCCGTCCTGTGCATCACCGCCCATGTCTCGCTGTGCAAAAGCGCTCTGGTCGCTATTCTGATCGAAAGTGAAATTCAGCGCGCCATATCCAAGCTCGCGCATCTCGCGCGCGAGGCTGTCGATGTGGCGGCGCATCAGATCCAGCGTTTCGGGCCGTTCCGCCTGGATCGCAACGGTCATGGCCTGATCGTGGGCGTGAAGCGTCAGGCGCACCCGACCCAGCTCCTCTGGCGAAAGCGAGATTTCGATCGGCTGATCAGGCATCTGGGCAAGAGCAGCGCCGATCTGCTGGCCGACGGACTGCGCCAGCGCCGGTGCCGGAGGCGCCGATGCCGTTCGTTGCGGTTCGGGCAGTGTCGCAAGCGGCAAATCGGGGCGGGCGAGCGGTGGCTCCGTGGAAGAGGCGCGCAAATCGCTCAGGCGCTCGTCATTGTCCGCAACGATCTTGGGCGTGACGGGCAGGGCAGGCGCCACCTGCGCAGCATCGGCGCTATGTGTTGCGGGGGGTGGAGCAAGCGGCTCTGCCGTGAATTTTTCGGGCATTGCACCGGAGTGCGGGCTGGGCCCGGCTTGCGCCACCGTAACATCGGAGGAGGCTTGGGGCCGCATCAAAGGTGCATCCCCCCCTGACGTCGCCTTGGTGGGTTCGATCGCGACCGATCGCGGAGCGCGGGTGGTGTCAGGGCCGAGGCGCCCATCGGATATCTGATTGCGCGCGGGTCCGTCGGGCTGGATTTCCGGGGTCATAAGCCGCGCGATCGGCATGTCGACTGCGGTGCGCGATGTTGCGCCACGGTCAAATTCGATGCTGTCGCGCGGGGCCATACCTGTGCCCACGGAAAGCGATGGATCGTGCGCACCTAGAATGTCCTGTTTTGGCGTAATCCGCGTCATTTCCGGCGTAGCGGCGGTTTGGTGGCCGAGATCGCTTTCACCTGCAAGCGACGCGGCGTTGCGTCCTGCGTGCAGGTCTGCGCCGCCGCCTCCGTTCAAGAGTTGACCCACCTGAGAACGCTGCTCGGGCGAAGTCTGTGCCGAGGCGGCGTCGGAACCGCCCTCCGTCAACTCGGTGCCGATGGATGGCGTTGACCTTGGCTCGACGCGCGACGCTTCCAAAAACGCCATGCCCCCCATAGGGTTACCCGCAGGTAGAAGGGGCGGGAGAATCGCTCGTCGATCCTGCATTTCCGGCGCTATCCCGGTGTTCGCTGCGCCGGGAGGGCGGTCACTTCCGATGCGAATACTGTCAGACACAGTCCCGGCAGGCTCTGAGCGCGGCCCCCTTTCATTTAGACGTCCCTCTCCAAGGGGCGGTGAGAGTGGCGTCGGCAGGGCAGGGCTCGGCGCGGGGGCTTCAGACATCCCGGCATTCTCCTCCCCGGATCCTGAATTTTGGCGCGGTCTCGAACCCCTTGCCTCATCAGCGTCCTCCCCAACCTCCGAAAGCCTCTCAGTGCGCGCGCGGATTGCATCCGCCTGCGGCGGCGGCATCCGCCCGCGAAACCGATCACAATCCGGTCCCGTCCCGCAGTTTTCTGGCAAAGGGGTCTTCGTGGCAGAATCCGCCTGCCTGGTGTTCTTCATGTCGCTCCGCGGTTCGGGATTTGCACCTGCGCCAAGGGTGACGGAACACTTTTCAGTCGCTACCGAGGGGGCGCATTCGTCGCCGAGGATTGCCTTTTCCGCGGTGTGCAAGAGAAGGGTCGGTGTAAGAGCCGCAGTCTCTTCGAACGCGACGCCGAACAGCTCTGTAGTCGTTTGTGACTCCGGCGCCGTCGCTGGAGCTTTGTCCGGGTGCGGCGCCAGACCGGTTTCGATGAGCGAAATGGGAATCATGATCCTCGCGACTTCTGTCTGTGAATGAAGGGAGATTGCCGTCCCGGGGTTACCGATTCTTTACCCGAGATCCCCATGATCGGAAAAAATCGCATCAATTGGAGCAATCCATGCAAACCGGCCTTTCTCCCTTCACACTTTCCGCGCCGGAATCTTTGCGCATCGCGGAGCGCTCCGCACAATTGCGCCGCTCGGCCCAAGCGCTGGAGGCGGGCTTCCTGTCGGAAATGCTCAAACATGCCGGATTGGCGGAGATGAATGGCGCTTTTGGCGGCGGTGTGGGTGAGGAACAATTCACCTCTTTCCTGCGTGAGGAAAAGGCGAAACGCATGGTAAATGCGGGTGGGATTGGCCTTGCCGAGACGATTTTCAAAGCGCTCGAGGCTCGGGGGACACAAGATGTCGCGTGAAACCGACCCCGTCCATGCGTTGATGGATATTCTGCGGGTCGAACGTGAGGCGATCCGGGCTGCGGATCTCGGTGCGCTGACGGGGCTTGCAGATCGCAAACAAAAAGCGTTGGCTCGCCTTGACGCCCCCCCTGCCGAGGCGCTGCACGAACTGCGCCGAATGGCGATCGAAAATGAACGTCTTCTTGCAGCGGCATTGCAAGGGGTGCGCGCAGCTCAATCGCGTCTGAAAACAATCACGGTCTCCGCGCGCGGGTATGATTCCTATGACGCGTCGGGGCACAAGACCGCGATCCGTCGCGAGGAAAGCGCCTTCGAGCGCCGCGCATAACACGTTAACCAGATTAGAAATTTTCCGCGCCCGACCCGGAAAACTCTAGGGCGTGTTAGCGGATCTTTAACGCCGACGAGCTCAATGTGGGTGCGCATCCACCGGATGGCGCGTGGCCCGCTGAAAGGCCCCGCACAGGTCAGAACGCCATGAGCGCCGCAGGAACCAGCGGCTTCTGAATATTCGGCGCAAAGCGCCGACCACGAAAGGATGAGACATGTCCAGCATTCTGACAAATACCAGCGCGATGGTTGCGCTCCAGACCCTCAAGGGGATCAACTCCAACCTCGCCACCACGCAGTCCGAAATTTCGACCGGGAAATCGGTCGGCTCCGCGAAGGACAATGCCGCCGTATGGGCCATCTCGAAAGTTATGGAATCGGATGTGAAAGGCTTCAAGGGGATTTCCGACAGCCTCGCCCTCGGCGAATCGACCGTCGC
The DNA here is from genome assembly GCF_002020135.1 of Thioclava marina. Lineage (GTDB taxonomy): Bacteria > Pseudomonadota > Alphaproteobacteria > Rhodobacterales > Rhodobacteraceae > Thioclava > Thioclava marina. The sequence goes on along the minus strand of NZ_MPZS01000001.1, from coordinate 1,706,330 downwards.
GGTGGCGCGTCAGGCATCGGAGACGATCACCGACCTTCTGACCGAGATGAAAGGCAAGATCGTCGCTGCGCAGGAATCGAACGTCGATCGCGTGAAGATCCAGGACGACATCGTTGCCTTGCGTGACCAGATCAAATCGGTTGTCGGCGCGGCGCAGTTCAACGGCCTGAACCTTATCGAGGGTATGGATTCGGTTTCGGTGCTCTCGTCGCTTGATCGCCAGTCCGACGGGAGTGTGAACGCCTCGCAAATCGTCGTGTCGCGTCAGGATCTTACGATGACCGACGGGTCGCTCGGGACCGGCGCGGGTCTGACCGATCTCTCGACCAACGTGCAGTCGACCTCGACGACACTGTCCGCCACGGCAATTCGCGATGATGGGGCCGGAACGCCCGCAGATATCAGTCTTGCCGGCGATTTCAGCGGCGATTCGCTGTCCTTCAATATCGGTGGAACGACGGTCAGTTTCGCCGTTGGTGATCTGAGCGCGACCAACACAACCGCGGCCCAAACCATCGCGGATGCAATCAACGCGGCTCAAATCGAGGGCATCACCGTTGCGAACAATGCCGGCACGCTGGAGTTCTCCTCGACGCGCGACTTCGACCAGACGACAATTTCAGTCACGCAGGGCGGTGCGTCTTCGGGCACGCTAGGCGCAGGTTCGGTAATGCTCGATCAACGCGCGGAGACCTTCACGTTCTCGAATGTGACGGTGAATGAAGGCGACGGTTATCAGTTCGCGCTCTCGAACGGGGTAACGGCGACCTACGTGGCGAGCAACGGCGACACGATGGAGGATGTCGTCAAAGGTCTGAAGGTCGCCATTGATTCCGAGAATAATGCGGATTTGACGACCAAGGTCTCCAAGAACGGCTCGGATCAATGGATCATCGAGATCGCCAATGACAACGCCACCGACGCGACCGTGACGATCACCGCGAATGATGACGTCAACGGGAACGCGGTTCAGACTGGCGGCCTGTCAGGGCTTGATAATATCGATGTTACGAACGATGCCGGTGCTTCGGCGGCGCTCGACAATATCGAGACGATGATCCAGACCTCGATCGAGGCCGCGGCGCAGTTCGGTTCGGTGGCGAGCCGGATCGAAACCCAGGCCAGTTTCATCTCGAATCTCACCGATTCGATGAAAGCGGGGATCGGGTCGCTCGTCGACGCGGATATGGAAGAGGCTTCGGCGCGTCTTCAGGCGCTTCAGACCCAGCAGCAGCTCGGGATCCAGGCGCTTTCGATCGCGAACCAGCAACCGCAGAACATCCTGTCGCTGTTCCGCTGACATGATCCAGAGGCGCCGTAAGCGGCGCCTCTTTTCCTCGCGGCAAAGCCGCGCACCGCAGCATTCAGCCACAGGAAGGATTTCCCGTGTACGCGACGACCTTGGCCAAAACGGCCTATGCCAACTCAACGCAGCCCGTGCGCACCGCGCGTGGCATGGAATTCGAACTTTTCGCCCGGGTTACACGCCGCCTCAAACAGGCTACCGACGCTGGCGCGGCGCAGTTCCCAGCTCTCGCCGAGGCGATTTGCGACAACCGCAAGCTATGGACCGTGCTCGCAGCGGATGTGGCCGATCCCGCAAACAACCTTCCTGCGGAGTTGCGCGCGCGCCTTTTCTATCTGAACGAATTTACCCAATCCCATAGCCGCAAGATCCTTTCTGGACAGGGGTCGGCTGATGTTCTCGTCGACATCAACACCGCCATCATGCGCGGCTTGCGTCAGGACGGGGGGGCGGCATGACTGGTCTCGTCCTGAAACTGGCGCCGAAAGAACGGGTCCTGATCAACGGTGCGGTCATTGAGAATGGAGAGCGACGTTCACGCCTCGCAATCATGACGCCAAACGCGAATATCCTGCGCCTGCGCGATGCGATCCATCCCGGCGAGGTCAACACGCCGGTGCGTCGTGTGTGTTATATTGCCCAGCTTGTGCTCTCGGGAGATGCCGATCCGGAGGAAGCGAAGATGCAACTTTTGCGCGGCATCGAACAACTCAGCCAAGTCCTCACCGATCACGATAGCCGAACACAACTCAACGCGGCGACGCTGGCGGTGATCGACAATCAGCATTATCAGGCCCTCAAGGCCCTGCGCAGCCTGTTGCCGAGGGAGGAGCGGCTGCTCGCGGCTCGCCCGTCATGAGCTACCAGCCCATTGTGCCCTATTCCGGCTATGCAGGTTGGGGGTTTCTGAACCGAACGATGGAAACCCAGAAAGCGGCCTTTGTCGCTTCCGCGGAGGTGCAGACTGCGAAAGAGTATTTCCGCGAGAGGATCGGATCGATCACAAGTGCCGAAGATCTGGTTGCGGATCGCCGGCTCCTTGACGTTGCGCTGGGCGCTTTCGGGCTTGATGAGGATATCGGAAACAGGTTTTTCATCCGCAAAGTGCTTGAAGAAGGCTCGCTGGATAGCGGGTCTTTAGGCAACAAGCTTTCGGACAAGCGCTATCTTGCGTTCACGAAGGCTTTCGGCTTCGGAGACTACACCACACCGCGCACGGTGTTGTCCGATTTCGCGGAAGAAATCATCGGGCAATACGAATCCCGGCAATTCGAGGTCGCTGTTGGCAATACCGACGCGGATATGCGTCTCGCGCTCGCGCTGCAAAAGGACCTTCCTGAACTCGCAGCCAAGGAAACGAGCGCAACGACAAAATGGTACACGATCATCGGGACGACCTCGTTAAGCCGTGTTTTCCAAGTCGCCTTCGGGTTGCCGCCGAGTGTCGCGTCGCTCGACGTAGACCGACAAGTCGAGATCTACGCGCAAAAGGCCGAAGCGCTTTTCGGTTCATCCGATCCCGCGCAGTTCACCAGTCCAGAGGCATTGGAGAAGCTGACGCGCGATTTCTTCTTGCGCAGTCAGCTCGATGCAAGCGGATCAATCACCTCTGGAGATGCTGCGCTCATGCTCTTAAAGGGCAGCGGGTCTTCGGGCCTGTCGCTGTTGCTGTGATCAGCCGAACCCCGGAGCGAGGCGCAGCTCGCCCGTAACGAGACCGCGCCAGTTCCGTTGCGATCCGGTCAAGAGGCGCGAGACGACCGGATGACTATGCTCGAGAGCGCCAAGGCGAACCAGAAGGGCAGTGATGGCGGCTTCCGATGCGCGGGTGGCGCCGTCCACGATCTTGAGAGCAATGCCGCGCTGTTGCTCGGGCAGGATCGCGACATAGACGGCTTCCGCCCCGGTCTTCACTGCGACACGCCCTTCCATTGCGCGCATCAGATCTGTGCAGGCGCGTCCCTCGCCTGCCACCATTTCCGGATACTGTGCCATCGCGCGGGCGAGGCGGGCCGCGGCGTTCTCGCGTGGGTCTCCTTCGGGATTGGCTGCGGCAAAGAACTGCATCGCACGCGCCAGCCCCGTCACGCTCGTTGCGAAGTTCGGCGCCGAGCAGCCGTCGATCCCGAAGCCGGGGGAGTCTTCGCCGGTGACTTCTTCGAAGGCCGCCTTGACGGCCTGCTGGACCGGATGCAGCACTTCGACATATTCCGGCCCGGTCCCGAGATGGCGATTGAGGGTCAGAAACCCGGCATGTTTGCCCGAGCAGTTGTTGTGCATCTGACAAGGCGTGCCGTCCGAACAGATCAACCGCTTCTTTTCGTCCCGGTCGCGCGGCATATGCGCCCCGCAGCGCAGGTCGTCATCGCCCAGCCCGAGCGCCGCGAGCCAGTCCGCGACCGCCTCGCGATGTAGCGCAGCACCCGAGTGACTTGCGCAGGCCAAGGCGAGCTGCCGATCGGTCAGTCCTGCCGCCTTTGCCGCCCCGCTCTCGATCAGCGGGAGCGCCTGAATCATCTTCACCGAAGAACGCGGGAAGATCACCGCATCCGGGTCGCCCCAAGCCATCTCGACGCCGCCCGGACCGTAGATCACCGCGTGACCGTGATGCTCGGATTCCAGCATTCCGCCCCGCCACAATTCGATCATCGGTGCTGCTGTCATCTTTCTCTCCGGTTCATGCGCGAAATCTCGCCGTTGCGGGGTTTTACCCCTAGGCATTTGTGGGTTAAATGAGTGTTATCGAGTGGAAAACGCATCCGCCACGAAAAACAGGGCGACCGGCCCGGGCGATGCAGAGGCAAAACGACAGCTGGAGGCTGTAAGCATGATGAAAATGGGTCTGCGGATCGCGGCGATCGCCGCGCTCATGTTCGGGGCAGGACAAGGCGCGATGGCTCAGGAAAGCACCAACCGCGTGGCCGCAAACACGGATTGGAGCGTTTTCGTCGACGACAACCCCAAGGAATGCTGGGGCGTGTCGAAGCCGAAGAAGACCGTGAACACGAAAGACGGCAAGGTCGTGCAGGTTCGCCGCGGCGACATCTTGCTGTTCGTGACCTATCGTCCGGGCAAGAAGCCCGAGGTCTCCTTCATGGGCGGCTATCCCTTCGCCGACGGCTCGACCGTCGATCTCGAGGTCGGGGGGCAGAAATTCACGCTCTTCACCGACGGGGAAGGCGCCTGGGCGGGTTCGCCCGACGAGGACGCCAAGATCATCGCCGCTCTGAAGGCGGGTGCCGATGTGAAACTCACCGCGCGTTCGGGGCGTGGCACCCAGACGGAAGATACCTTCTCGCTGATGGGCTTCACCGCAGCGACGGACGAGGCCGAGAAACGCTGCCAGTAAAGCTGCGCTGAGAGATGCCTGTAGCCCCGGCCTGCGCGCCGGGGCTTTTGCGTTCGAAAAGGAGGCGTGCATTGCCCCCTGTTATTGCAGGCCCGAATCCCCTATATGAAGCGCCTCATTTCAAGGAAACGTGCCATGACCAAGCCTTCGGCTCCGATCACGCAAGACGTGCACACGATCCCGCGCAAGCTGCCCGAAGGCGGCAAGGTGAACCTCGTCGGTCTCACCCGTGACCAGCTGCGCGACGTGCTGATTGAGGCGGGTACGCCCGAGAAGCAGGCGAAGATGCGCGTCGGCCAGATCTGGCAATGGATCTACCATTGGGGCGTGCGCGATTTCGCGCAGATGACGAACCTTGCGAAAGACTATCGTGCGATGCTGGTCGAGCGGTTCGAGATCACCGTGCCGGAGATCGTCTCGAAACAGGTCTCGATGGACGGCACACGCAAATACCTGCTGAAGATCGCAGGCGGCCATGAGGTCGAAGCGGTCTATATCCCCGAGGAAAATCGCGGCACGCTCTGCATCAGTTCGCAGGTCGGCTGCACGCTGACCTGTTCCTTCTGTCACACCGGCACGCAGAAACTGGTGCGCAACCTGACTGCGGGCGAGATCGTCGGCCAGGTGATGGTGGCGCGCGACGATCTCGAGGAATGGCCCGAGCAGAACACGCCGAAGAACGAGACGCGGCTGGTGTCGAATGTCGTGCTGATGGGCATGGGCGAGCCGCTGTATAACTTCGAGAATGTCCGCGATGCGATGCAGGTCGTGATGGATGGCGAAGGCCTCAGCCTGTCGCGCCGCCGGATCACGCTGTCGACCTCGGGCGTGGTGCCCGAGATCGCGAAAACGGCCGAGGAGATCGGCTGCCTTCTTGCGATTTCCTTCCACGCGACGACCGACGAGGTGCGCGACAAACTCGTGCCGATCAACAAGAAGTGGAATATCGAGACGCTTCTGAATGCGCTGCGTGATTATCCGCGCCTGTCCAATTCCGAACGCATCACCTTCGAATACGTGATGCTCAAGGGCGTGAACGACAGCGACGAGGATGCGCGCCGTCTGGTGAAGCTGATCCGCGGCATTCCGGCGAAGATCAACCTGATCCCGTTCAACGAATGGCCCGGTGCGCCCTACGAGCGGTCCGACTGGGAGCGCATCGAGAGCTTTGCCGACATCATCTACAAGGCTGGCTATGCGTCGCCGATCCGTACGCCGCGCGGCGAGGATATCATGGCCGCCTGCGGTCAGCTGAAATCGGCGACCGAGCGTGCGCGCAAATCCCGTGCCGAGATCCAGGCGGAAGCGGGGCTGTAAGGGAACTCGCCTGATGGCTTCGGCATTGATCTTCAACGAGGGACAGCATCCGGAGAGATCATGACGCGAGAGGCCATCGCCCCGCTGCCGAAACCTGAAAACTCCAAGGGCAAACCGCGTCGCACCGGCGTGGAGATCGAGTTTGCCGGTCTGACTGAAGAACGCATCGCCCGGATCGCGGCTGATGCGCTTGACGGAAAGGCCGAGCGGGTCGAAGGCAACGACTGGAAGGTCAGCGGGACGAAGATCGGTGATCTTCAGATCTACCTTGATATCTTCCTGCGCAAGGAGGCGGACAACGCGCTCAAGGAGTTCGGCCTGCGCATCGGGCGCGAGGTGATCCCGGTCGAGATCGTGACCGACCCATTGCCCCGAGAAGGCCTTCTTCAACTATCTGATTTTATTGAATTGCTGCGCAGCGAAGGTGCAGAAGGAACCGGGCGCTCACCGCTCTACGGTTTTGGCCTTCACCTCAATATCGAGATCGCCTCCGACGAGGCCGAAGATATCGTGCGCCCCCTCTTGGCTTTTGCGCTGATCGAGGAATGGATGCGCTCTACATGGCCAATCGAGATGACGCGCGAATTGCTGCCCTTTACCGCGCCCTATCCCCGGAAACTGATCGCGGATCTGATGACGCTCGGACCTGACGCCACGCTGGAACGCGCAATCGCGACCTATCGCAAGCATACACTGTCGCGCAATCATGGGCTCGATATGCTGCCGATCTTTTGCGAACTGCGTCCCGATCTGATTGATCCGAAGGAGGGGAAAGGCGGCACCGTCTCGCCACGACCGGCTTTCCATTTCCGCCTGCCCGATTGCCGGATCGACGATCCGAACTGGTCGCTCGACAGCGAGTGGCGGCGCTGGTGGCTGGTCGAGAAGATCGCGGCGGATCGCGAATTGCTGGATCGGTTGAGCCACGAATGGCGGGCAGCGAAAGGTGGTTTCCACCCGTTCGGCGACAAATGGGTCGAGACCTGCGATGGCATTCTGAAAGAGACGGGTCTGCTCGAGGCGGCGCGCGCATGAGGCCGTTGATCGGCATCTCGACCTCGCGCCGTACCGGTTGGCGGGTTTACCCGTTCATTGCGTTGGGCGTCTGGCTCGCGGGCGGGCGTTCGGTGCGCTGGGTCGCGGGACGTCGGGCCGAGGTGCGCCATGTCGACGGCATCATCGTCGGTGGCGGGGATGACATTTCGCCCGAACTTTACGATGGCGAGCTGGTCGCGAGCGCGGTGCTCGACCCGGCGCGTGATGATCTGGAGAGATGCCTTGTCGAGGAAGCGATGGCGCAGGGCAAGCCGGTGCTGGGAATCTGTCGCGGCGCGCAGATGCTCAACGTCGCGTTGGGCGGCAACCTGCATCAGGATGCCTATAACCATTACGGCGCGCGCAAGCACTCGACGATCCTGCCGAAAAAGGATGTGCGGATCGAGCCCGGCACGCGGCTTGGCGCGCTCGCGGGGTTGGAGCCGATGCGGGTCAACGCGCTGCATTCGCAAGCTGTCGATCGGTTGGGCGATGGGCTGCGCGTGGCGGCGCGTGACGGGTCCGGCATGGTGCAGGCGGTCGAGCGGATCGAAGAGCCCTTCGCCCTCGGTGTGCAGTGGCACCCGGAATACCTGACCTATGCACATCGCCAGCGGGCCCTGTTCCGGGCATTGGTGGCGGCGGCGCGCGCTGGCGTCGAACATCGCGCGCAACTGCCCGAAGTGAGCGCTGAGGCGAAGGCTTAGGCCCGCCCGCTCACCCGCATTTCGAATAATCCCACCCGTCGATCACCGCGACGGCTTCATCGGCCGTCTCGACAAAACTGACCAGCTCGAGATCCTCGGGCGATATCGTGCCCGCTTCGGCGAGCCGCTCCCAATTGATGATCTCGGCCCAGAAGTCGCGTCCGAACAGGATGAAGGGGATGCGCGACATCCTGTTCGTCTGAATCAGCGTGAGTGCCTCGAACATCTCGTCGAGCGTACCGAAGCCGCCGGGGAATACCGTCACGGCTTTCGCGCGCATCAGGAAATGCATCTTGCGGATCGCGAAATAGTGGAAGTTGAAGGCAAGATCGGGCGTGACGAATTCGTTCGGCGCCTGCTCGTGCGGCAGCACGATATTGAGCCCGATCGACTGGCCGCCTGCCTCATGCGCGCCGCGATTGCCTGCCTCCATCACGCCCGGCCCGCCACCGGTGCAGATCACGAATTCCCGGCCATAGCTTTCCATCGAGCGATCGGTCATCGTCTTGGCGAAGAGACGCGCCTCTTCGTAATAGCGCGACAGTTCGGCCAGATAGGGCGTCTTGGCGCTCTCTTTCTTCTCGGGCGCGGGGATGCGCGCCCCGCCGAACATCACGATGGTCGACTCGATCCCGCGCTCGTCCATGATCATCTGCGGCTTGAGAAGTTCGAGCTGCAATCGCACCGGTCGCAACTCTTCGCGCATCATGAAATCGACATCCGTGTAGGCCAGCCGATAGGCGGGGGCACGGGTCTGGGGCGTGTCGGGGATGTTCCGGGCGGTCTGCGCGTCTTCACGCGAGTGGCGGAACGAATGCGTCGGATCGTCCTTCATGGGGCTCCTGCTCATTGCGCGATTGGCTTTGACCAACTATAGCGTGAACGCTGTAAAGGCCACCTGAAAGAGGATCTGCCCATGTCGAACGCCGCGCTCGAAACTGCCATTGAAGCTGCCTGGGAAGCTCGTGACACGATCACGCCGTCGACCGGTGGCGAGACCCGTGAAGCGATCGAGGATACGCTGAACGCGCTGGATCGCGGCGAGCTGCGCGTGGCCGAAAAGCTCGAGAATGGCGACTGGCATGTGAACCAATGGGCCAAGAAGGCGGTTCTGCTGGGCTTCCGGCTCAAGGACATGGAACAGCAGGACGGCGGCCCGCAGGGCAGCCACTGGTGGGACAAGGTCGACAGCAAGTTCAAGGGCTGGGGCGATAAAGAATGGAAGGCGGCGGGCTTCCGCGCCGTGCCGAACTGCATCGTGCGCAAATCGGCCTATATCGCGCCGGGCGTGGTGCTGATGCCCTCCTTCGTGAACCTTGGCGCTCATGTGGACGAGGGCACGATGGTCGACACCTGGGCGACGGTGGGCAGCTGCGCGCAGATTGGCAAGAACGTGCACCTTTCGGGCGGCGTCGGCATCGGCGGCGTGCTCGAGCCGATGCAGGCCGGCCCGACCATCATCGAGGATAACTGCTTCATCGGCGCGCGCTCGGAAGTCGTCGAGGGCTGCATCGTGCGCGAGGGCTCGGTTCTCGGCATGGGCGTCTATATCGGCAAATCGACCAAGATCGTCGATCGTGAGACCGGCGAGGTCATGTATGGCGAAGTGCCGCCCTATTCGGTCGTCGTCTCGGGCTCGATGCCCTCGAAGAACGGCATCAACCTTTACTGCGCTGTGATCGTGAAGCGCGTCGATGCGCAGACGCGCTCCAAGACCGGCATCAACGAGCTGCTGCGCGACTGATGTTCGACTATTCGCTCGCTCATTGGCTGGCATTCGGCGCGGCGGCGGTTCTGCTGAACCTGTCGCCGGGGCCGGATCTTGCCTTCATCCTGGGCAAGGTTGCGCAGGGCGGGCGGCGCGCGGGCTTCGCCGCGATGTTCGGGATCTGGACGGGCGCGTCGGTGCATGTGGCGCTGGCGGCGGCCGGGTTGTCGGTGCTGATCGCCTCGTCGCAGATCGGTTTTGCCATCGTGAAATGGGTTGGCGCAGGCTATCTGATCTGGCTCGGCATTCAGGCGCTGCGCTCGGGCGGTGCGAGCCTGAACGTCGCGGGCATGCCCTCGGTGTCTTTGCGCAAGACCTTCCGTGACGGCGCGCTGGTCAACATCATGAATCCGAAGATGGCAGTGTTCATGATGGCGTTCCTGCCGCAATTCGTGGTGGCGGGAGCAGGATCGGTTGCCGCGCAGATGGCGTTGCACGGCGTGCTGATCATAGCCGCAGCGGCGTTGATCGAACCCGTCGCGATCTTGCTGGGGGATGCGGCGCTGGGGCGGCTGCGCCGTTCGCGACGCGCGGCGTTGTGGATGGAGCGGGCCCTTGGCGGGCTGTTCATCGCGCTCGGTCTGCGGCTCGCCACGGAAAAGCTGTGAGGTTGTGATGACAGAGAAGCCCGCGAAGAAACCCTCGCGCCAGCAAGTCTATACCCTGCTGGTCGAGGTCGGCCGCGCGCCCAATGACGGGCTGCCGAAAGGGGCCTCGGGGGCAGGGCTGTTGTGCTATGCCTCGGGCGTCGATGAGGCCGAGGCCGTGCGTGAGACCGTGGCGATCCTCAAGCAGGCGGAGCTCGCACCGCTCGATGTCACGGGCTATGGCACGATCGCGGAGCGCGAGAAGCAGGGCCACGAGATCGACGACGAGGAGCGGGCGCTGATGGCCCGTGCGCTCGAGGAAAACTCGGTGATCATCGCGCAGATGGAGCCCTATTTCGGCGACGACAAAAAGCCGCTGCAATAACCCGCTTGCCGCCACGACGCCCCGTTGAAACCTCACGGGGCGTTGATACACTGTTATCAAACAGCGAACAGGCGGGCAGGCAAATGACATTTCCGGGCAAGATCATTCCTTTGACTTTCATGGCGTTTTCGGCGCTGTCGGCCTGTGCGGGCCCTCCCGAATCCTCGCCGCGCCCGATGCTGAAAGGCTCTACGCCCGTGGCCGATCCGATCCCCGCCGCCGATCCCGCGACCGAAGCGCGCTTCGAGGCCTGGCTTGCCGGGTTCAAGACGCGGGCAATGGCCAACGGTATCAGCGAGAGCACCTGGAACCGCGCGATGGCCGATGCGCGCTACAATCCCAAGGTGATCGAGCGCGACCGCTATCAGTCGGAATTCACCAAGGCGATCTGGGACTATCTCGACAGCGCAGTCTCGCCCGAGCGGATCGCGACCGGTCAGCAGATGCTGCGCCAATATGGCCCGCAGCTGAACGCGATCGAGCGGAAATACGGGGTCGAGAAAGAGGTCGTCGTCGCGATCTGGGGCATGGAGAGCCGTTACGGCGCCTATCGCGGCAAGACCGCGATCATCCCTGCGCTGGCAACGCTGGCCTATGACGGGCGGCGCGGCGAGTTCTTCGCCAAGCAGCTTATTGCGGCGCTCAAGATCATCCAGTCGGGCGATGTGGATGCGCGGCACATGACCGGTTCGTGGGCCGGGGCCATGGGGCACACGCAATTCATCCCTACCTCCTATCTCGCCTATGCGGTCGATTTCACCGGCGACGGCAAGCGCGACATCTGGTCGGACGACCCGACCGATGCGCTGGCCTCCACGGCGGCTTACCTCGCACGTTCGGGCTGGTCGAAGGGGCAGCCCTGGGGCGTCGAGGTCATCCTGCCCTCCGGGTTCAACTACGGCTTGACGGGCAAGGGCACGCAAAAGAGCCCCTCCGATTGGGCGGAGCTCGGCGTGCGTTCGGCCGCGGGTGGCACGGTGCCGAATTACGGCGCGGCCTCGATTCTCGTTCCGGCTGGCGCAAAAGGTCCGGCCTTCATGATCTTCGGCAATTTCCGCGCCATCTCGCGCTACAATGCGGCCGACAGCTACGTGATCGGAGTCGGGCATCTGTCGGACCGGCTGAAGGGCAAGGGGCCCTTCGTGCAGGACTGGCCGCGGACCGGAAAGCCGCTGAGCGAAACGCAGAAGGTCGAGTTGCAGGAGCGCCTGACGGCGGCGGGATTCGACACCGATGGAACCGACGGCAAGATCGGCGCGAACACGACGAAGGCTATCGTTGCGTTTCAGAAAGCGCGCGGGCTCCCGCCCGATGGCTATGCGACGCTGGAGCTGTTGCAGGTTCTGCGCGGCTCTTAAGGTTGCTTAAGGTTGCTTAAGGTTGCGGACTGACCCCGACCACTGGCGCGTGCAGGTGGTAGAGCGTCACCCAGACCAGCACCGCCACGATGAGACGGGTCGGAGAGGGCCAACCCTTCGGGCGCCAGCGCCCGGCGACGAGCGCTGCGCCGGGGATCAGCCCGGTCCGTGCGCTCAGGCGTTGCCATTCCGTCTCGCCCATCTGCCGACGCTTGCGCGCCTCGAGCGCGCGCAGGCCCATTGCCGTAAACAGCGCGAAGGCTCCGAACAGGATCAGATGCGCGAGATCACCATTGGCGACCAGATGCGCCGCAGCCCAGATCGCGATGGCCCATAGCAGGGGTTGGCGCGTCAGTCCCGCTATACCGGGATGAACCGGGTCGAACCCGGATGCTCGGGCCTCGAAGGCAAAAGGATTGGGCGCGCCGACCCCGAAACTGCCGAGCAGGATCGCCAGAGGCATCGCGATATTGACCAGCCAGCGCGCCCAGGTTTCTTGCGGCCATAGTTCCACGTAAGGCGCACGTCCGGCAGCGAAGATCACCCAGAACAGTAGAGCCGTCGAGAGCAGGCTGAACCCGATCACCCAACCGCGCTGGCCCAGGCCGCGCACCAGTGCTGCCTTGAGTTTGGGCATCGAGGGTATCGCGTGTGATGCAAGAAAAAGCATCCCCGCGAGAATGAATTCGCTCCAGCCGGTCATATGCGCCTCCTTGTGGCAGCTTGCCCTGATCCATGGCACAACGCCTTGAGAAAAGTCAGCCCCGCGCGGGAAGGAATGCTCAATGACCGACAGAGTTGTGAAGGCGCTTGCCGCCATCGATGCCGCCAATGATCTGGACCCGACACTTGAGGACGGCGCTCCCGCGGCGCGGCTCTATGGAGAGCGGATGACGGCGGAACTGGAGCGGCTTTTCCCGGACGCCAGCGAAGGGCTGCAAATCGCCGCGCGCGGGCAGCATATCGAGCGCTGGCTCCTGCCGCGCAAGGACTTCCCCGAGGGGCGGCAGGGATATCTCGAATGGCGGCGCGAACAGGGGCGGCGTCATGCGGCCCGCGTGGGAGCGATCATGGCCGAGGCGGGCTATTCCGAGGATGAGGTCGCGCAGGTCGAGAAGATGCTGCGCAAGGAAGGGATCAAGCGCGATGCGGAGGTGCAGGCGTTGGAAGACGTGATCTGCTTTACCTTCCTGCGCCACTATTTCGCGCCCTTCGCCCCCAGTCAGGAGCCCGAGGCGCTTCTGAAGATCGTCGAGAAGACCGCGCGCAAGATGTCGGCCGAGGGTCGGGCGCGCGCGCTCGCGGAGTTCGATCTGCCGGAGCCTTTCGCCGCAGCCTTCCGCGCCTAGCGGCGGGCTTCCTGTTTCGAGATCTGTACCGCGAGGATGCCGCCCGCGATTACCGCGACGCCGAGCGCGTCGTGCCAGTCGAGCTTTTCACCCAGCACCAACGCTGCAATCGCCACGCCGAAGACCGGCGTCAGGAAGTGGAAGGTTGCCGCGCGTATCGCTCCGATGCGGCCAACCAGACGGAACCAGACCCAGGTCGCCATCAGCCCCGGCACGATCACCGTGTAGATGAAGGCAATGGTCAGCTTCGGGGTGACCGTTACGCTCAGATGCTCGGTGAGGAGCGAGACGACAGCAAGGCTGGCGGCGCCCACAAGCATCTGGAGCCCGACGATCATCAGCACGCCCCCTTTGCCGCCGCTCGCGCCGCGCACGGTCAGGGTCGCGACGGCCAGCGCCAGCGCGCCTGCGAAGCACAGCCCCAGACCCAGCGGGTCCACGCCGCCTTGCAGCCGTGCCCCCATTATGATGCCCACGCCAGCGAAACCCGCCACGAGCCCCGCGATACCGAGCGGCGGGATCCGGTCGCGATACACGATCCAGCCAAGCGCGCCCACGATCAGCGGCATGGTCGAGGCGATGATCGCCGCCACCGAAGCCTCGACCATCGTCATCGCGACCCAGTTGAACCCGAGATAAAGCGCGTTCTGGCACAGCCCGAAGATAAGCGTCGCACGCCACTGCGCCCGGCTGAGCTGCCAGCTCTGGCCCAAGGCGCGTGCGAGCGCGACGCCGATCACGCCAGAGATCAGGAAGCGCACCGACAGTGCCGCGAGCGGGGGCGCTTCAGCGACGATTATATGGGTCGATGTGAAGGCCGACGACCACATCAGGGCAAAGGCCAGCCCCATTCCGATTGCGCGCAGATCCATGCGTCCTCCGGACCTGAAAAGGGCGCCCCGATTGCTCGCGGGCGCCCTTGATGCTCTCTGTCCCTCAGTTGCCCGAGGAAAGGGATCAGGCGTTCACGCTGTCCTTGAGCGCTTTTGCCACGGTAACCTTGACCTGCTTGTCAGCGGGCTTTTGCATCTGCTCGCCGGTGGCCGGGTTGCGGACCATGCGCTCGGGGCGCGACTTGCAGTACACTTTGCCGATGCCCGGGAGGGTCACGGCGCCGCCGGCAGCCACTTCTTTCGTCACGACCGCGGAGATCGCGTCGAGCGCGGCCGAAGCGGTTTTCTTGTCGGCGTCCATCGCTTCCGCGAGGGCGGCCACCAATTGGGTCTTGGTCATCGGTTTCGACATTTTCGTTCCTCTCTTCGCCCCGCTGCACCGGGGTCAATTTCGTCCGTGTTTCACGGTTGGTGGGCCATGTTCGACACGTTTTTATTGAGCATGGCAAGTCCTTTTCGGGATATGCGCGGGGATTTTCCTGCGTCACAGGAACGCTGTTTCCTCGAAGCTACGCAATTTCCGGCTGTGGATCCGTTCCAGCGGCATTTCGCGAAGTTTCTCCATCGCGCGGATCCCGATCAACAGGTGGTTCGCGACCTGCGTGCGATAGAATTCGGTCGCCATGCCGGGGAGTTTCAGCTCGCCGTGAAGCGGCTTGTCGGACACGCATAGAAGCGTGCCGTAGGGGACTCGGAACCGAAAGCCGTTCGCGGCGATCGTGGCGCTTTCCATGTCGAGGGCGACGGCGCGCGACTGACTGAGGCGATGAACCGGGCCGGACTGATCGCGCAACTCCCAGTTGCGGTTGTCGATCGTGGCCACGGTACCGGTGCGCATGATCCGCTTGAGCTCATAACCTTCCAGTTTGGTGACCTCGGCCACGGCCTCTTGCAAGGCGACCTGCACCTCGGCCAGCGCCGGGATCGGCACCCAGACCGGCAGGTCGTCGTCGAGCACGTGATCTTCGCGCAAATAGGCGTGGGCGAGTACGAAATCGCCCAGTTGCTGCGAATTGCGAAGCCCTGCGCAATGGCCGACCATCAGCCAGGCATGGGGGCGCAGCACCGCGATATGATCGGTCGCGGTTTTCGCGTTCGACGGGCCCACACCGATATTGACCAGCGTGACGCCCTGACCATCGGGACGCTTGAGGTGATAGGCCGGCATCTGCGGCAGTTTCGCAAGCCCCGGAATGCTGGCCTGCGGGTCGGAAATCTCCTGATTTCCGGGCGCCACGAAACTCGAATAGCCCGAGTCCGGATCCGCCAGCATCCGCCGCGCCACGGCCTCGAACTCGTCCACGTAGAACTGGTAGTTCGTGAACAATACGTGGTTCTGGAAATGCTCGGCCGCGGTCGCAGTGTAATGCGAGAGGCGCGCGAGCGAATAATCCACCCGTTGCGCCGTGAACGGGGCCAGATGGCCCGAGCCGTCGGGGTTGGGCCCAGCCGTGCCGTTGACGATATCGTCGTTCATCCCCGCAAGATCGGGCACGTCGAATACGTCGCGCAGGCTGAAATCGAGCACGCCTTCCTGCGGCACGGTCACCTCGGGATGGGCGGCGACCGCGAAATGCACCGGGATCGGTGTCTCCGAAGGTCCGACATGAACCGGCACGCCATGGTTCTTGATCAGCAGGCCCAGCTGCTGGGTCAGGTAATTGCGAAACAGGTCGGGCCGGGTGATCGTCGCGGCATAGGTTCCGGGCAGGGCGACATGGCCGAAGCTCAGACGGCTGTCGGCCTTGGTATGCGAGGACACAGTGATACGCACCTCCGGGTAGAAGGCGCGGAAGCGGGCCGTCGCGGTCTTGCTTTCGAGTGTTTCGTTGAACTTCTCGAGCAGGAAACCCGTCGCCTCGGCATAAAGCGACTCGAGATGGGCGACCGCCTTCGCGGCATCGGTAAAGGTCTCGGCGGCTGCCGCCTCGGGCGTGATCAATTCGAGCGTTTCATTCATTCAAAAAGGTCCGTCAGTTCAAAACGTGTCACGTCCACGAGCCCCAGATCCGAGATGCGGATTTCGGGGATCACGACGAGCGCGAGCAGCGAATGCTGCATGTAAGCGTTGTTCAGGGTGCAGCCACAGGCGGCCATGGCTTCGACCATTTTCGCAGCGCGCGCGGCCACCGTCTCGGCCGGATCGTCCGACATCAGCCCTGCGATCGGCAACGGCACCGAGGCGATCTCGGCCCCGTCTTTCCAGACGGAAACCCCGCCGCCCATCTCGCCAAGCCGGTTGGCGCAGGCGGCCATCATCTCGCGGTCGGTTCCCACGACGATCATGTGGTGGCTGTCATGGGCCACGGTCGAGCCCATTGCCATCCGACCCTTGTAGCCGAAGCCCGACACGAAGCCATTGGTGACCCCGCCCGTGCCCTGATGGCGTTCCACCAGTGCGATCTGCGCAATGTCTTTTTCGGTGTCAGGTTGGGCCAGCCCGTCGGTCACGTCGATCTCCGCCGTCAGCGCCTTGGTCGGCGCCTGGTTCTCGATCACGCCGATCACCTTGGCGGTGACGGTGTTCGCGCCCTCGGGGGCTGCGATCTCGAAATCCGCAGCCATGAGGGTCTTGCCCAGATGCACGGTGTTGCGCGCGCTTTCGGGCCAGTCGTAATGCGGGCACTCGGCCAGCAACTTGCCATCCTTCGCGACGGTCTTGCCCCGCGCGATCACGTGTTCGACCGGAAGCGTCGCGAGGTCCGAGGTCAGGATCAGATCGGCGCGGCGGCCGGGCGTGATTGAGCCCAGTTCGCGCTCCAGGCCGAAATGGGTCGCGGTGTTGATCGTGCACATCTGCAGCGCCACGAGCGGATCGGCCCCACACGCGACCGCATGGCGAAAGACGCGGTTCATATGCCCGTCATGCACCAGCGTGCCCGAATGGCAGTCATCGGTGCACAGGATGAAGTTGCGCGGATCGAGACCCTTCTCGGTGACGGCGGTGATTTGCGTCTCCACGTCATACCAGGCCGAGCCCAGCCGCATCATCGAGCGCATGCCTTGCCGCACCCGCGCGATCGCATCGGCCTCGCAAGTGCCCTCGTGATCGTCGGCCGGCCCGCCCGCGATATAGGCGCGGAAGGCGCTGCCCAGATCGGGCGAGGCATAGTGCCCGCCCACCGTCTTGTTGAAGTTCTGTGTCGCCGCGATCTCTGCCAGCATCTTGCGGTCGCCTGCGATCACGCCGGGGAAGTTCATCATCTCCCCCAGACCGATGATCCCGGGCCATTGCATCGCCGCGGCCACATCTTCGGGGGTGATCTCGAAGCCCGTGGTTTCGAGCCCCGGTGCAGAGGGCGCGCAAGACGGCATCTGCGTGAAGATGTTCACGGGCTGCATCAACGCCTCGTCATGCATCATCCGCACGCCTTCGAGGCCAAGGACATTCGCGATCTCATGGGGATCGGTGAACATCGTGGTCGTGCCGTGCGGGATTACGGCGGCCGCGAATTCGGCGGGCGTCAGCATGCCCGACTCGATATGCATATGCGCGTCGCACAGCCCCGGCACCATGTAGCGCCCTTCGGCCTCGATCACCTCGGTCCCAGGTCCGATGCTCCCCGACAGGTCCGGCGCAATGGCGGCAAAACGACCCTCGGCCACGGCAATGTCGTAACCGTCGAGCACCTCGCGCGAGTGGACATTGACCCATTTTCCGCCGCGGATCACGAGGTCGGCGGGTTCGCGCCCGGCAGCCACGGCAATCAGTCGCGTTGCGGCTTCGGGCCAGGATTTGATCTTGTTCTTCTGTTCCATGTCCAAGCCTGTCATTGCCTGCGGGAAGGTTCAAGAGACGTTGTGATGCCCTCACGCAGCGTCTACCAATGTCGCGTGACAGACAGGCGAAAGGGGGCCGATATGCCGACACTTCTCTCTATCGGGCATGGCTATTCGGCGCGCGCCCTCTCTGCCCTGCTGTTGGCGCGGGGCTGGCGTGTGATCGGCACGACCCGCAGTCCCGAGAAGGCCGAGGCGTTGCGTGCCGAAGGGGTGGAGCCGCTGATCTGGGAGGGTGGTCCTCTGCCACTCGATGAGGCGAGCCATCTGCTGACTTCCGTTGCGCCCGGTGCCGAGGGCGACCCGGTTCTCGCTGCGCAGCATGAGGCGATTGCCGCGGCGCAGCATCTTGAGTGGGTCGGCTATCTCTCGACCGTCGGAGTCTATGGCGATCACGCGGGTGGTTGGGTGGACGAGGCGACCCCGCTCACCCCCTCCACCAGACGCGGGCGGGCGCGGGTGGAGGCCGAGGCAGCCTGGAGGGCGCTGGCCGCAGCGCATGATCTGCCGCTGCATATCTTCCGCCTCGCGGGGATCTACGGGCCCGGGCGCGGGCCCTTCGAGAAGGTGCGCCAAGGCACCGCGCGGCGGATCGTCAAGGAGGGGCAGGTTTTCTCGCGCATCCATGTGGAGGATATCGCGCAGGTGCTGCTGGCCTCGATCGAGCATCCCGATCCGGGCGCGGTCTACAATGTCTGCGACGACGACCCGGTCCCGCCGCAGGACGTGATCGGTTTTGCCGCTGAGTTGCTCGGCTTGCCGCTGCCGCCCGAGGTGGCCTTCGAACAGGCGGATCTCAGCCCGATGGCGCGCAGCTTCTATGCCGAGAGCAAGCGGGTGCGCAACGACAAGATCAAGCGCGATCTGGGCGTGACGCTGCACTACCCCGATTACCGTTCGGGGTTGCGCGCGATGCTCGATCAGGCGGGCTGAAGGCCGGTCCGGTTCTCGCGCACGGGCAGATGCACGATCGCGGAGAATGCGCCCACGCCGACGCCGACCCACCAGACGATCGTGTAATCGCCATAGGCGTCATAGAGCTTGCCGCCCAGCCAGACGCCGAGGAACGCGCCCACCTGGTGCGAGAAGAAGACAATCCCGTAAAGCGTGCCCATGTAGCGCAGCCCGTAGATATGCGCGACCAGCCCCGAGGTCAGCGGCACGGTGGCCAGCCACAGCGCCCCCATCGCAAGCGAGAAGATCAGCACGGTCGCAGGCGTCATCGGCGTCAGGATGAATGCGGCGGCGACGAAGGTGCGCAGCAGGTAGATCCCGGCGAGCAGGTATTTCTTCGACCAGCGCTTGCCCGCCCAGCCCGCATAGATCGTGCCCACGATATTGGCGAGCCCGATCACCGAGATCGCGGCCGCGCCGAGCGCCGAGGTCGTCTCGATCCCGATTCCAGCCAGCAGCGAGCCGGGCGGCACCGCGCCGCACATCTCGGTCACCATCGCGGGGAAATGCGCGGTGATGAAGCCAAGCTGATAGCCGCAGGAGAAGAAGCCGAGGAAGATCAGAGTGTAGGAGGGGTCGCGGAAGGCACGCATCAGAACGGTGCCCATGCTCTCGGCCAATTCCGCGCGACTGGCGCGTTCGGGGGCGCGGATCAGCGGCAGGAAGATGAGCGAGGCGAGGATCACCGCGGCAAAGATCAGGAACACGGTCTGCCAGGGAAAATGGCTGAGCAGTAGTTCCGCCATGGGCGCGCCGAAGACCTGACCCGCGGAACCGGCAGCGGTGGCGATGCCAAGCGCGAGCGAGCGGTTCTCGTCCGAGGTTGCGCGCCCCACCACGGCGAGGATCACGCCAAAGCCCGTGCCCGCGATGCCGAAGCCCACGAGGATTTCCAGCAATTGGTGCTGCTCGGGGTGGATTGCGAAGGCCGACAAGACGAGGCCCAATGCATAGACCAGCGCCCCAAGAATGATCGCCAGCCGGTCGCCCCAGCGCTCGGCGATCGCACCGAAGATCGGCTGGCCGATCCCCCAGGCGAGGTTCTGCACCGCGATCGCCAGGGAAAATTCGGCGCGCGGCCAGTTGAACTCGCTCGCGATCGGGATCTGGAACACGCCAAAGCTCGCCCGGACGGCGAAACTCAGCATCAGGATCACGGCGCCGCCGATCAGAACCGGCGTGAACAGTCTGGCTTGGGTCATTCTATCGTCTCCCCGGCGGATCTCCCTTCCGCGCGAGGGTGCATCTCGTCACGAATGCTGCGGCGCGTCAATTGCAGGCTTGTTCCGGTCACAATCGCGCGGATGGCTTGCACCTCCCCCGGAGCCGTGGCCCAATGCCGCAAAATGGACGTGGAGGCAGGATGTATACGGTTATCGGAACGGTCGGGTCGCGCACCTTGCGCGTGCTGTGGATGCTCGAGGAACTGGGGCTGGAATATGAGCATGTGCGCGCCGCGCCGCGTTCGGAAGATGTCGTGGCCTTCAATCCGGCGGGCAAGGTGCCGGTTCTGGTGGTCGACGGCACGCCGATCACCGATTCCACCGCGATCATCACCTATCTCTCCGATGCGCATGGGCGCTTCACCCACAAGCCCGGCACATTGGAGCGCGCGCGCCAGGACAGCGTGACGCAATTCCTGCTCGACGAGTTCGACGCCAATCTCTGGACCGCCGCGCGGCACAGTTTCATCCTGCCCGAGGAACTTCGGCTTTCGGGGATCAAGAATTCGCTACGCTGGGAGTTCGAGCGCTCGCAGCACACGCTGATCCACCGGATGAGCGAGGGGGAATTCGTGACCGGCGACGATCTGACCGTTCCCGATATCATCCTGACGCATTGCCTCGACTGGGCGCTGATGGCGAAGTTTCCGATCGTCGAGCATCGGTTGAGCGAATATCACGCGCGGATGCGGTCGCGCCCTGCCTATAAACGCGCGGTGGCGCGGCGGGACGGGTAGAGGGGGCGCCGCCCCCGCTGGCGTGCCGCCAGCCCCCCGAGATATTTTCATCAAGAAGAAGTGGCGAGGCGTTTCGCGGCGGCGCGTCCGGAATGACGACCCGAGGCGAGGCAGGCGGTGAGGAGATAGCCGCCGGTCGGTGCCTCCCAGTCGAGCATTTCGCCCGCGGCGAAGACCCCCGGCAGGTCGGTGAGTTCGAGATCGTCCGTGAGGCTGCCCCACGCGATGCCGCCGGCGCTCGAGATTGCTTCGCTCAGCGGGCGCGGGGGGCCGAGCGGGACGGGGAGGGATTTGAGGGTCGCGGCGAGTTGGGCCGGTTCGTTCGGCATCGGTCGGCCCCATTCAAGCGCGAGGGCGAGTTTGACCGGATCGAGTTTGGCAGCTTTGCGGAGGCGATTGCTCAGGCTCTGTTTCGGCGGGAGTTTCGCGAGGCGGGTGGCGAGGTCTTCGACGCTGAGATCGGGAACGAGGTCGAGGGAAAGCGGTGCGCCGTCGCGCAATTCGGCCGATATCTCGTAAATCCCGCCGCCCTCGATGCCGCGGGTGGAGATCACGAATTCGCCCCGGGTGCGGCGGGTGGGCGTAATGAGCGCCGCGCCTTTGACGGGCTGGCCGAGGAGGTCGGCCATGTGCGGTGACCAGTCGATCGCGAAGCCCATGTTGGAGGGCTGGAACGGGGAGACGGTCACGCCCTTGGTGGCGAGCCACGGAACCCATTCGGCATCCGAGCCGAGGCGCGGCCAGCTCGCGCCGCCAAGCGCCAGGATAGTGACATCGGGGTAAAGGCATTGGCGGCCGTCGGGCGTGTCGAAGACCAGCCCGTCACCGTCGAAGCCCTGCCAGCGCCAGCGGGTACGGATCGTGACGCCGAGACGCTCCAGCCGCGCGATCCAGGCGCGCAGCATCGGCGAGGCTTTCATCTCGACCGGGAAGACGCGGCCGGTGGAGCCGGTAAACAGTTCGATGCCAAGATCGCGGGCGAAGTCCTGCACCTCTTCGGGGCCGAACTCGCGGGTGATCGCGGCGATCTGCGGGTGGGAGTAATGCGACAGGAACGCCTCGCGCGGCTCATCCTTGGTCAGGTTCAACCCGGATTTCCCGGCCATCAGGAATTTGCGCGCCAGCGTCGGTTTTGCCTCGGTTAGTGTGACCGCGTGACCCGCGCGGGCCAATTCCTCGGCGGCCATCAGGCCCGCCGGGCCGCCTCCGATGACAAGTGCGTCTTTCACCGCCGCGCCAGCATCGCGAGCCGCATCAGCGCGCGTTCCATCACCGCCATTTGCGGCGCGCGACTGGCCGAGCGCAGGGTCAGGTCGGCCTCGACCAGCTCCTTCAATGCGGTCTCGAGCTTGTACATGCCCCAGCTTTGCGCCTGCCGCTGCATCCGGTCGCGGCGCGGCCCGAAGACCGGCGGTCGGATGCGTGCGATGCCGGAGCCCGGACCCTGCGGGTCCGAGGCTGCGGCATGAAGGGCGCGGAAGTGGCGCATCGCCGCAATCGCGAGTTGCACGGGCTGCACGCCCTGGCTTTCCAGCCGCCGCATCACCGGACCGAGCTCGGGGGCGCGCCCTTCGGCCACGATCGAGAGAACGTCATCGACGCCCGCCTCGACCGAGGAGGGCGCGCAGGCGGCGACATCGGCGGGGGTCAGAGGGGTGTCATCTTGGAATTTGTAGAGTGCGATCTTCTCGACCGTCTGGCGAAAATCGCCCGGGTCGAGGGCGCGCGAGAGCGTGACCAGATCGGTCATCGCCTCGTTCGAGATGTCGCGCAGGTCAGCGCGGCGCAGGATGTCCTCGATCTCTTCGCGGCTTGGCGGGTCGTCATAGATACCGATCGCATAGGCGTTCTTGTGCCCCTCGAAGGCCTTGCGCAGTTTCGACTTCGCGGTGAGCGATCCGGCGGTGACCACGATCTGCGCATCGCCTTCGCGCCACTCATCCAGCGCCGTCATGACCGCGTCGGCCATCGCGTCGGTCGCGTCCTCGACGAAGGCGACGCGCGGGCCGGGAAAGAAGCCGACCTCCTTGATCGCATCCAGAAGCAGAGAGGGTTGCTTGCGCAGATCGCCGCCCGCGATGCGGCTCAGGCGCATTTCCTCTTCGCCTTGCGGACCGATAAGGGCTACGATCACTTCCTGACGGCGCAGCGCCACGCGCATCGCATCCATCCCGAAGATCAGAAGGCCTGTGCGCTCTGGTTCGGGTTTGGCGAAATAGCGGGTCGCTGCAACGCCGGTCAGTTTCATTCCGGCAAGCCCGGTGCCTGGGCGAGGAGGCGCGTGATGATCTGATCGGCGAGGATGCGCATCAGGCGGCGATGGGCGTCCTGCTCGGCCGCCTGCGTCGCGACTACGGTTCCGGTGGCCGACCACGAGGTGAAGGAGGTCACGCGCCCCGTCAGCAGAACCGCGTCGGTGCCCGCGTCATGCAAGGTGTAGTCGACAGAGCCGTTGAGCTGATAGCGCGTCGTGGCGTTGTCGGGCGCGATGCCCTGGCCGATCGCCTTGGTGGTGATCGTGTAGGCGAGGCGATAGCGCGGCGTGCCCGAGGGCCCGAGCCGTGCGCCCAACTGCTGGACCAGCTCGAACCCGTCGCGGGTCGTGGGCGCGTCGGGCTGCACACCGTTCAGCAGTTTCGCGGCACCGCCCTGCGGCCCGTAGGCCGGGGTGAAGCCGCAGCCTGCGAGGGCTGCCGCCCCTGCGAGCCCCAGAAAAGCACGTCTGTCAGATGACCACATTGACGATCCGCCCCGGTACAACGATCAGCTTCTTGGGCTGGCCACCGGCCAGCGCCTTCACCACAGCTTCGTCGGCCAGAACCAGCTTTTCAACCTCTTCCTTCGGCATGTCTTTCGGCACCGAGATCTCGGCCCGGCGCTTGCCGTTGATCTGGATCGGCAAGGTCACCTCATCCTCGACCAGAAGGGCCGGGTCGGCCTCGGGCCAGGCGGCAGCGATCACGAAGCCCTCACCGCCGAGCATCGACCAGACTTCCTCGGCCAGATGCGGGACCATCGGCGCCATCAGCTGCGCCACGAGCTTCATCGCTTCGCGCTTGGTCTCGGTCCCGGCCTTCGATTTCGACATCGTGTTGGTCAGGCCGTAAAGCGCCGCCACCGCCTTGTTGAAGGCAAACCCCTCGATCGATTTGGTGATCTCGTCGATCGTCTTGTGGGTGGCCTTCAGGAGCGCTGCGTCCTCGGCGGCATCAGCGGGCGCGTCCGAGGTCGCGATCTCGTCGGCGATCCGGTGAACGCGGGCGAGGAACTTAGAGGTCGCCTCAGCCCCGGCTGCGGTCCATTCGACGTCGCGCTCGGGCGGACTGTCGGACATCACGAAGAAGCGCGCGGTATCGGCGCCGAAACTCTCGATGATCGAGACCGGATCGACCACATTCTTCTTGGATTTCGACATCTTGGCCGAAGGGATGATCTCGACCGTCGCGCCCGTCGCCTTCAGCTTGCCGTCCTCGACCTCTTCGGGGAGGTGATAGACGGGGCGGCCTTTTTCGTCGCGCGTCATGTAGATCTCATGCGTGACCATGCCTTGCGTGAAGAGCGCATCGAAGGGCTCGATCGCCTTCGCGGGCAGGTGGCCGGTCTTGTGCATCGCGCGGGCGAAGAAGCGCGAATAGAGCAGGTGCAGAATCGCGTGCTCGATGCCGCCGATATACTGATCGACATTCATCCAGTACTCGGCTTCCGCCGGATCGGTCGGCGTCGTCGCGCGCGGCGAGGTGAAGCGCGCGTAATACCAGCTCGAATCGACGAAGGTATCCATCGTGTCGGTTTCGCGCTTGGCGGGCGCGCCGCATTTCGGGCAGGCGCAGTCACGCCAGCTCGGGTGGCGATCCAGAGGGTTGCCGGGGATCGAGAAGTCGATCTTCTGGCCGTCCTCGTCATAGGGCAGCGCGACGGGGAGGTTTTCCTTTTTCTCGGGCACCACGCCGCAGGTCTGGCAATGAACGACCGGGATCGGGCAGCCCCAGTAGCGCTGGCGGCTCAGGCCCCAGTCGCGCAGGCGGAACTTGGTCACGCCCTGACCAATGCCGTTTTCCTCGCAGAAGGCGATGGCGGTCGCGACGCCCTCTTCGCCGGTCTGCACCTCTTCGCCCGCGAAGCCGCGGACGTAACGGACCTTCTCGGATTTCAGCGGGACGTATTCGGCTGCGGGGTAGTCTCCCTCGACAGGCTCGAACACGGGCGTGATCGGCAGGCCGTATTTCGTGGCGAACTCGAAGTCGCGTGCGTCATGGGCCGGGCAGCCGAAGATCGCGCCGGTGCCGTAATCCATCAGGATGAAGTTCGCGATATAGACCGGCAGCTCCCAGCTGGTGTCGAGCGGGTGCCGGACCTTGATCCCGGTGTCCATGCCGAGCTTCTCGGCGGTCTCGATCGCTTCCTCGGTCGTTCCGCCCGCGCGGCATTTCGCGACGAACTCGGCCACTTTGGGGTCGTGGCGTTCGAGATGCTTGGCCAGCGGGTGATCGGGCGAGATCGCGGCGAAACTTGCGCCCATCAGCGTGTCGGGGCGGGTCGTGTAGACCTCGAGTCGGTCGAAGCCGTCCGGCGCATCCACCGTCGAGAAGGCGAATTGCAGGCCGCGCGACTTGCCGATCCAGTTCGCCTGCATCAGGCGCACCTTCTCGGGCCAGTCCTTGAGGTTGTCGAGCGCGTCGAGCAGTTCCTCGGCGTAATCCGAGATCTTGAAAAACCACTGCGTCAGTTCGCGACGCTCGACCTCAGCGCCCGAGCGCCAGCCCTTGCCGTCGATCACCTGTTCGTTGGCCAGCACGGTCATGTCGACCGGATCCCAGTTCACCACCGCGTTCTTGCGATAGACAAGGCCTGCTTCGAGCATGTCGATGAACATCGCCTGCTGCTGGCCGTAATATTCCGGGTCACAGGTGGCGAACTCGCGCGACCAGTCGATCGAGAGGCCGAGCGGTTTCATCTGGTCCTTCATCACGGCAATATTACCGTAGGTCCAGTCCTTGGGGTGGCCGCCCTGTTCCATCGCGGCGTTCTCGGCGGGCATCCCGAAGGCGTCCCAGCCCATCGGATGCAGCACCGAGAAGCCCTTGGCCATCTTGTAGCGCGCGACCACGTCGCCCATCGTGTAGTTGCGCACGTGGCCCATGTGGATGCGGCCCGAGGGGTAGGGGAACATCTCGAGCACGTAGTATTTCGGCTTGGCCGGATCGCGGCGCGCGGCGAAGAGATCGGCCTTGTTCCAGGCCTCTTGCCATTTCGTCTCGCTCTGGCTCGGTTCGTAGCGTGCCATGTCAGACCCCCATCACGTCGAATTCTGCGCGTGCTTGCTACACTGGGCACGG
Organism: Thioclava marina; assembly: GCF_002020135.1. Classification (GTDB taxonomy): domain Bacteria; phylum Pseudomonadota; class Alphaproteobacteria; order Rhodobacterales; family Rhodobacteraceae; genus Thioclava; species Thioclava marina. Next base: position 1,680,246 of record NZ_MPZS01000001.1, on the reverse strand, counting down.
GGCCAAGGTCCAGCGGCAGCGGGCATTTGGACAGAAATATCCCCGCCGGAGGCTGGCTCGGGCGGGGATGAGAAAATCGGTTCGGCTGTCCGGGGCGCGATCAGAGCTTCGAGTCGCGGATCCGAAGCTGGCGGGCGCGAGTGAGAATCGCATCCTCGACTGCGCGCTGGGTGTCGGGCGACACCGCGCCGCCGCGAGTCTGGATCGAGACCTTGAGCGAGCGTGCATCAAGTGCGGGATCGGTGACGTAGACGGTCGCCTTGTAGGCACGGCCGCCGCCCGGAGGGGTGCCGTAGCCGGTCACGATGACGCCGGAGAAGGGATCGACCTCTTGAATCGGCAGGAAATCAAGCACTTCGAGCGAAGCCTGCCAGATATACTTGTTCACCTCGACGGTGATGTTGGGATCGCCCTTGTTGCCGAAAAGATCCCAGACCGAGGATTTCTTGGCGATGGTGCGGTTGGTGTCATCGGCCACGGGTTCGTTGTAGCCGCGCGTGTGCTCAAGCTGGTTCGCCGCGCGCTGGTCGGGATTCGCGGCGCTCGCGCCGCCCCAGGAGAAAAGCTTCCCGCCGCCGCAGCCCGCAAGCGAGAGGCACAGCCCCAGAATTGCCGTGCTCTTCAGAAGGGTTCTGGTGATCATGCGAAGCGGTCCCCGTCGGCTTTACGTCCTTGAACTTGCCCTTTCTCTAGCCCAAGCCCCCATGCCCGACAAGGTTTTTCCGGGTAGGCAAATCCATCCCCCGCAGGCCTGCGCGCCCGCGAGGGTTCGGGGCGGGGCGATCGGCACTGTGGCAACTCTGCACCATCAAAGAGGCTATTCGCCACGGCGGGGCTCTTTGAGTTGCATTGCTGGGGGTGGGAGAGGAAAAGAGCAGCATACCCAATTCGGATGTCCCTGAGTTGGGGGTTATCTGTAAGACAATGAGGGAAAACGATGAAAAAGGTTCTCTTCGCGACGACCGCTCTCGTGCTGACCGCCGGCGTTGCCGCCGCTGAAGTCACCGTTTCGGGCGACGGCCGCATGGGTGTCCGTTACGACGGTCAGACCGCTACCACCGACAACGAGTGGAACTTCAACAGCCGCGCTCGCGTCAAGTTCACCCTGTCGGGTCAGACCGACGGCGGCCTCGAGTTCGGCGGTTCGTTCCGCGCTGACCAGGCTGGCGACTCGGCCGCTTCGAACGGCGCTGCTTACGGCCTCGAAGGCTCGGTTTACGTTTCGGGCGCTTTCGGCAAAGTCGAAATGGGTGACGTTGTCGGCGCTTCGGAAGCTCTGTTCGGCGACTTCTACGAAGTTGGCTACTCGGACCTGACCACCATCGGTGGCTTCTCGAACGACATCCCGTACCTGACCGGCGATAACGGCGGCTTCAGCGTTGCTAACCAGGTGGTCACCACCATCGGCACCGGCACCACCGCTGTCACCACCACGGTTGCTGGCGCTTACACCTCGGGCCCGAACCTGCTGTACACCGGCACCTTCGGTGCGTTCTCGGTCGCGGCCTCGATGTCGGACGGCAAGAACAAAGGCGCTGACGCTGGCCAGGAATACGCGATCGCCGGTGCTTACACCTTCGGCAACTACACCGTGGGCATGGGCTACGAAGTCGCTGACGGCGATTTCGTCGACGTCGACATGCTGACCCTCGCTGGTGTCGCCAAGTTCGGCAACACCTCGGTTAAAGCGGCTGTTTCGCAGCTCGGCAAAGACGCCGACGCGAACTGGTACGGCCTCGGCGTTTCGTCGGTCTTCGGTGCGACCACCGTTGGCGGCTACGTCCAGAAGCTCGACGACAAGTCGGCTGCTGACGCGGACGTGACCTGGTGGGGTATCGGCGCTGAGTACGACCTCGGCGGTGGCGCGGTTGTCAAAGGCGGTATCGCTGATGACGATCTGTCGGGCACCGACGCTGTTGCCGACCTCGGCATCAAGTTCTCGTTCTAATCCTTACGGATCTGAACGAAGGGAAGAGCGGGCCTTGTGCCCGCTCTTTTCTTTTTGGGGTTTGCGGTGTTTCTTGGGCCCCGGAAAAGGAGGGCCTGATGGGACTGAGCGAAATCAAAACCCGAATCGCGGAGGCGGAGCGCGCTGCGGGGCGTGCGTCGGGCTCGGTGAAGCTGATCGCCGTGTCGAAAGTGCAGCCCCCCGAGCGGGTCGAGGCCGTGCTGCGCGCGGGCCATCGTCTCTTCGGTGAGAATTACGTTCAGGAAGCCCAGGGCAAATGGCCGGCCTGGCGCGAAGAATTCCTAGGCTGCGAAGTCCATATGATCGGACCGCTCCAGAGCAACAAGGCGAAGCTCGCCGTGGAGCTTTTCGAGGCGATCCACACGCTCGACCGGCCCTCTCTTGCGAAGAAGCTTGCCAATCTCGCGCAGGCGCGCGGCTCTTCTCCCGACCTTTTCATTCAGGTGAACACTGGTGCCGAACCGCAAAAGGCGGGTGTGCTGCCTGACGATCTTGACGCGTTCGTCGCCGAAGCCCGGAAGATGGATCTACCGGTAAAGGGGTTGATGTGCATCCCGCCCGAAAGCGAAGACCCCAGCCCCCATTTCGCGATGCTTGCCGAGATGGCGGTGCGCAACGGGCTCGAGGGGCTGTCGATGGGGATGAGTTCGGATTTCGGGAAAGCCATCGCGGCAGGGGCGACCCATGTGCGCGTGGGCTCGGCCATCTTCGGCGCGCGGGATTATTCCTAAGCCTTGTCGCGGATGCTGAACGCCGGGGGTTTTCCACCCCCGGACCCCCGGAGGATATTTTTGCCAAGAGGAAGTGGGATGTCGAGCGCTTCGCCCGGTGCGATCCGCTGCGCGATCCAGATCAGGTGGTCGCGGCGGAAGGCAAGGCAGCCGGCTGTGGGGTAGCCCGCGCGGCGGCGCTGATGCAGGAAGATTGCGGAGCCTTTGCCCGGGATTGCCTCGGGATAGTTCCAGTCGGTGATCAGCACGATGTCGTAGAGCGGATCGGCGCGGCGCATCGCTTCATGGGAAGCCGCGAAAGGCATTTTCACGCGCTGGTTATAGTCGGGATGATCCGGGGCGTCGCACCACAGGTCGCGCGGGCCGATGGGCTCGGCCCAGGGCTGGGGCGGGGAAAGCCGGTCGGGACGATAGAACATGCGCAGAATGTGGAGACGGCCCGCAGGGGTCGCCCCGTCGCCTTCACGTTTGTCAGAGGTGACGCCGCCGCGTCCGATCTCGACGGGAAAACGACGACCGTGAAAGAGGAGCCCCGTCGGGGTCAGCAGCATCACAGGATATGTCCCGACTTCGCGGCCTTGGTGGCGAGATAGGCGGCGTTGTGGCGGCTCATGCCGACCTTGAGGGGCACGCGCTCCACAACCTCGATCCCGTTCGCCTCCAGCATCTTCACCTTGGCGGGATTGTTGGTAAGAAGCCGGACCCTGGAGAAGCCGAGCTTTTTCAGCAGCGCCGCGCCGATACGAAAATCCCTTTCGTCATCCTCGAAGCCGAGCCGATGGTTCGCCTCGACCGTGTCGAACCCCTGATCCTGAAGCGAATAGGCGCGCATCTTGTTGGCAAGCCCGATCCCGCGCCCCTCCTGGTTGAGGTAGAGCAGAACGCCCGTCCCCTCATGGCCCATCATCGTCAGAGCCGCGTCGAGCTGCGGGCCGCAATCGCATTTGAGAGAGCCCAGAACATCGCCGGTGAAACAGGCCGAATGCAGCCGCGCGAGCACCGGTTTCGACCGATCGGGTTGGCCGATCTCGATCGCGTAATGCTCTTCGGCGCCGTCATCAGGGCGGAAGATATGCAGCCGGCCCGCTTCGGCGGCGCGCATAGGCACGCGCGCGGCAGAAACCGGGGCGAAGGCTTGCGGAATGTCGGAGGCGGTCAGCGCTTCTTCGGCAGAAACGCAGGTGAGATCGGAGGGCGCGGGCTCGGGCGCTTCGACTAGAAGGGCTGCGGGCAGAAGCTGGGCGGATTTCGCGAGCCGGATCGCAGCTCGGGCAAGATCGGCATCGCCGCCGCGCAGCGCCTCGAGCGGACCCTTCATCGGCACGCGGAGGTCATCGGCAGGATCGGCCAGGGCGCGCAGCCAGCGCAGATCTGCCTCCGCAGGCACTTTGATCCGCGCGACATCCTCGTCATAGACGCGCGCCTTGAGCGTCGAGGCCCGCCGCGCGGTGATTGCCAGCACCAGCGGCCCCAGCGCGCGCAGCGCCTCCAGCCGTTCCGGAGAGAGCGTCTCGACCGCCACGGCGAGGTGACCCGATAGCAGGACCGGCACCCCCATGCGCAGATCCGCGCGGGCGCGATTGAGTCTCTCGGTGGGGCTGGGCCCAAGGGTGAATTTGCCGCTCATGCGCTCTGAGATAGCCCCGACTGTAACAAATTGAAATATCTCCACGCGATTTGACACGTCCGCGTGAGATTGGTTTCACTCCCCTTGCCATGCAAGCGAATGCGCAACAGCTATGCGTCAAATGCAAGTGGAGGCGGAACAGATGGCGACCTTGAAGAAAGTTCTTTTGGTTGACGACGATACCGATCTGCGCGAGGCGCTGGCCGAGCAGCTGATCGCGACGGACGATTTCGATGTGTACGAAGCCGGGAACGGTCACGAAGCCGTGGATAAGGCCAAGTCGGCGCTTTACGATCTCGTCGTGCTCGATGTGGGCCTGCCCGATACCGACGGCCGCGAGCTGTGCAAGAAACTGCGCAAGCAGGGCGTGAAATGCCCGATCATCATGCTCACCGGCCACGATACCGATGCCGACACGATCCTCGGCCTCGACTCGGGCGCGAATGACTACGTCACCAAACCCTTCAAGTTTCCCGTGCTCCTCGCCCGCCTGCGCGCCCAGCTGCGCACCCATGAGCAGTCCGAGGACGCTGTCTTCCAGCTTGGCCCGTATACGTTCAAGCCGGCGATGAAGATGCTGGTCGACGACAAGGACCGCAAGGTGCGCCTGACCGAGAAGGAAACCAACATCCTCAAGTTCCTCTATCGCGCCACCGATGGCGTGGTGCCGCGCGACGTGCTGCTGCATGAGGTCTGGGGCTACAATGCGGGGGTCACGACCCACACGCTCGAGACGCATATCTATCGCCTGCGTCAAAAGATCGAGCCCGATCCCTCGAACGCGCGTCTGCTTGTGACCGAATCGGGCGGCTACCGTCTGGTAGCCTGATCCCGTCTCTCTTTGTGTCAGTGTCTCTTGGTAACAAGTGACGAGGGCGGTCCCTGCGGGGGCCGCCTTTGTCGTTTCAGTCGACGAAATCAGACGGAGGGGTAGATGTCTTCCTCTGCCTCTTCGAGGCTAATGCCGAGCGCGTTCAGCCCGTCTTCGAGATGATCGGCGAGCATCGGATTGCCGAGCAGGTAATCCTCGGTCGGCGCGGTGGCCTCGGCCTTGGCGGTCTGCATCGCCTCGTCGAGTTCGGAAGCGTCGAAGGTGTCGCGGCCGATCCACATTACGGCGGTCAGCGCCGCCTGTTCGTCCTCGTTGAGGGCGGCGATGAAGGCGCGCAGCTCACGGGCCTGACCCGAGCCGGGCACGTCCGCGTCGAACTTGCGCGCGCGGATGATGACATGGGCAATCTTGGCCGGGCTGATGGTGAGCATGGGTCCCTCCGTTTATGGGCTTATAATCCCGTCAATGCGCGGCGTGTGCAAGCGTTTGCGTGTCGCGTCAAGCCCGCGCAGGGATCAGGCCGCGCAGAGAGTTGCCCATGAAGATCTCGCCCTGTGCCAGATCCTCTGGCCGCAGGAGGGCTTCGCGCGCCGCTCCCGTTTCCAGAAGCTCTTCGCGCAGGATGCCCGGCAGCAAGCCGCAGGCGAGTGGCGGGGTCAGGTAGATCCCGCCGCGTTTCAGGAAGAGGTTGGTGATCGTGCCCTCGCAGATCTCGCCGCGCTCGTTGAGCAGGATCGCCTCGTCGATACCGTCTGGCAGGGCGGCGCGGGCGGCGTCGTAGGGCGCGCGCGCCGTGGTCTTCAGGCGCAGCATCGGGTCCTGGCTGTCGAGCGTGACGTTCGAGATATGAACGCGCCAGGCGGTGGTCGGGGTCAGGGGCGCGGAGGTGATCTCGATCGCTCCCTTGGCATCAAGGGTCAGGCGCACGCGCAGGGGGCTTGCACCCGAAAGCGCTGCGAGGGCTGCGGTCAAGGCAGTCTTGTCGAGCGGGTAGCCGAGCTGCGCGGCCCCGCGGGCCAGCCGCGCGATATGGCGGGCGCGGCGCCGGATTCCCTCGCCGGGGTGCCAGCCGAAGGTCTCGATCAACTTCAGATCTGCAGGAACCGGGTTTTCCAAAGCGCTTCCTCATATTCGCCATGGGCGGTGGAATCATAGACCAACCCGCCGCCGACATTCACCCGCCATTGGCCGGGGCCGGTCTGCATCAGCGTGCGGATTGCGACGTTGAACTCCATCCGGCCGTCGGGCGCGGTCCAGCCGATCGCGCCGCAATAGATGCCGCGCGGGTCCGGCTCCAGCTCGCGGATGATCTCCATCGCGCGGATCTTCGGCGCGCCTGTCACCGAGCCGCAGGGGAACATCGCGCGCAGGATCTCGGGGAGATCGGTGCCGGGGACCAGTTCGCCCTCGATCTCCGAGATCATCTGGTGGACCGAGCGATAGGTTTCGACCTCGAAGAGGCGCGGCACCTTGACCGAGCCCGGCGCGCAGATCCGCGAGATGTCGTTGCGCAGCAGATCGACGATCATCAGGTTCTCGGCGCGATCCTTCTCGGCCCCCATCAGATCGGCCTTCAGCGCCGCGTCCTCTTCGGGCGTCGCCCCGCGAGGGCGGGTGCCTTTCATCGGGCGCGTGACGATCTTGCCACCCTCGACCCGAAAGAAGAGCTCGGGCGAGCGCGACAGCAGCCGCACCCCGGCCAGCGCGACATCGGCCCCATGGGGGACTTGGCCGGCGCTGGACAGGGCAGCGTAAAGCGCCTCGGGCGGGGCGTCGCACATCACGGGCACCGGGAAGGTCAGGTTCACCTGATAGCAATCGCCCGCGCCGATATAGTCGTGGACCGTCTGGAATGCCTCGGCATAACGCGCCTCGGACCAGAGCGGTTCGCCCAGCTCGATCTGCGGCGCGTGCTCGGACACCGGCGGCGGCAGGTCCTCGGGCGCGTCGTAAACCCCGAAGGCCAGCAGCGGCAGATCGCGATGTTCCGGCAAGAGCGGCGCGAGGCGTTCGGTCAGGCAATAGCCCAGCTCATAGGCGGCGAACCCGGCCAGCCAGCGCCCCTCGGCCTGCGCGCGCGTGATCGCCGCGAAAGCTGCGGGCAGATCCTCCGGCGCATCGGCGCGGATGACCTCGTGGGGGTCGCGGAAGCGGCAGCGCCGACCGTCCGGCCCCCTGTCGAAACGGACCTCGTCATTCATGGGCGCACTCTATGCCAGTCTCCGAAGGCTCAGGCAGCCGAAAAGCGACGCTTAGCTCTTATTTTCGCTAACCGAGACGAGCTGCGGTTGCGCGGGGACATCCGGGGCAAGCTCCTCGAAATCGAAATTATCCAGGCGGCGCGCGCGCTTTCCGGCCTTCTCGGCCGAGATCTTGATCTCCGCGATATCCTTCGCAGCCTGGCCGAAATGTCGGTCGAGGTTCTCGACGCGCGTGCCGAGACGGTCGACATCCGAGTAAAGCGCGGCCAGTTCCTTGCGGATCGCGCCTGCCTGTTCGCGCATCCGCGCATCCTTCAGAACCGCGCGCATCGTGTTCAGCGTCGCCATGCAGGTCGTGGGCGAGACGATCCAGACCTTTGCGGCAAAGCCCTCACGCACCAGCTCGGGGAAGTTCGCGTGCAGCTCGGCATAGACGGCTTCCGAGGGCAGGAACATCAGTGCGCCATCGGCGGTTTCGCCTTCGAGAATGTATTTCTCCGAGATCGCCTTGATATGCGCGCGCACGGCCGACTTCATCGCGCGGGCGGCTTCTTGCAGTTCCCATTGGGTGTCCGCGCGGCGCAGCGCCTCATAGGCCTCCAGCGGGAATTTCGAGTCGATCACGATGGGACCGGGCGGGTTGGGCAGGTGGATCAGGCAATCCGCGCGCTTCCCGTTCGACAGCGTCGCCTGCATCGTGAAACTGTCCGACGGCAGCGCCTTGCCCACGATATCGTGCAGCTGGATTTCCCCGAACGCCCCGCGCGTCTGCTTGTTCGACAGGATGTCCTGAAGGCTCAGCACATTGCCCGAGAGCTTCTCGATATTGGCCTGCGCCTTGTCGATCGCTTCGAGCCGCTGATGCAGGTCGCCTAGGGATCGCGCCGTGCGGGTCGCGGTGCCGTGCAGGCTCTCGCCCATCGCGCGGGAGACATCGGCGAGACGCTGTTCCATCAGGGCAAGCACCTTGGTCTGGCTCGCGGCCTGCGCCTCGGAGACATGATGCAACCCGCCGGTCAGTTGTTGCTGCCCGTCCGAGAGGTTCTGAACGCGCTGCGCGAGCAGGTTCATCTGGCCGATCATCGGGTCCATTGCGCGGGTCTGACGGCCCGCTGCGCGCAGGATGGCGATCATCAGGAAAAGCACGATCACAAGCGCAGCCGCCCCGGCCAGAAGGCCGAGGGTCAGCGGGTCGCCGAGGTTCAGGGTCATATCGCCGATCTGGATCATGTGCGCCCGAAGAGCCTTTCGATATCGCTGAGTTTCAGTTCGACATAGGTCGGGCGCCCGTGGTTGCACTGACCGGAATGGGGGGTGGCTTCCATCTGGCGCAGGAGCGCGTTCATCTCGTCGGCGCGCATCTGGCGGCCCGAGCGGATCGAGCCGTGGCAGGCCATCCGGCTCAGAACCGCCTCGATCTTGGCCTGCACCAGCTGGCTGTCGCCCAGATCGGCAAGCTCATCGAGCACGTCACGCAGCAGCGCTTCGGCGTTGATCTCGCCGAGAACGGCAGGGGTTTCGCGCACGGCAATGGCCGCGCCGCCGAAGGGTTCGATGGTCAGGCCCAGACGGCCAAGCGCCTCGGCATGTTCCAGCAGCAGTGCCGCGTCGCCTTGGGACAGCTCCACGATCTCGGGGATCAGCAAGGCCTGCGCGGGCACGCCGTTTTCGGCCATCTGAGCTTTCAGCTTTTCATAAACCAGCCGCTCATGCGCCGCGTGCTGATCGACGATGACGATGCCGCGTTCGGTCTGGGCGATGATGTAGTTCTCATGCACCTGCGCGCGGGCGGCGCCGAGCGGTTTCTCGGTCAGGGTCGGCTCTGCGGGGGCCGTGGCTTCGGCGCGCGCAGAGGGCGCATAGTCGAAACGCGGGGCGGGGGCCTCGTTGAAAACCGGCTCGATCAGCGGGGCCTGCGCAGCATAGGACGTGCGCATCGCGCCATAGCTCGGGCGGTCCATCTGGTAGATACGCGGCGGCTGGTCGGCGGTAGGTTCTGGACGCATCGCGCCCAGCGTCGCCTCGGCTACGGTCGAGGAGGCGCGATGGCCCGCCTGCGCAAGCGCGTGGCGCAGCCCGGTCACGATCAGTCCGCGCACGGTGCCCGCCTCGCGGAAGCGCACCTCGGCCTTGGCCGGATGCACGTTCACGTCGACGCGCTCGGGGTCGCAGGTGATGAAGAGGCAGGCGGCGGGGTGACGCTCGCGGCTCAGGAAATCCATGTAAGCCGCGCGCAGTGCCCCGATCAGCTGCTTGTCGCGGACCGGGCGGCCGTTGACGAAGAGGAACTGCTCCACCGCCGCACCGCGCGAATAGGTGGGCAGCGCGGCATAGCCCGTCAGGCGGATCTCTTCGCGCTCGGCCTCGATCTTCACGGCGTTATCGGCAAATGCGCGGCCGATCACCCGGCCGAGCCGCGCCGCGAGCGCGTCGAACAGCTCGCCCTGTTCGGCATCGGCGCGGAAGATCTCGCGCGATTTGTCATTCGAGACATCGGTGAGAGTGAAGCTGACATAGGGTTCCGCCATCGCGAGGCGCTTCATCACGTCCGTGATTGCCTGTGCCTCTGCCCGGTCGGTGCGCATGAATTTCAGCCGCGCGGGGGTCGCGAAGAACAGGTCGCGCAGTTCGACCACCGTGCCCCGATTCAGTGCCGCAGGTTTCACCGGGCCGATCTGCCCGCCGGCGACGGTGATCTGGCAGGCGTCGAACCCGTCCGCGCGCGAGGTGATCGTCAGTCGGCCCACCGCCCCCAAGGACGGCAGCGCCTCACCGCGAAACCCGAAGGTGTGGATATTCAGAAGGTCCGAGCCGTCGATCTTCGAGGTGGCGTGACGCGAGAGCGCCAGCGGCAGATCCTCGGCGGTCATCCCGCAGCCATCGTCGCTCACGCGGATCAGGGTCTTGCCGCCATCGGCGTAATCCACCGCGATCCGGGTGGCGCCCGCGTCCAAAGCGTTCTCCACCAGCTCCTTGACTGCGGAGGCCGGGCGCTCGACCACCTCGCCCGCCGCGATGCGGTTTGCCGCAGCGTCATCGAGTTGACGGATCACCGGGCGTTCGCCCGTGCCTATGTTGCGGTTGTGCTGGTTCATTCCACTAGGGATAGCATGGCGGAGGTCTCATCTAAAGAGATTCGCGCCATCTATCCCCAGCGAAATCTGGCCGACTAAATCAGTTCAGCCCTTGCGGGCGCCCGACCACGACAAAGGTCAGCTCTTTCGCGTCGAGAATACGCTCCGCGACACGCGCGATATCCTCTTTCGTGACCGCGTTCACCTTGTCGTTGCGGGTGTCGATATAGCTGCGATCCATACCGTTGAGCTGCATGCCGGTCAGGATCCCCGCGATCGTGCCATTGCCGTCGAAGCGCAGCGGATAGGCTCCGCTCAGGTAGGTCTTGGCGTCTTCAAGCTCCTTGTCGGTCACCTTTCCGGTGGCTGCCTTGCGCCATTCCTCTTCCACCACGGAGATCGCCTCGGCGACCTTTTCATTGGCCGAGGCGAAGCTGCCTTGCCAGGTCTTCGCGAGGTCCTTGTCGACGATGTAGGAGGCGATGCCATAGGTCAGGCCGCGCTTCTCGCGCACCTCATCCATCAGCCGCGACGAAAAACCGCCAGCGCCGAGGATCTGGTTGAGCACATAGGCCGGGAAGAAATCGGGATCGCTCATCGCGATACCCTTCTGGCCGAACATGACCACCGATTGCGGGCTGTCGAAATCAACCGTCGTCACGCCGCCCTTCAGTTCGGGTGCGACGGCGGGCGGCTTCTCGGCCCCTGTTTCGGGGAGATCCCCCAGGAGCTTGTCGAGCATAGGGCCGAGCTCTTCGGGCGTAATATCGCCCACGGCCGAAATCACCATGTGATCGCGCGTCATCACGCGGTCCTTGGCCGCGAACATGTCCTCGCGCGTCAGCCCCTTCACGCTCTCCTCGGTGCCGTTGAGCGAGCTGCCATAGGGGTGGTCGCCATAGGCGATTTTGCGGAAAGTCTCGGCGGCGATGGCGTTGGGATCTTGCTTGTCCGAGGCGATGATCGCGAGAACCTGCTGGCGCACGCGGTCGATCGCGGTCTGGTCGAAGCGCGGATTGACCAGCGCCTCGCGCAGCAGGCTGACCGCCTTGTCGCGGTTTTCGCTCAGCATCCGGGCCGAAACCTCGAGGGAATCATCCCCGACGTCGAAGCTGAACTGCGCCGCGAGCGCCTCCTGCGCCTCGGCGAATTGCTGGCTGTCCATCTGACCGGCGCCCTCTTCGAGGGTTGCGGTCATAAGGTTGATCGCGCCGCGCTTGCCGGGTGCATCGAGACTCGCACCGCCCTTGAAGGCAATGTCGAGTGCGGTGAAGGGGATGTCGTGATTCTCGACGAGCCACGCCTTGATGCCGCCGGGGGAGGTCACTTCCTGGATCTCGATGGCGCGGGCCGGCAGGGCGAGGATCAGCGCGAAAAGGGTCGCCATCGCGAGACGCGCGGCGATCGGGAAACGGGTATGGATCATTGCGTGACCTCCTGCGCGGGGGCGGGCGGGACGGCCGGGGCCGCAGCGGCGAGCGGCTTGCTCGCGGGTTCGGCGTAGCCGGTGACCGAGTTGCGCGCCTCGAACAGATCATGGGCGGCGGCCATCACGTCCTCTTCGGTGACCGAGGTCAGCACATCGGGCCAGGCATCGACATCCTGCACGGAAAAGCCCGAGGCCAGCGCCTCGCCATAGCGGCGCGCGAGCCCCTGGGTGTTGTCGCGCGAATAGATCTCGGCGGCTTTCACCTGCGTCTTGATCCGGGCGAACTGATCGGGGTCGATCCCTTCGGTGAGGAACTGTTCGATCGCATGATCGAGCGCCTTTTCGGCTTCGGGAAGGCTTACATCCTTCGCCGGCATGACCGAGATGTTGAAGGTGGTCTGGTCGATCGACATGCCGTCGTAATACGTCGAGGCATAGATCGCTGTGCCGTCACCATAGATCAGCTTGCGGCCAAGCACCGAGGTCGCCTGATTGCCGCCGAGAATTTCCGACAGCACGGTCAGGGCGGCGGCGCGCTTCTGATCGCCAGGGTTGCGCTCGGGGGCGAGATAGGAGCGCACGAGATAGGGCTGGGCCACGCGGTCATCGCGGAAGGTGATGTGGCGCGCGGCGCGTTGCGGCGGCTCTTGCGGGCGCGCACGCGGCTGCAGATCTTCGGTCGGCTTCAGGGCGCCGTAGTACTTTTCGGCCAGCGCCTTGACCTCATCGGGCTTCACATCGCCTGCGACCACCAGAACCGCGTTATTCGGTGCGTAATATTCGTGATACCAGTTCAGCGCGTCCTGCCGCGTCAGCCCCTCCATCTCCTTGCGCCAGCCGATTACCGGCGTGCCATAGGGCGAGTTGAGGAACTGGGCGGCGCGCTCTTGCTCGTTGAACAGCGCCGAAGGGTTGGAATCGGTGCGCTGTGCGCGTTCTTCGAGGATTACCTGCAATTCGGTCTTCGCGTCATCGGGAGAGATCCGCAGGTTGCGCATCCGGTCCGCTTCCATCTTCATCACCAGCGGCAGACGGTCGGCGGCGATGCGCTGGAAATAGGCGGTGTAATCGTAGCTCGTGAAGGCGTTGTCCGAGCCACCATTCGCGGCGACCGTCTTCGACAGCTCGCCCGGCGCCATCGTGTCGGTGCCCTTGAACATCAGGTGTTCCAGGTAATGCGCGATGCCCGATTTCCCGCGCTTTTCATCGGCGGATCCGGCCTTGTACCAGACCATATGGACCACGACCGGGGCGCGGTGATCTTCGATCACGACGCCCTTGAGGCCGTTCTCCAATTCGAAGGTAGAGACGTTACCGGCGACTGCCGGGCTCAGACCTGCCAGCATCAGCAGGGCGAACAGGAACGCGCGCAATGCCCAACTCCTCACAAGACACAGTTGCGAGCAAGATAGGCACTCCCGCGCGCCGTGCAAAGCACGCTGACGGTCTCGTGATGGGATTTCGTGTTACTTCACTTCCTGCTGCGCCTCGCCCGAGGGCGGAGCGGCAGGGGTGATGATGCCAAGGCGGCGCCAACGCTCAAGCTCGGCCGACTGGTCGAGCTCCATCGGCTTGTAGGCCTTGTAATAGACCGAGACGCTCAGCAGACGCTCGAGCAGGCGGCCGTCATGATCCTTGCGCCACTCGTAATCCTCGGCGGCGAGGGTCTGGCGGATGCCCGCCTGGCTGCCATAGCGCGACGCGGCCGAGACCAGTGCGCGGTCGCCTGTGGGAACCTGCCCGCTCTCGTCGAGGCGGCGCGGATTTCCGCCAAGTGCGGCGACGGCATCGGCTTCGGGGGTGGGATCGGTGATGTTCTTGCCGCCCGGCGTGGGCGCGGGCAGGGCGCTGAGATCCTTTGGCATCTCGAGCGGCTTCGTCGGCAACACGCCGAATTCGTCCGGCCCCTGATGCGAGGAACGCAGATTCATCAGGCTGGGCTCGCGGTTGTTGCCGCAGGCAGCCAGCGTCAAAACCGCCATCATTGCGATTCCGAGCGTGCCGATCCGAGCCTGCATGGACCACTCCCTTCCCAGTTCCGACCCCGTCTTAGCGCAACACGAAGGCGGCGTCACCTGCGAAAAACCAACCTAGCGCTCGGTCGCGCGATTGTCCTTGCCGGTGAAGAGAACAAGCCCCACCGCGCCTAGGAAGATCGTGATGTCGGCCACGTTGAACGAATAGGGGTTCGTCCAGCCCGGCAGCGACATGTTGAGGAAATCGGCCACCGCGCCATAGACGAGCCGATCGACGACATTGCCAAGGGCGCCTCCGACGAGAAGCCCCGCCGAGACATGAACCTTGCGGCTATGCGGCTCGCGCGCGATCCAGAACCAGACCCAGGCCGAGATCGCCAGCGCCACGAGGATCAGCACCCAGCGCATCGCATCGGTCTCACCCGAGAACAGGCCGAAATTGACGCCGCGATTCCAGGCCATGCGGAAATTGAGGAAGGGCGGGATTACGTCGATCGCGCCCAACCGGTCAAGATGGAGCCCCTGCACCACGATATATTTGGTGACCTGATCGAGGATCAGCACCCCCGCCGTCACTTTCGCTGCAAGCCGCATTGTTCTGTTTGTCCTGTCCCTTGTCCGCGCTGCATTCTCCGCGCAGCCCGGTGTCGCCGGGCTACGCGCAGAAATCGACAGATCAGTGGCGGAAATGGCGCATTCCGGTGAAGACCATCGCGAGGCCGCGCTCGTTGGCCGCGTCGATCACTTCCTGATCGCGCATCGAGCCGCCCGGCTGGATGATCGCGGTGGCGCCCGCCTCAGCCGCGGTGATCAGGCCGTCGGCGAAGGGGAAGAACGCATCCGAGGCCACGACCGAGCCCTTGGTGGGCGTCTCGGCCATGCCGCAGGCCTCCATCATGTCCTTGGCCTTGCGCGCGGCGATCCGGGTCGAGTCGACGCGGCTCATCTGGCCTGCGCCCACGCCGACGGTCGCGCCGTCCTTGACGTAGATGATCGCGTTCGACTTGACGTGTTTCGCGACTTTCCACGCAAACAGCAGGTCTTTGAGTTCCTGCTCGGAGGGCTGGCGCTCGGTCACGACCTTCAGGTCGTCGAGCGTGATCACGCCATTGTCCTTGTCCTGCACGAGGAAGCCACCCGCGACCTGACGGTAGGTGGTGATCGGCGCGGTGGTGTCGGGCAGGCCGCCGGTTTCCAGCAGGCGCACGTTTTTCTTCTTCGCGATGACTTCCTTCGCCGCCTCGTCCACGGCGGGCGCGATGATGACTTCCGAGAAGATCTTGGTGATCTCTTCGGCGGTGGCCGCGTCGAGGGTCTGGTTCAGTGCGATGATGCCGCCGAAGGCCGAGGTGCGGTCGCAGTCGAAGGCGCGCTTATAGGCCTCGATCACGGTCTCGCCGGTCGCCACGCCGCAGGGGTTGGCGTGTTTGATGATGGCGACGGCGGGCTTGTCGGTGCCGAATTCCGAGACGAGTTCAAACGCGGCATCGGTGTCGTTGATGTTGTTGTAGCTCAGTTCCTTGCCCTGAATCTGCTTGGCGGTCGCCACGCCCGGACGGTTCGTACCGTCGAGGTAGAAGGCCGCCTGCTGGTGCGGGTTTTCGCCGTAGCGCAGCGTCTGCGCGAGCTTGCCCGCGAAGGCGCGGCGGCGCGGGGTCTCTTCGCCGATGGCGCCCGCCATCCAGGTCGAGACGGCCGCGTCATAGGCGGCGGTGCGCGCATAGGCGATCTGGGCGAGGCGCTGGCGGAAGGGGTAGGAGGTCGCGCCGTCATTGGCGTCAAGCTCGGCCAACACGGTGGCGTAATCTTCCACATCCACCACGGTCGAGACGAAAGCATGGTTCTTCGCCGCAGCCCGGATCATCGCCGGGCCGCCGATGTCGATATTCTCGATGCAGGTCTCGTAATCGGCGCCCTTCGCGACGGTTTCCTCGAACGGGTAGAGGTTGACCACCAGCAGGTCGATCGCCTCGATCTGATGGGCTTTCATCGCGGCGAGGTGTTCTTCGTTGTCGCGCAGCGCGAGCAGGCCGCCATGCACTTTCGGGTGCAGCGTCTTCACGCGGCCATCCATCATTTCCGGAAAGCCCGTCACGTCCGCCACGTCGCGCACGCTCAGGCCTGCTTCGCGCAGCGTCTTGGCGGTGCCGCCGGTGGACAGCAGTTCCACGCCGCGCGCGGCGAGCGCCTGGGCGAACTCGACCAGTCCGGTCTTGTCGGAAACGGAAATCAGCGCACGGGTGAGGGGGATCGGGCGGGTCACGGGCAGCAGCTCCTCGCAAGGCTCAGGTCAGGGGGCACCCTGTGAGCCTCGGGATCTGCCCCAAGGTCAGGGCGCGACGATGGCCGAGGGGTTATCGCGTGCTTGCGAAAAGGTCCAGCCAATCTGGCAGGCGCGATCAAGAACCTTGCTCGAAAGCACGATTTGCAGGCTCGCGCGGGGGCGAATGCGTCCCTTTTCGAGGTAGACCGAAGGCTCCAGCGCCAGATCGGCCACGCCATCGTGACGGAAAACCCAGATCTCACCCGAGCGCAGCGCGACCGAGACGGCGGTGCCGCCCATGTCCAGCGTCGCGTCGCAATCAGGATGAAGGTGGAACCGGATGTCGAAGGGGATGCCGCGCAGCCCCTCGCGTTCGAAGATCTGCTCGAAGCGGGCGATATCCTGGGGTGTCATTGCGCCGAGCGTGTCGCGCCCGCGCAGTTCACGTCCGTCCGTGCTCAGGTCGAGCTCACGGATATGGGTCATGCCGTGGGTCTCGGTATAGCCGTCATGGCCGAAGATCATGCCCGACTCGGTCGCGTCGTCGGTGCGGGCCCAGACATCTTTCGGCGTCTTGTCGAGATAGGCGCGCGGGGCGCGACCAAAGAGCCGTTCCGGCCCGAGACGGGAGGAGGAATAGCCATAGATCGAAAGCGTGGAATGGCTGGCCGTGGCGCGGCCCGCGCGATGCCAGTCACGGCCGAAATGCGCGCCCGATCCGCAATTGACGATCATCGGGCGGCGGCTCGAGGTAAGCTCGAAAGCCAGCGTCGAGGCATGGGCATTGGCCGAGGCCAGCCCCTGCGGCGGTCGTGCCGCGTCGATGATGAGCGAGCTGCGTCCGCCCTGCATGCGCACGAAGCCCATCGCCATCGGCTCGCGCCGAACGCCGCGAATGCCGGTGGCCGAGAGTGCGGCGTCAAGCCGCCCCTCGAGCCCGCGCCCGCCGCCGTGAAAGCGGGCCAGCGCCCCGTCCGAATGGCGCAGCGCGCGCAGGGTGGGCGCGATCCGCGAGATTGAGTCTCGCAACGCCCCCGGCGGGGTGCGTCCCGCGGTGATCAGGGCCTCATTCGCCCAATTGAGCAGCGTCAGGACTTCGAGCAGCTCTTCGGGGCAGCGCGTCGGAAGGCCGCCCTCGGCGTCGATCTGCGCCTCGCATTCCTTTGTCAGCGCCTCGATCGCGGGGGCCGCGTGGCGCTCCATCCCGGTCAGCGCGAGACCTGCATAGATCAGACCCGTCAGAGCTTCGAAGCGCGGCAGGCCGGGCGCGGTGCTGGTCCAGCGTTTCGACAGGAAGATCGTCTGCTGGCCGAGCGTGCGGAAGAACCGGTCGGAATCGTCGCGCTCGCGCCCGTTGAGCAGCAAGATCGCGTGGTTGATCCAGCGGATCAGCCGTCGACCGGTCAGATCAGGCGTCCAGCCCGGACCCTTGCCGCCGCCGAAGCGGTCGATCCAGCCAAAGACCCAATCCTGCGCGCGGATCCGCGCCTCTCGGTCGCCCACGGCGGCGAGGTCATCGAGCCAGCCGCAACCCTGCAACGCCTCCTCAAACGCGGGATCGGGCATCGGCAGATCCCAGATGTTCACGCCGGGGCCTTCGATCAGGAAGCCCGCGAAGAGGAAATTTCCCTGAATGAGCTGCCGCCCCTTGGCGAAGGAGCCGATCGTGCGCGGCTCGGGCTGGCTGACGAACCCGGTGGCGGGGCGGGCGCGTCCCGCGCGTGCGGCGGCAAGGCGGTTGAGCGCCGTGTCGAGTTTCGCCGTCGATCCGGAAGTGTCCTTGCCCATTCCTGTTGCCGCTCGAGAAGCCCTTCTGTCGGGGGGATGCGCTCACGTTACTCACGCAGGCGCGACCTGTCACCGTCTGCGATGCGGGTTCAGGCCGAGCGTTGCAGCTTCGCCATGTAGAACCCGTCCATGCCGCCGCGCTCGGGCCAATAATCGGGCCGCAGGCGCAGGCCGCCTTCCTCAGTTATCCAGTCGGGTTCGATGCCGGGAAGGTCGGGGCGAATGACGCTGAGGTCTGGATGACGCGCGAGTGCCGCCTTGATCTGTGCCTCGCCCTCTTCGGGCAGAAGCGAGCAGGTTGCATAAACCAGCGTGCCGCCGGGTTTGAGCCATTGCAGAGCGCGATCGAGGAGTTGTTCCTGCAGGGCAAAGAGCGGTTTGATCGAGCCGCCGTCCTTGATGAAGGGCAGGTCGGGGTGGCGGCGGATCGTGCCGGTGGCCGAGCATGGCGCGTCGAGCAGGATCGCATCGAACGGTGCCTCGGGTTCCCAGTCCAGCGCATCGGCTGCGATCACCTCGGCCTCGAGCTGCATCCGGTCGAGGTTCTCGGCGAGCCGTTCCAGACGGGCCTCGGAAATATCGAGCGCGGTGACCTCCGCCCCGGCGCTTGCCAGTTGCAGCGTCTTGCCGCCCGGCGCGGCGCAAAGGTCGAGCACACTGGCGCCGGTTGCGGGAGCGAGCAGCTTCGCGGGCAGGGCCGCCGCCGCGTCCTGTACCCACCATGCGCCGTCCTCGAAACCGGGCAGGTCCGAGACCTTGCCGGCCTCATGCAAGCGCAGCGAGCCGGTAGGCAGCAGTTCCGCGCCCAGCCGTTCCGCCCAGCCTGCCGCATCTTCCTTCGCGCTCAGATCGAGCGGCGCCCCGGCCAGATGCGCGAGTTCCATCGCCTGCGCGGCCTTCTTGCCGAAGGCAGACATCACGCGCCCACGCAGCCAGCCGGGCATCTCGGGGGCCGGGATGGCCTCCCATTTGTCGCCTTCCTCGGCCACCTTGCGCAGCACCGCATTCACCAGCCCCGAGAAGCTGCGCACCTTCGGTCCGGCCGATTTCACCAGCGTCACGGCGGCATCGACCACACCATGCGGGGCCTGTTTCTCTTCCAGCAGTTCGACCGTCGCCAATCGCAGCAGCGCCATCACATCGGTCGGCGCGCGGCGGCGCAGATGCGGTTTGAGGATCCGGTCCGCGCGGCCCATATGGCGCAGCGTCGTCGTTGCGAGGCGCTGGGCGCGGGCGCGTTGCGCGGGCTCCAACCCGTCGAGCGCCTCCGCACCGATCTGGTCGGCAAGGCTCTCGTGATCCTCGAGAACGCCGACAATCAGGCCGAGGGCGGCGCGGCGCGCGGGGTCGGGTCTGGACATGGGCTGCGGCTTCCTGGCTTGTTGCGGCTTGAGCGCAGGCCTATATCATGCCCCGATCCGCAGACAAGGAAGGACAGGGCAATGTCCGATCAGCCCGAAGAAAAGCGCGAGCTGCCACCCGCAGCGATCCGCGCGCTGGCCGAGGCCGAAGAACGCCGCAGGAAAGCCAAAGAGATGGAGCTGCCGACCGAGCTTGGCGGTCGCGACGGTCCCGAACCCGTGCGCTACGGCGATTGGGAGAAGAAGGGTATCGCGATCGACTTCTGAGCGTTGTTCCGGCGGAGCGGCCGGAGAGGGGGGCGCTGCCCCCCGTCGCCGGATGGCGACATTTTCCGGACAAAGAGGGGGCGCTGCCCCCCGTCGCCGGATGGCGACATTTCTCAGACAGAGAGGGGGCGCCGCCCCCTCGGCGCGATGCGCCTCACCCCCGGGATATTTGAACCAAGAGGAAGGGGCCGCGGTTCAGAGCCCCAGCACGTCCATCATGTCATATTCGCCGGGGGCCTTGTCCTGACCCCAGAGCGCGGCCTTGAGCGCGCCGCGTGCGAAGATCGCGCGGTCGGTCGCGACATGACGCAGGATGATGCGCTCGCCAAGGCCGGCGAAAAGCACGTCATGCTCGCCCACGATATCGCCGCCACGGATGGCCGAGAAGCCGATCGCCCCGCGCTTGCGCGCGCCGGTAATGCCGTCGCGGCCCGATTCGCGGTTTTCCGAGAGAGCGATGCCCCGGCCTTCGGCGGCGGCCTCGCCCAGCATCAGCGCGGTGCCGGAGGGGGCGTCGACCTTTTTGTTGTGATGCGCCTCGATCACCTCGATATCCCAATCGGCATCGAGCGCCTGAGCGACCTTCTTCGTCAGTTGCGTCAGCAGGTTCACCCCGAGGCTCATATTGCCCGCGCGCACGATCACCGCGTGGCGCGCGCAAGGCTTCAGCGCGGCGATGTCATCTTCGTCCATACCGGTCGTGCCGATCACATGGGTGAGCCGGGCCTGAGCCGCGAGTTTCGCGAATTCACGCGTGGCCGCGGGAGCGGTGAAGTCGATCACGGCCTGCGCGCCGGAAAACGCCTCGAGCGGATCGTCGGTGACGATCACGCCGCTGGGCGCGCCGCCCATGGCCGTGCCCAGATCCTGACCGATCCAGTCATGGCCCGCACGTTCGACCGCGCCGACCAGGCGCGCCTTGTCGCTCTCGGTCACGGTGCGGATCAGCATCTGGCCCATCCGGCCCGACGCCCCGGTGATCACGATGCCCGGCAGATCGCTCATGTCTCTCTCCTTACGCAGTTGCGCGTTCTCTAGCTTGTGCAGGCGGGCTTGGCAAAGGCGCAGTTGCGCAAGGGCTTCAGACGCCCTATGTGAGCGCCATGGCAAAGAACCGCTTCTCCTCGGGCGAAGGCCCCTCGCAACGTCAGCTCCGCATGGGCGAACTGATCCGGCGCACGCTGTCGGACATCCTGTTGCGTGGCGATGTGCATGACCCCGATCTCAACCGGATCTCGGTGACGGTGGGCGAGGTGCGTTGTTCGCCCGATCTGAAGGTGGCGACCGCTTACGTCACGCCGCTGGGTGGGCAGGGTGCTAAGGAGCTGATCGCGGCGCTGGCGCGCAACAAGGGCGAGTTGCGGCACCTGCTGGGCAAGGAAATGACCGCGAAATACAGCCCCGACCTGCGGTTCCGGCTGGACGAGACCTATGACCGGCTGGACGAGACGCGGCGGCTGTTTTCCGACGAGACTGTGCAGCGCGACATCGCCGCGCGCGAGGAAGATGACGACGATCTGGAATAGGGCGGCGGCGCTGGCGCTGCTGGCCGGGCCTGCCTTCGCGCAGGCGCCCTGTCGCGATCTGAGCTTTGATGACACGCGCTATACGGTCTGCGAGGCCCATGCCGGGGATGACCTGCGGCTTTTCCTCGATGATGCGGATGGCAATCTGATCGGCACGCCCGAGCGGCTTTCCGAAGTGATCCCCGCAGGCGATCAAATCGTCTTCGCGATGAATGCCGGGATGTATCATCCCGATAGAAAGCCGGTGGGGTTGTTCATCGAAGGCGGTGAGGAGCTGCACAAGATCGTCACTTCCGAAGGGCCGGGGAATTTCGGGCTGCTGCCGAATGGTGTGTTCTGTATCGGCAAAGGGTTTTCGGTGGTGGAATCGCGCGCTTTCGCCGCCGATCCGCCAAGCTGCGATTATGCGACCCAATCGGGCCCGATGCTGGTGATCGACGGGGCGTTGCATCCGAAGTTCCTCGAAGACGGCACGTCGAAACATATTCGCAACGGGGTGGGCGTTTCGGCGGACGGCCAGACCGCCTATTTCGCGATCTCGGATGCGCCCGTCACCTTCCACGAATTCGCGCGGCTCTTCCGCGATGACCTGAAGACGCCGAACGCGCTTTACCTCGATGGCAAGGTCTCGCGGCTCACAATCCCCGATCAGGGGCGTGAGGATCTGGGGCTGCCGATGGGGCCGATCGTGGCGCTGATCGCGCCTGCGCCGCCAAGCCCTGCCGATTGACGCGGCGCGCCCCTTGGGCTAGCAGGCGCGGCTCGAACGCGAAGGAGGCCCCATGGCACGCAAGAAAGGCCGCGATATTTCCGGCTGGCTCATCGTGGACAAACCCGCAGGCATCACCTCGACCTCGGTGGTGAACAAGGTGCGCTGGGCGCTGGGTGCGAAGAAGGCAGGCCATGCAGGCACGCTCGATCCGGCGGCGACGGGGGTTCTTGCGGTGGCGCTGGGCGAGGCCACGAAGACCGTGCCTTTCATCACCGATGCGCTGAAATGCTACCGGTTTCAGGTGCGGCTCGGGGCGGCGACCAAGACCGACGATGCCGAGGGCGAGGTGACCCAGACCTCCGATCTGCGCCCCACGGATGACGAGATCGCAGAGGCGCTCAAGGCGTTCGAGGGCGATATCGAACAGGTCCCGCCGCAATTCTCCGCCGTGAAGGTCGATGGCGAGCGCGCCTATGCGCTTGCGCGTGCAGGCGAGGAAATGGATCTCGCCGCGCGGCCCCTTTACGTGGAAAGCCTCGTGATGCTGGCGCGCCCCGATGCCGATACGGTCGAGCTGGAACTGGTTTGCGGCAAGGGTGGCTATGTGCGTTCCATCGCGCGCGATCTGGGGCAGAAGCTGGGCTGTCTCGGTCATGTACTCTGGCTGCGCCGCGAATGGTCGGGGCCCTTCGAGGCAAGCGACGGGATGACGATCGAGCAGATCGACGAGCTGGCAAAGACGCCCGAGCTCGACGCGAAACTTTTGCCGGTGGAGCTGGGCCTGGAAGATTTGCCGCAGCTCAAGGCCACACCCGAGGGCGCGGTGCGGCTGAAGAACGGCAACCCGGGCATGGTTCTGCCGGGCGAGGCCGAATGGGGCGATGAGGTCTGGGTCAGCTTCGAGGGCCAGCCGCTCGCCGTGGGCATCTACAAATCCGGCGAGGTGCATCCGAGCCGCGTCTTCAATCTTTGACGCGCCCCCGCGACTTGGTCCAAATATCCCCGCCGGAGGCATCCGACGCGACCAGAAGCGCAAGGAAGGGAACGACGAGCACGATGATCACGCGCGAGCATATCAAGGGCGACGCCCCCTCCGTCGCGGTCTATTCCGATTGCGAGGCCTACCGCTACCTGCTTACTCGGGTCTGGGATGACGAAGCGCCGCGCGCGCTTTTCATCATGCTTAACCCTTCGACTGCGACCGAGGTGCAGAACGATCCCACCGTGGAGCGTTGCGAACGCCGCGCCCGGGCGCTCGGTTTCGGCGCGTTCCGTGTGACGAACATCTTCGCCTATCGCGCCACCGACCCGAAGGTGATGCGCGCGCAGGCCGATCCGGTCGGGCCGGAGAACGATACGGCGATCCGCAAGAGCCTCGATTGGGCCGGTGGGCCAAGCGACCGGATCATCTGTGCCTGGGGGGCGCATGGCGCGCATCTGGATCGCGGCGCGGCTGTGGAGCGGCTCTTGCGCGCGACGGGGCGCGAATTGCATCACCTTGGCCTGACCAAGGCAGGCGCGCCCAAACATCCGCTCTATATCGCCTATGAGCATCAGCCCGAGCCCTGGCCCGCGCCGTGACCGGCCACGGATCGTTAAGCATTTAACTCTTTAGAATTAGGGGAAGAACGCTTCCCGACGCTACAATCGCCCTGTTTTCACGGGGGTGAGCAAGATGCTGTTTCTGTCCGGTTTGCTGGGCTTGTTCGTCGCGGGGGCGTCGGCGGGGCTCATCGCGTTTTCGACGCCCGACGAAGACGATGCAGAGCCGGACGAACCTCACGACGAGGGGCCAGAGGTCGAGGGACCCGATCTGCTCGACGTCGCTTCCGAGAATTACGCGGATGTCAGCGCGGGCGAGATGCGAACTGATCCTGTCGCCTCGCCCGAAGCCAGCGATGGCGATGACATTCTCTGGGGAGACGATGCGGCGAACGAGATTGCGGGCGGCACCGGCGGGGATCAGATCGCGGGCTATGCAGGCGATGACACGCTTTGGGGTGAAGGCGGCGACGATCGCCTTTTCGGAGATTCGGGCGCGGATGATCTGAGCGGTGGCGCCGGGGCGGATACACTTGAAGGCGGCGACGGTGACGATCGGCTGCGCGGGGACGAAGGCGATGACGTGCTCTCGGGCGGTTTCGGGGCGGATACCCTCTCGGGCGATGCGGGGGCAGACAGGCTACTGGGCGGGGCCGGGGCGGATTGGCTCTCGGGCGGGACAGGGGATGACACGCTCTGCGGGGCAGACGGCGACGATACGCTTTTGGGCGGTGCCGGTGATGATGAACTCAACGGCGATGCCGGAGACGACCTTTTGATCGGGAGCAGCGCAGATCGGGCAGTGATGGACGCCGATACGCTCAATGGCGGCGCGGGGGCCGATACGCTTCTGGCGGGCCTAGGCGACTGGGCCGAGGGCGGAGAAGAGGCGGATCTCTTCGCATTGAGCGATCAAATCGATCCCGCGGCACCCGCGACGATTGCCGATTACACCCCCGGCGAGGACCGGATTGCGGTGCTCTACGATCCGGCGGGCGCGCCGGAGCCCACCATCAGTATCGAACCCTCCGAGGCGCATGACGGCGCGGCCTTTGTGCTTCTCGATGGGGTGCGGCTGGCCGAGGTGCTGAACGCGGGGGATCTGCGCGCCGAGGATGTTACCTTGATGGTCCCGTCGGATCTGCCGGGAGCCGCCCTGCCGGAGGCAGCAAAATAAGGCTTTTCATCACGTCGATTCGCGTCTATATGCGCGCATCTGCCCCGTTCGGGGTGGATATATGGACCTTGCTGGACGACATCCCGGCTCGTGCCCGAACCCTCAATACAGGAGATCCCGATGTCGATCACCGTTGAAGACAAGAACGCGCTCATCAAGGAATACGGCACCAAGGAAGGCGACACCGGTTCGCCCGAAGTTCAGGTCGCTATCCTCTCGAAGCGCATCGCCAACCTGACCGAGCACTTCAAAGAGCACAAGAAAGACAACCACTCGCGTCGTGGTCTTCTGATGCTCGTCGCGCAGCGCCGCAAGCTGCTCGACTACCTGAAGGCCAAGGACGTGGCACGCTACCAGTCGCTGATCGAGCGTCTCGGCCTGCGTCGCTAAGACCGTCCGGTTCGTCGGAATACGCAACGCCCGTCTCGTCAAGAGGCGGGCGTTTTGCTTTGCGCCGGGGCGCGTTGATCTATGCGCTGGCGAAACCCTCGGGGCGAAAACGCACCAGCGCCTCCGGGCCTTTCGGGTCGAGGTCGTAAAGCGCGGGACGATCGGCCAGATAGGAGCGCCAGCGCTTTTCGGGCAGCTCGCTGATCTTGACGCCATGCGCGTTTTTCATCGCGGACGAGAGATGGGTGATCAGCATGCCGCGCCCCGCCTTGCTGTGCTGCGCAATTGTCGAACGGATCTTGTGATCGAGAGAGAGCGCCTTGGCGGGCTGGGGCGCGGTTGGCTTGGATGGTTGCGCTGCGGTCTTGGTCGCGGCTTTCACGGGAGGTTTGGTCGCCGGGGCTTCGAGTGAGTGAAAGATCGAGCAGGCCTCGCGGAATGTGGGGGGCGTTTTGCCCTCTCCGATCCCGATCACCTCCTTGCCCTTGTCGCGCAAGCGCGTCGCGAGATGGGTGAAGTCGCCATCCGAGCTTGCGATCACGAACCGCTCCGCCTGATCAGCGAGCGCGATCTCGAGCGCGTCGAGCGAAAGCAGGAGATCGCCCGCATTCTTGCCACATCCCGAATGGATCAGGCGGATCGCCGGATGCTCGCCCCATCCCTTGATCTTTGCCACATCCCCATAGGCACGCCGCAAGAAAGGCTCTCCACCCGATCTTGCGCGTGACAGGATCTTGGCGGCGAGGCTCGGGGAGATGTTTTCGGCGTCGATAAAAAGGGCAGTGCGCTTGTTCATGAAGGATCGGTAATTCTTTCTTAGCTATCTGAATTCAAAGTGACAGGTCATTGCGGCCAGATTTGGGCGCACCCTCGCCGGAGCGCCCAACTCAATCCTTCCCAAACCCCTTCATTTCCTGTAAGGGCAGCCCCATCTGAGACGTGACGCCCAAGGCCCCCGGGCGCGTGCATAAGGATTGGGGGCGGCGGCAATGGGGCCGCCATGCAAACGGGAGACACGGGATACGCCTGTGAGTGCTCCCAGACAGGATACGCTGAATGTTCAATGTTGTGAAAAAATCCATCCAGTGGGGCGAAGAAGAGCTCACGCTGGAAACCGGCAAGGTTGCCCGTCAGGCTGACGGCTCGGTCATCGCCACTCTGGGCGAGACGAGCGTCATGGCCAACGTGACCTTCGCCAAGGAACCGAAGCCGGGTCAGGACTTCTTCCCGCTCACGGTTCACTACCAGGAAAAATACTACGCCGCCGGTAAAGTGCCGGGTGGCTTCTTCAAGCGCGAAGCCCGTCCGTCCGAAAAAGAGACGCTGACGGCGCGCCTGATCGACCGTCCGTGCCGTCCGCTCTTCGTGGAAGGCTTCAAGAACGAAGTGCTCGTGATGTGCACCGTTCTCTCGCATGACCTCGTGAACGAGCCCGACATCGTCGCGATGATCGCCGCTTCGGCTGCGCTGACCATTTCGGGCGTGCCGTTCATGGGCCCGATCGCCGCTGCGCGCGTCGGCTTCTCGGATGGCGAATACATCCTGAACCCCGAAGTCGACGACATGCAGAAGCTGCGCGAGAACCCCGAGCAGCGTCTCGACCTCGTCGTCGCGGGCACCAAGGACGCCGTGATGATGGTGGAATCCGAAGCCTACGAGCTTTCGGAAGAGGAAATGCTCGGCGCCGTGAAGTTCGGCCATGAGGCGATGCAGCCGGTGATCGACCTGATCATCGACCTCGCCGAAGCCGCCGCGAAAGAGCCCTTCGACTTCCAGGCCCCCGACTACAAGCCGATGCTCGACGTGGTCAAAGGTCTCGGCGAAGAGAAGATGCGCGCCGCCTATGCGATCACCGACAAGCAGGAGCGCGTGGCCGCCGTCGCCGCCGCCAAGGAAGAGATCAAGGCGCAGCTGACCGAAGAGCAGCTCGAAGATCCGACGCTCGGCACCGCGATGAAGAAGCTGGAATCGGCCGTGCTGCGTGGCGACGTCGTGAAGAACGGCCGCCGCATCGACGGTCGTGCGCTCAACGAAGTGCGCCCGATCGTGTCGGAAACCGGCATCCTGCCACGCACCCACGGTTCGGCCCTGTTCACCCGTGGCGAGACGCAGGCGCTGGTCGTGACCACGCTCGGCACCGGCGATGACGAACAGATCATCGACGCGCTGCACGGCAACTCGCGCTCGAACTTCCTGCTGCACTACAACTTCCCGCCCTACTCGGTCGGCGAAGTGGGCCGCGTGGGTTCGCCCGGCCGTCGTGAAATCGGTCACGGCAAGCTGGCATGGCGCGCGCTGCAGGCGGTGCTGCCGGCGGCGACCGACTTCCCCTACACGATCCGCGTGGTCTCCGAGATCACGGAATCGAACGGCTCTTCGTCGATGGCTTCGGTCTGCGGCGGGTCGCTGTCGATGATGGATGCGGGCGTGCCGCTGAAAGCCGCCGTCGCAGGCGTCGCGATGGGCCTCGTGCTGGAAGATGACGGCTCCTGGGCCGTGCTGACCGACATCCTTGGCGACGAGGATCACCTCGGCGACATGGACTTCAAGGTTGCTGGTACCGCCGAAGGCATCACCTCGCTGCAGATGGACATCAAGGTCGCGGGCATCACCCCCGAGATCATGGAGAAAGCCCTCGCGCAGGCGAAGGACGGTCGGATGCACATCCTCGGCGAGATGAACAAGGCGCTCTCCGAGGGCCGTTCGGAATTCTCCGCTCATGCTCCGCGCATCGAGACGATGCAGATCCCGACCGACAAGATCCGCGAAGTGATCGGTTCGGGCGGCAAGGTGATCCGCGAGATCGTGGAAGTGTCGGGCGCCAAGGTCGACATCAACGACGACGGCATCATCAAGATCGCTTCGGCCAATGGCGATGCCATCAAGAAGGCCTACGACATGATCCACGCGATCGTGGCGGAGCCCGAAGAGGGCCAGATCTACACCGGTAAGGTGGTGAAGCTGGTCGATTTCGGCGCTTTCGTGAACTTCTTCGGCAAGCGTGACGGCCTCGTGCACGTCTCGCAGATCGCCAACAAGCGCCTGAACCACCCGAGCGACGTGCTCAAGGAAGGTCAGGAAGTGAAGGTGAAACTTCTCGGCTTCGACGATCGCGGCAAAGTCCGCCTCGGCATGAAGATGGTCGATCAGGAAACCGGCGAGGAAATCGCGCCGGAGAAGAAGGACGAGAAGGCCGAGTGATCGGCTGATCTCCGTTTGCGACATCAGGAAGCCCCGGCCAAGCGCCGGGGCTTTTCATTACGTCTTTCGGCGCGCGAAGGCGATGTCGCTGAATGAACCGATGGCCCAGCCCCAGTGCTTTGACATGTCGAGGCCAGGGGTGAGCTCGAACCGGGCCATGCGGCCGATCGTTTCGACGGGTTCGATCAATCGCTCGACCTTATGGTATTTCCGCCGTTCTAGATAATCGTCGAAGAGAACGGTGACCGGGCGTGTGATCCGGAGCACAGCGGAGACGAAACAGGCGACCCTAAGCCGCCCGTCGATCAGGATCAGGTCGGGATGGATGAAGTCCGGACGGTCCCAGACGGAGAGCGGATAGGTGTGGAACCGGCCGAAGGCACGTTCGTCGATCGGCCGCCCCCAGGCGCCCACGGGGCCGATATCGGCGTGAATGACTTCAGCTTTCTTGGCCACGCCCGCCGCGCTCAGTCGCTCGCGCATCATCTGCGCCCAGTCAGGATCGGATTCCACGCTGAACACTCGCTTGCCGAGACGTCCAGCCAGCAGGGTCGAGCCGCCACTGCCATATTCCAGGATCGTGTCGGCCTTTGAATAGGCTCCGCGGAGATAATCCTGAACCTCTTGCGGGAAGGTGAGTTCGGGTTCCGATCGGGGTGCTGGAGCGCCACTCATCTCGCACATGACCCTTTTGCTAATGGTGTCGCAGTGACCTTATCGGGCAGCGCTTCTGCTCCTTGTGGCTGAGGGCGGAAGGAATGGGTCAGGCTGGCGGGGGCAAAGACGCCGAGCGTGTCTTGCATAATTCGAAGTTAGCGACCTGGTTTCAGCGTGCTTTTGTTAGTAGGGAGCGGAATTTTCTTACCAAGCCTTGCCGAGACCTCAGGCCCGAACGGAGGGCGGGATCCGGCAGCACGCTCATCGCGCTGGAAAAGCCGGCATCGAAGTTCGCCAGACTGTTTCGCGCATGATCGGCACAGGCCCGTGCCCGCTCTCTGGCGTCAGGTAAAAGGCATCTTTCCAATGCGCGATCAAGCTCTTCTTCAGTCACGCTGTCAGCTTCAAAGACTTCTTCCCACCCGATTTCCCGAGTTTGCCGACTGACTTTGTCGCCCCCGAGAACGGCATCAATGGAAATAGCGGGAACGCCATTTTTCAGGGCAAGAACCGTGCCGTGCAACCTCGTCGTCAACAGCACATCGACGCGGGCAACCGCAGATTCGAACTGGGCGGCATTATAGAAGCCGTTCTCGACATGCTGCTGGCGGTTCGGCGCGAGAACGGTATCGATTTCAATGCACGCCGCACCCGAGCGGCGTATGAGCCCTTCCAGAAGGTCTTTCGCCTTGGCGTGTCTTTGGCGGCTGCCATACTCGCGTTGGCTATCGACGAGACATAGCCCCAAAACCGGAACGCGCGGTTCTTCTTGCAGAAAGCTCAGATCAGGGCGCGTCACCCTGTTGCTGTCGCGTTCGATCAGCGCGTCGAAGGGGTTGAATGCTTCTAGGTCTGCAACCATCGTGAGGTTGACGCCAATGAAGGCACAATGCTCAAAGTGTCGCAGCGTCTCCCAGCGTTTTTCCATCATCTTTCGGGTCAACGGACCGCAGACGAAGACAACGTGCGAATAGTCTCGTGGATCGAGCGTCGACACGTCGACCCACTCATCAAACATCTCTGTTCTGCGCTTCGAGAAGGGCGCTACTTCAAAGGGCACTCCTAGGTCGCGAAGGCGCCGAGTGACCTGATGAAGAACTTCGACATCGCCGACAGTGCTTAAGGCGCCCATCAGGAGCGCGCGCCTCGGCTTCACTGTCTCGATGTTCCGAGCCATTACCCGATTACCTGCTTCCTGAATTGAATGAGGATATCAAAGCCTGCCGCAGATACTACGGCAGGCTCTTGTCTTGTCCAATCAGCCTTGCGACTTGACGGTGCGCAGGTAGGGAAGCTTGACGTCGACTTCGCCGAACTTCTCTTTTGCTTCGTCGGTCGACATCGACAGCGCGACGATCACGTCCTGGCCGGGAACCCAGTTCGCCGGGGTGGCGAAGGGATGGCCGTCGGTGGCCTGGATCGCGTCGAGAGCGCGCAGGATCTCGGCGAAGTTGCGGCCGACCGACATCGGGTAGGACATGGTCAGGCGGACTTTCTTGTCCGGGCCGATGATGAAGACGGTGCGCACGGAGGCCGAGTCGGCTGCGGTGCGGCCGTCGGGCATGTAGGCATCGGCGGGAAGCATGTCATAGAGCTTCGACACGTTGAGCGAGGTGTCGTCGATGATCGGGAAGTTCGCGGGCGCGCCGGCGACTTTCTCGATGTCCGATTTCCACTTGATGTGCTCTTCGACGCTGTCGACCGAGACGCCCATCACCTTGGTGTTGCGCTTCTCGAATTCGGAGGCGAGCTGGGCGACGGCGCTGAACTCGGTGGTGCAGACTGGGGTGAAGTCTTTCGGGTGCGAGAACAGGATTGCGTAGCTGTCGCCGATCCAGTCGTGGAACTTGATCTCGCCAGCGGTCGAGTCGGTGGTGAAATCGGGAGCAATGTCGTTAATGCGCAGGCCCATGGGCAACCTCCAGTCAGCAGCAGAATTTCTGTCCGGGGCGAATATAGGCGTTGGGACAGCGGGCTTCCAGACGGTTTAGAATGTTTTTAAGTCTTCTTCGCACAGGCTTGCGCAGTTCGCGCCAGAGTGAGAGGGTTCACGCGGAAAACAGGCGGGAGGCGCACATGATCGAGAAGCGTGAATTCTATATCAACGGGGCTTGGGTTGCTCCGAAAGTCGCACGCGATTGCGAGGTGATCGACCCCTCCACCGAGGAACCCTGCGCGGTGATCTCGCTGGGCGATCAGGCCGATACCGATGCCGCCGTCGCGGCGGCCAAGGCGGCGCTGCCGGGCTGGAAGGCAACCGACCCGGCCGAGCGGATCGCGGCGGTCGAGCGCATCGCCAAGGTCTATGCCGAACGCGCCGAGGACATGGCGCAGGCGATGAGCCTCGAGATGGGCGCGCCGATTGACCTGGCGCGCAAGAACCAGTGGGGCGCGGGCGCCTATCACATCAAGAATTTCATCGACGCTGCCAAGGCGTTCGACTGGGTTCACCCCTTGGGGGACGGTACGCCGGGCGCGATGATCTCCTATGAGGCGGTCGGCGTCGTGGGGCTGATCACGCCCTGGAACTGGCCGATGAACCAGGTCACGCTGAAGGTGATCCCGGCGATCCTTGCGGGTTGTACGATGGTGCTGAAGCCCTCGGAAGAGGCGCCGCTTTCATCGATGCTCTTTGCCGAGATCGTCGACGCGGCGGGGCTGCCCGAGGGCGTGTTCAACCTCGTCAACGGGGATGGCGTGGGCGTTGGCACGCAGCTCTCGACCCATCCCGATATCGAGATGATCTCCTTCACCGGCTCGACCCGCGCGGGCCGGGCGATCTCGAAAGCGGCGGCGGATACGCTCAAGCGGGTGACGCTGGAACTGGGCGGCAAGGGCGCGAACCTCGTCTTTGCCGATGCGGATGACGATGCGGTGGCGCGCGGCGTGCGGCATTGCTTCCAGAACTCCGGGCAAAGCTGCAATGCGCCGACCCGGATGCTGGTCGAGCGTGCTGCCTATGACCGCGCGGTGGAAATCGCGCGCAAGACCGCAGAGGAAACGCAGGTTGGCAGCCCGCGCGAAGAGGGCAAGCATATCGGCCCGGTGGTGAACAAGGCGCAGTTCGAGAAGATCCAGGGGCTGATCGAGACCGGAATCGCGGAAGGCGCGAAGCTGCTTGCAGGCGGTCCGGGCCGGCCCGAACACCTCAATCGCGGCTTCTATGTTCGGCCCACGGTGTTTGCGGATTGCGATCCCTCGATGACGATCATGAACGAGGAAATCTTCGGGCCGGTGTTGTCGATCATGCCGTTTGACAGCGAAGAGCAGGCGCTCGAGGTCGCGAATGCGACGCCCTACGGGCTGACCAACTACGTGCAGTCGGGTGATGGCGCGCGTCGTAACCGTCTCGCGCGGGCGCTGCGCTCGGGCATGGTCGAGATGAACGGGCAGGATCGCGGTGCGGGCGCACCCTTTGGCGGCGTTGGCGCCTCGGGTCGGGCGCGCGAAGGCGGCCGCTGGGGCATCGAGGAATTCTGCGACGTGAAATCGATCTCGGGCTGGGCGGAGTAAAAGGGGCTCTGCCCCGTCTCCTTCGGAGACTCCCCGAGATATTTTGATCAAGAAGAAGAGGGGCGGTTGCGCATGCGGCCGCCCTTCGACATGATCGCGCGGCTTTTGGAACGGGAGAGAATGATGAGCTTCACGCTGGCGACCTGGAACATCAACTCGGTGCGGCTGCGCGAGGGGCTTGTCTGCAAGTTGATGGCGGAGGAATCGCCCGACGTGCTCTGCCTGCAGGAATGCAAGAGCCCGGTCGAGAAGATCCCGGTCGAAGCGTTCAAGGCGCTCGGTTACACCCACATGGTTGCGCGCGGCCAGAAGGGCTACAACGGGGTCGCGATCCTTTCCAAGATCCCGATGGCGGAGGTCTCGGCGCATGATTTCGCCGATCTCGGCCATGCGCGCCACGTCGCCGCGACGCTCGAGAACGGGGTGACGGTTCACAATTTCTATGTGCCTGCGGGCGGCGATGTGCCGGACCGCGAGGTGAACGTGAAATTCGGCCAGAAGCTCGATTATCTCACCCAGATGCGCGATCATTTCGCCGCGGAGGGTGCGAAGAAATCGATCCTCGTGGGCGATCTGAACATCGCGCCGCGCGAGGATGACGTCTGGAGCCACAAGCAGCTTCTCAAGATCGTCAGCCATACGCCGATCGAAGTGGAGCATCTGACCGACGTGATGGAAGCGGGCAAATGGGTCGATGTGACCCGGCAGGACATTCCCGAGGGCTTGCTCTATTCGTGGTGGTCGTATCGTGCGCGCGATTGGGATGCGGCCGACAAGGGGCGCCGGCTCGATCATATCTGGGCCACGCCCGATATCTCGAATGCCGCCCATGGCAGCCGGGTTCTGCGCGCCGCGCGCGGCTGGGAGCAGCCCTCCGATCACGCGCCGGTTTTCGCGACCTTCGACCTGTGAGGCTTGCGGCGCCACGCCGCGCGGAAACGGGTTTGCGTTTCGTGCGTCCGGGTCCATATAGGGATTAAATCCTCCGCAATATCGGGAGACAGACATGCTGGAACTTGGTGGAAACGCGAATGCCGCGCCGAAAGGCGACTACGTCAAGGACGTGAACGAGGCCAACTTCATGGCCGAGGTGATCGAGAAATCGCAAGAAGTGCCGGTCATCGTCGATTTCTGGGCGCCCTGGTGTGGCCCTTGTCGTCAGCTTGGCCCGGCGCTCGAAGCCGAGGTCGAGGCCGCGAAGGGCGCGGTCGTGATGGCAAAGGTCAATGTCGACGAGAACCAGATGATCGCGGGTCAGCTGCGCATTCAGTCGATCCCGACCGTTTACGCCTTCTGGCAAGGTCAGCCGATCGACGGCTTCCAGGGGGCGCTGCCCGGCTCGGAAATCAAGAAATTCGTCGAAAAGCTGATCGAAGCGGCGGGCGGTTCAGCCGATGGCGGGTTGTCGGAAGCGGTCGAGGCGGCCGAGGCGATGCTGGGCGAAGGCGCGGCCGAAGATGCGGCAGAGACCTTTGCCGCGATTCTGGAAGAGGATCCCGAACTGGCCGAGGCGCATGGCGGTCTGATCCGCGCGCGCATCGCTCTGGGCGATCTCGATGCGGCGGAGGCGGCGCTGGCCGCGGTTCCGGCGAAGCTCGCGGATACCGCACCGATCGAGGCCGCGCGCGCGCAGCTGGATCTTGCCAAGCAGGCGCAATCGGCAGGCCCTGCCGACGATCTCAAGGCCAAGGTCGAGGCCGATCCGAACGATCATCAGGCGCGTTTCGACTATGCGCAGGCTCTATATGCGGCGGGCGAAGCCGAAGAGGCGGTCGATCAACTGCTCGAGCTGTTCCGCCGTGACCGCGAGTGGAATGACGGTGCGGCGAAGACTCAGCTCTTCACGATCTTCGATGCGCTCAAGCCGACCGATCCGGTTGTGGCAAAAGGTCGCCGCAAGCTGTCCTCTATGATATTTGCCTGAGCGTTGGGACGCGCTAGTTCCTTGCGCATGATGAAGCAAGGCGACCTGCCAGATACGATCCCGCTCTTTCCGCTGCCCGGCGCATTGCTGCTGCCCCGGGCGCGGCTGCCCCTGCATATCTTCGAGCCACGCTACCTGCAGATGATCGAGGATTGCATGAAGACCAAGACGCGGCTGATCGGGATGATCCAGCCGCTCAAGGGTCCGGAGGGGCAGAGCCATCTCAATGCGATCGGTTGTGCGGGCCGTCTGACCGGGTTCTCCGAGACCGAGGACGGGCGCTACATGATCACCCTTTCGGGGATTTCGCGCTTCCGTCTGCGGCGGCAGATCGAAGGGTTCACGCCCTATATCCGTGCCGAGGTGAGCTGGGACGGGTTCGAGCGCGATCTGGGGCCGGTCGAGCACGACACTGCCTTCAATCGCGACCAGTTCCTGGACCTGCTGTCGAAGTTCTTTCACGCGCAGGGGCTTGATACCGATTGGGAGACGCTCAAGGATGCTGATGACGAGTTGCTGATCAACTCGCTCGGGATGTTGCTGCCGCTCGAACCCGAGGACAAGCAGGCGCTTCTGGAGGCGCCGTGCCTTGCGACCCGGCGTGAGACGCTGGTGACACTGATCGAATACGCGCTGCATGGCGGCGGAGAGGAGAGGCTGCAATGAGTGACGAGGCTCCGGCGGAAAAGCAACTGTTCGACCGGCACATGCTCGAAGCTCTGGTCTGCCCGCTCACCCATGCGGTGCTCAAATACGACGCCGAAAAGCAGGAGCTGATCTCGCAGCCGGCCAAGCTCGCTTTCCCGATCCGCGGCGGGATACCGATCCTTCTCGTGGATGAGGCGCGGCGTCTGGACGATTAAAGCGCGCGGCCCTGCAGCAGGCGGGGCAGGGGGCCTGACAGGCCTGCGGCCTGCCGCATGAAGCCCCGGCGTAGTCCGGGGATCGCCTGAACCAGACCCATCCCGAGATCGCGGCCGGCCTTCAAAAGCGGGTTGTCGTTCGAGAAGAGCTTGTTGACCGTATCCATGCCAAGCGCGAGCGAAGTGGAATCGAAGCGTCGCCATCCCTGGTAACGCTCGAGCACATCCTGCGCGCCAATGTCTTCGCCGCGTCGCATTGCTTCCACCACGACTTCCGCAAGGGCGGCCACATCCCGCAATCCGAGGTTCAGGCCCTGACCCGCGATCGGGTGCACGCCATGTGCCGCGTCGCCCACCAGCGCCACGCGCTCTGCGGCATAGGCTTTCGCCAGCGTCAGGTTCAGCGGGTAGGAAAAGCGTGGGCCTGCGAGTTTGATCGGTCCGAGGAAATCCCCGAAGCGCGGGCGCAGAACGGCGAGGAAATCCTCGTCGTTCAGGGCCGAGATTGTCTTCGCGTTTTCGTCCGTCTCGCTCCATACGATCGAGGAGCGGTTGCCCTTGAGCGGCAGGATCGCCAGCGGGCCGGTCGGCATGAAGAACTGGTAGGCGATCCCGTCATGCGGTTTCTCGTGCTCGATCGCGGCGACAAGCGCGGTCTGACCATAGCCCCAGCCCTCGCGGGTGATGCCCGCGCGCTCGGCCACGCCCGAGCGGCGGCCATCGGCGCCGACCAGCAGCTTTGCGCACAGCGTCTTGCCGTCCGAAAGCGTCACCAGGACGCCGCCGGGCTGGACCTCCTGGCCCACGACCTGCGTCTGATGCAGCAGGGTGATCTTGTCGCTGGCCTCCATCGCGTCGAGGAAGGCGCGATAGAGAAAACGATCTTCCAACATGTAGCCGACTGGCGACTGGTCCAGCTCGCGCGAGTCGAAATGCAGGAAGAACAGCGCGGGGCCTTCGCCCGCATGGCCGTCCATCGCCTTCACCTCCATCATCGGCTGGGCCTGGTCGGCCAGCGGCTCCCAGACGCCGATTGCCGCGAGCAGTTTCTGCGAGGCGATGGCGAGCGCATAGGCGCGCCCGTCGAACGTATCG
Organism: Thioclava marina; assembly: GCF_002020135.1. GTDB lineage: Bacteria > Pseudomonadota > Alphaproteobacteria > Rhodobacterales > Rhodobacteraceae > Thioclava > Thioclava marina. Next base: position 1,644,128 of record NZ_MPZS01000001.1, on the reverse strand, counting down.
GTGGCTCGCTGTCGGGCCGGGGCAGCATCGACCAGCGTGACGGAGAGCCCGGCCGAGGCCAGCGCGAGGGCCAGAGCGGGGCCATTGAGACCGCCCCCGGCGATGATGACATCGGAATCGTGTTTCATGGCGCCTACTATGGCGCGGCAACCGGGATTGTCCATGCGCGGGACTGTCGCTAGCGTGACGAAAACGGCGATGGAGTAAGCGATGGAATGGCGTCTGGCGGGTGCAGCCGAACAGGGACGGGCGATTGCGGCGGGCGAGCTTGATCCGGTCGAGCTGGCCGAGGCCTATCTCGAGGCCGCGCGGGACGTCGGCGACATCTATGCGCGCTTGACGCCGGAACGCGCCCGTGACGAGGCGATGGCCGCCCATCAGCGGGCCAAACAGGGGCGACGCCGCGGATCGCTCGACGGGGTGTCGCTGTCGTGGAAGGATCTTTTCGATACGGCAGGCGTGGCCACGGAGGCCGGGTCGAGGTTGCTGCATGGCCGGGTGCCCGACGCCGATGCCGAGGTGCTGGTACAGGCGACGCTGGGTGGCGCGGTCTGCCTTGGCAAGACGCATATGACCGAACTGGCTTTTTCGGGACTTGGCATCAATCCGATGACCGCGACCCCGCCGAATATCCGTGACCCCAAGCTGGCGCCGGGGGGCTCTAGCTCGGGCGCGGCGCTGTCGGTCGCGCGTGGGCTGGCGGCAGCGGCGGTCGGGTCGGATACGGGCGGGTCGGTGCGCATCCCCTCCGCCTGGAACGATCTGGTGGGGCTCAAGACGACGCATGGCCGGGTGACGACAAAGGGTGTTGTCCCGCTCTGCCGGTCTTTCGACACGGTCGGGCCTCTGGCGCGCAATGTCGAAGATTGCGCCCATGTGCTGGCCCTGCTCGAGGGGCGCGCGGTGCCCGATCTGCGCGAGGCGAGCCTTGCGGGAACGCGGCTTCTGGTGCTCGAAGGGCTGCCCTTCGAGGGTGCGCGCGAAAAGCCGGTGCAAGGGTTCGAGGGCGCCGTCGATCGGCTTGCAAAAGCCGGTGCGGTGATCGAGCGACGCGGTCTGCCGATGGTGCGCCCTGCGATGGAGCTCTCTGGCATCCTGTTCGCGCCCGAGGCCTATGGCGAGTGGAAGCACGTGATCGAGGCCGCGCCCGAGAAGATGTATCCGGTGATCCGCGACCGGTTTCGTACCGGGCGAGATGTGCTGGCCTCGGAATACGTGGCTGGCTGGCATGCGCTGGCCGAGTATCGCGCGCAATATCTGGAAGCCACGGCGGAATATGACGCTGTGCTTGTCGCGACCGCGCCGATCGAGCCGCCCGACGCGCAGCGCCTGCTCACCGACAAGGCCTATTTCGAGAGCGAGAACCTGCTCGCGCTACGCAATACCCGGATCGGCAACATCCTTGGCCTCTGCGTTCTGACCCTGCCGACCGGCGTGCCATCTTGCGGGATCTCGTTGATGGCTGCGCCGATGCAGGAGGATCGTCTGCTGCGACTCGGGATGGCGGCGGAACGGGCGCTTGCCTGAAAAGTCACATTTTGCGACGTCAACCCGCTCTGGACTCAGTCTTTTTCTGGACGAAACCGCGCGGCTTTTGTAACCTCATTCTCAATAAGGGGCGAAATAGACCCCATTCGATGAGGCACAGATGGACTTTCCCGAGCGGTTTTCGAACCTGCCCGAATACGCATTCCCGCGGCTGCGGGCGTTGCTCGATTCGCATGAACCGGGTGGCGAGGTTCTGTCGATGTCCATCGGCGAGCCGCGCCATGCGATGCCCGGTTTCGTTGGCGAAGTGATCGCTCAACATCTTGGCGAATTTGCAAAATATCCGGCCAATGACGGAACGCCCGAACTTCTCGACGCGATCTCGGGTTGGTTGCGGCGGCGATTCGATGTCGAGATCGGGCCGGAGCGGATCATGGCGCTCAACGGCACGCGCGAAGGGCTCTACAATGCCGCGATGGCGCTGAGCCCCGAGGAGAAGCGGGGCCGCAAGCCGGTGATCCTGATCCCGAACCCGTTCTATCAGGTTTATGCGGTGGCCACCGCTGCCGTGGGTGCCGAACCCGTTTTCGTGCCCGCAGGGGCCGAGACCGGTTTCCTGCCCGATTACGCGGGCCTTGCGCCCGAGATCCTGGACCGCGTGTCGATCGCCTATCTTTGCTCGCCGTCGAATCCTCAGGGTGCGGTTGCCTCGCGCGAGTATCTCGCCGAGCTGCTGCATCTGGCCGAGAAGCACGATTTCGTCGTCTTCGCGGATGAGTGCTATTCCGAGATCTGGCGCGAGGCGCCTCCGCCGGGCGCCGCTCAGGTAGCCGAGGAAGAGGGGATCGACCCGGAGCGCGTGGTGATCTTCCATTCGCTCTCGAAGCGTTCGAACCTCCCCGGGCTGCGCTCGGGTTTTCTGGCCGCAGGGCCGCAAAGCATAAAGCATATCCGTCGTCTGCGCGCCTATTCCGGCGCGCCGCTGCCCCAGCCGCTGCAACGCGTGGCCGAGCGCGCCTGGGCAGATGAAGCCCATGTCGAGGAAAACCGCCGCCTCTATGCGGAGAAATACGAAGATGCCGGCCGGATCTTTGCCGGTGTGAACAGCTTCCGGTTGCCGCAAGGCGGGTTCTTCCTGTGGCTGCCGGTGGAAGACGGAGAGACGGCTGCCCTGAAACTCTGGCAAGAGACCGGGATCAGGGTACTGCCGGGCGCCTATCTGGCGCGTGAGGTGAGTGGGGACAATCCCGGCAAGGGATTCATCCGGGTGGCCCTGGTCGCCCCAAGAGAAGAAACGCAGCGGGCGCTGATCCAGCTTCGCGACTGCATTTACGGTTGAGGACGGTAGGTTATGGCATCTTATCAGGCACGACAGCGCGACCCGCTTTTCGATCAGGACACGCAGGCGGTCCTTGAACGCCGTGGCAAGGAGCTGGTGGGCGGGCTTCTCGTCCTGCTTGGCGTTCTCGCCTCGATGATGCTGTTTTCCTATCACCCCGAGGATCCGAGCTGGATGGCCGCCTCCGACGAGCCGGTGCAGAACTGGCTGGGCCGGATCGGGGCCGGGATCGCTTCGCCGCTCTTCGTGATCGTCGGGCACGGAGCCTGGCTTCTGCCTGCGGCCCTTCTGACCTGGGGCGCGCGGATGATCACCCATCGCGGCGAGGAGCGTCTGGCCGGACGGATCATCTTCTTCCCGATCGCGGTGGCAGTCGCGGCTGTCTATGCCGCGCTTCTGGTGCCAGACGATCAGTGGGGACAGGCCTTCGGTCTTGGCGGGCATTTCGGTGACATGATCGCGGGCACGCTTCTGGGGATCGTGCCGGTTTCCGGGACGGTCGGGCTGAAGCTGCTCTCGCTGGTGCTCGCTGTGGCGATGCTCGCGATGGCGGGTTTCGTTCTGGGGTTCACCAAGCCCGAGTTGCGCGCGATCACACGCTTCATGTGGCTGGGTACGGTCGCGGCCTATGTCGGGATTTCGAACCTTCTGGGCAAGGGGGCCTCGGCCTCGGTGAGCGGCGCGAGGGCTGCTGCCGAGCGGGCACGGCAACGCCGCGCTGAGGCGGCCGAACGTGCCGCGGAGCTTGCCGCATGGGAAGAGCAGCAGGCGATGGCCGCCGGCTGGGCGCCCGAGGTGGAACCCGCACCAAGCGCACGGCCGTCGCTCCTGTCGCGCATCCGCCGCCCGCTCGAGCCCGAATATGACGCGTATGATCCCACGCCCGAACTGTTCGAAATCGAACCCGACTGGGCCGAGCAGAATACGCCGAGCGAGGATCGCATTCGCGCCCGAATCGCGCAGGCAGTGCAAAGCCGCAAGGCTGCGCCGATCGCGCCCGACTATGCGCCCGAAGAGCCGTCGCTCGTCGCGTATGATGCGCCCGAGAACTTTACCACGCCCGAAGTGGAGGCCCCGCGCGCTCCGGCTTCGGTTCTGGCCGCGGTGGCCAAGCGCCTCGCGCGCGCGCCGCGCCAGCCGCAAGTGGTTCACAACGAACCGCCGCTGCGGGCGGAGCCCCAGCTGCGCGCGGAACCGCCGCTCCATGCCAAGCCCCGCTTCATGCCGCGCGCCACAGCTTCCGCGCCCGAACCCGCGCCGATGCCCGAAGCCTATGTTACCCAATTCGAAGGCATCGAAGAGCCGCAGCTGACTGCTGCGCAGCAGATCGCGCTCGAGTCGCAAAACGATGACGGCTGGGATTGGACCCATCCCGAATATCAGGGGTTCGACGGGGTCGAGGACGATCCGTTGGAGATGCACACCGATCATTTCTATGCCGGTGAGCCCGACTCCTTTGACGAAACCGGTGCGCCGCAATGGGTCGAGGAAGATACCGTTCCCGAGATCCCCGCGGCCGCGCGCGGGCTCGACCGTCAGGTCATCAAGCAGTCGAGCGAGGCCAAGCGCGTCGTGCAGCCGGCGAAGAAGCCGATCACCCCTTCGCGCCGTGCGATCGAAGAGGCCCAGCCGAAACTCTCCTTCGAGACGCCCAAAGCCGCACCCTACGAGCCGCCGCCGCTCTCGCTGCTGACCAACCCGATGACCATCCAGCGTCACCAGCTCTCCGACGAGGCGCTCGAGGAAAATGCCCGGATGCTCGAAACCGTGCTCGACGATTACGGGGTGAAGGGCGAGATCGTTTCGGTCCGCCCCGGTCCGGTGGTCACGATGTACGAACTGGAGCCCGCGCCGGGTCTGAAAGCCTCGCGCGTGATCGGTCTGGCCGATGATATCGCGCGCTCGATGTCGGCGCTTTCCGCGCGCGTCTCGACCGTGCCGGGCCGCTCGGTGATCGGGATCGAATTGCCCAACGACCACCGCGAAAAGGTTGTGCTGCGCGAGATTCTCTCGGCGCGCGATTTCGGCGACACGAACATGAAATTGCCGCTCGCGCTCGGCAAGACGATCGGCGGCGAGCCGATCGTGACGAACCTCGCCAAGATGCCTCACCTGCTGATCGCGGGGACGACCGGCTCTGGTAAATCGGTGGCGATCAACACGATGATCCTGTCGCTGCTCTACCGTCTGACGCCGGAAGAGTGCCGTCTGATCATGATCGACCCGAAGATGCTGGAACTGTCGGTCTATGACGGCATCCCGCATCTTCTGAGCCCGGTTGTGACCGACCCGAAGAAAGCGGTCGTGGCGCTGAAGTGGGTCGTCTCGGAGATGGAAGAGCGCTACCGCAAGATGTCCAAGATGGGTGTGCGCAACATCGAGGGCTACAACGGGCGCGTGAAGGAAAGCCTCGCGAAAGGCGAGATGTTCAAGCGCACGGTGCAGACGGGCTTCGATGAGGAAACCGGCGAGCCGATCTTCGAGACGGAAGAATTCCAGCCCAGACCCTTCCCCTATATCGTCGTCATCGTCGACGAGATGGCCGACCTGATGATGGTCGCAGGGAAAGAAATCGAGGCCTGCATCCAGCGTCTCGCGCAGATGGCGCGCGCCTCGGGGATCCATCTGATCATGGCCACGCAGCGCCCCTCGGTCGACGTCATCACCGGCACGATCAAGGCGAACTTCCCGACCCGGATCTCCTTCCAGGTCACCTCGAAGATCGACAGCCGCACCATTCTGGGCGAGCAGGGCGCCGAGCAGCTTCTGGGCATGGGCGACATGCTCTACATGGCGGGCGGCGGCAAGATCACCCGCTGTCACGGCCCCTTCGTGTCGGATGAGGAAGTTGAAGAAATCGTCAACCATCTCAAGAGCTTCGGCCCGCCGGAATACATGTCCGGCGTGGTGGACGGGCCTGACGACGAGGTTGCATCCGATATCGATCAGGTGCTCGGCCTCAACACGGGCGGCAACACCAATGGCGAGGATGCGCTCTATGATCAGGCCGTGGGCATCGTGATCAAGGACCGCAAATGCTCGACCTCCTACATCCAGCGCAAGCTGGGCATCGGCTACAACAAGGCTGCGCGCCTCGTGGAGCAGATGGAGGATGAAGGCGTCGTCTCGGCCGCCAACCATGTCGGCAAACGCGAGATCCTCGTGCCCGAGCAATAAGGTCAGGCTCGGACCGAGCAGGGAACCAGCGCCCGGGGGATCTCCTCGGGGCGTTTTCCATCCCTGCTAGACGATACGAGCAGGCTGTTATTGCATGACATCGCCCCTTCGGCACAAATGCGCCCATTATGGACCCGTTGGCCGAGTGGCGCGTTACGGCGGGACTTCCTCTTTCGCAAGGAGTGCCTAAATCTATGGCCATGAAACTGATCCGCACCCTGCTTGTCGCCGTTTTCGCAGTGGCGTTCGCGCTTCCGGCTTCGGCCGGCAAGCTCTCGCTTTCCGAGATCTCGGCTTATCTCAACGCGCTGCAATCGGCGTCGGCGGATTTCACGCAGGTGAACTCCGACGGTTCGATCTCGACCGGCAAGCTCTACATCAAGCGCCCCGGCCGCGCGCGGTTCCAATACAGCAACGATGCGACGCTGGTCCTGGCCTCGGCCAACCGGGTTGCGGTGTTCGATCCGAAATCGAACCAGCCGCCCGAGCAATATCCGCTGGTGAAGACGCCGCTCAACCTGATCCTTGGGCGCAATATCGACCTGTCGCGCAGCGGGATGGTCGTCGGGCATAGCTCGGATGGCACCAAGACCATCGTCACTGCCCAGGATCCCGAACATCCCGAATACGGCACGATCCAGCTGGTCTTCACCGACAACCCGACAGAGCTGCGCCAATGGGTGATCACCGATGAGAGCGGCCAGAAGACCACGACGATCCTGAACAACCTCACCAAGGGCGGCAACTTCAGTCAGCTGATGTTCTCGATCGACGCCGAGGTGGCCAAGCGGCGCTGATCAGCGCCGACAGGTCTCAAGCTGGATGTCGTACATCTGCGCGCGCGTCGCGACCCTGTTCGCGACCGCCAGCAGCCAGGGCTTCGAGTTGTGGCTGCCGCGCGAGAAGCCGCCACGGCCCTCGTGATAGGCGAGATACTGGCTCCGGGCGTCGGATTTCGAGATCCCGAGCCGCTCGGAGCTGCCATCCATGTACCAGCCCATGAAATCGGTCGCGTCCGAAATCCGATTGCGTCTCGCGCCGAAGCTGCGGGTTTCCTCGCGATATTCATCCCAGGTGCCGTCGAGCGCCTGGCTATAACCATAGGCCGAGCTCTGGCGGCCAAGCGGGATGATTCCGAGCGCGAAGCGATACGGCGTCTTGGCGTTGCCGTCGAATTTGCTTTCCTGGTGAATCGTCGCCATCTGCACGGCCACCGGGATGCCCCACCGGGCTTCGGTACGGCGCATCGCCGCGTAATACTGAGGACGTTGCTTGATGATCGAACACGCGTCATCAAGGTTGCGTGGGGGCTTCGATGGGCCGCCTCCGCAGGCGGCAATCAGAAGCACGACGCCAAGGGCGAGGAATTTTTTCATTACTGCTCAACTTTGCTCTGACGGCCTTGTTTGCGGCCATCTTAAGCGCATTTCGCCGATACGAAAACCGCAAACAGGTATGGAATTCGTGACTGTCTATCCGAGCCGGACAATCTGTTTCCGGCAAAAATAAGGCGAAATCGTGGACATGCCGCGGGGTCACGATTTAGAAATCAGAAAAGAGGAATGCCCATGTACGCAACGCGCGCGAAATATCACATCGGACAGGTGGTGCGGCATCGCAAGCACCCGTTTCGGGGTGTGGTCTTTGATGTCGATGCGATCTTCTCGAATTCGCAAGACTGGTATGACGCGATCCCAGAGGATGCGCGCCCGCCCAAGAACCAGCCTTTCTATCATCTCCTCGCAGAGAATGATGAGAGCTATTACGTAGCCTATGTCTCGGAGCAGAACCTTGTTCCCGACTGGTCGGGCGAGCCGGTGAGCCATCCCGATCTGCCGGATCTGTTCGGCGAATTCGGCAACGGCACCTATTCGCTGCAATTCCAGCTGAATTGATTCCCGGCTGAATTGATCCCGAGCGGGTTTTGATCGCTCTAGCCAAATCCGGCATAGAAAGAGTTGCGGCGCCGAGAGGCGGTTTGGCGTCTCGAACTGTCGTTTGCCGGGGCCGCGAGAGCAGTCCCCGGATCCCGCGCTATCTACCGCCATGCATCTTCAGTTCGACCGGCGTTCGTGCAGCGGCGCGATGGGAAGCCGGAAGGCGAACAGGTTGCGCCCCTCGTGGCGGTGATAGCCGAGATCGGTGGCCAGATCGCGAATCAGGAACCAGCCAAAGCCGCCTTCGGGCAGGCTCTCTGGGTCTGGCCGGTCGCAATTCGCCCGCGCGTCGGGACAGAAACAGGAAGGCGGCAGCGCGATTCCGTCATCGCTGACCGAGCAGCTCAGTCCGCGTTTGTCGCGCACGATCGAGAGCGTCACATGACCCTTTGCGCTGTCGTGGTAGCTGTGTTCGACGATATTGTTGAGCACTTCGGCGAGGATGAGTTCGAGCGTGCCGGCCTCTTCCTCGGTCATCACCCGGATGAATCGTGCAAGCGCCGAGCGTAGCGCATCGCGCACGGCCATCGCGGTTGCGGGAAAGCTGTGATGGAAGATGCGCGGGTCGCCCGGCGGTGCCTCACCATGCGTCGGATGTTGCGAGAAAGCGGGTTCAGGCATATTTGCGCCCCTCTTCCAGTGCTGTGACCACATCCGGATGGATCGCGAAGACCGAATCCATCCGCGTCAGACGAAACACCTTGTCGACATTGTTTGTCAGCCCGCATAATTCGAGCCGCCGGTTCGGTGCGAGCGATTTCATCACGGCCACCACCGCGCCCAGCCCCGAACTGTCGAGAAATTCGACCTCTGACATGTCGAGTAGGACACGCCCACCCGGTTGCGCGGTGACTTCCCGCATGCGTTCCTTGAAGAGGAGCGCAATCGCTGCATCCAGACGCGCCTCCTCGACATGGACGACGAGCGCGCCTTCACAGGCTTCGGCAGACAGGTTCATCTTGGGCTCCTGCAAAGCGAATTCGAGATCGAGGCTAGACGCCAATACTTACCATTCGGTATCCGTGGGGCAGATTTTCGGGAGGACGAGATGGAAAACGTGGTGATTGTTGGGGCTGCGCGTACGCCGATGGGCGGGATGCAGGGCGTATTCGCCGATGTGAGCGCGGCCGATCTGGGCGGCGCCGCGATCAAGGCGGCACTGGAGGGCGCGGGTGTTGCGCCCTCGCGGATCGAGGAAGTGCTCATGGGCTGCGTGCTCCCAGCGGGCCAGGGTCAGGCGCCCGCGCGGCAGGCGGGCTTCGCAGGCGGCCTTGGCGAAGAGGTGCCCGCGACGACGCTGAACAAGATGTGCGGCTCGGGGATGAAGACGGCGATGGTGGCCTATGACCAGATCGCCTTGGGCCAGACCGGGGTGATGATCGCGGGCGGCATGGAGAACATGACCAAGGCGCCCTACATGCTGCCGCAGATGCGCTCAGGCGCGCGGCTGGGCCATGGGCAGGTGATCGACCACATGTTCCTCGACGGGCTGGAAGACGCCTATGACAAGGGCCGCCTGATGGGCACTTTCGCCGAGGATTGCGCGCAGGCGTTCCAGTTCACGCGCGAGGCGCAGGACGAGTATGCGCTGGCCTCGCTCAGCCGGGCGATCGAGGCCGACAAGTCGGGCGCGTTCGAGGGCGAGATCACGCCGGTCACGGTGAAGACCCGCAAGGGCGAGACTGTCGTCGCCGTGGATGAGCAGCCCGGCAATGCACGCCCCGACAAGATCCCGCAGCTCAAGCCCGCTTTCCGCAAGGATGGCACGGTGACGGCGGCGAACTCGTCCTCCATTTCCGATGGCGCGGCGGCGCTGGTGATGGCGTCGGAGGCCGTAGCCAAGGCGGAGGGCCTGCCGATCCGGGCCCGTGTTTTGGGCCATGCGAGCCATGCCCAGGCGCCTGCAGATTTCCCGACCGCCCCGGTGCCTGCCGCCGAGAAGCTGCTGAAAAAGCTTGGCTGGTCGGTCGAGGATGTCGATCTGTGGGAGGTCAACGAGGCCTTCGCGGTCGTGCCGATGGCCTTCATGCACAAGCTGAATATCCCGCATGAGAAGGTGAACGTGAACGGTGGCGCCTGTGCTCTGGGTCACCCGATCGGGGCCTCGGGGACGCGGATTGTCGTGACGCTGCTCAATGCTTTGGAAAAGCGCGGGCTCAAGCGTGGCGTAGCCGCGATCTGCATCGGCGGGGGCGAGGGCACGGCTATCGCGATCGAACTCCCATGAAGGTCGATTACGACGATCTCGCGCAGCGCATCGCGGCGCTGACCGAAGGCGAGACCGATGAGGTCGCGCTGATGGCGACGCTCGCCTGCGAGATCCATCACGCGGATGACCGGTTCGACTGGACGGGGTTCTACCGCGTCACCGAGCCGGAACTGCTGAAGATCGGTCCCTATCAGGGCGGGCATGGCTGCCTCGTGATCCCGTTTGCACGCGGGGTCTGCGGGGCGGCGGCGCGCGAGGGGCGCACGCAGCTCGTGCCTGACGTCGAGGCGTTCCCCGGCCATATCGCCTGCGCCAGCTCCACCCGGTCGGAGCTGGTGATCCCGGTCTATGCGAGGCGCGGGGTGATTGGCGTGCTCGATATCGACAGCGACCAGCCCGATGCCTTCACCGAAGACGACGCGGCAGCCCTTGAGGCGATCTTGCGCGACGTATTCGGCGCGCTCTGACTTGACCGCCGCGCGGGGGCGGTGCATCCCCCGCGCATGGAATATGTCTATGACCCGCCGCAGGAAGCTCCGCGCATCCTTCATGCCGACCACGAGATCCTCGTGGTCGACAAGCAGGCCGGGTTGCTGTCCGTTCCGGGCAAGGGGCCGGACAAGGCCGATTGCCTGATCTCGCGCCTCAAGGGCATCTATCCCGAGGTTCTGCTGGTGCATCGGCTCGATACCGATACGTCGGGGGTGATGGTCTTTGCGCTCACCCCCCATGCGCAGCGCCATCTCGGGCTGCAATTCGAGAAGCGCCAGACGAAGAAGGCCTATCAGGCGCGTCTCTGGGGCGAGCTGGCCGAGAAGGAAGGCCGGGTCGATCTGCCGCTCTGCGTCGATTGGCCGAACCGTCCGCGCCAGCATGTCGATCACGAGAATGGCCGCCCCGCACAGACCGACTGGCGGGTGATGCGCCTTGAGGATGGCACGACACGGGTGCGGCTGATGCCGGTCACCGGGCGCAGCCACCAACTGCGCGTGCATATGGCCGAGCTTGGCCACCCGATCCTTGGCGATCCGCTTTACGCCGAAGGGCCAGCGCAAGACTATCCGCGCCTGATGCTCCATGCCGAGACCCTGCGGTTCCGTCATCCGGACGGCGGACAGCACATGACCTTCACCGCGCCCGTGCCGTTCTGAGACCGATACAATCGCACCCTTTCCCCCGCTGACGGCTGCGGGCATACTCCGGCGCGTAACGATGCGGAGGCCACGATGCCCAAACCCTTGCGCCTTGGTGTGAATATCGATCACGTCGCGACCGTGCGGAATGCGCGCGGCTCTGCCTATCCCGATCCGCTGCGCGCGGCGCTGCTGTCGGAAGAGGCGGGGGCAGACGGGATCACGGCACACCTGCGCGAAGATCGCCGCCATATCCGCGACGCCGATATCGAGGCGCTGATGGCGGGGATCAAGGTTCCGCTCAATTTCGAGATGGCGGCGACCCCCGAGATGCAGGCGATCGCGCTGCGTCACATCCCCCATGCCTGCTGCATCGTCCCCGAAAAGCGGCAGGAGGTGACGACCGAGGGCGGTCTGGACGTGGCGGGCGATGTCTCGCGGCTGACCGATTTCGTGGGTCCGCTGGTCGAGGCCGGGATCCGCGTGTCGATGTTCATCGGCCACGACCCGGCGCAGATCGAGGCCTCGGCCAAGATCGGCGCGCAGGTGGTGGAGCTGCATACGGGCCATTACTGCGACCTGCATTACGAAGGCAAATTCGATGCGCGGGATACCGAGCTCGAAGCGCTCAAGGCCGGGGCTGTCTATGCCGACAGTCTCGGGCTCGAGGTCCATGCAGGCCACGGTCTGACCTATGAGACGGTCGAGCCGATCGCCGCGATGAAACAGGTGCGCGAGCTGAATATCGGCCATTTCCTGATCGCCGAGGCGATTTTCGTGGGCCTCGGCCCCGCGATCCAGCATATGCGCAAGCTAATGGATGCGGCGCGGGGGTGATCGGATGCGCGCGATCTACCTGACCTATCTCGCCTGGTTCATCGCTCTCACCATCGGGTTGCCACTCGTGTTGATGGCGGTCGAGGCCGTGACCGGCTTCGACATAAGCAGTTCGGCCGTCTCGATCATCCCGGCGATGATCGCGGCCCATCTTTCGGGGATCAGTTTCGTCAAGCGCTTCGAACGCGTCCCGGAGAAATCCGAGAGCTGGCGCTTCACCTTTGTCGCCTTCGGTCTTCTGGTGGTTGCGACGCTGGTCCTGACGGCGGGCTTCCTCATGGTCTTCCCCGATCTTCAATCCGAGGTGGCCGGGATGATGGACCCGGGCGTGTTGGCGATTTTCGCCGCGATGATGGCGGTGATCCTGCTGGTACTCTTCGTCACGACCCGGATCTTCTTTGGTCTGGGAGCGCGCACGCAATTCAAGGCCCTCGCGCGTCAGCGCGAGAAGGGGTGAGGCCATGCGCGGACTTTTGACATTCGCGATCTGTACGGGGTTTGCATCGGGGCCGGTTGCGAGCGCGGCCCAGGAGGTCACGCCGTGCGATTTTCGCGCCAGTGCGGAGAACATCGTCGAGCCCTGGGAGGAAAACAGCCGGACCTTTGCCAATGGCGCGGTGCGCGTGGCGCTGCTCGATACGATCGAGCCCGGCGCGGCGGCCTTTCATATCCTGCTTCTTTCTTCCCCTTTCGACGAGGTGGGCGGGCGGCAATGCCGGATGATCTCACCCGCGCGGGGCTTCGGCTTCTACTCGGTCGATTTCCAGGCGCTCGAGGCGGCCTACGACCCGGCGACGGGGTTGAGTTTCGCCCTTCCGGTTCAGGCGGTGGACGAGACGGGCAATCCCAAGCCGCGTCGCCTGCATTTCACGCTCAATCAGGCGAGCGGGGCGATCTCGGCGGAGCTGGCGCCGTGATCCTCGGCATCGGCACGGATCTGGCGAATATCGAGCGGATCGAGCGCACGCTCGAACGCTTCGGGGATCGCTTCCGCAACCGGGTCTTCACCGAGACCGAACAGCGCAAGGCGGAGCGGCGCAAGGATGTGGCCGGAACCTATGCGAAACGCTGGGCGGCGAAAGAGGCCTGCTCGAAGGCGCTCGGGACGGGCTTGAGGATGGGGATTTCCTGGCGCGACATGGCGGTCACGAATCTGCCAACCGGGCAGCCGGCGATGCATGTCACGGGTTGGGCCGCGGATCGCTTAAAGGAAATGACGCCAGAGGGTTACGAGGCGATCATCCATGTCACGCTGACCGATGACCACCCTTGGGCGCAGGCCTTCGTCGTGATCGAGGCCCGCAAGCTTTCTTGACTCGGGCGTGAGGCCGCGTATTCAGGCAGGGATTTTTGAGGCAGGGTAAGAACAACATGGCGAAGAAGAACTCCGAGGGCGGTATCCTCGATACGGTCAAGACGATCGTCTGGGCTCTGGTGATTGCGGGCGTGTTCCGCACTCTGTTCTTCCAGCCCTTCTGGATCCCTTCGGGGTCGATGAAGGACACGCTGCTGATCGGCGATTTCCTCTTCGTGAACAAGATGGCCTACGGCTATTCCAAATATTCCTGCCCCTTTTCGGCCTGCCCGATCTCGGGCCGCATCCTTGCCAGCGATCCCGAGCGCGGCGACGTGGTGGTGTTCCGTCATCCGACCAAGAATGTCGATTTCATCAAGCGTCTGATCGGCCTGCCGGGCGACCAGATCCAGATGATCGACGGCGTTCTGCAGATCAACGGCAAGGCCGTGGGCATGCAGCCGGAAACCGATTTCGCGGAGGTGATGGAGCGACAGGGACCGCAAGGGCTGCTGCCGCGCTGCACGAACGCGCCGGTGGGCATGGGCGATACCTGCCTCAAGAAGCGCTTCAAGGAAACGCTTCCCAATGGCGTGACGCATGACATCCTCCAGATCAACGAGAATGGCCCGGTGGACAACACCCCGGTCTATACCGTGCCGGAGGGGATGTATTTCTTCATGGGCGACAACCGAGACAATTCCGAGGACAGCCGCTTCCCGCAATCGGTGGGCGGGCTCGGATTTGTCCCGGCCGAGAACCTGATCGGCCGCGCGGACCGGATCATGTTCTCTTCGGCGGGGCGCTCTCTCTTCTACTTCTGGACCTGGCGTCCGGACCGCTTCTTCAAGGCGATCAATTGAAGCTGAGCGCGGAGATCAAGGCTTTCGAAGAGCGTCTCGGGCATACATTCAAACGGCCCGAGCTGCTTTTGCGCGCGCTCACGCATAGCTCGATCTCCACGCCGACCCGCCCCGACAACCAGCGGCTCGAGTTTCTGGGTGACCGGGTGCTCGGGCTGGTGATGGCAGAGGCGCTGTTTCTCGCCGACAAGTCCGCTTCCGAGGGCCAGCTCGCCCCGCGCTTCAACGCGCTGGTGCGCAAGGAGGCCTGTGCCGATATGGCCCGGGCGATCGACCTCGGCGCGGTGCTGAAGCTTGGCCGGTCCGAGATGATGACCGGCGGGCGGCGCAAGATGGCGCTTTTGGGGGATGCGATGGAGGCGGTGATCGCCGCGGTCTATCTCGATGCCGGGTTCGAGGCGGCGCGCGACCTTGTGCTGCGGCTCTGGCAGGATCGTCTGGAGAGCGTCGAGGAAGATGCGCGCGACCCCAAGACCGCGCTTCAGGAATGGGCTCAGGCGCGCGGCTTGCCGCCACCGCGTTACGAGATCACCCATCGCGACGGTCCCGATCACGCTCCGAATTTCACGATCGAGGTGACGCTCGAGAATGGCGCGCGCGAGACCGCCAAGGCCGGCTCGAAGCGTCAGGGCGAGATGGCCGCCGCGAAGGCGCTGTTGAAACGTCTCGAAGGCTGAAGGGCCCATCATGGCCCGGGGGCGACCAGCCGCGGGCCACGCCCGCCTCCCCCAGGGGGAGGGCGCGTTGGCGATGATATCGCGGGTTCAAGCGACCCGCGGGATTTCGAGATTAAGCGATGACCACAAGCGGAACGTCGCGCCCAGCAAAGGCCCGGGCGCTGACCTTCTCGCTCAACCCGCAACAACATGATGACTGGCATCACGCGGCGTAATACGCTACCCCCGCGCCCGTATCGCCAAGAAGGAATGCCCATGACCACACGCGCCGGTTTCGTCGCCCTGATCGGAGAGCCCAATGCGGGCAAATCCACGCTGCTCAACGCGATGGTTGGCGCGAAGGTCTCGATCGTCACCCATAAGGTGCAGACCACCCGCGCGCGCATCCGCGGTGTCGCGATGGAAGGGCAAAGCCAGATCGTCTTCGTCGACACGCCCGGCATCTTCCGCCCGCGCCGTCGTCTGGACCGCGCGATGGTCAACGCCGCCTGGGGCGGGGCGGCCGATGCGGATCTGATCGTGCTGCTGGTCGAGGCGCATCGCGGGCTGACGCCGGGAGTGGAGAGCATTCTCGAAGCCCTGCGAGGGCGTGAAGGCACGCAGCCGGTGGCGCTTGCGATCAACAAGATCGACAAGGTGAAATCCGAGGAGCTTCTGGGCCTGACCGCGAAGCTCAACGAGGCGTTCGACTTCGCCAAGACCTTCATGATTTCGGCCGAGCGCGGCTATGGCGTGCAGGACCTCAAGGAATGGCTCGCGGGGGAGATGCCCGAGGGGCCGTGGCTCTACCCGGAAGACCAGATCGCCGACCTGCCGCTGCGCATGATCGCCGCCGAGATCACCCGCGAGAAGCTGACGCTGCGCCTGCATGAGGAATTGCCCTATCAGCTCACCGTCGAGACCGAGAAATGGGAAGAGCGCAAGGACGGCTCGGCCCGGATCGACCAGATTATCTATGTCGCGCGCGACGGTCACAAGGGGATCATCCTCGGCAAGGGCGGCGAGACGATCAAGGCGATCTCGAAAGCTGCCCGTGAGGAGCTGATCGAATTTCTCGACCGCCCCGTGCACCTGTTCCTGCAGGTGAAGGTGCGTCCGAACTGGCTGGAGGAGGCCGAGCGCTATTCCGAGATGGGGCTCGATTTCAAGGACTCGAAGTGATGAGCGAGGCGCGGCTGACCACGGATTTCTGGGTCCGCGCCTATCTCAAGCGGTTGGAGCTCGCCAATATCCCGGCGTATGTGACCGCGCATGGGCAGGCGTCCTCGGGCGCCGTGATGGTGAAATGCGCGCGTCTCGACGGGACCGCGCAAAGCTACGAGCGGCGCGCGGACCTTATGACAGGCAAAAGTGCATGGATGCTCTTGCATGACGGGCCCGAGGCCGAAGTGGACGCCAGCATCCGCAAGCAACGCAGCTTCGATCCCGATCTCTGGGTGATTGAGATCGAAAGCCGCGAGGGCCGTACGCTTCTCGACGAAGAAGGGCTCAGCGGCTGAGGCCGAGCCTCTTCAACCCGCGCCCGAGCGCGACGATCAGCAATCCACCGATCCAGAAGGCCACGAGGAACTTCACGCACCAGAGCGCGAGCCCGCCCCAGCCGAGCTTGTCGAGGTCGAGGAAGAAATAGGGGTATGAGCCGGTCTCGAGCCCCCGGATGACCGCATAGACCAGATAGGCAAGCGGCCAGAGCAGCCAGAGCGCGGCATGGGGCCAGTTCAGCGACCCTTTCGGGGCCAGCGCCAGCCACCAGATCGGCACCAGCACCGGCGCGATCGTGTGGTAGAGCAGGTTCGACAGGTAATCGAGCCCGTAAAGCTGCGCATTGCCCGCCAGCAGCAGGTGATAGACCACGCCCACGATCAGGATCCAGAGCACCAGCGCCGCAAGGAAGGGCCGCGAGAGGTAGCACTTCTTCCACGACATCCAGGCGAAAGCCAATCCTACCAGCGTATTCGTCCAGATCGTGAAATAGCGAAACATCAGCCACAGTACGCCCAGCGGCACCTTCGCGTTCGGATGCACCGTGAGGTTATTGGCGAAGCTCGCCCCGAAAGCAGTCAACTCGATCAGCGCGATCAGGGCCGCTAGAAGATAGGATGCGCGTGTCATGGCGAGACGCTAGAGCCGAGCGGGGCGCGCGCGCAACTCACGAAGCTGCTTGCGCCGCAACGTTACGGCGCGGATAGTCGCGCGCATGGACTGGCAAGACTACGGCACGATCCTCTCTGCGCGCCCGCATGGGGAAAGCTCGATGATCGTCGAGCTGTTCGCGTCCGCGCATGGGCGTCATGCGGGGGTGGTTCGGGGCGGGGCTTCGCGCAAGATGGCCGGGATGTTGCAGCCGGGAAACCGGGTCATGGCGACATGGCGGGCGCGACTGGAAGATCATCTGGGCAGCTTTACGCTCGAGCCGCTGCAAAGCCGTGCCGTGATCCTGTCGGACCGGCAGGCGCTGGCGGGGCTGAACGCGGCGACGGCGCTGTTGCGCTTCACCCTGCCCGAGCGCGAGCCGCATGACGCGCTATTCGCCGCGTCCGAGGCGTTGTTCGACGCGATGGCCGAAGGCGGTGACTGGGTGCCGCTCTATTTGCGCTGGGAATTGGGGCTGCTGGAGGAGATGGGCTACGGGCTCGATCTGTCCTCCTGCGCGGTGACCGGCTCGCGCGATGATCTGGCCTATGTCAGCCCGCGTTCGGGTCGTGCTGTCAGCCGCGCGGGGGCAGGCGAGTGGGCTCCGAAACTTCTGCCGCTGCCGCTGTGCCTTTTGGGGCAGGGGCCTGCGAGCTTGGCCGAGATCGTGCAGGGGCTCCGGTTGACCGGGTTTTTCCTTGGCGAGCGGATGGCGCCGGATCTGGGGGACCGCCCCTTGCCGGAAGCGCGCCAGCGGTTCGTGGATTTGCTGGGGCGGAGTGCGCGGTAGGTCATAGAGCTCGGCGCGGGGCGCGACCAGCCCCGGGCCGCGCCCGTCCGGCCTTCGCGAAGCTCAGGCGTTCGCCGGGACGTCCTTCCACTGGAAGGACGCTCAATCCCGGCTAACCCCTCCCCCCCGGGAGGGCGCATTGGCGATGGCTCGCGGGTTCAAGCGACATGCGGGCTTTTGAGATGGCCCGCAGACCACAGCGGATCAAAACGCCCACCCAAGGCTCGGGCGCGGCCCTCATTGCCAAGCGCTCATGGCCTTTCGCGATCATCCAGCAGCAGCGTCAACAGCGCCAGATCGAGCCAGCGCCCGAACTTCTTGCCGACCTGCGGCATCAGTCCGACATGGGCAAAGCCCAATCGTTCATGCAGCCGGATCGACACGGCGTTGGCAGCGTCGATTGCGCCGACCATGACGTGATACCCGTCCGCGCGGGCGCGTTCGATCAGCGCCTCCATCATCTGCGCGCCCTTGCCGCCCGAGCGGTGATCGCGGTGCACATAAACGGAATGCTCGACACTCAGCCGATAGCCGTCATGGGGGCGGAAGGGGCCGAAGCTCGCATAGCCCACGGCGCGCCCGCCTTCGTCCCAGACCAGCAGCGGATAGCCCGCGCCCTGCCTCTCCGCGATCCAGGCGCGGCGGTTCTCGGCATCGACCTCGATCTCGTTCCAGATCGCGGTCGTGTTGCGCACCGCATCATTGTAGATCTCGGTGATGGCCTCGGCATCTTCGGGGCGGGCGTCGCGGATCATCGGCATCTCCCTTTTCAGGCAGATTTGGCGCGCTTGCGTTCCCTACGCAACGGCTATTTCGCGGCGAGGAACCGCCCGGTGCGCAGAATTGCCTCCTCAGCGGGCACGAAGTTCACGCCCAGATCGCGCGTTGCCGCCGCGTGGCTGAGCCGCATCGTCTTGCCGAGCATCGGTTTGATCAGGGCGATCTGGCTATCGAACAGGGCCAGCGCCCCGATCAGCCAGTTCGGCGCGCGTCGCGTTGCGATCCGGCGCTCGGGAAACTCGGCTTTCAATCCGCGCGCCATCTCGGGGAAAGAGAGGAACCTCTCGGCGCAGATATAGCGCTGACCGATGCTGGCGGGGGTGTCGAGCGCGGCCACGTGGCAGGCCGAGACATCCGCGATATCGACAACGGGCAGTTCGAATTCGGGCACCGCCGGGTCCTTGCCGGCCATGATCCGCTCGATCACCCCGACCGACGATCCGGTGTGGCGGTCCATCGGCGTGCCGCAGACGAGGCCGGGGTTGATCACCGTCAGCTCCATCTCGTGATGGTCCTCGATGAATTCCCAGGTGGCTTCCTCGGCGAAGATCTTTGAGCGGGTATAGGCGCTGCAAGTGGGCGCCTTCGGGTTCGACCAGTCAGTCTCGGTCATCGGATCGGAGGTAACGCCGTGCATCACCGCTTCCATCGAGGAGGTAAGCACCACGCGCGTCACACCCGCCGCCTGTGCCGCCGAGAGGACACGCCGTGTACCCTCGACTGCCGGGGCGATGATCGTGCGCTCATCCTTGATCTTGGTGATCGGGAAAGGGGACGCAGTGTGGATCACAGCGTCGATCCCCTCCATCGCCTCGGCCCAGCCCGCGTCGGACAAAAGGTCGGCCTCGACAAAGCTGATCCGGTCGAGCGCTTCGGGGCCGAGTTCGGCGAGCGCCGCGTTCACCTCGGCGCCCCGGCTGGCCTTGCGCAGGGTGCCGCGCACCGTTTCGCCCTGTGCCAGCAGGTCGTAGGCGATGCGTTTCGCGATAAAGCCGGTGATGCCGGTGACGAGAATCGTGCGGGCCATGCGCCTCCCCTTGTGGCTGAGCCTTTTGGTTCAGGTGGGGGCGCGAAGCGGGAAGTCAAATAGGAGACGGAATGCGAGGGGTTTCGGGGGAAGCGATGAGGGCCGCGCCCGACATTGGGTGGGCGCGGTGCCACGGGGCTGATACAGCGCTTTATCCCTCCACCCTGCCGCACGTGCGAGCCATTTGCGACAGTGCAAAAGCGCCCTCCCGGGGGGAGGTCGGGCGCGGCCCGGGGTTAGTCACCCCGGGAATGTCGGTGCCTCTGGAAATGAAAAACCTGCCGCCTACGGGGCGACAGGTTCTGTTTTTCGCCTGAGTCGCGGCCAGCCCGGCGCTGCCACGGGCAGCGCGTTCGCCGCTGAGAGGCTCCACTGGAGCCTCTCCGAGACGGCACTCACCCCAGCAGACGCCGCGCGATGACCTGCGCCTGAATCTCGGCAGCACCCTCGAAGATGTTGAGGATACGCGCGTCGCACAGGATACGGCTGATCTGGTATTCCAGCGCGAAGCCGTTGCCGCCATGGATCTGCAGCGCGTTGTCCGCTGCCGCCCAGGCCACGCGGGCGCCGAGCAGCTTCGCCATGCCGGCTTCCAGATCGCAGCGATGGCCATGATCCTTTTCCCAGGCCGAGAAATAGGTCAGCTGGCGCGCGATCATGGTTTCCACCGCCATCATCGCGAGCTTGCTGGCCACACGCGGGAATTCGATCAGCGACTTGCCGAATTGCTTGCGGTCGATCGCGTATTGCATGCCGATTTCCAGCGCCGATTGCGCCACGCCCACGGCGCGGGCGGCGGTCTGGATGCGCGCGGATTCGAACGTCTCCATGAGCTGCTTGAAGCCCTTGCCCTCTTCGCCGCCCAGAAGGTTCTCGCCCTTCACGCGGAAATTGTCGAAGCCGAGTTCGTATTCCTTCATGCCGCGATAGCCGAGCACTTCGATCTCGCCGCCGGTCATGCCCTCGGTGGGGAAGGGGTTGTCATCGGTGCCCGGCGTTTTCTCCGCCAGGAACATCGACAGACCCTTGTAATTGTCGGTCGCGGGATCGGTGCGCGCCAGCAGCGTCATCACATGGGTGCGCTGCGCATGGGTGATCCAGGTCTTGTTTCCGGTGATCAGCCAGTCATCGCCATCCCTGACTGCGCGGGTGCGCAAGCTGCCCAGATCCGAGCCGGTATTCGGTTCGGTGAAGACGGCGGTGGACAGGATTTCACCCGAGGACAGACCCGGCAGCCATTTCTGTTTCTGCTCCTCGGTGCCGCCGCAGATGATCAGCTCTGCCGCGATTTCCGAGCGCGTGCCAAGCGAACCCACGCCGATATAGCCGCGCGACAGCTCCTCGGTCACGACGACCATCGAGGCTTTCGACAGGCCGAGCCCGCCATATTCTTCCGGAATGGTCAGGCCGAAGACGCCGAGTTCGGCGAGCTCCTCGATGATCTCCATCGGGATCAGTTCGTCCTTCAGGTGCCATTCATGCGCGTTCGGCTTCACGCGGTCTTCGGCATAGCGGTAGAACTGCTCGCGGATCATTTCGAGGTCTTCGTCGAGGCCCGACTGCCCGAAGATCGAACGGCCCTGAACGTCGCGGATCAGCTCCACGAGGCGCATCCGCGCGGCGTTCGAATTGCCGCCTGCGATCAACGTCGCCGCAGCGTCCGACGGGCTCCAGCTGACGCCCATATCCGCAAGGCGCACCATTTCGCCCTGGTTCATCTGGATGCCGCCCGCGATCTGCGCGAGGTATTCACCGAAACCGATCTGGAGGATCAGTTTCTCCATTTCGCCCAGTTTGCCTTCTTCGGCCAGACGACCGGCCCAGGCGCGCAGCTGCTTGAGAGACTGCTGATAGGTGGTCAGCCAGGCAAGGCCGTGAGCGCGGTACTGGTTCTCTTCGAGAAGCGCGGCCGAGATGCGGCCGTCCTTTTCGGTCGCGGCGCGCAGGCTCGCGGTTGCATCAGAGACCAGCGTTTCCAGCTCGGGAAGGCTCGCTTCGGTCAGCGAGAGAAGGTCGTCCAGAATGATCGTCGTCGGCATGTCGGCCCCATCATGTGCCATGAGTCGGCTCCTTATTCTGCGGTTGCAGCCTGTCTAGTTATTTCGCATCCGCAGCGCAATAAAAATTCGCTGTATATGATTTGTGCGACTTAAAATGTCGCAACACCCTGAAATCTGCGCGTTTGTCGGCCGCAAATTCCGGATGCGGAGCCCTGCGCGTCCCGATAAAAGCGATGCAGGGGAGAGGGGCGCATGTTCGGACTGGAAATTTGGCAGATCGCGCTCGCATTGGGCGTCACGCTTTTCGCGGGTTTCGTGAAGGGCGCGGTGGGGTTCGCGATGCCGATGATCATGCTGTCGAGCTTTGCTTCCTTCCTGCCGCCGCATCAGGCGCTGGCACTCTTGATCCTGCCAACGCTGGTGACCAACGTGATGCAGGCTTTCCGGCAGGGCGTGCGCGCCGCGCTGGGTTCGGTCAGCCGCTACCGGCTGTTCATCGCGATGATTGTCATCTTCATCCCCGTAAGCGCGGCGCTTGTCGATCTGATCCCGCAAGCGTTGATGTATGCGCTTCTTGGCGGGCCCATCCTCGCTTTCGCGATCTGGCAGATCTCGGGGCGCCAGATCATCATGCCGACCCGCCATCGCGCGGTGACCGAAACGCTGCTGGGCATCATTGGCGGGCTCTACGGCGGGATCTCCGGGATCTGGGGACCGCCGCTGATCATCTATCTGATCTCGATCGACGCGCCGAAACAGGAGGCCGTTCGGATCCTCGGCGTGGTATTCCTGACGGGCGCGATCATCCTGACCGCCTCGCATCTGGTTTCGGGCGTGCTGAACACGCAGACGATCCCCTTGTCGCTGCTCATGGTGTTGCCCGCGCTTGTCGGGATGAAGCTCGGTTTCAAGGCGCAGGACCGGCTCGACCCGGTGCGCTTCCGGCGCTGGACCTTGATCCTTCTGGGACTGGCCGGGGCGAACCTTCTGCGACGCGCGTTGATGGGTTAGGCCACGAAGGGCCGAAGCCCCTGTCGCCGCGCCGAGGCGAGCGTCTTCGCCTCATAGCCATGGACGATCTTGCGCACTGGCTTGCGATGCAGCGGCAGCCACCCTTCCTTTGCAAGCGGCGCAAGCGCGGTCGTTGCAGCCAGAAGCGGCTGGCGGGCGAGGCGGCCCAGATGCAGGCTTTCGATCTTGCAGCCATCGGCGATCAACAGGTGATGGCCCTCGAGCAAGATCCCGTGCCAGCTAAGCAGGCCGGGACGATCGGGTTGTAGCGCCGCGCAGCCGTCGACCAGATCCCCGGCGGCGATCAGCACCTCGTCGAGACCGAAGAGGAAATCGACCGCCGGACCTTCGAGTACCACGCGATGTTGCGGCATCACCCAGAGGTCGCGGGTCTTCGAGAACACCGGTGCGCAGAGTTTCACCGGGCGCAGATGCCCGAGCGCGGGCAGGGTGAGGCGACCCGACCAGAGCACGGGCTGCGGGCCGGCATCGGCGGTCAGCACTAGATCTCCCGCTTGCAGATGGGCGGCAGGGCGCAGCCCCTCCGGCGTCTCGATTGGCGTGGCGGGGGCGAAACAGGCGGCAGGGCCCACCGGCTGGAGATGATCGCCAATCGCGAGCCAGTCCACGCGCGGCCCGAGCGTTGCAGGGCCAGATCCTTGAACGAGCGCCACGATCTCGGCGCGCGTGAGCGGCAGCGGTGCAAGGCCGGCTTGCTGGCGGATCGTCCCCAGATCGAGCGCCTCAAGCGTCAGCAGGCTCTCGCGGCCCGGACCGTCCCAGCGCCAGCTCAGCCGCATCCGCCCGCCCGCGAGCCGTTCCTGCGTCGCATCGAGCGAGACCGCATGCACCGCATCGCCGCGACGCTGAGCCATGACGATGCGGCCCTCGGCATCGAGCTGGAGCGACAGGAAATCCTGCCAGTCGCCACAATGGTTGAGATGGATCAGCGGCAGCGGCGCCTCTTCGCCGCGCATCAGCGTGAATTCGAGCATCAGGGTGCCCTGCGCGACCAGCTCGGGCAGACGATGATCGTCGAAACGATGTGCGCCGCGATGCGCGATATGGGCGGCGATCCAGCCGCCTTGCGGTCTCATGCGTGATCCTCCCCATGCGTGGAGAGGGCTACCTGTCGTGCCATTGCCTGTCTCCGGCCCGGTTGTGGTCAGAGGGCGAGCGTGTGAAGGCGCGCCGCGCAACAGCGCGGGTCGTCGTCTCTGGTGTCGGGCTTTGCCCTGCTCGTCTGCCCTGCCATGGGCTTATCATTGTGTTGTTTTATGACATGACCGCCGGCTTTTGCGAAGCCCTCTTCGCCGCAGCCGAGCGCGGGCCGGGCGCCAGTAGCGAGGACGCAACAGCCATTGCTCCGCGCGCCCGCGCGCTCTAAGCCTGTGGCTCAGACAAGGAGAGCCCATGACCACCGATCCCGTAGCCCTGAGCGCCGAGCTGATCCGCTGCCCCTCCGTGACCCCCGAAGAGGGCGGCGCGCTGGTTCTGCTGGAAACCCTGCTCTCGAAGGCCGGGTTCGCCTGCACCCGCGTCGATCGCAATGGCACGCCGAACCTGTTCGCACGCTGGGGCGAGAAGGGGGCGGCGAAGAGCTTCGGGTTCAACGGTCATACCGATGTCGTGCCGGTGGGCGACGCGGCCGCCTGGACGCATGATCCCTTCGGCGCCGAGATCGTCGATGGCGTGATGTGGGGGCGCGGCGCCACCGACATGAAGACGGGCGTTGCGGCTTTCGCGGCGGCAGCGGTGGATTTCGTGACGCAGACCCCGCCCGAGGGCGCGGTGATCCTGACTATCACCGGCGATGAGGAAGGCCCGGGCCGCGACGGCACGCGGGCCCTTCTCGACTGGATGCAGGCCGAGGGCGAGGCGATGTCGGTCTGTCTGGTGGGCGAGCCCACCTGCCCGAACGAGATGGGCGAGATGATGAAGATCGGGCGGCGCGGATCGATGACCTTCTATATCGAAGCCGAGGGCGTGCAGGGCCATGCCGCCTATCCGCATCGCGCGAAGAACCCGCTGCATGCGCTGGTCGATCTGCTGGGCCGGATGACCGCCGAGCCGCTCGACCAGGGCACCGAGCATTTCCAGCCCTCCAGCCTGCAGATCACCACGATCGACTGCGGCAACCCGGCCAATAACGTGATCCCGGCCAAGGCCCGCGCGACGGTCAATATCCGCTTCAACGATGCCCATAGCGGCGAAAGCCTGGTTACCTGGGCCGAGGCGCTGGCGCTCGCGGTGACGATGGAGACCGGCGTCACCTTCGCGCTCAACCCCGACATCTCGGGCGAGAGCTTCGTCACCCCGCCCGGCCCCTTCGTCGATCTCGTCGCCCGCTCGGTCGAGGCGGAAACCGGCCGCGCGCCGGAACTGTCCACCTCGGGCGGCACCTCGGACGCGCGTTTCGTGAAGGATCATTGTCCGGTGGTGGAGTTCGGCCTCGTCGGCGCGACCATGCATCAGGTGGACGAGCGCGTGCCCGTCGATCAGATCGAAACCCTCAAACGCATCTATGCCCGCATTTTGCGAGACTATTTCGCATGATCAGGATCGAGGCGGTCGAGGATTACACCCCCTGTCACGCGCTGCGCCGCGAGGTCTTCATCGAGGAGCAGGGTATCCCCGAGCCCGAGGAGTGGGACGATCTCGATGACGAGGCGATCCATCTGCTCGCGCGCGAGGGCGAAACGCCGCTCGGCACGGCGCGGCTGATCCGCAAGGGCGAGACCGGCAAGATCGGCCGTATCTGCGTGGTAAAATCCGCGCGCGGAACCGGCCTCGGCGCGGCGATGGTGAATGATGCCTGCGCACGCTTTAAGGAACTGGGCTGCACCCGCGCCTATCTCTCGGCGCAGGTCTACGCGATCCCGTTTTACGAAAAACTCGGCTTTGCCGCCTATGGCGAGGCCTATGACGACGCGGGCATCCCACACCGGGACATGGAAAAGGCGCTCTGACCTGGCGGCCCCGCGACGGGCGTCAGGCGACCAGCGCTTCGGCCTTCTTCAGATCGACCGAGACGAGCTGGCTCACGCCCTGTTCCTGCATGGTGACGCCAAACAGCCGGTCCATCCGCGCCATCGTCACCGCGTGGTGGGTGATGATCAGAAAGCGCGTATCGGTGCGGCGCGTCATCTCGTCGAGCAGGTCGCAGAAGCGCGTCACGTTCGCATCGTCGAGCGGCGCGTCGACCTCGTCGAGCACGCAGATCGGCGCCGGGTTGGCGAGGAACACCGCGAAGATCAGCGCCATCGCGGTCAGGGTCTGCTCGCCGCCCGAGAGCAGCGAGAGCGTCGAAAGCTTCTTGCCCGGCGGCTGGCACATGATCTCGAGGCCCGCTTCCAGCGGGTCGTCGCTCTCGACCAGTTGCAGATTGGCCGAGCCACCCCCGAAGAGGTGCGTGAACAGCGTGCGGAAGTTCTCGTTCACTTGCTCGAAGGCGGTCAGCAGTCGCTCGCGCCCTTCGCGGTTGAGGCCCGAGATCCCGGCGCGCAGCTTGCGGATCGCCTCCTCGAGATCGGACTTCTCCTTGACTAGCGCGTCATGCTCTTCCTGCACCTCGCGCGCGTCTTCCTCGGCGCGCAGGTTCACCGCACCAAGGCTTTCGCGCTGGCGTTTGAGCCGGTTCACATCCGCATCCAGCGTCTCGGCGTCGGGCATTTTCTCGGGATCGGCGTCGAGGCTGTCGAGAAGCTCCTGTGGCGTCTTCTCGGTCTCGTCCGCGATACGTTCGGCGGCATAGGCGACGGTTTCGCGCGCGGCATCGACGCGAGCCTCGGCGCGTGCGCGAGCCTCGCGGGCCTCGCCTGCCAGGCGCTCGGCCTCGCGCTCGGCGATCTGCGCCTCGCGCAGCGCGCTTTCGGCGCTCGAGAGCTTGTCGGACGCCTCGGCCTTGCGTGCCTCCGCATCCGAGATCGCCTCGGACAGCTCGGCGCGCTTGGCGGCCAATTCTTCGGGCGCGGCGGAGGCCTCTTTCAGCTCCTCCTCGGTCTCGGTCTTGCGGGTCGCGAGCTCGGCCGATCGTTTCTCGGCGGTCTCGAGACGATGCCGCCAGCCCGAGATTTCCTTGGTGATCTCCTGCCGACGCTTCAGGCGTGCCTCGCCCTCGCGGCGGATCTCGTCATGGACGGAGCGCTTGGTGAGCATCGTCACCCGCGCGGCCTCCACGGTCATCTTCACCGCCTCGACCTCGCCGCGCGCGGCGTCGAGATCAGGCAGCGAGTCCTGGGCATTGGTCGCCTCGCGCAGCGCCATCCGGGCAGAGCTTGCCTCCTCCTCATGGCGCGCGACGGCGAGCGTGGCGCTTTCGAGCTTGGAGCTGGCAATCGAACGATCGGCCTCGGCGCGGCTGAGCGCTCGGCCCGCCTCGGCCAGACGGCGATCGGCTTCGCGGCGGGCTTCGCGGGCGGCGGCATCGGCGCGGGTGGCTTCGGCCAGCTGTGCGGTCAGGGCTTCATGGGCGTCCTTCGCTCCGTCTGCACGCGCCGCGGCCTCTTCCAGATCGCGCTTGAGCTCGACCAGCCGGTTGAGCTGTTGCAGGCGCAGCGCGGCGGCGGTGGGCGCATCCTCGGCGCCCGCGCGATAGCCATCCCAGCGCCACAGATCACCCTCGG
The DNA here is from genome assembly GCF_002020135.1 of Thioclava marina. Taxonomy (GTDB): domain Bacteria; phylum Pseudomonadota; class Alphaproteobacteria; order Rhodobacterales; family Rhodobacteraceae; genus Thioclava; species Thioclava marina. The sequence goes on along the minus strand of NZ_MPZS01000001.1, from coordinate 1,616,808 downwards.
GTGAAACGAGCCGTTGACCGGGGGCCAGCTGTTCCTGAAGGCGCGCGCCCTCGTCGTAATCGGCCACGAGCCCGATCTGCGAGATCCGCCGCGACAGCACGCCGGGCACGTCGACATGAGCCGAGAGCGGTTCGACGCCGACTGGCAGGGGTTGGGGCGCGGGGTAATCGGACAGGGTCTGCCAGCCGGTCGGAGCGTCGTCATCGACCTCGGGGGCGCGCAGGTCATCGGCGAGCGCCGCACCCAATGCCGCCTCGTAGCCCTTGTCGACGCGCACGCGATCAAGAAGCTGGGTGCCGCTCGCCGCCTCACGCTCGACGAGGCGGGCGAGAGCGGTGACCTCGGCGCGCAGGGCCCCGGCTTCGCCTTCGGCTTCCGATCGGGCCGCGCGCGCGGCGCTTTCGCGCGACTGAGCCTCAGAACGGGCCTCGTCGGCGGCGGCAAGCGCCTCTTCGGCGGCCTCGGCGGCGTCCTGCGCCTCGCCCTGCTGGGCCTCGGCGATCTCGTAATCCTCGGCGGCCTTCGACAGCGCGGCGGCAGCGGCTTCGGCGGCGGCTTTCGCCTGTTCGGCGGCAGCTTCGGATTTCTCGGCGGTGGCGCGGTTGTCCGTGACGAGGCGCTGCGCCGATTGGTGGCGGGCTGCGAGACGGGCGACATCCTCGGTCAGCTCCGAGAGCTGCGCCTCGCGTTCCTGCAGGATCTGCGCGGCCTCATGGGCGGCATCGGCGGCCGCGTCGAGCTTGTCGGCATGGCCTTCGGAGGCCTTGGCGATCTGGCCCTGCTCCCATTCGAGCCGCGCGATCGTCTCTCCGGCGTCGCGGTTCAGCCCCGCCTCGCGTTCCATGTCGCGGATGAGCTGTTCGATCCGGGCCTTGAGTGTCTCGATCCGGGCGAGCGCCTGATCTTCCTGATCCGAGAGCGCATCGCGCTGCACGGTCAGACGTTGCAGGATCGCCCCCGCGATGGCCTCTTCCTCGCGCAGCGGCGGGAGCGCATCTTCCTTGCCCTGACGGGTCTTCGCGGCTTCGCGCGCAGTACGTTCGGCCTGCGATGCGGCGGTGATCTTCTCGCGGTGGCCATCTTCGGCGGTGGCCCGCGCGATGTCGGCCTCGCGCCAGCGGCGGTAAAGCAGCATCCCTTCGGCGCGGCGCAGTTCCTCGCCGATGGAGCGATAGCGTGCCGCCTGCCGGGCCTGCCGTGCGAGCGTCGCAAGCTGTGCGGCAAGCTGTTCGATCACGTCGTCGACGCGGGTCAGGTTCTGCTCGGCCCCGTTGAGTTTCAGTTCGGCCTCGTGGCGGCGCTGATAAAGACCCGAGATCCCCGCCGCCTCTTCCAGAATGCGGCGGCGGTTCTTCGGCTTGGCATTGATCAGTTCCGAGATCTGGCCTTGCCGCACGAGCGCGGGCGAATGCGCGCCGGTCGAGGCATCGGCGAACAGCATCTGCACGTCGCGGGCGCGCACGTCCTTCGAGTTCACCTTGTAGGCCGAGCCGGCATCGCGGGTGATCCGGCGCACGATCTCCAGCCCGTCGCTGTCGTTGAACCCCGAGGGCGCCAGACGTTCGGTATTGTCGATCTGGAGCGAGACTTCCGCGAAGTTGCGCGCCCCACGCGACGAGGCGCCCGCGAAGATCACGTCTTCCATTCCGCCACCGCGCATCGCCGAGGGGCGGTTTTCACCCATCACCCAGCGCAATGCCTCGAGCAGGTTCGACTTGCCGCAGCCATTGGGCCCCACGACCCCAGTCAGGCCGTCATGGATCACGAGGTCCGTGGGGTCCACGAAGCTCTTGAAGCCGTTGAGACGAAGCCGGGAGAAGCGCAATGCACTGCCTTTCCGAATCTGGGTGCGGTTCTGGAAAGTGTCGGCAGGGGCGCGCGGCGAGTCAATGAAAACGCCCTGTATCTGGCGTTCTCGGGTTGGTTATCCACAAGATATTGGCGCTTTCTCGCGCAATTTTACCATCCGGGCGGATGATGGAGCCGGGCGCGCGGCGGGCGAGGGAGGCGATATTCGGCCTGCGAGAGAGCCGCGACTGCCTGACGCATGGAATCCTCACGGAGGCGTTACCACCATATTCAACACGTCGAATTTTTTAAGCTCACACCGCAACCGGAGTCCTGCCATGACCACTTTCGCGCGCCCGGCGGACCGTTATTCGCCGCTTTATTTTCTCGCCTCGCTCGGAGCGGGCGGGACGGCTGTCACCTTCTTCCTCTGGCTCTATTTCTGGATCCCGCATCCCGGCCAGAGCGTCCCGGTCTTCGCAGACATCGCCAGGGCGCTGTCGACCGGCTCGATGCTGACCAAGGGGATGATCTTCGCGGCGATGGCGGGGATCATCGTCTTCGCATATCTCAACATCCGCCTGCTGATCTGGAACCTGCGCCAGCTCTCGGCTTTCAAGAAGACTGACAGTTATGCGCAGCTGCGCGCCTCCAATGCCGAGACGCAGCTCCTGGCGATGCCTCTGACGATCGCGATGACGATCAATGTGGGCTTCATCCTTGGCATGGTCTTCGTGCCGGGCCTATGGACGGTCGTCGAATATCTCTTCCCGATCGCGATTGCAGCCTTCACAGCGACCGGTGCGCTCGCGCTGGTTCAGCTCGGCCAGTTCCTTGGACGCGTCAAGACCGACGGCAATTTCGACTGGACCGCGAACGGGTCCTTTGCTCAGATGATGCCGGCCTTCGCGCTGTCGATGGTCGGCGTGGGGCTTGCCGCCCCCGGTGCGCTGTCGAATGTCGCGCTTACCTCGGGCATCGGGATCATGCTTGCGACCTTCTTCATGATGGCGGCGCTGATGGTCGGGGTCGTGGCGCTGGTGCTGGGCATCCACTCGATGTTGAGCCACGGGACCGCGGTCGAAGCGGTTCCCACGATCCTCATCGTGATCCCGATCCTGACGGTGCTCGGTATCCTCGGGATGCGGGTCAATCACGGGCTGCATGTGAATTTCGAGGATCACGGCACGGCGGCGCAGGTGCTGATGTTCCTGACCAAGACCTATTCGGTGCAGATCCTCTTCGCGCTGTTCGGGATCGAGATGTTGCGCCGGGTGGGTTACGCCAAGCGCTTCCTGTTCGGCGCGGAGAACTCGGTCGGCGCCTATGCACTGGTCTGTCCGGCGGTGGCCTTCGGCGTGATGACCCAGTTCTGGATCAACGCGGGGCTGGTGCAGTCGGGGCTTCTGACGAAGTTCTCGATCGCTTACTGGATCGTGACGCTGGTGGCCCTCGCGGCGCAGGCTCTGGCGATCTGGCTGGTGCTGCATCTCAACCGCCGTCATTTCGGCAAGGCCGAAGCGACCCCGGTTCCCGCCGAGTAAGGGCGAGCCACATGAAGCATCCGGGGCGGCGCGGGGGTATACCCGCTCCGCCCTTTTCTTTTGCGCGCGGTCGCTTAGCATCGGAGCTGACCCGAGGAGGTTTTCCGATGATCCCAGCCCTGTCCCTGATCCTTGCCTGCCAGCTTAGCGGAGAGATCCTCTCGCGCGCGTTGATGCTGCCCTTGCCCGGCCCGGTGCTGGGAATGATCTTCCTGCTCGTCCTGATGAGCGTCTCGGAGAAGATCCGGGAGGTGATCCGGCCGGTCGCACTGTTCATCCTCCAGCATCTGTCCCTTCTCTTCGTGCCAGCGGGCGTGGGTGTCGTCGCGCATCTCGATGCGCTGCGTGAACATGGTCTCGGGCTGGCGGTGGCGCTGATCGGGTCAACGATGCTGGCGATCGTGGTCGGCGCGGCGGTCTTCGCAGCGGTCGCAAAACTGACGGGGAGCGCGAGCGATGACTGATCCGTTCAAGCTCTGGTCCTATCTGGCCTCGGGGCCGCTCCTTTGGCTCTGGGCGACGCTGATCGCCTACTGGATCGGAGACACGCTGTTCAAACTGAGCGGGCGCAGCCCTTTCGCCAATCCGGTGATGGTGGCGGTGGTGCTGTTGGGAGGCGTGCTGCTGATGACGGGCACGCCCTATCAGCGCTATTTCGACGGGGCGCAATTCGTCCATTTCATGCTCGGCCCCGCGACGGTGTGCCTTGCCGTTCCGTTGCAGGCGAACCTGCCCAAGGTCCGCAAGGCACTGTTGCCGATCCTTGCGGGGCTGCTCGCTGGGTCCGCGACGGCAATCGTCTCGGTTCTTGCGATCGCGAAGGCGATGGGGGCGGGGCCGGAGCTGCTTGCCTCGCTCGCGCCGAAATCGGTGACCGCGCCGGTGGCGATCGGGATCTCGCAATCCTTGGGCGGCGAGCCCTCGCTGACGGCGGCGCTGGTGATCCTGACGGGGATGATCGGGGCGATCACGGTAACGCCGATGCTCAATGTGTTGGGTTTTCGCGACTGGCGCGCGCGGGGCTTCGCCGTGGGGGTGGCTGCGCACGGGATCGGTACGGCGCGCGCGTTTCAAGTGCATGAGACCGCCGGGGCCTTCGCCTCGATCGGGATGGGGCTGAACGCGGTGCTCACCGCCTTCCTCGCTCCGGTGCTGCTAAGTCTCTTCGGTTAATACTGCCGCGGCGGGCGCGCCTTGTAGACCGGCAGTTTCCATCCGAAACGCAGCGAGCCCGCGCGCAGGATGAAGGTGACCGCGCCGCAGATCAGGAGCGCGGTGAGACGGTCGAGCCCCGCGGCATTGGCGATGAGTGCGCTCGCAGCGCCCGCGAAGGCGCAGGTGAGATACAGCTCACCCTGTTTCAGCACGAGCGGCACCTCGTTGCACACCACGTCGCGCATCAGCCCGCCGAAAGTGCCGGTGACGACGCCCATGATCAGCACGATAATCGGCCCATGATCCAGTCGCATCGTCACCGCGACACCGGCCGGAACAGCCACCGCGAGCGCCCAGGCATCGAGCCACAAAAGCGCCCTGTAGCGGCTTTCGAGGAGATGGGCGGTGAAGAACACCACCACCGCCGCGCTGGCGGCGATCAGCACATAGGTCGGATTTCCGACCCAGAAGACCGTGTCGCGCCCGATCAGAAGGTCGCGCAGCGTGCCCCCGCCAACGGCGGTCAGCGCGGCGATGAAGATGAACCCCACGAGGTCGAGTTGCTGGCGCGAGGCCACCAGTGCCCCCGTCAGCGCGAAGACGACGACCGCCGCGTAATCGAGGGCCGCCCCGAGCGGCACCTGCGCCATCCAGTCGGGCAGGGCGGTCATTTTGCCTTGGCCGGTTTGAAGGGCTCCATCCCGGCGCGGGCCAGTTCGTCGGCGCGCTCGTTCTCGGGATGGCCGGCATGGCCCTTGATCCATTCCCAGGTGACCTTGTGGCGGCGCTGCGCCTCATCAAGCCGCTGCCAGAGATCGACATTCTTCACCGGCTTCTTGTTCGAGGTCTTCCAGCCGTTGCGCTTCCAGCCGTGGATCCAGCCGGTCACGCCGTTCTTCACGTAGGCGGAATCGGTGGTGATGGTGATCGCGGTGCCGCGGGTCAGCGCCTCGAGCGCGTTGATAGCGGCCAGAAGCTCCATCCGGTTATTCGTGGTTTCGGCCTCGCCGCCCTTGAGCTCGCGTTCCTTGACGATCGTGTCTCCCTCCATCGCGCGCATCAAGACACCCCAGCCGCCGGGGCCGGGGTTGCCGCTGCACGCGCCGTCGGTCCATGCGTAGAGATCAGCCATCCAACCCCACATATCCGCTCTGTGCGGCGATCCGGTCGAGCCAGCCCCGCAGCGCCGGGAAAGCGGCGAGGTCATAGCCGCCGCGGGTCTCGGCAGTATGGGTGTAGGCATAAAGGCAGATATCGGCGAGGCTGACCGCATCGCCCACAAGCCAGTCTGCGCGCGACAGGCGATCTTCCATCACCTGCAACAAGGCGTTGCCGCGGGTCAGGAGCGCTTCGAGACGTTCGGGCGTGCGCTCGGCGGTGCGGTGGGCGTAGGTCAGGATCGCTGCGCGCACGGCAATGACGCCCTCGTGCTGGTTCTGCTCCCAGAACATCCAGCTCAGCATCTGGGCCTTCTCAAACGCATCTTCGGGAATGAAGCGCGTGCCCTCACCCAGCCAGTTGAGGATCGCGTTGCTCTCGGGCAGGGCGCGGCCATCATCGAGCAGGAGAACCGGCGCCTTGCCAAAGGGCAGCGCACCCGAGGCGTGGGCCTCGTTCAATGCCGTGCTGTCATATTCCACGTTGATCAGCTCGGCACTCTGCCCCAGAAGCGAGAGCAGCAGGCGCACCTTGTAGCTGTTGCCCGAGGAGGGCATCGAATAGAGTTTCATCAAAGGGATCTCCGCTCAGCTGCCGGTGCGCACAATCGCGATCAGACAGGCGACGACGACTGCCGTCAAGACGAGGCGCAGCTTCATCCACCAGCCGGGGGCGAGACCACGGCTCGCGAAAACCCAATCGAGCGGCAACAGGAGAACGAACCCGATCAGCAACACGAAATTGATCGGCATGCCGAAGCCCGCGAAGAGGATGAAATAGAGCACCGGCGCGATCGAGATCGCGTAGCCCGGCGTCCACTCACCCTTCGCCGCAAAGCCCCAGAGGCAGCCCGCCATGAAGCAGAAGATCATCAGCGCATAGGCCAGCACAGCGACGCGCGGATCGGCCATGCCGGGCAGCATCATCGCTCCGGTCTGCACGACCAGCACACCCCAGACAAACGGGATCAGACCAGCCAGCCCGAGAAGCAGCGCCAGCCCCGGTATCTTCGGCCCCACGCCGCGCATCACGAGGCCTCCCGCAGCACGCGCGGCACCTTGAATTCGATATCCTCGCGGGCGGTCTCGATCTGGTCCACGGTCAGGTCATAGCGCTGGCGGAAGGCGTCGATCACTTCGTCGATCAGCACCTCGGGCGCGGAGGCCCCGGCCGTCACACCGACCGAACGCGCGCCTTCGAGTGCCCGCCAATCGATATCGGCGGCGCGCTGCACGAGCTGGGCATAGCGGCATCCTGCGGCGCGTCCCACCTCGACCAGACGGCGCGAATTCGACGAATTCGGCGCCCCGATCACGAGAAGCGCGTCGATCTCATGCGCCATCGCCTTCACCGCCGCCTGACGGTTCGTGGTCGCATAGCAGATATCTTCCTTCGCGGGGCCGACGATCTTCGGGAAGCGCGCTTGCAGAGCCGCCACGATCGCCGCCGTGTCATCGACCGAGAGCGTCGTCTGGGTGATGAAAGCGAGCTGTTCGGGATCGCGCGGCGTGATCGTCGCGACATCCTCGACCGTCTCGACCAGCAGAACCTCACCCTCGGGGAGCTGACCCATCGTCCCGAGAACCTCCGGGTGGCCGGCATGGCCGATCATCACCATCTGGAGCCCGTTCTCGGAATGGCGCTCGGCCTCCTTGTGAACCTTGCTCACCAGCGGGCAGGTCGCATCGACATAGATCATCTCGCGGCGCGCGGCCTCGGCGGGAACCGATTTCGGCACGCCATGCGCCGAGAAGATCACCGGGCGGTCGTCGGGGCATTCGTCGAGCTCCTCGACGAAGACCGCACCTTTGTCGCGCAGGCTGTCGACGACATATTTGTTGTGCACGATCTCGTGGCGCACATAGACAGGCGCGCCCCATTTCTCGAGCGCCATCTCGACGATCTTGATCGCGCGGTCGACTCCGGCGCAGAACCCGCGCGGGGCGGCGAGATAGAGGGTCAGGGACGGTTTCATCGCGCTCTCCTTCGTTTCGGTCTCACAGGTAAAGCTCTGGCGCTTGCTCGTAAAGGGAGCGATCAGCCGATCATCCCCAGCGCCTGCGCCGTCAGCCAGGCCAGAACCGCATAGCGCCCCGCCTTTGCAAGGAAGACGAGCGGGATGAAGAGCCATAGCGACATGCGCAAAACGCCCGCGACGAGGCAGATCAGATCGCCTCCAGGCGCCCAGCTCAGCAGCAGCAGCCCGATCCCCCAACGTTCGAACCAGCGATGCCCGCGCGCGAGCTGGGCCTCGGTGGCGGGGAACCATTTGCGGTCCTTCCAGTGGGTGACGCCGAAGCCCATCACGTAGGTGATCAGCGCTCCGATCGTGTTTCCGATCGCCGCAATCAGGATCATCGCCCAGATATTCGTGCGCCCCGCGGTTTGGAGCGCAACGAAGACCACCTCGGACTGGAAGGGGATCGGCGTTGCCGCAAGCAGCGCCGAAATGAAGAGGCCGAAGAGGGAAACGTTTTCGAACATGAGCGAGGTGGACCGAAAAAGACGAAGGGCGCGCGGGAACTCCGCGCGCCCTTTCAATCATGTTTTGCGTCCAGCGTCAGGCCCGGATCAGTTTTCCGTGCTGGTGTCGTCGTCGCGCGGCTCGCGCGGAGGGCGACCGATCACGTCGCGAAGTGCGTCGAGCTCGATGAAATTATCGGCCTGACGGCGCAGTTCGTCGGCAATCATCGGCGGCTGGCTGCGGATGGTCGAGACGACCGAAACGCGGCAACCCTGACGCTGCAGGCTTTCGACCAGCGGACGGAAATCGCCGTCACCCGAGAACAACACGATATGATCGAGGCGCGGCGCGAGCTCCATCGCATCCACGGCGAGCTCGATATCCATGTTGCCCTTCACTTTGCGGCGCCCCATGGAATCGGTGTATTCCTTGGCAGGTTTCGTCACCATCGCGAAGCCGTTGTAGTTCAGCCAATCCACCAGCGGGCGGATCGGGGAATATTCCTCGTTTTCGAGAAGCGCCGTGTAATAGAAGGCGCGGACCAGTTTTCCGCGGCGCTCGAATTCCTGACGCAGAAGCTTGTAATCAATATCGAAGCCAAGAGCCTTTGCGGCGGCATAAAGATTTGAGCCGTCGATGAATAGGGCTAGCCGTTCGTCCTTATAGAACATGCATTCCTCTCGCGCAGGTAAGTCCTGAAGCCCGAAACCTGTTTGCGTGAGTCAAAGCGAATTGGGTAAAAGCGCTTGCGCATATCAGTAGGGCGAACCAGATGTGTTGTTCGACATATCGCAATTCGCGATGAAAACGGAATCTGTCTATATGGACACCCTCTCATATATCGCACTTGGGGGAAATCTCCCGAGTGCAGTGGGAAGGCCGGAAGTTTCCCTTGGGGCAGCGCTTTGTCGTTTGGGAGAACTTGGTTTTTCGTTTGTAGCGATAAGTCGCTTTTGGCGAACTCCGGCGTTTCCAAGCGGGAGCGGCCCGGACTATGTGAACGCCGTTTGCAAGGTGCGAAGCGATTTGCAAAAAGATGCGATCCTCGCGACTCTCCATAAGGTAGAAAACGAGTTTGGCCGCCAGCGTGACGGACGCTGGGCGTCTCGGGGCCTTGATCTGGACCTTTTGGCGGTCGGGGACCAGGTCTGTCCCGACCTCGAAACCTGGACGCACTGGCGCGATTTGCCGCTCGAACGTCAGATGCGTGACGCGCCCGAAGAGCTGATCCTGCCGCATCCGCGGCTGCACGAACGCGGTTTCGTGCTGATTCCCTTCTCCGATATCGCGCCGCTATGGCGCCATCCGGTCAGCGGGCTGACCGTCATGGAAATGCTTGCGACGCTCCCAGAGGCCGAAAAAGCCGCGATCGAGCCCCTTTGAGCGGCCCGTTCGGGCCAATGAACGCTTGTCTTTCGCAGTTGCAGCGCCTAAGTAGACCTCTCAATCCGAGTTCTTCTGGAGAGACCCATGGCCCGCGTGACGGTTGAAGATTGCGTTGATAAGGTTCCGAACCGCTTCGAGCTGGTGATGCTTGCTTCGCATCGTGCCCGCGAAATTGCGGCTGGCGCCCCGATCACGATCGACCGCGACAACGACAAGAACCCCGTCGTCGCCCTGCGCGAAATCGCCGAGGAAACCCAGTCGGCCGAGGATCTGCGCGAGCGTCTGATCGAGAGCAACCAGACCCAGATCGAGGTCGACGAGCCCGAAGAGGACTCGATGGCTATGCTGATGGGCGGCGAGAGCCCCGATCGCGCTGTCGAGGACGACATGAGCGAAGAGCGTATGCTGCGCGCGCTTATGGATGCGCAGGGCCGCGAGTAATCGCCAGAAAGGTCGGAACGAGCGCGAATGATCGACGTCGAAGACCTGATCGCGCTCGTCCGCAACTACAATCCCCAGACCGATGCCGATCTGATCCGCAAGGCTTATGCCTACGGAAAGGAAATGCATGAGGGGCAGTTTCGCCACTCGGGCGAGCCTTATTTCACCCATCCCGTCGCCGTCGCCGCGATCCTGACCGAACAGCGGCTGGATGATGCGACGATCATCACGGCCCTTCTGCACGACACGATCGAGGACACGCGCTCGACCTATACCGAGGTCGCGCGGCTCTTTGGTGAAGAGATCGCCGAACTGGTCGATGGCGTCACCAAGCTGACCAACCTGCAACTGTCGAACGCGGCCTCGAAGCAGGCGGAGAACTTCCGCAAGCTGTTCATGGCGATGTCGAAGGATCTGCGGGTGATCCTCGTGAAGCTTGCCGACCGGCTGCACAACATGCGCACGATCCGCGCGATGCGCGTCGAGAAGCAGGCCCAAAAGGCGCGCGAGACGATGGAGATCTATGCGCCGCTCGCGGGCCGGATGGGGATGCAGTGGATGCGCGAGGAGCTTGAAGACCTTGCCTTCAAGGTGCTCAACCCAGAGGCGCGCACCTCGATCATCCGTCGTTTCGTTTCGCTACAGAAGGAAACCGGCGATGTGATCCCGCAGATCACCGCCGATATCCGGGCGCTGCTGGAGGACGAGGGCATCGAGGCGGACGTTTTCGGCCGCGCCAAGCGCCCCTATTCGATCTGGCGCAAGATGGAGGAAAAGCAGCTTACCTTCTCGCGCCTCTCCGATATCTACGGTTTCCGCGTCATCACCCGCAACGAGATGGATTGCTATCGCGTGCTCGGGCTTATCCATCATCGCTGGCGCGCGGTGCCGACGCGCTTCAAGGATTACATCAGCCAGCCCAAGACGAACGGCTATCGCTCGATCCACACCACGGTGTCGGGCCGCGACGGCAAGCGCGTCGAGGTGCAGATCCGCACGCGCCAGATGCACGAGGTCGCCGAGGCCGGCGTTGCCGCGCACTGGTCCTATCGCGATGGTGAACGCGCAGCGAACCCCTTCGCGGTCGATCCGGCGAAATGGCTCACCTCGCTGACGGAGCGATTCTCGGAAGGCGAGGGCGATCACGACGAGTTTCTCGAGAACGTCAAACTCGAGATGTATTCCGATCAGGTCTTCTGCTTCACGCCCAAGGGCGATGTGGTGAAGCTGCCCAAAGGGGCGACCCCGATCGATTTCGCCTATGCAATCCACACGCGGATCGGCAACAGCTGTGTCGGCGCGAAGGTCGATGGTATCCGGGTGCCGCTCTGGACGCGGCTGAAGAACGGGCAATCGGTCGAGGTGATCACCGCGTCGGGCCAGCGTCCGCAGCTTACCTGGCTCGACATCGTGGCGACGGGACGGGCCAAAGCCGCGATCCGCAAGAGCCTGCGCGAGGAAGATCGCGATCGCTTCATCAAGCTCGGTCACGAATTGGCCCGGGTGGCGTTCGAACATGTGGGCCGCAAGGTTTCCGACAAGGCGTTGCGGACGGCGGCGAAGACGCTGGGGCTTGCCGATGAGGATGAGGTTCTGGCGCGTCTGGGTTCGGCCGAGCTTGCGACCTCGGTTGTCCTGGAGGCGCTTTATCCCGAGCTTGCCGCGCGTCAGAACGAGGCCGAGATCGAGCCGACCCGCGCGGTTCTGGGGCTTGGCGCTGATCAGAGTTTCCGCCGCGCCGATTGCTGCCAACCCTTGCCGGGCGAACGGATCATCGGCATCACCTATCGCGGCAAGGGTGTGGTGATCCATGCGATCGACTGCCCCGCGCTGGAGGAATTCGAGGATCAGCCCGAGCGCTGGGTCGATCTTCACTGGAAGACGGGCCATCACCCGCCGGTCTATACCGCGACGCTCAAGGTCACGATCTCGAACGATGCGGGGGTTCTGGGACATATCTGCACCTTGATTGGGCAGCAGAAGGCCAATATTTCGGATCTCAATTTCATCGACCGGAAACCGGATTTCTATTCGCTTCTGGTCGAGGTCGAGCTGTGCGATGCCGAGCACATGCACCGGCTGCTGACCGCGCTTGAGGCGGAAAGCGACGTGGCGCATGTAGAGCGGATACGAGACCTGTCGCGCAAACCCTGACGCGCATGGCGTCGGGCGGGGGGAAAGGACGGCAGCGTGGTCTTCAGACGACGCGAGAAACGGGGCGTGTGGGAAAACCTGCGCGAGGCGATCTGGCCGAAATCCGGCTGGTCGCGGGCGTTCCAATACGTCAAGCACCGGGTGAACCGCCTGCCCGACAGACCGCATCGGATCGCACGCGGGGTCTGGGCGGGGGTCTTCGTGTCCTTCACGCCGCTCTTCGGGTTTCACTTCCTGAGCGCCGCGACGGTGGCCTGGATCATGCGCGGCAATATCCTCGCTGCGATCCTTGCGACCTTCTTTGGAAACCCGGTCACCTTCCCGATCATCGCGGTCTTCTCGACAAAGCTCGGCCACAAGATCCTTGGGGACCGGCTGGACCGCGGGGCGGCGCCCGAGGGGCTGCTCACGACCTTCCAGGCGGCGAGCCACGATCTGCTTCATAATTTCTGGGCCATGTTCACCCCGGCCCATGCCGAATGGGGCGGGCTCGAACGTTTCTTCACCGATGTCTGGCTGCCCTATCTGGTGGGCGGGTTGGGCCCGGGCGTGGTCGCGGCGACGATCTGCTACTATATCTCGCTGCCGATCATCACCGCATATCAGAACCGTCGGCGGATGCGTCTGAAAGCGCGGCTCGAGAAGATCCGGGCAAAGATCAAGCGCGATGAAAAGGGCGACAAGTCGACCCCCGAGGGTTGACGATTGCGCTCAGGCGCTGGCCTTGCCGGCAGCGGCCTCGCTCAGCCGGTAGCCGCGCCGCTGGGCACGTCTGCGGAAGGTTTCGGCCGCAGTCACGGCGTCGCGCAGGTTTGAAAACCAGCGAAGGCATTGGCTTCCGGCGTGGCCTTGCATCCCCCATTCGCGCAGCACGGTATACTCCCCGAAGAGATTGTCGGAGATCTCGACGCGGTAGAACCGCCGGGCTTCCGGCGTATGAAGAATGAGGTTGAGCATGGCAGTGCTCCGAACATCCCGATTTCGTGAAGTGAATCAGAACCCGGCCGCCTTGGCCAGAACAAAAGGGTTAACGCGAAGGTTCAGCCCCAACGTACCTCGCCGAGGAAGATGTAGCCCGCGCCGTAGATGGTCTTGATCAGGCGTGGGTTCTTCGGGTCTTCGCCAAGCTTTGTGCGCAGCCGCGAGATCCGCACATCCATCGCCCGGTCGAAGCTTTCGCCCGCAGCGCCGCCCAAGGATTCCTGCATTTGTGCGCGGGTGATCAGTCGGTTCGGGCTTTCGAGGAATAGTCGCAGAACCTCACCCTCGGCATGGGAGAAAGAGGTTTCGCGTCCGGCCTCGTCGATCAGCAGGTAACGGTCGAAATGCGCGCTCCAGCCTGCGAAATGCGCGGTCTGCGACACGCTCGGGCTCTCGGTGCGGCCCTTGCGCAGGCGCGCGCGGATGCGGGCCACCACCTCGGTCGGGTCGAAGGGCTTGATGATGTAGTCATCCGCGCCCAGCTCCAGCCCCGTCACCCGGTCCTGCACCTGCGCGCGCCCGGAGATGATGATGATCGCAGCGCCCGATTCCAGCGCCAGCCGATGCACCAGCGCCAGCCCGTCGCGATCGGGCAGGCCCAGATCGACGAGGCAGACATCGGGCGAAGAGCGCTTCAGTCCCGCCTCGAACTCGGTCGCACGGGCATAGGATTGGGTGCGGAAGCCTGCTTCTTCCAGCGCATCCGACAGCATCCGTCGGATCTCGGGTTCATCGTCGAGAATGGCGACAAGGGGCAAATCGGCATTCATCCGCGGGCTCCGACAAGCATGGCCGCGAGTTGGGCGGCCGTGAAAGGTTTCTGGATGACCGGGCAGGGGGCCGCAGCGCGCAATGCGTCGCCCGGGGGCAGCGAGGTCATCAGGATCACGGGCACCTGATCGCCGATGGCGCGGGCAAGGTCCACCCCTGTCCGCCCGTCGGGAAGTTGGATATCAGAAAGCACGACCCCGATATCGGGCAGGGACAGCAGCGCCTCGGCCTCGGCGACGGTGCCAGCCTCGATCACGGTGTGGTCCATCGAGCGCAGCATGTCGCGGGTCGTCGCACGGATATCCTCGTCATCCTCCACAAGCAGGACGAGCATCGGCGCTGGCTGAGCTGCGACTTCGCGCAGCGGCAGGCGCAAAGTGACCTGCGCGCCTTTCCCGGTATTGCGCAGCCTCACCGTTCCGCCCGCAAGCTTGGTCTGGTCGTAGACCATCGACAGGCCAAGCCCCGAGCCTTCGCTGCCCTTCGTGGTGAAGAACGGGTCGAGCGCGTGTTCGAGCGCCTCGCGCGAAAATCCCGGCCCCTGATCGCTGACGGAGATCTCGACCCAGGTGTCGCGCACCGGATGAGCCGTGATCGCGATCGTGCCGCCGGTTTCGCGCATCGCGTCATTGGCATTGAGAATCAGGTTCAGGAGACTGTCCTGGAGCGGGCCGGGATCGAGCAGGATCGGCGCGTCGAGACCTTCGATTTTGATCTCGAGCGTGATCGGCCCGTGAAGCGTGGGTCCGGCCATCGCCGCAAGATCGTCGAGCAGATCGGACAGGATGACCGCTTCGGGGCGCAGCTCGCGGGGGCCCGAGATGGCAGCGATCCGGTCAAGGAGCGTGCCGCCACGTCGCGCGGCGGCCAGCGTCGCGCGGATCGCCTCATGTGCCTCGGGAGCAAGATCCTCCATCCGTTCGAGCCGCCCTTGCAGCCCCAGGATGATCGTCAGCAGGTTGGCGAAATCATGCGCGAGCCCCGAGGAGAGTTTCGCCGCCAGTTCGCGTTTGCTGGCCTGTGCGAGTGCTGCTCGCGCCTGTGCCTCGTGGGTGACGTCGGTCGAGAGGATGAAGACGCCGATCACCGCGCCCTCGGCGTCCCTGTCGGGGGTGAGGGCGATGCGAATCCGGCGGCCCGACGGGTCGTGGGTGATCTCGATCACATTGGCCTCTCCGGCGAAGGCCTTGGTGAAGCCCGGTTCGATCTTGGCGAAGGTTCCGGCGCCGAGAGCCTCGTTTGCATGACGGCCGACGGCATCGGCGAGCGACCCGGGCATGACCGATGAGAGGCGGCGGTTCGAAAAGGTATAGGTGAGATCGCGATCGACCCGCGCGATATGGGCGGGGGTCATCTCGGTGACCTGGCGGGTGCGCGCCTCCGTTATGGCGAGTTGGCGCGAGGTTTCCTCCAGCGCCGCGTTGGTCGCCGCAAGTTCACGGTTCGCGGCCGCTAGCGCCTCCGTGTGATCGAGAAGCTGGCCGGACAGTTCCTCGGAGCGGGCACGCAGAAGCGATTCCTGCCGTTTGATTTCGGTGATGTCGGTATAGACGGTGATCCAGCCGCCTTGCGGCAGCGGCGCGCCCTCCACCGAAATCGTCCGGCCATTGGCGCGCATCCGCTCCATGTAATGGGCCTCGAAGGCTCGCGCGGTCTCGACGCGCTCGCGCACGGCGACCTCGAAATCATCGACCTCGCCATATTCGCCGCGCGCCACGAGAAAGCGGATCGTGTCTTCGAAGGAGGTTCCGGGGCGCGTGAGGTCTTCGGGAAGATTGAACATCAGCTGGTACTGGCGGTTCGAGACCGCCAGCCGCAGATCGCTGTCGAAGATCGACAGCGCCTGACCGATCAGGTTCAACCCGGCCTGAGTCAGCCTCTCGCGGCTCGTTTCGCTCACGTCTTTACCTCCCGCTCCAACCGTGTGCGTAGCATTCGCAAAGGTCGTGGCAAAGAGCGTTTCGCTGCGCAGCGAAGCTGTAAGAATTCGTTAGAATCGCGAAAAGATCACGAAAACTTTGACAGCCAGTCTTCGCTCATGCCGAACTGGGCGCGGAGGATTCGCCCTGTGCGGAAAGGGACGCCGGGCAACCGGCGCGAGGGAGGAAAATTTGGCTGACGCAGTCGCGAAGGGGCAGACATCTGCCCAATCGATTCCTGCGCTTTTGGCGCGGAACGTGGCCCGATATGGCGGCTACCCCGCCTATCGCGAAAAGGAATTCGGCATCTGGCAGAGCTGGACCTGGGCGCAGGCGGCGGAGGAAATCCGCTCCATGGCGCTTGGCTTCCTGAGCCTTGGCGTGGAACGGGGCGATCATATCGCCATCATCGGGCGTAACCGTCCGATGCATTACTGGTCGATGGTGGCCGCGCAGATGTGTGGCGCGGTCCCTGTGCCGCTCTATCAGGACGCAGCGGCCGAAGAGATGGCCTATGTGATGGAGCACTGCGGCGCGCGCTTCGTCGTGTGCGGCGATCAGGAGCAGGTCGACAAGATCGTCGAGATCGAAGACCGCATCCACGCCATCAAGCACGTGATGTATACCGACAAGCGCGGCATGCGGAAATACGACCACTCGCGCATGAATGCGCTGGAGGACGTGCAGGATGAGGGCCGTGCTGGCCATCAACGCTATGAGGCGGAGCTCGACAAGCGCATCGCCGAGCTGACCTATGACAGCACCTGCGTGATGCTCTACACCTCGGGCACGACCGGGAAGCCGAAAGGCGTGGTTCTGTCGAACCGCAACATCATCGAGACCGCGAAAGCCTCGAGTGAGTTCGACCATCTCAACCACAATGACGAAGTGCTCGCCTATCTGCCGATGGCCTGGGTGGGGGACTTCATCTTCTCGATCGGTCAGGCGATGTGGGCGGGTTTCACCGTGAACTGCCCCGAAAGCCCCGAGACGATGATGACCGACCTGCGTGAGATCGGCCCGACCTATTTCTTCGCGCCGCCGCGGGTGTTCGAAAATCAGCTCACCTCGGTGATGATCCGCATGGAAGATGCGGGCAAGCTGAAGAAGAAGCTGTTCGACCGCTACATGAAAGTCGCGCGCGAGGTTGGCCCCGATATTCTCGACGGCAAACCTGTCAGCTTCGGCCAGCGTCTTTCCTATGCACTGGGCAATCTGTTCATCTACGGGCCGTTGAAGAACACGCTTGGTTTCTCGCGCATCCGCGTGGGCTACACCGCGGGCGAGGCGATCGGGCCGGAGATCTTCTCCTTCTATCGTTCGCTCGGGATCAACCTGAAGCAGCTTTACGGTCAGACCGAGGCCTCGGTCTTCATCACGCAGCAGCCCGATGGCGAAGTGCGCGCCGATACCGTGGGCGTGCCCAGCCCGGGCGTCGAGGTAAAGATCGGCGAGAATGGCGAGGTCTATTACCGCAGCCCCGGCACCTTCGTGGAATACTACAAGAACGCCGAGAGCACGGCCTCGACCAAGGACCCGGAAGGTTGGGTCGCGACGGGCGATGCGGGTTTCTTCGAGGAAGACACCGGCCACCTGCGGATCATCGACCGCGCGAAGGATGTGGGCAAGATGGCCGACGGCCGCCTGTTCGCGCCCAAATACGTGGAAAACAAGCTGAAATTCTATCCCTCGATCCTCGAGGCGGTGGTGTTCGGCGCAGGGCGTGACCGCTGCACGGCCTTCATCAATATCGACCTCACGGCGGTCGGCAACTGGGCCGAGCGCAACAACATCTCCTACGCCTCCTATCAGGAGCTTGCGGGTCATCCGCGCGTCTACGAGATGATCCGCGAGCATGTCGAAGAGGTGAATGCGAATATCGCCGAAGACCCGATGCTCTCTGGCTGTCAGGTCCATCGCTTCCTGATCCTGCACAAGGAACTCGATGCTGATGACGGCGAGATGACCCGCACCCGCAAGGTGCGCCGCAACGTGATCGGCGAGAAATTCGCCGATCTGATCGGGGCGCTCTATGACGGCCGCGACGAGATCTACACCGAGACCGAAGTGACCTACGAGGACGGCCGCAAGGGCTCGATCAAGGCGACGCTGAAGATCGCGGATGCGAAGGTCGTGTCGGCGAAGACGATGGCGGAGGCAGCGGAATGAATGATATGAGCGACGGCTACGTCACCGCCGACGGCCGCCAGATCGGCGGCGTGATCATGGAGATGAAGAACATCACGCTGCGCTTCGGCGGGGTCGTGGCGATCAAGGACATCTCCTTCGACATTCGCGACGGCGAGATCCGCGCGATCATCGGTCCGAACGGCGCGGGCAAATCCTCGATGCTGAACGTGATCTCGGGCTTCTACATCCCGACCGAGGGCGAGGTGATGTTCAAGGGCGTCAAGCGCGGGCCGATGAAGCCCTACCAGGTCGCCCGCCTCGGCATCGCCCGGACCTTCCAGAACATCGCGTTGTTTGATGGCATGTCGGTGCTCGACAACATCATGACCGGACGCCTGACTCATATGAAAAGCGGTCTTCTGGCGCAGGCCGGCTGGTGGTGGACGGGGGCTGCCAAGGAAGAGGACGAGCATCGCGAAAAGGTCGAGAAGATCATCGACTTTCTCGAGATCCAGAATATACGGAAAACGCCGGTCGGTCGTCTGCCCTATGGTCTCAAGAAGCGGGTCGAGCTGGCGCGCGCGCTGGCCGCAGAGCCGAAGCTGTTGCTGCTCGACGAACCGATGGCGGGGATGAACGTCGAGGAAAAAGAGGACATGAGCCGCTTCATTCTCGACGTGAACGACGAATTCGGCACCACGATCGTGCTGATCGAACACGACATGGGCGTGGTCATGGACCTCTCCGACCGCGTCGTGGTGATGGATTACGGCAAGAAGATCGGCGACGGCACCCCCGACGAGGTGCGCAACAATCAGGACGTCATCGACGCCTATCTGGGGGTGGCCCATGACTGACACCATCCGCATCGCAATTCAGAAATCGGAGGCGCGTCATGCCTGATATCGTTCTCTACGCCGCCGAGGTGACGCTGAACGGCCTGATGGCAGGGGTGCTTTATGCGCTCGTGGCGCTCGGCTTCGTGCTGATCTTCAAGGCCTCGGGCATCTTCAACTATGCGCAGGGCGTGCTGGCGCTGTTCGCGGCGCTGACGCTGGTCGGCATTCAGAAGGGTCAGGTGCCCTTCGCCCATCTCCTCAACGCGATGACGGGCAAGCATTACACGAATTTCCCGTGGGAAGTGCCGGCACTCGTCGCAATCCTGCTGGCCGCTGGCGTGATGGTGGTGCTCGCCATCATCATCGAGAAGCTGGTGCTCAAGCATCTGGTGAACCAGGCTCCGATCATCCTCTTCATGGCGACGATTGGGATGGCCTATTTCCTCGAAGGCTTCGGGGACGTGATGTGGGGGTCGGACATCAAGACGCTCGATGTGGGCCTGCCGCAGGGCATCAACGAGACCATCGATTCCGTCACCTACAACATGTTCGGCTACGGCTTCTTCATCGACAATCTCGATATCGTCGCCGCGGTCGTGGCGGTGCTGCTGGTAGCGGCGCTGACGGTGTTCTCGCAATACTCCAAGCAGGGCCGGGCGTTGCGCGCCGTGGCCGACGATCACCAAGCCGCGCTGTCGGTCGGGATCTCGCTGCGCTTCATCTGGATCCTCGTCTGGTCGATCGCGGGCTTCGTGGCGCTGGTCGCGGGGATCATGTGGGGCTCGAAATCGGGCGTGCAGTTCTCGCTCTCGCTGATCGCGCTCAAGGCGCTTCCGGTGCTGATGCTGGGCGGCTTCACCTCGATCCCGGGCGCCATCGTGGGCGGCCTGATCATCGGTGTGGGCGAAAAACTGTTCGAACTTCTGATCGGCGCCCCCTTCCTGGGCGGCGCGACCGAGAACTGGTTCGCCTATGTCCTCGCGCTCGTCTTCCTCGTGTTCCGGCCGCAGGGCCTGTTCGGCGAGAAGATCATCGAGAGGGTCTGAGCCATGATGCAACTGCAGCGAGAGAAATTTCTTGATCGGTGCGCAGGGGTGCGACAAGCTGTCACATGTCGTGGCGTCAACGGGAAGGGAGCCCGCCGTCACGACACCGTGACGAGCTTTGGGAGGACCGTTACCGATGAAGACCTGCGCAACCGTTTTCACGATCGGCTGGGGGGCCGCGCTGGCCTTCGGCTGGATCGCGCTGGCCGCGCCGCCGGAAGAACCGACGCAACTGCAAACACTGAATATCGCACTGGCGGCGCTTGGCGCCGGGGCCGGGCTCTGGGCCTGGGTCAGGATCCGGCGCGGCTGCTGACGGGAGGACATCGTCTCTCCCTCGGGAAAGGGAGAGGCTGATGTTTTACCGCGAAGCAGGTGATTTCAAAACGTCCTACCGGGAGGACAGCCAGACTTTCCCGATCAAGTTCGACCGGCTGCGTTACTATGTGGTGCTGGCGATTGCCTTCGGAGTCGTGCCGCTGCTGATCAACGATTACTGGGCGAACGCGGTCGCGGTGCCGTTCCTGATCTACGCCATCGCGGCGATCGGTCTGAACATCCTCGTGGGCTATGCGGGGCAGGTGTCGCTCGGGACCGGGGGCTTCATGGCTGTGGGCGCATATGCCGTCTACAAGCTGATGACCGCCTTCCCCGAAGTGTCGATCTTCATCCACGTCCTTCTCGCGGGCGGTATCACGGCTGCGGTCGGGGTTCTGTTCGGCCTGCCGAGCCTGCGCATCAAGGGGTTCTACCTCGCGGTGGCCACGCTGGCGGCGCAGTTCTTCCTGGTCTGGCTCTTCAACAAGGTGCCGTGGTTCTACAACTACTCGGCCTCGGGTCAGATCAACGCGCCCGAGCGCACGGTTTTCGGCGTGTTCGTCACAGGTGCGCAGACCTCGGCGATGGCGAAATACATGTTCTGCCTGGTGATGCTGACGATCGTGGCGCTGGTGGCTCGCAACCTGACGCGCGGCACGGTGGGGCGCAAATGGATGGCGATCCGCGACATGGATATCGCGGCCGAGATCATCGGGGTGAACCCGCTGACGACGAAGCTTTCGGCCTTTGCAGTCAGCTCCTTCTTCATCGGTATCGCAGGCGCGCTGTTCTTCGCGGTCTACCTGGGCGCGGCCGAAGTGGGCGAAGCTTTCGGGATCCAGAAATCCTTCCTGATCCTCTTCATGGTGATCATCGGCGGTCTGGGCTCGATCTTCGGTTCGTTTGCGGGCGCGGCCTTCCTCGTGCTTCTGCCGGTCTTCCTCAAGAACGTGCTCGTCGGCACGCTTGGATGGCCGACCGATCTGGCCGCTCATATCGAGCTGATGATCGTCGGCGGTCTGATCGTGACCTTCCTGATCGCGGAACCGCATGGCCTCGCGCAGCTCTGGCGCGTGGCGAAAGAGAAACTCCGGCTTTGGCCCTTCCCGCACTAAGGCGGGGCCGCCCAACAACCCCAAGAACCGGGACGAGCCCGGCGTGAACGAAGATATCTCTGGGAGGAGAACTCTATGAAGAAGACCTTTACCGCTCTGGTCGCGGCGGCGATGACGCTGACCACGGCTCCGGCCTTCGCCGAGCTGGTGGTGCCGAACCTCAGCTATCGCACCGGCCCCTACGCCGCGAACGGCATTCCCTATGCCGATGGCTTCAACGACTATTTCACGCTGCTCAACGAACGTGACGGCGGGATCGGCGGCGAGATGGTGCGCGTGCCGGAATGCGAGACCGCGTACAACACCGAGAAAGGTGTGGAATGCTACGAGTCGACCAAGGGCGACGGCGCACTGGCCTATAACCCGCTCTCGACCGGCATCACCTACCAGCTGATTCCGAAAGTGACCGCCGACGGGCATGTTCTGTACACGCCCGGCTATGGCCGCACCTCGGCGGCGAACGGCAAGGTGTTTGAATGGGTCTTCAACTACCCGGCCAACTACTGGGACGGCGCCTCGATCATCGAGCAATACCTGATGGGCAAGGCCGGCGGATCGCTCGAAGGCAAGAAGATCGCTCTGGTCTATCACAACTCGGCCTACGGCAAGGAGCCGATCCGCACCCTTCAGGAACTCGCCAAGCGCGACGGTTTCGAACTCGAATTGCTGCCGGTCGACCATCCGGGTCAGGAACAGAAGTCGCAATGGCTGCAGGTCCGTCGCTCGAAACCCGATTTCGTCATCATGTATGGCTGGGGCGTTATGAACCAGGTCGCGATCCAGGAAGCCGTGAACATCCGCTTCCCGATGGAGAACTTCGTCGGCATCTGGTGGTCGGGTTCGGAAAACGACGTGCGCTCGGCTGGTGACAAGGCCGATGGCTACACCACCGTTTCCTTCCACGGCACGGGCATGGACTTCCCGGTCTATGGTGACATCCAGAAATACGTGATCGACGCCGGCAAGGCTGCGGGCGCGGGCGACGAAGTGGGCACGATGCTCTATTCGCGCGGCATGTATGCGGCGATGATCATCTCCGAAGCGATCCGCAAGGCGCAGGAGATCCACGGTCATTCGGCGGTCACGCCGGCAGAGGTGCGTGACGGTTTCGAACAGCTCGACCTGACCGAGGCGCGTCTGAATGAACTCGGCCTGCCGAACTTCGCCCAGCCGATCCAGGCGACCTGTGCGGATCACGGCGGTCCGGGCTCGGGCCTCATGTACAAATGGAACGCGGCTGACGGCAAATGGGACGCCGCTTCGGACTGGATCTCAGCGGATTCGAGCGTGATCGACCCGCTGATCGCCGAAGATTCCGCGGCCTTCGCCAAGGAAAACAACATCGCAGAGCGGTGCAACTAAGCCAAACCGGCCTCCGGCGTCTTGCGCCGGGGGCCACCCCAACGCCCCGGAGAAAGCCATGCTGGACGCTGCGAAAACCGACACGACCCTTCTCGAGGTCAACAATATCGAGGTGATCTACAATCACGTCATCCTCGTGCTGAAGGGGGTCAGCCTGAACGTTCCCAAGGGCGGGATCACCGCGCTGCTGGGCGGCAATGGCGCGGGCAAGACGACGACGCTCAAGGCGGTCTCGAACCTGCTCAAATCCGAGCGCGGCGAGGTCACCAAAGGCTCGATCACCTATCGCGGCGAGCGCGTGCAGGAAATGAGCCCTGCCGATCTCGTGCGCAAGGGCGTGATCCAGGTGATGGAAGGCCGTCACTGTTTCGAACACCTCACCGTCGAGGAAAATCTGCTGACCGGTGCCTATACCCGCAAGGACGGGCGTGGCGCGATCCAGGCCGATCTCGAGATGGTCTACAATTACTTCCCGCGCCTGAAGGAGCGCCGCAAATCGCAGGCGGGTTATACCTCGGGCGGGGAGCAGCAGATGGTCGCGATGGGTCGCGCGCTGATGAGCCGCCCCGAGACGATCCTGCTGGACGAACCCTCGATGGGTCTCGCGCCGCAGCTGGTGGAGCAGATCTTCGAGATCGTGAAATCGGTCAACGAGAACGAGGGCGTGACCTTCCTTCTCGCCGAACAGAACACCAACGTCGCGCTGCGCTATGCCCATTACGGCTATATCCTGGAATCGGGCCGCATCGTGATGGACGGCCCCGCGGCTGATCTGCGCGAGAATCCGGACGTGAAGGAATTCTATCTCGGCATGTCGGACGAGGGCCGCAAGAGCTTCCGGGACGTTCGCAGCTATCGCCGCCGCAAGCGTTGGCTGGCGTGATCGTAACGTATTGAAATTAAACGATTGCTGCGCAGCATTTTGGGCGCGGCTCGGGGGCGGTCTGTCCGCCGAATGGAAAGGGTCGAGGGATGGTTGAGCATTTCGACGAGTTGGAAACCCGCAGCGCCGACGCGCGCGAGGCCTCTCTGGCCGAATGCCTTCCCGCGCTGATCGGGGCGGCGATGAGAGCGCCGGGGATCGCGGCACATCTGGAAGGCGTCGATCCGTCTTCCGTCACCTCGCGCGCGGCGCTCGCGAAGCTCCCGGTCCTGCGGAAATCCGATCTCGGGGCCGCACAGAAGGGCGCGCCGCCCTTCGGTGGCCTGACCACGAAGCCCGCCCATGCGTTCGCCCATATCTTCCAGTCGCCCGGCCCGATCTACGAGCCCGGTGACGTGAGCCGCGATTGGTGGCGGCTGGGACGGTTCGCCCATGCCGCAGGTGTCGGACCCGGCGATATCGTGCAGAACTGCTTCGGCTACCACCTGACGCCTGCCGGTATGATGTTCGAGAACGCCGCACGCGCCGTGGGCGCCGCCGTCCTGCCCGCCGGGACCGGCCAGACAGAGCTGCAAGTCCGCGCCGCCGCGGATATCGGCACCACCTGCTATGCGGGCACGCCGGACTATCTGCGTATCATTCTCGAAAAAGCCGAAGAGATGGGCGAGAGGCTCAAGATCACCAAGGCGACCGTTTCGGGCGGCGCGCTTTTCCCCAGTCTACGCCAGAGCTATGCGGATCGCGGCATTTCCTGCCTGCAATGCTACGCCACCGCCGATCTGGGCAATATCGCCTACGAGAGCGCAGCGATGGAGGGGATGATTGTGGACGAAGGTGTGATCGTCGAAATCGTCCGCCCCGGCACGGGTGACCCGGTCGCTCCCGGTGAGGTTGGCGAAGTGGTCGTAACCACGCTCAACCCGGATTACCCGCTGATCCGGTTCGCGACAGGCGATCTTTCCGCCGTGATGGACGGGATCAGCCCCTGCGGTCGCACCAATATGCGCATCAAGGGCTGGATGGGCCGCGCCGATCAGACCACCAAGATCAAGGGCATGTTCGTGCGCCCCGAGCAGGTCGCCGCCTTCGTCGCGGCCCATGCCGAAATTTCCAGGGCCCGGGTCGTCGCGACCCGCGAGGGCGAGATGGACGTGATGACCGTGCAGATCGAGACCGAGGCCTCCGATCCCGCACGCTTCGACAGCGGCATTCGCGAAGCCTTGAAGATGAAGGGCGTGATCGAGCTTGTCGCGCCGGGCTCGCTGCCCAATGATGGCAAGGTGATCGACGACCAGCGCAAATACGACTGAGGAACCGGGAGGGTAGATCGCGGGTTCCTTCGTCGAGAGAGATGGAGGACCCCATGCGAAAACTACTTCTGACAGGTGTCGCACTTGCGGCGCTGGGATTGCCCGCCAATGCCGCCGATCTTGCGCTGGTGCTGGGCAACGCGAATTACGACCGGATCGACGACCTGCGTGGCGCCGATGCGCCGACCAAGGCCGAGGCCGGTTTGCAACAGGCCGGCTTCTCGGTGCTGACTGAGGATGACGCAGATGCTTCCGAGATTCGCGCGCGCTTTCGCGACTTCGTGACGCGTGCGGCGGATGCCGACCGGATCGTCGTCGCCCTCTCGGGGCGTTTCATCCATACCGACGCAGAGACCTGGTTCCTGCCTACCGACATGCGCGACATCTCTCTGCCCGAGGCTGTGAGCGAGGCACTGCCGCTCTCGGCGGTGATGTCGGTGCTCGCCTCCCATCCCGGGCAGGCGGTGCTGCTGCTGGGGGGCGCGGATGACGAGGGAACGGGTCGGGGTCTGACGCAACCCGGTATCGGTGATCTCGCGATTCCGCAGGGCGTCACCGTCTTGCGCGGCAGCCCCCGGGAGGTCGCCTCGCTGATGTCGGGGGATCTGGTCAAGCCCGGCGCGCCGCTGATGCGCGCGGCGCAATCCGAAGGTCTGATCGCGAGCGGCTTCCTGCCCGGCAGCTACAGTTTCCTTGCCGCCGGGACGCAGGATGCGCCTGCACCGATTGCGACGCCGCAGGCCGATCCTTCTGCTCCCTATTGGGACATGGCGCGCGCCGAGGATTCCATCACCGCCTATCAGCTCTATCTCGATCGCTATCCCAGGGGGCCGAATGCTGACGAGGCCCGTGCCCGGATCGCCACGCTCAAGGCCGAACCCGAGCGACAGGCAAAGGCCGATGAGGCGGCGCTCAACCTTTCCCGCGATCAGCGCCGCGAAGTCCAACAGAACCTGACGATCCTCGATTTCGATCCGAAGGGCGTGGACGGCATCTTTGGCCCCGGATCGCGCGGGGCGATCACGCGCTGGCAACGTGCGAGCGGGTTCGAACCGACCGGCTATCTCACCCGTGCCCAGCTTACCGCACTTTCGGCGCAAGGCGAGAAGCGCGCAGCCGAGCTGAAAGCCGAGGCCGAGGCGCGTCAGGCCGAAATCGACCGTCAGGACCGCGCCTATTGGGAGCAGACCGGCAAGGCTGGCGATGAGGCGGGGCTGCGCGCCTATCTGAAGAAATATCCCGACGGGCTCTTTGCCGAGCTTGCGCAGGAAAGGCTCGACACGATCGAGGCGGACCGCCGCGCCGAGGCGCAGGCCGCCGATCGTGCCGATTGGGATGTCGCGCGTCAGGCGGACACGATCGCCTCCTATCGCGACTATCTCGCGAGCCGCTCCAACCCTGCCTTCAAGGCCGAGGCCGAGGCGCGCATCGCCGAGTTGCAGCAACAAAGTCAGGAGAGCGATGCGATCAAGGCTGCGAAGGCCCGCGAGGATGCGCTTGGCCTGCCCAGCGTGGTGAAGTCCCTCGTCGAGCAGCGGCTCGCCCAGATGGGCCTCAAGCCAGGCAAGGTCGATGGCGTGTTCGACGACAACACCCGCCGCGCGATTCGCCGCTTCCAGAAAGCTGGTGGGCTGACGGTGACCGGTTATCTCGACCAGCCGACGGTGGCGCAGCTGCTGGCCGGATCGATCGGCTTTCGGTGAGCGGGGGGAGGGGGCGCTGCCCCCTCTTGGCGCCGCCATTCCGGCCCTCCGCTCCCACTCCGGGCGGTCGGCGGGCGTCCTTCCACGGGAAGGCCGCTGCTTCCGCCTCACCCCCACGGGATATTTGCGCCAAGAGGAAGAAGGGATATCTAGGGTCTATTCCCGGATGTGAGCCCATGCCTGCCCTTTGCCGCGACTGTCTGAGCACCTTTGATGATGCCCCCAAACGCTGCCCCAATTGCGGCAAGGCGCGTGTGATCGCGCAGCCCGAACTTTTCGATCTGCCCATTGCGCATATCGACTGCGACAGCTTCTATGCGTCTGTCGAGAAGCGCGACAATCCCGCGCTGTCCTCGCAAGCGGTGATCGTCGGCGGCGGCACGCGCGGGGTGGTCACCACCTGCTGCTATATCGCGCGGATTTCCGGCGTGCGCTCGGCGATGCCGATGTTTCAGGCGCGCAAGCTCTGCCCCGAGGCGGTGATCATCAGGCCGCGCATGGATCATTACGCCGCCGTCTCGCGCGAGATCCGGGAGAAGATGGCGGCGCTGACACCGCTGATCGAACCGCTTTCGCTGGACGAAGCGTTCCTCGATCTGACCGGCACCGCGCGGCTGCATCACGCCCCGCCCGCGGTGCAGATGGCGCGGCTCGCCCGCGAGATCGAGACGCAAATCGGGGTGACGGCTTCGGTCGGGCTGTCGCATAACAAGTTCCTCGCCAAGATCGCCTCCGATCTCGACAAGCCGCGCGGGTTTTCGGTGATCGGGCGCGCCGACACCGAAGACTTCCTGCGCGACAAGCCGGTGTCGATCCTTTGGGGCGTGGGGGCGGCGACGCGGGCTGCGCTGGGGCGGGCCGGAATTCGAACGCTGGCCGATATCCGCCGCGCAGGGCTCGCCCGGATGGAGGATCGGTTCGGAGCCTCGGGGCGGCGGCTTTTCGAACTGGCGAACGGTCAGGATGCGCGCCGCGTCTCACCCGATACCCCGATCAAATCGGTGTCGAACGAGACGACCTTCAACGAGGATATTTCGGATCGCGAGACCCTGATGGGCAAGCTCTGGCACATGGCCGAGAAGGTCTCGGCGCGGATGAAGGCGCGCGATCTGGCCGGGCGCACGGTGACGCTGAAGCTCAAACGCGCCGATTTCACCACCGTGACCCGGCAGACCCGGCTGGAGGAGCCGAGCCAGCTCGCCGATACGCTCTTCCGGGCGGGCGAGACCTTGTTCGACAAGCTCCCCCCAAACACGCCCTACCGGCTGATCGGGATCGGGTTTTCGGACCTCACGGCAGCGGACGGGCGCGATCCGGCGGGCGATCTTCTCGATCCGCAGGCAGGCAGACGCGCGGGCGCGGAACGGGCGAAGGATGCGATCCGGGCGAAGTTCGGCGCGGATGCAATCCGGCTCGGGCGCGGTTGGGACGGGTCGTGATCTACTCTGCGGCGTGACGCAACGGCTGCGCCCCGAGCCTCACGATCTTCGCGGCCACCCGCTCCATCACCGCGGCAAAGGCCTTGAACTCGGCGCTCGGCGCGATCGCTTCCTGATCCATGTAGAGCGCCCGGTCGATCTCGATCTGGATGACGTGATATCCCTCGCGCGGCCGCCCGTAGCGTTGCGCGATATACGCCCCGGCAAACGGACTGTTGCGC
The DNA here is from genome assembly GCF_002020135.1 of Thioclava marina. Lineage (GTDB taxonomy): Bacteria > Pseudomonadota > Alphaproteobacteria > Rhodobacterales > Rhodobacteraceae > Thioclava > Thioclava marina. The sequence continues at coordinate 1,588,681 of NZ_MPZS01000001.1, read as the reverse complement.
GACACCGAAAGCCCCTCATCGCTGAAGGCGAGCTCGACCTCGCGCATCAGCGCGCGATCCGCACTCGCTCCGTAGCGATCCCCGAGCACGATCTGAGGGCGCCGATGGCCAAGCGAATCGAGCGCCTCGGAGGGCATGGAATGCACGTCGAGCAGGATCGCCTGACCGAACGCGCGATGCGCCTCGATCATCAGCGCCGCCAGCTGGTCGTGATAGGGATGCCAGACATGGTTGAGCCGCGCCTCGGCCTCCATCCTGGGGATCTTGCCGCGATAGATCGCGCGCGCGCCCGAAACGACCCGCGGAATGACGCCGAGACCGGCGGCGACGCGCGGGCTCGGGGTCGAACGTTCCAACCCTGCGATCAGGGCCGAATCGAGCTCCTCGGGCCCGCGGTTGAGATCCACCCAGGCGCGCGGATACTCCGCTGCAAGCAAAGGCGCCCCAAGCCGCGGCACCGGCGCAAGCAAGCGATCCACGAAAGCATCCTCGGAAGAACGCAGCCGCGCCATGTCGAGCACCGTGCGATCGCGGAGACTTTGCGGATAATGCGCACCCGAATGCGGCGAGGCGAAGATCGCAGCCGTGTGTACCGCCGCGGGGCGGATCAGCCGGAACGGCGGCGGAAGGGCTGGGCTGTCGCTCATGGAACCTCTTGTGATCGGCTAATATCCTACACCGGAACGCTTTCGCACCAAAACCCTCTTGAAAGCCGTTTCGACTCTTTATATAGACCCCCAGACCGACGCGACACCGCGCCTTTCGGTTCCCTTAGCGGCCCAGCCCGCAAGCGCGAATCAAAGGCAATAAAACGGGGTCGAACGGGCGTGGGCGGTTAGCTCAGCGGTAGAGCACTACGTTGACATCGTAGTGGCCACTGGTTCGATCCCAGTACCGCCCACCATCTATTCGCCGCCCCGGCTGAGAGGCCCGGGGCATTCGTTTTTCAAGGCGCACCTTGCGCCGCGATACAGGAGAAGGCCGATGAAGGTCCGCAACTCGCTCCGCTCGCTCAAGCAGCGTCATCGCGATTGCCAGGTCGTGCGCCGCAAAGGCCGCGTCTACGTGATCAACAAGACGCAGAAGCGCTTCAAAGCCCGCCAGGGCTGAGGCGACAGAGCCGAAACGAATGAAAAGGCCGTGCCAGGGTTATCCCGGCACGGCCTTTTTGTTTCCATCCGTCCAAATGTGACGCGAGCAAAAGGGGGCGCTGCCCCCGGCCGCCAGCGGCCTCCCCCGAGATATTTTCGTCAAGAAGAAGGAATCGCGCGCTTCTTCTTGATCCAAATATCTCGGGGGTGAGGGCGAAGCCCGAGGGGGCAGCGCCCCCTGACCCGGACATGGAAAAGGGGCGGATCGCTCCGCCCCTCGCAATCGGTTTGAACCCGGCCTCAGTGCAGCGGCACGCCATCGGCGGGTTGCGTCCCGCCCAGCGGCGCGCTGTGACCGCCCACGATCAGGCCGTCCGGCCCAGCGGTGACGTTGACCGTCGCGCCGTCGATCACCTCGCCGCCGAGGATCGCCTCGGCCAGCGGGTCTTGCAGGGCGCGCTGGATCACCCGCTTGAGCGGACGTGCGCCATAGACTGGGTCGTAACCCGCATCGGCAAGCCATTTGCGGGCCGCCGCGTCGAGATCGAGCGTGATCTTGCGCTGCGCCAGACGTTTCTCCAGCCGCTTGAGCTGGATCTCCACGATCCCGTCCATATTCTCACGGTTCAGGCGATCGAAGATCACCATCTCGTCGAGACGGTTCAGGAATTCGGGGCGGAAATGCGCCCGCACCGCATCCATGACCTGCGCCTTGGCCTGAGCCGCGTCGTCCGTGCCTTCCGGCAGCTGGCTGAGCGCCTGAGACCCGAGGTTCGAGGTCAGCACGATCAGCGTCTGCTTGAAATCGACCGTGCGGCCCTGACCATCCGTCAGCACACCATCGTCAAGCACTTGCAGCAGCACGTTGAACACGTCCGGGTGCGCCTTCTCGACCTCGTCGAAGAGTACGACCTGATAGGGACGACGCCGCACCGCTTCGGTCAGAACGCCACCCTCGTCATAGCCGACATAGCCGGGCGGGGCGCCGATGAGCCGCGCCACGGAGTGTTTCTCCATGAACTCGGACATGTCGATCCGCACCATCGCCTGATCGTCGTCGAAGAGGTAATTCGCGACGGCCTTGGTCAGTTCGGTCTTGCCCACCCCGGTCGGGCCGAGGAATAGGAAGCTGCCCAGCGGACGGTTCTCGTCGTTGAGCCCCGCACGCGCGCGGCGCACGGCGTTCGACACGGCGGTGATCGCCGCATCCTGACCGATGACGCGCTTGTGCAGCTCGTCTTCCATCTTCAAGAGCTTTTCGCGCTCGCCTTCGAGCATCTTCGAGGTCGGGATGCCGGTCCAGCGTTCGACCACTTCGGCGATCTGTTCGGGACGTACCGATTCCTCGACCATCAGCTCTTCGCCCTCGGCCTCTTCGGCCTGGGAAAGTTGCTTCTCGAGGCTCGGGATGATCCCGTAGGACAGCTCACCTGCGCGGGCGAGATTGCCCTCGCGCTTGGCCTGATCGAGCTCGGCCCGGGCCTTGTCGAGCTGCTCTTTCAGGTGACGGCTCGATTCCAGCTTGTCGCGCTCGGCCTGCCATTTGGCGGTCATCTCCGAGGCGCGGTCCTGCAGATCGGCCAGCTCCTTCTCGAGCTTTTCAAGACGATCCCTCGACGCGGTGTCGTCCTCTTTCTTCAGCGCTTCCGCCTCGATCTGCATCTGCAGGATCTGACGGTCGAGGGCGTCGAGCTCCTCGGGCTTGCTGTCCACTTCCATGCGCAGACGCGAGGCGGCCTCGTCGACGAGGTCGATTGCCTTGTCGGGCAGGAAACGGTCGGTGATATAGCGATGCGAGAGCGTCGCGGCCGCCACCAGCGCCGAGTCCGAGATCTTCACCCCGTGGTGAAGCTCGTATTTCTCCTTGATGCCACGCAGGATCGAGATCGTGTCCTCGACCGTCGGCTCTTCCACCATAACGGGCTGGAAACGCCGGGCCAGAGCCGCGTCCTTCTCGACATATTTGCGGTACTCATCAAGCGTCGTAGCCCCCACGCAGTGCAGCTCACCACGGGCCAGCGCAGGCTTGATCAGGTTCGCGGCATCCATCGCGCCGTCGGATTTCCCCGCGCCGACGAGCGTGTGCATCTCGTCGATGAAGAGGATGATCTCGCCGGCTGCGGCCTCGATCTCCTTGAGGATCGCCTTCAGACGTTCCTCGAATTCGCCGCGATATTTCGCGCCCGCGATCAGCGCACCCATGTCGAGCGCGAGAAGCTTCTTGTCGCGCAGCGATTCCGGCACGTCGCCGTCGATGATGCGCAGCGCAAGGCCTTCCGCGATCGCGGTCTTACCCACGCCGGGCTCACCGATCAGAACCGGGTTGTTCTTGGTCCGGCGCGACAGCACCTGCATCGCGCGGCGGATTTCCTCGTCGCGGCCGATGATCGGGTCGATCTTGCCCTGTTCGGCGGCCTCTGTCAGATCGCGCGCGTATTTCTTTAGCGCCTCATAGCCCTCTTCGGCCGAGGCCGTGTCGGCGGTGCGGCCCTTGCGCAGGTCGTTGATCGCGGCGTTGAGTTTTTGTGCGGTCACAGCGCCCGCATCAAGGCAGTCCTTCGCCTTTGTGTTGACCATCGCGAGTGCCATCAGCACGCGCTCGACCGGAACGAAGCTGTCGCCCGCCTTCTTGGCGAGTTTCTCGGCCTCGTCGAGCACCCGCACGAGGTTCTGCTCGACATAGACCTGACCGTCGCCGCCCGACACTTTCGGGAGTTTCGAGACCGCCAGATCGACCGCCTCCTGCACGCGCACAGGCTCGCCGCCCGATCGTTTGATCAGGTTGGCCGAAAGGCCCTGGTCGTCATCCATCAATGCCTTCAGAAGATGCTCGGGCACCACACGTTGATGCCCCTCGCGCATCGCAATGGTCTGCGCGGCCTGAAGGAAACCGCGAGACCGCTCCGTGAACTTCTCCATGTTCATCGGTATTCTCCTTTTCTAAAGCCCCCGGGATGTGTCTGGCCCTGAATAGGCGCCGTCCTGACCGGGTCTCGATAGGAAAATGGGCGCTGAGCGCGGGGGCTTCAAGGGTCCGGACCGGCCATTTCGCCGCAGCAGGAAACCAAATCGCAAGAATTGGCGTTTACCTTTCGACAGTCCCGATGGAATGGAGGCTCCGCCGATGCATCACGCCACGGCCACGCGTATCGCCCGCCTGATCTATAACGCCGCGCATCGCCGGTTCGAGGCGGTCGTTGAATTCTTCACCCCCGGCCTCGTCGAACCCCTGCGGGTTCCCGTTCGCGTTGACGCCGCGCCCGGCATCAGCCATCGCCAATTGACCCGCGCGCTGACGCGCGAGGCGCAGCGGCGCGGGATCGGCGGTCTCTGATCGGGCCGCGCCCGCTTGACGTCGCGGCCATTGACCCGCATCAGGGGGCGACCCGCAAAGGAGCCCCCCGATGACCGACCTGACCCTGCCTGCCGATGACCGCCTGATCGTCGCTCTCGACGTGCCCAACGCATATGAAGGCCTGATGCTGGCCAACCAGCTTGGTGACGCGGTCTCCTTCTACAAGATCGGGCTGGGTATGCTGACCGGGGGCGGGCTGGCGCTCGCGACCGAGCTCAAGCAGGATCAGGGCAAGCGGATCTTCCTCGACATGAAGCTCTTCGATATTGGCGCGACGGTGGAAAATGCCGTGCGCGGGCTGGCGCAGTTCGACCTCGATTTCCTGACCGTGCACGGCGATCCCTACGTGGTGAAAGCCGCGAAGGAAGGCGCGGCGGGCAAAGACCTGAAAATCCTCGCGGTGACGATCCTGACCTCGCTTGATCGCGAGGATCTTGATGGGGCTCTGATCAAGGAAGGCGCGATCCGCGATCTCGTGGCGGAACGGGCCGGACGCGCCTTCGAGGCGGGCGCCGACGGGGTGATCGCCTCGCCGCAGGAGGCCGCGATGATCCGCGCGCTTCCGGAAGCGAACGGCAAGCTGATCGTGACGCCGGGCGTGCGTCCCGCCGGGGCCGAGCTGGGTGATCAGAAGCGTATCGCCACGCCCGCCGCGGCTGTCGAAGCCGGCGTGGATCATATCGTTGTCGGCCGCCCGATCCACCGCGCCGCCGATCCGCGTGCGGCGGCAGAGGCGATCGTCGCAGAACTGCGCAGCTGAATTACTGGCCCGCACCGCCCGTTGCCGGGCCGCTCGTATGCGGCGCGGGCGAGACCTCGATCGTCGCCTCCGAATCGCTGACGGGGTTCAACGGCGGCGGATCCGTCGCGGTCTGCGATCCACCGTCGATGGGGGTATCGGCCACCAGCCAGACAACCACGCCCAAGGCGACCGCGAGGGCCACGAGGGTAAATAAAAGCCCGCCAAGGCTGGTCTGCCGGGAAGGGTCGCGCGCCATGACAGCTCCATATCTTGTTCCAAAGGGTTAACGCGCCGCCGGTGGCCACGTTCCTTTTGGCCTGTGGCATCGGCAGGTCGTTGCCAATGATAAAGCGGCGCCCCGCAGGACGCCGCTTCAATAGGCCGTGAAGGCTCGATGTGGTCTCGGATCAGTTCGCGGTGCCGCCCGAAGCCGAACCCTGAGCGCTCGTGCCGCCATCGCTGGCCGGGGCGCTGTCGGCCGGGGCCGGCGCCGTGGTCTGGCTCTCGATCGTGACCGAAGTGGAATTGGCGTCGCCGGTGGGCACGCCGGGGCCGTCCGCGGTCGGGGCCATGACGAACCACAGGACGAGGCCGAGTGCGACGACGACAGCGCCGAGGACAAAGTAGATCCCGCCGAGGCCGGATTTCTCGTTACGAATTTCAGTAGCCATGATGTTCTCCCATCACTCTTGTGCATGTCTTCGGCACATCAACGTGGGACCAACCGGGCAGTTCCGAAAAACTCTCGACATAGGCAAAACGGCGCCCATCGGGGCGCCGCTTTCTTTTGCCCGCCCACCCGGAAATGGCCGGACCGGGCCTCTCACTTGGAAGCCGGGACAAGCGTCACCTCGACGCTCTCGTTGCCGCTCAGGGAGGTTGCCACCGTAATACTAGTGACGACCCCGGAGCGAAGACGAGCGCGATCGGAAAAAGCCGACCGCGGGTCTCGCTTGGGTAATCGTTACAGGTGAAAATCTGCCGTTCAAAGACTTATCGAAGAACCGGCGACGCCAGCACACCGTTCCGTCACGCGGGCTCAGTTTTCGTTGATGTCGCGATCCCAGAGCTTGGTTTGCCCCTTGCGCACGCCCATTCCCTTGCGCAGTGCGAGCCAGGCGATGATCGAGAGCACGGCGAAGACCACGAGGGTTACGGCTATGGAGTTGCCCAACAGCCCGATCCAGATCAGCGCGCCGACCAGTACCGCGCCGATTGCGAAACCGAGGAAGAGGAAGCCCGGGATCAGCATCTCTGCACCGGCGAGGATCACGCCCGCAAGCACCCAGACCCAGGGCATTTGCCAGTATTCCATCATTTCGCCCCCAAAAGCTTGAACGCATTGGTGAAGGCTTCGAGTGCCGCGGCAGGCAGGATCACCGTCTGCTTGCCCTCACCCTTGGCGACCTGCGAGAGCGCATCGACCTGTTTCAGCGCCACCTGATATTGCGCGGCTTCAAGCCCGTTCTTGGCAATGGCTGCGGCCACCACCTCAGTTGCGTAGGCCTCGGCGTCGGCGCCGATCCGGCGGGCTTCGGCCTCTTTCTGCGCCTGAAAAAGCTGTGCCTCGGCGGCAAGTTCCACCGCGCGTTTCTTGCCCTCGGCTTCGGTGACGAGCGCCCGGCGGGCCCGCTCGGCATTGAGCTGCTGGAGCATCGCGGCCCGCGTCGCCTCGTCGAGATTGACGTCGAGAATCTCGGCGCGCGTCACCTCGATCCCCCAGTCATCGACCATCGCGGCGACCTGCTCACGCACCTTGGCGATGAGTTGCGAGCGGTTCGATTGCACCTCGTCGAGTTCCATCACGCCGATTTCGGAGCGCACGATCCCCGCGACCGTCGTCGCGATCGCCGCATCCACGTCGCGGATCCGGTAGACGGTCTTTTCAGGCTCGGTGATGCGGTAGAAGACCGAGGTTTCGACCTTTACCAGCACGTTGTCGGCGGTGATCGCGTCTTGCAGCGCATTGGGGAGCTGGCGTTCGAGGATCGAGATCTTGTGGGGGACGCGGTCGAGGAAGGGGACGATGAAGTTGATCCCCGGTCCGAGCACGGCGCGCAGCCGTCCAAAGCGCTCGACCACGTGTTTTTCGGATTGCGGCACGATCCGGACTCCAAGGAAAACCGACAGGATCAGCAGCGCCGCGACGGCGATCATCACGATGTCGCCGCCGCCCAGAATGTTCTCGATACCCATTTTGTCCCCTATTCCCTTTTACGAATTTCCGTCGGGAAAGACCTTCAATCCCAGCAAGATCAACACAACCAATACCGCCCACCCGCCGGGGCGAGAGATCAGCCAGATCGCAAGCGCCAGCGCGATCCCGACAAGCCGCGAGCCAGCCGTTGCGAAAAGGCTGAAAAGCACGCCCATCAGGCCGATGCCATTCTTTGATTGGGCATGAACTGCTCCTTTTGGTTGGCAAGGAGATTGCCGCAACTTCCACGATTTGGGAAGGGCGAAGGGGGGCGGGCCCGGGTCGGCATCTTGCCGATTGCCTCGCGCTGAGGCGGCAGGCAGCCCTCGGCGCGGGTGGCTTCCTCGCAAGGCGGTCCGTGCCGCCCGAAAACCGATGGGAGAATAGGGGCTAGGTGGGCCATCGCTCTGGAAACTCGTGCGTCGATCCTATAAAAAACAGGGAGATAAAGGGCAGCTGATGAACCAGGGAGGGCGCATGCCGGCATCAGAAGGGACGCAGACGCCGGCACCGCGCAAATTGCAGGGAACGGTGATCGCTGAACAGCTCGAAGCCGAGATCGTTTCAGGCGATCTGACGGCGGGCAGCAAGCTCGACGAGTTGTCGCTCGTTCAGCGTTTCGGTGTCTCGCGCACGCCGATCCGCGAGGCGCTGCACAAGCTCGTCGCGATGTCGCTGGCCGAGCGGATGCCCTATCGAGGCGTGGTCGTCGCCAACATCACGCGCGAGCGGATCGAGCAGATGTTCGAGGCGATGGGCGAGATCGAGGCGATGTGCGGGCGTCTGGCTGCGGACCGGATGACGATCGGCGAGCGGGCGGAGATCGAGGATCTGCATCGCGCGATGGGGCAGATGGCGCAGCGCGGCGAGTTCGAGGCCTATGAGGCCGCCAATACCGAATTCCACCAGCGCATCTACGACGCGACCCATAACCGCGATCTGATCGAGCTGTCGAACGCGCTGCGGCTCAAGCTCGCTCCGTTCCGCAAGTCGCAGCTGCGCAACGATGTGCGGATGGAGGTCTCGAACGAAGAACACGAGGCGATCGTCTCGGCGCTGCTCGACCACGATCCCAAGCGGACCGAGAATGCGTTGCGGCGGCACCTTGTGAGTGCCGCGCGCGAGGTTCTGACGCGGATGCGCTGAGGCTCAGCCGAAGACCGAGAGCAGCATCCGGATCGCGGTGATCCCGAGGAAGAGCGCAAAGGCACGCTTGATCCAGACCGTGTCGAGATTGTGCGCAAGCGCTGCGCCCACCGGGGCGAAGCCGACCGTGAAGGGCAGGATGATGCCCGCGGCGATCAGGTTCACATAGCCCAGCGAGAGGGGCGGACGTCCCTCTACGCCAAGACCCGAATAGATGAAGCCCAGCACCGCCGGCACCGCGATGATGAAGCCGAAAGCCGAAGCCGTACCGACCGCGCGGCGGATCTCGACCGAAAAGCCGCTCAGCAAGGGGACCGAGAGCGTGCCGCCACCGATCCCCATCAGTGCCGAGAATAGCCCCGTGAGATAGGAGATGGCCCCGTTCACCGCCTTGGAGCGCGGCAGGTGATCACTGATTACAAGCGTTTTCGGCGTCGCCATGTTGATCGAGACCAGAAGCGCGATCGTGCCGAAGATCGCCTTGAGTCCGCTCGCGTCGATATATTTCGCAGCCAGGCCGCCGCTGAACGCGCCGAGCACGATGCCGGGCGCCCAGAGCCGCAGCAGGCTGCGATCGACCGACCCGCGCTTGTTATGGGCGCGGGCGGAGGAGATCGAGGTGAAGATGATCGTCGCGAGCGAGGTCGCCACCGCCATGTGCATCGACAGCTCGGGTGGGAAATTCGTCATCGAGAGGATCCAGAACAGCACCGGGACCAGCACGATGCCCCCGCCTACGCCCAGCAGGCCCGCGAGAATGCCGGCGAGGATTGCGGTGAGCGCGACGCCGCCGAGGATCATCGCGAGTTGAAGAAGGGAAAGATCGGTCATGGTCAGAAACTCAAGGCGGCGCCATCGGCGCGCGGGTCGGTTGCGGATTCGATAAGCCCGTCAGGGTGGAGGACGACACCGCCGGCGTGACCCGCGAGATCGGAATAGTCGGGGATCATCTCGACCTGATGGCCGGCCGCGCGCAGTGCCTCGATCAGCTCGGGATCGAAGCGGCTTTCGAGCTTGAGCGTCGTCGTCGCATCCCCCCAGGTCTTGCCCAGCAGCCAGCGCGGCGCGGTGACGGCGGCTTGCAGGTCCATGCCGAATTGCGCGTAGCGGGTGAAGACCGCCGATTGCGTCTGCGGCTGGCCCTCGCCGCCCATCGTCCCATAGGCGAAGACACGCCCGTCAGGCAGATGCGCGAGCGCAGGGTTGAGCGTGTGGAAAGGACGCTTGCTCGGTGCGAGCTGGTTCGGCCCCGGCTGCAGCGAGAAGCCCGCGCCCCGGTTCTGGAAGAAGACCCCCGTTTCCGGGCAGGTGAGGCCCGAGCCGAACTCCCAGAACACGCTCTGGATGAAGCTGACCACGGTGCCGTCGCGATCCGCGGCGCCCATCCAGATCGTGTCGCCCTGCTTGGGGTCGTAGGGCCATTCCAGCGCGGTTTCACGGTCGATCTTCGCGGCCATCGCGTCGAGCCGGTCCTCTGTCAGCCAGTCCTGCGCGGGTTCGCGCATCGTGGCGGGGTCGCCCAGCTCGGCGTTGCGCAGGATGAAGGCCTGTTTGGTGGATTCAATCAGCCCGTGGATATGGTCGAACCCTTCGCCTTCGCTGACGCCCAACCGGTCGAAGATCCCGAGGATCATCAGCGAGGCGATGCCCTGCGTGGGCGGGGTCATGTTGTAAAGCGTGCCTTGAGAGGTGGTGACTTCAAGCGGCGTCACCTGCTGTGCGCGGTAGGCGGCAAAATCGCTGGCGCGCAGCGGGCTGCCTTGCGCCTCGAGGAAGTCGCCGTGAATGCGGGCGAGATCCCCCTCGTAATAGCTGCGCAGACCCTCGGTGGCGAGACGTTCCAGCGTGCGCCCCAGGGCTTCCTGTTTCATGCGCGCGCCGGCCTGAGGCACCTTGCCATCGATCAGGAAGGTCTCGGCAAAGCCCGGTACGGCCTCGAGCCCCGCGAGTTTTTCCGCTGTCGTGCGGCTCTGGTTGCCGGTCACCGCGATCCCGTCGCGCGCATAGCCGATCGCGTTCGCGAGCAGCCGCTCGAGCGGCAGACGCTTGGCCGGATCGACCAGATCGAGCGCCGCCTCCCAGCCGCCGATCGTACCCGGCACGGTCAGCGCGGCCAGCCCGCCGCGCGCGGGGATCGTGTCCGAATGGCCTTGGGCCGCATACCATTCGGGCGTCGCCAGCGCCGCGGCATGACCGCCCGCGAAGATCCCGATCGGTTTCTCTCCCGGGCGATGGATCAGCCAGAACCCGTCCCCTCCGATCCCGTTCATATGCGGGTATGTCACCGCGACGGTCGCGGCCGCGGCCACCATCGCCTCGATGGCGGTGCCGCCCGCCGCCAGGATTTCCTGTCCGGCCAGCGCAGCAGCGCGGTGGGGCGCGCTCATCGCGCCGTTATAGCCGAGTGCCGAATAGAGCATGTCTTACCATCCGATCAGATTGGGCAGCCAGGTCGTGAGCTGCGGGAAGAGATAGACGAGCCACAGCCCGATGAGCTGCAAGCCGATGAAGGGGATGACGCCGCGATAGATGTCACTCGTCTTCACCGAAGGGGGCGCGACCCCCTTGAGGAAGAAGAGCGACCAGCCGAAGGGCGGCGTCAGGAAGGATGTTTGCAGGTTTACCGCGACGAGGATCGAAATCCACGCCATGTCGACGCCGGCCGCATGAAAGATCGGCAGGAAAAGCGGCAGGGCGATATAGGAGATCTCGATCCATTCGAGGAAAAAGCCCAGCACGAATAACAGCGCCATCAGGAAGAAGATCTGTCCGGTCAGCCCGCCCGGAACCGCGCTGAAGGCGTCCTGCACGAGCCGTTCGCCGCCAAGGCCGCGGAAGGCGAGGCCGAAGGGCTGCGCGAAGATCAGGATCAGGAAGACCATCGCGCTCGTGACGAAGGCCGAGCGCACCGTCTCGCGCAGGATCGTGAAGTTCAGCCGTCCGGAGGCGGCAGCCAGCAGGATCGAGCCGAACGCGCCCATCGAGGCGGCCTCGGTCGGCGCCGCGACGCCGCCGATGATCGATCCTAGCACCGCGACGATCAGCAGGATCGGCGGCAGCACCACTTTGAGCAGCTTCATCCCGATGTCGCGTCTGGAATAGGTCGCGCGCTCCTCCGCCGGGATGGCCGGGACGCGATGGGGGCTCATGATGCCGAGGATCAGCACATAGGCGATGAAGAGCCCCGAGAGCAGCAGGCCCGGGATCAGCGCCGCGGCGAAAAGCGTGCCGACGGATTCGCCGGTGATATCGGCCAGCAAAATCAGCACAAGGCTCGGCGGGATGATCTGCCCGAGCGTGCCGGAGGCGCAGATCACGCCGCAGGCAACGCCCGCGTCGTACCCGCGCCGGATGATCGGGCCGAGTGCGATCAGGCCGACCGTGACGACCGTCGCGCCAACGACGCCCGACGCCGCGCCCATCAGCACGCCCACGAGGATGATCGCCAGCGCCATCCCCCCGCGCAGCCCGCCCATGGCGAGACCGATCACTTCTAACAGGTTCTCGGCGATCTTAGATCGCTCGAGCATGATCCCCATGAAGATGAACAGGGGCAGCGCAAGCAGGGTGTAGTTGGTGACCACGCCGAAGATCCGCGCGGGCAGGAGCGAGAACAGCATCGGGCCGAACCCGGCATAGCCGAAGATCAGGCCGGTTGCGCCAAGGCATACCGCCACCGGCAGGCCGCCGAGCAGGAGCACGAAGAAAGCTCCGATCATGCACAGGGCAAGGATTTCATTCACGGGCATCGGGAGAGGGTATCCATCAGGTCGAGCGCCCGTCGCGGGTGATATGGGGGATCAGCCGCGCGAGGCTTTCGGCCGTCATCGCGACGGCTTGAAGGGCGAGAAGGGCGAAGGCTGCGGGGATCGCCGCCTTGAGGATGTAGCGATAGGGCAGGCCGCCGGGATCGGGAGAGCCCTCACCGATCGCGTAGCTGCTCTGGACATAGGCGATCGAGAGCCAGCCGATGATCACCGCGATTGCGCCGAGCGTGATGTTCGAAACCAGGTCGATCAGCGCCTGCATTCCGGGCGCCATCTTCGCGTAGAAGATATCGACACGCACCTCGCCGCCCTGATTGAGCCCGTAGGACATGCCGAAGAGCGCGCCCACCGCCATCAGGTGCCATTCGCCCTCCTGGAGGGCGACGGAGCCGAAGGAGAAGAAATAGCGAAACAGCACGTTGAGCGCGACGAGCAGAACGAGCGCGAGCCCGCTCCAGGCCGCGATCTGGCCAATGATACGGACGGTGCCTCCGGCACCGCCCGCGATCTTATGGAGAAGACCGGTCATCGTCTCACGCCGGCAGGTTGTGGTAGGGCTTCTCGGAGATCGCCGCCCATTCCCGGTGCTCGGCGCGGAACGCCATGAACGCATCATGCACCTTCTTGGTCGCGGGATCAGCCGCGGCGCCCTCTGCAAGAACTTCCTCGGTGACGGTACGCAGCTGGGCCACGACCTCATCGGGAAGGACATTCGCGATCACGCCCGAATTCTCGACGAGATCCTTCAGCGCCGCGGCGTTATTCGCCTCGCACCAGGTGTGGCTCTCGAGGTTGCAGGCCATCGCAGCGGTCGAGACGATCGCCTGAAGATCGGCGGGCAGGCTGTCCCAGGCGGCCTTGCCAATCAGCAGCTCGGTGACGTTCGAGGGCTCGTGCCAGCCGGTCGTGTAGTAGTATTTCGCAGCGTTCTGCAGGCCGAGGCGGCGATCCTGATAGGGGCCGACGAATTCCGCCGCGTCGATCACGCCACGCTCGAGCGCCGGGAAGATCTCGCCGCCAGGCAGGAGTTTCACGTCGACGCCGAGCTTGGCATAGACCTTGCCCGCCAGGCCCGGAATCCGCATCTTCAGATCCTGGAAATCTGCAACCGTTTCGATCGGCTTGCGGAACCAGCCGGTCATCTGCACGCCGGTATTGCCCATCGGCAGCGCCTTGAGCCCGAGCGGAGCGTAAAGCTCGTCCCAGAGTTCCATGCCGCCGCCGTGATAGAGCCAGGCATTCATGCCCTGGAAGTTCAGGCCGAAAGGAACGGTGGTGAAATACTGCGCCGCCGGAAGCTTGCCGGCCCAGAAATAGGCATTGGCCGCGTTCATCTCGACTGCGCCCGAACGCACCGCATCGAACCCTTCGAGCGCCGGGATCAGCTCTCCGGCCGCGAAATGCTGGATCTTCAGGCGGCCGTCGGACATCGCCTCGACCTTCTTGCAGAAATCGGTCGGGCTGCCGGGGCCTTCGACATAGAAAGGCGAGCCGGGACCGTAAGCATTGGTCATCTTCCAGCTGAAGCTCGTCTGCGCGCGGGCGATCGAGGGGGTCGCGAGGGGAACGGCGGCGAGGGTCGCGCCTGCGGCGAGAAATTTACGTCTGTCCATTGGCTGTCCTTTCATCGGGGAGGTAAGACACAGCTCTTAGAGAAACGATCACGGCGCGATGCCAAAGAGTTGAACCTGCGAATACGTCCGCAAAGTCATTTTGTATACAAAAATAGTTAAAAATTGACGATGTGTGCACGAAATTTGCGCGCTTCACGTATGGATCCATCCGGGATTTTCCCCGAAATCGATGGTTTGGTGCGGAGCGTTCCGCGAAAAGTCTCGAATCTTGTGCGGCCTTGGGACGTCGGGTTTTCGGCCGATGACTGTGAGTGTTCGCCTGGTTTCGTAGCGTTTCTTGGCGAGATCGGGATTTGTCAGGGCGAGGGCCGGGGGCTCGCTGCGGCGCCACGCATCCGAGGTTGAAAGTGGCGTCGATGGAAACCCGCTTGCCTCAACCAAAGCCGAAGGGGCCATCTGTGCCGTGGGCAAAATACAATCCGGAAGAGAAATGCGTTCCACGGTGCGCTTCAGCAGCTCCCCCAGGCGCTCACAGTGGCGATATTCCCGCCAGCGGCCAAATGCCCGAAGAACGGTGGGACGGTGCAAAGGGGACAGGCGCTCTCGTCGGTCGTTCGCGCAATCCCGCCGGGGTGCATGCAATCCTGACCGGCTCCCCACAGCCCGTGTGTCTGGCTTGGCGCCTTGCGCCTCAGAAGGTTGCGGGCGTTGCCACCCACAGAATGCGCGAGGTGCCCGGATCGATGTTGCGATAGCGATGCGGGAGGTTCGACGCGAAGAAGAAGCTGTCGCCCGGGCCGAGGAAGTGGCTCTGCCCGTCCACGATCAGCTCCACCCGGCCTTCCAGGATATATCCGACTTCCTGGCCCGCGTGATGGATGTCGCCGCCGCTTTCGGCACCGGGTTCGAGCGCGTGGATATTCGCGTCGAGCATCAGGTCGGGGAAGGTCGGCGTCAGGCGCTCGAGGAGGATCGCCCCGCTCGCGCCGCCGTGGCTGACCTTGACCGAGGGGCGCTGTTCGGCGCGCATCACGCTGATCTCGTCCTGCGAGCCTTCGCTGGCAAACAACGCCACGATGGAGGTGTCGAGCGCCGCGAGAATGCGATGCAAGGTGCGTAACGAGGGCGTCGCCTGATCGGTCTCGATCTTCGAGAGCATGGAGGGTGAGCAGCCGACCTCCTTTGCCAGCACCTGCAAGGTCTTGCCGCGTGCCTTGCGCGTCTCACGCAACCGCGCCCCCAGATCCGACATGGTGCGCTGCGTCGACTCGGCCGTGCCTCTGTCGCCGTCTCGTCCCGTCCCGCGATCGTCATCGTGCCTAATTTTTACGCCCATCCCTCGAAACCTGGCTCATAGAAGCGTCGTGTTTGTAATGTATGTCAAAAATATCAAAAATATCGAGAAAAAGTTGAACCCTATTCAAAAGCGCGACGCAAACTTTCCTCACATCTCAATCTTCGTCAGGCAACCTTGAGGAAAGTGGAATGAAATTCAATACTGGAAACGGGCTTCGCCGGATCGTCTTCACGCTCGGCGCCACGGCAGGGCTGCTCGTCGCGACAGGTGCGCAGGCCAAGGATACGGTCGAGCTGGGCTTCATCGGACCGCTGACGGGCGGCGTCTCCTCGATGGGGCTGGGCGGGCGCAATTCGGCTGAACTTGCGGTGAAGCTGCGCAATGCCGACCCGGACTCGAAATATCATTACGAGCTCGTCGCGCTCGATGACGAATGCAAACCGAATGTCGGCGTGCAGGTCGCAACCAAGATGGCGACCGATCGCAAGGTCATCGGCACGATCGCGCATTACTGCTCGGCCGTGGCGATGGGCACGGTCGATGTCTATCACCGCTTCGGCCTGCCGATGACGGTCTGGGGCGCGGTGCTGCCCGATATCACCTATGGCAACGACTACCCCGAGATCACCCGCGTCAACGGCACGATGATCAACCAGAACGAAAAGGCCGCCCAGTTCATGACCGGGCTTGGCTACAAGACCTTCGCGATCATCCATGACACGACCGATTACGGCAAAGGTCACAACAAGTACCTATCGCAATTCCTCGCTCAGGACGGGGCCGAGGTGGTCGGCACCTTCGGCGTGACCTCCGATCAGCAGGACTTCACTGCCGAGCTGACCCAGGTGAAGGCACTCAACCCCGATGTCGTGGTCTATGCGGGCCTCACCCCGGGTGGTGTGCGCGTGCGTCAGCAGATGGAGAAGCTGGGCATCGAGGCCGTCTTCGAGGGTGTCTCGGGGATCAAGTCCGATGCCTTCTTCGAGGGTCTGGGCGGCGATCTCGCCGAAGGCACCGTGACCTTCCTCGAAGGCGCGCCGGCCGAGAAACTGCCGGGTGGCGCCTATTTCCTCAAGGAATACAACGCCGCCGGTTACGACAGCCCGCCCGAAGCCTACGGTCCCTTCGCCTTCGCCGCGATGGATCTGCTGATCGACGCGGTCGAGGCCTCGGGCCCGGATCGCAAGGCGGTCGTCGACTACATGTCGAAGGTCAAGGAGCACGACTCGATCACCGGCCCGATCACCTTCGACGATCACGGCCAGAACACTGTCGCGCTGATCACCGCCTATGTGGCGCAGGGCGGCAAGTGGGTCGTGTGGGAGGACAGCGATTACGCCAAGGGCACGCTGTCGCTCGTCGCGCCGAAATAAGGCGGAACATCTGAACACGGGCGGGCCGGTCGCGGCCCGCCTCTCCAATTTCTCGGGAAACGAAGAGGCACGAATGGATCTCGGTCTGATCGCTCAATACCTCGCCAACGGCATCCTGCTCGGAACAATGTATGCGCTCGTTGCGGTGGGGTTCACGCTGTTCTTCGGCGTGCTCGATGTCATCAAGTTCAGCCACGGCGATGTGCTCATGCTGGGCACCTTCATCGGCTTTACCGCCTGGCTCGGCCTGGAGGCGATCGGGATCGTCAATCCATGGATCCAGCTCGCGGGTGTGCTGTTGTGCAGCCTCGCAGGCACGGCCCTGATCGGGGCGGCGATCGCGAACTGGCTGATCCTCCCGCTCAAGAAGGCGCCGCAGCTCAATACGCTGCTGATCACGCTGATGCTGGGCACGGCGATCCGCGAGGCGGTGCGGCTGTTCTACCCGAACGGTTCGAACCCCAAGGCCTTTCCGGCGCTGCTGCCCGACGCCTCGGTCGAGATCGGCAGCTTTGCGCTGCGCGCCGACAGTGTGATCCTGGTGGTGTCTGGGCTGGGGCTGATCGGGCTTCTGAATCTCGTGATCAACCGCACGCGTCTGGGCCTCGCGATCCGCGCCGTGGCGCAGGACGAAGAGACGGCGCGCACGATGGGGATCAACTACACGCTCGTCGTGCTGGCGACCTTCGCGATCGGCTCGGGCGTGGCGGCCTTCGCGGGCATCATGAACGGGCTCTACTACAACGAGATCAATTTCGGCATGGGACTGATCCTCGGCCTGATCGGCTTCTCGGCGGCGATCATCGGGGGGCTGGGCAATCTCTATGGCGCGATCCTGGGCGGCTTCCTCTTCGCGGGGCTTCAGGTCATCGGCGCGGCCCTTCTGCCCTTTGCCTCGGCCTACAAGGACGTGTTCGCCTTCGCCGTGGTGATTGCCCTGATGGCATGGAAGCCGACCGGGCTGATCCCTGAACGTTCCAGCGACCGGGTGTAAGACAGATGACCGATATTTCCCTCCCGCAATCGCAGCTCTCGCGCCCCTGGATCTCCGCC
Source organism: Thioclava marina (assembly GCF_002020135.1). GTDB lineage: Bacteria > Pseudomonadota > Alphaproteobacteria > Rhodobacterales > Rhodobacteraceae > Thioclava > Thioclava marina. Next base: position 1,571,086 of record NZ_MPZS01000001.1, on the reverse strand, counting down.
GCTGCGGTAATCGTGGCCGCGGGGCTCTACTCCTGGGCACTGCTGATGGCCGAGGAAACCTGGCAGGTTCTCTCGCTGCTCGTGCTTGCAGTCGTGGCGACCGGCGTCGCGATCAAAACCGGCTTCGTGCGGCGCGTCGAGCGTGATTGGGCGGCCTCGGAGACGCGGCTCAATCGGCTCGCCTTTGCGGTGCTGATCGGGTTGATCCTGGTCCTGTCGGGCTCGCATTTCGCGCTGCTGATGATCTCGACGGTGTTGCTCTATTTCGTGGCGTCGCTGGGGCTGAACATCCAGTTCGGCTTCACCGGCCTCGTGAATTTCGCGGGCGCGGCTTTCTTCGGCGCAGGCGCTTATACGGCCGCGGTACTGGGCAATGTGGCGGAGATCCCGCCGCTCTTGATCCTGCTTGCGGGCGGGATCGTCGCGATGGCGATCAGCCTGCCGCTGCTGATCCCGATCGTGCGCACGACGGGCCATTACGCCGCTGTCGTCACCATCGCCTTCGGCGTGCTGTTCCGCACCTTTCTCGAGGTCAACGAGATCCTCGGCGGTCCGCAGGGGCTGATGGTCAATTCGATGAAGCTCTTCGGGTGGGATTTCTTCAACGCGCCGAGCCTCGGCAACCTCGAGATTTCCTTCTACGTCAACTACGCGCTGCTTGCGGCGGGGCTGGCGGCGCTGGTCTTCGTCCTGTTCCGACGCTTGGAGCGCAGCTGGATCGGGTTGCACATGGATGCGGTGCGGCTCGATGAGACGGCCGCTGCCTGTTTCGGGATCTCGGTCAAGCGCACGAAGATCCTCGCCTTCCTGCTTGGCAACGTGATCCTCGGGGTGAGCGGGGCGCTTTACGGGATGATGATCTCCTTCATCGCGCCGGCCTCCTTCACCTTTTCCGACAGCCTGCTGCTGGTGTCGATCGTGCTCCTGGGCGGCCTCGGCAGTCCCTGGGGCGGCGCGATTGCAGCCGCGATCGTGGTGCTCTTGCCCGAGAAGCTGCAACTCCTTCAGGAATACCGGTTCCTGCTCTTCTCGATCCTCGTGATGCTGGTGCTGCTGTTCCGCCCCGAGGGCATCCTGCCGCGCCATCTTCGCAACTTCTTCCCGAACCGGAGGACCGACGCATGACCGGACCGTTGCTTGAATTCCGCAATGTCGTGAAGCGTTTCGGCGGGGTCACCGCACTGGACGATTTTTCGATGACGCTCGACCAGAGCGAGATCCTCGGCCTGATCGGCCCGAACGGTTCGGGCAAGACCACCAGTTTCAACGTGCTCACCGGCATCTACGGACCGACCGGGGGGCAGGTCTTCTTCGAGGGGCAGGAAATCACCGGTGCCGATCCGCGCGCGGTCTATGAGGCGGGGATCGTGCGGACCTTCCAGCGCTCGCGCCTGTGCCTGCCGCTCTCGATTTACGACAATATCATGATCGGCGACACCTCGCGGCTCGTGCGTGGGCTGTGGTCGAACCTGATTTCACGGCGCGGGCTGCAAGAGCAGCTCGACATGACCCGCCGCCAGGCGCGTGATCTCGTGGCGACCTTCTCGGGGCATCTGGCCGATCGGATGGATCAGCCCGTGGGCACCTTGCCGATGATCGAGCGCCGCCGGATCGAGATCTGCCGCGCGTTGATCTCGGGCCCGCGCCTTTTGCTGCTCGACGAGCCCTCGGCGGGGATGACCCATGACGAAACCCACCAGCTGATGGACGATATCCTCGACGTGCGCGCGCGCGGCGAAGGGCTCTCGATCATCATCGTCGAGCACGAGATGGGCGTGATCGAACGTATCACCGACCGCTGCATCGTGCTGAGCTATGGCCGCAAGATCGCCGAGGGCACCTATGCCGAGGTGGCCGCCGACAGCGAAGTGCAAAATGCCTATCTGGGAGCCGACTGATGGCAGGGATCGAAATCCGCAACCTCCGCGCTGCCTATGACAAGGCCGATGTACTCCACGATGTCTCGCTCGACGTCGCGCCGGGCAAGATCACCTGCTTGCTGGGCTCGAACGGCGCGGGGAAATCGACCCTGATCCGCGCGATCCTCGGGCTGACGCCGCCCAATGCGGGCACGATCAAGCTCGAGGGCGAGGACATCACGGGTCTGCCGACCCACAAGGTGATCGCGCGCGGCATCGCCGCGATCCCCGAAGGCCGTCGCATGTTCCCCAAGATGAGCGTGACCGAGAACCTGCGTCTCGGGGCCTATCAGGTCCGTGACGAGGCGCTGATCCGGCAGCGGCTCGACAAGGTCTTCACGCTGTTCCCGCGGCTTGCCGAGCGACGCGACCAGCTCGCGGGCACGATGTCGGGCGGTGAACAGGCGATGGTCTCGATCGGGCGCGGGCTGATGGGCGGGCCGAAGATCCTGCTGATCGACGAGCCCTCGCTCGGCCTCTCGCCGCTCTACGTGAAAGAAAACTTCCGCATCATCCAGGGCATCCGGGACGAGGGTATCACCGTGTTCCTCGTCGAACAGAACGTGCGCCAGACGCTCGCGATTTCCGATTACGGTTATGTGCTCTCGGGCGGCAAGCTGGTCGCGCAGGGGGCGGCCGCCGATCTCGCCTCTGATGAGGCCGTGCACGAAGCCTATTTCGGGTGACGGGATGGATGTCACTGACCTCACCCGCCGCCTGATCGGTTTCGACACCATCAACCCGCCCGGACAGGAGGCCGAGGCGATGGCCTTCTGCGCCGATCTGCTGCGCGGTGGCGGGTTCGATGTCGAGGTCATTGCGCAAGGCCCGGACCGCAGCAACCTGATCGCTACGAAGGGGACCGGTGCTGGTCAGGCGCTTGGCTTCACCGGGCATCTCGACACGGTGCCGCTGGGTGGTTCCGCGTGGCGCTACCCGCCGCATGACGGTCTGATCGAAGACGGCAAGCTCTACGGGCGGGGCAGCACCGACATGAAAGGCGGCGTCGCGGCCTTTCTCTGCGCTGCGCTCGATGCGCCGGTGCCGCCGGGTGGGATCGCGATCCTGCTCACTGCGGGCGAGGAAACCGGCAGTGACGGCGCCCGCGCGATGGTCGCGGCCGGCCCGCTGCCGCCGATCGGCGCGCTGATTGTGGCCGAACCCACCGCGAACCGTGCAGTGCCCGGGCATAAGGGCGCACTCTGGCTGCGGCTCGTTTTCCACGGGGTGACCGCGCATGGCTCGGCCCCCGAGGCGGGGGTGAATGCGATCGAACTCGCGATGGCCGCGCTTGCGCAGATCAAGATGGTCGATCTCGGCTCTGCGCATCCGGTGATGGGCGCGCCGAGCCTGAATATCGGCACGATCTCCGGCGGGCTGAACACCAATTCCGTTCCCGATCGCTGCGAGGTTACGCTCGATCTGCGCTCGGTTCCGGGCGTGGTGCATGACGAACTCGTGGCGAAAATAGAAGCGTGCCTGCCCGCCGGGGCAGAGCTGTCGCGGATCATCGACCTGCCCGCCGTCTGGACCGATCCGAACGTTCCGTGGTTGGCGGCGATCACCGCACTCACCGCCCTCGAGGCGGGCCAGCCCTCCGATCCGATGGCGATGAGCTATTTCACCGACGCGTCGATCTTCACGCCCGCTCTGGAAGGGGTGCCGACCGTCATTCTTGGTCCTGGAGAGCCGGGGCTTGCACATAAAACCGACGAATATGTCGCCCTGTCACGTCTCGAAGAAGCGGTTAGGATCTACCGCGCGGCGCTGGGCCAGTGGGAGGGATGAGCCGATGAAGGATCTTGCGGAGAATCTGCCCGGAGCGGTCGCGACGGTGCGCGCCATCTCGGAGGGGCGGCTGAGCGCGGAACGCGCTCTGCGTGCGCGGCTTGAACGGTGCGCCGCTGCGGAAGACGAGATCGGGGCGTGGGTGCATCTGGACAGCGAAGGCGCACTGGCCCGTGCCCGCACGCTTGATGCGGGACCGATGCGCGGGCGGCTGCACGGGGTGACGCTCGGGATCAAGGATATCTTCGCGGTGCGCGATATGCCCTGGCGCTGCGGTTCGCCGATCTGGGCCGACCGGATCGCGCAATTCGACGCGGGGTCGGTGGCGCTTGCACGGGCGGCCGGGGCGGTAATCCTTGGCAAGACCGAGACGACGGAATTCGCGGGCTATCAGCCCTGCCGCACCCGCAACCCGGCGGTGCCGGGGGCGACGCCGGGCGGCTCTTCCTCGGGTTCGGCCGCTGCGGTCGCCGCCGGAATGGTGCCGCTCGCGCTGGGTACGCAGACCTCCGGCTCGATCATCCGTCCCGCTTCCTTCTGCGGGGTGGTCGGCTACAAACCCTCTTTCGATCTGGTCGAGACCTGGGGCGTGGCCGTCTTCGCCCGCTCTTTCGACACGGTCGGAGCTTTCGCACGCTCGGTGCCTGATGCGGCGCTCGCGATCGAGGCGCTCTCGGGGCTCGCCCTGCAACCGGGGCAGACAGGGGTCACACCGCGCCTTGCAGTTTTCCGGGGGCCGACATGGGAGATGGGAACGCCCGACCTCCATTCCGCCTGGACGGATTTCGAGGCCAGCCTGCCCGCCGCCCAGAGCGCGCCATTCGGTGCCGCGTTGAGCGCCACGATGCGCGATATTCCCGCGCTACATGCCCGGATCATGGCCGTCGAAGCCTCCGAGGCGCTGGCGCATGAATATGAGATCGGCGCTGACCGTCTTTCCGAAAAACTGCGCGCGCAGATCGAGGAGGGCGCGGCGCAAACGTCCGAGCAGCGTCTGACCGACCGGGCCGCGATGCTGGCCTTCCGTCAGCGCATGATGGCAGAGACCTCTCCCGGAGACATCTGGCTGACCCCGGCCGCCGCCGGCGCAGCCCCGGCTTTCGAGAGCGGCACGGGCGATCCCGCCTTCAACCGGATCTGGTCGCTTCTGGGCTTTCCCGCCTGCACGGTCCCGGTGCTCGAAGACAGCGCGGGCCGCCCGATCGGGGTGCAGGTCGTGGGCCGACTGGGCGAGGACGCACTGGTGCTCGAGGTGGCCGACCGTCTCATGCGCGAGCGGTTCGCGCACGGCGAGGTCTGATCCTCGTCCCTCCAGCTGCTTGCAATATACCGGGGAGGATGCGCGCGGGGGCAGTGCCCCTCGCGCTCATTTCCTTCCGAAGAGCCGGTCGAAGAACCCTTTCGCACCCTCTTCGGCATCGTCCCAGGCCTCGCCCGCATCGTCGATCAGCGGGTCAATCGAGCGCTCGCGGAATTGCCGCCACATGGCGCGGATCGTGAGCAAGATCAGAACGAGCAGGGTGAGGATGATGATATTCGCCCAAGGGATGATCCGCGTATCGGGGCTGGGCACGACTTTCAGCCCAACCGCGTTGGGGAAGATGCTCAGCCAGCGCGAACGCCAGCCATAGCGCGTCACCGACACCCAGATCGGGTCCGCCTGGGTCGAGATCTGCGATTCGGCCTGGGCCTGAAGATCGGAGCTGTCGAGCTTGAAATAGGGCGGCCAGCCCCAGCCGGTATCCTCGTTGCGAAACACCAGCGTCTTGCCGTTCGGGCGTACCGTGTTGATGAAGCGCACGTCGCGGCTCGTGGCATTCGCGGTGCCCACATCCGGCGTGGCCCAGAAGATCGAGTTCTCGCCGAAATCGACGCGGCGCACCTCGGTGCCCACGATGCGCACGATGTCGTGGCGCGGCAGGTTGTAATGCAGGAACGTCGCCACGATGGCGAACAGCACCGCCCAGAAGCCCCATTTCACGTAACGCATCGCACCCTCACCTGTAATTCATGAAATAGACAATTACCGCGATCAGCCCGATCGGCAGCACATACACAAGCCAGATCAGCTTGCGCAGCAGACTCTTTTCGTAATCCCGCATGCCTTCTTCGACAAAAGCGTCGCGGGGCTGTGCCGTCTCACCATAGGCATGGGTGACGTCCCATTCCTTCTCGAGCGATTCTCGACGCAGCGAGCGGGCATAGATCCGCACCAGCCAGAACAGGATCGTCAGCGCGATCAGGCCGAAAATCGCCAGGCGGATAAGTGCCAGCATCCTGCGCTCCTTGCCAGAACGGGTGAAGCCTAAGCGTGCGCGGCGGCGAAGGCCAGCCTCTGCCCTCGCTCCGACCCCGGTCTCAGCCCTTGCGCGCGGCCATGGCCATGCGGATCAGCTTGATCGCGATGGCAGCGACGGCGACGGGGATCAGCGCCATCACATAGGTCGCGGCGAACATCTGGCGCGGGGCGTAGCCGTTCGTGCAGCTGCCAGCATCCGAGAAGAAATTGAACACGAAGCCCGCGCCGCAGGCGGTGCCGGTCATGTAGAAGGCCGGCAGCAGCATTCCGACCGGTACCAGCGCGAGCAGTTTCGCCCAGTCATATTTCGACAGCCAGCCGCCCACGGCGATGCAGATCACCAGCGCAAAGCCCAGAAACAGGTTCATCATCGTCCTCCTGCCCGACGCCCTCGCCGGGTTTGCCCTGCAATAGCGCGCCGGGTCGTTCTTGGCCATGCGTTTTCCGCTTGGAGCGCGGGCCGGGGCGGGTCTAGCGTGGCGGCATGGACCTTGCTGCGCGCCTCAAGCTCGAGATCTACAGCCGTCGCGACGATCTGGTCGCGCTGACCCAGGATCTCATCCGCATCCCGACGCTCAACCCGCCGGGGCGGCATTATCTCGAGATCTGCGAATATCTCGCGGACCGGCTCGGCGCGCGAGGCTTTGCGACGGAGCTGATCCGCGCGCAGGATGCGCCCGGCGACAGCGAACGGTATCCGCGCTGGAACCTCATCGCGCGGATCGAGGGAGCGCGCGTCGGTGAGTGCGTGCATTTCAACTCGCATCACGACGTGGTCGAGGTCGGCCACGGCTGGACCCGCGATCCGTTCGGCGCAGAGATCGAGGGTGATCGGATCTACGGGCGCGGGGCTTGCGACATGAAGGGCGGGCTTGCCGCCTCGGTGATCGCGGCGGAGGCGTTCCTGGCGGTGTGCCCGGATTTCGCGGGTACGATCGAGATCTCGGCCACGGCTGACGAGGAAACGGGAGGCTATGGAGGGGTGGCCTATCTCGCGACGCAAGGCCGGTTCGATCCCGCACGCGTTCAGCACGTCATCATCCCCGAGCCCCTCCACAAGGATCAGATCTGCCTCGGTCATCGCGGCGTCTGGTGGGCGGAAATCGAGACGATGGGTCGGATCGCGCATGGCTCGATGCCATTCCTCGGCGACAGCGCGATCCGCCATATGGGGGCGGTTCTGGCCGAGATGGAGGAGACGCTCTATCCGCTCCTGCTGGGCAAGCGCACCGAGATGCCGGTGATCCCCGAGGGCGCGCGGGCCTCGACGCTGAACATCAACTCGATCCATGGCGGCGAAGCCGAGCAGGAGGCGGACTATACCGGCCTGCCCGCGCCCTGCGTGGCCGATCGCTGCCGCATCGTGATCGACCGGCGCTTCCTCATCGAGGAGGATCTCGCCGAGGTGAAGGCAGAGATCACCGCGCTGATGGAGCGGGTAAAGGTGCGCCGGCCTACGTTTCGCTACGAGATCCGCGATCTCTTCGAGGTGCAGCCCTCGATGACGGAGCACGATGCGCCCGTGGTGCGCTCGACCGCCGCCGCGATCGAAGCGGTGCTGGGGCGCGAGGCGGCCTATGTCGTCAGTCCGGGCACTTATGACCAGAAACATATCGACCGGATCGGGCGGCTGAAGAACTGCATCGCCTATGGTCCGGGATTGCTGGAACTGGCCCATCAGCCCGACGAATGGGTGGGCATCACCGACATGGCCGACAGTGCCAAGGTGATGGCGCTGGTGCTGGCGGAGTTGCTGACACCCTGAGCGAGACCTTTACTTGCGAAGGGGGGCTCTGCCCCGTCGCTGGAGGGCGACAGATAATGGAAGAGAAGGGGGCTCTGCCCCCGTCCGCTGGCGCGGACTCCCCCGAGATATTTTCGTCAAGAAGAAGCGGGATCAGCCGTGCCAGGCAGCGACGGTCTTCAGGCTGGAAAAGCCGTAGAGCGCTTCGAACCCCTTCTCGCGGCCATGGCCGGATTTTCCGGTCCCGCCGAAGGGAAGTTCGACCCCGCCGCCTGCGCCGTAATTGTTGAGAAACACCTGTCCTGCGCGCAACCGTTTGGCGAGGCGCATCAGGCGGGGGCCGTTTTCGGACCAGACCGAAGCCACGAGCCCATAATCGGTCCCGTTGGCGATGGCGACGGCGTCTTCCTCATCCTCGAAGGGAATGACGATCTGCGCCGGGCCGAAGATCTCCTCTTGTGCAAGCCTGTGCCCACCATGGCCGCCACCAATCAGGGTGGGCGCGACGTAATGGCCGGTCGCGGGTGCGTCCCCGGCGATCGTGCCTTGCGCGGCGATGGTCAGATCCGAGGCGAGACTCAGATAGGCCTCGACGATGTGTTTCTGGTGGCGTGAGATCAGCGGGCCGAGATTGTGATCGGCAAGCGCCGGGCCCACGACCAGCTCGCGATAGCATGCAGCCATCTTCTCGAGCACTTCATCGTAGCGCGTGCGCTCGACCAGGATCCGCGAGGCCGCCGAGCAGGTCTGCCCCGCATTCTGGATGCCCGCATTGATCAGGAATGGCAGCGCGCGGTCGAGATCGGCATCGGCGAAGACGAGCTGGGGGGATTTGCCGCCCAGTTCGAGCGTGACGGGCACGACATTTGCCGCAGCGGCGGCCTGAATGAGCTGTCCCACCGCGACCGAGCCGGTGAAGGAGATGTGGTTGATGCCCGGATGCGAAGACAGCGCGGCCCCCGCTTCCTCGCCCAGCCCGGGGACGATGTTCAGCGCGCCTGCGGGCATTCCGGCCTCTTCGGCGATCCGGGCGAAGGCAAGGGCTGTCAGCGAGGCTTCCTCGGCCGGCTTGACGACAGCGGCATTGCCCATCGCGAGGGCTGCGCCGACGGACCGGCCGATGATTTGCATCGGGTAATTCCAGGGCACGATATGGGCCGTCACGCCATGGGGTTCGCGCAGGGTATAGGCGGTGTAACCGTTCAGGTAGGGGATCGTCTCGCCCATCACCTTGTCGGCGGCGCCGCCGTAGAATTCCAGGTAGCGGGCGAGTGCGGTCACATCGGCGCGTGCCTGGCTCAGAGGTTTTCCGACATCCATTGCCTCGATCACCGCTAGATCATCGATGCGCGAGAGCACGAGGGCCGACATCTTCATCAGGAGACGGCCACGCTCGACGGCGGTAAACCGGCCCCAGTCGCCATCGAGCGCGTCTTGCGCCGCGGCCACGGCCTCGTCGATGTCAAAGGGGGTGCCGCGTGCGACCCTCGCCATTTCTGATCCATCCGAGGGATTCTCGACGGCCAAGGTCTCGGAGCCGCGGCGCCAGCGGCCCCCGATCAGCATTTCTTCGGGGTCGAACCATAGCGGCAGGGTCATCCGGGGCGCCTCCTCTCGTCTCGCGAATGGTGTCAAGGTCCGTCGCTGATCGGGCGAGGTCAAGGGGGCGGCTTTCCGCCGACGGGGAGAGAAGGGGACTCGATCACATTCATGTTAGTGTGAGAGGAGGGAACTTTCACCTATCTAGCGGATTGGTGATCGGGAACCGGGCGCGGGCGCGCCCTCCGAAGAGAGACAGGGAATTGCAAGTGACCACGTGTTCGATGACGCTCAATCGTGTGACCCGGCCTGCATTGCTGGTGGGTCTTCTCGGCATTCTGGCGGCCTGCGCGAGCGAGCCGCACCAATATGCCCAGCCGACCCAGTCGAGCAAAACGGTCCCCGCGGAGTATCAGGCCCGCAACGATGACGGGAAGGAAATCCCGGCGGTGAACCCAAAATATCTCGTCGAGCGCAACCGTCGTCAGATCGTGCCCTACCATGGCCCCGAGCCGGTCGGCACGATCGTCGTCGATCCCTATGCGCGCTTCCTCTATTACATCACCGCCCCCGGACAGGCCGAGCGTTACGGCGTTGCCGTGGGCCGTGACGGCAAGGGCTTCGCGGGCGATGCCACGATCCAGCGCAAGCAGGAATATCCCAGCTGGACGCCCACGCAGAACATGATCAATGAAGATCCCGATCTTTACGGGCCGCTCAAGGATGGTCTGCCCGGTGGTCTCGATAACCCGCTCGGGGCTCGGGCGCTTTATCTCTACAAGGACGGCAAGGATACCTATTACCGCATCCACGGCACGATGGACCCCTCCTCGATCGGGCGGGCGACCTCGGCGGGCTGTATCCGTCTGTTCAACCAAGACATCATCGACCTCTTCAACAAGATTCCGAAAGGGACCGAGGTGAAGGTGCGCAACCGCGAGGAAAGCCTCGACATGGAAGGGCCGGTGGTCCAGCTCCATTCGGGCTATGTCGTCTCGGCCTATAATCAGGTCGCGATCGCGGAAGACCAGAAGGCCTGGGAGGCCGGGCTGATCGCCGATCAGAACAAGGTCGAGCAGGAGCAGCACGAAGCCTCGGTGGCGCTGGCAGAGCAGGTGGGCGCGTCGGGTGAAACCGCACAATCGGCCGATTGCGGTTATCCTGGCACCGCGCCTTGTCCCGTCGGGACACTGGCAAGCAACTGAGCCAAAATTCATGCACCACGAAAACGGCGCGGCGCCTGATGGGCCGCGCCTTTTTTCGTTTTTGAAAGAGGGGAAAAGCCCCTCCGATCTCCCCCGTGTTGCGGCGTTGCGGCATTCCTATCTTCCCTTGTGCGGCTTGGAACGTTAGGAGTCGCGACCAAGCAGATCAGGGAGGATTGCCCCATGAGCGCCACTGGAACCTCGCGTCAGAAGATGCCCGCCGACATTCTTGCCATGAAGGGCGGCGCGCCGATCGTGTGCCTCACCGCCTATACGACGCCGATCGCGAAGCTGGTCGATCCGCATTGCGATCTGGTGCTGGTGGGCGACTCTGTCGGCATGGTGTTGCACGGGCTGCCCTCGACCCTGGGCGTCACGATGGAGATGATGGTGATGCACGGTCGGGCCGTCGCGCGGGGGCTGTCGAACGCGCTGATGGTGATCGACATGCCCTTCGGCTCTTACGAGGAAAGCCCCGCGCAGGCGTTTCGCAACGCCGCCCGGCTGATGGCCGAGACCGGCGCGGGGGCGGTGAAGCTTGAAGGCGGGGTGCACATGGCCGAGACGATCGCGTTTCTCGTGGCGCGCGGCATCCCGGTGATGGCGCATATCGGGCTGACGCCGCAATCGGTGAACACGCTGGGGGGTTACAAGGTGCAGGGCCGTGGCGAGGGCCGTGCCCGGTTGATCGCGGATGCGAAGGCCGTCGCCGAAGCGGGGGCGTTCTCGGTCGTGCTCGAGAAAGTGCCGCAGGGGCTGGCCGATGAGATTACCGCCGAGGTCGCGATCCCGACCGTGGGGATCGGTGCCGGTGCGGGTTGCGACGGTCAGGTGCTCGTGGTCGATGACATGCTGGGCCTGTTCACCGATTTCAAACCGAAATTCGTCAAGCGTTTCGGGCAGCTCGGGGTGGCGGCCGATGCGGCCGTGGCCGATTACGCGGCGGAGGTGCGCGAGCGCTCCTTCCCGGCGGCCGAGCACAGCTTTGCCGATGAGGTCAAGAAATGACGCAAGTAATCCGTACCGCCGCCGAGCTGCGCGACAAGGTGGCCGCCTGGAAACGCTCGGGCATGCTGGTGGGCGTGGTACCGACGATGGGGGCGCTGCATGATGGCCATCTGAGCCTCGCACGTGCAGCCCGCGAGCAGTCGGACCGGGTGATCGTGACAGTCTTCGTCAACCCGATGCAGTTCAACAATGCCTCTGACCTCGACAAATACCCGCGCGACGAGGCCCGCGATCTGGCGTTGCTTGAGGCCGAGGGCGTCGATGTGCTCTTCGCGCCCGGCGTGGACGAGGTCTATCCCGATGGCTTTGCCACGACCGTTTCGATCACGGGCATCACCGAGCCGCTCGAGGGCGCGTTCCGGCCCGGCCATTTCGACGGGGTTGCCACGGTCTGCTCGAAGCTCTTCGGGATGACGCAGGCGGGGCGTGCCTTTTTCGGTGAGAAGGACTGGCAGCAATTGCAGGTCGTCCAGCGCCTCGTGCGCGATCTCAACATTCCGACCCGCATCATCGGCTGCCCGACGATCCGCGAGGAAGACGGGCTCGCCATGTCCTCGCGCAACGTGCGTCTGACCGAGGCCGAGCGTGAGGTCGCCCCGCGTCTGCATGAGATCATGCAGCTTGCGGCCTCCGAGATCCGGGACGGCGCCTCGGCGGAGATCGCGCTGACCAATGCCGAAGCCGCGCTGCTTGAGGCTGGGTTCCGCGAGATCGAATATCTCGAACTTCGCACCGTCGACGGGCTGCGTCCTGCGGAAGATCTGGCGGAGCCGGTGCGGATGCTTGCCGCGCTCTGGCTGGGCGACGTGCGTCTGATCGACAATATCGCCGTCTGAGCGGGGCGACCGAGCCCCTTGCGTGCGTCCTCCCTTCTGCCACAGTGCGCCGGAGGGAGGAGCCACATGAGACTTGAGAACAAGACCGCCATCGTCACCGGTGCGGGTTCGGGCTTCGGCGCGGGCATCGCGCGCCGTTTCGCCGCCGAGGGCGCGCGCGTCATGGTCGCCGATCTGAACGAAGACGCCGCGCAGGCGGTCGCCAAGGAGATCGGCGGGATCGCCTGCGCTGTCGATGTCAGCCGCAATGCGGATGTCGCCGCGATGACCAGGGCCGCGCAGGACACCTGGGGTCGGATCGACATCCTCGTGAACAATGCAGGCACGACCCATCTGCCCAAACCGATGGAAGAGGTCACCGAGGAAGAGTTCGACCGTGTCCTCAACGTGAATGCCAAGTCGGTCTACCTGACCGCGCGCCACATCGTACCGCTGATGAAGGCGCAGGGCTCGGGTGCGATCCTCAACGTGGCCTCCACCGCTGGCGTGAGCCCGCGACCCAGGCTCAACTGGTACAATGCCTCGAAGGGCTGGATGATCACCGCGACCCGCGCGATGGCGGTGGAGCTTGCTCCCGAGGGTATCCGCGTCAACGCAATCAATCCGGTCGCCGGAGAGACGCCGCTTCTGAAAAGCTTCATGGGCGAAGACACGCCCGAGGTACGCGCGAAATTCCTCGCCACGATCCCGCTCGGGCGGTTTTCGACCCCCGAGGATATGGCCAACGCGGCGCTGTTTCTGTGCTCGGACGAAGCGAGCATGATCACCGGCGTCGCGATGGAGGTCGATGGCGGGCGCTGTATCTGAGCGGGAGGGGCGCGCCCCTCCCATTCCTCAAAGCGCGGCGGCGAGGCGCGTGCCCTGATCGATCGCGCGTTTCGCGTCCAGCTCGGCCGCGACATCCGCGCCGCCGATCACATGCGGGCTGCGGCCCGCCGCGATCAGCTGATCGGCAAGCGTGCGATCCGAGAGCTGACCCGCGCAAAGCACGACCGTATCGGCTTGGATCAGCGTCGGGTTCTCACGCGCCTCGCCGAAGGTGACATGCAGCCCCTCGGTGGTGATCTTCTCGTAATTCACCCCGCCGATCATCTTCACGTCCTTCATCTGAAGCGCCGCGCGGTGAATCCAGCCGGTGGTTTTCCCAAGGCGACGCCCCAGCTTCTCGCGCTTGCGCTGTAGCAGGGTGACGGTGCGCGCGGGGGCTTCGGGCTGCGGCTCGGCCAGACCGCCCGGGGTTGCCGCCGGATCACCGACGCCCCATTCGCGCTTCCATTCCTCGAGGTCGAGCGTCGGGCTGTCGCTGACGGTCAGGAACTCGGCCACGTCGAAGCCAATCCCGCCCGCGCCGATTACCGCGACACGCGGTCCTGCGGTCACACGGCCCTTGAGGATGTCGATGTAGCTGACGACCTGCCCGCCCTCGTTCGGGATCGCGGGGTCGCGCGGCAGGACGCCGGTGGCGATGATGATCTCGTCGAACCCGGCCAGCGCCTCGACCGTCGCTTCGGTGTTGAGTTTCAGCGTCACCCCGGTCTTCGCGACCATCGTGGCGAACCAGTCGGTGAGGCCGTGGAACTCTTCCTTGCCGGGGATCGCACGCGCCATCGTCAGCTGGCCGCCGATCTCGGCGCCGCGATCGAAGACGGTGACCGCGTGGCCGCGCTGCGCGGCGGTTATCGCGGCCGAAAGGCCCGCGGGTCCGGCGCCGACGACGGCGATGGTCTTGGGCGCGTCGGTCGGCGTGATGGTGATCTCGGTCTCGTGGCCCGCGCGCGGGTTCACGAGGCAGGACGACACCTTGCCCTGGAAGGTGTGGTCGAGGCAGGCCTGGTTGCAGGCGATGCAAGGCGCGATCTCTGCGGCGCGGCCTTCCCGGGCTTTCACCACGAAATCGGGATCGGCGAGGAAGGGGCGCGCCATCGACACCATATCGGCGCAACCTTCGGCCAGCACGCTTTCCGCGGTGGCGGGATTGTTGATCCGGTTCGAGGTGATGACGGGGATCGAGACCTCGGGGCGCAGCCGTCCGGTCAGCCAGGTGAAGGCTGCGCGCGGCACCGAGGTCGCGATGGTGGGCACGCGGGCCTCGTGCCAACCGATGCCGGTGTTGAGGATCGTGGCTCCGGCCGCCTCGATGGCCTTGGCAAGTGTGACGACTTCCTCCCAGGTCGAGCCGTCGGGGATCAGATCGATGAGCGAGATGCGGTAGATCACGATGAAATCGGGGCCGACCGCCTCACGCACGCGGCGCACCACCTCGACGGGAAGGCGCATCCGGTTCTCGAACGATCCGCCCCAGCGATCCTCGCGCTTGTTCGTATGGCGCACGAGGAACTGGTTGAGGAAATACCCTTCCGAGCCCATCACCTCGACCCCGTCATAGCCCGCCTCGCGCGCGCGCGCGGCAGAGGTCGCTATATCGGCGATCTGCTTCTCGATCCCGGCCTCGTCGAGTTCTTTCGGCGGGAAAGGGGAGATCGGGGACTTGATGGCCGAGGCCGAGACACAATCGGGACCGTAAGCATAGCGGCCCGCATGGAGGATCTGCATCGCGATCCGCCCGCCCGCTTCATGGACGCGATCGGTGATCAGGCGGTGGTTGGCGATGTCCTGCGGCGTGAAAAGACCCGCCGCACCGGGAAACACGCCCCCTTCGGCATTGGGGGCCATGCCGCCGGTCACCATCAGTGCGACGCCGCCGCGCGCGCGCTCGGCATAGAACTCGGCTACCGCGTTCCAATTGCCGCGCTCTTCGAGATTGGTGTGCATCGAGCCCATCAGCACGCGGTTAGGCAGCGTGACATGGCCCAGATCGAGCGGCGTGAAGAGATGCGGATACTGGCTCATGAAACCCTCCCTGATTTGGGCAGCACTGTTGCGAGCGCGACCCGCATTGTCACGTCAAACGCGGCGTCATTGCGCCTTCGGATCCGTCGCGGAAGATGTGTAATCGCCTTGTTTCCTTGGAAATCCATAGGCGGTGAGACCGTTTCGTGAGAGTAACCAACCCGTGACATTTCCCCCTTATTGTCGCCCTGAGGCCCCATTTGCGCCCGATTTGACCTCGAAAACGGACGACAACGACAAACAAAACGAGTTCCGCAAAGGTGCGCTAGATGGATCGCCTGACTGAAATGGAAGCCTTCGCAATGGTCGTCGACCAGGGCGGCTTCACAGATGCCGCGAAGAAGATGGGCATTTCCAAATCCGCCGTGTCGAAGCACGTCTCCGCGCTCGAGGCGCGCCTTGGCGCGCGTCTGCTCAACCGCACCACGCGCCGCGTTTCCCCGACCGAGATCGGTCTGGCCTATTACGATCGCGCACGCCGGGTGCTCAACGATGCGGGCGAGGCCGACGCGCTGGTCACCTCGATGCAGACCGCGCCTTCGGGTCTGCTGCGCATTTCGGTCGCGACGGATTTCGGCGTGAACCTTCTGTCGCCCGTTCTGGGCGATTTCCTGCAGGAATTCCCCGATATCACCGTGAACATGGTGCTGAACAACCGTTATGTCGAACTGATCTCGGAAGGGTTCGACATGGCGATCCGCGTCGGCGAGCTGGAGGATAGCAGCCTGCGCGCGCGCAAGCTGACCGAAACCTCGCGCCGGATGATCGCCGCACCCGAGTATTTCGCGAAATACGGCCGCCCCGAGCGGATCGACGACCTCAACGAACACAAGCTGCTGCATTACTCGAACCAGTCGGCGGGCAATGTCTGGAAGCTGACCGCGCCCTCGGGCGAGCGTCGTCAGGTGCGCTCGGCGGGCTGGCTGACGGTCAATGACGGCCAATCGCTGCTGCATGCCTGCATCGCTGGGCTCGGCATCGCCTACCTGCCGTCCTTCCTTTATGCCGATGCGATGCGCCAGGGCCTCGTGGAAGAGGCAATGCCCGACCTGCCGATGGAGACGCTGGGCATCTACGCGATCTATCCGCCGGGCCGTTTCACCCAGCCGAAAGTGCGCGCCTTCATCGATTTTCTCGCCCAGACCTTCGCCGAGAAGGGTCCTGACAACTGGTGAGCCGATCTTCCCCTGCGGGGTCCGAGCAGCCCGGACCGCGCTAACTGCGGGTCGAAGTGAGAACCACTTCGACCCGTCTGTTTTTCTCGCGCCCCTCTTTCGTCAGGCTGCTCGCGCGCGGCGCGAGGAAGCCCGCGCCCTCGGCGCTGACCTGGGCCGGGTCGGTGCCATAGTCGGAGATCAACTTGCTGCGCACAGACTGGGCGCGTTTCTTCGAAAGCGCGATATTCGCGGCCAGCGAGCCAACCGCATCGGTATGCCCGACCAGCATGACCTGCATGTCCGGGTTGGCCTTCAGAAACTCCGCCAGGGCCGCAAGCGAGGCGAATTCTCCGGGTCCGAGGGTCGCCGCGCCAGACGGAAAGTCGAGATCGTCGAGCGCGACGGAGCCCCGGGTTTCGAGCGCGCGGGCGAATGCCGAAGGTGGGGTCGCAGTGGCATTCGTCGTCAACGGGGCGGCGGGCAGAGGTGTCGCGAGCGGATTGTCGGGCCGCGCCGGGGTCACGTCCTGTACGCTGAGATCGGTAATCTGGATAAATCCCGACTCCGACGAGCGCGAGACCGTGATCGCGACATATTCCTCGCCCTTGCGCGCTGCGAGATAGCGAAAATCGCCCAGGTCGACATGCATCGACGGCTCGGGCAGCAGGTCGAGCGCATAGCGAAAATCGAAGCCGCCACAGGCATCGGTGTCGCACTCGTAAAGCAGTGTGTAACCAGCCTCGGTCAACTGGTCGCGCAGCGGTGCGAGGATCTGGAGCGTCGTGTTCTGGTTCGCCCGGAGCCGCCAGGCGGTGTCGCTGCGCGCGCCCTCAAGCGCGATATGCTCGATCGCGCCATCCTGCCACGGGCCGACGGCGAGCGCGTAGCTTGTCGCCGGGCTCGACGCCTGCGCCGATTGGGTCGCGCCACCGGGCAGGCTGAGCGCGAGCGGCTCGGCCAGCGCGGGCGCGGCGATCAACGTCGCGAGCGCGAAGCCAGCCAGACGGGTCACAGGGCATCCTCCTTGCGGCGGTAGTGATACTGCGCGCGCGCTTCCATCCCGAGGTCACGCGCAAGCCCGTTCGAGGCATCATTGGCAAGCGTCACGATCATCTCGAAGCGCGTAGCCCCTGCCTCGGCGGCCCAGCGGGCGGCCTCGTGAACCATCTGGCGCGCGAGCCCCATGCGGCGGAACCGGGGGGCGACAGCAAGCGCGTGCAGCATCGCCGCACCCTCGTGGAGGGCGACGAAGGCCACGCCTGCCGCGCGATCCTGCTTGCGGCCCAGGACACAGGCTTTCGGGCCGGTGACGCGCTCCATGATCGCCTGACGTTCGGGGCCGACGTCAAGCTCAGACCAGAGATCGCGGGCGATCTGGAGCGGTGGCCAATGGGCGAAGGCCGTGACGGGAGGCACCTCACCTTGCACCTGCTCGATCGGTGCCGACCACAGACGGACCGGATCATAGGCCTCGTAGCCCCGCCCTTCGAGCACCGCATCGAATGCGTCTTCGCCATCGCGGATCATGAAGCGCGGGGTCTGGCCGAGGGCGCGGTGGGCAGCCTCCGCGGCCGGGATGTCGGCCTCTTCCAGCGGACCTTCGAGCGTGGCGCAGCTGACGCGCGAGCCGCCACCCTGACCGTCGCGGATCAGGAACCCTCCGGCACGGCGAAACTGCGCGGGGGGCCAGGTTGCATCGATGATCGCGTAGGCGTCGGTCATTTGCCCTCCGGGAAAGCGGTCTTCAGCGCTTGCCAGCCCACCTCGACCCGCCCGGGATCGGTGCCGCGGGTGACGAGATTTGTCCCGTATCGCCCCTCCTGCACGAAGGGATAGGACCCGATCGAGAGATCGGGAAAGCGCGCCGCGATCTCGCGCAGCTCATCGGCCACGGAGGCCTCCGCGACCATCACCTGCCAGTTTCGCGAGATCAGCGGTGCGCCCCCGGTGAGCTTCGGCAAGAGCCCCTCGACCATCGCCTGGAAGATGTTGGGCACGCCCGCCATCACATGGACATTGCCCAGCGAGAAGCCCGGTGCGCCCGAGACCGGGTTGTCGATCAGCTCGGCGCCCGCGGGAATGCGGGCCATGCGCAGCCGGGCGGTGGTGAACTCGACCCCGCGCGCGGCGTAATGTTCTGCGAGGATCATGCGCGCGTCGTCGCGTATGTCGAGCGAGGCCCCCATCGCCTCGGCCACCGCATCGGCGGTGATGTCGTCATGGGTCGGGCCGATGCCGCCGCTCGTGAAAAGATGATCGTGGCTTGTCGAAAGCTCACGCACCGCCGCCACGATCACGTCGTTATCGTCCGGCACGACCCGGATCTGGCGGCAGGTGATGCCATGTTCGGCCAGCTTTCCGGCAAGGAAATGGGCGTTGCCCTCGCGGGTGCGGCCGGTGAGGATCTCGTCGCCGATGATCAGGATCGCTGCGGTGGGATTGGGCATCTGGGAGGCTCCTTTCGCCTTGGTATAGGGCGCAGCGGGGCAGGGGAAAAGAGCGGGCACTGGCCAAGGCGTTCTTTTGTGACTATCTAGAGCCCGCAACCTGCAAGGAGTGGACCCTTGGACGACAATCAGGCCCGAGTGACCAAAGACGGTATCCGGATTTACGACCAGAGCGATTTCGCTGGAATGCGCGCCGCCTCGCAGGTGACCGCGCAGATCCTCGACGAGGTGGCGGATCTGGTGAAGCCGGGGGTAAGCACCGGCGAGCTCGACGCTTTCATCGACAAGCGCGTCACCGAGCTGGGCGCGACTTCGGCCACGATCGGCTATCGCGGGTATCGCCATGCGAGCTGCATCTCGGTCAACCATGTGGTCTGCCACGGCATCCCGGGCGACAAGAAGCTCAAGGATGGCGATATCATCAATATCGACGTGACGGTGATCCTCGATGGCTGGTACGGGGACAGCTCGCGCATGTATGTCGCGGGTACCCTGAGCCGGAAGGCCGAGCGGCTGATCCAGGTCACCCATGACGCGCTGATGATCGGGATCGAACAGGTCAAGCCGGGCAACACCTTCGGCGATATCGGCCATGCGATCCAGAAATTCGTCGAAGGCCACCGGATGTCGGTGGTGCGTGACTTCTGCGGCCATGGTGTCGGCAAGGTCTTCCACGCACCGCCGAACGTGCTCCATTACGGGCGCGCGGGTTCGGGTGCGGTGCTCGAGGAAGGCATGATCTTTACGATCGAGCCGATGGTCAATCTAGGCCGCCCCGAAACCAAGGTTCTCGCCGATGACTGGACCGCCGTGACGCGTGACAAGTCGCTGAGCGCGCAATTCGAGCATTCGGTTGGGGTGACCGCGGATGGCTGCGAGATCTTCACGTTGAGCCCGGCGAACCGTTTCCATCCGACCTGGCGATAAGGCGGGCCACGCATACGGGGCGGAGGTGCGGACACCTCTGCCGCAAGACGAATGAGACAGGTCAGGAAGGGGGCGCTGCCCCCTCGGCTTGACAGCCTCACCCCCGGGATATTTGGGCCAATTCGAAGGAGTGTTCGATGCGCGCACCTGCCGATGAGAGCTTTGTCGAGACGCTGCGCGCAGAGGTGCCGGGGCTGAGCATCGGCGCGCCGGGGGTATCTTATCTCGAGGAGCCGCGCGGGCGTTACAAGGGTTGCGGCGGGGTTTTGGTGAAGCCCGTCTCGACGGCGCAGGTCGCGGCGATTCTGCGGACCTGCCACAGTGCGGGTGTAGGGGTGGTGCCCTTTGGCGGCGGGACCGGGCTGGTCGGCGGGCAGATCATCGAAGAGGGCCCCGCGCCGGTGATCGTGAGCCTTGAGAAGATGGCGTCGGTGCGGGCGGTCACGGGCCATGTGCTGGAGATCGAGGCGGGCGCGACACTTCTGGACGCGCAGCAGGCGGCGGATCGCGCGGGACGGCTGTTCCCGCTGACCATCGCGAGCCAAGGTTCGGCGCGGATCGGTGGCGTGCTGGCGACCAATGCGGGCGGCGTGAACGTGCTACGCTATGGCAATGCCCGCGAGCTTTGCCTGGGGGTCGAGGCGGTGCTGGCCGATGGCACGGTGATCTCGGGGTTGAAACATCTGCGCAAGGACAACACGGGCTACGACCTGAAGGACCTGCTGATCGGGTCCGAGGGCACGTTGGGGATCATCACTGCGGCGACGTTGCGGCTGTTGCCAAAACCTGCGGCGGTCGGCACGGCGATGATGGTGGTCGAAAGCCCGTCGGCGGCGCTGGCATTGCTGGAACTGGCCGAAGCGCGGATGCCGGGTTGTGTCTCGGCTTTCGAGCTGATTTCGGGGCAGGGGCTGCGGTTTCTGGATGCCGTCGGCCCGGAGGTGCATCAGCCATTTGCCGCGCGCCCGGACTGGTCGGTGCTGATCGAGATCGGCCTGCCGGAGGGGCTGGCGCCGGAAGAAGCGTTGGCGGGGCTCTTCGTGGCGGGCGAGGGCCTTGTACGTGACGGGGTCATCGCAAGCTCCGAGAGCCAGCGCGCCCAGATGTGGACCCTGCGCGAGAGCCTGCCGGAGGCGAACAAGCGGATCGGCTCGATTTCCAGCCATGACATTTCGCTGCCGCTGCCGAAGCTGGCTCAGTTCATCGAAGAGGCCGAGGCGGCCCTGCGCGCGCTTGCCGATATCCGCATCAACTGCTTCGGTCATGTCGGGGACGGCAACCTGCATTTCAACGCCTTCCCGGCGGAAGGGCGCGATCGCAAGGAATACGAAAACCTGCGCCGCGCGATTCCCGAGACGGTCTACGATCTGGTGGATCGCTTCGGCGGCTCGATCTCGGCCGAGCATGGGATCGGGCGGCTCAAGGTCGGCGATCTGGAGCGTTACGGCGATCCGGGCAAGCTGGCGGCGATGCGGGCGATCAAATCGGCGCTGGACCCGAAAGGCATCCTCAATCCCGGCGCGGTTCTGGCCGAACGCTGAGGTGGAGACGAGACGCGCCCCGCCAGGAGAGCAGGCGGGGCGCGGCATTCCGGTTCACGTGTGTATGCAAGCAGCCGAACCATCAGGCGCGGTCAGCCTAGCGCGATTCGAATTAGCGATGGGTTAACGCGAATGAGAATGGTACAGTGCTGCGGCCTGCCGCGCGACGCGTGCCACATCGCGGCTCAGGGGAAGATCCTCGATCCGGTCGAGATCGACCCAGCGGGCATCCAGCGCATCATCGGCAGCACTTGGCTCTCCGGCCAGCCAACGGCATTCGACCGCGATCAGCACGTAATGATGCTCCAGCATCTCATCTGCGCCCTGTGCAAGGACATCAAGCGCGTTGAAGGCGTGCGTTGCCTCTGCGCGCACGCCGGTCTCTTCGCGCAGCTCGCGCTCGGCTGCCGAGAGAAGCGTCTCACCGAACTCGATCTTGCCGCCGGGAAATCCCCAGAGTCCGGCATCGGGCGGGTTCGCGCGCTGCACCAGAAGGGCCTGCCCGTCGCGGATCACCACGGCAAGGACGGCAGCGACCGGACCCGGGCTCACAGCCCCTCGAACTCGCAGAGCACGTTCACATTCATCCCGAGGCTTTCGAGCAGTTTCCGCCCGCCCAGTTCCGGGAGATCGACAATGAAGGACAGGCCGACGATATCGCCGCCGACGCGCTCGATCAGCTGGATGCCCGCCCGCGCGGTGCCGCCCGTGGCCAGAAGGTCATCGACGATCAGAACCTTCTCGCCGGGCTGGATCGCGTCTTCATGCATCTCCATCACCGCCTCGCCATATTCGAGCTGGTAGGCTTGGCTGATGGTCTGGCCGGGCAGTTTGCCCTTCTTGCGGATCGGCACGAACCCTTTCGAAAGCTGATGGGCAATCGCGCCGCCAAGGATGAAGCCGCGCGCCTCCAGCCCCACGACCTTGTCGATCTGCTGGCCCGCCCAGGGGTGAAGAAGCTGGTCGATCGCCATGCGGAAGCCGCGCGGATCGGCAAACAGGGTCGTCACATCGCGGAACATGATCCCTTCATGCGGGAAATCGGCGATGGTGCGGATATAGTCTTTGACGTCTTTCATTCGGTCCTCAGAGGTCGAGCACGCGGCCCGCGATAGTCTTCAGTTTCTCTTTCATCTCGGCCGAGCGCTTGTCGGGCGCGGTCATGATCGCGCTGTCGAGCGCGCGGGTGCAGCCGGTCGTACATTCTCCCGCAGCGCCTTTGAGCAGTGCGGGCAGGGCCGCGACCAGATCGCGGGCCTTGCTCGCGTTCTTCATCGCGACGGCCACGACCTGCGCCACGTCCACGGCGTCGTGATCGGGGTGCCAGCAGTCGAAATCGGTGATCATCGCGACGCAGGCGTAATGGAGTTCCGCCTCGCGGGCGAGCTTCACTTCGGGCATCCCGGTCATGCCGATCACGTCGGCGCCCCATTGGCGGTAAAGCTCGCTCTCGGCCTTTGTCGAGAATTGCGGGCCTTCCATCGCGACATAGGTGCCGCCCTCATGGACCTTTACGCCGGTCTTGCGCGCGGCCTCGGCGCAGGCGGCGGACAGGTCCGCGCAGACGGGATGGGCGACCGAGACATGGCCCACCATGCCGGGGCCGAAGAAGGATTTTTCGCGGGCGAAGGTGCGGTCGATATATTGATCCACGATCAGGAAATCGCCCGGCGCATAGGCCTCTTTCAGCGAGCCCACCGCCGAGACCGCGACGAGATCGGTCACGCCCAGCTGCTTCATCGCGGCGATATTGGCGCGGTAGGGGACGGTGGTCGGGGTCTCGACATGGCCGCGCCCGTGGCGGGGCAGGAAGGCCATCTTCACGCCGTGCAGCGTGCCGGTCAGAACCTGATCGGAGGGCGCGCCGAAGGGCGTGTCGACCGTGACCCATTCGGCCCCTTCCAGCCCGTCGATCTGGTAGACGCCCGAGCCGCCGATCACCCCGATCATCTTCTCCATCCCGCGCATCCTCCGGTTAGCCGCAAACTGTCGCGGCGAGCCTAAGCCCCGGGCGCGCAGGAGGAAAGAGGGATTGCAGCCGCTTGCCGCGCGGTCTATCGGCGAAAGGCGGGGCGAGGGAGTGCCCCCTCGGGAGGAGATATGGAAAATATCCGCGGTTCGGTGCTGATGGTGGTCGCGATGGCGGCTTTTGCGATGGAAGACATGTTCGTCAAATCAGCGTCGACCCATGTCGCGGTCGGCGTGGTGCTGATGCTGTTCGGCCTTGGCGGCATGGCGGTCTTCGCGACACTGGTGACCGCGCGCGGGCAACGGCTGCTGCATCCGGCGCTGCTCTCGAAGCCGATGCTAATCAAGCTCGTACTCGAGGTGGTGGGGCGTCTTGGCTATACGCTGGGGATCGCGCTGACGCCGCTGTCGAACGCCTCCGCCATCCTGCAGGCCACGCCGCTGGTCGTGGTCGCAGGCGCGGCGGTGGTGTTTTCCGAGCGCGTGGGGATGCGTCGCTGGGTCGCGGTCGGCATCGGCTTTCTCGGCGTACTGATCGTGCTGCGCCCCGGCCTCGACGGGTTCGTGCCCGCCGCGCTCTGGACGGTGCTGGGGATGCTGGGCTTCGCGGGCCGCGATCTGGCGACTCGCGCCTGCCCGCCGGTGCTGTCGAATTTCCAGCTCAGCTTCTACGGGTTCATGATGCTGATCCCGACCGGCGCGCTGATCCTGATGATCTTCGGCGGGCCGAGCACGCCGGACCTGATCGCGCTGCGCGATATCGCAGGTGCGGTCGCCTTCGGCACTTTCGCCTACTGGTCGCTGACCAAGGCGATGCGGATGGGCGAGGTCTCGGTCATCACGCCCTTCCGCTATACCCGCCTGATCTTCGCGCTGATCCTTGGCGCGGTCGTCTTCGGAGAGCGCCCGGACGCGGCGATGATTGCGGGGGCGGTGCTGATCGTGGCGAGCGGGCTCTACACGCTGGTCGAAGGCCGCCGCGCACGCAGGGCTTGAGGTCGGGGCTTGAGGTCGGGGCCTGAGACGGAGGGCGAGCCGGAGGCCTGAGGGCAGGGCTCATCCCCCGGCGGGGCGCAGCATCTCGAAGGCCTCGTTCACTGCGGCATAATCCCCCCGATAGCCAAAGCGCACCAGCCGGTCCTTGGGGCGGTAGAAGCCTTCGCGCAAACAGTCATCTGCGATATGAACGCCCGTGACCTCGCCATGGACGAGGAAGTTCGCCTCGCCCAGAAGATCCACCACCTGCACCAAACGGCATTCGAGGCTCGCAGGGGCCGCCGCCACGCGCGGGCAGTCGATCGTCTCGCATTCGGCTTTCTCGATCCCACATTCGGCAAACTCATCCGTGCCTGCGGGGAAATTGGCGCAAGACGCGTTCATCTGATCCTTCAGCGCATAGGTCACCAGATTGACGCAGAACACGCCAGACTCGCGGATCTGCGCGACGCTGTCCTTGGTGCCCTCACGATCCGGCTTGGCCGAGGTCGAGGAAAAGATCACCTGCGGCGGCGTATAGGCCACGGCATTGAAGAAGGAATAGGGCGCGAGATTGTCGCCCATTGTTCCGCGCGTCGAGATCCAGCCGATCGGACGTGGCGCCACGATCGCGTTGAAGGGATTATGCGGCAGCCCATGGCCATCTTGCGGTCGATAGAACATGCTTTCTCCTGTTTGATCCTGATCTTAGTGCGTGCTACCGCGTCGAACAGGGCAAAAGGACGGGCGCGATGTATCAGCTCGAAGAGGAAACGGACGAGGACTGGTGGGAAGTCGAGGCGCTCTATGACCTCTGCTTCGCGCCCGGGCGCACGGCGCTGTCCTCCTATCGTCTGCGCGACGGGGTTAAAAAGGTCGCGCCCCTGTGCCTCACCTTGCGCCAGGATGGCATTCTCGCCGCGGTGATCCGCTACTGGCCGGTGCGCGTCGGCGGCAAACGGGTGTTGCTCCTGGGGCCGGTCGCGGTGCACCCGACGCGGCAGGGGGAAGGGCTGGGCGGGCTCTTGATGCATGAGAGCCTCGCCGAGGCGCATCGTCTGGGCTGGGAGCGGGTGCTGCTGGTCGGCGATGAGCCCTATTATTCGCGCTTCGGGTTCGAAAAGCTCGAAGGGGTCGAGATGCCACCCCCCACCAACCCCGACCGCGTGCTCGGGCTCGAACTTGTCCCCGGCGCCTGGGAGGGCGTGAAAGGCCCCGTCGAGAAGGCCGCCTGATTGCCGAACGGCGCGGCTGCCCCCATATTTGGCCAAAAGCAGGAGATGCCCATGGCCGAGATCCTTCCCCCCGTGACCGACCCCGCACTGCTCGGAGAGCTCGACGCGCTGGCCAGACGCCACCGCGCGGCGGGCGGCGTCGTGATGCAGCTGATCGGCTATGTCGGCACCTCCGCTGAGAGCCTGCTGGAGAAACTTCCGGCCCCGGTCCGGGGTGGGCTCGACGGGGCGACGGAGCGCGCGCTGTCCGGTGCGATGGTGGCGGCCGAACGCTCGCGCGGCATCGTGTCGGACCGCCCCGACTGGCTCAACCGTACGCTGACGGCGGCGATGGGCGCGGCCGGGGGCGCAGGCGGTCTTGCAAGCTCGCTCGCCGAATTGCCCTTCACCGTGACGATGCTTCTGCGTGCGATCCAGGGCATCGCCGCCGAACATGGTTTCGATCCGGCGTCCGACGAGGTGCGCCTCGAATGCCTGCGCGTCTTCGCCTCGGCCGGGCCGCTCGAAAACGATGACGGGATGGATCTGAGCTTTCTCGCCGCGCGCGCCACGATCACCGGGCCGAGCATGAAATCCCTCATCGCCAAGGTCGCTCCGCGGCTTTCGGCGGTGCTCGGTCAGAAACTCGCGGCCCAGGCGGCCCCGATCCTGGGCGCGGTCGCGGGTGCTGCGGTGAACTATGCCTTCACCAGCTATTATCAGGAAATCGCCCGCGTCCATTTCGGGCTCAAGCGACTCGCCCGCGACAGCGGCACCGATGAGGGGCTCTTACGCGAGGAGCTGGTGGCGCGCATCGCGAAGTGACCCGGCCGGGCACGTCTTTCGGGCTTCGGATGCCTCCGGCAGGGATATTTGGGCCAACTCGAAGAAGAGGTCTCGCTTCTTCTTGACGAAAATATCTCGGGGGTGAGGCGCGAAGCGCCGAGGGGGCAGCGCCCCCTCTCATCCCGGTCTTTGTCGTCGTCCAGCGCTGGGAAGGGCCGCGCCTCCCGCTGTCCTCAGAGATGCGCGAGGTAGTTGGTGACAGCGCCGCGCACGGAGCTTTGGCCTTCGTTGCGTGCCCTTTGAATGACCTGGCGAAGCTCGGTCAGGTCCGCGCGGCGGATCAGATGTTTGACCGGACCGATGGAGGCGGGCCGCATCGAGAGCGTGCGGATCCCGAGTGCTGCGAGAGTCAGCGCCTCGATCGGCCGGCCGGCATCCTCGCCGCAGAAACTCAGCGGCGTGCCCGAGACCGAGCAGCGCGCGATGATCCGTTCGAGGAAATTCAGGAAAGAGCCGTCGAGCGTGTCGTAGCGACGGCGCACGCGCTCGTTCTCGCGGTCGGCGGCGAAGAAGAACTGCTTGAGGTCATTGCCGCCGATCGAGATGAAATCGCAGTCGCGATAGAAGCTGTCGGGGGCGAAGCCGAGTGAAGGGGTCTCAAGCATCGCGCCGACACGGAGATCCTCGGGGACGGGGCGACCCAGCTGCGCTTCGCGATCGCGTACGCGCAGCAGCATGTCGCGCGCGGCGGTGAACTCCTCGGGAAGCGCGATGAAGGGGAACATGATCGACATCGGCCGCCCATTGCCCGCGCGCAGCAGCGCCTGGAGCTGCATTCGCAGAACGCCGGGTTTGTCGAGCCCCACGCGCAGCGCGCGCCAGCCCATCGCGGGGTTCGGCTCGTCTTGCGGTTTCATGTAGGGCACGACCTTGTCCGATCCGATATCGAGCGTGCGGAAATGGACCCGCTTGCCGTCGGCCGCATCCATCACGCGGCGATAGAGCTGGGCGAGCTCGTCGCGGCGCGGCACGCGGGTGCGGGTGAGAAATTGCAGCTCGGTGCGGAAGAGGCCGACACCGTCCGCGCCCGAGCCTTTCAGCGAGGGCAGGTCGGCCATGAGACCTGCGTTCATCATCAGCGAGATGGTGGTGCCGTTGCGGTCCTGCGCGGGCAGGTCGCGCAGGCTGGCATAGCGCTTCTGTGCCTCGGCCTGCATCGCGATCTTGTCGCGGAAGGCGTGGGTCACGCTTTCCTCGGGGCGCAGATGCACCACACCCTGATCGCCATCGACGAGGATCGGGTCTCCGTTGAGGGCTTCGGCCGTGATCCGGCCCGCATGGATCACCAGCGGGATCGACAGGGCGCGCGCCACGATCGCGGCGTGAGACCCGACCGAGCCTTCCTCGAGCACGATCCCCTTGAGCTTGCGGTCGTAATCGAGCAGCTCCGCCGGGCCGATATTGCGCGCGATCAGCACCGGGTTGGCGGGGAGTTCGGCGCCGGTATCGGTGCCCTGACCCGTGAGTTGGCGCAGCAGCCGGTTGGACAGATCGTCGAGATCGTTGAGCCGCTCGCGCAGATAGGGATCGGGCGATTTCGCCATCCGGTCGCGGGCGGCGTTCTGTTCCTTCTCGACCGCGGCTTCGGCCGAGAGGCCCGCCGCGATATCCTCGAGCATACGCCGCTTCCAGCCCTTCGAGGCGGCGAGCATCTTGAAGGTCTCGAGAACCTGACGCTGATCCTTGTCGATCAGGGTCGGGCTCTTGAGCATGGTGTCGATCTGCCCACGCAATTCCTTGATCGCGGCCTCGAGACGTGACGCCTCGGCCTCCGGGTCTTCGCCCACCGGGTTGGTCACGACCACGCGGGGCTCGTGCAGCCAGACCCGGCCTTCCGCCGCGCCCTCCTGTCCGGTCGCGCCGCGAAACATCACGGGGAAACGGTGGGTCGCGCCGATTTCCGAATTCTCGCCGCCTACGAAGGCGCCAAGCTCGGTCATCTCGGCCAGCACCATCGCGACGACTTCGAGCCCGTAAAGCTCGTCATCGGAGAAGGAGCGCTTCTCTTTCGATTGCACGACCAACACGCCGAGTTTTTCGCCTACGCGCTGGATCGGCACGCCGACGAAGCTGGAATAGATCTCTTCGCCGGTCTCGGGCATGTAGCGGAAACCGGGCTCGGAGGGCGCATCGGCGGAGTTGATCGGGCGGCCAGACCGCGCGACGCGGCCCACGAGACCCTCGCCCAGCCGCATCCGCGTGTGGTGGACGGCCTCGGGTTTGAGGCCCTCGGTGGCGCAAAGCTCCAGCGTCTCGGGGTCGCGGAACAGGTAGATCGAGCACACCTGCGTGCCCATCGAATCCGCGATGATCCGGGTGATGTGGTTCAGGCGATCCTGACCGCTCCCCTCGGTGGCCAGCGTGTCGCGCAGCCGTCGAAGCAGCGTGCGACTGTCACTTTCGCTCAGTTCCACCATCTGTAAAGTCTGCCCCCGTTTGATGAAGGCCGCCGGTCAGTCAGGCCTTGTCGAGCTCGAAGGCATCATGCAGGGCCTGAACCGCCAGTTCCAGATATTTGCGGTCGACGAGCACCGAAATCTTGATTTCGGACGTTGCGATGACCTTGATGTTGACGTTTTCAGCAGCCAGCGCCTCGAACATCTTCGCCGCGACGCCCGCATGGCTGCGCATGCCGATGCCGACCACGGAGATCTTGGCGACCTCGGTGTCGATGATCAGGTCGTCATATTTGATCAGACCCGCGGCCATCGCGTCTTCCATCGCCTTGCGGGCGCGGGCGACCTGGTTGGTCGGGCAGGAGAAGGTCATGTCGGTCACGGCGCCGGTATGGGCGTCGTCATAGTCCTTCTCGGAGATGTTCTGGACGATCATGTCCACGTTGATCCCGGCCTCCGCCAGCGGTCCGAAGATTGCCGAGGCGATGCCGGGGCGGTCTTCGATGGTGAAGAGCGTGATCTTGGCCTCGTCACGCGAATAGGCGACGCCGGAGACGACTTTCGATTCCATGATTTCATCCTCACCGCAAACGAGGGTTCCAGAGTTTTCATCGGTCTCCTCGAAGGAGGAGAGCACCCGCAGGCGCACATTGTAGCGCATCGCGAGCTCGACCGAGCGGGTTTGCAGCACCTTCGCGCCGAGAGATGCGAGCTCGAGCATCTCCTCGAAGGCGATCTTGTCGAGCTTGCGCGCCTTGGAAGAGATGCGCGGGTCGGTCGTGTAGATGCCGTCGACATCGGTGTAGATGTCGCAACGCTCCGCGCCGAAGGCGGCGGCGAAGGCCACCGCCGTGGTGTCCGAGCCGCCGCGGCCCAGTGTGGTGATCCGGCCCTCGGCCGAAAGGCCCTGGAAGCCGGCGACGACCGCGACGCGGAAGCCTTCGGCGAACTTGGCATCGATATTGTCGCGCGGGATCGACACGAAACGCGCGGCGCTATGCGCCGAGGTGGTGTTGATCGGAACCTGCCAGCCCTGCCAGCTGCGCGCCGAGACGCCCATCTCCTGCAGGCGCAGCGCCATCAGACCGGCGGTGACGTTCTCGCCCGAGGCAACGACCGCGTCGTATTCGCGGGCATCATAGAGCGGCGAGGTCGTTTCGACCCAGTTCACCAGCTCATTGGTCTTGCCCGACATCGCCGAGACGATGACGATCACGTCATAGCCGCGCTCGACCTCGCGCTTCACCTTTTCGGCGGCGTTGGCGATCCGGTCGAGATCAGCGACCGAAGTGCCGCCGAATTTCATCACCAGAATTGGCATGGAAACCCCCTTGGGCAGAGTCGCGCCCCTGCTAGCCCAAGCAGTTGGCGCGCGCAAGAGATTTGCTTGGCGTCGGGGAAAGGGGCGAGGCAAACCCGCGAAGACGTTGGAAAAGGTGGTGCCGGGGGGACGTGGCGTCCGCGCCGGTCGGGACCTCTGCGCGAGGCGGGCTCGCGCAGAGTTGGCTTTGACTACCGATCTGATCTAGAGCGGGTCTTTATCAGTACATTTCATACGGGGCATTCGGCTGGACCTTGTCGAACTTGAAGCTCGTGACGCCCACGTAGCCGTTCATGCCGCTGCCCGAAAAGCCGTAATTTCCGCCGATTTCGAAATGGTTCATCAGACCGCCGAACTGGCCGATCATCTCGCCGTTGCCGAAGTCGTAACCCAGACCCAGCTCGCCCATGCCATAGGTCGTCCCCTTGAAGCCCGTCACGAAGACGCTGGGAGTGCCGCCCTGCTTGAACAGGTCGAGATCGAGAAAGACGCGCGCGCCTTGCACGTCATCGTCGGAATCGATGTCGGTATAGATCGCGCCGACGCGGGTCGACAGCCCGCCGCCCTGCTTGCCGAAGGTCCAGTTCAGACCGGCAAAGAGGCGCGTTTCGCTTTCGGAATTCTTGCTCGGTCCGAAGATCGGCGGCATGATTTCGCCGGCATGTGCGGCCGATGCGAGGGTGGTCAGGGCGATGATTGCTGCGCTTGCGAGGCGTTTCATCCAGATCTCCGTCATTCTGGGTGGAATTTCTTTTGGTTTCGCGGCAAGCATTCACCAAAGCGTGAGTTTACGCAAGGAAACGCGAGTGCTTCCACGGGTAAGGTTCTCCGCAGTTTGGCCGAAATATCACAGGAAAGGCCGGTAATTGCATGGGTCGGGCCATCGGTAATCCAACGCGACGTGCCACATTGCTCGCCATGGCGGCGGGGATTGCCTCGGGGCTCGCGCCGGGGGTGTTGCGCGCGCAAGATCTCGGGTCGCCCACCATCGCGCCCGCAACGTTCGACGCCTTTCTCGACAGTCTTTTGCCCGGTTTCGAGGGCGTTCCCTCGGCAAGCGAACTTGGCGTCGGGGCGGAGCTGCGCGCAGAGATCGAGCCGGGCAGCCTCACTGAGCGATTGATTGCCGCGGGGACCGGTTTTCTCGACAGCGTCGGGCCCGCGCGCTTTGCCGATCTGCCGCCCGCCGCGCGTGACGAGATCGTCGACTGGCTCGCGCAGGCGGATTACAACGAGATCCCGGGCAGGTTCTATCATGTGACGCGGCTTCTTGCCGTGGGCTACTATTTCATCCATCCCGAGGCGCTTGCCGGTTTGCCGCTCGAACCTGCGCCGCAACCCTTGGGATATCCGCCGCCATGGGGGACGGCATGAATGCGCCCGATGTCGTGATCATTGGCTCGGGAGCGGGCGGTGCGGCCTCTGCCTGGGCGCTGACCAAGCGGGGGCTTTCAGTTCTCTTGCTCGAGGCGGGGCCGGTCTTCGATCCGGTCAGGGATTACTCGCTTACCAATACCGACTGGGAGCGCCATCTGTTCCCCGCTCCTCCGGGCAGCCGGGGCGAGATCCTGTATGGCGACTTGGGGCGGCTCGATCCAGCGGACCGCGATCTTCAAAGCTTTGATGCCGTGACGCCGCGCCAGCCTCCACCCGCGTCTCGCGAGGCGGGTGGCATCGGCTATGCGCATGTGATGGGGGTCGGTGGAAGCACGCTGCATTTCGTGGGCGAGGCGCATCGTCTCCATCCCGCGAGCTTTCACCTTGCGCGCGATCATGGCGTCGGGGCGGACTGGCCGCTCTCCTATGACGAACTCGCGCCCTATTATGTGCAGGCCGAGGCGATGATGGGGGTGGCCGGGCCTGCGGAGCCGTCGGGGAGCGATGCCCGTCCGCGCGCCGCGCCGCCGCCTTTGCCCGCTCATCCGCTCAGCCCGCCCGCACGGCGTCTGGTCGAGGCGGGGGGCAAGGTCGGCCTGCCCTTCGAGGCCAATATGCGTGCGGCCAACAGCGTGCCCTATGACGGCCGGCCCTCGTGCAATTATTGTGGCCAGTGCAGCCGGGGCTGTCCGCTGGGCGACAAGGGCTCGGCCGATGTCACATATCTGCGTCATGCGCAGGAAAGCGGACACCTGACGCTGATCGCGAACGCGCCGGTGACGCGGATCGAGCTCGGCCCGAACGGGCGGGCGGCGGCGGTTCACTATGTCCATGCGGGACGGACGGTTCGGCAGGAGACCCCGATCCTCATCCTTTCGGGCGGTGCCGTACAGACCCCGCGCCTGCTGCTGGCGAGCGCCCAACCCGGTGCCCCCGACGGTGTGGCGAACGGCTCGGGGCAGGTCGGGCGCAACTTCATGGAAACGCTGGGCTGGTCGAGCACGGCCATTCTGCCGGGGCTCGAGAATAGTCATATGGGTCTGCCCGCAGACGCAATCTGCTGGGCGCAATCCGCGCCGGACGGGGTGCAGGGCGCTGTAGGCGGATGTCGTTACACCTCTGCAGTGCGCGAGCTGGGCCTGAGCGGGCCGATTGGTTATGCACAGCGACTGGTGCCGGGGCATGGTGCCGCGTTTCATCGGGCGATGCAGGCGCAGTTCGGTTCGGCGATCACGGTTGCGGCGATAGGGGCGGTGATCCCTGACGAGCGCAGCCACGTGACACTTTCGCCCGAACGACGCGACGCCAACGGTGTGCCGCTACCGGTGATTAGCTCGGTTTTGACGCAAAACAGCCTCGCGCTGCTGCGCAAGATGGCCGAGGGTTGCCGAAGCCTTTTGCGCGCAACCGGGGCCGGGGCCCTGCTCGAGGAGCGCGGCAGCTGGGACAGCTTTTCCGCAACCCACGTCTTTGGCACGGCGCGGATGGGGACGGACAGTGCGAGCTCGGTCGCCGATGCGTTCGGGCGCAGCCACGATCACGCGAACCTGTGGATCTCGGATGCGAGCCTTTTCTCCTCGACCGGAGGCGGCGAGGCCCCTTCGCTCACCATCGGCGCGCTGGCGTTGCGGCAGGCGGAGCAGATCGCGGGCTGAGCGGGCTCAGTTCGTCTTGCGGCGGGTCAGGAACGGGAGCGGAAGAACGGGCAAGCCTTCTTCGAGCATCTCGCGCGCTTCTTCAAGTTTCGCCTCGCCATGGATGGCGCGGGCTTCGGTCTCGCCGGCATGCATGGCGCGGGCCTCGCTGGCGAAGTTCATGCCGACGTAATCCGAGTTCTCCTCGATGTGGCGGCGCATCGCGGCGAAGGCCTTTTCGGCTTCCGACTGGGGTTCCGACAGCGGGCGTTCGGGCTTTGCCTCGGGCGCGTCGGCCTTCTTGCGCGCGGGCGTCACCGAGGGCGCCATCAGCGATTTCTCGACCCTGCGCGAGCCGCAGATCGCGCATTCCAGCTGACCGGCAGCCTTTAGCGCCTCGAACCCGTCGGCCGAGGGGAACCAGCTTTCAAAACGGTGGTCCTGATCGCATTGCAGCGTGTAACGGATCATCTGCGCATCATCTCCAGAATGTCTGAGCAGATAAGCGTTTTGGCCTGCAATGCAAGCCTCTCGCGCGGCTCAGAGCCGGTCGAGCACGGCCTGCGACAACGCCTCGATATCGGCGGGCGGGCCAAGCGCCGCCCGCGCCGCGCGGGCCATCTCCGCCTGCTCGGGGGCGTCGAGCGTCGCGAATTGCTCCGCGAGGTCCGCCACATCCTTGCAAAGCGTTGCACCGCCTTGTTCATCAAGGGCGCCGTAAGCCTCGCGGAAATTCGCGACATGCGGCCCGTGCAGGATCGCACTGTCGAAGCCCGCAGGTTCGTAGGGCGTGTGCCCGCCTTTCTCGACGAGCGAACCGCCTACGAAACAGATCCCGGCGCTTGCATACCAGCGCCCCATCTCGCCCATCGTATCGGCAAGATAGACCTCTGCTGCGGGCGGCTCATCCTTCGAGCGGCTGGTATGAGACAGCCCCGCCTTCGCGATCAGTGCCGCGATCTCGGGGGCGCGGCGCGGATGGCGTGGGGCGAGGATCAGGCGCAACCCGGGGCGGCGGGTGCGGGCCTCGGCGAAGGCGCTCAGAACCAGCGTCTCCTCGCCCTCATGCGTCGACGCGGCGAGCACCGTCTCGCTGCGATCCCAATCAAGCGGCGCGCCGCGCTCCAGCGTGATCGCGGTTTTCAGGTTCGCCTGTGGCAAGAGCCGCTCGGGCGACAGGCCAAGTTTCACGAACCGGCTTTCCGACCCCGCATCCTGCGCCGAGAGCGCCCCGATCTGCGCGACCATCTTCTGCCCGAGCCCGGTCTTGCCCCAGCGCGCCGCCGAGCGTTCGGAGATCCGCGCCCCGATCACGAGGATCGGCAAGCCCGCCCGCGCCGCCAGCGCCATCCGGTTCGGCCAAAGCTCATTCTCGATCACGATCAGCGCGCGCGGCGCATGGCGGCGCAGGAACCGACCCAGCACCGCGCGATGATCGAGCGGCGCCATGCGTATCGCGATGCGCGGATCGGCCCAGCCCTCTCCCATCGCGCGCGCCGTCGCGGTGTTCACCGTCACCATGAGCCGCAACTCCGGATCGCGCGCCAGCATCGCCTCTATCAGCGGGCGCGCCGAGGTCAGTTCGCCATTCGATGCGGCGTGCAGCCAGACCCGCCCGGGTGCAGCTTCCCCCCCGCCAAGCCGTTCACCCGCCGCCTGCGCGCTTTCCTTGCCGCGCAGCACGCGCCAGCCCAGCCGGACCAGAACCGGCAGGGTCGCGAAGCTTACGAGGAGGCGATAGGCGAACACGGGATGGCTCCGAGAGGTTTGCGCCATAGAACGGATCACCCCCCTGACAGGCAAGCCCTTCCTTGCGTTTGTGCAAAGCGATTTTGCGCGATTGCCCCGGTGCGGCCCTTGCCGCAGCGTCGCTTGCTTGCGAAAACGAGGACGGAGGCGCATCGCGGGAGGGGATCATGGATCAATACGATTATATCGTCGTGGGCGCGGGCAGCGCGGGTTGCGTTCTGGCCAATCGGCTTTCGGAAAATCCGAAGAACAAGGTGCTTCTGCTCGAAGCGGGGGGGCGCGACAATTACCACTGGGTTCATATCCCGGTGGGCTATCTTTACTGCATCGGCAATCCGCGCACCGACTGGGGCTACAAGACCGCCGCCGACACGGGGCTGAACGGGCGCCAGCTGCTCTATCCGCGCGGGCGTATCCTCGGCGGCTGTTCCTCGATCAACGGCATGATCTACATGCGCGGCCAGGCGCGCGACTACGACATGTGGGCGCAGGCTGGCAATCCGGGCTGGGGCTGGGATGACGTGCTGCCCTTGTTCAAGAAGCAGGAAGATTTCTATCGCGGCGAGAGCGACCTGCATGGCGCGGGCGGCGAGCTGCGCGTGGAAGAGGCGCGGGTGCGCTGGGATCTGCTCGACTCTTTCCTCGAAGCCGCCGAACAGGCAGGTTTCCCGCGCACCGATGATTTCAACGCCGGCACCAATGAGGGCGGCGGTTATTTCCATGTCACGCAGAAGGCGGGCTGGCGCTGGAACGCGGTGAAGGCTTTCCTCAAGCCCGCGATGAACCGCCCGAACCTCCGCATCGAGACGCATGCCCAGGTCGAGAAGCTGCTGATCGAGGAGGGCCGCGTCACCGGCATCCGCTACAACCGCAACGGTCAGAGCCATGACGTGAAGGCGGGCGAGACGGTGCTCTCGGCGGGCGCGATCGGCTCGGTCCAGATCCTCGAGCTGTCGGGCATCGGGTGCGGCGATGTGCTTTCCGCGCATGGGATTACCCCGGTCGCCGAGGTGAATGGCGTGGGCGAGAACCTTCAAGATCACCTGCAACTGCGCCTCGTCTACAAGGTGCAGGGGGTGAAAAGCCTCAACACCATGTCATCGACACTCTGGGGCAAGGCGAAGATCGGGATGGAATACGCGCTGTTCCGCTCGGGCCCGATGTCGATGTCGCCGAGCCAGGCGGGTGTCTTCACCCGGAGCTTCCCGGAAAAGGAAACGCCGGATCTGGAATACCATGTCCAGCCTGTGAGCCTCGAGAAGTTCGGCGACCCCGTGCACCCCTTCCCCGGCATGACGGCGAGCGTGTGCAACCTGCGCCCCGAAAGCCGTGGACATGTTCACATCACTTCGCCCGATTTCCGTGCCCATCCGGAGATCGCGCCGAACTACCTCTCGACCGAGGGAGACAAGCGCGTCGCCGCCGAGGCGATCCGTCAGGTGCGTCGCGTGGCGCAGCAGCCCGCTTTCGCGAAATACCACCCCGAGGAATACAAGCCCGGCCCGGATTACCAGTCCGAAGAGGATCTGGTGAAAGCCGCAGGCGAGATCGGCACCACGATCTTCCACCCCGTCGGAACCTGCCGGATGGGCGCGGATGACGCGGCGGTTGTCGATCCGCGCCTGCGTCTGAAGGCCCTGAAAGGCTTGCGCATCGCGGATGCCTCGATCATGCCGACGATCACCTCGGGCAATACAAACGCGCCGACGATGATGATTGCGGAGAAGGCGGCGCAGATGATCCTCGAGGACGCCAAGGGCTGAGAAAGAGGGGGAGCGGCCTCATCCGACGCGGGATCGCGATCGTCGGAGGGTAGGAGGGGGCGCTGCCCCCTCGGCGCGTTGCGCGCCTCACCCCCGAGATATTTTCATCAAGAAGAAGCGAAGCGCTTTCAGGTCTCGAGCCCGATCAGGCGCGGCACATCTGCAATGTCGGTGAACAACTCTGCGCCCTCGGCCGCGAGGCGCGGGTTCGCGCCTTGAGGGGCATAACCGAGGCAGCGCATCCCGGCCGCTTTCGCGGCGCGTGCACCCGTTGGGCTGTCCTCGATCACGACGCAAGCCTGCGGATCGGCGCCGAGCACGGAGGCGGCATGGAGGTAGAGATCGGGTTTCGGCTTGGGCATGTTCAGGTCCTGTCCCGAGAACAGAAGCCCGTCGAGCCGGGCGCGGATCTCGGGGTGTTGGCCGAGCGTCGCCTCCATCTTCGCCTGCCGCCCATTCGAGCCGACCGCGAAGGGGATGCCGGAGGCGTCGAGGCGGGCCAGTAATGCCGGGATGCCGGGCATCAGGTCGGTGCCCGCGCGCAGCCGTGAGTAAAGCGCCTCGTAATAGTCATCGACCCAGGTTTCGGGCAGGGCGGCACCGCGCGCGCGGCCCCAGCTGGCGACATGTTCGATCGTCGAGCCGATGAAGGCCTCTTCAAGCTCGGGGATTGATTTCTCGACGCCGTGGCGGGCGAATTCCTGCTGGATCAGCAGGAAGGTGGCGGGCTCGCTGTCGACGAGCACTCCGTCGCAGTCGAAGAGAACGGCTTGCGGGATCATTCTGGCATCCGGGCGAGGGTGACCAGCGTATCGCCATAGCGACGTTGGTCGAGTTGAATCAGGGGTTGGGCGAGGATCGGCGGGGTGTTTTCTTCCCAGACGATGGTGGCGCCCGGAGCGAACCAGCCGCCTTCGAGGCACGACGCGATGGCGCGTTCGCCCAGCCCCATTCCATAGGGCGGATCGAGAAAGATCAGGTCGTAACCGGGGCCGCGATTGGGGCCCATATTGGTCGCGTCGCGACGCCAGACATCCGTGACGCCCATCGCGCGCATCGCCTCGATATTGCGGCGCAAGAGCGCGCGGGCCGTGGCGCCGTCATCGACGAAGGCCACGCGCGCCGCGCCGCGCGAGAGCGCCTCGAGGCCCAGAGCGCCGGTGCCTGCGAAGAGATCGAGTACCCGGGCGCCGGGCACGGGATTGCCGTGGCTGCCATTGATCAGAAGGTTGAAGATGCTTTCACGCACGCGGTCCGTCGTCGGGCGCAGATGCGCCGCCGCATCGCCTTCACCGACATCGGCCAGTTTCAACCCGCGCCGTTCGCCCCCGATGATCCTCATTTCATCAGCGCCTTCAGCTCGGGCGTGGTTTCGACCTGCTCGGGGGTGACGGGTTTCGCGGCTTCGATCAGGCGTTTGCCGACCATGTAGGCGCGCGCGTCGTTGAGCGCGTCGACGGCGATCAGGCGGCCGTCGCGGAAATACCAGAAGCTCGCGCCGTCATCGTGGCGGGTGACGACCCGGTCATAGTCTGCGTTGAGCCCCGCGATCTGGAGCTTCGCGTCGAACTGGTCCGACCAGAACCACGGTTTGGGAGCGTAATCCTTGGCCGCGCCGAGCATGTTGGCGGCGACCAATTCGCCCATGTCGATCGCGTTGCCCACGGATTCGAGGCGCAACCGCTCCTCCGGTCCGGGGAAGGAAGCGCAGTCGCCCGCCGCCCAGACATGGGGGGTCGAGCTTTGTCCCTGGGCGTCCACAGCGACGCCGTTTTCGCACTGGATACCGGCCTCGCGGGCGATCGCTTCATCGGGGGTCACGCCTATGCCGACGATCACGAAATCGGCCGGGAGAGTGCGCCCGTCTGCCAGTTCTGCGCCTGTGACATCGGTCTCGCCGGTGAGCCGCGCAAGGCCGATGCCTTCGAGGATCTCGACGCCGTGGCTTTGGTGCAAGGCACGGATCGCATCGGCCGTTTGCGCGCAGGCGACGCGGCCGAGGATGCGCGGAGCTGCCTCGATCAGGGTGACCTCAAGGCCGAGCTTGCGTGCGACGGCCGCCGCTTCGAGCCCGATATAGCCACCGCCCACGACGACGAGGCGTTTGCCCGCGTCGAAGAGCGGTCGCATCGCATCGACATCGGCGAGGTTGCGGACGGTGAAGACATTGCCCAGTTCGCCGCCGATCGCGGCAGGCAGTCGGCGCGGTGTGGCGCCGGTGCAAATAGCGAGTTCGGAATAGGCGAGGCTTTCGCCGTCGGAAAGGGTGACGCGCTGCGCCTCGGTGTCGATCGCGGTGACGGAGGTGCCGAGCCGCAAGGTGATGGCGTTTTCTTCCCACCAGTCCGGCGCGCGAAGCGTCAGCCGCTCGACGCCCATGTCGCCCAGCAGATAGGCCTTCGAGAGCGGTGGGCGCTGATAGGGCGGGAGCGACTCCGAGCCGATAATGGTGATCGTTCCCTCATGGCCCAAGGCGCGCAGCTTGGCGGCCATCGAGGCTGCCGCCTGACCCGCTCCGACGATCACGATCCCGCTCATCTCATTCTCCACTGGCCCGTTTCGCGCCCGACCCTATATCGAGCTGCGGAACAAACGCAACGCGACAGCATCGGAGCTTTCCATGACCTTAACGACTGGCGACACCCTTCCCGGCGCGACTTTCCTCGTGATGGGGCCGGAGGGGCCGCAACCCGTGAGCCTTGGCGATAAGATGAAGGGCCGCAAGGTCGTGATCTTCGCGGTGCCCGGCGCCTATACGGGCGTGTGCACCACCGCCCATGTGCCGAGCTTCATCCGCACCAAGGAGGCGTTCGCCGCGAAGGGCGTGGACGAGATCATCTGCATCGCAGTGAACGATCCCTTCGTGATGAAGGCCTGGGGCGAGGCGACCGGCGCGGAGGCTGCCGGGATCACGATGCTCGCCGATGCCGAAGCGGCGTTCACCCAGGCGATCGAAATGGATTTCACCGCTCCGCCGGCCGGGCTCATCAACCGCTCGCGTCGCTATGCGATGCTCGTCGAGGACGGGGTTGTGAAGGTCCTGCATGTCGAGGAGAGCCCCGGCACTTGCGAGGCCTCGGCGGGTGAGGGTTTGCTGGCCGAGATGTGATCGCGCTTGCGCTGTAAACGGAAACGCCCGGCAATCTGCCGGGCGTTTTCATTCGGGCTGGCTTCGAGGCTCGCGTTCAGTCCTCGACCTGATCGGCAAGCCGCATCAGCGGACGACCGATATCGCGGTCGACCTCCGCCACACCTTCGGCCAAAGCATCCAGCGCGCGGGCGAGCTCGATGTCGAGCACGCTCACCCCGCCGCAATCATGGGTCGAAAGCGTGATCTCGAGCTTGTTGTAGACATTGCGCCAGTCGGGATGATGGTTCATCGTCTCGGCGCAGAGCGCGGCGCGCGACATGAGCCCCCAGGCGGCCGAGAAATCTTTGAAGATCAGCCGCTTGACCATCGCGTCGCCCTCTTCGGCGGCGCGCCAGCCGCTGTCTTCGAGTGCGCCCAGAAGGGCCTTGCGTTCTTCGGCGTCAAGCTTTGATGTCATGGCTCGCTCCCTTCAGCTTTGGGTCAATGGTAGCATCTTGCGCGCCTCTGACCAGATC
The DNA here is from genome assembly GCF_002020135.1 of Thioclava marina. Taxonomy (GTDB): domain Bacteria; phylum Pseudomonadota; class Alphaproteobacteria; order Rhodobacterales; family Rhodobacteraceae; genus Thioclava; species Thioclava marina. Next base: position 1,530,977 of record NZ_MPZS01000001.1, on the reverse strand, counting down.
ACGCAGCGCTGCCCTCGGATTTTACCGGGGCAGTTTCGATCTTGGGCACCTGAACCACTTCGAGCGTACGGGTCGGGAAGGGAATGCCGATGCCGTTCGCGTCGAACTCTTCCTTGATCTTGCGGGTGTAATCGGCCTGCAAGGCCCAGAAATCCGAGGAATTTGCCCAGACGCGGAAGGTGAAATCCACCGAGCTGTCGCCAAGAGCCTTCACCCGGATCGTCGGCGCCGGGTCTTTCAGGGCGCGCTCGTCCGAAAGCGAGATGCGCTCCAGCACTTCCTGCGTCTTCTTCAGATCGGCGTCATAGGCGACGCCGATCGTCAGATCCATCATCCGGGTCGGGTTGGCGGAATAGTTGATGATCGACTTCGACCAGATATCGCCGTTGGGCACGATGATCTGGATGCCGTCATAGGTGGTCAGCACCGTATAAAAGAGCTGTATCTCGGTGACAGTGCCGCTTTCCGACCCGGCCGCGATGAAGTCACCCTGCCGGAACGGGCGGAAGAGAATGATCATCACACCTGCGGCGAGGTTCGACAGCGTGCCTTGCAGCGCGAGGCCGATGGCAAGACCGGCAGCGCCGACGAGGGCGGCAAGCGAAGTGGTCTGGATGCCGAAGCGGTTGAGGATGAAAATCACCCCGATCGCGAGGACCAGGTATTTGACCATGTTCCCGAGGAAGCCGAAGAGCGTGTCGTCGAGCCGCGCATATCGGTTCGAGAGCGCCACGATGCGACGCTTCGCCCAGGCCGAGATCGCTATCGCGACCAACAAGATCACCAGCGCCGCCACCACGTTCACCGCGACCATGATCGCGGCGTCGATCCGATCCTGCGTCAGCCAGCTGCTGACTTGGGTCAGGTCCTCAAGGTTCATTCGTCTCTCCTGTCATATGTCTTGTGACAAACGCCGGCTTAGCGTTCGGGTTCCGAAGGGCTGCGGAACGGGCCCATCTCGGTCAGGATCTCGATATCCTCGTCCACGGCGGCGCGTTCAGCTTCGAGATACTCGGACACGGCGCGGCGCAGACCCGGATGAGCGATCCAATGCGCGGAATGGGTCGCGACAGGCAGGTAGCCGCGCGCCAGCTTGTGCTCGCCTTGTGCACCGGCCTCGACACGTTTCAGGCCATGGGCGATCGCGTAATCGACGGCCTGATGGTAACAAAGCTCGAAATGCAGGAACGGGTGGTCCTCGACGCAGCCCCAATAGCGGCCGAAGAGCGCCTCGCGCCCGATCAAGTTGAGTGCCCCCGCGATCGGACGTGGTCCGTTCATCGCCAGTACGAGCAGCACGTCCTCGCGCATCTCGTGCAAGCGGTCGAAGAAGTCGCGCGTCAGGTAGGGGCGGCCCCATTTCCGGCTGCCGGTATCCTGGTAAAACGCCCAGAACGCATCCCAATGCTCGGGGCTGATGTCGTCGCCGGAGAGCTGCACGATCTCGCCGCCGAAGGCCTGGGCGCGCTGACGTTCCTTGCGCAGCGCCTTGCGCTTGCGGGAGCTGAGCTCGCCAAGGAAGGCGTCGAAACTGGGGTAGTCGCGATTGATCCAGTGGAATTGCTGACCGATCCGGTGCAGCCAGCCCACGTCCGCGGCCAGTTCTGCCTCGTCCTCGGTGCAGAAGGTGATGTGGACGGAGGAAACGCCCGCGCCGCTGGCGATCTGCTCCATACCCGCCAGCAGCGCGCGCTTGCCCGCGTCTTCCAGCCCCGGCAAGGTCAGAAGGCGCGGCCCCGCAACCGGGGTAAACGGCACGGCGCATTGCAGCTTGGGATAATAGTGCCCGCCCGCGCGCTCATAGGCGTCGGCCCAGCCGTGGTCGAAGACATATTCTCCCTGGCTGTGCGATTTGACATAGAGCGGGGCGACGGCGATCACCTGCCCACCCATGCGCGCGACAACATGGCGCGCGTCCCAGCCCGTCCCCGGCCCGACAGACCCCGAGGTCTCCAGTGCGGCAAGGAAGCGATGGGTGGTGAAAGGGTCGAACGCCCGCCGCCCATCCCCGGTTTCGGGGCAGGCGCAGGCGTTCCAGTCGACTTCACTTATTTCGGAAATATCCGAATGAAGCGTGATTTCAACGCTTTGATCCATGATCCCCCGGGGGAGGTTGCGAGGTCTTTGCGCTGAATCTGGGCCCTTCGGCCCATCGGTCAAGCAGGCAGCGCCGAAAGATATCCCTCGAAGGTCACATTGTCGGCCACCTGCCGCGCCAGCGCCTCTTCGTCGACGGAGCGGATCGTCCAGCACAGAACCGGCACGCCGAGACCTTTCAGCTCGGTCACGCGCGCCGCGGTCAGATCTTTGGCCTCATGCGAAATGAAGGCCGCCCCGAGCCGTTCGAAATCCGGGATGTGGCGCAGCTCATCGCCGCGCGCGGCCGGCAGGAGGGCCCAGTCATGGGGCTGATAGGCGGAAGTCGTCAGCCCCACCGGCACCCCCGGCGCGAACTTGCCGAAAGCCTCGATCGCATGCGGGTTGAAGGACATCACCGCGACGGGGCCGTCATAGGTGCTCAGCAGCTTCGCGGTTGCCTCTTCGAGCGGGCCGACCTGTAGTCCGAGCGCGCCATCCTGATCCTTGATCTCGACCAGAAGCGGCACCTGACCGGCGACGATCTCGAGCACTTCAGCCAGCGTCGGGATGCCTTCTTCCGTGCCTTTGAGCGTGATCGCCCCCAGTTCCGCCGCCGTGCGCCCGCGCACCGGCCCGGTCTCACCGGTCAGCCGATGCAGCGAGTAGTCGTGAAACACCATCGGCACGCCATCGGCCGAAAGCTGCACGTCGATCTCGATCCCGTAGCCCGCCGCGATCGCCGCCCGGATCGCCCCGCGGCTGTTCTCGGGCCGGCCGAGCGCGAAATCATGCAACGCCCGATGCGCGATCGGCAGGCGAAGAAAATCGGGGTGCAGCGCCATCACTCGACCTCGAAAATCGCCTCGATCTCGACCGAGACGCCAAGCGGGAGAGACCCGGCGGAGACCGCGGAGCGAGCGTGACGGCCAGCCTCGCCGAAGACCTCGACCATCAGGTCCGAGCAGCCGTTGACCACTTTGGGCTGGTCGGTGAAATCAGACGTGGAATTGACGAAGCCCACGAGCTTTACCACGCGCTTGACCTTGTCGAGATCGCCAAGCGCCGCTTTGGCCTGTGCGATCAGCGCGAGGCCGCAGAACCGCGCGGCCATCGCGCCCTCGGCCACGTCCATGCTGTCACCGAGCTTGCCGAGGATCAGGCCTTCGGGGCCGTTCGAGATCTGGCCCGACACGAAAAGCTGGTTGCCGCTGCGCACGAAGGGCACGTAATTCGCTGCGGGCATCGGCGCATCGGGCAAGCTGATTCCAAGTTCTGCCAGACGGGCTTCGATTTTTGCCATGAGGGCCTCCATCAGTTTCGCGCGGAGGCTAGGCCTGCGCCGCCGCCCCCGCAAGCGGAATCCTGAGCGGCTCTCGCGGTGCCAGTGTTGCGATTTCCCCGCGTGACGGCCCGCCAAGCCCATGCTAGGCAGGGCCATGAGCAAAGCCGCCCCCATTCCCTCGCGCCAGCAGATCCTCGACTGGCTCAACGATAACCCCGACCAGACGGCCAAGCGCGACATCGCGCGGGCCTTCGGCGTCAAGGGGCAAGCGAAGATCGAGCTCAAGCGGATCCTGCGCGAGATGGAGGCCGAGGGGCTGATCGAGAAGCGCCGCCGCCAGTTCCGTGATCCGAGCACGCTGCCGCCGGTGACGGTGCTGCGGATGCTGCGCGAGGACAGCCAGGGCGACCAATGGGCCGAGCCCGCCGAATGGACGGGCGAGGGGCCGGCGCCGGTCGTGCTTTATGTGCGCCGCGAAGGCGATCCCGCTTTGGCGCAGGGTGACCGGGTTCTCGGGCGTCTCACGCCGGTCGAAGATGAAAGCTATGGCTATGTGGCGCGTCTGATCCGCAAGATCGGCACCGCCTCCCATCGCATTGTCGGCATCTTCCGCAAGACCGCCGAAGGCGGGCGGATCATGCCGATCGACAAGGGTGCCGAGAGCGAATGGCAGGTGCCCGCCGCCGTGACCGAAGGCGCCAAGGATGGCGAACTGGTCGAGGCCGAGCAGACCGGTCCGCGTGGTCGCATGGGGCTGCCGCGCGCGCGGGTGCTCGAGGTGCTGGGCGATCCGTCGGCGCCCAAGGCCGTCTCGCTCATCGCGATCCACCAACACGGCATCCCCGACGATTTCCCCGATGAGGTCGTGGCCGAGGCAGACGCTGCCGAACCGGCGCCTCTGGGCGATCGCGAAGACCTGCGCAAGCTGCCCTTCGTGACGATCGACCCGGCGGATGCGCGCGACCGCGACGATGCGGTGCTCGTCGAGCGCGATGACGATCCGAAGAACGAAAACGGCTTCCTGATCTGGGTCGCGATCGCGGACGTGGCGCATTACGTGACGCCGGGCTCCGCGCTCGATCGTGAGGCGCGTAAACGAGGGAATTCGACCTATTTCCCCGACCGCGTCGTGCCGATGCTGCCCGACCGGCTTTCGGGCGATTTGTGCTCTTTGCATGAAAATGTCGACCGCGCGGTTCTCGCGGTTCGGATGAAGATCGACGAACATGGCCGCAAGCTGAGCCATCGCTTCACGCGGGGCATGATCCGTTCGGTGGGCTCGCTGGAATACGGGCAGGTGCAATCGGCGCGTGACGGCAACCCGGACGAGAAGACCGAAGCCATGGTCGAGGAGATCATCGACCCGATCTACGAGGCCTATGAGGCGCTCAAGCGTGCCCGCGCGCTGCGTCAGCCGCTGGAGCTGGACCTGCCCGAGCGGCAGATCGTGATCGGGGATGACGGGCATGTCACCTCGATCCAGTTCAAGACGCGTCTCGATGCCCACAAGCTGATCGAGGAATTCATGGTGCTGGCCAATGTCGCGGCCGCCGAGGAACTCGAAAAGCTGCGCCGTCCGCTGCTTTATCGCGTCCACGAAGAGCCCAGCCTCGAGAAGATCGAGGCGCTGCGCGAGGTGGCGCAGGCGTCGGGGTTCACGCTGGCCAAGGGGCAGGTGCTCCAAACCGCGCATCTCAACAACCTGCTCAGCCAGTCCGAGGGTTCCGAGTTCGACGAGCTGATCAATATCTCGACGCTGCGCTCGATGACGCAGGCCTATTACGCGCCGACGAATTACGGGCATTTCGGCCTCGCGCTGCGATCCTACGCACATTTCACCTCGCCGATCCGGCGCTATTCCGACCTGATCGTGCATCGCGCGCTGATCCTCGGTCATGGCTGGGGCAAGGACGGGCTGAGCCAGTGGGATATCGACAATCTCGAAGAGACCGCGCAGCAGATCTCCGACACCGAGCGCCGTTCGATGGCCGCCGAGCGCGACACGACCGACCGCTACCTCGCGGCTTACCTGTCGGATCGGGTGGGCAGCGAGTTCACCGGACGCATCTCGGGCGTGCAGAAATTCGGCGCCTTCGTGAAACTCGACGAAACCGGAGCCGACGGGCTGATCCCGATCCGCGAGATCGGGCGCGAGTTCTTCCATTTCGACCGCGAGGCGCAGGAACTGGTGGGCTCGGAGACCGGCATGACGATCACCATCGGCCAGCGTGTCCGGGTGCGACTCGCAGAGGCCGTGCCGATCACGGGCGGGCTGATGCTGGAGCTCTTGGAGGTCGAGGGGCAGGGGATGCCCTCGGGCAATGGCAAGCGCCGCAAGGGCCGTCGTCCGGGTACGCGCCCGCCGCGCAAGCCGGCCCGCGATGCGGCGAAGAAGAAGGCCATCGCGCGCAAGGTCAAGCGCACCCGCAAGAAATAGGGCCTACAGCATCCACTCGATCGGCAGGCGCTGGGCGATCCAGAGCACGATGCGGTGTGTCAGCGGCACGCCCGGTTCGCGTTTGAGCACCGGCTGACCGGGGCGCGACCAGCGCAGTTGCTGCGTGCGCGTCAGGCGTAGCCGCCATGCGCGCTCGGGGAAGAACTCGCGGAAGGCATCGGAGATATGCGCTGCGATCTCGGGCGATACGAGCACCAGCCCCAGCTCGGTATTGAGCCGCATCGAGCGGGGATCGAAGTTGAATGACCCGATGAAGACGCGCTCACGATCCGCCGCAAAGACTTTCGCGTGCAGCTTGTTGCGCGAAAAGGGGGAGGTGCCGCGAATATCCGAGCCCACGAACTGCCCCGGCCGGAGCCGCGTGGGGAGTCTTGCCTCGGCGTCCGGGGCGTATTCGTAAAGCTCGATCCCAGCGCGCAGGAGGCTCTTGCGGCGATGCGCATAGCCAGAATGCACGAGCGGAACATCGGTCGCGGCATATGAGTTGGTGAGCACCCGGATCTTCGCGCCCGCTTTCGCGATCCGGCGCAGGTAGCCCACCCCGGCACGCGTCGGCACGAGGTAAGGCGTGATCAGCACCAGTTCCTGCGTCGGCGTGCCGAGCGCGCGGATGAGATATTCCCAAAGCAGCTTGCGACCTTTCAGAAGCCCATGGATCTTCGAGGGGTGGTCGTAGATGAGCTGCGCCTCGGCGGCGATGTTCGGCGCATCCGGGTCGAGGATCCGTTTCCCGCGTTCTGGGCTCGCAATGGCTGCGGCATAGGCGCTGGCGTCGGGGGAGCACAGCCGCAACTCTTCGTTCTCCACGATGGCGCGGGCCTCCTCTTCGGCGCAGCCGCCGAGCATCACTCTGGCCGGAATTGCCGACGGGGCGTTCCAATAGAGATCGAACTGACGACCGACCTGCGGGAGAACCGGGCCCGCGACGGCAACATCCATGTCCATGTAGAGGCCGGCGGAAGAAAGGTCGTTGAAATAGTCGTCTCCGATATTGCGCCCGCCAAGGATCGCGATTCGCCCGTCGGCGATCATCGCCTTGTTGTGCATGCGCCGGTTCAGGCGGCGGAAATCCGACAGGTAGCCCAGCACCCGTGCGCGCCGGATCGGGAAGGGATTGAAGAGCCGCACTTCGATATTCGGAAGCTGATCGAGAGCCGCGAGCGTGCGGTCCAGCCCTGCCGTGCCATTGTCGTCGATCAGGAGCCGCACCCGGACGCCTCGCGCTGCGGCAGCCCTCAACGCGCCCAGCATTAGCGCTCCCGCGATGTCGTCTTGCCAGATGTAGTATTGCAGATCGAGTGAGGCCTCGGCCGCAGCAACAAGCTCGAGCCGTGCCGCAAGCGCGTCCACAGGGTCGGTCAGGAGCTGGACCGCGTTCTTGTCAGCCGCTTTGGCGAGCCGGGCCGCGAGAGCGCGTGCGATGCGGCCCGTTTCGGGTGCCATCCGGATTTCGCCATGCGGGAAAGGCCCTCTCGGGAGGCGATGAGAGAGTCGTGCCACCACCAGGGTCAGGCCGATGAGCCCGATGAGTGCGGCTACGGCCGACAGCGCGAGGATAAGGATCAGCGAGAACACCATGACCCGCATCATGTAGCGGGATCATGGAGTTGGGGAAGTCCCTGTTTGGAATGAAAAAAGGGCCGGCAAAAATGCCGGCCCTTTCAATTTCGTGTTCGCGTAGGATCAGCCGATGGCGACGGCCTTCACCTCGTCATCGATATAGGGGACGTATTGCGCGAAATTGTCGGCGAACATCTGCACGAGCTTGGCCGCCTGCGCGTCATAGGCGTCCTTGTCGTCCCAGGTGCGGCGCGGGTCGAGCAGGACGTCAGAGACGCCCGGAACCGCGACCGGCACGTCGAAGCCGAAGTTCTCGTCCTTGCGGAATTCGACATCGTGCAGCGAGCCGTCGAGCGCGGCGGTCAGCAACGCGCGTGTGGCGCGGATCGGCATGCGCGACCCGGTGCCGAAGGCGCCGCCGGTCCAGCCGGTGTTGACCAGCCAGCACGAGGCGCCATGCTCGTGGATCTTCTCCTGAAGCAGCTTGCCGTAGACCTCGGGACGGCGCGGCATGAAGGGCGCGCCGAAGCAGGTCGAGAAGGTCGGAAGCGGTTCGGTCACGCCCACTTCAGTGCCCGGGGTCTTCGAGGTGAAGCCCGAGAGGAAGTGATACATCGCCTGCGCCGGGGTCAGACGCGCGATCGGCGGCAGCACGCCATAAGCGTCGCAGGTCAGCATGATCACGTTCTTCGGATGACCACCGAGCGAGGTCTCCGAGGCATTCGAGATGTAATGCAGCGGATAGGCGCAGCGCATGTTGTCGGTCAGCGAGTTGTCTTCGAAGTCCAGCTCCAGGGTCTCGGGATCGTAGACCATGTTCTCGACCACGGTGCCGAACATCGAGCAGGTGTTGTAGATGTCGGGTTCGGCTTCCTTCGAGAGGTTGATCGTCTTGGCGTAGCAACCACCTTCGAAGTTGAAGATGCCGTTTTCCGACCAGCCATGCTCGTCATCGCCGATCAGCACGCGCGAGGGATCGGCCGAAAGCGTGGTCTTGCCGGTGCCCGACAGGCCGAAGAAGACCGCCGAGTCATCGGGGTTGCCGATCGCGTGGTTCGCCGAGCAGTGCATCGCCATGATGCCCTTGCCGGGCAGGATGTAGTTGAGAAGCGTGAACACGCCTTTCTTGTTCTCGCCCGCATAGGCCGTGTTGCCGATGAGGATCAGCTTCTTGTCGAAGTTGAGCGCGATGACGGTTTCGGTGCGGCAGCCATGGCGTTCGGGGTCGGCTTTGAACGACGGGCAGTTGATGATCGTCCATTCCGGCTCGAACGTATCAAGCTCGGCGCGCTCGGGGCGGCGCAGCATGGTGCGCAGGAACAACCCGTGCCACGCAAGCTCGGCCACGAGGCGCACGTCGAGGCGATGCTCCGGATCGGCACCGCCGTAGAGATCCTCGACGAAATAGTCCTTGCCCTGCATGTGGGCGAGCATGTCGGCATGCAGGCGGTCGAACGCGTCAGCCGCCATCGGCTTGTTGTTTTCCCACCAGATCGTGTTTTCGACGGACGGAGTGCGAACGACGAACTTGTCCTTCGGCGAGCGGCCAGTGTGCTGACCGGTCGAGCAATAAAAGGCGCCACCCTTGCCCAGAACGCCTTCTTCACGCTTCAGGGCGTGCTCGATCAGTGCCGGCTCAATCAGGTTGTAATAAACGTTGCCGAGACCAGTGATACCTTGATCTTCAAGGCGTTTCGCCGGGTTCACACGTCCGATGCTCATCTCTCGCTCCCGATGCCGTCTCGCGGCGTTCATTGGGTTCCTCCCGGCGCTTCGGGGTCTCGGAGCGCCGATCCGAGCAATAATCTTACTCGGATGGCCGCCCTATAGCATGACAATTTTGCGAAGGAACAGGAAGCATTGACGCAGTTAGCGCAACCATTGTCACGTTTAGCGCCACCAGAGCGGATTGTCGCGGAAAGGTGAGGCAAATTAGTCAATCCATCAGGATTTTCGCGACGGATGATTCGTGAAAACAGTCTGATTCGCACGTTCCTGTTGATTTGGCCGTTCTGAAAGATGATGATGGCTGCCAATAACAAACAAGAGCAGTAAAGGGATTTTCCGCCATGTCGAGGATCGCGCTGGTCGATGACGACCGCAATATTCTGACTTCCGTTTCGATGACTCTCGAAGCTGAGGGGTATGATGTAGAGACCTACAACGATGGTCAGGCGGCCTTCGATGCGTTCACCAAGCGTCTGCCCGACATGGCCGTTCTCGACATCAAGATGCCGCGGATGGACGGAATGGAGCTGCTGCAGAAGCTGCGCCAGAAGACCGCGATGCCGGTGATTTTCCTCACCTCCAAGGATGACGAGATCGACGAGGTTCTCGGCCTGCGCATGGGCGCCGACGATTACGTCAAGAAGCCCTTCAGCCAGCGTCTTCTGGTCGAACGCATCCGCGCGCTGCTGCGCCGTCAGGAAGCGATTTCGACCGGCGAGGTGGCGACGACCGAAGACACCAAGGTGATGGTGCGCGGCTCGCTCGAGATGGACCCGCTGCGTCACGCGGTGATGTGGAAGGGGCGGGACGTCACGCTGACCGTGACCGAATTCCTGCTGCTTCAGGCGCTTGCCCAGCGGCCAGGCTTCGTGAAGTCGCGCGATCAGCTGATGGACGTGGCCTATGACGATCAGGTCTATGTCGACGACCGCACGATCGACAGCCATATCAAGCGGCTGCGCAAGAAGATGCGGTCGGTGGACGAGGAGTTCTCGGCGATCGAGACACTCTACGGCATCGGTTATCGCTACAACGAAGAGTGATCCCAGCCTCATGAGTATCGCGGGGAGGGTCGGAATGGGGCGCAAGAACCCCCGAAAGGTGCCGAGAAAGGCGCTGGAGACGGATGTCGTCCTGGGTGAAGACTGGGTCGCGCCCGATGGCATGATCGACGACGATCTGCGTCAGGGGCGCGCCCGGCGCACGATCATTTCGCTCAACCGCTCCCCGCTTGCGCGCAAGATCATCACCTTCAACCTGTTGGCGATGATCGTGTTGGTGGCGGGGGTGCTGTATCTCAATCCCTTCCGCGACAGTCTCGTGCTGCAACGCGAAAGCGGCCTGGTGAACGAGGCTCAGCTCGCCGCCGACGTGTTCGAGGCGCAGCTGCCTGCGGGCGCGCCGGTCAATCTCGCGGCCGGTGACGGGATCGACCCGCTCGCCACGATCCGCGGGATCGAGCTGCCCGACGGGGCCGATCTGTTTCTCTTCGATCCGGGTCAGGCGCTGATCGGCACCACGACCAGCGGAGACCGCGCACCGGTCGAGAAGGTCGAGGGCCTCGATCTCGATCATCGCTCGACCTTCCTCACCGATGTTCTGGGCCGCGCCTGGGATGGCGTCGCGCAGTTGATTTCGCGCGGAGGCGGCACGAATGGCGACAGCGCGCTCGAAATGGTGCGCGCGCTCGTTCCCGCGGCACTTGATGGGCGCACCCAGATCGCATCGAAGAAGAACGCTTCCGGCTCGACGATCTTCGCCGTCGCCACCCCGATCCGTCAGGGCGAGCGTGTGGTGGGCGTCGTCGGCCTGAGCTCGGTGGCGGGTCAGATCGACGCGCTGGTCCGGGTCGAGCGCGAACAGGTGCTCCAGATGTTCGTGATCGCGATCATCGTCTCTATCGGTCTGTCGCTGGTTCTGGCCTCGACCATCGCCAACCCGCTGTCCGATCTGGCCGCCGCTGCCGAGATCGGGCGCGACAAGAACGCCCGCAAGATGTCGCCGTCGCGCGTGCGCATCCCCGACCTGACCGCACGGCCCGACGAGATTGGGCGGCTTTCGGGCGCGATGCGCGGCATGGTGGGCGCGCTTTACGAACGTATCGACGCGAACGAGCAATTCGCGGCCGACGTGGCCCATGAGATCAAGAACCCGCTGGCCAGCCTGCGCTCTGCGGTGGCGTCGCTGCACATGGTCAAGAAAGATGAGCAGCGCACACGCCTGCTTGAGGTGATCGATCACGACGTGCGCCGCCTCGACCGTCTGGTGAGCGACATTTCCAATGCCTCGCGGCTCGATTCCGAGCTTGTGAAGGAAGAGGAAGAGCCGTTCGACCTGATCAAGATGGTGGCGAACCTCAGCGAGTATCTCGGTCAGCAGGCGCGCGAGAAGGGCGTCGATTTCATCACCGACCTGCCGCAGCAACCTGTGGTGATCTCGGGGCTGGAAGCGCGGCTTGCGCAGGTTTTCGTCAACCTGATCACTAACGCGACCTCTTTCTGCGAAGAGGGCGACGCGGTCCGTGTCTGGGCCCGCCAACGCGACAATCGCGTGCTGGTCGTGGTCGAGGATACGGGGCCTGGGATTCCCGAAGAGGCGCTGACTAAGGTCTTCAAACGCTTCTATTCGGAACGCCCCGTGGGCCAGTTCGGCGACCACTCCGGTCTCGGCCTCGCGATCTCGAAGCAGATCGTCGAGGCGCATGGCGGCGTGATCTGGGCAGAGAATATCCGGCCGACCGATGCCGACCCGACCTCCGATCCGCTCGGAGCGCGTTTCGTCGTCGGTTTGCCGGTCTGATCCGATGGGCGGGCCCGGCACCGCCTCTCTCAATCTTCACGCCAGCGTCGTCGCGCTCGATCCCGAGCGCGGCGTTTTGATCAAAGGCGCATCGGGCACGGGAAAATCCCTGCTCGCGCTGAGACTGATGGCATATGGCGCGCGGCTCGTGGCGGATGACCGGACCAATCTGACTGTCGAAGGAGGGCACCTGATCGCGCGCGCGCCCACACCGATCGCTGGCCGGATCGAAGCGCGCGGCGTGGGTATCCTGCGTGCCGATCCGCTGTCGCATGCGCGCATCACCCTGAGCGTCGATCTCGACCGAGAGGAGACCGAGCGCCTTCCGAACTGTCGAAAAGACAGTCTCTTGGGGGTCGAACTTCCTCTTGTGCTGCGGGTGCAACATGATCATTTTGACGTGGCAATTCTGCAATGGCTCAAAGGAGGCCGATGGGCGTGACCCGATCCGATCCGGCATGGACACAGTCGGGCCAGCGCGTGGTTCTGGTGACCGGACCTTCGGGGGCCGGGCGCACGACCGCGATCGGCGCGCTCGAGGATCTCGGCTATGAGCCGATCACGAACCTGCCCCTCGGCCTCGTTCCGCGCCTGCTCTCGGGCCACTTGCCGCATCCGGTGGCGCTTGGTGTCGATGTGCGTGCGCGCGATTTTTCGGCCTCGGCCTTGATCGAGCTGATCGACGCGCTTACCCGCCTGCCCGAACTCAACCTCGAGCTCGTCTATCTCGATGCGCGTCCCGAGGTGCTCGAGCGGCGCTATTCCGAGACACGCCGCCGCCATCCGCTCGCCCGCGACGACGATCCGGGTGCGGGCATCGTGCAGGAGCTCGACATCCTGGCCCCGATCAAGCTGCGCGCCGATGTATTGATCGACACCTCCGAGATGAGCCCGCATGACCTGCGCGCCGAGATCGGCCGGTTCTTCGATACCGGCCAGATCGAAAAGCTCTCCGTCTCGGTCAATTCCTTCAGCTACAAGCGCGGGGTGCCGCGCGGGCTCGATCTCATGTTCGATTGTCGATTTCTTGCGAACCCGCATTGGGAGCCGGCGCTGCGCCCGCATGACGGTCGCGATGCCGCCGTGGCGGAGTATGTGGCAGACGATCCCCGCTACGGTGAATTTCACCAGCGCGTGCTCGATCTGTTGCTGTTTCTCCTTCCGGCCTATGTGGCCGAGGGCAAGACGCATCTCTCGATTGGCTTCGGTTGCACCGGGGGGCAACACCGCTCGGTCGCGATGACCGAAAGCATTGCCAAAGCGCTTGCGGAAGCCGGGTGGCAAGTGTCTAAACGTCATAGAGAATTGGAACGTCGCGCGCCTGAGGGCGCCGGTACGAGTGTGAGGACGGGCGCGTGATCGGGATCGTGATCGTGGCACATGGGGGGCTTGCGCGGGAATATCTCGCAGCGGTCGAACATGTCGTCGGCCCCCAGAACGGTATCCGCGCCATCACCATCGAGGATGATCACGACCGCGCGGGAAAACAGGCCGAGATTCGCGCCGCCGCCGATGCGGTCGATAGCGGCGAGGGTGTCGTGGTCGTCACCGACATGTTCGGCGGCTCGCCCTCCAATCTCTCCCTTATGGCCTGCGAGGCCTGCGACCGGGAAATCATCTACGGTGCCAACCTGCCGTTGCTGATCAAGCTCGCGAAATCACGCAGCCTTGGCGTGCACGCGGCCGTCGAGGCCGCGCTCGATGCGGGCCGCAAATACATCAACAGCTACAACGCCCGCGAAGGAGCTGCCAAATGTCCGTGATCCGCCGCCTCGAGATTGTGAACGAGAAGGGGCTCCACGCGCGCGCCTCCGCCCGCTTCGTCGAGGTTGTCGAGGATCACGACGCGCGGGCCGAGGTGGCAAAGGATGGCCAGTCGGTCTCGGGAGACAGCATCATGGGGCTTTTGATGTTGGCAGCCTCGCGCGGAACCACTATTGAGGTCACGACAAGCGGGGCCGAGGCCGAGAAGCTCGCCGATGCGCTGCAGGCGCTCGTGGAGGACAAGTTCGGCGAAGGCATGTGACCCGCGCATAGCCAAGAGGTCCGGTCGTGGATCAACAGGTCGAAATCGCCGAAGCCCAAGCCCTGTCCAAACCCTATGACAAGCGTCGCTTGTCCTATGCGGGCACGTTCACGAACCCTTTCAAGGTCGGCACGATCCAGACCCTGGAATGGCTCACCGCCAAGACCCACCTGCTTCGCCTGATCCGCAAGTTCGAGAAACGCGGCGCGCCGGTGGGGGCGGAGTTCTGGCCGCAGGCGCTCGACGTGATGGGGATCGAGGTCACCACCCCGCCCGAACAAATCGCGCGCATCCCCAAGGAGGGCCCGCTCGTCGTGGTCGCGAACCATCCGCACGGGCTGGTGGACGGGATGGTGCTGGCCTACCTGATCGGTCAGGTGCGCGATGACTACCTGATCCTCACGCGCTCATTGCTGACCGGGATCCCCGAAATCGAGCAATACATGCTGCCGGTACCTTTCCCGCATGAGGAAAACGCGCGCGAGGACAGCTTGAAGATGCGCGCCGCCTGCATGGCACAGCTCAAGCGCGGTGGCGTCGTGGTGCTCTTCCCGGCCGGCCAGGTTGCCCATTCCGAGACTCTGATGGGGCCGGTGATCGAGCAGGAATGGAACCCTTTCACCGCGAAGATGCTCGCGCGATCGGGGGCCTCTGTGCTGCCGATCCATTTTCCGGGCCGCAACTCGCGCGCCTATCAGATCGCAAACAAGCTCTCGGCGACGGTGCGTCAGGGGCTGTTGCTCTATGAGATCAAGCGCGCGCTCTACAAGCCGCAACATCCGGTGATCGGCCATGCCAAATCTGCCGAAGAGATCGCCGAGCCGCTGAAGAATCCGCGCAAGTTCCTCTCCGATCTGCGCAAGGAAACGCTGGCGCTCTGAAAGGCTGGAGGAAGGGCGTGCGGCCTTCCTTGCCGGAGGGTGACAGATGATGGCCGAACAGGGGGGCGCTGCCCCCGTCTGCCTGACGGCAGACTCCCCCGGGATATTTCAGCCAAGAGGAAGGAGAAATCCTATCTTCTTCTTGAACCAAATATCTCGGGGGTGAATTTGCGTGAGCAAAGAGGGGGCAGGGCCCCCTCGCGGGCCGGCGCGCTTCAGCGCGTCGGAACCGGGGTCTCGCCGCGGTAGTCGTAGAAGCCGCGCCCGGTCTTGCGGCCAAGCCAGCCCGCCTCGACATATTTCGTCAGAAGCGGACAGGGGCGGTATTTCGTGTCGGCCAGCCCGTCATGGAGCACGTTCATGATTGCAAGGCAGGTATCGAGCCCGATGAAGTCGGCCAGTTCGAGCGGCCCCATCGGATGGTTCGCGCCAAGCTTCATCGACTCGTCGATAGAGCGCACATTGCCCACGCCTTCATAGAGCGTGTAGACCGCCTCGTTGATCATCGGCATCAGGATGCGGTTCACGATGAAGGCGGGGAAATCTTCGGCCGAGGCCGCAGTCTTGCCGAGCTTCTCGACGACGGCCAGCAGCTGCTCGTAGGTGTCCTGATCGGTGGCAATGCCGCGGATCAGTTCGACCAGTTGCATCACCGGCACCGGGTTCATGAAGTGGAACCCCATGAATTTCTCGGGCCGGTCGGTGCGCGAGGCAAGGCGCGTGATCGAGATCGAAGACGTGTTCGAGGTCAGGATCGTGGTCGGTTTCAGATGCGGCAACAGATCCTCGAAGATCGCCTGTTTGACGGTTTCTCGCTCGGTCGCGGCCTCGATCACGAGATCGGTGGGGCCGAGATCGGTGAGCTTCGTCGTGGTCGAGATGCGCCCCAGCGCGGCGTTCTTTTCCTCCTCGGAAATCTTGCCGCGCGAGACCTGGCGATCGAGATTCTTGGTGATGACGGCGACGGCCTTTGCCAGCGCATCCTCGCTGATATCGTTGAGCAGAACCTGATAGCCCGCCAGCGCGAAGACATGGGCGATCCCGTTGCCCATCTGGCCTGCGCCCACGATACCCACTTTTTCGATCGCCATATCCATCTCTCTCGCTGAGTTTCGCCCTGACCATAATCAGCACGCACCGGCATGCAAGCGAAACGCTCGATTGAGAGAATTTTAAGATTAGGCCTTTGGTAACGATTTGGGCGCAATCTGGCCGTGAACGAGTCGAACTGGACTGAGGCGGGTTGATGGCTTTCGAATATGCGGGCGATGGCGCCCTTGATTATTTTCCGTGCCGATATGGCAAATCGAAACTGCTCTTTCGCGGTCCACGCCGGGCTCTCGAGGGGGAGTTCATCGCCGCGATGGGCGGAACGGAGACCTATGGGAAATTCGTGGCAGAACCCTGGCCTTCGTTGCTTGAGGCGGGTCTGGGCCGTCCGGTGGTGAATTTCGGGGTGCTCAACGCGGGTATCGACGTGTTCTTGCAGGAACCGCAGCTTGCGGCGGCGTCAAAGGCGGCAAAGCTTACGGTGATCCAGCTTCTGGGTGCGCAGAACATGTCGAATCCCTACTATGCCGTTCATCCGCGCCGCAATGATCGCTTCCTGCGCGCCTCGAACCAGATGCGGACGGCCTTCCGCGGGATCGATTTCACCGAATTCAATTTCACCCGACATATGCTGGGGGCTCTCAAGCAGCGCGAGCCCGAGAAGTTCGAATTTCTCGTGCAGGACTTGCAGGCTTCCTGGGTGCAGCGGATGAAAACGCTTCTGACCAAGATCGAGGGGGTGAAGATCCTGCTCTGGATGGGGGATTATCACCCGCCCGAAATGGCCGATCCGTTGGGGGCCGAGCCGCTTCTGGTTACCGAGCGGATGGTGGACGAGCTACGTCCCCTCGCGACCGAAATCCTGCGGGTGGAGCCCTCTGTGATGGCGCGTAGCGCGGGCACGGCGGGGATGCAGTTCTCGGCTCTTGAGGAACCTGCTGCGGCGATGGTTCCGGGGCCGATGGTGCATCGCGAGATCGCGGAGGCGCTGGGCCGGGTGGTTCCGCGCTACCTCTGATGCAAAAGGGCCGGGAAATCCCGGCCCTTCATGATTTGTCGATCCGGTGCGGATCAGAGCTTCGAGGTCAGTTCCGGCACGGCGTCGAAGAGATCCGCGACGAGGCCGAAATCGGCGACCTGGAAGATCGGCGCTTCTTCGTCCTTGTTGATCGCGACGATGATCTTCGAGTCCTTCATCCCCGCAAGGTGCTGGATCGCGCCCGAGATGCCGGCGGCGATATAGAGCTCGGGGGCCACGACCTTGCCGGTCTGGCCGACCTGCCAGTCGTTCGGCGCAAAGCCCGAGTCGACGGCGGCGCGCGAGGCGCCGACAGCGGCGCCGAGCTTGTCGGCCAGCGCTTCGATCACCTTGAAGTCTTCTTCCGAGCCGACGCCACGGCCACCCGAGACGACGATCTTCGCCGAGGTGAGTTCGGGACGATCGCTCTCGGCAACCTTGTCCTCGATCCAGGACGACAGCGACGGCGCATCCGAGACGCTCACGGTCTCGACCGCGGCTGAACCACCTTCGCCAGCCGCATCGAAAGTCGAGGTGCGGAAGGTGATGACCTTCTTGGAATCCTTCGACTTCACGGTCTGGATCGCGTTGCCGGCGTAGATCGGGCGCTCGAACGTGTCGGCGTCGACGACGCCCGAGACATCCGAGATCACCATCACGTCAAGCAGGGCCGCGACGCGAGGCATCACGTTCTTTGCATCGGTCGTGGCGGGCGCCACGATATGCGAATAATCGCCCGCGAGCGACACGATCAGCGCGGCGGTCGGTTCGGCAAGACGGTGGCTCAGCGACGCGTCCTCGGCCACGAGGACCTTCGCGACGCCGTCGATCTTGGCAGCGGCTTCGCCGGCGGCGGCAGCCGAGGCGCCCGCGCAGAGCACGGTCACATCGCCCAGGCTTTTCGCGGCGGTCACGGCCTTGGCGGTCGCGTCGACCGACAGTTCGCCATTATTCACTTCACCCAGCAGCAGAACGGCCATCACACGACCCCCTTCTCTTTGAGTTTCGCAATGAGCGTATCGACATCCGGCACCATCTCGCCGGCCTGACGCGCTTCGGGCTCGGTGGTTTTCACCACTTCGAGGCGCGGCGAGACGTCGACGCCGTAATCGGCGGCGGTCTTCTCGTCGAGCGGCTTCTTCTTCGCCTTCATGATGTTCGGGAGCGACGCGTAGCGCGGCTCGTTCAGGCGCAGGTCGGTGGTGACGATCGCGGGCAGCTTGACCTCGATGGTCTGCAGGCCGCCGTCGACTTCGCGGGTGACGTTCGCGGCCTCGCCCTCGACCACGACTTCCGAGGCGAAGGTCGCCTGACCCCAGCCCAGAAGTGCTGCCAGCATCTGGCCGGTCGCGTTCATGTCGTTGTCGATCGCCTGCTTGCCGAGGATCACCATCTTGGGCGCTTCTTCCTCGACGATCTTGGCGAGGATCTTCGCCACGGCCAGCGGTTCGATATCGGTGTGCACGTCATCGGCGGCCACGACGAGGATCGCGCGATCCGCGCCCATCGCCAGCGCCGTGCGCAGCGTTTCCTGCGCCTGCTTCACGCCGATCGAGACCACGACGATCTCCTCGACGGCACCCTTCTCCTTCAGACGGATCGCCTCTTCGACAGCGATTTCGTCGAACGGGTTCATCGACATTTTGACATTGGCGAGATCGACACCGCTACCGTCCGCTTTCACGCGGGCTTTCACGTTATAGTCGATCACGCGCTTCACAGGCACGAGAACCTTCATGGCGTGTCTCCCTTGTCTGGTCCGCCAAATTGCGGCGAACGGATTCTTTCGGCAATTTTGTTACAAGAGCGAGACCCGGAGGGACAGGGGGAAAACGCCCCGTTTTGGCACTGAAACGTCACGTCTTTTCGACTGTTTGCGCTAGCGGCCTGCGCAAATTGCCGCAGCGTCGCCCTGAGCCGGTAACCGGGCCATGAAAAAGGCCGCCCCGAGGCGGCCTTTCAAGGTTTTCATACCGGGAAGGATCAGTCCTTCTTGCATTCACCGGCGATCTTGCAGTCGTTCTGCATCTCGAGCCACATCGCGTTGGCGACGGCGACCAGTGCGGCCAGCGGAAGCCCGAGGATCCATGCGAAATACCACATATCTTGCGTCTCCTTAGTAAACCGAGTGGCTGTCACGCTCGACATCTTCAACCGTCACCTTGCCCCACAGGACCTTATAGACCCATGCGGTGTAGGCGAGAATGATCGGCATGAAGATCAGCGCGCAGACGAGCATCACGAACAGCGTCTGGTGCGAGGAGGAGCTGTCCCAGACCGTCAGCGAGGCGTCAGGCTGTTTCGAGCTCGGCAGGATGAAGGGGAACATCGTCAGGCCGACCGAGGAGATCACGCCGAAGATGCCCAGTTTCGACCACAGCAGCGTCGAGACTTCCTTGCCCGCACGCAAGCCCATCGTGGCCAGCGCGATCCCGGCCAGACCGAGGATCGGAGCAATCGCGATCCAGGGACGGTCGGCATAGGCCTGCATCCAGCTGCCGCCATGCTCGACAGTCGAGAAGAGCGGGTTGGAAGGGCCGTTCGCGGGAACGACCGACGTGATCTGGTAGCCCTTGATGCCAAAGGCGAGCCAGATGCCGGCGAGGATGTAGGTGACGAAAGCCACCATCCCTGCCACCGAGCCGATGGCGCGGGCACGTTCCTGCACCGGGCCTTCGGTTTTCAGCGTCAGCCACGCCGCGCCGTGCATCATCAGCATCGACAGCGACACCACACCCGCAAGCAGCGCATAGGGGTTCAGCAGGCCCAGAAGCTTCATGATGAAGTTGCCCGGGTAGAGCGGCATAAGCATGTCGTTCAGCTCGAACGGCACGCCCTGGAGCACGTTGCCGACCGCGACGCCGAAGACCAGCGCCGGAACCGCACCGCCCACGAAGAGCGCCCAGTCCCAACCGTTGCGCCATGCAGCCGAGTCCCGTTTGGAGCGGTACTTGAAGCCGACGGGACGCAGGATCAGCGCCGCGAGGATCAGGAACATCGCGAGGTAGAAGCCCGAGAAGCTCACCGCGTAGAGCGGTGGCCAGGCCGCGAAGATCGCGCCCCCGCCAAGGATGAACCATACCTGGTTGCCTTCCCAGACAGGGCCGATGGTGTTGATCGCCACGCGACGCTCGACATCGGTCTTGCCGACGAAGGGGAGCAATGCGCCCACGCCCATGTCGAAGCCGTCGGTCAGCGCGAAACCGATCAGCAGCACCCCGAGCAGGATCCACCAGACGACACGAAGGAAGTCGAAGCTGAAGAGTTCATAAAGGATCATTTGTCTTACTCCGCAGGCATGGTCACGAGGGGGTCGTTCTTGCGGCCCGCGAGACGGTTTTCATGGCGCGTTTGCCATTCCTGGGTGATCTCGACATCCTGATAGGGGCCTTTCTTGATGTATTTGATCATCAGGCCCATCTCGATGATGAAGAGCACGGTGTAGAAGGCCACGAAGCCTGCCAGCGTCACCAGAAGGTCGCCTACCGAGAGGTGGCTGACCGAGAGCGCCGTCGGCAACACGCCGTCGACAGTCCAGGGTTGGCGACCGAATTCTGCGGTGAACCAGCCCAGTTCCGCAGCGATCCACGGCGCCGGGATGACGATCACGGCCATGCGCAGCGCCCAACGCGGA
The DNA here is from genome assembly GCF_002020135.1 of Thioclava marina. Lineage (GTDB taxonomy): Bacteria > Pseudomonadota > Alphaproteobacteria > Rhodobacterales > Rhodobacteraceae > Thioclava > Thioclava marina. The sequence goes on along the minus strand of NZ_MPZS01000001.1, from coordinate 1,510,462 downwards.
TATTGCATGCCTTTCCAGTTCGCGATGACGAAGAAGTAGATCATCAGCGCGATGAAGGAGAAGCCAAGCGCCACCATCAGGCGGAACGACCAGAAGATCGGCCAGACGGTCGGAACTGTGTCATCCGCGGCCATCTTGATTTGCGCGTCGGTCGCCTGACGCGGGTCATCGACGTAGCGCTTGAGCAGGTAGGCATAGCCCAGATCGCCCGCGTTCGCTTCGAACTGCGCCTTGACCTCGGGGGTGACGTCGCCCTTCGCTTCGTGGATCTTCAGCAGGTCATCATAGGCGACGATCCCGTTGCGGATCCGCTCTTCCGACCCTTTGACGAGATCGTTGATACCCTCGATCTGATCGGTCAGCGAGCGGGTGCCGATGAGGCCCATGACCCACGGAATATGGATCGCGTATTTGGTTTCGCGCGCCTGCTGATCGGGAATGCCGAAGAGGGTGAAAGAGGCCGGCGCGGGCTCGGTGTCCCACATGGCTTCCATCGCGGCGAGCTTCATTTTCTGGTTGTGGGTCGTCTCATAGCCCGACTCGTCGCCGAGAATGACGACCGAGAGCGCCGAGGCCAGACCGAAGGACGCGGCCACAGCGATCGAGCGGCGGGCGAGTTCGAAGTGACGGCCCTTGAGCATGTACCAGCTCGACACGCCCAGCACGAAGACGGCGGCGGTCACGTAACCGGCCGAAACCGTGTGCACGAATTTCGCCTGCGCAACCGGGTTGAAGACGACGTCGAAGAACGAGGTCATTTCCATGCGCATCGTGAGGGGGTTGAATTCGGAGCCGACGGGGTTCTGCATCCAGCCATTCGCAATGAGGATCCAGAGCGCCGAGAAGTTCGAGCCAATCGCCACCAACCAGGTCACAACGAGGTGCTTGACCGGCGAGAGCTTTTCCCAGCCGAAGAACATCAGGCCGACGAAGGTCGCTTCCATGAAGAAGGCCATCAGGCCCTCGATGGCGAGCGGTGCGCCGAAGATGTCACCCACGTAATGCGAGTAGTAGCTCCAGTTCATGCCGAACTGGAATTCCATGGTGATGCCCGTGGCCACGCCCAACACGAAGTTGATGCCGAACAGGGTGGCCCAGAACTTGGTCATTTGCCGCCAGATGGGGCGGTTGGTCATGACGTAGACCGTCTCCATGATCGCGACGATGATCGACAGACCAAGCGTCAGCGGCACGAAGAGGAAGTGATACATCGCGGTCATGGCAAATTGCAGCCGTGACAGCTCGACGATCCCGAAATCCATATCTCGTTCTCCAGTTTCCCTACTTGCTCTCGGTTTTGTGAAAAGCCGAGTTTCCCGGAAATGTTTTTCCCGGATGCAACTTATGGGCGGGGGTCTGCGCCTCACCTTGAGCCAAATCAAATTGACGATGTGTCGCACGCCCCTGTGAACGGGCGTGATGGACGATTTGTCTCAGTTTCACCGTGGCTTAGTGTCGCAGCTTCGGCGTTAACCCAAGGGAATGGAACGAGTCGCGAGGGCCAGATCGGGAGTTCTGTGCGACACGACGAGGAAGGCCGACTCAGGCAGAAGGGCGCGCAGGCCGGTGAGAGTCGCGCGCGCGGTTTCGGCATCGAGGCCTTCGGTCGGCTCGTCGAGGAGAAGGATTTTCGGCTTTCTGAGCGCCGCGCGGGCAAGCGCGAGACGCTTCGATTGCCCGCCAGAGAGACCAGTGCCGCCTTCGCCGAGCAGCGCACCAAGCCCGCCGCGCGCGTCGATCACCTCATCGAGCGCGACCGCGCGCAGCGCAGCCCAGGCCTCGGCGTCGGGCAGGTCTTCGCCCATCGGCAGGGCCAGAGCGAGGTTTTCGGCAATCGTGCCGCCGATCAGCTGGCTGCGTTGCGGCACCATCGTGAGCATCGAGCGCAGTTTCGCCTCGGGCCAGTGCGCCAGCGGCTGCCCGGCCAACATCAGCTCTCCGTCATCGGGTGCCATCAGCCCCGCGAGCACGGCGAGCGCGGTGGATTTGCCCGCACCGGAGGGGCCGGTGAGGAAGACCGTCTCGCCCGGGTGCAATTCCAGCGTGAGGTTGGTGAAAACAGGGCGGGCGGCCGCGGGCCGGGTGAAGCTGAGCGCGCGGGCCACAAGAAGCGGTGCGGTCGGATCCGGTGCGCTGCGAGGGTTTTCGGGCTCGGTACGCTCGGGCGTATCGGTGAGTGCAAGCACCCGCGCGCCCGCCTCCTGCATCCGGCCGATCTCGGCCATACCCCGGCGCAACAGCATCAGCGACTCGGCGAGCGCGAGCGCGACGAACAGGCCCACGGCGGCGCGCGCCGGGGTGATCTGTCCGGCCATCGCCATCTGCCCCGCGATTGCAAGTGCAGCGGCCCCCGCCAGCGCGGTCGTCAGCGAGATCACCGCCGCCACGCGCCGGTCGAGCGCCTCGAGATTGCGCCGTGCGAGCGCATCGGCCTCGACCTCGGCGAGGGTCTGCGCGGTTGCCGCTTCCAGTTGACCCGCGACGGCGAGATCGGCGCGCGCACGCATCGTTTCCAGCGCGCGACGGCGAATGTTCTGAAGCGCGGTTTCGGCGGCGCGTGCGTCATGACGCGCTGCGCGCGCCACCCAGATCAGCCCGAAGCCGCCACCGACGAGGTAAATCAGGAAGACCGCAAGGCCGATCGGCAGCCCTTCGAGCCACCACAGCATCAGCAGCGCCGACAGCTGCACCATGCCCGCCGCGAGGAAGGGCAGAACGAGCCGCAGCAGCAACCCGTCCAGCGCATCCACATCCGAGGTCAACCGGTTGAGCGCCTGTGCACCGCGCAGCCGCGCCTGTTCCTCATGTGGTCGCCGCGCGACCCCATCCATCAGGGCGATACGCAGATCGGCCAGTGCGCGCAGCGTGGCGTCATGGGTCAGCAGCCGCTCGCCATAGCGCGCGACGGCGCGGCCAAGCGCGAGGCCCCGCACCCCCGCCGAGGGGCGGAAGAAATCGAAGTCGAGCCCGAGCCCGGTGATGCCGGCCACGGCGGCGGCGGTGACGAACCAGCCCGACAGGCCCAGCAGCGCCGCGCCCATCGCAAGCACGAGGAATGAGAGCGCGAGCCCGCGCAGGAAGGACCATTTCTGGCCCGCAATCAGACGCGTCGTCAGGGTCAGAAGCGTTTTCATGCCGCGCCCTCCAGCTCGATCCGGCGATCCATCGCGGCGATCAGCGCGGGGTCATGGCTTGCGACGATCACCGACGCGCCGCGCGCACGCAGCGCCAGCAGGCCCTGGATGATCTTCGCGCCGGTTTCGGGGTCGAGATCCGCGGTCGGTTCGTCGGCCAGCACGATCGGTCGGTTCGCGTAATGGGCGCGCGCGATCAGCAAGCGCCGGGCCTCACCGCCGGAAACACCGCCGCCCATATCTCCCAGCCGGGCCTCGAGCCCGCCGGGAAGCCCCGCGACCACCTCGGCGGCTTGCGCGGCGTCGAGCGCTGCCTCGAGATCGCCCGGACGGCCCAGCGTGATCAGCTCGCGCAGGGTGGCATCGGCGAAGCGCGGGCTTTGCGGGATCCAGCCGAACACTGCGCGCCAGTCGTCCGCGCTCTCGTCGCTCAGTGCCAGATCGCCCAGACGGATCGTGCCCGCCTCAGGGCGGATCAGCCCGACCAGTGCTGTCAGCAGTGTCGTCTTGCCTGCGCCCGAAAGGCCGGTGATCGCCACCGCCTCTCCCGGGGAGACCTGCCCGTCGGGCAAAACGATCGGCTCGGCAGCGTGGCCGGGCGGGACGCGTAGCCCCTGCCAGCGGAGCGTGCCGAGCGCCGGTGCGGTGCCTTCGCCGCCGCTTCCCAGAAGCGTTGCCGATTGCGCGATCTCGGCCTCGGCCGTGTCGAGCTCGGAGGCCACGGCAAGGGCGGCTGCGCGGTCATGCCATGCGGCGGCGAGATCGCGCAGCGGCTGGAAGAATTCGGGCGCGATCATCAGCAGGAAGATGCCCTCGGCAGGGGTCATCTTCGTACCCCAGGTGCCGAAATTCATCCAGCCGATCAGCGAAAAGCCGACAAAGACCGCCATCAACGCCACCCCGATCGCGGCGAAAAGCTCCAACGTGGTGGAAGACAAGAACGCAACCCGCAACACCGCCATCGTGCGTACGCGCAGGTCGTCGGATTTCATCTCCAGATCGGCCCGCGAGCGGGCCTCGGCTCCCAGAAGCCGAAGGTCGGTGATCGCGGCGATGCGGTCGATCAGCAGCTTGTTGAGCGAACCGATCTCGACCATCTGCTTTTCCGAGGCCTCCTGCGCGGCCATGCCGACCAGCGCCATGAAGACCGGGATCAGCGGTCCTGCGATCAGAAGGATGCCGGCGGCCGCCCAGCTTTGCGTGGCCGCGAGGAGCAGGAATGCGAGGGGGACAAATTTCGCGCGCAGGAAGGCGGGCTGATAGCGCGTGGCCCAGGGGCCCAGGGCCGCCAGTTTCTCGGCGGCCAGCGAGGCGAGCTCGGCGGGCGACAGCGCGGCTGCGCCGCTGGCCTGGCGCAGCGAGCGGGTGATCAGCTTGCCGCGCGCCTCGCGCAGCACGATCTCGGCCGCATCCGCGCTGAGTTTCTGCGATATCCAGTCGAGCACGATGCGCAGCAGCGCGAGCGCCACGAACCCGGCGGCCCCGGCAAGCGGAGAGAGCGGCGGGCTCACGCCCGGCGCGACCAGATTGCCCAGCACCAAACCGACCAGCGCGGCCTGTGCGGGCCAGACCAGCGCGGCGGCGACCCCGATCCAGCCTGCGGCGCGTAGCTTGCCCGACACGGGAGCGGCGATGCGGTTGAGGATGGTCTTCGGCTTCGGGGCTTCGGTCGCGCTTGTCATCGTTTCCTATCCGGCTTTGAGGGGCCAGATAGAGGACAGAGCCCCGTGCGGCAATGGAGTGCGACAATCCGTGCCGCTTCGGGACGGGCTCGGAACAAAGAAAAACCGTCCGGGCACGGGGCCCGAACGGCTTTCGAGGGTTATCTGTATCGGGGCCTTAGCAGGGCGCGATATATTCGCGGCCATAGGCGTCACGATAGCGGCACTGGCCCGGCTGGTTGGCCGCACCGATGAGCGCGCCCGCCGCGGTGCCCACGGCCGCACCGAGCGCCGCGCCTTCGAGGCGATCGCCGTCATCGGACACGGCGGCGCCGATAGCGGCACCGGCCACGCCGCCGGTCACGGCGGACTGGTTTTCCGGCGTCATCTGGCAGGCGGCAACGCTCGCCGTGAGCGGCAGAACAAGCAGGATCTTTTTCATGGAACACGTCTCCCTTGGATGTCAGTCTGGCCTCTAAACGCCGCCCGCAAGAGCCTTGTTCCATGCAATCTCAATTTCGCGCGCGGCATTCGTGATCGGACCGAGACGCCACGCGGGCTTGACAGGGCGGCCCGGATTGGCCTCTTGCATGCGATAACGCGCACGTGCGCGCCCGCAAAGAAAGGCCCGAACCGATGACCTCTTCCGCCTGGCGCGTCCCGCTGATCGGTGCGCTCGTGACTTTCGCCCTCGCCGCGACGGTGCTGATGATCATGCGTCCGCTGATGGCGATCGACGAGACGCGCTATCTCACCGTCGCCTGGGAGATGTGGACGGGAAGCTCGAAGATCATCCCGCATCTCAATGGCGGGATCTACAGCGACAAGCCGCCGCTGCTATTCTGGCTGATCAATCTCGTCTGGGGCGTGTTCGGCCAAAGCGAATGGGTGGCGCGGCTGGTCGCGCCCTTCTTCGGTTTGCTGTCGGTCTGGCTGGTGTCGGTTCTCGCGCGCAAGCTCTGGCCCGAAGCGCCCGAACGCGCGGGGCTGGCCGCGCTGATCCTCGCCACGACCGGGGTGTTCCTGATCTTCGGCTCGACGACGATGTTCGACACGATGCTGAGCGCGGCGACGCTTCTCGGGATGATCGCGATCTGGGGGCTCAAGGACGGGCTGCGCACGGGGCCGGTGATCGGGCTCGGGTTCGCACTCGGTCTGGGGGTTCTGGCCAAGGGGCCGGTGATCCTCGTGCATGTCATGCCTGCCGCGCTGCTGATGCCGCTTTGGGCGCGTGGCGAGGGGCGCCCGGCGCTCAAGGGCTGGTACGGGCGGATCGGGATCGCCTTCCTGATCGGCTTCGCGCTCGTGCTGTTCTGGCTTGGCCCGGCGGTGGTGCTGGGGGGCGCGGAATATCGCGAACAGATCCTTTGGAAGCAGAGTGCTGGCCGCATGGTAGAGAGTTTCGCCCATGGCCGTCCGATCTGGTTCTTCATCGCACTTCTGCCCGCCTATCTCTGGCCCTGGGGTTGGAGCCGTGCGGGGCTGGCCGCGCTCAAGCCGTCGCATCTGTGGGCCGATGCAGGTTCGCGCATGGTGACGATCTGGGCGGTGTCGGCGCTGGTCGCCTTTTCGCTGATCTCGGGCAAGCAGGCGCACTACCTTCTGCCCGAACTGCCGGCGCTGGCACTGCTGCTGTCGGGCTTGCTGCCGACTGCGGAGCCGCGGATGCGCGCGCTTCGGCTGCTCTGGCTGCTGCCCGGCATCCTCGTCGCGATCGGGGCGGTCGCGGTGCATTTCGGCGCTTTCCCGGAGCTGCCCGAGGGGTCTGGTTCGTGGCTCTTCCTGATCGTGGGGCTGGTGATCCTTGCGTTCGCGGGGTTCGTTCTGATGCGCGCGCGTGAGGGCTGGCGCGCCGAGGCCTTTGTCGCGCCGCTGGTGTTGGTGGCGATCCAGGCGATGCTCTGGCAGATCCTGTGGTCGGTCTACGATACGCGCCCGATCGCAGAGCTGATCGCCTCGCATTCGGCACAAGGGGTGGCCACGACCGATGGAAACTATGCCGGGCAGTTCTCCTATGCCGCGCGGCTCGAGACGCCGGTGAACGTGCTCGATAACAGCGCCGATCTGGGGCGATGGATGGCCGATCATCCGGGCGGGCTGGTGCTGGCGCCGAAAGCGCTCGAAGGCGTCGACGGGCTAACCGAAATCGCCGAGCGGCATTTCCGTCAGCGCGACTGGCGGCTCTATCAGGTGGCCGCGACGATCGCGCCTGCGCCGGAGCCCGCGTCGGATCCGGCCCCCGTGCCCGTGCCCGCGCAACCTGCGCCCGCACAACCTGAGGCCGCGCAATAAGGCGTTCGCAGGACGGCGATCGCGCGGCTGGGCGGCAAAGCGTGGCCCGCGTCAGGCAAGCGCAAAACGCATCACGCCCGAAGCCTTGGCTCCGGGCGTGACGTCAAACCGATAGAGCGCGCGTCTTACGACGGCGTCTTCTCGGTGGGCCGCTCATCGAGAGTGACGGAGAGAGTGAGCGGCTTGTTCGCGCGCAGCAACGAGAGCTGCACTTCGGAGCCCGGTACGTCCGAGCCGATCGCGCGGGTCAGATCGCGCGGGGCCTTCATCGGCTTGCCGTCGACCGCGACGATGATGTCACCGCGCTTCAGGCCCGCCTTCTTGGCCGGGGTGTCGTCGGAGACATCGGCCACGAGCACGCCCTCGGGCTTGTCGAGGCCGAGGGCCGCGGCAATGTCTTCGCTGACCGGCTGGATCGAGACGCCGAGGAAGCCGCGCTTGACGGTGCCGTCATCCTGAAGGTCCGCAACGACCGATTTGATCGTATCGGACGGCACCGAGAAGCCGATCCCGACCGAGCCGCCGGTGGGCGACACGATCGCGGTGTTCATGCCGATCACCTCGCCATCGGCATCAAAGAGCGGACCGCCCGAGTTGCCCTTGTTGATCGCCGCGTCGGTCTGGATGTAGTTGTCGAAAGGACCCGATTGCAGGTCGCGGCCCTTGGCCGAGACAATGCCGGTCGACACCGAGGTGCCCAGGCCGAACGGGTTGCCGATCGCCACGACCGGCTCGCCCACCTCGGCCTTGTCCGAGTCGCCGAAGCCCACGGTTTGCAGATCCTTGTCGGTATCGACCTTGATCAGCGCGATGTCGGTGGCCTTGTCGACGCCGATGACCTTCGCGTCCGCAGTCGAGCCGTCCGAGAAGGTGACCTTCACGCTCTCGGCGCCATCGACGACATGGGCGTTGGTGACGATATGGCCGTCTTTTTCAATCACGAAGCCGGTGCCGAGGCCCGTAATCTCGGGGCGCTGCATCTGCTGGTCCTGACCGTTCGGGACGCCGTTGGGCATCGGTACGCCGAAGCGGCGCGAGAAATACTCGAAGGGGAAATCCTGCGGCATCCCCATCTGCGCCATTTCCTGATCGTCGGCCTGTTTCTTGATCTCGATGGTGACGACGGCGGGCATCACCTTCTTCACCAGATCGACGGTGTTGGTGAACGTCTCGGCCGAGGCCATGTTCGGCGCCAGTGCCAGACCGCTCGTCGCGACCGAGCCCGCGCCGATCATCGCGGTGACCGCCAGGGTGCGCAGCAGACGGGTTTTGCGAATGTCCTGCATCTCTCTCTCCTTTATGACAGGGATGCATCCCATCTTGGGGCCTAGCCTGTCAGGGAGACTGCGGAAAGATTGCAGTCGTGTAATCCTTTTCACCTTTGGGCGAGGGGGGCGTGACTTGCGCGCGCTCTGCGGCCACTTATGTCGGGCAACGAGAAAGAAGACGCAATGAAGCTCCTGCTGATCGAAGACGATGCGACGACGGCCGATTACGTCACGCGCGGGCTGCGCGAGGAAGGTCACACGGTCGATCACCTCGCCAACGGGCGCGAGGGTCTGACCCAGGCGCTCGCGGGCGAATATGACGTGATGATCGTGGACCGGATGCTCCCCGAGCTCGATGGGCTGTCGATCGTGCGCGCGGTGCGTGCGGCCAAGGTCGCGACACCGGTGATCTTTCTCACCGCAATCGGCGGAGTGGATGATCGGATCGAGGGACTCAATGCCGGTGGCGACGACTACCTCGTGAAGCCTTTCGCCTTCGGAGAGCTCTCCGCCCGGCTCGCGGCGCTGGCGCGGCGTCCGCAGGCGCAGGCGGAGCAGGTCGTTCTCGAGGCCGCGGATCTGAAGATGGATCTGATCGCGCGCAAGGTGACGCGGGCAGGGCGGGAGATCGACCTGTTGCCGCGGGAATTTGCGCTGCTGGAATTTCTGCTGCGCCGCAAGGGCCGCGTGCAAACCCGCACGATGCTGCTCGAAGGGGTGTGGGATCTGAATTTCGATCCCCAGACCAATGTGGTCGAGACCCATATCTCACGGCTCAGGAACAAGGTCGACAAGCCGTTCGAGCGTGATCTGATCCACACCGTGCGCGGCGCGGGCTACCGGATCGAGGGCTGATGAGCGGTCGGCTCAATCGCGCGGCGATCCTCGCCTCGACGCCGCTGCGGCAGGCGCTTGGACTCATGGGGATCGTCTTCGCGATTCTGCTGGTGACGCTGGGCTTTGCCTATGTCGCACTGCGAACCTCGACCGAAGATGCCATTCAGGCCGATCTGAAACAGCAGACTGCGGTGTTTCAGGTCGCGGCCAATCCCGAGACGCTTTCGGTGATCGTCTCGGCCGAGGCGCGGGCCTCCGACCCCTCCGAACGTGCCATCGCCTTCGTGCTTCCCGACGGGCGGCAGGTCGGCAATGTGCGGGTGATCCATCAGGGAGATCAATGGGTCGTCTCGCGCCATCCCGATTATGAGCCGCTCTCGAAACATGGCTATTTTACCCTGACCATGCCGCTGGCGGGCGGTCTGCTGGTGATCGGGGAAAGCCGCGCACCGATTGCCGAGCTGAGCTCGACCTTTCTCGCGATCCTGATCTTCTCTTTCGTGCCGTCGCTGCTGATCTCGGCCGCCTATGGCGCCTGGGCGGGGATGCGGGCGCGCCGGAGGGTGAGCGCGATCGAGGAGACGCTCGATCAGCTGACCGAGGGTCGACTTGAGGCGCGCGTGCCCGAGGATGAGGTGAAATCGGCGCGCGGCGACGATCTCGCGCGGATCGGGGCGCGGCTGAATGCGATGGCCGAAACGCAAGAGGCGACGGTTGCAGCGCTGCGTCAGGTCTCGGCCGATATCGCGCATGATCTGAAAACGCCGATGCAGCGGATTTCGGTCCTGCTTGCGGAGCTTCGCGACAGCCTGCCCGAGGGAGAGGCGCGCCATCTGGCCGAGCGCGCGGGCATCGAGGCGGAAGGCGCGGTGGCGGTGTTCCATTCGTTGCTGCGCATCGCGCAGATCGAGGGAGGCAGCCCGAAATCGCGGTTCGCTACCGTCGATCTCGGCGCCCTGGCGAGCGATATCACCGAGCTATACGAGGCATCTGCCGAAGAGGCGGGCGGCACGCTCACCCTGTCGCGCCCGGAAGGAGCGTGTACCGTTCAGGGGGACCGGGGATTGCTCGGTCAGATGCTGTCGAACCTGATCGAGAACGCGATCCGCCATGCTGGACCTGCGCCGCAGATCCGCGTCGAGCTGGCGCGTCGCGAAGGACGGGTGGACCTTGTCGTGCGTGATCACGGGCCGGGGATCCCGGAGGCGGAACGCGCCAAGGTGCTGCGGCGGCTCTATCGGCTGGAGCGGTCGCGAACCACGCCGGGCAACGGGCTGGGTCTGGCGCTGGTTCAGGCTGTGGCGGGGTTGCACGAAGCCGAGCTGACCCTTGGCGACAATCATCCCGGCCTGTCCGTGACGCTGAGTTTCCCCGCCGCCTGAGCGGTGCTCAGAACCGGGTATACCGCGCGAGCGAACATCCAAAAGAAAGAACCCGCGCCCTCTCAGGCGCGGGTTTCACTCTGGAGACCAGGCGCATCATTACGCCTTGGGGCCAGCCTCCAGCGCGTCCTCGAAGGTGCGCAACCCGGTTTTCGGAGCCTGCACGAGCACCGCCATGTTGCCGGGCTTGTGCTCGTTGCGCAGCATCTTGGTATGGGCCTGCGGGATCTCGTCCCACGGGAAGACTTCCGACATGCACGGATCGATGCGGCGTTCGATCACCAGCTTGTTGGCGGCCGACGCCTGCTTGAGATGCGCGAAGTGCGAGCCCTGCAGACGCTTCTGGTGCATCCACATGTAGCGCACGTCGAAGGTGCAGTTGAAGCCCGAGGTGCCGGCGCAGATCACGACCATGCCACCTTTCTTCACCACCAGCGTCGAGACAGGGAAGGTCGCCTCGCCGGGGTGTTCGAAGACCATGTCCACGTTCACGCCCTTGCCGGTGATGTCCCAGATCGCCTTGCCGAACTTGCGCGCTTCCTTCAGCCAGGCGTTGTACTCTTCCGAGTTCACCTTGGGCAGCTGACCCCAGCACTTGAAGTCCTTGCGGTTGATCACGCCCTTGGCGCCGAGGCTCATCACGAAGTCGCGCTTGTCCTCGTCCGAGATCACGCCGATCGCGTTCGCGCCCGCGGCATTCGCCAGCTGGATCGCGAAGGAGCCAAGGCCCCCCGAGGCGCCCCAGACCAGCACGTTCTGGCCGGGCTTGAGGTCATGCGGCTCGTGGCCGAAGAGCATCCGGTAGGCGGTGGCCAGCGTCAGCGTGTAGCAGGCCGCCTCTTCCCAGGTCAGGTGCTTGGGGCGCGGCATCAGCTGCTGGGCCTGAACGCGGGTGAATTGCGAGAACGAGCCGTCATGGGTCTCGTAGCCCCAGATGCGCTGGCTGGGCGAGAACATCGGGTCGCCGCCGTTGCACTCCTCGTCGTCGCCATCGTCCTGGTTGCAGTGGATCACCACCTCGTCGCCGACTTTCCAGCGTTTGACCTTGTCGCCCACTTTCCACACGATGCCCGAGGCGTCGGAGCCTGCGATGTGATAGGGCTGCTTGTGGCCGTCGAAGGGCGAGATCGGAACGCCCAGACCGGCCCAGATGCCGTTGTAGTTCACGCCAGCGGCCATCACGAGGACGAGCACTTCATGGCTGTCGATTTCCCAGGTCGGCACGACCTCCACCTGGAAGGATTGCTCGGGCTCGCCATGGCGCTCGCGGCGGATCGCCCATGCGTACATGTTCTTGGGGACGTAGCCGAGGGGCGGCATCTCGCCGATCTCGTAAAGGTCCTTCTCCGGCGCGTCGTAGGGGGCGATACCGGTTTCTTGGTCAAGGGCCATGGCTCTCTCCTGTTTGTCCTTGCCGCGCCGCAGAATCGGGCGGTGTTCGACCTGAGGGATACGCATCGCTGCGCAACTTTGCAATCCCCGAACGAGAGATTTTGTAATTTTATGTCTTGGCGGATTTTCATTTGCACCTTTCATGCTGCAATTGCGGCATAAATGGCGGCAGAACCGAATCCGAGCGGGTCAGGCGTGCAGGGCGTGCGGCCGGGGGGACGTTACGTCATCTCTGAATGGTCGTTCCGCTCGAAAAGATCCGATTCGGTTTCGCGCTGCTCGAACTGGTCCCGGACGGCCCCGACCGCGATGCAATTGCAGCCGAGATGGAGACATGAACGCTTCGCGCGCGGGCGCGCGCGTGGCGGCTTTCCGGGCACTCCACCCGGCTCAATTCCCGCGACCAACTTCCTGAGCTACTCGCCAAAGACTGACGGGATGCCGCGGCAGAGACGATTTTCATACCTATCGCCGCATCGCAGCGAATTGACAGGATCACAAACTTCAATTTAAACCGTGTCAGCGCGCAACAATATTGCGCAAACGAGATTCGCAAGCCGATGGAGGCCGCCATGACCGACACGATGCCCGCCAAAGACCGTCCCTGGCTTTTCCGCACCTATGCGGGCCACTCCACGGCGAAGAAATCGAACGAGCTCTATCGCACGAACCTCTCGAAAGGTCAGACCGGTCTTTCGGTCGCCTTCGATCTGCCCACCCAGACCGGCTATGACAGCGACCATACGCTGTCACGTGGCGAAGTGGGCAAGGTCGGCGTGCCGGTCTGCCATCTGGGCGACATGCGCGCGCTTTTCGATCAAATCCCGCTCGAGCAGATGAACACCTCGATGACGATCAACGCGACCGCGCCCTGGCTTCTGTCGCTCTATATCGCGGTGGCCGAGGAGCAGGGCGCGGATATCTCGAAACTGCAAGGCACGGTGCAGAATGATCTGGTGAAGGAATATCTGAGCCGCGGCACCTATATCTGCCCGCCCAAGCCCTCGCTCGCGATGATCACCGATGTCGCCGCCTATACGCGTGAGCATCTTCCGAAATGGAACCCGATGAACGTGTGTTCCTACCACCTGCAAGAGGCTGGTGCGACGCCCGAGCAGGAGCTGGCCTTCGCGCTCGCGACCGCAATTGCCGTGCTCGACGATCTGAAGACCAAGGTCCCCGCCGATCAGTTCCCCGCGATGGTGGGGCGGATCTCCTTCTTCGTGAACGCGGGCATCCGCTTCGTGACCGAGATGTGCAAGATGCGCGCCTTCACCGAGCTCTGGGACGAGATCACCCGCGAGCGCTATGGCATCGAAGAAGAGAAATTTCGCCGTTTCCGCTATGGCGTGCAGGTGAACTCGCTCGGCCTGACCGAGCAGCAGCCCGAAAACAATGTCTACCGCATCCTGATCGAGATGCTGGCCGTGACGCTCTCGAAGAACGCCCGCGCCCGCGCGGTACAGCTGCCCGCCTGGAACGAGGCGCTCGGCCTGCCGCGCCCGTGGGATCAGCAATGGTCGCTGCGGATGCAGCAGATCATGGCCTATGAGACCGACCTTCTCGAATATGGCGATCTGTTCGATGGCAACCCGGCCGTGACCGCGAAGGTCGAGGCGCTGAAGGATGGCGCGCGCGCCGAGCTGGAAACGCTCGACTCGATGGGCGGCGCGATTGCCGCGATCGACTACATGAAATCGCGTCTGGTGGAATCGAATGCCGCCCGGATCAACCGTATCGAGGCCGAGGAAACCATCGTCGTCGGCGTGAATCGCTGGCAGCAGGGCGAGCCCTCGCCGCTGACCGCAGGCGACGGCGGCATCATGGTCGTCGATCCGGCGGTGGAGCAGGAGCAGATCGAGCGCCTCAATGCCTGGCGCGCCGAGCGTGACGAGGCCGCAGTGCAGGTCGCTCTCGCGCAGCTCAAGGCGGACGCGAAGGCGGGCAAGAACATCATGGACGCCTCGATTGCCGCCGCCAAGGCGGGTGCCACAACCGGCGAATGGGCCGGCGTGATGCGTGCCGTTCATGGCGAGTATCGCGGCCCCACGGGCGTCTCGCGTTCGCCCTCGAACCAGACCGAAGGTCTCGAAGACATCCGCGAGGCCGTCGATGCGGTCAGCACCCAGCTTGGTCGCCGCCTGAAATTCCTCGTCGGCAAGCCGGGGCTAGATGGCCATTCCAACGGCGCCGAACAGATCGCCTTCCGCGCCCGCGATTGCGGGATGGACATCACCTATGACGGCATCCGCCTGACGCCCGAACAGATCGTCGCGAAAGCCATCGAGGACGAAGCGCATGTGGTGGGCCTGTCGATCCTCTCGGGCTCGCATATCCCTCTGGTCGAGGAGCTGATGGAGCGGATGCGCGCGGCTGGCCTTGACCATGTCCCCGTGGTCGTCGGCGGGATCATCCCCGACGAAGACGCGGTCAAGCTCAAGGGATTCGGCGTGGCGCGCGTCTATACCCCCAAGGATTTCGAGCTGAACCGGATCATGATGGATATCGTGGCGCTCGCCACCCCGGCGGAAAAAGCTGCCTGAACGCCGCCGGGGGCGCTGCCCCCGGACCCCCGGGATATTTGGGCCAAATCGAAAACCATCCTTCGATTTGGTCCTAAATATCCCCGCCGGAGGCTCTCGAAGCTGCAAGCGGCGCGAAGCCTCGGCCTTTCGCTCTTCCGCCTCCCAAGGCGCGCAGGTAAGGTCGCGCCATGACGACCCCAGCGATCCAGTTTTCCGATGATCAGGCCGAGGCCTGGGATGCCGTGGCCGAGGCTTTGGAGGCGGCGGGCGTCGATATTCTCGAAGGCTCGCTTTCGCCGGACGGCGGCGGCAATCGCGTGCTTTCGGTGATCGGCAAGGCGGGCTCGGGCAAGACGCTTCTGCTGGCCGAGCTTTACAAGGCGCTCGAAGCCGCCGGGGTTGATCTGGTCTCGGGTGATTTCGAGGGCAAGCGGCGCAAGGAGCGGCGCACGTTGGCGATCCTCGCACCCACGAACAAGGCGGCGAGCGTGTTGCGCTCGCGCGGGGTGCCGGCGACGACCATTCACCGCATTCTTTACACGCCTGTTTACGATCCGGAATATGAACGGATCGCGGAATGGCTGACGGGGCAGGGCGAGCGGCCCAAGCCCGATCTGCTGAGCGAGATGGGGCTGACCGAGGAAGCTTTAGACCGCGCCAAGGCGTTCTACGATCTTCACAAGTCGATCCCGGCGGCGCTGGCCTCGGCAGGGCTGCGGGGTTCGGATTTCATCAATGGCTGGAAGCGGCGCGAAGACCCGCTCGATATCGGGTTTGTCGACGAGGCTTCGATGCTCGACGAGCGCCAGTTCGACGATCTGCGCGAGATCTTCCCGACGCTCGTGCTGTTCGGCGATCCGGCACAGCTGGCGCCCGTCAACCAGTCGGGGGAGATGGTCTTCGAGCGCCTGCCCGACAGTCGAAAGCATATCCTGCACCGGATCCACCGGCAGGCCGAGGACAACCCGATCCTCGATCTGGCGCATATGCTGGGCGATGAATCTCTGACCTTCGAGCAGTTCGAGCGCGAGATCGAGAAGGCGGCGGCAAAGGATGACCGCGTCGTCTGGGCCGAGCGGGTGGAGAGCGACCTGATGGCGCGCTCGCCTGTGCTGGTCTGGCGCAACGCGACGCGGATCCGGCTGATCCATGCGTTTCGCGCAGCGCATTCCGCGCCGGCCGACATGATGCTGCCGGGCGAGCCTCTGATCTGCGACGGGATCGAGCTGCCGGTGAAGCATCGCAAGAAGCGGATCGACCTGGAGGCGCGCGGGCTGATCAAGGGCGCGCAGGTGATCTATCTCGGCCCCGGCAAGAAGCCCGGTTTCTCGCGGCTGCATGTGATGGGGGCGGAGGATCCGCGCCTGTCTGCGGCCTCGATCGTGAAGATCGAGATGCCGGACGAGGAGGAGCCGTTCATCCCCTTCGCCGCGCGGATGGGAGCGACCTTCCTGCATGGCGCGGCGGTGACGATCCACAAGGCGCAAGGGTCCCAATGGGAAGATGTGCAGGTCTTCGCGCCGGATATCTATGCCGCAGCGCGGGCGGGCCGCGTCGAGGCGGGCATTCCGCTGTGGAAGCGGCTGGCTTACGTGGCGATTACCCGGGCGCAACATCGCCTGCTCTGGGTGGTGCGGGCGCGGCTGGCGCGCCCCTCGGCGCCGCTGTCGATCGACGATCTGCCGCGTGGCGGCGGAAAGCTGGAATTGCAGGCCGAGCCGCAGGACGGGTAGGGCAGGAGCCTCCGGCGGGGATATTTGGGCCAAGAGGAAGGGAGGACTGCGATGGGTGTGATGGTTGTGACCGGGGCGAGCGCCGGGATCGGGCGGGCCGTGGCCGAGAAGGCCTTGGCTGACGGGTGGCAGGTGGCCTGCCTGGCGCGCTCCGAGGACAAGCTGGCCGAGGTTGCCGCGCAGGGCGACGGACTGGCCGTGGCCTGCGATGTGAGTGATGAGGCGGCGGTCGGTCGGGCGTTCGCGCAGGTGGTAGCGCGGTTCGGGCGCATCGATGTGCTCTTCAACAATGCGGGGATGTTCCCGCCGGCTGTCTTGCCCGACGAGGTCAAGATGGCCGATTGGGACGCGTGTATCGCGGTGAACCTGACGGGGATGTTCCTGTGTGCCCGGGCTGCCTTCGGGCAGATGCGGGGACAGAGCCCGCGCGGCGGGCGGATCATCAATAACGGGTCGATCTCGGGTCAGGTGCCGCGTGCGAAATCGCTCGCCTATACCGTCACGAAACACGCGATCAACGGAATGACGAAGCAGATCGCGCTTGATGGGCGCGAGTTCGACATCGCCTGCGGACAGATCGACGTCGGCAATGCGCGCACGGGGCTTTTGGCGAATATCGATGCGGCAGCCACCAAGACCGCGGAGCCGACGATGGATGTGGGTGATGTGGCGCGCTCGGTCCTGCACATGGCGTCGCTGCCGCTCGAGGCGAATGTGCTCAACATGACGGTGATGGCGAGCGGGATGCCCTTCGTCGGGCGCGGTTAGCGCACGAAGCGGAAGATCGCGGCGGCGGCCCAACCGGCAAAGACGGCGAGCGCGAGCGACAAGAGCCCGTAGAGGGCCGCTTGCTGATGCGCCAGCGTGTAGAGCCAGCGTTCGAGCCCGACCTTGCGCACCTCGATTGCGGATTGATACTGGTCCACGAGCTTGCCGCCGCGCAACAGGAAGATGCGGGTCTTGTAGTCGCCCTCGGTGAGGTTCGCAGGCAGATCGAAATCCGCTCGGAAGAGCGTGTTGTCGACGATATGCACCCCGCCCGTTTCCATCTCGTAGAGCCCCTGGCGCTCTCGAATGCGCAGCAGGGCCTCGGTGAAGGGCTTGCTGTCCTCGACCTCGAGCGGGCCGGAGAAAGCGCGCATCGCGAGCGGGATCGAAATGCGTTGCTGCGTGTCTACGCGGGGGGGGAGGATCTCATCCATCGGGCCGGAGGTGGCAACGGCGTAATAGCTGGGTGCGGCGGCGACGCCAACCGAAGCGGTGTTTACCCAGATGCCGAACTCGCGTGACTTGCGGCGGATCGTGACCGGACCGAGCGGGCCTTCGAGGGTGACGATCACCGCGAGTTTTTCATCGTCCGGTTCGGGTGCTTCACGCTTGACGGCGCCGTAGATGAGGATCTGCGAGCCGTCAAAGGAGGTGGTGATGCCGATGTTGTCGCGGCTGAGACCGGCGACGATTTGTTCGGGCGCGGGGGCGGGCGTCGCGGGGGCGGGCGCGGGCGCGGGGGTGGGGGCCTCCTGCGCCAAGGTGGGCAGGGCGGTCGCCGCGAATGCGAGGGAAAGAAGCGTGGCGCGGATCATCCTTCCCCTCCCGTGGTGATCGAGAACAGGTCCGAGGGGCGCAGGATCAGGTCGAGGCCCAGCTTGGCCGCGACGATGATCACCAGGAGCGCCAGAAGGATGCGCAATTGCTCGGCCTTGAGCCGAGCGCCCAGCCGCGAGCCGATCTGCGCGCCCACCACGCCGCCGACGATCAGGAGCAGCGCGAGCATCACGTCGACCGTCTGGTTGGTGATCGCGTGCATGAGGGTCGTGAAGGCCGACACGAACAGGATCTGGAACAGCGAGGTGCCGATCACGACCTTGGTCGGCATGTTCAGCAGGTAGATCATGGCCGGAACCATGATGAAGCCGCCGCCCACGCCCATGATCGCCGCGAGAACGCCGACCGAGATACCTACCAGAAGTGGCGGGATCACCGAGATATAGAGCCCCGAGGCGCGGAACTTGAGCTTGAAGGGCAGTTTGTGCACCCAGGTATGCTGCACGCGTTTCTTGCGCACGCTGGTGCCTTTTCTTTGCTTTTGCAGCGTGCGGACTGCTTCTTGCAGCATCAAGAGGCCGATCAGGCCGAGGAAGACGACGTAGCAAAGCTGCACCGCGAGGTCGATCTGGCCGAGCTGGGTAAGCAGGTTGAACACCCAGATACCGCCTGCCGAGCCGAGGATGCCGCCCACCAGCAGCACCAGCCCCATCGGAATGTCGACCGCCTTGCGTTTGAGCTGGGCCAGAACGCCCGAGACGGACGAGGCCACCACCTGGTTCGCGCCCGTCGCCACCGCCACCGAGGGCGGGATACCTATGAAGAACAGAAGCGGCGTGATCAGGAAGCCGCCGCCCACGCCGAAGAGCCCCGACAAAAGCCCGACAATGCCGCCAAGCCCCAGAAGGGTGAACATGTTGACCGAGACTTCGGCGATGGGCAGGTAGATCTGCATGGGCCGCACCGGCTGAGGAGGTTGCAACGTCTTTGCCCGCAAGGGCCTTCGGAGTCAAACCCGCGTATGCGCGCGAGTTTACAACTGTTGCAGATATCGTCGGAGCACCCGTTCAAGCTTGGCGGCCCCCATCGGCGCGATTGCCTTTGTCTGCTCGTGGCTGATGTTTTCGTCGGCCATGCCTGCCCCCATATTCGTGATCACCGAGATGGCCGCCACGCGCAGCCCGAGGAAGCGCGCGAGGATCACTTCCGGCACGGTGGACATGCCCACCGCATCGGCCCCGAAGATCTTGGCGGCGCGGATCTCGGCCGGGGTCTCGAAAGTGGGGCCGGAGAACCAGCAGTAGACGCCCTCCGGAAGCTCGATCCCCTCGGCCTCTGCGGCGGCTTTCAGGGCGGCGCGGATGTCAGGGTCATGCGCCTCGGTCAACGGCACGAAGCGCGCATCCGAGGGCTCGCCGATCAGCGGGTTGTTTCCCGAAAAATTGATGTGATCGTTCAGCATCATCAGCCCGCCGGGGCGGATATCCTCGCGCAGACTTCCCGCCGCGTTCGTCAGGAGCAGGCTCTCGCAGCCAAGCTCCTTTAGGATTTCCAGCGGCAGGCGCATCTCGGCGGGGTTGCCGTGCTCGTAATAGTGAACCCGGCCGCCGAAGACTGCGACACGGACGCCTTCCAGCGTACCGATCACCAGCTTCGGGTTATGCCCCGATACGCCCGCATCCGGGAAACCCGGAAGCTCCGTGTAGGGGATCGCGACGCCTTCGACTTGCTCGGCCAGATGGCCGAGACCGGAGCCGAGGATCAGGCCGAGACGCGGGGGCTCGCTTCCCGCGCGTTCACGGAGGAGGGCGGCAAGCTCAACGCTCTTTGACATAGGGCTGTCCTCCGGCGCGCGGCGGGATCGCCTTGCCGATGAAACCGGCAAGGATGACCACGGTCAGGATATAGGGCACCGCCTGCATGAACTGGATCGGCAGGGTCACGACTCCGAGGTCGATATTCGGATAGCGGTTCGAGATCGCTTCCAGCAGGCCAAAGAGCATCGTCGCTCCCAGCGCCGGAACCGGGCGCCATTTCGCGAAGATCAGGGCGGCCAGCGCAATATAGCCGCGGCCCGCCGTCATCTCTTTCACGAAGCCCGCCGCGAGACCGGTCGCGAGATAGGTTCCTGCGAGCCCCGCCAGAACACCGGTGATCGCCACGGCGGTATAGCGCAGGCGGATCACCGAGACCCCGGCGGTATCGACCGATTCCGGGTTCTCGCCCACCGCGCGCAGGCGCAGGCCGAAGCGCGTCCGGAACAGCACCCACCAGGTCAGCGGCACCATTGCGAAGGCGACATAGACCAGGATCGTATGGCCCGAGATCAGGTTGGAATAAAGCGGCCCGATGACCGGCACATCCTTCACGGCGCTCGCACCGGGCAGGGTGATCGGCTCGAACCGGGCATGGCCCGAAAGCTGCGGTGTGCGTCCGCCCTGCTGGAACCAGCTTTGCGCGATCAGCACCGTGAAACCCGAGGCGAGGAAGTTCACTGCGACCCCCGAGATCAGCTGATTGCCGCGGAAGGTGATCGAGGCGAGCCCGTGCACCATCGCAAGGCTCATCGAACCTCCGACGCCGGCCAGAAGCCCGAGCCAGGCGCTGCCCGTCACGGCGGCCACCGCACCCGAGAAGAACGCCGCCATCAGCATCTTCCCCTCGAGCCCGATGTCGAAGATGCCCGCACGTTCCGAGAAAAGGCCTGCAAGGCAGGCCAGCAAAAGCGGCGTGCCCAGACGCACGGCGCTATCGAGAATTTCGACGATTGTTCCGAAATCCATCTCAGGCCTCCTTCCGGGCATTGGCGCGGGCGACGAAGAAGCTCTCGATCGGCGCGCGCAGCATGTTGTCGAACGCCCCTGTGAAGAGGATCACCAGCGCCTGGATCACGGTGATCAGCTCGCGCGGGATCGTCGTTTCCAGCGCCAGCTCACCGCCGCCCTGATAGAGGAAGCCGAACAGGATCGCCGCGAGGAAGACCCCAACCGGGTGATTGCGCCCCATCAGCGCGACTGCGATCCCGATGAAGCCCGCCCCCTCGACCGAGTTCAGCACGAGGCGGTGGCCTTGGCCCATCACGTTGTTGATCGCCATCAGACCGGCGAGCCCGCCCGAGATCAGCATCGCCACCATGATCACCTTCACCGGCGAGATCCCGGCATAGCGCGCCGCCGATTCCGAACGCCCGTAGGCGCGGATCTCGAAGCCGAGCTTGGTGCGCCAGATCAGGATCCAGACCAGCCAGCAGGCCAGTAGCGCGATGAAGAAGGAGATATTCGCCGGGACCGATTTCGAGAAGAACTGTCCGATCACCGGCAGGTCATGGAAGGTCGGCAGATAGGTTTCTCTGGCGAAGCGCGCGGTTGCCGGATCCATCGCACCGCGCGGGCGCAGCACGTTGACCAGCATGTAATTGAGAAGCGAGGCGCCGATGAAGTTGAACATGATCGTGGTGATCACGATATGGCTGCCGCGCTTGGCCTGCAGCCAGGCGGGGATGGCAGCCCAAGCCGCGCCGAAAAGCGCGCCGCCGATCATCGCCGCGACAAGCGCGACCGACCAATGCGGCCAGGGCAGGGCGAGGCAGACCAACGCCACACCAAGACCGCCCAGTGTCGCCTGTCCCTCGCCGCCGATATTGAACTGGCTGGCGTGATAGGCGACCGCGACCGCAAGACCGGTGAAGATGAAGTTCGTGGCGTAATAGAGCGTGTAACCCCAGCCATAGGGCGAGCCGAGCGCGCCAGAGACCATCACCTTGATCGCCTTGATCGGGTCTTCCCCGATCAGCAGCACCACGATGCCGGAAATCACGAAGGCAATCAGAAGGTTGAGGAAGGGGATAAGGGCCACATCGACCCATTTCGGTGTCTTTTCCATCAGTTCACCACCCCGGCCATCATCAGACCCAGTTCCTTCTCGTCGGTTTCCTCGGGGAGACGCTCCCCCATGATCTGGCCGTCGAACATCACCGCGATCCGGTCCGAGAGCGAGCGGATCTCGTCAAGCTCGACCGAGACGAGCAGGATCGCCGCACCCTCGTCGCGCAGCTCCACGATGCGCTTGTGGATGAACTCGATCGCACCGATGTCGACGCCGCGCGTGGGCTGGCCCACGAGAAGCAGCGCCGGGCTGCGTTCGATCTCGCGCGCCAGCACGATCTTTTGCTGGTTGCCGCCCGAGAAGCTTTTCGCGGGCAGCGTCGGGATCGGCGGGCGTACGTCGAAGCGCTCCATCGCTTCTTGCGTGTGCTTCACGATTCCGGCGTTATCCATGATGAAGGCGTTCTTCTGATACGCCGCATCCTTGTGATAGCCGAAGATCATGTTCTCCCATGCGGCGAAATCGAGGATCAGGCCAAGGTGATGGCGGTCCTCGGGGACATGGGAAATGCCCCGGCGGCGGCGCGACTGCCCGTCGGAATGCTTGCCGGTCAGGTCAATCTCTTCGCCGTTGATGCGGATCGTGCCGGTGCCCTTGGCGAACCCGCCCAGCACCTCGAGCAATTCCGACTGGCCATTGCCCGCCACACCCGCGATGCCGAGGATCTCTCCGGCGCGGATCGTCAGGTTGATGCCCTTGAGCCTCTCGACCCGGTCTTCATCGACCACGCGCAGGTTTTCGACTTCCAGCACCGTCTTGCCCGGTTGCGCGGGCGTCTTGGTGACATTGAGCAGCACCTTGCGGCCCACCATCAGCTCGGCGAGTTGTTCGGGCGAGGTCTCGGCGGTTTTTACCGTCGCGGTCATCTCGCCGCGGCGCATCACGCTCACCGTGTCGGTGATCTCCATGATCTCGCGCAGCTTGTGGGTGATCAGGATGATCGTCTTGCCCTCCTTGCGGAGGTTGTCGAGGATCCGGAATAGGTGGTCGGCCTCGGCGGGAGTCAGAACGCCGGTCGGTTCGTCGAGGATCAGGATATCGGCCTGCCGGTAGAGCGCCTTGAGGATCTCCACGCGCTGCTGGTGGCCGACGGAAAGCTCTTCGATCAGCTCGTCGGGGTCGACATTGAGCTCGTATTCCTCGGCGAGGCGCTTGAGTTCCTTGCGGGCCTTGGCGAGCGAAGGGCGCAGGAGCGCTCCGTCTTCGGCACCAAGGATGATGTTTTCCAGCACGGTGAAATTCTGCACCAGCTTGAAATGCTGGAACACCATGCCGATACCGGCCGAGATCGCGGCCTGGCTGTCGGGGATCTGGGTGCGCTGGCCCTTGATCCAGATCTCGCCCGCATCGGCCTTGTAGAAGCCGTAGAGGATCGACATCAGCGTGGATTTGCCCGCGCCGTTCTCGCCGATGATCCCGTGGATCGTGCCGGGCATGACCCGGATCGAAATGTCCTTGTTGGCCTGCACGGTGCCGAAGGCTTTCGAGATGCCTTTCAGCTCGATCGCGGGTGCCTGAGTGGCAAGGGCGGCAGTTGCCTGCCGCCCCGCCTCGTTTGCCTGTACGTCGACCATTACTGCACCGGGCAGCTGTCGTCCGACATGTAGTCATGCACCGTGACCTTGCCCGCGATGATGTCGGCCTTGGCCTGATCCACGGCGGCGAGCATCTCAGGGGTCACCAGCGATTTGTTGTTGTCGTCGAGCGCCACGCCCACGCCGTCATCGGCGAGGCTCATGACCTTGATGCCCGGCTTGAGATCGGCACCTTCCTTGAAGGCGTCATAGACCGCATTGTCGACGCGCTTGAGCATCGAGGTCAGAACCTGGCCCGGGTGCAGGTAGTTCTGGTTGGAATCGACGCCGATCGACAGGATGCCGCCATCGGCCGCCGCTTGCAGGACGCCGATGCCGGTGCCGCCGGCGGCCGCATAGATCACGTCTGCGCCCTGGCTGATCTGGGCCTTCGCGATCTCGCCGCCCTTCACCGGGTCGTTCCAGGCCGCCGGGGTGGTGCCGGTCATGTTCTGGACGACTTTCGCGTCCGGGTTGGCCGCTTTGACACCCTGAACGTAGCCGCAGGCGAATTTACGGATCAGTGGGATGTCCATGCCGCCGACAAAGCCAACGGTGCCGGTCTTCGAGGCCATGCCGGCCATCAGGCCGACGAGGTAGGAGCCCTGCTCCTCGGTGAAGACGACCGACTCGACGTTGGGCTGGTCGACCACCATGTCGATGATTGCGAATTTGGTGTCGGGGTAATCGGGAGCGACGGTGTTGAGCGTGTCGCCGAAGGCAAAGCCGGTCATGACGATCGGATTGGCGCCCGACTCGGCGAGCTTACGCAGCGCCTGCTCGCGCTGGGCTTCCGACTGCATTTCCAGTTCCTTGTACGAACCACCTGTTTCTTCGGCCCATTTCTTGGCGCCGTTATAGGCCGCCTCGTTGAAGCTCTTGTCGAACTTGCCGCCGAGGTCGTAGATCAGCGCCGGTTCGGCCATCGCCGCGCCTGCGGTCAGTGCCAGCGTGGCGGCTGCGCCGAGAAACTGTTTGAAGAAAGTCATGGATCACTCCCGGTCATTGGGGCTTTTTGCATAAGCCTATTGGCGGGTGAAGCCACCCGCAGACCTTCGGATTTGGGCAGAGCTTGCCGAAGGGGTCAAGCAACAAAATCGGTTTGACGCAGGGTCCGCCTGAAATTTTGATTGTTTGGTCAGGCGGTCTGATCACCAAGAGGCAGATTGAGAACGAGCGCGTCGATCCGGGAACCGTCCGGGGCGCGGTAATAGCCCTTGCGGCACCCCGATTCCGTCCAGCCGGTCGCAGCGTAGAGCGCGCGCGCACCGGCATTGTCGGCGGCGACCTCCAGGAAAGCGTTGACGGCGTCGCGTGCGCGGGCAGCCTCGGCAAAGCCATCGACAAGACGGCGGCCGACGCCGCGGCGGCGGGCATCCGGGGCGACGGCGAGGGTCAGAAGTTCCGCCTCGCCCGCGATGACCCGCCCGAGCAGAAAGCCATGCGTTTCCTCGAGCAGGAAGACGCCCGGGCTTTTGAGCAGCTCTGCGAACTCCTCTTCGCTCCAGGGGCGCGGCGTGGTGAAACAGGCCCGGTGGAGGGCGGCAAGGGCTTCGCGCTTCATCAGTCGAGGATCTTCGGCGGGGGATCGGAGGGAGGGGCCGCATCGGCCGCGCGCAGATAGAGCGGCGCGGGGCGCGGTTGCGGGGCGTTTGCACGCCGCGCCGCGATGCGCGCGATGGCGGTTGCAAGCTCTGTCGGCGTCCGGCTTTCGAGGCAGGCAAGCCCCGCAGCATCGGCCTCGGCAAGCGCCTGCGCGCGCGGGATCAGAACGGGCGCGCCATACGGTCCGCTTCCGAAATCCTGCACATAGGCCTCGTCCCGCCGGGCATCGAGCAGCACGCGCAACGGCGGTGTGGCCCCTTCGGCCATGGCGTCGAGGCTGGACACCCCGATCGCCGGGATCTTGAGGCTGAGAGCCAGCCCGCGCGCGGCGGAAACCGCGATGCGCACACCGGTGAAATTGCCCGGGCCGATACCCACGCCGATCGCCGAGAGGTCACGCCAGCCGACGCCTTGCGCGGCCAGCATCTCCTCGATCATCGGCATCAGGCGTTCAGCCTGCCCACGCCCCATCTCTTCGGCATGGGCGGCCAGCACCGTCTCCCCAGACAGCAAAGCGGCCGCGCAATGCGCGGCCGATGTGTCGAAAGCCAGAACCAGATCAGGCATTGACCGGACGGACCTCGGAAACCTCGGGGATGTAGTGCCGCAGCAGGTTCTCGATCCCCATCTTCAGCGTGAGCGTCGAGGACGGGCAGCCTGCGCAGGCGCCTTGCATGTGCAGGTAGACCACGCCGCGCTCGAAGCCGTGGAAGGTGATGTCGCCGCCATCCTGCGCCACTGCGGGGCGCACACGGGTGTCGAGCAGTTCCTTGATCTGAGCCACGATCGCGCCGTCCTCGCCGTCATGCTCGGCATGGGCCGGGCCGGCCTCGCCTTCCATTACCGGCGCGCCGGACTGGAAATGCTCCATGATCGCGCCGAGGATCGCGGGTTTCGCGTGGTCCCAGCTGGTGGCGTCTTCTTTCGTCACGGTCACGAAATCCGAGCCGAAGAACACGCCCGTCACGCCCGGCACCGAGAAGATGCGGGTCGCGAGCGGCGATTTGGCGGCGGCCTCGGCGCTCGGGAAATCGGCAGTGCCGGTTTCCAGCACGGTTTGACCGGGCAGGAATTTCAGCGTCGCGGGGTTCGGGGTGGTCTCGGTCTGAATAAACATCGCGTGCCTCCTTGGCTTGCCGCCCATATGCGCCTTCCGACTGAATTAATCAAGTAATGGGCGGCGGGTGCGCTCATATGATGCGGGGGGCAATCTCGGCAGGATCGACGATCTCGGGGCGCCAGAACGCTTCGGCCTCGGGGCCGATCCGTGCAAGGGCGACTTTGAAGGCGCGGTGGTCGACGTGGCGCCAAATCGCGAAGGCCGTGGCCTCGATCGCATTGTCCGGCGTCAGGTTGTGGTGTGGGCGCAGGGATTGGGCTTCGCGTGTCATCTCGGAGCGGCTGGCGAAGGGGCGCGGCGTAGCCTCCACATCCCAGTTGAACACGAAAATGGCGCGCAGCACCGATGGGAGGCAATCAGCGAAAGCGATAGCCTCGGGAGGGCGGAGCCGCGCGCGGAAGGTGACGAATACGCCTTCGACGGCGGTATAGGTCATGTTGTCGGAGTCGAGACCCATTCGCTCGCGCGCGTCCGAGAGAAAGGAGGCGAACTCCTTTTGCGCGTGGCGATAAGTCCAGGGCATCGGCATCGCTCAGGTGATCTGTTCGAGCTTTTCCTTCGACATCTCGCCCGGAACGATGGTGAGCGGGCAGGGCAGCGTCCCGGCCTGTTTCACCATCTGCGTCACGAGCGGTCCGGGACCGCCCTTGCCAGTCCCGGCGCCCAGCACAAGCACGCCGATCTCGGGGTTTGCGTTGACCACGTCGAGGATCTCGTTGACGGGTTCGCCTTCGCGGATCTGCAATTCGGGATCGACGCCCTGACGGTCGCGCATCCATTTGGCGAAGACCTCGAAATGCGCTTCGATCCGGTCGCGAGCCTCTTCGCGCATGATCTCTGCCACGCCGATCCAGTGCTGGTACTCGTCGGGCGGAATCACGGAGAGGATGATCACGCCGCCCCCGGTATGGGACGCGCGCATAGCCGCGAAGCGCATCGCGTTGAGGCACTCGCGTGTATCGTCGAGAACGACAAGGAACTTGCGCATGGATCCTCCGGCAGGGTTTGGGCGCAGATCATCGCCCGCAGGCGCGGCTTTGGCAACCACGCTCAGAGAGGAGAGCCGAGCGCCCAGTCCATATAGGCTTCGCGGGCGCGCTGCGTGCCCTTGCCGGGCTGGTAGCCCACGTCGTCGAATGCCGAGACCGGGGTGATCTTCGCGAAGTTGCCGGTCAGGAAGACCTCGTCGGCCGAGCGGAAATCGTCGAGCGTCAGCACCGCCTCGTTCACCACCTCGCCTGCATCGCGCAAAAGCCCCATCACACGCTTGCGGGTCAGGCCTGCGAGGAAGGTGCCATTGGCGACGGGGGTGAAATACTCGCCATCCTTCACCATCCAGACATTCGCGGTCGCGGTTTCGGCGACATTGCCCATCGCGTCCTGCACCAGAGCGTTGCCGAAACCCTTGCGCTGCGCCTCGACCAGCATCCGGGCGTTGTTCGGATAAAGGCAGCCCGCCTTCGCATTGGTCACGTTATCGGCCATCACCGGGCGGCGAAACTGGGTCGTGGTGAGTGTCGTGGCTTTCGACGGATCGGGCATCGCCACCTCTTCGAGGCAGAGCGCGAAGCCCGTCGCTCCGCGCGCGGGCGCAACGCCCAGATCGGAGCCGTTGATCGCCCAGTACATCGGACGGATATAGACCGCCGCGCCCTTGGCATAGGCTTTAAGCCCTTCGCGCGCGATCTCGACCATTTTCCCGGTCTCGATCGTCGGCTCGATCATCAGCGCATCGGCCGAGGCATTGGTGCGCGCGCAATGCGGTTCGAGATCGGGGACCAGCCCGTCGAACAGCCGTGCACCATCGAAGACCGAGCTGCCCTGCCAGATGCCGTGATCGGCGGCGCGCATCACCGCGATATCGCCCTCGTGCCACTTGCCCTCGAACCAGGTGCGGATGTTCTTGCCGAATGCCATGCCAGTCTCCTTCGTATCGCGCGCGATCCAATCACCGCGGCGGGGCGAAGTCCAGAAGCGCAATTGTATCGGTGTCATGGTGACGCATGGGGGCCGGGTCACACATGCGAGAGCGCGTCCGGGTCAGTTCGCGACGTTGCTCACCGAATTGGCCACGCCCACCGACGAGCCGATCAGCCCCAGGAATGTACGGGCGGGAACGGCGGGGCTTTCGGTCGCCAGCACGATATCTCGCGGCTCGATGCGTAAATTCTGCGCCGAGAACAGCCCGTCCGAAGTGGTAAGGTCGATCGCGAAGATAACCCTCGTTTTCGTCGGTCCCCGGCCGAGATCGCCGCGTAGCGCTGCGCGAGGGTATTCGCGCAGGATCATCAAGCCTTTCGGATCGGCGCGGTTATCCGAGAGCCCGCCCGCCAGCGTGACCGCCTCGAGCGCGCTCAGCCGCGCCTGCCCGAAAGGGATCAGCGTTTCCTTTCCCGTCGCGCCAAGCGCGAGGAAATAGCGGTCATCCTCCTCGACCGAGAGCTTGTCGCCCGGCAGAAGGCGCGTATCGAGGGAGGGCGAGTCGAGCACGGTCGCAAGCGAAGCGCGGTAGACTTTTTCGCCCCGGATCAGGCGCAGCTGCGGGTTGTGGAATTTCGGGTCCGGCCCGCCGCCTTCGGAGAGCAGATCGAGCACGCTCAGGTCGCGATTTTCAAGCGCGACCTTGCCGGGATGCCTGACCCCTCCGATCAGCGCGACCGTCCGCCCCGGTCCGGGCACCGCGTCAAGCTCGACCTGCGCGTCGGGGATCAGGGCGGCGAGCTTCTGCTGCACATCGGCGCGCGCTTGCGTCGGCGTCTTGCCCGCCACTTCGGTCGTGCCAAGATAGGGGACGAAGATCGTGCCGCCCGCGCTCACCCTGGTCTGACGCAGCCCCACGACCTGAGATTCGGGTGGGCTGAGCAGCTTGTTCTCGCCGCTCTCCCAGATCGTAAGCTGCACCGTGTCTCCCGGCGCGATCAGCGGATCCGCACTTCCCCTGCTCGCGCGTGGCCAGGCGCCCTGAGGCCGCGCATGAAGACCTTCGGGCCAATGCGCGATCTTGGCAAGGCTCGTGCGGGTGACGGGCAGGTAATCGAAGCTTGCATTTTCATCGCGAGCCTTCGTCACGATCTCGGATTGCAGTGCTGCCCCACGCGGCAAGGTGCACGCTCCGAGCGCGACAAGGAAGCAAAGGCCAAGTGCCCCGCGAAGCGAGAAGTGCATGTACCGTCCCCAGTTTGTCCCTGCATCTTGGGTTGCGCGCAGGTGTCGCCCCTTTGCCGGAGCCTGTCCGAGATATGCTTGGGAATTAACGCATTTGCAACTGTGGCGTGCATAATCTGCCACATGGGTCGACCGGTGGCGGTATTCCGGTGCGACCCCGGCAGAAGGAGGAATTCGCATGACCCGGGCGCAACGTTTCAGCAAACGGCTCTTCGATTTTTCCCTCGCTCTCGTTTTGCTGCCGCTCCTGCTACCGCTTATGGCGGTGCTTGTGGTCGTCCTCGCCCTGTGTCACGGCCGCCCGTGGTTTCACGTGCAAGAGCGGATGAAATCGCCCTCGCGGCGGTTCCGCATGTGGAAATTCCGCACCATGGTCCCTGACCCCGGCGATCATGGCGTCTCGGGCGGGCACAAGGCTGCCCGGATCACCCCGCTCGGGCGGGTTCTCCGGCGCACACGCGCTGATGAATTGCCCCAGATATGGAATGTCTTGCGCGGCGATATGAGCTTTGTCGGCCCCCGTCCCCCCTTGCCGGATGTCGTGGCGCGCTTTCCCGATCTTTATGAGAAGGTTCTCGTGTCGCCTCCCGGCGTCACGGGGCTCGCCACCTTGCGCTTTCACGCTCGGGAGGCGCGGATCATGGCCGATTGCTCGGATCCGGCGCAGGCACAGGACCTGTATGACCGGCGCTGCGTCCCGGTGAAGGCGCGGCTTGACCTGATCTATCTGCGCCGCGCTTCGCGCAGGTTCGATCTCATGTTGATTTGGCAAACCCTGCGGGGAGGAATTGCATGAGGGCCGCGCATTCTCAGCTCGGTATGTTCGAGCAACTGATCGCGTGGCCGCGTCCGCGTAAGGCGCTGATCTTGCTGGCTCTCGACAGCGCTTTGGTCGCGCCGCTCGTCGCGTTGACGATCCTGCTCTTCCGCCCGCTTCAGCCCGAGATCGGCGGGGCCCTTGCCAACGCCGCGCCAGTTCTCGTGCTCGCCGCGGGTGTCATGAGCCATCTGAGCGGGCTTGCGCGCATCCGCCTGAAGGCGTTTGCAAGCGAAGGCCTCGGTCGTGCGGCGTTGCTTTCGCTCACGCTCGTTCTCACCGGGGGGGTGGTGTTGAGCGTGACGACCGGACGGCTCGAGCTGGCGCTGCCGGTCTTCTTCGGCCTGCTCTATTTTCTTGTCCAGATCGGCCAGCGCGCGCTGCTCTTGCGGCTTGCGACCCGGATCTATCGCCACTCCAGGGTGGTCTCTCGCATTGCCATCTACGGTGCGAGCTCTTCTGGCATTGCCCTGTCCAATGTGCTCAGGGATCGCTCCGGTCTGCTTACCTGTGCATTTCTTGACGAGAGTCCGGCGCTGCGCGGCGCACAGCTCAACGGATTGCCGATCCTCGAGCCCGCAGAGGCTGATCGGTTGCGGCGCGATTTCAATATTGACCGCGTGATCATGGCAGATCCCGCTTTGACAGGGGCGCGACGGGACGCGCTGTCGCGACGGCTCGCGGCGCTGGGGTTGCGGGTGGAGTCCTTGCCTGCCTTCGCGCAGTTCATCGAGGATCGCGATCTCGCGGCCCGGCTCGAACCGGTATCCGCTCCGGCGCTTCTGCATCGCGCGGAATTCGAGGATACGGTGCTGCCAATTCACAGCTACTACGCGGGCAAGGCGGTTCTCGTCTCGGGCGCCGGCGGCTCGATCGGGCGGGAGTTGTGCCGCCAGATTCTCGCAGCGGGTCCGGCCCGGCTGATCATGCTCGAGTTGTCAGAGCCCGCGCTCTATCACGCCGAGGCGGAATTGCGCGGGCTGGCCGAAGCGGTCGGAGCGCATCTCGTTCCAAAGCTGGGATCCGCGGGCGATCCGCTGCTTGTGCGCGCGATCTTCACGCAGCACAGCATCGATGTCGTTCTTCACGCGGCAGCCTACAAGCACGTTCCCATCGTGGAGGAGAATCCACGTGCAGGTCTGTCCAACAATGTCTTTGCAACCGCCGGCCTTGCCCGCGCCGCGCTGGATGCGGGTGTCGCCCGGTTCGTTCTGATCTCCTCCGACAAGGCGGTCGCGCCGCGCTCGGTGATGGGAGCCTCGAAACGGATGGCCGAGCTGGTCGTGCAGGAACTCGCCTCACGCGCCGGAGGGACGGTCTTCGCGATCGTGCGTTTCGGCAATGTTTTGGGCTCTTCGGGGTCGGTTGTGCCCCTCTTCGAAGAGCAGATCCAGGCGGGCGGACCTTTGACGCTGACAGACCGCCGCGCGACACGCTATTTCATGACGATCGCCGAGGCGGCGCGGCTCGTTTTGCTGTGCGGTACGTGGGATGACAGCTGTGCCGTCTACGCGCTCGATATGGGGCGTCCGATCCGCATGCTCGATCTGGCGCGCCAGATGGTTGTGGCGCGTGGGCTGCGGCTGCGCGAGGCCGCGACGCCTGACGGCGAGATCGAGATCGTGGAGATTGGCCTGCGTCCGGGAGAGAAACTGCACGAAGAGCAGATGACCGGCCCTCAGACCGGCCCCACCGCGCATCCCAAGATCGGGCGGATCCACCCGCCTTGCCTGCCCGAGATCGGGATCGCGGCCCTGCTGCGGGATCTGCGCGAAGCGATCGATGCGCCCGATCCGTTTCGATTGGATGCCTTTCTGGCGCGTCTTCCCGAGGCCGCTATCTCAGAGCCCGATCAGATTGTTCCACGGGGCGTCGATGAGGTCATTAGCTCAGGGCGTGGCCGGCCCAATGAACGGGTCCTCGGGGTAGCCGACCCCGCTGAGATAGAGCCCCTGCGGAGGACAGACCGGGCCGCAGGCGGCGCGGTCGCGTGCGGCGAGCGCGGTTCCGACCCGCCCGGGCGGCCAGGCGCCTGCGCCGACGCGCTCGAGCGTGCCGACGATCGAGCGGACTTGATTGTGCAGAAAACTCCGCGCGCGCAGATGAAAACGGTATTCACGCCCATGCGGGATCATCATCTCTTCGATCGAGATCTCGTCGAGGGTCTTCACCGGGGAGTTCGACTGGCACATGCTCGAGCGGAAAGTGGTGAAGTCGTGATGTCCGATCAGATGGGCTGCCCCCTCTCGCATCGCCTTGATATCGAGCGCATTCTGCACCCGCCAGACCAGCCCGCGATCATGGGTCATCGGCGCGCGACGCTGCACCAGCCGGAAGAGGTAGCGCCGTTCCTGCGCTGAAAATCGGGCGTGAAAATCCTCGGCCACACGCGCGCAGGCGAGGATCGCGACCGGGTCAGGGCGCAGATGATAGTTGAGCGCCTCTGACAGGCGGAACGGGTCCCAGTCCTTTTCGAGATCGACATGGGCGACCTGCGCCGTCGCATGCACGCCCGCATCGGTCCGGCCCGCCGCTGCGATCGTATGGTCGCCGGGTTCGAGGCGCGACAGCGCCGCCTCGATCGCACCTTGCACCGAGGGCTGATCGGCCTGCCTCTGCCAGCCGGCGAAGGGACCTCCATCATATTCGATCTTGAACGCGTATCTGGGCATGGATCGCCCATATCCCGAGCCCCGCCGCTTTCGCAATCCCCTGTCGCACTAGAACCCGTCTTGCCAGCTTGGGTGAGCGCGGCTACCGATGGCGGATCGGGGATCGCGGGACGGGTCAGGATGAGCCTTTCGATCATGCTCGCGGTGCTGGGGGCGGCCTTCCTGCACGCACTCTGGAACGCGCTGATCCGGTTGGGCGGCTCGAAGATCCGCGCCATGGTGATGCTCTCGCTGATGGAGGCGGCGGTCGGGCTCGTCGTGGCGCTGTCGCAGCCGATGCCGCGTCTCGAAGCGGTCTGGTGGATCCTCGGCGCGGGCATTGTCCATTTCGGTTACAAGTTCTTCCTCGCCCATGCCTATGAGCAGGGCGATCTGAGCCGGGTCTACCCGATCGCGCGCGGCTCCGCGCCGATGATGGTCGCGATCGTCAGCGCAGCCCTCGCGATCGATGCTATCTCGGGCATCGAATATGCGGGCATCGCGGTGCTGGGCATTGGGATCGCGCTGATGGCGCGCGGGGTCTTCACCGATGGCGAGAGCCGTCGCTTGCTGCCTTATGCGATGGGCTCGGCACTCGCCACGGCCACCTACACGCTGGTCGACGGCATCGGCGCGCGGGTCTCGGGCGAGCCGGTGGGCTATGTCGGTTGGCTGATGGTGCTGGGCGGGTTGCTCTTCGCGGCGGTGATGGTCGCGCGGCGTGGCCCGGCGATGCTGCGGGCGAGCGGGCGCGAATGGGAGATCGCGGCGCTGGGGGCAGTGGCTTCCTACGGGGCCTACGCGATCTCGATCTGGGCGATGACGCGCGCGCCGATCGCGCTGGTCGCGACGCTTCGCGAGACCTCGATCCTCTTCGCGGTGCTGATCGGTTGGCTGGTCTTCGGCGAGAAGATGCGCGCAAGCAAGGCGATCGCGGCGGTGCTGATCGTGGTGGGCATTGTGCTGACGCGGCTCTGAGGGTTCAGAACTGCGGATTTCCCTGATCGTCGCAGGCGCGCGGCATCGCCTGTTCGCCCGGTCCCCGCAGCACCAGATGGCCGTTGACGATTTGCAGCGGTGTGAAGGGCGGCTCCTGAATTGCCGGCTGGATCTGACGCAGGATATAGCAACCTCCATAAAGCCGGTTGCTGCCATCGGTCTGCTTTGAGGCCACGCTCACCGGAACGCGGGAGTAGATCGAGCCGGCAGCCCCTTCTGAGGTCACAGGGCCGATCTCGACCGACACATCTGCCGTCTCGGCATAGCCTGCTGCGAAAACGCCATAGTCTTCGCTCGGCTCGTGATGGGCGAAATAGCTCCAGGCCCGGGCGTATTGGTGCAGGGCGATCGCGTTGTAGAGGGACCGGACAAGATCGGCCGGAGTCGAGCGATTGTCGAGATAGGCGGGATCGGCCGTCGCTGCCTGCGCGGTCAGGACGACGATCAGCGAAGCGAAAAGCCGGCGCATCGGAAACCTCCTGTCTTGTCGTTCCGGGTGACCCGGATCCGGTGAGGAAAGCACGCTCGGCGGGCTTATGCGCGCTCCGGGAGGATCTGCTGTGCGATGCCCACAAAGAGCAGGTAGAGCGAGGTCACGATAAGTCCCCAATGCGCCCAGCTTGCCGGATCGAAATCGACCCACGCGGCCCAGCCCGCGAAGAAGGTCCACAAAAGCGCAATCGGCAGCGACAGGCCGCGCCAGCGCTGTGTGCGCACGGGATGGATGAATTTCAGCGGCAGGAACATCGCCACAGCCAGCGCGAGCACGACGATCAGGCTTGTCCAATAGCCCGGCTTGAGCGCGAAGAGCACAAGCACCAGCATGTTCCAGCATCCGGGGAATCCCGAGAAGGAATTGTCCTTCATCTTCATGCGCGTGTCGGAAAAATAGACGACGCTCGTATAGGTGATGGCGATGATCGCGAGCCAGCCCGACCAGCCCGGCAGCAAGCCCGATTTGAAAAGCGCGAAGGCCGGAATGAAGACATAGGTCAGATAGTCCACGATCAGATCCATCAGCACACCGTCATAGACCGGAGCATTCGCCTTCACGTCATAGCGACGCGCCAACGGGCCATCGATTCCGTCAACGAAGAAAGCTACGACAAGCCAGAGGAACATCATGCTCCATTGGCCTTCGGCTGCAGCCAGAAGTGCCAGCATCGAGAGCACCGCGCCGGTGGCGGTCAGCAGGTGAACGAAAAGTGCTTTTATGCGGATATCCATCCGCCCCTGATGCCGCATTCGCGACGTTGGGGCAAGCGTCGCCTTCAGGCGCGCGGATGGGCCCGGTCATAGATCTCCATCAGCCGGGCGGCATCGACGGCGGTGTAGATCTGGGTCGTGCCGAGGCTCGCATGGCCCAGCAATTCCTGGATCGCGCGCAGGTCGCCTCCGGCGGCCAGAAGATGGGTCGCGAAGCTGTGGCGCATCGCATGGGGGGTGGCGGTCGAGGGCAGGCCGAGCGACATCCGCGCCCGCTCCATCGCCTTCGAGATCATGCGCGGATTGAGCGCCTTCCCTCGCGCGCCGTAAAAGAGCGGCGCGCCCGACTCGCACGGGTAGGGGCAGAGGCGCACATATTCCGCCACCGCCTCGCGCGCGGCAGGCACGACCGGCACGAGCCGCTCCTTGTCGCCCTTGCCGCGAATGCGCATCACTTCTGGCAGGGGATGGGCCTCGCCGGTCAGCCCGAGCGCCTCCGAGATCCGCAAGCCGCAGCCGTAGAGCAGCGTAAGCACGGCGGCATCGCGCGCCGCGATCCAGGGCTCCATCGCCTGGGTGTCGACCTGATCGATCATATCCACCGCGGCCGTCTCGCTGAGCGGGCGGGGCAGTTTGCGTTGATATTTCGGGCTGCGCGCCGAGAGGATGTGGCTGGCGTCGAACCCGTCGCGATCGGCGAGCCATCGGATGAAACTTTTCACCGAGGAGAGCGCCCGGGCCAGCGAGCGCGCCGAAAGGCCGCGCGTGCGTTCATGCGCCATCCAGGCGCGCATCTCCGACGGGCCGAGCGAGGCGATCCGCGCCGTTCCCAAGCTCTCGCCGTGATGGTTTTGCAGGAACCCCAGGAACCCCGCGACATCGCGCTGATAGGCGGTGAGGGTATGATCGGAGGCGTCGCGCAGCCCGCGCAGATGCGTGAGCCATTCGGCCAGCGCCGCCTGCAACCCCTCCGAGGGCGCCGCCATCACTCGAGCCAGCGGCGCATCGTGCGTTCGAATACGCCAGCGAAGAAGGCCAGAAGATCGGTGCCCTGCGAGGGTTTGAACTGATGCGGGTCTTCGGCCCCCATCACGAGCATTCCCGGCAGCCGCCCCGGTCCGAGGTCAAGCTGCATCAGCGCCTCGGAGCGCACCCAGTCCGCCGCCTCGCCATAGATCGCCTCGGACCCGGGCACGGTCTGGCGCAGCACGACGCCGCGCGGTTGTCCTCCGCGCCCGCCGCGCATGTATTCGTGGATGAAGCCCGGTTCGGCGACGCAAAGAACCTCGCCAAGCACGCGCAGTGCCGGATCGTCCTCGTTCTGGTGGCTCTCCAGCACAAGACGCACCGCATCGACGCGCAGGATCTCGGCCACCTCGGTCGAGAGGTTCTTCAGGAAGCCCTCAAACTCATGTGGGTCGAGCATCTTGAGAACGGCGCGGTGGATCTGGTTCGTACCGGCGAGATTTTCATAGGCTGCCGCGATCACCGAGCGATGGGTATCTTCGAGCCGGTCGAGCCGGGCCTCGAGTCGGGCCATGGCCGCGCCGCGCAGGTCGACGATATTGCTGCCCATCGCCGACTCGTTAGCGGCGATCAGCGCGCGCATCAGGTCGCGGTCTTCGAGAATCACATCGGGGTCGGAAATGATCTTGTCGCGGAGTTGCTCCACGAGGGCCGTCTCGGTCATGCCTGTCTCGTCGCTCGGATCGGTTGTCATTTTCTCAAAGCATACACGAAGAGTGCGCCGGTGCAGTCGAAAAAATCCCCGGTTCGGGACGAAAAAGGCCCGCCGGGGGCGGGCCTTCATACCTGTCATCGCGTGTCGCGGGATCAGAGGATCTTCTGCCCCGTCGCCGCCCAGTCCTTCAGGAACTGGTCGAGACCCTTGTCGGTCAGCGGGTGGTTGGCCATCGCCTTGATCACGGCGGGCGGCGCGGTGATCACGTCGGCGCCGATGCGGCCCGCATCGGTGATGTGGTTGACCGAGCGGATCGAGGCGGCGAGGATCTGCGTCGAGAACTCATAATTGTCGTAGATCGTGCGGATGTCTTCGATCAGCTGCATCCCGTCAAGGTTGATGTCGTCGAGACGGCCGATGAAGGGCGAAATGAAGGTCGCGCCCGCCTTCGCGGCGAGGATCGCCTGCGCTGCCGAGAAGCAGAGCGTGACATTGACCATATGGCCTTCGGATGCGAAAGCCTTGCAGGCGGTCAGGCCATCCCAGGTCAGCGGAACCTTGATCGCGATATTGGGGGCGATCTTGGCGAGTTTCAGACCTTCTTCGATCATGTCCTTGGCTTCGGTCGCGACGACCTCGGCCGAGACCGGACCCGAGACCATCTCGCAGATCTCCTTGGTCACTTCGAGAATGTCACGACCCGATTTCAGGATCAGCGACGGGTTGGTGGTCACGCCATCGACCATGCCCAGATCGTTGAGCTCGCGGATCGCGGCGGTGTCAGCGGTATCGACGAAGAATTTCATGGCGGCACTCCTTGGCGGCAATCGCGAGCCTGTTAGCGCAAATGCTGCCCGCGCGAAAGGGTCGATTGCCTGCCGTTTCCGGCAGGCCCGAAAAGGGGCTCTGCCCCTCGGCCTGCAGCCTCACCCCGGGATATTTAGCGCAGTTGGAAGGCAAGGCGATGTCTGAACCGGGCTGGTTCGCACAAGGAAGCCGCGTCGCGGTTCTGACGGCCGAGCCGATCGGACGGCCGCTGGATTACCGCGCACCCGAGGGCGGCTGTCGCGAGGGTGCCTTCGTCGAGGTGCCGCTGGGCCCGCGCAAGGTTCTGGGCGTGGTCTGGGGGCCGGGCGAGGGGGGCTTTGATGCCGCCAAGCTGCGCTCGGTCTCGCGGGTCTTCGACGTGGCGCCGATGCGTGGCGAGCTGCGCGAGTTTCTGGTGCGGATGGGCGAGTACACGATGACGCCCTTGCCGCAGGTCTTGCGGCTGGCGACACGCGCGCCGGGGCTGGGCGACCCGCCGGGGATGCGCAAGATCTACCGACTCGGGGATCAGGAGCCGGCGCGGATGACCGATGCGCGGGCGCGGGTTCTGGACGTTTTGCAGGAGCATGGCGGGGCGGGGTTTCATCTGGGCGAGCTGGCGCATCTGGCCGGGGTGACGACGCAGGTGGTGAAGGGGCTGGTGAAGACCGGCGCGCTGGTCGAGGCCGAGGTTCCCCGCGATCTGCCCTTTCCGCGGCTCGATCCGGATCTGCCCGGCAAGGAGTTGTCCGAGGCGCAGGCCGCGGCGGCGGAAGCCCTGCGCGCGGGCTGCGGGGGCTATTCGACGACGCTCCTGAAAGGGGTGACGGGCTCGGGCAAGACCGAGGTCTATCTGGAAGCGGTCGCGGAGTGTCTGCGCAAGGGGCGGCAGGCGCTCGTGCTTTTGCCCGAGATCGCGCTGAGTTCGGAGTTCCTCTCGCGGGTCGAGGCGCGGTTCGGCGCGTTGCCCGGAGAGTGGCATTCCGGGGTGACCCAATCCGAGCGGCGCAGGCTGTGGAAGGCCTGCGGGGCGGGCGAGGTGCAGCTGGTGGTGGGCGCACGTTCGGCGCTGTTCCTGCCCTTCCGCGATCTGGGGCTGATCGTTGTCGATGAGGAACATGACAGTTCCTACAAGCAGGAGGAGGGCGTTCTGTACAACGCGCGCGACATGGCGGTGCTGCGCGCTTCGGGCTGTTCGGCGCAGGTGGTGCTGGCCTCGGCGACGCCGAGCCTCGAGACCTGGGCCAATGCTGAGGGCGGGAAATACAAACGGCTCGATCTCGGCGCGCGGTTCGGCACGGCGGAGCTACCCGAGATGGCGGCGATCGACATGCGCGACGAGGCGATCGAGAGCGCGCATTGGATCGGGCCGACGCTGGTGAAAGAGGTCGTTTCGCGGATAGCGCTCGGCCAGCAGGCGATGCTGTTTCTCAACCGTCGCGGCTATGCGCCGGTCACGATCTGCCGGGCCTGCGGGCATCAGATCGGCTGCGATCATTGCGATGCGCGGATGGTGGAGCACCGGTTCCTCAAGCGCCTCGTCTGCCATCAATGCGGCGAGACGAAGCCGATCCCGACCAAATGCCCGAGCTGCGAGGTGGAGGGGAAACTGGCGCCGGTCGGGCCGGGGGTCGAACGGCTGGCCGAAGAGGTCGCCGAGCGCTTCCCCGATGCGCGGGTGGCGGTACTGTCCTCGGATCTCTTCGGCTCGGCGCGCGCGCTGAAGGAGAAGATCGCCGAGATCGCCGAGGGGGAGGCCGATATCATCATCGGCACGCAGATCGTGGCGAAGGGGCACAACTTTCCGCGCCTGACCCTTGTGGGCGTGATCGATGCCGATCTGGGGTTGCAGGGCTCGGACCTGCGCGCGGCGGAGAAGACTTTCCAGCTGATGCGGCAGGTGGCGGGTCGTGCGGGGCGGGCCGAGGAAAAGGGCGTGGCGCTTTTGCAGACCTATCAGCCCGAGCACCCGGTGATCCGCGCGATTCTCGGCGGTGACGAGGAAGCGTTCTGGGCGCAGGAGGCCGCCGCGCGTCAGGCGCAAGGCGTGCCGCCTTACGGGCGGATGGCCGGGATCATCCTGTCGGGGCCGGATCTTCAGCCGCTTTTCGAGATCGGCAATCATCTTGCGCGCAACGACGCGGCGCTGCGCCGGATCGGGGCGCAGGTCTTCGGCCCCGCGCCCGCGCCGATTGCGCGGGTGCGCGGGCGGCATCGGGTGCGGATGCTGGTGAAGGCCGAAAAGGGCGCGCCGTTGCAGGCGGCGCTCAAGGGCTGGCTGAAGGGGCTTAAGCTGCCACCCAATGCGCGGCTCGCGGTGGATATCGACCCGCAGAGTTTCCTCTAGATCAGCTGCTCATAGGCGGCGGTGGCGATCTTGCGCAGCGCGTCCCGGCTGATGTCGCCGACGAGCGCATAGCCGAAGGGGCCATCGACCCACCAGAAACCGCTCTCGCGACCCTGATCGAAAAAGCGGAAGGCGGTGTCGTCCTCTCCTTGCGCGCGTTGTGTGACGTAGAGGGTGATGCGCTGGCCGAGGTCGTTTTCATACATGAATTGCGCGGCCGTGCCGGGCTCGCCGGGCAGGACGCGCCCGCCCATCAGCCGGAAGCCCAGCGTGGCGAAATCGGGGGCGTGGATCGGATGGCCGAGCCGTTTCGAGACCCAGGAGGTAAGATGCGCCGCGTCGCTTGCGGGGACCTCGACCGGGTGGACGACTTCGGTGACATAGGTGCGATAGGCCGTGGTCGCGGCCTGCGCGAGCGATGTGCCGGGCTGCGGCGTGGTGGGGCCATGCGCGAGCCAGCCGCCCGTGGCGCCGAGTGCCAGCAGGGCGACGGCGGCAGCGATTCTGGAGAGACCGAAGGTCCACGCGGGGGGCGGCGCGGGAGAATTGCGCGCCTCGCCAATCACCGCGCGGAGCCGTTCGGGCACGGGCTCCGAGGCCGGATCGCCGAAGGCTTGCGCAAGGGCCGCATCCTGGGCTGCCCAATCGGCGAGCCGGGCGCGGGCCTCGGGGTCGCCTGCCAGCCGGGCTTCGACGCGCGCACACGCCGCCGCATCCAGCGCGCCTGCGTGATAGGCGAGAAGCTCTTCGTCGTTCATCTCTGGATGCCTTTCGTCTTTGCTGTGCGCCCGGTCATCTCGCGCAATGTCTCGCGCGCGCGCGCGAGGCGCGACATCAATGTGCCCTTCGGAATCTCGAGCGCCAGCGCCGCTTCGTCGAAGCTGAACCCTTCGAGCGCCACGAGCAGGAGCGCGCGGCGCTGATCCTCGGGCAGGCGCGCCATTGCGGCGCGCACCTCGCTTAAGGCCATGTGATCTTCTTGCGCGGCGGGCTGGCCTGGCTCGGGGTAGAGATCGTCGACCGGAACCAGATGACCGGGGCGGGGTGCGCAGCGTTGCAGGTCGCGCAGCCGGTTGAGCAGGATCCGGAACAGCCAGGCGCGCAGCGGGCCTTCGCCGCGCCAGTCGCGGCGCCGGGCCACCGCGCGCTCCAGGCAATCCTGGACGAGATCGTCAGCCGCGTCGGCATCGCGCAGCAACGCACGCGCATATCGACGCAGAGCGGGGATTTCGGCTTCGATCTCGTCCAGAACCGGCATGGTGTCCTCGCGTCAGGGCCGCGCGAGGTGCCATACACCATTGACGCCATCGCCCGTCAGATCGCCCGGTTTCGCGTCTTTGAACCACGCATAGAGCGGTTTGCCCTTGTAGCTCCATTGCAGCGTGCCATCATCACGGGCGATGATCGCGTAGTCGCCGGTAGGCTTGTCGTCTGCCGAGGCGGCCAGTGGCGGCCATTTGGTGGCGCACTCGCCATTGCAGGCCGAGCGGCCATTGGCGTCCTTGTCGAAGACATAGAGGGTCATCCCGGCGTCATCGGTCAGGATCTCGCCCTTGCCGCTTGCGGCGGTCATCGTCGGGGCGGCAGCGGCCAGCGCGGCGGGAAGGCACAGCGCCATTGCCAGCGGTAGGGTCAGGGAACGGAAGGTCATCTCGTGGCTCCTTGTCGGTGATGCGTATCAGGCCCGTTTCCGTCGGACCCGATAGCAATGACGCGACGGGCGCGGGAATAATCCCGCAGCCACGAAAAAAAGTTTCAGCAGGCCTCGGCAGGCGCCATGGACCGTTGGTCGAGCAGGAAATCGGTGAGCATCGCGCCGATCCACATGCAGAAGAGCGCCAGCCATGCCGTGCCCGCGAGAACCGAGGTGCCCGTGACGCCGTTGCCGATCGCGCAACCGCCCGCGAGCATTGCGCCGAAGCCCATCAGGACAGCGCCGATCATCGAGCGCCGCATCACCGGCACGGAATCGAACGCCTGCCAGGCGAACTGGCGCGCGGCGAGCGAGCTGAGGAAGGCGCCGAGAACCACGCCCGGCACGAGGCCCACGTCAAACTCCAGCACGGCGCCGCGATCAAGGAAGAACAGAAGCGTGTTGGCCGAGG
Source organism: Thioclava marina (assembly GCF_002020135.1). Lineage (GTDB taxonomy): Bacteria > Pseudomonadota > Alphaproteobacteria > Rhodobacterales > Rhodobacteraceae > Thioclava > Thioclava marina. Next base: position 1,468,731 of record NZ_MPZS01000001.1, on the reverse strand, counting down.
GGCCGGAGAAGGTGACCGAGTTGACCGGGACCGGCTCGAAGGCGACCTGGCTGAGGGTGAAGGTCAGAACCCAGCCAACGGCCACGGAAAAGCCGACGCCCGAAGCGAAGATCCAGGTCTTCACGCCGATCTGGTTGCGCGCGGCGAGATACATGCCCGCCACGGCGAATACGATGCCCACGGCAAGCCCCGTCCAGTCGGGCAGGTGCAGTGCGGAGAGGATATTCACGTTCTCCGCCCCGGTGATCCAAAGGCCCGCGAGCTTGTCGCGCACGGGCGCGAGGATGCCCTTGAGGCTCATCGTGGCGGTCACGGCAAAGATCAGCCCCGAGACGACGGAGCGCAGGTTGCCCGTGGCGGCCAGAACCAGCAGGCGGCCCGAACAGCCGCGCGAAAGCACCATGCCCACGCCGAAGAGAAGCCCGCCGACGATCGCGCCCGACCACGAACCCGGCACCGACATCACCCGGCTGTCGGCCTGACGGAACAGACCCAGAAGCTGCGCCGATTGAACCCAGACGAGCGCTGTCGAGAATGTCAGGAACCAGACCGCGACCTTGCCGCCGAGCTTGCCGCGGGCGAATTCCACCGTCGCTGCGCGCAGGCAAAAGTTCGAGCGCTGGGCGGCAACGCCGAAAATGAGGCCGGTGATCAGTCCGAAGAGCGCCGCCGTGGGCCCCTCGCCAATCCGTTCGACAAGCTCGATGATGTCCATGACAATCCTCCCGTTCGCATCCGGGCTGATGCCAGATTTTGCACCAATGCACATTGATCTGTATCAGAATGCACCTTTGTATCCTTGCCCGAACGTCAGGCATCGCGTCTAAGGTCTGCATGATCAAACTGCGTGACGTTCATCTCGACGAGGCCCACACCCTGCCGCGCTGGCGCAGGCCCGAGGCCCTTCTTTACGTCATGGCGGCGGCGATGCCGATCTCGTTTGCCACCTGGTCGGCGCTCTTGAACAACTTCGTCATCGACGTGGTGAATTTCGACGGGGTCGATATCGGCTGGCTGCAGAGCTTCCGCGAAGTGCCGGGGTTCCTTGCGATCGGGGTGATCGTGGTACTCTGGGTGATGCGCGAGCAGACATTGGCAATCCTGTCACTGCTGCTGCTGGGCGCGGCAACGGCGGTGACCGCGCTTTTCCCGAGCTTCGCCGGACTGATCATCGTGACGCTGCTCTCCTCGATCGGGTTTCACTATTTCCAGGCGGTGAATCAGTCGCTCCAGCTGCAATGGATCGACAAGTCGGAGGCGCCGCAGACGCTGGGCCGGATCGTGGCGATCGGCTCGGGCGCGTCGCTGGCGGCCTACGCGCTGCTGGTGCTGACCTGGAAGACCTTCAACCTCAGCTACGAATTCGTCTACGCGGCTGCGGGGCTGACGACGATGGTGATGATCGGAGCCGCGGCGCTGATCTATCCGCAATTCCACACCCGCGAGCCGCAATCGAAGAAATTCGTGCTGCGTAAGCGCTACTGGCTCTATTACGCGATCACCTTCATGGCGGGGGCGCGGCGGCAGATCTTCGTGGTCTTCGCGGCCTTCATGATGGTCGAGCGGTTCGGTCTGCGGGTCGATGAGATCTCGGCCCTGTTCCTGATCAATTTCGCGGTCAACATGGCCGCCGCTCCTGCGATGGGGCGCTTCGTCGGACGCTTCGGCGAGCGCCGTGCGCTGGTCTTCGAATATACCGGCCTGACGCTGCTCTTCCTCGCATATGGCGGGATCTACTGGTTCGGCTGGGGGCTGTGGCTGGCCGCTGCGCTTTACGTGATCGACCATCTGTTGTTCGCGCTCGCCTTCGCGCAGAAGACCTATTTCCAGAAGATCTGCGATCCGCAGGATATCGCGCCGACCGCGGCCGTGGCCTTCACGATCAACCATATCGCCGCCGTGTTCCTGCCCGCGACGCTGGGCTATCTGTGGATGGTCTCGCCCGGTGCGGTATTCGGGCTGGCGGCCGGGATGGCCGTGGTCTCGCTCGGGCTCGCGCTTCTGGTGCCGCGCCACCCCTCGAAGGGCTACGAGACGGTGCTTCAGGGGCTTGGGCCGGTACCTGCGTGAACTGGAAATTCCCCCGCACCCGGCCTATTTCAGAGGGGCGCGAATAGGGAGATCCGCCATGCTGTTTGGAAAACCTGCCACCATCCCGTCGAAATCCGAGGCGCTTCCGGGCCGCCCCGAGGCGATGCCTCTGGCAGAGCCCCATTTCCTCTGGGGCCGCGACCTGCGCGCGCCCGTGCCGGAGGGTATGGAAGAGGCGATGTTCGGCATGGGATGTTTCTGGGGTGTCGAGCGGATCTTCTGGAACACCGATGGCGTCTGGCTGAGCATGGTCGGCTATGCGGGTGGTCCCACGCCCAACCCCACCTATCGCGAGGTCTGCACCGGCATGACCGGCCATAACGAGGTGGTGCGTGTGATCTATGATCCCGCCAAGGTCAGCTATGACGACCTGCTGCGGGTGTTCTGGGAGAACCATGACCCCACGCAGGGGATGCGCCAGGGCAATGATCGCGGCACGCAATATCGCTCGGGCATCTACACCTACAGCCCCGCGCAGGCCGAAGCCGCCGAGGCCTCGCGCGCGACCTATGCCGAGCGTCTTTCGCAGGCTGGCTATGGCGCGATCACCACCGAGATCATCGACGCCCCGCCCTTCTACTACGCCGAGGACTATCACCAGCAATACCTGGCCAAGAACCCCGAGGGCTATTGCGGGATCGGCGGGACTGGCGTGAGCTGCCCGATCGGGCTCAAGGCCTGATCCGGTCTCCTTGCTCGAAATTCCGGGAGGGCGGGAGCCGGGGCCTTCCAGTGAGCGGACACCCGCCGGACGCCCGGACCGCGCAAGCGGAGGGCGTGCCGCCGCAACGCGCAGTCCCTCCCGCGCTTGACGCCTCGCCCCCGCGCGCCTAATCCCGGCGCAACCCAATCGAGGAGCCGACATGACCACCTTCACCGCCTTCACCACGCTGGCCGATCGCGATGCGGCCGAGGCGCTGTCGCTGCGGCTCGAGGATCTCGAGCCCGGTCCCTATGGAACCGGCGTTTTCGAGATCGAGGACGGGTCGGGGCGCTACGAGGTCTCGGGATATTTTCTCGAGGCGCCTGACGGAGTGGCGCTCGATCTGCTGGCGATAGCGCATGACGCGCAGCCCTTTGCGGTCTCGGAACTGCCCGAGACCGATTGGGTGGCCCATGTCCGGCGCGAGCTGGCTCCGGTGCAGGCGGGGCGGTTCTTCCTCTATGGCAGCCACGATGCGGACAAGGTGCCCGCCGATGCGGTGGCGCTGCGCATCGACGCGGCGATGGCCTTCGGGACCGGCCATCACGGGACGACCTCGGGCTGCCTGAGCGCGCTCGATCAGCTCGCCGCCGAAGGCCATGCTTTCCACAAGGTCGCGGATATCGGTTGCGGCACGGCGGTGCTGGCGATGGCGGCCGCAAAGCTTTGGCCCGATCCGGTTCTGGCCTCCGATATCGATCCCGTCGCGGTCGAGACTGCGGCGGCCAATGTCGCGCTGAACGGTCTCGAAGGCCGCGTGATCTGTCTCGAGGCAGCGGGGTTCAACCATGAGCGCCTCGAACAGGCCGCGCCCTATGACCTGATTTTCGCCAACATCCTGAAGGGTCCGCTCGTGGCGCTTGCTCCCGACATGGTCCGTCATTGTGCCGAATCGGGCTTCGTCATCCTGAGCGGTTTGCTCAACGAGCAGGCCGATGAGGTGATCGCCGCCTATGAGGCGCAGGGCTTTGTTCTCTATTCGCGGAAGGAGTTTGGCGAATGGACGACATTGGTGATGCAGTGCGGATAATCTGCCACAAATTTGCTCAGATTGAGGTAAGATTCGGTTTACCCTGTTCTCGTAGGCTCCGGTTGGTCGGGCTTTATGTGTCAGTGAGAACAGCGATGCGCGATCCTCAGTTCAACGAGTTTGAAAAACGCCTGCACCGGATCGACCAGATCCATCAAGCCGGCGGCGCCTTCGAGGCCAGTGGCTCGCTCGGGCGTAGCTATTTCGATTCCGTTCGCCCCAAGGCCCGCCGCGCTCTTCCGCTGCGCGGGGTCGCTCTGGTGCTTGCCGGAGCGCTGCTCTTCAAGGGGCTGATGCTGGCAGAGATCGGCCAGCAGGATTACAACGCTCGTGTGGCCAGCCTCGCGGATGGCTCGATCTTCGAGCGGATCGGCGCTTGGGTGATGCATGCAGATGCGGCAACGCAGGCTATTGCCGGGGTTATCGGGCCGCTCTTGCATTGAATTTCTTCATCGTGGCATGAAAAAGGGCCGCGCCGTTGCCGGCGCAGCCCTTTTCGCATCACCAGACGGCGGTTCAGCGCATGCGCGCGACGTCGAACCGGGTCAGGCCGATATCTTCGAGAGCGCGGTCGGAAAGTTTCGACAGCGCCTTGCGGGTCACGCGAGCATCGTTCCAATCATGGAGCGCGGCGATCACCGAGGAGAAGAAGCCCGGGCGCGCATTGCGCGACATACGGGCGTGGATATCGATCGAGGACATGGGGAGGTTCCTTCGTTCAAAAACTGCTCAAGTTTCGGTCATTTCATGTTCTGATGCGCAAATAAGGTGGGTGGTTTGTGAAAACAATCGCCGTTTCGGCAGCCCCGCCATGCAGGATTCGCATGTGACGATCAGGGGTCCCGTGCATTCCTCTGGCCGATGTTCCCTTTTCGTGCTAATCGTGGCGCAACGAAAACGAAACGGGGCACGGGCTGGATGCGGGTGATCGGGATCGATCCGGGATTGCGCAACCTTGGTTGGGGCGTGATCGAGATGGAAGGCTCGCGGCTACGCCATGTCGCGAACGGAATTCTCCATTCCGAAGGCAAGGATCTGGCAAAGCGTCTGCTGGTATTGCACGAGGGGCTGGTGGCGGTGATCGCCACCCATGCGCCTGAAGCCGCGGCGGTGGAGCAGACCTTCGTCAACAAGGATGCGGTGGCCACGCTGAAGCTCGGTCAGGCGCGCGGCATCGCGCTTCTGGCACCCGCGCAGGCGGGGCTGGAGGTCGGCGAATACGCCCCCAACGCGATCAAGAAGACTGTCGTCGGCGTCGGTCATGCCGACAAGGTCCAGGTGCAACACATGGTGCGACACCAGCTTCCCGGGGTGCAGTTCGAGGGACCGGACGCCGCCGATGCGCTGGCCATCGCGATCTGCCACGCCTTCCACCTGCAATCGGCGGCCCGGATGGGGGCAGCGCAGCTGTCGCGGGCGGCTCTGGGTGCAACCCAACGGAGGCGCGCATGATCGGCCGCATCGCAGGGGTCATTATCCACCGCGCGCTCGATCACGTCATGATCGACGTGCGCGGCGTGGGCTATATCGTCCATGTCAGCCAGCGCACCGCGCAATCGCTGCCGCCCGTGGGCGAGGCCTGCGCGCTCTATACCGATCTTCTGGTGCGCGAGGATCTGCTGCAGCTCTTCGGCTTCCCGACGCTGCTGGAGAAGGAATGGCACCGGCTTCTGACCTCGGTGCAGGGGATCGGCGCGAAAGCCTCGCTTGCGATCCTCGGGACGCTCGGCGCCGAAGGTCTGGGCCGCGCGATTGCGCTGGGGGACTGGTCGGCGGTGAAATCCGCCCCCGGCGTCGGCCCGAAACTCGCGCAGCGCGTGGTGATGGAACTGAAAGAGAAAGCTCCGACGGTGATGGCGATGGGCGCGGAGCTGACCGTCGATGCCGCCCCCGAGGTGATCGAGGATGCGCCGGTGAAAAGACCGGCGAAGAAACCCTCCCCCACTGCGCAGCCCAAGGTCAATTTCACCGCCGAGGCGATCTCGGCGCTGACCAATCTCGGCTATAGCCCTTCCGATGCGGCGGGCGCGGTCGCGCGGGCCAGCGATGACCCGGATGTCACCGACACCGCGAAATTGATCCGCGCTGCCTTGCGGCTCCTTGCCCCGAAAGACTGATGCCTTCGAATTGGTCCAAATATCCCGGGGTGCGGGGCAGAGCCCCGCTTGCCCAGCCCCGCCAAAGGCGCGACAGTAAATGACGATGAGCGAACCCGATCCCACGCTGCGGCCCGACCGCCTGCCCGAAGATGCCGACCGCGCCCTGCGCCCGCAGGCGCTCGAGGAATTCGTGGGTCAGGCCGAGGCGCGCGCCAATCTCCGCGTCTTCATCGAGAGCGCGAAGATGCGGTCTCAGGCGATGGATCACACGCTGTTTCACGGGCCACCGGGCTTGGGCAAGACGACGCTGGCGCAGATCATGGCGCGCGAGCTGGGCGTGAATTTCAAGATGACCTCGGGGCCGGTGCTTGCGAAAGCGGGCGATCTGGCCGCGATCCTGACCAATCTCGAAGCGCGCGATGTGCTCTTCATCGACGAGATCCACCGCCTGAACCCGGCGGTCGAAGAAGTGCTCTACCCGGCGATGGAGGATTTCGAGCTGGACCTCGTGATCGGCGAAGGGCCGGCCGCGCGCACCGTGCGGATCGAGTTGCAGCCCTTCACGCTGGTCGGCGCGACCACCCGGCTTGGCCTGCTGACCACGCCGCTGCGCGACCGGTTCGGCATCCCGACCCGTCTGCAATTCTACACCGAGGATGAGCTGGATCTGATCGTGACACGCGGCGCGCGGCTTCTCGGGCTGCCCTCCGATCCCGAAGGCACCCGCGAGATCGCCAAGCGCGCCCGCGGCACCCCGCGCATCGCCGGACGGCTCCTGCGCCGGGTCGTCGATTTCGCGCTGGTCGAAGGCGATGGGCGGCTGACGCGCGCCATCGCCGACAGGGCGCTGACGCGGCTTGGCGTCGATAATCTCGGCCTCGACGGGGCGGACCGGCGCTACATGATGCTGATGGCGGAGCATTACGGCGGTGGCCCGGTGGGGGTGGAGACGCTCTCGGCGGCGCTGTCGGAAAGCCGCGACGCGATCGAGGAGGTGATCGAGCCCTACCTGCTGCAGCAAGGCCTGATCAGCCGCACCCCGCGTGGGCGGATGCTTGGCGCGCGGGCGTGGCGGCATCTGGGGCTGGAGGCGCCGAAGCCCGCCACCCCGCAAACGGACCTGTTCGGCGATGGCTGACCCGCTGGCCCGTTTCGAGGTATCGGAGGAGGAGATCGACCGGGTCGTCGCCCGGTTCTACGAACGGGTGCGCGCGCATTCGATGCTTGGACCGGTCTTCGCCGTGCATGTCGACGATTGGCCCGCGCACGAGGCGAAGGTCGCGCGATTCTGGAAGAACGCGATCCTGCGCAAGCCGGGTTACGATGGCTCGCCCATGCAGGTGCATCGTGCGGCGGGCAATGTGCGCCCGGGCATGTTCTCGGCCTGGCTGGCGGAGTTCGACAAGGTCTTGCGCGCGGAACTGGACCCGGCGCAGGCCGAGGGATGGTCGGCTCTCGCCCATCGGATCGGCAGGAGTCTGCGTCAGGGCGTAGTCGAGCGTGAAACCTTTGCGGGCGGCATTCCGAAGCTGAAATGAGGCAAGGGGGCTCCGCCCCCGCTGGCTGCGCCAGCTCCCCCCGAGGTATTTGGTGCAAGATGAACTTGTCAGTCGTCTTTCTTGCCGAAGACGCCGGTAAGCGACCGGCCGATCAGGTTCGTCACGCGCGGCTTTTGCAGCTTGCGGAAAGGCATCGGGCGGCACACTTCGAGGGCGGCGATGCCGACGCGGGCTGTGAGGGCGCCGTTGATGACGCCCTCGCCGAAGCGGCGCGAGAGTTTCGAGACGAGATGACCGCCGGTGACGGTTTCGATCAGGTCGTCGCCCGCGGCGACCGCGCCGGTTGCGACGAGGTGTGTCATCACGGTCCGTGCGAGCCGGATCGAACCGAGCGAACCCGCGCGCCCGCCATAGATTTCCGCGATGCGCCGGATCATCCGCAGGTTCGCGGTCAGAGCAGTGAAGACGTCGGCGAGCGCCAGCGGGACGATGGCGGTGACAGTCGCGACGGTGCGTGCGGCTGCCTCGATCTCCAGCCGGGCGGCGGCGTCGAGCGGCGCCATCAGTTCGGCCTCGGCTAGCCCCATCAGGGTATCGGTGTCGAGCACTTCGTCGGTTCGCTCGGCCAGCCGTTTGCGCGCCCAGTCCATCTCGGGGCGCGCGGCGTAGAGGCCGGAGACATGAGTGACGACCTTGCGCGCGCGGCTCAGGTCATCCGTGCTCAGCGCCTCGGAGACTTCCTTGTGGACCTTGTCGAGCCGCGCAAGTCGCGAGAAGGCGGCGATTTCGCGCGCGGCGATCAGAAGCGCGCCGAGCGCGAAGGCCGCGACAAGCCCGGTGCCGATCCAGCCGAGGATCGGGTGGGTGGCGAACAGCCCGTCGATGAAGCGCCAGAGCGCGACCGAGATCAGGAAGCCCACCAGCGCCACCGTCGCGCGCCAGAAGAAGCGCACGATGGGAGAGGCGCGGCGCGCGCCAAGCCGGGTCGCGATCTGCATCGCGCGGCCTTCGAGGCGCTCTTCGGTCGCGGCGGGCATGTCCTCGATCGGCGCAGCCTCGGCGGGGGAGGGCGCCTCCTCGATTTCGATCATCACCGGTTTTTTCATAGCTTGTCCCCGATCAGGAAATCTGCCGCGCGGTCGAGCCGGATATGTGGCGGGCCTTCGCCGGGTTTGAGGATCACCGGGGCGGGGGCGAAATTCATGATCGCATAATCCTCGTCGAGCCAGGCCTCGGCCCCTTGGGCTGCGGGCGAGAGAAGCTGCGCCGGATCGGCGGGCAATTCACCGGGATAGAGGGCCACGGATTTGCCGCCCTCCAACCTGCCTCGCACGGCCTGCAACTCGGCCCCGTCATGGGTGATGACTTCCTCGGTCGTGGTGCGCAGTGCGGCGACGGAAAGGGCCAGCGTCTTGGCGCCCGCAAAATCGGCGCGGTCCTTGGCCTCGCGCAGAAGCGCCCCGGTGATCGCGGTCAGGCGGGCGTGTTGCGTGTGGTGCAGATGGTCGGCCTTGGTCGCGGCGAAGAGGATCTTCTCGACCCGTTTGCCGCCCAGAAGCGAGGTCAGCCACCCGGCGCGACCGGGACGGAAGGCCGCGAGAATATCCGCCATCGACTGGCGCAGATCGTCGAGGGCTGCGGGCCCCGCATGGATCGCGCCGAGCACATCCACCAGCACCACTTGCCGGTCGATCTTGGCGAAGTGGTCGCGGAAGAAGGGTTTGACCACCTCGCGCTTATAGGCGTCGTAGCGGCGTTCCATCTCGCGCCGCAGCGAGCCGCGCGGGGCCTCGCCCGCGGGCAGCGGCGCGAAGGTCAGGGCGGGCGATCCCGCCATCTCTCCGGGCAGCAGGAAGCGGCCCGGGGTGCAGTCGGAAAACCCTGCCTTCCGTGCCTCGACCAGATAGTCGGTGAAACCGGCGGCGAGCGCCTTCGCCTGCGGTTCGTTGAACTCTGCCGCACCATCCGCCGCCCCGGCCTGCGCCAGATAGCCGGCGCCTTGTGGGCGGTTCGGCAGTCGGGCCAGAACCTCTGCCGACCACTCGGCATAGCTCTTGTCCATCAGTCCCAGATCGAGCAGCCATTCACCGGGATAATCCACGATATCGAGATGCACGACGCGAGGGCCGCGAACCGCGCCCAGGATACCGCGCGGCTGGATGCGGAAAGAAAGCCGCAATTCCGACACCGCGCGTGTCCCCTCGGGCCAACGCGGGGAGGGGCCGGTGAGGGCTGCGAGATGGCTTTCGTAGTCGAAGCGCGGCACGGTATCGTCGGGCTGGGGCTGAAGGTAGGCCGCCGTGATATCCGAGGCCGCCCCGAGCGCGGGCATCCGCCCCCGGTCGAGCAGGTTCGCCACCAGCGACGTGATGAACACCGTCTTGCCCGCGCGCGACAGCCCCGTCACGCCGAGCCGGATCACCGGTTCGAACAGCGCCTCGGAGACCGAATGGCCGATGCCTTCGATCCCGCGCGTGATCCCGTCCGCAATGTCGGAAATGCCCAAATGATGCCTCTCTCGCTTTCTTGGGTTTCAAGATAAGCGGCGGCGGGCCTTAATAAAAGAGAGGGCGGGTTTGTGGCCCGCCCTCTGCCCGTTCCGCCTCAGACCGAGAGGCAGATATATTTCATCTCGAGGTAATCCTCGATCCCGTGATGGCTGCCCTCGCGGCCGAGACCCGATTGCTTGACCCCGCCGAACGGCGCGACCTCGGTCGAGATGATGCCGGTATTCACCCCGACGATCCCGTATTCGAGCCCCTCCTGAACGCGGGTGATGCGGCCGATGTCGCGGGCGTAGAAGTAAGAGGCCAGGCCGAAGATCGTCGCATTGGCTTTCTCGATGACTTCCTCTTCGGTCTCGAACTTGAAGAGCGGTGCGACGGGCCCGAAGGTTTCCTCGGTCGAGACCTTGGCGTCTTGCGTCACCCCGGTCAGCACTGTCGGTTTGAAGAAGGTGCCGCCCATCTCGTGCCGCTCGCCGCCGGTGATGACCGCGCCGCCACGGTCGAGCACGTCCTTGATATGCTCTTGCACCTTCTCGACCGCGTCCTCGTTGATGAGCGGCCCGGCCTCTGTGCCCTCGTCGAGACCGTCGCCGACTTTCAGCGCCGCGACTGCCTTGGCGAGCTTTTCAGCAAAGGCGTCATAGACCCCGGCCTGCACATAGATCCGGTTCGCACAGACACAGGTCTGGCCGTTATTGCGGAATTTGGAGGCCATCGCGCCCTCGACCGCGGCATCGAGATCGGCGTCGTCAAAGACGATGAAGGGCGCGTTGCCGCCCAGCTCCATCGAGCATTTCATCACCTGATCGGCGGCCTGACGCAGCAGGATGCGGCCCACCTCGGTCGAGCCGGTGAAGGTCAGCTTGCGCACTGTGTGGTTCTCGCAGAACTCCTTGCCGATATCGGAGGCTTTCGCCGAGGTGATCACCGACAGGATGCCTTTGGGCAGGCCCGCGCGCTCGCCCAGCACCGCCATCGCGAGCGCCGAGAGCGGCGTTTCCGAGGCCGGACGACAGACGAAACCGCAGCCCACGGCCAGCGCCGGGCCCGCCTTGCGCGCGATCATCGCATTGGGGAAGTTCCAAGGCGTGATAGAGGCCGCGACTCCGATCGGCTGCTTGATCACGGTGATGCGCTTGTCGCGCTGATGGCCGGGGATGGTCTCGCCATAGACGCGCTTGGCCTCTTCGCCGAACCATTCGATGAAGCCCGCGCCATAGGCGATCTCGCCCTTCGCCTCGGCCAGCGGCTTGCCCATCTCGGCGGTCAGGATCGCGCCGAGATCGTCCTGATTCTCCATCATCAGGTCGAACCATTTGCGCAGCACGGCGGCGCGTTCCTTGCCGGTGCGCGCGGCCCAGTCCTTCATCGCGACGCGGGCGGCCTCGATGGCGCGGGCGGTCTCGGCGCGGCCCAGATCGGGCACGGTGCAGATCACGTCGCCCCGCGCGGGGTTGGTGACCTCGAAAGTGCTGCCGTCATCGGCATCGACCCATTCGCCCGCGACGAAGGCCTTGGTCGCGAGCAGCGAGGGGTCCTTTAGGATGGATTTGAGATCGGTCTTGTCGTCGAGCATGGTGTCCTCCCGAAGGTTTTTGTATCTCACCGGGTCAATTCCCCGGTGGCGACTGTGTTCCGTAAAGGCTCTGCCAGCAAGGCTGTAGATCGCCGGGCCGGGGCTGCGCTTCGTATATGGCGCGCGCGATCGCCCGGGCCAGCACACAGGCGGCGGCATGACCCAGCTGGAACGGATCGCGGATCGGATCGGCGAGCGGTTTCTCCCCGGTCGCGGCGGCAAAGACGAGATCCCCGTCAAGAAGCGTATGCGAGGGCACGATGGCGCGGGCCATCCCGTCATGCGCCGCGACCGCCATGCGCTGCGCCTGTGCCTGGGTGAGCGCGGCATCCGTCGCGACGATGGCGATGGTCGTGGCTTCGCCCTGTTGCTTCATCGGTTCGGGTTCAAAGCCGGGCGCATAACTCTGCGCCGAGCCGAGACCGCCGAATTCGTCTTCCATCTCCCAAGGTGCGGCCCAGAACTGGCCCTCGGTCCCGGTCGTAGCCGCCCCAAGCGCATTCACCACCACCAACGCCCCGACCGTGAACCCGCTCTCGAGCACCGCCGAGGCCGACCCGAGCCCGCCCTTCAGCGTCCCGGTCATCGCGCCAAAGCCCGCCCCGGATGTGCCGATTTCGAAATCCTCCGCAGCCGCCTCCAGCGCCGTGCGGCCCAACTTGGGATAGGGATTGTCGCGCCAGTCCTTCGCCCCGCCATTGAGCAGATCGAAGACGATCGCGCCCGGCACGATCGGGACGCGCTGAGCGCCGACTGCAAAGCCGCGCCCCTGATCGCGAAGCCCCGCCATCACCCCGTCGCAGGACGCCAGCCCGAAGGCCGACCCGCCCGAGAGCACCAGCGCGTCGACCTCCTGCACCAGCTTGTCGGGCGCCAGAAGATCGCTCTCGCGGGTGCCGGGCGCACCGCCCATCACCTGCACCGCAGCGGTGAAGGGCCGTTTGCCGGTCAACACGCTGACGCCCGAGCGCAACCCCTCATCCTGCGCGTTTCCGACGCGCAGGCCGGGGACATCGGTGATCAGGTTTCGCGCCCCAGCCTTCATTTCCAACTGCTCCCAATATCCCGGGGGGGAGGCGCGATGCGCCGAGGGGGCAACGCCCCCTCACTCCCCGTATGGCACCCAGATCGTCTTGATCTGGGTCGCGCGGGTCAGGAACGCGCGCCCTTGAGCCTGCGCCCAGTCGCGGTTTTCCATCACCCAGGTCGCCTTCAGGTTCCCGGCGCTTTCCGCCTCGACCATCGCGCGGCCCTCGGGCCCGCCGCAATACCACATCGCGGCCACATCGTCGTGCTGGGCCAAAGTCTTCGCGAGCTCGTCGCGCGGGCCGGTGACGATATTGACCACGCCGCCGGGCAGGTCGGAGGTCTCGAAGACTTGATAGAGATCGGTGGCCATCAGCGGCATCGACTGGGCCGGGACCGCGATCACGCGGTTGCCCATCGCGATCGCGGGCAGCACCAGCGAAGCAAAGCCCAGAAGGGGGGCCGCATCGGGGCAGGCGATACCCATAACGCCCCAGGGCTCGTTCATCGCGACGGTGATCTTGGCGCTTTGCGTCGATTTCACCGCGCCGTCGAGCTTGTCGGCCCAGGCGGCGTAATAGAAGGCGCGCTGCACGGTGGCCTCGGCCTCTTTCGGGTCGTGGCCTGCCTCTTTCAGCCGTGCCGCGAATTCCTCGGCGCGCGCGGCGAGGTTCTCGGCGATGTAGTAGATCACCTGCGCCCGGTTATGCCCGGTCTGCTTGCCCCAGCCGCCCGCCTTATGCGCGGCCTCGACCGCGTTGCGAATATCCTTGCGCGAGCCCAGCGGCGCGAGGCCCAGCTCGCGGCCCTTCACGGCGATCGTGTAGCTCTGCCCGCTATCGGGGCGCGCCTGTTTGCCGCCGATATAGAGTTTCGGCGTGCGGTCGATCGTGGCGGCGCTCGGGGTGTCGGGCGAGGGTTGGGCGGCGAAATCGGGGGTCTTCGCCTCGGGTTTCGCTTTTGGCTCGGGGGTCTTGAGATAGGCCAGCATCCCCTCGCGCCCGCCTTCGCGGCCGAAGCCGCTTTCGCGCATCCCGCCGAAGCCTGCGGCCGCGTCGAATTGGTTGGTGCAGTTGATCCAGACCACGCCCGCCTTCGCCTGCGCCGCGACATCCATCGCGAGCGTCACGTTCTCCGACCAGATCGAGGCCGAGAGGCCGTAGCGCGTGGTATTGGCGAGCTGCACGGCTTCAGAGGGCGTGCGGAAGGTGGTAAGCGTGGCGACGGGGCCGAAGATTTCCTCGACGCTGGCCGGGTTCGCGGGTTCCGCGCCGGTCAGCAGGCCGGGCGCGAAGAACGAGCCTTTCACGGGCAGTTGCGTCTCGGGCTGGACGAGCGTCGCACCTGCGGCCTCGCCCTGCGAGACGAGATCGCGGATGCGCGCGAGCTGGGTCGGATGCACGATCGCGCCCATATCGGTGCATTTATCCAGCGGGTCGCCCACGCGCAGCTTGTGCAGGCGCGCGGTCAGCCGTGCGGTGAATTCCTGCGCGACGGCCTCGGAGACGAGGATGCGCGAGCCCGCGCAGCAGACCTGACCCTGGTTGAACCAGATCGCATCGACCACGCCTTCGACGGCGGCATCGAGATCGGCGTCGGGAAAGACGATGAAGGGGGATTTACCGCCCAGTTCCAGCGTCAGGGCCTTGGCCGTCCCGGCGGTGGCGCGGCGGATGATGCGGCCCACCTCGGTCGAGCCGGTGAAGGCGATCTTGTCGACCTCCGCCTCCACCAGCGCGGCGCCGGTCGCGCCGTCGCCGGTCACGATGTTCACGACGCCTTTGGGCAGGCCGATCTCGGCGCAGATCTCGGCGAGGGCCAGCGCGGTCAGCGGGGTGTATTCGGCGGGTTTCAGAACGACCGTGTTCCCGGCGGCCAGCGCAGGCGCGACCTTCCAGGCCAGCATCAGCAGCGGGAAGTTCCACGGGATGATCTGGCCGCAGACGCCGTGCGGCGCGTGGTTCGGGAATTCCTCGGCCACCAGTTCGGCCCAGCCCGCATGATGGTAAAAATGGCGGATCGCGAGCGGGATGTCGATGTCGCGGCTCTCACGGATCGGCTTGCCGTTGTCGAGCGTTTCCAGCACCGCAAGGAAGCGTGCGCGTTTTTGCAGGTGGCGCGCGATCGCGTAGAGGTATTTCGCGCGCTCATGGCCCGAGAGCCCCGCCCATTTCGGCGCGGCTTTGCGGGCGGCCTTCACCGCAGCCTCGACATCCTCTGGGCTGCCTTGCGTGACCTTGGCCAACACCTCGCCCGTGGCGGGGTTCTCGGTGGCGAACCCATCGCCCGGCTTGGTGAAACCGCCATCAATGAAGTGACCGAAATCGCCACGGTCCTTCAGCCAGGCCATCACCTCCGAGGCACTCTCGGGGGCGGGGCCATAATCCATCGTCTCAAGGATTTCTTTCACGGTCGGCATCTTTCCCTCAGGCGAGTGCGTGGCGGGACGAGGACGCATAGCGCCCGGTGACATGGTGTTCGAGCTGGCGCTCGATATCGCCCAGAAGCGAGCTGGCGCCGATGCGGAACAGGTGCGGCTGGAGCCATTCGGTCCCCATCTCCTCGCGCATCAGGATCTGCCAGGCGAGCGCGTCCTTGGCGGTCTTGAGGCCCCCTGCGGGCTTGAACCCGATCTTGTAGCCGGTCTTTGCGCCGTAATCACGCAGCGCGCGGACCATCGTGAGGCTGACGGGCAGGGTCGCGTTCACGCCTTCCTTGCCGGTCGAGGTCTTGATGAAATCGGCGCCCGCCTGCATCGCGACCATCGAGGCCTTGTAGACATTGCGCAGCGAGCCAAGCTCGCCCGTCGCAAGGATCGCCTTGAGATGCGCGTCGCCACAGGCCTCGCGCATCGCGGCGATTTCGTCATAGAGCGCCTGCCAGTTGCCTTCGAGCACATGGGCGCGGGTGATGACGATGTCGATCTCGGCGGCGCCTTCCTCGACGGCGTAAAGAATCTCGGCCAGCCGCAGGTTCATCGGCATCAGCCCCGCCGGGAAGCCGGTTGCAACCGAGGCGACGGGAATGCCCGAGCCATCAAGCGCGCGCACGGCCGCGCGCACCATCGTCGGGTAGACGCAGACCGCCCCTGTCTGGACCTGATCGAGCCCGAGCCCTTCGAGGATATGATCGGCCAGCGGGCGGCGCGCCTTGGCGCAAAGACGCGCCACGCGGGCTTCGGTATCATCGCCCGCAAGGGTCGTCAGGTCGATGCAGCGGATCGCGTTCACGAGCCAGGCCGCCTGCCACTCCTTCTTGAGGGAGCGGCGCGTGCTCAGTTGAGCGGCGCGCGACTGAGCCGCAGGCGTGTTCACCGCGATACGGTCGAACCACGACAGGTCGAGCGGCATGCCCGGATTGCGCGGCGGATGAAGGTCGATTGTGGGGGAAGTCATGAGCAAACCCGACTGGAGATTTGGCGAAAGGCTAGCGAAGGCCGCGCGATCCTTCAACCATTTGGTCAAAGGCGGTGTCCTGCCGCATCAGGCGATAAGGTTCGGGCAAATGAAGCGAACTGCTTGCGCGGCAAGGACTTTCGGCAACTCTGCTTCGCGCGGCGGCCCAGACAGGCCGGGGCGATGACGTTTGGTAACGATGGTGCGCGGGGGGCTTTCGCGATCTGGCGGATGATCGAGCCTGATTTTGGCGGGCGGCCCCGGGTGCACGATGCGCCCGGCCATGCGCCTCCCACGAATGAAAAAGCCCCGCCGGAGCGGGGCATTTCCTAGGCGATCTGGCCGCGTTCAGGCGTTGGCGGCGCGGATCTGTTCGGCGGCTTCCTTGTTGAAGCTCACGCCCTTGGTCTCGAAGAGCTGATCGAGCTCGCCCGACAGCGTCATCTCTGTCACAATATCGCAGCCGCCGACGAATTCGCCCTTTACGTAGAGCTGCGGGATCGTCGGCCAGTCCGAGTAATCCTTGATGCCCTGACGGATCTCCTGATCGGCCAGCACATTCACGTCCTTGTAGTTCACACCCATGAAGTTGAGCACGCCCGCGACGCGGCTCGAGAAGCCACATTGGGGCATGTCCCGCGTGCCTTTCATGTAGAGCACGACGTCATTCTCGGCGATCTGCTGGGCGATCTGGTCTTGCGCGGTCATCGCTTTGTCCTTTCTCCATCCCGTCTGCGGGATGCGTGTAAATTCAGTCGGGCGCCTTGGTGGTCAGCGCGAGCGCATGCAGCGCCCCGTCCGGCCCGTCCATCGCCCCTTTGAGCGCGGCATAGACCGCGCGTTGCTGCTGAACGCGGTTCTTGCCACGAAAGCTTTCGTCGATCACTTCGGCCGCCCAGTGATTGCCGTCGCCGGCCAGGTCGGTGATCGTGATCTTGGCATCGGGAAATTCCGCCCGGATCAGGGCTTCGATGTCATGCGCTTCCATCGGCATAGATAGGGCTCCTCGTCCTTTGCGGCAAATCTAGGCGGGGCAGCGTCTGGCCGCAAGGGGATGCTCATGCGGTCTCGAGCGGCGGATGCAGGTGCGAGAGGAAAAACATGAGCGCCGCGATCGCCGCACTGGTGAGGAACATCGTGGCCGCCCCGGCGGCGATGACGGGCAGGGAATGGCCCGGCGCGCCGATTTCTCCGGCCAGCAGGAAACACATGTTGATGTCGATTCCCATCAGGCTGGTACGCGGGTGCGCGCGCAGCAGGGCGCCGCCCGCGATGAAGGCGAAGGCGAGGATCAGTGGTGCGGCCGGATCGCCGCCGGTGAGCGGCGCGAGCGTGCGATAGCTGACGGCCGCCAGCACACCAAGCGCCACGCCCGGCACGAGAAAACGCACTGCGGGGCGCGGGTTGGGCATTGAGCCGAGAACCGCCGAGAAGACGACCACCGACAATCCCGCTGCGGTCGCGGCGGGATGACTGAAATGCGCGTCGAGCAAGGTTGCCGCCCCGGTCAGGGTCGCAACCGCCGCCATGCGAATCCAGAGCTGTTGTGCAAAATGCGGATTGGGCCGCGGGGCCATCGGGACCGCACGTGCCGGGGTGAACAGCCAGTTGACGGCAGTAACCGAAGCCACCCCGATCAGCGTGCAATAAACCCGGTCAAGCGCGAGGGGGATCGCCTCGGCTCCCATCCCGAGCGCGGGCATCACGACGACGCCGATGGTGATTGCCATCAGCGTGAAACCATAGGCCCAGTGCGTGCCGATTCTGTAGGCGATGCCGACGCCGATCGCGGCGGTCAGTGCTACGGTCAGTGCGATTCCCGGCACTGGCAGCCAGCGCAGCGCCGCGATCCCGATGCCGGCGCCGACCAGCGTTCCGGCGACGCGCAGTACGGCGCGCAGCGCCATGTCCTCGCGATTGGGTTGGATCACCACCCAGACCGGCATCGCCGCCCAGTAGATATTGCTCAGCCCGAGCCAGCGGGCGAAGGTCAGGGCGAGCGTCGCGGCGAGAAAGAGCCGCGTGGCATAGGCGAGTGTCGATGCGTGCAAGGGGAAATCCTGAGCCGGTAAGGTCCGCGGACAGGTTACCCTGCGCGCGGGCGAAGAAAACTGCCCCCGCGCGCATGGCCGATCTGCATCAGCTCACAGAGATCAGGCGTCGACCGCCGCCTTGAAGGCGGATTTGTAGAGGCTCGAGAGTTCCGCCAGCGGGGCGCTTTCGGAGCCGAAGCTTACCGTGTCGCCGCCGAACCGGCCCACGGTGGCGAGCGGCACTTCGGCCTTGCGGGCAGCGACCATCAATGCCTCGGCCTGATCGAAGGAACACGCCACGAGATAACGGGCCTGATCTTCTCCGAAGAGGGTCGGGATGTCGTCCGCGTCGAGCGTGACGCCGACACCTGCGGCCTCGGCCATCTCGAAGGCCGCAAGCGCAAGGCCCCCGTCCGAGAGGTCCGCGGCGCCCTTGATCAGCGCGCGGTTCTCGCGGAGGAACTCGCCATTGCGCTTCTCGGCGTCAAGATCGACCTCGGGCGCATCGCCCGACTCGATCCCGAAGGCCTCGAATGCCAGCGCGGATTGATCGAGGTGGCCCTTGGTCTCGCCGATCACCATCGCCACGTCGCCTGCCGTGGGCAGACCCGCAATCAGCTCGTCGAGCGAGTTCAGCAGGCCCACTGCGCCGATCGTCGGCGTGGGCAGGATGCCGGTGCCGTCGGTTTCGTTATAAAGCGAGACGTTGCCCGACACGATCGGCATGTCGAGTGCGCGCACGGCGGCGTCGATGCCTTTGATGGCGCCCACGAACTGGCCCATGATCTCGGGCTTCTCGGGGTTGCCGAAGTTCAGGTTGTCGGTCGAGGCGAGCGGCTTGGCACCGACCGCCGAGAGGTTGCGATACGCCTCGGCCACGGCCTGCTTGCCACCCTCAAACGGGTTCGCCTTGACGTAGCGGGGCGTCACGTCGGCGGTGAAGGCCAGCGCTTTTTCCGTGCCATGCACGCGCACCACGCCAGCACCGAGGCCCGGACGGCGCACCGTGTCGCCCATCACCTGCGTGTCGTATTGCTCGTAGACCCACGACTTGTCGGCATAGTTCGGCGAACCGATCAGCGCCTTGAGTGCGTCGATCGCGCCGATCTCGGGCAGGGCCGCGCCAGCGGTCGCCTCGGGCGTCGGCACCCAGGGGCGGTCATATTCCGGCGCTTCCGAGGAGAGCTTCGAGAGAGGAAGATCCGCTTTCACCTCGTTGCCATGCACGATCAGGAAGCGGTCTTCCGCGATGGTCTCACCGACGATGGCGAAGTCGAGATCCCATTTCACGAAGATCTCGCGCGCGATCTCTTCCTTCTCGGGGTTGAGCACCATGAGCATCCGCTCCTGGCTCTCGGACAGCATCATCTCATAGGCGGTCATGTTGGTTTCGCGCTGCGGCACGGCGTCGAGGTTGAGCTGTACGCCCAGGCCGCCCTTGTCGCCCATCTCGACGGCCGAGCAGGTCAGGCCCGCGGCCCCCATGTCCTGGATCGAGATCACGGCGCCGGTCTGCATCAGTTCGAGGCAGGCCTCGAGCAGGCATTTCTCGGTGAAGGGGTCGCCGACCTGAACGGTGGGGCGCTTTTCCTCGATCGTGTCGTCGAACTCGGCCGAGGCCATGGTCGCACCGCCGACGCCATCGCGCCCCGTCTTGGCACCGAGATAGACGACCGGCATGCCGATGCCGGAGGCCGCCGAGTAGAAGATCTTGTCGGCATCCGCGAGGCCCGCCGCGAAAGCGTTCACAAGGCAGTTGCCATTATAGGACGGGTGAAAGCGCACTTCGCCGCCCACGTTCGGCACGCCGAAGCAGTTGCCGTAGCTACCAACGCCCTCGACCACGCCTTTCACGATGTGGGAGGTCTTGGGATGGTCGGGCATGCCGAAGCTGAGGCTGTCCATCGCGGCGATCGGGCGCGCGCCCATGGTGAACACGTCGCGCAAGATGCCGCCAACGCCGGTCGCGGCGCCCTGGTGCGGTTCGATATAGGAGGGGTGGTTGTGGCTCTCCATCTTGAAGACCACGGCCTGCCCGTCGCCGATATCGACGACGCCCGCATTCTCGCCGGGGCCGCAAATGACCTGATCGCCGGTAGTGTGCAGCGTGCGCAGCCACTTCTTCGACGATTTGTAGGAGCAATGCTCGTTCCACATGGCCGAGAAGATGCCGAGCTCGGTGAAAGTAGGCTCGCGGCCGATGATTTCGAGGATACGCTCGTATTCATCGGGCTTCAGGCCATGGGCTGCGATGAGATCGGGCGTAATCTGCGGCTCGTTCATGGGAGGGCCTCCGGGCATCGGGTTTGGGGCACCTATTAGGCCAATCCGTGCAAGGGGAAAAGGGATTTGCCCGACGTTGCGGCAATAAAAAACGCGAGGCCCGGGGGCCCCGCGTTCTCTCAAGGGAATGCGTGTCGCGTTACGAGCGCATGTCGACCTGATTTTCGAGCGAGGTCAGCAGCTCGGAAACGGTCCAGCCGAGCTTGACCTTGCCATCCATCGCGGCGGTCTTGGGTACGTTCAGCTTGAAGAGCGAAACGGTGGTGTCGAGCTTCTCCGAGGTGCGCACGTAGATCGTGTCGTAGGCATCGTGACTCTCGACCTTCTCGATCGAGCCGATCACGTTCCCGTTGACGCTCATCACCGCATCTTCGGCATGGGCCGCAGCTTTCATCCCCGCGATACCAGCTTCATCGGCCAGTTGGTTCTCGGCGGGAATCAGGGTCTCGCCAGCCGAGGTGCTGGGCACGGTGGCGGTGCCGGTGGTCACATCGGTGATGCCGTATTGGTTGGTGAAATCCGACGTGTTGGAGGCGGTCACCGCAGGCGGCGTACCAGCCGAGCTTTCCTGAGCCGGAACGGTGCCAGTGCGATAATCGGCAATGCCGTAATACTGGCCCGCATCGATGTTGCTGCCCGAGACATCAGACAGATTCAGCGCGGAGGCCGAGCCTGCAATCGCGAGAGCGCCGAAGAGGGTGGTCGAGGCAGCGAGAAGTTTTTTCTGGTTGGTCATGTCAATCTCCTTTCGGTTTGGCGTGACATTCAATCACTTGCGCCGTCGTGGCGTCTGGAAAGGCAACGGCGGGGTGGAGGAGAAAGTTCACTGAAATAATTGTGACCTTCCGGCGCTCGGAAATTTTGAACCGGAGCGGAAGTCACGCGTATGGCGCGTTCTTCTCAATCTCGCCTGCGTGAGCGGATGTGAGATTTGACCCTTCGGTTGAGGGCTGCCTCGGGAACGCAGGAGGCTAAGCAAAAAAAAGGCCGAGACGAAGCTCGGCCAAAGTCCAACAGGGAGGTAGAAGGTGATGCGCCAAGAAGCGCGTCCAACCCTTCTTCGCCTCATTTATGGGCGGTTTGTAAACGCATCAAGGGAAAACATGCTGCATGCGCAACATGTCCGCTATGCGTTGCGGTAATGTCGCGGTGCAACCTTAGGTTGAATCGCCTGCCTGTTGGCGGCGATAGGACAGGATTTCTTCCTGGATGAAGTCGCGGAACGCGGTCACCCGGCGCGAGGAGCGCAGCTCTTCGGGATAGGCGAGGAAGATCGGAATCTCGACCGATTCCACATCCGGCAGTACTTGCTCGATGCCGGGGAAGTCGGCGGTCAGATAGTCGGGCAGGATGCCGACGCCGATATGGTTGAGTACCGCTTGCAGCACGCCGAAATAGTTGTTCACCGTCAGCGTCGAGCTTTGATCGAAGGCCAGGACCTGCCGCGCAAGCTGTGCGCCCGCCTGAACCTGCGGAGTGCGCGGCGTCTGGCAGATCAGTCTATGGTCTTGCAGGTCCTCGATCTTTTCGGGGCGACCGGCTTTCGCAAGATATTCCGGCGTCGCATAGAGCCGCATGCGGATATTCAACAGGCGCTTGCGGATCAGGTCTGCCTGTGCCGGTTCCTTCATGCGGATCGCGACATCGGCCTCGCGCATCGGAAGGTCGAGCACGCGTTCTTCCAGCATCAGGTCGATCTTCAGATCGGGGTATTTCTCGTAGAGCTTGGTCAGGCGTGGCGCGAGCCAGAGTGTGCCGAAGCCGGTCGTGGTCGTCACACGCAGTTCGCCGAAGACTTCCTCTTCGCTGTCGCGGATCCGCGCAGAGGCGCTGTCGAGCTTTTTCGCCATCGCCGAGGTCGCCTCGAACAGAAGTTCTCCCTGCTCGGTGAGAATCAGTCCGCGGGCATGACGGTGAAACAGTGTCGTTCCGAGCGCCTCTTCGAGCGCGCGAATCTGTCTGCTCACGGCAGATTGAGAAAGATGCAGCGCATCACCGGCATGGGTGAGAGACCCCGCATCGGCCACTGCGTGGAAGATTCTGAGCTTATCCCAATCCATTCCGGTCACTTTCGGTTCGTCGCGAAGACTGCCTGCGCAAGTTTCTTTACATTACTCCGGGCGATTTAAGAAACCGCTTCGTAACTATTTTTCGCTTTCTAGGTCAGAGTTTGTGACCTATCATCGCCCTATGCCCAATTAGCAAGGGGAGGTGCTTAATGGGAAGGCAAGAAATATCCCTCGCGGATCGGTTTGACCTTACGAAATCTCCGGTTTTGCTGAACGGGACGCAGGCTTTGGTGCGTCTGGTTCTGGCTCAGGCAGCGCGCGACAAGGCGGCGGGCCTGAATACGGCCGGCTATGTGACCGGCTATCGCGGTTCGCCCCTGGGGGCGGTCGATTTGCAGATGGCGCGCGCGCGAAAGGTGCTTGAAGAGAGCCAGGTTCGCTTCGAGCCGGGCCTGAACGAAGACCTCGCGGCGACGGCGCTTTGGGGCTCGCAACAGGCGGAGCTGCGCGGCGAAGGAAAATATGACGGCGTCTTCGGCCTCTGGTACGGCAAGGGGCCGGGCGTGGACCGCTCGGGCGACGTGATGCGCCACGCGAACATGGCGGGCACCTCGCCCCATGGCGGCGTCATCATGGCAATGGGCGATGACCACACGGGGGAATCCTCGACCGTGCTGCACCAGTCCGACTGGGCGATGGTCGATGCTTATATGCCGGTTCTGTCGCCCGCAGGCGTGCAGGAAATCCTCGATTACGGGCTTTACGGCTATGCGCTGAGCCGTTTCGCAGGGGTCTGGGTCGGTCTCAAGACGATGAAGGACACGGTCGAGGCCACGGCGGTCGTCGATGGCGATCCCTTCCGCCAGCAATTCGTGTCGCCTGAGTTCAAGATGCCCGAAGGCGGGCTGAACATCCGGCTCGGCGACACGCCGGTCGCGCAAGAAGCGCGGATGATCGATTACAAGCGTTTCGCGGCCGAGGCCTTTGCCCGCGCGAACCGCATCGACAACCGCGTCTGGGGCAAGCCGGGCGCGAAGATCGGTCTGGTGGCGGCAGGCAAGAACTGGCTCGATCTGGTTCATGCGCTCTCGCTTCTGGGTATCGACGAGGCCGAGGCCGAACGGCTTGGCATCACTACCTACAAGATCGGCCAGACCTTCCCGCTCGACATGGAGAGCTTCCATGAATGGGCCGAGGGGCTGGAGCTGATCATCGTCGTCGAGGAAAAGCGCAAGCTGATCGAGGTGCAGGTCAAGGAGGCGATTTTCGACGATCGCCGGGGCCGCCGCGTCTATGGCTGGCACAAGGGCGACAATTGGAAGAATGGCCGCCAGGTAGAGCTGTTCCCGACGCGCTACGCGCTCGACCCGGTGATGATCGCGCGAAAGCTGGGCGACATCTTCATCGAGGAAGGCCGGGGCACGGACGCTATCAAGGCGGGCATCGCCAAGATCGAAGCCGCGCAGCGCGCCGACAACGCGCCCGAGATCGCGACGCGGACGCCGTGGTATTGCTCGGGCTGCCCGCATAACAGCTCGACCAAGGTTCCCGAGGGTGAGCGCGCCTATGCCGGGATCGGCTGTCACTACATGGTGCAGTGGATGGGCCGGAACACCGAAGGTTTCACCCATATGGGCGGCGAGGGCGTGAACTGGGTCGGCGAGGCCCCGTTCTCGACGCGCGAGCATATGTTCCAGAACCTCGGTGACGGCACCTATAACCACTCGGGCGCGCAAGCGATCCGGGCGGCTTTGGCGGCAGGCACGAATATCACCTACAAGATCCTGTTCAACGATGCGGTCGCGATGACCGGCGGGCAGGAGAACGAGGGCGGCCTGACCGCGCAGCAGATCGCCGCCGAGATCGTGGCGATGGGCGTGAAGCCCGTCGTGGTGGTCTATGACGAGAAGGAAGAGTTGGACCTGTCCACCTTCCCGGCAGGGATCGAGAAGGTCGAACGCGCCGAGTTGATGCCGGTGCAAAAGCGGCTGGCGAAGACCAAGGGCGTCTCGGCGCTGATCTATGTGCAGACCTGCGCGGCCGAGAAACGCCGCCGCCGCAAGCGCGGCCAGTTCCCCGACCCGGACAAGCGCGTCTTCATCAATACCGATGTCTGCGAAGGCTGTGGCGATTGCGGGGTGCAGTCGAACTGCGTCTCGATCGTGCCGGTGGAGACCGAGCTTGGCACCAAGCGCGCGATCGACCAGTCGTCGTGCAACAAGGACTTCCGTTGCCTCGACGGGTTCTGCCCGAGCTTCGTGACGCTCAAGGGGGCGAAGGTGAAGAAGGCCAAGGCGCAGGCGCTCGACCTGCCCGATCTGCCGCAACCTGCACTGCCCGCGATCGAGGGCACGCATAACCTCGTGATCACCGGCGTCGGTGGCACGGGTGTGGTGACCGTGGGCGCGGTGCTGGCGATGGCGGCCCATATCGACGGCAAGGGCGCGGGCATGATGGAGATGGCCGGTCTCGCCCAGAAGGGGGGCGCGGTGCATATCCACCTGCGGCTCGCGAACAAGCCCGAGGATATTTCGGCGATCCGCGTGGCCGTGGGCGAGGCCGATTGCGTGATCGGCGGGGATCTGGTGGTCTCGGCGGGCGCCAAGACGCTGGGCCTGATGACCACGGGCCGCACCGGTGCCGTGATCAACAGCCACGAGATCGTCACCGGCGAGTTCACCCGCAACCGCGATTTCCGGCTGCCGGGCGAGCAGCTCAAGCTGAGCCTTGAGGCGCGGTTGAAGGACCGTGTGGCCTTTGCCGATACCTCGGAGCTGGCGCGGCGGATGCTGGGCGACTCGATCTACTCGAACATGGTCGTGCTGGGGGCCGCGTGGCAGCAGGGATACATCCCGCTGACCCATGAGGCGATCTTCCGTGCGATCGAGTTGAACGGCGCCAAGCCCGAGGAAAACAAGCGGGCGTTCGAGCTGGGCCGCTGGGCGATGGCCTTCCCCGAGGAGGCCGCGAAAGCGATGGCGTCGGAGGTCGTGAAGGCCCCCGTCGATCCGATCGAGTTCCGTGCGAACCATCTTGTGGACTACCAGAACAAGCGCCTTGCCAAGCGTTTCCGTAAGTTGGTGGATGGTGCTCCCTCTGAACTGCGCGAGGCGGTCGCGAAGGGCTATCACAAGCTTCTGGCCTACAAGGATGAATACGAGGTCGCGCGGCTCCATCTGGAAACGGCGGAAAAGGCGCGCGCCGAGTTCGAGGGCGATTTCGAGATGCACTTCCATCTCGCCCCGCCGATCCTGTCCAAGCAAGGCCCGGACGGCCGCCCGAAGAAGCGTGAATTCGGCCCCGGCATGGAGCGTAACTTCCGTCTTCTGGCCAAGCTGAAGGGCCTGCGCGGCACTCCGTTCGACATTTTCGGCTACTCGGACGAGCGCAAGATGGAGCGCGCCCTGATCAGGCAATACGAGGCCGACATGGCCGAAGTGCTGCCCAAGGTCACCCCCGAGACGCTGGAGATCGCGCGCGAACTGGCCGAACTGCCGCTGAGCATCCGGGGCTTCGGCCCGGTCAAGGCACAGGCCGAGCATATGGCGGCGAAGCGGCGCGAGGAACTGCTCGCGGCGTTCCGCGAAGGCGGAAGCCCGCAGGCCCTCGCGGCCGAGTGACTTAAAAGGCGTTTCTTTCGCGAAAACTTGGGCGTAAATGATGCCTACCCGGTGCAATTTCTGCACCGGGCTTTCGCGCGGGGAGTGCCATGGCGGTAGGTGTGTTCGATTCGGGTCTGGGCGGGCTGACGGTCTATGATGCCTGCGCGAAGCGACTGCCCGACGTGGCCTTCTGCTATTACGGCGACAATGCCCATGCACCTTACGGGGTGCGCGATGCCGATGACATCTTCAACCTGACCTGCGCGGGGGTGGAGCGGCTCTGGGGCGAAGGCTGCGATCTGGTCATCCTCGCCTGTAACACGGCCTCGGCCGCCGCGCTCAAACGGATGCAGGAGACCTGGATCCCCGAGGGCAAGCGCGTGCTTGGGGTTTTCGTGCCGATGATCGAGGCCTTGACCGAGCGCAAATGGGGCGACAATTCCCCGCCGCGCGAAGTGGCCGTGAAGCATGTGGCGCTGTTCGCGACGCCCGCGACGGTAGCCTCGCGCGCGTTCCAGCGCGAGTTGGCCTTCCGCGCGATCGGCGTCGATGTCGAGGCGCAACCCTGCGGCGGTGTTGTCGATGCGATCGAGGCGGGCGACGAGATCCTCGCCGAGGCGCTGGTGAAAAGCCATGTCGAGGCGCTCAAGCGGCGGATGCCGCATCCCGAGGCTGCAATCCTTGGCTGCACCCATTACCCGCTGATGCAGAAGACGTTCCAGGAGGCGTTGGGCGCGGGCGTGGATGTCTATAGCCAGGCCAATCTGGTGGCCGAGAGCCTTGCCGACTATCTCGAACGCCGGCCGGAATTCATCGGATCGGGAACGGAGTCGAAATTCCTGACGACCGGTGATCCGGCCTCGGTCTCGAGCCACGCGACGCAGTTCCTGCGCCATCCGATCCGTTTCGAGGCGGCCTGAGCTTATCCGTAGTCGTTCCTGCCGTAGGTGCCCCGTCGCACGGTGAAAATGAGCAGGGTGAGCGAATAGGCCAGCACCGCGATGCCCCAAAGGGACAAGAGCGCCATCATCGCGGTCCCGCCTGAAGCTGTCTCCATCGCGCCGCTCTGCCAGGCGATGTGGCCCATATAGGCACCGCCGACACTCGACAGAAGCCAGTAGCAGCCCACCCACCAGCCGGAGCGATTGATGTCATGGATGCGGCGCACCTGTGCCGAGAGCGAGGGCATGAAGGTCGCAATCGCGATCACGCCATTGATCGCGGCCCCGTCCGAGCCCATCGCGCCTTCTGCGATTTCTCCGATCACGCTGGCAATCGCCACAAACAGGATGAACCACCAGTATTCCGACCGGCTCGCCCGGCCCTTGAAGGTTGCGTATTTGCGAAAGCAGACCTTCACCGCTTCGATCGGCCCGCGCGAGGGTGCGTCGACATAGAGCCCGTCCGGGCCGATGCCGCGTTTCGCCCGCTCTGTCTCGATCGAGGCGTCGGCATAGGCGCGCGGATCATTGGTCGAGAGCTTGCCCTCTGTCTGATGGCGCTGGGCGACGCGCGCGGCGTAATTGGTCGCGCCGCCATGATCGACGCCGGAATGGGAGAAGCTTTGCGACGGGTCGGTCTCGGGCACATCGCCGCCCTCGGGCGGGGCGGTGAAGAAGTGAGCCGCCGCGGGTTCCCAGCCCGCCATCCCCTCTTGCCAGACGAGGGTCTCGGGCTTGATCCGTCCCGCCCGGATCATATCTTCGATCTGTTCGCCTGTGTGCGGGCCGGTGGGTGCCTGTCCGTCCGCGTAATACCAGTCCTGGACCATGAAAATACCTGTCTGAAAATCGGCTCTCCCCCGTCGTCACGCGGAGTTTATTTGAGCGTGAGGTTAGGGTAATGGAATGCCAAGCGACAAGCGCGGAGAAAGACATGACCAAGAAAATCGCAATCCTGGGCGCATCGGGCTATACCGGTGCAGAGCTGGTCCGGCTCATTGCCACCCATCCCGGCATGGAGATCGTGGCGCTGTCGGGTGAGCGCAAGGCTGGCATGGCGATGGGCGATGTCTTCCCGCATCTGCGTCATCTCGGGCTGCCCGATCTGGTAAAGATCGAGGAGATCGATTTTTCGGATGTCGATCTGGCCTTCTGCGCGCTGCCCCATGCGACCTCGCAGGCGGTGATCAAGGAATTGCCGCGTGATCTGAAGGTCGTGGACCTCTCGGCGGACTTCCGGCTGCGCGATCCGGCCGAATACGAAAAGTGGTATGGCAAGCCCCACGCTGCGGTCGAGTTGCAGAAAGAGGCGGTCTACGGGCTGACCGAATTCTACCGCGACGCGATTCGCGAGGCCCGGTTGGTCGCGGGCACGGGCTGCAACGCTGCTGCGGGCCAGTACGCGATCCGCCCGCTGATCGAGGCGGGCGTGATCGACCTCGACGACATCATCCTCGATCTGAAGAACGGCGTTTCCGGCGCTGGCCGTTCGCTCAAGGAGAACCTGCTCCATGCAGAGCTTTCGGGGGGCACCTATCCCTATTCGCAAGGCGGCAAGCACCGTCACCTGGGCGAATTCGATCAGGAGTTCAGCGCCTTGGCGGGCCGCCCCGTGCTGGTGCAATTCACCCCGCATCTCGCACCTTTCAACCGCGGCATCCTTGCCTCGGCCTATGTGAAAGGGGATCCGGAGGCTGTTTACGCCGCGCTTTCGGACCGTTACGTAACGGAAACATTCATCGAAATGCTACCTTTCGGCGCAGTTCCCTCCACCAGGTCTGTAACTGGCTCCAATTTTGTCCATATTGGTGTATCAGGAGACAGGATTCCCGGGCGCGCGCTCGTGGTCGTGGCGCTCGACAACCTGTGCAAGGGCTCGTCGGGGCAAGCGATCCAGAACGCGAACCTGATGCTCGGGCTGGAGGAAAGCGAAGGGCTGATGCTCGCCCCCGTCTTCCCTTGACCAAGGTCATGGCGCAGCCATGCCGGGGAAGGTAGACGAAGCGGCATCCGAGGAGGAAAGACGATGAAGAGCCTCAAGAAGAAACGTCGTATCCAGGTGCTGGCCGTGGCCGCCCTTGCGCTGGTGATCGCCACCGGCACGATCGGCTATTCCATGCGCAACGGGATCAACTTCTTCCGCGCGCCCTCGCAGCTCGCGACGGAGCCGCCGCAGCCCGGCGAAGTGTTCCGCCTCGGCGGTCTGGTCGAAGCCGGGTCGCTCAAGCGCGGCCAGGGCGAGGTGATCGAATTCAATGTCACCGATGGCGGCGCGACCGTTCCGGTGAAATTCGCGGGCGTCCTGCCGGACCTGTTCAAGGAAGGTCAGGGCATGATCGGCACCGGCAAGATGGAAGGGGGCACCTTCGTGGCCTCCGAGATCCTTGCCAAGCACGACGAGAATTACATGCCCAAGGAAGTCGTCGATGCGCTCAAGGAGCAGGGCGTCTACGAGCCGCCCTCGTCCTGATCCCTCGTGATCACATCGTGATCCTTGCGCCAGCGCACGCTGGCTTGCCCGAGGCTTAATCCCGAAATCTGAGCCTGTCGCCGTTCGCAGTAACGGAGGCAGGCCATGAAAACGGTCACGCAGATCGCGGCGGAGATCGTCGCGCGCGAAGGGGGCTACGTCGACGATCCCGATGATCCCGGCGGGGCTACGAAACACGGGGTGACGCTCGGCACGCTCAGGCGGCTCGGACGTGATCTTACCGGCGACGGGCGCATCGACGAGATGGATGTTCGCGCGCTCGATCCCGCGCAGGCCTCCGAAATCTTCATCCAGCATTATTACGAAGCACCCCGGATCGACCGGCTTCCGGCGGCAATTCAGCCCTCGGTCTTCGACATGTATGTGAATGCGGGCGGCAATGCCGTGGTGATCCTTCAAAGGTTGCTGGGCGATATGGGGCAGCGCATCATCGTCGACGGCATCATCGGCCCGCAGACCGTCGCCGCCGCCGAGATCGCCGATGCCACCGCGCCCGGGTATTTTGCCGATGCCTACGGGATCGCGCGGCGCAACTACTATTACCGCGTCGCCGATGCCCGCCCCGCCAGCCGCAAATTCGCGACCACCCGGGCAGGACAGAAGGGCGGGTGGATCCGGCGTGCGGAAGAATTCATCTCGCCACGCTTCCACCTGACCGAGACCGAACATCGCAAGCGGGTGTCGGCATGGGCGTGATCGACAGGCTCGTGGGCGGCGCCTCTGCCGCGAAGGCGGTGGGAGAGGCGGCGACTTCGGTAGCCGAGGTGTTCGTGCCCAATGCCACGAAAAAGCTTGAGGCCGCGCAGGCGGCCTATCTCGCGGCCCTCGAAGAGCACGGCACAGAGTTCCAATACATCCGCCCCGGCATATTCGACCGGATCGTGAACGGAATAAACCGCCTGCCGCGTCCGACGCTCGCCTTCGGTATTGTCGGGCTCATGATCTACGCCATGGTCGATCCCGTCGGTTTCGCACAGCGCATGGTGGGGCTCAACTACGTGCCCGAACCGCTCTGGTGGCTGCTGGGCGCGGTGGTGAGCTTCTATTTCGGCGCACGCGAGGCATTCTATTTTCGGATGAACAAGGCAGTCGCACCGCCGCCAGCCGCGCTCCGGGCCCCCGAGGCGCCCGAGGAGAATGCGGCGCTCCAAGCCTGGAAGGCGGGGGAGAAAGCGGCCGGGTAATGAACCAGGGGCACGGTTTTTGCCCGTGCCCCTGAATTGTCGTCTTCGCTTGAGCGCGCGTCTCAGCCGGCCTCGGCGCGGCGTTTTGCAGCGGCGTCGAATGCGGCGTCCGAAGGCGCGATGAAGCTGTAGAACATCGGCACAACGAAGAGCGTGAACATCGTCCCGATCAGCAGCCCCGAGAAGATCACCAGCCCCATCGCCTGACGTGCCGCGGCGCCTGCGCCTTGCGCAAGGATCAGCGGCACCACGGCAAGCGCCATCGCGGCCGTGGTCATCAGTATCGGACGCAGTCGGATCTGGGCGGCTTTCACGATTGCCTGACGGCGGGTAAGACCAGCGCTCTCGCGTTGCTGATTGGCGAATTCCACCATCAGGATGCCGTGCTTGGTGATCAGGCCGACAAGCGTGATCAGCCCGACCTCGGAATAGATATTGAGCGTTCCGAGCCCGAGGTTGAGCGGCAGCACCGCTCCGAAGATCGTCAGCGGCACCGTCATCATGATGATGAACGGGTCGCGGAAGCTTTCGAACTGGGCGGCCAGCACGAGATAGATCACGAGGACCGCCGCACCGAAAGCGATCAGGATGGTGTTGCCCTGCTGCGTCTCGATCCGCGACTGGCCGGAATAGTTCACCAAGAACCCCTCTGGCATCACCTGATTGGCGATATCGACGATGGTCTGGAGCCCCGCGCCGGTCGATTGGCCGGGCAGCGGCAGGGCGGTGATCGTCGCCGCGTTGAGCTGGTCGAACTGTTCGATCGAAGCCGCGTTCACCCCATTCTCGATCTTGACCAGCGCCGAGAGCGGCACCATCGCGCCCGATGCCGAGCGCACATAGTAGCGGCCAAGCTCTTCGGGATTGGCACGGAATTTCTGCGGCACCTGAGGGATGATGTCATAGCTGTTCGAATCCCGGTCGAACTGCGCGACCGAGGCCTCGCCGACCAGCAGCCCGAGAGTGGAGCCGATATCCGAGACCGGAACGTTCAGCGCCGCCGCCCGGTCGCGGTCGATGGTCACATCCACCTGCGGGCTGTCGAAATTGAGCGAGTTCTGCACGATGATGAATTTGCCCGAGGCCATCGCCTTGTTCTTGATCTCCTCGGCGACCTCGGCCACCCGTTTCGCGGAGTGGATCGACTGGATCACCACCGAGATCGGCAGGCCACCCCCGGTCCCCGGCAGCGAAGGCGGAGCGAAGGCGAAGCCCTTGAGGCCGGTCGATTTGCCCAGATCCGCTTGAATCTCCTGCTGGATCTCTTTCTGGCTGCGCTGACGTTCGGCCCAGTCCTTGAGCGCCCAGATATAGATACCCTGTGAGCTGTCGCCGCCAAAGCCCGCAATCGAGAAATCGGTGCGCACCTCGGGGATGCCGGCGGTGTCCTTGCTTACCTGGTCGATGTATTTCTGGGTGTAGTCGCTCGTCGCATAGCGCGGGCCATTGAGGATCGCGAAGAGCGCGCCGTTATCCTCTTCCGGGGCAAGCTCGGTGTTGGTGTTCACGAGCATGAAACCGGTGACGCCGATCAGCGAGACCACGACCAGAATGGTGATGCCGCGCAGGTCGAGCGAGCCGTTCACGCGCCGCCCGTACCAGCCCGCGAGCCGGTCGAAGTTGCGGTCGATGAAGGCCTGGAACCCCTTGGCGTCGCCGTGTTTCAGCAAGCGCCCGGACATCATCGGGGTGATGGTCAGCGCGATCACGCCCGACAGGATCACCGAGCCTGCCAGCGCGAAGGCGAACTCGCGGAAGAGCTGCCCGGTCAGCCCGCCGGTGAAGCCCAGAGGGGCCAGCACCGCGGCCAGCGTGATCGTCATCGCGATCACCGGGCCGGTGATTTCTTTCATCCCCTGAACGGCGGCGGGGATAGGCTTCATCCCGTCATCGATATGGCGGTGGATGTTCTCCACCACGACGATCGCGTCATCGACCACGAGGCCGATCGCAAGCACCATCGCCAGCAGCGTCAGAAGATTGATCGAATAGCCCAAGGCCATCAGCACCGCGAGCACCCCGATCAGAGAGAGCGGAATGGTCACGATCGGCATCGCGACCGAGCGGAAGGAGCCGAGGAAGAGAAGGATCACCACCGTCACGATCGCGACCGCCTCGCCGATGGTCTTGAACACCTCATGGATCGAGGCCGAGATCGTCTCGGTCGAGTCGTAAACGAGCTCGATCTTCATGCCCTCGGGCAGGGTGGCGTTGATCGCCGGCAATTCGTCGTTGACGGCGGCGGCGGTGTCGAGCGGGTTCGCGGCGGGCGTCGGGAAGACGCCAAGGAAGGTGCCCTGCTTGCCATCGAAGGTGACGATCTCATTGTCGGCGGCCTTCGAAAGCTCGATTTTCGCGACATCGCGCAGCCGGACCACCTCGTCGCCCGACGACCGGATCGGCAGCTTGCCGAACGCGTCCGGGGTTTGAAGGGTCGATTGCAGCGTGATCGATTGCGCCACGTATTCGTTCTTCGTCTTGCCCGGAGCCGAGAGGAAGTTCGACGCCTGGATCGCCGCCAGCACTTCAGATGCGGTCACGCCGCGCGCTGCGAGCTTGTCCGGGTCGATCCAGATCCGCATCGCATAGTCCGAAGCCCCGATGATCTGCGTCTGTGCCACGCCGGGAATGGTCGACATGCGCGGGCGGATGACGCGGCGCAGATATTCGGTCAACTGCTCGGGCGTCATGTTGGGGTTGATCGCGGCAAGATACATGAGCGCGAAGGTCCGCCCCGTACCCTTCACGATCACCGGGTCTTTCGCCGCCGAAGGCAGCTGGCCTTTCACCTGCTGCACCTTCGAGAGCACCTCGGTCATCGCCGCGTCGGAGTTAGAGCCGAGCTTCATATGCACCGAGATGACCGAGGCCGAGGGGCGCGATTGCGTGGTGACGTAGTCGACGTTCTCCGTGGTCGCGACGGCAGCAGCGATTGGCGAAGTGATGAAGCCCTGGATCAGCTCGGGCGAGGCGCCGGGATAGGTCGTGGTGATGGTGACCACGGTCTCCTCGACCTCGGGGTATTCGCGGACTGGCAGGTTGAAATAGGCCTGCGCGCCCAGCAGGAGCATGAACGCGCCCAGCACCATCGACAGGACAGGGCGGCGGATGAAGATTTCCGAGATATTCATGGGATCGCCCTTACTGCGCCGCCGCCGGGGCGGGCATGTCGAAAGCTTTCATCACGTCGGCGGTCGCGGGCGCGTCCGGGTCGGGCGAGATCGTGTTGTCGATCGACACCGTGGCCCCGGAGTTGAGTTTGTTCTGACCCGCGTTCACCACCATGTCGCCCGCCTTCAGCCCTTTGCTGATCTCGACCAGCGGGCCCGAACGGCGCCCGAGCGTGATGAAGACCTGCTTGGCGATCAGCTTCGGTGCGTCCGCTCCCTCGGGCGTCTCCTTGCGCACTACGAACACCGAGTCGCCATAGAGGTTTGAGCTGACGACCGTTTGCGGCAGCGCGATCACCCCGTCCTCGGAGGGCAGCACGACGCGCACATGGACGAATTGCCCTGGCGTGAGCTGATTTCCGTCATTGCCGACTTCGGCGCGCAGGGTCACGAGGCGGGAATTCGGGTCGATCTTGGGTTCGATACCAGTGATTTCGCCTTTCAGGTTCAGCGAGCCGTCCTCGGTCGTCACTTCGACTTTCTGTCCGGTTTCGGCCTCCCGGGCCTGCTGTTCGGGAAGGGTGAAGTCGACGCGCATGTGATCGCGGTCTTGGAGCGTGGCAAAGGCGGTGCCGGTCGCGGCATATTGGCCGATCTCGACTTGCGGGATGCCGATCACGCCCGCGAAGGGCGCGACGAGACGCTTCTTTTCCAGCACGGCTTGCAGCTTCGCGACGGTGGCGCGGGCTTCCTGCGCCGAAGCCTCTGCTTGATCGAGGTTCGAGGTGGCCGAAACTCCGCGTTCGGCCAGTTGACGCGCACGGGTGAGGTTGGTCTCCGCCAGCTCCAGAGCTGCCTTGGCCGAGGTGAGGTCGGCGCGTTCGGACCGGTCGTCGATCTGCAGCAGAAGCTGGCCTTTCTCGACGCGGTCATTGGCCTTGAAATGGATTTCCTGAACCGTGCCGCCCATCTCGACGGCCAGCTCGGTCCCGCGCACGGCCGAGGCGGTCCCGATCGCTTCCAGACCCGGCGTCCAGGTGATCGGTTTCACTTCGCTCACCGAAACGGCGACAGGGGGCTGCGTCATGTTCGCGAAGTATTGCGCGATCATCTTCGAGCGGAACATGTTATAGCCGACGATGCCGCCCACGACGAGGACGAGCGCGACAATGGCGATGAGAAGACGTTTGATCATGAGAAGTCCCGTCGAATATCGTTGCGCGCCAAGCCCGAAAGTGAGGCGCATTCTTTGTGAACCAGATGGTTCAATTTTGGTCCCGGAGTCAATCCGTTCGATTTCGCACCGATGATGGCTCACGTGGCTGTGAATTCAAGCACCGCTTCGCGCGTGTACGACGAGCTCTTTGTGCGCCTGCGCGCGCTGGGTGGCTGTCATGCTACTTTTGGATGGCTCGACCTTCCGAAACCAGGCAATATATTAACTTCTGAATGTTAGCGTATACGGCGTGTTTCTGCCCTGGCTTTGTGAGTTTCGAAAGGATTTCAAATGGATCCACTCTCGTTGGTGCGCATCGGCTTCGAGGCCGCGCGAATTGGTGTCGAAGCTCAGGCGGTGATCGCGATGCGGCTGGCGGGTATGGCGGGTCTCTGGGACGTGCCGATGCACGAAACTTTCCAGATGTTGCATGAAAAACCCGTTGCTGTGGCAGAGGCGACAGAGGCCGCAGCTTGGGCGATCCTCAAGGGGCATAGCGCGGATCGGGCGATCTCGGCCTCGATGTCCGAAATCGGCCGTCATACCAGTGCCAATCTCGCGCGCCTGTCGCGCCGGGGGCCTAGCTGGGCCTGATCGACGCGCGGGAAGCCGCAACTCCTACAGAAAAACGCCGCGAGCCTGTGCCCGCTGCGCTTTGTTTTTCCGCTTTGGCCAACCGGGTCAGGCGGCGTTGTCTTCCACCGCGTCGTCGCCCTCTTCTACGCTGGCGGGCGTGACCATAGCGGTCAGGATCGTCGGCATGTCCAGCACGCCGATCGGCTTGTTGGCCTTGTCGACCACCGTGGCCGCGCGCACCTCGGCATCGGCCATCCGCCGCGCGATCTTTTCGAGCACCGAGCTTGCCTTGACCTTCATCTTCGGAAGCTCGCCCTCGGGCAGCGGCATCGCGATTGTCTCGGCGCGGATAACGCGGCCGCGGTTCACCTCACGCACGAACTCGGCGATATATTCATTCGCCGGGCGCAGCACGATTTCCTGGCCTGTACCGACCTGGTTGAGCGCCCCGTCGCGCAGGATCGCGATCTTGTCGCCCAGCCGCAGCGCTTCGTCGAGGTCGTGGGTGATGAAGATGATGGTCTTTTGCAGCTCCGCCTGAAGGTCGAGCAGGACCTTCTGCATATCCATCCGGATCAGCGGATCGAGGGCTGAAAACGCCTCGTCCATGAGGAGAATATCGGCGTCGTTGGCCAGCGCCCGGGCGAGGCCCACCCGCTGTTGCATGCCGCCAGAGAGCTGGTTGGGATAGTAATCCTCGTAGCCCGCGAGGCCGACCCGATCGATCCACTTCTTCGCGACCGGCTCGGATTTCGAGCGCGGCACCCCCTGGATATCCAGCCCGTAGCAGGTATTCTCGAGCACGGTCCGGTGCGGCAGAAGCGCGAATTTCTGGAATACCATCGCCGTTTCGTGGCGGCGGAATTCGCGCAACTCCTCTTCGTTCATCTTCACCACGTCGCGGCCATTGTAGAGGATCTGGCCCGAGGTCGGCATGATCAGCCCGTTGATATGGCGGATCAGGGTCGATTTGCCCGAGCCCGACAGCCCCATGATCACCGAGATCTTGCCCGGCGGAAGGTCGAGATTGATATCCTGAAGGCCCAGCACGTGGTTGTGCTTGTCGTTGAGCTCTTCCTTTCCCATCCCGGCCTGAACCTTCTCGACATAGGCCGAGGGGTTCGCGCCGAAAATCTTGTAAAGATTGCGGATCTCGATGCCCGAGCGCGGCCCGGTGCCTGCATTCGTCGTCACATCAGTCATGGCCCGCCTCCGAATGTTTCTGCAGCCGCTTGCCGAAGGCCTGGCTCGCGCGGTCGAAGATGATGGCGATCGCGACAAGGGCGAAGCCGTTCAGGAAACCGATGGTGAAGAACTGGTTGTTGATCGCCTGAAGCACGTTCTTGCCGAGACCACCAACGCCCACCATCGAAGCCACGACGACCATCGCCAGCGCCATCATGATCGTCTGGTTGACACCCGCCATGATCGTCGGCAGCGACAGCGGTAGCTGCACGCCCCAGAGCTTTTGGCGCGGGTTGGCTCCGAAGGCGTCGGCTGCTTCGATCACTTCCTTGTCCACCAGCCGGATGCCCAGATTGGTCAGGCGGATCATCGGCGGGATCGCGTAAATGACCACGGCGATCACGCCCGGCACCTTGCCGATACCGAAGATCACGACGACCGGGATGAGGTAGACGAAGGAGGGCATGGTCTGCATGACGTCGAGGACCGGTGTCAGGATTTTCTGCATCCTGTCGGAGCGGGCCATCAGGATACCGATGGGCAGCCCGAGAATGATCGCGATCATCGTGGCCACCGTGACCATCGCGAGCGTCGTCATCGTATCTTCCCAGAGGCCGAAGACGCCGATCATTGCCAGACCGATGGCCGAGCCGATCACGATCTTCGCGCTACGCGAGGCGAACCAGACAACGACGAGGATGAGCCCGAAGATGATGAACCATGGGGTGTCCACAAACGCGTGTTCAAGCATGTTGAGGAACCATTGCAGCGGTCGGGTCGCCGCGTCGATCTGGTCGGAATAGGCGCGGACAATGCCGCGAAACCCGTCATCGATGCCCATGCGCATGTGGCGCAAGGTCTTGTTCGGAAGGGAGGGGAATTCGCAAAGGATTTCCGGTAGCCCCCAGCAGGATGATGCCATCTTCTTGTGTCCTCCGGTCTGTTATCGCCGCCGGTTAAAGGAAGGCGCGCGCGAGGAGGCCTCGCGCGCGCCGAAATCTGGTCTTCAGGCCGCTCAGAGCGCGTCCTCGACTTTCTTGGCCACGTCCTCGGAAACCCAGGCTTTCCAGACATCCGGATAGTTCTCGAGGAAATAGTAGGCGGTGTCCTCGTTGGTGCCCTGATTGTCGGCCTGCCATGCGAGGAATTCGCCCACGGTCTGGTTCGACCATTCACGCTTCGAGAGGTAGTCCATCGCGATCGCGTTCTCTTCGGAGAATTCCTTGGTCACGACGGTGTAGACATCCGAAATCGGATAGGCGTTCGGCTTGGGATCGACGCAATCGGCTTGCGAGTTGCACTCGTCCCAGGCCTGCTTGTCGTTCGGGACGCCCGCGTCAAGCTTCACCATCGGGTATTTGCCGAGGATCGCGGTCGGTGCCCAGTAATAGCCGAGCCAGCCTTTCTTCGACTCGTAGGCATTGGCGATCGAGCCGTCGAGACCCGCAGCCGATCCGGTATCGACCAGCTTGAAGCCCTTTTCCTCGGCCTTGTGTGCCTTGAAGCGGTTCGCGGTCGAGATCTGGCAGTTCCATCCCGACGGGCAGTTGTACACGCCGCCCATCGAGGGTTCTTCCGGGTCGGGGAACAGCTCGGGATGGGCGAGCGCGTCGTCGACCGTCTTGATCTCGGGATGGGCGTCGGCAACATATTTCGGGATCCACCAGCCCTCTTCACCGCCGTCCTTGAGGATCTCGGCGGCGATAACGAGGCGATCTTCGCTGACGGCCTTGTCGAGCGCGACCTTTACCGCGTTCACCCAGAGCTCGGGGGCGATATCGGGTTCGCCTTTCTCGTTCATCGAGGTAAAGGTGGGCATCGTGTCGCCGGTCACCAGCGTCACATCACAGCCGTAGCCGTTCTCGAGGATGATCTTGTCGACCCAGGCGGCGACACCGGCCGAGGCCCAGTTCATCTCGGCTTCGGTGACCGAGCCACATTCGCCGTCAGCAGCAAAAGCGGGAGCGGCCAGCGCGGTCAGCGGCAATGCGGTCAGCAATGCGGCGAGCGTTTTCTTGTTCATTCAGGTCCTCCTGTCGTGGCAGCATTCATTCGACGGCCAAGCGGGCTACCGCCGCGGAATTGGCCTCTGGCGACGGCGCGAGGCCGACGGGATCTTGTTTAGCCACGCTCATTGAGGTGTGGCGCAGGAACTTGTCAAAATCCGACATGCTGATGTCGTAAAACGCCAAGGCCGCGGGTGCAACCTTTTCGAGCCCGTTTTGCGCTGGATTGGGAGTGAAGGCCCGGAATTGGGCAGGTCAACCCGAGGGCATACAGGGGCGCGTGCGCTCGAATTAATTCGGCTTGCCCGAAATATCGCCCCAGTCGAGCACCGGAGCGGCGTCGATTTCATGGGCGTCCAGCATGGCTGCAACCCGTTCCAGCGAAGCGATGAGCTGTGCCTGCTCCCAATCTTCGAGCGCCTCGAACCTGCGCACGAAGATCTGTTGCAGCGCGTCGGGGGCGTCTTCGATCGCGCTCGCGCCTTTCGCCGTGATGACGACATCCGTCTGGCGCCGGTCGCGCTCCGAGCGTTGGCGCGTGACCATGCCTTTCTTCTCGAGCTTGTCGATGAGTGCCGTCATTGTCGCCTGGCTCACGCCCATACGCTGCGAGATCGCCTTGGGGGTCGACCAGCCTTTTTCCGAGATCACCTGAAGGACGCGAAATTGCGCCGGGGTGAGGCCGGCGGATTTGGCAAGATCTTTGCCGAACATTTCGGTCGCGCGCAGAATTCGGCGCAGCGCGATCAGGCTCGTATCAACGCGCTCCATCAGCCGGAGGGCCCCTTTTTGGTCCAGACGGCCAAGTATCGCAGAGAGTTCGGCGCTCTGCAATTGCTTGGCTTTGCTAAGTTTATTTGTATCTTCAGCGTTTATGTGCTTAGTCATGCTAATGTTATATAGGGCATATATCCTTAAAATTAAGGCGTAAATGGAACTTCGGGTCGTCATATTGGTTAGGTAGTTGAAAATTTCGACCTGATGAACTACTTAGTCTCCCGAAGCAA
The DNA here is from genome assembly GCF_002020135.1 of Thioclava marina. Classification (GTDB taxonomy): domain Bacteria; phylum Pseudomonadota; class Alphaproteobacteria; order Rhodobacterales; family Rhodobacteraceae; genus Thioclava; species Thioclava marina. Next base: position 1,429,162 of record NZ_MPZS01000001.1, on the reverse strand, counting down.
GCGAGAGGAATGAAAACGTGCCGCAAGTCGAGTCGATCAAGAAGGGATCCGCGCTGGTCTTCCGCAAGCCGGAAGCCGAGGATGGCAGCGAAATCTGGAAGCTGGTTCGCCGCTGCAAGCCGCTTGATGAAAATTCGATGTACTGCAACCTGCTGCAATGCGACCACTTCGGCGACACCTGTGTCCTCGTCGAGCGCGATGGCGAGGTCGTCGGCTGGATCTCGGGCTACATCGCTCCGTCCGAGCCGCAGACCTTTTTCGTGTGGCAGGTCGCTGTCGCGCCTGAAGCGCGTGGTCTTGGGCTTGGTAAACGGATGCTGCGCCACCTGATCGAACGCGACGAAGCCTCCGAATGCACCCAGCTCAAGACGACCATCACGGAAAGCAACGAGGCGAGCTGGGCCCTGTTCCGCTCCTTCGCCCGGTCCATCGGCGGCGAGCTGACCGACGAGGCGCATTTCCACGAAGACGACCATTTCGACGGCCATGCCGCGACAGAGCACATGGTCACCATCACCTTCCCGGAAGAGGCCCGCGCCGCGGCCTGATCGCGGCCACGCCTTGCCCTTCCTTCCCCCAATTCGACGGAGATACCCCATGACCGTTCATTCGACGGATAAGACGATCTTTACCCAACGCGAATCCGAAGCCCGCTCCTACTGCCGTGGCTTCGATACCGTTTTCACCAGCGCGCAGGGTTCGGAACTGACCGACGCCGAGGGCAACACCTATATCGACTTTCTCGCCGGCTGCTCGTCGCTGAATTACGGGCATAACGACCCGGACATGAAAGAGGCGCTGATCAACCATCTTCTGGAAAACAAGATGGGCCATGCGCTCGATCTGCATACCGACAGCAAGGGCGAATTCCTGCGCACCTTCGAGGAACATATCCTCGCCCCGCGCGGCATGGATCACAAGCTGATGTTCGTGGGCCCGACGGGCGCGAACGCCGTCGAGGCCGCGATGAAGATCGCGCGCAAGGCCACGGGGCGCACCAATATCATCGCCTTCACCAACGGCTTTCATGGCGTGACCATGGGTGCGCTGTCTGCGACCGGCAACGGCTATCACCGGGGCGGCGCGGGCATGGAGACGCAGGGTGTGACCCGCATGCCTTATGACGCCTATGCCGAGGGTGTGGATTCGGTCGCGCTGCTCGACCAGATGCTTTCGGACGCTTCCGGCGGCATCGACGCGCCCGCCGCGATCATGCTCGAGACGGTGCAGGGCGAGGGTGGTCTGAATGCCGCCAGTCCCGAATTCATCCAAGGTGTCGAGAAGGTCGCCCGCAAACACGGCGCGCTCTTCATCATCGACGATATTCAGGCGGGCTGCGGCCGCACGGGCACCTTCTTCTCTTTCGAGGGGATGGGCGTGATGCCCGACATCGTCACGCAAGCCAAATCGATCTCGGGTTTCGGTCTGCCGATGGCGCTGGTTCTGGTGCGTCCCGATTACGATGTGTTCGGCCCGGCCGAGCATAACGGCACCTTCCGCGGCAACACCCATGCCTTCGTGACCGCCACCGTCGCGATCAAGAAGTTCTGGGCAGATGATGCGTTCCAGCGCGAGCTGGCCGTGAAGTCGGATGTCCTGCGCGAAGGTCTCGCCGCCGTGGCCGATCTCGTGCCGGGCGCCTTCCTGAAAGGCCGTGGCCTGATGCAAGGTGTCGATGTCGGCACCGGTGAGCTTGCGTCGGCGATCTGTGGTCGCTGCTTCGAGAAGGGGCTCGTGATCGAGACCTCCGGCAATGAGGATCAGGTCGTGAAAGTGCTTGCGCCGCTGACCACGCCGATGGACCAATTCCGCAAGGGGCTGCAGATCCTGCGCGACGCCACCACCGAGGTGATGGCCGGACGCACGCGGATCGCGGCGGAATAATCCGCCGCTTTCTCCCCCGGCGACCTTGACGATTTAAGACATGGAGAGACGACAATGATCGTTCGCGACTTCAATGAACTGAAAAACACCGACCGCGCCGTTTCCAACGAGGAATGGACCAGCGTGCGGATGCTGCTGGCCGATGACAACATGGGCTTCAGCTTTCACATCACCACGCTGAAGGCGGGTTCTGACCATACCTTCCACTACAAGCACCATTTCGAGAGCGTCTACTGCATCTCGGGCAATGGCCACATCACCGAGCTCGACAACGGCACCCGCCACGAGATCAAGCCGGGCGTGATGTATGCGCTGAACCTGCATGACCATCACCGCCTCGTTGCGGGCGACGAAGATCTCGTCATGGCCTGCTGCTTCAACCCGCCGGTGACCGGCAAGGAAGTGCACCGCGAGGATGGCTCCTACGCGCCGGCCGAGGAACTCGAAAATTCGTAAGGGGGCCAAATTGACCCAACCTGCCCATACAGTCGAAAAGATCGGCGGCACCTCGATGAGCCGCGTCGACGAACTGCTCGACACGCTCTTCATCGGCAAACGCAAGGACGCCGATCTTTACAACCGTATCTTCGTCGTCTCCGCCTTCGGCGGCATCACGAATCTGCTGCTCGAACACAAGAAGTCGGGCGAGGCGGGGGTCTATGCGCAATTCGCCAAGGCTGACGGCGACCACGGCTGGCACGAGGCGCTCAGCCGCGTCTCGGCCGCGATGATCGCGGCCCATGAGAAAGTGCTCAAGCATCCGGGCGATATCGCGCAGGCCAGCGAATTCGTGCGCGAGCGCATCGAAGGCGCGCGCAACTGCCTGATCGACCTGCAGCGGCTTTGCTCTTACGGGCATTTCCGTCTTTCCGAGCACATGCTGCAGATCCGCGAGTTGCTTTCGGGTCTGGGCGAGGCGCATTCGGCCTTCGTCACCACGCTCCTGCTTCAACGTAATGGCGTCAACGCGCGGTTGGTCGATCTGTCTGGCTGGCGCGACGAGACCGATCACGACCTCGAAGGCCGGATCCTGGGGGCGATGAAAGACGTCGATCCCGCAACCGAGATGCCGATCGTGACGGGCTATGCGCAATGCGCCGAAGGGTTGATGCGCGAGTTCGACCGTGGCTATTCCGAAGTGACCTTCTCGAAGCTTGCGGCCCTCACCGGCGCGCGCGAGGCGATCATCCACAAGGAATTCCACCTCTCCTCTGCCGACCCGAAACTGGTGGGCGAAGGCAAGGTGCGCAAGCTGGGCCATACGAACTATGACGTGGCCGACCAGATGTCGAACATGGGCATGGAGGCGATCCACCCGAAAGCCGCCAAGACACTGCGCCAGGCCGATGTGCCGCTGCGTGTGACCAATGCCTTCGATCCGGGCGATCCGGGCACGCTGATCGACGACAAGCCCGCCGAAGAGGCCGCCGTCGAGATGGTGACCGGGCTCGAGATCATCGCGCTCGAGGTGTTCGAACAGGACATGGTCGGCGTGAAGGGCTATGACGCGGCGATCCTCGAAGTGCTGACGCGCCATGACGTGCGCATCATCTCGAAGGCCTCGAACGCGAACACGATCACCCATTACGTCGATGCCCCGATCGAGGTGCTGCAAAAGGTCGAGAAAGACCTCAACAAGCTCTATCCCTCGGCCGAGATCTCGGCGCGGATGCTCGCGATGGCCTCGGTCATCGGGCGCGATCTGAAGGGTCTTTCGGTGCTGACCCGGGGCCTGCAGGCGATCGCCAATGCGGGTATGGAAAGCCTCGGCGCGACTCAGGGACCGCGCAACGTGGACGTGCAATTCGTGCTCGAACGCGACGATCTGAAGCCCGTCATCAAGGCGCTTCACGGAGAGTTCATCCCGTCGCGAGTTGACCTGAAACAGGCGGCCTGAGCGCCCAAAACCCAATGAACGTTGAGAGCCCGTGCGACCTGTCGCGCGGGCTTGTTTCATTGGGTCTGCGACAAGCCGCCACAGTGCGACAAGGTGAACCACGGCCCGTCGGTTGCCGTAACCACTGCGTAGTCTAGCTCGCCCCTCAACCATAGCAGAAACGCGGACGGACATGAGTATTTTCGACATACCGACACTCGATCTGGCAAGGGCGCAATTCGCCTTCGTCGTCTCGGCACATATCGTTTTCCCAGCTTTCTCGATCGGCACGGCGAGCTTCCTGATGGTGCTCGAAGCGCTCAGGATGATCACCGGAAAAGAGGTCTTCCTCAGGATTTTCGAGTTCTGGAAACACATCTTCGCGGTGGTCTTCGGGATGGGCGTCGTCTCGGGCGTCGTGATGTCCTACGAGTTCGGTCTGAACTTCGCGCATTTCTCCGACAAGGCGGGGCCGGTGATCGGGCCGCTGATGGGCTACGAGGTGATGACGGCCTTCTTCCTCGAGGCGGGTTTCCTCGGGATCATGCTGTTCGGCCGCAACCGGGTGAACAAGTGGATCTACATGTTCGCGGTGGCGATGGTCGCGTTCGGCACGTTGCTCTCGGCCTTCTGGATTCTCTCGGTCAATAGCTGGATGCAGACGCCCGCGGGCTTCGCGATGAACGATGTCGGGCAGTTCATACCGAAGGACTGGTGGGAGATCATCTTCAACCCCTCGCTGCCCTATCGCTTCGTGCATATGGTGCTGGCGGCCTACCTGACCACGGCGCTTGTCGTGGCCGGTGTCGGCGCCTGGCATCACATCAAGGGCACGGCGGATGACGCGGTGCGCGTGATGTTCCGCATGGCGGTGGCGATGATCCTCGTGACCGCGCCGATCCAGATCCTTGCGGGCGATCAGCACGGGCTCAACACGCTCGAGCATCAACCCGCGAAGATCGCCGCGATGGAAGGTCACTGGGAGACGAGCAAGGGCGCTGGGCTGATCCTGTTCGGTATCCCGAACGACAAGACGGAGAGCACTGATTACAAGATCGAAATCCCCTATGCCTCGTCGCTGATCCTGACCCACTCGCTCGATGGCGAGGTACCCGGTCTGGGCGATTTCCCGAAGGATGAGCGTCCGCCGATGACGATCGTGTTCTTCACGTTCCGGATCATGGTGGGGCTTGGTTTCGCCTTCGCCGCGATCGGGCTCTGGGGGGGCTGGCTGATGTGGAGAAAACGCCTGCACGAGCCGGGGCTCTATCACAAGGTGGCGCTGGTCTTCGCGCCGGGCGGGTTCCTCGCGATCATCATGGGCTGGTTCACCACCGAATTCGGCCGCCAGCCTTACACGGTCTATGGCCATTTCACGACGGCCGAGTCCGTGTCGAACCTGAGCCACACGGCGGCCTGGGCGGGCCTGATCGGCTTCGTGCTGGTCTATGCCTTCCTCTTCGGCTCGGGGATCTTCTACCTCGGGCGGCTGATGAAGCGCGGCCCCGAAGGCGCCGAACCGGTCGAGAACACGCCGCAGCGCGCCGCGGGCGTGGCGGGCGCGATGCTCGCCAAGGACGTCACCACCGACAAAGAGGAGGCCCACGCATGAGCGGCTTCGCCCATCACCTGCCCGATATCTGGGCCGCGATCATCGCCTTTGCCATCATGACCTATGTCGTGCTCGACGGGTTCGACCTTGGCATCGGAATCCTCTTCCCCTTCCTCGGCTCGGACGAGAACCGGACCCGCGCGATGAACTCTGTCGCGCCGGTCTGGGACGGCAACGAGACCTGGCTGGTGATGGGGGGCGGGGGGCTGCTTGCCGTTTTCCCGCTGGCCTATGGGGTGATCCTGAACGCGCTTTACGTGCCGATCATCATCATGCTGCTGGCGTTGGCCTTCCGCGGCGTGGCTTTCGAGTTCCGCGGCAAGACCCGGCGCTGGAAACCGCTCTGGGACAAGGCCTTCTTCGGCGGCTCGCTGGTGGCGACACTGGCGCAGGGCGCAGTCCTAGGCGGTCTGCTGCGCGGCCCCGAGGTCACCGGGCGCGCCTTCACCGGCGGCCCGCTCGACTGGGTGAGCTTTTTCTCGTTGGGCACGGCGCTGGCGTTGGTGGCGGGTTATGTGATGCTCGGTGCGGCCTGGCTGGTGATCAAGACCTCGCATGACCTTTATGATCTCGCGCGCCGGATCGGGCAGGGGGCGCTGGTCGCGACGCTCGGTTTCATCGGGCTGGCCTCGCTCGCGACGCCCTTCCTGCACCCCGAGTATTTCCAGCGCTGGTTCGCCTGGCCGGGGATCATCCTGAGTGGTGTCGTCCCGCTCCTGCTTCTGGCGGCGGGCTATGGCTACTGGAAGGGGATCCGCACGGATCGCGGCGTGGTGGCCTATCTCTCGGGGATCGCGATCTTCGTGCTGTGTTTCGCGGGGCTGGGCCTGTCGATCTTCCCCTATATCGTGCCGATGTCGATCACGATCCGGGAAGCCGCGACGCCCCCGATCTCGCAGGGGTTCATCCTTGTCGGTGCGGTGATCTTCCTGCCGATCATTCTCGGCTACACGGCCTATGCCTATTACGTCTTCCGGGGGAAAACCTCGGAGCATGAGCACCACTACTGAGACGACCCGGACCGTCCGGCGAACGGGGTGTGGCGATACGTTCCGTTCACTCGTACAGAGCCTTTCCCTCTGCTCCTCCGGCCAGTCCGGTCTGCGCGCGTCCTTTGGGGCGCGCGCGCTTTTTGTCGGAGCGGTCGGATCAGCTGGGCCGGTTCAGGCGAGGGAGGCCGTCGGACGGCGGCTGTCGAGCCAGGCTATGCCGAGGAACATGAGCCCCGCTAGCGCGAGCCCCGCGCCGACATAGCCGGTCGCTTCCCAACCGAAGCCGTGCGCAAGCGCGATCCCGGCAAGGAACGGCCCGATCGCATTGGCGAGGTTGAAGGCGGCATGGTTGAGGGCTGCGGCGAGCGTCTGGGCATCGCCCGCGACCTCCATCAGGCGCACCTGCATCGGGATCACCATCCCGGCCGTCGAGCCGAGCGCCACCATCGCGAGAGACATTGCGACCCAGTTGCCGATGGTGACCGTATAGAGCAGCACCATCACGAACATCCCGCACAGCAGGATGAACCCCGCGCCGAACCGCGACCAGTCCGAGAGCTTTCCCGCGATCATGTTGCCGATCGTGCCGCCCACCCCGAAGGCCGAGAGCGCGACCGGGATCGTCCAGGCCGGTCCGGCTTGGGTGTCGATCATCGCGGCCGACAGGTAGGAATAGACCGCGAAGATGCCGCCGAAACCGACCGATCCGACCAGCAGCGTCAGCCAGACCGAGCGGTTGGCCAACGCGCCCAGCTCGCGCATCGGGCTTGCGTTCGGATCACGCGGCGTGACCGGGGCGACGCGCCAGATCATCGCCGCCGAGAGCCCGCAGATCACTGCGACGATCGCAAATCCCCAGCGCCAGCCGAAATTCTGCCCGATCGCGCCCGCCAGCGGCACGCCCACGACATTGGCGACCGTCAGCCCCGTGATCACCCAGGCCACGCCCTGCGCGCGTTTGCCCTTCGGCATCAGGTCGGCGGCAAAGAGCATCGCCATCCCGAAATAGGCGCCATGCGGGAGGCCCGATGCGAAGCGCGCGATCATGAATGCATCCATGTTCGGCGCAAAACCCGCAAGCAGATTTGCCACCGCGTAAAAGCCCATCAAGCCGATCAGGAACTGTTTGCGCGGGATCTTCGCCCCGACCACCGCGAGCACCGGCGCACCGATCACCACGCCAAGCGCATAGGCCGAGATCGCGTGGCCCGCCTGCGCCTCGCTCACGCCGAAATCGGCGGCGTAATAGGGTAGCAGCCCCATCGTGGCGAACTCGATCACACCGATACCGAAGGTGCCAAGGGCCAGCGACAGGATCACGGCCCGCGCGTGGCGGGGGCTGAGCGTCATGGGAGGTCTCCGAAGAAGGGCGAGGTTTCGCGTCAAAGCCGCGATCTAGCCTCTTGCCACGTCGCTGCAAGGGGGCAGGGCGTCATTTCCCGTAATAGTCGCGGAACCACGCCACGAATTTCGCGATCCCGTCGCGCACATCCGTTTGCGGGCGGTAGCCGGTCAGGCGTTGCAGCAGCGAGGCATCCGCCCATGTCGCGGGCACGTCGCCTTTCTGCATCTCCATGTAATTGCGGATCGCGGGGCGACCCAGCTCGGCCTCCAGCGCATCGACGAAATCGAGGAGCTTCACCTTGTCCGAGTTGCCGATATTGACGATCCGGTAGGGGGCCACGGGCGAGAGGCTGTCGCCCTCGGCGATGTCGTCGCGTGAAGCGGGACGCTCGGGGATCGCGTCGATCAGCAGGCGGATGCCGCGCACGAGGTCTTCGACATAGGTGAAGTCGCGATACATCTCGCCGTGATTGTAGATGTCGATCGGGCGGCCATCGAGGATCGCGTCGGTGAACTTGAACAGCGCCATGTCGGGCCGCCCCCAGGGGCCGTAAACGGTGAAGAAGCGGAACATGGTGGTGGGGATATTCCACAGATGGGCATAGGAATGGCCCATCGACTCGGTCGCTTTCTTGGTCGCCGCATAGATCGTCAGCTGCGTGTCGGCCTTGTCGGTCTCGGCATAGGGCATGTCCTCGTTGGCGCCGTAGACCGACGAAGTCGAGGCCATCAGCAGGTGCTGAACCGCGTGGCGCCGGGCGGCCTCCATCACGTTGAACGTGCCCACGACATTCGCGTCGATATAGGCGCGGGGCTGTTCGAGGCTGTAACGCACGCCGGCTTGCGCCGCGAGATGGACGATGATTTCGGGTTTGAAGTCATCCGCCATCGCGTCAAAGGTCTCGAGATCTTCGAGCATCCCCTCGGTCGCGGTGAAATTCGGGTTCTGCAGCAGCATCGCGTGGCGGCGCTGTTTGAGGGCCACGTCGTAATAGTCGGTCATCCCGTCATAGCCATGCACCCGGAAGCCCTCGTCGAGGAGCAGCTTTGCCAGGTGATAGCCGATGAACCCAGCGGTGCCGGTGATCAGGATGCGCGTCATGTCTGCTGCCCTTCGCTTTCGCCTGCCTCCGCAGTAGCGAGGGCCGGGGAGGAAGGTCAAGCGCCCATCCCTATTCGGCTGCCCCGTAAGCTGCATAGCTGCCATAGCGCAGGTCGGAACGGTCCTGCGCATAGCGGCGCATCTTTGCCATGTCGACTTGCGTCAGCACCAATCCCGTCACGGGCCGGTTCACCGTCTCGAACATGCGCAGCGCCTCGTCGAGCTGTCCCTGCGTGGTCGCGTTCCAGCGCACGGCGAAGAGAACCGCATCGGCAGCCTGCGCCTGAATGCGGGCGTCGGGGACGATCAGCACCGGGGGGGTGTCGATGATGACATGGTCGTAATGGCCGCGCGCCTCCTCGAGAAAATGGCGATAGGTGGCCGAGGCGAAGAGATCGGCGCCATTCGCCGTGCTTTCGTCACCGATCAGCAGCGACAGGCCGCTTTCCGCGTCGTGTTGCACGGCCTCTTCCAGCTCCACCTGCCCCGAGAGAACGGAGGCGAGCCCCGCTCCGCGCGCCAGACCGGGGAAGTACTCGCCGAGAGTGTGGCGGCGCAGATCGCCCTCGACCAGCAGGACCGCCTTGCCCGAGGCCGCGAGGTTCACCGCCAACGCGATCGCGGTGGTGGTCTTGCCCTCGCCGGGCAGAGCCGAGGTTGTCAGGATGACGCGCGGCGGCGCATCGACATTGGCGAGCATCAGCGAAGTGCGCAGGTTGCGCACCGCCTCCATCGCCGGCGAGCCGGGCGAGTTGAGCAGGAAGCGCAGCATCTCGGGGCGCGCATGGGCGCGCAGAAGCGGGATCTGCCCCATCACCAGCGTGTGGCTCGCAGCCTCGAGTTCGCGCGCGGTGCGGAAGGCGGTGTTGCGCAACTCGCGGGCGGCGACCAGAGCGATCCCCGCCACGATCCCGATCGCGGCGGCAAGTCCCAGCACCAGCCCCCTGCGCGGGCTCGCGGGGTGATCGGGGATTACCGCTTGCGAGAGGATGCGTGCATCCGCCTGCTGGATGCCGTTTTGCGCAGAGGTTTCCTTGAGGCGGTTGAGGAAGAACTCATAGAGCATCCGGCTTGCCTCGGCCTCGCGAGAGAGCTGTTGCAGTTCGATCATGTCCTCGCCCTGCCGGGAAATCTGCCCCTGAAGCGCCACTTCCGAGGTTTCGAGCGCCGCGATCTGATCCTCGGCGCGCAGCAGGTCGGCCTCGGCCTGCGCAACGAGCGCGGCGAAGCGGGCATCGAAACCGGCTTGATCGTCGGGCGCGATCCGGTCGAGTGCGGGATCGGCGGCGGCGGCGCGCTTGTCACCTGCGCCCTGCGCCTCGCTCAGCGCCCCGAGATAGGTCTCGCGGGCGTCGCGTTCATGTCGGATCCGGCTCAGCCTGTCGCGGATGTCCTTGAGCTGAACCTCCAGCGCGCCAAGGGCTGTGGCCGAGATCAGCGGGCTTTGCGTGTTGAAGGTCTTCACCCGCCCCTCGGCGGTCTCCAGCTCCTGCTTGAGCATGCCGACCCGTTCGGTCAGCCAGCTCGTCGCGGTCTCGGTCGCCTCGAACTTCACCTCGATCTGGTTGCGGATGTAGAGCTGCGCGATCGTATCCGCGATCCGGGCGGCCTTCGCGGGATCTTCGGAGGTGACGGCGATTTCGAAGACGTAGCTCGAGGGCAGGTTGCGGACCTTGAGCGCGTCGATCAGCGCGGTCGTGGTCGCATCGCGGATCTGCTGTGGCGAGGCATCGGGCCGCGCGGGGCGCAGGAGCGAAAGCCCGCGATCGAGCCACGAGGGCGATGCAAGGCGGGGGTTGAACTCCGGGTCCTGCACCAAATCAAGCGCTTCGACGACCCGATTGAGCAAGCCTCGCGAGCGAAGCACCTCGACCTCGCTGTTGAGTTCATCCGCATCGCCGCGAATTCCGTCGACCACCCCGTTGAAGTCGACGACCTCGGTGCGATGGGTGTCGAGGATCACCGTTGCGCGCGCCACGTAGCGCGGCGTGGCGAGCATCGTGAGATAGAGCCCCGCCGCCACCAGCGCGAGCGCGAGTGCCGCGAGGATCACCCGCCAGCCCCGCCCCAGCATCGCAAGCGTTACCAGCGGATCGACGGTCTCGGTATCGGAAGGGGAGGGGCGGCTTGAATGGCCGGAGGCGCGAGGGATCTGAAACTTCTTCAACGGGGTCTCCGCGCGGAAATGGACTCTGAGGGCGCAACTCAAAACGGAAAAATAGGCCTTGCGACAACTTATAGTTGACCGGCTCACGAAATTTCGCAATGGATAAACTTCTTGTGAACGAAATGGCCGGGGACAGGCCGCTTCGTGAACGGGACTCGCTACCGTGGGGCAGGGGTGTTCTGGGCGAGGAGAGGCTGATGAGCACCTTCGATGTGCAAGGCTTCTATACTCAGGATGCCATCCCGGTACCGCCGGGGCTTGCCGCTCCGGGCGGCTGGCGTCCTGTCTATTTCCGTATTGGCAAACGGCTGTTCGATCTGGTCGGCGTTCTTCTGCTTGCACCGATCGTGCTCCCGGTGATCGGGCTGCTCTGGCTCGCGGTGCGCCGCGACGGGGCGGCAGGGTTTTACGCGCATCGCCGGGTCGGGCGTGGCGGGCGCAGCTTCCGCTGCTGGAAGCTGCGCACCATGGTCCCCGATGCCGAGTTGAGACTGGCGGATCATCTGGGGCAGGACGCGGCGGCGGCTGCGCAATGGCAAAGCGCCCGCAAGCTCGACAACGATCCGCGGGTGACCCGGCTCGGGCGGTTCCTGCGCGCCACCAGCCTCGACGAACTGCCGCAACTCTGGAACGTGTGGCGCGGAGAGATGAGCCTCGTCGGTCCCCGCCCCGTGATGCGCGAGGAACTGAGCTTCTACGGGCGGTTCCGTCCCATCTACGAGGCGCAACGTCCGGGGATGACCGGGCTCTGGCAGGTCTCGGGGCGCAACGCGGTCTCATACGAGGCGCGGGTGGCCTTCGATGTCTGGTATTTCATGCGCTGCTCGCTGCTGCACGATCTGGGGATCTTGCTACGCACCGTCGCGGTGGTGCTGGCCCGGACCGGGCAGTGAGCGCCCGCGCCGGTCAAAGATAAAAAAATTTAATGAGGCAGGGGCAAATGAGGGATTGGAAAGCAGAGCTTTGGCGCGGGCCGGTACTGGCCCTTGTCTTGATGTTGCCGGGCTGCGGCGTGGTCTATAACAAGAGCGCGGTGATGCCCGGGCAAAGCGCGCAAGGCGATGTGACGGTGCGCGAAATCACCCCGCAAGCCGTGCTGGAGGCCAATGGCGCGGGCTATTCGCCGCGTGCGCTGCCGGCCTATTTCGTCCAGAGCGCGGGCGGCGAGGGGCTGCGCAGAACGGGGGGCGCGCCAGCCCCGGCAATTGACCGGCCCGCGCGTCCGGCGCAACTCGCGACACTCCTGCCGCCGCCCGCCAGCCCGGGCAGCTACCGGATCGGGGTCGGTGACGTAGTGCTGCTTGCCACGCCGAAGACCGGCTCGAGCGTGGAGGAACTTTCGGGCCTGCTCGCGGCGCAGAACGCGCGGCAGGGCTACACGGTGCAGGATGACGGGACGATCTCGATTCCGGGTATCGGGCGCGTCGAGATCGCGGGCATGACGATCGAAGAGGCCGAAGCCGCGCTCTTTCGGCAGTTCCTCGACAAGAACGCGAACCCGAATTTCTCGGTCGAACTGGCCGAGTTCCATTCGCAGAAGGTCACTATTGGGGGGGCGGTCGCCGATCCCGGCGTGATCGCGATCGGGCTGAGCCCGCTTTATCTCGACGAGGCGCTGGCCGAGCGCGGCGGGGTGCGCGGCTCCGATCCCGAGTATGCGCTGGTGCGGATTTTCCGCGCGGGAAAACTCTACCAGATCCCGCTCGTTGATCTCTACAAGCGCTCCGGTGCGCAGAGGGTCCGGCTTGCCTCGGGCGATAGCGTCTTTGTCGGCTCGGAATATGATCTCGACAAGGCGGCGGCCTATTTCGAACAGCAGCTCAAGCTCGGCGCCTACCGGGAGAGTGAGATGAAAATGCTAGCGACGCAGGTCGAGCTGCGCCGCGCCGCGCTGAAAGAGAAACGCGAGAGCTTCGCCGCGCGGCTGGAGTTGGGCGCGGAGAAGCGCGACTATGTCTATATCGCGGGCGAGTTGCCCAAACAGAGCCGCTATGCGCTCCCCTTCGGTCAGACCGCCTCGCTTGCCGATGCGCTGTTCGACGAGGCGGGCGGGATCTTCACCCAGACCGCCGACCCGCGTCAGATCTACGTGCTGCGGGCGGCGGAGGTGCCCGGATCTCAGGGGCAGGTCACCGCCTGGCATCTCGATGCGGGCAATGCGGCGGGGCTCTTGCTTGCGACCCGGTTCGAGCTGCGCCCCAATGACGTGGTTTTCGTCGCGGCGCAGAAGGTCACGCATTGGAGCAACGTGGTCAACGCGATCATGCCGAGGATGCTGAGCGCCTCGATCAGCAAGACGGCGGAGTAAAGGTGGCGGCGCGGTCGTCCCTCTCCGTCCCGGCGGCGATGAACTCGATCCGCTCGGATCTGGGCTGGTCGCTGTTGGGGCAGGGGACATTTCTTCTGGCGCAGGCCGGGCTGGTCGTGGCGCTGGCGCGGCTGGCGCCGCTCGAGGATGTCGGGCGCTATGGCATCGCGGTGTCGCTGGCCTCGATCACCTTCCTCGCTGCGGGGTTGGGTCTGCGTATGGGGCTCGCGACCGATGCCAAGGGCCGCGCGCGCTTCGGGGTGTATTTCGGGCTGCGCGGGCTGACGACGGTGGCCGCGCTCGCGGTGATGGCGGTGGCGGCACTGGCTTTGGGGCTGCGCGACCCGGCGCTGGGTGCGATCCTCGTGATGGTGGCGCTGGCGCGCGGTGCCGATGCGCTCAGCGATCTGAGCTATGGCGCCTTTCAGTCGGCGGGGCGGATGGACCCGGTTGCGCGCTCGCTTGCGCTGCGCGGGCTGGCGGGATTGTCGGCCTTTGTCGCAGTCCTTCTTGCGAGCGGATCGGTGGCACTGGCTGTCGCGGGGCAGGCGGTCGCGTGGGCTGCGGTGGCGCTGGGACATGATCTGCCACAGGCCGCGCGCTTCGTTCGCTTGCGTCCCGATCTCACGCGCACGCGGCTCGTGGCGTTGCTGCGCGAGACCCGGGCGCTCGGCCTCGCGATGCTGCTGGGCGAAATCGGAACCGCTGCGCCAAGGCTGATCGTGGGGGCGCTGCTGCCTCTGACGCTGGCCGGGATCTATACTGCGGTCGGCTACGTGCTGGTGCTCGGCACCGCCTTCGCCGCCGCGCTGAGCCAGGCGATGGCGATGCGGCTTGCCCGCGCGAACCGCGAAGGGCAGGGCGCGTTCGGCCGGATGCTGGCGCGTTTTGCCGGGGGGCTCGCGGCGCTCGGCTGCGCGGCTCTGGTGATTGCCGCGCTCTTCGGCGGCCCGCTTCTCAACCTCGTCTTCGGTCCCGGTTTGGCGGCTGAAACCCGGCTTCTCACTCTGATGGCGGGCGTTCTGGCACTGCGCCTGCCGATTGCGGCGCTGCAGACCGGGCTCGTCGCGCAGCGTCGCTTTGCCTGCCTCGCGGGTTTGCGGTTCGGGGTCATGCTCGCGATCCTCAGTGGTGCGGTGGCGGGGGCGCAATTTGCCGGGCTCGAAGGAGTGGCCCTTGCTCTGCTGATCGTCTCGAGCGCGCAGCTGGCGCTGCTCATTGCGCTGTCGCGCCCGACCACGTCCTGCCTCTCAAAGGAGCCCGCCCGTGTCTGACGCATTCTTTGCCCCGCGCCGCGCCGTGGCGATCCTCGACCCGGCCATCGCCACGCGCAACGCGGGCGACGAGATCATCTCGCAGGCCGCGCGCCACTGGATCCGTCAGGCGCTGCCGGATCACTTCCTGACGCATCTGCCGACGCATGAGCGCATGGGCATTCGCTCGCACCGGCTGATCCGGCAGGCCGATCATGCGATCGTCGGGGGGAGCAACCTGCTGACCTCGCGGCTGCTTTCTGATCGGGGGTGGCGGGTCGGGCTACGCGACTTGGCGCTGGTAAATAAACTGGTGCTGCTCGCTGCCGGCTGGCGCGATTACGAGCGCCCGCCCAGCGCGATGACGGCGGCGATGCTGCGGCGGCTGCTGTCACGCGATGCGGTCCATTCGGTGCGCGACAGTCACACCAAGGAGATGCTCGCGAAGGCAGGGATCGAGAATGTCGAGGTGACTGCTTGTGTCACGATGTGGGGGCTGGAGCCCGAGCCCCTCTCCCACATCCCGCAAACCAGGGCAGAGGAGGTCGTCACCACCTTCACGATGCGAAAACCGTCCCCGGCCGACGCACGCATCTTCGATCTGCTCGCGCGGAGCTATCGCAAGGTCCATGTCTGGCCGCAAGGGATCGACGATCTCGATTATGTCACACAGGTCACGCAAGGCCGAGCCGAGATCCTCGCGCCCACACTCGAGGCCTATGATGCGCTTCTCGCAAGCGGCCGGGGGCTCGATTATGTCGGCAACCGGCTGCATGGCGGCATCCGCGCACTGCAAAAGGGACGGCGCGCGCTTATCCTGTCGATCGACAACCGTGCGGCCGAGATCGCCCGCGATACCGGCCTGCCGGTGATCGCGCGCGATGCGCCCGAGGTCGAGATCGCGGCGCGGATCGCACAGGGCGCGCCCCTGAGCGTCACGCTTCCCCGGACCGCCATCGCGCGCTGGCTCGGCCAGTTTCCCCGCGCAGGCGAAGCGCCAGCGACAGGATGGCAAGCGGGATCAACGTCAGCACGATCTGCTGGGGCGCTCCCGTTCCGACCCCACCCTTGAGGATCAGGATGCCGAGCACGGGGGCTAGCACCGCGTCCCATGTCCGGCTGCTTACCCGGCTGTAGGCGCTGTCGAATAGCCCCGCGACCGCGCCCGAGAGCGCTGCGCCCAATACCACCCCGATCCAGCCGAAATTGACGAACCAGTCGCCGATCACCGTGACGGGCCAGCCATTGACCTTGCCGGGTTCGTAGACCTGCCGGAACCAACCGCCGACATTGAAGATCTGGCGTTCGGGCAGGATCTGGCGCGGCACCATGGCGAGGATCCCGTTGCGGAAATCGGCGCCCTCGCGCAATTCGTAGCGGTTGCCCGCATCCTTGATCGCGAGGCTGAGCGCGTCGAATTCCGCGAGGTGCAGCGAGTTCGAGAGGCTGCGTGTCAGGCTGCGCTCGGAATAGGGCGTGCCGGTGAGAGCTTCGAGCCGCGCCTCGCGCAGGTTGCCCATCGCGAAAAGCGCGACAAACAGGATCGCGGCACCGATCAGCACGCGTATTGGCCGCAGCGGTGCGATCAGCACATGCCAGGACAGCGCGCCCGCGATCAGGATATAGGCGATATTGCCTCGGTTGCCCCAGGCAAAGCTCGCCCCCATCGCTATGAGCAACAGCGGCGCGTAAAAGAGGAAGGCAGAGCGGCGGCGGGCTGGGGTCTCGGCCCGGCGGATCTCCTCAAGCAGTCCGTAGAGGCTCAACATCAGGCTGAGCACCGCGAGATGGAGAAAGAGGAAAAGCCCCGACATCTCGCGCGCGACCTTCACCCTGTAGATAAAGGCGCCGGGCGACCCCGACTGAAGGACGAACCCCGCCGTGATCGCGCCTGCGAGCAGTGCCAGCCCCGCCGCGAACAGGCGCAAACGCGCGGGGTCGGGGGTGCTGACCGGGCGGGGAAGAAATGCTGCGCCCAGCCGGGGCAGATAGGCGCGCATCGCCAGTGCGCAAAGTGTGAAGAGCCCGATCCAGAGTAGCGCCGCAAGCAGTGCTAACGCCGCGTCGAGCGCCACATCGTCAAAGGCATTCGCCGGTTGTGGCATATCCAGACCGGAAAAGAGCGTCAACGGCCGGATCAGCAGCAGGACGCAGAGATAAAGGAGCATCGCCACCGCGCTCAGCATTCCTGCGCGATAAAGCAAGACCAGGCTCGTCAGGGCGACGATCAGGGTCAGAGCGTAGGCCGTCAGAGCGATCGGCATGGTGCGCCCTCCTCTTGGCCCGGGGCTCTGCCGTCGATCCTGCGGCGAGGTGTGACAAAATGCAACCTTCGCGTGTGTACGGCACGAAAAAGCCCCCGCAACGGCTTGCTGCGGGGGCGTCTGGTTCTTCGGCGATTGAGTCTTATCCCCGCGACAGCGCATCCAGATGCGCGGCCAGCGCATCGCGCGCTTCGGGCGGCTGCTCGGTGGCGCAGATCACCACGCCATAGATCCGACCGACGAAACCTGCCATGCCGAGGGCGAAATTTCCGCTCATGTCCGGGGCCATGCTGACGCCTGTTGTGCTTGCGCTCAGTGTGCCGATGCGCATCTGCGCCGCGCCGCCCGAGATCGAGCTGACCAGCGAGAGCGGCCCCATTTGCGTCACCTGCGCGGGCAGGGTCACCGCAAGCCCGCGATTGCCCCACCAGGTCTTGACCACCTGCGGGGCGTTGGCGTCGAGATAGATCATCGGCTGGCGCCCCGAGCCATCCGTCGCCGCCGTGCCGTTGCGCAGAACCGGCGGGTAGCCGCTGGCATTGGACTGGACCGAGAAGGCCAGGCCCACCGTGGCCTCGGTGGTGAAGGGCAGTTGCACGACGCTCAGCGCGTCGTCGATCCCGTCATATTCGAGCCAATGCGACGCGCCATCGGTGCGATAGAGCGGGCGGCGTGCATCGATGCTCTGGATCAGGTCGCGCCCCTGGCCCGACTTGTCGCGCATCGCCCCGACCGGATCGCCATCGACGAGCACCGGCACCGTCATCGCCGCGTCCTGGAACAGCGTCGCTCGGTCCGCGGGCTCGTACCAGGCAATCGGCGCGAGTGCGGCGGGCGACCAGCCAGCCGCCCGCCGACGCCCGGCCTGCGTCAACGTGTTGATACCGAAGCCCAGCATCACACCACCGTCAGCGCGTGGATGCCCGTGGCCGTGGTGCCGGTTGCCAGCACGCGCTCGGCGCCGACGGGCAGGATGGTGAAATCGGCGACCGCGACCGAGCGCGCATTGCCCTTCGCGGTGACGAAGCTCACCACGCCCCCGGTCTCGACATAAAGCGCCACCGCCACCGTCGGCAGATCGGTCGCGTCATCGGGCGTCACAGGCACGATGTCGAGGGCGGGGCCCGAGAGAGAAGGCGCGCGGTTGTGGAAAGGATTGGTCATCGTCTGGCTCCGCTTCTGGATAAGGATTTCGGCGTTGCGGCAATCGTGCAAAGCGGCGCTTAGGAAAGGGTTGGGGCTGCGTGCGCAACGGCGCGCAACGGCCCGCGGGGCCTGTGCAGGCAGGAGTTGCAAGGCGCGGACAAACGCTCTATACGCCCCCGGTGGCCGCGAGGCCGCATCAGAATCAACCAAGAAAAGCCGTGTCCCTTCCGCACTCGCTTCGGGAAGGTGCTCCGGCAAGGAGAAGCGATATGAAACTCAACGAACTGCGCGACAATCCCGGCGCTGCCAAGAAACAGAAACGCGTTGCTCGCGGTCCGGGCTCGGGCAAGGGCAAGATGGCTGGCCGTGGTATCAAAGGTCAGAAATCGCGTTCGGGCGTGGCCCTGAACGGTTACGAAGGCGGCCAGATGCCGCTCTACCGTCGTCTTCCGAAGCGTGGCTTCACCAAGCCGAACGCGAAGAAGTTCAACGTCGTGAACCTCGGTCAGATCGAGACCTTCATCGAAGCCGGCAAGCTCGACGCGAAAGCCGAGATCACCGAAGACGCGCTGGTCGCGGCCGGTGTGGTTCGCCGCAAGCTCGATGGCGTGCGTGTTCTCGCCAAGGGCGACATCAAGTCGAAAGTGACGCTCAACGTCACCGGCGCTTCGAAGTCGGCCATCGAGGCTGTCGAGAAGGCTGGCGGCTCGATCACGGTGGCGCAGGCTGCTGAATAAGCTGTTGTGAGCGGGCTCCGGCCCGATTACATAGGCGAAGGTTTTCTAGGCGCCGCCGACCGGGAACCGGTTGGGCGGCGCTTTACATGAAAGAGACGAGCATATGGCATCTGCTGCAGAGCAAATGGCGGCGAACCTGAGCTGGGACGCCCTTGGCAAGGCCACAGAGCTGCGCCAGCGCATCTTCTTCACCATCGGTTTGCTGATCATCTACCGCCTCGGCACCTATATTCCGGTTCCGGGCATCGATGCGCAGGCGCTGCGCGAGTTCATGCAAAGCGCGGGCTCGGGCCTGGGCGGCGTCCTCTCGATGTTCACCGGCGGCGCACTGGGCCGCATGGGTGTCTTCGCGCTCGGCATCATGCCCTATATCTCCGCCTCGATCATCATCCAGCTTCTGACCGCGCTCGTTCCGGCTCTTGAGCAGATGAAGAAAGAGGGCGAGCAGGGCCGCAAGAAGATCAACCAGATCACGCGCTACTCGACCGTTGCGCTCGCGACCTTCCAGGCCTGGGGTCTGGCCGTGTCGCTCGAGAAGGGCGATCTCGCCCATGATCCGGGCCTGTTCTTCATCGCGGCTGTGGTCATCACCCTCGTCGGCGGCACCATGTTCCTGATGTGGATCGGTGAGCAGATCACCGCACGCGGCATCGGTAACGGCATCTCGCTGATCATCTTCGTCGGCATCGTTGCCGAGATCCCCGCAGCCCTCGCCCGCTTCCTCGAGCAGGGCCGCGCCGGTGCGATCTCGACCCCGGTGATCCTTGGCGTGATCGTGATGATCGCGCTCGTGATCACCTTCGTGGTCTTCATGGAGCGCGCGCTGCGCAAAATCCATATCCAGTATCCGCGCCGTCAGGTGGGGATGAAGGTCTATGACGGAGGCTCTTCGCACCTGCCGATCAAGGTGAACCCGGCGGGCGTGATCCCGGCGATCTTCGCCTCTTCGCTGCTGCTGCTGCCGACCACGATCGCGACCTTCTCGGGCCAAAATACCGGTCCGGTGATGTCGACGATCCTTGCCTATTTCGGTCCCGGTCAGCCGCTCTACCTGCTGTTCTACGTCGCGATGATCGTCTTCTTCGCCTATTTCTACACGGCGAACGTTTCGTTCAAATCGGACGAGGTGGCGGACAACCTGAAGAACCAGGGCGGCTTCGTGCCCGGTATTCGTCCCGGCAAGAAGACCGAGGATTACCTCGACTACGTCGTCAGCCGAGTGCTGGTGATCGGTGCGGCCTATCTCGCCGCGGTCTGCCTCCTGCCCGAGATCCTTCGCTCGCAGCTGTCGATCCCGTTCTATTTCGGCGGCACCTCGGTGCTGATCGTGGTGACCGTGTCGATGGATACGATCAACCAGATCCAGTCGCATCTTCTGGCCCATCAGTATGAAGGCCTGATCGAGCGCTCGCAGCTGCGGGGCCGTTCGAAGAAGAAGGGGCCGCGCAAGCCGCCCGCGCGTCGCTAACCGAAACCTGATCTCGGGAAGGATCCATCATGGCGAATATCATCCTCCTCGGCCCGCCCGGCGCCGGTAAAGGCACGCAGGCCCGCCGTCTCGTCGAAGAGCGTGGCATGGTCCAGCTCTCCACCGGGGACATGCTGCGCGAGGCCAAGGACTCGGGCAGCGAGATGGGCAACCGCGTCGCGGAAGTCATGGCCAAGGGCCAACTCGTGACCGATGAGATCGTGATCGGTCTGATCGAAGAGAAACTGTCCGGTGGCGGCGAAGGCTTCATCTTCGACGGGTTCCCGCGCACGCTGGCGCAAGCCGACGCGCTGGGGGAACTGCTCGCGAAGATGGGCGCCAAGCTCGACGCGGTGATCGAGATGCAGGTCGATGACGAGGCACTCGTCTCGCGCATCACCGGCCGCTCGACCTGCGGCGGTTGCGGCGAGGTCTATCACGACCAGACCAAGCCCTGGCCTGCCGACGGCAAATGCGCCAAATGCGGCAGCACGGATGTCAAGCGCCGTGCCGACGACAACGAGGACAGCCTGCGTACCCGCCTGATGGAGTACTACAAGAAGACCTCTCCGCTGATCGGCTACTACTATCACGCGGGAGATCTTTTGACCGTCGACGGTCTCGCCGAGATCGAGGACGTGGCGGGCGAGATTGCTCGAATTCTCGACGGCGTCTCGCAATCGTGAATCAAGTCTTGACCCGGAGGGCGTTTCCCTCTAGGTCACGGCGTCTCTTCTGAGAATCGTTTCCGTTTACGGAAGATTCCCCGACGGGAAGCAGTCGCGGGCCCGAAGCGCCAGTTTCGGGCCTTGTGTTGTGAAAAAAGGGCCTGGGGTTACGGGCTCGCAACGAAAGGATAAGCGCTTTGGCACGTATTGCTGGCGTCAACATTCCGACCGGGAAACGCGTCCCGATCGCACTTACCTACATCACCGGGATCGGTCCCCACTCGGCCAAGCAGATCTGCGACGCCGTCGGCATCGACCAGACCCGCCGCGTGAACGAGCTTTCGGATGCCGAAGTGCTCGCGATCCGCGAATACATCGACGCCAACCACACCGTCGAAGGCGACCTGCGCCGTGAAGTTCAGATGAACATCAAGCGCCTGATGGACCTCGGCTGCTACCGTGGCCTGCGTCATCGCCGCAACCTGCCCGTGCGTGGTCAGCGCACCCATACCAACGCCCGTACCCGCAAGGGCCCGGCCAAGCCGATCGCCGGCAAGAAGAAGTAAGGGGAGGCAGGAACAATGGCTCGTGATAAGGTTCGCGCTAAGCGCAAGGAACGCAAGAACATCGCCGCTGGCGTCGTTCATGTGAACTCCTCGTTCAACAACACCAAGATCCTGATCTCGGACGTGCAGGGCAATGCGATCTCGTGGTCGTCGGCCGGCACGATGGGCTTCAAGGGTTCGCGTAAGTCGACCCCCTATGCCGCTCAGATGGCTGCAGAAGATGCGGCCAAGAAGGCTCAGGAACACGGTCTGCGCACCGTGGACGTCGAAGTTCAGGGCCCCGGTTCGGGTCGTGAATCGGCGCTGCGCGCGCTGGCTGCTGTCGGTCTCACCGTCACCTCGATTCGTGACGTGACCCCGATCGCGCACAACGGCTGCCGCCCGCCGAAGCGTCGCCGCGTCTGATCTAGATTACGACGGTCGGGCCGTGCGGATTTCCCGCGCGGCCCTGCCGCATTTTTCGGTTTTATCCTCGGGCGTCCCCGACATTGGGCATGGGTCTGGGACTGGTATGGAGGCAAACGCATGATCCACAAGAATTGGGCCGAACTCATCAAGCCGACGCAGCTTGAAATCAAGCCCGGCAACGACCCGCTGCGCCAGGCGACTATCGTCGCCGAACCGCTCGAGCGCGGCTTCGGCCTGACGCTCGGCAACGCGCTGCGTCGCGTACTGCTCTCGTCGCTCCAGGGCGCCGCGATCACCAGCGTTCAGATCGACAACGTGCTGCACGAGTTCTCCTCGGTCGCCGGTGTGCGTGAAGACGTCACCGACATCGTCCTGAACCTCAAGGGCGTCGCGCTGCGCATGGATGTCGAAGGGCCGAAGCGTCTCTCGATCTCGGCCAAGGGCCCGGGCGTCGTCACCGCCGGTGACATCACCGAGACCGCCGGCATCGAGGTCCTGAACAAGGATCACGTGGTTTGCCACCTCGACGACGGCGCCGACCTGTTCATGGAGCTGACCGTGAACACCGGCAAGGGCTATGTCGCCGCCGACAAGAACCGTCCCGAGGATGCGCCGATCGGCCTGATCCCGGTCGACGCGATCTACTCGCCGGTGAAGAAAGTCGCCTACGAAGTGCAGCCGACCCGCGAAGGTCAGGTGCTCGACTATGACAAGCTGACCATGAAGGTCGAAACCGACGGTTCGATCTCGGCGGAAGACGCGGTGGCCTTCGCTGCCCGCATCCTCCAGGACCAGCTGTCGATCTTCGTGAACTTCGAAGAGCCGGAATCGGCCTCGAAGCAGGACGCGGACGACGGTCTCGAGTTCAACCCGCTGCTGCTGAAGAAGGTCGACGAGCTCGAGCTTTCGGTGCGTTCGGCGAACTGCCTGAAGAACGACAACATCGTCTATATCGGCGACCTGATCCAGAAGACCGAAGCCGAGATGCTCCGCACTCCGAACTTCGGCCGCAAGTCGCTCAACGAGATCAAGGAAGTGCTCTCGGGCATGGGCCTGCATCTCGGTATGGAAGTCGAAGACTGGCCGCCGGAGAACATCGAAGATCTGGCCAAGCGTTTCGAAGACCAGTTCTGATTGACGATTTGAGGGGCGTTGGATAAACGCCCCTCACAAATGCCCGGGCTGCCGGGGACGATCTGGGTCGAGAGGCCCCAAGGTGAGCCGGTGACACGCATCGCCGGCCTGACAAAGCAAAACGCAAGATTGGAGAATGACAATGCGTCACGCACGTGGCTACCGCCGCCTCAACCGTACCCATGAGCACCGCAAGGCGCTCTTCGCCAACATGGCTGGCTCGCTGATCGAGCACGAGCAGATCAAGACGACCCTGCCGAAGGCAAAAGAACTCCGTCCGATCATCGAGAAGCTGGTCACGCTCGCCAAGCGCGGCGACCTGCACGCCCGCCGTCAGGCTGCGGCGCAGCTCAAGCAGGACCAGTACGTCTCGAAGCTGTTCGACGTGCTCGGCCCGCGCTACGCCGAGCGTCAGGGCGGTTATGTTCGCGTTCTGAAAGCCGGCTTCCGCTATGGCGACATGGCGCCGATGGCGATCATCGAATTCGTCGATCGTGACCCGGCCGCCAAAGGCGCTGCCGACAAGGCGCGTGTCGAAGCCGAAGAGGCCGCCGAGGATTGATCCTCGCGCCGACCCTCGAGGTTGACGAAAGACTTCAGAATCCCGTCCGAAAGGGCGGGATTTTTTCATTTCGCCCTCATTTTGCCCTTCTTGCCTGACAGTCTGCCATTGACGCGTCAGATTCGTTCTCGAGCACCGGCGCGCTCGTCAGATTATTCCCTTCGCCGCGGTTCCCCAACGGAAACCGTAAAACCGGTTAACACTTTTAAGTTGACCGAATTTTTTTCAACATGTCTAAAAAAGGTATGTCGATACAGAGCAGAATCGATTTGAAGCTGAGAGAGTTGGGCCGTATGGCTCCGCGCGGCTTTTTCGTCGGGTTGCATATCCGCTTCACGGCTCCGTTGATGACCTACCAGACCTACGACAAGGCCTGGCTGGATCATTACACCGAGAAAGGATATGTGCTGCGCGACCCGATGACCGCGTGGGGGTTTAGCGAGACCGGAGCAATCCGGTGGAGCGACCCGCGCCTGCCGGATCCGTTCCACCTCTTCGATGAAGCCCGGAAATATGGCCTCGTATATGGGGTCACGGTCTCTTGTGGACCAATCCGGTCCCGAACGATCGCGAGCTTTGCCCGCGATGATCGGGAATTCCTCGACGAAGAGATCGGTACGTTCGAGAAGATCGTGCACGAATTGCACGAGATGACCGAACCTCCCGAGGAGCTCACGAAGGCTCAGATCGAGGCTTTGCGCTGTGTTGCTGGGGGCGACCGACACGCGGCAGCAGCCGCAAAACTGGGGATTTCTGAGAGCGCTCTAAAGGCGCGTCTGAATTCTGCGCGAACAAGGCTGATGGCCCGGACTACGGCCGAAGCCATCCAGCGCGCCAAGGACTTTCGACTGCTCTAGTGGCTGTCGCCCTCCGCACGGCTGATTTGACCAACCAACCCTGCAGGAGGAAGACATGCAGACCACCACGCTTTCGTTCACCAATTTCCACAACCATGGCGAGCTGTTCGCGAACATGCTTCGCGCTCGGCGAGAACTTTTCATCGTCCACAACAAATGGGATCTGCCCGAAGCGATGGGCATGGAATACGACCAGTACGACACCCCCGCAAGCCGCTGGGTCGTCGTCCATGACGAGTTGGGCAAGGTGCTCGCAGGCAACCGTCTGACGCCCACCACCACCAAATGCGGCATCTACACCTACATGATCCGCGATGCACAGCGTGGCCTGCTCGACACCATCCCGTCGAATCTTCTCTATGACGAGGCACCCGTTGCCGAGACGGTCTGGGAAAGCTCGCGCCTCTTCGTGGCCCATGATGTGCCCGCCGCAATGCGTCGCCGCGTCCACGCCAAGCTGGTGATGGAGATCGGCAATGCCGCGCGTCGCCTGGGTGCGCGTTCGGCGCTCACGCTGCTCAACGCGAACTGGCCGCGTTGGGCGGGGCGTGTGGGGGTAGACATGACCGCGATGGGGCCGGTGCTTGAGATCGACGGGATCAATAACCAGGTGGTCTCCATGGACTTCTCGCAGAACCTTCACTGATCGAAAAACAAGCCCCTGCGCGCTCACACGCGCGGGGGCTTTTCGAGCAACGGTCCAGGCACTACCTTCACGCCCATCATGGCCGATCTCTTCGACTCTCCTTCCCCATCCCGCCCCGCGACCGAGGCTCCCCGCCCGCTGGCGGACCGCATTCGCCCGAAATCGCTCTCCGAGGTGATCGGGCAGGAGCAGGTGCTTGGCCCGGATGGACCACTCGGAGCGATGCTTGCGGCGGGTAGCCTTGGATCGCTGATCCTCTGGGGGCCGCCCGGTGTGGGCAAGACGACGATCGCGCGGCTGCTGGCTGACGCGTCCGACCGTGCCTTCGTGCAGATCTCGGCGATCTTCACCGGGGTGCCGGAGCTGCGAAAGGTCTTCGAGGCCGCAAAGCTGCGCCGCACCCAAGGCCGTGGCACGTTGCTTTTCGTCGACGAGATCCACCGCTTCAACAAGGCGCAGCAGGATAGTTTCCTGCCGCATATGGAGGACGGTACGATCCTTCTGGTCGGCGCCACCACCGAGAACCCGAGCTTCGAGCTGAACGCCGCTGTGCTGAGCCGCGCGCAGGTGATGATCCTGCAGCGGCTCGATCTGGCCGATCTCGAACGGCTCGCGCAACGCGCCGAGAAGGCTCTGGGCAAGCCGCTGCCGCTGACCGGCAAGGCGCGCGATGCGCTGCTGGAGATGGCCGACGGCGACGGGCGGGCGCTGCTCAATCTGATCGAGCAGGTCGCGGCGTGGAAGGTGACGGGCAATCTCGATACCGACGCGCTCTCGACACGGCTGATGAAGCGCGCCGCGAAATACGACAAGTCGGGCGACGAGCATTACAACCTGATCTCGGCGCTGCATAAATCGGTGCGCGGCTCGGACCCGGATGCCGCGCTCTACTGGTTTGCGCGGATGCTCGAGGGTGGCGAGGACCCGCGCTACCTTGCCCGGCGCATTACCCGCATGGCGGTCGAGGATATCGGGCTGGCCGACCCGCAGGCGCAGGTGCTGTGTATCGACGCATGGAACACCTATGAGCGTCTCGGCTCGCCCGAGGGCGAATTGGCACTGGCGCAGGCGGTGCTCTATCTCGCGCTCGCGCCGAAATCCAACGCGGGCTACATCGCCTACAAGGCCGCGCGCAAGGAGGCCAAGCGCACTGGTTCCGAGCCGCCGCCGATGCATATCCTGAACGCACCGACGAAGCTGATGGAAGAGCAGGGCTTCGGCGCGGGGTATCAGTATGACCATGACGCCGAGGACGGGTTCTCGGGGCAGAACTTCTTCCCCGATACGATGAAGCGCCCCGTCCTCTACCAGCCCGTCGAACGCGGCTTCGAGCGTGAGTTGAAAAAGCGCCTCGACTGGTTCTCCAAGCAGCGCGAGCGCCGCCAAACTTGACATTTCGCGCGTCCGAAGGTCCAAGGGCGCCAAAGGAGACAGCGATGCTTTCAACGGTTTTGCAGGTCGCGCTAGGTGGTGCGATCGGCGCCTCGGGACGTTATCTGGTCGGCGTGGGCATGATGCGCAGTTTCGGCCCGCAGCCGATGCCGCTTGGCGTGATCACGGTGAACATCCTCGGTTCCTTCTTCATGGGGATGCTGATCACCTTTCTCGGTGACAAACAGCTCACCCACTGGAACGCCTTCCTCGCGACCGGGGTGCTGGGCGGTTTCACCACATATTCCTCCTTCTCGCTCGAGACATGGACGCTGATCGAGCGGGGCCAGACGGGCCTTGCGGCCTTCTACGTGGGCCTCACGCTGGTCGCGGCGCTGGTCGGGCTGATTGCGGGGATCCATCTGATGCGGGCGGTGCTATGAGCGGTGTTCAACATATCAAGGTAACCGAGGAAGATGGCGAGCAGCGCCTGGACCGTTTCCTCAAGAAACGCTTCCCGCAGCTTTCTCAGGGCATGATCGAGAAGTTCTGCCGCAAGGGCGATCTGCGTGTCGACAAGGGCCGGGTGAAGGCCAATACCCGCGTCGCGCCGGGACAGGAGATCCGCGTGCCGCCGATCCCCGATGAAGCGCCGAAGCCCAAGGTCGAAGGCATTTCCGACGCGGATGCGAAATTCATCCAGAGCTGTGTGCTGTGGAAGGACGAGCATATCATCGCGCTCAACAAGCCGCCGGGTCTGCCCTCGCAGGGTGGCTCGGGGCAGGGCAACCGCCATGTCGACGGGCTGAGCGAAGCGCTGACCTTCGGCTACAAGGACAAGCCGAAGCTGGTGCATCGTCTCGACAAGGACACCTCGGGCGTGCTGCTGCTGGCGCGCACCGATCGCGTCGCGCGCCGCCTGTCGGAGGCGTTTCGCTCCAAGACCACCCGCAAGATCTACTGGGCCGCCGTGGCTGGCGCACCCGAGCCCAAGACCGGCACGATCCGCTTCGGCCTGGTGAAGGCGCCGGGGCACGGGCGTGGTGGAGAGGGGGAGAAGATGCTCTGCATCCACCCGGCAAAGATCGACCAGGTGGAGGGCGCCAAGCGCGCCACGACCGACTATTTCACGCTGCACATCCTCGGCCAAAGGCTGAGCTGGGTCGCGCTGGTCCCGATCACCGGGCGCACGCATCAGCTGCGCGCGCATATGGCCGAGATCGGCAACCCGATCATCGGGGATGGCAAATATGGCGGTTCGAGCCAGGAGAACCTCGGCGACGGCTGGGGCGCGCAGCTGGGCGGCGAGATTTCTCGGAAGCTGCACCTGCATGCCCGCCAGATCAGCTTCGATCATCCGGTGACCGGCAAGCGCATGACAATCACCGCGCCTCTTCCCGAACATATGAAGCGGACCTGGGATCTCTTGGACTGGCACGAGGGCGATGTGCCCGCCGACCCGTTCGAGGATCTGAAATGAAGCTCGCGATCTTCGATGTCGACGGCACGATCTCGGACAGCCAGAACCACATCACTCATGCGATGACGCTGGGCTTCGAGGCGGCGGGCGTGCCCGCGCCGCCGGCGTCTTCGGTGTTGCAGATCGTCGGGCTCTCGCTGCCGCTTGCGGTGGCACGGCTCGCGCCGGAACTCGACGAGGACACGCAGGCACGCATCGTCGAGGGCTACAAGCAAAGCTACATGAGCCAGCGCGCGGCCTCGCCCGCACCGCTTTATCCCGGGGCCGAGGATCTGCTGCGCAAGCTGGCCGCGCGCGATGACATGCTGCTTGCGGTGGCGACGGGCAAGTCGCGCCGGGGCCTGCGGGCGCTGATCGAGCATCACGGGCTCGAGGGGCTCTTCATCAGCCAGCAGACCGCCGACGATCACCCTTCGAAGCCGCACCCCTCGATGATCGGGGCGGCGCTGGCTGATGCCGGGGTGAGTGCGGTGGATGCGGTGATGATCGGCGACACGAGCTTCGACATCGAGATGGGCCGCAGCGCGGGCGTCGCCACGATCGGCGTGCGCTGGGGCTATCACCCGCCTGCCGACCTGGAGGCCGCGGGTGCGCATCGCATGGTGAGTGATTTCGAGGCGCTGGAGGCGGCGCTTCTCGATCTGTGGGAGTTGAGTGCATGAGCGAATGGGCGGCGAAGCGGTTCTGGAAAGAGACCTCGGTGACGGACCATCCCGAGGGCTTCGGCGTGGCGCTCGACGGGCGCGCGGTGAAGACGCCCGCCAAGGCGCCGCTCGTGGTGCCGACCCGGGCGCTGGCCGAGGCGATCGCGGCGGAATGGGAGGCACAGGAGGGCCAGATCGCCCCGCATACCATGCCTGTAACCCGCTCCGCCAACGCAGCGATCGACAAGGTCGCCCATCAGCATGACGAGGTGGTCGAGCACGTCGCCGAATATGGCGGCACCGATCTGCTGTGCTATCGGGCCGACAACCCCGCCGAACTGGTCGCGCTTCAGGCCGAGAAATGGGATCCACTTCTCGATTGGGCCTCGGAGACCTTTGGCGTCCGGCTTGCAGTCACGGCTGGGGTCTTGCCGGTGGCGCAATCGGAAGACGTGCTGTCGCGGCTGCGTTCGGAGGTTGCCGCCTGTGATGCTTTCGCGCTGGCAGCGTTGCACGATCTCGTGGGCATCACCGGCTCGCTGGTGCTTGGGCTTGCGGTGGCGCGCGGGCGGTTGACTGCCTTGGAGGCATGGGATCTTTCGCGCCTCGACGAGGATTGGCAGATCTCGCAATGGGGTGAGGACGAAGAGGCCGCGGAGATCGCATCGCTCAAGCGTGAGGCGCTGAGTGACGCGGGGCGAATCTGGGAGCTCGCCCAGAGGTGATCCTGCGCGATTTTGCACTCTGCCCGCGGTTTTGCCAAAGCCATTGGCGCCTGCTGATCAAATGTGCAGTTCCGCTCACGGAAACTCGAATGTGGGCTTGACCTTCTTTGATCAATTGGACCACTCTTTTGTTACTACGTGTCATGGGACACGATCGACCAGGTCCGCACTGGACCAAAGAACCGCCCCAAGAGGGTGGCGAAACAGGAAGAGGTAAAAATGAAGAAATCCGTCTTTTTCGGCGCGCTGACGGCCGCCACGCTGACCGCTGGTCTGGCGGGTGCTGCCACGCTTGACGACGTCAAGTCGCGCGGCGAACTGATCTGCGGCGTGAACACCGGTCTCGTCGGCTTCGCGGCTCCGGATGCGAACGGCAACTGGTCCGGCTTCGACGTGGCAATCTGCCAGGCGGTCGCCGCGGCCGTTCTCGGCGATGCCTCGAAGGTGAAATACGTCCCGACCACCGGTCAGACCCGCTTCACCGCACTCGGCTCGGGGGAAGTCGACGTGCTGGCTCGTAACACCACCTGGACCTTCTCGCGCGACACCGATCTGAAGCTCCAGTTCACCGCGACCAACTATTATGACGGTCAGGGCTTCATGGTTCGCAAGGACTCGGGCGTGACCTCGGCCAAGGAACTCGACGGCGCTTCGGTCTGTATCCAGACCGGCACCACCACCGAGCTCAACCTCGCCGACTACTTCAAGGCCAACAACATGTCGTATCAGCCGATCACGGTTGATTCGAATGCCGAAGGCGAACAGCAGTTCCTCGCCGGTGCTTGCGACGCCTACACCACCGACGCGTCCGGCCTCGCCGCGACCCGCGCCGCCTTTGCCAATCCGTCGGATTACGTGATCCTTCCGGAAATCATCTCGAAAGAGCCGCTGGCTCCGGCCGTGCGCCAGGGTGACGACCAGTGGACCGACATCGTGCGCTGGACCATCTTCGCGCTGATCGCTGCCGAAGAATACGGCGTGACCTCGGCCAATATCGACGAGCTGGCCAAGGGCACCGAGAACCCGGAAGTCAACCGCCTGCTCGGCACCGAGGGTGACCTCGGCGCAATGATCGGCCTCGACAAGACCTGGGCTGTCAACGCCATCAAGGCGAACGGCAACTACGGTGAGATCTTTGCCGCCACCATCGGTGAGCAAACCCCGATCGGTCTGGCCCGCGGGCTCAACGCCCAGTGGACCCAGGGCGGCCTGATGTACGCTCCGCCCTTCCGCTAAGAAGGGCCTGGCAGGGCGCGGGTCAAACCGCGCCCTGACCAATTTTCAAAAGACCGTGGGCGGGGGACCAATCCCCCGAAGGCCGGGATAAAACGGCCAGATAAAGATAAGCACGCGGCGACAGGGGAAATACGCAATGACTACCGCGCATGACGCGCCGGAGAGCCAAGGCTTCCGGCTCAGCCAGCTCATTTACGACACGCGATACAGATCGCTGACCATTCAGGTGGTGGTGTTCTTCATCGTGATGGCCTTCGTCGGCTGGCTCGTAGATAACACCATTCAGAACCTCAGCGCTCTGGGCAAGGACTTCAACTTCTCCTTCCTGTCGCAGCGCGCAGGCTATGATATCGGCAACGCCATAATCCCCTATAACAACGACATGACCCATGGGCGCGCGCTGCTCGTCGGTCTGATCAACACGCTCTGGATCTCGTTTCTGGGCTGTGTCGCGGCAACGATCATCGGGATCTTCGTGGGCGTTCTGCGCCTGTCGAAGAACTGGCTCGTCGCGCGTCTGATGACGGTCTATGTCGAGGTCTTTCGCAACATCCCCGTGCTGCTGTGGATCCTCGTGGCGATCGCGCTGCTGACGGAAGCCGCTCCCGCACCGAACGCCTACAAGATCAACCCGACGACGGGAGAGGCGAGCGCGAGCATGATCCTCGACTCGATCGCCTTCACCAACCGTTACACCGCGATCCCTTCGATCCATTTCGACCGCTCGCTCGGGGTGATCGACACCGCGCTTGCGCCGATCTCGCTGAACGTCCTTGCGATCGTGGCGCTGCTCATCGCCTCGCTTTGGGTGAACAAACGGGTTCTGACCCATGCCGCGAACATGCAGGAGGCGACGGGCGTGCGCCCGACGACCTGGTGGAAGAGCGCGCTGATCCTGATCGTGCCGATGGTCGCCTTGCTGTTCGCGCTGGGGTTCAACCCCGATGAGCCGGTCCTTCAGGGCTTCAACTTCAAGAACGGGACGAACGTCTCGAACTCCTTCGTGGCGCTCTGGCTGGGGCTGACGCTCTATACCGCGGCCTTCATCGCCGAGATCGTCCGCGCCGGTATCCTCGCAATTTCCAAGGGCCAGACCGAGGCGGCCTATGCGCTGGGGCTGCGCCCCAACCGCACGATGAACCTCGTGATCCTGCCGCAGGCGCTGCGGGTCATCATCCCGCCGCTGATCTCACAATATCTGAACCTGACGAAGAACTCCTCGCTCGCCATCGCAGTCGGCTATCTCGAACTGCGCGGCACGCTCGGGGGGATCACGCTCAACCAGACGGGCCGCGAGCTC
Source organism: Thioclava marina (assembly GCF_002020135.1). Taxonomy (GTDB): domain Bacteria; phylum Pseudomonadota; class Alphaproteobacteria; order Rhodobacterales; family Rhodobacteraceae; genus Thioclava; species Thioclava marina. The sequence goes on along the minus strand of NZ_MPZS01000001.1, from coordinate 1,397,412 downwards.
GAGGCGATCTCGCTGATGATGCTGATCTATCTTGCGATCTCGCTGTCGATCTCGGGCGTGATGAATGTCTACAACAATCGCGTGAAGCTGAAGGAGCGGTGAGATGAGCGATACCCACGCCCAAACCGTCGCCTATGTCCGCGACACGATGCTGGACCCGAAACCGGCTCCGGCCAATCAATCCGGTGCCATCCAGTGGCTGCGCGAGAACCTGTTCTCGGGCTGGCTCAACACGCTGCTGACAGTCCTCGGGATCCTCGCGATCTACGGCTTCGTCTCGCATTTCTACGGATGGTTCCTGCACGGTGTCTGGAACGCCAATTCGCTCGCCGAGTGCCGTCAGATCATCACCGATCAATACGGCCAGGGCGCGACCGGCGCCTGCTGGGGGGTGATCCGCGATCGCTGGCACCAGTTCATCTTCGGCTTCTACCCGCCGGAGCTGTATTGGCGCCCGATCCTGACCTTCCTGCTGCTTTTCGTAGCGGTAGGGCCGGTGCTGTTCCAATGGGTGCCGAAGAAGCTGATCTGGTTCACGCCAGCCTATCCGTTCCTCGCCGTCTGGCTGCTCTGGGGCGGCTCGGTCTGGGGCCCGGTGCTTGTCGCACTCGGTTTCGTGCTGGCCTATGTCGTCTTCAATTTCGTGTCGCGTTTCGGCACGATCGGCGGTTTTGCGGCCGGGGCGATCTTCGCGATCCTGTTCTGGCTGTTCGGCGTTTCCCCTCTGGCCGAGATGCTGCACGCCGCGATCCCGCTCGGCATCGAGCCGGTGGAATCGGCGAAGTTCGGTGGCTTCCTGCTGGCGATCACGCTGGGCGCGGGTGGCATTGCGATGTCGTTGCCGCTGGGCGTGATCCTTGCACTCGGGCGTCAGTCGGACATGTTCCTGATCCGGACCTTCTCGGTGATCTTCATCGAGTTCATCCGGGGCGTGCCGCTGATCACGCTGCTCTTCGTGGCGTCGCTTCTGCTGAACTACTTCCTGCCGCCGGGTACGAATTTCGACATCATCCTGCGGGTGATGATCCTCGTGACCATGTTCGCCGCCGCCTATATCGCGGAGGTGATCCGGGGTGGTCTCGCGGCGCTGCCGCGCGGGCAGTACGAGGCAGCCGACGCGCTCGGGCTCGATTACTGGAAGGCGCAGCGGCTGATCATCCTGCCGCAGGCGCTCAAGATCTCGATCCCCGGGATCGTCTCGACCTTCATCGGCATGTTCAAGGACACGACCCTCGTGGCCTTCGTGGGTCTGTTCGACCCGCTCAAGGGCATTCCCGATTTCATTCGCGCCGATTTCGCGTGGAAGGGCATCTACTGGGAGCCCTTCATCTTCGTCGGCGCCATCTTCTTCATCCTGAACTTCGCGATGTCGCGTTACTCGATGTATCTCGAGAACCGGCTCAAGCGCGACCATCGCTAAGGGAGAAACTCAATGACCGAACCACATTTCGACGCGCAAATCGACCGCAGCCACATGACGGTGAGCGACGAGGTCGCGATCCAGATCGAGAACATGAACAAGTGGTATGGCCAGTTCCACGTCCTGCGCGACATCGACCTGACCGTGCAGCGTGGCGAGCGCATCGTCATCGCCGGGCCTTCGGGCTCGGGGAAATCGACTCTGATCCGCTGCATCAACCGGCTTGAAGAGCATCAAGCGGGCAAGATCGTCGTTGACGGGATCGAGCTGACCAATGACCTGAAGAACATCGACAAGATCCGCCGCGAGGTGGGGATGGTGTTCCAGCACTTCAATCTCTTCCCGCATCTGACGATTCTCGAGAACTTGACGCTGGCGCCGATCTGGGTGCGCAAGACGCCCAAGAAGGAAGCGATCGAGACCGCGATGCATTTCCTCGAGAAGGTGAAGATCCCCGATCAGGCGCAGAAATATCCCGGCCAGCTCTCGGGCGGTCAGCAGCAGCGTGTGGCGATCGCGCGCTCGCTGTGCATGAAGCCGCGGATCATGCTCTTCGACGAACCGACCTCGGCGCTCGACCCGGAGATGATCAAGGAAGTTCTCGACACGATGATCGAGCTCGCCGAAGAGGGCATGACCATGCTCTGCGTGACCCACGAGATGGGCTTCGCACAGGCGGTCGCGAACCGGGTGATCTTCATGGCCGACGGTCAGATCGTCGAGCAGAACAACCCGCATGATTTCTTCAACAACCCGCAGTCGGAACGCACCAAGCAGTTCCTGAGCCAGATCCTCGGGCACTGATCGGGGCAGGGGGGCGCTGCCCCCCTCTGGCCTCGCGGCCATTCACCCCCCGAGATATTTCGATCAAGAAGAAGGGGCCGGTGGTGAACCGGCCCCTCTTTGATTTCCCGTCGATGCGCGGATCAGCTTTCGCCGAAGCCGAAGGTCTCGGTGACGTAGTCGATATCCTTGTCGCCGCGGCCCGAGAGGTTGATCAGGATCGACTTGCCCGGGTTCTTCTTGGCCTCGCGCATCGCGAAGGCCACCGCATGGGAGCTTTCGAGCGCAGGGATGATCCCCTCGTGGCGCGAGAGCTTGTAGAAGGCGTCGAGCGCCTCCTTGTCATCGGCGGCCGAATAGTTCACGCGCCCGGTGCGATACAGATGGGCGTGTTCCGGTCCGACGCCGGGATAATCGAGCCCCGAGGCGATGGTGTGAACCGGGGCGGGCTCGCCGTTTTCATCCTCGAGCACCATCGTGCGGAAGCCGTGGATCATCCCGTCCTTTCCGTAGGTGATGGTGGCGGCGTGATCGCCAAGTTTCGAGGAGGTGCCCATCGGCTCCACCCCGTGCAGCGACACGTCCTCATCGTCGATGAAGCCTGCGAAAATCCCCATCGCATTCGAACCACCGCCCACGCAGGCCGCGACCATGTCGGGCAGCTGTCCGGTCATCTCCAGGAATTGCTCGCGCGCTTCGATCCCCACGACATGCTGGAAATCACGGACCATGCGCGGGAAGGGGTGCGGCCCCACGACCGAGCCGATCGCGAAGAGCGCGGTATCGGCCTGGGCGACATAGCTCTGAAAGCAGCTGTCGACGGCTTCCTTCAGCGAGCGTCCACCGAAGCCCACCGGCACGACCTCGGCGCCGAGCAGTTTCATCCGGGTGACGTTCGGCGCTTCCTTGGCGATGTCGATCTCGCCCATGTGGATCTCGCATTCCAGGCCGAAATAGGCCGCGGCCGTGGCCAGCGCCACGCCATGCTGGCCCGCGCCGGTTTCGGCCATCAGCTTGGTCTTGCCCATGAACTTCGCGAGAAGTGCTTCGGCCATGCAATGGTTGAGCTTGTGGGCCCCGGTGTGGTTGAGATCCTCGCGCTTGGCGTAGATTTGCGCACCGCCGCACATGTCGGAGAGGTTGCGCAGGTAGCTCACCGGGGTGGGGCGGCCCTGGAAATGCTTGCGGATATAGCGCAGGTCGCGGATGAATTCGGCGGAATGGGCGAGGCGCTCATAGGCCTCTGTTATCTCCTTGAAATGCGGCACCAGCGGCGGCGGCAGTTCGGCCCCGCCATACTCGCCGAAAAAGCCCTGTGCGTCGGGGGTGGATTTCAGATAGCCCATTCAGTCTCCTCCAGTCAGCCACGCCGTGTCGGCGTGAAGAAATCAAGCACCGAACCCTGACCCGGCATCACCTCGGACCAGTCGTCGATCTGGAAATCGACGATCAGGGTGGCGCAGGTCGGGTAGCGGCGGAAATCGGGATCGAGGAGGGGCCGGGCGGGAAGCTGATGGGCAAATTCGGCAATGCCGGGATTGTGGCCGAGCATCATCACCGTCGGCGCCGACGCCGTGCGTAAAACTTGCAGCATCATTTCGGGAGCGGCGTGATAGAGGCTCTCGACATAGTTCACTTCGGGACGGGTCTCGATCACGGCGGCAGCGACCTGATCCCAGGTTTCGCGGGTGCGCTGCGCCGAGGAGCAAAGCACCTCTTCGGGCTCGAGGCCCCGCGAGGCGAGAAAGTCGCCCAGTTCAAGCGCGGCGGCGCGGCCACGGGCGTTCAGGGGGCGGTCGCGATCTTCGACGAGCGGGTCGTCCCAGCTCGATTTCGCGTGGCGCGTCAGGATCAGGCGGCGGTGTCCGAGCGGGGTCATGGGTGGAATTGCCTCATATGCCAGGCCGATTGTGAAGGCAGCCTGCCATAGCTTTCGCCCACCGGGCAAGCGCGGCGTGCAAGGCAGCCTTGCGTGCGGCAATCCGCCCCCTCGGGCGTATCGAGATGAGCGCGGCAGGTTTCGGTGTCATATCCGTCCGGGCCAAGCGCATCGACCGGGCAGGCGGTCGTGCAGGGCGCCGGACAATTCGTGCAGGTCTCTGGGGCCGGGGTTGGCAGCGCCAAGAGGCCCGGCAGCGCCAGCGCCCCGCGAACCGAGGCCCAGAGCCCCATGCGGCTATGGCACATCAGGTGCAGGGGCGAGGCGAAGCTCTGCCCGCTGCGCAGCGCCCAGCTCACGAAGGGCTGCCAGGGCGGGCCGGTGAACGGGTAGAGGGCGCGCGCGCCGAACCGGGGCGCCAGTGCGCCGATCACCCGTTCCGACCAGCGGTCGAGCGGGTCGGGGCCGCCGTCGAAAAACTCGGGCTGCGCGGTGACATGGGCCCAGAAGCCCGGCTCGTCCGGCGAGATCAGCGCGATCGTCTCAGCCCCGTCATGCAGAAGGCCCGAGACAAAAAGCCGATGCGCGCCGAGCGACTCTTCGAGTTCCGCGATCACCGTCCGCGCGGCGTCACGCGCGGGATCGTGGAGCGGATCATCGAGCCCGCGCCATGTTCGGTGAACAGTTCGAGCAGGCAGGCATTGGCGACGCGGCCGTCGACGATGACCACGGCGCGCACGCCTTCCTTGACGGCCTGCAACGCGGTCTCGACTTTCGGGATCATGCCGCCCGCAATGGTCCCGTCCTCGATCAGGGCGGCTACGTCCTCGGGGGTGAGCTGTGTGATGACCTCGCCCTGCTTGTTCTTCACGCCGGCTACGTCGGTGAGCAGCAGCAGGCGGTCGGCTTGCAGCGCGCCCGCGATGGCGCCGGCCGCCGTGTCGCCATTGACGTTGAAGGTCTCGTTATCGGCCACGCCGGTCGCCACCGGCGCGATCACCGGGATCAGCCCGGCATTGTAGAGATCGCGCACGATCTGCACATTCATCTCGACCGGCCTGCCGACGAAGCCCAGTTCGGGATCATCCGCCTCGCAGACCATCAGGTCGTCATCCTTGCCGGAAATGCCGACCGCACGTCCGCCCTGATCGTTGATCGCCTGCACGATGCGCTTGTTGACGAGCCCCGAGAGGATCATCTCGACCACCTCGACGGTGGCCTTGTCGGTGACGCGCTTGCCGCGCACCCATTCGCTCTCGATCCCGAGCTTTTTCAGCATGTCGTTGATCATCGGGCCGCCGCCATGCACCACGACCGGGTTCATCCCGACTTGCCGCATCAGAACGATGTCGCGTGCGAACTCGGCCATCGCCTCATCGTCGCCCATCGCGTTGCCGCCGAATTTCACCACCACGACCGCGCCGGTGTAGCGTTGCAGATAGGGCAGGGCTTCGGAGAGGGTGCGGGCGGTGGCGATCCAGTCACGATCCATGTTCTGCTTTCTCATCTTGCTGGTCCTCGGGCAGGGTGGGCCTCATCTTGCTAGACCGTTCGCGCGGCGTTTGGAAGAGCCCCGTTGGAACGCCCGTTGCGCTCGGGTCAAAAGCAGCTAGGGTCGGGGCGAGCGCGCGAACGGGAGTCTGGATCATGGGTGATCGCAAGGTGATGCTGCTGACGGGGGCGAGCCGGGGGATCGGCCATGCCACGGTGAAACGCTTCGCCGCCGAGGGGTGGCGGGTGATCACCTGCTCACGCCAACCCTTTCCCGAGAAATGCCCCTGGGGCGGTGGGCGCGAGGATCACATTCAGGTTGACCTCGCCGATCCGGCGGACACGATCAATGCGGTGGAGGTAATCCGCGAACGGTTGGAAGGCGGCAAGCTGCACGCGCTCGTTAACAATGCGGGCATTTCGCCGAAAGGTTCCAACGGTGAGCGGCTCAACACGCTCGATACTGATCTGATGACCTGGGGCCATGTCTTCCACGTCAATTTCTTCGCCTCGATCGTGCTGGCGCGCGGACTGATGGAGGAACTTTCAGCCGCGCATGGCGCGGTGGTCAACGTGACCTCTATTGCGGGATCGCGCGTCCACCCCTTCGCAGGCGCGGCCTATGCGACCTCGAAAGCCGCGCTGAAGGCGCTGACGCGCGAGATGGCGCATGATTTCGGGCCGCTCGGGGTGCGCGTGAACGCGATCGCACCGGGTGAGATCGAGACCTCGATCCTCAGCCCCGGCACCGAGAAGATCGTCGAAAATCTGCCGCTGCGCCGTCTAGGCCAGCCTTCCGAAGTGGCGGATGTGATCTGGTTCCTGTGCTCGGATGCGTCGAGCTATGTCACCGGCACCGAGATCGAGGTGAACGCGGGCCAGCACGTCTGAGGCGTCTCAGCCCTTCTTGCCGATCCGGGGCTCGGTTCCCATCGCGAGCCGAGCGATGTTGCTGCGATGACGCCAGAAGATCAGGACCGACAGGCCGGCGGCCAGCATCATCAGGTCGCGATGGCCGAGGAAATAGGCCAAGGGAACCGTCGCTGCCGCCGAGACCAGCGCCGAGAGCGAGGAGATCCGCGTCACGACGGCCGTCACAAGCCAGACACCACAGGCAGCCAGCCCGACCGGCCAAGCCAGCGCCAGCATCGTGCCTAGGAAGGTTGCCACACCCTTGCCACCCTGAAAGCGCAGCCAGACGGGGTAGATGTGACCGATGAAGGCTGCCGCCCCCGCAATCTGCGCTGCCGTCTCGCCAAGCGTGTAGCGGGCGATCAGAACCGCGATCGCGCCCTTGCCACTGTCGAGAAGCAAAGTTGCCAGCGCGGCGGGCTTGTTGCCGGTGCGCAGAACGTTCGTCGCACCTATATTTCCAGAGCCGATCTTGCGGAGATCGCCGAGACCGAGAAGCTTCGTGATCACGAGGCCGAAAGGCACAGAACCGAGCAGGTAGCTCAGTCCAGCCACCAGCCCGAGCCAAGCGGACCCGTTCTCAATTCCCGGCATATGCCTGCCCTCGCCTCGTTTATGAGTCGTTATTGTTGTCGTAAACCTGCACCCCCGCGACGAATGTGGCAAGCGTTTTGCCTTCCATTCGGGCGGTATCGAAGGGCGTATTCTTCGATTTCGAGCGCAGTTTGAAGCGATCGAGCACGAAGGGCGCGTCCGGATCGAAGAGCACGAGATCGGCGGGAGCACCTTCGCAAAGCCGTCCTTGCGGCAGTCCGAGGCGCTTCGCCGGGTTGAGCGACATCGCCCGGAAAAGCTGCGGCAGGCTCAACTGACCCGCGTGATAGAGGCGCATCGCGGCGGGCAGGATCGTCTCGAGCCCCACCGCGCCCGAGGCCGCTTCCTCGAAGGGCAGGCGCTTGGATTCCTCGTCGGCGGGCGTGTGCATCGAGCAGATCACGTCGATCACCCCGTCGGCCACCGCGCCGATCACCGCGAGACGATCTTCCTCGTCGCGCAGGGGGGGGGTCAGCTTGAAGAAGGTGCGGTAATCGCCCACGTCGAGCGCGTTGAGCGTCAGGTGATGGATCGAGACACCGGCGGTCACATCAAGCCCCGCGTGTTTCGCGCGTTTGAGCGCGGGCAGCGCCTTCGCGGTGGTGATCTGATCGGCGTGATAGGAAAGCCCGGTCATCTCGACCAGCGCCAGATCGCGCTCCAGCCCCATCCGCTCGGCCATGGGAGAGACGCCCGGCAACCCGCGCAGGCTCGCGAATTTTCCGCTCGTCACGGCCGCACCTTTCGAAAGGCCCGGCTCCTGCGGGTGGCCGATCACCAGCACGCCAAGATGCGCGGCATAGGTGAAGGCCCGTTGCAGCGCCTTGGTCTGGTCAGAGACGCGCGCGACATCGGTGAAGGCCACCGCGCCGGCATCCTTGAGAAAACCGATCTCGGTCATCTCCTGCCCTTCGCGGCTCTTCGTCAGCGCCGCCATGTGCAGGATGCGCACGGGCGCGTCGGCGGCGCGGCGGGTGACGAATTCCAGCGTCTCGGGCGTGTCGATGGCAGGCGCGGTGTCGGGGCGCGCGACGATGGTCGTCACGCCGCCCGCCGCAGCCGCCAGAGCCGCCGAGCGGAAGCTTTCCATGTGCCGCTCGCCCGGCTCACCGATTTTCACGCCGAGATCAACGATTCCCGGCGCAAGGCATTTGCCGCCGCAATCGATCACCTTGGCGTCTGCAGGCGCGGACATCTCGCCGATCGCCGCGATCTTGCCAGCGTCGATCACCACATTGCCGATCGTTTCAGTCAGGGCCTCGGGGTCGATCAGGCGGGCATTTTCAAGAAACAGGGTCATCGCTCTCGTCTCACTTCGCCACCAGCTTGCGCGCGGCTTGCGCGCTTTCGATCTCGCGCGCCACCGGGGCCGCATCGGCGAGGTGGCGGATCAGGTGCTTGTCACCACCCTTCGTCACCACCTGCACGTCGCCCATCAGCGAGCGCACGGCGTCGATCTCGAGCAGCATGACCTGCTTGCCCTGCGGTCCGATCAACCTCCGGTCGGTGAGCTGCCAGCGCCGCGCGAAGGCTTCCGAGCGGAAATAGAGCCCCCGCAGCGCCATCCCGAGCACGATGGCGAAAGCCGCGATCGTCACCTGATTGCCCTTGCCGAGCCAGAACAGCACCGCCGAGACGATCACCGCCCCGATCACCGCCAGCACGGCGTGATCCGTCCAGTAGCGTTTTTGATCGGGGGTGAAGATGGCCAGAACCTGTTCGCCCTCGTCGAGCGGCAATTCGCTTTCCGGGCCGGGGCGGTAATTGAGAACCTCGTCGCGTTCGATCTTAGACATAGGTCTCCCCCGCGAGCGCGCGGCCGCGTTCGGCGCGCAGGTTGCGCGCCAGCAGGTCCATCACCGCCATGCGCACCGCCACGCCCATTTCCACCTGTTCCTGGATGACCGAGCGGTTGATGTCGTCGGCGATGGTGCCGTCGATCTCGACGCCGCGGTTCATCGGCCCCGGATGCATCACGATCGCATCGTCCTTGGCATAGGCGAGCTTCTCGGCGTCGAGACCATAGCGGTGAAAATACTCGCGCTCGGAGGGGATGAAACCGCCATCCATGCGCTCTTTCTGAAGCCGCAGCATCATCACGACGTCGGCGTCCTTCAGCCCTTCGCGCATATCGTCATAGACCTCGCAGCCGAACTCGGACACGCCCGAAGGCATCAGGGTCGGCGGTGCGATCAGGCGCACGCGGTTCTCCATCTTGCCGAGCAGGATCAGGTTCGAGCGCGCCACCCGGCTGTGGGCGACATCGCCGCAGATCGCGACGGTCAGTCGATGGATGCGGCCTTTCTCGCGCCGGATCGTCAGCGCATCGAGAAGCGCCTGCGTCGGGTGTTCATGCTTGCCGTCGCCCGCATTGATGACCGCGCATTCGACCTTCTGCGCCAGCAGGTCCACCGCGCCCGACGAACCATGCCGCACCACCAGCAGATCCGGGTGCATCGCGTTGAGCGTCAATGCCGTGTCGATCAGCGTCTCGCCTTTTTTCACGCTCGATGTCTGCATCGACATGTTCATCACATCCGCGCCGAGCCGCTTTCCGGCCAGCTCGAAGCTCGACTGCGTCCGCGTCGAGTTCTCGAAGAACATGTTGATCGCGGTCAGCCCTGCCAGCGCGTCGGTTTTCTTCACCGTGCGGCGGTTGAGATCGACATATTGTTCGGCGAGGTCGAGAACGGTGAGGATATCCTCGGGGCTCAGATGCTCGATCCCCAGCAGGTGCCTTGGGCGAAAAGCCATTGCGCGATGCTCCGATTAGACTGGTTCGCTTATGGCAAACGGGGGGGCGGGCGTCCAGCCGCTTTACCGTCGCGGGGCGGCAGCTTAGGGTGGCGCAATGGAGACTCAGCCGACATCCGAACTCGACTATCACGCCGCTCTGGCCGCCCTCGAATGGCAGCTGGAAATGGGCGTCGATACCGCGATCGCGGATGAGCCCTTCGATTGCTACGAATTGCCCGAGAAATCCGCGCAGGCGAAGGCGCGCGCGCCCGACGCGGCGGCCGCGCCCGATCCGGCCTTGCCGCCGGTGGCTCAGGTCGCGCTGGTCGAGGGGCCCGATCCGGTCGTGGTGGCGCGCGAGGCGGCGGGCAAGGCCGAAACTCTCGAAGCGCTGCGCGCGGCGATCGAGGCCTATGACCTGTGTGATTTGAAGATGGGGGCGCGCAACACGGTCTTTGCCGATGGCAAACCGGCCGCGCGGGTGATGATTATCGGCGAGGCGCCGGGGCGTGACGAAGACCAGAAGGGCCTGCCCTTCGTGGGACGTGCGGGGCACCTGCTCGACAAGATGTTCGCGGCAATCGGCCTTTCGCGGCAATCGCCCGATGCCGAGGCCGCGCTCTATATCACCAATGTCCTGCCCTGGCGTCCGCCGGGCAATCGCGATCCCGAACCCGCGGAGATCGCTCAGATGCTGCCCTTCCTGGCCCGTCACGTCGATCTGGCCGATCCCGACCTGATCGTTCTGATGGGCAATGCCGCCTGTTCGGCCGCGCTTGGCAAGCGCGGCATCCTGCGGCTGCGCGGCACCTGGGCCGAGGCTTTCGGCCGACCGGCCCTTCCGATGACCCATCCGGCCTATCTGCTGCGCAACCCGGCCGCCAAACGCGAGGCGTGGGCGGATCTTCTGTCGCTGCGCGCGCGGCTCGATCAGGGCTGAAAATCGCGCCAAACCGTCGCAGATCCGTGAAAAAGTGACGGACGCGGCGCCCTGCCACGTAGAGAAAACCATTCCCCGTGCCTATTTCGGCGGGGTAACATGTTCTCGCGCGAATGTGGGTGACGGTGAGCGCCCGCTCAATATTGAGACTGGAGTCGACATGCGGTTTCTGACCCGCTCCCTGATGGGGCTGTTTCTACTGGCCTTGACGCTGGGCCTGCTCGCGATGGGCGGGTTCTCGATCTACAAGGCAGTCGAGGCGCGCAAGGCGCGGGGTGGAAATGCACAGATGCAACGCGAGCGGGTCTTCGCGGCCAATGTGATGCCGGTCGAGTTCGGCACCATCGCACCGGTGCTGACCGCCTACGGTGAGGTGCGTTCGACGCGCGAGTTGGAACTGCGCGCGGCTGCTGCCGGGACGATCGTGGAACTTGCGCCCGATTTCGAGGACGGCGCGGAGGTCGAGAAGGGTCAGCTTCTGGTAAAGCTCGATCCGGCCGAAGCCCAGGCGGCCCGCGACAGCGCTGCGGCGTCGGTGGCCGAGGCGGAGGCCGCGCTGGCGCAGGCCGAGCGCGCCTTGCTCATCGCCCGCGACGATGTGAGCGCCGCGCAGCGTCAGGCCGATCTGCGGCGCAAGGCGCTCGACCGGCAGCAATCGCTTTCGGATCGCGGTGTGGGTTCGGCTGCGACACTGGAGACAGCGGAGCTTGCGTCTTCTGCCGCCGATCAGGCAGTACTCAATCGTCGCTCGGCGCTCTCGAGTGCGCAGGCGCAGCTCGATACCGCGCGCACCGGGCTGACCCGGGCGAAGATCACGCTCTCGGAGGCCGAACGCAAACTCGCCGATACCGAGATCCGTGCCGAATTCGCGGGCCGTCTGGCCGAGGTGAACGCGGTGGCGGGCGGCCTGGTGTCGACCAACGAGATGCTGGGCAAGCTGATCGACCCGGCCGCGCTGGAGATTGCCTTTCGCGTCTCGACTGCGCAATTCGCGCGGTTGACCGACACGCGGGGGGAGCTGCGCGACCTCCCTGTATTGGTCGAGCTGGTGGCCGGAGAAGAAATGTTGACCGCCCAGGGGCGGCTCTCGCGTGTCTCGGCCGCCGTCGATGATGGCGTCACGGGGCGGCTGCTCTTTGCGCGGATCGAGGACGGTGCCGCGAACCTGCGTCCGGGCGATTTCGTCACCGTGCGTCTGAGCGAACCCGCGCTCGACACCGTGGCAGAGATCCCCTCGGCGGCGGTCGATGCCAAAAGCACGGTGCTCGTGCTCGGGGCCGAGGATCGGCTGGATGAGGCGCCGGTCACCATTCTGCGCCGCCAGGGCGATGCGGTGATCATTCGTGCGAGTTTTGCCCCCGGTAACGAGATCGTGACCGAACGCACTCCGCTTCTGGGCCGCGGTATCAAGCTGCGCCCGATGCGCCCCGGTCAACCCGAAGCGGCCGCTGGTCCCGAGATGATGAAGCTCGACCCGGCGCGGCGCGCGAAACTGATCGATTTCGTCGAGGCGAACCCCGCCATGCCCGACCGCGCCAAACAGCGCTTCCTCGCTGAACTGAAGCAGGACGAGGTGCCTGTCGCGACCGTCGAGAAGCTCGAATCGCGGATCGGGGGCTGAGATGGCAGCGAATCTGGACCCCAGGGAATTGCCACCCGCGCGCGGACTGATCGGAATGTTCACCCGCCACGCGACGCTCGCCAATATCGTGCTCGTGGTGATGCTCTGCGCCGGTCTGATCGCGCTGCCGCGGATGCGCGCGCAGTTCTTTCCCGACTCGGTCGAGGAATCGGTGTCGGTCTCGGTCACGTGGGAAGGGGCGGGGGCCGAAGAGGTCGATCGCGCCATCGTTCAGGTGCTCGAACCTTCGCTGATAGCGGTCGAGGGTGTCGAGAATTCCGAAAGCCGTGCGTCCGAGGGCTCGGCCCGCATCAGCCTGGATTTCGAACCCGGCTGGGACATGTCGCGCGCGGTCAACGATGTCGAGAACGCGCTGGCGACAGCGGGCGACCTTCCCGAAGGGGCCGAGGAGCCAGAAGTCAACCGGGGCGTCTGGCGCGACACTGTGACCGATCTGGTGATCACCGGGCCGCTTTCGACCGAACAGCTCGGGCGGCTCGGCGACGAGGCGGTGGTACGGCTTTATCAGCAAGGCGTCACGCGCACAGCCTTGGCCGGGATCGCCGCGCCCGAGACCGTGGTCGAGGTTCCGACCGTCTCGATGATGGCGCATGACGTGACGCTCACGCAGATCATCAACGTGATCGCCGCCGAGGCCGCGACCGATCCTGCGGGCGATGTGGCGGGCGGTGCGACCCGTGTCACCACCGGCGAGGAACGCCGCTCCGCCCCCGAGATCGCGGCGCTTGTGATCCGCACAGAGCCCGATGGCTCGCAGCTCACCGTGGGCGATGTCGCGCGCATCCATGTCGCAGGCGGCGATCGCAACAAGGCTTATTTCGTCGGTGACCATCCGGCCGTGGTGATCAACGTTGCGCGCTCGGCGGCAGGGGATGCGATCGCCATTCAGAAGAAGGTGCAGGCCGTGGTCTCGCAGATGGAGCCGACGCTCCCTGCCGGGACCACGATGGATCTCGTGCGCACGCGCTCCGACCGGATCACGCAGCGCCTCGACCTCCTGGTGAATAACGGCGTTCTGGGCCTTGGGCTCGTGCTGGCGCTGCTGTTCCTGTTCCTCAATGCGCGTACCGCCTTCTGGGTGGCGATGGGTATCCCAACCTCGATGGCGGCGGCTCTGGCGGTGATGTATTTCTCCGGCATGACGCTGAACATGATCTCGATCTTCGCGCTCATCCTGACGCTGGGGATCGTGGTCGATGATGCGATCGTGGTGGGCGAGCACGCCGATTTCCGCGCGCGCCACCTGGGCGAGCATCCCACGCTGGCGGCCGAGAACGGTGCGCGGCGCATGGCCGCCCCGGTCTTCGCCTCGACCCTGACGACGGTGATCGCCTTCGCGGGCCTGACCGTGATCGGCGGGCGCATGGGCAACATGATCGTCGATATTCCCTATACCGTGATCGCGGTGCTGCTGGCCTCGCTGGTCGAGTGTTTCGTGATCCTGCCCAATCACATGAGCCACGCATTGCGCCATACCTCGGAAGGCAAGTGGTATGACTGGCCTTCGCGTCAGGTGAATCGCGGGCTCGACTGGTTCCGCCGGAAGGTGATGAAGCCGCTGACGCGGGCGATTGTCACCGCGCGCTATCCGGTCATCGCGGCGGCGATCGCACTACTCTTGTGGCAGGTCTCCTTCGTGATGTCGGGCAAGGTGCAGTGGCGTTTCTTCAATCCGCCCGAGCAGTCCACCGTCAACGGCTCCTTCTCGATGGTCGAGGGCGCGACGCGCGCTGACACCGAGGCGATGATGCGCGCGATGCAGGCGACTGTGACGCGCGTCGCCAAGGAGTTCGAAGACGAGTACGGCGTGAACCCGGTCGAATACGCCATCGCGCAAATCGGCGGGGCGTCGGGGCGTGCGCTCGCCTCGGCCGATACCAAGGACACCGATCTGCTCGGCTCGATTTCGATCGAGGTGATCGACCCCGATTACCGTCCCTATTCGAGCTTCGATTTCGTCTCGCGGCTGCAACAGGAAACACCGCGCCTGCCGCTGGTCGAGGAGATCAGCTTCCGCCGCTTCTCGATGGGCGGGGCGGGTGACGGGATCGCGGTGCAGTTCTCGGGCGCGGAGACGCGGGTGCTCAAGGAGGCCGCCGAGGATCTCAAGACGGCGCTGGCGCAATTCCCCGAAGTTTCCGCGGTCGAGGATAACCTCGCCTATGACAAGCAGGAGCTGGTGCTCGACCTCACCCCGCAGGGCGATGCGCTGGGCTTCGATATCGCGACGCTCGGGCGCGAACTGCGCGCGCGCCTGAACGGGACCGAAGCGGCGAGCTTCCCCGATGGCGTGCGCTCCGCCACGATCCGGGTGGAACTACCGCCCGAGGAACTGGCCGCCGATTTCATCGACCGGATGCAGCTGCGTACGCCCGCAGGCCAATGGGTGCCGCTCGCCGATATCGTCTCAGTGCGCAGCCAGACCGGCTTCTCGACGATCCGGCGCGAGGATGGGGTGCGGCAGGTCTCGGTGACGGGAGATGTCTCCGAGGACGATCCAGCGCGGGCCAATGCGATCCTGACCCAGGTCGAGACCGAGATCCTGCCGCGTATCGCCGAGGAACGCGGCGTGGCCTATGTGATGTCGGGCCAGGCCGAACAGGAACGCGATTTCATGTCCGATGCCACGGTTGGCCTGTCGATGGTGGTGATCGGGATCTATATCGTGCTCGCCTGGATCTTCGCGAGCTGGACCCGGCCGCTGGTGGTGATGTCGGTCATCCCCTTCGGCGCGGTCGGTGCGATCTGGGGCCATTACATCTGGAACCTGCCGATGTCGATGTTCGCCGTTGTCGGCGGGATCGGCATGGTGGGGATCATCATCAACGACGCGATCGTGCTGATCTCTACCGTGGATGAATATGCCGAGAGGCGCGGCATCGTCCCGGCCATCGTCGATGCGGTTTCCGATCGCCTGCGCCCGGTGCTTCTGACCACGCTGACGACCGTGCTGGGCCTTGCGCCGCTCCTTTATGAACAGTCGAGCTCGGCGCTGTTCCTGAAATCCACCGTCATCACGCTGGTCTACGGTCTGGGCTTCGGCATGGTGATCGTGCTGCTGGTCGTACCCGCGATGCTCGCGATCCAGCTCGATTTCGGGCGCCAGATCACGGCGGTGCGCCATGGCGCGCGCGTGGTGAAGCTGCGCGGCATTCTGGGCGGTGTCGCGGCGCTCCTGATCGTGGCTTTCGCGATCACGCTGGGCCGCGCGATGCTGACGGGTCAGGCGATGATGCCCGCCTTCGGAGGCTTTGCGCTGATCGCCACGATGATCGTGCTTGCCGCTGGGCTGATCGCGCCGCGCTTGCTGCGTGGTCATATCCGCCACATGGCGCCGCCCGAGGGCTGATAGGCCTGGGCCGGGGAAGGCTTAGTCGTCGCAACCCTTGATCTGCACCGGGCCGCGATCCGAGAGGACGGTGATGCGCACGTCGCTGAGATCGAGGTCGAAAGGTTGCGCCTCGGGCGGAACAAAGTCGGCTGAGGCCACGAGCACATCGCCCTCGCGGTGGCTGGTCGCTTCCGAGACCCAGACCGGTTTCGAGGCGAGCTCGAACAGGGTCTCTTCCGGACCGATGGCAGGCGGCAGGTCGATCCGCGCGGTGACTTTGACGCCGTCGCGCACCGGCTCGGTCTGGCAATGGGTTCTGGCATCGACCGATTTCGGCTCTGCGGCCAGTGCCTGTTCGATCCGCGGATCGGGCGCGCCTTTGCCCGAAAGTTCCGCGTCGAGACGCAGCGTTACCGGCACGCAGATCCGGTCGCAGATCCCGATCATCGCCTCGGCCTTCAGTGCCACTGGTTTCGCGGGATCGGCGGGCGTGATCGAGACCGGCAGCAGCACACCGTCGTGATAGCCGATCGTGCGCATCCCGGCGGAGGTGAAGATCTCCGGCGCGGGCCAATGCAATCTCACTGCGGCCACGTTCCGCGAGCCTGAAAAGTCGACGCGTGGCGGGATGCCCGCATCGCCCGGCGTGCGCCAATAGGTCTTCCAGCCCGGTGCCAGCGAAATCTCCAGCGCCGCCACGCGCGAGCCGTCCGCCCGCTGCCAGCCGGGCAGCAACTCGGCGTTCTCCAGCCCCGGCGGAGGGGGCGGCGTCGGCAGGGCGCTTTGCTGCGCGTGCGCGGCAAAGGGCATGGTGGCAAGTGCAAGGCTCAGGACTGGTAACAGACGTGTCATGCTCTCTCCCTAGCCTCTGCCGCGTGCCTGCCAAAGTCACAAACGCGACAGGCCGTTGCAACAATTGGGCCGCGATTTCGTCTAGCGGTCGCAACAGCCTTGAACCCGACTGCGCGCGACGCCACCTTTAGATAAGCAGCGATAGATCTCAAAGGACTGCGACAATGGATCTCACGGGCAAATTCCTGATCGCGATGCCGGGCATGGGCGATCCGCGCTTCGAGCATTCGGTGATCGCGGTCTGCGCACATTCGCCCGAGGGGGCGATGGGGCTGATCGTCAACAAGCCGCTGCCCAAGCCCGATTTTTCCGAACTGCTCGAGACGCTCGGGATCGAAGAGCCGGGTTCCGACATTCGCCTCACCCGCCCGATCCTCTTCGGCGGCCCGGTCGAGACCGGGCGGGGCTTCGTGCTGCATTCGCCCGACTGGCGGCGCAGCGAGGGGCAGATGGAAGTGACCGACCGGCTGCGAATGACCGGCACGCGCGACATCCTCGAGGATATCGCGATGGGGCGTGGTCCCGATCAGGCGCTGATGGCCTTGGGTTATGCGGGCTGGGGGCCGGGGCAGCTCGAGGAGGAGATCCTCGACAATGGCTGGCTCATCGCTGACAGCGATGCCGATCTTGCGCTCGACGGCGATCACGCGACCAAGTGGACGCGCGCGCTCGAGGGCATGGGAATCGACCCACGCACCCTGTCGGCGGCTGCCGGCCACGCCTGATCGAGGTATTTCGTTTCGCTTTTTGCGTGTGTCGCGCAAGTTTTGCGAAGATTTTACGGCTTCGCGCGAAAGCCTGCTCACATGGATGTGACCGTCGCCACGTCAGACTTGCACGTGCGGTGAAGTTCGCTCTTGATGGCGCATCAATGAAAAACCGGGGGGTGTTCAGCTCGCCCTTAGGTTGCGCGGCTTGACGCTCCGACCCCGGAAAAATCGGAGGTATCCCTTGAAGTCCATAGCCGCGATTTCCGCCCTCGCCCTGATGCTGGGCAGCGCCGCACCCGTTCTTGCACAGTCGAGCCACGTCCCCGAAGGCACCAAGCTCGCCGCGAACCAGACCTTCACCTACTGGATGCAGGACGATCTCAAGACGCTCGATCCCGATCTGAACACCTCGAAGGACGGCAATGACGTGCTGCACCAGCTCTTCGAGGGGCTCTACGATCAGGATGCCGAAGGCAATCTCGTGCCGGCGCTCGCGACCAGCTTCGATGTCTCCGACGACAAGATGACCTACACGTTCCACCTGCGCGAGGGTGCGAAATGGTCGAATGGCGATCCGGTCACCGCGCAGGATTTCGTCTATGCCTGGCAGCGCCTCGCCAATCCGAACACTGCCTCGGATTACGCCTGGTACATGGAACTGATGCAGGTGAAGAATGCCCATGACGTGATCGCGGGCGAGAAGCCGCTGACCGATCTGGGGGTGAAGGCGATCGACGACATGACCCTTGAGGTCCAGCTCGAAACCCCGATTCCCTATTTCCGCCAGATGCTGGTGAACTCCTCGACCTTCCCGGTGCCGCAGAAGGTGGTCGAGAAGTTCGGCTCGGAATGGACGAAGCCCGAGAACATGGTCTCGAACGGGGCCTATAATCTCAAGTCGTGGAAGATCGGCGAGAGCATCGAACTGGTGAAGAGCGACAGCTATTGGGATGCAGCGAACACCACGCTCACCGATCTCAAATTCGTCCCGATCACCGATCTCAACCAGGCGCTCACGCGCTATGAGGCGGGCGAACTCGATTTCGTGCAGACCCCGGCGGGCCAATATCCGCGTCTCAAGGACGAGTATCCGGATCAGGCTTTCGCCCCGCCGCGTTCGTGCTCGTATTCCTACATCTTCAACGTGGGTGACAGCGGCCCCGAGGCGCTGAAGGATGTGCGCGTGCGCAAGGCGCTCAGCTACGCGATCAACCGCGACATCATCGTCGACAAGATCCTCAAGGGCGGCCAGAAGCCGGCCTATAGCTGGACCCACTGGGCGACCGCGGGCTTCACCATGCCCGAGACGGATTACTCGACGATGACCCAGGACGAGCGTATGGCAAAGGCCAAGGAGCTGCTGAAAGAGGCTGGCTACGGTCCCGAAAATCCGCTCAAGCTGCGTCTCATGTATAACACCTCGTCGGATCACAAGAAGCTCGCCATCGCGGTGCAGCAGTTCTGGAAGCCGCTCGGGATCGACGTCACGCTCGAGAATTACGAGTGGAAGGTCTATCTCGAGAAACAGCAGCAGCACGATTTCGATATCTCGCGCTACGGCTGGTGCGCGGATTACAACGAACCCTCGACCTATCTCGACGTGCTGACCTCGTGGTCGGATCAGGACGTGGGCGAGTGGAAGGACCCGGCCTATGACGCGCTGCTGAAAGACAGCAAGACCGCCGCCGATCCGCAGGCCGATTACACCAAGGCCGAGCAGATCCTCGCCGAGCAGATGCCGCTCGCCCCGGTCTATCACTACTCGCTGCCGATGCTGCTGAACTCGCAGATCAAGGGTTACCCGTTCGAGAACGTGGAGCTGAACTGGTACGCGAAGAACATGTATCGCACGGCGAAGTAAGCCGCGCTGACCCAAATCGGGCGGGCTGAGCGATCGGCCCGCCCGAGCCATTCCGGGGTAATCGTATGATCGTCTATATTCTCAAGCGTCTGGCCATTGCGATCCCGACGCTGCTCACGCTTATCATCGCGAGCTTCGTGCTGATGCATGTGGCGCCGGGCGGGCCTTTCACCGCCGAGCGCGCCGTGCCGCCCGAAGTTCTTGCCAATCTCAACGCGAAATACGGGCTCGACCAGCCGCTGTGGAAACAGATAGGCACCTATCTGTGGAACGTGGTCGCCCATTTCGATTTCGGACCCTCCTTCACCTACAAGGACCGCTCGGTGAACGACATCATCGCGCAGGGCTTTCCGGTGACGCTGACCTATGGCTTCCTGAGCTTCATCACCGCCGTTCTGGTCGGTGTGAGTCTCGGTGTGACGGCCGCGATCAAGCGCAATTCCTGGCTCGACTATCTCGCCGTCGGCATCTCGATCGGCGCGCAGGTGCTGCCGAATTTCGTGATGGCGCCGATTCTCGTGCTGATCTTCACCCTCGCGCTGCACTGGCTGCCCGGTGGCGGCTGGAGCTTCGACGATCCGCGGTTCTGGATCATGCCGGTGATCGCGCTCTCGACCTCCTACATGGCCTCGATCGCGCGGATCACGCGGTCTTCGATGCTGGAAACGTTGAGCTCGAACCACATCCGCACCGCGCGCGCCAAGGGCCTGCCGAAGCGCAAGATCATCCTGCGGCACGCTCTGAAACCCGCGCTGCTGCCGGTGATCTCCTATCTAGGGCCGGCCTTTGTCTCGATGATCACCGGCTCGGTGATCGTGGACGTGTATTTCACCACGGGCGGGATCGGCAAAAGCTTCGTCGATAGCGCGCTCAACCGCGATTACGCGGTGATGATGGGGATCACGATCCTGCTGGGCACGCTCACCATCCTGTTCAACCTTGTCGTCGACATCATCTACGGATGGATCGACCCGAAAATCCGGTATTGAGATGGTCATAGATGAAACCAAGATGACCTCGCTGGCCGAGGCAACGAGCCGCGAGGACGTGGCGGGCCGCTCGCTCTGGGCCGATGCGCGCCGCCGCTTCTTCCGCAACAAGGCAGCGATCTTCGGGCTGGGGCTGCTGATCTTCGTCGTGAGCTTCGCGCTGTTCGGCAACTGGCTGGCGGCGTGGAACAATTCCGATATCGATTATGACGTGATGGGCGACGCCATGGCGTCTGCGCCGTCCTTTGCCAATGGCCACTATTTCGGCGCCGACGATCTGGGGCGCGATCTGTTCGCGCGCACCGTGCAGGGCACCCAGATATCGCTGCTGGTGGGCGTGATCGGCACGCTCATCGCGGTCTCTGTGGGCACGGTCTATGGCGCGATCTCGGGCTATTTCGGCGGCCGCGTCGACGGGTTCATGATGCGCCTCGTCGATATCCTGCTGGCGATCCCCTACATGTTCGTGCTGATCCTGCTGCTGGTCATGTATGGCCGCTCGATCGGAATGCTATTTGTGGGCGTCGGCCTGATCTCGTGGCTGGAGATGGCGCGGATCGTGCGGGGCCAGACCCTGACCCTGAAGAACCGCGAATATGTCGAGGCCGCCCGCGCCATCGGCGTGCCTGCACCCACGATCATCCGCCGCCATATACTGCCCAACCTCGTGGGCGTGGTGGTGGTCTTCGCGACGCTTCTGGTGCCGCTGATGATCCTGACGGAGAGCTTCATCTCCTTCCTTGGCCTTGGCGTGCAGGAACCGCAGACTTCGCTGGGCGCGCTGATCTCGGAAGGGGCGGGGACGATGAGCTACGGCACGCTGTGGCAGCTGGCCTTTCCCCTCTTCTTCTTCGTCATCACCCTCTTCGGTTTCTATTTCGTGGGGGACGGGCTGCGCGATGCGCTCGACCCGAAGGAGCGCTGATATGGCCTTGCTGGACGTAAAAGACCTCAATGTCCGTTTCGCGACGCCCGAGGGCGAGATTCACGCGGTCAACGGCGTCAGCTTCGCGCTGGAAAAGGGCGAGGCGCTGGGGATCGTGGGCGAGTCCGGGTCGGGCAAGTCGCAGCTCAGCTTCTCGATCCTCGGGCTGTTGGCGGCGAATGGCCGGGCCTCGGGCTCGGTCAAGTTCGACGGGCGCGAGATCCTGAACCTGCCGGAAGCGGAGCTGAACAAGATCCGGGCCGAGAGAATCGCGATGGTGTTTCAGGACCCGATGACGGCGCTCAATCCTTACATGCGGATCTCGGACCAGATGGCCGAGGTGCTGATGCTGCACAAGAGGCTTTCCAAGCGCGATGCGGTGGCCGAGGCCGCGCATATGCTCGATCTGGTGAAGATCCCCGACGCGAAGAACCGCGTGCGGCTCTTCCCGCATGAATTCTCGGGCGGGATGCGTCAGCGTGTGATGATCGCGATGGCGCTCTTGTGCAAACCCGATGTGCTGATCGCGGATGAGCCGACCACCGCGCTCGACGTGACGGTGCAGGCGCAGATCATGGACCTGCTGGGCGAGCTGCGCCGCGAGCTGGGGATGGCGACCGTGCTGATTACCCATGACCTCGGCGTCGTCGCGGGCTTCTGCGAACGTGCGATCGTGATGTATGGCGGTCAGGTGATGGAGCAGTCCCCCGTCGATCCGCTCTTCGCGCAGCCGACCCATCCTTACACGCGCGGTCTTCTGGGGGCGCTGCCGCGGCTCGATGCGGAGGTCGCGATGACCCCGATCCGGGGTAATCCGCCGAACATGACGGGCGCGCCGAAGGGCTGCCCGTTCTGCCCGCGCTGCGATTTCGCCGAAGAGATTTGCGCGCAGGATATGCCGGCGCTGACGCAATTCACCGAGGGCCGCGCTCGCGCCTGTCACCGTTCCATTGAAACGATCGAGGAGGCCGCCGCATGACGACCCCGCTGATCGAGGCCCGCGACGTTCGGGTCACGTTCGACATCCGTCGCGCCTCGGACCTGCCGTGGCACACGCCGCCGCAGCTGCGCGCGGTGAATGGCGTGAGCTTCAAGCTCGAACAGGGCAAGACGCTCGGCATCGTGGGCGAGTCCGGTTGCGGCAAGTCCACGCTGGCGCGCGCGCTGATCCGCATGCTGCCCGCCGAGGGCGAGGTGATCTGGGAGGGCAAGACCGATCTGCTCAAGCTGTCGCCGCGGCAGATGCTGAAATACCGCTCCGACATCCAGATGATCTTCCAGGACCCGCTGGCCTCGCTCGATCCGCGCATGACGGTGGGCGAGATCATTGCCGAGCCCCTGCGCACCCATCGCCCGAAGATGGGCCGTGCGGCGCGCAAGGAGAAGGTCCGCGAGGTGATGGAGAAGGTCGGGTTGCTGCCGAACCAGATCAACCGCTACCCGCACGAGTTCTCGGGCGGCCAGTGTCAGCGCATCGGCATCGCCCGCGCGCTGGTGGTGGAGCCGAAGCTCTTGATCTGCGACGAGCCCGTCTCGGCGCTCGACGTCTCGATCCAGGCGCAGGTGATCGCGCTTCTCGAAGACCTGCGCCGCGATCTGGGCCTGACGATCGTCTTCATCGCCCATGACCTGAGCGTCGTGCGCCATGTCTGCGACGAGGTGATGGTGCTCTATCTGGGGCAGATGATGGAGGCCGGTGCGACCGAGAAGCTCTTCACCGAGCCGCAGCACCCTTACACCCAAGCGCTCTTGTCGGCGGTGCCGATCCCCGATCCGGAGGTCGAGCGCAACAAGGTACTGATCGCGCTGGAAGGCGACCTGCCGAGCCCGCTCAACCCGCCGTCGGGCTGCCCGCTGCGCACGCGTTGCCCGCGCGCAACCGACATCTGCGCCACGAAGCCGCCGACTGCTCAGATCGCGGGGCGGCAGGTGTTCTGTCACCATCCCGGGCCTGCGCCCGAAGTGCAGGCGGTCCTGGCGGAAAGCTGAAAACTTGGGCGACGGGCGGGGGCGCCCCCGCCCGCTCACGCCAATTTGCGCCGATTGCCGCGAAGGTATTTTTCCGATCGGTCAAATCGCTGTTACGCTCCGGGAATAGAGCGCTCCGTCAAAGAGCCAATGTCCCCGGAGGAACCCCATGTCGCTCATGTCGCGCCGTCATTTCTTGATCACGACCACTGCCGCCGGCGGGTTGGTGATGGTCCATCCGTTCACCGCGCACGCTGCTGCCGGACAGGCTCACCTGCGCCTGCTCTGCACCACCGATATTCACTGCCATATCCGACCCTACGACTATTACGCCGACAAGCCCGTCGATACGGTCGGCCTGTCGCGAACCGCACAGCTGATCGAAGGGGTGCGCGCGGAAGCCGCCAATACGATGACCTTCGACAACGGCGATTACATGCAGGGCAACCCCATGGCCGATTACATCGCCTATTCGAAGGGGATGAAAGAGGGCGACACGCACCCGGTGATCGCGGCGATGAACCTGCTCGGCTACGATTGCGGTACGCTCGGGAACCACGAGTTCAATTACGGGATGGATTTCCTCAAGAAGGTGAACGACCGCGCGAACTATCCGATGGTCTGTGCGAACTTCGCCCATAAGCTCGGGGCTTCCCCGCGCGAGGATGACCTGTACCTGCCGCCCTACCTGATCCTCGATCGCGACCTGACCGACGGGGCGGGGAACAAGATGCCAATCCGCATCGGAGTGATCGGGTTCGTGCCGCCGCAGATCATGCAATGGGACCGCGCGCATCTCGAAGGCGATTATCAGACCCGCGATATCGTGCAGGCGGCCGAAGCCTGGGTGCCGCAGATGCGCGAGGAGGGCGCCGACCTCATCGTCGCGCTCGCCCATACGGGGATCGACAACGGCCCGCAAAGCGACGGGATGGAGAACGCGGCCTTCTATCTTGCGGGTGTTGACGGGATCGACGCGGTGATCACCGGTCACCAGCACCGCAACTTCCCGGGCAAGGATTTCGACGGCCCCGGGATCGACAACGAGAAGGGCACGCTACAGGGCAAACCGGCGGTGCAGGCGGGCTTCTGGGGCAACCATATGGGCCTGATCGACCTGATGCTGAGCCATGACGGCGGCAAGTGGCAGATCGCGGCGCATAGCTCCGAGATCCGCCCGATCTTCTCGCGCGGCGAGGATCGGTCGATCACCCCGCTGACCGCCGATTACGAGCCGGTTCTGGCAAGTTCCAACGCGGTGCATGAAGAAACTCTGACCTATGTCCGAGCGAAAGTGGGCGAGACCTCGGCGCCGCTTTATTCCTATTTCGCGCTGGTGGCCGATGATCCGTCGGTGCAGATCGTCTCGAACGCGCAGATCTGGTATATGAAGACGCTGCTCGAGGGCACCCCCGAGGGCAAACTGCCGCTCCTGTCGGCGGCAGCGCCCTTCAAGGCGGGCGGGCGCGGTGGCCCGGACTATTACACGGACGTTCCCGCGGGCCCGGTCGCGATCAAGAACGTGGCCGATCTCTACCTCTACCCGAACACGCTGCAGGTGGTGAAAGTGACCGGCGGGCAGGTGAAGGACTGGCTGGAACGCTCGGCGGGCATGTTCAACCAGATCGAACCGGGCGCGAAGGATGCCACGCTTCTGAACCCCGATTTCCCGTCCTACAATTTCGACGTGATCGACGGGGTGACCTATCAGATCGACCTCACCCAGCCCTCGAAATACGACAGCGACGGCAATCTGGTGAATGCGGATGCGAACCGGATCGTCGATCTGAGCTATCAGGGCAGGCCGATCGACCCGCAGGCGGAGTTCGTGATCGCGACGAACAATTACCGCGCCTCGGGCGGGGGCAGCTTCCCCGGTGCGGATGGCTCGACGGTGATCTACCGAGCGCCCGACACCAACCGCGACGTGATCGTGCGCTACATCCACGAGGCCGGCACGATCAATCCGAAGGCCGATGCGAACTGGAGCTTCGCGCCTGCGGGGGGCGCGACGGTTTTGTTCGAGACCGGCCCCAAGGCCGCAGGCTATCTCGAAGATGTGAAGTCGCGCGGGCTGAAGATCGAACCGGCCGGAGACGGCGAGGGGGGCTTTGGGCTCTATCGGATCACGCTGTGATATACTTGAAAATAATGGGTTTCGTGGGGCGCTTCGGCGCCCCTTTCGCGTGGTCGAGCCATGATCCCTGCGCATGGCCGCTCTCGTTCAAGTGGCGACAGATAATGAGACCGCTATCGTAAGAGAGGTCAATTCGCCGGAATGGATCGGCACAAGAACGGGGAGAATGGACGCATGGGCTTTGGTGCAATGGCACGGCGCGCGGTTTTGGCGGCGCTGGCGAGTGGAGTGATGAGTGTCGCAGCCTTTGCGCAAGGGGTGTCCGGTGCAGCCAGCGCGCCGACCGAGGTCGGCGTGATGCAGGTTCAGACCCAGGCTGTGCCCTATATCGTCACCCTGCCGGGCCGCGCGGTGGCCTATGAGCAGACCGATATCCGACCGCGTGTGGCGGGCACCATCGCCTCGATCGATTATGAGGCCGGTCACCGGGTGAAGACGGGCGATCCGCTTTTCCATATCGATGACGACACCTACCGGGCCGAACTCACCGCCGCGCAGGCCGAGAGAGCCAGCGCCGAGGCCAATGTGAAGGCCGCGCAGGCGCAGGTGGACCGCTACACCAAGCTCGAACAGACCTCTGTCTCGATCAGCGACCTGGAAAGTGCGCAGGTCACGCTGGCGCAGGCCAAGGCGTCGCTTCTGACCGCGCAGGCCGATCTGCAAACCGCCCAGCTCAATCTTGACCGCACGGTGATCCGCTCGCCGATCGACGGGGTGCCGGATGTGGCGCAGGTCTCGGTGGGTTCGCTGGTGACGGCGAACCAGACGGATGCGCTGACCACGGTGACGCGGCTCGATCCGATCTATGTCGATGTCTCGGAAAGCTCGGCGCGGATCATGCGGGTGCGCCAGCGTATCAGCCAGGGTACGCTTCAGCGCGGCGAGGAGCTCAAGGTCTCGCTGCTCTTGGAAACGGGGGAGGAATATGACGGGACCGGCACGCTGATCAGTCCCGGCGCGACGGTGTCCTCGACCACCGGAACGGTCGATTTCCGCTTCAAGTTCGACAATCCCGAGCGGCTGATCATGCCGGGGCAATTCCTGCGCGCGAAGATCACTCTGGGGACGACGCAGGCGATCCTCGTGCCGCAGCGCGCGACGACGCGGGAGGGTGACGGCTCGCTCTCGGCTTATATCGAGGCGGATGGCAAGGCGAAGAAGGTGACGCTGAGCACGGCGGGCACCTATCAGAACGCTTGGATCGTGACGGGCGGCGTCGCATCCGGCGATGAGGTGATCCTCGACGGGCTGAAGAACCTGCGCGACGGGGCCGAGATCAAGACAGTGCCGGTGACGATCAACGCCGAGGGTGTCGTGAAAGACGCAGCCCCGGCGGATACCACCGCCAAGGCGGAGTGAACCCAGATGATCCGCTTCTTCATTCACCGCCCCGTCTTCGCGATCGTGCTCGCGCTGGTGACGATCCTCGCCGGTGGCTATGCGATCACCCAACTGCCCGTCTCGCAATATCCCGAGGTGGCGCCCACCACGATCCGGATCTCTGCCAGTTACTCCGGCGCGACGGCGGCGGCGGTCGAGAACTCGGTCACCACACCGATCGAGGATGCGCTGACCGGGCTCGACGGGATGCTCTACATGGAGAGCTCGTCGCAGCAGGGATCGTCGCGCGTCACGATCACGTTCGACGGTTCTGTCGATCCGATCGACGCCGAGAACGAGGTGCAGACCAAGATCCGCAAGGTCGAAAGCACGCTGCCCGATGCGGTGCAAAGCTCCGGGGTGAGCGTCTCGCGGTCGTCCTCCGATATCCTGATGGTCGGCGCGCTGGTCTCGACCGACGGGCGGTTCTCGACCGTTGAGCTGGGCAATATCCTCGATACCGAGATCAAGGGGGCGATCGAGCGTACCACTGGCGTCGGCGGTCTCAATGTGTTCGGCTCGGGCTATGCGATGCGGGTTTGGCTCGATCCCTACAGGCTTGAACAATATCAGCTGACGCCCAACGACGTGACTTCGGCGGTGCAGGCACAGAACACGACTGTCTCGGTCGGGTCACTCGGTGATCTGCCGACGACTGAAGGCCAGCAATTCACCGCGACGATCACCGCGCAAAGCCAGCTCACCTCGGTCGAGCAGTTCGAGAAAATCCTGCTCAAGACCGAGAGCGACGGTTCGGCCGTCTATCTGGGCGATGTCGCGCGGATCGAGATCGGGCAGGAGGATTACGGTTCCAGGTCGAAGTTCAACAGCCAGAATGCGGCGGGCTTCGGCGTCAATCTCGCGAACGGGGCGAATGCGGTCGATACGGCGAGTGCGGTGCGCGCGACGCTTGCGCGTCTGGCGCCGTCCCTGCCCGAGGGCGTGGAGTTCCAGGTGGCCTATGACACCTCGCCCTTCGTCGAGCTGTCGATCGAGAAGGTTTATCACACGCTGGCCGAAGCGATCGTGCTGGTTCTGCTGGTGATCCTCGTGTTCTTGCAGAAATGGCGCGCGACGCTGATCCCCATCGTCGCGGTGCCGGTGGTGCTGATGGGCACTTTCGCGGTGCTGCTGGTCGCGGGCTATTCGATCAATACGCTGACGATGTTCGCGATGGTTCTGGCGATCGGCCTTCTGGTCGACGACGCGATCGTCGTTGTGGAAAACGTCGAGCGGGTGATGGAGGAAGAGGGCCTCAGCCCGCTCCGGGCGACCGAGAAGAGCATGTCGCAAATCACCGGCGCGCTGGTGGGCGTGGCGTTGGTCCTTTCGGCGGTGTTCCTGCCGATGGCCTTCTTTCCGGGGTCGACCGGGGTGATCTACCGGCAATTCTCGGTGACGATCATCACCGCCATGGTGCTCTCGGCCGTGGTCGCGCTGATCCTCACGCCCGCGCTTGCGGCAAAGCTGCTGCGTCCCGCGACGGGCCGAGCGATCGCGCCGGCGCGCGCCTTCAACGCGGGCTTCGGCAAGGTGCAGTCGGGCTATTCCTCGTCCGTTGCGCGTATCCTGCGCAAGCCTTTCGCAATGGCGCTGGTGCTTGTTCTGGTGCTGGCTTCGGCCTGGGGCGTGGCCACGCGGCTGCCTTCGTCTTTCCTGCCCAGCGAGGATCAGGGCGTGCTGATGGCGATGGTGACCCTCTCGGAAGGCTCGACCACGGCGCAGACCTCCGACGTGGTGGACCAGATCACCGATTACATGCTCACGCAGGAGAAATCCGACGTGGCCTCGGTTTTCGCGACGCTCGGGTTCTCTTTTGGGGGCAGCGGACAGAATACCGCGATGGTCTTCACCAAGCTCAAGGATTTCGACGAACGCACCGGCGCGGACCAGACTGCTGCCGCCATTGCCGCACGGGCCAATGCCCATTTCGCGGGGCTGCGCGCGGGCCAGGTGTTCTTCCTGCAACCGCCCGCGATCCGTGGCATCGGCAACACCTCGGGCTTCCAGATGTATCTGGTCGATCAGGCCAATAACGGAACCGACGCGCTCAAGGAGGCCGCCGACCAACTCGTGGCCGCAGCGAAAACCAACCCGAACCTGAGCAACGTCCGCGTCAGCGGCGACGAGAACAAGGCGGCGCTGCAGCTCGACATCGACCAGCAGAAGGCCGAGAGCTTCGGCCTGACGCTGAGCAGTCTCAACTCGCTGCTTTCGGTGATCTTCGCGGGCAAGTCCGTCAATGACTTCGATCTCGACGGCAACCTCCGCCCGGTCATCGTGCAGGCGGACGCGCCCTATCGGATGCAGCCCGAGGATATCGACGGCTGGTATGCGCGCAACTCCAGCGGAGAGATGGTGCCCTTCTCGGCCTTCATGACGACGAAATGGGTCTCGGTCGCGCCGAAATTGTCGCGCTACAATGCCACCAACGCGATCGAGATCTCGGGGCAGGCCTCGGAGAGCGCGAGCTCTGGCGCGGCGATGGATGCGATGGAGCAGCTGGTGAGCGACCTCCCCGGCGGTTACGGCATCGCCTGGACGGGGCTCAGCTATCAGGAGCGGCAATCGGGCGATCAGGCGCCCTACCTCTACGCGCTCTCTGTACTGGTGGTCTTCCTCTGCCTCGCGGCGCTCTACGAGAGTTGGTCTATCCCGCTTTCGGTGATGCTCGCCGTGCCGGTGGGGGTCCTGGGGGCACTGGGCGCCGCCTGGGTCTTCGGGCAGTCGAACGACGTCTATTTCAAGGTGGGTATCCTGACGACAATCGGCCTTGCCGCGAAGAACGCGATCCTGATCGTGGAATTCGCGCGCAACCTCGAGGCCGAGGGCAAGGAGCTGGTTGCGGCGACCGTCGAGGCCGCGCGGCTGCGCCTGCGACCGATCCTGATGACCTCGCTGGCCTTCATGCTCGGCGTGGTGCCCCTGGCAATCGCGACGGGGGCAGGGGCGGCGGCGCAAAACGCGATCGGCATCGGCGTGCTGGGCGGCATGGCGGCGGCGACCTTCATCGGTGTCTTCATGGTGCCGGCCTTCTACGTGATCGTGCGCAAGCTGACCCCGGGGCGCTGAGCCTCGGGGGCAGCGATCACTTCGGCTTGAACGGGCGTTTGCGCGGAACAAAGCGCCCGACACGCGGGTTTCCTTTCCAACCTGACACGGAAAGGAGATACCCCATGCTGAGCATGATCGGGGGCCTCGTCGTCCTCATTCTCGATATCTGGGCCATCGTTTCGATCCTGAGCTCCGGTGCGTCCACCGGCTCGAAAGTGCTCTGGATCTTGTTGATCGTCATCCTGCCGCTTCTTGGCTTCGTGATCTGGCTCGTCGCGGGCCCCAAAGGCAATCAGGCGCTCACCTGATCACGTACCGAATGCCGCGAGGAGGAGATCATGAACGCGATCTTGCGCAATATCGTCCCCCTCGCGGCACTCTGCCTGAGCCTGCTGGCGCTCGCGCTGGCTGTCTGGATCAGCCCATGGTGGCTGATCCTTTTGCTGGTCACCCTGCCGGTGGTGGCGCTCGGGCTTTATGACTATTTCCAGAAGCGCTGGACGATCACCCGGAATTATCCGGTCGCCGCCCGCCTGCGCTGGCTGTTCTACGACCTGCGCCCCTTCCTGCGCGCCTATATCGTCGAGGGCGATCTGGAGGGGAAACCCTACCCCTACGAGGCGCGCAACCTCGTCCATGCCCGCGCCCGCGGCGAGACCGACACCCATCCTTTCGGCACGGAACGCGATGTCGCAGGCGAAGAATACCAGTGGGTGAACCATTCCATCGCCCCCGCAGACGATCCCGATACCGACCCGCGCGTCACCGTCGGCAATGAGCAATGCGCGAAACCCTATTCGGCCTCGGTGCTCAACATCTCGGCGATGAGTTTCGGAGCGCTTTCGGCCAATGCGGTCGAGGCGCTCAACTGGGGCGCCAAGCACGGCGGGTTCTACCACGACACCGGCGAGGGTGGCTTCTCGCCCTATCACCAAAAGCACGGCGGTGACATCGTCTGGGAGCTGGGCTCGGGCTATTTCGGTGCGCGCGACAAGGGTGGAAATTTCGACCCCTCGCTTTTCGCCGAACAGGCCAGCCGCGATCAGGTCAAGATGACCGAGATCAAGCTCAGCCAGGGCGCGAAACCGGGACATGGTGGCTTGCTCCCGGCAGCGAAGGTCACGCGGGAGATCGCTGAAACCCGCAAGGTCCCCGCCCATCAGGACTGCCTGAGCCCGCGCGGCCACAAGGCCTTCAAGACGCCCGCAGAGATGATGGAATTCGCCGCGAGAATGCGCGATCTGTCAGGGGGCAAGCCGGTCGGGCTGAAGCTATGCATTGGCCAGCCGCACGAGGCCTTCGCGCTTGTGAAGGCGATGCAGAAGACCGGCATTTTCCCCGATTTCATCGTGGTCGACGGGGCTGAGGGCGGCACCGGTGCGGCACCGCTCGAGTTGTCCGATCATGTGGGGATGCCGCTGATCGACGGGCTTATCGTGATGCGCAACGCGCTGGTCGGGGCAGGGGTGAAGGACAAGGTGCGTCTTGCCGCCTCGGGCAAGGTCTATTCGGGCTACGGTCTTGCCCACAACCTCGCCATCGGTGCGGATTGGTGCAACGCGGCGCGCGCCTTCATGTTCTCGATCGGCTGCATCCAGGCGCAGCGCTGCCATCTCGGAACCTGCCCCACCGGCGTCACCACCCAGGATCCGCGCCGCCAGCGCGGTCTCGTTCCCGAGGTGCAGGGCGAACGCGCCGCTCGGTTCCACCGCAAGACCGTCGAGGCGCTGAGCGAGATCACCGCCTCGGCTGGCCTCAGGCATCCACGCGAACTCGAACCCCATCACATCGTGCACCGGATCGGCGTGACGCAGGCGCGCACCATCGACAAGGTCTATCCCTTCCTGCCCGAGGGCGTCCTCAACGATGATCCCGGCAGCACCGATTACGCCGATTGGTGGGCGGCGGCCGATCCCGACAGTTTCAAGCCGCGCACTGATCTGGGACGTGCACGCACCAGCCTTCACCACAATTCGCATTTGAAAGAGGCCTGACATGAGCAAGACCGTTTCCGACATCATCGCAGACACGCTGGTCGCCGCGGGCGCGCGGCGGGTCTATGGCATCGTGGGCGACACGATCAACCATTTCACCGATGCGGTGCGCCGCTCCGATCTCGACTGGGTTCATGTGCGCCACGAAGAGGTGGGCGCGCTCGCCGCGGGCGGGGAAAGCTACATGACGGGCGAATTGTCGGTCTGCGCGGGCACGACCGGGCCGGGAAGTCTCCATTTCGTCAACGGCATCTTCGAGAGCCATCGCAACGGTGCGCCTGTCGTGCTGATCGCGTCGAATATCGCGCGGGCCGAGGAGGGTCTGGGTTTCCCGCAAGAGGTCGATCAGAAGAAGATCTATGAGCAAACCTCGGTGTTCTGCGAGAAGATCTCGCATCCCGATCAGGCCCGCCGGATCGTGGCCCAGGCCGCGCAGGCGGCGCTGACCCGTCATGGCGTGGCGGTGGTGGTCGTGAATGGGGACATGTTCCGCGAGACTGCTTCGGACGATCTGCCTTGGGATGTCCATCGCCCTGATCCGGTGATCCGCCCCTCCGAGGCCGAGATCGACGCGCTTGCCGCAATGATCGAGGCGGCCGAGCGTATCACGATCTATGCAGGTATCGGCGCGAGGGGCGCGGCGGCGCAGATCCGCGCTCTCTCGGAGCGTCTCGCGGCCCCCGTCGCCCATACCACGCGCGCCAAGGAATTCATCGAACCCGACATGCCGAATAATGTCGGCATGACCGGAATCCTCGGCAATCGCGCCGGGATGCAAGCGGTCGGCGATTGCGATCTGTTGCTCTGCCTCGGCTCCGATTTCGCCTATACCCAGTTCTATCCCGGCAAGGCCCGGATCGTGCAGGTCGATATCGACCCCACCCGCCTCGGCCGCCGCGCGCCGGTCAATCTGGGGCTTGTGGGCGATGTCGGCGACACGATTGACGCACTCTTGCCGCGCCTGACGCCGCGCGAGCATGGCAGGCATCTTAACCGCGCGCTCAAATCCTATGCCGAAGATCTCAAGGGCTATCTGGAAAGCGCCGAGGAACCCGATCCAAGCCTGATCCACCCGCAGCATCTGACCGAGACGCTGGACCGGCTCGCGGCAAAAGACGCGATCTTCACCGCTGACGGCGGCTCGCCCATGGTCTGGTTGCTGCGCCACCTTTCGGCCAATGGCGAGCGCCGCTTTCTCACAAGCCTCTTGCACGGCACGATGGCCAATGCCTATCCGCAGGCGCTTGGCATTCAGAAAGCCTATCCCGACCGCCAGGTGATTGCGATGTGCGGTGATGGTGGCATGACGATGCTGATGGGCGATCTGCTGACGCTGGTGCAGGGAAAACTCCCGGTGAAGCTGCTGATCTTCAACAACGCCTCGCTCGGCTTCGTCGAGATGGAGCAGCGCGTCGAGGGAATGCTCGACGCTTTCACCGAGTTGCACAATCCCGATTTCGGCACCATGGCGCGGGCGATCGGGATGCAGGGCGCGCGGGTCGAGACGGCCGACGATCTCGAGGCCGCGATGACCGAATGGCTCGCCGCCCCCGGCCCGGCATTGCTCGATGTGAAAGTGAGCCGGATGGAGTTGGTCATGCCGCCGAAAATCGAACCTTCCCAGGTCGCCTCGACCGCGCTTTTCGGTGTGAAGGCGGTGCTCAACGGGCGCGCGGACGAGGTCGTGTCGCTGATGCGCGACAACTTCCTGCGCTGAGCCTTCTTCTTGATCCAAATATCTCGGGGGAGGCGCCGTCAGGCGACGGGGGCAGCGCCCCCACTCCTGCGTTCGAACCTGCCTGCCTTCTGGAAAAGTCGCAGCCGCCGCAAAGGGGATGCGGCGGCTGCTGCCCGACAGAGACTTGTGTGGGGAATCTCCGTCAGGGTCTCGTGACGCCCCGAAAGAGGCGGTGATCACGCAACGCCCTCGGTAACGTTCAGCCCTTTCGTGCTGATCCCTCGCAGCGCACGGTTCTGTGCACCGGGAAAAAACACGCTTTTGATTCTTTTGGCTTTCTCTCCAGTCTCACTTGATCGCAAAGCCACGTCGGGCGCTACCACGCAATTCGCCGCATTTGCACCTATAGTTGTGGTGAGTGCAACTGTGTTCGCCCTCGCCTCCGGCAAAACTTCGCCGGTCCGTAACGTCAACCTGGCAGGGTTTATCCGATGCGGTGCGCCTGAAAATCCGGGGAGCCGGTGGCATCGGGCAGCGCGGTCACGGGTATATTCTCGGGTCCGTGACGCAGGAAGGCCGGTGCAGCTTGGGACGAGCACATCGCGAAAATGTGTGATTTGGGGGTGAGAATGCGAGAGCGAAATGGCGGTGCGATCGATCTGGCGGGGCGGGCGGCACAACTGCTCGGTGCCGAACTGGTCGAGGCTCGACCGCTCGCTGGTGGCGATCTGAGCCCGGTCGTGGCGCTCTTTCTCGCCGATGGTCGCAAGGCGGTCGCCAAGGGCGGGCCCGCGCCGCAGGTCGAGGCACGGATGCTCGCGGCTCTGCGGGCTGCCGGTGCACGCGTACCTTGCGTTCTCGCTGTGTGCGAAGACCTTCTCGTCATGGAAATGCTACCCGATCAGGGAGCTCTTCGCGCGCCGGGGTGGTCAGAGCTCGGCACGATGCTGCGCGGGGTGCATGGCGCGCCGTCCCGCAGTCCCGGTTTCGATCCCGCGCGGCCCTTTGGCTGGGGCGAGGATTACGCCTTCGGCCCTGTCTTGATCCCCAATGCGCCGCTCGCGGACTGGCCGTCCTTCTGGGCCGAGCGGCGGCTCCTGCCCGCGTCGCCGTTTCTGCCTGCCGCGCTCGCGCACCGGATTGATGCGCTCGCCGCGCGATTGCCAGACCACCTCCCTGCTCAGCCGGCCCCGGCCTTGCTCCATGGCGATCTCTGGACGGGGAACGTGCTGGCTTCGGGCGGGAGGCTGAGCGGGGTGATCGACCCGGCGAGCTATTATGGCGATGGCGAGGTCGATCTCGCCATGCTGCATCTGTTCGGCGCGCCTCATCCGGAGTTTCAAGCGGCCTATGGCCCGCTCGCCCCCGGCTGGCAAGTGCGTCGCTCGATCTACCAGCTCTGGCCCGCGCTGGTGCATGTGCGCCTGTTCGGGTCGGGTTATCACGGGATGGTCGCGGGGTTGCTGGACCGGCTCGGGGTGTGAATGGGGCGCCATGCCCCAAACGAGAACGGCCGCCCCGAGGGACGGCCGCTTGAGCAGTTTCGGCGCGAGGTCACTCGGGCAGGATACGCACCCCGCCCTTCGCCGCCGAGGAGGCCAGAAGCGCATAGGCCTTGAGCGCGGTCGAGACCTGACGCTTGCGCGGGGCGGCCGGTTTCCACGGCAGCGGGCCTTTCGCCTCGCGGCGCGCAGCCAGCACATTGTCGGCCACGGCGAGGTTGATCGTGCGGTTCGGGATGTCGATCTCGATGATGTCGCCGGTCTCGACGAGGCCGATCAGCCCGCCTTCCTCGGCTTCGGGGCTGACATGCCCGATCGAGAGGCCCGAGGTGCCGCCCGAGAACCGCCCGTCGGTCAGCAGTGCGCATTTCGCCCCGAGGCCCTTCGATTTGAGGTAGGAGGTCGGGTAGAGCATTTCCTGCATCCCCGGACCGCCGCGCGGGCCCTCGTAGCGGATGATGACCACTTCGCCCTCGATAACCTTGCCGGTCAGGATGCCCGACACCGCGTCGTCCTGGCTCTCGAAGACTTTCGCGGGGCCAGAGAATTTGAGGATCGAGTCGTCCACGCCTGCGGTCTTCACGATACAGCCCTGTTCGGCGATGTTGCCGTAGAGAACGGCCAGACCGCCATCCTTCGAGAAGGCGTGTTCCGCCGTGCGGATCACGCCGCCTTCGCGGTCGCGATCAAGCTCCTTGTAGCGGTTCTGGGTCGAGAAGGCTTCGGTGGTGCGCACGCCACCCGGCGCCGCGCGATAGAACTCGTGCACCGCATCGTCATTGGCCGTCATCACGTCCCATTTTGCGAGTGCTTCGCCCATCGTCTCGGAATGCACGGTGCGCGCCTCGGCATGGATCAGGCCCGCGCGGTTCATCTCGCCGAGGATCCCCATGATGCCGCCCGCGCGGTGCACGTCTTCCATATGGACGTCCTGCTTGGCGGGCGCGACCTTGCACAGCACCGGCACCTTGCGGCTGAGGCGGTCGATGTCTTCCATCGTGAAATCAACCTTGCCCTCATGCGCGATCGCCAGCAGGTGCAGCACGGTGTTGGTCGAGCCGCCCATCGCGATATCGAGGCTCATCGCGTTCTCGAAGGCCTCAAACGTCGCGATCTCGCGCGGCAGCAGGCCCTTGTCTTCCAGCTCATAGTGGCGGCGCGTGATCTCGACGATCTTGCGGCCGGCTTCGAGGAACAGTTCCTTGCGATCGGCATGGGTGGCCAGCATCGAGCCATTGCCCGGCAGCGCCAGACCCAGCGCCTCGGCCAGACAGTTCATCGAGTTCGCGGTGAACATGCCCGAGCAAGACCCGCAGGTCGGACAGGCCGCCTTTTCGATCGCGAGCACTTCCTCGTCGGTATATTTGTCGTCGGCTGCGGCCACCATCGCATCGACCAGATCGAGGTCATGGCCGATGATCTCGGCGCCTTCCTTGCCGGCTTCCATCGGG
Organism: Thioclava marina; assembly: GCF_002020135.1. Lineage (GTDB taxonomy): Bacteria > Pseudomonadota > Alphaproteobacteria > Rhodobacterales > Rhodobacteraceae > Thioclava > Thioclava marina. The sequence goes on along the minus strand of NZ_MPZS01000001.1, from coordinate 1,361,183 downwards.
CCGCCCGAGACGAAGATCACCGGGATGTTCAGGCGCATCGCCGCCATCATCATGCCGGGCGTGATCTTGTCGCAGTTCGAAATGCAGACCATCGCATCGGCGCAATGCGCGTTGACCATGTATTCCACGGAATCGGCGATCACCTCGCGCGAGGGCAGCGAATAGAGCATCCCGTCATGGCCCATCGCGATTCCGTCATCGACGGCGATGGTGTTGAATTCCTTGGCGACACCGCCCGCGCTCTCGATCTCGCGCGCGACCATCTGGCCCAGATCCTTGAGGTGGACGTGGCCGGGCACGAATTGCGTGAACGAGTTCACCACCGCGATGATCGGCTTGCCGAAGTCGTCATCGGTCATGCCGGTCGCACGCCAGAGACCGCGCGCGCCCGCCATGTTGCGACCATGGGTGGATCTGCGAGAACGATAATGCGCCATGGGATTTTCCATTTCTGTCGCGCCCGAGGGGACTCGGGCAATTTCCTGTCGCGGGCCTGAATATAGCATGGGCGGCGCGATGAACAGTGGCGAGATGGCGCGGGGCGGATGTGCAATGGTGCGAGATGTTGGGGAGCGTCCTGATCTCGACCTGTCGCGGGCACGTAGAATTTGCGTTCTCTTGTGCGAAACGCCCTCAAGCCTACCTATCACCCGATGCCTGATACCCGAACCCCACCCCCGTTGCCGCCGAGCTTTGCCGTTTGGTTCGCCAGCCGTGGCTGGCAGCCGCACAGGCACCAGCTGGAGGTTCTGGCGGCGCATGAAGATACGCTCCTGATTGCGCCGACGGGGGGCGGGAAGACACTGGCGGGGTTTCTGCCCTCGCTCGTCGATCTGGCCGAGGGGTATGTGGGGTTGCATACGCTTTACGTCTCGCCTCTCAAGGCACTCTCGAAAGATATCGCGCGCAACCTGCGCGCGCCGGTCGACGAGATCGGTCTGGACCTGCGTATAGAGGACCGCACCGGAGACACTTCCTCCAGCCAGCGCCGCCGTCAGAGGGTCGATCCGCCGCAGATCCTGCTCACGACCCCCGAAAGCCTCGCGCTGATGCTCTCCTACCCGGAGGCGCCGAAGATCTTCGCGGGGGTCAGGCGGGTGGTGCTCGACGAAATCCACGCGCTCGCCGAAAGCAAACGCGGCGATCAGCTCATGCTTGGCGTGGCGCGGCTGCGCAGCCTGTCGCCGGGGCTGACCGTCACGGGCCTGTCGGCCACGGTCGAGGCCCCGCAGGCGCTGGCCGGTTTCATGGGCGGGGCGCGGGTGATCGAAGCCGATCCCGGTCCGCCGCCAGATATCGCGATGCTGCCGACCGAGCGCCCTGCGCCCTGGGCGGGCGGCGGCGGGCGGCACGCAGCCCGCGACGTGATGGCGGCGATCGAAGACGCGCGCCTCAGCCTCGTCTTTCTCAACACCCGCGCGCAGGCGGAGCTGTTCTTTCAGGCGCTCTGGGAGGTCAACGACAAGGCGCTTCCGATCGGGCTGCATCACGGCTCGCTCTCTCGCGAGGCCCGCCACAAGGTCGAGGAGGCGATGGCGACCGGGGCGCTGCGGGCGGTGGTTTGCACCGGGTCGCTCGATCTCGGCCTCGACTGGGGGGATGTCGATCTGGTCCTGCAGGTCGGTGCGCCGAAGAACGTCAAGCGCCTCGTGCAGCGGATCGGGCGAGCCAATCACCGCTATGACGAACCCTCGCGCGCCCGTATCGTAGCGGCGAACCGCTTCGAGGTGGTCGAATGCGCGGCGGCTTTGGAGGCCGTGCGAGAGGGCGATCTTGATGGAGGCGGGCGGCGCTGGCGCGGTCCGCTCGACGTCTTGTGCCAGCATATTCTTCTCACGGCCTGCGCGGGGCTATTCGAGGCGGACACGCTTTATGAAGAGGTCCGCCACGCCGGACCCTATACCTCCCTGCCTCGCGCCGATTTCGACGATTGCCTGGAGTTCTGTGCCACCGGCGGCTACGCGCTGCGCGCCTATGACCGCTGGCAGCGGCTGCTCGAGCGCGACGGAAAATGGCAGTTGCGTGATCCTCGAGCAGCGCGTGATCTGCGGATGAATATCGGCACGATCACCGAGACCGAGAAGCTGAAAGTGCGCCGGAAGTCCCGACGCGGCGGAACGCCCCTGGGTGAGGTCGAGGAAGGTTTCGCCGCCTCGCTCACGCCCGGCGACACATTCCTGATCGGCGGTCAGGTCGTGCGCTACGAGGGCCTGCGCGAGATGATCGTCGAGGTCACCGATGCCGCAACGCGAGAACCCAAGATCGCGGTCTTCTCCGGGCTGAAGATGGCGACCTCGCTGGAGCTGTCGCAGCGGGTGCAGCGCCTGATCGCCTCACCCGAGGACTGGGACCAGCTGCCGCCCGACACGCGCGACTGGCTGGCGCTGCAATGCGAGATTTCCACGCTGCCGGCGCCGGGCACGCTCACCTGCGAGAGCTTCCTGCGCGGCGGTCGGGCCTTCTTTTGCCTCTACGGCTTCGCGGGCCGCAACGCGCATCAGACGCTCGCGCTGCTGCTGACGCATCGGATGGAGCAGGCGGGGCTCGGACCTCTGGGGTTCGTGGCCACCGATTACGCGCTGCTGATCTGGTCGGTCGATCCCGTCGAGGACCCCGCGCCGCTTCTGTCCGCGGAGGGTCTGCGCGACGGTTTGCGCGACTGGCTGGAAAGCAATGCGGTGATGAAACGCGCCTTCCGCTCGGTCGCCACGATTGCGGGCCTGATCCAGCGCAACCTGCCGGGGCAGCGCAAGTCGGGCAAGCAGGCGACGTTTTCCTCCGACATTCTCTATGACACCTTGCGCCGCTACGACCCCGACCACCTGCTGCTGCGCATCACCCGCGAAGAGGCGAACCGCGGCCTCGTCGATTTCGACCGGATCGAGGAGATGCTGGCGCAGGCCTCCGAGATCGTGCATATCCGCGCGCCGCATGTGACGCCTTTGGCCGCGCCGCTGCTGCTCGAACACGGGCAGGTCGGCATTCGGGGCGGCACGGGCGAGGCGCGGCTGATGGAGGAAGAGGCGCAGGCGATGATGCGCGAAGCGGGGCTGGCATGAGAGAGATCACCTTCTCCGGGGTGCGCCTGATCGCGCAGCCTTCGGGCGCGCTTTACTGGCCCGAGCAAGGGGCGCTGATCGTGGCGGATCTCCATTTGGGCAAATCCGCGCGGATGGCACGGCGCGGGGGGGCTCTGCTGCCGCCCTTCGAGACGCTCGACACGGTGGCGCGGCTCGAGGCGGAGGTGGCGCGGATCGGGCCTCGGCGGCTGATCAGCCTTGGCGATACCTTCGATGACGATCGCGCCGCTGGAGAGATCGCGCCCGAGATCTCTGCGCGTCTCTCCGCTCTGGCGGCACGGATCGAGACGGTCTGGATCGCGGGCAACCACGATCCGGTGGGGCTTGGCCGGGCGGTGGAAGACATGCGTCTCGGCCCGCTCACCCTGCGCCATATCGCGGGTGCGGGGCCGGACGTGTCGGGCCATTACCACCCGAAGGCGAAGATCGCGCGGCGGTCGCACCGGGCGTTTCTGGTGGGGGGCGATCACCTGATCCTGCCCGCATTCGGCACCTATACCGGGGGTCTGGATTGCGACGGGCCCGAGCTGCGCGCACTGGTCGGACCGGGGATCGCGGTGCTGACCGGGCCGGGTATGCCCGTGCGTCCGATCGGTCAGAGCGCGGCGCGCCAGTCACGATAGCCCGCGCGGCTTAGGGCCTCGCGCGCGGCGATGAAGCCGGGGCGGTTGGGTTCGGGGTCGGGGATGGGAGTGACGGCGGCGAGATCTTCGAGGCCCAGCCCATGCTCATGCCGGCCCGCCCGGATCAGTGCGAGGTACCAGTCGAACGGCGCGAGCCCCGCCTGCCGCATCAGCGCACGATAGGTGAAGGCACGCTGACCGGTCTCGAGCAACAGCTCGATCTTCTCATAGTGCACGCCCGCCCCTTCGGCCGCATCGAGCGCGGGGATGTCCTCCGCCGCGATCTCGAACAGCACGCCGGGGGCACGCGCCGCCCCTTGCGTGATCGTCGCCTTGCCGGTCCCGTCGCGGCCATGTTTCGCGAAATCGAGCGTATGGCCGAGGATCATGGCGGCCCCGATCGCGCGGGCCGAGGGGCAGCGCGCGGCAAGCCGGGCGGTGAGCAGGTTGGAACCGTAGGCGAGATAGGGGAGCGTCATGCCCGTACTCTATTTGCGGAGGGGGCGGGCGAGAAGAGACCGTCGCGGCGCAGGGGGCGCCAGTGCAAAGCGATGAGGGCAGCGCCCGACCCTTGGGTGGGCGCTTTGCCGCCGGGTGTGATGGGCGGTTTATCTCGAAAGCCCGGACGAGGGGCGAGCAGTGTCCGACATCGCCAGTGCGCCCTCCCGGGGGGAGGGTCGGGCGCTGCCCGGGCTGGTCGCCCGGGCGAGCATATCATCTATGCATCTCGCAATACTCTTTCAGGAGGCAAAGCACCCGATCGGCACTTGTGATGGCCATCTGTATGAGCACTGGGTCGTATGCAGCTATCTTTAACCGCTCGCTGTTTCCTTTTGTGCCTGCTTCGATCACTAGACGGCCCTCATGGATGAAATGAACTCCGTGCACTGCTCTGTGTCGATCGTCTAAGCTTTTCAGGATTTGTTGTCCAAGTTCCAATAGTTCTGGCTTCGCTTTTTCACTGGGCGAAAGCGAATCTAAAGTAGATTTCAATTTGTCTGCTAATTGCTTCGTCGATTGCCTTAGTTTGTCAGATCTTTTCGTAAACTCTGAAGAAGTCGGCTCTAAACCTTCCACCAGACAGACGAGACGGGCTGCCCACAACTCGATCCGCGCGCAAGTCTGCACGTAGATTCCGAGCGCTAGCAAATAGTCGTCAGGTAGATCTTCTTGGACCTGATAGCGAGGCTCCGTCACCGCGCCTCACTCAAACATCCAGCTCCTCCACGAACTGCGCGTTCTCCTGAATATACTGGAACCGCAGTTCGGGCTTTTTCCCCATCAGACGCTCCACCAGATCGCCGGTCTCCCCGGGCTCGTCGTCGTGGATCGTGACCCGGATCAGCTTGCGCGTTTCGGGGTTCATCGTGGTGTCTTTCAGGTCCTTCGCGTCCATCTCGCCCAGACCCTTGAAGCGTTGCACGTCGATCTTGCCTTTGCCGCCGAGACCCTTGGCGAGCATCACCTCTTTCTCGGCGTCGTCGGCCACGTAGATGCGCTTCGCGCCTTGGGTCAGGCGATAGAGCGGCGGGCAGGCCAGATAGAGGTGCCCCTGGTCAATCATCGGGCGCATCTGGGTGAAGAAGAAGGTCATCAGCAGCGAGGCGATGTGCGCGCCGTCCACATCCGCGTCGGTCATGATGATGATCTTGTCATAGCGCAGATCGTCGGGGTTGAACTTGGTGCCAAGGCCGACACCCAGCGCCTGCGTCAGGTCGTTGATCTCCTGGTTCGAGCCAAGTTTCGAGCTTGCCGCGCCCAGCACGTTGAGGATCTTGCCGCGCAGCGGCAGCAGCGCCTGGGTCTTGCGGTCGCGTGCCATCTTGGCCGAACCGCCCGCCGAGTCGCCCTCGACGATGAACAGCTCCGTGCCCTCGCGATTGGTGGCCGAGCAATCGACCAGCTTGCCGGGCAGGCGCAGCTTTTTGGTGGCCGTCTTGCGCTGCGTTTCCTTTTCCTGACGGCGGCGCAGGCGCTCCTCGGCGCGCAGCACGAGGAAATCGAGGATCGCGCCGGCCGATTTCGTGTCCGAGGCGAGCCAGTTGTCGAAATGGTCGCGCACCGCGCCTTCGACGAGGCGCTGCGCCTCGACGGTGGCAAGGCGGTCCTTCGTCTGGCCGACGAATTCCGGTTCGCGGATGAAGCACGACACCAGCGCGCAGCCGCCCGTGATCAGATCGTCGCGGGTAATCTGCGCGGCCTTCTTGTTCGAGACCAGCTCGCCATAGGCGCGGATGCCCTTGAGGATCGCGGACCAGAAGCCCGCTTCGTGCGTGCCGCCCTCGGGGGTGGGCACGGTGTTACAGTAGCTCTGGATGAAGCCGTCGCGCGAGGGCGTCCAGTTGATCGCCCATTCGACCGAGCCCGGCACGTTGAACTTCTCGCGGAACTCGACCTTGCCCGAGAAGGGACGGTCGGCATAGGTGCTCGCGCCGGTGAGGCTTTCGGTGAGGTAATCGGCAAGGCCGCCGGGGAAGTGGAAGGTCGCCTCGGTCGGTGTTTCGCCATCGTCGATCTCGGATTTCCAGCGGATCTCGACGCCCGAGAAGAGATAGGCCTTCGAGCGCACCATCTTCAAAAGGCGGGCGGGCTTGAAACGGTGGTGGCCGAAAATCTGCTCGTCGGCATGGAAGGTCACGGTGGTGCCGCGGCGGTTCGGCGCCGCGCCGATCTTCTGCACCGGGCCTTCGGGAATGCCGCGCGAGAAGCGTTGCTCGAACAGCTCCTTGTTCTTCGCGACCTGCACCACCATTAGATCCGACAGCGCGTTCACGACCGAGGCGCCCACCCCGTGCAGACCGCCCGAGGTCTCATAGGCGTCGCCCGAAAACTTGCCGCCCGCGTGCAGCGTGCAGAGGATCACCTCGAGTGCGGATTTGCCGGGAAATTTCGGGTGCGGGTCGATCGGGATGCCGCGCCCGTTGTCGCGCACGACGATCGAATGGTCGGCGAGCAGTTCGACCTCGATGCGGGATGCGTGACCGGCGACGGCCTCATCCATCGAGTTGTCGAGGATCTCGGCCACCATGTGATGCAGGGCGCGTTCATCCGTGCCGCCGATATACATGCCGGGGCGTTTGCGCACGGGTTCGAGACCTTCGAGCACCTCGATCGAGGAGGCGTCATAGGCTTTCTCATCCTTGGGCGTCAGAAGATCGTCGGCCATGCTGCTCGCTTTCTCTTGTAGTTTGCTACTCAAGAGATACAGCAGGTTGGGGCGGAGGGGCAAGATTGCCCCTCCGTCCCGGTCCCCTCCGCGGGCCCCACTCCCACGGAAAAGAAGCTCTTAAGCAACGCGCGCCATCAGCAGCATCGACCCCACCGCCATCGCGATTCCGAGAACCTCCCGCAAGGCGACTTTCTCACCGAACAGGACGACCCCCATCGTCACCAGAGCCATCAGCGTGAAGAGGGCGGAGGCAACGCCCGTTTGCGCCAGCGAAACGTGACGCAACGCAAGAAACCAGCCTGCCGCCGAAGCCGCATAAAGCGCGCAGCCCAGGAAGACAGACGGCGAGTGCAACGCATGACCCCTATCAACGGCAGATTTCAGAACGAAATCGCCAGCAATCACTACAAGCGTCGCACCGAGGCACAGACCGTATCCGAGCAAGGCAGACATCACACACCACTCCTCTTCACTGCCTCAACATGACGCAAGGTCAGCCAATCTACCAAGGACGAAACGGGCGCTGGTAGGGAAATCCTGACCGTTCGGTAAGGAGGACCTGACCAAAAAGTCAGGTTCGTTTTGAGGGATTGCTCAAGGAGTGGGCGTGCGCCCGCAGGCGGGACGCGAATCCCCCTGAATTTGCTCCGAATCGTTCAGATCGGTTCGGCTTCGCGCTTGGCCCACATCTCGCGGAAGGCCGGCCGCTTCTGGCAAAGCGCGATCCAGCTTTGCAGCCGTGGATAGGGATCGAGGAGGGGAGGATGGTCCTGGCCGTATCGCAGGATCTCGGCGAGGTTGAGATCGGCCACGGTGAAGCGGCCGCCGACCATGTGGCTGTGGCTGCCCAGATGCGCCTCGAGCGCAAGAAGGGGGCGGGCCAGTTTCGAGCAGAGCGCCGCGATCTCGGCCCTGCCCTCGGGCGTGTCCTGCTCCTTGCGGCGGTAGATGAAGCTCAGCGCGAGCGCGTCGGTCTCGATCCAGGTCGCGGCAAAGAGCGCCCATTGCTCCATCTGGGCGAGCTCGTTCTCATGCGCAGGGGCCAGCGGCCCGCCAGCCTTTCGGGCAAGGTGCAGGTTGATCGCGAGCGACTCGGTCAGGACCAGGCCGTCTTCCTCGAGCACGGGGATCGCGCCCATTGGGGAGAGCTTGCGAAACTCCGGCGAGCGGGTGTTGAGGGGCACGTTCGGCGCAAGCGGATCCTTGAAGCGATTTGCCTGCGCCACGAAGCGCAACTTGAAAGGCAGGCCGAGCTCTTCGAGCAGCCAAAGCGCGCGGCTCGCGCGGGAATGGTAGTTGCCGTAAATCGTGATCATCTGTCGCTCCGATCCGTGCCCGCAATCTGGCGCGTCAATGCACCAGGGAAAGCCAGCAGACACGCGTTTTTGATGCGTATCAAGGCGGAAATCCGACATTTGCGCTAAAGGTTTCGCGATTGGAAAACGGAGGGATGTGCATGACGGAACAGGTTGTCACCGAGAAAATGAACGCGAGTGAACAGACGGTCACAGAGGTTACAGTGGCCTCGCCTGTAGAAGTGATCGAGAAGCCTGCCGATCCTGCGGATAACCACCCTGCGATTCAGCCGGGCAAGCCGGGGATGAGCGGAACGAAGAGTTTCCCGCGCGTCGATCCGAACGCAGTGCGGCTTGCCTTCGAGACCGGCAAATATCCCTATGCGCGCAAGATGGGTCGACCAGCCTACGAAAAGGAAAAGGCGCTGCTTCAGGCAGAGTTGCTGAAGGTCCAGAAATGGGCGCTGGAGACCGGGCAGAAATTCGTCATCCTCTTCGAGGGGCGCGATGCCGCGGGCAAGGGCGGCACGATCAAGCGCTTCACTGAACATCTCAACCCGCGTTTCGCGCGTGTCGTGGCGCTCAACAAGCCTTCCGAGGAAGAGCAGGGGCAGTGGTATTTCCAGCGCTATGTCGAGCATCTTCCCACCGCGGGCGAGATGACCTTCTATGACCGCAGCTGGTATAACCGTGCGGGCGTGGAGCGTGTGATGGGGTTTTGCAAACCCAATGACTATCTCGAATTCATGCGTCAGACGCCGGAGCTCGAGCGGATGTTCGTGCGTTCAGGAATCCGTCTCTACAAATACTGGTTCTCGGTGACCCGCGAGGAGCAGCGTCGGCGGTTCACATCGCGCGAAACCGATCCGCTCAAGCGCTGGAAGCTCTCGCCGATCGATCTCGCCAGTCTCGATCGCTGGGACGATTACACCGAGGCCAAGGAGGCGATGTTCTTCTACACGGACACCGCGGATGCGCCCTGGACCATCGTGAAGTCGAACGACAAGAAGCGCGCGCGTCTGAACTGCATGAAGCATTTCCTCTCGACGCTCGACTATCCCGACAAGGATCCGTCGATCGCGCTGCCGCCCGATCCGCTGATCGTGGGGCATGCAAGCCATGTCGTGCATTCGGCTGATCACATTTTGGGCGCATCGCTCCATCCTGATCAACGACGCGGCAGCAAGTGAGCAATGACCCGCCCGTGACCGGCGCGTGAACCTTCGGGGACTTGTCGCGCCGGCCCGGGCATTCCATCTCTGGTTGAAGAGATGGAGGGTGTGATGAGTTGGAATGAGCGCTTTGCAGGAGCGGATTACGTATACGGCAAAGCGCCTGCCGACTTTGTCGCGCGGCAGGCCTGGCGCGTCGCGCCGGGCTCAAAGCTGTTGAGCGTGGCCGAGGGCGAGGGGCGCAACGGCACCTATCTCGCGAGCCTCGGGGTGCAGGTTACGGCCCTCGAAGGCGCAGCGAACGCACGGCGCAAGGCGACGGCGCTCGCCGCCGAGAGGGGCGTGCCGCTCCAAATCGTTCCGGCGGACCTGCGGGGCTTCGACTGGCCCGAGGCGGAATATGACGCCGTGCTCGCCTGTTTCATTCAGTTTGCCGACCCGGCTTTTCGCGCCGAGATTTTCGACGGGATCGCGAAGGCACTCAAACCGGGCGGCATCGCGCTGATCCACGGCTTCGCGCGCCGCCAGCCGCGTTATGGCACCGGCGGGCCCGGCAATGTCGAGCAGCTTTACGATCTCGATCTTTTGCGCGACGCCTTTCCGCGTTGGGAGGTTCTCCATCAGGCGGATTACGACGGCGAGCTCGACGAGGGGGAGGGCCATTCGGGCCCTGCCGCTCTGGTTGATTTCGTCGCCCGCAAACCGGTGCGCTAAGTGCGCCCGGACGCGTCACGACCGCTTTATACGGCCCGACGGTCAGGTTCCGTCGCGAGTGTGATCGTGCCGGGCAAATTCGGCGTAAAAGCGCCGAATTCCAAAGGGTTCGCGACAGCGTCAGCAGGTCGCATGTGCTTTCGCGCACAAAACGGGTGTCTTTAGGCTTTCACGGGGATGTGTAACACTCTTTCCGGGAAACGTCTGACCTAACGAATTGATTGGGAGATCATCACATGCGCAAGTCCCTCCTCGCCCTGACCTTCATCCTTCCCGCCACCGCCGTTCTCGCGCAATCGCCCGAAGACGCCGTGGAAGCACGCCAGGGCTATTTCGAAATGCTCGGTGCCCAGATGGCGGTGCTCGGCCCGATGGCCCAGGGCAAGATCGACTTCGATGCCACCAAGGCGCAGATCGCTGCCGACAACATCGCGGCGCTCGCCAAGGTCAACGTCGCTCCGCTCTTCATGGAAGGCACCTCGACCGACGACATGGCCGACACCAAGGCCAAACCGGAAATCTGGTCGAACATGGAGCTCTTCGGTGAAAAGGCGACCGCCTTCCACGAGGCCGCAGCCGAGATGCCCGCTGCAGCTGGCAGCCTCGAGACGCTGCAACCGGCGGTCGGCAAACTCGGCGGCACCTGCAAGGGTTGCCACGACGAGTTCCGCGCGAAGTAAGTGCGATGAAGGACACCCGAGGCATGAAGACCCGTGTCGTGAAAGTCTGGGATCCGGTCGTTCGGTCCTTCCACTGGCTTCTGGTGCTCGCGTTCGCCGCGGCCTGGGGGCTGGGCGAATGGGGGCCGAACCAGATGACCTGGCATTTCTATTTCGGTTACACGGTCGGCGCGCTGGTGGTGATCCGTCTGATCTGGGGGTTCGTGGGGACGCGCAACGCGCGCTTCGCGAACTTCCTCTACGGTCCGGGCAAGGTGGTGGACTATCTGCGTCACTTGCCCGACCGGTCCCCCTCGAACTGGGTCGGGCATAATCCGCTGGGCGGCTGGTCTGTCCTGGCGATGCTCGGTCTGCTGATCGTGCAGGTCGTGACCGGGCTGACGGCCGATCCGAAGGATTACATCAATGTCGGCCCGCTCGCCGGCTATGTCCCCGAAAGCTTCAGCGTTGATCTCGCCCCGCAGATCCACGAGGTCGTTTCCACCCTCCTGCTGATCGTCGTCGTGATCCACATCGGGGCGATCGTCTTCTACAAACGCTGGAAGGGCGAGAACCTCGTCAAGCCGATGATCACCGGCAAGAAGGAGGTCGAGGAGGAGTAACCCTCTCTTGACCGGTCCCGTTCGCGGGTCTAGCGAGCCGAAATGCATGCACCCGCCCCGACCTCAACCGAGCCGATGCCGATCGCCCGTCACCTGCGGGCGATCCTTTTGCTTGGTCTGCCGCTGATCGGGTCGAACCTCGCGCAGATGCTGCTCAATGTCACAGACACGGTGATGGTGGGCTGGTACGGGGTCGAGGCGCTCGCTGCGCTGGTGCTCGGCACATCGTTCTTCTTTTCGATCTTCATGCTCGGCAACGGGATCGCGCTGGCGATGATGGGGAGGGTCTCGGCCAGCCTCGGCGCGGGCGACGAGCTGCAGGTGCGGCGCGATACGCGGATGGGGATGTGGCTCTCGATCCTGTTCGGGCTGGCGATGCTTCCGGTCTTCTGGAACTCGGCCGCCATCCTGCGCGCGCTGGGCCAGCAACCCGGGATCGCGGCGCTGGCGCAGGATTACCTGCGCATCCTGGGCTTCGGGCTGGCGCCGGCGCTCGTGATGATGGTGATCCGCGCCTATCTCTCGGCGCAGGAGCGCACGGCGGTCTTGCTTTGGATCACGCTTGCCGCGGTGGCGGTGAATGCCGGTTTGAACTGGCTCTTCATCTTCGGGAATTGGGGAGTGCCCGAAATGGGCGTGCGGGGCGCCGCGCTGGCTTCGTTGCTGGTGAACCTGATCAGCCTGCTCGTACAGGCGATCTATGCGACGCGGGCGCGCGGGCTTGAACATGTGCAACTCTTCCAGCGCTTCTGGCGCCCCGACTGGGAAGCGTTCTGGGCAGTCGCGCGGGTTGGCTTGCCGGTGGGGCTGACCGCCGTGGCCGAGGGCTCGATGTTCCAGGCCTCGGCGCTGATGATGGGCTGGATCGGCACGGTGGAGCTGGCCGCGCACGGGATCGCGCTCCAGATCGCCTCGATCGTCTTCATGGTGCATATGGGATTGTCGAACGCGGCCACGGTGCGTGCGGGGCGGGCCCATGGTGCGCGCGACGTACGGCTGTTGCGCGACGGGGCTCTGGTCTCCGTTACGCTGTCGCTCGGGGTCGGGCTGCTGACGGTGCTGGCCTTCGTCTTTGCGGGCAAATGGCTGACGGAGCTGTTTCTCGACGAGGCGAACCCGGCCTCCGCCGAGATCGTCACTTATGGCGTGCGCTTCCTGATGGTCGCGGGGCTCTTCCAGCTTTTTGATCTGATGCAGGTGATGGCGCTGGGGCTGTTGCGCGGAGTGCAGGACACGCGCGTGCCGATGTGGATGGCGGGGCTGAGCTATTGGCTGATCGGCATCCCGGCGAGCTATCTGCTCGCTTTCGTGCTGGGTTATGGCGGTGTCGGGCTTTGGTTCGGTCTGGTGCTCGGCCTTGCCTCGGCGGGCGGGATGATGATGTGGCGCTTCTGGCGCGGGCCTTGGCTGACGGGCTGAGCGAGGCGCACCCCGCTCGGCCCCGTTGCGATTCAGCGCACCCCGAGCCCCGCCCGCATCAGCGTCTTGCGTACGGGCTTGAGCGAATAGAGCGCGCCGAGCACCCCTGCGCGCAGATCGCGCAGCGGGCGCGCCTCGACCATGGAGGCCCGGTTGAGCAGGTCGATCCCGATCTCGCGGGCCTTCACCTCGGGCCAGCGGCGGCGATGATAGGCGTCGAGCATCTTCGCCTCGCCCAGATGTGCCGGATCTTCCTCTGCCAGTTTCAAAAGGAAGGTGAGATCGGCGAGGCTCATGTTGAGACCCTGCGCGCCGATCGGCGGGATCACATGCGCGGCCTCTGCGATCAGTGCAACGCGCTGCGCCGAGAACCGATCCGCGATCTGGGTCATCATCGGCCAGACGGCGCGGCGGGTGACAAGTTTCAGCGGGCCGAGCAGCCCGGTCGAGCGCTCCAGCATCGCCGCCTCGAATTCCTCGACGGGTAGGGCGGCGAGGCGTTCGGCCTCGGCGGCGCGTTCCATCCAGACGATCGCGGAGGAGGGCGAGCCGTCGCGGTCGGGCAGCGGCACCAGCGTGAAGGGGCCGCCCGAGCGGTGGATCTCGGTCGAGACATTGCCATGCGGGATTGGATGCGTGACCGAGAAGGCCAGCGCCTTCTGCCCGTAGCGGACCGTCTTGATGCCGATCCCGGCAGCTTCGCGCACGAAGGAGTTGCGACCGTCCGCGGCCACGACGAGCCGCGCGCGCACATGGGTGCCATCGGACAGTGTCACCTCGGCCCCGCTCTCGCGGGTCACGAGCCCGGTGGTCGCCACGCCGGGGCGGAAATCGACCTGCGGGATCTCGGCCAGATGCGCGACCATCTCGCGGCGCAAAAGCCAGTTCGGGAAGTTCCAGCCAAAGGGCTCGTCGGAGAGGTCCGCCGCGTCGAAATCGCGGGTCAGGCGCGCTTCATGCTCTTCGCCGCCCGCGTCGATGATGCGCATGATCTGCAACGGTGCCGCATGGGGCGCGAGCCGCGCCCAGAGACCCGAAGCCTCGAGCACGCCGCGCGAGGGATGCAGGAAGGCGGTGGAGCGCATATCGGCCCCGCTTGCGCCTTCTTCGGTCACGGGCGGGGTGGGATCGACGCAGATCGTGGTGAAGCCCGCGCTTCCGAAGGCCGCTGCCGCAGTCAGGCCCGCGACGCCGCCCCCGGAGATCAGGATATCGGTCTCGAGGATCTTGGATTGCTCAGACATGGCTCGCCTCCGGCTGTTTCGCGCATACCATGCCGCGCGCGCCCTCAAGAGGCAATCGCCCGAACCGCCCTGCGGCGATCCTTCGCGGCGTCAACTGATCGAGATGCCGATGAGGGTGACGAAGATCGCCAGCGTCAGGATAACCATCCAGACCGTGAGGCCGAGCAGGCCGTAAAGGGCGGTGCCGACGACAAGGCCGAGCACGATGATCGCGGCGATGATGTAGAAGGTGACGGGGCTGGTGGTGTCAGCGGGGGTTGCGGTGGCGCTCATGATGTCCTCCAAGGCAAGACAGGAGAAAAGGTCTGTCACACACGCATGTTATGTTATGACATAACTTTTCGGACAGGGCGCATCTTGTCGCATGTTGAAGGCCCGGATCTGGCGATCCGGGCCTTGGCCGCTTGCGCGGAAAAAACGGTGCTTTGGCCGAGAGGCCAGTCGCGACGGCTCAGCCGCCGGCGGTCATCACAACCAGAACGGCAAGCATGATCCAGGTGGCGCCAACGGCCCAGAGGATCAGGCCACCGAGGCCCATGATGGCGGTCATGCCCGCAGCGAGGCCGAGGATCACGAGCGCGAGCGTGTACATGAAGCCACGCGAAACCTCTTTCGCGTCGGTGTCGTGGTGGTCGGCAACGTAGGTCGCCGCGCCGGTGTCGGCGGTCGTCATGGTCATAATCGAATCTCCCGAGACTATCTCCCTGATAGCCACATCGACTTATCGACCCGGGGACGTCGTTTAAAGACACAACCCCGTGCCAAATTGTCGCATCTGTGTCACATTCGGGTCAGGTTTTCGCGAGATTGGCGAGGAACCGCGCAAGATCGTCCGTATGGTGATGGATGTGCTCCTCGGGCGCGGGCGTCGGGGCGACATGCACCGTCTTCATCCCGATCGCGTGGGGGTGGCGCAAGTTGCGGGTGTCGTCCTCGAACATCGCGCCGCGCTCGGGTGTGATGCCAGCGCGCGCAAAGACCGTATCAAAGGCCTGCGGGTGGGGCTTGGGGTGGAATTCGGCATGCTCGACCCCGAAGATTCCGTCGAATAGCCCGCTGAGCCCGCGCGCTTCGAGAACCCGCTCGGCATAGGGCGCCGATCCGTTGGTGTAGACGATCTTGCGCCCCGGAAGCGCCGCGATCCCTGCACGCAGTGCGGGGTCGGGTTGCAGGTGATCGAGCGAGATTTCGTGGACCTCGTGCAGATAGGGCGCAGGGTCCACATCGTGTTCGTGCATCAGCCCGGCGAGCGTCGTGCCATAGAGCTTCCAGTAATGATCGCGCAGGTGATCGGCTTCAAGACGATCCACGCCAAGCGAGCGCATCACGTAATCGGTCATCTTCACCTCGATCTGGTCGAAGAGGCGCGCCGAGGGCGGATAGAGCGTGTTGTCGAGGTCGAAGACCCAGTCGGTGACGTGGTCGAAATCGAGTCCCGGATTGGCTTGAGGGCGAGGCGTTGTCATGGCGCGCAAGCTAAGCGGGAGGCCGGCGGAGCGCAATCTGCTTGTCACGGGATGGGGCGCGCGCCTAATCTTGCCGCAAGACAAGGCAGGACAGATGCAAAAAGACGCCTATACCCTCATTCTCGAAGCGATCGACGAAGGGATCTACCGTCCCGGCGACCGGCTCGTGGAGTCCGAACTGGCTGAACGTTTCGGGGTGTCTCGCACCCCCGTGCGCGAGGCGCTGCAACGGCTTGAAACCCAACAAATGCTGGCGCGAGACGGGCGTTCCCTGATCGTGGCATCGCTCGATCACAACCAGTTGGCAGAGCTTTACGTTGTGCGCGCCGAACTTGAGGCGCTGGCCGCACGACTGGCCGCCAAGCATGCCGCCCCCGAAGAGGTGCGCGTGCTTCAGAACATGATCGACGAGGATCGCGGTCAGCTCGAGGATCCCGAGGCGCTGAGCCGGGCGAACCGGCGGTTCCACCACCAGATCCACCTCGCCTCGCACAATCGTTACCTCGTCCAGCAGCTCGATCTCGTGCATCGCTCCATGGCGCTGCTGGCGACGACCTCGCTGGCGGTGAAAGGACGCGGTACGGCCGCACTCGACGAGCATCAGGCGATTGTCGATGCGATCCGGGATGGCGATGGTGAAGCCGCGGCGCAGGCGTTGCGCGCGCATATCTCGCGCGCGTTCGAGACGCGTCTCAAGCTCGACGCCACGCGCCATGGCACTGCGGGGCATTGGGCCGAAGCGCTCTGATCAATCGATGAGCGGTGCGCGCGCGGTGCGGGTCCGGGCCGTGCGGGCCCGCGCGGTCGCTGCGCGGATCGCGGGCAGCAATGTCGAGCGGGTGGCCTCTTGGTGAAGGGGGCGTGCCTGCCCGGCATCGAAGATCCCGTGATGCGTCTTGTCCCAGTAGAAAGGTTTCGCGATCAGTTCGTAGAGCGCCTTCCAGCCTGCCAGCGCGCCAAGCGGGAAATAGAGATGCAGTGTGGGCACCCACTTGATCAGGTGACGATGTGTCCTGCCGTGCGTGGCCCAAACCCCTGCGAGGATCGAGACCACCTCGGACAGAAGGAATGTTCCCATCACCGCGAGAAAGGCGGGCTCGGGCAGAACGCTCGTGATCGGATGCCAGAACCCGAGAAGCGCAAGCCAGAAGCTCCAGAGAACAGGCGCGAGCACATATTGCGAGAGCGAACCGAGAATCAGGATCTGCACCCCGATGAAGCGTTTGGCGCCCAATTCGCGCCAGAGCCTGCGCGGATCGCGCATATGCACCGCCCAAGTCATCGCATACCCTTTGAGCCAGCGTGAGCGCTGCTTGACCCAGGGCAACGCGCGGCAGTTGGCCTCCTCGTAGGTGACGGCGGGGATCAACTCGGTGCGATAGCCGTGCCGCGCCAGCCGTACGCCGAGATCGGCATCCTCGGTCACGTTATGCGCATCCCAACCGCCCAGGCGTTCCAGCGCTTCGCGGCGGAAAAACAGGGTGGTGCCGCCCAAGGGCACGACGAAGCCCAGCCGCGCGAGACCGGGCAGGAAGGCGCGGAACCAGACCGCGTATTCTATGGTGAAACAGCGCGCGAGCCAGTTGGTGCGCGGGTTGTAATAGTCGAGGATGCCTTGCAGGCACGCGACCTCGGGCGGGGCGGCCGCGAAATGGCGGGCGACGATCTGGAGCTGGTCGGGGTCGGGGGCGTCCTCGGCATCCCAGACACCGATCACCGAGCCGCGACAGAAGCTCAGCGCGTAATTCAACGCGCGCGGCTTGGTCTTGATCGGTCCGTCGGGTACGGTCACGACCCGCATCCAGCGCGGCAGGCGACGCCCCGCGAGCGCGACACGGGTCATCTGATCGGTTTCCTCGACCACCAGCACGATATCGAGCAATTCGCGCGGATAGCGCAGCCGCCCGAGCCGCTCGATCAGGCGCGGCGCGATGTCGGTCTCATGGAAAAGCGGCACCATCACCGAGATGACCGGGAGGAGCGGCGGAGCGCCATGGCGGGGCTGAGGTTCGCTCAAGGCGCGCGCGCGGCGCTGCGCGGAGATCTCGCTGGTGACGGCGGCGAGTTTGAGCGCCATCGCGGTCACCAGCGTCAGCATCGTCCAGAGAAAAAGCACCCACATCACCGCCTGCGGCGCGATCAGCAGGCCGAGAATCGAGCTGCCCGCGAAGCCCGCTGCAATCAATGCGGTGCGGCGTTCGTTGCGACTGCGGCAACTTTCTGCAGGATCGACCTTGGTCTCCGCGCGGCGGATCAGGGCGGTCTGACGGCGCACGAGGAGGCTTTCGTGCACGTCGCGCTCGGGTGCGATCATCATCCGGTAGGGGGCGAAGCGCGCCGGGAGGCTGTCGCGCAGGCGCAGGAACGCCTCGGGACGCGCGGTGGCGATCAGGGTGACACCGCCGACCCGCCGCCAGGGCACCATCGCATGAGCCAGGCATCGCTCGGCCCCGATCGCGTCGATCAGCCGGGGGTCGGGGGGCTCCTGATACAGATCTACGACCGAGCTTTGCCACTGCAGCGCCAGCGCCGCCATCAGGTCGGCCTCGTTCACCCAGCCATGGCTGAGCAGGATGTCCCCGAGGCGCACATCCTCGCGCTTGCGCAGGGCGACGGCCTTGAGGAGGTTGCCCGGCTCGATCGCGTTCATCTCGAGCAGAAGCTGACCGAGCGGTTTGCGGCGCGTCGGATCGGCCTTTTGCGACCCCGCGCGCAGAGGTTTGCCCTCGGGCGTCGATGCACGCGCGTGCGCAGCCGACGGCGCCGCCGGCGAATCGACGATCCTGAGCGGCGTCGAGCCCATGTCCAACCTCGTATCTGTCCCGCCGGACAAGATGCGCGCGGATGGTTAATGTATCGTTAACACGAAAGGGGGCCCGATATGGGTGTGTCGTCGATCAGGCGCTCTTGCGGGCGCGCATGGCCTCGGCGAAACGCTCGAACAGGTAGTAGCTGTCCTGCGGACCGGGGCTTGCCTCGGGGTGATACTGCACCGAGAAGACCGGGCGGCTTTCCATCGAGATCCCGCAATTCGAACCGTCGAAGAGTGAGATATGAGTCTCGGCGACGCCCTTGGGCAGGGTCTGGCTGTCGACCGCGAAGCCGTGGTTCATCGAGGTGATCTCGACCTTGCCGGTGGTGAGATCCTTCACCGGGTGGTTCGCGCCGTGGTGGCCGTGATTCATCTTGATCGTCTTTGCGCCGAGCGCCAGCGCCAGCATCTGGTGGCCGAGGCAGATACCGAAGACCGGCACCTCGGTTTCCAGAACGCCTTTGATCATCGGCACCGCATATTCGCCGGTCGCCGCCGGATCGCCCGGGCCGTTCGAGAGGAACACGCCATCGGGGTTGAGCGCGAGCACCTCTTCGGCGGTCGCGGTCGCGGGCAGGACGGTCACGTCGCAGCCCGCCGAGGCGAGGCAGCGCAGGATATTGCGCTTGGCGCCGAAGTCGATGGCGACGACCTTGAGATCATTGCCCACAGCTTTCTTGTAGCCGTCGGGCCAGGCCCAGCGCATTTCGTCCCAGCGATAGCTCTGCGCGCAGGTCACGTCCTTGGCGAGATCGAGGCCGACGAGGCCCTTCCACTCGCGCGCCTTCTTCACCAGCGCTTCGATATTGAAGATCCCGTCGGGATGGTGTGCGATCGCCACATGCGGCGCGCCCTGCTGGCGGATCGCGCGGGTCAGGCGACGGGTGTCGACGCCGCCGATTCCGATCCGGCCACGCTTTTCCAGCCAATCGACGAGGTTCTCGGTGGCGCGCCAGTTCGACGGCTCGGTTGGGTCCCATTTCACGATCATCCCGGCGGCCACGGGATCGCCGGTCTCGTCGTCATCGGGGTTCACGCCGACATTGCCGACATGGGGGAAGGTGAAGGTCACGACCTGGCCCGCATAGGAGGGATCGGTCATGATTTCCTGATAGCCGGTCATCGCGGTGTTGAAGACCAGTTCGGCCACCGTATCCCCGGTTGCACCGAAGCCCTTACCATAGAAGAGCTGACCATCGGCGAGCGCGATCAGCGCGGTGGGCTTTTCCGATGCGGACTGGCTGGCAGGCATGGCGCGACTCCCCCGAGGTCAAAATTCGCCGGAACCTAGACGGCTCCCGCGCGCGGGTCAAGGCCCTGCGACAGATTTGTCTTTTCCATATTTTTCAATGAGTTGCAAACGTTGTGCGCGTTTCGCAATACAGCTATTCTGACGCCTTGACGCAAGTAGGGACACGAGAACCGATGGAAATGCGCGAAAAGATCGCCGCCGCGCTGAAAACGGCGATGAAGGAAAAGGATCAGGAGCGCCTCTCGACGCTGCGACTGATCAATGCCGCCATCAAGGACCGCGAGATCGCGATGCGCTCCGAAGGGGAGGGCGACGGTACCGTGGGGGATGCCGAAGTGCTCGCGATCATGGGCAAGATGGTCAAGCAGCGTCAGGAAAGCGCGCGCGCCTATGAAGAAGGCGGGCGGCTTGAACTGGCCGAGAAGGAACAGGCCGAGATCAAGGTGATCGAGGAGTTCCTGCCCCGCCAGCTCAACGAGGACGAGGTCAAGGCTGCGATCGACGCTGCAATCGCCAAGCTTGGCGCGAACTCGATCCGCGACATGGGGAGAGTGATGGCCGAACTGAAGGGCCAATATACTGGCCAGATGGACTTCTCGAAGGCCGGGCCTATGGTGAAGGACTGCCTCGCCTCATAAGCGATGGGCGGTGTGCCGCCATGCGGGAGATAAGCTCGGAACAGCGCCCCCTCGGGGGCGTTTTTCTTTTCGCAACTCATGCGGAAAGGAGACGACATGAAGGCACAATCTCAAATCCAGCAGAAAGCGGCAGGGGCGGCGCTCGCGGCCAAGCGCGGGGAGGCCAAGGTCAAGGATCTGCAAGGCGCCTCGAAGGACATGTACGAGACGATGACCGAAGGCGAGCTCGAGGAAATGGCCGGGACCGCGCGCGGAGATCTGCCTGAGCGCAAGAACTGAACTCGCCGGATCGGGCGCAGGCCCTATAGTCTCGATCGCGTAACGAGTGGAGGAGAAGGATGCGTCGGGTTTGCGCCGTAACGATAGGCTTGTCAGTCGCGTGTGTCTTGGTTTCAGGCTGCGTGCCGACGGCGGGGCCGGACGATCTCAAGCGCAGCTATCCGGACCGGCAGCTCTTTCATTTCCATTCTGCCATTGCCGGGGGCGAGATCAGTTATCTCTGCGCCCCCGGTGAGACCGATGCGGCGACGAAAGCGCGTGCGGCCAAGGCGCATGCCGCTTATGAGGCCGAGGTCCGACGCTACGGCGACACCTTCGCGGAGGCACTGGTCGGGGCGCTGCAATCTGGGGCCGCGCCGGGCACGGCCGCGAACAAGGTCAATAGCGAGAGCGACGCCTGGGCGCGCGCGGCGGCGCTGGAGATCGAGTCGGATTTTCAATGCCTGCCAGTCGCAGCTCCCGGTGTTGGGTTGGGAGACTGATCAGGACGCTGCAGGCGCGCGCGCCTGATCGAGCCGCAGCTGCAATTCGCGGTGAAGCTGGCGACGTTCTTCCGGGGTGAGAAAAGCGCCGATCTCGACTTCGCGGGTACCGCCACGCAAAGTCAGGTAGTCCGGCACCGGCCCTCCTGACGCATGCATCTCGACGCGGACCCAATGCGGGTTGGCTTCCCAATCGCGCGGTCGCTTGCCCGGATCGTGCCGGATCAGGTGCAGTTCGGGCCCGCGAAAACTGAGCACTTCGAGTACCTCACCGGTGCGGTAGCTGTGCGAGATCGCCCACCACACGCCTGCCACGGCCAGCGCGATGAAGGGCAACAGCCACCACAGTTCGACCCGTCCCAGCACCGCGAAAAGCGGCAGGCTGATCATGGCGACGGTCGCAACGATGAAGAAGACGAAGCCTTTGCGCGGCAGCGAGCGATAAGGCCATAGATGCAGTTGATCGGCTGCGGTCGTGCTGTCGGAGGCAGGCGATGGCACGGCGTGGCCTTCAGCATCTGTCCAGCGATAGGGCATGTCTTGGGCTCCCTTTGTCAAACGGCCCCGGAGCGATCCGGGGCCGTTTTCGTTATCAGGAGATGAAGATCGCTAGTGCGCGTGGGCGTGATCCCAGTCCTCACGCTTGGGGAGCTGCTCGAAAGTGTGCTCCGGCGGCGGGGAGGGCAGGGTCCACTCCAGCGTATCGGCGTATTCGTTCCAGTAGTTGTTCTCGGTGACGCGCTTGCCCTTGAAGAGGGTGTAGAACACGATGCCGATGAAGAACACGAAGCTGGCAAACGAGATGAACGCGCCGATCGAGCTGATGTAGTTCCAGGTGGCGAAAGCCTCCGGATAGTCGATATAGCGGCGCGGCATGCCCTGGCGGCCGAGGAAGTGCTGCGGGAAGAAGATCAGGTTCGACCCGATGAACATCATCCAGAAGTGCAGCTTGCCGGCCCATTCCGGGTATTGGCGACCCGACATCTTGCCGATCCAGAAGTAGATCCCGGCGAAGATGGCGAAGACAGCCCCCAGCGACATCACGTAGTGGAAGTGCGCCACGACGTAATAGGTGTCGTGATAGACACGGTCGAGCGGCGCCTGGCTCAGCACCACGCCGGTCACGCCGCCGACGGTGAAGAGGAACAGGAAGCCGATCGCCCAGAGCATCGGCGTCTTGAACTCGATCGAGCCGCCCCACATCGTCGCGATCCAGCTGAACACCTTCACGCCCGTGGGGACCGCGATAACCATCGTCGCCACCATGAAGTAGCTCTGCTGGGTCAGCGACAGGCCGACCGTGTACATGTGGTGCGCCCAGACGACGAAGCCCAGAACACCGATCGCCACCATGGCGTAGACCATCGGCAGGTAGCCAAAGACGGGCTTGCGCGAGAAGGTCGCGATGACGTGGCTGATGATGCCGAAGCCCGGCAGGATGATGATGTACACTTCCGGGTGTCCGAAGAACCACAGGATGTGCTGATACAGGATCGGATCACCGCCGCCCGACGGGTCGAAGAAGGTGGTGCCGAAGTTGCGGTCCATCAGCAGCATCGTGATCGCGCCCGCCAGAACCGGCAGCGAGAGCAGGATCAGCCAGGAGGTCACGAAGATCGACCAGGCGAAGAGCGGCACCTTGTGCAGCGTCATGCCCGGTGCGCGCATGTTCAGGAAGGTGGTGATCATGTTGATCGCGCCGAGGATCGAGCTCGCGCCCGAGACGTGCACGGCGAAGATCGCGAGATCCATCGAATAGCCCGCTTCGTTCGTCGAGAGCGGCGGATACAGCACCCAGCCCACGCCCGAACCCGAGCCGCCGCCGCCACCCGGGGCGAGCAGCGAGGCGATGCCGAGGCCGGTGCCCGCGACATAGAGCCAGTAGCTGAGGTTGTTCATCCGCGGGAAGGCCATGTCCGGCGCGCCGATCTGGAGCGGCATGAAGTAGTTGCCGAAACCACCAAAGAGCGCGGGAATCACCACGAAGAACATCATCAGGACGCCGTGATAGGTGATCATCACGTTCCACAGATGACCGTCAGGCGTACATTCCTCCGCCGCGTTGGCGACGAAGCGCGCCCCTTCGGCGCACATGTACTGCACGCCCGGCTCCATGAGCTCGAGGCGCATATAAACGGTGAAAAGGACCGATATCAGCCCCACCGCGCCTGCGGTGAAGAGATACAGAATCCCGATATCCTTGTGGTTGGTGGACATGAACCAGCGCGTGAAGAACCCACGCGTGCCATGCGCACCCTCGCCGTGAACGGCTGCGTCCGCCATAGTGATCTCCCATTTCTCCCAACAGACCCGGGTCTCCCGTCCCGATTGGCCTGAATAGCCGGAGGTTAGGAGCGAATTCCGAGCAGGGCAAGGATTTCACGCACATAGCTGTGAAAAATTGTCGCATCACCGTGGCCGAGGGGCACAGGCAAGTCCGCGAGAGCATCTTCGCGAGGTCTGGCGCGGCCGTCATGGTGGTGAGCGTTTTGGTCAACCGTATCTCAAGAAGAACAGCGAAGAGGATGGCTAATGAGGTCGCGTCGGTCCGCAGGGGCGCTTGGCTCCAAAGAGTTTGATTTCGGCGATCAGACCAGCGCCGATGACGATATGAGTGAGTTGCCTCTTTGCCGCGTGTCCGATGGCACGAACCGCGCCGAAGGGAGGATGACCGCCATTGTCAGGATGAGGCGTTCTCTCGGGAAATGAGCCAGCTCTTGAATGCAAAAAGGCGGGCCTGCCGGCCCGCCTCGATCAGCTCTCCGCTGCTTGCGGATTACTTGTTTGCCGGATTGTCGGGCGAAACGTCTGCCGAGCCGAGATAGGCGGCGACGTCTTCCTGATCTTTCTTCTGCTTGTAGCTCATGCCCGATTTTGCTTTCGGGTCGCCGGTCTGCTCCTCGAGGAATTTCGAGGGATCGGTGATGTATTCGGCGATCAGCTCTTCGGTCCAGACGGCGCCGGTCGCGGCGTATTCCTTGATGCCATCTTTGTAGCTGAAGCCCTCTTCCGACGCGACCGGACGGCCGACGACGTTATAGAGGTTCGGGCCGACCTTGCCGCCCTTGAAGATCGCCGTCCCGTCCGGGGCGATAATCGAGTGGCAGGCCTTGCACTTCTTGAATTCCTTCTCGCCCTTGGCGGCGTCACTCGCGAAAGCGGGTGCGGCAAGGGAGACTGCGGCGATCGTGGCAATCAGGCTGAATTTCATCGCGTCCTCTTTGTTTTTTGCGTTGGCGCGGGTCCTCCCGACCCGGCTTTCACGGGCAGTCACGCTGCCTTGAAGGGGCTTGTAACATGCGTGAGCAGGCCCTTGTCAGCAACTTTCTGTGTTTGTGCGTGAGGAATCGCCCATGATGCGGTCGAATGTCGCACGCAACGCGAGGTCAAGATCGACCATAGTCGCGGGAATGCCGAGATCGACCAGGCTTGTGACCCCGTGCTCGCGGATTCCGCAGGGGACGATTCCGCTGAAATGCTCGAGCTCGGGCTCGAGATTGATAGAGATTCCGTGAAAGCTCACCCATTTGCGCAGCTTGACCCCGATCGCGGCGATCTTGTCTTCGCGCAGCGCACCATCGGCCGATCTGGGCTTGTCCGGCCGGGTGACCCAGACACCGACACGGCCGTCCCGGATCTCACCCTTCACGTTGAACTCGGCGAGGGCTGTGATCACCCAGTCCTCGAGCTTGCGCACGAAGCAGCGCACGTCGCGCCCGCGCTTGTTGAGATCGAGCATGACATAGGCGACGCGCTGACCCGGTCCGTGATAGGTATATTGCCCTCCGCGCCCGGCGTCGTAGACCGGGAAGCGGTCGGGATCGACGAGATCCTCGCGCTTCGCCGAGGTGCCGGCGGTATAAAGCGGCGGGTGTTCGAGCAGCCAGACCATTTCCTCTGCCTCGCCCGCGGCGATCCTGGCAACCCGATCCTCCATGAACGCGAGCGCCTCCTCGTAAGGCACGGGGGCCTCGCTGATGCGCCATTCAACCATTCTCAACCTCCAGCGCGGGAATTCCTTACCCAACGTCAAAATTTCTTGCCCCTCGTGCGGTTCGGGGCGCAGACTTCACCCATTCGTGAGGTTCGCCGCCACCGCACCGGCCATTTTCAGGGTCGGACCTATCGCGCAGACGAAAACTGGGGACTGCGGGGCGACAGGCAAAACCGGAATTTATTGATTGGAGGGTTCAGGGATGAAACACAAGTTTCTGTTGACGGGGCTTGCCGTGCTGATGGCCACGGGCGGGCCGGGCGCGCCGGCGCTCGCGGGCGGGTCCGACATCGTCGGCGGTGTGATCGGCGGCATCATCGGCGGCGCGATCGTGAACGAGGCGAATCGCAGCAACCAGCGCCGGACCACCACGACCACGCGCACCTATGCCGCGCCGAGGGTTTCCTCGGCGCAGCGTGAGGCCAACCGGGAGGTGCAGGTCGCGCTGAACCATTTCGGGTGGAATGTCGGCACGCCCGATGGCTCGCTCGGGCCGAAATCGCGCGCGGGAATTTCGCAATACCAGGCCTTCATGGAATTCCCGATCACCGGCCGGCTCAATGACATGGAGCGCACGATCCTCACCACCGCCTATCAGAAGGCGCTGCTGGGCGGTTCGGCGGTGACACAGACGATTTCCACCCATCCCCAGGGGATGCGCGGGTTGCTTCTGGAGACGCGGGCGCAGATGCTGGGCACGGGCGGGGCGACTTATGCGGGTGGCTCGATCGGAGGGCTGCCGCCGCAGATCTCCGAGGCGGTCTACGAGATCGCACGCAGCTCCAATGTCGAGCCGCAGCAGCTGATCGCACGCTCGGGCTTCGTTCAGCTGGCGGATTTGAACAATGACGGGCGCACGGATTACCTGCTCGACACCTCGGTGCTTGGCCCGGGCTTCTGGTGCAATGACAAAAGCTGCGCGGTGCGGGTGTTCGCCTCGACCCCGAGCGGTTTCGCGCGCAATGACTTCCAAGCCTATAACGCGACGCCGGCGATGTTCACCTGCCAGGCGGGCGCGTGCCAGATGACGGGTGACGCGGCGCCGGCGGCGAGCCTGCCTCCAACCACGATGGCCGTGGCCCCGCAGCCGCAGCCGCAAGCGCCCTCCTTCGGTACGCAGTTGGCCGCACAACCGGTGCCTGCGATGCCCTCTTTCGCCGCGATGCCCGAGCCGGTCCCGGTCTCGCTGGCCTCATATTGCGCGAAGGTCGGGCTGGTGACCTCTTCGAATGGCGGCTTCCTGACTGAGGCGAGCCTCACCGATCCGGGACAGGCGCTGGGTGAGCAGTTCTGTCTCGCGCGGGGCTATGCGATCGACGAAGGCGAGGCTATGGCCGCGAAGATCACCGGCTTCACCCCCGATCAGATCGCCGCGCAATGTCGCGATTTCGGCGCGTTGCTCTCCGATCAGGTCGCGGCGGTCGGCACGACGCCGCAGCCCGCGATGATCGAGAAGGTAAAGGGTTTCGTCGCCGGTTCGGGCATGAGCCCCGCGCAGCTGTCGGGCACGGCCAAGGTCTGTCTCTCGGTGGGCTATCGCACCGATGACATGCCGGTCGCGCTTGGCTCGGCACTTGTTCTCGGTGCGATCGGCGAGGGCGGTTATGACGAGCTTGTCGGCCATCACCTGATGCAGGGGGTCGGCACCGATGAGCGGCCCGACCTGGCCCTGGGCTGGTACGAATCGGGTATCAAGGCCACGCCGGTCTTCGCGCCGGGCCAACCGGAGCGCAACGGCCTGATCCACAAGGCGGCGCTGATGATGAATGGCCGCGCCGACGCAAGCGCCGCCCCCAAGGCCGCCTCTGGTCCAGCCGCAAGTCTTGCGGGCTTTGCGTCCAAGGCCGCACAGCTGATCGAGACCGCGGCGCCGCAATAAGAGCTAGGCGCGGGTCGGGGTAACTCGGCCCGCGCTCACATGGGGCGAAAAATTCGCGGCAATCCCGAAATACCCCCTTTTCTTCCCCCCGGCCTTTGGCTAATACGCGCCACACCAAGCCAAGACAGTGCGGTCGTGGCGGAATTGGTAGACGCGCAGCGTTGAGGTCGCTGTGGGGTAACTCCCGTGGAAGTTCGAGTCTTCTCGACCGCACCATTCATCCGACAGAGCCCGGGCCAAGTGCCCGGGCTTTGTCGTTTTCGGCGCCTGCGCATCTTCGGCCCCTGAGCATCGCGCCCTCGTCATGCGTTTGAAATGAATGCACGGATTTTCGTAGTCGCTTTAACCAAGTCTTGAAGAACCGCACGCCAATGTTGAACCGGGTATGCCCGCCATGTCGGTGGGCGGTTGCAAGGCGTCGGGCGGATGGCGACTTTCGTCTTCAAAGGGTATTACGGGGAAGATTTCCTCGTCGAGGGCGGTGGCTCGACCGTCTCGGTCGGCTCCCGGCTGATGGTCGATCCCGCCTGGGACGTCGACACCTCTAGTCGAACCTTCAGCTTCACGGATGACGACAGCCATCTTTCGGGCGATAGCGATCCCTACGCCGATGAGAGCGGCAATGATCCGAACCAATATGTCACGGTGACCGGTCCCGACGGCGCGGTGATCACCTCCGGCAAGGTCTATATCGAAAGCGCCGCGACGCTCGCTGGCCCCGATGGCAGTTCGATCGAGCTTTATGTCCTTGAGGTGAACGGCGTCATTGTCGGCGAAATCACGAGCGCGCCCCTCCAGCCCGGTGTTACCTACGAGGTTACCGCGGTCACGAACACCTCGACCGGTCCGACCTACAATTCGCTCTTCTCGGCCAATTACGATCCAGATGATCCGAATTACATCCGCGGCGGGGTCTACGCGGATTCGCTTCAGGGCGGCGCGCTCAACGACACGATTTCCGCAGGCGCAGGGGCCGATACGATCGACGGCGGCGATGGCAATGATGTCATCTATTACGGCACCGGCGGATCGGATCCGAGCAAAGGTGATCTGGTTCATGGCGGCTCTGGCTCCGATGTCATCGATGACGCCTCGGGTGTCGAATACGATTTCAACGATACGCTCTACGGTGATGCGGGCGATGACACGATCTGGGCCGGCGGCGGCGACGACCATGTCGATGGCGGCGCAGACAATGACCTGATCTTCGGAGAGAGCGGCAATGACACGCTCCTTGGCGGGGCGGGTGACGATACGATCCGGGGTGGCGGCGGGAACGATTCCATCCTCGGCGAAGGCGGGGCGGATTCGCTTCACGGGGATGCGGGCGACGACACCGTCTCGGGTGGTGATGGTGCCGACACGATCTGGGGCGATGGCGGCAACGACCTGCTTTCGGGTGGGGCGGATGACGACAGGTTCCTCTTCGCGGACAGCTGGGGCATCGATGTCGTGCTGGGTGGCGAGACCGTCACCAACGGCACGGATTTCGATCTGCTCGATTTCAGCGCCGTCACCACGAGCGGCATCACCGCGATCTACGGGGGGAGCGAGAGCGGAAGCGTAACGGCGGGCGCCGAAAGGGTCGACTTCTCGGAGATCGAAGGGATCACAGGCAGCGCCCTTTCCGATCGTCTCGATGCATCCGCGAGCGGTGCTGGCGTCTATCTGGACGGCGGCGGCGGTGACGACACGATCACCGGCGGTGCGGGGGATGACATCATCGTCGGTGGAACGGGCGACGACACGCTCTGGAGCGGCGAAGGTGGGGACACGCTCGTTTTCGCCGATGGCGGTGGTGCCGATAAGATCGCTGATTTCGATATGAGCGATGACGGATCGGGCTTCACCACCGATCAACTCGACGTGACGGGGCTGACTGATGCGGCCGGTGCACCCGTGAACGCCTGGGACGTCACCGTCGGGACCGATGCCTCGGGCAACGCGGTCCTGAGTTTCCCCAATGGCGAGAGCGTGACCCTGATCGGAGTTGCGCCCCAGGAGGTCTCGACCGCGCCGCAGCTCCATGCGATGGGCATTCCCTGTTTCCTCGAAGGCACGAGGATTGCGACGCCGCGCGGCCCGTGCTTGGTCGAGGCCTTGCGACCCGGCGACCTGGTCCTCACCCGTGACGGGCCTGCGCAACCGGTGCTCTGGCATGGGGTGCGGGTGCTCTCGGCAAATCAGTTGCGCCACGATTCGCGATTGCGACCGGTCGAGATCCGGGCGGGCGCGTTCGGCAATACCCGCCCGCTGCGCCTTTCGGGTCAGCATTGCCTTTACATTACAGAAGGTTCCGGGGCGCTGGTCCGTGCACGCCATCTTGCCGCCAGTGGCTGGGGCGGGGCGCGGGTGATGCAGGGACGACGACGGGCGCGATATCACCATCTTCTCTTGCCGCGCCACTCCTTGGTGCAAGCCGAGGGCGCGTGGGTCGAGAGCTTCTGGCCCGGGCGACAGGCGATGCGTGTGCTTCCTCGCGACCAGCTCTCGGCCCTTCTGCGCGCCTACCCCCGTCTGACATTGGTGCATTGGACTTCCGCCGAGGTTGAATCCGTCTACGGTCCCTCTGCCTACCCTCGAATGACGCCGAGTAAGGTTTCGCGAGAAATGTGCAGGAAATGGTCGCTCCTTGCGCGGGAAATGCCGCAAAGCGGCGGTTTTTCGGGCGGTTCTGTGCTGCGATAGGCTTATGTTCGGAGTTTTTGGATTCCGGGTTGAAATCCAGAATTGCCCTTGCTTTAGTCATATGCACGGGAAATGACCAAAGACAAAAACAACGGGGAGCCCGCTTTGACCAACGCAGCTGACGGCGAAGGATTCGTCGTATTCGACCGCGTGCAAAAAAGCTATGACGGCGAGACGCTCGTCGTGAAGGATCTCAATCTCTCGATCGGCAAGGGTGAATTTCTCACCATGCTGGGGCCGTCGGGGTCGGGCAAGACGACCTGCCTGATGATGCTGGCCGGTTTCGAGACCGCGACCAATGGCGAGATCCGGCTGGATGGCCGCAACATCAACATGGTGCCGCCGCATAAGCGCGGAATTGGCATGGTGTTCCAGAACTACGCACTCTTTCCGCACATGACGGTCGGCGAGAACCTCGCCTTCCCGCTCGAAGTGCGGGGCATGGGCAAGGACGAGCGTGAGACCAAGGTCAAGCGTGCGCTCGACATGGTCCAGATGGGCAACTTCATCAATCGTCGACCGGCGCAGCTTTCGGGCGGCCAACAGCAGCGGATCGCCTTGGCCCGCGCGCTGGTGTTCGATCCCGAACTGGTCCTGATGGACGAACCGCTCGGTGCGCTCGACAAGCAGTTGCGCGAGCATATGCAGTTCGAGATCAAGCACCTTCACGAGACGCTCGGCATCACCGTGGTCTATGTGACCCACGATCAGGGCGAGGCTTTGACGATGTCGGACCGCGTGGCCGTGTTCAACGATGGCCGCATCCAGCAGCTCGCGCCGCCGGATGAGCTTTACGAGCGCCCGCAAAACAGCTTCGTCGCCCAGTTCATCGGCGAGAACAACAAGCTGCCCGGAAAGGTCGAGAGCCTGACGGGGGAGACGTGCACGGTGCGCCTGAGCACGGGCGAACTGATCGATGCGACTGCGGTCAATATCCGCGAATCCGGTCAGGATACGCTGGTGTCGATCCGTCCCGAGCGCGTCGAGTTCAAGCCCGAGATGATGCCTGCGGGCGCCCACACGATCAACGCCGAGGTTCTCGAGGTGATCTATATGGGCGACATCCTTCGCACCCGGATGCGCGTTGCGGGATCGGATGATTTCGTGATGAAATCGCGTAACACGCTCGATCAGGTGCGGCTCAAGGAAGGGGATACCGTCAAGATTGGCTGGCATCCCCAAGACGCCCGCGCTCTCGATCCGATGTGAGCCAAGCATTCCGGGCGCGTGATAGCCGCGCGCCCTGATACGCCACCCGAAGGTGGCCAATCGACGAAACGTCGAGAAAACAACAGACCAACCAACTGGGAGTAACCGAGAATGAAAAAACTTCTGATCCTGAGCACCGCGCTCGCAGGCTTCACCGCTGCCGCCGCACAGGCGGAAAGCGTGACTGTCCTGTCCTGGGGCGGCGCTTACGAGAAGAGCCAGGTCGAGGCCTACAACAAGCCCTTCGCCGAATCGACCGGCATCGACGTGAACATGGAAGCCGCCGACAACCCGGCGACCCCGATCAAGGCGCAGGTCGAGGCGGGCAACGTTTCGGTCGACGTGGCCGACGTTGAGAAATCCGACGCGATCCGCCTGTGCGACGAAGGTTTGCTCGAGCCGCTCGATCCCGACGCGGATCTGGCAGCCGCGCCCGACGGAACCCCGGCTTCGGAAGACTTCATCGATGGCTCCTTCACCGATTGCGGCGTTGCGAACATCGTGTGGTCGACCGTGATGGCCTATAACACCTCGAAGGTCGATGGTTCGCCCACCACGATCGCGGACTTCTTCGACACCGCAAAATACCCGGGCAAGCGCGGTCTGCGCAAATCGGCCAAGGGCACGCTGGAATTCGCTCTGATGGGCGCGGGCGTCCCGGCGGCGGATGTCTACAAGGAATTGGGCACCCCGGAAGGCGTGGACAAGGCCTTTGCCGAACTCGACAAGATCAAGGGCGATGTCGTGTGGTGGGATGCCGGCGCACAGCCGCCGCAGCTGCTCGCCGATGGCGAGGTCGTGATGTCGACCGCCTATAACGGCCGTATCTTCAACGCCGAGGTCGCTGAAGGCCAGCCCTTCAAGATCGTCTGGGACGGCCAGCTGATGGACTTCGACTTCTTCGTGATCCCGAAAGGCGCGCCGCATATGGACGCCGCAAAGGCTTACCTGAAGTTCGCCACCGAGACCGCGCAACTCGCCAACCAGGCGAAGTGGATCTCCTACGGTCCGGCACGCAAGTCCTCGGCCCCGATGGTCGGCATGTATCAGGACGGCAAGACCGAAATGGGGCCGCATATGCCCACCGCGCCCGAGAACATGGGCAACGCGCTGGTCAACGACTCGGAGTTCTGGGCTGACCACGACACCGAACTGAGCGAGCGCTTCAACGCCTGGCTCGCCGGCTGATGCCACACCGGGCCGCGCGATCATCCCGCGCGGCCCGACTTCTTTCTCTCGCAAGGAAGCGTCTGGCGATGTCGACCCTCCGGATCTTGGCTGCATGCCTCTGCCTTTTGGTGCCCGTCGCGCCACAGGCGGTCCAGGCCGGTGACCCGGTCGTTGGTTACTCAACGAGCGACGCGCAGATGAACGCCGCAATGGCTGCCGCCCGCGAGAGCTATCCCTCCGCTTTCCTCGGCGCGATCCGCGCGCGTGAGGGTGAGGATTTCCTCCTCAAGGCGGGGATCGATACGCCCGGCAACGGGCGCGAGCATATCTGGACCGCACCGATCTCGATCTCCTCGACCGAGATTACGGCGGAGCTCGTCAACGAGCCGGTCTATTTCGAGGGCCATGTCGGTGACGAGATCACCTTCGCGCCCGAACAGATTTCGGATTGGAGCTACCGCCGCGACGGCAAGCTCCATGGCAATTACACGACCCGGGTGATGCTGCCCGAGTTACCCCAGGATGAGGCGGCGCGTCTGCGCGCGATCCTGGCCCCGCTGCCCTGAGCGGCAAAGGAGAGATGATGAGCGACGCCACGATGGAACCAACAGAGCTGAGAACAGCCGACGGCCTGCCGCTCAAGAAAGCGCTGGCGAAATCGCAGGCGCGGGCCAAAAGACGGGCCTTTCTGCTCGTCGCGCCGCTGTTCCTGTTCGTGCTGATCACTTTCGTCGTTCCGATCGGGCAGATGCTGTTCCAGTCGGTTTATAACGACAGTTTCTCTAAGAACGCCCCCGCGCTTGGACAATGGTTTGCCGAGCACCCGCTCGAAGCGCCCATCGACGAGAGCGCCTTTGCCGCGCTGGCCACTGATCTCAAGGAGATGAAGGCGAACCGCACACAAGGCGAAGCTGGCACCCGGATCAACTATGATGTTCCCGGTACGCGCTCGCTCTTCACCTCGACTGCGCGCAAGGCCGACAAGCTGGAGCCGCCCTACAAGGAAGCGATTCTCGACATCAACAAGGGATGGGAAGATCCGAACCTTTGGCGCGCGATGCGATCCGCGTCGCATCCCTATACGATCGACTTCTACCTCGCCGCGCTCGACATGACCCGCGACCAGGACAACAATATCGTGTCGGTCGACAAGACGCGCTCGATCTATGGCACGCTGTTCACGCGCACGGCGCTCCTGTCGTTGATCATCACCGTGCTGTGCATGCTCCTCGCTTTCCCGATCGCGCATCTGCTGGCCTCGCTGCCGCTGGCGAAATCGAACCTGCTGATGATCTTCGTCCTGCTGCCCTTCTGGACCTCGCTTCTGGTGCGCACGACCTCCTGGATGGTGCTGCTGCAACAACAAGGCGTGCTCAACGACATCATGGTCTGGCTGGGGATCGTCAGCGACAACGGCCGGCTTGAGATGATGTACAACAAGACCGGCACGATCGTCGCGATGACGCACATCCTTCTGCCCTTCATGGTGCTGCCGCTCTATTCGGTGATGCGGACCATCCCGCCGAGCTATGTGCGCGCCGCCCGCAGCCTGGGCGCCACGTCCTGGACCGCGTTCCGCCGCATCTATCTGCCGCAGACCCTTCCGGGGATCGGCGCGGGCGCGCTTCTCGTGTTCATCCTGTCGGTCGGCTACTACATCACCCCCGCCCTTGTCGGTGGTGCAGATGGTCAGTTGATCTCGAACATGATCGCCTTCCACATGCAGAAGTCGCTCAACTGGTCGCTGGCGGCCGCACTTGCCTCGCTTCTGCTTGGCGGGGTTCTGGTCCTCTACTGGCTCTATGACCGGCTGGTGGGCATCGACAACATGAAGCTGGGCTGAGGAGAAACACATGGCCGTTCCCGCATATGCAAGCCCGCTCGAGAGAACCTGGCACTACACCTATCTGGTGATCTGTGGCCTGATTTTCTTCTTCCTGATCGCCCCGATCATCGTGATCATTCCGCTCTCGTTCAACGCCGAGCCCTATTTCACCTTCACCGAGAAGATGCTCAGCTTCGATCCGACCGGCTATTCGATGCGCTGGTACGACATGCTCCTGACCTTCGGGATGCAGGAGCCTCAGGCCGAGCGCGGCTGGTCGTGGTGGATGGATGTCTGGCAGCACGCCACCTGGATCGACGTGGCGAAGAACTCGATCATCATCGGTTTCTTCTCGACGATCCTCGCGACCGTGCTGGGCACGCTGGCCGCCCTTGGCCTGTCGCGTCCCGAGATGCCGTTCCGCCGCGCCGTGATGGCGGTCCTGATCTCGCCGATGATCGTGCCGATCATCATCACCGCGACGGGGCTGTTCTTCTTCTACTCCAAGACCGGGCTGGCGCATTCCTATCCGGGCATCATCATGGCCCACGCGACCTTGGGCATTCCCTTCGTCATCATCACGGTGACGGCGACGCTGGTAGGCTTTGACCATTCGCTGAGCCGCGCGGCCGCGAACCTCGGGGCCGATCCGCGCACGACCTTCTTCAAGATCGTGATGCCGCTCATCCTGCCGGGCGTGGTCTCGGGTGCGCTGTTTGCCTTCGTGACCTCGTTCGACGAGGTGGTGGTGGTGCTCTTCGTGGCCGGCTACGACCAGCAGACGATCCCGCGCCAGATGTGGAACGGTATCCGCGAGCAGATCAGCCCCGCGATCCTCGCAGTCGCCACGATCCTCGTCTTCGTGTCGATCGCGCTTCTGACCACGGTGGAACTCCTGCGCCGCCGCTCCGAGCGCCTGCGCGGCATGTCACCGGGCTAAGGCGTCCAGCGTCAACGGGCAACGCTCGCCCTCATAGAACGTTTCAAGGAGCCGGGTGAACACCGGCTCCTTTCCATTTGAGGCGGCCTCGAACAACGTCGCGCAGGAGCGCAGCTTCAGCGCATCGACCGGTCCCATGATCTCCTCGATCGGCGTGTTCGCGTAGGTCAGCACCGCCTCCGACGCCTCCACCAACCGCGCCCGTAGCACCGGGTCGGCGAGATAGTCCCGCGCCTCACCGAGATCCGCGATTCCGTATTCCTTGGCGCGGGGGCTGCGCCCGAGCGCGGCCAGTTGCGGGAAGATCCACCAGATCCAATGCGTTGTCTTGCATCCGTGGCGCAGCTCGCGCAGAGCGGTCGGGTAGTCGCGGGCTTGGGGGGCGTGGAAGCGGATGGTCATGGCAGACTTCCCCTAAGGTTCAAGGCGTTTCCGGTCGGTTAGACAGGCCCGCTTCCACGAAGTTCAAGAGTTTTTCGAATTTTTCAGGCTTGCGCCAATTCAGCTTGTGGACCGGTGATGCCTGAAAAAGAGACGCCATTGTCTCGTCATCGAGATCGCCATTTGCCGCCACGCACGCGCTTTTCAGCCGCCCCGCATCTGAACCTGAAAGCTTGGTCGTCTGCTGCCAGATCGCTGCACAGACCGGGTCCGTCCTCACGAGTTTGTCGAAGTGATAGTGCAAGATGAAATAGGGATAATAAGAAGAGCGCCCCGCGACGCTTGGGTCTGCAAATGAGGCTGGATTGATCGCGCGCCGCAGTTCTTGCGCCGCGCGTGTCCAAAGCGGAGCCGTTTTGTTCAGTTGGCGAGGCGTCCTGAAGTATTCAACGAAAGCGTCGCGCCAACGGGCGATGAGCGGATCACCCTGCTGCGCGGCAAGAAACCAGCTCGAAATAGCCCGGTCTCGATGTTCGTTGTAAAATGCAAAAAATCCTGAGGCTCCCAGGGCGCCCGGGAGCCAAGTGTTCAGATGCGTCGACGGGAGCAGAGTCGCATCAACCCAAACGCCGCCATGCTTTGCCAGAAGGAGAAGGCGAAGGATATCGGATCGGATCTGCATCGATAGACGTGCCGGATCAATCCCCTCGTCCGCGATCAAATCGTCGGATTCGGGGGCAGCGATAAGCTTGACCTCATCCGTCCCGTGGGTTTTTTGCCAGATCCACTGAAGCCGTTGGATCATCCCGGGGGCGTGAGTTATTCCTTGATGCCAGAAAGAGAATACAACCATGACGGGTATATACCCGCGACGGCCTAAAAGGTTAAATAGGGGGCGTCGCCATATTTCGAGGCCGCGACGTTACGCCGCTCCTCTTGAGAATGCTCCCTATGGGCGAGTGGTATTACCCCCAAACCTCCTCGAACTCCCGCCATTCACCCTTGCTCATGCCGGAGTTTTCCTGCGTGACGACCTCACCGGCCAAACGCCGTTTCAGCAGCTCCACCGATTTGCCCGACAGGTTCACCCCGCCCAGACGATAATCCTCGAAGGCCGAATAGGCCGCAGGCACCCAGTCCTTGACGATGTCGCACATCACCTCGGCATAGACCCGGATCTCGTATTGCGCGTGGTGGTCGGCGCGCAGGCGCAGGAAGTGGAAGAGGTTGTGCAGGTCGATCTTCCAATACCACTGCGTGTAGACATTCGCGGGCAGGTTCATCCGCGCGAGTTCCCGTGCGAGGCCCTGTTTGCCGGCGTCCTCGTCGGGGGTCAGCATGTCCTCGTAATGGTCATAGGCGCGCATCGCGTCCTCGCGCAGGATGTCGAGCACGCGGGCGGCCTCGGCGCCTTCCAGCACCGCGCCGCGGCCCTGGTTGTTCACCGTCGATTGCGCGGCGAGCTGGTCGGGGGCGGGGATGTAGAATTCGCGGTCGAGGATCGAGTAGCGCGCGGAATATTCGTTCACGTTCGCGGTGCGGTGGCGGATCCATTGCCGGGCGACGAAGACCGGCAGCTTGACGTGAAATTTGACCTCGCACATCTCGAAGGGGGTCGAGTGCCAGTGCCGCATCAGGTAGCGGATCAACCCGGTATCGTTGCTCACCGCCTTGGTGCCGCGTCCATAGGAGACCCGCGCGGCCTGACAGATCGCGGCATCGTCGCCCATATAGTCGATGACCCGGACGAGCCCGTGATCGAGCACCTCATGGGCGGTATAGAGGCGCTTCTCCATCCCCGGCGAGACCGCGCGCGCGGTCATTTGCGTCTCGGCGCGCTGCGCCTCGATCTCGGCTTTCTGTTCCGGGGTAAGCGCCATTTCATCCTCCGCAGCTCTCGAATCGGATTTACTATATCTGCGATGTTGCGCTCTAGGAACCGCCATATCCTGTGGATAAATCGTTCTTCTTGCCGGGGCGCGGAGGTGAGCTATCCTCGGGGAGACGCCAAGACATGAGGAGATACGGACCGATGAAAATCGAATATCTGCACACGATGGTGCGCGTGCTCGATCTCGAGAAATCCATCGCTTTCTACCAGTTGCTCGGGTTGAAGGAGCGCAAGCGCTACGAGAGCGAGCAGGGCCGCTTCACGCTGGTCTATCTCTGCCCGCCGGGTCAGGAGGATGGGCGCGCCGATCTGGAACTGACCTGGAACTGGGATGGCGATACCGGCCTGCCCTCGGACAGCCGCCATTTCGGGCATCTCGCCTACCGGGTCGAGAATATCTACGAAATGTGCCAGCACCTGATGGACAACGGGGTGACGATCAACCGGCCGCCGCGCGACGGGCACATGGCCTTCGTGCGCTCGCCTGACAATATCTCGGTGGAGCTGTTGCAGATGGGCGATGCGCTGCCCGCGCAGGAGCCTTGGGCGAGCATGGAGAACACCGGTCACTGGTGAGATGCGGGGTCGAGGGGCGCTGCCCCTCGGCGCTGTCGCGCCTCACCCCGGGATATTTGGGCCAAGAGGAAGGGGCCAGGGTTATTTCCGGAAATGATCCTTGAGCTTGTCGAAGGGGCTGCGGGTGTTTTCCGCGGCCTCTTTCTTTTTCGGAGTGGGCGTGTCGGTTTTCTCGGGGGGCTTCGTCCCGGTCGAGGAGCGCGGAGGCGCGACGCGCAGGCTCACCGCGTTGAGGAATTTCGAGCTCTCTCCCGCGGCCAGAGCCGGAGCTCCGTCTGAAATGCCGCGCAACAGATCGTCGAGCATGTCCTGTTCCGCCTTCGGGAAGTCATTGAGCACGTAGCCCGCCACGCGATCCTTGTGACCGGGATGGCCGATCCCAAGCCGCACCCGCGCATAGTCGGGGCCGATATGCTGATGGATGGAGCGCAGCCCGTTATGGCCAGCATGGCCGCCCCCTTGCTTGAGGCGGCATTTGCCCGGCGCGAGGTCCAGCTCGTCATGAAAAACGGTGATGTCGGCGGGGGTGAATTTGTAGAAATCCGCCGCTGCGCGAACGGATTGACCCGAGAGGTTCATGAAGGTTTCGGGTTTGAGCAATACCACGCGGGTCGAACCAAAGCGCCCCTCGCTCACCTGGCCCTGAAATTTCGCGCGCCATGGTGCGAAGCCATGGTCGGCGGCGATCCTGTCGAGTGCCATGAAACCGATATTGTGCCGGTTTCCCGCATATTTCGCGCCCGGATTTCCGAGACCTACCCAGAGCTGCATCCGCCACCTTTCTCATCGTTGCGCGTCGGCGTCATCCTCACCCTTGGGATATTGGATGGCGACGCAAACGGAAAGGGGGGTGTCAGAGCAGGGTGTCGTCACGCCCGTAGGAGCGGATTGTCGCCCTTGCCACGCGCGAGATCGAAACGCCCGAGAAGTTGCGATGCGCCTCGTCGGTCTTCTCGCGGCGCGCAACCTCTTCCATGAGGCGATCCACCAGCGACTCTCTCTTGAGCGTCCCGCGGGAGTTTGTGATAGATGACGGGGTTTGCAATTTGCGACGCTTCACGTCCCGAGCCAGTCGATGCATGATCGAGCGGTCGGAGCGGCGCGCTTTGACCTCTTGGAAAACCTGCGCGAACTTGCGACGTTCTCTGTAGCAAATCGTAAGTGCTGTCATGGCAGCTAAGATTTGCACGCCGTATGTCTGCATTTTTTTCGCCTCACGGGTGTATTTTTTTAATTTATATCGCGTTATGCGACTGCCTTGATTTCACAAGTAGTTGAGAATCGACCTTCGGCAATGAAAAAAACGAAAAAAAACGGAGCCCGCAGGCTCCGTTTGCATTTTTTTTGGCCAAATGGCGCATTTTTCGGCGGAGGAATTATTCCTCGGCAGCGGCCTCTTCGCCTTCGTCCTCGTCCGAGGAGCCGCCACCGAAGCCTTTCGGCGGGGCGACGTTGGCGATCACGAAGTCGCGGTCGATCGTGGGCTTCGCGCCGGTCGGCAGGGTCACGTCCGAGATGTGGATCGTGTCGCCGATCTGCTTGCCGTCGAGGTCGACGACGATCTGGTCGGGGATTTCACCGGCGAGAACGTTGAGTTCGACTTCCTGACGCACCACGACGAGGGTGCCGCCGCGCTTGAGGCCCGGAGCTTTCTCGTGGTTGATGAACTCGACATGCACGAAGAGCGAGATGCGCGAGTTGCGGTGGGTGCGCATGAAGTCGACATGGGTCGGCAGGTCCTTGACCACGTCTTTCTGCACGCCGCGGCAGATCACGCGCTGGTCTTCCTGGCCGTCGAGGGTCAGGTTGAACAGGGTCGACATGAAGCGGCCCTTGCGCAGGCGGGTGAGCAGCTTGTTATAGTCGAGGTTGATCGGCTGCGGGTCTTTGCCGTCGCCGTAGACGATGCCGGGCACGTAGCCCTCGCGACGCGCTTGCCGAGCGGCCCCCTTGCCCGTCCCCGTACGCGCCACGGCTTCGATCGTTTCGATCTCTTTGGCCATGATTGGTCTCCAAATAAGTCAAAGTGATGGGCCGCCTCCAAGGGTGTCGGGCCCAAGAACGGCTGCCGATAGACCGGATCGCCCGGAAAGGCAAGGGGATTCGGGGTTGTGGGGCGAACTCGGTCGCCCTGATCAGCTGTAATTGTCGAGGAAGTCCTTCGGCAAAAGCACATTGTGGCGGCCGAGCGCGTCGATCCGGCGCTCTCCGCAAAGTGCCATCGAGGTGTCGAGCTCCTTCTGGATCACCTCAAGCGCCTTGGTCACGCCTTGCTCGCCCATCGCACCAAGCCCGTTCACATAGGCCCGCCCGATCATCACGCCCTTCGCGCCGAGCGCCAGCGCCTTGAGCACGTCCTGGCCCGAGCGGATGCCGCTATCGAGCCAGACCTCGGTCTTGTCGCCGACCGCCGAGACGATCGAGGGCAGCACCCGGATCGAGCTCAGCGCGCCGTCGAGCTGGCGCCCGCCATGGTTCGACACGACGATCGCATCTGCGCCCGTGGCCGCAGCCATCTCGGCATCTTCAGGGGTCAGGATGCCCTTGAGGATCACCTTGCCGCCCCACATGTCCATCAATTGCTTGATGCGGTCCCAGTTCAGCGACTGGTCGAATTTCTCCGCGGTCCAGCTCGACAGCGAGGCAGGGTCCGCCGCGCTCTCGACATGGCCCACGATATTGCCGAAGAAGCGCCGCTTGGTTTGCAGCATCTCGATCCCCCAACGCCATTTCGTCGCGAGATCCATCAGCACGGGCAGGGTGAATTTCGGCGGGGCGGTTAGGCCGTTCTTGAGATCCTTGTGCCGCTGGCCGAGCAGTTGCAGATCGACGGTGATCACCAGCGCGCTACAGCCCGCCGCCTTCGCGCGCGCGAGGACTTTCTTGTTATAATCGTCATCGGTGAGCGTATAGATCTGGAACCAGAAGGGCGCGTCGGAATTCTCCGCCACATCCTCGATCGAGCAGATCGACATCGTCGAGAGGGTGAAGGGCACGCCGAACTTTCCGGCCGCGCGGTTCGCCTTGATCTCGCCATCGGCGCGCTGCATGCCGGTCAGCCCGACCGGCGCGAGCGCCACCGGCATCGCGACTTCCTGGCCCAGCATCGTCGATTTCGTCGAGCGCCCCGTCATGTCCACCGCAACGCGCTGGTTGAGCCGGATCTGCGCGAAATCCTCGGTGTTCTCGCGGAAGGTCTGCTCGGTGTAGGAGCCGCTTTCCGCGTAATCGTAGAACATCTTCGGCGTGCGGCGTTTATGCAGGCGCTTCAGATCGGCGATGGAGGTGATGACGGGCATGGGGTGCTCCCTATCTGTGGTCAGGTTTCCTTACCAATCATGCAGGAAAAGAGCAATCTTTCTTCGCCGCTATTGCAAAAACGCGTGATCCGTTCCCATCTGCGCATTGGGAGAACAGGAGAGAGATGCGTGTCTGAGATCTGGCTTGGACTGATGGGCGGCATGGTGGCCGCCGGGGCGACCGCCGCCGGGGCGATCCCTGCGCTGCTCGGTCGTTCAATGAGCCAACGTACCGCCGACACGATGCTGGGCTTTGCCGCGGGCGTGATGCTCTCGGCTTCCTATTTCTCGCTGATCCTTCCGGGGATCGACGTGGCCGAGACGATGTTCGGCTCGGTTTGGGTCGCGGCGGCAATCGCGGCGACCGGGATCGCACTCGGGGCAGGTTTCGTGGCCTGGCTCAACGCGACGCTCCCGCATGAGCATTTCACCACCGGCCGCGAAGGCGCCGATGCGGCGCAGCTGGCGCGGATCTGGCTCTTCGTGATCGCGATCACCATCCACAATTTCCCAGAGGGCCTGTCAATCGGCGTCGCCTTCGGCGCGGGCACCGATAACGGTTTCTCGGTGATGACCGGGATCTCGCTGCAAGACATCCCCGAGGGGCTGGCCGTCGCCGTCGCACTGATCGGGCAGGGCTATACCCGTCGCAAGGCCTTCTTCGTCACCGCGATGACGGGCGCGGTCGAACCGGTTGGCGCATTGTTGGGCGCGGCGGCGGTCTCCGTCTCGGGCGCGCTCCTGCCGTGGGGGCTCACCTTCGCCGCTGGCGCGATGCTCTATATCATCAGCCATGAAATCCTTCCCGAGACCCATCGCAACGGCCATCAGAACCGGGCGACCGCGGGGCTTCTCTTCGGGTTGATCCTGATGATGTTCCTTGACGTGACGCTGGGCTGAGCCTCGCGAAGGGCGGAAAGCTTTCCTCTTTACTTTGCGTCTGACCCAGCGTAATCGCCGTCGCATGATCACACGGACCGCATATATCGCCCGTCCCCGACGTCGCCGCTCGCGCGCCTGACGTCCGATCTTCTGTGGCCCCGCGCCACATCTCCCTAAAATCGCTGACCGAAGGCCCCTGAATGTTGACAGCCCCACGGGACTGTTGCACGCATTTGCCTTCTCTTACTGGAGTTTGACCCGATGATCCCCTCCGTTCTGCCGACCTATAATCGCGCGCCGCTTGCCTTCGTGAAGGGCGAGGGTTCCTGGCTTGAGACGGCGGATAGCACCCGATATCTCGACATGGGCGCGGGCATCGCGGTGAATGCGCTGGGGCATGCCGCGCCCGAACTGGTGCAGGCGCTGACCGAGCAGGCGGGCAAGCTCTGGCATGTCTCGAACCTCTACCAGATCCCGCAGCAACAGGCGCTGGCCGACGCTCTCGTCGAGAAGACCTTCGCCGACACGGTCTTCTTCACCAACTCGGGTACCGAGGCGGCTGAACTCGCGATCAAGATGGCGCGGAAATACTGGTCCTCGAAGGGCGAGGACCGGATCGAGATCATCACCTTCGAGGGCGCGTTCCATGGCCGTTCCACGGGCGCGATCTCGGCCACGCCGAAATCCGAGAAGATGGTGAAGGGCTTCGGGCCCTTGCTGCCCGGCTTCACCCAGCTGCCCTGGGGCGATCACGACGCGTTGCGTGCGGCGGTTACCGACAGCACGGCGGCGATCCTGATCGAACCGGTGCAGGGCGAGGGCGGTATCCGCCCCGTGCCCGATCAATGCCTCAAGGGCCTGCGCGATCTGTGCGACGAGACCGGCGCGCTTTTGATTTTCGACGAGGTGCAGTGCGGCGTCGGCCGCACCGGCAAGCTCTTCGCGCATGAATGGGCGGGCGTGACCCCCGATATCATGATGGTCGCGAAAGGCATCGGCGGGGGCTTCCCGCTGGGTGCCGTGCTAGCGACCGAAAACGCGGCCTCGGGTATGACTGCGGGCACGCATGGTTCGACCTATGGCGGCAACCCGCTGGGCTGCGCGGTAGGCGCGAAGGTGATGGAAATCGTCTCCGATCCTGCCTTCCTCGATCAGGTGAACGCCAAG
Source organism: Thioclava marina (assembly GCF_002020135.1). Classification (GTDB taxonomy): domain Bacteria; phylum Pseudomonadota; class Alphaproteobacteria; order Rhodobacterales; family Rhodobacteraceae; genus Thioclava; species Thioclava marina. The sequence continues at coordinate 1,318,355 of NZ_MPZS01000001.1, read as the reverse complement.
GCCGGTTTCCTGCGCCAGAAGCTCGAAGGCCTGGTCGCCGCCCATCCCGACACCTTCGAAAGCGTGCGCGGCGCGGGCCTCATGCTCGGCCTGAAATGCAAGCGTGCACCGACGGATGTCGTGGCCGCCGCCTATGACCAGAAGCTGCTGACGGTGCCTGCGGCCGATAACGTGCTGCGCCTGCTGCCCGCGCTCAACATCTCCGAAGCGGATCTGAGCGAGGCGGTGAAGCGTCTCGATGCCGCGGCGACGCAACTCGAGAGCTGATTTTCCAACTGCTTGAAATATCCTCGGGGGCTGCGCGTCAGCGCAGCGGGGCGGACAGCCTCTTCGCACCCCTCCAAGAAAGACGACGCAATGAACCACTTCCTCGATATCCACAAGACCGACCCCGCCGCCCTCAGATCGATGATCGACCAGGGCATAGCGATGAAACAGGCGCGCGCCGATCGCCCGAAGGGTGCGCTCGATGACGACCAGCCGCTCGCCGGTCGCATGGTCGCACTGATCTTCGAGAAACCCTCGACCCGGACTCGCGTCAGCTTCGATGTTGGCGTGCGCCAGATGGGCGGGCAGTCGATGGTGCTCTCGGGCGCGGATATGCAGCTTGGCCACGGCGAGACGATTGCCGACACGGCGCGGGTGCTGTCGCGCTATGTCGATCTGATAATGATCCGTACCTTCGAGGAAGAAACCCTGCTCGAGATGGCGGAATATGCCTCCGTGCCGGTGATCAACGGTCTGACGGATCGCACGCATCCCTGCCAGATCATGGCAGACATCATGACCTATGAGGAGCATCGCGGCCCGATCGCGGGCAAGAAGGTGGTCTGGTCGGGCGACGGCAACAACGTGTTCGCGAGCTTCGCCCATGCTGCCGCGCAATTCGGCTTCGATCTGACCTTCACCGGGCCCGAAACGCTCGACCCCGAGCGCGCCTGGCTCGATCTCGCCGAGAAGGCGGGCCACCCGGTCACCATCGAACGCGATCCGATCAAGGCGGTTGAGGGCGCCGATCTCGTCGTCACCGATACCTGGGTTTCGATGCATGACCCGGAATCCGCGAAGGAGCGTCGCCATAACCAGCTGCGCCCCTATCAGGTCAACGAAGAGCTGATGAGCCACGCCAAGCCGGATGCGCTCTTCATGCATTGCCTGCCCGCGCATCGCAACGACGAGGCCACGAGCGGTGTCATGGATGGTCCTAACTCGGTGATCTTCGACGAGGCCGAGAACCGTCTGCACGCGCAAAAGGCGGTGATGCGCTACTGCCTCGGTGTGTAAAGCTTTCAGCCGGGCAGGGCGTCTGCCTTGCCCGGTCCTGCCATGCCCGGCTCAGTCGAGCCCGGCGATGATCGCGCGCAGGGTTTCGATCCCTTCGCCTTTCTCCGACGAGGTCAGCACGATCTCCGGATAGGCAGCCGGGTGCTTCGACAGCGCCTGACGCACCTGAGTCAGCACCTTCTCGCGATCTTTGGCCGAGACTTTGTCGGCCTTCGTCATCACCACCTGGAAGGTCACGGCCGAACGGTCGAGGAGCTTCAGGATTTCTTCATCCACGGCTTTTACCCCGTGGCGCGTGTCGATCAGCACGAAGGCGCGGCGCAAGGTGGCGCGGCCCGAGAGATAGTTCTTCAGAAGCGCCTGCCATTTCGCGACGACCGCGACCGGGGCCTGGGCGAAACCATAGCCCGGAAGGTCGACCAGATAGGGGCCGTCCTGCGTGGTGAAATAGTTGATCTCCTGCGTGCGACCCGGCGTGTTCGACGCGCGCGCGAGGTTGCGGCGGTTGGTCAGCGCATTGATCAGGCTCGACTTGCCGACATTCGAGCGGCCCGCGAAACAGACCTCGATCCGGTCCGCAGGCGGCAGGCCCGACATCGCGACGACCCCCTTGAGGAACTCGACCGGCGCCGCAAAGAGCTTGCGCCCCGCCTCGCGGGCGAAATCGTCGGGCTCTTCAGCCAGCGGGAAATTCAGCTCCATCAGAGCACCTCCACCTTATCTCCACGGCCGATCCGGCCCGGCGCGGTCACGAGGCAGAAAACGCCCAGATCGCGATGACCGTAATGGCGTTCCAGCTCGGCCAGCATATCGACGTCGCGCTCGCCGGTCTCGATATTCGCATCCGTCGCGCGGCAGCGCTCGATACAGGCGCGCACCTGCAACTCGGCGTCACCGATCCTCAGGGTCTTGCCGACCAGATCGAACTCGGCGAAGGGCTCCCAGCCCTCGACCCAGAGGTTGGCGCGAAAGCGGCGGCGGTCGAGCTCCTTGCCGACGCGTTTGGACAGGTCATCGAGCGAGGCCTGCCCGATCAGCGAGACATAAGGCAGCGGATCGTCGGTCAGCGCCCGCTCGCCCGCGCGCACCAGTGCCGTCGGGCGCGGTGCGGCTTCGGACCAGAAGGGGCGGAGCCAGTCGAAAAGCCTGTGCTGATCGGTCTCCTGCGTTGGGTCGATCTCGAGAGGCTCTCGGCGCGGATGATCGAGGCCGATTCGTCCGTCCTCCAGCAGCCGCGAGGTGCCCCCCATAAGCCCCGGCGCGGACCGCCCGATCACGAAATTGATCTTCGGCCCCCAGCCCGAGGCCCGTCCGTCCGGGCCCGCACCGATTTTCGAGCGCTCATGTAGCACCGCCCATTCCCGGTCAAAGGGCAAAACGCGCCCCTCCTCGAGGGACGCGTTTTCCAGCTCCTCCACCCCGATCGACTTGATCGGGTGGCGGTAGATATGGGCGAGGCTCGCCGTCATTTCTTCTCGTCAGCCGCCGGTTTCTTCTTCTGGAAACTCGACTTGATATTGCCGAAGAGATCCGGGCGTTTCCCGTGCATCGACATGATCGTGTACTGCTGGATGAAGGTGATCGTGTTGTTCGTGATCCAGTAGAGCACGAGCCCGCTGGCAAAGCTGCCCAGCATGAACATGAAGACCCAGGGCATCCAGGCGAAGATCATTGCCTGCGTCTGGTCGGTCGGCGCGGGGTTCAGCTTTTGCTGGAACCACATCGAGACACCCAGCAGGATCGGCAGCACGCCCAGCGACAGGATGAAGAGCGGCGAACCTGGATCCGGAGGGGTGAAGGGCAGCAGACCGAAGAGGTTCAGGATCGAGGTCGGATCGGGCGCCGACAGGTCATGGATCCAGCCGATCCAGGGCGCGTGATACAGTTCGATCGTGACGTAGATCACCTTGTAGAGCGAGAAGAAGATCGGGATCTGGATCAGAAGCGGCAGGCAGCCCGCGGCGGGGTTCACCTTGTTCTTCTTGTAGAGCTCCATCATGCCCTGCTGCATCTTCTGGCGGTCGTCGCCGGCAGCTTCCTTCAGTCGTTCCATCTCGGGCTGGAGTTCCTTCATCTTCGCCATCGAGATGTAGGATTTGCGCGCGAGCGGGAAGACGATCAGCTTGATGATGAAGGTCAGTGCGATGATCGCCCAGCCCATGTTGCCGATCGCGCCGTGCAGCCAGTGCAGCAGGCGGAACATCGGCTTGGTCAGGAAGTAGAACCAGCCCCAGTCGATCGAGTCGACGAAGTTCTGGATCGGCACGTTGTCCTGATAGTTGCGAATGGTCTCCCATTCCTTCGCGCCTGCGAAGAGATGGGTCTGGGCATCGCCGGTCGCACCGGGGGCGACCTCGATCACCGGCAGGCGGGTCTCGGTCTGGTAGATGTCCGAGTTCTCGCCCGAATATTTCACCACCGAGGTGAAGGGACCCGAGATCGGCGCGAGCACCGTCATCCAGTACTTGTCGGTGAAACCGGTCCAACCGGCATCCGTAGCCTGCAACAGTTCTGCCTGGCCCTCGGCGCCTTGCTGGTCGAGCTTGGTGATTTTCTTGTACTTGATCTCTTCGAGCTTGCCGTCGGTCATCCGCACGGCGCCCTCGTGCAGCACGTAGACGCGGCGTTCCTCGGGGATGCCGTGGCGCGCGATGATGCCGTAAGGGGCGAGCTTCACTAGCTGATCGGTGCCGTTCTGCACGGTCTGCTTGATGGTGAAGAGGTATTTGTCGTCGACCGAGATCTCGCGCCGGAAGGTCAGCCCATGGCCGTTGTTCCACTGCAGCGTGACGGGGGCGTCCGGGGTCAGGGAGCCGCTGCCGAGCTGGGTCCAAGGGGTGTTCGGCCCGGGGACCTGATCGGTAGGCAGGCCGCCGGCGGGCATCCAGCCATAGACAACGTAATAGGGCTTGGTGGCATCGCCCTGCGCGCCGCCGACGGGGGCCAGAAGGCGCACATCGGGCGAATCCTCGGCCAGCGTTTCCTTGTATTTCTTCAGCTGGAGGTCATCGAGACGACCGCCCAGAAGCGAGATCGAGCCCTTCAGATCGGGGGTGTCGATCTCGATCCGCGGCGCGGCCTGCACGGCAGCGCCCGTGGCGTTCGACATCATGTCCGAATTGACGGTCTGGCTGTCCAGCGCGGCGGTATTGGGAGTGATGTCAGGGGCTTCGGGCGAAGCAACCTGACCAGAGACATTCTCGCCCTGCGGCGGCACGGCGGTTTGCTCGGGGGGGAAGAAATAGGTCCAGACGCCGAGCACCAGTGCCGAAAGCACGACGGCGAGAATGAGGTTCTTATTCTGATTATCCATGAAGACCCTAGTCCACCAGCCTGTCGAAAACTTGGGGAGGTTCAACAGAAGGGGCAGGCAAAGGTCAAGCCATTTTCCCTTAAAACAGGGTGGCGGGGCAGGTTTGTGAAAGCTTTGGCGCGAAAGTGGCGGTCATCGGGAGCAGGCGGCGCGTTGCGGGCCGGTTTCGGGGCATGCCTGAGAGGGACGCGTGAGCTCGTCCCGGTCCGCCATGATCGCGCCCGAAAGGGGGTACGAGGCGCGAATGCACGGTCGCTCGGGTCAGCATGTTGCGGCAGAAGCCCCTTCATTCGCAGGGCGCCCGACGGGATGCCGTACCCGCGTGCGCCGACGTCCCTCATCCTTTTCTGAGATCGAGGCGCGGAGTCGCTTCGAGCTTGGCCCGGTGGCGCTCTGCCCAATCGTGAAAGTCCTCCGGCGGCATGGGGGGCGCGATCGCCGGGCCCTGTACGGCCGAGCAACCGAGTTGGCCAAGCATTGCATGTTCGGCAATGCTCGCCACGCCCTCAGCCAGCGTGGTCATGCGGAGGTTTTCGGCCATCGAGGCGATAGCGGCCACCAGTTTCTGGTTTTCCGCGTTGTGATCGATTCCAGCGATGAAGGGACGATCGATGCGCAGCCGCTCCGGAGCGAGCTTCCGCATCGTGTCCGCAGAGATGGGGCCAGTGCCGAAGCCTGCAAGTTCGATCCGGCAGCCCAGCCGACGCAACGCGCGCAGGTTGTGGTCGACGAGATCCTCGGCAAGGCGAGCAACGGAGGCTTGCGGCGATACGAAGCTCAGTCTTTCTGGGGCGATCGAGAACCGGTCGCATTCCCAAGCGAGGCGTTCGATCAATTTCGGGTTGTCGAGCTGGGGGATCGGTAACAGGAGAGAGGCCGGGCCGACTGCCTCGCCACGTCGGTCGAATTCGCGCAGGGCGCCGAAGGTTTCGAAGAGCAAAACCTCGGAAAACCGCTCAATGAGCCCCGCAGCCTCGATCGCGGGCAGAATTTGGCTTTCATCGAGCATGCCGCACTCGCGGTGCAGCCAGCGCGGTTTCACCTCGATACCGCAGATTTCGCCGGTATCGGTCGAGATCTGTGGGCAGAAGAATGCCGTGATGTGACCCGCCTCAAGCGAATCGCCGCAATCGCGTGCGAGGCTGTGCCCGACTGTCTTGGCCCCACCGGCGGATTGGGAGAAAGCGCGTATCGCGCCGGGGCCGATGCGATGCGCATCTCGGGCGGCAGCCTCGGCTTCAGCAAGAAGAAGGTTTGCATCAAAGGGCTCGCGGGCCTCGAGATCTGACCGTCGAAGGAGCCGGAAGCCGACATATGCGCTGAGCGTGACTTCGCGCGCGCTGATCGAATAGGGCTCGGCCAGCGCATCCTGCAAACGCCCGCAAAGCTGGATCATCCCCTCGAGATTGAGCCGTGGCGTCGGTTTGAGCAGGACCGCGAACTCGGCGCCGTCCCAGCGCGCGACCTGATCGCCCGCCCGCAGCTGCGCCCCCAGACGCTCGCCCATCCGGCGCAGAAGGAGATCGAATTCGTCGCGATGGAGTTGCCGCAAGAGCTGATCGACCGAGTCGATGCCGAGGACCAGGCAGGCGCTCGGGCGCATCTGCTCGCGCGCCTCTTCCAAAATGTCTGCGAACGCCTCGACGGCGGCCTCTTTCTCGGGAAGACCTGTCGCCGGGTCACGATCGTCATCCTCGTCTTCCGGGGGGATCGGTAGCGGGCGGGTCATCCAGCCCACGAGAATCGCGGTGAACCCAAGAAGCACCATCGCCTCGGGCCCGATCCAGAGCAGCGCGAGCCCACAGGCAGGCACGAAGGCGATCATCTCGCGGCGCAGCAGGATCGGCCCGGCCTTGCCACTTGCTCGAGCGCGCAGCTGCGAGCTGCGCACATGCGTTGCTTTTTCGGTGTTCCCCATCACAAATGCCCCCGTGCATCTCGAGACAGCCCCAAACGGGACCGATCGGGAAAGCCTAGGGCGATTTGGTGAGTGCCAGGTTAAGCCTCGCCGCGCAGATCGGGGATGTTTTCGTTAAAATCCGCTTTATCCGACGAGCGCAGTGCGAGCCCGGCGAAGTCGAACAGCGCGGGGTCGCACAGGTGCGAGGGGCGGGCGTTCATCAGAGCGCGGAACATCTTGTTGCGCCGCCCGGGGGCGTTCTTTTCCCAGCCGTCGAGGATTGCCTTGACCTGCTGGCGTTGCAGCCCGTCCTGTGACCCGCAAAGATCGCACGGAATGATCGGGTAGTTCATCTGGTTCGCGAACTTTTCGCAATCGGCCTCGGCCACGAAGGAGAGAGGGCGATAGACGAAAAGGTCTCCCTCTTCGTTCACCAGTTTCGGCGGCATCGTCGCCAGACGTCCGCCGTGGAAGAGGTTCATGAAGAAGGTCTCGAGGATGTCGTCGCGGTGATGGCCGAGCACGACCGCCGAGCAGCCCTCTTCGCGCGCGATGCGGTAGAGGTTGCCCCGGCGCAGGCGCGAGCACAGCGCGCAATAGGTGCGGCCCTGCGGAACCTTGTCCATCACGATCGAATAGGTGTCCTGATATTCGATCCGGTGCGGGACGCCCATCGTTTCGAGAAACTCGGGCAGAACCGTCGCGGGGAAACCCGGCTGGCCCTGATCGAGATTGCAGGCGAGCAGCTCGACCGGCAGCAGGCCACGCCATTGTAGCTCGTGCAGAACGGCGAGCAGCGTGTAGCTGTCCTTGCCGCCCGACAGGCAGACGAGCCATTTCGCGCCGCGCTCGATCATGCCGTATTTCTCGATCGCCTCGCGGGTCTCGCGGACGATACGCTTGCGCAGCTTCTTGAACTCGGTCGTCGAGGGCGCGCCTGCGAAAAGCGGGTGGATCGGGCTCTCTTCGTCGTCAAGCATCGGAATGGTCCTTGTGCGAACAGCCGCGATGGGCGGCGTCGAAATCGGGATCGGCGCCGGGCACCGGATCATAGCCGTGCCCGCCCCAGGGATGGCAGCTCAAAAGCCGCTTTGCTGCGAGCCAGCCGCCCTTGATCGCCCCGTGCCGCTCCAGCGCCTCCAGCGCGTAGACCGAACAGGTCGGCTGATAGCGGCAGCCATGGCCCATCCAGGGGCTCAGCAGAAGCCGATAGGCGCGCACGGGCAGGGCAACGATATGGGCGAAGGGGCTCATTTCTTCTTGCCTCTGGGCTTGCGCGGGCGCGGCGGCGAGATGGGCAGGTCGTGGATCACCGCGAGGGCGGCGGCAAACTCGACGAGTAACTGTGCGAAATCGCGGGAGGCGGTGGCCTCAGGGCGCCCGACCAGCACGTAATCCCAGCCCGGGCGGCCCGCGTCAGGCAGCACGGCACGGGCGAGTTCGCGCAGGCGGCGCTTGGCGCGGTTGCGCGCGACCGCATTGCCGAGTTTCTTCGAACAGGTGAAGCCCACTCGGATCAGATCGGGCGCGACGGGTTCGTCTTCGCGCCGTGCGCGCGCCTGCAAGAGGAAGCCGGGCATGCTCTTGCGCTGCGCCGAGGCCGCCCGCAGGTAATCCGCGCGCTGGCGCAGAATCGCGGTCGGACGGGCAGGATCGGACGAGCGGATGGCGGCCATCACGGCACCTCGCAGATCGGCGGCGCAAATAGCGAAACCGCCGGGCGCGATCCGCGATCGGGGCACGAGGCCTGATCCCGAAAAGCTACCGGCGGCGTCAAAAGCCTGTCGCGGCGCAGACGGCCTTAGGCCGACAGACGCTTGCGGCCCTTCGCGCGGCGGGCGTTGAGAACCTTGCGGCCACCCTTGGTCGCCATACGGCTACGGAAGCCGTGGCGGCGGGCGCGAACGAGGTTCGACGGCTGGAACGTGCGTTTCATCGTTGTCACTCCGGTTCGGGCCCCTGAATACGGGATTCGAGGCCTGATAGCATTCGAAGCCCGGTCTTTAGTGGCCTCTCCGCGCCAAGTCAATTCGCCTCAAGCGCTTTTTTCGCGCTTTATTCGGGCCCAAGCGCGAAACGTGATGGCTCACGGGGTTTTGCCTTTTCCGCGAGCCCCCTATCTTGTCCGCAAAGCCCCCTGGTTGCGTCAAGTGCCTCGAGGGGCGTAAAGAGGCGAGGGACGGGACGGCACAACGCCACCCCAGCGTTTGATAGACGATGAAAGTCAACACTCTTTCAGGTCGGTTTCTGATCCTGACGACGGTTTTCGTCGTGCTCGCCGAAGCGTTGATCCTTCTGCCGGGTCTCGCGAACTTCCGCGAGGACTATCTGCTGACCCGACTTGAGCGGGCCCAGATCGCCTCGCTCGCGCTTCTGACCACCGACACCACGATCGCACCGGATCTCGAAAAGGAGCTTCTGGCGAATGCGGGCGTGTTCAACGTGGTGCTCCGGCGCGACGCGGTGCGCCAGCTGGTGCTGTCCTCACCGATTCCCTCGCCGGTGACCGAGACCTACGATCTGCGCAATTCGACGGAATGGACGCGGATTCGCGATGCGGTCCACGCGCTCTTTGATGTCGACAACAAGGTGATCCGCGTGCTCGGCGAGCCGGTGCAGAAAGGCGGCATCGTGATCGAGGTCACGCTCGCCACCGAACCGATGCGGATCGCGATGGTCGAATACGGGCTGCGGCTCCTGTCGATCTCGGCGGTGTTTTCGATGATCACCGCTGTCTTGCTGTTCTTCCTCGTGCGCCGGCTGATGGTGGTGCCGATCAAACGGCTGGTGGCGCATATGGCCGCCTATGCCGAGGCGCCCGAGGATGCGCGACGCATCATCACCCCGCAGGCCGGGGTCGAGGAGCTGCGGGTGGCCGAAGAGGCGCTGGCCTCGATGCAGACCCAGCTCACCTCCTCTTTGCGCCAGAAGGAGCGGTTGGCGCAGCTTGGTCAGGCGGTGGCCAAGATCAGCCACGATCTTCGCAACATCCTCACCACCGCCCAGCTTTTCGCCGACCGGATGGAAAGCTCCGAGGATCCCGGCGTGAAGCGCGCCGCGCCGAAGCTGATGGGCTCGATCGGGCGGGCGATCAACCTGTGCGAAACGACGCTGGCCTTCGGCAAGGCGAAAGAGCCGCCGCCGACGCTCTCGCGCTTCATGTTCAGCGAGCTTGCGCAGGAGGTGCTGGAGAACGAGGAGCACCCCGGCGACGCGCCGACGGTCGAGTTCATCACGGATGTCCCGCCCAACCTCGTGATCCGGGCCGATCGCGAGCAGCTCTACCGCGTGCTCAACAATCTCGTGCGCAATGCGCGTCAGGCGATCGAAGCCACGGGGAGCCTCGGAACGATCGAGATCGGGGCGGGGGAGAACAGCGATGGCTGGTGGATCCGGGTGCAAGATAGCGGCCCGGGCCTGCCCGAGCGTGCCCGAGAGCATCTCTTCCAGCCCTTCACCGGGGGCACCCGCGCGGGCGGCACGGGGCTCGGCCTCGCCATCGCGGCAGAGCTGGTGCGTGGCCATGGGGGGCGTCTCGATCTGGTGCGCACCGACGAGACCGGCACCGAATTTCGCATCTTCCTGCCCTCCGGGATCAGTTTCGACGGGGGCTCCGAGAAGGCGGCCTGTGCGCAGAGCTAGGCAAATAAGGGGTGCGCGGAAATTTTCGGCAAATTTCCGAAATAGGTCGCGTTTTGCCCTTGCAATGGCCAGCCCCGGGGGCTAAATCGCCCCCCACAAGCGGACCCGTAGCTCAGCTGGATAGAGCACTTGACTACGAATCAAGGGGTCGGGCGTTCGAATCGCTCCGGGTCCGCCATTTCCCAACATCTTAAATCGTGTCGGTTGGCCCTGATCGGGTTCACACCTTATGCGTGTGCTCTGATGACGTGTCGCCACGCCGATAGATGGTCGCGCGCCTGTGTCTCCCGCCTGCAGATGCCGGCCGCGATTCCCGCATATTTGCTTGGAAAATAAAGCCTTCGGCGGCTCATTGTTCGGCGGTTTTCAACAAGCACGCTGCCGCCGCGACTTGGCCTCGCACATTCCTCACAAGCGCCATTTACCGGCCATAATTCACCGCCAGGTTGTGTTTGACGGCAAGCAACAGACCCCAGGAGCCAAAGATGCCCCGCACCTTCGTTTCGATCTTCAAGCTGTTCAGCAAGCGTCGCGATGATGTTCTCGACGCACGATACGATGCCCTGCGTTCGTTGCCCGAGCTCAAGAGGCAGCGCCAGCATGTCTCGCCCTTCACCCAGTTGCCGCGCGCCGTCTGAGCGCCGCTCTCCTCCCCAGACCGCAAGCGCGCAAACAAGACGCCCGGGCAATCGCCCGGGCGTTCTGCGTTTCCAGAGGTGGCACAGAGCGACTGTGCGCGCTCAGAAGTCGATCGTGACGCCCGGCAGGTCGAGTTCCTTCATCAGGTCGCGCAGTTCCTGACGTGCGGCCACGTTCGAGATGTTGAGGTTCTCGACGCCCAGATCCTTCAGGTCCAGCAAGGTCAGTCCGCGCGGGAACAGCTCGCGGAAGATCACGCGCTCGGAGAAACCCGGCGCTACGCGGAAACCGATGCGCTTGGAAAGCTGCTCCAGCGCTGCGCCCACCTTGCGCTTGTTGTGCATCTGCTGGGCGCCCACGCGGTTGCGCAGCACCACCCAGTCGATCGGCTTCAGCCCCGCCTTGGCGCGCAGCTGGCGGGCCGACCAGACCATCTCGGAATAGATCGAGGGGCCGATTACCTTCGAGGTCACCGGGTCGATCCGCGCCAGAAGGTCGAAATCGATGAAACTGTCATTGAGCGGCGTGACCAGCGTATCGGCCAGCGAATGCGCGACCTGGCTCAGGCGCGTATGCGAGCCGGGGCAGTCGATCAGGATGAAATCGCACGAGGGCTCCATCTCGGCCACGGCGGTGGAGAGGCGATGGTCATAGGGGTTCTCGCCCGGCGCCAGCGTCGCCGCATCCACCTCGGGCAGCTCGCGATAATCCGGGGTCGGCAGGTCGAGCCCTTCGCGATCCATGAAAGCGAGGCGATTTTCGACATAACGCCCGAAGCTGCGCTGGCGCAGATCGAGATCGAGCGCGCCCACTTTCCAGCCCATCCGCGCCAGAGCGGTCGCCACATGCATCGAGGTGGTGGACTTGCCCGAGCCACCCTTTTCGTTGCCCATCACGATGATATGCGCCACTTCGCTGTCCCTGCCTTGTCTTGTGTCTTGTCCCTTGCGGACCACTATAGATGGCTCAAGAGGGAGGGGGAAGGCGGGGTGTGAACGGCGCGGTCAGATGGGGGAGGGGTGTGTGGTTTTGGTCGGGGGTTAGGAGGTCTGCTGCTGAAAACCATCCAACGCAATGCGCAACCGCGCAAAGGCTTTTTGTTTATTAAGCAACCTTTCAGCGTTCTCGCGACGATCTTCTTCGAACATGTACGTCACGACGAACATGGTTTTGCTGAACGAGACCTCTTCATCAAGTTCCTTCCAAAACTCTCGAGGGAACTTTTCATGAATTCTTCTTAGATCAACGGGATCGATCTTGTAGCCGAACTCGTGAGCTACCTTGTTTCTAAGAGAGTTAATTTGCTTGATTACTTCTGTGATCATTGGAGGACACGCGCCAAGCGCGAGAAGTAAGTCGACCTTCTTTTCGAGCCCCCATCGTTCGAACTTTAAGGCCGTCGCGTTCTCTAAATTTTGCATCAGAAATACTGACACGATTTGGCTGAGCAGAAGATGGGTATTGAGCAGTTGTGTCAGTTTGCTCTTGTGTCGAAGGGAGCGTTTGAAAGCCTGCTCGTCGTAAATGGGTTGATGTGCTATTTCCTTAATAGATTCATCGGAGGCCGCGACCAATTTTGCTTTGTCCGACAAGCCATTGGAGCGTAACGTTTCAGCAACCCAGTTTTCCATTAGTCTATATTCTCTGAAAGCATATTTTCGCTTTCAGAGAACAGGTCGCATCAAACTTTGTCCAGCCTCACCGGCTGAACTTCTTGTACTTCACCCGCTTCGGCTCGACCGCATCCGGGCCTAGACGACGGATCTTGTCTTCCTCGTAATCCTCGAAGTTGCCCTCGAAGAATTCCACATGGGCCTCGCCCTCGAAGGCGAGGATGTGGGTGCAGAGGCGGTCGAGGAAGAAGCGGTCGTGCGAGATGATGATCGCGTTGCCGGCGAAGTCCTCGATCGCAGCTTCCAGCGCTTGCAGGGTTTCGACGTCCAGATCGTTGGTCGGTTCGTCGAGCAGCAGCACGTTGCCGCCCTCTTTCAGCAGCTTGGCCATGTGGACGCGGTTGCGCTCACCACCCGAGAGCAGACCCACTTTCTTCTGCTGGTCGCCGCCCTTGAAGTTGAACGCACCGCAATAGGCGCGGGAGTTCACCTGCGCGTCGCCCAGCTCGATCAGTTCCGCGCCGCCCGAGATTTCCTCCCAGACGGTCTTGTTCGGGTCGAGCGCATCGCGCGACTGATCAACATAGGCCAGCTTCACGGTGTCGCCCAGCGTGACGGTGCCGCTATCGGGCGTGTCCTGCCCGGTGATCATCTTGAAGAGCGTGGATTTACCGGCGCCGTTCGGGCCGATCACGCCGACGATGGCGCCCGGCGGGATCGAGAAGCTCAGGTTCTCGATCAGTTGCTTGTCGCCGTAATGCTTCGACAGGCCCTCGACCTCGATCACCTTGCCGCCCAGACGCGGGCCGTTCGGGATGATGATCTGGGCCTTGCCGACGCGCTCGCGCTCGGACTGGTCCGCCATCTTCTCATAGGCCGAGATACGGGCCTTGGATTTCGCCTGACGGGCCTTGGCACCGGCGCGGATCCACTGAAGTTCCTTCTCGAGGACCTTCTGCTTGGCCTTGTCCTCGCGGGCTTCCTGCTCGAGGCGCTTGGCCTTCTGCTCGAGCCAGCTCGAGTAGTTGCCCTCGTAGGGGATGCCGCGGCCGCGCTCGAGTTCGAGGATCCACGAGGTGATGTCGTCGAGGAAATAGCGGTCGTGCGTGACGCACAGGATCGTGCCCTTGTAGTCGATCAGGTGCTTTTGCAGCCAGGCGATGGTTTCCGCGTCGAGGTGGTTGGTCGGTTCGTCCAAGAGCAGCATGTCGGGCGCTTCGAGCAGCAGCTTGCACAGCGCCACCCGGCGGCGCTCACCGCCCGAGAGGGTTTCGACATCGGCCTCGTCGGGCGGGCAGCGCAGGGCTTCCATCGCAACGTCGACCTGGCTGTCGAGATCCCAGAGGTTCTCGGAATCGATCTCGTCCTGAAGCTGCGCCATCTCGTCGGCGGTCTCGTCCGAGTAGTTCATCGCCAGTTCGTTGAAGCGGTCGAGCTTGGCTTTCTTCGCGGCCACGCCTTCCATGACGTTGCCGCGCACGTTCAGCGCGGGGTCGAGCACGGGCTCCTGCGGCAGATAGCCGACTTTCGCGCCTTTCGCGGCCCAGGCCTCGCCCGAGAAATCCTTGTCGATGCCCGCCATGATGCGCAGCAGCGTCGATTTACCCGCGCCGTTGACGCCCACGACGCCGATCTTGACGCCGGGCAGGAAGGACAGGCGGATGTTCTCGAAGCATTTCTTGCCGCCCGGATAGGTCTTCGAGACACCATCCATGTGATAGACATATTGATAGGACGCCATGGTCGACCTCTCGGAAAATAAGGGTTTCGGGGCCTTCTAGTCGGAAAGGGGCGGCAGGGAAAGGGCTCGCGGGCCGCAAGGCAGGTGCGCGCGGTTTGTGTCGTGGCTTCGACGGATTTCAATGTGCATATTTGCGCAAGTCGATGTCTAAATTATCCAATACACCGCACGGGCGAACGATCCTAAATCATCCTCATCGCGGGACCGACGCCTCCCCTGTCGCCGATCTCCCGCAGATACATCGAAAAAAGCTTCATCATTGGAGAGAGAGAATGAAAACGATCATCAGCACCGCCATCGCCGCCCTTGCCCTGAGCACCAGCTTCGCCGCCGCAGGTGGCGACGGTCAGGGTTCCATCGCGCCGTCGATGTCGAAATCCTACAGCACGAGCACCGGCTCTTCGGTCGGCGAAGTCACTCCGGGCAAGGCGCAGCTCGCCGCTCAGCTGGGTCTGGACCCCGCAAAATACACCTCGGCCGAGCTCGCCCGCATCCAGTCGGCGCTCTATGACAATGAAGTCGAGGCGGCGAATTTCGTGATTTCGCACCAGAACCGCAAGCCGGTTGACGTGGCTCCGCAACCCGTGATGGGCCGCGATAGCTAAGTCCCCACAAATTGAAACGCGCGCGAGCGGCCCTCCTTGTGAGGGCCGCTTCGTTTTTTCCCCGTGTTTTCAGTGAGGTTTTCGCTGGGCCTTGTCCGAATGCCATTTGAGTGGCCCGGATTTGGGCCGGGTTCCCTCGAGTTATGTGCGTGGGATCGCAACCTGCAGGCTAATTGATGTCCTTTTCGCAGGTCGGAACGTGACCACGTCAACACCACCGACGACGCTTAGCGCCGAAAGTCATTTTCAAACCGAATGTCATGAAAGGAGATTGTCATGACACGCAAACCGCTTCTTGCACTTCTCGCCGCCCTCGGGGTGACCGTCAGCTCTGTTGGTGCCGCCGCTGCGCGTGACGCCGGCACGCCCGGCGCTTCACAAGGTGTGATCATCGCGCCCATGGGCACTGTCGCCCAGTCCTCGGGCGGTCCGGGCATCGGCTGGACCAATCAGGGCAAGACCCAGATCGCGGCCGAGCTTCAGACCTTCCCGCAGTTTCGCGGCATCCGGGCGAGCGATTATACCGTCGCGGAGCTGACCAACATGCTGCACGCCGCGCGTCGCGGCCGGATGGATGTCGCGCTCTATTTCGCCAATCATGAGAACCTGATGCCGGGCGGTCCGGGGATCGGCGCGACCGATCAGGGCAAGTCGCAACTTGCCGCGCAGCTCGGCGTGGATCCTGGCAATTACACTGTCGGTCAGCTCGAGCGGATGCAGAACGACGTGCAACGCGGGCATATGGACGCCGCGAATTTCGTGGCGACCCACGGTGACCCGGCCCCCCGTGGCTACATCGTGTTTATCCGGTAATCACGAACTGATCGCACCACATTCCAGTTGCGAGAGACGGCCCTCCAGCAGGAGGGCCGTCTTGGTTTTTTCGATTTGAAGTCAAATGGATGTGATTGGTGCGACGCAAAATCCGGTTCCCGGGGAATATGCGCGGAGACGAACAGACCTCAGGTCCCTAACGGCCTTTGCTCGCTCTATTGAACACTTAAATGACCCTCATCGACGCCCGAACGGCGCCAGACAGATAAACTATTTGATGAGTTAGGAGGTCATCATGACCCGCAATCTTTTCACCACTGCCATCGCAGCTGCCACCTTGGTCGCCGGTTCCTCCGGGATCGCTTCGGCCGCTGGTTTTTCTTACTCTACCCATGACTCCGGTCAGGGCGTGATTGCCGCTCCGATGTCGGTGAGCTCGCCCGCTTCAGGTCCGATGGCGCCCGGGGCAACGAACCAGGGCAAGACCCAGATCGCGGCCGAACTTCAAACGTTCCCGGGGCTGCACAATGTCGACCCGACGAAATACACCGTGGCGGAGCTGCAAAACATGCTGCAAGCCGCACGCAAAGGGGATCCGAGCACGGTCACTTACTATCGCAGCCATGAAGACCGCCTGCCGGGCGGTCCGGGTGTCGGTGCGACCAATCAGGGCAAGGCGCAGCTCGCAGCCGAGCTGGGGCTGAACCCTGAGGCCTATACGGTCGTACAGCTCGAACAGATCGCGCAAGCGGTGCGCCACGATGATTACGAGACCGCGAAGCTGGTAGCCGCGCAAGGCAGCTCCGCGCCGGGTGGTCGACTGACTTTCGTCCCCGTCGTGGTGAAGTGAGATCCGCGATCTTATCCATGTCCGACCCATGCAGAGGCGGCCCCCGCAAGGGAGCCGCTTCTTGCATACTTTGACAGCCAGACGAAAGCCTGTATCCCTGAGCAAGACTTGGGGAATTTCGATGATCAAGCGCCTGCACCATCTCTACGAAGCCGACACGCCGCGCGCGCATGCGTTTCGATACGGGCTGCTGATCTTCGACCTCGTGACGATTGCTTTCGTGATCATCACGTCCTTTTTCCAGCACACGATCTGGATCGAGGTTGTCGATGCGCTGATCGGTGTGGTGATCGTCACCGATTTCGCCGCGCGCTACGCCATCTCGGACGAGAAGTTCCGCTTCTGGGCGCGTCCCGCGACCTGGGCCGACATCATCGCGATCATTTCCTTCCTGGCGCCGATCACCGGCGAAGGACTGGGCTTCCTGCGGATCCTGCGCACCTTGCGGCTGTTGCGCACCTATCAGCTGCTGGCGCGGATGCGGCGCGACTTTGCCTTCTTCCGCCGCCACGAGGACGTGGTGATCGCGGGGATCAATCTCGGCGTGTTCCTCTTCGTGATGACGGGGCTGATCTATGCGACGCAGGTGCGGATCAATCCTCAGATCAACAACTATGCCGATGCGCTCTATTTCACCGTGACCACGCTGACCACTACGGGTTTCGGGGATATCACGCCGAAAGGCGAATGGGGCCGGATGATCTCGGTCGCGATCATGATCTTCGGAGTGACGCTGTTCTTGCGGCTCGCGCAGGTGCTCTTCCGGCCCTCGAAAGTGCGCTATGAGTGCAAGAAATGCGGGCTGAGCCTGCATGATGCCGACGCGATCCACTGCAAGCATTGCGGGGCGGTGGTGCATATCGACACCGAGGGGCTGACCTGAGGCGACATGCGACTCAGTCGCAGGGACGCGCCAGCACCATCACATACCACGGCCCGTTGCCGCCGCGCTTGGGCACGACCGCGACACCGATCTGGGTCACGTCCTTGAGCAGGATATTGCGACGATGGCCGGGCGATTTCATCCAGTCATCGAACGTCACGCGCGGGTTGCGCTGCCCCATCGCGATATTCTCGGCGATCAGGCAGGCGCGATAGCCTTCGCGCTTGGCCCGGATCATCACCGTCGAGCCGTCCGAGCCCGTGTGATCGAAAAAGCCCTTCTGCGCCATGTCGCAGGCCTGCGCCTCGGCCGTGAGGATGAGGCGTGGGTCCATCTCGACCGGCCCGAGCCCGTTGACCTGCCGCTGCTGCGAGGTCGCTTTCGCGATCACCCAGCCCAGCCCGTCATTGATATAGCAGCCATTGGCCTGTGCCGAAGCGGGCAGGATGGCGGCGGGCAACAGGAACGTCAGCGCGGCGAGAATGCGGATCAAACGAGCCTCCCCCAGAGATCGTATTCCGAGGCCTCGTCGACCTCGACCGTCACGATATCACCGGGCGAGAGGGCCTCGAACCCTTCGTCTATGAAGAGATTGCCGTCGATCTCGGGCGCGTCCGCCTTGGTGCGGCAGGTCGCGCCTTCCTCGTCGATCTCATCCACGATCACCTGCTGGATGGTGCCGACCTTGGCTTGCAGTTTCGCCTCGGAGATCGCCTGCGCCTTCTGCATGAAGCGATCCCAGCGGTCCTGCTTCACCTCATCGGGCACATGATCGGGCAGCGCGTTCGAGCGCGCGCCCTCGACATTTTCATACTGGAAGCAGCCGACGCGATCGAGCTGCGCCTCGTCCATCCAGTCGAGCAGATATTGGAACTCGTCCTCGGTCTCGCCGGGATAGCCGACGATGAAAGTCGAGCGCAGCGTGATGTCGGGGCACGTCGCACGCCATGCCGCGATCTCGTCGAGGGTCTTCGCACTGGCGGCGGGTCGTGCCATGCGCTTGAGCGTGTCGGGGTGCGCGTGCTGGAAGGGGATGTCCAGATAGGGCAGCACGCCGCCGCCGTTCTCATGCGCTTCCGCCATCAGCGGGATCAGGTTGCGCACATGGGGGTAGGGATAGACGTAATGCAGCCGCACCCACGCGCCAAGCGATCCGAGGTCGCGTGCAAGATCTGTGATGTGGGCGCGGTGGCCGCGCTCTTCCGCATGTTTGAGATCGACGCCATAGGCCGAGGTGTCCTGAGAGATCACCAGCAATTCTCGCACGCCCGCGTCGACGAGCTTCTCGGCCTCGCGCACGACCGCATGGGCGGGGCGACTGACAAGGCGCCCGCGCATGTCGGGGATGATGCAGAACTTGCAGTGGTGATTGCAGCCCTCGGAAATCTTCAGATAGCTGTAATGGCGCGGGGTCAATTTCACTCCTGCCGCCGGCAGCAGATCGACAAACGGATCGGGATCGGGCGGCACCGCGCCATGCACGGCATCAAGCACCTGTTCATATTGATGCGGGCCCGTCACTGCCAGCACCGAGGGGTGCGCGCCAGTGATGTAGTCGGGCTCGGCGCCGAGACAGCCGGTCACGATGACGCGGCCGTTTTCCTTCAGTGCCTCGCCGATCGCTTCGAGGCTCTCGGCTTTGGCGCTGTCGAGAAAGCCACAGGTGTTGACGATCACCGCATCCGCGCCTGCGTAATCCGCCGAGATCGCGTAGCCCTCGGCGCGCAGCCGCGTCAGGATGCGTTCGCTGTCGACAAGCGCTTTCGGGCAGCCAAGCGAAACCATCCCGATCACCGGCTGTCCGGGACGGGGGGCATCGGTGATGCGGGCGCGGGGCGCCAGGTCGGGGCGCAGGTTCGGAGGGTTCGTGCTCATTGACGCGATATAGCTTGCGCGGATGGCCACGAAAAGCCTGCATCGGCAAATCTCGGGGCGCGCCGAAAAAAGGCTTGCAAGATTACGCATAATTAAAGTTGAATATCTGAAGCCGTCTATGCACGGCTCGGTCGGCGCAGCTTCGGGAAGGGAGATCCCGCAGGTGCAAGGGATGTCGGCCTCCAGGGAGGAAAGTAATGAAGAATCAGAACCTAACCCGCTTTGCGGGAACGGCTGCGTTTTGCCTGGCACTTGGAGCGCCGGGGATTGCAAGCGCGACCGAGGGATATTTCGCGCTCGCCTACGGGCCTGCGCAACGAGGCGTCGGCGGTGCCGGCGTCGCCTATTCGGTCGACCCCATGTCGGCGGCGATCAACCCCGCGAACATCGCCGATATCGGTCATCAGCTGACCTTTGGTGTCGAGGCGTTCTCTCCGCGGCGCGGCTTCACCGCAACCGGGGCGCCGCCGCTTCCCGAGGGCAAGGTCGAGTCGGGCCATGAATGGTTTCCGATCCCCAATTTCGGCTATAACCGTCCGCTCGCGAATGGCGGGGCGCTCAACGTCATGGTCTATGGCAACGGGGGCATGAACACGAGCTATCCGGCCGTCGTCAATCCCAACTGTGGCGAAGGTGGCGGTTATGGCATCTTCTGCGCGGGCAAGGCCGGCGTGGATCTGATGCAGCTTTTCGCCTCGGTGGGTTACGGCCGCAAGGACGGCAATCTCAGCTGGGGTATCGCCCCGACCATCGCCGTCCAGCGCTTCGCGGCGCGCGGTCTGAACATGTTCGATCAGGAAGGCTACACCGCGACGCCGGGCAAGCTCACCGGCAACGGCTATGATTTCTCGACCGGTATCGGCCTGCGCGCCGGTATCAAATACGAGATCAATCCGCAGGTCACGATCGGCCTGTCGGGCCAGACCCGCTTCAAGATGTCGAAATTCGACAAATATGCGGGCCTCTTCGAGGGCAACGGGTCGTTCGATATTCCCGCATCGGTCACTGCGGGTGTGGCGTTCAAGCCGCGCCGCGACCTGACGGTGATGCTCGACTACCAGAAGATTTTCTACAGCGCGATCGGCGCGGTGGGCAATCCGAATACGGCGCTCCCCTTCGGGGCTCCGGGCGGTGCGGGCTTCGGCTGGGATGATGTGGATGTGCTCCGCATCGGCGCGGAATGGCAGCAGAGCCCCGACATGACCTGGCGCTTCGGCTATGCCCATGCGACCAACCCGATCGGGCCTGAAGATGTCGTTCTTGGTGTGCTCGCTCCGGGCGTTGTGGAACATCACATCAGCTTCGGTGGCGCGAAGAAGCTCAACGACAACGACACGCTCGATTTCGCCGTGAACTACGTGCTGCCGCACAAGGTCAAGGGACCGTCCTTCCTCTACCCGGAAGGCAGCGAGGTCGAACTGGAGATGAAGCAGTTCTCCGCCTCGATCGGTTGGACCCGCCGGTTCTGAGGTATGAGGCTGCCAGAAAACACGAAGGGCGCCCGAGGGCGCCCTTTGTCATTTCCGCCTTTCAGCAAGTCTCAGCGGCGACGGTCGCGGCGCGCGCTCATCGGCTGGAAGGCGACGCCGACATGGGCCTCGCAATAGGGCTTGCCTGCCTGGCTCGGCAGGCCGCAGAACCAGAAATCCTCGGTCGCCGGGTCGCCGATCGGCCATTTGCAGGTGCGCTCGGTCAGCTCCATCAGGCTCAGCTTCTTCGAATGTTTTTCGATCTCGCCGACCTTCGCGAGCGCGGCGGGGTCGATCTCGTTGGCCGAGGGCTGAGGCGGCAGCGGTTGACCGGCGGGGATGATCGCCTTGCGCGCGGGCGTCGTGACCGGAGCCGCGGCCTGAACGGGTGCCGCAGGTTTCGCGGCCGGTTTGGGCTCGGGAGCTTCGGCCGCGGGCTGGACTGCGGGCTTTTCGGCCTTTGCCTCGACTTTCTCGGGCTTCGCCTTGGGTTCGGGCTTCGCGGGTTCGGCCGCGCCGCCGGCACGGTTCGAAAGGCCAAGGCGGTGCACCTTGCCGATCACCGCATTGCGCGTGACGCCGCCGAGCTCCTTCGCGATCTGGCTGGCCGATTGGCCTTCGGTCCACATCTTCTTGAGCAACTCGACGCGTTCATCGGTCCAGGACATGGGCATCCTTTCCTTGTTTCCTGCCACCAGGTGCGGCAGGCACCCTCGATCGACCCGCATTCTAACGGGAGAGCGCACAGATACAATCGCAGCCCTTGCATTTCAAGGGTTGGTGCGCGCGGCACACTGCCTCTGCCCGAAGATGAAACCCCTTGTGCGCTGGCGGCGTTGAGCTCGCGCCCGTGCGGTGGTAGGGGCGGGAAGATTGGGGAGATGACGATGTATGAGATGGGCGTGCGCCGCTTCGGCGCAGTGAACTGGATGGGTCTGCGGATGCTGGGCTGGCGCGAAATCCGCCGGTTTCTGGCTGTCTGGCAGCAGACGGTGCTTGCGCCGCTGATCACCGCAGGGCTGTTCCTGACCGTCTTCGCATTGGCTTTCGGGCGCAACCGCGCCGATGTGATGGGCGTGGATTTCCTGCATTTCATCGCGCCGGGCATCCTGATGATGACGGTGATCCAGAACGCGTTTGCCAATACCTCCAGCTCGATCGTCATCGCGAAGGTTCAGGGCAATATCGTCGACACGCTGATGCCGCCGCTTGCACCGTGGGAGATCTTGGTGGGCTATCTGACCGGGGCGGTGGCGCGCGCGCTGATCGTGGCGGTGGTGATCTGGCTGGGGCTGTTCGTGGTGCTGGGGCAGGGGATCGCGCATCCGATGTGGGCGCTCGCCGCCGTCATCCTTGGCGCGGCGTTCCTTGGAGGCCTTGGGATCCTCGCCGCAGTCTTCGCCGACAAATTCGACCAGATGGCGGCGATTACCAATTTCATCATCACGCCGCTGTCGTTCCTGTCAGGCACCTTCTATTCGGCCAAGGCGCTGCCGCCCGCTTTCCAGATCCTGACCCATTACAACCCGGTCTTCTACCTGATCGACATGGCGCGTTTCGGTTTTCTGGGCGTGTCCGATGCGTCGCCCTGGCACGGGCTCGCAGTGATCTGCGCCGCGCTCGTTCTGGTGCTGGGTCTGGGCTGGTATTGGCTGCGCACCGGCTATCGCATGAAGCCCTGAGGACAGGGCTTCGGCGCGTCAGGCCTCAGGCCGAATGTGCGCCGTCCGCGAGACCAGACACGAAGTCCAGCACCTCTGCCACCGGCTTGCCATCCGCGATTTCCTTCACGATGGCCGAGCCGACAACGCAACCATCCGCCACGCTCGCGATGGTCTTCGCGGCTTCGGGCGTGTTGATGCCGAAGCCCACGATCACCGGCAGATCGGTCTGCGCCTTGATCCGCGCGACCTCGGGGCCGACCTCGGTCGCCTGTGCAGCCTGGCTTCCGGTGATCCCCGTGACCGAGACGTAATAGACGAACCCGGAGGTGTTCTGCAGGACCTTCGGCAGGCGCTTGTCATCGGTGGTGGGCGTCGCAAGACGGATGAAGTTGATCCCGGCATCGCGCGCGGGGATGCACAGCTCCACATCTTCTTCAGGCGGCAGGTCCACGACGATCAGACCGTCGATCCCGGCGGTCTTGGCGTCCACGAGGAACTTGTCCACGCCGCGATTGTAGATCGGATTGTAATAGCCCATCAGCACGATCGGCGTCGTGTCGTCGGTCTTGCGGAACTCGGCGGCCATGTCGAGCGTCTTCTGCAAGGTCTGCCCGCCATCGAGCGCGCGCTGGCCCGCAAGCTGGATCGTCGGGCCGTCGGCCATCGGATCGGTGAAAGGTACGCCCAGTTCGATGATGTCCACGCCCGCACCCGGCAGACCCTTCATCACCTCGAGCGAGGTTCCCAGATCCGGGTCGCCCGCCATGATATAGGAGACGAAGGCTTTCTTGCCCTCGGCCTTGAGGCTGGCGAATTTGGCGTCGATGCGAGTCATGGCGTCCCTCCGGATGGTCCCGAAGCGGTTTGCGCGATGAAGGCGGGAAAATCAATGCCTCGCGGCAAAGCTTGCCCAGACGCGCCGTGGCCTCCCGGATCGGGTGCGCAGCGTGGCTTGCGCGGGCGTGCCCTTGTCCCTATGAAGCGCGAAGCCGCAATCAGGAGGGCGAAATGGGTTTCAAGATGGGTATCGTGGGTCTGCCGAATGTGGGCAAATCGACCCTCTTCAACGCGCTGACCAAGACGGCGGCCGCGCAGGCGGCGAATTTCCCCTTCTGCACCATCGAGCCCAATGTGGGCGAAGTGGCCGTGCCCGATGAACGGCTCGACCAGCTCGCCGCCATCGCGGGCTCCAAAGAGATCATCCCGACCCGCATGACCTTCGTCGATATCGCGGGTCTGGTGAAAGGCGCGTCCAAGGGCGAGGGCCTCGGCAACCAGTTCCTCGCCAATATCCGCGAGGTCGATGCCATCGCCCATGTGTTGCGCTGCTTCGAGGATGGCGACGTGACGCACGTCGAAGGCCGGGTCGATCCGGTGGCCGATGCCGAGACCATCGAGACCGAGCTGATGATCGCCGATCTCGAAAGCCTCGAGAAGCGGATCGCGAACCTCGCGCGCAAGGTCAAATCCGGCGACAAGGAAGCGAAAGAGGCAATGCGCCTTCTCGAGCAGGCGAAAGAGGCGCTTGAAGCGGGCCGCCCCGCGCGCACCGTAGAAGTCTCCGATGACGACCGCAAAGCGTGGAACATGCTGCAACTGCTGACCGCGAAGCCTGTCCTTTATGTCTGCAATGTCGAGGAAAGCTCTGCCTCCACCGGCAACGCGAAATCGGAAGCCGTCGCCAAGATGGCGGCCGAGCAGGGCGCGGGCACGGTGGTGATCTCGGCCAAGATCGAAGAGGAAATCTCGCAGCTCGACGCCGAGGAAGCCTCGATGTTCCTCGAAGAGATGGGGCTGGAAGAGGCTGGTCTCGACCGCCTGATCCGCGCGGGCTACGACCTTCTCGGCCTGCAGACCTATTTCACCGTCGGCCCGAAAGAAGCCCGCGCCTGGACGATCCGCAAGGGAACGCTGGCCCCGGCGGCGGCAGGCGTGATCCATGGTGACTTCGAGCGTGGCTTCATCCGTGCCGAGACCATCGCTTTCGACGATTACGTCGCGAACAAGGGCGAGGCGGGTGCGAAGGAAGCGGGCAAGTTCCGCGTCGAGGGCAAAACCTACGAGGTCAAGGACGGCGACGTCCTGCACTTCCTGTTCAACGCGTGACGCGGACGGGCGCTTATTGCTTCGCGCCCGCCGTCACCTCTTCCACCGCGCTGATATCCACCAGCTGCCACGCCATGCCCGCGTTGCGGTAAATCCGCTTGCCCTTGTCGGGGTAGTCGCCCACGTCATGCGGCAGGCGCTGCCCGACCACGATCAGCCGCAGTACCGCGCTTCCGGTATTCTCGATCGTGTGCGCCTCTCCGCCCGCGCGGTAGCCGATGAAATCGCCCGGCCCGATCTGCGTCCTCGTCTCCCCGATCCGCGCCGTCGCCTGACCCGCGAGCACGAAGATCGCCTCGTCCTCGTGGTAATGGCGATGAAACTCAGTCGTCTCGCAGCCCGGCGCGACCTCGATGATGTGAAACCCGATCCCCGTCAGCCCGGTCGCGTCGCCGAGCGACTTGTTGATCCGCCGCGCGTTCGGGTTGAGGAAATGCGCCTTCGAGAGCCCTTCCATCGCCGCGATCTCATTCGCGCGGATCAGATACCGGTCTTCGCTCATCGCGTCTCCTTTCCAATTGCTTCAAATATCCCCGCCGGAGGCAGGCTGCCCGCCGAGCTTG
This sequence comes from Thioclava marina, assembly GCF_002020135.1. Taxonomy (GTDB): domain Bacteria; phylum Pseudomonadota; class Alphaproteobacteria; order Rhodobacterales; family Rhodobacteraceae; genus Thioclava; species Thioclava marina. Next base: position 1,293,434 of record NZ_MPZS01000001.1, on the reverse strand, counting down.
CACCTTGCGTGAGAATAACAGAGCCACCCCGTCGGCCAGAACCTGTAAAACCGCGTCGCGGGGCTTTTCACACGCGTCCTGCCTCCTAGATCAGTCGCGAAAGGGAGATCGATGATGAGCAAATGGCAGAAAACCGACGCCGCACTCGCGAAGCTCACCCCCGAGCAATATCGCGTCACGCAGCAAAACGGCACCGAGCGCCCCTGGACGGGGGAGTATACCGAGAACAAGGCGAAAGGGATTTACGTCGACGTGGTCTCGGGAGAGCCGCTTTTCGCCTCCTCGACGCAATACGAATCCGGTTGCGGCTGGCCTTCCTTCACCCGCCCTCTTTTTGATGACCATATCGTCGAGCTGACCGATACCACCCACGGCATGACGCGGGTCGAGGTGCGCTCGAAACATGGTGACAGCCATCTGGGCCACGTTTTCCCCGATGGGCCGCGCGATCAGGGCGGTCTGCGCTATTGCATCAACTCCGCTTCGCTGCGCTTCATTCCGCTCGAGGAGATGGAGGCCGAAGGCTATGGCGATCTGATCGACAAGGTCGAGTAAGCCCGAACAAGGGCAGGGGCCTTTACCTTACCGGACCCCGGTGGCAGGGTCCGTTCAACTTCACATTCGAAAAGGGGGCGCGGGAATGCGCAAGCTCGAACTTGGCCAAAGCGGGATCATGGTGTCCGAGATCTGCCTTGGCACGATGACCTGGGGCAGTCAGAACACCGAGGCCGAGGGTCATGCCCAGATCGATCTCGCGCTCGATCGCGGGGTGAACTTCCTCGACACGGCCGAGATGTACCCGGTCAACCCGGTCAAGGCCGAGACGGCAGGCCGGACCGAGGAAATCGTGGGGACCTACCTGGCCAAGCGTGGCAAGCGCGACGACCTGGTGATCGCGACGAAGATCACCGGCGAGGGGTCGAACGCGATCCCCGGCGGCCCCGAGATTTCGCCCTCCCGTATACGGCAGGCGATCGAGGACTCGCTGCGCCGCCTGCAAACCGATTACGTCGATCTCTACCAGTTCCACTGGCCCAATCGCGGCTCCTACCATTTCCGCAAGACCTGGCGGTGGGACCCGTCGAAACAGCCCTCCAAGGCGCAGGTGCGTGACGACATGAGCGCCTGTCTGGAGACGCTCGCCGAGTTGCAGAAGGAAGGCAAGATCCGCGAGTTCGGCCTGTCGAACGAGACCGCCTGGGGCACCACGCAATGGCTCGATCTGGCCGAGGCGGGCAAGGGGCCGCGGGTGCAGGCGATCCAGAATGAATATTCGCTGATGTGCCGCTATTACGATCTCGATCTGGGCGAGCTTGGCTATCACGAGCAGGTCACGCTGCTGGCCTATTCGCCGCTCGCCGCGGGTATCCTCACGGGCAAGTATTCGGGGGACGTGATCCCCGAAGGCACGCGCCGCGCGCTGGTTCACAACCTCGGCGGGCGGGCCAATCCGCGCGCCTTCGATGTGGCCGATGTCTATACCGGGCTTGCGAAAGAGGCCGGTCTCGACCCGGTGACGATGGCGATCGCATGGGTGATGAGCCGACCCTTCCCGGTGATCCCGATCGTGGGGGCCACCTCGGTCGAGCAGCTCAAGCCCAATCTCGACGCGGCCGGGATGGAATTGCCCAAGGAACTCCTCGACAAGATCGCGGTGATCCACCAACACCACCCGATGCCCTTCTGATGCGCGCCCCGGCCCTCATCCTTCTCGCGTCGCTTGCGCTTGCCGCCTGCAAACCCTCGGGGCCAGAGGGCGGCGATCTGCCGCTCGTGGGTCAGGAAAAGCAGGATGCCGAGAAGTTCGAATGCGTCGCGCGCGGTGGCAACTGGGTCGAGAACAATGGCGGCTGGATCTGCCAGAGGGTAACCAAGGATGCAGGGAAGGCGTGCCGCGCGAGCAGCGATTGCGAGGGCGCTTGCCTCGCGCGTTCGCGAACCTGCGCGCCGGTGACCCCGCTTCTGGGCTGCAATGAGGTTCTGACAGAGGCGGGCTTCCCGATGCAGACATGCGTGCAGTAATCGCGGCTCTGATCGCCGCGTTGGCGCTTGCGGCTTGCGTGCCCGAGAAGCCCGCGCCGCTGCGCGACCCCAAAGGTCTTATCTCGTCGGCGGCTCTGTTTGATCCGGCACGTTTTGCTGGACAATGGCATGTCGTCCAGAGCGGTGTGCCAGGCTGTTCGGGCGCGCAGAGCTGGGCGTGGGACGGCAAGGCTGCCTATCAGGTGAAGGGCACTGATTGCACCGGCGCGACCGCACAGCTCGATGACCGGATCGTGCTGACCGGGCCGGGAGGGCGGATGATCGGTCGCGCGAGCTATGGCGGCGAGCCGATCTGGGTTCTCTGGGTTGACTACGACTATCGGATCGCGGCGCTCGGCACGCCTTCGGGCAGCTGGGGCTTGATCTTGTCGCGCCAGACGCCGGCACGTCCCGATCTGCTGAAGGCGGCCCGCGAGGTTCTCGATTTCAACGGCTACGATCTGGCAAGGATGCAGCCGTGACCGAAGCGCCCACCCATCTGTGGATATGGGTGACGCTCTTTGCCGCTGCCGTGCAGACGGTGCGCTTCATGCTCCAGAAGCTCCTTGCCGGGGCGCAGCTTTCGGTGGGCGGGGCGACTTTCTCGCGTTTTCTTTTCGGGTTTCCGCTCGCAGCGGCGACGGCGCTGGGCTTTCTTGCCGCGACCGGCACGCCCTGGCCTGATCTGAGCTTGGCCTTCTGGGGCTTCACGCTCGCGGGCGGCGCGGGGCAGGTTGCTGCAACATTCCTGACGGTCGCGCTGTTCGGCTTGCGCAACTTCGCCGTGGGTGTCGCCTTCACGAAGACCGAAACCGTGCAGGTCGCGCTTTTCTCGGCTGTCATCCTGAGCGAAACGGTGGGGCCGCTGGGCTGGGTCGGCATCGTGATCGGAATGGCTGGGGTGCTGTTCCTGACCAAGCCACCCGAGGGACAATTCAATCCGCGCGCGGCCCTCTACGGCATCGGGGCGGGCGCGCTCTTCGGGCTGTCGTCGATCTTCTATCGCGGTGCGACGCTGGAACTCGAACCTATGGGCTTCTTCGGCCGTGCCATTGTGGCGCTTGCCTGCACCACCTTTGCCCAGTCGATCGGGATGGGGCTCTATCTGCGGCTGCGCGAACCCGGAGAACTGACCCGCGTCTTCGGCGCGTGGCGGCGCACGGTGCTCGTCGGGATCACTGGCGTCATGGGGTCGGCTGGCTGGTTTACCGCTTTTTCGCTGCAAAATGCGGCTTTCGTACGGGCCTTGGGGCAGGTCGAGATCGTGTTCACGCTGCTCGTCTCGGCGCTGGTCTTTCGCGAAAAGCTTCACAAGCGCGAAGGCATTGGCATTGCGCTTGTGGTCGTTTCGCTGATCGTCATCGTTCTGGCGGGGCGCTAGAGCCCGATCCGGCGGAACTCCGAACGCGGTCCGCGATTGTCGAAAAACGGCACCGAATGGGGCGCTCCGCGCGCGTGCCGGGTTGTGATCAGCGCTGCGATTTCGGCCAGAACGACCTCGGTGATGAAGGGCAGGTTGAGTGCGCGCGCCTCCGGCAGCGGCACCCAGTGTAGATGCGAAAGCTCGTCGCAGGCGCGCGAGAAATCATCGAGATCTCCATGGATCGCGCCCGCGTCGATCAGGAAAAAGCGGGCGTCGAACCGGCGCGGCCGTCCGGGCGGCGTGATCGCGCGAAACACGAAACGCAAGTCGGCGGCCGAAGGAGCAAAGCCGAGATTGGCAAAGCCCTGCCAGTCCGTTGGAACAGAACCGGGCCAGCCTGCGCGTTGACCAAGAATGAGCCCGGTTTCCTCCCAAAGCTCGCGCAGCGCAGCCGCAGCCAGCGCCGCCGCGATCCCGTGTGGCGCATCCTCTTCGAGGCGCGCAGCATCGGGTTGGGGAAGCGGCGCGGCGAGCGGCACCTGCCAGTCGTCTGCATCGAGTGCGCCGCCCGGGAAGACGTATTTCGATGGCATGAAGGCTGCCCCCGCCCCGCGCTGCCCCATCAAGACCCGGGGCGCGTCATCTGCATCGCGCCGCAGCACGATTACACTTGCCGCATCACGCAGAGCGGTCTTGTCCACCGGGGTTTTCGTTTCAGTCATGCGCGATTTCGCCCTCGCCGAAGCCATGCATCCGCCGCGACCACTGAATGCCGACGAGCATCCCCTTCATCAAGGGCAGGAGCAGTGCCGAGAGCAGGATCGAGCCGGTCCCGAACAGGGCGATCATCTGCCAGGGCTCTGGCCGGAATGCGATGAAATAGGCGGCCATCAGCGGGATCATCAGGTGCCCGACGATCAGGATCGTGAGATAGGCCGGCCCGTCATCGGCGCGCTGATGCGAGAGGTCTTCGCCGCAACTCGGACAGGTTTCGCGTACCTTGAGGTAGCTGTGCAAGATGCGGCCCTTGCCGCAGGCCGGACACCGACAGGTCAGTCCGCGCAGGATCGACCGGCCCAGCGGTCGATCGTCGTGAAAAGCCTCGTCTGAATACATCGCGCCTCTCCCCTTTGCGCGCCTCTCGGGCGCGCCGTCGCGGCGCAGTATGGCGGGGAAGGCGGGGCTTGGAAAGGGAGGCTTGTCGATCACGGCTGCGTGAGGCGGCAATCCGCGCGACGGAAAACCGGATGCTTCCCGTTTGGTAGATATCGACGGCGCAACGCGCGTCCGGGAAAAGTTATGAGGAGTAAAGAGATGAAACTGTTCAGCAGGCAGACCGTTATTGCCGCCCTTCTGGCCGGAACCGGCCTTGCCTTTACTTTGCCCGCCGTGGCGCAGACCGCAGGTCCGGGCACTGGCATTCCGATGATTGGCATGATGGGTGACCGCGACGGGATGCGCGACGGCTTCGGCTTCGATATCACCGTGTTCGACTCCAATGACGACGGTCAGATCACCCTCGAGGAAATTCAGGCCAAGCGGGAGGCCGATGCCAAGGCCCTCGACGCCAATGGCGACGGGCTGATCTCGGAAGAGGAACTGGTCAACGCCGAACTCGCCAAGACGAAGGCCCGGATCGAGACCCGTGTGAAGGCGCGTTTCGCCTCGCAGGACGTCAATGGCGATGGCCAGCTTTCGGCCGCTGAGTTGATTGACCGGCCGATGCCGATGCAGATGTTCTCCCGCCTCGACCGCAATGGCGACGGTGCACTGAGTGCAGACGAAATGCAGATGGCGCGCAAGATGATGCAACGCTTCGGTGATCGTGATGGACGCGGCTACAAGGATGGCCACGACTGGCATGGCCGAATGGGCGATCGCGATGGTCAGGGCCGTATGGCGAAGATGGGCGGCCGCGATGGCGGTTGCTGGATGAACCGCACGGGCGATCGCGACGGTTACGGCCGGATGATGGGCCAGGGCCAGGGTCCGAGGGGCAATGCTCCGATGGGTCAGGGACCGATGGGCAACGGTCCGGTGGGTCAGGGGCCGGTCGGTAACGGTCCGATGGGCAACGGTCCGATGGTGCCGGGTAATGGCCCGGGCGCCCAGCAGCAAAACGGCGCGAACTGATCGCGCGGAGCAGGGGCCGGGGCGCGACAGGCACGCCTCGGCCCATTGCCGAATTGCACCCGCGGCCCGACCGCGATAGGCGTTTGGCGGAGAGACAATGGCGCTGGATGCGATGACCGAAGCTTCCGACGAGGCTCTTCTGGAGCTCTATGCGCAAGGCGATCCGTCTGCGGCGCGTGCATTGACGCTGCGGATGGGCCCCTTGGCCTATCGGCTTGCCTTTCGCTATCTGCGCGATGGGGCCGAGGCCGAGGACGTGGCACAGGAGGCGTTGCTCCGGCTGTGGAGGATAGCACCCGAGTGGCGCGCCGGTGAGGCGAAAGTCTCGACCTGGCTCTATCGCGTGGTGGCCAATCTCGCGACTGACAGGTTGCGCAAACGGCGCGGTGTCGGACTCGACGAGGCGCCCGAGGTGGCCGACGACAGGGCCTCGGTGCTTGATGATCTGATGGCGCGTGACCGTGTCGCGGCGCTCGAGACGGCGCTGGCCGAACTGCCGGAGCGGCAGAGGATCGCGGTCACGCTGCGACATATTGACGGTTTGTCCAATCCCGAAATCGCCGCAGCGATGGAAACCGGGGTAGAGGCCGTAGAAAGTCTGACAGCGCGCGGAAAGCGCGCTCTGGGCAAGCTCCTTGCGGGGCGGCGGGAAGAATTGGGGTTTGGCGATGAGTGACAAACGGGTCTATCGCGAGACAGATGATCAGAGCGAAGAGGCGCTGCTCGAGGCGTTTTTCGCTGAGGCGCGCGTGCAGGCGCCCGAGCCGCGCGCGGATTTCCTCGCACGGGTGATGGCGGATGCCGAAAGGGTACAGGCGGGGTTCGCCGCGCCGACGATTGCGTCGGGCGATGAGGGGGCGGGCGTTCTCGGCGGGATCTGGGAGGCGCTGCGCGGTGCGTTCGGGGGTTGGGCACCGATGGGCGGCCTGGTCACAGCGGCGCTCGCCGGGGTCTGGATCGGTTTCGTCGGCGCCGAAGACATGGCAAGCTTCGCCTCGCTTTACGGCAGCACGACCGAAAGCCTCGGCACGGTCAACCTGATGCCCGAGGCAGAGGTATTCGCCTTCGCCGATGAAGGAGGGTTCTGATGGCAGGCAGCGAGAACAGCAAATGCCGTGGGTTGCGCTGGGCGTTGATCGGATCGGTCACGCTTAACCTGCTGGTGGCAGGGGTGATTGTCGGCGGCTTCGTAGCCCATGACCGCCATCCGCCGCGTCCGGTGGTGGGCGATGTGAGCCTCGGCGCGTTCACCGAAGCGCTCAGCCCCGAGGATCGCGACGCTCTGCGTCGGGCGGCACAGAAGCGCGTCGGAGATTTTCGTGACATGCGCCAAGCCGCGCGTACGGATATGACGGCGCTGATCGCTGCTCTTCAGGCTGACCCCTGGAACCGGGCGGAGGTCGAGCAGATCCTTGCGCGGCACAAGGCGCGCACGATCGATCGGGTGGATATCGGCGAGGCGCTGATCTTTGAGCGGCTCGAGGAGATGACGCCCGAAGAGCGGCGCGCCTTTGCCGAGCGGCTGTTGAAAGGCGCGCAAAGGTTTGACAAGCGCCTCGACCGTGACGACAACCGTCCGCCACGGCCCTGACGACGCTTAACCTGTTCGTGGAGATCGGTCTCGCTCAGGCTGCATTGCTGGCTTGGGCGATGGCAACCTGATTGCGGCCCGTCGCCTTGGCATTCAGCAGGGCGGCGTCGGCCTCGTCCACCAGATGCTGCGGGTCGGTGTCCCGGGTTCCGCCGATCGCGAGTCCGATCGAGAGGGTGATCGAGATGACTTCTCCGTTCGGAAGCCGGATCGGTTGTGTCTCGATTGCGTGGCGGAGCCGCTCAGCGGTGCGGTAACCGGCATCGAGCGTGGTGTCGGGCAAAACGACAAGGAATTCCTCGCCGCCGATGCGCGCAATCAGATTGACGCCGCGCAGATTGGAACGAAGCGCTTTCGCAAAGGCGGTGAGGACGTGGTCGCCGGCGCGGTGTCCGTAGGAGTCGTTGATCCGCTTGAAACGGTCGAGATCGAGCACCATCACGACGCTGGTGCGGCCGGTGCGGCGCGCGCGGTCGGACATCCGTGCGAGATGGGCATTGGCATAGCGGCGGTTGTAGAGGCCGGTCAGCGGATCGACCATTGCCAGACGCAGCCCCTCGTCCACCGAGACGCGCAGCCGGTCCCGTACGCGTTTCTGCGCGAGCTGCGCGCGCAGCCGCAGCGCAGCTTCCTGCGCGGCCTGACCGGAGAGGTCGCATGGCAGCAGCTCGTCTGCGCCCAGATCGAGCGCCGTGGCCTGAATCTCGTGCGCATTGCGCGGGGTCGCGATAGCAATCACCGCGTCCCGGGTCTCGGCGCGCGAGCGCAGCTCTGACATCAGGCGAAGCCCGTCTCCGCGACGCTCCAGATCGGCCGCGATCACGAAGATATCGGGCACGACCCCAGCGCGCGGATCATCGAGAGGCATCTCTCCGCAGAGGATTTCGATCCGGTCGCCAGGGAGGTTCCGCGTAAGCGCGGCCTTCCAACGCAGCGCTTGCTCGGGTTGATGGGCAATCAGGGCGATGCGCGCGGGCGGCGCAAAATCATGAAGCGACTCGGCAAAGCCCAGTTCGTGACAGGTCAGCGCCCGCAGCGCGGTCTCGTCCGCGCTGGCATGGGCCCGCAAGAGGCTGCGCAGCCGCGCGAGCAATACCAGTTCATCGAATGGCTTCGTCAGGATCTCGTTCGCGCCAGCCTTGAGCAAGTCGATACGCAGTTCGGGATCGTCATGCACCGTCATCGCGATCACCGGGATTCGCCGGGTTTCAGGGTCAGCGCGCAGCCGGGCGATCATCTCGCTTCCGCTCATGTCGGGCAGATTGGTGTCGAGCAGGATCAGGCCGGGTTTTTCCGTCGCAGCGAGCGCGAGCGCAGCACGCCCGTCAGCAGCCTGAGAGGTAGCGTAGCGCGCGCCCGACAGCTTCGCCTTGAGTACGATGCGATTGGTCGCGACATCATCGACGATGAGGATGGACCCCGCCATTGCCTGCTTGCTCCCTGTTGATGCCGGGCTCCGATTGCCCGTGTCTTGAAGATATCGGGCGATCAGTTAACAAAGGGTTTCCGACGATAGGGAGAAGAGCTCGATGCGGCAGGAAAGCGCCAAAATTCTCGCCATCCGCGCGCTTGGCTGGATGGCGTCCCAAGAGGAGCTGATCGAAGGGTTTCTCTCGGTCTCCGGGGCGAGCGTCGAGGATCTACGGGCGCAGGCGCAGGATCCCGATTTCCTTGCGGGCCTGCTCGATTACCTGTTGATGGAGGATCGCTGGGTGCTTGATTGCGCGAGCGATCTGGCCGAGGCGCCCGAGGCGCTGATGCAGGCGCGCGCGGTTCTGGGGCGGGGCGATTTGCGGCACTGGACCTGAGCGCCGGCTCGGGGCAGTCTGACCTGCAAAGAGGGGGCAGGAGACTTCATGGCAGGCGGTAAGATTCGTGCGGTTCTTTTCGACAAGGACGGCACACTGTTCGATTTCGACGCGACCTGGGGGGCGTGGGCGAAGGCACGAATCGACGCGATGGCCGTGGATGAAACACACGCGCTGGCGATGGCCGAGGCGATCGGCTTCGATCTCGTGACGGCCGAGTTCGACGCTCATTCGGCCGTGATCGCGGGAACGGTGGAGGAGGCGGCCGAACTGTTGCTTCCGCATCTGCCCGGGCGGGATCTGCCGGGCCTGGTGGCCGAGCTGGACGCGGCTGCACGTGATGTGCCGCTGGTCGCGCCGGTCCCGCTAGGCGAATTGCTCGGCGGGTTGAAGGCGCGGGGGTTGCGTCTCGGGATCTGCACCAATGATGCGGAATCCACAGCGCGTGCCCATGCCGAACGCGCGGGTGTGTCGCAGATGTTCGATGCAATCATCGGATACGATAGCGGTCACGGGGCCAAGCCAACGCCCCGCCCGCTGCTCGCCTTTGCGGACGCGCTCGGGATCGATCCGGCCGAGGTGGTGATGATCGGCGACAGTTTGCATGACATGAGGGCTGCACGCGCGGCAGGTATGGTCGCCGTGGCGGTGCTGAGTGGCCCGGCGAGCCGCGCGGAGCTTGAACCGAACGCCGATGCAGTACTCGATCATATCGGGGGCCTGCCGGACTGGCTGACGCGGAGCGGTCGCTGAACGACCCGAGGAGGAGCTATGCATTCGAGATTGCAACACAGTCTGCTCGGGGCGCTGGCGGGGCTGTTCTTCTGGTCGCTTGAGGAAGGGACCTGGCACGCGCTTGGGCTCGACCCGCGCGCGTTCTTCGCACTGGCGGTACTGGGAACGGTCTTCTTCGGTGCCGCGCTCGCGATGCTGGGCGAGATCGGGGCGCGCAAGGCACTGGGTGCCGCGATCGTCATCGCGATTCCGGTGGCTCTTCTGGGGTGGTGGGATGCGGCAGGTTTCGGACCCGAAAGACCGATCGCGGCGCAGATGCGCTATGGTCTGCTGGCGCTTTTCGTGCTGGCGACGGTGCCGATCCCCTTCGCTATGGTGTCGTTGACGCGCGGGCGCAGCCATTGGGCCAATTACCCGGAGCTGTTCACCCATAGCTGGAACATTGTCGTGCGCTACGGTGCGGCCTGGTTGTTCCTGGGGCTGGTGTGGCTCGTTCTATTCCTGTCTTCACGGCTGCTGGAAAGCGTCGATATCGACATCCTGCAGACATTGTTCCAGCGCTCCGAAATCGCGCTGCCGCTGTCCGGGGCCATCCTCGGGCTCGGGCTGGCGGTGGTCACCGAGCTTGAGGAGATGATCTCGCCCACGCTGATCCTGCGGCTGCTGCGACTTTTGCTGCCAGCTGTGGTGATCGTGGTCGCGGTCTTCCTGATCGGTCTCGTACTGCGCCGGATGCAGGGCGCCGCAGGCGATTTCCCCGAGACCGAGACGTTGCTCGCGATGGCCGTGGCGGCGGTGACGCTGATCTCGATCGGGGTCGAACGCGAGGATCACGAGGCAGTCGAGGCGCCGGTGCTGCGGCTTTCGGCGCGTGGGCTGGCGCTTATCCTGCCGGTCATGGTCGCGGTGGCGGTCTGGATCGAGTGGCAACGCATCGCGGACACGGGATGGACGCCTTCGCGCGTTGCGGAATTCGTGCTGACAGCGCTGCTGGCAGGCTATGGCATCGGCTATGCTCTGGCGACGCTCAGCGGGCGGCTCTGGATGGAGCGGGTGCGGCGGGTGAATATTGCGATGGCGCTGATGCTGGTGGCCGTCGCGCTGCTCTGGCTGACCCCGTTGATCGCGCCTTACAAGATTGCGACGCGTTCGCAGATTGCGCTCTACGAGGCCGGGCGGATCGAGGCCGCGCGCCTGCCGATCTACGCGATGGAGACCGATTGGGGGCTTGCCGGCAAGGCCGGGGTCGCCCGATTGCGGGAATTGGCCGAAACCGACCCGTCCCTCGCATCGGCACTTGCCCGAGGCAAGGCCCCTGCCGAAAGCGAGACGCGCCTGACCGGTTTGCGCGAGGATATCGTCCTTCCCCCGGGCGCGGGCGCACCGCCCGAAGCCTTGCTTTCATTGCTGTTGCAAGAAGCGGGGCCGGGAGCTGCAAGTCTCTGCCTGCCTCACCCCGATGGCCAGCCGAGTTGCGCGCTGGTGCGCGCCGATTTCCTGCCTGATCTGCCGGGAGACGAGGCGATGTTCGTCCGTCAGGGCGACTATTCCGGTCTGATCGACCTCTATGCCGAAAGGGACGGAAGCTGGCGGCGTGTGTCGCGGGGGCAGGTCGTCGTTGAGGCGGGGACTGCGCAGGGCAGTCTCGACCCGGTCATCGCCGCGATCGCGAAAGGAGCGCTGGAAATTGTGCCCAGCGGGATCTTCGGGTTGCGTGCCGGCGGCCAGATGATTTTGCCGCTATCGCGGTAACCCATCGGATTTTCGATCTTTCTTAACCTCCTGCCGCTACCGTTTCCGGCAGGAGGCACCATGCTTGGCCTGATCAACCGCTCGATCCAGAATTTCCTGACCGACACGCACGGGGTCGAGGTCTGGCGCCGCGTGGCGGCCCGGCTGGGGCTGTCGGCGGCGGGGTTCGAACCGATGCTCAAGTACGAGAAGGGACAGAGCCTGAAGCTGATCGAGGCTGCTTGTGCGGAACTCGGGCGAAGTCGTACCGATCTTCTGGAAGATCTCGGCACCTATCTCGCGACCCGCGAACCCGTGCGCCGGCTGCTTCGCTATGGCGGCTGCGATTACACAGATTTTCTCAACACCCTGGATGATCTGCACGATCGCGCGCGCATGGCGCTGGCAGATCTCGACCTGCCAGAACTGTCGCTTGAGACATTGGACGACGGCGAATACCGTTTGCGGGTCGCAGGACGCCTTCCGGGCTGGGCAACCGTCTTTGCGGGTATCCTGCGTGCGATGGCCGATGATTACGGCGTTCTGGCGTTGATCGAGTCGGAAGAGAACGGCGAAATCGTCTCGATCCGTCTTCTTGACAGTTCCTATGCGAAGGGACGCAACTTTGCCCTCTCACGTCCCTTGGAGGGCAGTTTATGAGCGACGCAATGCCCGAAGCGCAGGGGTGTTTGCCGCTCTCCTCCCTTTCGACGACCGAACCTGTAGCGGCGCGCCAGCGCACGGACGCGATAGATGTCCTGACACAGGCCGAACCGCTTTTCTCGGCGCTGATGCCGATGTTTCTCTGGATCGACGGACAGGCACGGATCCGCGCGCTAGGCCGCACCTTGCACAAGGTTTTGGGCGAGGGCGTGATGATCGGAGACGCTTTCACGCGCCATTTCACCATCGGCCGCCACGAGGCCGATTTGCTGCGATGCCCTGATGCCACCATCCCCAGATGCGAATTCTCGAACTGTTCGCGCAAGGTCGGGGCCTGCGGATCCTCATTGCGGCATCTCAAGGAAAGACGAAGCATCCACCTCACCTTGCAGGCCCGGCCCGAGATCGGCTTGCGCGGCGATGTGCTGAGCCTGCCGCAGGCTGAAGGCGGGGGAGTGTTGATGAATCTCAGCTTCGGGATTTATCTCAGCGAGGTGGTCGCGAGTCTGGATCTGACGGAACGCGATTTTGCCGTGGCTGATCTCGCAATGGAGATGCTCTATCTGCTCGAGACGAAATCGATGGTTATGGGCGAGTTGAGCGCCCTGACCGCAAGGCTCGATCATGCGCGGCAGGAGGCCGAGCGGTTGGCGCTGACGGATGCTCTCACCCGCCTGTCGAACCGGCGCGCGATGGAGCGTGCGCTTGCGCAGGCGCTCAGCGGCGTGACCCAAGGCGGCGCGCCTTTTGCATTGATGCAGATCGATCTCGATCATTTCAAACGGGTGAATGACAGCTACGGTCATGCGGCGGGCGATTACGTTTTGCAATCGGTGGCGCGGATACTGAATGAGACAGTGCGACATGGCGACCTGGCCGGACGCATGGGGGGTGACGAGTTCCTTCTGCTCTTGCGAGGCCCGATCGAACACAAGGCGCTCGAGGCTCTGGCGCAGCGGATCATCGCCCGACTGGAGGAGCCCAAATGGTTCGCCGGGAATGAATGCCTGATTTCCGGCTCGATCGGTGTGGTGGTCTCCGACGATTACGCGATACATGATCTCGACGCTATGCAGGGTGATGCGGACGTGGCGACCTATGCGGCCAAGGAAGCGGGGCGCGGCTGCGTGCGGTTCGCGCAGTCGGCTCCGCGCTGAGCGAGACGGCTATGGGTCTGGATCTTTTGCGCTTCGTACGCTCGGTGTGGGTTTTCTCTTTTCCTGTGCGCGCGCAATGAGGTAAGGGCACAGCCCATGAAACAGGGCTTTCCCATTGCGATGCCGGGCCAGAAAATCGGCCTGTTGGGCGGATCGTTCGATCCGGCCCATCAGGGGCACGCGCTGATTACCCGCGAGGCGCTGCGTCGCTTCGCGCTCGACCGGGTGTGGTGGATGGTGAGCCCGGGGAACCCGCTCAAGGCGCATGGCCCCGCGCCGCTTGCGCAGCGCGTGGAGTATGCGCGCAAGATCCTGCATGGAGATCCCCGCGTCGTGGTCAGCGATATCGAGGCGCGGCTGGGGACGCGCTTCACCGCGGATACGCTATCGCAGCTACGCGGGCTCTATCCCGGGGTGCGCTTCGTATGGCTGATGGGCGCAGACAACCTCGTGCAATTCGATCGCTGGGATCACTGGCACGACATCATCGAGACTGTGCCGATCGGTGTTCTCGCGCGTCCGGGCTGGCGGATGAAGGGGCGTTACGCGCGCGCGGCGCGTATCTATGCGCAGGCCGAACTTCCGCCCTCGCAGTCTTTCCGTCTTGCCGACGGGCTTGCACCCCGCTGGTGCTTCATCAATATCCCGATGTCCGGTCAATCCTCGACCGAGATTCGCAAACGCGGCGACTGGCGCGTCGGCTGAAGCCGGCCAAAGCAGGACAGCTGCGGTTTTCAAGCGCTTGAAGCGGCTGAACGAGACGCTAGGCTGACCCTTGCAACCAGGGGGAATCGTATCATGGACGCGCTGTCGCGGCGGAAGGTCTTGCAGGCTCTGGCGGCGGGTGCCGGCTCGATCGCCTGTCCCTCGCTGCTACGGGCGCAAGGGATCGCGTCGAGCACTGAGCTTGTTCGCGCGGCCGGGTTGAGCGGTGATATCGGTTTCGTCGTCGCGGATCTGCGCAGCGGGCAGGTGCTGGAACAGCGCTGGGGCGGCAATGCAATGCCGCCGGCCTCTGCGCTCAAGTCGATCACCTCGCTCTATGCGCTTGAACAGCTTGGGGCCGGTTTTCGTTTTGGCACACATCTTATCGCGACCGGGCCGATCGTGGGCGGCCTGATCCAGGGCGATCTGGTCCTTGCGGGCGGTGGCGATCCGACCCTGTCGACCGACGATCTCCAGGCGATGGCGAAGGCGCTGGCGGGCAAGGGTGTGCGCGGTGTGACGGGGCGGTTCCTGACATGGGGAGGGGCGTTGCCCTATGAGCGCGAGATCGCGGGCGATCAGCCGGTTTACGCGAGTTACAACCCGTCGATTTCGGGGCTGATGCTGAATTTCAACCGCGTGCATTTCGGCTGGAAACGCGCGGGCGGGGGCTGGGCGCTGACGATGGATGCGCGCGGGCGCGATGTGCAGCCCCAAGCCTATACCGCCAAGGTCGCGATCGCGAACCGGGCGCGGCCCACGTTCACCTATTCGGATCGCGGCGGGGTTGAGGCCTGGACGGTCGCCTCGGCGGCACTGGGCAAGGGCGGTTCACGCTGGCTGCCGGTGCGCCACCCGGCGGCCTATGCGGGTGACGTGTTTCAGACGCTGGCGCGCGCGCAGGGCGTTCCGCTGCCAAACCCGGAGGAGGTGCGCAACCCGCCCGGCGGGACTGCTCTCGTGAGCCATTCGAGCGATGCTCTGGCCCCGCTGCTACGATCGATGATGAAATATTCGACCAATATAACTGCCGAGGCCGTGGGGATGACAGTGAGTGCGCGGCTCGGTGCGGGCGGCTCGCTTGGAGCCTCGGGGCGAGCGATGTCGGAGTGGCTCGCGCAGCGGACGGGCGCGCGCTCGGCCCGCTTCACCGATCATTCCGGGCTTGGTGTGGATGCGAAGATCTCGCCGCAGGACATGGTTGCAGCGCTGCGGCAGCTTGGGGCGCCGATGGGGCTTCGGGGGTTGATGAAACCTTTCCAGCTGCGCGACGCGACTGGTCGACCGATGAAGTCCCAGCCGTTTGAGGTCGATGCCAAGACCGGCACGCTGAATTTCGTCTCGACCCTCGCGGGGTACATGACTGCGCCGGACGGGACGGAACTGGTCTTCGCGATCTTCACCGGCGATCTCGCCCGGCGGCGACGGGCCGGAACCGATCCGCAGCCCCCGGGAGGGCGGGCCTGGGTGAAAGCGTCGAAGATGCTCCAAAGCCGGTTGCTCGAACGTTGGGCGGCGATCTACGGGCGCTGAGCCGATTCAGGCTTCGAGGTAATGCGCCATCACAATGTCGAGCTGATCGAGAAGAGCCTCGTATCCTTGCGCGATGTCATAGAGGTCGATGGATTGGAGCACCCGACCTTCGCGCGCAGGGGCGAGCAGGAAGCGCAGATCGCTCCAGGCGTAATGGGTCTCGAGAAGGGCATCGCGCGCCTTGGTATCGCGCGGGGGCGATAGGCCCAGATTCTTATCGCCCCGGATCAGCGCGAATGTCGTGCCTTCGAAAGACGTTGTGAGAGTCGTGATCAGCGTTGGTGCGTCGGGGGACGGGGCGATCTGTTGCCGGCAAATCGCGAGAACAATCGCCTGCCCGCGTCTGCGTTGTGCGCCGATGGCACCGATTTGGCGCGTGCGCGCGGGGTCGGGATCGGAAAGGTCCGTTTCGAAAACTGCGATCAAGCTGCGCGAAGCGCCTGCCAGCGAGGTTTCGGCCGCAAGAAGACGGTCGAGTGCCGCTTGATCGGATGCTTCGTTGCGGATCGCCTCGGCGGCAGCGTGCAGACGCGACCAGGCGAGTCGCGTTTCATGCAGCGACGCAAGGCTCATCGCGCCACGCAGAGGAGGAAGATCTTTTGTCGGATCGCCGTGTTCGAGTTGATCCAGGCTGTCCTCGAACTGGGCGAGCGATACGCCGAGGCGACGAAGTTGTGCGGCACGATCGATCGCGAGCGTGGCAAAACAGGCCGCTGTCGCGATGCGCTGGCCAAGAAATTCCTGCCTCGCGGCGATCTCCATGCGTTGCATGGCGATTTGTGCGCGATCAGCCTCGGAGGCGCGCAAAGGGTCTGCGAAGCAGAGCCCAAGAAGGAGGAAGAACAGACGAAAAAAGCGCATCGACGAGGCTCCGGTCCATGAACTGGACCGGCTTAGCACCCGTCGGTTTCTGCGTGATTAACGCACGCCTCAGAGAGTGACGTGCCGTACCTTTGCGCCCCATTCGATCGCAACAGCATGAAGCCGGTCGATCGCCAGCTCGCCGCGGATTTCTTCGAGCAGGCGCAGTTCGGTCTGTCGGATCGTGCCATCGGCCGCCGCCACGTCGCAGGCGAGCGCATAGGCAGTTTCGAAGAGACGTTCGGGAAGCGAGTCGCGGATCAGCCCGAAGAGGGCTTCGAGGCCGTCTTCTTCCTCGAACAGTGCAAAAACCGAGCGTGAGACCCGCGCGATCCGGTCGAAATCGTAGCCGGCGAAGATCGGCATGTGGTTCACGATGCGTTCGATCGCAACGAGTTCCGAGGTCGGAACGTCCTCGTCGGCAGCCGAGACTGCGACCATCACGGCGACAAGGGCATCCTGGGGCGAAAGCGAGGAGAGGACATCGGGCACGGTTTTGGGGCTCCTGACTGTGGTTGGGGTGCAAATTATTGACTGTCCCCCTCCGCTTCAATAGGTCAGGCGCGACCGGGCGCACAGGGCGCCCTCATGAGGTATGCCATGACGAGCTTGCGTGACGCTGCGATGAAATCCAAGGCCTGGCCCTTTGAAGAGGCGCGCCGGGTGCTCAAGCGTTACGAGAAGAAGGATCCGGAGAAGGGCTTCGTCCTCTTCGAGACGGGTTACGGCCCCTCGGGTCTGCCCCATATCGGGACTTTCGGAGAGGTCGCGCGCACGACGATGATCCGCCGCGCTTTCGAAGTTATCTCGGACATCCCGACGAAGCTGCTGTGCTTCTCGGACGATATGGACGGGATGCGCAAGGTGCCGACCAACGTGCCCAATCAGGACATGCTGCGCGCGCATGAGCAGAAGCCCCTGACCGCAGTGCCCGATCCGTTCGGTGAGTTCGACAGCTTCGGCAACCACAACAACGCCATGCTGCGCCGTTTCCTCGATACGTTCGGCTTCGATTACGAATTCGCTTCGGCGACCGACTATTACAAGTCGGGCAAGTTCGACGACATGCTGATCCGCTCGGCGGAAAAGTATGATGAGATCATGGCGATCATGCTGAAATCGCTGCGCGAAGAGCGTCAGCAGACCTATTCGTGCTTTCTGCCGATCCATCCCGAAACCGGCCGCGTACTCTACGTGCCGATGAAGGAGGTCAATGCCAAGGATGGCACTGTGACCTTCGATGACGAAGATGGGCGCGAGTGGACGCTGCCGGTCACCGGCGGCAATGTGAAGCTGCAGTGGAAGCCCGATTTCGGGATGCGTTGGGCCGCGCTCGACGTCGATTTCGAGATGTATGGCAAGGACCACTCGACCAACACGCCGATCTATGACGGGATTTGCCGCGTGCTGGGCGGGCGTGCGCCGGAGCATTTCACCTACGAGCTGTTCCTCGATGCCAATGGCGAGAAGATTTCGAAATCGAAGGGCAATGGCCTATCGATCGACGAATGGCTGACCTATGCCGCGACGGAATCCTTGAGCTACTTCATGTATCTCAAGCCCAAGACCGCGAAGCGGCTGTGGTGGGACGTGATCCCGAAAATGGTGGACGAGTATCACCAACAGCTGCGCGCCTATCCCGACCAGGAGATCGACGCGCAGGTCAACAACCCGGTCTGGCACATTCACGGCGGCAACCCGCCTGAGAGCAAGATGGTGGTGCCGTTCTCGATGCTGCTGAACCTCGCGAGCGTGGCTGGGGCGTCGGAAAAGGAAGGCCTTTGGGGCTTTATCAAACGCTATGCGCCTGAGGCGAGCCCGGAGGGCAATCCCGATCTCGATCAGGCGGCCGGGTTCGCGCTGAAGTATTTCGAGGATTTCGTGAAGCCGACGCTGGTCTTCCGCCTGCCCACCGACGAGGAGCGCGCGGCTCTGGAAGATCTGGTCAAGGCGCTGAAATCCGAGGAGGTCGCGCTCGATCAGCTTGCGCGCAAGAATGCGGCTGCGGGCAGCGACGAGGCTTTGCCGGAAGTCGACTACCACAGCGACGAGTTCCTGCAGTCGCTCGTGTTCGCGGTGGGCAAGAACCATGGTTTTGCCAACCTGCGCGACTGGTTCAAGGCGCTTTACGAAGTGCTGCTCGGCCAGAGTCAGGGACCGCGTTTCGGCGGCTTCATCGCGCTTTACGGTGTCGATGAAACGGTCGCTCTGATCGAGCGGGCGCTGGCGGGTGAACTGGCGGGTTAATCCCGCCAGAGCCGGTACCACGCACCCCAGCGTGCGGTCAGCGCCTCGGGTTTTTCGGCAAAGAGCCGGGCGCCAAGGGTGAAGGCCTCGGTCTCGAGCCGGGCTTGCTCGGTCGTGATCAACTGCGCGAGCGCCTCTGAATGTTCCGGATCGAAATTGTCGGGGATCGCGCCGCGCAGCACGTGCAGGTCGTGATGGTCGCCAATCAGTTCGCCGAGAATGTCGAGCGCGTCTTCGCGCGGGTGGAGCATCTCGGGCCAGATCGGCGCGAGAAGGCGGGTGTGATACCAGTGCTGCTTGACCCGCGTGCGCCAGGCGTGAAAATCCTCTTCGCAACCCGTGGCGTGGGCGGTCTTCATTCTCTTGCGGCAATCCGCGAGTGTCTTGAGCAGCCCGTCTTCATATGCTGGCCAGCCCCTTCCCGTCACTTTCCAGTGCTTCGCCTGACGACGGACGTCCCTCACCCGTTCGACGAAAAGGGCGAGATCTTCGGCTTGCGTCGTAATTTCGAGCGGCGGGAGGCTTTCGAGAAAGGCGCGGGCGGCCGCCGCACCATCGAGGTCGGGGCCCTCGCGGCCGAGGCGGGCCAGCGTCGCGCGCAAAACCTCGGCATCACGCAGCCCCGAGATGCCCCGAGCAGCCTCGGACAGTGCGGCATTGGCGGTGTCGAAGTCGTCGAAGCGCGGAGCGAAAAGGCGTAGCAAACCGCGTGTCTTCTTGATCGACTTGCGAATGGTGTGGACGGACGGGGCCTCGATCGCGGCCTGTTTGAGGGCCGAGCCAAGTTCTTCGCGCGCGATTCGGCGCAGGGATTTCGTCGGGCTCTTGTCGTCGCGGGAAATTGCGTAGGCCATCGGGTTCTCCGTCCAGTGCGGCTCCCTTCTCCCCTTAGCATATGACAGCGGCGTGACGTTGTCAGCGCACGCTCGTCTCAGGGCTTCTTTAACCTTTGCCCGTAGCTCTTTTGCAGTCGAGGCGGGTGCCCTCGGCGCATCCCGGTTTCGATCGCAGCGGCGCGGCGGACGGGGCGGGCGGGAACTTGGACAAGAGGATTGCTGATGAACGTCGCGATTACCGAAGGGCTGGTGCTGACCCCGGCCGCTTTCGCAGAAGGGCTCGATCAATGGTCGAGTGAGGACGGGATGCCGGGCTCGACCACTTATGAGGGGGCGGCCAATGCGGTGCAGGTGCCTGCCGATGCCGATTTTGGTGGCTGTCTGGAGATGCTCAAGACCCAGACGCTGCAAAAACTGCGTTACATGGGAGAGACACCGATCCTGCCGGGAACCTACCTGCGCATCCGCTCTCGGGTGAAGGCGGTGAGCGGCAATCTTCCGGAGGTGCGCATCGCGGGTTACGCGGTAAACGGAAGTGGTGCGCATGTAGGCGGGCTGATCGAGGTCGGCCCGACAGTGACGCTGCAAACCTACGGCACCGTCGTCGAGGTCGAGGCGATTGTCGGCACGGGCAGCCGCAGCGGCGTCGATATGGCTTGGGGGCTCGAGGCGGTTTACGGCCATTTCGGGGTCGACCTGACCGGTGCAAATGGTGCGGTCGTGCGCATCGACGATATCGAGATCGAGGATGTGACCGAGGCCTTCCTGCGCGACATGATGGGCTGGGTCGATGTGCGTGATTTCGGCGCGAAAGGCGATGGCGTGAGCGATGACGCGGCCGCCTTCAACGCCGCAGACCAGGCCGCCGAGGGGCGCAAGATCCTCGTCCCGGAGGGCAGCTATTTTATCGGCAACTCGATTTCGATCTCCGCGCCGATCGAGTTCGTGGGGACGCTGGTGATGCCTGCGGCAGCGAAACTGTCGCTGATGTCGTCTTTCGATTTCCCGACCTATGCGGAGGCGTTCGGCGACGAGCTGACAGGGTTCAAGAAGGCGTTGCAGGCGCTCTTCGGTTATACCGATCACAACGTGCTCGACCTCAAGGGGCGGCGCGTCGAGGTGAGCGAGCCGATCCGGATCGAGGAACTGGCCCCCGATCTCGCGAGCTTCTCGAACCGCCGCGTGTTGCAGAACGGCCAATTCAACGTGATCGCGGGCGCGGCCTGGGATGATGAGGTGGTCACGTCGCAGGCGACCTATTCGACCTCGCTCTCGATGCAGCTGACCAATGTCGCCAATATCGCGAATATCCCGGTGGGTGCGCGGGTGAGCGGCACGGGAGTCGGGCGCGAGGTCTATGTGAAATCGAAGAATGTGGGGGCGGGGACGCTCTATCTCTCGCAGCCGCTTTACGGCGGCTCGGGGACGCGGACCTACACGTTCACACGCTATCAATACGTGCTCGACTTCTCGGGCATGGACAAGCTCGACCGGTTCAACGTCGCCAATGTCGAGTTCCTTTGCAACGGCGCCGCGAGTTGCATCATGCTCGCGCCCGAGGGGCAGATGTTCCAGATCCGCGACAGCTATGTCGTGCGACCGAAGGATCGGGTGATCACTTCGATCGGGCGCGGTTGTCAGGATCTGCTGATCGACGGCTGCCAGTTCCTCTCGAACGAGATGTTGGTACCTGCGCAGGATCGAGTCTCGATGGTGCTCAACGTCAATGCCAATGACACCAAGATCCGCGACTCGCGTTTCGTGCGCTTCGGCACCACCTTCGTGCTCAACGGGTCGGGGCACCTGCTGGTGGGCAATCATTGGTTCCAAGGGGACGAGGAAACAAGCGGCGTGCGTGTGGCGGGGCTCGTCTTCACCCAGACCAATGTTCAATCGGCAGTGACCGGAAACTACATCGACAACTCGGTCATCGAGTGGACGAACGAGCACGATGCGTTCCCGGGGTTCTCGAACGAGTACAGTTTCGGCGGCCTGACGATTACCGGCAATACCTGCGTGTGCATCAACGTGGCGCCGTGGTTCAACTGGCTGTCGATCAAGCCCTATGGGGCAGGGCATTTCGTGCAGGGGCTGAGCGTCACCAACAACGTCTTCAAGTCGCTCAACGGCAGCATCGACCGGATCGAAACGGTGGATACGAGCTTTGCGGATCTCGATCGGGGGCGGATGCGCAACGTGGTGTTCGAAGGCAACATGTTCAACGCGGTCAGCCAGATCACGCAGAACCCGGTGATGGTCGAAGTGAACCAGGGCACCGCGCAAACGGTCTGGACGGTAGATGCGGGTGATTATCTGCCCTTCGCTGGCTGGGCGCGCAACGTCCAGAGCCTCGTGGCCGAGGGGGCGGTGACCAATGCATCGGGTGCGCGGGTCACCGCGATGCCCTATGTCGCGGTCGAGCAGGGCGCCGACAAGACGCTTGCGACGATCAATTGGCCGGATCTGGCGAAGGGGCGGATGCAGGTCACGCTGCGGATGGACAACCCGATCTGATCGGTTGGGCCTTCGAGCAAAACGGGCGCGCGGGAGAGATCTCGCGCGCCTTTCTCATACGAGATCGCTGGTCGTGAGGTTGTAGGCGCGACCAAAACCGCCATTGAGCGCGGCCGCAAGAGGGTGCAGCTCGAAGAAGAAAAAGTCGGGCAGGTTGATATAGAGCTTTGATTTCGGATGGTCGGCGAGCCACCGCGCGCGCATCGCCGCGAAACGCGGGTCGTCGCGGTGGATCGGACGCGCTTCGACCTGAAGCGAGAGGCGTGGATGGGTGAGCGGGTCGCCCTTGGGGCCGGGCTCGCCCAGCAACAGGCCTGCGCGAGGATCCGCGCGCAGCGCCTTGGTGTGGGCCGAGAGGCCGGAGACCAATGTCAGGATTTCGTTCCCGGGACCGGGACCGGGGCCGAGCGCGATGCGCGTCACGACCGGGTGGCCGGTGGCCGGGTCGAGCGTGCCGATCGCGCCGAACCGGGCCCCGGCGATCAGCTCGCGCGCGAGGGTGCGCGCCTCTTCGTCGGTGGGGCGGATCGGGTTCGCGGGCGAGGGGCCGGGCGCTTGTGACATCGGGGCTCCGCAGGTTCGGGTGGCGGTCCTCTCACAGCTAAGCCTTGTCCTGCGCTGCGGCAAGCCGGGCGGCTTGTGTGACTTATCCACAGTCTCGAGCGTTTTCTGACCGGGTCGAATCAAAAAAGGGCCACTGCAGGTTTCCGCGGCATCTGCGCGGGTCTTTACCCGGCAGTCAAATTTACAGAGGCGCGTTTCTCGACCTCCCGTGAACAGGCAAGCCCCTGAAACCTCATGCCTATTTTCTGCCACCTTTTGCATCATTTACAATTTCGCGGCGTTTTGTGTGAAAAACTTAACAAAAAAATTCAATGCACAAAGGGGCTTACATGAACGTTAACGTTTGAGTTACAGTGTCTGCGGGGTAGAGTGCCCGCGATCCGTCGTGGGCTGATTGGCGGCTGTTGGGCCGCATGTCGAAATTGTTGGGAGGAAGCCGATGGCTGCTCAAGAACAGGTTTCTCAGGTTCCGGACGTGAAAGAAGTCCCTCCGGGGTTCGAGAATGCCCATGCCGATGCTGCGAAATATCGCGAGATGTATCAGGAATCGATCACTGACCCCGAGAAGTTCTGGGGTCGTGAGGGCAAGCGCCTCGACTGGATCACCCCCTACACCAAGGTGAAGAACACCGATTTCACCTTCGGCCATGTCAATATCAAGTGGTTCGAGGATGGCGTGCTCAACGTCGCCGTGAACTGCATCGATCGTCACCTCGCCACCCGCGGCGAGCAGACCGCAATCATCTTCGAGCCCGATGACCCGGAGACGCCCGCGCAGCACATCACCTACAACGAGCTTTCGGAAAAGGTGAACCGCTTCGCCAATGTGCTGCTGAGCCAGGGCGTGATGCGTGGTGACCGTGTCGTGATCTACCTGCCGATGATCCCGGAAGCGGCTTACGCGATGCTCGCCTGTGCGCGCATCGGCGCGATCCACTCGATCGTGTTCGCGGGCTTCTCGCCCGACGCGCTTGCCAACCGTATCAACGACTCGGGCGCCAAGGTCGTCATCACCGCCGACACCGCGCCGCGTGGTGGCCGCCGCACGCCGCTCAAGGCCAATACCGATGCCGCTCTGCTGCACTGCTCGGACAAGGTGCGTTGCCTCGTCGTGAAGCACACGGGCGACCAGACCACCTGGATCGACGGCCGCGATGTCGATGTGAAGGCGATGATGGAGAATGTCTCGCCGCAATGCCCGCCGCGCCCGATGAACGCGGAAGATCCGCTTTTCATCCTCTACACCTCGGGCTCGACCGGCAAGCCGAAGGGCGTCGTGCACTCGACCGGCGGCTATCTCGTCTATGCCTCGATGACCCATCAGTACACGTTCGACTATCATGACGGCGACGTGTTCTGGTGCACCGCGGATGTGGGCTGGGTCACCGGCCACAGCTACATCGTCTACGGTCCGCTCGCCAATGGCGCGACGACGATCATGTTCGAAGGCGTGCCGACCTACCCGGATGCGGGCCGCTTCTGGGCCGTTTGCGAAAAGCACAAGGTCAACCAGTTCTACACCGCGCCGACGGCGATCCGCTCGCTGATGGGGCAGGGACCTGAATGGGTCGAGAAATATGATCTGTCGGATCTCAAGGTGCTGGGGTCGGTCGGTGAACCGATCAACCCCGAAGCCTGGGCCTGGTATGACAAATACGTCGGAAAGGGCAAATGCCCGATCGTAGACACGTTCTGGCAGACCGAAACGGGTGGCCACATGCTGACCCCGCTTCCGGGCGCGACGCCCACGAAGCCGGGCTCGGCGACCCGTCCGTTCTTCGGCGTGAAGCCGGTCGTTCTCGACCCGCAGACGGCGGTCAAGCAAGACGAGACCGAGACCGAGGGCGTGCTGTGCATCTCCGACAGCTGGCCGGGCCAGATGCGGACGATCTGGGGCGATCACGAGCGTTTCCAGGACACCTATTTCAGCCAGTACAAAGGCTATTACTTCACCGGTGACGGCTGCCGCCGCGATAGCGATGGCTATTACTGGATCACCGGCCGCGTCGATGACGTGATCAACGTCTCGGGCCACCGCATGGGCACGGCGGAAGTCGAATCCGCGCTGGTCGCGCACCAGGCTGTCGCCGAGGCTGCCGTTGTGGGCTATCCGCACGAACTCAAGGGTCAGGGCATCTACGCCTATGTCACGCTGATGAACGACGTCGAGCCGACCGACGAGCTGCGCAAGGAGCTCGAGAAGTGGGTCCGCACCGAGATCGGTCCGATCGCCAAGCCCGATGTCATCCAGTGGGCTCCCGGCCTGCCGAAGACCCGTTCGGGCAAGATCATGCGCCGCATCCTGCGCAAGATCGCCGAGAACGATTTCGGCTCGCTTGGCGACACCTCCACGCTGGCCGATCCGTCCGTGGTCGATGACCTGATCGCCAATCGCGGGAACGCATGATGTCGGGCGAGGTGGAGACCATGACCGAGACGAAACCGGCCGTTCTGATCCTGCTCGGGCCTCCGGGCGCGGGCAAGGGCACGCAAGCGCGGATGCTCGAGGAAAAATTCGGCCTCGTGCAACTCTCGACGGGCGATCTTCTGCGCGCAGCCGTGGCGCAGGGCACGGAGGCCGGTCTCGCAGCGAAGGCGGTCATGGAATCGGGCGGGCTCGTCTCGGACGAGATCGTGCTGGCGATCCTCAAGGACCGCATGGCCGAGCCCGATGTCGCCAAGGGGGTCATCCTCGATGGCTTCCCGCGCACCGCAGGTCAGGCGGCCGCCCTCGACGACCTTCTGGCCTCGACGGGCCAGTCGGTCACCGCGGCGATCAGCCTCGAGGTCGATGACGAGGCGATGATCGCCCGCGTCGCCGGCCGCTACACCTGCGCCAAGTGCGGCGAAGGCTATCACGACGAATTCAAACAGCCCGAGGTTTCGGGCGTTTGCGACAAATGCGGCGGCACGGAATTCAAGCGCCGTGCCGACGACAATGCCGAGACGGCGCGTGCGAGGCTGGAGGCCTATCACGCGCAAACGGCGCCGCTGATCGCCCATTACAAGGCGCTCGGCGTTCTCGAGGAAATCGACGCGATGGGTTCCATCGACGAGATCGCCTCGGGGCTTGGGTCGATCGTAGAGCGCGTCTCGGCCTGATTTTGGGGAGGGGCGGGCCCATGAGGGGCCCGTCTGGAGAGAAACGAAAAGGGAGTTACGCTCATGGCGGACAAATCCTCTTCCAACGCCTACTGGAAGGCGAACATCCGGACGATCCAGTTGTTTCTGGTGATCTGGTTCGTCTGTTCCTTCGGCTTCGGTATCCTGCTGCGTCCGATGCTGGCAGGCATCAAGGTCGGTGGCACCGATCTTGGCTTCTGGTTTGCCCAGCAGGGCTCGATCCTCGTGTTCCTCGTGCTGATCTTCGCCTACGCGTGGCGGATGAATAAGCTCGATCGCGAACACGGCGTCGAAGAATAAGTTTCAGGGAGGACTAGAGGGACATGGATCAGTTTACCCTCAACTTGCTGGTGGTGGGCGCGACCTTCGTGCTCTACATCGGCATTGCGATCTGGGCCCGTGCGGGTTCCACGTCGGAATTCTACGCCGCCGGTCGCGGCGTTCACCCCATCGTCAACGGGATGGCCACGGGCGCTGACTGGATGTCGGCCGCCTCGTTCATCTCGATGGCCGGTATCATCGCCTTCGGCGGCTACGACACCTCGGCCTACCTGATGGGCTGGACCGGTGGTTACGTGCTGCTGGCCATGCTGCTTGCGCCCTACCTGCGCAAGTTCGGCAAGTTCACCGTGCCGGAATTCATCGGCGACCGTTTCTACTCGCAGACCGCGCGGACCGTGGCGGTTATCTGCCTCATCATCGCGTCGATCACCTACGTTATCGGCCAGATGACCGGTGTGGGCGTGGCGTTCTCGCGCTTCCTCGAAGTGTCGAACACCACCGGCCTCTTCATCGGTGCGGCGATCGTGTTCATGTATGCCGTTCTGGGCGGCATGAAGGGCATCACCTACACGCAGGTTGCGCAGTATGTGGTTCTCATCATCGCCTACACCATCCCGGCGATCTTCATCTCGCTGCAGCTGACCGGCAACCCGATCCCGGGTCTGGGCCTGTTCTCGAACGACACCAGCTCCGGTGCGCCGATCCTGTCGACGCTCAACGACACCGTCGAGGCGCTGGGCTTCAAGTCCTATACCGGGCAGCATGACACCACGCTGAACATGTTCCTGTTCACCATGACGCTGATGATCGGTACCGCCGGTCTGCCCCACGTCATCGTGCGCTTCTTCACCGTTCCGCGTGTGGCCGATGCACGTTCGTCCGCTGGTTGGGCACTGGTGTTCATCGCGCTTCTCTACCTCACCGCTCCGGCCGTGGGTGCGATGGCGCGTCTGAACCTGGTCAAGACCTTCTACCCGAACGGCGTCGACCAGCCGGCCGTGGAAATGACCGCGATCGAGAACGACCAGAACCTCGCCTGGGTTCGCAACTGGGCGAAGACCGGTCTTCTGACGTTCGACGACAAAAACGCTGACGGCCGCATCGAATACAGTGCAGGCGACAGCAACGAACTGACCGTGAACCGCGACATCATCACGCTTGCCAACCCCGAGATCGCCAACCTGCCGGGTTGGGTGATCGCTCTGGTCGCCGCCGGTGGTCTCGCCGCCGCGCTCTCGACCGCGGCAGGCCTGCTGATGGCGATTTCGTCGGCTGTGTCGCATGACCTGATCAAGTCGCAGATCAACCCGAACATCTCGGAAAAAGGCGAGCTTCTGGCCGCCCGTATCTCGATGGCCGTGGCGATCGCGATCGCGACCTACCTGGGTCTGAACCCGCCCGGCTTCGCCGCGCAGACCGTGGCACTTGCCTTCGGCCTCGCCGCTTCGTCGATTTTCCCGGCTCTGATGATGGGGATCTTCTCGAAGAAGATTAACAACACCGGCGCCGTGGCAGGGATGCTCGTGGGTCTCGTGACCACGCTGGTCTACATCTTCCTGCACAAGGGCTGGTTCTTCGTGGCGTCGACCGCGTCCTTCTCGGACAGCGCTCCGATGATCCTCTCGATCAAGTCGACCTCGTTCGGCGTGATCGGCGCGATCCTCAACTTCATCACGGCCTTCGTGGTGTCGAACGCGACCAAGGAGACCCCGGAAGACATCCAGGAGCTCGTCGAGTCGATCCGTGTGCCCAAGGGCGCCGGTGCGGCAGTCGACCACTGAGACACGGCTCGGGACGGGGGCTATCCTCGTCCCGACCTCTGAACGATCGGCAGGCGCCCCTCGGGGCGCCGCCACCACCCAAAGGACAAGATCATGGCCGCCGATCTGACCCCGATCCTCGCATTTCTCGAAGGCGTCCACCCTTACGACAACCTGCCGCGCAACGAGCTGGAGCATGTCGCCAGTTCCTTCCGCCGCAGGGAATTCTCCGAGGGCGATGTCGTCTACGCCTACCGTGAACCCCTCAAGGGCATCTACCTGATCAAGAAAGGTTCGGTTGAAGTCACCGACCAGAACGGGGCGCTGGTCTCGATCCTGGGGCCCCGGAATACCTTCGGTGAACGCGGTCTGATGCGTGACGGGCTTGCCGCGACCACGGCGCGGGTGACCTCCGATACGGTGCTGCTCGAGCTTCCGGCCGATGAATTTCGCGAACTGTCCCAAAACGAGCCCGCCTTCGCGCGCTTTTTCAACCGCGTGCGCGGCGGCGAAACACGGACGGATTCGATCGCGACGATGAAGATCGCGGATCTTCTGGCCCATGACCCCGTCGCCTGCACTCCCGAGACAACCGTGGCCGAAGCCGCGCGCAAGATGCGTGATGCACAGGTCTCCTCGCTCGGCGTGACCGGCGTGGAAGGTCAGCTCGAAGGGATCGTCACGGTGCGCGACCTGTCCAGCAAGGTGCTTGCCGACGAGATGGCCTTCGACACGCCGGTGCGCGCGGTGATGACCCCCGATCCGATCTCGCTTACGCCAGAGGGGCTGGGTTCGGACCTGCTTCATATCATGCTCGAGAAGCGGATCGGTCACCTGCCGATCACCGATCACGGTCGCTTCGTGGGCATGATCACCCAGACGGATCTGACGCGTTTCCAGGCGGTGAGTTCGGCGGTGCTGATCCGCGATGTGGCTGGCGCGAAGACGGTGGCCGAGATGGCCGCCGTGACGGCGCAGATCCCGCAGCTTCTGGTGCAGCTCGTGGGGGGGCACCACGCGCATGAGGTGGTCACGCGACTGATCACGGATATCGCCGATGCGGTGACCCGCCGATTGCTGGCGCTGGCCGAGGCCGAATTGGGCCCGGCGCCGGTTCCCTACCTCTGGCTGGCCTGCGGATCGCAGGGGCGCCAGGAGCAGACCGGCGTCTCGGATCAGGACAATTGCCTCATCCTCGATGACGCGGTGACCGAGGAGGACATGGTCTATTTCCGCCAGCTCGCGAAGATCGTCTCCGACGGGCTGGATGCTTGCGGCTATGTCTATTGCCCGGGTGACATGATGGCCACCAACCCGCGCTGGTGTCAGCCCGTGCGGGTCTGGCGCGAATATTTCGACGGCTGGATCAACACGCCCAACCCCGAGGCGCAGATGCTTGCCTCGGTGATGTTCGACCTGCGCGCGATCGGTGGCACGGGCGTCGCGCTGTTCCAGCAATTGCAGGAAGACACGCTGGCGAAAGCCGCGAAGAACTCGATCTTCGTGGCCCACATGATCGCCAATTCACTCAAGCACACACCGCCGCTCGGTCTGATCCGCGGCTTCGCCACGATCCGCTCGGGCGAGCATCGCAACCATATCGACATGAAGCATAACGGCGTGGTGCCGGTCACCGATCTCGCGCGCATCTATGCGCTGCGCGCCCGCCTGCCCGAAGTGAACACCCGCGCGCGACTCGTCGAGGCCGAACATGCGGGCGTACTCTCGCATTCGGGCGCGCGCGATCTGATCGAAGCCTATGACTTGATCGCCTCGATGCGGCTCGAGAACCAGGCACATCTCGCGCGCTCCGGGCGCAAACCAGACAATTACCTCGCACCCTCCGACCTGTCGGACTTCGAGCGCTCGCATCTGCGCGATGCCTTCGTCGTGGTGCGCACGATGCAATCGGCAGCCGGGCACGGCAAGGGCCCGGTCAGCTAAGGAGACCTCATGACGAACGACTTCATCTCGACCATGGCAGCCGGGGCGCTCGCCGCCCTCGTGGTCTTCCTGCTCAATCAACTGAGCAAGAAGTTCCGCGGCGAGAAACTGCCCAAGGTGGTGATGCCGCTGGCGATCGGCGTGGCGCTCATCGGTTACACGATCTGGAACGAATACGGCTGGTATCCGACGGTGCGCGGGGGCATGCCCGACACGGTCGTCGTGCTTCAGGAAGTCGATGAAAGCGTGCCATGGCGTCCCTGGACCTACCTGGTGCCGATGGTCACACGCTTCATGGCGATCGATGCGGCCAAGATAACGCGCCCCGTCGCCGACAAGCCCGAGCTGGTCGAGACCGACCTTCTTCTGATCGGGCGCTGGCAGCCGCTGATGACGGTGCCCACGGTCTACGATTGCGCAACCGGCAGCCGCGCCGATCTGGTGAACGGCGCGGAGCTTTCCGATCAGGGAGAGCTCACCGGGGGCGGTTGGTTGAAGCTGCCGGCGGAAGATCCGGGTCTGACGGCGGTCTGTGCAGGAGGATGAAGGAATGTCGGGGGGGAGGAAACATCGCGTCCTGATCGTCGAGGATGAGGACAATATCGCCATCGCGCTCGACTACCTGATGAGCCGCGAGGGCTACGAGCATGACCGGATCGACACCGGGCGCGGCGCGCTGGAGCGCATCCGCGAGACCCGCCCCGATCTGGTGCTGCTCGATGTGATGCTGCCCGAGGTCTCGGGCTACGAGATCTGCCAGGAGGTCCGCGCCGATAAGGGCCTCGGCGATGTGAAGATCCTGATGATGACTGCGCGCGGCTCCGCGATGGAGCGCCGCAAGGGCCTCGCGCTCGGGGCCGACGGTTTCATCGCCAAACCCTTCGAGCTGCGCGAGTTGCGCGAGGAGGTACATCGCATTCTCGACGGGGAGACGGCCTGATGGATCTCGCCCGGCTCTCCCTTCGCACCCGGGTGTTCCTCTTCTTCGCCGCGCTGGCGATCGGCAATCTGGCGGCGCTCGTGGCGGGGCTGTGGTTCGGGTTCATCCGGATCGGCGATGCGCAGGCACTCGATGCGATGGTGATCGGCGGTGCGGTCGCCGGTTTCGTGATCCTCGGGTTGATCGTCTGGGTCTGGTTCCTCTTCGATGAAAACGTCGCCAAGCCGATCGAGCGACTGTCGGGCATGTTACGGGCGCGCACCACCGCCGAGATCGAAGGCGAGATGGACGAGGATATCGCGCGCTACCTGGGTGATCTGGCCCCCGCCGCAGCCTCCGTCACCCGCCATTTGTCGGAAACCCGCAACGCCCTGACCGAGGCCGTGCAGCGCGAGACAACCCGGCTCGCGCAGGAAAAGGAACGGCTCGAGGCGCTTCTGTCAGATGTGCCCGTGGGCGTGCTGCTCTGCACTTCCGATCACCAACTGGCCTTCTATAACGGGCAGGCGGTGGAACTGCTGGGCTCGGCCCATGCGCCGGGACTCGACCGCCGCGTCTTCGATTATCTCAACCAGCCACCCATTGCCCATGCCTATGACCGGCTTCTGGCAACCGAAGACCCGGATGCGGCTTCGGACCTGCTCTGCTCGACCAAGGCCGAAGGACGGGTGCTCGCCGCCCGGATGCGGCTTCTCTCGGAAGGCGAGGATCATCATCTGGCCACGCGCCCAGGCTATGTGCTGACCCTGCGCGATGTGTCGGGCGACATGGCGTCCCATGCGCAGCGCGAGCAGCTGATGGACGAACTATTCGATCGCATCCGCCGCCCCGCCGCCGCGCTACAATCGCTGATCGGGGTGCTCACCGCCGATGACGGCCCCGCGCCGGGGCCCGAGCGCGACCGCGTCCGCGAGGCCGCCAATTCCGAGGCCACGCATCTCTCTGCCGCGATCCACGAATTCTTCGAGCGCCACGAGGCGAACCGCGCCGATTGGTGGCCGCTCGCGATGATCCGTGCCTCCGATCTGGGGCAGGCCGTGGCGGCGCGGGTCGAGGCCGAGGGGGGCTCTATCCTGCCCGTCACCGCCGCGCTGATGCTGCGCTGCGAGGGGTTCGAGATGGTGGCGCTGCTTGCAGGTCTCGTGCGCAATCTCAAGGGGCGCCACAATTTCCGTCTCGAGATCACCGAGGATGGACCCGGCGCGCTGATCGCGCTGGAATGGGAAGGCGCGCCCGTGCCGATCGCCGAGCTGGAAAGCTGGCTCGACCAGCCGCTCGATGTCGGGCTCGAGGATGTCACCGGCCACCGCGTGCTGACGACCCACGCCGCCGAAATCTGGCCCGAGAAGTTGGGCGACAGCCGAGCGCGCCTCTGCCTGCCGCTGCGCGAGGCGCGCCATGTCACCAGGCGCCCGAAGCCGGTGCCGCGCGCGGTCGTCTACGATTTCGACCTGCTCTCTCGCGAGCGCGTGGCCGAGATCGCCGACACGCCGCTGATCGATCTGACCTATGTCGTCTTCGACACAGAGACGACGGGGCTCTTGCCCACCGAGGGTGACGAGATCGTGCAGATCGCCGCCGTGCGTATCGTCAACGGACGGCGGATCGACACCGAAGTCTTCGATACGCTCGTCGATCCCAAACGCCCGATCCCGCCCGGCTCGACCGAGGTGCACGGGATCTCGAACGCGATGGTGCAGGGCGCGCCCGATATCGCCGAGGTGGGGCGGCGTTTCCATAAATTTGCCGAAGGGGCGGTGCTGATCGCCCATAACGCGCCTTTCGACATGGAATTCCTGCATCGCAAGGAAACTGTGATCGGTGAGCGCTTCGAACATCCGATCCTCGACACGGTGCTGCTCTCGGCGGTGGTGTTCGGGCAGTCCGAGACCCACACGCTCGACGCGCTTACCCACCGGCTCGGAATCACCATTCCCGAAGAGGCGCGCCACACCGCGATCGGCGACACGGTGGCCACGGCGGATGCTTTCCTCAAGATGATGCCTGCACTTCAGGCGCGCGGTCTGAAAACATTTGGCGAGTTGGTCGCCGAGCTGCGCAAGCACGGACGTCTGATCAAGGATCTGAACGACTAGGGGGCGCTGCCCCCGCCCTTCGGGCCCTCCGAGATATTTGGATCAAGAAGAAGCCGCGTTTTTCTTCTTCTTGATGAAAATATCTCGGGGTGAATTCGGCGTAGCCGAAGAGGGGCAGCGCCCCTGCTGTCAGAGAATTTCCAGAACCGCTTCGGGCGGGCGGCCGATCCGCGCGGCGGTGTCGGTCAGGACCAGCGGGCGTTCGATCAGTTTGGGATTGGCCGCGAGGGCCGAGAGGATCTCGTTCTCGCCCGAGTCTTTCGGAAGGTCGCTATCCTTCCAGCGCATCAGGGCGGACGCGGGCTGGTCGAGCTTCATCATCGCGTCCTGCAATTCCGCCATGGTGGGCGGGTCTTTCTGGTAATCGCGGATCACCGGGTCGAGCCCGCGCTCTTGCAGCAACGCGAGTGTCTGGCGCGATTTGGAGCAGCGGGGATTGTGCCAGATCGTCAGAGCCATGTGTCCCTCCCGGTTCCGACCGCCTCCGCTACGCTGGCGAACCCATCGCGTTCCAGCAGGGCATCCAGGCCACGCGCGATCTCGGCGGCGAGGGAAAGGCCCGAGAAGACCATGGCCGTATAAAGCTGCACGGCCGAAGCGCCCGCGCGGATTTTCTCGTAGGCCTGTTCGGCAGAGCCGACACCGCCGACGCCGATCAGGGGCAGTCTGCCGTCGGTCAGCTTCGAGAGCTGCGCGAGCACGCGGGTCGATTTCTCGAAGAGCGGCGCGCCCGAAAGCCCGCCCTGATCCGAGGGGTTGGGCGAGGTGAGGCCGTCGCGCGAGAGCGTCGTATTGGTTGCGATGATCCCGTCGATACCGCTCTCCAGCGCCACCTCGGCGATCTCGGCCAGTTCCTCGTGGCTCAGATCGGGGGCGATCTTCAGGAAGACCGGGATCTGCTTCGCAAGACCGTCGCGGGTCTCGATCACGCCCGCGAGCAGGGCCGAAAGTGCGGCTTTGCCCTGAAGGTCGCGCAGCTTCTCGGTATTGGGCGAGGAGACGTTGACGGTCGCGAAATCGAGATGCGGTCCGGCATGGGCCAGCACGGTGGCGAAATCCTTCGCGCGATCGGCCGCGTCCTTGTTGGCCCCGAGATTGAGGCCGACGGGGATGCCTTGGGGGCGCTGCGCGAGGCGCGCGGTGATCGGCCCCATGCCCTGATTGTTGAAACCGAAGCGGTTGATCGCGGCGCGGTCGGCGGGCAGGCGCCAGAGGCGCGGGCGCGGGTTGCCTTCTTGTGCGCGCGGCGTGGCGGCGCCCACCTCGATGAAGCCGAACCCCGCGCGCATCAGTTGCGGGACGGCCTCCGCGTTCTTGTCGAAGCCCGCAGCGAGGCCGACCGGGTTGAGCAGGGACAGTCCCGCGAGATCGGTTTTCAGCCGCGTCGAGGTAACGGGCCCGGGCAGCGGCACCAGTCCCATGCGCAGCGCGCGCAGCGACAGGCCATGCCCGGTTTCCGGGTCGATGCAATGCAGCGCCGCGAGCCCGGCGCGCTCGATGAGGGAGGTCACGACATTTCCTTCGGGAAGATATGGCCTGCGGCCCCAAGCGGCAGGGCATGATCCCAGACCACCTCGGTCATTTGCAGCGGGCGATAGAGATGTGGGAAAAGCTGGTTGCCGCGCGAGGGCTCCCATTTCAGTTGCGCGCCCATCGCGTCAGGCTCGAAGGCGACCAGCACCAGATCGGATTCGCCCGCGAAATGTTTCGCGGCGGTCTCGACGACCTGCTCGGCGGTGGAGAAATGGATATAGCCATCGGCCAGATCCACGGGCGCGCCGAGCGTGTGCCCGGCCTCGCGAAACGCATCCCATTCGGGGCGGCGGAAAATCTTGTAGATCAGCATCGCTTTCCCTTGCCCGAAAAGGGGGCGCCCGGTCAAGCGCGGGGCTTCAAGCGGGACTTTGGGCGGGGTAGGCTTGGCCCATGTGCGGACGCATGGCCAATACCCTTCCCGTCGATGCGATGGCGCGGCTTTTCAAGGCCGTGCCGGGCAATGACGTGCCGGATGGTGAGCGGTTCAACATCTGCCCGACCGAGAGCCTGCCGGTCTGCATCTCGACCGAGGGGCAGCGACAGTTGCGCGCGATGCGCTGGGGGTTCGTGCCGACTTGGTATGAAAGCCCGGCCGATGGGCCGCTTCTGATCAATGCGCGTTCCGAGACGGTCGCGGAGAAACCGGCCTTCCGCGAGGCGATCCGCGCGCGGCGCTGCCTGATCCCGGCCGATGGCTTTTACGAATGGCACCGTGAGGGCGAGGCGAAACTGCCCTTTTATGTCTCGCGCCGCGATGGCGAGCCCCTGGTCTTCGGCGGGCTCTGGCAGAACTGGGAGCGGGGTGGTGAATTGCTGACCACCTGCGCCATCGTCACGGTCGAGGCGGGACCGGCGCTCGCGCCGATCCATCACCGCGAGCCGCTGGTTCTCGAAAAGGAGGACTGGGCGAAATGGCTGGGCGAGGAAGGGCGCGGCGCCGCCCTTCTGATGAAGCCGCGGCCGGAGGGCATCTTGCAGGCCTGGCGGGTGGGCGCGCAGGTGAATTCGAACCGGGCCTCGGGGCCGGGTTTGCGCGCGCCGCTTGCCGATCGTGCTTGAATGGTGCTGCGCGGGCGGCTAAGAGGGGCCGGAGTGCGGGTGTAGCTCAATGGTAGAGCCGCAGCCTTCCAAGCTGAAGACGTGGGTTCGATTCCCATCACCCGCTCCACTCTTCCCGAGACATCGCCGGATCATCCGCGCAACCGCCACATGGCTGTCGCGCAGTAGCAGGTATGAAGAAACCGCCCGAGGGGACTTCCCGGGCGGTTTCTCGTGACGGGCGCGCGGAGTTTGGGACGTGGGATGCGCGCCACGATCTTATTTCGTCAGGATCAGCTTGCCGGCCTTGGTGATGCGCAAGGTGTAGACCTGCCCGGCCAGCACGATATGGGCGAGATTGCCCTGACCGGTGAGCGCCAGCGCGTCATGCACGGGCAGGGCAGAGGTGAATTGCTCGTTGATGCTCATCTGCGGGCCCCCTCGATGCGGTCGAGCGCGGCTTCGAGCGCGCTCGGGGCAGGGGTCAGACCGCAGCACAGCGCATCGACGATGTCGCGCAGGCTCAACGGCGGTTCGGTCTCGTGATAAGGGTCGGCCCCGAAACGGGGGCCGGGAATGGGGGCGCGTTTCATCTCCGGTCTCCTTTATTGCAGCGGGCTCGTCGGGGATCGACTGGCTGGTGCGGATAACCTGAGTGAAATGATCGGATTTGTAAAGTTGATTCTTTCAGTCGGGTTTTGCGCAGGTGGTTCTGCGCCGATGCACAAAGCGGCAGATGGTCAAAACCACTGACCGGGCTCCATCAGTCCCAGGTCCATCAATTGCTGGCTCGACCAGTCGAACCGCGCCGAGTTTACCCAGGTGAAGCTCCGGACGTCATAGGTAGAGCCGGGATTGAATTTCAGCGCCTTTGCGACCCGGAATGAGGCGATCGCGCAGGTCAGGTTGTGGTGCCAGGGACAGGCAAAGGTGTTGTATTCCTCGTCGTTGAACGTGTGGTCACTGCGCAGGACCAGCCCACGCTTGGCCCGAAACAGCGCGATCCGGTCGATCTTGCGGCGAAGCATGGGGACGTGCTCCTCGAAGCGCCAGCGCAGTCCGCCGAAGAAATCGAGCTGCCGTTCCTTGGGGTGGCCGTGATTGTCCGGATCGGGACGCGCGAGCGCGTAATAGCCCGCCCGGTCGAACATCGCTCCGTCGACATCAACACCGCCGGGATGGGTCTCGAGATTGCCTGCATAGAGGTCGATCACATAGCTCAGCATCGCCGAGCGGCGTTCTTCGGTATGGAAGGTCAGCAACTCGCCTACCGAACGCGTCTCGCAGAACGGGTAGAACAGGTATTCCGCGTTGAAGCAGTAATAGGCCCAAGTGCCCTCGGGCAGCGCCGAGATGATCGGGTTGAGAGCCATCGGCGCCGCATCGCGCCGCGCGAGATTGAAATCGATGCAATGGATCTTCGCGGGGGGCTCGGCAATGAGGCCTTCGTCCAGCTCCATCGCCGCGCGCCCGATCACCAGAAGCACCGGAAAGCCGAGATTGAGATGGTGGCGGATCGTGCCTTCGAGTTCGACACCATCCTCGGCGAGAATGACGCCGACCGGACCCTTCGCGAAGAC
Organism: Thioclava marina; assembly: GCF_002020135.1. Lineage (GTDB taxonomy): Bacteria > Pseudomonadota > Alphaproteobacteria > Rhodobacterales > Rhodobacteraceae > Thioclava > Thioclava marina. The sequence continues at coordinate 1,256,672 of NZ_MPZS01000001.1, read as the reverse complement.
GGCGCGATGGTGAGTGAGAAACTCTGTGAGTGAGGTGTGTTTCATGCCCGATCCGGCCCTTTCGCGGGGTCTTTCGCGGCAGGATCGGGCAAGCCCCGCGTGAAATCAAGCGTTTACGGCCGGTCGCTCCGGGCGGCCTTGCGGCAAAGGGTCTTTTGGCTGTATCAGGCCCGCTCAAGGCAAACGCGCGAGGATGCCATGAGCGACGCTCCGAAGAAGCTGCACATCAAGACCTATGGCTGTCAGATGAACGTCTATGACAGCGAACGCATGGCCGAGGCGATGGGGGCCCAAGGCTATGAGCTGACCGACGATGTGGCGGCGGCCGACATGGTGCTGCTCAACACGTGCCATATCCGCGAGAAGGCCGCCGAGAAGGTCTATTCGGATCTGGGCCGGCTGCGTCCCTTCAAGGAGGCCAAGCCCGATCTGAAGATCGGCGTGGCGGGTTGTGTCGCACAGGCCGAGGGCGACGAGATCCTGCGCCGCTCGGATCTGGTTGATCTGGTGGTGGGCTCGCAAAGCTATCACAAGCTGCCCGAATTGGTGGCGCGTGCAGGCAATGGGGCGCGCCCCGTGGAGACCGAATTTCCTGCCGAGGACAAGTTCGACCACCTGCCCGCGCGGCCCGTGCAGGCGCGTCCGACCGCCTTCCTGACGGTGCAGGAGGGCTGCGACAAGTTCTGCGCCTTCTGTGTCGTGCCCTATACCCGAGGCGCCGAGGTGTCGCGCCCGGCCGAGAAGATCCTGCGCGAGGCGCGGGCTCTGGTGGAAAAGGGCGTTCGCGAGATCACGCTGCTCGGTCAGAACGTCAACGCCTATCATGGCGAGGGTGAGGGGGGCGACTGGTCGCTGGCACGGCTCGCCCGCGCGCTGGCCAAGATCGACGGGTTGGAGCGCATCCGCTACACCACCTCGCACCCGAACGACATGGAAGACGACCTGATCGCGGCGCATGGCGACGAGCCGAAGCTGATGCCCTATCTGCACCTGCCGGTGCAATCGGGCTCGGACAAGATCCTCAAGGCGATGAACCGCAAGCACACCGCCGAGGAATATATCCGTCTGATTGAACGCATCCGCGCCGCGCGTCCCGATATGGTCATCTCGGGCGATTTCATCGTGGGCTTCCCGGGCGAGAGCGATCAGGACTTCGCCGACACGATGGCGCTGATCCGCGAGGTCAATTACGGGATGGCCTATTCGTTCAAATACTCGCCCCGCCCGGGCACGCCGGCAGCCGGTGCAAAGGGCGCGGTGCCGTCCGAGATCGCCGATGCGCGGCTGCAAGAGGTGCAGGCGCTGCTGACCGCGCAGCAACGTGCCTGCCAGAACTCGATGGTCGGGCGTGAGGTCGGAGTGCTTTTCGAAAAGCCCGGTCGGCTGGAGGGCCAGTGGGTCGGCAAATCCGACTACCTACAGGCCGTCCATGTGACCGGCGAGGGGCTGGCTCCGGGCGTTCTGGCCCGGGTGCGGATCACCGCATCGGCCCCCAATTCGCTCGCCGGCGAGCTCGTCTGAGCCCGCCGCGCGGCGTCAGTCTTACTTCGAGCCCGGCGGGTCGGCGGCGATTGCCTGCATCAGCGCGCGACGCAGTCCTTCTTCATCGCCCACGAGGTTGATGTCCCTGCAGATGTTGGTCGCGATCCCCATCGCGTCGCCGTAATCGTAGCCGAATTTCACCAGGTCGTTGACGAAGCTGCCCTGCGGATGATCCCAGATCGTCTCGCGCCAGGGGCCACGGAAGCAGTCGATATGAATGGGTTGCTTGCGGACCGGGCCGCAGGTGGTGACGTTGTTGGCGCGCTCGCGTCCGACCGGGCCGGTATAGCAGCTCGAGCCGGCCTGTGCGCTGTCGGCGAGCACCATGCCGGACAGCAGCACGGAAGCGGTGATTGCAAAGAACTTCATCTCAGAGACACTCCTGGTCGGGCAGCCCTTGTTTCGGGCAGCGAAAATGATCCCGACGCCCGCCATCCCTACTAAGCCGGCGTCGACCCGCGCTATTCTTCTGTCATTTTTCGTATTTTGGCGAGACTTTGTCGGCATTTACGCCTCTCTGGGGGACAATCTGGATCAAAAATCCGAGATGTTTTTCTGATTGCTACAGTATTCCCGTTTGGGGCGAGTTCTTGCCATATTTCACACCCGGATTTCCGCAGCTCGGACTGTGGCGCCCAAGAGAGTGCGCGATTCGCGGACGGAGGTGCGTATCGTGCAGGTGCAAGACAAGGATCAGCGCGTCCTTGAGGCATCTGGCCCGAGTCTCGCGCTTCGCGCCGTGTAGGCCACAATATGTGGAGATTGTTCCTTTCTAACCCACAAATTTTCGTTACAATGGCAAGAGTTAACAATGCAGGGCCGGCGGCGCGAATTTTGCCGAGCAAGCCCTCGGAGCAAGGGACGCTGGCGGATATGATATTTTCTTCCTTTGTAACTCGTTTTGCAGGGGTGTTGGGGGTGGCCATGATCGCTCTCGCAACGGCGCCGCTGCCGGTCGCCGCGCAACAGAAAGGCGCAGCCCCTGAGACCTACAAACCGACGATCTGGATTGATCCCGACGGCTGCGAGCATTGGGTCATGGATGACGGCGCCGAAGGGTACATGGATGCACGCAAGACCCGCGACGGTCGTCCGGTCTGTCACCGCAATGTCTGCGGCATCGTCCCCACCGATCAGCTCTTCGCGACCAACCGTTCCGGGATCTCGGCTTCGGGCCGGGAATACCTGCGCAAGTTTTTCACCAGCGCGCAGGCCCGGGCCTTCATCATTACCGGCCATACCGACAGTCGCGCTTCGGACGAATATAACATGCGGCTGTCCAAGCGTCGGGCCGAGGCGGTCGCCTCGGTGGCCAAATCCGTCGGTGCGTCGGTTCTGGCGGTGAACTGGTATGGCGAGCGGATGCCGCGTGCGACCAACAAGACGGCAGTGGGTATGGCCCAGAACCGTCGGGTCGAGATCATCTGCGTGAAGTGAGGGCTGGGGACATGGCAATTCTGAAATACCTGACGCTGGCTGCGGCTGCGCTTTCGATCTCGGGCTGCGCCGCGCTCGACATGGGCGATGTCGGACCGGACAAATCCATCGACCGGGGCGTCGACGCAAAGCATCTCAGCCAGCTCAAGGCCGGGGTCTGGATCGACCCCGAGGGCTGCGATCACTGGATTATCGACGATGGCGTCGAGGGCTACCTGACCGCCCGAGTCGATGATTACGGACGCCCGATCTGTTCGGGCGCAGGGCCCGCCAATACTGTCGTGGGCCCTTTCAAATCCGGCTCGACTGTCGAAGATCCGCTCTGATCGAAAACCGAGTTGCACAAAATTTGTGCAAAAGGCTCGCGCGCATTGCCGCGCGGGCCTTTTTGTTTCGGTTTGATGAAATCTGGACCCGGTTGCCCGAGGCTCACGAAACCAGTGCTTGCGTGAATCTCCGGTCGGAGGCACCATATCTTTACCATACCAGCTAGGGAGACACTGTTTTTGGGCTTCAGCGCGATCACACCCCCGCCCCGCACTCAGGATGCTCACGAGTCGCTTCTTGAGTTCCCCGACAACCGGCTGTTGATCGACCTGTGCGGTGAATTTGACCGCAACCTGGCCCAGATAGAGCACAAGCTCCAGGTGCATATCCTGCGACGCGGCAACCAGTTGGCCGTGGTCGGAGGGCAAGAGGCGCAGCTTCAGGCGGCTTCGGTTCTCCATCAGCTCTATCAGCGTCTCGAACAGGGCAAATCGATCGACGCGGAAGAGGTGGATGCCGCGCTGCGCATGGCCGATCTGGGCGGGGCTGGCACGTCGATGGACGAACAGCTCGAGATGTTCGAGGCCGGCAAATACGAGATCCGCACCCGCAAGAAGCAGGTCGAGCCGCGCACCGAGGCGCAGAAGGCCTATGTCAAACACCTCTTCGAGAACGAGCTGGCCTTCGGGATCGGCCCGGCGGGGACCGGCAAGACCTATCTCGCTGTCGCCGTGGGCGTGACGATGCTGGTGGGCGGCCATGTCGACAAGATCATCCTCTCGCGTCCGGCCGTGGAGGCGGGCGAGCGTCTGGGCTTCCTGCCCGGCGACATGAAGGAGAAGGTCGATCCCTACATGCAGCCTCTCTATGACGCGCTGAATGATTTCTTGCCCGCCAAGCAGCTCGCGAAGCTGATGGAGGAAAAGCGCATCGAGATCGCGCCCCTTGCCTTCATGCGGGGCCGCACATTGTCGAACGCCTTCGTGGTGCTCGATGAGGCGCAGAACGCGACGACGATGCAGATGAAGATGTTCCTCACACGTCTGGGCCAAGGCTCGCGCATGGTGATCACTGGCGACCGCTCGCAGGTCGACCTGCCGCGCGGCATGCCCTCGGGACTCGCCGATGCCGAACGCATCCTCGGCCATGTCGAGGGGATCAGCTTCAACTACTTCACCGCCAAGGACGTGGTGCGGCACCCGATGGTCGCGAAGATCATTGACGCCTACGACAAGGCCGAAGGCGAGTAACGCCTTCTGACGGCTTTTCCTCTCGCTCCTGCCTGCGTGCCGGGGCGAGAGACACTCTCGTTCCTCGCCAAGACTGGAAATTACCTGCCCGAGCTGTGGGGAGAAGGTCTGGTTTCGTTATGAGCTACGGCGGGACGTCTAACTGAGGGACGCGCCCGAGCCTCGGGTGGGCGCTCTGCGACCTCAGTGGTCTACACTTTATCTCAAAAGCCCGCAGGTCGCTTGAACCCGCGACGCCATCGCCAACGCGCCCTCCCGGCTGGAGGGTCGGGCGCGGCACCGGGGCTCGTCGCCCTGTGCCATCAACAAAACGGAAAACGCCCGGTCCTCACGACCGGGCGTTTCCAATTCCGACAGGACCGCAATCAGCCCTATTTCTTGCCTTCGAGCGCCTCGATCCGCGCCTTAAGCGCCTCGTTTTCCTCGCGCGCCTTCTGGGCCATCGCGCGCACCGCGTCGAACTCCTCGCGGGTCACGAGGTTGCGATCGGCGAGCCAGCGGTCCATCCAGCTCTTCATCGCCGTTTCGGCCTCGTCCTTCGCGCCCTGAGCAACGCCCATCGCGTTGGTCATAAGCTTGGACATCTCGTCGAAAATCTTGTTGGGCGGCTGCATGTCCATCCCCTCACGGTCAAAAAAAGGTTCCCCGTTTATATGGGCTGTGTGCGCGGCGGTGGCAAGGTTGACTTCCCGACGCGCGCAGGGCTTTCTCGCCGCGGCCCATGACAGGAGACAAGCGTGCTGCCCCTTGCCATTCCCTTCCCGCAATTCGACTCGGTTGCCTTCACCATTCCCGGACTTGGCCTGCCGATCCGCTGGTATGCGCTGGCTTATATCGCGGGGCTCGTGGCGGGTTGGCGGATCATCGTAGGCTTGATGAAGCGCCCGGGTCTCTGGCCCGGCGACCGCGCGCCGATGGAGGCGAGCAAGGTCGAGGATCTCCTGACGGCGGTGATCCTCGGTGTGGTGCTGGGCGGACGGATCGGCTTCGTGCTGTTCTATGATGCAAGTTGGTATCTCTCGCATCCACTCGACATCTTCAAGGTCTGGGAAGGGGGCATGTCCTTCCATGGCGGTTTCCTCGGCACGCTGGTTGCGGGATGGTGGTTCGCGCGGCGCCATTCGATCCCGAAACTGCAGCTGGCCGACGCGATGGCGCTGGTCGTGCCGATCGGGCTGTTTCTTGGCCGTATCGCGAATTTCATCAAGCCCGAGTTGTGGGGGCGTCCGACGGATGTGCCCTGGGGCGTGATCTTCCCCGGCGAGGTGGCGCAGACCTGTCTGGGTATCGCTGGGCAGGTGGACGGCACTTGTGCCCGCCACCCCTCGCAGCTTTACGAGGCGGGGCTGGAAGGACTGCTGTTGGGCCTGATCCTTTGGGGGCTGGTGCGCTTTGCCCGGTCCCTCAAACGCCCGGGGCTCAGCCTCGGGATCTTCCTTACGGGCTATGGGGCCGCGCGTGCCTTCGTCGAGCTGTTCCGCCAAGGCGATGTGCAATTCGTCAGCCTCGACAATCCCTACGGTCATGTGATCCGCTTTACCGACGGGCTGGGGCTTACGATGGGGCAGGTGCTCTCGCTGCCGATGATCGCGGTGGGGCTGTATTTCGTGATCCGCGCGTTGCGCGCGCCGAAAGCCTCGTGACGCCGCTGGGCCGGATACTCGCGGCGCAGATCGTCGCCGAAGGGCCGATGCGGCTCGACCGCTATATGGGGGCCTGCCTGCTCCATCCCGAGCATGGCTACTACGCGACGCGCGACCCGTTCGGAGGCAAGGGCGATTTCATCACCGCCCCCGAGATCTCGCAAATGTTCGGAGAGATGCTGGGGCTGTGTCTGGCGCAGGCTTGGCTCGATCAGGGTCGGCCTGCACCGTTCCTGCTGGCCGAGGCCGGGCCGGGGCGGGGCACGCTGATGGCCGACATGCTGCGCGCGATGCGCTCGGTGCCGGGGATGGTCGAGGCCGCGCAGGTCCACCTGATCGAAGCCTCGTCCACTCTGCGCGAGATCCAGCGCGCGCGACTGGAGGGGCATGCGGTCACCTGGCATGACAGTATCGACACGCTGCCCGAGGCGCCGCTCTTCTTCGTCGCCAACGAATTCCTCGACGCGCTGCCGATCCGGCAATTCCAGCGGGTCGAAAAGGGCTGGGCCGAGCGTCAGGTGGGGCTTGCCCCTGATGGATCGCTGGCCCCCGGTCTCGCGCCCCCCGTGCGGCTCGAGGCGCTGGAGCCGCGTATCATGGATACCAAGCCCTGTGACGTGGTCGAAACCTGCGCACCCGCGCGGAGTTTCACCGAAACGCTGGCGGCCCGGATCGCTGCACAGGGCGGAGCGGCGCTGCTGATCGACTACGGGAACTGGCACAGCCTTGGCGACACCTTCCAGGCGCTCAAGGCGCATCAGCCCGTCGATCCCTTCGAGGCGCCCGGTGAAGCGGACCTGACGGCCCATGTCGATTTCGAGCCGCTCGCCCTGGCTGCGCGCGCGGCTGGCGCTGAGGTCTCTGCCATGACGGCACAGGGCGTTCTACTCGAACGGCTCGGGATCACGGCGCGTGCGCAGATGCTTGCTCAAAGCTTGGACGGTGCTGCGCTCGATGCCCATATCGCCGCGCATCGCCGCTTGACCCACCCCGAGGAAATGGGTCACCTGTTCCAGTCTCTGGCGATCGTTGCGCCGGGTGCGGCCTTGCCGCCCGGTTTCGATCCTGCCCGACCCTGAGCCCGAGAGGACGCGATGGCGACTACGCTCGAAATCCTGACCTCCCCTGCGCTGAACGGCGTTCGGCACGGTTTTTTCACCCGACGCGGAGGGGCGTCGTCCGGTATCTTCTCGGGGCTCAATTGCGGCCCCGGTTCGTCGGATCAATCCGAGGCGGTGCGCACCAACCGCGCGCGTGCCGCAGATGCGCTTGGTATTGCCCCCGAGGCGTTGCTTGGCGTTCACCAGATCCATTCCCCCGATGTCGCGACGCTCGCCGGTCCGCCCGCCGGGCCCATCGAAGCCGATGCCATCGTCACCGCCACGCCGGGCGTCGCGATCTCCGTTCTGACGGCGGATTGCCAGCCGGTTCTCTTTGCCGATGCCAAGGCGGGCGTGATCGGTGCGGCCCATGCGGGCTGGCGCGGAGCGCTCGAAGGGGTTCTCGAGAACACGCTCGACGCGATGGAGGCGCTCGGCGCGCATCGCGAGGACACGGTCGCGGTGATCGGGCCGTGCATTTCCGTCCATGCCTACGAGGTGGGTGAGGAATTCATGGAGCGCTTCATCATCGAGGATCCCGCCTATGCGCGGTTCTTCTCGGGTGGGCCGAATGGTCGGCCGCATTTCGACCTGCCGAGCTTCTCTCTCGATCGTCTGCGTGCAGCGGGTGTGGGGGAGGCGGAATGGATCCGCCATTGCACTTATGCCGATCCCGACCGCTTCTATTCCTACCGCCGCACGACCCATGCCGGCGAGGCTGATTACGGCCGCCTGATCTCGGCGATTCGTTTATGAATTGGGCATGAATGCGGGGGCGATGGACCGAATGACGCCCCATTTGTGACGGCTCCAGCGGCAAAGCTGGTAAAACGCCCCTGATTTCACAGTGATTTGAAACAATGCGCCTGCGCCACAATCGGTCGCTGCCAGGCCCCTGAAAAAAATGTTCAACGCCTCAAGCTGGCCCCATTGGCTCGTAATATAAGGGGCGAACCGGACCTAGCCGGTCCCAAGAGGAGGCACAGAAAAATGACCCAGAAAAACCCGACGCGCCGCTGGATGAAATCGATGCTGGCCGAGGCCGCCCGCTGCGAAACGCCCATGCCCTGGGCGCGCGCCAACCGCAAGCCGCTGGCCGAGCGTCGTGCCGCCGAGCGGCCGCAGCGGACGCGCTCCGCCGCACGCTGATCCGAACCTCGTCCGCGCACCGCTTTTGGTCATGCCGGCGCGCGGGGCGAGACCCGGCCGGACGCTGCCAAGTCCGGCCACTGTCACCCGCGTCTCGGTCTGCTCCCGGGGCGCGGGTGATTCGAATCTGCAATGTGGCGAAATTACGGCCGCCGGTTCGCGCACCCGAAACACTCCGACAAGCCACCTGCGGACTGCGCTCCACTGCGAGGACAATAATACGGAAAATTTGACGCAGAGCCCCAAGCTGCGCATTTTTGGGTTGTCTCTCTGCAACCGGTGGGGGCCGTAGCAGATGTGACCAGACCGAAAGGCTGATCGCATGAATATGACCCACCGGTCCGCGGAGGCAGGTTCTCTCCGCACTGCGACTGACATGCAGGCGCCCCGCGTTCTGCGTGCCACACCGCCTTCGCCGAAGCGCACGCTGCGCGCTTCGGCGATGACGCGGCGCTATACCACGATGTGGCTCGGCCCGACCGGGCACATCGAGGAGGAAGTCCGCATTGCCCCGGCGATTCCGCTCTTCGAGGAAGCCTTCTCGGCGCTCGCGCGCGGCTCGGTCCTCGCGACCGAGGACGGCCCCGTCGCGGTCGAGGATCTCGTGCCGGGGATGCGGGTGATCACCGCCGACGAGCGTATCGAAACCGTGACCTGGATCGGCTCGATGACGCTTTTTCCCGCCTCGGCCGAGGAGGCGCACAAGCTGATCCGTATCACAGCCGAGGCCTTTGGCCATGGCCGTCCGATGCCAGATCTGGTGCTTGGCCCACATGCGCGGCTTTGCCTGCGCGATGCGCGGCTGCGCGCGCGGATGGGGATCGAAACCGCCTATGCGCCGATCGCGGGTTTCGTCGACGGGGTCAGCGTGATCGAGGTCACGCCGGCCTCGCCGGTCAGCGCCTATCACGTCTTGCTTGAGCATCACGGGTCGCTCAAGGTCGGCGGCATGGAGATCGAGAGCTATCATCCCGGAGAGGGGATCGAGCGAATGATCGACCCGCGCATGGCCGAGCTCTTCACCGCGCTTTTCCCGCAAATCGAACGGTTGCGCGATTTCGGCCCGCTCTGCGCGCCGCGCCTGACCCGCTTCGAGGTCGAGGAAATGCTGATCTGATCCCTGTCCGGGCAGCCGAAAATGAAGAACGCCCGTGCCAATGACCTCGGCGCGGGCGTTTGCTTTTCGGGAGGGGGAGGGGGCGCTGCCCCCTCGGCGCGATGCGCCTCACCCCCGGGATATTTAGGCCAAGAGGAAGGGGCGATCAGGCCTCTTCCATTGCCTCCAGCTCGTCGATGAAGCCTTCGATCATCGACAGGCCCTTGTCCCAGAAGGCCGGGTCCGAGGCGTCGAGGTCGAAGGGGGCGAGCAGTTGCTTGTGGTGCATCGAGCCGCCCGCCTCCAGCATCGCGAAATACTTGTCCTGGAAGCCCTTCGGCTGGGCCTCGTAGGCGGCGTAGAGCGCGTTCACCAACCCGTCGCCGAAGGCATAGGCGTAGACGTAGAAGGGCGAGTGGACGAAGTGCGGGATGTAGGACCAGAAGGTTTCGTATCCGTCCATGAACTCGAAGGCCGGGCCGAGGCTTTCGCCCTGCACTGACATCCAAAGCGCGTTGATATCCTCGGGGGTGAGCTCCCCTTGGGCGCGCGCTGCGTGCAGTTTGCATTCGAAATCGTAGAAGGCGATCTGGCGCACGACGGTGTTGATCATGTCTTCGACCTTGCCGGCGAGCAGCGTCTTGCGTTCTTCGCGGGTCTTGGCGGCGGCGAGCAGCTTGCGGAAGGTCAGCATCTCGCCGAAGACCGACGCGGTTTCCGCGAGCGTCAGCGGGGTCGAGGAGAGCATTTCGCCCTGTTTCGCGGCCAGCACCTGATGGACGCCGTGGCCCAGCTCATGCGCGAGCGTCATCACGTCGCGCGGTTTGCCCAGGTAGTTGAGCATCACGTAGGGGTGCACGGTGGTCACGGTCGGATGGGCGAAGGCACCCGGCGCCTTGCCCGGTTTCACGCCCGCGTCGATCCAGCCTTTCTCGAAGAAGGGCTGGGCGATCTCGGCCATGCGCGGATCGAAGCCCGCATAGGCGTCGAGCACGGTTTCCTTCGCCTCGTCCCACTGGATGTCGCGCGGCGCCTCGGTCGGCAGGGGTGCGTTGCGGTCCCAGACCTGAAGCTTGTCGAGGCCGAGCCATTTCGCTTTCAGCGCGTAGTAGCGATGCGACAGGCGCGGATAGGCGGCGACCACGGCATTGCGCAGGGCCTCGACCACCTCGGGCTCGACATCGTTCGACAGGTGCCGGCCGGTCTGGGGCGTCGGCATCTTGCGCCAGCGATCCTCGATTTCCTTTTCCTTCGCCAGCGTGTTGTGGATGCGCGAGAAAGTGCGGATGTTCTCGCCGAAGACCTTGGCGAGCGCATGGGCGGCCGCTTCGCGCTTGGCGCGGTCGTGATCGGAGAGAAGCGTGGTTGTGGCTTCCAGCGAGAGCATCTCGCCGTCGACGTCGAATTCCAGCGCGGCGGTGGTCTCGTCGAAGAGGCGGTTCCAGGCGGCAGCGCCCACGACCGATTGATCATGCAGGAACTTCTCCAGCTCGTCGGAGAGCTGGTAGGGCTTCATCGCGCGCATCCGGTCGAAGACGGGCTTGTAGCGCGACACTTTCGGATCGGCGAAGACGGCCTCGTATCTGTCGTCCGGGATGCGGTTAAATTCGAGGCTGAAGAAAACGAGCGGCGTGGTGTAGGTGGTGATCTTGTCCTGCGCATCCGACAGCAGTTTCACCCGGCCGGCGTCCACGGTGTTCTGGTAGTAGCGCAGCCCCGTATAGGACATCACGCGACCTGCCTTCTCTTCGATCGCCTCATAGCGCGCGATGCACTCTGCCATGCCCGCAGCGTCGAGATCGGCGAGTTTGCCCTCATAGTCGGCGGCAAAGGCGGCGCAGGCCTTTTCCAGCCATTCCATGTCTTGCGCCAGCTCGGGTGCGTCGGGGGCGGTGTAGAGGTCGCTGAGGTTCCATTCGGGCAGATCTCCGAACGCGCCTCCGGTTGCATTGGCATCGAAGACGGGGCGGCGGGGCGAAATGGTCATGCTATCCTCTCAACGTTTGGCGTTGTCACTCAGATAGGGGCAGCGAGGCGGGACTGGCAAGGGTGGGGCAGGTGTAAAGGGTGTGCACAAATTTTAGGCAATGCCTGTCAAATGGCGTTTCTCTGAAGCTATTGGGAACGTTAACATCGGGGATCGGCTTTTCCTCATCGTGATCACGACCTAGAGATGGGGAAAGAGCAGGGGAGTGAATGCGTTCGCGATGACCGAGTATTTCAACGAGATGTTCGATGGGGGCAGGGTTCGCCAGCCCTATTCCGGGCTTGATGGCTGGATGCGCGAAATGCCTGCGGAACTGCGCGCAATGAAACAGGCCGAGGCCGAGGCGCTGTTTCGCCGCATCGGCATCACCTTCGCGGTTTATGGCGAAGGCGGCGACCCGGATCGTCTGATCCCCTTCGACATGTTCCCCCGTGTCTTCACGCAGAGCGAATGGCGCAAGCTCGAGCGCGGCATCAAGCAACGTGCCCGCGCGCTCAACGCCTTCCTTCTCGATGTGTACGGGCGCGGCGAGATCGTGCGCGCTGGCCGCATCCCGGCGCGGCTTGTCTATCAGAACGAGGCCTATGAGCGGGCGGTTTCAGGGTTTATTCCGCCGCGCGGTATCTATTCCCATATCGTCGGCATCGATCTCGTGCGGACCGGGCCGGACGAGTTCTATGTGCTCGAGGACAATTGCCGCACGCCCTCGGGCGTCTCCTACATGCTCGAGAACCGCGAGATCATGATGCGCATGTTCCCGCAGCTCTTCCGCGAGAACCGGATCGAGCCGGTCGATGGCTATCCCGACGCGCTCCGCCGTACGCTGGCCTCGGTGGCGCCCGCGAAATGCGACCGTGAACCGACGATCGCAATTCTCACGCCGGGTCATTTCAACTCCGCCTATTACGAGCACTCCTTCCTTGCCGACCTGATGGGGGTCGAGCTGGTCGAGGGGGCGGATCTGTTTGTCGAGGGCGGGTTCTGCTGGATGCGCACGACCGAAGGCCCGAAGAAGGTCGACGTGATCTATCGCCGCATCGACGACGCTTTCATCGACCCGCTCTGTTTCCGGCCCGACTCGATGCTGGGCGTGCCGGGGCTGATGGATGTCTACCGTTCGGGCGGGGTGACGATCTGTTCGGCGCCGGGAGCGGGCGTGGCCGACGACAAGGCGATCTACACGTTCGTGCCCGAGATGGTGCGTTTCTATCTCGGTGAGGAGCCGCTTCTGGAGAATGTGCCGACATGGCAGTGCGCCAAGCCCGATGACCTGAAATACGTGCTCGATCACCTGCCCGAGCTGGTGGTCAAGGAGGTTCACGGATCGGGCGGTTACGGGATGCTCGTAGGGCCGAAAGCCACGAAGGAGCAGATCGAGACCTTCCGCATCAAGATCCAGGACAACCCGGTTAACTACATCGCCCAGCCGACGCTGGCGCTCTCGACGACGCCGACCTTCGTGGAAGAGGGGGTGGCGCCACGTCATGTCGACCTGCGTCCCTATTGCCTCGTGGGCGAGAAGGTCGAGCTGGTGCCGGGTGGGCTGACGCGCGTGGCGCTGACCGAAGGCTCGCTCGTGGTGAACTCGTCGCAGGGTGGCGGGGTCAAGGATACCTGGGTTCTGGCGGAGTGATTGTGACATGCTGAGCCGGACGGCGGAAAACCTCTTCTGGATCGCGCGCTACATGGAGCGTGCGGAAACCATGGCGCGCCTGCTTGAGGTGGGTGCCCGGATCGCGCTGACGCCCTCGGCAGGGCACGGCTATCGCTCGGAATGGGAGAGCCTTTTGCAGGCTTCGGGCACTGCGGATGGCTTTGCCGAGAAATATGGCGATCCGGTACAGCGCAATATCGAGAGCTACCTGTTCTTTGACCGCGACAATCCGTCCTCGGTGATTTCCTGCATCGAGCGTGCCCGCGAGAATGCACGGATCGTGCGCACCGCGATCACCGGTCAGGTCTGGGATACGCTCAACACCGCGTTTCAGGAAATCCGCCAGATCGAACGCCAGCCGCGTTCGGAATGGGAGACGACGGAGCTCTGCGAATGGGTTGCGCGCCAATCCGCGATGATGCGCGGCGCGATGGACGCGACGATGCTGCGCAATGACGGGTTCTTCTTCATGAACCTCGGCTATGCGCTGGAACGGGCCGACAACACCGCGCGCCTGATCGACGTGAAGTATTTCGTGCTGCTGCCCTCGGTGGAGATGGTCGGCACGGGCTTCGACAATTACCAGTGGCAGGTCCTCTTGCGGGCACTTCAATCCTATCGCGCCTTCCACTGGGCTTACGGCGGCGACATCACCGCTTCGAAAATCGCCGATTTCCTCATTCTCAACCCGGCGAGCCCGCGCTCGCTGATGTCGGCAATGCGCAAGGCGCTGCATCATCTCGAGAATATCGGGCGCTTCTATGGGGACGAGACGGCGAGCGGACCGGTGCAGATCCGGGTGCGCGGCCTCGTGCGCGAACTCGAACAAACCCAGGTGACAGAGATATTCGACGAGGGGCTGCACGAGTTTCTCACCCGCTTCATCGGTGAGATCGGCGATCTGGCCGGGCTTGTGCAACGCAACTACCTGTCGGGAGATGCGCGATGATCCTCACGGTCAATCATGTCACGACCTATGATTACGACGCGCCGATGGGGGCTGCGGTGCAATCGCTGCGCCTCTTTCCCTCGCGCTTCGACGGACAACGCACGATCGACTGGTCGGTGTCCGTCGAAGGGGGCGTGAAGGGGGGGGCGTTTCGCGATGGCGCGGGTGACCGGGTCGAGGGTTGGTCGATCCGCCCGCCGGTGGAGGCCGTCACGGTCACGGTCACCGGGCAGGTCGAAACCTTCGACACCTCGGGCGTGCTGCGCGGCCACCGCGAGCTCGTTCATCCCATGGCATATCTGCGCGAGACCGTTGCGACCTGGATCGACGATGCGCTTCAGGAACTGGGCGAGAGCGCCGTCGAGGGCGCGTCGGACATGCTTGATCGGGCGCACCGTCTCAGCTCCGCTGTCGCCGAGGCGATCGCCTACAAGCCCGGAGTCACCCACACCCACACCACCGCCGCCGAGGCGCTGACGCAGGGCGAGGGGGTCTGTCAGGACCATGCCCATGCGCTGATCGCGGCGGCGCGCGCGGTCGATATGCCAGCGCGTTACGTTTCGGGTTACCTGTTCGCGACCGAAGATGGCGCGCCGCATGAGGCGGCCCATGCCTGGGCCGAGATCTGGGTCGAGGGGATCGGCTGGATCGGCTTCGACCCGGCCAACGCATGCTGCCCCGACGAGCGCTATATCCGGCTTGGCTCCGGGTTGGATGCGCGCGAGGCCGCGCCGATCCGTGGGATCACTCAGGGCGCGGGCGAGGAGCGACTGGACGTCACAGTTGCGCTGGAACAGCTCCAGCAATAGATTGCGCGTCTGTCAGGGGATCAGGGGACGACTATGACCTACTGTGTGGGCCTTCTGCTCAATGAAGGCATGGTTTTGCTGTCCGACACCCGGACGAATGGCGGGCTCGACAATATCGCGACCTATCGCAAGATGTTTACCTTCGAAGACCCCGGTGAGCGGGTGATCGCGATCATGACGGCGGGCTCGCTCTCGGTCACGCAGACGACGCTTGCGCGCCTGCGCGAAGCGGTCGATGCGTCGGACGCGACCGGCGAGACCTCGATCATGGAAGCGCCGACCATGCTCAAAGTGGCCGAGATCATCGGCAACACGATGGCGGGCGTTCGCAAGGATATCGTCAGCCGCATGGATGCCGAGCGGATTTCGACCTCGGCCTCGATGATCGTCGCGGGTCAGCGCGCGGGCGGCGAGATGCGGATGTTCCTGATCTACCCGGAAGGCAATTTCATCGAAGCCACCGAGGACACGCCCTTCCTGCAGATCGGCGAGCACAAATATGGCAAGCCCATCCTCGATCGCGTTGTGCGCCCCGAGACGAGTCTCGAGGACGCGCAAAAGGCCGTGCTTTTGTCGATGGATTCGACGCTGCGCTCGAACCTCTCGGTGGGGATGCCGCTCGATCTCGCGGTGATCCGCAAGGACGAATGCAAGATCGGCACGCGCCGCCGGATCGAGGCGGGTGATTCCGATTTCGCGCGCATGTCCGAAGCCTGGTCGAACGCGCTGCGCGAAGGGTTCACGCAGATTCAGCTGTAAGGCCGTCGCGGGCCGCGAGCCCGCCGGCCGCATCGAACAGCGCCGCACAGCCGTCATAGAAGCGCGCGCGCGTGGAGGGGATCTCCATCATGAGTTCGTGCTCGGCCTCGGGGATGACGTCGAGCTTGCCCTTGGGCCAGCGGTTCATGCGGTCATGCACCGCCGGGCAATGCACGATTTTCTCCGCCGCCCCGAGCCCGCAATAGCAGGGCAGGTCGGGCGAAGGCAGGGCAGCCAGCGCCTCGCACTCCAGAAGGCTTTCGGCAACCCAGTGGATCGTCGGGCCGGCAAGCGTCAAGTCGGGGTGTTTCGCGGCCTGGTCGATCAGCCAGGACCACATCTCGGGGTCGCGTGTCAGCCGGTTCGCGAGAAAGCTGTCGCGGTAGACATAGGTCGTGCCATTCATCCCGGGCGGGTAGGCTTCGGCAAGGAAGGAATCCCCCAGAAGCTGCGCGATCAGGATGCGGAACGGGTGCAGCAGCGCGGGGGCCTTGATCCCCCACATCGGAGCGGAGAAGGCGGCTGCGGAAAAACGGTGATGCTCGTGTTCGATCGCGCGCAGGCCGATTGCGCCGCCCATCGAATGCCCGACCAGAAAATAGGGCTGGGGAAGACCCAACTCGTCCGCGGCGTCGATCACCGCGTGAAGATCCCACTGGTAGTCCTGAAGCCCGCCGACATGGCCCTTTTCGGGGGCATGGGTCAGAATGCGATCGGCAAGGCCCTGGCCGCGCCAGTCGATGGCCAGCATCGCGTAGCCCCGCGCGGCGAAATCCGCCGCGGCAGGGCCGTATTTTTCGATGTATTCGGTGCGCCCGCACAACAGGAACACGGTCCCGCGCGGCTGAGGGGGGCTGGGCCAGTGACCGAAGCGGATGCGAACACCGTCGCGGGCCGTCAGCCAATAGGCCGCGCCGCCCCCGGGGCCGCGCGCGATCTGTTCGAAAAGGGGCGCGCGCTCCATCAGGCCAGAGCCGCTCCCAGCTGCATCGCAAGGCCCATCGAGCCGTCGATCTTGAGCTTGCCCGACATGAAGGCCGAGGTCGGGTTCACATCCCCGTTGAGCATGCCTTCGAAGGTGTCGCGATCGGCGGTCAGCACGACCTCGGCTTCGTCGTCGCCGGCGCGCACGCCGTTTTCGTCGACGATGATCGAGCCTTCATCCTCGATCACGAATTTCGCGGTGGACGAAAAACCGTCCGGCATTTTCGCCTGCAGCGCCTCGACAGCCTTGTCGATTACCTCGCTCATGGAAGTCCTCCAGTTTTGATGGCCGGGCTCTCGCTTTCTCCGGCATTTGCGTTACAGTCGAAACTATGTGGCACCGAATTCACAGATACAAATGTGTCGTCACGGCATTTTGCGTAAGCCTCGCGCTCGCGACAATTGCGGCTTTCCCTGCCCGCGCCGAAACGGAGGGGCTCGATCCCTATTTCAAGGAGCTCGCCGACCCCTCCGAACAGGGCTGGGCGCGCGCCGAGGCGGATATCCGCAGGGCGTGGTCGCGTTCGGGTTCGGCGACAATGGATTTGCTGCTGAAACGCGGTGAACAGGCGCTTGACGAAGGCGATGCAGATGCCGCGATCGAGCATTTCACCGCACTCACCGATCATGCGCCGGATTTCGCCGCCGGATGGAACGGACGCGCCACGGCCTATTTCATGGCCGGTCTCTATGGCCCCGCGGCCTCCGATATCGCGCATACGCTGCAACTGGAGCCCCGCCACTGGGGTGCGCTCGCAGGGCTTGGCGCGATTCTCGAGGAGATGGGCGACGATGCGCGCGCGTTGGAAGCCTATCGCGCCTCTTTCGCCTTGAACCCGCATCAACAGGATGTGAAAGACGCCATTGCGCGTCTCGAGAAGGCGCATCAGGGCACGGCTCTCTGAGGCCGGAACGGAGCAGCGATGCAAAGCGGGCGGATCACGGCCGTTCTGGGGCCGACCAATACCGGCAAGACGCATTACGCGATCGAGCGGATGCTGGCGCATCGTACCGGCGTCATCGGCCTGCCTTTGCGGCTTCTGGCGCGCGAGGTCTATGACCGGATCGTCGAGCAGCGCGGGCCTTCCGTCGTGGCGCTGGTCACCGGCGAAGAGCGCATCGTGCCCGAGCGCACGCAATACTGGGTCTGCACGGTCGAGGCGATGCCCACGGGGATCGGCGCGGATTTCCTTGCCATCGACGAGATCCAGCTTTGCGGCGACCCCGAGCGCGGCCATGTCTTCACCGACCGGTTGCTGCACGCGCGCGGTCTGCACGAGACGCTGTTTCTTGGTTCCGAGACGATGCGCGGGGCGATTGCCGCGCTGGTGCCGAAGGTGCAGTTCACCAAGCGCGAGCGGTTCTCCGAGCTGACCTATGCGGGCTCGAAGAAGATCTCCCGGATGAAGCCGCGCTCGGCCATCGTCGGGTTCTCGGTCGAGAATACCTATGCCATCGCCGAGCTGATCCGCCGCCAGAAGGGCGGCTGCGCGGTGGTGATGGGGGCGCTCTCGCCCCGCACCCGCAACGCGCAGGTGGCGATGTATCAGAATGGCGACGTCGATTATCTGGTGGCCACCGATGCGATCGGGATGGGGTTGAACCTCGATATCGACCATGTCGCCTTCTCGGCCACTTCGAAATTCGACGGGCGGCGGATGCGCGCGCTCTTCCCGCATGAGCTGGCGCAGATCGCGGGGCGGGCAGGGCGGCATACCTCCGACGGCACCTTTGGCGTGACGGGCGAGGCGCGGCCTCTCCAGCCCGAGGTGATCGAGGCGATCGAACAGCACCGTTTCGCACCGCTGCAACGGCTGCAATGGCGCAGCGCGCGACTTGAATTCGGCTCGCTCGACCGGCTGATCCAGTCGCTCGAGGCGCGCCCCGCCGAGCGCGATGGCGGCGAATGGCTGACCAAAGGCCGCGAGGCCGACGATCTGCGCGCACTCAAAATGCTGGGCGAAGACCCTGCGATCCGCGATCGGGTCAACAGCCCAAAGGATGTGCAACTCCTGTGGGATGTTTGCCGAATCCCCGATTTTCGTTCGATTTCCGAGGCCGAACATGCCACCCTTCTCGCGCGCATCTTCGAATTCTTGCAAACGGGCAAGGGCGTGCCTTCGGACTGGCTTGCGCGTCAGATCGAGCGCATCGACCGGACAGGCGGCGATATCGACACGCTGAGCCGCCGTCTCGCCTTCATCCGGACCTGGACTTACGTTGCGCAACGCAAGGGCTGGGTCGATGACGAAAGTCATTGGCGCGACGCGACCCGCGCTGTAGAAGACCGCCTGTCGGACGCGCTGCATGGCGCTCTGACGCAAAGATTTGTGGACCGGCGCACATCCGTGTTGCTGCGCCGGCTCAAGCAGAAGGAGACCCTCGTGGCCGAGGTGAACGACAAGGGCGAAGTGACGGTAAGCGGCGAATTCGCAGGCCGTCTGGAAGGATTCCGCTTCCGTCAGGACGAAACCGGATCGCCCGACGAGGCGAAGATGCTCGCCCGCGCGGCCTATGAGGCGCTCGCACCCGAGTTCTCCCTGCGCGCGGACCGCTTCTACAACGCGCCCGATACGGAGATGGATTTCACCGAACAGGGCGGCCTGATGTGGGGCGAGATCGCCGTGGGCAAACTGGTGAAGGGGGCCGATCTGCTGCGCCCCTCCGTGCAGGCCTTCGTCGACGAAGAAGCCGGTTCGGACGTGGCCGAGAAGGTCACGCGCCGTCTTCAGCATTTCATCGACCGCAAGGTCGCGGCCCTGTTCGAACCGCTCCTCGCGATGAGCCGTGACGAGGCACTGACGGGCCTCGCGCGCGGCTTCGCCTTCCGCATGGTCGAAGCGCTCGGCATCATCCCGCGCGAGCAGATCGCCGCCGAGGTCAAGGATCTCGATCAGGACGCGCGCGGTTCTCTGCGCAAGCACGGCGTGCGTTTCGGCCAGTATACGATCTTCATGCCCGCGCTTCTGAAGCCCGCGCCGACCCGGCTTCGGCTGGTGCTGGCCTCGCTCTGGTCGGGTGCGGATGAGTTCCCCGAAAGCCCGCCCCCGGGCCTCGTGACGATTCCCAATCTCGGCAGTTTCGACGCCGAGACCTATCGCCTCTCGGGCTATCGTCCGGCCGGCGCGCGCGCGATCCGTATCGACATGCTCGAACGCCTCGCCGATCTGCTGCGCGGTCAGGACAGCCGTGGCGGCTTCGAGGCCAACCCGGACATGCTCTCGATCACCGGCATGACGCTCGAGCAGTTCGCCGACCTTATGGAAGGGCTCGGCTACAAGGCCGAGAAGGGCGAGCGCGCGAAGGTGAAAGCTGCCGATCTCGAGAAGGCCGAGGAAGAGGCCGGCGCGCAGGCGCTCTCCGATGAGCTCGCGACCGAAGCCACGGCCGAAGCCGGTGGCGGCGAGGAGACCCCCGAGACCCATCCCGAGGCGGAAGCCGCGGCCGAGGCGGGCGGTGACATGATCGCCGCCGAAGAGGTTGCGGGCGACGAGGTCGAGACCTTCTTCACCTTCACCTGGGCGCCGCGTCCGCGCGGCAATCGTCCGCCGCGCCGTGATCAGGGGCAGGGCGGAAAGCCCGGTGGCGAGCGTGGTGAGCGCAAGGGCGGCGGCAAGCCGCAGGGCAAGCGCGACCGCGACGGGTTCAAGGGCGGCAAGAAGGGCGGCAAACCGCAAGGCGCGCGCAACTTCGAGGCGCGCCCGCCGAAGAAGGACAAGCCGATCGATCCGGACAATCCTTTCGCGGTGCTCGCAGCCCTCAAGGACAAGAAGTAAGCCCCTGCCATGGACGCGCCCGAGCGCATCCGCATCGACAAATGGCTCTGGCAGGCGCGGTTCTGCAAGACCCGCGGCCTTGCGCAGGACGCGGTGCAGGGCGGCAAGGTGCGCCTCAACGGGCAACGTATCGAGAAACCGGGCCGCGGTGTCGGCCCGGGAGATGTTCTGACGGTTCGGCTCGGGGCACAGGTGCGGGTGCTGCGCATCCTCGAATGCGGCACCCGGCGCGGCCCGGCGAGCGAGGCGCAGGGCCTCTACGAAGAGATCGTACCCGAAGCCTGAAACCTGCGCGTCATGCCGCAGCGAAAAGGCCGAACGTTCCCTTGAAACACGACGCTTCCCCCGCTAGGACGGGTCAGGAAGCTGATAAACCGGGGTTTCGCCATGACCTATGTCGTCATCGACAACTGCATCAACTGCAAATATACCGACTGCGTCGAGGTCTGCCCGGTGGACTGTTTCTACGAGGGTGAGAACACGCTGGTGATCCATCCCGACGAGTGCATCGATTGCGGTGTGTGCGAGCCAGAATGCCCCGCCGATGCGATCCGTCCCGACACCGAGCCGGGGATGGAAAGCTGGGTCGAGATGAACCGGAAATACTCCGAGCTTTGGCCGGTCATCACCCAGAAGAAAGACCCGATGCCTGAAGCCGAGAAGTATGATGGCGAGACGGGCAAGCTCGAGAAGTATTTCTCGGAGAAGCCGGGCGAAGGGGACAGCTGATCCCCGATTCTACCGCGCCGGGGGTCGATTCGAGCCTTCGGAGCCTGGGTTACGCTGCGGCATGTTGCCCCTTTTAGCTGCGTAACCCATTGGGAAACAAGGTGTTCAACAAAGCGCGAGCGTATCGCGCTTTGAAATACATGCGTTTTCTGCTATATTATTGTTACATAAGAGTTTCGACCCCACCTTTCGCAGTGACCTGCTCGCCTGCGGATGCGATCTCGCGATAAACGGACGAACGCGGAGCCAAAGCGCCCCGTGGGCGTCTTGTGCTCGCCTGATGCCGGGGTTCGAGGCTGGCTGCAAGGAAACGAACCGCATGACCAAAACCAAGAAGACCGAATTCCGCCCCAATGATTTCGTCGTCTATCCGGCGCATGGGGTGGGTAAGATCATGTCCATCGAAGAACAGGAAATCGCCGGGCTCAAGCTTGAGCTGTTCGTGATTTCCTTCGAGAAGGACAAGATGACCCTGCGTGTCCCGACGAACAAGGCGACGGAAGTGGGTATGCGCAGCCTGTCCTCGCCCGACATCGTGACCAAGGCGCTTGAGACCCTCAAGGGCAAGGCGAAGGTCAAACGTGCGATGTGGTCGCGCCGCGCGCAGGAATACGAACAGAAGATCAATTCGGGCGACCTGCTGTCGATCGCCGAAGTGGTGCGCGACCTGCACCGCAATGACGACCAGCGCGAGCAGTCCTATTCGGAGCGCCAGCTCTACGAGGCCGCGCTCGAACGCCTGACCCGCGAAGTCGCCGCCGTGTCGGGCACCGATGAGGCCCGTGCCGCAAAAACCGTCGACGAGGTTCTGGTCGGCCGCGCCGCCTGATCCCGAGACGAATAGACTGATTGAGACGCGAGGCTTTCGGGCCTCGCGTTTTTTGTTGTGAGCGGGGCTTTTCCGCTTTCAGAGATAGGCGCCGCGCCCACAGCGTGAGCTCACGCGTCGGGCCCACCCTCTAGTGTGCCTGGAGCCTCTCGGTCGCTCTCCTCGCGATCGTCACGGCGGCGGAACTGCTCCATCATCGCAGCTTCAAGATCGGCGTTCAGTTCCTTAGTGCGCGCGATGTAATCGGCGTTCTGCTCCATCGGTACACCCGGCTTCCACAGCTTGGCGAGATCGCGCACGGCAGCCCGGTCCAGCTTGAAGAACAGTTTCTCGAGTTCGGCCGCCTCGAATTCCGACAGGCCGGCATTTTCCAGCACGTAACGGCCTGCGCGCAGTGAGCTGTCGAACATCTCGCGCACGATGTCGTTCGCGCCAGCCCGGTAGAGATCGAACACATGGGTGCGGTCGCGCGCGCGCGCGACGATATGCAGATCGGGCCGGATCCTGCGGGCATATTCGACCAGCTTCGTGGTTTGCTCTCGCCCGTCGAGCGCCACCACCAGCACGCGCGCCTGATTGATGCCAGCCGCCGCGAGCAGGTCCGGCCGCGTGGGGTCCCCGAAATAGCCCTTGAAGCCGAAGGTGCGCATCAATTGGATCGTCTTGAGGTCTGCATCGAGAACGGTCGTGCGCAGCCCCGACATGGTCACCAGCCGGTTCACCACCTGACCGAAGCGGCCCACGCCGGCGATGATGATCGGCTGCTGTTCGTCGATCGCGTCGGGATCGGGCGCGTCCGAGCTGCGCAGGCGCTTGCCGATCTGCTCGTGCAGGATGAACAGCAAGGGCGTGATCAGCATCGACAGCGCGATGACGACCAGCAGCTTCTCGGCGAGAACATTGGGCAAGATGCGCTGCCCGACAGCAAATGAGACGAGCACGAAACCGAATTCACCCGCCTGTGCGAGGCTCAGCGTGAAGAGCGAGCGGTCCTTGCCGCGCAGTTTGAAGACACGGGCGAGGCCATAAAGGATCGCCGATTTCAGCCCGACGAGCAGCCCCACGAGGGCGAAGATGTTCCAGGGCTGAGCCGTGATGACGGCGAAATTGATGCCCGCGCCGACGGTGATGAAGAAGAGCCCCATCAGGAGTCCCTTGAAGGGCTCGATATCGGATTCCATCTCGTGCTTGAACTCGCTGTCGGCGAGAACCACGCCGGCGAGGAAGGTGCCGAGCGCGGGCGAAAGCCCCACGAGGTTCATCAGGCTCGCGATGCCCACCACGATCAGCAGGGCCATTGCGGTGTTGATTTCGCGCAGCTTCGCGGTCTGGACGAAGCGGAACAGCGGCCGCACGAGGTAGTGCCCGATCAGCACCGTGAAAACCACCGCCGCCAGTGTGATCAAGGTCACGCCCCAGGCGGGTAGCGCGTCGATGAGGCGGGCCACGACGTGATCGCCATGATCGGCCTTCGCGACGGCGCGAGCGCCCGGCAGCGCCAAAAGAGGCATCAGCGCGAGCATCGGGATCACGGCGATATCCTGCGTCAGAAGCACTGCGAAGGAAGACCGCCCGCCCGCGGTCTGCATCAGCTGCTTTTCATTGAGCGTCTGCAACACGATCGCGGTCGAGGACAGCGACAGCGTCATCCCGATCGCCAGCGAGACGCGGAAATCCTCGCCCATCGCCATCACGATCGCGGTGACCAGCACCATCGTGATCAGAACCTGCATGCCGCCCAGGCCGATCAGCTTGTCGCGCATCGCCCAGAGCGCACGGGGTTCCAGCTCGAGCCCGATCAGGAAGAGCATCATCACCACGCCGAACTCCGCGAAGTGCTGCAAGTCGCTCATTTCCGCGCCCGACAGCCCGGTCACCGGACCGATCAGGATGCCCGCGATCAGGTAGCCCAAGACCGAGCCGAGCCCGGCACGTGAGGCGAGCGGCACCGCGATAACCATCGCAACGAGATAGAGCGTGGCTTGGAACAGGAAGCTTTCCATCGCGGGGCGTGCGTCCTCGGGCTGGGGCGCGATGTGCGCCTGAGAAAATAACGGTCAGTTCTAGCGTAGCTTCGGGACGGGCGGGTTCAAGAGGGCGCGGCGTTGCGGGATATGCAGCGGCGGCGGGGCGGCTCTGCGTCAGCTGCCTTCGAGCAGCTTGAGCGTGTAACTACGCGAGCCTTTCTTGTAGGTCAGCTGGCCCGAGCCGATCGCTGTGACCTGACCGCCATCGAGCCGGTCGCCCACCCCCACCTTCACGAAGCGCCCATTGGCCAGACGCACCAGCGCGCGACGGTTCGACGAAGAGCCGTAAAGCCCGATCAGATTGATCTTGCGCAGGTTGATCGCGTTCTTTTCGGTGGCCTGTTTGGCGACCGAAGCCGAAGTCGGCAGTTTGGGCGCAGGCGCGACGGGTTCGGGCTCGTCGATCTCGACCGGCTGGGCTTTGGGCGCTGCGGCGGGTGCTGCGGCAGCCGCCACGGCAACGGAGGGCGCAGGCTCGGCAGCGATTGCCGCAGCCAGCGCGCGCTCGACCGAACGCGAGAAGTTGCGCGGTTTCTCCGGCGGATTCGCAGAGCGTGCCACCGCAAGCGCGGTCGCGCCCGCGAACGGGTCGCTATTGGCGGCGGCGGCGGCATCTTGCGCGGCGACTGCGCCCTGCACGGCCTCCTGGATCGTCGCGGGACGACGCTCGGGACGGATCTCGGCGAGTTGGGGATTGGCTGCGGCGGCAGGTTCGCCTGCGGGCGCCTGACTTGCCGCGAAACGGGTGACGGCCTCGGGGCGGGCGGTCGGACGCGCATCTTGCAGCTCCGGGTGCGGTTGGAGCGCGGGATCGAGCGCGCCCTGGTCGACGGGCGGCGTGGGCGTCGGCGGGGCGGTCTGATCCGCCGGAGGCGTCGCAGGGGCGGGTTGCGGCGCGGCCGCAGCGCCGGTCAGATCGTCGGGCCGGGGCCGGGGGCTGAAGCCGCGAAGCGCCGGGATTGCCTCGAAGGTCGCGTCGGGCGTGGGCGGCAGGGTCGCGGCATAGGCGTCGCTTACCGCATCGGGGCGCGGCGCGGGCAGGGTATCGGGTTTGCCGGCGTAAAGCGTGAAGCCGCCCGGCATCTGCGTACCCTCGGGGGTCGGCGTGACCTCCGGCTCGGGGGCAGGCTCGGCCACTGGCGGGGGTAGCGGGGTGGCGTCGAAGGACGGCATGCCTTCGGGGCTCGCGGTCGACAGCGTGCCGGTCGGCTCCGGTTCAGACCCGGATTGCGTCTCGGTTTCCGGCGCGGTCGTCGCCTGCGGCGGAGCGAGCGTGACTTGCGGCAAGGCGGGCATCTCGGCCGGGGGCGCTTGCGGCTCGGGCGCGCTCGCCTCGGGTTGGGGCTCGGGAACGGGCGCGACCGGTTCCGCTTCGGGGGAGGGTTCGGCTTGTGGCGCAGCCGCGGTTTCGACCGGTTGCGAGACCTCGGGCGGCGCGCTTGGCGCGGCAGGGATCTGCGCGATTTCTTCGGGGCCGACGGGATCCTTGAGCAGGCTCGACCAAAGCGCGATGATCGCCAGTAAGATCACCAGCGCGCCGGTCAACATCGCGCCGAGATAGCGCGGCTTGCCGGGTACAGCAGCGCGCTTGTCGCCCCCAAAGACGGTCTTTTCCGTTGGCGTATCGGCGGGTTTCGGCGGAACCTGCGCAGGTTTCGCCCGGGATTTCGTCAGCGCCTTCGCGGTTTTCTGGCCAAGGGCCGCCGTACTGCCGAGCCCCTTGCGCGCGGCGCGCCCCATCGCCTTTGCCGCCTTTTCCGTGGCCTTGGGCTCGGGAGGGGCGAAGCGCGGATCGGGTTCGGGCAGATCGAGCTTGGGTGCGTTGATCCCGGCCTCTCCGGTCAGGATCTTCTTGCGGTCCGGCTGCGGCGGGCTCAGACGGCCGACGCCGCCGAGACGCGGCGCCGCTGTCTCCTCCTGCGCGGTGTCCCGATCGCGACGGGTCGCAAAGGCTGCGATGAGACTCTCGGGCAGCTTGGGCGGGAGATCCACGGCGGATTCTTCGGATGCAGCCTCGTCGGGCATGTCCGTTGGCGCGGCGTCGGACGCGGCCTCGTCGGTCGTCTTAGGTGCGATGTCGTCGGAGGCGTCCACCTGGGGCGCATCGCTTGTCTCTGTCGAGGGGGCCTCGTCGAGCAGCCCTTCGAGCATCGCCGCTTCCTGCGGCAGATCCGCGACCGGCTCGGGCGGCAGATCGAGCGCGCCCAGCTCGGCCAATTCCTCGGGTTCGATCCCGTCTTCCTCGGGGTCGGAAAGCTCGGCGGGCTCTTGCGTGACAGGAGGCTCGGCCTCAGCCTTCTCAGGCTCAGGCTCAGGCTCAGGCTCAGGCTCAGGCTCTATGGCGAGGGCTTCCCGCCCGGTGTCAGGCACCGGGGCAATTTCAGTATTGGGCTCGGGATCCTGCTCGGCGGCTTCGTCGCGGGCGTCCGCTTCGAGCGCGGGTGCCGCGGGAGAGGCGGGCATATCCGCGACAGGCCCGGCCTGCGGTTCGGCGATGGCCTCTGGGGTGGGCTCATTTGCAGCGACCGGGCCGGGCAGGAGCACGATCACCTGCGGATCGGGATCGACCCGCGCGCCCTCGGGGATGTAGCGCGCCGCGACGGAGGTCAGGCCGAAATGCGGCTCGCCGGGAAAATCCGCAAGCTCGGGGGCCGCGACGAAGCCGACCGGGTTGAAGCCGTAGCTTTCTGCGAACCCTTCCGCCTCGCCCAGCGTCTCGCGTGCGATCACGGCGACCTGCACAGTCTGCCCGCCGCCTGCGAAATCGTAGACGAGGTCCGGCACGGGGTAAGGGGTCATCCCCTCGAGGGCGACCTCGATCTGACGGCGGCGCTGCGCGGGGCTCGGCCCAGGGGCGTAGATTGCCGTGTACAGGATTTGCGAATCCGGCAGGACCAGCTTGGTGGCAAACCCGCGCGGCGCAAGCGCGCGCGCATTGTCGCGCAATGCCTCGATCGCGGGGCCGGGATCGTCGTCTTCCAGCGAGACCTCGCCAAGAAGCCGCCAACCCTCTTTCGCGCGATGCACCAGGGCGATGCCGTCATGCGAAAGGATCAATGCAAAATCGGGTTTCATTTGGGTGGGCTTGGGCCGTCAGGAACGCTGGATACTCACATCTTCGTAAAGCAGTTTGCGGCCCCTGAAAAGCGTCGCGGAGGGAGCGAGCGGCAGATTGCCGGTTTTCCACAGTCAGCTCGCCCCGGAGCGGATCCGGGGCGAGCCAAATTGTGAAAACCTGCGATCGGACGCTTGCGGATCAGGCGGTTGCCGCCGTCAGCGCCTGATCGAGATCGGCGATCAGATCCTCGGCATTCTCGATCCCGATCGAGAGCCGCACCACGTTCGGCGCCGCGCCTGCCGCGATCTGCTGCGCCTCGGTCAGCTGGCGATGCGTGGTCGAGGCGGAATGGATGATCAGCGAGCGCGCATCTCCCAGATTCGCGACATGGCTGAAGAGCTTGAGATTGTTCACCAGCTTCACGCAGGCCTCGTAGCCACCCTTCACCGCGACGGTGAAAAGCGCGCCCGCGCCTTTCGGGCAGACCTTGGCGACGCGATCGTGCCAGGGCGAGCTCTCGAGTCCGGCATAGGTCACGAAATCGATGCGCGGGTCCTTCTCGAGCCATTCGGCCACGGCCTTGGCGTTGGCGACGTGTTTGTCCATGCGCAAGCTCAGCGTCTCGAGCCCCATCATCGTGTAATGCGCCCCTTGCGGGTTCATCGTCATGCCGAGGTCGCGCAGCCCCACCGCGATCGAGTGGAAAGTGAAGGCCATCGGCCCCAGCGCTTCGTGGAACTTCAACCCGTGATAGGCGGGCTCGGGCGCGCTGAGCGAGGGGAACTTGTCCGAGGCCGACCAATCGAACTTGCCGCTGTCAATCACGCAGCCGCCGGTGACGGTACCGTTGCCGGTCATGTATTTGGTCAGCGAGTGCACGACGAGCGTCGCGCCCATCTCGATCGGGCGGCACAGGTAGGGCGTGGCAAGCGTGTTGTCGACGATCAGCGGCAGGCCAGCCTTGTCGGCCAGTTTCGCCACGGCCGGAATATCGGTGATGTAGCCGCCCGGGTTCGAGATCGACTCGCAGAAGATCGCGCGGGTGTTCTCGTCGATCGCTTCTTCCAATGCGTCGAGATCGTCGAAATCGACAAACTTGGCCGACCAGCCGAAGCGTTTGATCGTCTGGCTGAACTGGGTGATCGTGCCGCCATAGAGCCGGGTCGAGGCGACCACGTTGAGCCCCGGCCCCATCAGCGGGAAGAGCGCCATGATCTGCGCCGCGTGCCCCGAGGAGCAGGCCACCCCGCCCGCGCCGCCTTCGAGCACGGCGACCTTTTCGGCGAGCTTCATCACCGTCGGGTTGGTGAGGCGCGAATAGATGTAGCCCACTTCCTCGAGATTGAAGAGCCGTGCCGCGTGATCGGCATCCTTGAACGCGTAGGCGGTGGTCAGGTAGATCGGCACCTGCAATGCGCCGGTCGTCGGGTCGGGCGCGGCGGCGGCGTGGATCTGAAGCGTGTCGAATTTGTAGTCGGACATCTCGGGGCTCCTCTGTTCTCGGGCGCGACGTTAGCGGCGCACCCGAGGGGCTTCAAACACATTCGTTTTTGGTGATGGAATACCGGGAGGTCGTTCTTGGCTCGGTGGGGGCGGCTGCCCTTGTCCTGCGGGACTAACGCCGCCGCAGCCGCGCCAATGTACGTTTCATCCCGCCGGGGGCGACGAGGAAGCTCAGCACGAAGCCGGTCGCGAACCCCGCGATATCTGCGATCCAGTCGGGCTGTGCGCCGAAGATCATCGCGAAGATCAACTGGATCCCCATCAGCGCGCCGATCAGCGAGAAGGCCCGCAACTGGTTCGCGTTCTCCTGCCCCAGCCGTGTCCACAGGATCCAGGTGAACGCGCCGATCAGCCCGTAATCGCCCGGATAGCCGCCATAGAGTCCGATCTCGGTGAAGGGCATCGCGCCATAGATCAGAGCGCCGGCGATGCTCGCGCCGAGGAACACCACTGCCACGGCGAGGTTCGAGAAGACCTCGCCCACCATCTTGCCAAGCGCCAGAAGGAAGACGAGCACGAAGATCGCCTGGGTCACGGAGGCATTCACGAACGGATAGGTCACCAACCGCATCAGATGTTCGGGCGGGTATTGCCCGGTTTCGACCATGGCGCGCATCAACTGCGGCGAGAAGGCGAATTTCTGCAGCGCATCGAGCCGCCAGCCCGCAGCGCCCGGCCCACCGATCAAACCGCTGCTCCCCATCGCGAAGAACAGCTCGGTCGCGATGATCGGCAGCGCGAGCAGCCACACCACCGGGGGGAGCGGGTTCACCGGGTTCTCATCATAGCCGTCGCGCATCTCGTCTCCAATTCGCCGGGGCTCAGTTGCGCCCTATGCGCTTTAGCGATAAGCGAGCGGGGAGCGGATTTCCACCCCGGGAACCGCAGGAGGCGGGCTTCCACCCCCCGCAGATCAGGAGCATCAGATGAGCGACGACGCGCAGACCCCGAACGCCAATTTCAAACCGCGGATCTTCTCAGGCATCCAGCCCTCGGGCGGGTTGACGCTGGGCAACTATCTGGGCGCGCTCAAGCGCTTTGCCCAGAAGCAGGATGAGGGGATCGAGACGATCTATTGCCTCGTCGACCTGCACGCGATCACGGTCTGGCAAGACCCCGAAGCGCTGCGCCGCAACACTCGCGAAGCCGCCGCCGCCTTCATCGCCTCGGGCGTCGATCCGAAACGCTCGATCCTGTTCAACCAATCGCAAGTGTCGGCCCATGCGGAACTGGCATGGCTCCTGAACTGCGTGGCGCGTCTGGGCTGGATGAACCGGATGACCCAGTTCAAGGACAAGGCGGGCAAGAATGCCGAGAAGGCCTCGCTTGGCCTTTACGCCTATCCCGCGCTGATGGCCGCCGACATCCTGCTGTATCACGCGACGATGGTGCCGGTGGGCGAGGACCAGAAGCAGCATGTGGAGCTGACCCGCGACATCGCGGCGAAGTTCAACCATGACTTCAAGACCGAGTTCTTCCCCGCTCCCGAGCCTCTGATCGAGGGCGCCGCGACCCGCGTGATGTCCCTGCGCGACGGCACGAAGAAGATGTCGAAATCCGACCCGTCGGATGCGAGCCGCATCAACCTGACCGACGATGCCGGCACGATCGCGAAGAAGATCCGCAAGGCTGTGACCGATCCCGAGCCGCTGCCCTCCGAGCTGGACGGGCTCAAGGACCGGCCCGAGGCACGCAATCTCGTGAACATCTACGCGGCGCTGGCGGACATGACGCCGGCCCAGGTGCTGGGCGAGTTCGGCGGCGAGGGCTTCGGAAAGTTCAAACCGGCGCTGGCTGAGCTCGCGGTCGCGAAACTCGCGCCGATCTCGGATGAGATGACCCGGCTGATGAACGACCCTGCCGAGATCGACCGGATCCTGGGCGACGGTGCAAATCGCGCTGACGAGATTGCGCAGCCGATCCTCGCGCGCACGCTCGAAATCATGGGAATGATCCGCTCGCGCTGATTGAATGGGGGAGGGGGCGGCTTGCCCCCTCAGCCCACCATCAGGCGCGGATAGTCGATTTTCGGGCAGCGGTTCATCACGACGCGCACGCCTTTCGCGCGCGCCTTTTCCGCAGCCTCTTCATGCGTGACGCCAAGCTGCATCCAGATCGTGCGCAGTTTCGGCAGATGGGCGAGCGCGTCCTCGACCACCTCGGGCACGGCCTCGGAGCGCCGGAACACATCCACCATGTCCACCTCGATCTCGTCCGGGATCGCTCCGAGATCGGCATAGACCGTCTCACCCAGCAACTCCTGCCCAGCGAGGCCGGGATTGACCGGGATGACCCGGTAGCCCTTCGATTGCAGGTAACGCGCGACATCGTAGGAGGGGCGATCGGTCTTGTGGGAAATCCCCACCACGGCGATTACCTTCGCCTCGCGCAGAATATCGCGGATCTCGTCTTGCATTGGGGCCTCCTGTCTTGCCTTGTTGGTATAGGGACAAATGCCGGGGCGCTTCAAGAACGCGCCGACGGCGGGGTTGCCCTGTCCGTTCGCTTTCCCGCCAAAGAAAAATGCGCCCGAGCATGAAGCAAGGGCGCATAAGTGGCGGAACGAGGGACAGTGAACTAGAAGCGCTGCGGTTCCGGAGCGGCGCTTCTGTTAATGAGATAGGAAGCCCCCCGCCGGTCTTAAAGACCTTCGCGCCACAAGCTCGCGTTCTTGTGAAAATCAGCGGTTCGCCGCCGCATAGAGCGACACGGCCGCGGCGTTCGAGACGTTGAGCGAGCCGAACTCCCCGGCGAAGGGGATGCGCACCAGCCGGTCGCAGGTCTCGCGGGTTTTCTCGCGCAGGCCCGGACCTTCGGCGCCAAGCACAAGCGCCACCGGCTCCATCCCGGCCTCGCTCAGCCCGTCCTCGAGGCTCATGTTCGCCTCGCCCGCGAGGCCAAGCAGCCGGAACCCCATCGAACGTAGCTCCTCCATCGCGTCGGAGAGGTTCTTCACGCGCAGATAGGGCTGACGCTCCAACGCGCCGCTCGCGGTCTTGGCGAGCGCCCCGGTCTCGGGGGCGGAATGGCGGTGCGGGGCGATCACGGCGGCAGCGCCGAACACCTCGGCAGAGCGCAGGATCGCGCCCACGTTATGCGGGTCGGTCACCCGGTCGAGCAGCACCACGATGCGTGCATCATAGCAGACATCCTTCAGCGCGCCCCAGTCGAGCGGTTTGACCTCGAGGGCCGCGCCCTGATGCACCGAATCCTGCGAGATCGGCACGTGTTTGTCGAACTTGCGCACATCGACGATCTCGGGCTCCATGCCCGAGGCAGCGATCGCGTCGGACAGCTTGTCGGCGGCATTCTTCGAGCAGACCAGCCGAAGTCTCTCGCGCATCGGGTTCTGGAGCGCATCGCGCACCGCGTGCAGGCCGAACAGCCACACCGTTTCCGATGCCGCTGCGCGCTTGGCACGTTCCTTTTCGATCACCCAGGCCGGTTTTTTCATCGCTGTCTCCTTTGCCCCTACCTGCGCGCAAAGGCGGGCTTTGGCAAGCGGCGATCTCGGAGCGCGATTTTTCGCAAATCCGGCTCTTGACGCCCCCCGCCCCCTTTTGTATCTCCCGCCAAGCGTCGGGTGACGTGCTGCAAGGTGCGGCAGCGGACTGTAACTCCGCCGGGGAGACCCATGCCTGGTTCGATTCCAGGGTCACCCACCACTTCCCCCCTTTTCGGAACTGGTGATCTCGCAAGCCTCCGGGGCTTGCAGGCGGTTCATCGTGAGAGCACTGCGTTGCGCTTGAAGCGGGCTTCCTCGGAGCTGCCGTCATCGTAGATCAGCTTCACGCGGACGTCCTTCACCGACCCCTTGGGCTGCGACACGAAGACATTGTCGCCCGAGATCGCATTGGGCTGGGCGCTGCCTTCGTGGCATTTTTCCATCTTGAATTTCGCGTTGGGGGCCGCGCCGTTGAAGCCGTAGCGGATCTCGCTCAGCCCGCAGCGCCAGGCGAGAAGATGGGTGAAATAGACCAGATCCTTGTCACCGCGTTCGCGGATCGCCACCCAGGAATCGCGGGTCATGTCGAGGATCGGGCGGACCTCGGCGGCGGTGGTGAAATTCTGCGCTGCCACCGGCGCCGCCACCAGCATCGCTGCGAGTACGGCCCCGCTCAACTTCCGCACGCTCATCACTTTCACCCCCGGGCTTTCTCGCTATACTGCGCAAAAATCCTCCCTGGGCGGCAGTATGACGGCGAAAACCCCGAGACCTCAACCCTTCAACGTCTTCTGCATCGCACAATCGGGTCGTCTGGAATACGAGGCTATTCTGTTCGTGCTGAGTTTCCGCGCGGCCAATCCCGATTTCGCCGGCAGGCTTCTGGTGGCCGAACCGCAACCCGGGCCGCGCTGGTCCGAGGAAGTGCGAATCTCGGGGCCGGTGCGCGCGATTCTGGAAGGGGCAGGGGCCGAAATCGTGCCTTTCGAAAGCAAGGTCTTCGGCCAGTCCTATCCCTATGGCAACAAGATCGAAGCTCTTGCGGCGCTGCCTGCGGGCGAGCCTTTCGTCTTCTTCGATACCGATACGGTCTTCACCGGTCCGCTCTCGGATGTGGGTTTCGATTTCACGAAGCCCTCCGCCTCGATGCGCCGCACGGGGACCTGGCCCGAGCCGCCGCTTTACGGGCCCGGCTATACTGCGATCTGGAAATCGCTTTACGACAAGTTCGGCCTCGACGGATTCGAGGAGACGCTCGATCTGAGCCAACCCGACGAGTATTGGCGGCGCTACATGTATTTCAACGCGGGCTGGTTCTTCGGGGCGGATCCGGCAGAGTTCGGCGCGCGCTTCCTGAATTATGCCCGGGCTATTCGCGACGAGACGCCTGACGAGCTCGCGTGTCAGTCGCTCGATCCCTGGCTCGATCAGGTGGCGCTGCCGCTGGTGATCCATTCCTTCGGAGGCGGAAGGCCGGGGCCCGAGCTCGACGGGGTCGACGGGGCGGTGAGCTGCCATTACCGTGCGCTGCCGCTGCTCTATGCGCGCGAAAGCGATGCGGCAATCGAGATGGTCGAGACGGTCGTGGCGCCAAACCCGATCAAGAAGGTGCTCAAGCTCTACGAGCCTGCGAAGAAGCTGATCTATCAGGGCAAGGGCCGCAAACTGCGCGAGATCATCGCGAGCGAGGGAATGCCGCGCACCGAGAAGATGCTGCGCAACCGGATCAAGCGCGCGAAGCTCTGGCTGCGCTAAGGGTCGGCGTCAGGCGCCGCCCGGGCCCTTGCGCACCGCGCCCCTGAGATCGGCCATGTGCATCGCGCCGATCGCGATCGCAGTGCCGAAATAGACCGCCATCCCGAACAGCACGAGCCCCAGCAGCGCCAATGCGCGCAGTCCCGGCACGGTGAAGAGGCCCGGAGCGGCCCAGGTCACGACCCAGATCGCCGCGCCCATCACCAGAGCCGAAACCACGATGCGCGGCAGGCGGCGGTGGAAGCGGTGATCGAAATGCGCAGCCTCTCCCATCGAACGCGAGCCGAGCCAGAGCTGCCCGACCATGGCCCAAGCGGCGAAAGTGGTGCCGCAGGCGGCGGCGAGATAACCGATGAAGGGTGAAAGGCCGATCGCCAGCACCGCGTTCACCACCATCGCGACCAGCGCGTAATTGAACGGTGTGCGAGTATTCTCGCGAGCGAAATAGAGCGGTTGCAGCACCTTTTGCAGCACGAAGGCGGGCAGCCCCAGCCCGTAGATCGCGGTGGCCCAGGCGGTGGCGATGGTGTCGTCATGGGTGAACTGCCCGCGCTCGAAGAGGACCGAGACGATGGGCTGCGCCGCGACCAGAAGCGCCACGGCGGGGCCAACCGTCAGCAGCAGCGCGAATTCGCCCGCGCGCGAGAAGGAGTAACGGCTGCCCGCCACGTCACGCGCCCGCAACCGGCGCGACAGGTCCGGTAGCAGCACCACGCCGATCGCGATGCCCACCACGCCCAAGGGCAGTTGATAAAGCCGGTCGGCATAGTTGAGCCAGGCAATCGCGCCGTCGAAATGCGAGGCGACCTGACGGCCCACCAGCAGGTTGATCTGAACCACGCCACCGGCCAGCATCGCCGGGATCGCGATGCGGATCAGGCGTTTCATATCGGGGCTCAGGCGCGGTCGGGCCGGGATGATCCTGAAGCCAGTACGCCATGCCGCGACCCAGACCAGCGCCAATTGCGCCACCCCCGCGAGCGGCACCGACCAGGCCAGCGCATCGCCCACCGGCAGACCGAAATGATCCGCCAGAAGCATCGCAATGACGAAGGTCACGTTCAGCAGCACAGGCGCGGCGGCTGCGGCGGCGAAGTGGCCGGCGGCATTCAGCACGCCCGAGAGCAGAGCGCCAAGCGAGATGAAAAGGATATAGGGAAAGGCGATGCGCCCATAGGTCGTCGCGATCTCGAAACGCTCATCGGAGGCAAAGCCCGAAGCCATCGCCAGCACCAGCCACGGC
The DNA here is from genome assembly GCF_002020135.1 of Thioclava marina. GTDB lineage: Bacteria > Pseudomonadota > Alphaproteobacteria > Rhodobacterales > Rhodobacteraceae > Thioclava > Thioclava marina. The sequence goes on along the minus strand of NZ_MPZS01000001.1, from coordinate 1,221,681 downwards.
ATCGCGGCCGAGGCGATCAGCGTGAGAACGATCAGCACCGAGGCCAGCCCGCCCATCGCCTCGCGGGCGAACCCTTGCGCATCCTCGCCCCCTTCGAGCTTCTTCGAGAAGATCGGGATGAAGGCGGTGTTGAACGCCCCCTCGGCGAAGAAACGGCGGAAGAGGTTGGGGAGCGAGAACGCCACGAGGAACGCCTCGGCCACCGGGCCTGCGCCGAGGAAAGCCGCGATCATCATGTCTCGGGCGAAGCCGAGCACGCGGCTCGCCATCGTCCAGCCGCCCACCGTCATGAAGCCGCGCACCAGCCGGATCGGTTTCATGTCAGTTGCCCGCTCGTTTCGCGCCCGACGCGATGGCATCGCGCAGACGGTTTTCCAAAGCCCCCTGACGCGATTTGGAATGCAGCTTCAGCCCGAACATGTCCTTGACGTAGAAGCTGTCGACCACCTGCGCCCCGTAGGTTGCGATCACCGCCGAGGAGATCGAGATATTGTTCGAGGCCAGCGCCCGCGTCAGGTCATAAAGCAGGCCGGGGCGGTCGCGTGTATCGACCTCGATGATCGTGTAGATATCCGAGCCCTCATTGTCGAAGGTGATATGGGTCGGGAATTTGAACTCCCGCTCGCGCTTCTTGATCTTGTCGCGATCCTTGAGCGCATCGCGCGCGACCACTTCGCCCTTCAGCGTCTTCTCGATCATGCCGCGCAGGCGGGACAGCTTTGAGGCTTCGTAAGGGTGGCCCTCGGCGTCCTGAATCCAGAACACCGCCGTCGCGTAACCGTCCTTCGACGTGTAGGTGCGCGCATCGACCACGTTCGCACCGACCAGCGCCAGAGCGCCCGCGAGCCGCGAGAAGATGCCGGGGTGGTCGGCGAGTGCGAAACTCGCCCGCGTCGCGTCGTGATCGTCGTCGGGGTGCAGATCGATGCGGATCTCATTGTCGCCAAGCCCGCGCAGCAATCGTGCGAAAATCTCGTGATTGGCGGTGTTGAGCGACTGCCAATAGGGATCGTAATGACGCCCAAGCTCGGTGCGGATCTCGCGCGCGTCCCAGTCGCCGAGCGTCTCGAGCACTTCGCGCAGCGCGCGCTTGGCTTCGTCGGTGCGCTGCTCGCGATTGATCGCTTCGAGCCCGTGTTCGAGCGCAAGCGATGTCTCGGCGTGGAGTTTGCGCAGCAGTGTCGCTTTCCAGTTGTTCCACACGTTCGGGCCGACCCCTCGAATGTCGCAGACGGTCAGCACGGTCAGCAGGTCGAGCCGCTTGCGCGACTTCACCTGTCGCGCGAAATCGCGGATCGTGCGCGGGTCGCTCAGATCGCGTTTCTGCGCCACATCCGACATCAACAGGTGATGGCGCACCAGCCATTCGACTGTTTCGCACTCCTCTTGATTGAGCCCGAGACGCGGCGCCACCTTGCGCGAGATCCTGGCTCCCAGGATCGAATGATCCTCGGGCCGCCCCTTGCCGATATCGTGCAGCAACAGCGCCACATAGAGCACCTTGCGATTGATCCCCTCCTCGAGGATGTGCGAGCTCAGAGGCAGGTCTTCGATCAGTTCGCGCCGCTCGATCTGGGCCAGTGTCGAGACGACCTGGATCGTGTGCTCGTCCACCGTGTAGCTGTGATACATGTTGAACTGCATCATCGCGACGATCGGCTCGAATTCGGGAATGAAGGCGGCGAGAACGCCCAGCTCGTTCATCCGCCGCAGCGCGCGTTCGGGATTGCCGTGCTTCAGCAGCAGGTCGAGGAAAATCCGTTGCGCCTCGCGATTGTTGCGCATCTCGTCGTCGATCAGATCGAGATTGGCCGAGACCAGCCGCATCGCATCCGGGTGGATCAGCATCCCCGTACGCAGCCCTTCCTCGAAGAGCCGCAGCAGGTTGACGGGATCGCCGAGAAAAGCCTGTTCGTCGGCGACGTTGATACGCCCGTTCTGCTCGGAATAGGGCGCCTTGAGCTTGCGCCGCCTGCGGAAGATGCGCTGCAGCACCGGCGCGCTCTTCACATGCTGCGCTTCGAGCTTGGTGAGGAAGATCCGGGTCACATCCCCAACGGCGGTCGCGTGACGGAAATAATCCTGCATGAAGACCTCGACTGCGCGACGGCCCGCGAGATCGCGATAGCCCATCCGCTCGGCCACCTCGACCTGCATGTCGAATGTCAGCTGATCGGCGGCGCGCCGCGCGATCAGGTGCAGGTGGCAACGCACCGCCCAGAGGTAATCCTCGGCATCGTGGAACGTCTCGTATTCCTCGGGTGAGAAGGCGCCGATCTCCATCAGCTCGCGCGCCCGACCGACATGGTGGATATATTTGCCGATCCAGTAGAGCGTCTGCAGGTCGCGCAGGCCGCCCTTGCCTTCCTTGACGTTGGGTTCGAGCACATAGCGCTGCCCGCCCTGACGCCGGTGGCGGGCCGAGCGTTCGGCCAGTTTCGCCTCGATGAACTCGGCCTCGCTGCCCTCGAAAAGATCGTGCCGCAACCGCTGCGAAAGCGCTTCGGCCAGTTTCTCGTCGCCACCCACGCAGCGGTGTTCGAGAAGCGCGGTGCGGATCGTGATGTCCTCGCGCCCGAGCCGGATGCAATCGTCGAGCGTGCGCGAGGAGTGGCCGACCTTCAGCTTCAGATCCCACAGGATGTAGAGCATGGATTCGACCACGCTCTCGGCCCAAGGGGTGATCTTGTAGGGGGTCAGAAACAACAGATCGACATCGGAATGGGGGGCCATCTCGGCGCGGCCATAACCGCCCACCGCCAGCACTGCGAAGCGCTCGGCCTCGGTCGGCGTGCCGAGCCGGTGCAGCCGGGTCGTGGCGATGCGCAGCACCGATCGCACGATGCCGTCGGTCATCTGCGCGTAGGCTTCGACGGTCGCCCGCGCAGCGCGCGGGTGGGTTCGGAAATCCGCCTCGATCCAGTCATTGGCGCGGGCGCGCTCCTCGGCGAGGAAGGAGACGGTGGCGGCGCGGATCTCGCGCGGTTCGCTCAGATCCCCGATCGCGGCATCAAGCGCTTCGAAGAGATGGTCGCCATTCAGAAGAAGGGGCGCCCCGGACTGGTCCGGGGCGAGGTCGGTCTTGGTGCTCACTTCTCGGTCTCGTCCCCTCTCGGGCCCTCTGATGTCATGGAAGGGCGCGGGTCAGTACCCGGCTCCGCCGAAGCTGCGCGGCGCGGGGTCGATCACCACGGCCTGGCCGTTCTGGACCTGCGCGATGGCAAGCCCGCGTTCGTTGGTGCCGTCGGGCAGGAGGCGGAAGACGCCGTTGACCCCGACGAATCCCGAGCGCTGGGTCAGCGCCTGTTTGGTCAGCGCGTTCGGATTGCCCGATTTCACGAGCGCGCCGATCGCGGCGATGCCGTCATAACCCAGCCCCGCGATCGCGAGCGGCGCCGAGCCATAGGCCGCCTGGTAGCGCGCCGCGAATTGTGCCTGAAGACCCGGATCGGGTTTGGCGAACCAGCCGCCTTGCACGCCCGGCAGCGCGAGCGTCGCCGGCGGGATGTCCCAGCGGGTGAGGCCGAGGTATTGCGTGCTCTGTGGGTTCACGCCCTGTTCGGACATGAGCTGAGTGAGCAAGGGCAACGCACCTGCGGTATCTGCCGTCATGAAGACCGCATCGATATCGCCGGCTTTCACGCGGCCTGCAATCTGCGGCATCGCATCGACCAGCCCTTGCTGGGAGAACGGGTAGGAGGCAACGCCCGCGAGCGCGCCGCCTCGGCGCGAGATCGCGGTCTGGATCGCCTGTGCGCCGATCTCGCCTGCGGTGGTCTGCTCATGCACGACCATGATCCGGCGCTTGCCCTGGCGCACCGCGTAGGACACGAGCCGGTTGGCCGTGTTTTCGAACGTCGGGCCAAGCACGAAGACATTGCCGCCAGCCACGCTGGTGACGTTCGAGAAGGCGAGCACGTTGACATTGCGCGAGGCGACCGCGAGGCCCGCAGCGTTGGCCGATTCCGCATAGACCGGCCCGAGAATGATCTTCGCGCCCTCGTCGACCGCCTTGCTCGCCATCGCCGCCGCCTGCGCGGGGCTGCCGGCGGTGTTGTAGACCTGGAGGTCGATCTTCACGCCCTGCAGATCGGCGATCGCCATGTTCGCGGCGTTGCGCAGCTGGGCGGCGAGGGTTTCGTCTCCGGCATTGCCCGAACCCGCAGGCACCAGTAACGCGACCTTCACAGGCGCGCTCGTGTCGATGCGCTGGCCGGTATTCCCCATACCTCCGGGCTGACAGGCGGCAAGCCAGAAGAGCGCGAAAACCGCGACGATTCGGGCAGCGAGGGCACGGGGGTTACGGAGAAGATCAAACATGCTACGTCCTTTATGGGCGTTCGGGAAAACTGGTGCGCGAAGCGCTATGGCGCGCGGCCGAGCCTACGCATAACCCGGCGCGAAGTAAACGATCCACGCAGCGGATGAGAGGGCCCATGCAGGAGCCAGACGAAACCGGCGAAACCATGCCGAGCGCAGAGGCGCAAGCGCGCAGCAAGGGTGGGCTTGCCGCCGGGCTCTACTTTATCGCGACGCCGATCGGGGCCGCGCGCGACATCACCCTGCGCGCGCTCGACCTGCTGCGCACCGCGGATGTTCTGGCGGCCGAGGATACCCGCAGCTTGCGTCACCTCATGGAGATCCATGGCGTCCCGCTCGCCGGTCGCCCGCTACTGGCCTATCACGACCACAATGGGGCCGCGATGCGCCCGAAAATTCTCCGCGCGATCGAGGATGGGCGCAGCGTCGTCTATGCTTCGGAGGCTGGTACTCCGCTGGTGGCCGATCCCGGCTATCAGCTCGCCCGCGCGGTGATCGAGGCGGGATTTGCGCTGCACAGCGCTCCGGGGCCTTCGGCGGTGCTGACTGCACTGACCCTGTCGGGCCTGCCAAGCGATCGTTTCCTGTTCGCCGGATTCGCCCCCAATACCCGCGGTGCACGGCTCAACTGGTTGTCGGAGTTCAAGACTGTCCCGGCGACACTCGTCTTTTATGAAAGTCCCAAACGCATTCGCGAAATGTTAAGGGACTGCGTGCAAACCTTCGGAGAAGAACGGCAAGCGGCGCTGTGTCGTGAACTGACCAAACGCTTCGAAGAGGTCCGCCGGGGTAGCCTGAGCGAGATCTCCGAGAGCCTCGAAGAAACCCCCGTGAAAGGGGAAATCGTGCTCGTGATCGACCGCGCCCATGCGGTGGAGATCGGGGCGGAGGAACTCGAGGAACGGCTGCGGGAGGTCATGGCACAGGCAAGTCTGCGTGATGCCGTGGATGAGGTCGTGGCCCAGACCGGGCTGCCGCGGCGAAAGGTGTATCAGGCCGCGCTGGCATTGGAGAAGGAAAAATGAGCGGAGCTTTGTCCTATTATTCCGGGCTTGCTGCCGAAGAGCAGGTCGCGCGTCTCTATGAGCGCGATGGGCGCGAAGTGGCGGCACATCGTTGGCGCGGTCGTTTCGGCGGAGAGATCGACCTGATCGCGCGCGACGGTGATATGCTGATCTTCATCGAGGTGAAGAAATCGCGCAGCCATGCCCGGGCCGCCGAACGTCTCAGTCCGCGCCAGATGCGGCGGATCTGCATCTCGGTCGAAGAGTATCTGATGCGCCATCCCGTGCCGGCCAATACCAACCGCAAGGTCCGCTTCGACCTCGCGCTGGTCGATGAGGTCGGGAAAATCCGGGTTTTGGAGAATGCCTATCTCGGAATGTGAGTTGAGATTGCATTGGCGCGCGCCACATTGCATCAAGGCTGCAATGAAAGGGGGCGCGAATGGGTTTGAAAGTCGCAATTCAGATGGACCCGATCGAAGCAATCGATATCGGGGCCGACAGTACCTTTCGCATCGCCGAAGAGGCGCAGGCGCGGGGCCATGAGCTGTTCTACTATACGCCTGACCGGCTGATCTATCGCGAGGGGCGGATCCTTGCGCGGGGATGGCCGCTGACGGTGCGGCGCGAGCGGGGCAATCATTTCACGCTTGGCGAGGAAACCGAAGTCGACCTCGCGGATTGGGATGTCGTCTGGCTGCGCCAGGATCCGCCGTTCGACATGGGGTATATCACGACGACGCATCTGCTCGAGCGGATCCATCCGCAGACGCTTGTCGTCAACGATCCGTTCTGGGTGCGCAATTCGCCTGAAAAGCTTCTGGTGCTGAATTTCCCCGATCTCACGCCGCCGACGCTGATTGCGCGGGATCTGTCGGTGATTCGCGATTTCAAGGCCAAGCATGGCGACATCATCCTCAAGCCGCTTTATGGCAATGGTGGCGCAGGCGTCTTCCGGCTCGATCCGAACGATCGCAACCTGTCCTCGCTGCACGAGCTCTTCATGGGGATCAATCGCGAGCCGCTGATTGCGCAGAAGTTCCTGCCCGCGGTTTCGAAAGGCGACAAGCGGATCATCCTCGTCGATGGCGAAGCGGTCGGCGCGATCAACCGCGTGCCCGCCGAGGGCGAGACGCGCTCGAACATGCATGTCGGGGGGCGGCCCGAGAAGGTCGAACTGACAGCGCGAGATCGGGAGATTTGCGCCGCGATTGGGCCGGTCCTGCGCGAGAAAGGGCAGATCTTCGTTGGCATCGACGTGATCGGCGACTGGCTTACCGAGATCAACGTGACCTCGCCCACGGGCATTCAGGAACTTGAGCGGTTCGACGGCGTGAATATCGCTGCGCGGATCTGGGAGGCCATCGAGGCAAAGCGGGGCTGAAATGTCTATCCGGCTCAGATTCCTGAACGCCTGGCTGCGGATCGCGGCCAAGCCGATGGTGCGACGGTTCCGCGAACCGGTTGCAACGCGGCGCGAGATGGAGCGGATGGCGAGCTGGGTGGTGCGCGAACCCGAAGGCCTGTGCCTGTTGCGGACAACGCTCGGCGGGCGGCCGGCCTTGTCGTTGCGCGTGGGCCAGACCTCGATCGGCAAGGTGATCTTCTATTTCCACGGCGGCGGCTATATCGCGGGTTCGCCCTGGATGTATCGCGGTGTCGCCGCGCGACTGGCGCAGCTGAGCGGGATCGAAGTTCTGGCGGTCGACTACAGGCTCGCGCCCGAGGCACCGTTTCCGGCGGCGATTGCGGATGCTCAGGCGGCCTTCGATGGGCTTATTGCTGCGGGCTATGAGCCCGCGCAGATCGTTCTTGCGGGTGATAGCGCCGGTGGCGGGTTGGCGTTTTCGCTTCTGGGACGGCTTTGCCGGCAGGGGCGGGCGCCCGCGGGCGTGATCGCCTTCTCGCCCTGGACCGACCTGACCTGTTCGGGGGGCAGCCTGCGCACGAATGCCCGCAAGGATGCGCTGTTGCCGGTGGAGCGGATCGGGGACACGGTGGATCTGGCGCTGCAAGGCCATCCCGCGAGCGATCCCGAAGTCTCTCCGCTCTTTGCCGCGTTCCCCGATGCGCCGCCGGTCCTGATCCAGCATTCGATGACCGAGATCCTGGCTGACGACGCGTTGCGCATGGCCGACCGGTTGCGCGAATTCGGCGCGAGTGTGACGGTGCAAAGCTGGCCTGACGCCCCGCATGTCTGGCAGTTCTTCGACGGGCGCGTGCCCGAGGCGCGGGCGGCGCTCGAAGATGCGGCGAAGGCTGCGCGCGCGATGCTCAACCTGCCTGCACGGTGATCCGGTAGCTCAGCGCCTCTGCGATATGGGGCTGGCGCACCGCGTCTTCGGCATCGAGATCGGCAATCGTGCGCGCGACCCGCAAAACCCGGTGATAGCCCCGCGCCGAGAGGCCGACCCGTTCGGCCATGCGCGACAGCAGCGCGCGGCCCTCCGCATCGGGCGTCGCGATTTCCTCGAGCAGCGCGCCTTCCGCCTCGGCATTGACCCGCACCGTCGGAGCTTTGGCAAATCGCCGGGACTGGAGCGCGCGCGCTTGGGCCACGCGGGCCGCGACCGCGCCCGAGTTTTCTCCGGTCGCGGGAAGATCGAGATCCGCGTAACGGACAGGCGGTACTTCGAGCCGCAGATCGAACCGGTCCATCAGGGGCCCGGAGATCCGTGCAAGGTAATCCTCGCCGCAAGAGGGGGCGCGCGAGCAGGCGCGCCCGGCATCGCCGAGATAGCCGCATTTGCATGGGTTCGCTGCCGCGACGAGCAGGAAGCGGCAGGGGTAGCGCATATGCGCATTGGCGCGCGAGACGACGACTTCCCCGGTTTCGATCGGCTGCCGAAGGGTTTCGAGCACGGCCCGGGGGAATTCGGGAAATTCGTCCATGAACAGCACGCCATTATGGGCAAGGCTCACTTCGCCGGGCCGCGCGCCGCGCCCGCCGCCGATCATCGCGGCCATCGAGGCGGTGTGATGGGGCTCGCGGAACGGGCGCGCGCGCGAAATCCCGCCCTCGTTGATCAGTCCCGAGAGCGAATGGATCATCGAGGTTTCCAGCATCTCCTCGGGGCTCATTTCCGGCAGGATCGAGGGCAGGCGCGCGGCGAGCATGGATTTGCCCGAGCCGGGCGCACCGATCATCATCAGGTGGTGGCGGCCTGCGGCTGCGATCTCCAGCGCGCGCTTGGCCCGTTCCTGCCCCTTCACGTCGCGCAGGTCGCGCGGGTGCGGATCGGGCGAGATGAGGCCGGGGCGGGCTGGGTCGAGCGGCGCGCGCCCTGTCAGATGGTCGATCGCGGCGGAAAGTGTTGCGGGCGCGAACACCTCGGTCGCGCCGACCCAGGCGGCTTCGGCGCCGGAGGCTTTCGGACAGATCAGGCTCCGCTCGCTGGTTGCGGCGGCCATTGCCGCGGGCAGCGCGCCGGCGACTGCCAGCAACCTGCCGTCGAGGGATAGCTCTCCGAGTGCGACAAGGGCTTCGAGCTTGTCGCGCGGTACGAGCCCGATCGCTCCCAGCAGTGCCAGCGCGATGGGCAGGTCGAAATGCGAACCTTCCTTTGGCAGATCGGCCGGCGAGAGATTGACCGTGATCCGCTGCATCGGAAGCGCCACGCCGAGCGCACCAAGCGCTGCACGCACCCGCTCACGCGCTTCCTGCACAGCCTTGTCCGGCAGCCCCACGACCGCGAAAGCCGGAAGCCCGTCGGAAAGTGCGCATTGCACCTCGACCAGCCGGGCCTCCACCCCTTCGAACGCGACCGTGTAGCTCTGGCTGACCATTTCCTCTCCGGGTGCTCGTCCCAGTGCTAGGGGAGCATGGTTTAGGAAAGGTTAACGTTCGATAGACGCGCTTAGAGGGCTGAGAAGGCGCCGACTCAGGCGCTCGATCCTCGATGCCGTCATCCGGCCGGGAGGCTCCAATTCGTTGATTTTGCGCGTGATTGCACAACCAATTTCGCATTCTTGCGCAGGTTCGTATGGCGCAGCGTTACAGCCGGTCAAGTATTCGTGAGCAGGCTTACGATATGTGGCGCTCAAGATCATACGGTAAGCATGGCTTATGAATTTGAAATCCCATTGTTTTTTACAAAATTCACGCGTCAAGGGCAGCCTGCGCACAAAGTTACAGCTCAAAATCAACATTTCCGTGAGGAACCTTTTCATGAGAAGCGGATTGTAAGAGCAATGCAGCCACTCGCATTAGGCTGCGTCCAAATGGGCGGGAGACCCAGGGAGATTGGTAAATGGCACTTGATGGTATGACCGATGAAACCCTTCCGCGCGAAGCCATGCGCGCGGAGTTCCTCGATGCCGAAACCGAAGCGGAACTTGCACGCGCCTGGCGCGATCGACGTGACGAACAGGCGCTCCACCGGCTCGTCACTGCCTATATGCGCCTCGCGATCTCCATGGCCTCCAAATTCCGCCGCTACGGCGCCCCGATGAACGACCTGATCCAGGAAGCCTCGCTGGGCCTGATGAAGGCCGCCGACAAGTTCGACCCAGAGCGCGGCGTTCGCTTTTCGACCTATGCGGTCTGGTGGATCAAGGCGTCGATCCAGGAATTCGTGATGCGCAACTGGTCGATGGTGCGCACCGGTTCGACCTCGTCGCAAAAGGCCCTGTTCTTCAACATGCGCCGGGTGCAGGCGCAGCTCTCGCGCGAAGCCGCGCAAGAGGGTCAGCAACTCGATGCGATGCAGCTGCGTCAGCGCGTCGCCGAAGTGATCGGCGTGCCGATCGCGGATGTCGAGATGATGGAAGGCCGCCTTTCGGGCTCCGATTTTTCGCTCAACGCCACCCAGTCGAGCGATGAAGAGGGCCGCGAATGGGTCGACACGCTTGAGGATGACGGTGCGAGCCCCGAAGAGGCCGTGGCCGAGACCCATGACGGCGAGACGATGCGCGTCTGGCTTGGCGAAGCGATGCAGACGCTGACCGACCGCGAACGTTATATCGTGACCGAGCGCCGCCTGATCGAAGATCCGCGCACGCTCGAAAGCCTCGGCGAAGAGCTGGGCCTGTCGAAGGAGCGCATCCGGCAGCTCGAGGCGCAGGCCTTCGGCAAGATGCGCAAATCGCTTGAAACGCATCAGGGCGAGGTGCAAAGCTTCTTCGTATGAAGCGGCTTTTCTTCGGTCTTATCACCTTCGCTCTCGCCTCTCCGGTTCTCGCCGAGGAGGTCACGCCCGAGGCGCTTGACGCGATCTCGGGCGATGTCGTTGTGCTGGGCGAAATCCACGACAACCCGCAGCATCACCTCAATCAGGCCCGCGCGATCCGGGCGTTGAAACCCAGGGCCGTGGTCTTCGAACAGCTCACGCCGGGGCAGGCGGCCAAGATCACGCCCGCGCTTCTGAAGGACGAGAAGGCATTGGGGATGACGCTGGGCTGGGAGCAGGCGGGCTGGCCCGATTTCGCGATATACTATCCGATTTTCGAGGCGCTGGGCGATGCGAAGATCTACGGCGCTGCCCAGCCGCGCGACGTGGTGCGCGCCGCGATGACCGAGCCGCTGCCAGAGATCTTTGGCGCCGATGCTGCCGCCTACGGGCTCGACCAGCCTTATCCCGAAGATCTTCAGAAGACGCTTGAGGACGAAGCTCAGGTCGATCACTGCAATGCGCTGCCGCCCGCGATGCTGCCCGGAATGGTTGCGGCGCAGCGCTTCCGCGATGCCGCCTTTGCGCGCACCGCGCTTCAGGCGCTCAAGGAAACCGGCGGCCCGGTCGCGGTCATCACCGGCTCGGGCCATGCCAAGACCGACCTCGCCGTGCCTGCCCTGATCCGCGAGGCCGACCCCGCGGCGAAGGTGCTCGCTCTGGGGCAGGTCGAGGCCGAGCCGGGCAAGGAGACCGGCGCGTTGCCCTACGATCTGTGGATCGTCACCCCGCCCACGCCGCGCGAGGACCCCTGCGCCGCCTTCAAGTGAACCTTGCGCCGCTGCGCCCCGGCGCTTATCCCTTTGGGGAGTTTATGCGGAGGGGCAAATGCTTGCGGGCAAACGCATCCTGTTGATCATCGGCGGCGGCATCGCGGCCTTCAAGGCGCCCGAGCTGATCCGGCTCCTGCGGGGCGCGGGTGCGGCCGTCAGCCCGGTGCTGACCAAGGCCGGGGCCGAATTCGTGACGCCGTTGACGGTGTCCTCACTCGCGGGCGAAGCGGTGCATTCCGATCTCTTCGATCTGACCCACGAGGCCGAGATCGGCCATATCCAGCTTTCGCGCGCGGCCGATATGGTCGTCGTGGTCGCGGCCACCGCGGATCTGATGGCGAAGATGGCGAACGGGCTGGCCAATGATCTGGCCTCGACGCTGCTCCTTGCGACCGACAAGCGCGTGCTGATCGCGCCGGCGATGAATGTGCGCATGTGGGAGCATCCCGCGACGCAGCGCAATATCGCTACCTTGAGGGCCGATGGCGTGCTTTTCGCGGGTCCGACCGAGGGCGATATGGCGTGCGGTGAGTTCGGTGAGGGCCGGATGGTCGAACCCGCGCAGATCCTGGCCGCGATAGAGGACGCGCTTGCCGACGGGCCGCTGAAAGGCCGCCATATCCTCGTGACCTCCGGCCCAACCCATGAGCCGATCGACCCGGTGCGCTACATCGCGAACCGTTCCTCGGGGGCGCAGGGCACGGCGCTGGCGGCGGCGCTGCGTGATCTGGGCGCGCAGGTGAGTTTCGTCACCGGCCCGGCCACTGTTTCGCCGCCCGATGGCGTGAAGGTGATCAAGGTCGAGACCGCCAGCGAGATGCTCGAAGCCGTACAAGCCGCGCTGCCCGCCGATGCCGCGATCTTCTCGGCGGCCGTGGCCGATTGGCGCGTCGCCAATGCGGCGGAAAAGAAAATGAAGAAGGATGGTACCGGCAACCTGCCCGCGCTCGATTTCGCCGAGAACCCCGATATTCTCGCGACCGTGTCGCAGATGAAAACGGGCCGCCCCGGCCTCGTCGTGGGCTTTGCCGCCGAGACCCATGACGTCACCCGCCACGCCACCGAAAAGCGCGCCCGCAAGGGCTGCGACTGGATCGTTGCCAATGATGTGAGCCCCGGCACGGGGATCATGGGCGGAACCGAGAACGCGGTGACGATCATCGACGCAAAGGGTGCCGAGAGCTGGGAGCGGATGAGCAAAGCGGAGGTCGCCCAGCGGCTCGCTGCGCGCATCGCGCGGGCCTTGAGCGCATCTGGAGAGTAAGGACGCTCCGCGGGGGATATTTGAGCCAATTCGAAGCCACGTGCATCTTTCGAATTGGTCCAAATATCCCCGCCGGAGGCATCCGCAAGTGACACCCGCGCAAGGCGGGGCAGGAGAGCGACAGTGAACACACCCACGATCAAGGTGCTGCGCGAGGACTGGGCCGATCCCGAAATCGCATTGCCGCGCTACGAGACGCACGGGGCGGCGGGCGCAGATATCCGCGCCAATCTTGCCCTTGAGGACCGCGCCTCCGGGATGATGCTTTCCCCGATGCAGCGCGCGATCATCCCGACGGGCTTGCGCGTCGAGATCCCCGAGGGTTTCGAGATGCAGATCCGGCCGCGTTCGGGTCTGGCGCTGAAACATGGCATCAGCCTGCCCAACACCCCCGGCACGATCGACGCCGATTATCGAGGGCCTCTGGGTGTGTTGCTGATCAATCTTGGCACTGAGCCTTACCTGATAGAACATGGCGCACGCATCGCGCAGGCGATCATTACACCGGTCGTGCAGGCGCGCTTCGAAATCATCGAAGAGCTCGGCGAGACGGCGCGCGGCGCGGGCGGGTTCGGCTCGACCGGCAAGGGGTAAGCGATGCTCGGACTGGTCCTGTTGGCGGCGATCGTGGGGTTGGGACTGGTGCTCAAGGCCTCGGCGCGTGCGATTTCCGGCATGCTCGTTCTGGTCTGGGCCGCGTTGGTGATCGCCCATCTGCCGATCCCCGGTTTCGCCCCGATCGGCCGGGTGCTGGGGGGATCGCTCGCGGCCTGGCTCGGGTTTGGCGTTCTGGTCGCTCTCGTTCTCATTTATCGCAAACTCCTGCGTGCCATCCGCGCGCGCGCCGCCGATCCCGAGCCGAAAACGGTGCCCAAGCCCGGCGCGTTCTCGGAGGCAGAGCTTGACCGCTACGCCCGCCATATCATGCTGCGTGAGATCGGCGGGCCGGGGCAGAAGAAGCTCAAACAGGCGAAAGTGCTGGTGATCGGGGCCGGGGGGCTGGGCTCGCCCGCGCTGCTTTACCTCGCCGCCGCCGGGGTGGGACAGATCGGGGTCGTGGATGACGATGTGGTGTCGAACTCCAACCTGCAGCGGCAGGTGATCCATCGCGACGCCGATATCGGGATGCCCAAGGTCTTTTCGGCGCAAAAGGCGATGGCTGCGCTCAACCCGCATATCGAGATACGGCCCTTTAACCGCCGGTTGACGGCGGAGGATGCCGAGGCGCTGATCTCGGAATACGATCTCGTCCTCGACGGCACCGACAATTTCGACACCCGCTATCTGGTGAACGCCGCCTGCGTGGCGACGGGCAAGCCGCTGATCTCCGGCGCGATCACGCAATGGGAAGGGCAGCTCTCGCTCTACGATCCCGCGCGTGGCGCGCCCTGCTATGCCTGCGTCTTCCCGCAAGCGCCCGCGCCGGGGTTGGCACCTTCTTGTGCCGAGGCCGGGGTGGTCGGCGCGCTGCCCGGCGTGGTCGGGGCTATGATGGCCGCAGAGGCGATCAAGGAGATCACCGGCGCGGGCCAGTCCGCGCGCGGGCGGCTGATGATTTATGACGCGCTCTGGGGAGAGAGCCGCCAGATCGGGGTCAAGCGCCGCGCCGATTGCGCGGTATGCGGCCCGGGGCCCGCGGCGGGGGATGGTCATTCCTGAGGGCAGGCCCTAGCTTCTCCGTCAAAGGAGACCCGCCATGACCAACCCGCTTCTTTCCGACTGGACCGGCCCCTACGAATTGCCGCCCTTCGCAAAGATTTCCGACGAGGATTTCGCCCCTGCTTTCGACGCGGCGCTCGCGGAAGCCCGTGAGAATGTCGCTGCCATTGCCGAAACCGCCGCGCCGCCCAGCTTCGCCAATACGATCGAGGCGATGGAACTGGCCGAAGGTGCGCTCGATAAGGTGGCGGGTGTGTTCTACAATCTCGCCGGTGCCGATGCGACGCCCGCGCGGCAGACCCTGATGCGCGATCTGGCGCCGAAGCTCGCGGCGTTTTCCTCGGAAATCACGATGAACAAGGCGCTGTTTGCGCGCATCGACGAGCTCTGGCAGTCGCGCGACAGCCTCGGGTTGAGCGACGAACAGGCACGGCTTCTCGAACAGTATCACCAGATGTTCACCCGCGCCGGCGCGGGGCTGGAGGGGGCGGCGGCCGAGCGGATGAAGGAGATCAAGCAGCGTTTCGCGACGATCACCACGCAGTTCAGCCAGAATCTTCTGGCCGATGAGAGCGAATGGTTCCGCCCTCTGGCCGAGGACGAGCTCGAAGGCCTGCCCGATTTCGTCATCGACACCGCGCGCGCGGCCGGCAAGGAACGCGGGGAGGCAGGCCCGGTGCTCACGCTTTCGCGCTCGCTGATCGTGCCCTTCCTGCAATTCTCGCCCAATCGCGAATTGCGCCGGATCGCCTATGAGGCCTGGACCGCGCGCGGCGCGAATGGGGGCGAGACCGACAACCGCGCCATCGCCGCCGAGATCCTGAAGCTGCGCGAGGAACGCGCCAAGCTGCTGGGGTATGAGAGCTTCGCGGCCTACAAGCTCGAACCCGAGATGGCGAAGACCCCGCAGGCGGTGCGCGATCTGCTGATGCGGGTCTGGGCTCCTGCCAAGGCGGCGGCCGAGGCGGATGCCGCGAAGCTGACCGAGATGATGCGCGAAGACGGGATCAACGGCGATCTGGAGCCCTGGGACTGGCGCTACTACGCCGAGAAACGCCGCGTGGCCGAGCATGATTTCGACGAGGGGCAGATCAAGCCTTACCTGTCGCTCGACGCGATGATCGGCGCGGCGTTCGACACCGCGAACCGCCTCTTCGGGCTGGAGTTCAAGGAAATCGAGGGGCCGTTCTACCACCCGGATGTGCGTGGCTGGGAGGTTTCGCGCAACGGCGACGTGCTGGCCGTGTTCTTGGGCGACTATTTCGCGCGCGGCTCGAAACGTTCGGGCGCTTGGTGTTCGGCGATGCGCTCGCAGCGCAAGCTCGGCGGCGCGCCGGTGCCGATCGTGGTCAATGTGTGCAACTTCGCCAAGGGCGATCCGGCGCTTCTGTCCCATGACGATGCGCGCACGCTGTTCCATGAATTCGGCCACGCGCTGCACCAGATGCTGTCGAACGTGACCTATCAGTTCCTCTCGGGCACCTCCGTTGCGCGCGATTTCGTGGAGCTGCCGAGCCAGCTTTACGAACATTGGCTCGACGTGCCCGCGACGCTCGAAAAGCACGCCCGCCATTACAAGACGGGTGAACCGATGCCGGTGGCGCTGCGCGACAAGCTCAAGGGCGCCGCCACCTTCGATCAGGGCTTCTCGACGGTGGAATATCTGGCCTCGGCGCTGGTCGATCTGGCCTTCCACGAGGGCGCGGCGCCCGAGGATCCGATGGAAAAACAGGCCGAGGTTCTCGCCGGGATCGGGCTGCCGCATGCGATCCGGATGCGCCACGCGACCCCGCATTTCTCACATGTCTTCTCGGGCGACGGCTATTCGGCGGGCTATTACAGCTACATGTGGTCGGAAGTGATGGATGCCGACGCGTTCGAGGCCTTCGAGGAGGCGGGCGATGTGTTCGACGCGGCGACGGCGGCCAAGCTCGAGCGTTTCATCCTCTCGGCCGGCAATTCGCGCCCGCCCGAAGAGCTTTATACCGAGTTCCGTGGCAGAATGCCCGGCGTCGAGCCGCTTCTGAAAGGCCGTGGTCTGCTCGATCCCGCCGCCTGAGCGGGCGGCGCGGGGCAAGAGCCTCCGGCGAGGCTCCTGCGTTCCAACTGCTGGAAATATCCCGGGGGGCGCGAAGCGCGGGGGCGGCGCCCCCTCGACGCTCAGCTGCGATAGACATCCTTGTGGATGATGACATCGGCCTGCGGATAGGCCTCGACGATGGCGCGCTTGAGGGCAGCGCCGATGTCATGGGCCTCCTCCAGCGTCTGATCGCCATCGAGCTCGATATGCAGGTTCACGAAGATCTGCGCGCCGGCTGTGCGGGTCTTGAGGTCGTGAAAGCCACGCACGCCGGGCCAGTCGCGGGCGATCGCGGCGATGCCTTCGATCACGTCATCGGGCGCGGCGCGGTCCATCAGCGCGTTCCAGGCACCAACACCGATCCGCCCCGCGCCCGACAGCATGATCGCCGCCGCGATCAGCGCGACGATACTGTCGACATCGCTCCAGCCGAAATCATGCGACAGCCAGAGCGCGAGGATCGCGCCCAGCGTCGGCAGCAGGTCGCCCACGTAATGCAGCCGGTCGGCGGCCACGACCTTGTTGCCGGTCGAACGCGCGACGCGGCCCTGCCACCAGACCAGCGCTGCCGTGATCAGGGCCGAGGCGATCATCACCGCGATGCCCGCCCCTTGAGCGGCCAGTTCGGGCGGGGTGGGGGACAGCAGGCGCCGGACTGCGGCAATCCCGATCGCCGCGGCCGAGCCCAGCACGATCAGCGCCTGCCCGAGGGCTGCGAGATCCTCGGCCGAGCTATGTCCGAAGGCATGATCGTCATCGGCGGGTTTCGCGGCATAAAGGATCGCCACCAGCCCCGCCGCCGAGA
This sequence comes from Thioclava marina, assembly GCF_002020135.1. GTDB lineage: Bacteria > Pseudomonadota > Alphaproteobacteria > Rhodobacterales > Rhodobacteraceae > Thioclava > Thioclava marina. The sequence goes on along the minus strand of NZ_MPZS01000001.1, from coordinate 1,204,608 downwards.
TCACCAGATCGACCGCGCTGTCTGCCAGTGACGCGCCGACCGAGAGCGCCCCGGTCTGCCACAGCGCCCAGGCCTTGATCGCGACGAGCAGGCCCGCCGTGCCGACCGAGGCGAGACCCGCCGAGGCGTTCATCCGCTGCTCTTGGTTGGAATAGGCCATCTTGTCTTCGGACTCCTTGCCGCGGCTTTACCTAGCGCGGCTGCCCGGATCAGTCACGCGTCTCGTCGGGGTCCACGCCCCAGAGAGCGGCCTTGCGAAGCCAGCCATCGGCCCCGCCGCCCTCGATCTCGCACCAGTCATGATTGCACGCGCCGAGTCGTGCGATCGCGCCCATCTGGGCCTTGGCGGTAACCTCGGCCTTTTCGTCGGGGCGTGCGTGGAGGTCAACCATATCCTGCGTCACGATCACATGGCGCACGCCCGAAAGCAGGGTGTAATGGATCCAGCCGCCCTGGCCCTCGCTGTCCTCGACGCGACGCCAATGGCCGAATTCCGCGGTCACGCGCAACGGCATGCCTGGATGGGTGAAGACCCAGTCGATGCGATGCGAGAGCGAGGGGCCGCGCCGGGCATTGCCCTTGCCGCCCTTGAGCGAGACATAGCGCGGGAGCGGCAAGTGTGTGACGGGACCGCGCGCGACCGGTGCCGAGAGTTGCACCTCGGGCGTGCTTGGCCCGGGCTGGACCGATTCCGGTTTGGGCTGGGGTTTGGGCTGTGGGGCGGTCGTGTCGGCGACCTCGGAGGTCTGCACGGTCGTCTGTTCGGGCGCGCCTTGCGCCTTTGACGTCGCCTGCGCATTGCCGCCCGAGACGCTCCAGGTCGCCCCGACGAGAATCGCGATCCCGGAAACCGCCGCAAAGATCTTGCTGACCGTCATTGCTTGCCCCATGTCCACGGCCCGATCCCGCGCCCTTCGCGGCTCGTCGGCATTTCGGCGCGCAATAAAATTACGCCTTCATGTCGATTCGGGCCATTTCTGCTCGTTCCGGGCCTTGTGCCTGCCCGCGTTGATGGGCAGTTTGCATGCAAGAGCCCAGCGATGGAAGAGAGGAGAGGCCCGAGATGCCCGCACCGCGCCTGAGTGTTGTCGTGACGCGACGCCTGCCCGAGGTTGTCGAGACCCGGATGAAGGAATTGTTCGACGTCGAACTCAACCACGACGACCGCAAGATGAGCCGCGACGAGCTGGTCGATGCGATGATGCGCGCCGATGTTCTCGTGCCCTGCGTCACCGACAAGATCGATGCGAGCATGATCGCGCAGGCGGGCGACAAGCTGAAGCTGATCGCGAATTACGGCGCGGGGGTCGATCATATCGACGTGACCTCGGCCCGTCAGCGCGGGGTGCTGGTGTCGAACACGCCCGGCGTCGTGACCGATGACACCGCCGATATGACGATTGCGCTGATGCTCGCGGTGACGCGGCGCATCCCCGAGGGGCTTGCCCATATGCAGGCGGGCAACTGGCAGGGCTGGGCGCCCACGGCTTTCCTGGGGCACCGCATCGGCGGCAAGCGGCTAGGTATTTTGGGGATGGGCCGGATCGGTCAGGCGGTGGCGCGTCGCGCCAAGGCGTTCGGCATGCAGATCCACTATCACAATCGCACCAAGGTCCATCCCGATATCGAAGCCGAGCTGGAGGCGACCTATTGGGACAGCCTCGACCAGATGGTGAGCCGGATGGACGTGATCTCGGTGAATTGCCCGCATACGCCCTCGACATTCCATCTTCTGAACGCACGTCGCCTGAAGATGCTCAAGCCCGAGGCGGTGATCGTGAACACGTCGCGCGGCGAGGTGATCGACGAGAACGCGCTGACCCGGGCGCTGCGTGCGGGCGAGTTTGCCGGGGCGGGGCTTGACGTCTTCGAGCACGGCTCCGAGGTCAATCCGCGCCTGCGCGAGCTGCCAAATGTCGTGCTGTTGCCACATATGGGCTCGGCCACGGTCGAGGGGCGTATCGAGATGGGCGAAAAGGTTCTCGTGAACATCAAGACCTATGCCGACGGGCACCGCCCGCCGGATCTCGTCGTGCCCTCGATGGTGTGATGGACAAAAGGCCCCGGGGTTCGCCCGGGGCCTTCGTCTTGGAGGCGGGGTCACCCCCGCTCTCCATCACTCTCTTGAAGCTCAGCCTTCGTATTTCGGCATCTGCTTGAGCTGTTCCTCGGTCAGGTCGGTATGAACCGTAATCGAGTGGTCGTCTTGCAGCACGGTGAGCTGGTTGGCCTCGATTTGGACCGGCTTGGCGCCGATGCCGAGGAAGCCACCCACGTCGATCACCACGCCCTGGATCGAGCCATCGGGACCGGTCACGAGTTCCGAGACATCGCCGACCTTGTCATCGTTCGGGCCGTAGACGCCTTCGCCGCGAAGCACGTCGGGATCGACCGAAGCGATGTCGACTTGCTTGCCGCTCTCAGCCGTGGCCTGACCGGCCTGGCCGACCGCAGCCGCGGTGCTGTCGACGGCATTGTCGATCGCCGAGCCGGTCTTGGCCGCCGCGTCCTTGGTCGCGGCCTCCGCCTTGTCGGCGGCATCGCCCATCGCCTCGCCGGCGTTCTGCGCCGCCTGCTCGGTGTTTTGCGCCGCTTCCTCGGTCATCGCCTTGGTCTTGTCCGCCGCATCCGAGGCCGCTTGTTTGGTCGCATCGGCGGCGTCATCCATAGCCTGACCCGCGGATTCAGCCGAAGCTTCGGCTTCATCGCCAGTCTTGTTCATCGTGGCTTCGGTCTCGCTCGTGTCGGCCCAGCTCGTCTGCATGTTGCCTTCATAGGCGGGCGCCTGGTCGAGCATCGCCTTGTCGCCCTTCATCACGACGAAATAGGCGTTCTCGGTGTCGCCATCGGGGATCAGGCGCAGCGAGCCCATCGAAATCGCGATGGTCTTCTCGCCAATGCCGAGGAAGCCGCCCACATCGACGAGCACCGCGTCGACATTGCCGTTCATGTCGATCACGACATCGCTGACCTCACCGATATCTTCCCAGTTCTGGTCGGCAGCCTTCACCGCCTCGCTCGGGTCCATCGCGGCCTCCGAGACATAGACGCGCTTGCCGATCAGTCCCGAGGCGCTGATCGAATGCGGGATCGCCTTGAAGAACATGTCATTGGTCGTGCCCTGTTCGACATTGACCTGCGCCGAATCGGTGGGCGAGGTCACCTGAACGTCGGTTTTGGTTTCCGCCGCCGCGGGCAGCGCCAGCATGAGGCCGATGGCCGTGGTGGTGATGAGCTTTTTCATTCTCGTCTCCCTTGGTTTTTGCGAGTTCGGGCGGCTCCGGACCCGTCGGGTTGTGCCGCCGTCAGATGGTGACCAAACCCGTGCCGCGGCGCTCAGTTCCTGTCCCGGACAGGCAAAAATTTTTTAATTTTCGGGGAACCATGGCGGGGTTTCGTGAATGCGCGGGGAGATTTGTCTCAGGACAAATCCCGGGCGGCGGAAGCGGCTGAAACTTGCCCAAACCGGTGACTTGCGGCCCGTCGCGTCCGGCGGATCGCCGCGCAGGTTTTCGTCGCGCGAGGCTGTCGCAAGCGCCGCCGCGATCGGTCACGCGCGCTGCGCCCGCGATGCAATGTCGTTTTTGTCGCGCGAATGTCGCCCGGATCGGATTGCCGAGCGCCCCGAACGGGGCAATCTGAGTTCGGAGATCCCCAAGGAGACAGCCCGCGATGAAAACCCATGTCAAAGCTCTGGTCGTTGGCGGCGGTGCCGTCGGATGCGGGGTCGCCTATCACCTGGCCAAGGCGGGCTGGGATACGCTTCTGGTGGAGCGCGACGAGCTGACCTCGGGCTCGACCTGGCACGCGGCCGGTCTGCTGCCCCTCTTCAACATGAGCTACGCGACGACCCACATCCACAAATACTCGGTCGATTTCTACAAGACGCTCGAGGCGGAAACCGGTCTGAACGCGGGCTTCTCGATCTGCGGCAACCTGCGCATGGCGCAGACCCAGGCGCGGATGGACGAATACAAACTCTATTCGAGCGTCGCCGATACGGCGGAGGTCTATCACGAGTTCCTGACGCCTGCGCAGATGAAGGAACGCTGGCCGCTTCTGAACACCGAAGATCTCGTGGGCGCGCTGTTCCACCCGCAGGACGGCTATATCAACCCCGCCGACGTGACGCAGGCGATGGCCAAGGGCGCACGCCAGCACGGCGCCGAGATCGCGCGCAAGCTGCAGGTCAACGCCTATCGCTGGACCGGCTCGGAATGGGTCGTCACGCTCGAGAAGATGGTCGAGAAGGGCGGCAACCTCGTCGGCTCGGGCGAAGAGATCGAAATCCGCGCCGAGCATGTCGTGACCTGCACCGGCAACCACGCGCAGCGCACCGCGCGCCTTTTGGGCATCAAGATCCCGGCAATCCCGGTCGAGCACCAGTTCATCGTGACCGAACCCGATCCCGCGCTGGTGAAATGGCGCGCCGAGGGCAATCCCGAGCACCCGGTGCTGCGTGACGCCGATGCGAAATGGTATGTCCGCGAAGAGCGCGGCGGCTGGATCCTCGGCCCTTACGAGCGCAACGCGCCCGCGCGGTTCTGCTATGACGTGCCCGAGAGCTTCCGCGCCGACCTGTTCCAGCTCGATCTGGAGCGGATCGAGGAAGAATACATGTCGATGATCCATCGTCTGCCGACCTCCGAAACCGTCGGCCTCAAGGATGATTTCAACGGTCCGATCTGCTACACGCCCGACGGCAACCCGCTGGTCGGTCCCGCGCCGGGGCTGCGCAACATGTGGCTGGCCGAGGGTTTCAGCTTCGGCATCACCGCCGCGGGCGGCACGGGCTATTACCTCGCCCAGATGATGGTGCACGGCGAGGCCGAGATCGACATGGCGAGCCTCGATCCCAAGCGTTACGGCTCGTGGATGACGACCGAATATGCCGCGCGCAAGAACGAGGAATGCTACGAGCACGTCTTCATCCTGCACCACCCCGATGAAGAGCGCGAAGCGTGCCGTCCGCTGCGCACCGCGCCGAATTACGACCGCCAGATCGCCGAGGGCGCGCAGATGGGGCAGGTCAACGGTTGGGAACGCCCGAACTATTACGGGCCCAAGGATGCGCCCGCGAGCTTCGATCATGACAGCCGCAGCTTCCGCCGGGGCGGCTGGTGGCAATATGCCGAGGCCGAGGCTCGCGCGATCCGCAAAACCGCCGGTCTGATCGACGCGACCGCCTTCGCCAAGCATCTCGTGCGCGGCCCCGGCGCAACCGCCTTCCTCGACCGGTTCACCTGCAACAAGCTGCCGAAAGTCGGCCGGATCAACCTGACCTACGCGCTGACCGAAGCGGGCACGACGCGCACCGAATACACCATCGTGCGTCTGGCCGAGGACGAATATTACCTGATCTCGGCCGGTGCGTGGGCCGACTATGATGGAGATTTCCTGCGCAAGTCGATCGAGGATTTCCGCGCGGCGGGCGGCGATTACGTCGATTGCCACGACATCACCACGCAATGGGGTGTCTTCGCGCTTGCGGGGCCGAATGCGCGTGCGATCCTGCAGGACGTGGTAAAGGACGCCTATCCGGAAACCGTGCTGTCGAACAAACGCTTCCCGTGGCTGTCGATGCGCAATATCGAGCTGGGCATGTGCCCGGTGCGCGCGGTGCGCGTGGCCTATACGGGCGAGCTTGGCTGGGAATTGCACCACCCCGTCGAGATGTCGCGCTACCTCTGGGAACTGCTGGTCAAGGCGGGCGAGAAGCACGGGCTCAAGCTCGTCGGTGCGCGCGCCCAGAACTGGCTGCGTCAGGAAAAGAGCTACCGCGCCTTCGGCAACGAGCTTGGCCGCGACGCGACCCCGCAAGAGGCCGGTCTCGACCGCTTCATCGATCTCGAGAAGGACTTCACCGGCAAACAGGCGATGCTCGACACCGGCATCCGCTCGAAATGCGTGACGCTGCTGATCGACGGGCCCGAGGACGCGGATCCGTGGGGTAAGGAAGTGATCAAGCTTGATGGCGAGCGGGTCGGTCGTCTGACCTCGGGCGGCTGGTCGGTGACCTTCGGCAAGCAGATCGGCATGGGCTATGTGCGCCCCGATCTGGCGGAACCCGGCACGAAGCTGAGCGTGCGTATCCTCGGAGCCGACTACCCCGCCGAAGTGACCGAAGACAGCCCGCACGATCCCGCGAACATCCGCATCCGCGTCGACGGCTGAGTGGGCAGGGGGCGCTGCCCCCTTTCCCTTGGCCGTTCTCGTCGGTCACAACGTCGTGTCCTCACCGGCAGCTTCCCGCGCGGGCGTGCGCGCCGCATTGCCTTGCCGGGGGCGCCCCGTTACCCTCGCGCCGAACCGATCGAAAGGACCGTTTCGTGCCGAGTTTTCCGACCCCGCTGCGCCTTGCGCTGATTGCTTTCCTGATGGGCTCTTCCGCGGCCCTGCCGCTCCATGCGCAAGACGCACCGGCAGCGGACAGCCCAGAGGCCGCAGCCGATGCGGCCGACGCCGCCGCGGCTGCGCAGGCGGCGGGCGATACGTCCAACGACCCAAGCCCGCAGGAGGCGGGCGCCTATCTCGCGGCGCGCATCGCCTCGCAGCAATTCGATTTCGCCGAGGCCGCGCATTACTACCGCAAGCTGATGGCGAGCGGAGATAGCAGCGCTGCGACCGCCGAGGCGACGTTGGTTTCGGAAATCGCGATCGGAGATTTCGAACGGGCGGTCCCGCTGGCCCGGCAGATGATCGACGCCGAAACCGGCAGCCAGATCGCGGCGCTCGTCGATCTCGCCCAATTCGCGCGCGACAAGGATTGGGCAGGTGCGCTTGCTCTGCTCGACAGCGATGCCGATCCCGGACCGCTCGTGGGCGGCCTCTCGCGGGCCTGGGCGCTGGTGGGCGAGGGCAAGATGTCCGATGCCGCTTCCGCTTTCGACAAGGTGGGCGAAGAGAAGGGGCTCGGCGCATTCGCCGATTTCCACAAGGCGCTCGCGCTTGCGCTGGTGGGGGATTACGAGGGCGCGGACAAGATCTTCACCGGCGAGCATGGCGCGACCATCACCTCGACCCGGCGCGGCGTGATCGCCCATGCCGAGATCCTCTCGCAGCTCGAGAAGAACGATGAGGCGGCCAAGCTGATCGAGGACAGCTTCGGCCCCGATCTCGATCCGCAGCTCGAGGCGATGCGTGCCGCGCTGCTCAAGGGCGAGACGCTGCCCTATGATATCGTGCGCAACGCCACCGATGGCGTGGCCGAGGTCTATTACTCGGTCGCCCAGGCACTGGTGGGGGATGCGCCCGACACCTTCACGCTGATGCATTCGCGGCTGGCCAATCTGGTCGCCCCGGGGCTTGACGATTCCAACCTGTTGACGGCCTCGCTGCTCGATCAGCAAAAGCAGTACGACCTCGCGATTGCGGCCTATGCCGCGATCTCGCCCGAGAGCCCGATCTACCATGCCGCCGAGATCGGCCGGGCGGAGTCGATGGTGCGCGCGGGCCGCAACGATGCGGCGATCGAGGTCTTGGAAAACCTGTCGCGGATCCGGCCCAATCTGGTGGGCGTGTGGACCGCATTGGGTGACACGCTGCGCCGCGAGAGCCGCTTCCCCGAGGCCGCCAAGGCCTATGACAAGGCGGTTGCGCTTCTGGGAGAGCCCAAGCCCAACGACTGGTTCGTCTGGTATTCGCGCGCCATCGCGCAGGAGCGCTCGGGCAATTGGTCCGAGGCCGAGAAAGGCTTCCGCGAGGCGCTCACGCTTTCGCCCGACCAGCCTTCGGTGCTCAACTACCTGGGCTATTCCTATGTCGATCGCGGCGAGAATCTCGACGAGGCACTCGCGATGATCCGCAAGGCGGCCGAGGAACGCCCCGATGCGGGCTTCATCATCGACAGTCTGGGCTGGGCGCTCTTCAAGCTTGGCCACTATCAGGAAGCCGCCGAAGAGATGGAACGCGCCGTCGAGCTCGAGCCCCGCGATCCGCTACTCAACGATCACCTGGGCGATGTGCTCTGGGCGGTCGGGCGCAAGCGCGAAGCCGAGTTCCAGTGGCGCCGCGCGCTCTCTTTCGCGACCGATGACGCGGAGACCACCGAAGAGCTCGATCCCGATCAGATCCGCCGCAAGATCGAAGTGGGTCTGGATCAGGTGCGCAAGGAAGAGGGGCTGCCGCCGCTCAAGGATCTGGGGCCGAGCAAGGGTGCCGATGCGAGCAACTAGCGTCTTCGCGCCGGCCAAGATCAACCTCACGCTTCACGTCACCGGCCTGCGGACGGATGGCTATCACCTGCTCGACAGCCTCGTTGCCTTCGCGCCGGTAGGGGACGGGCTGGTCATCGAGCCGGGTGATACGCTTTCGGTGACCGTCGAGGGGCCCGAGGCGGCCGGCGTGCCGGCCGACATGTCGAACCTTGTCCTGAAGGCCGCCGCATTTCTGGCAGAGAGCGCGGGCGTCGCACGTGGGGCGTCCTTCCTTCTCGACAAGCGCCTGCCGCCCGCCTCGGGCATCGGTGGGGGCTCGTCGGATGCGGCGGCGGCGATCCGGGGGCTGATGGCGTTCTGGGAGCTTTCGCCCGAAACCGATCTCGATCCCGCGCATGGGGCGCGCGCGCAAGACCCGGCGCAACAAGAGGCCATGACGGCAGAGATGCCGCCCCGTCTTGCGGGGCTCTCTCGCGGGCTGGCGAAGCTGGGGGCGGATGTGCCGATGTGCTTGGTCCCGCGACCGCTGCGCGTCGGCGGCATCGGTGAGGTGCTCACGCGTGTCGATTTGCCGCCTTTGCCCGCGCTTCTGGTGAACCCGCGTGTCGAGGTGCCGACGCCTGCCGTTTTCAAGGCCCTCGCGCTCAAGGACAATCCGGCCATGCCCGAGACGCTGCCGAATTTCGCAGGCACTTCCGACTGCATCGAGTGGCTGGCCACCCAGCGCAACGACCTTCAGGCGCCGGCCATCGCCACCGCGCCGGTCATCGCCGAGGTGATCACGGAGCTCAGCACGTTGCCCGGATGCCGCCTTGCTCGGATGTCGGGATCGGGAGCCACCTGTGTTGCGCTTTTCGAGACGGAAGACGCCGCGTGCGATGCCGAAGTGCGCCTTGCCGCGCAACGCCCCGGCTGGTGGATCGCCTCCGGGAACCTCGGCGATCAGACGCAAAAGGCGCAGCCCCGAAGCCACGCCCCTTCTTCTTGATCCAGATATCTCGCGGGGGGCGTCGACAGGTACGCCATTGGGTCGAGAACCAAGCGGCGACGGGTGTGCCCCCCGGTGCGTCCGCCGGTCAGCGCAGCCGCGCCACCACGTAATCGGCCAGATCGTCGAGCATGTCGCGCAGCTCGCTCTCGGGCAGTACCGCCAGCCGCGCACGACCCCGATCGGCCCAGTCGAGCGCCGCGGCGCGGGTCTCGTCGAGCGCGCCATTGGTCTGCATCAGCTCCAGCGCATGCTCCAAATCGCCTTCGCGCTGGTCGCCCTTCTCGATCACCCGGATCCAGAAGGCGCGATCCTCGTCACCGGCTTTCGCGATCGCCTTGATCACCGGCAGGGTCAGCTTGCGCTCGCGGAAATCGTCGCCCACGTTCTTGCCCATGGTCTCCGCGTCGCTGAGGTAGTCCAGCAGATCGTCGACCACCTGAAACGCGATCCCGAGCGCCTCGCCGTAATCGCGCAACGCCTCGACCTGCTCCTCCGGAGCACCCGACAGCACCGCGCCCGCTTCGGTCGAGGCCGAGAACAGCGCGGCGGTCTTGCCGCGGATCACCGTGTAATAGGTCTCCTCGGTGGTCTTCATGTCCTCCGCGGCGCTCAGTTGCAGAACCTCGCCCTCGGTGATCACCGCGCTCGCGCTCGACAGGATCGACAGCACCCGCAGATTGTCAGTATCGGTCATCAGCTGGAAGGACCGCGCGAAGAGGTAATCGCCCACCAGAACGCTCGACTTGTTGTCCCACAGCAGGTTCGCGGTCGGGCGGCCCCGGCGCTGCTTGCTTTCATCGACCACGTCGTCATGCAGGAGCGTCGCGGTGTGGATGAACTCGACCGCGGCGGCCAGGTTGTGATGCAGGTTGCCCTCATAGCCGCAGAGCTTCGCGGCGGCCACCGTCAGCATCGGCCGCAGCCGCTTGCCGCCCGCGCCCACCAGATGCGCTGTCACTTCGGGGATGCGCGGTGCGTGGCGCGAGGCCATACGCTCGGCGATCAGCGCGTCCACCGCCGCCATATCGCCCGCCAGCGCTTTGGCCAGCCTGTCATGCGGTTTCTCCGCCTTGTCGTCGAGGCTCATCGTCATCCCTTCGCTCTGCCTCATCTCGACAGCCCGGCATCGGGGCCGTAAGTGAGGAATATGAAAGAGCTTCTGCGCAGCACGGACCCGGTGAAACTGGCCATGGCCACCGCCCTTCTCGAGGGCGAGGGTATAAGCACCTTTCAGCTCGACGTCCATACGAGCGTGCTCGAAGGCTCCTTGGGCATTCTGCCGCGGCGGCTGATGGTGCGCGACAGCGATCTGTTCATGGCGCAGGCGGTCTTGCGCGACAACGAGATCCGGTCGGACTGATGCAGGTCGCGCCGTTCGCCCCCGAGGACCTGACCGAGGACGGCTTTCTCGGTGGGCGTTTGCGCATCGCGCAACCCCGTGCGGGCTATCGCGCGGCGATGGACCCGGTGCTTCTGGCGGCCGCCTGCGATGCGCGCCCGGGTCAGTCGGTGCTGGAACTGGGCTGCGGGGCAGGGGTGGCGAGCCTGTGTCTGGGCTACCGCGTGCCGGGGCTCGCGCTGACCGGGCTCGAGCTGCAACCGGCCTATGCCGCGCTCGCCCGCGCCAATGCCGCGCGCAACGCGATCCCCTTCGAGGTGGTCGAGGGGGATCTCTCGCAGATGCCGCCCGACCTGAGGGCGCGCAGCTTCGATCACGTGATCGCCAATCCGCCCTATTTCGGCAGCTCGGACGGAACGCCCGCCCTCGATCCGGGCCGCGAACGCGCACAGCGCGAGGCCACGCCGATCGCCGCCTGGATCGATGCGGGATTGCGCCGGCTCAAGCCCGAGGGCTGGATCACCATCATTCAGCAGGCGGACAGGTTGGCGGATCTGCTCGAAGGGTTGAAATCGCGCGCCGGAGCCACCACGATTCTCCCTATAGCCCCGCGGGAAGGTCGCGCGGCCCGGCGCGTCATCGTCACCGCCCGAAAGGGTGCACGGACGCCCCTGAAACTGCTTGCGCCGCTCGTGCTGCATGCAGCCCCCGAGCATTCACGGGATGCGGAGGATTTAACGAAAGTTGCGCGCGCAATCCTGCGTGATGGTCAAATATTGCCGATCTCGCGTTAACGCTTTCGCAAGATTTCGCGAAAAATCTGGGGATAAGGCATCTTTTCACGACAATCTCGTGACACGACTCAAATCCTGTGCTGCAATCATGATGCTGACAACTAGAGAGGAGACTGCCATGTCGCTTGGTTCGCATATCAACGAACTTCGCAAAAAACATGAGGCTCTGTCGATGGAGGTTGAGCGCGCTACGCGCCGCCCGAGTATCGACGATCTCGAAATCGCCCAGATGAAGAAGCAGAAGCTGCGGTTGAAAGAGGAGATCAACCGGCTCGAATCGGCCTGAGTTCAGGCCCCTCTCACGAATTTTCCGGGCCGCCCTTTTTGGGGCGGCCCGTGGCATTTCAGGGTCTCGTTCAGACGCCCGGTTCCGGGCGGACCTTCCGACGCCCGCCAAGGGCCGCCAACCCCGCGCCCCCCGCGATCAGCGCCGCCGAGATCAGCAATGTCGCGCTCGCGGGTGCAATCCCCACCGCCACCAGCACCAGTGTCGAGACCAGCGGCGCGGCATAGGAGGCCGTGCCCAGAAGCTGGATATCCCCGCGCTTCACGCCGAGATCCCAGGTGTAGAAAGCCAGCCCCACCGGCCCCAGTCCCAGCGCCAGAACCGAGGCCCAGCCAAGCGCATTTTCCGGCCAGACGGTCGGCTCCAGCACCAGATGCGCCAGCCCCGACAGCACCGAGGTCGCGAGGCAATAAACCGCCACCGCCGCCGTCGGCACCGAGCCGAAGCGCCGCGAGAGCAGCGAATAGCTCGACCATGTCAGCGCGCAGACCAGCGCCAGCGCATAGCCGGGTAGCGCGCTCGCATCCGCCGAGAGCCCGCCGCCAAGGATCAACGCCGCACCCAGAAACGCCATCGCCGCCCCCGCGATATGCCAGATCGTCAACCGCTCCCCCGGCAGCAGCCCCGAGAACAGCACGATCAGTAGCGGCCAGAGATAGGCGATCAGACCCGCCTCGGCCGGGGGCGCGAGGCGCAGCGCCGAGAAATAGAACAGGTGATAGCCAAACAGCCCCGCCGTGCCCGCCGCATAGACCTTCCAAGACACCTCGCGCAATTGCCCGAGCGTGCCGGTGGCGATCAGCCAGATCACTCCGATCACGCCGCCGACCGCGAAGCACAACGCATTGAGCAGCAGTGGCGGCACCGGCGCCGAGCCCACGGTGAGCAAGGCGAGCAGCGCCCAGAGCAGGACGGCGCTGAAACCGATGGATGTTGCCTTGCCCCGCGTCATGTTGCCCCCGCGAAATGAAAGAGGCCCGCAAGATGCGGGCCTCGGGTCCGATTGCCAAGAGGCGAAATCAGACGAAATACTGACCGCCATTCGCGGTGATCGTCGAGCCGGTGATGAAGCCTGCGTCGTCCGAGGACAGGAAGACCACGCAGCGCGCGATCTCTTCGGGCTCGCCCAGACGGCCGACCGGGATCTGACCGATGATCGCCTCGCGCACCTTCTCGGGCACCGCCATCACCATCTCGGTCGCGATATAGCCGGGGCAGATCGCGTTCACGGTGATGCCCGCGCGCGCGCCCTCCTGCGCCAGCGCCTTGGTGAAGCCCAGATCGCCCGCCTTTGCCGCCGAGTAGTTTGCCTGACCGAACTGCCCCTTCTGACCGTTGATCGACGAGATGTTCACGATCCGGCCGAACTTGCGCTCGCGCATCTTCGCCCAGAGCGGATGGGTCATGTTGAAGATGCCGCTGAGGTTGGTGTCGATCACCTCGTTCCACTGCTCGCGGGTCATCTTGTGGAAGGGCGCATCGCGGGTGATGCCGGCATTGTTCACCAGCACGTCGATCGGGCCGACCTCGGCTTCGATCTTCTCGATACCGGCGGAGCAGGCGTCGTAATCGGCGACCGACCATTTGTAGGTCTTGATGCCGGTTTCCGCGGTGAATTTGGCCGCAGCCTCGTCATTGCCGGCATAGTTCGCGACGACGGTGTAGCCCGCCGCCTGAAGCGCTTTCGAGATGGCGGCGCCGATGCCGCGCGACCCGCCGGTGACCAATGCAACTCTGGACATGATTCCTCCTCCAGGTGAAATTCCGTTGAAACGCTGTTACCGAAATTGAGAAAGGCGCGCAACATTGTTGCGCGCCTTTTTTGCTTTTGCAGCAATTTATTACGCGCTGACCTGTCGGATCAGAGCCCTTCGATGCACATTGCGACGCCCATGCCGCCGCCGATGCACAGCGTGGCGAGGCCTTTCTGCGCGCTCTGACGCTTCATCTCGAACAGCAAGGTGTTGAGGATGCGCGCGCCGCTCGCACCGATCGGGTGACCGATGGCGATCGCGCCGCCGTTCACGTTCACCTTGTCGGTATCCCAGCCCATGTCCTTGTTCACCGCGCAGGCCTGCGCCGCGAAAGCCTCGTTCGCCTCGATCAGGTCGAGATCGGAGGCTTTCCAGCCCGCCTTTTCCAGCGCCTTGCGCGACGACGGGATCGGGCCGCAGCCCATGATCGACGGATCGAGACCGGCGGTCGCGTAAGAGGCGATCCGCGCCATCGGGGTGAGCCCGCGCTTGGCGGCCTCTTCTTCGGTCATCAGCAGCACGGCAGCCGCGCCATCGTTGATGCCGCTCGCATTGCCTGCGGTGACCGAGCCATCCTTGGTGAAGGCCGGACGCAACTTCTGCATCGATTCCAGCGTCGCGCCGTGGCGGATATACTCGTCGCTGTCGACGATCGTCTCGCCCTTGCGGGTCTTCACGGTGAAGGGGGTGATCTCGTCGGCGAATTTTCCGGCCTTCTGTGCGGCCTCGGCCTTGTTTTGCGAGGCGAGCGCGAACTCATCCTGCATTTCGCGCGAGATCTGCCACTGGTTCGCGACATTCTCGGCGGTCTGGCCCATGTGGTAGCCGTTGAACGCGTCCCACAGCCCGTCCTTGATCATCGAGTCGATCATCTTCATGTCGCCCATCTTCTGGCCCGCGCGCAGATGCGCGACATGGGGCGACAGCGACATGCTTTCCTGGCCGCCCGCGATCACGATATCGGCGTCACCGCACATGATGTGCTGGGCGCCGAGCGCGACGGTGCGCAGGCCCGAGCCACAGACCTGGTTGATCGACCACGCGGCGGATTCGATCGGAAGACCTGCATTGATATGGGCCTGACGGGCGGGGTTCTGGCCCTGACCGGCGGTCAGGACCTGACCGAGGATGGTTTCCGAGACCTCGCCTTTCTCGATACCCGCACGGGCGACGACCGCCTCGAGCACCGCGGCGCCGAGATCATGGGCCGGGGTGTTGGCGAACGAGCCGTTGAACGAGCCGACGGCCGTGCGCGCGGCCGAGACGATGACGACATTTGTCATGGGAACCTCCTCATCACGTTAGGAGCGGGCGCCAATACGCGCCCGCTTGCTGCCGCGCAGCATGGCGGAAGCGGACGTGAGGTCAAGCCGAATCGCGCGGATCATCCGATTGTTAGCGCAATTTTATTGCGCAAATGGGCGCCCAAACTCATGCAGTCTTTCGCCCCGAAGTTGACTGCAGCTCCCATGCCGGATGCACGGTGGGGGCGCCAAAATAAAATCCTTGCATGCAATCGACACCCAGTGTGGCCAGATAATCGGCGTCGGCGCTGCACTCCACTGTTTCGGCCACGGTGAACATCTCGAAATGGCGCGCGATATCGAGCAGCGATTTCGTCAGCGCCTGATTGTCGGGGTCGATCGCGATGCCGCGGATGAACTGTCCATCGATCTTGAGGATGTCGAAGTAGAAATCGCGCAGGTATCGAAACGAGGTGTGGCCGGCGCCGAAATCGTCGAGCGCGAAGCTCACCCCGCGCGCCTGCAGATCCTCCATGAAGACCGTCACCAGCTCGGGCATGTGCATGGCCGAGCTTTCGGTGATTTCCAGGATCAGCCGGTCAGCGATGGTCTCGTCGATCGCCAGTCCGCGATTGAGCGCCTTCATCCAGCTCGGATATCCGATCGAACGCGCCGACATGTTGACCGCCAGGCGCAGATCCTCGCGTTCGAGCAAAGCCTGCAATCCCATCTCGAGCGCGATGCAGTCGAGTTTTCGTCCAAGCTCCGTCATCTCGACCGTCTCGATGAAATCCTTGGCCGGGATGATCCGTCCGGTGTCGTCGAGCACGCGGATCAACGCCTCGTAGAAGGCGGGCTGTTCGGGGCGTCGGGTCTGGATCACCGGCTGGTAGGCGAGCATGACATCGCGGCGCTCGATCGCGCGTCGGACCATGGAAATGGTGGCGCGATCCTGCTCCGCCACCGCGTAGCTCAGCGGGCTGTCGAGATCGGGACTGACCCCCTTGCCCGTTTGCGCCTCTCGATTCGTCATCTGTCCCTCCGACCGACACCGTTGCCGCCCACCATCGCGCCAAGCGGCTAAGAAGGTGTAAAGAGCGCCCGGCGTCGTCGCATTGAGGTTAATGGCCTGCGTGAGCACGGGGGCGTAAAGGGAATCGTAAGGGTGCGGGCGCTAGGCTCGGGACGAATCTTCAGGTGGTAGGATGCCGCGCGCCATGAAACCCGAGACCGATCCGAACGACCGCTTTGGCGGGGAAGTACCCTTCGCATTGCATGAGCTGTTCTATTCGCGCACCGACCCGCGCGGGGTGATCCGTGCGGGAAACGAGATCTTTCGCAGGGTCTCGGGCTATGACTGGTCCGAACTGATCGGTGCCCCGCACAAGCTCGTGCGTCACCCGGACACGCCTAAAGGCGTGTTCCGCCTGCTCTGGGACGCGATCCAGAAGGGCCATCCGATGGGCGCCTATGTCAAGAACCGCGCGAAGAACGGCGGCTGGTACTGGGTCTTCGCCGTCATGCTGCCGTTCGACGGCGGCTATCTGTCGGTGCGGCTCAAGCCGTCCAGCGCGCTCTCGGGCCGGATGCTGAAACTCTATTCCGAGATTGCCGCGCGTGAACGGGCCGAGGGGCTCGACCCCGAACAATCGGTGGCGATCCTGCGCAACCGGGCAGAGGCCGACGGCTATGGCAGTTACACCGCTTTCATGGCCCATGCGCTGTCGCTCGAACTGGCCGAGCGCGACCGCCAGCTTCGGCGCCCCGACGATGCGCGCACGCGCATGCTTGGCGAGATGAACGAGGCGATGGCGGAGCTGACGAAGGAGCAGATGGGATTGCTGCGCAGTTTCGAAGCCTTGCAATCCGTGCCCAACAACATGCGCATCGTGGCCTCCCGGCTGGAACCCTCGGGCGGGCCTGTCTCGGCGATTTCCGAGAACTACAAGGCCTCCTCGGTGGTGATCTCCGAGCGATTGCGTCAATTCGTGGTCGGGCGCGACAATCTCTGCGCGCAGATGGCCTGGCAAGTGGCGCGCGCGCTCTTTCTGCTTGGGTGCAGCCGGATCCTGCCCGAGATGAATCGCGGTTTTCGCGCGGAAGAAGCAAATGCGCAGATCGACCTGGAGGGGGAGCGGAGATTTCTCGCGCAACTCGAAGCGAAAGGCATCGCGGATGCCCGCGCGGCAATGCAATCGGCCACCGATTTCGCCGCGCAGATGACGCAGCAAAGCCGCGATATCCGCCGCCAGATGCTCGGGCTCGATACGATCCGGGTGCTTGGCCGGGTCGAGTGCGGACGGATGCGCGATGCGAGCGAAGGGCTCAGCGCCACGATCGACCAGCTCGATACCTTCCACGACGATATCAAGTCTCGGCTCGAGTCGATCATGCGCCTGTCCGAGGGGGTGGAGCATTCGCTGATGCGCTACGTGCGGCTTGAACAGGCTGCGGCCTAGCGTCGCGACGCAGGGTCGGGACGGTGGCGGTGCGGCGGGGCCCGCAGTTCGCCCAGGCCGCCTGAATGACGCCCGATGCCGCCTTTATCTTTCGCGGGCTCGCGGGGCCAGCGGCGAGAGGCCGAGCGACGCGGGCCGACGATGGCGCGGGCCCCAAATGGTTCGCCAGATGCGCTCCTGCCGCCGTGGAAATGCCGCCCGGGAGATCTCGGTCACACGGATTTCCCGCATCCGTTTGCCGCGAGCGCCTCTGGCGTTCGCGGCCTCGGATCGCCGGCTCGTGCCGCGACCCCGCTCTTCGGGCCGATACGCTTACTTGTCGTCGATCAGTGCCTGAATGACTTTCTTGGCCTCGGGCGAATCCCACTCCGCCCCGCCGATCATCCGCCCGACCTCATGGCCATTATGGTCGATCAGCACCGAGACCGGCAGGCCCAGCACGCCCATCGCGCGCGCGGCGAAATTCGCGTCGTCATGAAAGCGCGGCAGGACGTCGATACCTTCCTTGTCAAAGAAGGAGGCGACTTTCTCGGGCGAGTTGGAGCCCCCCGTCGCGATCGTCAACACCGCGAAATCGTCGGGCCCGAACTCTTTTTGCAGCGCGTTCAGCGAAGGCATTTCCTCGCGACACGGCGGACACCAGGTGGCCCAGAAGTTGATCAGCACGACCTTGCCTTCGAACTCCTTCATCGAGTGTTCGGCGCCCGTCTCGTCGGTGAAGGAGAAGGGCGGAAGCGGCAGCGGCTTCGAATATGTGACGAGCGACTCCATCTGCCCATCCTTCACCGCATCGAGATCTGCGGCCTGCGCAACATTTGCACCCAGCGCCAGCGCCGTATAAAGGACGAGAAAACGTAACATATCGCCTCCGTAAAAGGGCCCAAACCATGACCGACGACACCGCTGAGAACAAGGCCTCCAACGCGATGTGGGGCGGGCGTTTCGCCGCAGGTCCCGACGCGATCATGGAGGCGATCAACGCCTCGATCGGGTTCGACCAGCGGCTCTACGCGCAAGATATCCGCGGCAGCCGGGCCCACGCAGCGATGCTCGCCGCGCAAGGCATCATTACTGATAAGGATGCCGAGGCGATCGGGGAAGGCTTGATCACGGTTTTGTCAGAAATCGAGGCGGGCGATTTTCCCTTCTCGACCGCGCTCGAAGACATCCACATGAATGTCGAGGCGCGGCTGAAGGAGATCGTGGGCGAACCGGCGGGCCGTCTGCACACTGCGCGCTCGCGCAACGATCAGGTCGCGACCGATTTCCGTCTCTGGGTGCGCGAGCAATGCGACGCCGCGATCTCGGGGCTCGACGCGCTGATCCGCGCGGCGTTGCGCCGGGCCGAGGAGGGCGCCGATTGGGTCATGCCCGGCTTCACCCATCTGCAAACCGCGCAGCCCGTGACCTTCGGCCATCACATGATGGCCTATGTCGAGATGTTCGCGCGCGACAAATCCCGCTTTGAAGACGCGCGCAAGCGGATGAACGAATGCCCGCTCGGGGCCGCGGCGCTCGCCGGCACCGGCTTCCCGATCGACCGTCATGCGACGGCCGCCGCGCTTGGCTTCGATCGCCCGATGGCTAATTCGCTCGACGCGGTCTCGGATCGCGATTTCGCGCTGGAGTTCCTCTCGGCCGCCTCGATCTGTGCGGTGCATCTGTCGCGCCTCGCCGAGGAACTTGTGATCTGGTCCTCGGCCCAATTCCGCTTCGTCGCGATGTCGGACAAGTGGTCGACGGGCTCTTCGATCATGCCGCAAAAGCGCAACCCCGACGCGGCCGAGCTGATCCGCGCCAAGATCGGCCGCATCCTCGGGGCCTCGGTCGCGCTGTTCACGGTGATGAAGGGCCTGCCGCTCGCCTATTCCAAGGACATGCAGGAAGACAAGGAACAGGTCTTCGACGCGGCCGACAACCTGATGCTGGCGCTTGGCGCGATGGCGGGGATGATCTCGGACATGGTGGTCAATGCCGACAAGCTGGAGGCCGCGGCCTCGGGCGGGTTCTCGACCGCGACCGATCTGGCCGACTGGCTGGTGCGCGAGGCGGGGCTGCCTTTCCGCGACGCGCATCACGTGACCGGCTCGCTGGTGGCCATGGCCGAAGAGAAGGGCTGCGATCTGCCCGATCTGAGCCTGGCCGAGATGCAATCGGTCAACGCCGCCATCACCGAGAGCGTCTTCGACGTGCTCGGGGTTCACAACTCGGTCGCCTCGCGGCAATCTTACGGCGGAACGGCGCCCGATCAGGTGCGCGCCCAGATCGCTCGCTGGAAGGACCACCTTGGATGAGACTCGTGGCACCGTTCGCGTTTTTCGGCCTGCTCGGCGCCTGCGCCGCAGATCCGACATTGCATACCGATATTGGCCTGAATCGCGACGGGGTGCATGTCACCCCCGCCGCGACCGCGCGGGTCGGCATCATGACACTGTCGGTGACGCCATGACCAAGCCCGCCACGCTCGCGCTTCTCGCCCTTTTCGCACTCGCAGCCTGCGGGGTGGACGGCGAGCCCGTCCCGCCGTCGCAAGCGGACAGCGCGCAATCCCAGACGGCCCCGGCCCAGTAACCCGGCCCAGTAACCCCGGCCCAGCAATCGAGACCTCCCATGGATCATTTCCTCTATCGCGACGGTATCCTCCATGCCGAGGACGTGCCGATCCCCGAGATCGCGGCGGCTGTCGGCACGCCCTTCTACGTCTATTCGACCGCCACGCTGGAGCGCCATTTCAAGCTGTTCGAAGAGGCTCTGGGCTGGACTGATCACCTGATCTGTTTCGCGATCAAGTCGAACTCGAACCTCGCCGTTCTCAAGGTGCTGGGTGATCTTGGCGCGGGGATGGATGTGGTCTCGGGCGGTGAATATCGCCGGGCGCGGGCGGCAGGCGTTCCGGGCGAGCGGGTGGTGTTCTCGGGCGTCGGCAAGACCCGCGAGGAAATCGCTTACGTTCTCGAAAACGGCATCCGCCAGTTCAACGTGGAATCCGAGCCCGAGCTGCTGGCGATTTCGGAAATCGCCAGCAAGATGGGTGTCACTGCCCCGATCGCGCTGCGCGTGAACCCCGATGTCGACGCCAAGACCCATGAGAAGATCGCGACCGGGAAATCCGAGAACAAGTTCGGCATCCCGATCGCCAAATCCCGCGCCGTCTATGCCGAGGCTGCGAAGCTTCCGGGCATCGAGGTCGTGGGCATCGATGTGCATATCGGCTCGCAGCTGACCGATCTCGAACCTTTCGAGGCCGCCTTCCTCAAGGTCCGCGATCTCACGCTGGCCCTGCGCGAAGACGGCCACGACATCCGCCGTCTCGACCTTGGCGGCGGGCTTGGCATTCCCTATGAGCGCTCGAATTCCGCACCGCCCTTGCCCATCGAATACGGGCAGGTGATCCAGCGCACCGTGGGCGATCTGGGCTGCGAGATCGAGATCGAACCAGGCCGCCTGATCTCGGGCAATGCCGGGCTTCTCGTTTCCTCGGTAATCTGGCTGAAGGAAGGCGAGGGGCGCGATTTCCTCATTCTCGACGCGGCGATGAACGACCTCGTGCGGCCCTCGATGTATGGCGCGCATCACGACATCATCCCGGTGGTCGAGCCCGCAGCGGGCACGGAATCCGCCCCCTACGACATCGTGGGTCCGGTCTGCGAGACCGGCGACACCTTCGCCAAGGCGCGCGATCTGACCCCGCTTGGTCCGGGCGATCTGGTGGCGTTCCGCTCGGCCGGTGCCTATGGCGCGGTGATGTCCTCGGAATACAATTCCCGCCCCCTGATCCCGGAGGTGCTGGTCAAGGGCGGCGAATTTGCTCTCATCCGCGCAAGACCGAGCTTTGAGGAAATGCTCTCCCGCGATACGATCCCGGAGTGGCTCTGATCCGTAGTCAGGGAATCGGGGCCGACGGATAGGGAGACATGCCGGTCAGGAACTGGTTTAGACGCAAGCCGCGCGACGGGGCGACGGTCGTGGATGGGGAGCTGATGCTCGTACCCTTCGCGCGTCCGATCGCCCTGACCCATGCGGGCTTGATGCTTGAACGCACGCTTCGTGCCTTCTGGCCCCTCCTGTCGCTGCTGGCCCTTGTCGCCACCGCCATCGCCTTCGCGCTGCCCGCCTATCTGGGCGCGCAATCGCGCTGGTTCTGGCTGGCATCGCTCGTGGCGGTGCTGATCGCGCTGGGCTGGGGCTTGTGGAAATTGCGCTGGCCCAGCCGCGCCGAGGCAATCGCGCGCCTCGATGCGACGCTTCCGGGGCGGCCGCTCTCCGCGCTCACCGACGAGATGGCGCTCGGGCAGGATGACCCCGCCGCCCGCGCGCTCTGGGCCGCGCATCTGCGGCGCATGGCGAAAGCGGCTCAGGCCGCCCGCGCGCCGCGCCCCGATCCCGATCTCGCCCGCCGCGACCCCTATGCACTGCGCATCACCGCGCTCACCGCTCTGGTGATCGCGATTGTCTTCGGCGTGCCGCAGCGGCTTTTGAACCCGACCGAGGGGCTGCCCGGAACGAGCGGGTCGGCCGAGGCCGCGATGGGGCCGAGCTGGGAGGGCTGGGCCTCGCCGCCGCGCTACACCGGCAAGCCGGGGCTCTATCTCAACAAGGTCGAGGGCGACGAGCTGATCGTGCCCGAAGGCACCCGCTTCTCGATCCGGCTTTATGGCTCTGCGGGCGCGATCGGTTTTTCCGAGAGCGTCTCGAACCCCGCGGCCCTGCCCGAACAGGGCGCTGCGCAGAAAACCTCCGGGATCGAAACCCGTGAGTTCGAGGCCGTGCGCAACGGGGTGAT
Organism: Thioclava marina; assembly: GCF_002020135.1. Taxonomy (GTDB): domain Bacteria; phylum Pseudomonadota; class Alphaproteobacteria; order Rhodobacterales; family Rhodobacteraceae; genus Thioclava; species Thioclava marina. The sequence continues at coordinate 1,182,802 of NZ_MPZS01000001.1, read as the reverse complement.
CGCGATGAAGGGGCCGGCCGGGCGCACCTTCCACGTCGCCGTGCGCCCCGACACCGCGCCCTCGATCAGCCTCGCGGGCACGCCCGAGCGCCGCGCCGATGGCAAGCTGAGCCTGCCGTTCACCGCGCAGGACGATTACGCCGTGACCTCGGGGCGGGCGCTGATCTCGCTCGATCTGGCCAAGGTGGACCGCCGCTACGGGCTCAGGATCGACCCCGAGCCGCGCGGCGATCTCATCTATGATCTGCCGCTGCCGATCTCGGGCTCGCGCGCCGAGTTCACCGAGACGCTGGTCGAAGACGCGGCCAAGCATCCTTGGGCGAACCTGCCGGTGAAACTGACGCTCGAGGTCGAGGACGGCCGCGGCCAGACCGGCAGCTCCGGCGTTCAGGAGATCATCCTGCCCGGCAAGCGCTTCTTCGACCCGCTCGCCGCTGCCCTGATCGAGGTGCGCCGCGATCTCCTTTGGTCGCGCGACAACCGCGCCGTCTCGGATCAGCTTTTGCGGGCGATCTCGAACCGGCACGAGGGCTTCATCAAGCGCGAGGAGGTCTACATGATGATCCGCCTCGTGATCGGCCGGCTCGACGACCCCGACCTCAGCCCCGAGGCGCGCGACGAGATAGCCGAAGCCCTGTGGAAAATCGCCGAGCTGGTCGAGGATGGCGGTCTGGCCGATGCGCTGGCCGCGATGCAGCAGGCGCAACAGAAGCTCTCGGAGGCGATCCGCAACGGCGCCTCGCAAGACGAGATCGAAAAGCTCATGCAGGAGCTGAAAGAGGCCACCGACAACTACATCCGCATGCTCGCCGAGCGTGCGCAGGAGCAGGATCAAGGCCCCGAATTCGGCCAGCAGAACCAGCCCAGCCAGCAGATCACCGGCGACCAGATCCAGCAGATGATGGACCAGATCCAGAAGCTGATGGAGGAGGGCCGGATGGCCGAGGCGCAGGAGCTCTTGGATCAGCTCGCCCGGATGATGGAGAACCTCAAGGTCCAGCAGGGGCAGGGCGGTCAGGGCGACATGCCCGGCGGTCAGGCGATGCGCGACATGCAGGACACGCTGCGCAAGCAGCAGGAGCTCTCCGACGATGCGTTCCGCAATTTGCAGGACCAGTTCATGACGCCCGAGGAACGCCAGCGTCAGGCCGAACAGCAGGGCCAGCAAGGTCAGCAGGGCCAGAGCCCGCAGCAAGGTCAGGGCATGCCGCAGGGCGAAGGCCAGCAGCAGGGGCAGGGCCAGCAGGGTCAGGGCCAGCAGCCGGGCGACCAGCAAGGGCAGGGCGAGGGGCAGGATGGCCAGGCCCAGCGTGACGGTCAGGGACAAGGCGACCAGCCCGGTCTCGAAGGCGGGCAGGGCGGTGTGGACGGCCAGAGCCTCGCCGATCGCCAGCGCGCGCTGCGCCGCGAGCTCGACCGTCAGCGCGGTCTGTTGCCGGGCTTCGGCAACGAGGCGGGCCAGCAGGCCGAAAAGCGCTTCGACGAGGCGGGCCGCGCGATGGATCAGGCCGAGGAAGCCCTGCGCGAGGGCGACAATTCCCGCGCGATCGACCGGCAGGCCGATGCGATCGAGGCGCTGCGCGAAGGCATGCGCGCGCTCGGTCAGGCGATGCGTCAGGATCAGGCGCGCCAGCAGGGCACCCCCGGAGACACCGGCCAGCAGCAGTCGGGCCAGCCAGGCCAGATGGGCGGACGCGAGATGCCGCGCGATCCGCTGGGCCGTTCGCAGGGCGACGGCAGCCGTGTCGGTACCGATCGCGACATGTTGCAGGGCGAGGATGTCTATCGCCGCGCGCAGGATCTGCTCGACGAGATCCGTCGCCGCTCCGCCGACCGGCTGCGCCCCGAGGAAGAGCTCGATTATCTCAAGCGGCTGCTCGACCAGTTCGGGAATGCGGGCTGAGGGCCTGTCTCGCGGAGGCGCGCGATAAGCTGCGCTTATTCATTTGAGAGGCAGATAAGCGGAACTTATGCGCGGCCCGACACGAGGTCGGCGCGCCCCGGGACAGCCCGCGGCACGCTTATTCGGTTATCGGGGCCTCGCTGCCGTTATCGGGCTGGAGCCGAAGGATCGCCCCGCGCAGCTGCTGGTCGAGCCAGATCCGCCCCTCGTCCACGTTCACGACATAGGCCTGAAGCGGGGTCTTGAGCGCGGGGACGCGCGACACGATCGTCGGTGCGAAGATGTAGAGCGCGGCGAGAAGCAGCGCGATCGCCATCACGAAGAGAAAACCCGCGCTGAACCCGCTGCGACGGCGCTTGGCCATCTCGGGCGAGAACTCAGCCACGCTGTCGCCCTCGCGATCGGAGGTGGCGGTCAGGGTCGAGTTGATCTCGTCGATATCGGGCAGGCGCTCGCGGCCACGCGCGGCGCGGAGATCTTCCTCTTCCTCGGCAAGGAGGTCGGCGACGCGGTCTTCCTCGGTCTCCTCGCTCAGGTCGCTGAAATCGAAGCGCGACTTGCGGGCCTGTGCGAGCTGGGCTGCGGCGGCTGCGGCGGCCTGTTCGGCATCGGCAGAGCTTTCGCCCTCTTCGAGGTTCATCTCTTCCTGGGTCTCGAGCTCGCTCACGCCCTCGGCGCGGCGATGGGCCGCTTCGCGCTCGGCCTCTTCGCGCAGGATCGACAGCAAGCCGTCGTCGAGCGCCTTGCGCGGGGTGACGCCGGGTTGCGGGGCCGGGGTGAGTGCGTCGTCTTCGTAACTGTCCTCGGGTTCCGGCGGCACCTCGAGCACCGGCGCGGGCTGAGTGCCCATCATTGCCGAGATGGCGGAGGCAGCCTCATCCTCTTCAGGCTCAGGCTCAGGCTCAGGCTCAGGCTCAGGCTCAGGCTCAGGCTCAGGCTCAGGCGCCGTTGCGATTGGTTCCGGTTCGGGCGTGACTTCGGGCTCGGATTCCGGGGCGGGCGCTGCGGCGAAAGGCGCGGGTTCGACGTCCCATTCGTCGGGAATCGGATCGGGGCTTACCGGATCGGCATCGGCCTCCAGCATCGATTTGCTCGGCTGAAACCAGCCGTGGCCGCAATTCGAGCATTGCACATCGCGCCCACCTTCGGGAATGACCGCGTCATCGACTTCGTATTGCGCTCCGCAATTGGGGCAAACCAACCGCATTCTGTCCCACCCCTGCCCTTGTTGGTCGTTTGCTGTTCTGGCCAACAGTTGTCTTATGTTGTAGCAAGCGCTGGGCGAATGTCCAAGAAAAACGGGCGGAAAACTCGCTTGAAACGCACCAAATAAAGGGGCTGGCAGTGATCGAGCTGCAAAATGTGGCTATGAGTTATAGCGGGGCAGAGCTCTTGAGCGACATGAACCTGCATCTCGCACCCGGGTCGTTCCATTTTCTGACTGGCCCTTCGGGCGCAGGCAAGACGACTTTTCTCAAGCTGTGCTATGCGGAATTGCTGCCCTCGGCGGGGCATCTGTCGCTCTTTGGCAAGGACGTGCGCGCGATGAGCCGTGACGAGATCGCGGGCCTGCGTCAGCGTATCGGGGTCGTTCATCAGGATTGCCAGTTCCTCGATCACCTGTCGGTCGAGGAAAACGTGGCGCTACCACTGACGGTGTCGAACCGCGCGCCCGACATGGATCAGCTGCGCGAATTGCTCAGCTGGGTCGGGCTCAAGCATCAGGCGAATGCGCGCCCGCCGCAGCTTTCGGGCGGCGAGCGACAACGCGCGGCGCTGGCCCGGGCGGTGATCATGTCGCCTGACGTGATTCTCGCCGACGAGCCGACGGGCAATCTCGACTGGGAGATGTCGTTGCGGCTGCTGTCGCTGCTGGTGGAGCTGAACCGGATGGGCAAGACGGTGGTGATCGCGACCCATGACCTGAACCTGATCCGCCAGACCAAGGCGCAGGTCTCCGCGCGTGTGCTGCGCATCGCGAACCGCCATCTGCAAGCGGCGGGGGCGGATCTGTGATGCGCGCGACCTTCGCGATCCTGAGTGCCGAGACGACCGGGCCCGACCGGGTCGTGCCGCCGACCGGCTTTACCGCGCGTCTGACGCTGGTCACGGCGGCGGCGATGGCTTTCCTTGCGGTCTTTGCACTGGCGTTATCGCTTGCGACGGGGCGGTTGGCCGATCGCTGGGCCGACAGCCTTGCGCGCTCGGCCACGATCCGGATCTCGGCCCCGCCCGAGCAGATGGAGGCGCAGGTCGCCGCCGTGCAGGAGGTGCTCAAGACGACCCCGGGGATAGAGAGTTCACGGGTGCTGGACGACGCGGAAATGAAGGGGCTTCTAAAGCCCTGGTTCGGCCCCGACCTGCCGGTCGATGCGCTGCCGCTGCCCAAGCTGATCGCGGTGACCGAAACCGCTGAAGGCGTCGATGCCGAGGGGCTGCGGCTGCGGCTCCAAGCCGAGGCGCCCGGTGCGATCTTCGACGACCACACGCGCTGGCGCCGCCCGCTGGTGGCCGCGGCCGAGCGGCTCAGGATGCTTGGCCTGATGTCGCTTCTGCTGATCTTCGGGGCGATGGCGGGGATGATCACGCTGGCCGCGCAGGCGGCACTCGCGGCGAACGGGCAGGTGATCGCGACGCTGCGGCTCGTGGGCGCGAAAGACGCCTTCATCGCGCGCGCCTTCGTGCGCCGTTTTACGACGCGCGGGCTCATTGGCGCGGTGGCGGGCACGGTGCTGGGGATGGTGGCGATTGCGCTTCTGCCTTCGGCGGAGGCGGCGGGCGGCTTCCTGACAGGCTTGGGCTTTTCGGGGCTCAGCTGGCTCTGGCCATTGATCATTCCGCCGATCGCCGCGATCGTGGCTTTTGCCGCAACGCGTTTCGCCGCGCTGCGGATGCTGAGGAGAATTCGCTGATGGCCGACAAATCGCGCCTTCCCGGGAAGGCAACGCCGGTGACCTATGTGATGACGGCGCTCTACTATGTCCATATCGCGCTGGCGACGGTGCTGATCGGCGCCTGGGGGCTGCTGTTCCAGGTGCTGCCGCGCGGGCGCGAGGGGGTCCATCGCACGGCGAGCGTCTGGACGCAGCATCTGCTCGACATGGCGCGGATCTATCTGGGGCTGCGCTACGAGCTGCGCGGCACCCCGCCCACGGGCGACTGCATCGTGGCCGCGAAACATCAGAGCTTCTTCGACATCCTGATCCTCGCCAATCACCTGCCGCGCCGGGCCTTCGTGATGAAGAAGGTCCTGCTGCGCGTGCCGATCATGGGCTGGTTCGCGCATAAGGCGGGCTGCATCCCGATCGACCGTTCGAAAGGATCTGAGGCGATGAAGGTGATGCTCGAAGCGGTCGAGGAGGCGCGGGCGACGCATGGCCTCGGTCAGCTCATCATCTATCCCGAGGGCACCCGTGTGCCGCCCGGAGAGCGCCGCCGCTACAAGCAGGGGGCGGGCGTGATCGCCGAGGCCACGGGGCTGCCGGTGGTGCCCGTCGCGACCAATGCCGGTCTCTTCTGGTCGAAGCGGGGCTGGCCGATCCTGTCCGGGGTCGCGGTGACCGAGTTCCTGCCGCCGATCGAGCCGGACGGCAATGCCGCGGCGATGCTCAAGGCGATCGAGGCGGTGGTCGAGCCGCAATCGGATGCGCTGATGGCAGAGGCCGGGTTCAAGATCGGCTAAGGGCCCGCAAGGTGACGCGGGCGGGAGCCTCCGGCGGGGATATTTGAGCCAAGAGGAAGGAGATGGCGATGCGCTATCTCGACCGGATCGAGGATCTCGAGGCGATTTACGGCACGCCGGGGGAGGCGGCGGCGATCAAGGTCACGCCGCGCCTGACCCCTGCCTATCGGGCCTGGATCGAACGCTCGCGGTTTTGCGTGCTCTCGACGGTCGGGCCCGAGGGCACCGATGGCAGCCCGCGCGGCGATGACGGTCCGGTGGTGCACGTCGAGGACGAGGGAACGCTGTTGCTGCCCGACTGGCGCGGCAATGAGCGGATCGACAGCCTGCGCAATATCCTTCGGGATCCGCGGGTCTCGCTGATGTTCATGATTGCCGGGTCGAACACGGTGATCCGGGTGAACGGGCGGGCGCGGATCACCGCCGATCCCGAGATGGTGGCGCGTTTCGAACGGCAGGGGAAGCAGCCGCGCACGGTGGTCGAGATCGCGATTGCGGAGGTCTATTCGCAATGCGCCCGCGCGGTGATGCGCGCGGGGCTCTGGCGTGAGGGGGATCTCTCGGGAGGGTTGCCCACGGTGGGCGACATGCTGCGCGAGATCAGCGAAGGCGATTTCGACGGCGCGGGCTATGACCGGGACTGGCCGGGGCGCGCCGCCAGGACGATGTGGTGATCAGGCCGAGAGGCCCTTCGACCCCATGTCGAGGAATTTCTTGCGCCGCGCCTTGATCAGTTCGGCGGGCTTCTTGCCTTCGAGCTCGGCCAGCATCAGCGAGATTTCCGAGCCCACCGAGGCGATCGCGGCCTGTTTGTCGCGCTGCGCGCCGCCCATCGGTTCCTTGATGATGCGGTCGATCACGCCGAGCTTCTTGAGGTCCTGCGCGGTCAGGCGCAGCGCCTCGGCGGCTTCGCGCATCTTCTCGGCATCCTTCCACAGGATCGAGGCGCAGCCTTCAGGCGAGATCACCGAATAGACGGAATGTTCGAGCATCGCGACCCGGTCACCGGTGGCGAAGGCCACGGCGCCGCCGGAGCCACCCTCGCCGATGATCACCGACACGAGCGGCACGCCGATCTGCAGGCATTTCTCGGTCGAGCGGGCGATGGCCTCGGACTGGCCGCGCTCTTCCGCGCCTTTGCCGGGATAGGCGCCGGGGGTGTCGATCAGCGCCACGACCGGCAGGCCGAAGCGAGCGGCCATGTCCATCAGGCGGATCGCCTTGCGGTAGCCCTCGGGACGGGCCATGCCGAAATTGCGCTCGATGCGCGAGGCGGTGTCGTGGCCCTTCTCATGGCCGATCACCATCACCGGCTTGTCGCCCAGACGTGCGAGGCCGCCCATCACCGCGTGGTCGTCGGCGAAGTTGCGATCGCCCGCGAGCGGCGTGAACTCGGTGAAGAGCTGGTCGATGTAATCCTTGCAATGCGGACGGTCGGGGTGGCGCGCGACCTGGCATTTGCGCCAGGGCGAGAGGTCCTTGTAGAGGTCGCGCAACATGCCCTCGGCCTTTTTGTCGAGGGCCGCAGCCTCTTTCTCGACATCCATCTCCTCGTTCTGCCGGGCGAGCGCGCGCAGCTCTTCGGCCTTGCCTTCGATTTCCGCCAGGGGCTTTTCGAATTCAAGATAGGTCATGGATCACTCCGCATCCGAAACTCGGGCCTGTATGTCGTGGTCGGGGGGGAAATGCAACGGGGCTCGGTCCGGGGCTTGGTCCGGGGCTCGGGCCGGGGGGCGGGGTCATGCCGCATATGCGAAGGTCGCCGGGGGTGATATGCTTTGTGCCTGAGGATACGCGCGCGCTGACATGAGGGGGCGAAGATGGCTTTTGATATCGAACTGAAACATCTGCCGGCGGTGCGTCTGGCCGGATTGCCACATTGCGGACCCTATCCGACGATCGGCCCGATCTTTCAGGAGTTGGCCGGGCTGATCCCGGAGCCCTCCTGGGTGGAGGTCGAGGGCGCGGCGATGATCGGCCATGACAATCCACGCGAGGTCGCGCCCGAGAAGCTGCGCTCGCATGCCTGTTTCATCGTGAGCGAGGGTTTCGCGATGGTGCCGCCTCTCGAGGAGATCCGTTATCCGGCGGGGAAATACGCGGTGATGACGGTGAAGGGGCCCTACGCGCAATTGCCCGAGGCCTATCGGTGGCTGTCGGAAGAGTGGTTCCCGGCCTCTGGCGAGCGGCACCGCGATTTGCCTGCCTTCGAGGCCTATCTCAACGACCCGTCCGACACGAAACCGGAAGATCTTATCACCGAAGTCCGGCTTGCCCTGAAGGGGTGAGCTGCGGGCCGCTTACGTTCGCGTCAAGAGGGCTGAACGGAGACGCCCCAGCCATGGGCCGGGGCGTTCCTCTTCCCTCATGCGGTCGGGCCTCCCCTCCCAACCACTCCGGGATCTCAAATCTTGCCGCGATTCGTTCGCGCGGGGCTTAATCTTTAATCATTTCGGCCTGTCTGACAATCACCTCGGCCTGTTTGATCGAAGCGATATCGACAAGACGACCCTTGTACACGGTCGCACCTTCACCACGTGCCTTGGCCTCTTCCATCGCGGCGAGAATCTCGCGGGCCTCGGTCACGGCCTCATCAGAAGGCGTAAAGACTTCGTTTGCAAGGGCAATTTGTTTTGGGTGGATTGCCCACTTGCCGACCATGCCGAGCGTGGCCGAGCGCAGCGCCTGCGCGCGGAAGCCGTCATCGTCGGAGAAATCGCCGAACGGGCCGTCGACCGGCAGGATGCCATGGGTGCGGCAGGCGGCGACGATCGCGGCTTGTGCCCAGTGCCAGGGGTCCGACCAGTATTTCGCGCCGTCCCGCAGCATGTAGTAGTTTTCCTGAGTCCCGCCGATACCGGTCGTCTGCATGCCCATGGAGGCTGCAAAATCGGCCGCGCCGAGGCTCATCGCCTGCAGGCGCGGCGAGGCGGCGGCGATCTCTTCGACATGGGCGATGCCCGCGGCGCTCTCGATGATCACCTCGAGCGAGATTTTCTTGGTGCGGCCCTTGGCGGCCTCGATCGCGGTCACGAGCGCGTCCACGGCATAGACATCGGCCGCGCAGCCGACTTTCGGGATCATGATCTGGTCGATGCGCTCGGAGCCTTCCTCGAGCAGTTCGACCACGTCGCGATACCAGTAGGGGGTGTCGAGCCCGTTGATGCGGACAGAGAGATATTTGGTGTTCCAGTCGATCTCGTGGCTGGCGGCAATGATGTTGCGGCGGGCCTGGGCCTTGTCGTTCGGTGCGACCGAATCCTCGAGGTCGAGGTTGATCACGTCGGCCGCGGAGGCCGCCATTTTCGGGAAGAGCTTGGTGTTCGAGCCGGGGCCGAAGAGTTGGCAGCGGTTCGGACGGGCGGGGGCGGTCGGTTGCAGACGGAAGCTCATCGGCGCGGGCCTTTCGCAATGAAGTTACGTTTTTGGTTGCAGATTGGGTATATTGTTGCGTGCGCTCATGCAAGGCGATTTTGCGGGCGCAGAATCGTGAGCCGCATTGCAGCATTGGTTTTGCCTGCGTGGCACAAATCTTCGGCTGCTATGGCTATGTTGTGAAGAATCTCCCGGAAAGAGCGAGAAAACGCACGGAAATCCCCAAGAAATTTTCCTGACCCGCCCTAGTATCTTCTTCAACGAGAAAACAGGGAGCTCATAATGGCGCTGATCGACACCCCCTATCTGCTGTTTCTGGGCGATGCCCCCGACCCGCTGGCCGCTAAAGTGGCGCAGGGGATCAAGGACTGGCGGCCCGAATTTGCCGTCGGGCAATTCCGCATGGAGGGGTGCCAGGCGGATATGGGCATTCCCGATCTCGACATCAAAGAAGCGATCGCGGCGGGCTGCAAGACGCTGGTGATCGGCGTTGCGAACCGCGGCGGCGTGATCAGCCAGGCCTGGAAGAAGGTGCTGGTCGAGGCGCTCGAAGAGGGGCTCGACCTGGCCTCGGGCCTGCACAACCTGCTGCGCGACGAGCCCGATCTGGTGGCGGTGGCCGAGGCCTGCGGGCGTCAGCTGCATGACGTACGCATCCCGGCGGTGAAATACCCGATCGCCAATGGTGAGAAGCGCAAAGGCAAGCGTTGCCTCGCCGTGGGTACGGATTGCTCGGTCGGCAAGATGTATACCGCGCTGTGTCTCGAACGCGAGATGCGCGATCGCGGCATGAAGGCGACGTTCCGCGCCACCGGCCAGACCGGCATCCTGATCACCGGCGACGGCGTGCCGCTCGATGCGGTGATCGCGGATTTCATGGCCGGCTCGATCGAATACCTGACGCCCGACAACGATGCCGATCACTGGGATCTGATCGAGGGGCAGGGGAGCCTGTTCCACGTCTCTTATTCCGGCGTGACGATGGCGCTGATCCATGGCGGGCAACCCGACGCGCTGATCCTTTCGCACGAACCGACGCGCGCCCACATGCGCGGGCTTCCGGGCTATCAGCTGCCCTCGCTCGAGGCGCTGCGCGACATGGCGCTGGCGCTGGCGAAAGTGGCAAACCCCGACTGTCAGGTGGTGGGGATCTCGGTCAACACCCAGAAGATGGGCGAGGACGAGGCCAGGGCCTATCTGGCGAAAGTCGAGGCCGAGATGGGCCTGCCCGCGACCGACCCGTTCCGCTTTGGCGCGGGCAAGCTGGTGGACGCGCTCGCCGCGATCTGATTGTCTCACTGTCGAGCCCCGTCGGATGCCTCCGGCGGGGATATTTGAGCCAAGAGGAAGGGGGCGCCGATGATCCGGGTGCAGCACGACACGTTCAAGCTCGCGCAGGTCTTCACCATCTCGCGCGGATCGCGGACCGAGGCGAAGGTCGTCACGGTTTCGGTGGAACGCGACGGGATGAAGGGCTGGGGCGAATGCGTGCCCTACGCGCGCTATGGCGAGAGCCTCGACAGCGTCACCGACCAGATCGAGAGCGTGCCCGTCGATATCACGCGCGCCGAGTTGCAAGAGGCGCTGCCCGCGGGGGCGGCGCGCAACGCGCTTGACTGTGCGCTCTGGGATTGGGAGGCCAAGTCGAAGGGCGTTCCGGTCTGGGAACTGGCCGGGATCGCGAAGCCCGGTTCGCTGACCACGGCCTATACGCTGTCGCTCGATACGCCCGAGAATATGCGCGCGGCGGCGGCGAAGCAGGCCGCGCGGCCTTTGTTGAAGATCAAGCTCGGCACGCCCGAGGATCTGCCCCGGTTGCGTGCGGTGCGCGAGGGTGCGCCGAAATCGCGCATCATCGTGGATGCCAATGAGGGCTGGGAGATCGAGACCTTCCTCGATATCCAGGCCGAGTTGAAACATCTCGGCGTCGCTTTGGTCGAACAGCCCTTGCCCGCAGCCGCCGACGAAGCGCTGGCGGGGATCGAGCGGCTGGTGCCGATCTGTGCCGACGAGAGCTGCCATACGAGCGAGGGCCTGCTGGACCTGCGCGGCAAATATGACGTCATCAATATCAAGCTCGACAAGACCGGCGGGCTGACCGAGGCGCTGCGGTTGCGCGCGATCGCGCACTCGGAAGGGTTCGGCGTGATGGTCGGCTGCATGGTCGGCTCGAGCCTTGCCATGGCGCCCGCCATGCTGGTGGCGCAAGGGGCGGACTATGTTGATCTTGACGGCCCGCTTCTTCTGGCAGAAGACCGCGACGTGCCGCTGCGTTATGACGGCAGTGAGGTTTCGCCGCCCGAGCCCGCGCTCTGGGGCTGAGAATTCAAGGAGATCGAGATGAGCCGGATTGTCTATCTGAACGGGGAATACCTGCCCGAAGAGGAGGCGAAGATCTCGATCTTCGACCGCGGCTTCGTGATGGGCGATGCGGTTTATGAGGTGACGAGCGTTCTCGGCGGCAAGATCCTCGAATTCGAAGGTCACATGAACCGGCTCGACCGGTCGCTGTCCGAGCTGGAGATGACCTGCGATCTGACCCGCGACGAGTGGATCGAGATTCACCGCGAACTGATCAAGCGCAACAATATCGACGAGGGGATGGTTTACCTTCAGGTCTCGCGCGGCAATGCGGGCGATCGCGATTTCCACTATCCGCCCGAGGGCACGCCGCCGACGGTGGTGCTTTACACGCAGGCCAAGGAGAACCTGGCCGACGATCCGAAGGCGAAGGTGGGGATCAAGGTGATCTCGCTGCCCGACCTGCGCTGGCATCGCCGCGACATCAAGACGGTGCAGCTGCTCTATCCGTCGATGGCGAAGATGGCGGCCGAGAAAGCGGGCAAGAACGATGCCTGGTTCGTCGAGGACGGGTTCGTGACGGAAGGCTCGTCGAACAACGTCTATATCGTGAAGGGCGGGAAGATCATCACGCGCCATCTGAGCCATGACATCCTGCACGGGATCACCCGCGCGTCGCTGCTGAAATTCGCGGCCGAAAGCCAGATGGAGATCGAAGAGCGTCCTTTCACCATCGAGGAAGCGCAGAACGCCGATGAAGCGTTCTACACCTCGGCCTCGGCTTTCGTGATGCCGGTGGTCGAAGTCGACGGCGCGGCGATCGGCGATGGCAAGGTCGGCCCGGTGGCGGCGCGCCTGCGCGAGATCTATCTCGAAGAGAGCCTGAAGGCCGCGATCTGATCGCCTGTGATCTTTCGGTAAAAAGAAAAACGCCCCGGCCAGCCCAGCCGGGGCGTTTTCCTCTCACACGGGCGGCAGGTTCTCAGGCCGCCGCGTGAGCGCGGAACTGCAAGATGCCGGGGTCGAGCGCCTCGGGTGCGGTGCTGGCGATGATCAGGGCGGGCTCGCCCTCGATCTCGACCAGCGCGCCATTCGCGCAGGGCCGGAAACGGATATCCTCGCGACGCGGCGCGGGGCCGATCAGCTCAAGCAGGATGATGTCTCCCGGCTCGAAGCCTTCGACCACCGGCAGTTCCGGGAAGCTGCGCGCGGCGGGTGCCGCGGTCTTGGTCTCAGGCGAGAGTTCGGCGGTGGATCCGGGCGCGGATTGGAGGGCGGGCGCGGCAGGTTCTTCGTGCTGCGGCCCGGGCATGTGATCGGGGGCTGCGAGCATTTCCGAAATGCGCGAGAGGATCGCGGCGTCACGGGCCTCGCTCGCGGCCTCGTGCGGTGTCAGCGCGCGCGCCTCTTCGAGCGGCGCCACCGGTGCAATCTCGGTGGTCTGGTGGTACGGTGCAGGCGCGGATTTTCGTCGCAGCCTGGGCAGGCGCAGTTTGAGACGCGGCAGCGCCCATTTGCCCCGATGCGTGTCGGTGGCGACGGGCTTTGTCGCCTTGTCGCCTCCATCGCGCGCCCCGGCATTGGCCAACCCCGCCCCATTCGGGATTTGCTCGGCCCAGCTCAGCAGGCAGAGCGCCATTGTCACGGCAATGAAAAGTCCAAGCATAATCGTTAACCCCTATCCTGCCTTCGAGTCTCCGCATGCGGCGTGGGCAGGGCAAACGGTTTGTGGCGCGGAATCGACGCCATTGTTCAGCCTCGGTTAACCATTCGCGGAAGAGGCGGGGCATTGATGCGAAAAGGCTGAAAGGGAGAGTGGGGCCCTCTCGGGCTGCCATGAAAAAGGCCACGTCGGGCGTGGCCTTTTCGGGTTTGATTCGGCCCCGAGCCGGGTCAGGCGTAGGCGGGCAGCATCGCGTTGCCGTAGGTATCTTCGGCATAGATCGCGCCCGCCGCCTTGAGGGCCGCATAATCGACATCCTCGATCTGGGCCACGGTCTGACCGTTGAGCGAAACCTCGGCGCCCGAACCGCTCGGGCTGACCTGGAAATTGGAGACGTCGGCGAGATCGTCCACCTCGATCGAGAGGAATTCGCCCAGCGAGCCCGGGGCCGGGTTCGGGCCGAGATCGCCGAAATCGGTGATCGAGACGGGGTCCTCGCCGCCGGTCCACCAGATGCTGAAGAAGTCCGAGCCGCTGCCGCCGGTCATCGTGTCGCCGTCATTGCCATAGAGGTAATCGTCATTGGCCCCGCCATCGAGCAGGTCCGGCGCGTGATCGTAATCGGTGGCGATCAGCGAGTCGTCGCCATAGCCGCCAAAAAGCTCGTTCGAGCCCTCGAAATCGACCAGCGTATCGGCCCCGAGGTTGCCGCGCAGGGTATCGTCGCCCTGGCTGCCGGTGATCGCGTCATTGCCGTGACCGCCGTCGATGTAATCGTTGCCCGTGCCGCCGACCGCTCCGAAGAAGCCCGAGTTCTCGTAGGCTTCGATGAAATCCCCGGCTGTGGTGGCCTCCCACATGGCATCTTCGGCCTCGAGCGAGATCGTTCCCATATCGTCGCCATCACCGAGATAGATGTCGTCTTCGCCCGCGAGCCCGTAGACGGAATCGGTGCCGTCGGTGCCGCGGATCGTGTCGTCGCCATTGGTGCCCGTCGTCACCTGATCGGACGCGTCGACCTGGATCTCTTCGCCATCGCCGGTTTCGTGATCGGTTTCGTCGCGGACAGCGTCATTGTTGTCGTGATCGGAATCATCGTCGTTGAAAGCAACCGCGACCAAAGCAAGCGGCAGAAAAGAAAGAAGAAGAATCGCAAACATCCCTGACCCCCAGAGGAAAAATTAACGATTCGATATCACGCGCTTTCACGAGCGCGTCAACGATTATGGCAGGAATGTGCCTTCACGTTTTTCCTTGCGCGACAATGTGCTGCGAGATGCAGCATTGTTCGCAATCAGATGCCGCTTTCCGCGAGGACCCGCATCAGGATCGGGGCGAGTCGTTCCGCCCATTCGCGCTGGCCTTCTTCGGTCGAAATCAGGTCGTTGCGGACCTCGATCAGTACGTTCGGGCGGCCCTTGGCGAGCGCATGGCGGTCGATCGAGTCGCCCTCCAGATGGCCCAGATAGGGCTGGTTGTCGCCCACGCACAGATCGCCCTCGGCTTCCAGCGCCGCGATCATCTCACGGGCGAGACGCGGGTCGGCGGGCGCGTGCAGGATGGCGACCTGCCAGGGGCGGGGCTGCCGGCCGCGCAGCTGAGGCGTGTAGGAGTGGATGGCGCAGATCACGGTATCGTCGCGCCGGGCGGCGAGCTTTTCATAGGCCGCGTGATAGGGGCGGTGGAGCCGGTCGAGGCGCTTTTCCACCTCGGCGGCGTCGGCATGGCGGTTCGCGGGAATGATGGTGCCGTCATAGAGCTTCATCACAAGCGTCGGGTCATCCTCGCCCCGGTTCGGGTCGATCACCAGCCGCGAGAAATCCGTGGCGATCATCGGCGCATCGAGCCGCTCGGCCAGCGCTTCCGATAGCCCCAGCGCGCCCACGTCATAGGCGATATGGCGCGCCATATCCTCGGGCGAGATCCCCAGATCGCCCCCGTTCACCCAGTCGGGCACCGTGTTGCGCGCATGGTCGCAGGTCACGAGCCAGCGTGCCGGCCGCGCCTCTCCGCTAATCGTATATGCTGCCTTCTGCGTCATTTTCTCTTCACGCTTTGTCGATAACGCGGGGATAACGACAAAGAATGGCAGGCGCCAGTTGCGGCCCGCGACAAATTGCGCCATACGCTTAATTGGCCCACGACATGACAACTTTTTGAACGGAAAACGAGGACGCATGAGACGCCTTCGCAACGTGAAGATCGTGGCCACGCTGGGCCCCTCTTCTTCGGACTATGACAGCATCAAGGCCCTGTTCGTGGCCGGGGCCGACGTGTTCCGCCTCAATATGAGCCACGGCACCCATGACGAGCATCGCGCCCGTCACGCCATCATCCGCCAGCTCGAGGCCGAATATGGCCGCCCGATCGCGATCCTCGCCGATCTTCAGGGCCCGAAGCTGCGCGTGGGCACCTTCACCGCCCATGGCGCCGATCTCGAAGAGGGAGACAATTTCCGCTTCGATCTGGTGGACGAACCGGGCACCAATCACCGCGTGCGCCTGCCGCACCCAGAGATCTTCGCCGCCCTCGAGAAGGGGTCGGAGCTTCTGGTCAATGACGGCAAGATCCGCCTTCAGGTCAAGGATTGCGGCCCCGATTTCGCCGATTGCACGGTGACGGTCGGCGGCACGATCTCGGATCGCAAGGGCGTCAACGTCCCCGATGTGCTGCTGCCGCTGGCGGCGCTCTCGGAGAAGGACCGCAAGGATCTGGAATTCGCCTGCCAGATCGGCGTGGACTGGCTCGCGCTGAGCTTCGTGCAGCGTCCCGAGGATGTCGAAGAGGCCAAGACGCTCGCCAAGGGGCGTGCGGCGGTGCTCTCGAAGATCGAGAAGCCCTCGGCCGTGCGCAGCTTCGACGAGATCCTCGCGGTCTCCGACGGCGTGATGGTGGCGCGCGGCGATCTGGGCGTCGAACTTCCGGTGCAGGCGGTGCCGCCGATCCAGAAGCAGCTGATCCGCAAGTCCCGTGCCGCCGCCAAGCCGGTGATCGTGGCCACGCAGATGCTCGAGAGCATGATCGAGAGCCCGATGCCGACCCGCGCCGAGGTCTCCGACGTGGCGACCGCGATCTACGAGGGCGCCGACGCGGTGATGCTGAGCGCGGAATCCGCGGCCGGCAATTACCCGGTCGAAGCGGTCGAGACGATGAACAATGTCGCCGTCTCGGTCGAGAAGGATCCGACCTATCGCGAGATCATCGAGGCTTCGCGTTCGGCCGCGCGCCAGACCGTGGCCGACGGGATCGTGGCCGCCGCGCGCGAAATCGCGGAGACGACCGATATCGCGGCGATCTGCGCCTATACCCAGTCGGGTAAGACCGTCGCGCTGATCGCGCGCGAGCGTCCGCGCGTGCCGATCATCGCGCTCTCGCCGATCGACGCCACGCTGCGCCGGGTCTCGCTGAACTGGGGCGTGCATGCGGTCCGTTGCGGCGAGCTCGAACGCTTCAAGCAGGCGGTGGTCAACGCGGCCCGCGCGGCGCGCGATTTCGGCTTTGCCGACGAGACGCAGCAGATCGTGGTGACCGCGGGCGTGCCGTTCAACGTGCAGGGCACGACGAACATCCTGCGCGTGGCGCCCTGTGACGAGCGATTGATCTACCGCACCGACCCCGAGTAAGCTTCCTTTAGGGAATACGGCTTGTGGGAGCGTGCGATGGGGTTCGCCGCCAGCGAGAGCGATCTGATCCTCACGATCGGTCTTGGGATCGCGATCTTCGCGATCCCCGCAGCTTTCTCAGCCTTCTCCGATGAGCGCCCGCCGCGCGTGGCCTCGGTGGCGATGGTGCTTGCGCTGGGGCTCGTGGTGCTGGCTTTGGTTTCGAAGCCCGGCGGCTACAGGCTCAGGACGATCCCCGATGCGGTCGCCGCGACGATCGCGCGGGTGTTGAATTACTAGGCCGGAACGGGGTTTTCCCCCTTGCCAAACCTGCCGCGCCCGTCTATCAGGCGCGCTCTAACCCGCGCGGCCGGCCAATGTGGCATGCCGAGTCGCGCTTTCACACCCTGCAAAGGAGCTGTAAATGCCCAAGATGAAGACGAAATCCGCTGCCAAGAAGCGGTTCAAGTTCACCGCGACCGGCAAGGTCAAGGTGGGTCCGGCCGGCAAACGTCACGGCATGATCAAACGTTCGACGAAATTCATCCGCGAAACCGCCGGCACCATGGTGCTGAGCGAAGCGGACGCGAAGATCGTCAAGAAATACATGCCGTATAACCGCTGATTTCGGGAGACTTGAACAATGGCACGCGTCAAATCCGGTAAGGTCACCCACGCCTCGCACAAGAAAGTGCTCAAGAAGGCGAAAGGCTACTACGCCGCCCGCTCGCGCAACTTCCGCACCGCGACCCAGGCTGTCGACAAGGCGAACCAGTACGCCACCCGCGACCGCAAGGCCCGCAAGCGCAATTTCCGCGCCCTCTGGATCCAGCGTATCAACGCCGCCGTGCGCGCCGTCGATGCGGATCTGAGCTACTCGAAGTTCATCTTCGGCCTGGGCAAGGCCGGGATCGAAGTGGACCGCAAGGTTCTCGCCGATCTCGCCGTGCACGAGCCCGAAGCCTTCGGCGCGATCGTCGAGCAGGCGAAAGCCGCCGCTGCTGCGTAATCGCCCCGGCGAAAAGATTTGGGAAAGGCCGCTCCGATCGGGGCGGCCTTTTTCATTTGGCGGGCGGGGCAGGGGGCGCTGCCCGCCGTCGCCGGAGGGCGACAATCGTTGGTGAAAGAGGGGGCGCTGCCCCCTCTGGCTTCGCCATTCACCCCCGAGATATTTTCATCAAGAAGAAGAGAGCCGAGGTTGTCGGTCAGACCCCGACATCGGGTCCCTGGCAACTCAGCGGTTCGTGACTTTCACTGAGCGAGACAAGAGGCTCGCCGGTACTGTCTCCCCTGAATTTCGCCACCAGTCCCTGCGCACTGTCGTAGAAGGTCCAGCATTGCAGCGGCACCTCTTCGCCGTAATCGAAGCAGATATATTGCCCGCTCTGATACCAGTCGCCTTCCTTGCATTCATCTTCTGTGAAGGCCCAGATCACCTTGTGGCCGGGCTTGTACTGCTCGACCCCGTAGGGCTTGCCGAAGGCGGAATAGGTGATCGTGCGCCCCACCGTGCGCGCGTCGAACTCCTCTGCGGTGAGCGGCGGGCCGAGATCGTCTTGCGCAAGGGCCGTGACGGGCAGCAGGAGCGCGAGGGCAAGGGCTGGGATCGGACGCATGGGGCTGGGAGCTCCTCGGTGACGGTTGGCGCCAGCCTGCCAGATCGGGCCGCCCTTGCCTAGAGACGCAGGGTCGCGCTCTTGCCCTGTCCGAGAGCCTTGACGCGCTTGTCCATCACCCGGCGCCAAAGCGGCGGGATCAGCGCGAGCGACGCCATCGCGGGCAGGGACCGGGGCAGGATCGGACGTTGCCGGGCATCGAGCTGGCCGAGCCGCAGCGCCGGGTATTCCCGGCCCGGATGGGCATGGTGATCGGAATGGCGCGGGGCGTTGAGCATCCACAGCGAGGTCACCGGATGGGGGGCGTCCCAGCTATGGCGCGTGTCGACGGGCTCGTAGCTGCCATCCCCGCGCCGTGCGCGGGCAAGCCCGTAATGCTGGACATAGTCCGCAAGCAGGATCTGCAGCTGGGCATAGGCGCAAAGGGCCAGATAGGCGAGCGCGCCGCGGGCCCCGAAGAGAATGCCGAAGAGCATCACGAACCACAGCCCGCCCAGCACATAGGAAGGATAGGGGCCGATCCGGGCGAGCAGTGCCCGCACCCGCTGGCCCAGCGGTGCGCTCGGGTCGGGCTTGGGCAGACGGGCGGCGCGGCCGCGTTCCATCTCGTATCCGGCGACGAAGCTGCCGATCCAGGCGCGCGGCAGGAAGGCCCAGTACCCCTCGCCGAGCTGGGCGGAATTCGGATCGTCGGGGGTGGCGACGAACCGGTGATGGACCAGCCGATGCGCCGAGCTGTGATGGCCGTAGAGCAGCGAGATGTAGATCCACTTGCCGAGCAGGAAGAGCCGCCGGTCGGAGCGGTGGATCAACTCATGCGCGTTGGAATTCGACACCTGGCCGAAGAAGAGCCCGAAGGCGAGCAGCACCGCGATCCAGCTTGATCCTTCGAGCCGCGTGAAGCCCGAGAGGGCCGCGACGCCGAGAAAGAGGAGCAGGAAATGCACCCCGCCAAGCGCCACCGAGAGCGCATCGGCGGCCGGAAATTCCGAGCCCTCGGGCGCGTCGGGGCTGGGGCGGGCGATGATCTCGTCGAGCATGAAGAGGCACAAACCGATCCAGATCAGTGACGCCCAGGCAGCGATTCCGCCGAAGATGCCCGCGAGGATCAGCAGCGGCACCGGCAGGAAGGTCACGATCGCGAAGGTGTCGACTTCGGGGATTTCGCGGCGCAGTCCGAACAGCGTCGCAAGCGGCCCCGGCAGGCGGGAGCGCTTTGCACCTTGTTCGTGTTCCGGCGTCTGCTTCAGGTCCGGTTCGATAGCCATGACAGTCTCGCAACTTTCCTCGTATTGTCTTCGCGATTTCGACCTTTTTGTGGCGGGGCTTGCTGGCTGTGGAAAAATCTGCGCCTGTTGCGGGGATGATGCCTGCACCTCTGATCTGTCTCTCGCTCGCCGCCATTTTCGCACTGATCTACCTCTTGCGCCATGCCGGAGGCCCGCAAAGCCGTGCCAAGAGCGTGAGCAAGACGGCGGCCGTCGTGGCGCTGGTGCCGATGGCGGGGCTTGCCGGGGCGCCGCTGCCGATCCTCGCGGGGCTTGCACTCGGAGCGGTGGGCGATTTCGCACTTTCTCGCGACGGCCAGCGCGCCTTTCTCGTCGGTATGGCGGCCTTTGCCGCGGGCCATCTCGCCTATCTCTGGGCGTTTCTCGACCTGGGCGCGATGCCCTCGGGCTGGACGATCGGGCTGATCGCGCTCGGGCTTTCAACCGAGTTCTGGCTGCTGCCGCGCACGGGTGGCCTGTGCTGGCCGGTGCGCGGCTATATCTGGATCATCGTCGCGATGGCTGCCGCCGCCATGGGCCTGCCGGGCGGGCTCTGGCCGGTGATCGCGGGCAGCGCCGCCTTCGTCGCCTCCGACATGATCTTGGCGCTCGAGCTCTTTGTGCTGCGCGACGCGCGCGCCAAGCTGTTCGCCTCGCGCGCGCTCTGGGTGCTCTATTGGGGCGGGCAGGCGCTGATCGGATGGGGTGCGGGCGCGTCGATGGCGGCGGGATAAGCCTTCCATCCTTGGCTGCGATGAACTAGGTGAAAGCGGAAGGAAAGGCTTGTCCCATGTCGTTTTTCAAGAAGCTCAAATCCCGCCTGACGCGCTCCTCCTCGAAGCTCGAGCAGGGGCTCGAGGATATCGTGGCGGAAAATGCCGCGCCCGAGGATGAGGTGGAGACGCCGGAAGCTCCTCCAGCCGAAGCTGCGCCGCCCGCGGCTCCCGAGACGATCAATCTCCCCGATCCGACGCCACCCGCGCCGGGCTATGTCCCCGCGCCGGTGACCGAGCCGGTCGAGGAGGAAAACGCGCAGATCGCCAAGGCGCCGCTCGATATCGAGCCGGCCCCCGAACGCCCCGATCCCGGCCCGAAGAAACCGGGTCTCTTCGGGCGCATCTTCGGTGGCGAGGCGAAACCCTCCGAGCCGCGCCGGGTGCTCGATGACGAGATGTTGGAGAGCCTCGAAGAGCTGCTGATCGCTTCCGATATGGGGGTCGATACGGCGCTGCGGGTCTCGGCGAACCTTGCCGAAGGCCGGATGGGGCGCAAGCTCTCGGTCACCGAGATCAAGGTCCTGCTGGCGCAGGAAATCGCGCGGATCATGGAGCCGGTCGCCAAACCGCTGCCGCTCTATCCGAAAAAACCGCAGGTGGTGCTGGTCGTGGGCGTGAACGGCTCGGGCAAGACCACCACGATCGGCAAGCTCGCCTCGCAATTCCGCGCCGCCGGCAAGAAGGTGGTGATCGCGGCAGGCGACACGTTCCGCGCCGCCGCCGTCGAACAGCTCCAGGTCTGGGGCTCCCGCGCAGGCGTGCCGGTGCTGACCGCGCCGGAAGGCTCCGATCCAGCCTCGCTCGCCTTCGATGCGATGAAGAAGGCCGAGGCGGAAGGGGCGGATCTGCTGATGATCGACACCGCGGGCCGGTTGCAGAACCGCGCCGATCTGATGGAGGAGCTCGCCAAGATCGTGCGCGTGATCCGCAAGGTCGACGAGAGCGCGCCGCATAACACGCTGCTGGTTCTGGATGCCACGACGGGTCAGAACGCGCTGAGCCAGGTCGAGGTCTTCCGCAAGATCTCGGATGTGTCGGGTCTGGTGATGACCAAGCTCGACGGCACCGCGAAGGGCGGCGTTCTGGTGGCGCTTGCCGACAAGTTCGGCCTGCCCATCCATGCGATCGGCGTGGGCGAGCAGATCGACGATCTCGCGCCGTTCGATCCCGCGGAATTCGCCCAGGCCCTCGTCGGTCTCGAGAGCTGAACGGGGTACGGGGGCGCTGTCCCCCCGTGCTGACGCGCTCCCCTTCCCGCGTGTTTTAGCTCAGACCGCGCGGTCGAGCTTCGTGGTGAGGTGGATGAAGCTTTCCGAGTTCTGCACGCCGGGGATCTCGCCGATCACGTCGAGCACGGCATCGAGCTGCTGCGTCGAATTCGCCGCGATCTGGAGCAGCAGATCGACACGGCCCGAGGTGGTGATGATGCGCTCGATCTCGGGCAGGCTGCGCAGTTTCTGCAAGATCGCAGGCTGAACGCGCAGGTCGATCTCGAGCAGGGCTGTCGCCCGAAGCCGCCCGGCTTTGGCGGCCTCCCCAAGCTTCACCGTGTATCCCGCGATCACACCGCCGGTTTCCAGCCGTTCGAGCCGCGCCTGAACGGTCGAGCGCGCGATCCGGAGCCGTCGCGCCATGGTCGCGAGCGACATCCTTGCATCGCCCGAGAGAAGCCCGAGGATCTTCTGATCAAGTTCGTCCATGCTCTACCTTACAATTTGACCGGCAATTTCGTCATTATAACGATATTTCGCATCATTTTTGTACTTTCGTCTGGTGAAAATGTGCCCCATATCGCGGAGCATCGAAAGACAGGAAAAGGGCGGCTCATACGTACCTTGCCTGCGGTCTGGTTGAAACGCGTAAGCGCTCTCCCAACCCGCGAAAGGGGCAAGAGGTGGCTGCACTCATCGGCGAAGGAGAAAGCCTGTGGGACTGTCGAAAACGATCTGGGCGAACCCCGTTGAAGTCATCCGTACCAAGCAGCCGGATCATCCGGTGCTGGTCTTCGCGCCGACCGTGCTGCAAGCCACGGCGCGCCGTTTCCTGCGCGGCTTTCCGGGTCTCGTGACCTATGCGGTCAAGTCGAACCCCGACGAGATGGTGATCGAGAACCTCGTCGCCGCCGGTATCCGTGGCTTCGACGTGGCTTCGCCCGCCGAGATCGCGATGATCCGCAAGATCGCGCCTGCGGCGGCGCTGCATTACCATAACCCGGTGCGCGGGCGCGACGAGATCGCCTTCGCGGTGGCGCAGGGTGTGAAGACCTGGTCGGTCGACTCGGTCTCGGAACTCGACAAGCTGATCGAGATGGTGCCCGCCGAAGGTTGCGAGATCTCGGTGCGCTTCAAGCTGCCGGTTTCGGGTGCTGCCTACAATTTCGGGGCGAAGTTCGGCGCGACGTCCGAGCTTGCGTCGGTGCTGCTCTCGCGCGCGCAGGCGGCGGGGTTCATCCTTTCGCTGACCTTCCACCCGGGCACGCAATGCACCGACCCGATGGCTTGGGATGCCTATATCCGTGCCGCCGCCGAGATCGCGCGCAACGCGGGGGTCGAGATCGCGCGGCTCAACGTGGGGGGCGGTTTCCCGAACCACCGCGTGCAGGGGCCGGCGCCCGTGCTCGAGGAGATCTTCGCTCTGATCGAGCGCGTGACCGGCGAGGCCTTCGGTGCGGCGCGTCCCGCGCTGGTCTGCGAGCCGGGCCGAGGTCTTGTGGGCGATGCCTTCGTGCATGTCACCCGGATCAAGGCGCTGCGCGACGGCGTGCATGTGTTCCTCAATGACGGCGTCTATGGCGGTCTGGCCGAGCTACCGCTCATCGGCAATATCGACCGCGTCGCGGCGATTTCGCCCGAGGGCGAGATTCGCTCGGAGGCCGCGCGGCCGCGCGTCGTTTTCGGGCCGACCTGCGACTCGGTCGATCGGCTGCCGGGGGAGCTGGGCCTGCCGATGGACCTGCAAGAGGGCGATTTCCTCGTCTTCCGCGGCATGGGCGCCTATTCGAGCGCGACCAACACCCGCTTCAACGGCTTCGGCCAGCTTGAGGTGGTGACGGCGCTCAGCCTCGCATTCTGAACCGTCCCCCGCGCGCTGTAACCAAGCTGCGCGGGGCGTGGATGCAAATAAGCGAAACTTATCCTACACTCGGATCCATAAGTTCTGCTTATCCGAAGGGATCGATCGATGCGCGGGCTGTTCGAGCGTCTGATCTCGGCCTTCCGTCGCCGCAGTCCCGAGCGGGCCGAGGCGCGGCAGGTGGCGCATGGGCGCGGGCCGCTCGATCACGTTCTCCTGCTCGACGGTACGATGGGGTC
This sequence comes from Thioclava marina, assembly GCF_002020135.1. Classification (GTDB taxonomy): domain Bacteria; phylum Pseudomonadota; class Alphaproteobacteria; order Rhodobacterales; family Rhodobacteraceae; genus Thioclava; species Thioclava marina. The sequence continues at coordinate 1,159,305 of NZ_MPZS01000001.1, read as the reverse complement.
ACTGCGCCCGGACCGGCTGACCTCGATCGGGATGATCTATCGGTTCCTGCGCCGCGCCGCCCCGAAAGTATCGGTCTATTACGGGCGCGGTCTGCAATGGCGCGAATGGCATGACGTCTCGGATGTCTGGTTCGGCTTCGGGGTAAACAAGCAGATCGAGCGTGCCTATGGCTGGCTTGCGATGCGCTATCGCCCCGGCGACCGGATCTTCCTGATCGGCTATTCGCGCGGCGCCTTCGCGGCACGCTCGCTGGCGGGCATGATCGAACGGGTGGGGCTGTTGCGGCCCGAGCATGCGATCGAGCGCAACACGCGGTTGGCCTGGCGCCATTACGAGACCGAGGCGCCCGCCCCGATCATGGCGGGGTTCCGGCGCAGCCTGTGTCACGAGAGCGTGCCGGTCGAAATGGTAGGCGCCTTCGACACGGTACAGGCGCTGGGGATACGTCTGCCCTTCTTCTGGCTGGTGCGCGCGGCACAGGTGCGCTTTCACGATCATCACCTCGGGCAAAGCGTGCATCACGGGTATCAGGCGCTGGCGCTCGACGAGACGCGATCGGTTCTCGAGCCTCTGATCTGGGATAGCGAGGGGACGGGGGCGGACCGGATCGAGCAGCGCTGGTTTCGCGGCGCGCATGGCGATATCGGCGGGCAGCTTGGCCATTTCGGCGATGCGCGGCCCCTGGCGAATATTCCTCTGGTCTGGATGCTGGAGAGGGCCGAGGGGTTGGGGCTCGTTCTGCCGCCGGGATGGGCACAGGAATTCGCGCGCGACGCCACGGCGCCCTCGGTTGGGACATGGGGCGGCTGGGCCAAGTTCTTCTGGCTGCGCGCCCCGCGCGTCGTGGGGCGCGATCCGAGCGAGGGGCTGCATGAGAGCGTCACGTTGCCCGAGCGCTCGCACGCGCTGTTCCGCCCGCGCATCCTGCGCCCCGAGATCCGCCGGGTTCCGCCCCAGGCCCCGGCGGGGGAGGGCTCAGAGCTCGGGCGTCATGATGAAGCAGGTGGCGGTGCCGGTGGCGTAGAGGCGTCCGTCCTCGGCGCCCCGGATCTCGCCCCGCGCGACGCCGGTTGAGCGCCCGATATGGTCGAGCTGGCCCAGGCCGATCACCTCGGTCCCGGGCTTGATCGCGCGGATCAGGTTGACCTTGAATTCGAGCGTGGTCTGGGTCTGTCCCTTCTTGAGCCCGGTGATCACCGCGCAGGTCATCACCGTGTCGAGCATCATCGCATACCAGCCGCCGTGAATGCCGCCATAGCCGTTGGTCTGCGGATGGCCGGGCGTGCCGCGGCAGGTAACGCGACCCTCATCGGCTTGGGTGATGCGGTAGGCCATCAGCTTCTGCACGGTGGGCGAGGGCACCTCGCCGGAGACCATCTTGCGGATATAGTCGAGCCCCGGCATCGAGAGCACCTCCTCGAGCGGGAGGAAGTCTTCCGGGCCTTCGGCGAAATATTGGTCTGGCATGTGGGGTCCTTTCCGTGTCGGGCCTTAAGCTATCGTGGCGGCGCGGAAAGGGAAGGGGGGCGAGTGGCGGCTTCGAGCCCACCTTGCAAAAATCCTGCGTTGCCGCCAACGTCCGATATGCGGAATATCGAATTGGCGCGTTGGTGGCCAGCGCATAGGAGGAAACGAGTATTCTCTACAATGCCCAAAGAAATGCAGCTCTTGTTGGAGCAGCTATTATTACTCTTGGCTTTATCCCGGTTCCATTGACCGATCCATCACTGCCCAAGGCAACTTGGTTCGAATGGACGATTGCTGTTTTGCCCTTGATGCCAATAACCATATTGGTGCTCTCAATCGTTAGCCATCGGAAAATGCCGGTAGTTTTTGCGACGGTCCTTGCTCTGGTGATTTTAATCGCCGGGACGTTTGTGACCCTCGTTATGATGGCGCTGTCGGGCGGCGGAACAAAGTTGGTCTTCCTGCACGGGACTGCTCTGACGACAGCGTGTGCCTCATCCTTTCTGTTGATCTCAACCGTTGGGAAAAAAGCAAGATTGGTTGCATTCGGCGTTTACATGTTTCCTGTGTTAGTCGGAGTTTGGTCGCTAGCTATGGTTCCACTCGCTTACTCAAGCGCCGTGGAAATATCTTCGGGCCGTGCATTCTGCATTGGTGAACACAGTCCGATAGAGAGAGAACTAGGATCCATCATGGGACTGCGCGGCTTGTCCTTCTATACAACAGGGTCAGGTTACAAAATTGGAGACACTTGGTATTTTCATGGCCTACTTCTCGTTGAAGATGGCGGTGATATAGACGTGTTCAATTGGTCGCCTCGCCACATGGAATTTCAGGCAGTCGAACGGCCTCAGCTACTGTTTGAAAGCCCATTCAAATCTTGCGAGCCTAAGGCGAAATTTCTTCAAGATCTGAACCTATTTTAGGGAGTATGGCAAGCCGAGCGGACATTGATTGCCGGATGCCGAAGGTCCGCTCCGTCCCGCAAAGCTGACATCGCACACCCGCCCCCAGCCAAAGAAAAAGGGCCCAGCCGGGCCCCCTCCACTCACTCCGCTCCACCACCCTTTCAGGCGACGTTCTCCAGCACCGCTTCGGGCGTCACACCCAGCGCGTGGCAGACGTCGCGGGTCAGGCCGGGGCGGTTGAGCGTGTAGAAATGCAGGTCTTCCACGCCGCCCTCGATCAGCTTGTCGCAAAGCTCGGTGCACAGCGCGGTGGCCAGCAGCTGCTCGCGGTCGTCGCGGATCGCGGCTTCGAAGGCTTCCTCGACCCATGCGGGGATGGAGGTGCCGCAGCGTTGGGCGAAGTTCTTCGCGCCCTTCCAGGACTGGATCGGCAGGATGCCGGGGATGATCTTGGCGTTGATGCCTTCGCGCTCGCAGGCGTCGCGGAAGCGGAAGAAGGTCTCGGCCTCGAAGAAGAACTGGGTGATCGCCGAGGTTGCGCCCGCCTCGACCTTGCGCTTGAGCCAGCGCACGTCGGCCAGCGGATCGGCGGCTTCGGGGTGCGGCTCGGGGTAGGCGCCTGCGCGGATCGTGAAGCGGCCATCCTCGGCCAGCGCCTCGATCAGCTCGACCGACGACGCAAAGCCTTCGGGATGCGGAACGAAGCCCTTGGCGCCTTTCGGCGGATCGCCCCGCAGCGCCACGATCTCGGTCACGCCCACTTCGGCATAGGAGTTCACGATCTCCATCGTCTCGGCGCGGGTCGCCTCCACGCAGGTCAGGTGCGCGGCCACGTTGAGCCCGTAATTCTTGTGGATCGTGCCGACCGCCTCATGGGTGAGCTTGCGCGTCGTGCCGCCCGCACCATAGGTCACCGAGACGAACTCGGGCTGGAGCGGCGCCAGAACCTGCGCGGTTTCCCACAGCCGGAAGGACGCATCGAGCGTCTGGGGCGGGAAGAATTCGAAGCTGACCTTGGGCGTCGTCATGGGAGTATGTCCTTTCGTTCGCTCTCTTGTGCCAGATCGGGCTTTGTGAGACAAACTCATAATCCTCAAAATGGTTATGAGCGTAACTACAAGATGCATCTCGAGTTCCGGCACCTGCGCACGATCAAGGCGATTCACGATGCGGGCGGGCTCGCGAAGGCGGCGGATGTTCTGCACATAACACAATCGGCGCTGTCGCATCAAATCAAGGGGCTGGAAGACCAGGCGGGGGTGGAGCTGTTCGTGCGCCGCTCGAAGCCCTTGAAGCTGTCGGCGGCGGGGATGAAGCTGTTGCGGCTGGCCGAGCGTATCCTGCCCGAGATCGCCGCGACCGAGGCCGAGTTCGAGGCGCTGCGGTCCGGGCGCGCCGGGCGGCTGCATATCGCGATCGAGTGCCATGCCTGTTTCGACTGGCTCTTCCCGGTGCTGGAGCGTTTCCGCCATGCCTGGCCCGATATCGACGTGGATATCCGCCCCGGACTGGCCTTCAAGGCGCTGCCCGCGCTTGCGCGCGAAGAGGTGGATCTGGTGATTTCCTCGGATCCCGAAGAGATCGAGGGCGTCACCTTCAACCCGCTCTTCGATTATGCGCCGACCTTCATCGCCGCCGCCAATTCTCCGCTGGCCGCGAAACCCTTTATCGAGGCCGAGGATTTCGCCGATCAGACGCTGATCACCTATCCGATCGACCGGGGCCGCTCGGACATTTTCACCCAGTTGCTCACGCCCGCGCGGGTCGAGCCGAAAGCTGTGCGGCAGGTGGAACTGACGGCGGTGATCCTGATGCTGGTCGCCTCGAATCGCGGTGTGGCGGTGCTGCCCGACTGGGTGCTGCGCGAGGTGAAATATCAGCCCGATTACATCACACGTCCCGTCACCGAACATGGTCTGACCAAGCGGCTCTATGCGGCGACCCGCACCGAGGACGCCACCCAGCCCTTCATGGCGCATTTCCTGCGCCTCGCGCGCACCGAGCCGGTGAAGCTGCAACGCGCCTGAGCCCTCGAATTGGCTGAAATATAGCGGGGACTCCCGCAGGGAGCGGGGCAGAGCCCCTCCGCGGGCGTCACCCTGCGCCAAAGGCCTTGGATTTTCCCTCCAACCCCTGTAAGGCAGCCGCTTGAAACGCGAAGGAGCCCCCAGATGCAAGGCAGCGCAAACCTCAACCTGATGATCAAGGCCGCCCGCAAGGCAGGCCGCTCGCTGGTAAAGGATTTCCGCGAGGTCGAGAACCTTCAGGTCTCGTCCAAGGGGCCGGGTGACTTCGTGTCGAAAGCCGATCGCGAGGCCGAGCGCATCATCAAGGAAGAGCTGCGTACGGCGCGCCCCTCCTATGGCTGGATCGGTGAGGAAACCGGCGAGGAAGACGGTGAAGATCCGACGCGCCGCTGGATCGTCGACCCGCTCGACGGCACCACGAACTTCCTGCACGGTCTGCCGCATTGGGCGATCTCGATCGCGCTCGAGCACAAGGGCGAGGTTATCGCCGGCGTGATCTTCGATGCGGCGAAAGACGAGATGTATTACGCCGAGAAGGGCTTGGGCGCTTACATGAACGAGACCCGCCTGCGCGTCTCGGGCCGCAACCGGATGATCGAGTCGATCTTCGCGACCGGTGTGCCTTTCGGTGGCAAATCGACCCTTCCCGCGACGCTCCAGGACCTTGCCAAGCTGATGCCGCAATGTGCGGGCGTGCGGCGCTGGGGCTCGGCGGCGCTCGATCTGGCTTATGTGGCCGCTGGCCGCTACGAGGGCTATTGGGAGCGTGGGCTGAATGCCTGGGATATCGCTGCGGGCCTGATTCTGGTGAAGGAAGCCGGTGGCTTCGTCGAGGCCGTGCGCGAGGGTCGATCGGTTCTCGAATCGGGGTCGGTGATCGCGGCCAATGCCGAGATGTTCCCGACGCTTGCGAAAACGATCCGCACAAACGACTGATATCACTTCTATTTCTGGCGTTGTGCGAAAGGTGGGCATATTTGTTCACTCTTCGTTCATTCCCCTGTGCCAGCCTGTCCGGGCTGCCATAGGAGGGATGCTGCCATGCTCCACCAATTTGAGGGGGTCGATCCGGGCCCCCGCCCGATTGATATCGCGCTATGTGCGCCGTCCGGCCTTCTGCCGATGGAACGGACACTGGACGATCTTCGCAGGGCGTCCGCTGATCTTGCCCACGCGGAGGCCGCCGAAATCATCGCGCGGCATCGTCTGGGCCAGCTCGACGAGATGATCGCGGGCTGCGAGGATGACGCAGGCGAAGTCGATGCCGAAACGGCGCAGGCGCTGATGGGCGCGGCCGATGGGCTGAGGGAGGAACGCGATAGTCTGGCCGAGACCTTGCCGCTGGAGCTTGGTTTTCATGCGGACCGGCGCGACGCGGCCAGTGAGCGGATCCACACCGCGCAGCGCAAGCTGCGCACGATGTTGCAGATACCCGAGCATTTCGGCTGGCTCGAAGAGGATCGCGACCTGTTGGCACAGGCGCGCGACGCCCTGCGCTTCGAACCCGCGACACTGGCCGAGAGCGCCCGGCAGGAGGCGCGCGCACGCCTTAGTGACGGGCTGGCGGCAATGCCGCTTGCGGCGCGGAGGCAGGGAGATCTGTTGCGCTCCGTCGCCGGTGCGGCCCGTCGCCTCGTCGATGAGGTGCGGCGCCGCGATAGCTGAGCCTCAGTCGCGCTTTGGGATATCCAGACCGCGTTGAACGGCCGGACGCGCCAGAAAACGATCGAGATAGGCCGGCACGTTCTTCAGGTCGTCCCACCCGGTGATCTCGGTCGCCATGTAGATCTCGCGCAGGGTGCGCAGCCAAGGGCAGATCGCGATATCGGCAATGGAGTAGTCGCCTGCGATCCAGTCGCGTCCCTCAAGCGCCCCGTCGAGTACCTTCAGAAGCCGTTCCACTTCGGCGCGATAGCGCTCTTTCGGGCGCGGATCCTCGATCTCGGAGCCTGCGAACTTATGGAAAAATCCGAGCTGACCGAACATCGGGCCGATCCCGCCCATCTGGAACATCAGCCATTGCAGCACCTCGTAGCGCTGCGCCTGCGGCAAAAGTTGCCCGGTCTTTTCTGCAAGATAGATCAGGATCGCCCCGCTCTCGAAAAGCGGAAGAGGCGCGCCCTCAGGGCCATTCGGGTCGATGATCGCCGGGATCTTGTTGTTGGGGTTGAGCGAGAGAAACTCCGGCGTCATCTGGTCGTTCTCGCTGAACCGCACGAGATGGGGCTCATAGGGAAGGCCCGTCTCCTCAAGCATGATCGAGACCTTCACCCCGTTCGGCGTCGGCAGGGAATAAAGCTGGATCACGTCGGGATCGGCGGCGGGCCATCGGCGGGTGATCGGAAATTGCGATAGATCGGACATGGGACCTCCTGAATTTGCGTCACCCAAGCAAATTTTCCCCGTAACGAAAAGGTGCCGCAGCGCGCAGCCCGTGTTACGGTTCGCAAATCGCATGGCGCGAACTGCAAAATTAGGGGCAGCGAATGATTCAAGAATTCAAGGATTTCATTGCCAAGGGCAATGTCATGGACATGGCCGTCGGCATCATCATCGGCGCGGCCTTCACCGCGATCGTGACGTCGCTGGTGGGCGATCTGATCAACCCGATCATCGGGGTGATCACGGGCGGGATCGATTTCTCGAACCTGTTCGTCAATCTTGGCGAGGGCGAATACGCCTCGCTGGCGGCGGCACGCGAAGCGGGGGCGCCGGTCTTCGCCTATGGGGCTTTCATCACGGCCGTGATCAACTTCCTGATCATCGCCTTCGTCGTGTTCCTGCTGGTCAAGATGGTCAACCGGATCAAGGCGGCGGCGGAGAAGCCCGACGATGTGGCGCCTGAGGTGCCGACCGGCCCGAGCGAGCTCGACGTGCTTCTCGAGATCCGCGACGCGCTCAAGAAATAAGGCGCGAGAGAGACGAAAAGGCCCGGGAATTCCCCGGGCCTTTTGCTTGTGCGAGAGAAGCGCTCACTCGGCCGCGTGCAGCAGCGTCTGCGTGTCGTTGAGCGGCAGTCCGAGCGCTTCGGCCACCGCCGCATGGGTGATCATCCCGGCATGGACGTTGAGGCCCGCCGCGAGATGCGGATCTTCGGCGCAGGCGCGTTCCCAACCCTTGTCGGCCAACGCGATCAGGAAAGGCTGCGTCGCGTTCGAGAGCGCGAGGGTCGAGGTGCGCGCCACAGCGCCAGGCATGTTCGCCACGCAGTAATGCATCACGCCATCGACTTCGAAGACAGGATCGTCATGAGTGGTAGCGCGCGAGGTTTCGGCGCACCCGCCCTGATCGATCGCGACGTCGACGATCGCGGCACCCGGTTTCATCGTCTTGAGCATCTCGCGGGTGATCAGCTTGGGCGCGGCCGCGCCGGGGATCAGCACCGCACCGATCACCATATCGGCGCTGGCGACCAGCGCCTCGGTCTCGGCTTTGGAGGAATAGGCGGTGCGGAAGAGCCCGCCAAACGTGTCGTCGAGATAGCGCAGGCGCGGCAGCGATTTGTCGAGCACGGTCACATCAGCGCCCATCCCGGCAGCCACGCGCGCGGCATTGGTGCCCACGACGCCGCCGCCGATCACCACGACTTTCGCAGGGGCCACGCCGGGCACGCCACCCATCAGCACGCCGCGTCCGCCATTGGCCTTTTGCAGCGTCCACGCGCCCATCTGCGGCGCAAGACGGCCCGCAACCTCGGACATCGGCGCCAGAAGCGGCAGGGTTCCATCCTTGGCGGTCACGGTCTCGTAGGCGATGCAGGTCGCCCCCGATGCCATCAGGTCCTTCGCCTGCGCTTCGTCGGCGGCAAGGTGAAGATAGGTGAAGAGGATCTGACCTTCGCGCAGCATCTTGCGCTCGGAGGCCTGCGGCTCCTTCACCTTCACGATCATGTCGGCCTGCGCGAAGACGGTTTCGGCATCGGCTACGATCGTCGCGCCCGCCGCCTCGTAGTCGCTGTCGGCAAAACCTGCGCCCGCACCGGCCCCGGCTTCGATGAGAACCTCATGGCCATGCGCCACGGCTTCGGCCGCCGCCGCCGGGGTCAGCCCGACCCGAAATTCCTGCGCCTTGATCTCGCGCACCGATCCGATCTTCATCGCGTTTCCTCCTCAATGCGATTGGAACGTCCTGCGCCCAGTATCGGGTCCGTCACATGCAAGTGCTTTGCCAATTCGCGATTGCTGCCGGGGCGCTGCGCCCGTATCTTCGGCGCAATGGCATTAAACCGGCAGGAAATTGCATGAGCGACAAGCTGGACGCGACGGATCGCCGGCTTTTGACGGTGTTGCAGAAACAGGGGCGAATCTCGAATGCCGAACTGAGCGAACGGGTGAACCTCTCACCCTCGGCCTGTCATCGGCGTGTGCAGCGCCTCGAGGAAGACGGCTATATCCGCGATTACGTGGCGCTTTTGAATCCGCGCAAGCTGGGCCGGACCACGACCGTCTATGTCGAGATCAAGCTTTCGAGCCAGGCCGACGAGGTGCTGGATGCGTTCGAGGGGGCGGTGCGCAAGGTGCCCGAGGTGCTCGAATGTCACCTGATGGCGGGGGCGGCGGATTACCTGTTGAAGGTGGTGGCCGAGGACGCCGAGGATTTCGCGCGGCTGCACCGGGCGAAGCTCGCGAACCTGCCCGGCGTGGCGCAGATCCAGTCGAGCTTCTCGCTCAAATGCGTGCTCTCGACGACGGCGCTTCCGGTCTAGCTTCGCCAGAACCGGGGCAGGAAAACGACGAGGATCGCGAGCATCCCGATCCGGCCGAGCAGCATCGCCAGCGTCATCAACCAGGTCGCGGCATCGTTGAAATCGACCATCGTGCCGGTGCGGTCGGTCAGCGGCCCGACGCCGTAGCCGATATTGCCAAGCGCCCCCCAGGTCGCGAACAGCGCGGAGACGAAATCGGCACCCGTCATCGAGATCCCGACCGAGATCACCCCGAGCGCGAGAATGTAGCCGGTGAAATAGAGAATGAGCGAGGAGAGCACGTCGTCTTCGAGGAGCTTGTCGCCGAGGCGCGGCAGGATCACCCGGTGGGGGGCGTGCAACCGGCGCACCGCCGTGCGGATCACCGCGCCAAGCGCCTGCCAGCGAAAGACCGAAAGCGCCCCCGAGCTCGACCCGGTGCAGCCGCCGATCAGCCCGACCCAGTAGACAAGCACCACAGCGAAACTGCCCCAGCTGCTGACATTGGCTGTGCCGAACCCCGTGCCGGTCATGATCGAGGACAGGTTGAAGGCGGCGGAGCGGAATGTCGGTTCGATTCCTTGCGGATCGTGGGTGTAGCGCCAGACCAGAAGTGCAGTCAGCGCGATGGAGAACCAGCGCAGGAAAGTCCGAACCTGCGGGTCTCCCCAGAACGGGCCGAGATTGCCGTGGCCGAGCTGGACGTAGCGGATGAACGGCAGGGCGGAGCCGAGCATGAAGATCACGCTCGCGTATTGCGCGGCGGGTGAGAAGCTCGCGAAGGATGTGTCATGCGTACCGAACCCCCCCGTGGCGATCGTCGCCATCGCGTAGCAGATCGCGTCGAATGCGCTCATTCCGGTCGCGGCATAGCTGATCGCGCAGGTAGCGGTCAGCGAGAGGTAGACCCAGAGCAGTGAGCGCGCGATATCGCCCGCGCGCGGCATTACCTTGCCCAGCGTGTCGAACCCCTCGGTCTGGAAATAGCGCATGCCGCCGATGCGCAGCACCGGCAGGAAGATCATCGCGACGAAGGCGATCCCGAGTCCACCGAACCAGTTGAGCATCCCCCGCCAAAGCAGCACCGAGCGCGGCATGTCGTCGAGATCGGAAAACACGGTATAGCCGGTGGTGGTGATGCCGGAGGCGGCCTCGAAATAGGCGTCGGTCCAGCTGGCATTCGGGGCGCCGTCGATGAAGGGCAGCCCCGCGAAGAAGGGCAGGCCGAGCCAGATCGCGGCGGTCAGAAGGTAGGCCTGCCGGGTCGTCAGCCCGCCCGCGCGTTCGCCTTGGGTGGCCAGCGCGAGGAGCGTGCCGGAGAGGGTCGTCTCGATCGCGGCCTCGAAGAACTCACGCCAGTTGCCCGAGCCATCGAGCAGGTCGATCCCGGTCGGGACAAGCATCGAGACCCCGAGCGCCGTCAGGATCAGGCCGAAGAGGTGAAGAACGGGCCGGAAATCGGACATGGGTGTGAGCGGATCCAGCCAGGGCGATCGGTGAACGCCGGTAGGGTAGGCGGCTGGCGGCGCAAGGCAAGCGCAATCTGGTGTCGTGGGGTCCTGTCGTGGGGCCCGTGGCGTGCCGGACCCCGAGAAACCAAAAACCCCCGCGGCCAGGCCTCGGGGGTCATCGGTGCGGGCAAGCCCGCCAGCATTTTCAGGCGCCTTTGCAGACGCGGAGCGGTGCGCTTAGAGCGCGCCTTCGCGCTGAGCCTTCTTGCGTGCCAGTTTACGGGCACGGCGGACGGCTTCGGCTTTCTCGCGCGCTTTTTTGACCGAGGGTTTCTCGAAATGCTGCTTGAGCTTCATTTCGCGGAACACACCCTCGCGCTGAAGCTTTTTCTTCAGAGCACGGAGCGCCTGTTCGACGTTGTTGTCGCGAACGCTGACCTGCATGTGGTGTCACCACCTTCCTAAGTTAGAGTTGCAGTTGCTTGCAGGAGCGCTCCATATAGAGGCCAAAGGGCGGTTTGTCTACCGCCCAAACCGGAGGAAACGCGATGAAAAATGACCATCTCGACATGGACCGCGCCCGATCCGAGCTTTTGGCGGCGATCAAGCCGCATGTGCCCTTCGACGGCTGGTCGGAGCCTGCATTCAAGGAAGCTGTGGCCGATCTGGGCCTCGATCCGGGGCTGGCCCGGGTAATCTGTCCGCGCGGGGCGGTCGATCTGGCGGTGGCCTATCACCGCGAGGGCGATGCGGCGATGCTCAAGCGGCTGGAAGAGACGGATCTGTCGGGGCTCAAGTTCCGTGACCGAATCGCTGCCGCGGTTCGGTTTCGGCTGGAGGCGTCCGATGCGGAACTGGTGCGCAGGGGCGCGGCCATCTTCGCGCTGCCGCAAAATGCCGCGACCGGGTCGAAGCTGATCTGGGAGACCTGCGACAGGATCTGGAACGTGCTGGGCGATCAGAGCCGCGACTATAACTGGTACACGAAACGGATGACGCTCTCGGGGGTCTATTCCGCGACCGTGCTCTATTGGATGGGCGACGAGAGCGAGGGACATGCCGACACCTGGGCCTTCCTCGACCGTCGCATCGAAGGCGTGATGCAGTTCGAGAAGGTCAAGGGGGCGGCCTTGAAGCTGCCGATCCTGCCGAAGATCCTCAGCGGCATCCGCGCGCCGAAAGCCATGGATGACATGCCGGGCAGGGAGGCGCATTGATGGACGCCTTCGAGATGCCGACCGAGATGCGCTGTATCGAGATTTCCGAACCCGGCGGGCCTGAGGTTCTGACTGAGGCACGCCGTGCCGTGCCCGTGCCGGGCCATGGCGAGATCCTGATCGAAGTGGCCTATGCCGGGGTGAACCGCCCCGATGCGCTGCAACGCGCAGGCGCCTACAAGGCGCCGCCCGGAGCGTCTGACCTGCCGGGGCTGGAATGTTCGGGACGCGTTGCGGCGCTCGGGCCGGGGGTGACGGGCTGGTCTGTGGGCGATCAGGTTTGTGCGTTGCTGCCCGGCGGCGGTTACGCCGAGTTCGCGACCTGCCCGGCGGAGCATGCCTTGCCCGTTCCGGTCGGGGTGGACCTGAAATCGGCGGCCTGCCTGCCCGAGACCTGCTTCACGGTCTGGTCGAATGTGGTGATGCGCGGCGGGCTGAAGGCGGGGGAGCGGTTCCTCGTGCATGGCGGATCGAGCGGCATCGGCACCACCGCGATCCAGATCGCTAAGGCGCTGGGGGCGCGGGTCTTCACCACCGCTGGCAGCCCGGAGAAATGCGCGGCCTGCGAGGAGTTGGGCGCGACCGCGATCAACTACAAGACGGGCGATTTCGTCGATGTGCTGCGTGCCGAGGGGGGCGCGAACCTTGTGCTCGACATGGTCGGCGGGTCTTATATCGCGCGCAATATCAAGGCGATGGCCGATGACGCGCGGATGGTCTTCATCGCGTTTCTCGAAAGCCCCAAGGCCGAGATCAACTTCGCGCAGGTGATGCTGCGGCGGCTGACGATCACCGGCTCGACGCTGCGCCCGCAATCGGATGCGGCGAAGGCCGAGATCGCGCGGCAGCTGCTTGGGCAGGTCTGGCCGATGGTGAGCGCGGGCAAGCTGCGGGTCATTCACGACAGCACCTTCCCGCTGGCCGAAGCCGCGGCGGCCCATGCGCGGATGGAGAGCAGCCAGCATATTGGCAAGATCGTGATGGAGGTGAAGGGCGGCTGAGCTTTTCGCGGGCCCGCGCGATCCCCATATTTCAGGGACATGACCGGAAAGGAGACGACCATGAGCAAGGGGACGTTCGAATTTTTCACCGGCTATCCCACCGATGTTCTGGCTTTCGAGGCCGTGGGTGTAATCGACGCCGCGGCCTATGAAACGCAGCTGATCCCGGCGGTCGAGGCGAAGATCGCGGCCGAGGGCCGAGTCAAGCTCCTCTATGTTCTGGGCGATCGGTTCGAGGGCTTCACGATGGGGGCGGCCTGGGATGACACCAAGCTCGGGTTCTCGCATCTGGGCGATTTCGGTGCCTTGGCGGTGGTGACGGATACCGACTGGATCCGGCACGGGACGAAGCTCTTCATGCCGCTCGTGCCTGCGCCGCTGCGGGTCTTCCATCTGGCGGAGCTCGAGGACGCGAAGGCGTGGATGCGCGAAGCCGGCCGAGCGGAGGAAGACCATTCGCACGACACGGCGGCGACGCGGAAGCTCTCGACGCTGGAAGACAAGATCCCGCCGGGTGCCTGAGCCTCAGCGCACCTTTTCCATCAGCGCGTCGCGCATCCGGCAATCGCGGATCGTGTCGGCCCCGCAGGTGCGCGGCTCGAGATCCTTCGTCAGGCAGATGCGGGCTTCCTGAATGCGGCCTGCCTTGCAGGTGATGGTGATCTCGTCGGCGTCCAACCCGGGATTGGTCTCGAGAAAGGCCTGTTCGACCACCTTGGCGGGCAGCTTCACGTCTCGTTCGAGATGGGCGAGCACGTCGGGGATCTTGATGCTCTCATAGGCGCGGCGTTCGAGCGCGAAGTAATCCGCCGCCGACAGCCCCGAGCAGCGCCCGTGCTTCTTCCATTCATACCATGCCAGACCCGGCGCGCCGGTCAGATCCTCCATCGCCGCCGTCTGTTGGCGCGAGGGGTCGCGATGCGGCGTGCGGCAGAAGCTGGGCCAGCCGGTCTCGTATTGCGGCCAGAGCCCGTGCAGCACGAAGGAATAGTCATGCCTGGGGTCACATTGCGGCGAGTTGCGCGCGTCGCCTTCGAGCGCGCACCACGTGGGCGACCAGCTGAGTGACAGGACATAATAGTCGAAATCGCCTGCGCGCTCGCCTTCGGCCAACGCGGGCGAGAGCGCGGCGGAGGCAGCCAGAAGCGCTGCTGCGAGGAGGCCCTGTTTGTGCATTTTCTCTTTTCTCCCGACGCGCAATTGACTATATGAGGCGGCAATTCCCCTTCCAGAAATGGACCGCGGCAGGGAATTCCCGCGCCGCAGCCGATTTCTCGGCCCGGGAGAGATATGTAAAGGATGGCTGCAATGACGAACAAGCCCCTGATGGCAAAGGCCACCGCCGTGTGGCTGGTGGACAATACGACGCTCAGCTTCAAGCAGATCGCGGATTTCTGCGGCATGCACGAGCTGGAAGTGCAGGGCATCGCCGATGGTGACGTGGCCGCCGGCGTCAAGGGCTTCGACCCGATCGCTTCGAACCAGCTCGACCAGTCGGAGATCGACAAGGCCGAGAAGGATCCGCTGCACAAGCTCAAGCTGAAGTTCAACAAGGCGGCGCTGGGTGAAGACAAGCGCCGTGGCCCGCGCTATACGCCGCTCTCGAAGCGTCAGGACCGTCCGAACGCGATCCTGTGGCTGGTGAAGTTCCACCCCGAGCTGGCCGATGCGCAGATCGCCCGTCTCGTAGGCACCACCAAGCCCACGATCCAGTCGATCCGCGAGCGCACCCACTGGAACATCCAGAACATGACCCCGATCGATCCGGTTGCGCTGGGTCTGTGCCGTCAGTCGGAACTGGACATGGAAGTGCAGAAGGCCGCGAAGAAGGCTGCCGCCGATGGCGTGATGAGCGATGACGAGCGTCGCAAACTGGTCTCGACCGAGCAGTCGCTTGGCATGCCGGACGAGCCGCGCCTGCCTTCGGCCATCGCGGGTCTGGAGAACTTCACCTCCTCGGATCTTCGCGAAGACAACGAGGGAGAAGAGAAGCAGGACTACTCGGACGCGGACAGCTTCTTCAACCTGCCCGACAGCGACGAGGATGACGAGGACGACGACAAGTAAGTCGCCCCGGCAAACCGTGATCAGGGCCGCGCCTTCGGGTGCGGCCTTTTTCGTTGGCGCGCTCTGGACAGGGCCGGGGCGTGGCGCGATGCTCGCGCGGGAAAGAGTGGAGGAGCACATGCCGGATTTCGCGACCTATCCGAGCCTGAAGGGCAAGAGCATCATCGTTACCGGGGGCGCCTCGGGGATCGGGGCGCTGATCGTCGAGAGCTTTGCCGCGCAAGGCGCGCGGGTCGGGTTTCTCGATCGCGATGCCGAGGCGAGCGCGGCGCTGGCGGGGCGTCTCGACGGGGTGGCGTTCGAGCTCTGCGATCTGCGCGATATCGCGGCGATGAAGGCGGCTTTGGCGGATTTGCGTGCCAAGATCGGCCCGGCCGATGTGCTGGTGAACAACGCCGCGCGCGACGACCGCCACGACTGGCGCGAGATTGATGTCGACTATTGGGACGAGCGGCAGAATACAAACCTGCGCCACATGTTCTTCGCGATCCAAACCGTCGCGCCGGACATGATCGCGAAAGGGGCGGGCTCGATCATCAATATGGGGTCGAATTCCTGGTGGGAGGCGGGCGCGGGCTTTCCGGCCTATGCGACGGCCAAGGCCGCCGTGCACGGGTTGACGCGGACGATGGCGCGCGAGCTGGGCGGGCATCGGATCCGGGTGAATACGGTCGTGCCGGGATGGATCATGACGGATCGGCAGAAGACGCTCTGGGCCACGCCCGAGGCGCTGGAGGATCATCGGCGCAAGCAATGCCTGCCCGACCTGATCCAGCCCGAATATGTCGCGCGGATGGTGCTTTTCCTCGCCTCGGACGACGCGGCGATGTGCACGGCGAGCAATTTCATGGTCGAGGCAGGTTCGATCTAATCGACCTCGCGGGCGTCGGCCCCGGAGTTGTCGGCCTCGCTAACTTCGGGCAAGTCGATCTCGGATAGCTCGGTTTCGAGGAACTTCTCGAAGGCGTCGAAATCGAGAGGCTCGAACTGGCCGAAGCCCTGAATCCATGTAGTCGCCGCAGCCATCGAGATCGGCTCGAGCTTGCACCACTTCACCCGGCCACGCTTTTCCTGAGAGATCAGGCCGGCATTGGTCAGGATCGCAAGGTGCTTCGACACGGCGGCAAGCGACATCTCGAAGGGCTCGGCCACATCCGTCACCGCCATGTCGTCCTCGAGCAACATCGTCAGGATCGCCCGCCGGGTCGGGTCGGCGAGGGCGGCGAAGATCGCATCGAGAGAAGGCGGAGCGGGCGGCAACATGGCCAAGTGATGGGGCTTTCGTGAAAAAACGTCAACCGATCGGTTGAATATGCGATTGCTCGCATTTGCGTGAGCTTTGCGCGGGGCTGGAATCGCGGTGTTTTTCAAAACCTTTCATTTTCAATGGCTTGCATGATGAAAAAGGTGATCCATACGGAATTGACTCGCGAGGGGGGCGCGGCTATCACGGCTGAGACCTGAGTGGGGGCCAAACCATGCCTGATCACCGCTCCGACGAGCCCGATCCCGAGCGCCTCGCCGCGCTGGAGAAGAAGCTTGCGGCAGTGAGAAAGGCGCAGGAGCCGCCTCCGCAACGTGCCGATCATCATCTGTCCCAGGCGAATATGGCCTGGCGTATGGTGATCGAAATGGTTTCGGGGCTGGGGATCGGCTTCGGCATCGGATACGGGCTTGATGTGCTGATTGGCACGATGCCTTGGATGATGGTGCTGTTCACGCTTCTCGGGCTCACGGCGGGGGTGAAGGTGATGCTTCGCTCTGCCAAGGAAATGAACGAAGAGCGTGCGGCCGAGATGGCCGATGAAGAGGAAGACGAACGTGGCAAATCTTGAACAGGAAATGCGCAATGAGCTGGTTTTCCACCCGATGGACCAGTTTATCGTTAAGCCTCTCTTCGGGGAGGGCCCTGTCCACTGGTACACGCCCACGAACGCGACGCTGTGGATGGCTGTCGCCGTGGCGGCGATCTTCTTCATGCTGGTGATCGGCACCCGCGGCCGCGCCGTGGTCCCGAGCCGCGCCCAGTCGATCGCCGAACTCGCTTACGGCTTCATTCACAAGATGGTCGAGGACGTGGCCGGCAAGGACGCGCTGAAGTTCTTCCCCTATATCTTCACGCTCTTCCTGTTCATCGTGTTCTCGAACTTCCTCGGCCTGCTGCCGCGCGCTTTCACCACGACCTCGCATATCGCTGTGACTGCGGTCCTCGCGATCATGGTGTTCGTGACCGTGACGGTCGTCGGCTTCGTCAAGAACGGCGCGGGCTTCCTGAGCCTATTCTGGGTCTCTTCGGCACCGCTCGCGCTGCGTCCGATCCTTGCGATCATCGAACTGATTTCCTACTTCGTGCGCCCCGTCAGCCACTCCATTCGTCTTGCGGGCAACATGATGGCTGGCCACGCGGTTATGAAAGTGTTCGCCGCCTTCGCGCCGCTGATCCTGTTCTCGGGCGTCGGCATCGCCGTCACCCCGCTGTCGATCCTCGCGATCACCGCGATGTACGGGCTCGAAGTTCTCGTGGCCTTCATCCAGGCCTATGTCTTCACGATCCTGACCTGCGTCTACCTGCGTGACGCACTGCACCCGGCACACTGACCGGGTAACGGATCGAACCGCTTCACAAAGTTTCTGCCACTTCCAACCTCAAGGAGTACGACAATGGAAGGCGATATCGTTCAAATGGGTGCTTACATCGGCGCTGGCCTGGCCTGCATGGGCATGGGTGGCTCGGCTATCGGTGTGGGCAACGTTGCCGGCAACTTCCTGTCGGGCGCTCTGCGCAACCCGTCGGCGGCCGCTGGCCAGACCGCGACCCTCTTCATCGGCATCGCTTTCGCGGAAGCGCTCGGGATCTTCTCGTTCCTCGTCGCGCTGCTGCTGATGTTCGCCGTCTGATCCAACACGCTTTTCCTTGAGGGCGGGTGGGCTCATTCGGAGCCCATCCGTGACCCGCAAGGGGATTTGTGATCAGGGTCGAGGGACGACATGGCAAGCGAAACGCAAGATATGGCGCACGCAGCCGCTGACGCGGCCCATGGCGCTGCAGGTGCTGCACATTCCGCTGACGCGGGCGGCATGCCTCAGCTCGACTTCTCGAGCTTCCCGAACCAGATCTTCTGGCTTCTGGTCGCTCTGGTCGCGATCTACTGGCTGCTGTCGCGCATCGCGCTGCCCCGGATCGAGGCGGTCCTCGCCGATCGTCAGGGCACGATCGCGGGCGACATCGCCGCAGCCGAGGATTTCAAGCGCAAGGCCGAAGAGGCCGAAGCCGCTTACGAGAAGGCGCTGGCCGATGCCCGCGCTCAGGCTCAGAAGATCGCCGGCGAGACCCGGGCCGAGATCCAGAAGGACCTCGACGCCGCTATCGCCAAGGCCGATGCCGAGATCGCGGCCCGTTCCGCGGAATCGGAAGCGCGTATCGCGGAGATCCGCGACGGTGCGATGGCTGCGGTCGATCAGGTCGCAAAGGATACCGCTGGCGAGATCGTCGCGGCGCTCGGTGGCAAGGCGGATGCCAACTCCATCAACGCGGCTGTCGATACGCGGCTGAAAGGGTAAGATGATGAAGAAACTTTCGCTTCTCCTCCTCCCGCTCGCCGTTGCCCAGCCCGCTTTCGCGGCATCGGGTCCGTTCTTTTCGCTGTGGAACACGAACTTCATCGTGACCATCGCCTTCATCCTCTTCGTGGGGATCATCCTTTGGGCGAAGGTTCCGGGCATGTTGGGCAAGATGCTCGACAAGCGCGCGGACAATATCCGTGGCGATCTCGACGAAGCCCGCAAGCTGCGCGACGAGGCACAGGCGATCCTGGCGACTTACGAGCGCAAGGCACGTGAAGTGCAGGGCACGGCCGACGAGATCGTCGCCGCCGCCAAGCGCGATGCGGAAGCTGCGGCAGAGAAAGCCAAGGAAGATCTGAAGGTCTCGATCCAGCGTCGCCTGAAAGCCGCTGACGAGCAGATCGCCTCGGCTGAAGCCCACGCGCTCAAAGAGGTCAAGGATCGCGCCGTTTCGGTCGCCGTGGCCGCCGCTGGCGAGGTGCTCGCCAAGCAGCTGACCGCGAAGGATCGGGCCGCGATGATCGACGCCTCGCTGGGCGAAGTCGAGCAGCGTCTCAACTGATCTTTCCCGAACGGGTAAGTTACGAAAACCCCGGTCCATGTGGCCGGGGTTTTTGCTTGGGCGCTCCCGCAGGGATGTGGGTGTCCGACGAGATGGGCGGGCGCGTCGCGGGGGCAGAGGGTTTGGCGCGACGCGACGGTCCTACTTCATGACCTTGTGCTGAAGACGCAGTTTTGCCGTCGCTTCGTTGCGCTCGGCCCGGCGCATCGCCGACATTTCTTCCTCGACGAAGTTCATATGGGCGGCCACCGCCTTGCGTGCGGCCGCCGGATCGCGGCGCTGGATCGCTTCGTTCATCGCGCGGTGCTGGTCGAGCAGCTTGCCGCGTGTCGCACGGTTCCGGAACATGATCGAGCGGTTGTAGAAGACGCCCTCGGCCAGGAGATCGAACATCGCACGCATCATGTGGATCATGATGACGTTGTGGCTCGCCTCGATGATTGCCATGTGAAACTGCGCGTCGAGCTGCGCTTCTTCTGCTGGGTTGCGCTTGCTGTGGGCGGCTTCCATTTGCTCGAAAAGTGTCTGGATCACCTGTAGATCGGTGGCGGAGCCGCATTGAGCAGCACGTTCAGCCGCGAGCCCCTCCATGTCCCGGCGAAACGAGATGTAATCGAACAGTGCCTGATCGTTGCTCGCGAAGAGCCGGATCAGGGCAGGGGAGAATGCGGAGTCGAGCACGTCCGCAACGAAGATCCCCGCGCCGGCGCGCGTCGTCAGAAGTCCCGCCTCCTGCAACTCGGAGACGGCCTCGCGCAGGCTGGGGCGAGACACGCCGAGACGGTCGGAAAGCTCGCGCTCCGAGGGAAGGCGCTCGCCCGGGCGCAGGATCCCTTGCAGGATCAATTCCTCGATCTGGCGCACGACCGCGCTGGCGAGCTTTTCGGATTCAATCTTCTGAAACGGCATTTCCCCCTCCATGTGGTCAAGATGTATGACCGGACAGGGGGGGTAGGCAATAAAAAAGGCCGGGTTTCCCCGGCCTTTCGAGCATCTGCGATGGCTTTATCGCGTGGGGCGGATGATGAATTCCACCCGGCGGTTCGCCTGACGCCCCTCGGCGGTCAGGTTGCTCGCAATCGGCTGGTCCTCACCACGTCCGATCGGCAGGACGCGATAGCTCGGCACGCCCGCATTGACGAGGATGCTTGCCACCGATTGTGCGCGCTGGCGCGAGAGCCGCATGTTATAGGCGGCGTCGCCCGTGTTGTCGGTATGTCCGATGACCTCGACGGTGGTGTCCGGGTAGCGGTTGAGGCTGCCCGCCAGCGTGTAGAGATCGCGCTGGAGGTCGGGGCGCACGGCGGCGCTGTCGGTGGCGAAGAGCACGTCTTGCGGCATCGTCACGATCAGTTGGTCACCCGAGCGCACCACGCTCACGCCGTTGGTCGTAAGGTCGCGGCGCAGTTCGGCCGCCTGTCTGTCGAGCTGGCTGCCGATGGCACCGCCGACAAGGCCGCCGACGATGGCGCCCGCGGCCGCCTTGGTCAGCTTCTCGTCGCCCTTGCGGGTCGCGCCGATGGCGCCGCCGATCAGCGCGCCGGTGATGGCGCCTGCATTGCGGTTTGCGTTGGGATCGGATTCGTTGGCCGGGACGCAGGCGCTCAGCGCGATCGCGGCGGCGGCCCCAAACAGGATCGTCTTGGTCTTGAGAAGGGTGGTCATTGCTCTGTCTCTGCCTTGTCTCATCGCCTCCCTCAGAGGCTTGCGCAAAGCATACGCTTAAAATTCAAGCTTGTTCCATGGCGATTTCAGATCGCGCGAAATTCCGCCCATCACGTTTTGGGCAGTGTTTCGCGACCGGTTTCCGGCAACGGTTGCTGATCCGCATCGGCGCGCGCGGCCTCCCAGCCGAGGATCGCGCGCTTGACGCCAAGGCCCCAGTGGTAGCCTCCGAGCCCGCCGGATTTGCGCAAGGCGCGGTGGCAGGGGATCAGGAAGGAGATCGGATTTCGGCCAATCGCGGTTCCGACCGCGCGCACGGCCTTCGGGTTGCCGATCGCCTCGGCGATGTCGGAATAGGTGGTGACGTGGCCGGTTGGAATGGCGAGCAGCGCCTCCCAGACCTTGATCTGAAACGGCGCCCCGATCAGCGTCAGCCGCGCCTCGCCGCGTCGGGCGAAGGCGGCATCGACCCAAGGGCGCAGCGGCTCGGGGTCTTCGGTGAAACGGGCCTCGGGCCAGCGCCGCGCGAGATCTTCGAAGGCCGCGCGCTCGCCCATTTCGGCGGTGAAGGCAAGACCACAAAGCCCTTGCTCGGTGCCCATCGCTATGGTGGGGCCGAAGGGACTGTCGAAGCGGCCCCAGCGGATCGTTACCCCGTCGCCACCGCGCGCGAAGGCGCCCGGCGTCATCGCCTCCCAACGCAGCACGAGATCATGCAGCCGCCCCGTGCCCGAAAGACCCGCGCGGTCGGCAACCTCTTCGAGCGGCAAGCGACGGGTGAGCAGCTCGCGGATGAAATCGAGCGTGAGATATTGCTGGTAGCGTTTCGGTGAGACACCTACCCAGGCCGAGAAGAGCCGCTGGAAATGCGCGGGGCTCATCGAGAGCCGCTCTGCCAGCGCGTCGAGCGCGAGCGTCTCGCCTGCGGCCTGTGCGGCGTCGATCTCGGCCAAAGCGCGGGCGATGACCTGATAGTGATAGCGCGCGGAGATGTCGTCCTGTGCGGTCATGGTCGGGCCTTTCTGTTGCCCCGATCCTAGGGCGGAGAACGCCCTCGCGCGACCCGAAAGCTGCGCATCTAGGCTGCGAGACCCGTGCGCTTGTCGTTATTGAGGTGCAAGATGGCCTCGACTTCCCACGGAGCGAGCCAGCTTCGCGCGGCCTGGCGGTGCAACGCGCCGAGTTGCGGACCAAGCGCGGAGCGGATTTCAGGAGGCAAGAGCGAGGCATAGGCGCGATCGGCATGGACCGCGCCGAGCCAGAGCCCGCCCGCCGAGATGATCTCGGGCGCGTCGAAGAGGAGCGAGTAGAGCACATGGCGATCGGCCGGGGCCGCAGGCGTCAGCGTGCGGGCGGGGGCGAGCATTTCCGGCGCGCCGAACCACAGATCGAGCTGGGCGCTGGCCAGCAAGAGCCCGGTCGCGGGGCCCAGCAGCAGATCCTGATCGGGTTGGGCCGTGCCGAAAGCGCCCGTCGCGATACGGCGGGGGCGGCAGGTTTCTGGCGCGCCCACGGGCAAGACATGCTGGCCCAGCCAGAGCAGCGGCTGATAGCCGTGATCGCGGGTCAGCACCCTGTCGCCGGAGCGCAGCCAGTCGATCGGTTGGGGGCCGGCCTCGGTCGCGACCATGGTGCCTGCGCCAAGCGTGGGGATCATCGCAATTTCTTGCGGACTTGCCTCGCGACCAGAGGACCAGTCGGGCTGCGCGACGGGATAGCCATGGCCGGGTGCAAGCCATTCCGAAGGGATGAAGAGCATCAGCTCCCCCCCGATTTCGATCCGGTCGAGGCGGATCGCGTGTTCGGGCCCGTCAAGGATCACCGGCAGATCCGCCTCAAGCGTACCTTGCGCGATTTCGCGGCCAGCCGGGTCGATCAGCCGGACCTGCGTGCTGCCGGGAGGTCCGGAGACGATGCGCCACAGATCCGTGCCATGGTCGAAATCCGGCGCCAGTCGCCAGCAGTTGCGGACCCAGTCATGTTGCAGGCTGCCCGGCGGGTAACCGAATTCCATCGCGCCCATCCCTTCTCTCATCGCCGCCACTTTGGCGCGGGCAGGGCAAAGAGGCGGTTAATCGGACCGCGACCAATTGCTTTCAATTTTCGCCAATTCCACCGTGACCGCGGGCCGCTCTTGCCCTCCGGGCGTGCGGGGGGCAAAAGAGCTCATGGTCAAGCAGTTCGATTATGCCACGATGAAAGAGGTCTTCGCGCGGTTCGAAGCCTCCGAGCCCCATCCCAAGGGGGAGCTCGAACATGTCAACGCCTACACGCTGGTGGTGGCCGTGGCGCTGAGCGCGCAGGCGACCGATGCTGGGGTGAACAAGGCCACGCGCAAGCTTTTCGCGATCGCGGATACGCCCGAGAAGATGCTGGAGCTGGGCCTTGAAGGTGTGACCGAGCACATCAAGACGATTGGTCTGTTCCGCCAGAAGGCGAAGAACGTCATCAAGCTCAGCCAGATCCTCGTCGATCAGTATAACGGTGAGGTGCCGTCGTCTCGCGCGGCGCTGCAATCGCTTCCGGGCGTGGGGCGCAAGACCGCCAATGTCGTGCTGAACATGTGGTTCGGGCACCCGGCACAGGCGGTCGATACGCATATCTTCCGCGTCGGCAATCGCACCGGCATCTGCCCGGGCAAGGATGTCGATGCGGTCGAGCGCGCCATCGAGGACAACGTACCCGTCGAATACCAGCGCCACGCCCATCACTGGCTGATCCTGCACGGCCGTTATATCTGCGTGGCGCGCAAACCCAAATGCAAGGCCTGTCCGATCGCGGACCTGTGCCAGTTTGAGGAGAAAACCCTTTGAAACAGTATCAGGTCGTCGGCATCGGCAATGCCGTCGTGGACGTGATCGCGCAATGCGATGACAGCTTTCTCGAGCATATGGGGATCGAGAAAGGGATCATGCAGCTGATCGAGCGTGAACGCGGCGAGACGCTCTACGGCGCGATGAAGGAACGCACGCAGGCGCCGGGCGGCTCGGTCGGCAACACGATCGCGGGTCTGGGCAATCTGGGGCTGACGACCGCGTTTATCGGGCGCGTGCGCGACGACACGCTGGGCCGGTTCTACGAGGCGGCTTTGCATGGCGAGGGCACGGATTTTCCGAACCCGCCGGTGAAGGATGGCGAGTTGCCGACCTCGCGTTCGATGATTTTCGTGACGCCCGATGGCGAGCGGTCGATGAACACCTACCTTGGCATTTCGGCGGAGGTCTCGACCGAGGATGTCAGTCTCGAGGTGGTCGAGAACACACAGATTCTGTTCCTCGAAGGCTACCTCTTCGACAAGGATCATGGAAAGGCCGCGTTCCTGAAGGCGGCGCAGGGCTGTCACCGGGGCGGTGGCAAGGCGGGGATCGCGCTGTCGGACCCGTTCTGTGTCGATCGTCACCGCGCCGATTTCCGCCGTCTGGTGCGTGACCAGATGGATTACGTGATCGGCAATCAGCACGAGTGGGAATCGCTCTACCAGACCGATCTGGAAGCGGCGCTGAAACAGGCGGCGGCAGAGTGCGAGATGGTGGTCTGCACGCGCTCGGGCGATGACGTGGTGCTGATCCGGGGCGAGGAGCGGGTGAGCGTCCCGGTCAAGCGCGTGGTGCCGGTCGATGCCACCGGCGCTGGCGATCAGTTCGCGGCCGGGTTCCTCTATGGCTATGCGACGGGGCAGAGCCTCGCGACGGCGGGCAAGATGGGCTGTATCGCGGCGGCCGAAGTGATCGGCCACTATGGCGCGCGTCCCGAGGTGGATGTGAAGGCGCTTTTCGCCAGTCAGGGGCTCATCTGAGCCCGGTCAGGCGCGCCCCGCCATGGGGGCGCGCCGCACGCCTTAGCGCATCAGCAGCATCGGGCCGAGCGGACGCCCTGCAAGGATATGCAGGTGGTAATGCGGCACTTCCTGCACGCCATTCTCGCCCGCATTGGTGATCGCGCGGAAGCCCTCGCCGCCATGTCCCGGCCCTGCGCCGATCATCTTGCAGATCTCGGCCACGGCGCGGTGAAAATCGACGATCTCGGCATCGCTCGCCTCGGCGCAGAAATGATCGAGGGTCACGTAGGGCCCTTTCGGGATCACCAGCACATGATCGGGCGCTTTCGGCGCGATGTCGCGGAAGGCCAGCGTGTGCTCGGTCTCGAGAACGGTGTCGTTCGGGATCTCGCCGCGCAGAATTTTCGCGAAGATGTTCTGGTCGTCATATTGATAGGGCATGGCGGGGGTCCTCAGTCGCGGAAGATGTAATCGAGTTCGGCCAATTCCTGCGCCATATCCGAGGGGATGTCGAGCGCATGGGCCAGGGCGCGGGCGTTGTCCTCGAGGTCTCCGCCTTCGCGCATGAGCGCGTAATTCTCGAACTCGGCATCGCGGATCTGTTCGGATTCGTGGGCGAGATCGGCGCGGATCGTGGGCAGGACCTTCTCGAGCACATGGGGCGGCGTGTTCTCGCCCGCGAGCCCCACGCGCTGCGCATGGCCCGCGAGATAGTCATCCGAAAAGTGGCATTCGATTTCGAGCAAGCGGGTCTGGCAGCGATCCGAGACGAAATCCTTGATCACCGGCAGGGACGCGGGATCGACGCAAAGCACCATCCGGTCGGCCTTGTGATAGTCGAAGAGCATCCGCATCAGTGCCCGGCGGTGGCGGTTGCGTTTTTCCTGGTTCGTCTCGATCCCGCCGAGATCGGGCAGCGGGCCCATTTCGTTGAAGACATAGTCGAGCGCGGGGACATGGCTGCGTTTGCGCAGCTCGGCCAACAAGCGTTTGGCGACGTGCCATTTCTTGCAGATCACGAGGATCAGCGTGCGCTCGCGGCCAAGCGTCGCCTCCGCCTCCCAGAAGCGCGGGCCAAAGCGGCGCCCGATCCGCCCGCGCGCGGTGAGGAAACGGTGCAGCTCGCGCCCCTCGTTCGAGATCGCGAAATCCTTGCCCTCTTCGTGCCAGAGCGCACCCAGGCGGTCCTTCAACTCGGTCGCCTCTGGGCTGATCTTGCGCGCGAAGAGATAGTCCTGGGACAGCAGAAGGTCGTAGTGGTCGTTATAGAAATTCGCCGGCATCCCGTAATCGGTGAACATCAGGAAGGTCAGCGTGCGGGTGCGGATCTCGTTTTCGGGCACAAGATGGCGCACGATGGTCTGGAAGAAGGTCTCGTCCGGGATCCACGTGGTGCGGAAGAAGCGCATCACATCGGGGCGGTCCTTGATGAAATCGAGAACCCATTCGATCGTGCGTCGGCGCAGGCACCACCATTGCGAGCCGATCATCATTTGAAGATCCGAGGGCACCTCGCGCGCGAGATTGAAGCGCTTCTGCATCTCGTAGCTGAAATAGAACCGCTTGGGCTGGGTGCGCTCGTTGAACCAGTGGCGATAGATCAGCCGGTCTTCCTTCATCCCGGTCTTGATCCAGCCCGAGCTGTGGAAGTCGAAGCTCTCGATATAATCGACCTCCTCGGCGTCGAGGAAGCGATGCGCGTATTCGGCCGATTTGATCTGCATGCAATCGCCCGAGAGCATGTAGAAATGGGTCGCGCGGGGAAAGTCCTGTTCGGCAGCCCTCACCGCCTCGAGTGTGGCCGCGACGAGGCTCCATGCGCCCCAGCCGCATTTGATCCGCTTCTTTGCGAAGGTCACATTCGGGTTGCCATCG
This sequence comes from Thioclava marina, assembly GCF_002020135.1. Lineage (GTDB taxonomy): Bacteria > Pseudomonadota > Alphaproteobacteria > Rhodobacterales > Rhodobacteraceae > Thioclava > Thioclava marina. The sequence continues at coordinate 1,133,038 of NZ_MPZS01000001.1, read as the reverse complement.
AGCGCCTCGCGCAGCATCGCGTAATGGGCGGGCTTGGCGCGGGCGTCGAAATGGATCGCCACATAATCGCCCGTCGCGGTCAGCCGCTCGGCCTGGGCGATGATACCCTCGGGATCCTTGTGAGTGAGCAGAATGAAGGCGATTCGGGCCATGAGGGAAACGATGTGGCGGCTCTTGTGGCGATTATCCGTCTTGTTACCGTCAATGTACGTTGAAAAGACAGGATTTCTTTGCTCTTTAGGGCATATTTATTACGACTGCGCTACCCGAGCCGGAACAGGGCGCTCTTGGAGGAAGACGAATGGGATTTCCCGGAACCTGGATGACCGAGAGCGAGAGCGTCGTCTATCGCGTGGTGCCCAAATGCGCCTGCTCGTCGATCGGCCAGATCATGTTCTATTCCGATCACGGCCGGTTCTTCGATGGCGATATCCACGATTCCAAGACAGGCCTGCACAAGTGGTCGCAGGAGGAAAGCCAGAAGCCGATTTCCGAGAATGTCAGCGCGCACAAGAGTTACGCCTTCACCTGCGTGCGCAATCCCTATCAGCGCATCCTGTCGTCCTTCTTCGACAAGATCGCTGGCATCCAGCGCAACGGCAAACGCTATCGCGGTAACCTCGTGCCGCAGCTGATACAGAAATACGGGATCGAGGTCGGCTCGCCCGAGGACAATTTCGATTTCGACCAGATTGCCTCGTTCCGCCGCTTCCTGCTGTTCGCGCGCGACACGATCCGCTGGCGCCGCCCGATGGAGCCTGACATCCACTGGTCGGCCATGTCGGGCCATATCGCGACGTTCATCGTGAATGGCGGGCGCTACGACAACATCTTCTTCACCGAGAAATTCAACGAAGGGATGCAGTCGGTGCTCGACCATATCGAGACCCCGGTGAAAGTTGATCTCGCCAAGGTGCCGCGGTTCAACGAATCCGAAGGGCATGGCCCGAAGCGCGCCCATAAGGTGAGCGAGTATTTCGACGACCTCTCGCGTCACCTGATCTGGGAAATCTACAAGAAGGATTTCCAGCTGTTCCAATACGACTTCGACGATCCGGACAACAAGATGCCGATCGGAGAGGTCGATCTCGACGAGGTTCACGCCAAGCTGGGCGATTGATCACCAGCGCTTGAGCGCGTCCTCGTCCTCGTCTTTCGCCGCAACCCATGCGGTGCCCTCGGGACCGTGTTCCTTCTTCCAGAACGGCGCGCGGGATTTCAGGTAATCCATCAGGAATTCGGCTGCCTCGAAGGCGGCGACCCGGTGGCGGGCGGCGGTGGCGACCATCATGATCTGCTCGCCCACGCCGAGCCGTCCGTGGCGGTGAATGACGATCACATCGGCCAGTTTCCAGCGCTCGATCGCCTCGCCCACGATCTTCGCGATCGCGCGTTCGGTCATGCCGGGGTAGTGCTCGAGCTCGAGCGCCTCCATCGCGCCGGTGTCGTCGCGCACGATGCCGGTGAAGCTGACAACGGCGCCCACATCCTCTCGCCCTATGCCGAAACCGGCCATCTCGACGCCCAGATCGAAGGGCTCGGCCTGAACGGAAATCTTCATCTCAGCCGCCCGTCATCGGCGGGAAGAAGGCCACCTCGCGCACGCCTTCGAGCGATGCGTCGAACTCGGCCAGATCCTGATCGAGCGCCACGCGCAATGCCGTGAGATCGGCAAAGGCCGCCTCATAACGCGGTTCGCGCGCTTTCAGCTCTTCGACGAGATCGGCAACCGTCGCGGCCTGCGTCTCGACGGTTTCGCGTGGCAGACCGATGCGCTCGCGCACCCAGGCGAAGTAGAGAACGTCAATCATGCCCGGGCTCCTTCAGATAGGGCAGGGCTTTGCGGAAATAATCCCAGCCGGTAATCGCGGTGAGGATGGCGGCGATCCAGACCAGCGCGAGGCCCACATGGGTCGCGATATCCGCAAGGCTCGCCCCCGTCGGGATATCGCCTTCGCCTGCGCGCGGTGCGCGTCCTTGCTCGAGATAGGCGAGGCCGGTTCCCAGAAAGAGAATGGCGATGGCCACCATCTGCGCGGTGGTCTTCCACTTGGCGAGCTTCGTTACCCGCAGCCGCCCGGCATCCGCGCCCAGAAATTCGCGCAGCCCAGAGACGAAGACCTCGCGGAAGAGGATCACGGTGGCGGGCAGGATCAGCCAGGGGTTCATCCCCGAATAGCCCGTCAGGACCACCAGCGCGATCACCACCATCGCCTTGTCGGCAATCGGGTCGAGCATCGCGCCGAACTTGCTCTCCTGTTTCCAGGCCCGCGCCAGATAGCCGTCGAACCAATCCGTGATCGCCGCGCCGATGAACAGCGCCAGCGCGAACCAATCGGCCCAGGGGCGCGAGAAATAGAGGAACATGACCGCCACACCGGGGGCAGCCAGGAGCCTGAGCACGGTCAGGATATTGGGAAGCGTCCATCTCATGGGAGGCAACCTAACGGCGCGGTTCAAAAAGCGGAAGAGGGCGCGTTAACGGGTCGCGGGGTCGCGATAGTCATGTGTCCGGCCGTTACGGTCGGTGACGCGCCAATGGCCGGGGCTGTCCCCTTGGGTGAAATGGTCCGCGGTGATCGGAACCTTGCCGTGGCCGCCGGGGATGTCGAGGACGTAATTCGGCAGCATCGTGCCCGAGCAGCGGCGGCGCAACTCGGCCATCAGCGTTCGACCCTCGGTGATGGTGGTGCGGAAATGCGAGGTGCCGCGCGCAAGGTCGCAATGGTGCAGGTAATAGGGTTTGACGCGGAGCTTCGTGAGGGCGCGGAGTAGGGTTTCCAACGCATCGGCGCTGTCGTTGATCCCGCGCAGCAGCACCGTTTGCGAGAGCATCGGAATGCCGTGATCGACGAGCCGCGCGATGGCGGTACGGGCAGTGGGTGTGAGTTCCTGCGCGTGATTGGTGTGCAGCACGATCCATGCGGTCGGCGCTGCGCGGAGGATATGGCAAAGCGTGTCGGTGATCCGCTCGGGTGCGACCACCGGGACGCGGGTATGCAGTCGGATCTGGTCGAGATGCGGGATCGTCGAGAGGCGTTCCAGCACCGATGCGAGCCTGCGGGTCGAGAGCGTCAGCGGATCGCCCCCGGTCAGGATCACCTCGCGGATCGCCGGGGTCGCGGCGATATAATCGAGAGCGGCGGTCAGTTGATCTTCGGGCAGCGGGCCGGTCTCGCCCACGGTTTCGCGGCGGAAGCAGAAGCGACAATAGACATCGCAGGTCTTCGTGATGTGCAAGATCACGCGGTCTGGGTAGCGATGGGTCAGCCCCGGCACCGGGGAATGCGCGTCATCGCCGATCGGGTCTTCCAGTTCTTCGGGGCGGGTGGTCAGTTCCTTTGCCGAGGGGACGAATTGCGCGGCGACCGGATCGGCAGGCTCGGCAATCGCGCCGCGCATCTCGGGCGTGACGCGGATGCGGAATTCCTCGGCCACGCGCTCCAGATCAGCGCGTGCCTCGGGCGCGGTCAGCCCGTCGCGTTCCAGATCGTACACGCGGGTCCGCGCGCGGGGTTGGCGGCTGTGATCGGTCATCTCAGCCCTTCTCGTTGAAGAAATTGTGAATCGTCTCGGCCATCGCCTCGGAGATCCCGTCGACCTCCATCAGGTCGATCGGAGCCGCGCGGCTCACCGCCTTGGCCGAGCCGAAATGCGCGAGCAGCGCACGTTTGCGCGCCGCCCCGATGCCGGGGATTTCATCCAGCGGGTTCGCCATCTGCGCCTTGGCACGTTTCGCCCGGTGGGTGCCGATCGCCCAGCGGTGCGCCTCGTCGCGCAGGCGTTGGATGTAATAGAGCACGGGTGATTGCCGCGGCAGTGCGATTGGGCGCTGGCCGGTGCGGTGGAACTCTTCCTTGCCGTGGTCGCGGTCCACGCCCTTCGCGACGCCGACCATCGCGATGTCGCTCACACCCATTTCGTCCATGATCTCGCGCACCGCCGAGACCTGCCCCGCGCCGCCGTCGATCAGCAGAAGATCCGGCCAGGCGTCGGTCTGCCGCTCGGGGTCTTCCTTAAGCAGGCGCGTGAAACGGCGGGTCAGCACCTCTTTCATCATCCCGAAATCGTCGCCCGGGGTCAGGTCCGTGTTCTTGATGTTGAACTTGCGATACTGGCTCTTGATGAAGCCCTCGTGGCCCGCGACGATCATGCCGCCGACGGCATGGGCACCCTGGATATGCGAGTTGTCGTAGACCTCGATCCGGGCGGGCGGCTTCTCCAGCCCGAAGGCCTCGGCCACGCCCGCCAGCAGCTTCGCCTGTGCCGCAGATTCCGACATTTTGCGGCCAAGGCTCTCGCGGGCGTTGCGCGCGGCGTTTTCGACCAGCTCGGCCTTCTCGCCCCGCTGCGGCACCGCGATCTCCACCTTGCGCTCGGCGCGCTCGGACAGGAACTCGGCCAGCAGGTCCTCGTCCTCTACCGGATGCGACAGCAGCAGCAGCTTCGGCGGCGGGCGATGCGTGTAGAACTGCGCGATGAAGGCCTGCAGGATCTCGGGTGCCTCGGCACCGGAGCCCGTCTTCGGATAGAAGTCGTGATTGCCCCAGCTCTGGTTCGCACGGATGAAGAAGACCTGAACGCAGGCCTGCCCGCCCTCGAGATGCAGTGCGATCACATCGGCCTCGGGCACGGTGCGTGGGTTGATCCCCTGGCTTTGCTGCACATTCGTCAGCGCCTTGATCCGATCGCGCAACGCCGCGGCGCGCTCGAATTCCATCGCGTCCGAGGCGGTCTGCATCTGCTCGGCCAGTTCTCGCTGGATCGTGGTGGACTTGCCTTGCAGGAAGCGCTTCGCATCTTCGACCAGCTCGGCGTAATCGGCCTCGGAGATCTTGCCGACGCAAGGGCCGGAGCAACGCTTGATCTGGTATTGCAGGCAGGGCCGGGTGCGGCTGTCGAACATCGCGTCCGAGCAGTTGCGCAGCAGGAAGACGCGCTCGAGATGGTTGAGCGTGCGGTTCACCGCGCTGGCGCTGGCGAAGGGGCCGAAGTAATGCCCCTTCTCCTTACGCGCGCCGCGATGCTTCTTGATCATCGGGAACGGGTGATCGGTCGCGATCAGGATATTGGGGAAGCTCTTGTCGTCGCGCGCGAGCACGTTGTAGCGCGGTTTGAGTTGCTTGATCAGGTTCTGTTCAAGCAGCAGTGCCTCGGTCTCGGTGCGCGTGGTCAGGAACATCATCGAGGCGGTCTCGAAGATCATCCGCGCGATCCGCGCCGAGTGCCCCGAGGGCCGCGCATAGTTCGACACCCGCGCCTTCAGGTTGCGCGCCTTGCCGACATAAAGCACCTCGCCCTTCGCGTTCAGCATCCGGTAGACGCCGGGTGAGCCGTCGAGCCGCTTGAGGTAATCCGCGATCAGTGCATGACCCGTCAGCCCGTGCTGCGGGCGCGTCGCCGGGGCCGGGCTGAGAGTTTCGTCGCTGTGATCGTGGTCGTTCATGAGCAGGTTTCGATTCTCGGTTCTGGCTGCAATCTTACCCGCATGGGATCAAGAGGAAACATGTCCACCAATTCTGGGGATAACTCTGTTGGCAAATATGTGGGACAGGGAGGGCGGGCCTTAATATAAAGGCTATCAACCATTTTGCCCATTTTTTAGGCGCGAGAATAAGTCCCTGTTTTCCCAAAGAAAAATTTTTATCTTCGAGCAAGCCATTGAAACTCTTAGCACTTTTGTAACGGGTTTGTTAAGCGCCCCTCAGCGGTGCACAACTTGTCGCAACGGCAGGCTGCCCAGGCCTATTCCGGACCAAGGACGTCAGGCGTTTTCCAGCCGTGATGCTGACCGCCATCGACGCACAGAAGCTGCCCCGTGACCGCTGGCGCATCCATGAAATAGCCCAGAGCGGCGCAGATATCCTCGGGGTCGGCGCCGCGTTCGAGGATGGTCGCGGCGCGCTGCCGGGCGAAGTGGCTCTCGGACTGGCGCGCGCCTTGCAGCGTCGGTCCCGGCCCGATCGCGTTCACCCGGATATCGGGGGCCAGCGCCTGCGCTCCGGTCTGGGTCAGCGTCCACAGCCCCATCTTCGCGAGCGTATAGGTCATGAATTCCGGCGTCAGCTTGCGCACCCGCTGGTCGAGCATGTTGAGCACCAGCGCCCGCGCCTTCGGCTCGCCGTTCGAGCGGTCCGCCTTGGGGGCCTGCGCGGCGAAATGCTGGATCAGCACGAAAGGCGCACGCAGGTTCGAGTTGAAGTGACGGTCCCAGCTTTCGCGGGTCGCGCTGTGGATCGTGTCGTATTCGAAGATCGAGGCATTGTTGATCAGCAGGTCGAGCGGCCCTCCGAGAGCCTGTGCGGCGCGGTCCACGAGCGGGGCCATCTGCGCCTCGTCGAGCAGGTCGGCCTGAAGGATCTCGGCGCGCACGCCCTTGGCGCGGGCCTCGGCGGCCGTCGCCTGCGCTGCCTCGTCCGAGCCATGATAATGGATCGCGACGTCGATCCCGCGTCCGGCCAGATAGAGCGCCATGGCGCGGCCCAGCCGTTTCGCGCCACCGGTCACGAGAGCTCGTTTCATACCCGTCCTCCGACAAACAGCAGTACCATGTAGATCAGGTAGGCGCTGGTGAAGCCCACGCCGATCCAGCGCCCGATCACGCGATTGCCGAAGATGAAGGGGGCAAGCAGGATCGAGGCGCCCAGCATCACCCAGAGGTCGAAGCGCTGCATCTGTTCGGGCACCGGAATATTGCCGACGAGGCCTGCGACGCCGATGATGCAAAGCAGGTTGAAGATGTTCGAGCCCACCACATTGCCAAGAGCCACATCGGCGCGGCCCTTAGTGGCGGCGGTGATCGAGGTGGCAAGCTCGGGCAGCGAGGTGCCGAGCGCCACCAGCGTCAGGCCGATCACCGTATCGGACACGCCGAAGGTGCGCGCGATATCCGAGGCGCCGTCGACCAGCCAGTCAGCACCCAGCGGCAGGCCCGCGAGCCCCGCCGCGATGAACAGGGCGACGCGCCACCCCGGCATTTTCGGATCGACGCTTTCGATTTCCTCATCGGGGTCGCGATTGGCGCGGTGGGTCAGCGCCTCACGGATCTGGCGGAACAGGATCACCCCGAGCCCCGCGAGCAGCAGCAGCGCATGCGGCCAGCGGATCGGCCCCATGAAACAGATGAGGATGAAGAGCACCGTCGCGCCCATCATCAGCACGAAGCTCTCGCGGGTGTCATGCTCGTCGGTGCGGATTGCTGAAATTATCGCGGGCAGGCCCAGCACCAGCAGGATATTGGCGATGTTCGAGCCCACGACATTGCCGAGCGCGATCGTCGGCGCGTGATCGAGCACGGCGGCCACCGAGACCATCAATTCGGGCGCGGAGGTGCCGAAGGCCACGACCGTCAGCCCGACGATCAGCGCGGGAATACCCAGGCGCAGCGACAGCGCCACCGCCCCTTTGACCAGCAAATCTCCCGCCACCACAAGCAGCACGAGCCCCGCGGCAATTTCGCCGAAATCCCAGATCATCCGCGGCGTCCCGTCTTGTTCCTGTCGGTCTTGCAGGGGCAGGGGCCGCGCCCGATCTTCGGCCGGCCGCAATCAGGGCAGCGATCACTGACACGGGCCGGTCCCTTGCGCCCGGGCAGTCGCAGCTTGCCGAACATGGCGAGCACCGCCATGACGACGAGAAAGAGGGTCATGCCCTTGATCAGCATCGCTTACAGCCCGTAGCGCGACCAGAGAGCGCGCTCCTCGGCCACGTCGATCAGCGCGCCTGCCGTGGCCGCACCCAGCTCGCCACCCATTTGCGCGCCGAAGCGGCGGAAGAGCGAACGTTTGGGCGCGTAGGGGATGATGCGGACCTTTTCTCCGTAAAGTTCCTTGAGCTTCGGCACCGCATGGCCGATCCCGTCGATCAGCCCGGTTTCCTCGGCCAGAGCCTGACGGCCCGTCCAGATATCACCGGTAAAGAGGTCGCGATCCTCGGGCAGCTTTGCGCCGCGCCGGGACTGCACATGCTCCTTGAAACTGACATGCATATCCTCGAGCAGCTTTTTCAGCCGCGCGATGTCCTCGTCCTTCTCGGGGCGGAACGGGTCCATGAAGCTTTTCGACCCGCCCGCAGTGTGAACGCGGCGCTGGATGCCGTGGCGGCTGATGAACTCGTCCAACCCGAAGCCGGCCGAGATCACCCCGATCGAGCCCACGACAGAGGTCGGGTCGGCCCAGATCTGATCCGCTGCGCAAGCCAGCCAATAGCCGCCCGAGGCAGCCACATCCTCGACAAAGGCGTGAACCGGGATATTCTTTTCATCCGCGAGCCTGCGGATCCGTCCCGCGATCAGCGCCGATTGCACGGGCGATCCGCCGGGCGAATTGATCAGCAGCGCCACCGCCGCCGGTTTGCCCCGCGCAAAGGCGCGCTCTATGATCGGGGCCATCGCGGCATCCGAAAGACCGGGCGCGCCGGGGCGTGAGACGCCAATGGCGCCATGCAGGCGGATCACCGCGACGAAGGGCGTTTTCTTGACGAAGGGGAGGCGTTGGATCAGGCTCATGACAAGGGATGTAGAGGCTCGCCCCCGCCCGTGCAAGCGCAGCGATGACGGTTCCTGCCTGCGCCTGTTCGCGATTGAACCAGTCGTGACTTGCGAGCCGCGCCATGCTTGCCCCATCATCGGGGCAGGGAGGACGACATGACGAAAGATGACAGGCTGGACGCGATCCTTGCCGCCCATGCTGGCCGCGAGGGCGCCCTGCTGCCGATCCTGCATGATTTGCAGGCCGAATTCGGCTGCGTGCCCGCCGATTGCTACCAGCCCATCGCCGATGCGCTGCGGCTGAGCCGGGCGGAGGTCTCGGGCGTCGTCTCGTTCTATCATGACTTCCGCGACGCGCCCGCGGGCAAGCATGTCATCAAGCTCTGCCGCGCCGAGGCCTGCCAGTCGATGGGCGGGGCCGAGATGATCGCGAGGCTGGAGCGTGCCTTGGGCATGAAGATCGGCGAGACCAAGGGCGACGTGACGCTTGAGGCGGTCTATTGCCTCGGACTCTGCGCCTGCGCGCCCGCCGCGATGGTGGGTGACCGGCTTGTGGGCCGCGCCAGTTCCGAGCGGATCGAGGCGCTGGTGGCGGAGGTCTCGGCATGAAGGTCTGGGTTCCCTGCGATGCGGCTGCGGTCGCCTGTGGTGCTGATGAAGTCGCGGCGGCGATTGCGTCGGCGGCAGGACTGCGCGGCGAAGAGGTCGAGATCATCCGCAACGGCACGCGCGGGATGATCTGGCTGGAGCCTCTGGTCGAGGTGGAGCGCGATGGGGTTCGCCACGGCTTCGGCCCGATGACGCCCGAGGACGTGCCCGCGCTATTCGAAGCGGGCGATCATCCCAAGGCGCTTGGCCCGGTCGAGGACATCCCCTTCTTCGCAAAACAGACCCGCCTGACCTTCGCGCGCTGCGGGCGGACCGATCCGCTCTCGCTGGCCGATTACGAGGCGGGTGAGGGCTGGCGGGGACTCCGCCGTGCTCTGGACCTCGGGGCCGAGAAGACCGTCGAGGAAGTCACGACCTCCGGGTTGCGCGGGCGTGGTGGCGCGGGCTTCCCCACAGGTATCAAGTGGAAGACGGTCGCGGGGGCCGAGGACGCGCAGAAATACATCGTCTGCAACGCGGATGAAGGCGATAGCGGTTCGTTCGCCGACCGGATGCTGATGGAGGGCGACCCCTTCTGTCTGATCGAAGGCATGGCGATTGCCGGGCTCGCGGTCGGGGCCACCAAGGGATTTATCTATATCCGTTCGGAATACCCCCATGCGATCCGCACGATGGTTGCGGCGATCAACGCGGCGCAGTCGGCTGGGATCATCGGCGACAGCCTGATGGGGCAGGGGCCCGCTTTCGATCTGGAGGTTCGCGTCGGTGCGGGGGCCTATATTTGCGGCGAGGAAACCTCGCTTCTCAATTCGCTCGAAGGCAAGCGCGGGATGGTGCGCGCCAAGCCGCCGCTCCCCGCGCTCGAAGGGGCGTTCGGGAAACCGACCGTGGTGAACAATGTGCTCTCGTTGGCGGCGGTGCCGTGGATCATGACGCATGGGGGCGCGGCCTATGCCGAATTCGGGCTGGGCCGTTCGCGCGGGACGATCCCGATCCAGATCGCGGGCAACGTCAAACAGGGCGGGCTGTTCGAGACCGCCTTCGGGATGACGCTCGGGACGCTAATCAACGAGATCGGCGGCGGCACCGCTTCGGGGCGTCCGTTCAAGGCGGTGCAGGTGGGCGGCCCGCTTGGCGCCTATCACGGGCCGGACGATTTCGACCTGCGTGTTTGCTACGAGGCATTTGCCGATCAGGGCGGTCTGGTGGGCCATGCCGGGTTTGTCGTTCACGACGAGAGCGCGGATATGCTCGCGCTTGCCCGCTACGCGATGGAGTTCTGCGCCATCGAGAGCTGCGGAAAATGCACGCCCTGCCGGATCGGTGCGGTGCGTGGGATGGAAACGCTCGACCGCGTGGCGGCGGGCGACCGCGAGGCGATCGAGCTGTTGCATGAACTTTGCGAAGTGATGGAGAAGGGCTCGCTTTGCGCAATGGGGGGCTTCACGCCCTATCCGGTGCGTTCGGCGATCCGGCTCTTCCCGCAGGAATTTTCGCGCATTGAGGAGGCTGCGGAATGAAGGATCTGATCATCCCCGACGGCATTCACGGGCCGAAACTCTCCGATATGGGCACGCCTGCGAAATCGGGTGCGCCGGTGACGCTTGTGATCGACGGCATGGACGTGACGGTGCCAGAGGGCACGTCCGTCATGCGCGCGGCGGCCGAGGCCGGGATCACGGTGCCGAAGCTTTGCGCGACCGACATGCTGGAGGCCTACGGCTCGTGTCGCTTGTGCATGGTCGAGATCGAGGGAATGCGCGGCACGCCCGCCTCCTGCACGACGCCCGTGCGCGAAGGCATGGTCGTGAAGACCCAGACCGAACAGCTCGCACGGCTGCGGCGCGGGGTGATGGAGCTGTATATCTCCGATCACCCGCTGGATTGCCTGACCTGCGCGGCCAATGGCGATTGCGAATTGCAGGACATGGCAGGAGCCGTGGGGCTGCGCGACGTGCGCTATACGCCCGGCGATAACCATGTCGAGACTCGCGCAGGCGACGGCGCCAATCCGCGTTACATTCCCCGTGACGACTCGAACCCCTATTTCTTCTACGATCCCTCGAAATGCATCGTTTGCATGCGCTGCGTGCGGGCCTGCGAAGAGGTGCAGGGCACCTTCGCGCTGACCGTCGAGGGGCGCGGCTTCGATGCGCGTATCTCGACCGGGACCGAAGACTTCCTGAACTCCGATTGCGTGAGCTGCGGAGCCTGCGTGCAGGCCTGCCCCACGGCCACGTTGCAGGAAAAGACCGTCGAGGAGATCGGCACGCCCGAGCGTTTGATCGTGACCACCTGCGCCTATTGCGGGGTTGGCTGTTCGTTCGAGGCGCAGATGCGCGGCGATCAGCTGGTGCGCATGGTGCCGTGGAAGGACGGCAAGGCGAACCGCGGCCATTCCTGCGTGAAAGGCCGTTTCGCCTGGGGTTATGCGAACCATAGCGACCGCATCCTGAGCCCGATGATCCGCGAGAGCATCACCGATCCGTGGCGCGAAGTCTCGTGGGAAGAGGCGCTTGATTTCGCGGCCGAGGGGATCAAGGCGGCGCAGGCCAAGCATGGCAAGGACAGCGTGGGCGTCATCACCTCCTCGCGCTGCACCAATGAGGAAACCTTCCTCGTGCAGAAGCTCGCCCGCGCGGTAATGGGCACGAACAACACCGATACCTGCGCCCGCGTTTGTCATTCGCCCACCGGCTACGGGCTAAAGCAGACCTTTGGCACCTCGGCCGGCACGCAGGATTTCGACAGTGTCGAGCAGGTGGATTGCGCCGTGGTGATCGGTGCGAACCCGACCGATGGCCACCCGGTCTTCGGCTCGCGCCTGCGCAAGCGGCTGCGGCAGGGTGCAAAGCTGATCGTGATCGACCCGCGCCGGATCGACCTTCTGGAAACGCCGCATATGGGCGAGGGCATCCACCTGCCGCTACGCCCGGGCACCAATGTCGCGGTGCTGACCGCGCTGGCCCATGTGATCGTGACGGAAAAGCTCTATGACGAGGCGTTCATCCGTGAGCGCTGCGATTGGGAGGAATGGTCGGATTATGCCGAGTTCGCCGCCGATCTCGCGCATTCGCCCGAGGCCGTCGAAGCGCTGACGGGTGTTCCAGCCGAGACCCTGCGCCAGGCGGCCCGCACCTATGCCGCGGCACCCAACGGGGCGATCTATTACGGGCTGGGCGTGACCGAGCATAGCCAGGGCTCGACCACCGTGATCGCGATCGCGAACCTTGCGATGATAACCGGCAATATCGGGCGCCCCGGCGTGGGCGTGAACCCGCTGCGTGGCCAGAACAACGTGCAGGGGTCGTGCGATATGGGGTCGTTCCCGCATGAGCTGCCGGGCTATCGCCACGTCTCCGACGCCGCGACGCGCGCGATCTTCGAGGCCGAATGGCACACCACGCTCGACCCCGAGCCGGGGCTGCGTATCCCGAACATGCTCGACGCCGCCGTCGCAGGCGATTTCAAGGCGATCTACATTCAGGGCGAGGACATCCTGCAATCCGATCCCGACACCCATCACGTCGCCGCGGGCCTCGCGGCGATGGACTGCGTGATCGTGCATGACCTCTTCCTAAACGAGACCGCGCGCTACGCCCATGTGTTCCTTCCGGGCTCGACCTTCCTCGAAAAGGACGGGACCTTCACCAATGCCGAGCGCCGGATCAACCGGGTGCGCCGGGTGATGGCACCGAAAGCGGGGCTGGCCGATTGGGAGGCGACGCAGGCGCTGGCGAATGCGCTGGGCGCGGGCTGGAGCTACACCCACCCCTCGCAGATCATGGCCGAGATCGCCCGCACCACGCCATCTTTCGCGGGCGTGACCTACGAGCTGATCGACCACATGGGCTCGGTCCAATGGCCCTGTAACGAGGCGCATCCGCAAGGCTCGCCGGTGATGCATGAAGACGGGTTCGTGCGCGGCAAGGGGCGTTTCATCCGCACGGCCTATGTCGCGACCGACGAACGCACCGGCCCGCACTTCCCTCTCCTGCTGACGACGGGTCGCATCCTCAGCCAGTATAACGTGGGTGCCCAGACCCGGCGGACCGAGAACTCCGTCTGGCACGATCAGGACCTGCTGGAGATCCACCCGCATGACGCCGAGCAGCGCGGCATCAACGAGGGCGACTGGGTGCGGCTGGCCTCGCGCTCGGGCGAGACCTCCCTGCGCGCGACGATCACCGACCGGGTCGCGCCCGGCGTGGTCTACACCACCTTCCACCACCCCGACACGCAGGCGAATGTGGTCACCACCGACAATTCCGACTGGGCGACGAATTGCCCGGAATACAAGGTGACGGCGGTGCAGGTGGCGCTCTCGAACGGGCCATCGGACTGGCAGGAACTCTATGAGGCGCAGACGAAACTGACCCGCCGCGTCGAGGCTGCCGAATGACGGCGAGCGACTGGCGATTGCCCGGTGGCGATGCGGTGCGGCTGGCCGAGGAAGTGCCGGTCGCGCTGTCTTTCGACGGGGTGACGCAGGCGGTGATGATGGCGACGCCCGCCGATCTTGAAGAGTTCGCGCTCGGCTTCGCCTTGTCCGAAGGGCTGATCGCGGCACCTTCCGAGATCGTCCGGCAGGAGATCGCGACGGGCAAGGACGGGATCGAGGCCCGCAACTGGCTCGCCGCGCCGGCCGGGGTGCGGTTTGCCGAACGCCGGCGCGCGACGCTTGGACCGGTGGGCTGCGGGCTTTGCGGGATCGAACAGCTTGAACAGGCGCGCCGACCCCTTCCGCGCGTGAAGGCTCCGCGCTGGAGCCTTTCGCCCCAAGAGGCCGAAGCCGCGCTCGGGGCGTTGCGTGCTCACCAACCGCTTCAGGACGAGACCCGCGCGGTCCATGCCGCGGCCTTCTGGTGTCCCGGCGAGGGGCTGGTGCTGTGCCGCGAGGATGTGGGCCGGCACAATGCACTCGACAAGCTGATCGGGGCACTGAGCCGCCGGGAGATCGCGCCGGACAGCGGTGCGCTCGTGATGACCTCGCGCCTTTCGGTCGATCTCGTCCAGAAGGCGGCGACGGTCGGCATGCCCATGATCCTCGGTCCTTCGGCCCCGACCGCGCTGGCGGTGACCGAGGCCCGCGCGGCGGGACTGACGCTGATCGCGCGCGCCTGCGGCGCGCTTGCCCTTTACACCGCCCCGCAGGAGGCCACGGCATGACGCCTGACAAACTTGCCCGCATGGCCAACCAGATCGCGCGCTTCTTCGAGAGCCAGCCGGGCGATCAGGCGCAGGCCGTGGCCGATCATATCAACGCCAACTGGGCGCCTGCGATGCGCGAGGAGTTCATCGCGCATCACGCAGCGCAGGAATTGCACCCGCTGGTAAATGCCGCGCTCCCCGCGATCCGCGGCAGGGGTTGAGCGCACGGAGGGGCGCTGTCCCGCGGCTGCGCCGCCCCCGGGATATTTTGGTCCAAGTCGAGAAGGCGTGCTCAGAACAGGCTGCCCTGTTCGGGCCCGGGATCCGTTTTCTTTGAGCCCTTCGCGCGGGCCGGCGCGGCGGTGCCGCCGCCTCCGGGGATTACCGCGAGGCGGCCATCGACAAATTCGATCTCGAGGCCGGGTTGTTTCGCGGCCTGTTTCTCGCTGGTGACAACGCCGTCAGGCCCCCGCACGACCGCGTAGCCGCGTTTGAGCGTCTCGGTATAACCCAAAGTCTGGCGCATGCGGTCGAGCCGCTCGAGCCGGTCGCTGAGCGCGTCGAGACGTGCGCGGGGCGCGCGCGCGAGGCGTTCGCTCAGCGCGCCGAGGCGTTGCGCCCCCTCGCGATTGCGCCGTTCTGCCTCACCGATCATGCGCTGGCGAGACCTGTCGAGCCGTTTCGAGAGTTGCTCGAATTCCTGGCGCGCCCGGCGCATCCGCGTGGCGGGAGCCGGGGAGAGCCGGGTCGCGAAGCCGTCGATCTCGCGGGAGCGGTCCCGGATGAAGCGGCGCAGCAGGTTCGGCGAGATCTGCGCGGCGAGCGGGGCAAAGCGGCTGTTCTTGCGCAGTACCAGCGTGCGCAACGCGGGCCCCAGCCGCTCTGACCACATGTCGAACCGTTGCCGCGCCGGTTGGGTCAGCGCCTCGGGGCGGCCAAGGCCGCGCGCGAGATCGCGCAGGCGCTGGTCGCGCTGGTCGATGCGTCCGCGCGCGGCGCGCATCATCCGGGTCTGGGCCTCCGAGAGCCACGCCGCCAGTTCGGCGCGTACCGGCACCGCCATTTCGGCGGCCGCCGTGGGCGTGGGCGCGCGCCGGTCCGAGGCATAGTCGATCAGCGTCGTGTCGGTCTCGTGGCCCACCGCCGAGATCAGGGGGATCGCGCTCTCGGCGGCTGCACGCACCACGATCTCTTCGTTGAAGCCCCAGAGATCCTCGATCGAGCCGCCGCCACGGGCGACAATGATCAGGTCGGGACGCGGGATCGGCCCGCCTTTTTCCATCGCGTTGAAGCCCCGGATCGCGCGGGCGACCTCGGGGGCGCAGGCCTGGCCCTGCACCGCCACCGGCCAGATCAGCACCCGGCGCGGAAAGCGGTCGCGCAGACGGTGGAGGATGTCGCGGATCACCGCGCCCGAAGGCGAGGTCACGACACCGATCACCTCGGGCAACCACGGGATCGGATGTTTGCGGCTGGCATCGAACAATCCTTCGGCGGCGAGCTGCTTGCGCCGCGCCTCGAGCATCGCCATCAGCGCACCGGCGCCTGCCGGTTCGACCTCATCGACGATCAGCTGGTATTTCGACTGGCCCGGGAAGGTCGTCATCCGTCCCGTCGCGATGACCTCCATCCCCTCCTCGGGGCGGACCTGCATCCGCGCGACCTGCCCCTTCCAGCTGACGGCGGCGATCACCGCGCGGTCGTCTTTCAGGTCGAAATACATATGCCCCGAGCGCGGCATCGACACGCGCCCGACCTCGCCGCGCACGCGCACGCGGCCGAATTCGCCCTCGATCACCCGTTTCACCGCCCCCGAGATTTCGGAGACCGTGTATTCATGCGCGTTCGAGCCGTTATCGTCTTCCAGAAGGTCCATCGCCACCTTGCCTCGCATTGGTGCGCAGCTTAGAAGGCGCAAACGGCAAGGCCAAGGGGGCGAGCGATGAACATTCTGGTTCTGGGCGGTGGCGGGCGCGAACATGCGCTGGCCTGGGCGATCAAGCAAAACCCGAAATGCGACCGGCTGATCGTGGCCCCGGGCAATGCCGGGATCGCGCAGATCGCCGATTGCGCCGATATCGACCCTTGCGATGCGGCGGCGGTGCTGGAGATCTGCGAAGCGAATGCCGTGGATTTCGTGGTGGTCGGGCCGGAAGCGCCGCTGGCGGCAGGCGTGGCCGATGCGCTGCGCGCTCAAGGGATCCTGACCTTCGGGCCTTCGGCGGAAGCCGCCAAGCTGGAGGCCTCCAAAGCCTTCACGAAAGAGATCTGCGATGCCTGCGCGGCTCCCACGGCAGCCTATGCGCGCTTCACCGAGGCTGAAGCCGCGAAGGCCTATGTGCGCGAACAGGGCGCTCCGATCGTGGTGAAAGCCGATGGTCTGGCGGCAGGCAAGGGCGTGATCGTGGCGATGACGCTCGATGAGGCGCTCGACGGGATCGACGAGATCTTCGGCGGCGCCTTCGGGGCGGCGGGTGCGGAAGTCGTGATCGAGGAATTCATGGAGGGCGAGGAAGCCTCGCTTTTCGTGCTCTGCGACGGGACGGACATTCTCGCCGTCGGCGGTGCGCAGGATCACAAGCGCGTCGGCGAAGGCGATACCGGGCCGAACACGGGCGGCATGGGCGCCTATTCCCCCGCCCCGGTGCTGAGCGCCGAGATCGAGGCGAAAGCGCTCGAAGAGATCGTGCGCCCGACCGTGGCCGAGATGGCCAGGCGCGGCACGCCGTTCCAGGGCGTGCTCTATGCCGGGCTGATGATCAAGGACGGTCAGCCGCGGCTGGTGGAATACAACGTGCGCTTCGGCGATCCCGAATGCCAGGTGCTGATGCTGCGTCTGGGCGCACAGGCGCTCGATTTGCTTTTGGCCTGCGCCGAGGGTCGTCTGGGCGAGGTGCGCGCGCAGTGGTCACCCGATCACGCGATGACCGTGGTGATGGCGGCGAAAGGCTATCCCGGAGCATATCAGAAGGGTTCGGCGATCCGTGGCCTGGATACGCTTCCCGATGACAGCTTCAACATGGTGTTCCATGCGGGCACATCCGCGAAGGATGGCCAGATCGTCGCGACGGGCGGGCGTGTTCTGAACGTCACCGCACGTGGCGCGACCCTTCAGGAAGCCCGCGACCGGGCTTATGCGATGGTCGATGCGATCGACTGGCCGGAGGGGTTCTGTCGGCGCGATATCGGCTGGCGCGCGCTCTGATCCTAGGGGGGAGGGGGCGCTGCCCCCGCTGGCCTTCCGGCCAGCCCCCCGGGATATTTTTGCCAATTCGAAGGCGCGCAACGAAGTCTTAAGCAGACTCAAGTTATCGAGGCGATGCGGTACAGGCGGGGACGCTCATGACCGCCCAATTCGAAGTTGCCCGGCTCGCCCGCCCCTCTGCGGATCGAGCCGGGCTTTTTTCGTCTTCGAACTGGCCCAAAAATCCCTGGGGTGTCTGAAAGGCGGGGGCGGCGCCTCCCTTGGCGCGGTGTTGGCTCAGAAAGTCCGCAGGGGAAGGCATCGGCCCCAGGCGGCTTCACTGCGAAACCCTGTGGGCTGAACCGTGAGCGAGGCGCGCCGGTCCGATTTGATCAGGGTCAGGCGGAAATTGACGCGCGCGGCGAAATTGTTGCTGTCAGAGCTCACGCGTTCCACAGTCCAGCCGTAGGTGATGCGTTTGGGGTTGTCGACGAGGATCTCGACCTGTTGCGGCGGCTTCTTGAAATAGGCGAGGAAGGGATCCATCACATGCCAGTTCGCGCCGGGTTCTCGATAGAGGTCGACGACACTGGGCGTGCTGTTCGAAAGGTAGCCCGTGCGAAACTCACAATGCAGGGCCACGGTCCCCTTGGGTACAACGATGTTGGTGTTCTTGGCGTGGGCACCCGTCGCGAGACACGCGAAGAAAAGGGGAATGGCGACAAGGAGAGAGCGCATCAAAGACCTCGTGTGAAATTGGGGCGAATCGCCGCCCCAAAATCGCGCGGGGGATCGCCGGTTCTTAAAACAACTCGCTGCCCTTGCGGGCGGAAACTTCAAGTAGTCCGATAACATAGCCTGCAACAGATCGGAAGGATACCAGCGAGATCTCATCCTCGCCCGAGCGCCAGAAGGCTGCCGCCACTTGCGCCGTGCGCGAGCGGCGGATCTCGCCCGCGGGCAGGGTCGCGACATCGGCAGGTGAGAGTTTCATCACCACTTGATCGGCCTTCGCACCGCGGATAGTGAACATCGCGCGGGCGTCGGAGACATTGACGATCAGCGCGTGCTCGCCCGAGAGCGCTGCGGAGAGGCGCTCGGTCAGCGCAGGCGCCTCGGCGTGGGGGCAGATCAACAGCAGCTCATCCGGGCTCATCCACGCGATGGAGCGACCCTCGACCGTCTCGATCCGGCGCGGGCCGGGCACGGGCAGCCGTTCGGCTTTCAGCGCCTTGGCGAGCCCTTTCGAGCCCAGATCGCAGCGGATCGTGATCATGCCCATCAGACCGGCCTCGGCGACGGTGACGAAGCCTTCATGGGTTTCACCCTGAAGGGCGCTGACAGCATCAGACATTCTGCTTCTCCCCGTCCTTGTCGTAGAAGACCGGATCCACGATCCGCACCTTGATCATCGCATCGCCCTCGCCGGTAAACTCGATCACCTCGCCCATCCGGTCGGGACCATTCAGCACCAGACCCATCGCGATCCCCTTGCCGATCGTCGGCGAGTAATAGGTCGAGGTCACGCGGCCTTGCGTGTTGCGCTGACCATTGGCGTTGAACCCTTCGGCGGGCGCGTGGCTGCCATCGGGGATCACCGAGCCGTCGAGCGTCTCGAGACCGACCAGCTTCCAGCGGTTTGGGTCGGTCATGTGGGACCGCTCCTGCGCGCGCTTGCCCAGATAGTCGGTCTTCTTCTTCGAGATTGCCCAGTTCAGGCCCAGATCCTGCGGGATCACTGTGCCGTCGGTCTCGTCGCCGATCATGATGAAGCCCTTCTCGGCGCGCATCACATGCAGCGCCTCGGTCCCATAGGGCATCACGCCAAGCGCCTCGCCCTCGGCCATCAGCGTCTCCCAGAGTGCGAGGCCCTGCGATGCCGGCACCGCGATCTCGTAGCTGAGTTCTCCCGAGAAGGAGATGCGGAAGATGCGGGCGTCGAAATTCCCGAGCTTGCCCTCCGCCCATTGCATGAAAGGCAGCGCCTCGCGCGAGACATTCATGCCGCCCAGACGTTCGAGCAGGTCGCGTGCCTTCGGGCCGACCACGGCGATCTGCGCGAATTGCTCGGTTAGGTTGGCCACGTAGACCTTCCAGTCCCACCATTCGCATTGCAGCCAGTCTTCCATCCAGCCATGGATGCGATCCGCCCCGCCCGAGGTGGTGTGGCACAGCCACGTATCCTCGGACAGACGCGCCACGACCCCGTCATCCATCAGGAAGCCGTTTTCGTTGCACATCAGCCCGTAGCGGCATTTGCCCACCGGCAGGGTCGACATCATGTTGGTGTAGAGCATGTCGAGGAATTTCCCCGCGTCCGGCCCTTTCACGACGATCTTGCCCAGCGTCGAGGCGTCGAGAAGCCCGACATTCTTGCGGGTGTTGGTGATCTCGCGATTGACCGCGTTGCGATGGGTCTCGCCGCTGCGCGGGTAGCAATAGGGGCGGCGCCAATGGCCGACCGGCTCCCAATGTGCACCCTTGCTCTCGTGCCAGGATTGCATGGGCGTGCGGCGCAGCGGCTGGAACAGATCGCCTTTCGCCTCGGCCGTGACTGCGCCGAAGGAAATCGGCGTATAGGGCGGACGGAATGTGGTGGTTCCGGTTGCCGGGATCGGTTGGCCGAGCGCGTTGGAGAGGACGGCGAGGCCGTTGATATTGCTCAGCTTTCCCTGATCCGTCGCCATGCCGAGCGTCGTGTAGCGCTTGGTGTGTTCGACGGATTCGAACCCTTCGCGGGCCGCCAGTTGCACGTCCGAGACCTTCACGTCGTTCTGGTAGTCGAGGAAGCTCTTGAAGCGCAGCGCATCGGGGGCGCCCGCGGGCATCATCCAGACCTGCGCGAGCGGTGCTTCCTCTTCCGAGGCCGCGCCGATGCCCAGCCCGCCCATCGCCTCGGGCAGCGTCAGATCGCCATTCGCAGCACCGACGACCGTGGCCATCGCGGAGCCATCCGCGCCGGTGGGCGGACGCGTCGCATCGGGGCGGAACATCGCGCGCGCATCGTCCCAGGTCAGCTTGCCGCCGCAATGGGACCACAGATGCACGACCGGCGACCAGCCGCCCGACATCGCGACGCAATCGCAGGGGATCGTCTCGACCGCGCCGCCTTCGCCGGCCTGCGCGCAGATTTCGACACCGGTGACATGTTTGCGGCCCTGCACCTTCGCGATGCCGCGCCCTTCGAGCACACGTACGCCGCGGGCCTTCACGGCCTGCGGCAGCGCACCATGGGTTTCCTCGCGCGCGTCAATCACCGCCGAGACCGTGAGGCCCGCATCGAGGATCGCGAGCGCCGTGCGATAGGCGTCGTCATTGTTGGTCACGATCACCGTGCGATCGCCGGGCGAGACCGCCCAGTTCACGATGTAATCGCGCACCGCCGAGGCCAGCATCACGCCGGGCACATCATTGCCCGCGAAGGCCAGCGGACGCTCGATCGCGCCGGTCGCGGTGATCGTGTGACCCGCACGGATGCGCCAGAGGCGGTGACGCGGACGGCCGTCGCCGGGGGTGGTGTCGGCGAGGTTCTCGTAACCGATGACATAGCCATGATCGTGCAGGCCGGCCGCCATCAGGCGGGTGCGCATCGTGACATTCTCCATCGAGGACAGTTCGGCCAGCGTGCTGTCGATCCAGTCCTGGGCGTCGTGGCCGTCGATCTGACCGCCATCGACGGGCGTGCGCCCGCCCCAGTTCGGGGTCTGCTCGATCAGCCAGACACGCTTGCCCGCGCGGCCCTCTTTGAGCGCGGCCGCGAGACCCGCCACGCCGCCACCGACGACGAGCACGTCACAATGGGCATAGACCTGTTCGTAGCGGTCGGGATCGGCCTCTTTCGGCACGCCCCCGAGGCCCGCCGATTTGCGGATCACGGGTTCGAAGAGGTGCTTCCACGCCGCTCGGGGCGCCATGAAGGTCTTGTAGTAGAAGCCTGCGGGCAGGAATTTGTAAAAGGTGTCGTTGATCTCGCCGATATCGAAGTCGAGGCTCGGCCAGTGGTTCTGGCTGGTGGCCTCGGCGCCGTCGAACAGCTCTGTCGTGGTTGTGCGTTGATCGGGTTCGAACCTTGCATTACGGCCCAGGCCCACGAGCGCGTTGGGCTCCTCCGCCCCACTCGCCACGATCCCGCGCGGACGGTGGTACTTGAACGAGCGCCCGACCATCACCTGTCCACCGCCCAGCAGCGCCGACGCCAGCGTGTCGCCGGCAAAGCCGCGCATCGGCTTGCCGT
Organism: Thioclava marina; assembly: GCF_002020135.1. Taxonomy (GTDB): domain Bacteria; phylum Pseudomonadota; class Alphaproteobacteria; order Rhodobacterales; family Rhodobacteraceae; genus Thioclava; species Thioclava marina. The sequence goes on along the minus strand of NZ_MPZS01000001.1, from coordinate 1,111,372 downwards.
TGAAGGTGAAGGCGAGCGGTTTCGCGCGGTCGATCAGACGGCCGCCCTTGGCAAGACGCGTGCTCATTTATAGCCCTCCCAGTCGGGGCGTTTCGCTTTGATCTTCGCGATCACATCGGCGGGGGGTTCGGAGGTCTGCGCCTTGTAGGTGGCGAAGACCTCGAGCGTGTTGGTGTCACGCGCGGCAAGGAACCATTTGCCGCAGCCATAGGCATGGCGCCAGCGCTCGAAATGCACGCCCTTGGGATTCTTGCGGGCGAAAAGATAGCTCTCGAAATCCTCGTCGCTCGAGCCCGGCCCGAAGCGCTTCAAATGCGCCTCGCCGCCGGGAGCGAATTCGGTTTCCTCTGCGGTAATGCCGCAGCAGGGACAGGTGAGGCTCAGCATGGCGCGCCCTCCTTGCGGCGCGCCACAGGACGCCCGCGATCAGTTGCCGTCGGGAAGGTTGATCTGGATTTCGGCTTCGTTCTGGCCGGGCATCTCGCCGCCCGAATAGATGAACCAGACAAGGCCCGCCACGACGACGACGAGCGCGCCGATGATGAAGCCCATGAAGCTGTTGTTTTTCGATTCCGACATCTGTTCATGTCCTTTCGCTGTTGCGTTGGACAGGTAACGGGACAGACCTTTACCGGGTTCCCGGAGATGCGGCGAGTGTTGCGAACCGACATCAGTGTGCCACCCCGGCGGCGACGCTCTCGTCGATGAAGCGGCCTTCGCGGAAACGGTCGAGGCCGAATTCGTCGGTCAGCGGCGAGTGGCCGCGCGCGATCAGCTCGGCCATGGCAAAGCCCGAGCCCGGGATCGCCTTGAACCCGCCGGTGCCCCAGCCGCAATTGACGAAGATGCCTTCCACGGGCGTTTTCGACAGGATGGGCGAGCGGTCGCCGGTCATGTCCACGATCCCGCCCCATTGGCGCAACATCTTCAGGCGCGAGATGATCGGGAAGGTCTCAACCAGAGCGCGGGTGGTTTCCTCGACATGGTGCCACGAACCGCGCTGGGTGTAATTGTTGAAGCCGTCCGTGCCGCCGCCGATCACCATCTCACCCTTGTCGGATTGCGACATGTAGCCGTGCACGGTGTTGGCCATCACGACCACGTCCATGCAGGGTTTGATCGGTTCCGACACCCAGGCCTGCAGCGCCACGCTTTCGATCGGCAGACGGAAGCCCGCCATCTCGGCCATGACCGAGCTGTGCCCCGCGACGACGATGGCGAGTTGTTCGCAGTCGATCTCGCCCTTGGTGGTCGAGATGCCCTGAACCTTGCCGCCCTCGGTGCGCACGCCGGTCACTTCGCATTTCTGGATGATGTCCATGCCCATCGCCGAACAGGCCCGCGCATAGCCCCAGGCGACCGCATCGTGCCGAGCCGTGCCGCCGCGCTTTTGCAGCAGCGCGCCCAGCACCGGATAGCGCGGCCCGTCGATATTGATGATCGGCACCAGCTCCTTGACCTGCTCCGGCCCGATCCATTCGGTGTCGATGCCCTGCAGGCGGTTGGCGTGCACGGTGCGCTTGTAGCCGCGCACCTCATGTTCGGTCTGACCGAGCATCAGGAGACCCCGCGGCGAGAACATCACATTGTAGTTAAGATCCTGGCTGAGATCTTCGTAAAGCGAGCGCGCTTTTTCATAGATCGCGGCGGACGGATCCTGAAGATAGTTCGAGCGGATGATCGTCGTGTTGCGGCCCGTGTTGCCGCCACCCAGCCAGCCCTTCTCGATCACCGCAACATCGGTGATTCCGTGGACTTTGCCGAGATAATAGGCGGTCGCGAGACCATGCCCGCCAGCACCCACCACAATGACCTTGTAGCGTTTTTTCGGCTCGGGCGAGCGCCAGGCGCGTTCCCATCCGCTGTGATAGCGCAGCGCCTCGCGTGCGACGGCAAAGATCGAATAGCGTTTCATGTCCGCGCCCCCGGGCTGGTTGACCGACTCTCCCCACCCTTGTGATGGACCGGCCCGCCGGGTGAAAGCCCCCCTGTTGCGGCATCGCAGGGAAAAAAGCGACATGCGGCTGCGACATCGGGTTCCATTCGCGCGCTTGACCCTTTCGGCGGTCGCCCAAAGCGCCTAAATGGGGGGCGAAGGAAGAGGAGACGCCATGCTGTTCTGGATCATCGCCGCTGCGCTCGTCGCGGTCATCGCGCTGTTGTTCGTGCTTGCCCTGTGGCGGGGACGCGAAGATGAAGACATGGCACCGGCGGCCTCCTATGACGTGAAGGTCTATCGTGACCAGCTGCGCGACCTTGACCGGGATGTGGAGCGCGGCGTGACCTCGCGCGAAGAGGCGGAGCGCGCCAAGCTGGAGATCTCGCGTCGGATGCTCGAAGCCGACCGCAAGGCGCAGGCCGGGTCGGATTTGTCGATGGCGCCGAAAGGGGCGACGATTGCGCTGGTGATTGGCGGGGCCGTAATTTTCGGCGGGGCATTCTGGCTTTACGGCCGCATGGGGGCGGAGGGCTATGAAGACCAGCCGCTCGCAATGCGGTTCCAGAATGCCGACAAGCTCTATGACAGCCGCCCTTCGCAGGAAGAGGCCGAGAAGATGGCCAAGGCGCGTCAGCTCGACCAGCCTCAGTCCGATCCGCAATTCACCGAACTGATGCAGCGTCTGCGCGACGCGGTCGCGAAAAATCCCAACGATCCGAAAGGGCTTGAATTGCTCGCGCGCAACGAGGCGGCGATGGGCAATTTCGATGCGGCCTGGAAGGCGCAGCAGCGTCTCGTTGCGCTCAAGGGCGATCAGGCGAGCGCAGAGGATTACGCGCAACTCGGCGAGCTGATGGTTGTCGCGGCGGGTGGTCTGATCACGCCCGAGGCGGAGAAGACCTTCGCGACCGCGCTTCAGAAAGATCCCAAGAACGGGCTGTCGCTTTATTATGTCGGGCTGATGATGGCGCAGAATGCCCGCGGTGACCGGGCGTTCCGGATCTGGGACGGGCTGCTGCGCAATTCCGAAGACAGCGACCCCTGGGTGCCGATGATCCGGCAGAACATCAACGAGTTGGCCTGGCTTGCGGGCGAAAGCGATTACACGCCGCCGATGCCGCGCGGGGTCGGGCCGAACCAGGCCGATATCGCCGCCGCTGCCGACATGACCCCGGCCGAGCGCCAGCAGATGATCCGTGGCATGGTGGAGCGTCTCAACGACCGGCTCGCGCAGGAGGGCGGCTCGGCCGATGACTGGGCCCGACTGATCTCGTCGCTGCGCATGATCGGCGAGGTGGAGCGCGCCGATGCGGTCTATGGCGAGGCAAAGGGCAAGTTCGCCTCGCGCCCCGAGGATCTCGCGAAGATCGATGCGGCGCATGCGGCGCCTGCGGGCCAGGCGCTGAAGGATGAGGGAGGCGCTCCGGCAGCTCCGGCTCAGGCCGCGCCGATGATGCCCGGGCCGACCGCCGAACAGATGAAGGATGTGGCCTCGATGAGCCCGCAGGATCGTCAGCAGATGATTCAGGGCATGGTCGACGGGCTCTTCGACCGGCTGACCACAGAAGGCGGCACGCCTGCGGAATGGTCGCGGCTGATCTCGTCGCTGGCCACGCTGGGCGAGAAGGATCGCGCGAAAGAGGCTTGGGGTGAGGCGCAGCAGGCGCTGGCTGACACGCCCGATGCGCTGGCGCAGGTCCAGCTTGCGGCGCAGCGCGCCGGTGTGGCCGAATGATCTGCGACACGATGGAGGCGTTCGCTGAGGCGCTGCCGCGCACGGGCGCGGTGGCGGGGCTCGATCTTGGCACCAAGACCATCGGCGTGGCGGTGTCGGACGGGCTTCGCTCGGTCGCGACACCCCTCCGGACGATCAAGCGGCGCAAATTCGGGCTCGATGCCGAGGCACTTCTGGCGATCGTTTCCGAGCGCGATATCAAAGGGCTGGTCCTCGGCTTGCCGAAGAACATGGATGGTACGGAAGGGCCGCGCTGTCAGGCGACGCGAGCGTTCGCGCGCAATCTCGAAAAGCTTACCGATCTGCCGATCTCGTTTTGGGACGAGCGTCTCTCGACGGTCGCGGCCGAGCGCGCGATGCTTGAGGCCGACATGTCGCGGGCCAAGCGCGCCGAGGCGATCGACCATGTCGCGGCGGGTTTCATCCTGCAGGGCGCGCTCGATCGGCTGCGGTATCTGGGGGCGGCATGAGCGAACAGGATCCCCCGCGCGCCGGGGACGAAGTGTGGAAGCGCGCCGAGATCGAGAGCCCTTGCGTGAAGCTGTGCCAGATCCATCCCGAGGAGCGTCTTTGCGTGGGCTGCCTGCGCACGCTTGAGGAAATCGGCATGTGGTCGCGCATGAGCCCCGAGGCACGACGTGCGGTGATGGAGGAGCTGCCGAGCCGCGCGCCGCGCCTTCGCAAGCGTCGTGGTGGACGGGCCGCGCGTCAGGGGAGCGGACCGGGCGGAGCGTGAGCCGTTGATGCCGCGCGAGCAGAGCTTCACGCCAAGGCAGAGCGGCGCGAAGCTCAAGCCACGAGGTCCTCGATCGACGCGCGGTGGATGCAATTCTTGCTATGCGCCGAGCAGCTCTGGTTTCGACCCATCCGCTTCGCTGTGTAAAGTGCGGCATCGGCGCGACCGAGTGCGGCATGTATGTCGTTCTCTTCCGAGGGGTCGATTACGGAATATCCGATCGAAACGCTGACCTGAAAATCCGTCTTCCCCAGTTCGAGCGGCGCCTGTGCCGCGACGGCGCGATGGATCAGGGTTGCATGCCGTTCGAGGATGTTGTCATCGGCGTCGGTCGTAAGGATCAGGAATTCTCCTCCGCTCCAGCGCGTGACGGGCGTCGCCGAGGTGAACAGCCCGTGCAGGGCCTCGGCCAGCCAGACCAGAACCCGATCCCCCTGGGAATGGCCAAAGCGATCGTTGATGGCCTTGAGGTGATCGATGTCGATCAGCAGCGCCCCGCCAAACAGGTCCGCTTCGGGCAGGATATCTCGCAGGCCCTGACGACTGAGAGCGCCAGTCAAGGGATCATGTTTGGTGACGCGCTCGATCTGGCGCGCGTCGATATTGATCTGGCGACCCAGGATCAGCAGGAGTCCGACGAAAAGGGCGCTGAAGGACGAAAACAGCAATTGCAGGGCGAACACGCTGCGGTCTTCGGGGTTCTGCACCTCAATGAAGACCACGCCGCCGATAAAGGGCGCGGCGATCGCTGCGAACAATAGCGCGCGCATTGCCGTTCCGTGCCCGCGATGGGAAAAGAATGGTCGCATGTAGCCGTTGTTGCGCAGAAGAAGGCTGACCCCGGCCAGCGAGAACAGCAACGAGCCGAATGAGGCCATGGAGAACTGCCCGTCAAACAGCAGGATCCCGAAGCCGAGCTGGTAAATCATGAAAATCCCCAGACAGAGCGCGCTGAAATAAGCGAGAACCGCGGCGCCGAGGCTGGTGGGGGCGAGGAACATGGCCAGATGGAGAAAGAAAATCCCCGTCGCGGTTTCGACGGAAAGGCGGCCGTGGAAGTTGTACCGGGTATTCAGGCCCGCGACGAAATCGGAGGTGATGAGCTTTGGCCAGCCGGGCACGAACGCCTCGATCATTCTTTCGCCCATGAAGCAAAGAACGAAAATCTGCTGGGCGCGCAGCCAGTAGGGCGGGGCGAGCGGGCGCCCCGCCTGCACAAGCAGGCTGATCGCGATGCTCAGGTATCCCAGGGCAGAGAACGGATGCAGCGCCGGGGTGCCGGTCTTGGCCGAGACGAGAAAGTTGTGGACCGTACCGGAGAGAATGATCATCGCCATCATCAGAGCGATGATACGAAATGCCCCCTGACGGTCCTGTTGCATACGATTTGACAGCACTCTGATCTGACCCCTTTCAGCCCCCTTTCGGGAATACCTGCGGTCAGACTAGGGCGAAGCGGCTTTCCGGAGCGTTAACAGTCGCCCGCGAGATGGCCGATTTCCCGGCTCAGGCGCCGAAGACGAAGCAGCGATCACGGCGGATCATCAGCCACATCGGCGTGCCGGGTTTGGGCAGGAAGACATTGGGAACGCTGGCGCGCAGGATCGAGCCGTCGAACTCCATGCGGAACTCGACGAGGCTCTCACGGCCGAGGAAGCGGGCGCGCTCGACGATGCCGCGTGCGGGCGTGCCGTCCTGCGGTGTCGGGTTGGGGCCGCGTCCGGCGCGGTCGAAGTCGATCTTGAGGTGCTGCGGGCGGATCACGATGTCGATCTCGGTCCCGTCGGGATGGCCCGGCGTGAGGAAATCTCCGAAGGGCGTGGGCGTGAGTGCGCCCTGCACCCGCCCCTTCAACACGTTGATATCGGAGAAGAAAGCTGCCGCCGCGCGATCCACGGGCGCGTTGTAGAGATTGTAGGGCGCGCCACGCTGGACGATTTGTCCGGCGCGCATCAGCAAGATCTCGTCGGCCATGCGCATCGCTTCATGCGGTTCGTGCGTGACAAGCAGAACGGCTGTTCCCTCGTCCTTCAGAAGCGCCAGAGTGTCGTCGCGGATATCATCGCGCAGACGCTCGTCCAGGCCGGAGAAGGGCTCGTCCATCAGTAGGATGCCGGGGCGCGGGGCCAGAGCACGCGCCAGCGCCACGCGCTGCTGCTCGCCCCCCGAGAGCGCATGCGGGTAGCTGTTCGCATGCCGCTGCAGGCGGACCTTGCCCAGCAGTTCCCCGACGCGCGCGCGTTTCTCCGAGGCACTCCCCTTGAGGCCGAAGGCCACGTTCTCGGCCACGGTGAGATGGGGGAAGAGTGCGAAGTCCTGAAACATCAGCCCGATCGCGCGACGCTCGGGCGGGACCCGAAAGACGGTGTCACAGATCAGCTTGCCATCGACGAAGATGCGGCCTTCATCTTGCATGTCCACGCCCGCGATCATTCGCAGGGTCGTGGATTTACCGCAGCCCGAGGGGCCGAGCAGGCAGGTGACTTGTCCCGCCGGGATCGCGAAGGACACATCCTCGACGACGGGCTGGCCATCGAAGACCCGCCGCAGCGATTGCACCTCGAGGCGCGGAGGGATCGGGGTTGCGCTCACGTCGCTTAATCTCGATTAAAACACTCGGACATTGGGGGCGGAGATAACAGCCCTCCGCCCGCCATGCAAGCGCGCTCAAATCGAGATATTGTTGGCGCCGCCGTCGAGCATCACGTTCTGGCCGATCATGAAGCCCGCATGGACGGAACACATGAAGGCGCAGGTCGCGCCGAATTCTTCGGGCGTGCCATAGCGTCGGGCGGGGATGGTGGCGCAGCGCTCGGCCTTTGCCTCTTCGAGGCTGATCCCCTTGGCCTTCGCAACGCCCGTGTCGAGCGAGATCGCGCGGTCGGTGGCGTGGATGCCGGGCAGCAGATTGTTGATGTTCACCCCGTGCGGGGCGACCTGACGCGCGGTGCCGGCGACGAAGCCGGTGAGGCCGGACCGCGCGGCGTTCGACAGACCCAGCGCCGCGATCGGCGCGCGCACCGATTGCGAGGTGATATTGACGACCCGGCCCCAGCCGCGCTCGATCATGGCCGGGAGCGTCGCCTGCATCATCGCGATCGGCGCAAGCATGTTCGCATCGAGCGCCTTGATGAAATCCTCGCGCGACCAGTCGGTCCACATTCCCGGAGGGGGGCCGCCCGCATTGGTCACGAGGATGTCGACCGCGCCTGCCGCATCGAGTACCGCCGCGCGGCCTTCATGGGTGGTGATATCGGCGGCGACGGGAATGACCGAGACGCCGGTTGCGGCTTCGATGTCATTGGCGGTCGCGGCCAGCGCATCGGCCCCGCGTGCGTTGAGGATCAGGTCGACCCCCGCTTCGGCCAGCGCCATCGCGCAGCCACGCCCGAGCCCTTTCGAGCCTGCACAAACGATCGCCTTGCGGCCTCTGATCCCCAGATCCATCTCGCGCTCCTCTCCTGTTCTGTTCCGGCTGCCGCCGGCTTTCGCCGCACAATAGCTCGCCCTGCCCGGGCGGCAAGCGCATCCACGCACAGGCCGTCGCATCTAACTTCGCTTGACCCTGGGGCCGGGGGGGCGGTAATCGAAGGCGAATGCCCACACAGGAAGCCCGGACGGGCAAGGGAGTGCGCGTGCCAAACCCCAGCCAGACCGTTCATGTCTTCGAGGCCGAAGACCTCTGGGTGACGTCGGGCGCCAACCAGGGTGACGGTCTTGGGCCGGCAGAATTCTGCGAGCCGGGCGATATCTACCAGTTGGACCGTCAGGCAAAATCCCGCAAGCTGATCCTCGCGCAAAGTGGCGCTCATGCACAGGTGGCCGAGGGATCCGAGCTCGGAGTGCCGGGCGATCCTCTGATCCTTGCCGCACGCCACCTGATGATGACGCCCGAAGGTGACACGGTCGATGTCTTGCTGATCCGGCACGACCCGAGCGGGCGTCATTTCGCCCTGCCGCTTTCGCCGATCGCGCCGCGGCTCGATTACACGCTTCTCGAGGCGAGCGACGATCCGGGCGAGGTGCAGCTCGCTGATCTGGTCTGCGTGGCTTTCACCACCGGGACGATGATCACGCTTGCGGGGGGCGCGCAGCTGCCGATCGAGCAGCTCAAGGCCGGTGATCGTGTTCTGACACGCGATAACGGTCCGCAACCGGTGGAACTGGTCGCGAAGGCCACGATGCGGGCATGGGGCAGTTTCGCCCCCGTGGTGATTTCGGCGGGTGTTCTGGGCAATGAGGGCGATCTGGTGATCTCGCCCCACCATCGGGTTTTTCTCTACCGGCGCGGCAGGCAGCGGCTGGCCGATACTTCGGAAATTCTCGTGCAGGCGAAACATCTCGTCGATGACGAGAATGTCTGGCGTCGCGAAGGCGGTTTCGTCGATTATTACGCGCTCGTATTCGCACGCCACGAGATCATCTATGCCGAGGGTATCCCGGTCGAGAGCCTGATGGTGTCGGAAGCGACGCTGTCGCTTCTGCCCGAGGAGCTGAGCGCGGAGATCTCGGCACGCCTGCCCGATCTCGCACATCGGCCGCATTTCGGCACCGAGGCGTCGCGCGAGTTGCTCGACCGTATCGGGCGTGAGCAGATTTTCCGCAAACGCAAGACTTAAGCGCCTCTCGATGGCGGCCTGATGCCGGGAACGGCTCGGCCCCCCTTGCCGCGCTACCCGCCCCGCACTAGGCTCCGCTCAAAAGAGCTCACGAGCGGATCTTCCATGCGTATCGGCATCCTTCAAACCGGCCAATCCCCTGACGTGCTGCGCGACCAGGCGGGCGACTATCCCGACATGTTCGAAACCCTGCTGGCAGGGCGCGGCCTGAGTTTCGCGCGCTACGACGTCGAGCACATGCAGTTCCCCAAAGACGTGCATGAGTGCGAGGGGTGGCTGATCACCGGCTCGCGCCACGGCGCCTACGAGGATCATCCCTTCATCCCGCCACTCGAGGATTTCATCCGCAAGGCGCATGAGGCGAAAGTGCCGATGGTGGGCGTGTGCTTCGGCCACCAGATCATCGCGCAGGCACTTGGCGGCAAGGTCGAGAAATTCGAGGGCGGCTGGGCCGTGGGGCCGCAGGATTACGACTTCAACGGCGAGACGGTGACGCTCAACGCCTGGCATCAGGATCAGGTGACGAAGCTGCCACCCGGCGCCACGCCCGTCGCGGGCAATGAGTTCTGCGCCTATCCGGCGCTCGTTTACGGCGATACGATCTTCACCGTGCAGCCCCATCCCGAGTTCCGCGATACGTTCGTCGAGGGGCTGATGGACACACGCGGGCGCGGCGTCGTGCCCGATGACCGGATGGAGGCCGCGCGGGCGAGGCTCGGCGCACCCGGCGGCGCCTCAAGCGGTTCCGGGCGCATGGCGGCACGGATTGCCGATTTCTTTCTACAGGAAAGGGCGCAGACGCGCCCGGAAAGCTGACCGATGGACTCGATGAAGGACTGGACCGACCGCATCCCGCAGGCCGCGCGCGACTATCTTGAGGGTCGCCGCCTCGACGAGGTGGAATGCATCGTCGCCGACATTGCCGGGGTGGCGCGCGGCAAGGCCATGCCCGCGTCGAAATTCCAGTTCCAGGACCGGTTCTTCCTACCGAACTCGATCTTTTTGCAGACGATCACCGGCGAGTGGACCGACAACCCCTCGGGCGCGTTCACCGAGCCTGACATGATCCTCGTGCCCGATTTCTCGACCGCGACCGCCGCGCCCTGGACCGCGGACTGGACCTTGCAGATCATCCACGATGTCGAGGACCAGCAGGGCAACCCGGTGCCGATCGCGCCGCGCAATGTCCTCAAGCGCGTGATGGCGCTGTACGAGGCCGAGGGCTGGAAGCCCGTCGTCGCCCCCGAGATGGAATTCTTCCTCGTTGCGCGCAATATCGACCCGAACCAGCCGATCATCCCGCCGATGGGGCGCTCGGGCCGTCGCGCGGCAGCGAAACAGGCCTATTCGATGTCGGCGGTCGATGAATACGGCAAGGTGATCGACGACATCTACGACTTCGCCGAGCTTCAGGGGTTCGAGATCGACGGCATCTTGCAGGAAGGCGGAGCGGGCCAGATCGAGATCAACCTCGCCCATGGCGACCCGGTGCATCTGGCCGACCAGATCTTCTACTTCAAGCGGCTGATCCGCGAGGCGGCGTTGCGCCACGATTGCTTTGCGACCTTCATGGCCAAGCCGATCGAGGGCGAACCGGGTTCAGCGATGCATATCCACCAGTCGGTGATCGACATCGAAACCGGCGAGAACATCTTCTCGGACGAGAAGGGCGGCGAGACGGAAGCTTTCCTGCATTGCATCGCAGGGCTGCAAAACCACCTGCCCGCGGTGATCGCGCTGCTGGCGCCCTACGTGAACAGCTATCGCCGCTACGTTCCCGACTTCGCCGCCCCCATCAACCTCGAATGGGGCCGCGACAACCGTACCACGGGCCTGCGCGTGCCGATCTCGGGGCCTGCCGCCCGGCGGATCGAGAACCGCCTCGCGGGGATGGACTGCAACCCCTATCTCGGGCTCGCGGCCTCGCTCGCCTGCGCCTACCTGGGGCTGAAAGAGCAGCAGATGCCCAAGCCCGAATGTCTGGGCGACGCCTATATGTCGGCCGAGGATGTGCCGGTGAACCTCGGCGACGCGCTCGATCTTTTCTCGGAGGATGCGAAGATCCGCGACGTGCTGGGGCCGGAGTTCTGTGCTGTCTACGAAGCGGTCAAGCGCAACGAATACAAGGAGTTCCTGCAGGTCATCTCGCCCTGGGAGCGCGAGCATCTTCTGCTGAACGTGTGATCTCATGAACCTGCTTTTCGCCAATGACCGCAGGGGCGAGCACGCGCCCTCCTATTACGCCGCGACCGCGTTGACGAGGAAACGCTGGCCCGAGCTCAAGGGCCAGCAGCGTGCCGATGTCTGCGTGATCGGTGGCGGGTTCACGGGGCTTTCGGCGGCGCTGCATCTCGCCGAGAAAGGGCTTTCGGTGATCCTGCTCGAGGCCCATCGCGTCGGCTTCGGTGCCTCGGGACGCAATGGTGGACAGGTGGGGTCGGGGCAGCGGCTGGAGCAGGACGCGCTCGAGAAGATCCACGGGCGCGAGATGGCGCATCGGCTTTGGGATATAGGCGAGGACGCGAAAGGTCTGATCCGTGATCTGATCGCGCGCCACGAGATAGACGTGACCTTCTATCCCGGCATCGCCCATGCCTGCCGGACCGAGGCCGAGGTCGCCCATTCACACAAGATGGTCGAGAAACTCGCCCGCGATTACGGCTATGACCAGATCGAGCCGCTGTTTCGCGAGGATCTGCATGCACTGCTCCCTTCCGAGGCCTATATCGGCGGCGATCTCGATCGCGGGGCGGGGCATCTGCATCCGCTCAATTTCGCGCAAGGTCTGGCGCTTGCCTGCGACAAGGCAGGAGTCGCGATCCACGAGGGTTCGCTTGTCCATCACATCCGTCCCGGAGAGCCGGTGCGCATCCAGACCCAACATGGCCATGTCGACGCCGATCACCTGATCTTCGCGGCCAATGGCTATCTGGGGGATCTTTCGCCGCGCGTGGCTGCGCGGGTGATGCCGATCAACAATTTCATCCTCGCGACCGAACCGCTGGGCGATCGCGTCGACGAGGTGCTGCGCGCCAATATCGCCGTGGCCGACACCAAGTTCGTCGTCAATTACTGGCGGCTGTCCGAAGATAACCGGCTGCTGTTCGGTGGCGGGGAGAGCTATGGGTACAAGTTCCCCGATATCGTCGAGACCGTGCGCAAGCCGATGCTCGAGGTCTATCCCGGTCTTGCCGATGTGCGCATCGATTACGCCTGGGGCGGGACGCTGGCGATCACCCGCACCCGGATGCCCTACTTTGCACGGCCCCTCAAGAACGCGCTTTCGGCCAGCGGCTTTTCGGGACATGGCGTGGCGATGGGCACGATGGCGGGCAAGATCATGGCCGAGGCAGTTGCGGGACAGGCCGGGCAGTTCGACCTGATGGCGGGGCTCAAGGTGCCGAGTTTTCCGGGCGGCGCGCTGCTGCGTAGCCCGCTCCTGATCGCCGCGATGACATGGTTCTCTATGCGCGACAAGCTGGGCATCTGAAGCGGCAAACTGCCACGTCCCGATTTCGTCATGAAATGGTCACTGGAGAAATATCCACACAGAGTGTAAGATTTCCCAAATATCAGTTTCAGGAAATCTTGCCATGCCGCGTGACGGACAAATCGCCCCGAACTGCTACGACGCCGAACCCATCCCCGAGGCCGCCCGCGCCGAGATCGACCGCCTTCTCGCAAGCGGGGATCTGTTCCGCTACACCTCGGAGAATGCGCCCGTCGCCCGGCTCGAGGCCGAGTTTGCCGAGTTCATGGGCGTGAAATACGCGGTCGCGGTGTCGTCCTGCTCGCAAGCGCTCTTCCTCGCGATGAAGGCGCTCGACCTGCCGCGCGGCGCGCGCGTGCTGGTCCCGGCCTTCACTTTCGCCGCTGTACCCTCGGCCATCGTCCATGCCGATTGCGTGCCGGTGCTGATCGAGGTCGGCGCGAATTATCGTATCGATCTGGATGATTTCCGCGCCAAGTTCGATGACAGCATCGACGCGGTGATGATCAGCCACATGCGCGGGCACACCTCCGACATGGATGTGATCATGGAGCTTGCCGGGGAGAAGGGCGTCCCGGTGATCGAAGATGCGGCGCATTCGCTGGGCACGCTCTGGAACGGCAAGAAGATCGGCACGATCGGCAAGATCGGCTGCCTCTCCTTCCAGTCCTACAAGCTCATCAACGCGGGCGAAGGCGGCATCCTGCTGACCGACGACCCGGAACTGGCCGCCCGCGCCGTGATCATGTCGGGCGCTTACGAGCATAACTGGAAGAAGCACCCGGGCCTGCAAAACTCCTTCGTGCAGTGGCAGAACAAGCTGCCGCTTTATAACTGCCGGATGCAGAACCTTTCGGCGGCGGTGATCCGCCCCCAGATCCCCGAAGTCGAGCGCCGCGTGAACGACGGTCGCGCGAACCACGATTACGTCGCCGAGCGCCTGAACACGAGCGAGTGGCTCGACGTTCCCCCGCCGCTTGGCCCCGAGACCCGCGCGCCGGACTCGCTGCAATTCAACCTCGCGGGCGAGTGGACCGACGACGAGGCCCGCAAGCTGCAAACCGAGGCGAAGGCCCGGGGTGTCGGCGTGCAGGTCTTCGGCCTGAGCGAAGACAATGCACGCGCCTATTGGAACTGGCAGTTCCTCGGGGATGTGCCGGAGCTACCCAAGACCCGTGCGATGCTGATGCGTGCCTGCGACACACGCCTGCCCGCGCGTCTCAAGCAGCCCGATCTCGATTACATCGCCGATGCGATCCTTGAGGCGGTCGCTGCGGTGAAAGGGTAATTCTGCCCGCAGAGGTCAGCGGATACGAACAGGGGCGCGAGTTGATCGCGCCCTTTTTGTCCCTCGCCAAGGCGGTGATCAGGTTCTCAACATTGGCGCGATCGCAATTTAGCGTGGCATCTGACTGGGTTGGGCCAGCTTCGCCGCCGAGGGTTATTACGTGAGGTCGGCGCAGATGCCCTGCTCGAGCAGCCGCCCGCCAAGATGCCCGCCGCGATGCCCGGCAAGGGTGGCTGATCCGGCAGGAGCGGGACCGCGTCGCCCCTGATCCGGTCCGTTTCACTCATTTCAAGGACAGATTCGATAGCCCGTTTTTCCCAGCTCCTCGCCCATCTCCTTTTCGCGCTGATCGTGCTTTGCGGTGCTGCATGGTCTGCGACGGCGCTTTGGCTGCATCTGGCGGGCCCATCGCGGATCGTGGCGCTTGCGGCTCTGGCGGTCGTTACGCTCGGGGCGTTCGTGGCGCGCACGCGCAAGCGCCGCCTTGGCTGGTTGGTGCTGGTGATCGGGGCGGAAATGGTGGCGGGTTGGTATCAGACGATTACACCGCGCGCCGATCGCGACTGGGCCGTGGATGTCTCGCGCGGTGTCACGGCCCGGGTCCAGGGCGACACCGTCACGCTCTCCAACATTCGCGATTTCGACTGGCACAGCCGCGACACCGCGACCGAGCGCTGGATTGTCCGAAGCTACGATCTCGACGCGCTCGAGAGCGTCGATATGGTCACTTCGGTCTGGGACAATCCCGAGATCGCCCATCTGCTGGTGAGCTTCGGCTTCGCGGGCGGCGAGCATGTCGTCTTCTCGGTCGAGATCCGTCGCGAGGCGGACGAGACCTTCAGTGAACTTGGCGGGTTCTTTCGCCAGTTCGAGCTGGTGCTGATCGCTGCGACCGAACGCGACATCGTGCGACTGCGTACCGATCTGCGGCACGAAGCAGTGCGGATGTATGCCGTGGATCTCACGCCCGAGCAACGTCGCACGATGTTTCTCGCCTATGTCGAGCTGGCGCGCCAGCTTGAGCAGAAACCGCGCTTCTACAATACGATTGCGGCCAATTGCACTACGGTCGTCTATGGGCTGGCGCGAGCGTTGAAATCCGACCTGCCGATCAATGCGACGCTGATCTTGTCGGGGCGGTTGCCGGAATATCTCGATGCGCTCGGAGTTCTGGGAGGGGAGGGCACGCTGCCCGAGCGCCGGGCCGCCGCTCTGCTGCGCGCCAATGCCGGGACGCTACATCCGGGGCTGAGCTATTCCGAGGCGATCCGCCAGCGGCCCCAGCTTTCCAGATGACCCGGCCCGGTCAAGCGCGAGATCCGTGAGATCGGCCAAGTCGCCTGACTGTCAGGCAGCTTCGCCTCGTTTCCCGCTCAGGCCTGCTGCATCCGCTCGATATAGGCGCGTAGTTCCTCGGCCTCGTGGCGGGCGTCGCGCAGCCCGTCCATCGCGGCGCGCAGTTCGGCTTCGGACTGGTTGAGCTGGTTGGTCAGCTCCGCTTCGCGCTGTTCGAAATAGGTCAGCGCCTGATCGCGGGTTTCCTCGGCTTCGTGCAGTGCTTGGGCCATCTGCTCCAGCTCGCCCATATCGGCGCGGGTCACGCGCGTCAGGCGATGGATCAGCCAGCTCGCGAACCAGCCCAGAGCAAAGGCGACGAAGAGAATGATCGCGGTGGCGATGACGAATTCGGTGCGGTTCATGTCCTGTCCCCTCAGCCCTTGGTGAGATCCTGCGGCCGGGTCTTCGGGCGCGGCGTGTCATTGCCGGGCGTCTCGACCGGGATCTCGTCTTGTGTGGCGGGCTCTGCGGCCCCTGTGTCGGTCGTGTCGCTGGCGCCTTGTTCGGTTGCCGCCGCCTCATCCGTCGCCTCGACGGCATCCGCGGCGGGTTGCGCTGCGCCTTCGTCGGCCGGCGCGCCGTCTTCGGTCACCGCACCGTCCCAATGCGGCTCGCCGTCGGAAGCGCCGTCGGAGGCTCCATCGGGCGCGCTTGTTTCGCCCTCGTCAACCGGGGTCTCGTCGAGCAGCACGAATTCGATGCGGCGGTTTTCCTCACGGCCTTCTTCGGTGTCGTTCGAAGCGATCGGCTGGTCCTCGCCATAGCCCTTGGCCACGAGATTGCCGATCAGGATGCCGCGATCGAGCAGGCCGCGGATCACCGCCTGGGCGCGCTCTTGCGAGAGTTGCAGGTTCATCTCTTCGCGGCCCTGATTGTCCGTATAGCCCGCGACTTCCATGCGGAACTCGGTACAGTTCTTCATCGCGCCTGCGAGCGCGTCGAGCGCGGGCAGGCTGTCGGTCGAGACCTGCGCCGAGCCGGGGTCGAAATTGACCTTCTTCTGGGCCAGCGCGCCATTGAGCCGCGCCACGCATTCCTTGCCATCGGGCAGGGCCAATGTCGGGTCGAGCCGCTTGTCGTAGCTGACCTTGAGGTCCATCTGGACGGCCTCGCCGAGCTGGCTGGTGAGGATGCGCGAGATCGTGTCGGAGGCTTGCGAGTCCCCGCTCGTGCCGGTGACGGTGATGAGCTTCGGGGTCACGGTGACAGTGCCGTCATGGAGTATGGCAAGCGCCTCGACCCCGGCCATGGTGCGCACCGGCCAACCTGCGGGCAACTCCTTGTCGACGCGGGTCGCGCCGTGCACATTGTCATGGCCGAGCTTGGCGCGGGCGAAGCTCTCGACCGCCTCGCGCTGGCGCGCATCGAGCACGCGGCCTTTCAGCTCGACCTGGCCCTTGCCGTCGCGGGTCGCGATGAACTCGGCCTCGGCGGCCTTGGCGTTGGGAACGGGTTCGAGCGTCGCCTTGAGCGAGAAGACTGGCGGCAGGTTCGATTCCAGCTCGCCCACGACATCGTCGAAGGTTTTCTGCGGCACGGTCGGTTTTGCGTCGAGCGCGATATCGGCATCCGAGAACGTCACCGAGCCCGCACCGAGCTGGCCCATCGCCTTGATCGCCATCTCGGCGGCCGCGGCCCATTGCGGCGAAGGCGTGCCCATGCCGATCGTGCAGCTCAATGTGCCCTTGGCGCCCGCCGCGCGCGCGGCTGCGAGGATGCGGTCGCGCGCTTTTTCCGTATCGGCCGAGCAGGCGTCGAAACGCGCGCCGTCCTTGTCGACGATGAAGCGCAGCGTGAAGGGGGTGATCACCGGGCGCGGCGCCGAGATGTCGAAATCGAGTTTGAGATCGGACGGGCGGCTGCGGGCGAGCGAAGTCTCAACCCGCCCTTTCTCGGCAACGCTGTCGGTGATCGCCTGCACCGAGACGTTGCCGGCAGTGACGGAAACCTTCGAGCGCGGCAGCGTCTCGAGCGTGCGCAGCCCGAAACTCATCGCCTCGTCCCAGCCACCCGGCACCGGGTAATCGGCGCTCTCAAGCATGTCGGTCACACCCTCGTCGCCTGCGACCTTCGAGAGTTTTTCGACGATGGCTGCGCGGTCGATCGAAGCGGGCACGAGGCCGATCAGCGAAATCCCGTTCTCGTTGCGCAACATTTCGAGAGAAAAGGCGGGGGGCGTGATGTCCTGCGCGACCTCGGTGTCGGTATTGTCCACGACCCGCGAGCTGTCGATATATTTGTCGACTTCGGAGACGGCGCGGAAGCGTTCGGCCTCGGTCGGGGCGGTGCCGGTGAGGGTGACCTGAAGGCCGTCGGCATGGATGTTCATCCAGCCATAGCCCTGCGCCTCCATCGCGACGCGCACCTCCTGTTTGGTGCTTTTCTCGATCACGGTCGCGGCGCCGCCGGCGATCACGGCCGAGACAACGAGCGCGAGGACGAAGGCGGCAGTCGTCAACAGGGTGGCGCGTGTGCGCATTGTTCAGGAGCCCTCCCCAGGGAATCTTTACCCGTGTTCCTTAAGGTGCGCGGGACAGGGGATCAATCGCAAGCCCCTCACACGATTGCGCCAGCGGCGAGAAACAGCGCAGCAATCAGGCCGGTATCGCGGTTCGCGCGGAAAAGTCGCAGGCAGATATCGGGGTTGTCGATATCGAGTTGGCGCATCTGCCAGAGCATGTGCCAGCCCATCGCCCAGGGCGCCAGCAGCGACAGTCCGAGCCGCAGCGGCGGGGCGTCGGGCATGAGCGCGCCCATCACTGCGACGGTCATCAGCGTGACGGTCAGCATCAGGAACGCACCCAACCATTTCGCGCTGTTGTCGCCGAAGAGCCGCGCGGTGGATTTCACCCCGATCAGCGCGTCGTCCTCCTTGTCCTGATGGGCATAGATCGTGTCGTAGAAGAGCGTCCAGATCAGACCCGAGAGGTAAAGGACCACGGGCGGCCATGTCAGCGTGCCGGTATGGGCCACCCAGGCCAGCAGTGCGCCCCAGTTGAAGGCGATGCCGAGAAAGATCTGCGGCCACCAGGTGAAGCGCTTGGCGAAGGGGTAGATCGCGACAGGCACCAGCGAGACGATCCCTAGAATGATCGCGGGCGTGTTGAAGGTCAGCAGGATCGTAAAGGAAATCAGCGACTGGATCACCGCCCAGGCGAGCGCCTGTTTCACGCTTACCTGTCCCGAGGGGATCGGGCGCGACCGGGTGCGCGCAACGCCCGCGTCGATGTCGCGATCGGTGATGTCGTTCCAGGTGCAGCCCGCGCCGCGCATCAGGAACGCCCCGATCGAACAGCCAACGGCGAGCCACAGGTCCATCCAGACGAAGCCTCCCGTCGAGGAGGCCGCAAGCGCGATCCCCCACCAGCAGGGCAGCAGCAGAAGCCATGTCCCGATCGGGCGGTCGGCGCGGCTCAGGCGCAGGTAGGGGCGCGTCCATGCGGGAGCGAGCCGGTCCACCCAGTTGCCCTGATAGGCGTCGGCCACGGTGCCCGCCGCTTCGCCTGCCGCCTCTTGCGCCGCCTCTGGCATTTCGGTTTTTCCGCTCATAAAGTCCGCCTCATGGAACGTGCCAAGATCAGGCTCTGTGTAGAGCACCCATTGGGCGCGGGGCAAGCCGTGCCTCTGACGCCGGACGAGGCGCATTACCTTTTCGCGGTGATGCGGCTGGAGGTCGGCGCGCGCGTGGCGCTGTTCAACGGGCGCGATGGCGAGTGGACGGCCGAGGTCGTCGAGGCCCACAAGAAGCGCGGCGTTCTGGCCTGCGTGGAACAGGCCGCGCCGCAGCTTGCACCGCCGGATCTGTGGCTGATCTTCGCGCCGATCAAGAAAGAGCGCACCGATTTCATCGTCGAGAAAGCGACGGAACTGGGTTGCGCGAAAGTGCTGCCGGTGCAGACCGAATTCACCAATTCCGCGCGGATCCGGCAGGACCGCTTGCAGGCCCATGCCAAGGAAGCGGCCGAGCAATGTCTGGGCACCTATGTGCCGCCCGTCGAGGATTTGCAGCCGGTGAAGAAGCTGCTCGACGGCTGGGACCCTGCACGCCGCATCCTCTGGGCCGACGAGGCGCTGGTCGGCCCCGCCGAGACCCTCGCGGGGCTCGAACCTGGTCCCTGGGCGATCCTGATCGGGCCGGAAGGCGGGTTCTCGGATGGCGAACGCGCGATTCTCCGCAGCCTCGATTTCGTCACTCCCGTCAGCCTCGGCCCGCGCATTCTGCGCGCGGATACCGCCGTGTGCGCGGCGATCACGCTTTGGCAATCGACGCTGGGGGACTGGCGGTGATCCGTCCCGAGGTTGCGCAAGGCTTCCGGCGCTGGGGTGAGGTCATCGCGGCGGGCGTCGCGGTTGCTTTCGGCGCCTGGCTGATCTGGCTCGGGGGCTATCTGCTCATGGCTTTGGGCGCGGCCGCTGTGGCGCTGGGACTGGGGTGGGCCCTAATCGGCTGGCGCCGGATGCGGTTTTCGCGCGATGTCGGCGCGCCCGGTCTGGTCGAGATCGACGAGGGGCGGATCTCCTATTTCGCGGCCTCTAGGGCGCGGGCCATCGGAGGTCCTGCGGGCAATGTCACGGCGCTGGGGATGGGGGGCGAGCTTGCGCTGCGCGAGATCACCGAGATCCGGCTGCTCAATTTGCAGGGCAAGCAGTATTGGCGGCTGCGCAGCGGCGCGGGCGAGGCGCTGTTGATCCCGCTCGACGCGGCGGGGGCGAATGCGCTCTATGATGCCTTCGCGAGCCTGCCCGGGATCGACATGGGCAAGCTCTCGGCGGCGCTCGATCACGAGCTTGCCGCACAAAGCCTGTGGACGCGGCGATAGGTTTCGCGCTTGACTTGGGCCATCCCCCGCGCCACCTGTGGCGTTCCTTGAGACGACGCGAGAGCAGACATGTCCATTCCGCAGCAGGGCGGTGGCCCGATCGAACGGTTCGAGCAACTGGCAGAGTTTCTTGCCGAAGGGGAAAAGCCCCGCGAGCAATGGCGCATCGGCACCGAGCACGAGAAATTCGGCTATTGCGAGGACAAGCAACTGCCGCTGCCTTATGACGGCCCGCGCTCGATCAAGGCGATGCTGGAAGGCCTGCGCGACAGCTTCGGCTGGAAGCCGGTCGAAGAGCAGGGAAATATCATCGGGCTGGAGCTGAACGGCGCGAATGTCAGCCTCGAACCGGGCGGGCAGCTGGAGCTGTCGGGCGCGCCGCTCGAGACGATCCACCAGACCTGCGACGAGGTGAACGAACACCTGCGCGAGGTGCATAAAGTCGCCGACAAGATCGGTGCGCGCTTCATCGGGCTGGGCGCCGCGCCGATCTGGACGCAGGACCAGATGCCGATGATGCCGAAGGGCCGCTACCGGCTGATGACCGATTACATGGGCCGCGTGGGCGAGCTTGGCACGCAGATGATGTATCGCACCTGCACCGTGCAGGTGAATCTCGATTTCGCCTCGGAAGCCGACATGGTGCAGAAGATGCGCGTGGCGCTGTCGCTGCAGCCGGTCGCCACCGCGCTGTTTGCTAATTCGCCCTTCCTCGATGGCAAGCCGAACGGGATGAAATCGTGGCGCAGCCATATCTGGCAGAACCTCGACGATGCGCGCACGGGCATGTTGCCCTTCATGTTCGAAGACGGCGCGGGCTATGAGGCTTACGTCAACTACGTCCTCGATGTGCCGATGTATTTCGTCTATCGCGACGGGAAATATATCAACGCTCTGGGGCAGTCCTTCCGCGACTTCCTGAAGGGCGAGTTGCCCGCGCTGCCGGGCGAGAAGCCGACGCTGAGCGACTGGGCCGATCACCTGACGACCGTCTTCCCCGAGGCACGCACCAAGAAATATATCGAGATGCGTGGCGCCGATGGCGGTCCGTGGCGGCGGCTGTGTGCGCTGCCCGCGCTCTGGGTCGGTCTGCTTTATGACCAATCCGCGCTCGATGCCGCGTGGGATCTGGTGAAGGACTGGGATCACGAGACCCGCGAGGGGCTGCGCCGTGCCGCAGCGGTCGACGCGCTGCAAGGTGAGTTCAACGGGATCAAGCTGCACGACCTCGCACGCGAGACGGTGGCGATCGCGAAATCGGGCCTGAAGGCGCGCGCCAAGCCGGGCGCAGGCGGGATGATCCTCGACGAGACCCATTTCCTCAACGCGCTGGAAGAGAGCGTCGAGACGGGCCGCGTGCCTGCCGACGAACTCTTGGAGAAGTACCACGGCGAGTGGAATGGCGATCTGAGCAAGATCTACGCCGAATACAGCTATTGATGAGAGGGCAGGGCGGTCAGCCGCCCCGTCCTCAGCCCAGCCGCTCGCGCACCCACTCTGGAACCAACACGCTCGCCGGACCGTGGCGGGCCTCGTCGAACATCGACCGGCCCGCCGAGGGTTCGAGGTTCAGCTCCAGCGTCGGAACGCCCGCATGCATCGCGTCCGCCACGAAGCCTGCGGCGGGATAAACGTTCCCGCTCGTGCCGATCGAGACGAACAGGTCCGCCGCACGCAGCGCATGCCAGATCTCTTCCATCCGGTAGGGCATCTCTCCGAACCAGACGATATCGGGGCGCGTGGCCTGCGCGCTGCAGGACGGACAGCTGTCGGTGGGCGACATCACCTCGGGCGCGGGCCAGCGGTGCTCGCAGGAATGACACAGTGCGCCAAAGAGCGTTCCATGCATGTGGAGCACGTTTTGCGACCCGCCGCGCTCATGCAGGTCATCGACATTCTGTGTGACGATCAGAACCTCGTGGCCCGGGTCGGCTTCCAACGCCGCCAGAGCGATATGGGCCGGGTTCGGCTGGGCTGCCGTCGCGGCGGCGCGGCGCGCATTGTAGAAACGGTGCACCAGGTCGGGATCCTGCACGAACCCCTCGGGCGTCGCGACGTCCTCGATGCGATGCTCTTCCCAAAGACCGTCGCTGGCGCGGAAGGTTCGGATCCCGCTTTCCGCGGAAATGCCCGCGCCTGTCAAAATCACGATCTTGGCCATCGCTCTGCCCTCCGCTATCACTTGCCCTATGCGTATCCTGTTTCTCTGCCTTGGCAATATCTGCCGCTCGCCCGCCGCCGAAGCGGTCACCCGTCACAAGGCCCGCGCGGCGGGGCTCGATATCGAGTTCGACAGTGCAGGCACCGGCGACTGGCACGTGGGCGAGCCGCCCTATGGTTCGATGATCGAGGCGGCGGAAGCGCGCGGCTATGACATGCGCTCGTTGCGCGCCCGCCAGATTTCACCCGCAGATTACGACGCCTTCGACGTGATCCTCGCGATGGACGAGAACAACCTGCGCAACGCGCTCGACGTGGCCCCGCGCCAGATCAGCGCGCAGGTGCAGATGTTCATCGACGGGCCGAACGGGCCGCAAAATGTGCCCGATCCCTATTACACGCGGGATTTCGAGGCGGCCCTCGATCTGATCGAGGCCGGAGCAGAGGCGCTTGTCGCCGACCTTCTGGCCGATGAGGAAGAGAAACGGCGCGGGAGCTGATCTCCCGCGCGTCGGCCGAACGGGTGCCTTACTCGCTGCAATAGCTCTCGGCGGTCGAGGCGAAGTTCTTGTAGCGATCCCAGAAATCCGAATCCGACTGGCGGTCGGACATGCGCACTTCCTGCGCACGGTCGGGGTCTTGGAAGAAGCTCGCCGCGCGGCGCTGGTCACGGTTGCTCAGCGTCATGTCGGCGACCTTCTGGATGCAACCGCAGAGCGCCAGGCTGCCCGCGCGTCCCGCCTTCATGCAAGCGTTGCTGACCGGACCGGCCGAAACGCTCGTGGCCAGCGTCATCGCGCCGGCGAATGCACAGATTCCGAGTGTCGTCTTGAAAGTCATTGCACTGCCCTTTGCATTGCGGCCAGCGTCAGATGCGCCGGACCTGCCTCGTTATTTGTCCCGCATTTTAGCGGAAATTCAAAAGGCAGGCAATGAAACAGGCGGGTTTCCGCCGATCACGCGAGGGTGCGGGAACCGGTCCGCAACCGCTCGCGGGGCAGGGTGGGGCGCCCCCTAGATCTGGCCCTGGATCCGGCCCTCGATCTGGCGCGTCCCGCGTCGTTCGATCAGTCCTCGACCGGTGTTGCCTCGTAACCCGCGGCCTTGAGCGCGCTGAGCACGGTGGATTCGGGCAGGCCGGATACCTCGATCTCGCGATCCTCGAGATAGACATCGGCCTTGCCGCCGACCTCCTCGATCGCGGCTTCCACAGCGGCTTTGCAATGGCCGCAGGTCATGTTCGGGATGGAATAGATCATGGCAGCATCTCCTGAGTTGCTTGCCTGAGATATGTCGCTCGACGGGATGAAAGGTCAATGGGCGAGACGCGCTCAATCCCTCTTCCCGGCCCCCATTTTCCCCTGTATACGCGCGCCCATGACTGATCTTGATCGCATCCGCAATTTCTCCATCGTGGCGCATATCGACCACGGCAAATCCACGCTCGCCGACCGTCTGATCCAGATGACCGGCACGGTGGCCGAACGCGACATGAAGGAGCAACTCCTCGACGCGATGGATATCGAGCGCGAGCGCGGCATCACGATCAAGGCCAACTCGGTGCGGATCGAATATCCCGCCAAGGACGGCAAGACCTATATCCTGAACCTGATCGACACCCCCGGCCACGTGGACTTCGCCTATGAGGTCTCGCGCTCGATGCAGGCGGTCGAAGGCTCGCTGCTGGTGGTCGACGCCTCGCAGGGCGTCGAGGCGCAGACACTGGCGAACGTGTATCAGGCGATCGACGCGGATCACGAGATCGTGCCGGTGCTCAACAAGATCGACCTTCCGGCGGCAGAGCCGCAGCGGGTGAAGGAACAGATCGAGGACGTGATCGGCATCGACGCCTCGGATGCGGTCGAGATCTCGGCCAAGACGGGTCTCGGCATTCCGGACGTGCTCGAAGCGATCGTTCACCGCCTGCCCGCCCCCAAGGGTGACCGTGACGCGCCGCTCAAGGCGATGCTGGTCGACTCGTGGTACGATCCCTATCTCGGCGTCGTCGTTCTGATCCGCGTCATGGATGGCGTGATCAAGAAGGGCGACCAGATCAAGATGATGAAGACGGGCGCGACCTACAAGCTCGACCGTCTCGCGGTGCTCAAGCCGCAGATGGTCAATATCGACGAGCTTGGCCCCGGCGAGATCGGCGTCTTCACCGCTTCGATCAAGCAGGTGCGCGACACGAAGGTCGGCGATACGATCACCCATGAGAAGAAGCCTTGCGCACAGGCGCTTCCGGGCTTCAAACCCTCGATCCCGGTGGTGTTCTGCGGTCTCTTCCCCGTCGATGCGAACGATTTCGAAGCGCTGCGCGACGCGATCGAGAAGCTGCAACTCAACGATGCGAGCTTCTCGGCCGAGATGGAGACCTCCGCCGCGCTCGGCTTCGGCTTCCGCTGCGGCTTCCTCGGTCTGCTGCACCTCGAAGTGGTGCGCGACCGTCTGGAGCGCGAATACGATCTCGACCTGATCACCACCGCCCCGTCGGTCGTGTTCAAGCTGCACATGAAGGACGGCGAGGTTCGCGACCTGCACAACCCCGCCGATATGCCTGACCTGACGCTGATCGACCATATCGAGGAGCCGCGCATCAAGGCGACGATCCTCGTGCCGGACGAATATCTCGGCGACGTGCTCAAGCTCTGTCAGGACCGCCGCGGCATCCAGATGGACCTGACCTATGCCGGTTCGCGCGCGATGGTCGTCTATGACCTGCCGCTGGCCGAGGTCGTGTTCGACTTCTACGACCGCCTGAAATCCGTCACCAAGGGCTATGCGAGCTTCGACTACCAGATCACCGAATATCGCGAGGACAACCTCGTCAAGATGTCGATCCTGGTGAATGACGAGCCGGTCGACGCGCTCTCGATCATGGTTCACCGCGACCGCGCCGAGGCGCGCGGCCGTGCCATGTGTGAGAAGCTGAAAGACCTGATCCCGCGTCACATGTTCAAGATCCCGATCCAGGCCGCGATCGGTGGCCGCGTGATCGCGCGTGAGACGCTGAGCGCGATGCGCAAGGACGTGACCGCGAAATGCTATGGCGGCGACGCGACCCGGAAGAAGAAACTGCTGGAGAAGCAGAAGGCCGGCAAGAAGAAGATGCGCCAGTTCGGGAAAGTGGAAATCCCGCAGAGCGCCTTCATCGCTGCGCTCAAGATGGATGAGTGAATCAGACCCCGCCTTGGCGGGGTCTTTTCTTTGCTGATCCGACTTCGGTCAAGGGCTGGAACTACGCGCGAAAGCGAGATCAGCGCGAACGAATTCGTCCCCGCATGGAAAAGCCCCGAACCTTCCGGTCCGGGGCCCCTTCGCCTCTGCAGGCGATGTTACTGTGCCTTGTTGGCTTCGCTCGCGATCGTGCTGCCCGCGACCGAGAGATCCTGACCCGCGCCGCGCACCGTGTTGCACGCCGCCAGACCGAGGATCACCAGCGCCATCGCCGCGCCAAGCTTAACCGTCTTCGTCATTTTTTCGCTCTCCTATGAAGCCACACTGGCCAACGTATGAAATTTTTTATGGTTCCTTGGAACCCTCTTCAACGTGCGGCGTTAGCGGTCTGAACACAACACGGAGAGTTCGATGAAATCGCCCCTTCGTCAGTCGATCGCTCCTTTCGCGGCCCTTGCGGGCGTTGGAAGCGTGGACTTTTCGGCACTTGGATCCGGTGCGGTGGGGGGCAGGATTTCGCGATGATCGTGTTGGTCGGGCCTATGCCGGGGATATCCGGTGGGCTCAGGATCGAAAGAGGTATTGAGAGGAATAACCCGTTCTGACCGCCCCGCCAGGCATGATTCCTGTCAGAACGGCGTTGCGGCCTCCGCCCGTCCCTCGCGGGGGCCGCCACTTTCCGCCCGAGCAGGTTAACTGCGTGTTAACGATGCTCTGAAAGGCTCCGGGTTATCCCTCCCCGGAGCCTTTCAATGTCAAAATCCCGAATCCTCTGTGCCGCTCTTCTCGCGCTTGCCAGCTGTGGCGCGTCGCCCGCCCCGCAATTCTTCGGGGCAACCCGTCACGACCTGCGCCTCGATGGCATCGATTTCGTGGTCTTCGTGAAAGGCGAGCGGGCCGAGGTGATCCGCATGGGTTATCTTCGCCGTGCCGCGCGTGATCGGGTGCCTGCGCTCATGATCCGCGCGGCGCAGGAGGCGTCGGGCTGTGTGGTCGCCGGGCCGGCAGGCGGGCTCCATCGCTCGCCCTCGCTGCCGGACGACACGGGCGAGGCGCGATTTCAGCTCGTTTGCTGATGCGTCGGGATGCCGCAGCGCG
Organism: Thioclava marina; assembly: GCF_002020135.1. Lineage (GTDB taxonomy): Bacteria > Pseudomonadota > Alphaproteobacteria > Rhodobacterales > Rhodobacteraceae > Thioclava > Thioclava marina. The sequence goes on along the minus strand of NZ_MPZS01000001.1, from coordinate 1,084,972 downwards.
GCCACGGCCAGTTTGACTCCGATCAAGGTCACGTTTTCGCGATCATGGTGATCTTCGCCCATAAAACGCGCCGCTCAAGGAGACTCGACATGCGCCTTTTCGCCATCATGTATTCGCTCGCCGGCCCGACCCTCGCGGGCATCCTGATTATCGCTGCGCTGACCATGAACATGTTCACCGCCAATGCAATGATCGCCTCGGCCGTGATCGGTTTCATCATTGCCCTGCCGGTCGCCTGGTTCATTGCCAAGATGATCCGCGAGAACGTCTGACATCTGCTCTCGCGGGCGTGATAGACGGAACAGCATAGCTTCCTCGTTGATTGCATCGAGGAAGCACAATTTACGTTCGTTCATTCGCGAGAGGTTTCATGTCCACCGCCCCCGGCTATTCGAAGACGCAGATCTGGCTGCACTGGCTTGTCGTGCTGCTGATCATTCCGCAATTCCTGCTCCACGATTCGGTGGCGCGCACGTTCTGGGGGCAGGTGAAGGGCCAGTCGGTCACGCCTGATTTCCTGACCTACGGCCATATCGTGCTGGGGGTGGCGATCTTGCTGCTCGCCGCGTGGCGGCTGGTGCTTCGCGCGACCCACGGCACCCCCGAGCCGCCGCATGACGATCCCGAACTGATGCGCTTTGGCGCCAAGGCGATCCATGCGCTGCTTTATCTGACGCTCTTCGCGCTGCCGATTTCTGGCGGGGTGGCCTATTTCCTCACGCTGGGTTGGATGGCCGAGCTCCATTCCGCGCTGACCACGGCACTGCTGATCTTCGCGGGGCTGCATATCGCCGCCGCGCTCTATCACCAGTATGTTCTGAAAGATCACCTGCTGCGGCGGATGATGAAGGCCGGGGGCTGACCCCTGCGCGCGCGAGCTCAGCCGAGGAAGCGCGCCACATCCGCCTCGAATTCGCGGGGTTTCTCGGCGTGCAGCCAATGCCCCGCGCCCTCGATCACGACAAAGCGGGCCTGAGGGAAGCGCGCAAGGATTTCCGCGTGATCTTCGGGTTGCAGATAGTGGGAATTCGCGCCTGACAGGAAGAGGGCAGGGCCATCGAAGGGTTGCATGCCCTTGGGATCGGGCCAGTCCAGGATCGCGTCGAGATTGGCCTTGAGCGCGTTAAGGTTAAATTTCCAGCGCACCGGCCCGTCGCGCAGGCTTAACGATTGCAGCAGGAAGGCCCGCGTTCCCGGATCAACGATCCGTTCCCCCAAGCGTTCGTCGGCGACCGAGCGCGAGCTCAGATCGTCGATCTTCATCTCCTGCATCGCCTCGATCAGCGCACCGTGGCTGTCGCCATGGGCATAGCTCTTGGGCGCCATGTCGGCGATCACGAGCTTGCGCACCAGCTCGGGCCGGGTCAGCGCGAGCGTCATTGCGGCTTTCCCCCCCATCGAGTGCCCCATCACATCGGCCTGCCCGCCATGCGCCTCGATCACCTCGGCGATATCGCGGGCCATCGCGGCATAGGAATGATCGTCATCCCAGAAACTGTCGCCGTGATTGCGCATGTCGAGCGCGATCACCGGGCGGTCCGCGCTCAGCCGTTTCGCGATGGCGTTCCAGTTGCGTGCCGAGCCGAAAAGCCCGGGGGCGATGATCAGCGGCGGGGCGTCGGTTTCAGCGGGATAGATCACGGTGTTCAGCATGGGCCATAAGCTAGAGCGCGCAGGCCATCACGGCCAGAGGGCTGCGCGAAAAAATGCCACCGCAAGGGGGAGTTGCGTGCGGTTGCAGGGGCGGCTAGCGTCCGGTGAGGAAGCGACCGGGAGAGACGGATGGGACCGGAGAGGATCACCGAGATGACCGAGCAGGTCTCACGCCTTCTGGCTGTGCGGCTGGGGGCGAAGGGGCATGACCTCGAGACCCGCGTTTCGAGCCGCGCCCGCGTGCTGCCGCGCAAGGTCCGCAAAGCGGCGCGGCTTCTGGCGGAGGCTGAACGCAAGGCCCACGCGCCCAAGGTCGCCCGGCAGCTTGATACGCGGGCGATCGAGGCCGCCTATGCGACGTGCCGGCATTATCTGGAGCCGCTTGGCGCGGGGGATCGACTGCGTGGCGCATTGCTGAACCTCGGGAGCTCGATCGCGTTCATCTTTCTGGTGGTCGGTGGAACGCTGCTTGTCGCGATGCTGTGGTCGGGGATGATCTGAGGCCGACTTGTCGTCAGCAGATTGAACAAACGGTCAGAGGACAGCGCCCGGACGCTGGATGGGCGCCCTGAGATAGGGGGGGCTGCGCTTTATCCCTGCCAGACCCGGACGACCCCGATCCGCTTCGCGGCTGATCCGGGCAAGGGCTACGCGATCCACCGAAACGCAAAAGGCCCCCGAGATCGGGGGCCTTCGCAATGCGTATCGGTCGAGCTCAGAGCTCGGGGTAGATCGGGAAGCGTGCGAGCAGCGTCGCGACCTTGGCCTTCACGGTCTCTTCGACCTCACCGTTGCCCTCTTCGCCATTGGCGGCCAGACCATCGACCACTTCGACGATCAGGCGGGCGATCTCGCGGAACTCTTCCTCACCGAAGCCACGGGTGGTGCCGGCGGGGGTTCCCAGACGGATGCCCGAAGTGACCATCGGCTTTTCCGGGTCGAACGGGATGCCGTTCTTGTTGCAGGTGATATGTGCGCGCCCCAGTGCCTTCTCGGTCGCGTTGCCCTTCACGCCTTTCGGGCGCAGGTCCACCAGCATGACATGGGTGTCGGTGCCGCCGGTGACGATATCAAGGCCACCCTTCATCAGCTCGTCGGCGAGCGCCTGGGCGTTCTTCACGACCTGCTCGGCATAGACCTTGAACTCGGGGCGCAGCGCCTCGCCGAAGGCCACGGCCTTGCCGGCGATGACATGCATCAGCGGACCGCCCTGAATGCCCGGGAAGATCGCCGAGTTCACCTTCTTCGCGATCTCCTCGTTATTCGTGAGGATCATCCCGCCACGCGGACCGCGCAGGGTCTTGTGCGTCGTGGTGGTCGCGACATCGGCATAGGGGAAGGGCGAGGGGTGCTGGCCACCCGCGACGAGACCGGCGAAGTGGGCCATGTCGACCATCAGGTAAGCGCCGACCTCATCCGCGATCTCGCGGAACTTGGCGAAGTCGATCTGGCGCGGGATGGCCGAGCCGCCCGCCACGATCAGCTTCGGCTTGTGCTTGAGCGCGAGTTCACGGACCTGCTCGTAATCGAGAAGGCTGTCTTGCTTGCGCACGCCGTACTGGATCGCGTTGAACCACTTGCCCGACTGGTTCGGCTTGGCGCCGTGGGTGAGGTGGCCGCCCGCGTCGAGGCTCATGCCGAGGATCGTGTCGCCGGGTTGGATCAGCGCCTGGTAGACGCCCTGGTTGGCCTGGCTGCCGGAGTTCGGCTGGACGTTGGCGAATTCACAGCCGAAAAGTTCCTTAGCGCGGTCGATCGCGAGGTTCTCGGCGACGTCGACATACTGGCAGCCGCCATAGTAGCGCTTGCCCGGGTAGCCTTCGGCGTATTTGTTCGTCATCACCGAACCCTGCGCCTCCATCACCGCCTTCGAGACGATGTTCTCCGACGCGATCAGCTCGATCTCGTCGCGCTGGCGGCCCAGCTCGTCGGTAATCGATTTGAAAAGCTCGGGGTCACGGCTGGAAAGGCTTTCGGTGAAGAAGCCAGCGTCGCGTTGCTCGGTCATGGTGCGCTCCTCGCAAAGATCCGGGGTCGCGGCCCGTTTAGCGCAGTTTTCGTGAGGCTGAAAGCGCCCAAAGCGACCAAAACCGGTTTTTCACCGGCCTTTCGCGCTTGTCTTTCGCCCGGGCGCTTGCAACACCTTGGACGTGCAGGAGGAAAACGCCGTGGCGAGCCAGTACAACCATATTCATTTCGCGGCGTCGACGGCCGAGGGCGCGCAGGAGGCGATGGCCGAGCTGGTCGCGCTTTACGGGCAGGTGCCCCGCTACGCCGCGGATGTGATCGTGGCGCTGGGAGGCGACGGCTTCATGCTGCAATGCCTGCATGAAGGGACGGGCCTGCCGGTCTACGGGATGAACCGCGGCTCGGTCGGCTTCCTGATGAACGATTTCGTCGCCGAGAACCTGCCCGAGCGGCTGGAGGCTGCCGAAGAAGCGGTGATCAACCCGCTCTCGATGAAGGCGGAGACCGAGGACGGAGTGCTGCACGAGGCGCTCGCGATCAACGAGGTATCGTTGCTGCGTGCGGGGCCGCAGGCAGCCAAGCTGAAGATCTCGATCAACGGCAAGGTGCGGATGCAGGAGCTGGTCTGCGACGGGGCGATCGTCTCGACGCCCGCGGGATCGACGGCCTACAACTTCTCGGCGCATGGGCCGATCCTTCCGATTGGCTCGGATGTGTTGGCGCTGACGGGCATTGCCAGCTTCCGGCCCCGGCGCTGGCAGGGCGCGATCGTGCCCTCCTCGGCGGTGGTGCGCTTCGACGTGCTCGAACGGGCAAAACGCCCGGTCATGGCGGATGCGGATTCGCGTTCTGTGAAGCCGGTGAAATGGGTCGAGGTCCGCTCGGAGCCCGAGATCGCGCATCGTATTCTCTTCGACCCCGGTCACGGGCTCGAAGAGCGGCTCATGCGGGAGCAATTTGCCTGAGGTGCAGGGGCCGCCTCTCGGGATCAGTCCTGAGCGGACCAGCTTTCGCGTTTGCGATAGATCGTCGAGGGCGCGACGCCCAGCTCGTTCGCGGCGCGCGGGATCGAGCCGTCATGGCGCTCGATCGCGGCTTCGATCACGAGGCGCTCGATCTCTGCCAGCGTCATCCCTTCGAAGGTTGAGACCGTTGTAGCCCCTGCCTCCGCGATGTCGGTCTGCGCCGAGACAGTCGGGATATCAGGCAACATCTCGGCGCGCAGCACCGGTCCGTCATGCATCACCATCGCCGCGCGCAGCACATTCATCAGCTGGCGCACATTGCCCGGCCAGGGCATCCGCTCGAGCTTGCGGATGGCCTCGTCGGTGATCTCGGTGTAGCAGCGGTTCTCCTCGGCGGCGAAACGATCCAGCGCCATGCGTGCGATCGGGCCGATATCCTCGCCATGGCTGCGCAGCGGCGGCATCTCGATCGAGAGGACGTTGAGGCGATAATAGAGATCTTCGCGCATCTTTCCCGAAGCGAGCGTTTCCTCGGGGGTGTTCGCCGAGGCCGAGATCACCCGCACATCCACCGTCACCGGCTCGGTCGCGCCATAGGGTTTGACCTGACCGGTCTCGAGAAAGCGCAAGAGCTTGATCTGGGCGGGCATCGGCAATTCGCAGACATTGTCCAGAAGCAGCGTGCCGCCATCTGCCATCGCCACTGCGCCCGGCTTGTCGTGCAACGCGCCGGGAAAGGCGCCGCTGTGATGGCCGAAAAGCTCGCTGTCGAGCCGGTCGGCGGGAAGCGAGCCGCAATCGAGTGTCACGAAGGGGCCGGAGCCGCGTGTCCCGCTCGAATGGATCGCATGAGCGCAAAGCTCCTTGCCGGTGCCGCTTTCGCCCCAGAGATAGACCGGCGCGGAAGAGCGCGCCGCCGAGCGGGCACGCTCGTAGACCATCTGCATCCGTGGCGACGTGCCGATGAATTCGCCCAGCGGGGCTTTCGACTCGTGCGGGTTCTCCCCCGGTGCCTGAAGGCTCGAGGAACGTGCACGTTCGATCGCGGCGTTCAGGCGGGTTTCGTCGATCGGTTTGACGAGGAAATCCACCGCGCCCGCATGCATCGCGCGCACGGCACGATCGGCCGAACGGTCCGCGGTTACCACGATGATCGCGGTACGCGGGCGCAGCTCGAGCATCTCCGCAATCAGCGTATCGCCATCACGATCGGGCAGCATCAGGTCGAGCAGAACCATCCGGATCGGATGGGAGCGAAAGATCGCGAGACCTTCGGCCGCGGTTTCCGCACTGTGGGTCACAAACCCTGCCGCGCGCAGGTAGGCGTCATAGATGGCCCGCAGCGATCCGATATCTTCGATCAGCAGAACATGTTCGGCTGCGCTTGGGTCTTTGGAGCTTACTTCGTGGCGTGGTCCGCCCTCATAATCGGGCAGGCCCGAATGGGGCACTGTCTCGGCCGCCGCTGCGGCATGGCTCTGGTCATTTTCCTGCGCACTCATGGTCGAAATCGTCATTTTCCAATAAATCTTGTGTCATTTTGACGATGAGCCGTTCGAGCAATGCCAGAACGATACGCCCAAGGTCATCAATATCTTCATAGGTGCCATGGCGAGCTGCGCTGTCAAGCGCGCGCGCCTGTCGGGTGAGGATATCGTCACCGATCGCTCCCGCGACGGCTGCGAGCTTGTGGCTTTGGCAACCTATGGTTGTGCGATCCTGCTGTGAAAGGGCCTCGGAGAGGGCGGATTGCACGGCGCGCAAATCCTCGGTGAAGGTGTTGCCCATAATTTCGGCGAAGCTGCGTCCGGTGCGTGCCATGAGCCGCGCAATCAGCAGGTCGTCATTCGGAGAGCAATCGCGCGACGCGGGCTGACGGGCATTCGCGATCTCGGTGATGGCACGCAGGATCGGCATTACGCCGATCAGTGGCTTGGTGAGGATAATGTCGGCGCCCGCGCTGCGCATCGCGGTACGCTCGGACTGGAGGACATGGCCCGAGCAGGCGATGAGCGGCATCCGCGCCCAATCGCGCCCCGAGCGGCGCAGCGCGCGCATCACATCGAGCCCGTTCAGGCCCGGCATCTCGATATCGATCACTGCGAGATCATGCGGTTCCACCAGCAATCTGCGTTGCGCCACAGCTCCGTCCGAAAGCGCCACGACCTGCGCGCCCATCGCCCGCAGGAGATGCTCGAAGATGACGCGGCTCGAGGCGCTGTCGTCTGCGACGAGTGCGGTCCATCCGCTCAGGTCGGGAAGCTGATCGAGGCAGTCCGTGTCGGCGCGTTTGGGGCCGGATCGGAGCGGCGTGATCGGCAATGTGATGCGGATCTCGGCGCCTCCGCCCGCAGGATTGGCAAGGCGCATCGCGCCCCCGAGGGCTTCGATTATGTCTCGGCAGATCGAGAGACCGAGGCCGGTGCCATGCCCGCGCGTCGGAAAAGGCAGAGAGGCACTCTCACTGACACTGACGGGCGCAGATCCGTCCAGCAATGCGTCCGGGAAACCGAGCCCGTCATCACGCACCGCGAGCGTGAAATGCGCATCTCCCTCAAGTCCGAAGTGCAGCCAGATCGCCTTTTGCGCGCCATGGGCCAAAGCATTGCCAAGCAGATTCGAAAGCAGCCGCTCCAACGCCAGCCGGTCGAGATTTATCGCCGCGGGTAGATCGGGCGAAACCTCGAGCGTGAAACGGATGCCGCGCGCCTGCGTCGCCGTCTCCCAGCGCCGTGCCACCGAGGCGAGGAACGCATCAAGCCGCAGCTCATGCGGCCGGGGCGGGGAGAGATCGGGGCTCAACAGCGAGATCAGCCGCCCCATTTCCTCGCTCAGGCCGCGCAGGGCTTCCAGCCCCCTGCGGGTTTCGTCTTCCTGGGTGCGGGCGATCAGCTGCGACAACCCTCCCAGGATTTCCGACAGCCCCGCGCGCAGATCATGATGCAACATCGCAGTATCCGCGCCAGGAGGGCGCGACGACGAACGGTTCGAGGTTGGTGTCGCGATCGGGTTTTTCATGTGGTGCCCCGAACGATCATCTGGGGGTGGGGGCCTGAAATCAAGCGTTCGGGCAGAGATAAAACGCCGCGCCCCGGGAGGAGCGCGGCGAATGTACAAAATGTGATCGACGTGTGAACGTCACCGCCGCCGGTCGGTCCGGCTGCGGTACATCTACGATCAGCTGCGCGGATAGCCGAGCCCCTTCAGCGCTTCGGTGATCTCGTCGAGGATCGCCGGGTCGTCGATCGTGGCGGGCATCTTCCAGTCCTGCCCGTCGGCGATCTTCACCATCGTGCCGCGCAGGATCTTTCCCGAGCGGGTTTTCGGCAGGCGGTCCACAACGGTCGCGAGCTTGAAGGCCGCAACGGGGCCGATCTGGTCGCGCACGCGGGCGACGCATTCCTTGACGATCTCGGCATGAGGGCGGTTGCACCCTGCATTGAGGCACAGGAAGCCCATCGGAGCCTGCCCCTTGAGCTCATCGGCCACACCGATCACGGCGCATTCGGCGACATCGGGGTGACCGGCGAGAACCTCTTCCATCCCGCCCGTCGAGAGTCGGTGGCCCGCGACGTTGATCACGTCATCCGTGCGCGCCATGATGTAGAGATAACCATCCTCGTCCTTGTAGCCGGCGTCGCCGGTCTCATAGTAGCCCGGGAAGTGCTCGAGATAGGATTTCTTGAAGCGGTCTTCCGCGTTCCACAGGGTCGGCAGTGTCCCCGGAGGCAGCGGCAGCTTGATCGCGATGGCGCCGAGCGTGCCTGCCTCGACCGGGTGACCGCCCTCGTCGAGCACCTGCACGTCATAGCCGGGCATCGGCACGGAAGGCGAACCAATCTTCGTCGGGAGTTCCTCGATTCCGATCGGGTTCGCGGCGATCGCCCAGCCGGTTTCGGTCTGCCACCAGTGATCGACCACCGGCACGCCGAGATGCTTCTGTGCCCATTCCACGGTGTCGGGATCGGCGCGTTCGCCCGCGAGGAACAGCGCTTGCAGGTCATGTAGTGCGTAGCGCTTGATCCACTCGCCATTCGGGTCCTCGCGCTTGATTGCGCGCAGGGCGGTGGGGGCGGTGAAGAAGGACTTGATGCGGTTGTTCTGGATGACGCGCCAGAACACGCCCGGATGCGGGGTGCCGATCGGCTTGCCCTCGAAGACGACCGTGGTCGCGCCTGCGATCAGCGGGCCGTAACAGATATAAGAGTGGCCCACGACCCAGCCTACATCCGAGGCTGCCCAGAAGCGGTCGCCGGCCTCGATATTGTAGATGTTCTTCATCGTCCATTGCAGGGCGACGAGATGACCGCCGGTGTGACGCACCACGCCCTTGGGCTGGCCGGTCGTGCCGGAGGTGTAGAGGATATAGGCGGGGTGGTTGCCTTCGACCGGCACGCACTCGGCGGGCTTCACGCCATATTGGAAGCCGTGCCACGAGAAGTCGCGCCCTTCGATCAGCTTCGCCACTTCCTGCTCGCGCTGGAAGATGACGCAGAATTCGGGCTTGTGTTCGGCGAGCTCGATCGCCTCGTCCAGCAGCGGCTTGTAATGCACGACGCGGTTGGGCTCGAGGCCGCAGCTTGCGGCGATGATCGCCTTGGGCGTGCAGTCGTCGATGCGCACCGCGAGTTCGTGCGCGGCAAAGCCACCGAAGACGACCGAGTGGATCGCGCCGATGCGCGAACAGGCGAGCATCGCCTCCAGCGCCTCGGGGATCATCGGCATGTAGATGATGACGCGGTCGCCCTTTTCGACGCCGCGCATTTTCAGCGCACCGGCCAGCGAGGCCACGCGGGTCTGCAATTCCTTGTAGGTAATGCCCTTGGTCGAATGGGTGATCGGGCTTTCATGCATGATCGCGATCTGATCGCCGCGACCTTCCTCCACATGGCGGTCCACCGCGTTCCAGCAGGTGTTCACGAGGCCGTCCGAGAACCACTCGTAGAAGGGGGCGTTGCCGTCGAACAGCGCCTTGGAAGGTTTCGTGTCCCAGTCGATCTTCTCGGCGGCGTCCATCCAGAATTTGTCGGGATCGGCCTGCCAGGCGGAATAGACCTCTTTATAGCCCATGCGAACATCTCCTCCTCAGGAATTTGGAGGATGTGTTAAGTCCGGCCCGGATTTGGCGCAAGAATGTTACCGCGCACATTTGCTGGATCGGCAGAAAAATTTGCATAAGCCGCGACAAAACGTGCGCAAACTTTTGCAAAGCCCGACGGAGTATTCAGCTTATTTGCAGCTTATGCGGGCTTTGCAAACTCTGCGGGCTTTGCGACTCAGCTGTAATGCGCGACCGGGGTTCCCGCGATGGCCGACATGTTGAGCAGCCCGCGCGAGGTGATCGAGGGCGTCACGATATGCGCCTTGTTGCCCATGCCCATCAGGATCGGTCCCACCTCAAGCCCGCCCGCCTTCATCTTGAGGATGTTGCGCACGCCCGAAGCTGCGTCCGTATTGGCGAAGACGAGCACGTTGGCGGCGCCCTCGAAGCGGCTGTCGGGCATCAGACGGGCGCGGGTCTCGGGGTCGAGCGCCGCATCGACATGCATCTCGCCTTCAAAGTCGAATTCGACCTCGCGCTGGAGCAGCAGGTTCATCGCGGCGCGCATCCGTTCGCCCGAGTCGATGTCGAGATTGCCGAACTGGCTATGCGAGCACAGCGCGATCTTGGGCTTCAGCCCGAAGCGGCAAACATGGCGCGCGGCGCCGATGACGGTTTCCGCGATCTGCTCGGGGGTGGGCTGGTGGTGGACATGTGTGTCCGCGATGAAGAGGGGGCCGTCCTCGAGGATCATCAGCGAAAGCGCGCCCTGCGGATGCAGCCCGTCGCGCGCAAGGATTTCGCGGACATATTTCAAGTGCCACAGATACTGCCCGAAAGTGCCGCAGATCATCGAATCCGCCTCGTTGCGATGGACCATGATCCCCGCGATGGCGGTGGTGTTGGTCCGCATGATCGCGCGAGCGAGGTCGGGGGTGACGCCGCGTCGGGCCATCAGCTCGTGATAGGTCCCCCAGTAGTCGCGGTAGCGCGGGTCGTTCTCGGGGTTCACGATCTCGACCGCCCTCAGGTCGAGCGGCAATCCGGCACGCTCGCAGCGCATTTCGATCACCTCGGGGCGACCGATCAGGATCGGCGTGTCGGTGGTTTCCTCGATCATCGCATTGGCCGCGCGCAGCACGCGCTCGTTCTCGCCCTCGGCAAAGACGATGCGGCGCGAGGCGGTGGCGGCGGCTTCGAAGACCGGGCGCATGAGCAGGGCGGACTTGAAGACCGAACCGTCGAGCTGTGCCTTGTAGACCTCAGGGGCCTCGAGCGGCCGCGCGGCGACGCCGGTCTCCATCGCGGCCTTCGCCACGGCAGAAGCGACGATGCCGATCAGGCGCGGGTCGAACGGTTTCGGGATCAGGTAATCCGGTCCGAAACTCAGCTTTTCGCCACGATAGGCCGCGGCGGCTTCGGCTGAGGTCGTCTGACGCGCGAGCTTCGCGATGCCCTCGACGCAGGCAATCTGCATCTCGTCATTGATCGTGGTTGCGCCCACGTCGAGCGCGCCCCGGAAGATGAAGGGGAAGCACAGGACGTTGTTGACCTGGTTGGGGAAATCCGAGCGACCCGTGGCGATGATCGCATCGGGAGCCACCGCGCGGGCCTCGTCGGGCAGGATCTCCGGCGTCGGGTTCGCGAGGGCGAAGATGATCGGCTGTTTCGCCATCTTCGCGACCATCTCGGGCTTGAGCACGCCCGGGCCCGACAGGCCAAGGAACATGTCCGCCCCATCAATCACGTCGCCGAGCGTCGCGGGAGTGGTGCCCTGTGCATATTCCGCCTTTTGCGGCGTCATCTCGGCTTCGCGTCCCTCGTAGACGAGCCCTTCGATGTCGCAAAGCCACACGTTCTCGCGCTTTACGCCAAGCTTGAGCAGCATGTTGAGGCAGGCGATGCCCGCTGCCCCGCCGCCGGTCGAGACGATCTTGATGTCCTCGAATTTCTTGCCGGTCAGACGCAGCGCGTTGGTCGCGGCGGCGCCCACGACGATCGCGGTGCCGTGCTGGTCGTCATGGAAGACCGGGATGTTCATCCGCTCGCGGCAGATCTTTTCGACGATGAAGCAATCGGGGGCCTTGATGTCCTCGAGGTTGATCGCGCCGAACGAGGGCTCCATCGCGCAGACGATTTCGGCCAGCTTCTCGGGATCGCGCTCGGCCAGTTCGATGTCGAAGCAGTCGATATTGGCGAATTTCTTGAACAGCACCGCTTTGCCTTCCATCACCGGTTTCGCGGCGAGCGGGCCGATATTGCCAAGCCCCAGAACGGCGGTGCCGTTGGTGACCACGGCCACCAGATTGCCCCGCGCCGTGTAATCGCGCGCGGTGTCGGGATTGGCCTTGATCGCAAGGCTCGCCTCGGCCACGCCCGGGGAATAGGCGCGGCTGAGATCGCGCCCGTTGGCGAGCGGCTTGGTCGCGCGGATCTCCAGTTTGCCGGGCTTCGGATGGGCGTGATAGTCCAGCGCCGATTGCCGGAGGTTGTCTTGGCGGGCCTCTTCCATCTGTTTCTCCCGAAACTGGTTTAGCGCTAAACTAGTTTTCTTCGCGCGACTCTCGTGCCGTTCTAGATAGCACATGAGGACCGAATGCAAGAGTCTCGCTGACCTTGCGGCATGAACTGCGCGAGAGCGCGCGGGCCTACGCGAGGTGAGCGCTTGCATCCGGCGCGGGGGCGGCGCAGGATCGGAAAAACTCAACCGGCTGGACAAATTTCACGTCCGGCCCAGCCCGGAGACCGGCCCATGTCGTTGCTCGATGCTGCGCGCGAAGTGCGCGAAAACGCCTATGCGCCTTATTCGAAATTCAAGGTGGGGGCTGCGGTGCGCGGTGCCTCGGGGACGATCTATCGCGGGGTGAATGTCGAGAACGTGGCCTATCCCGAGGGCACCTGTGCCGAGGCCGGCGCGATCGCGGCGATGGTGGCCGCGGGCGAGACCGAGATCACCGAAGTCGCGGTGATCGCCGACAGCCCAAGCCCGGTGCCGCCTTGCGGTGGTTGCCGTCAGAAGCTGGCCGAGTTCGCCCGTCACGACACGCCGGTGGCACTGGCGACGACCCGGGGGGAACGCTTCGATACCACGGTTGGCGAGTTGCTGCCGGGACGTTTCGACATGAGCCACATGGAAAACACCTGATGGACGCGCGCAGCATTATCCAGGCTGTGCGCGACGGGAAGGGCCTGGGCGAAGAGGCCGCCCGCTGGTTCGCGCGCGGTCTCGCCGATGGCGCGGTCTCGGATGCGCAGGCCGGGGCCTTCGCGATGGCGGTTCTGCTGAAGGGCATCGGCACCGAGGGCCGCGTGGCCCTGACCAAGGCGATGCGCGATTCCGGCGAGGTGCTGGCTTGGGACATGCCCGGTCCGGTGATCGACAAGCATTCGACCGGCGGTGTGGGGGATTCCGTCTCGCTGCTGCTCGCGCCCGCGCTGGCAGCCTGTGGTTGCTACGTCCCGATGATCTCGGGGCGAAGCTTGGGCCATACCGGCGGCACGCTCGACAAGATGGAGGCGATCCCGGGCTATAACGCGCTGCCCGGCATCGGCGCGCTACGCAAGGTCGTGGGCGAGGTAGGCTGCGCCATTGTCGGTGCGACGGGCGAGATCGCTCCCGCCGACAAGCGCCTCTACGGCATCCGCGATATCTCGGGCACGGTGGAGAGCATCGACCTGATCACCGCCTCGATCCTGTCGAAGAAACTCGCGGCGGGGCTGGAAGGCTTGATCCTCGATGTGAAGGTGGGCTCGGGAGCGTTCATGGCGCGGCCCGAGGATGCCCGCGCGCTGGCGGAAAGCCTCGTGGCCACCGCGAATGGTGCGGGCTGCAAGACTACGGCACTGATCACCGACATGGATCAGCCGCTGGGCCATTCGGCGGGCAACGCGCTTGAGGTGATCGAGGTGCTCGAGACGCTGACCGGGACGGTGGTGAACGAGGCGCTCTGGGATGTGACCGCGGCTCTGGGCGGCGAGGCGCTGGTGCTCGCCGGGCTAGCGCCGGATGCGGAAGAGGGCACAGCGCGGATCGACGAGGCGATTGCCTCGGGGCGGGCCGCGGAGATCTTCGGCAAGATGGTCGCGGCCTTGGGTGGCCCCGCGGATTTCGTCGAGCGCTACCCCGACCGTCTGCCCTCGGCCCCGGTGATCCGGGCGGTGGCAAGCCCGCGTGCGGGGTACGTCACCCGGATCAATACTCGCGCGCTGGGCGAGGCCGTGGTTCATCTGGGCGGCGGCCGCTTGGTGGGCACGGACAAGATCAACCCCTCGGTCGGGCTTTGGGAGACCGTCGCGCTGGGAGAAGAGATGGAGCTTGGAGAGCCGCTCACCATCATCCACGCGGCAAGCGATGCGGCTGCCGACGCCGCGGAGGCGGCGATCCTCGCGGCGATCACGCTGGGTGAGGAAGCGCCGGAGGAACCGCCGCTCATTCATGACCGCATCGGCCCGGAGGATGTGCAATGAGCCGTGCCTTCCTGATCGTGATGGACAGCGTGGGGATCGGTGGAGCGCCCGATGCGGATCGCTTTTTCAATGATGGCGTGCCCGATACCGGGGCGAATACCGTTGGTCATATCGCGCAGGCCTGTGCCGCCGGGAAGGCCGAAGACGGGCGCTCCGGCCTCCTGAGGTTGCCCGCGCTTGATGCGCTTGGGCTTGGGGCTGCGGTGAAGCTTGCTTCTGGCGATGAGGCGCTGGGGCTGGACGCTCAGCCGCAGGGGCTTTGGGGGGCGGCCACCGAGGTCTCGCCCGGCAAGGACACCCCCTCGGGCCATTGGGAACTGGCGGGCGTGCCGGTGCCGTGGGAATGGCATTACTTCCCCGATCACGAGAACAGTTTCCCGCCCGATCTGGTCGCGAAAGCCTGTCAGATCGCGGGCACCGAGGGGATCCTTGGCAACTGCCACGCCTCGGGAACAAATATCATCGAGGAGCTGGGCGACGAGCATATCCGCACCGGCTGGCCGATCTGCTACACCTCTGCCGACAGCGTCTTCCAGATCGCCGCGCATGAGGAGCATTTCGGCCTCGATCGGCTGTTGAAGCTTTGCGAAGGGCTCGCGCCGACGCTGCATGCGATGAAGGTGGGCCGGGTGATCGCGCGCCCCTTCGTCGGTGAGAACGGTCGGTTCACCCGCACCCCGAACCGCCGCGATTTCGCGATCCCCGCGCCAGCGCCGACGCTGCTCGACTGGGCCTATGATGCGGGTCGAGTGACCCATGCGATCGGCAAGATCGGCGATATCTTCAGCCATCGCGGCATTACCCATTTGCACAAGGGCAAGGGTGACGCCGATCTGGCCGATCACCTGATACGGCTCGCCGACGAGGCCGAAGAGGGTTCGTTCACCTTCGCCAATCTCGTCGAGTTCGACAGCCTCTACGGTCACCGCCGCGACGTCTCGGGATATGCCCGCGCTCTGGAGTGGTTCGACGGGCGCGCGGCCGAGTTCATGGCGCGGCTGCGCCCGGGCGATCTGGCCATCTTTACCGCCGATCACGGCAACGATCCCACCTGGACCGGGACCGATCACACCCGCGAGCGCGTGCCCGTTCTGGGATATGCGCCGGGTCAGGGGTCGCGCGCCGTGGGGCAGGTGGGTTATGTGGATCTCGCGGCCTCGATCGCCGCGCATCTGGGCATTCCGGCGCAAGGACCGGGCAAGAGCTTTCTGTGAGGGACTGAAATGAGTGAACACCTGACCGTCGTCAAGCACCCGCTGGTGCAACACAAGCTGACCCTGATGCGCGAGAAGGACACCTCCACGGCCTCCTTCCGTCGCCTGCTGCGCGAGATCAGCCTGCTTCTGGCCTATGAGATCACCGCCGAGCTGGAGCTGACCTCGAAGAATATCGAGACGCCGCTTTGCGAAATGGATGCGCCGATCCTGGCGGGCAAGAAGCTCGCGCTGGTCTCGATCCTGCGCGCGGGCAATGGTCTGCTCGATGGCGTGCTGGAACTGATCCCGGCGGCGCGAGTGGGCTTTGTCGGTCTCTATCGCGACCCCGAGACGCTGCAACCGGTCGAATATTACTGCAAGCTGCCGGGTGAGCTGGAAGACCGCTTGACCATCGTGGTCGATCCGATGCTGGCCACGGGTAATTCCTCGGTCGCGGCGATCGACCTGATCAAGGCCAAGGGCGCTAAGAACATTCGTTTCATGTGCCTGCTGGCCGCCCCCGAGGGTGTCGCGCGCATGAAAGAGGCCCATCCCGATGTGCCGATCGTGACTGCAGCGCTCGACGAATGCCTCAACGAACATGCCTATATCGTGCCCGGTCTGGGCGATGCGGGCGACCGTATGTTCGGCACCAAGTAAGGCCTAACCCCCTTTACTCAAAAGAAAGACTCCGTCATCCTGTCGCTTGATTGGACAGGGGGCGGATATGCGTTTTGACGGCGGTCTTTCAGCGGTGTTTCTTGCCGCGGTTTTCGGGGCTGGAGCGGGGCTTTTCGGTACCGTCGCGCAGGCAGAGGACTATGGGCCCGCCGAAACGCCCCCGTCTTCCTATGAGGGCCGCCAATATGTCGACAGCAATGGCTGCGTCTTCATTCGCGCGGGCTATGGCGAGGCGGTGAAATGGGTGCCGCGCATCAACCGTGATCGCACGCCTGTCTGCGGCTACAAGCCGACGTTCTCGGATGCCGAACTCGCTGCAGCGTCCGGTGTCGTCCCGCGCCCCGCGCCGGTCGTGACATCTCCCGCACCCAAAGCCGCCCCGATGCGCACGGCGGCGGTCCCCGCACGCGCCCCGCGCGCGAGTGCTCCGGCCCCGACGGTCGCCCCGAGGACGATCCCGGCGCCGAGCGCCACGAATTCCCCCTTCTACCCGGTCCCGCAATCGGCCCCTGTGGTGATCGCCTCCTCGACGGGCACTTCGGTCGCGAACGGGAACTGCGCGGGCCTCGATCCGCTGGCGCAACAGTTGATGGTGACGCGCGATGGAATGAGCGTGCGTTGCGGCCCGCAAGAGACCTCTCCCTCCAGCACCTATGTGCTCCCGGGCGCATCTGCGGTCGTCGCGTCCCCCGCGCCACGCCAGATCCCGCGCGAAGTCAGCGTCGGTGGTCTCGCGTCGGTCGTGACCACCTCGAAGTCGCCGGAAGGGGGCTGGCGTCCGGCCTTTGACGATGGGCGCCTCAACCCCTATCGCGGCCCGCGCTCCGCCTATGGAGACACGCAGATGGCGCAGCGCTGGACCGAGGGCGTGCCGATGCAGATGGCTGCGCCGCCTGGCACCCGCGTGATCTACGTGCCCGTCGCGCCGTCGCAGGCGACGGTGTCCTCGAAATCGGTGGCACCGGCGAAGACAGCGACCCGCCCGGGCGCGCTCTCCGGCAAGCGCTTCGTGCAGGTTGGCAGCTTCGGAGTGCCCGCCAATGCCGAGGCCGCGAAGGCGCGGCTGCGCGCGCTGGGTCTGCCGGTCGCGACCGGCAAGGCGGGGAGGCTCACGGTGATCTACGCAGGCCCGTTCTCGAACACCGCTGCCCTCAAACAGGCGCTTGTCTCGGCGAAATCTGCCGGATTTTCCGACGCGCTTCTTCGCTGAGCGCCGACGCCCTGAACGATAAGGAGCGGCCTTTGACGGGGCCGCTTTTTCAATGCGCCGAGCAGATATCCTGCAAGGCGACCCATTGCGCATCCTCGAGTACCGGGCGCGGCGCGGGCTGGCCCTTGAAGGGATCGGCCTCGATCAGTCCGAGCACGCTCTCGCCGGTCGGATCGAGCGCATAGGCATAGGGCGTCGAGCTCACGCCCGCATCGCGGAATGCATGCAAAAGTGTGTCATTGGAAGGCCGCTCGGGCGGGTGCTGGATCAACTGCTGAGCGTATTCGGCGATGCCTTTTTCGGGCAGGTCGCCGGTGGTCAGCAGCCGCAACGCCGCCGCAGGACCGAGCCAATCGAGCATCCGGTGCAACGGCCGCTCGCCCGCCGCGCCGCGCTGTGCGGCGATCAGGAACCCCGCGACCACCTCGGGCGTATCCGGGCCCGCGATCGTGTTTCGTCCGACCACGGCGAGCCCGCCCGGCAGCAGCCGCGCCCCGTCCAGAGCCTCGGGCAGCACCTCGATCACCTGTTGACCCGGCAGCCGCTCGGCCAGTGCCGCCAGCGCCTTGTCGCCCGCGCCGCTGTGACAGGGCTGGCCGGTCATCTTGGTGAACTCGGTCAGGAGCTTGCGCCCGATCTCGACGCGCTTGGCCTGCGGGGCGATACGTGCGGCGTGATCGACCAGCGCACCCGGCAGCCAGAACAGCACCACCGCTCCGAGCAGGACCACCCCGCTTGCGATCAGCACCCCGCGCAGCCGTCCTGGATGCGGTCGGCGCGCCTCGATCATCGCATGAACCTTCTCGATCGCGGCGATCATCGTCTCGTCGGAGATCTCGAGCTCCTCTCCGGGCTCGGCCGAGGGAGCGTAAATCGCGGGCCGCGCGCCCGGGTTGAGCCGGATCATCGCGGGCAAGGACCAATGCGCGAGCGCCGTGGCCGAGCGGTCATCCGCGATCACCAGCGTCGCATCGCCAAGCGAGAGGATCACCTCCTGGCGCTGCGCCTCCGGGTCGGGACGCCAGATCCCCTCGGCCTCAAGGCGTTCATATTCGGATAGGGCGGTCATGCGGACCCGTTACTGCTCTTGTTTCTCAAGAGGATAGCCGATCTTCCCTCAGGGTCAATCTAAGCCGTTGCGTGAGGGGGCGCTGCCCCCTCTGGCCTCTCGGCCATTCACCCCCGAGATATTTGGGTCAAGAAGAAGGATCATCCTCCGTCGCTTCTTCTTGACGAAAATATCTCGGGGGGTGAATTCGGCGCGAGCCGAAGAGGGGGGCGGCGCCCCCCTTTCCCCGGCGCGAGCGCGAGCTAGCTTGGATGCTCGAAGAGGAGACACGCCATGCCGCAGACGACCGAGACCAATCGCAAGATCATTCTGGCCGAACGCCCGACAGGGGCGCCCGGCGAAAATACGCTGCAGCTTCAGACGGAAGCCGTGCCGCGCCCGGGCAAGGGCGAGATGCTCCTGCGCACGGTCTGGCTGTCGCTCGATCCCTACATGCGCGGGCGAATGAACGATGCGAAATCCTATGCGACCCCGGTCGAGATCGGCGGGGTGATGACTGCGCAGGTCGTGGCCGAGGTGATCGAGAGCGATCTCGCGGGTTTTTCGAAGGGCGATTACGTGCTTGCCCCCTCGGGCTGGCAGGACTGGTTCGTCTCGGATGGCACTCAGGTTCTCAATCTCGGGCCGGAGCCGCAAAACCCGAGCTGGGCGCTCGGTATTCTCGGTATGCCCGGCTACACGGCCTATGCGGGGCTGTTGAAGATCGGCGAGCCGAAACCGGGCGAGACTGTGGTGGTCGCCGCCGCCTCCGGGCCGGTCGGCGCGACCGTGGGGCAGATCGCGAGGATCAAGGGGTGTCGCGTCGTCGGCATCGCGGGCGGGGCGGAAAAATGCGCCCATGTCGTCGAAAAGCTTGGGTTCGACGCCTGCATCGATCATCGCTCCGAGGATTTCGCGGCGCAGCTCGCCGCCGCCTGTCCGGACGGGATCGATGTCTATTTCGAGAATGTCGGCGGCGAGGTGCTCTATGCGGTGCTGCCGCTCCTGAACCCTTTCGCGCGGATGCCGGTCTGCGGCATGGTCGCCTGGTACAACCTGCCCGGCCTGCCCGAAGGCCCTGATCACGGACCGCAGATCCTTTCGACCATCCTGCGGATGAAGGTGAAGATGCAGGGCTTCATCATTTTCGACAGTTTCCCCGCCGAGCTTTACCAGGAGTTCGCCCGCGAGATGACCGGTTGGCTCGCCGAAGGGAAGGTACGCTACAAGGAGCAGGTGGTGGAGGGGCTCGAGGCCGCCCCGCAGGCGCTTTACGATCTGCTCGAGGGGCGCAATTTCGGCAAGGTCGTGGTGCGCGTCGGCTGAGGCGCGCCGGGGGGAGGGGCAGGGGCTCCGCTTTCAGTGACTTGCCCTTTCCCGCCGGATCCTTATCTCTATCCCCATGTTTGGACGTCTTCTCAATATCCTTAACGACCCCGCCCCCGATCCGATGGCGGGAGAAGAGCGTGAACTCGCGCTCGGTGCGCTTCTGGTGCGGCTCGCGCGCTCGGATGAGCATTACGATGAGGAGGAGAAGATCCGCATCGACCGGGTTCTCGCGCAGCGCAACGGGCTCTCCGGCTTCGAGGCCACCGAGATGCGAAAGCGTGCCGAAGAGGTAGAGGCAGGTGCGCCCGACACGGTGCGCTTCACCCGCGCGCTCAAGGACAAGGTCGCCTATGAGGACCGCACCGGCGTGATCGAGGCGCTCTGGGATGTCGCCCTGGCCGATGGCGTGCGCGATGCGCATGAAGATGCGCTGATCCGGCTCGCGGCGAAATTGCTGGGAGTGAACGATGTCGATTCGGCCCGGGCACGTCAGCGCGTGGAGGCGCGACGTGGTTGATCGGATTGCGGTCCAAGCTCATTTTTTCGCCATCTGCCCGTGATTTCGCCCGTTTCCCTTTGGTCAAGCCTTTTGGCCCAGTTGCATTCATCCCCAAAATCGCGCCAGATTGACCGGATGGACAAAGAGAAGCTGCCCGCGTGACCACAAACGAGCCCGCGCCCCAAGACGCGCCCGTCATCGAAATTCGCGACCTTCACAAGAGCTACGGCTCGCTTGAGGTGCTCAAGGGCGTCTCGATCACCGCGCCGCGTGGGCATGTGATCTCGCTGATCGGGTCTTCGGGCTCGGGCAAGTCGACACTTTTGCGCTGCTGCAATCTTCTTGAAGACAGCCAGAAAGGCGAAGTGATCTTCGAGGGAGAGGCGGTGGCGTGGAAAGGCGAGGGGCTGGCGCGCCGACCGGCGGATCGCGCCCAGGTCACGCGATTTCGCACGAACCTTTCGATGGTGTTCCAGCAGTTCAATCTCTGGGCCCATATGACGATCCTGCAAAACGTGATGGAAGCGCCTGTGACGGTGCTGGGGCGCGACCGCGCGGAGGTCGAGCCTCTCGCGCGTGCGCTTCTGGCCAAGGTCGGTATCGGTGACAAATGCGATGCCTGGCCAGCGCAGCTTTCGGGTGGCCAGCAGCAGCGCGCGGCGATCGCGCGGGCGCTGTGCATGGAGCCCAAGGCGCTTCTCTTCGACGAGCCGACCTCGGCGCTCGATCCCGAATTGCAGCAGGAGGTGGTCAAGGTCATCAAGGATCTCGCCGCCGAGCACCGCACGATGATCCTCGTGACCCATGACATGCGGCTCGCACGTGATGTCTCGGATCACGTCGTCTTCCTGCATCAGGGAAAGATCGAGGAGGAGGGGCCTCCCGAGGCCCTTTTCGGCGCTCCCAAATCCGAGCGCCTGCAACAATTCCTGTCGGCCACCGCGCCGGCATGAACCCAAGAACCAAAGTCCAACGACAGGGGAACTCACAAATGAAGAAACTGATCCTGACCGCCGCCATTCTCGGCCTGACGGCCGGCGTCGCCGCGGCTGAAACGGTCCGCATGGGTACCGAGGGCGCCTACCCTCCCTACAACTACATCGATGATAACGGCCAGGTTGCGGGCTTCGAGCGCGAGCTGGGCGACAAGCTGTGCGAGATGGAAGGCCTGACCTGCACCTGGGTCACCAATGACTGGGATTCGATCATCCCGAACCTGCTCTCGGGCAACTACGACACCATCATCGCGGGCATGTCGATCACCGAAGAGCGCGAGAAGTCGATCGACTTCACCCAGGCCTATTACCCGCCGGCGGCTTCGGCCTACATGTCGATGGACCCGAATGTCGATCTCAAGGGCGGCGTGGTCGCTGCGCAGACCGGCACCATTCAGGCGGCCCATGTCGCCGAGAGCGGCGCGACGCTCGCCGAATACGCGACCCTCGACGACACGATCGCCGCTGTGAAGAACGGCGAGGCCGATGCGGTCTTTGCGGACAAGGATGCTCTGGTTCCGTTCGCGGGCACCGATGGGATGGAATTCGTGGGTGAAGACGTGCCGCTCGGCAAGGGCATCGGCATCGGCCTGCGCAAGTCCGATACCGCGCTGAAGGACAAGTTCGACGAGGCCATCTCGAAGATGAAAGCCGATGGCTCGCTGAACACGATGATCAAGAAGTATTTCGGCGAAGACGCCCTGACCTTCAACTGATCGGAATCGGGGGCGAGCTCTGGCTCGTCCCCGTTTTGACTTGCGATGTTCGAGAGTTGTTCCGACCCCTCCGCCCTGCACGGGCTGTCATGGATGCTGTGCTACCTGACCACGGGCAAGCACATGCTGTTCTATGGCTCCTTCGGGATCGTGCTGATCCTGCTGGCGATCACCGCGCCAGTGGCGCTGATCTTCGGCTTCGGGGGGGCGCTGGCCGCGCGCTCGGCGCTCTGGCCGTTCAAGCTGCTCGGACGCGGCTATATCGCGATGGTGCGCGGCGTGCCCGACATCGTCTTTTTCCTTTTCGTGCCGATCGCGATGGATCAGGGGCTCGAATACCTGAAATCGCGCGCAGTCTGCGCTGATCCCGGCCCGGCCTGGACGGGCAATGAATTCCATGTCTGCGCCGCGGCCAAGATCCCGCTGGGATCATCGCCGCAGATCTACCATGAAATCTATGGCTTCGGCCTCGCGGTGATCGCTTTCTCGGTGGTCTACGGCGCCTTCGCGGCCAACGTACTCTTCGGGGCGATGCAGGCGGTGCCGCGCGCGCAGCTGGAAACCGCCGAGGCCTATGGCATGACCCGCGCACAGGTGAACCGCCGCGTGCTGATCCCGCAGATGTGGGCCTATGCGATCCCCGGCCTGTCGAACCTGTGGATGATCCTTATCAAGGCGACGCCGCTACTGTTCCTTTTGGGCATCGAGGACATCGTCTACTGGGCGCGCGAACTGGGCGCCACGAAGTCCCAGATCTACGCCTTCCCGCACCCGGACTGGCGGCTTTATTACTTCCTCGTGCTTCTGGTGTTTTACCTCTTGATGACCAAGCTTTCGGAAGTCGTGTTGGCCCGGGTCAACCGCCGCCTCGCCTTCGGGCAGGCTACTGCGGCAGGCGAAGCACTCAGGAAGGCGGGCGTATGAGTTGCATCCAGACCATCGCGGATTACGGCCTGCGCTCCGTAGGCATCGGCGAGCGGCTGCTGCCGCGTTCCGATTTCACCTTGTGCCAGCAGTTCACCCTGATCGGATCGGGGATGCTGTGGAACCTCTATTTCGGCATTCTCGCGCTGCTGGCGGGCTTCTTCCTTGCCACCTTGCTTGCGGTGGCGAAGAACTCCGAACGCGCGATTATCCGCAAGCCCGCGGAGTGGTTCATCTTCGTCTTCCGCGGTTCGCCCCTCTTCATCCAGTTCTTCCTCGCCTACGAGGCTTTCGCGATGCTGCCGCGTGCGGGCATCCCGATCCTCGGGATCACGGTCGCGACCGACTGGATCACGCGGGCCTGGGCGGGGGCGCTGGTCGTGTTGTTCTTTAACACCTCCGCCTATGCCGCCGAGATCTTCTACGGCGCGCTGCGTTCGGTTCCCAAGGGCGATCTGGAAGCGGCCGACGCCTACGGCATGACCGGCTGGGCCAAGTTCCGCCGCGTGACCTGGCCGACGATGCTGCGTCTGGGCTGGCCGTCCTACACGAACGAGGCGATCTTCCTCTTCCACGCCACGACGCTCGTCTTCTTCTCGGGCTTCCCGGCATTCCGGCAAGAGGGCGACGCGCTCTATTACGCGAAATATTTCGCGGACAAGACCTTCAACCCATTCATCCCTTACCCGATTGCGGCCTTCTACTTCATCCTGCTGACGCTGGCGGTGATCGCGGTCTTCGGGGTGATCAACCGGCGCCTCAATCGACACCTGCCGCAGGAAAGCCGCAGGCGTATCCGGTTCAGGCCGCAAATCATCAGGTGAGAAATGAACTGGCTCCACGACCATCCCGATGTCCGCACTATCCGCGTGGCGGCAGCTGATCTCAACGGGGTGGCACGTGGCAAGCGCCTGCCTGCGCGCTTTGCCGACAAGGTCTTTACCGAGGGCACCCGATTTCCGTTCTCGGTGATGAATCTCGACATCTGGGGCGAGGATATCGAGGATAGCCCGCTCGTCTTCGAGTCCGGCGATTGCGATGGACTCCTGATGCCGACCGAGCGGGGCTTTCTGCCGATGCCCTGGCTCTCGGCACCGACCGCGCTGCTGCCGATCTGGATGTTCCATATGGACGGCAAGCCCTATGCGGGCGATCCGCGTCAGGCGCTGGCGCGGGTGATGGATCGCTACAAGGCCAAGGGGCTGACCCCGGTGGTGGCGACCGAACTCGAGTTCTTCCTGATCGACGACAGCGGCAAGACGCTGCGCGTTCCGCCCAGCCCGCGTTCGGGCAAGCGTCGGACCGGGGGCGAGGTCTTGTCCCTGCGCGCGCTCGATGCTTTCGACGTTTTCTTCACCGAACTCTACGAAGCCTGCGAGCTGATGGACATTCCCGCCGATACGGCGATCTCCGAGGCCGGTCCGGGCCAGTTCGAGATCAACCTGAGCCATCAGGCAGATCCGCTGCGCGCGGCGGATGACAGCTGGCTTTTCAAGATGCTGGTGAAAGGGCTTGCGCGGCGGCACGGCTTCGCGGCCTCGTTCATGGCCAAACCGTATGACGAATGGTCCGGCAACGGGATGCATATGCATTTCTCGGTGCTCGACCGTGAGGGCAACAACATCTTCAACGACGGCTCGGCACAGGGCTCTGACAAGCTGCGCCACGCGGTCGCGGGATGTCTCGCGGCGATGGAGGGTTCGACCCTGATCTTTGCGCCGCATGAGAACAGCTATGACCGGCTCGTGCCCGACGCCCACGCGCCGACCGGCATCGCCTGGGCCTATGAGAACCGGACCTCGGCCTTGCGTATCCCGGCCTCGGGCCCTGCCGCGCGGCGGATCGAGCACAGGGTCGCGGGCGGCGACGTGAATCCCTATTTGATGATCGCGGCGATCCTCGGCGCGGCGCTGATCGGGATCGAGGACGAGATGGAGGCACCGCCGCCGATCAAGGGCAATGCCTATGCGCTCGACCTGCCGCAGATGCCCACTGACTGGGGCACCGCGATCGAGGCTTTCGCGAGTTGCAAGATGATGCCGCGGATCTTCGAGCGCGAGCTGATCGACAATTTCGCCATGACCAAGCGTCAGGAGCTTCATTACATGGCGGAACTCTCCGAGCAGGAGCAGACAGAGCTCTATCTCGACACGGTTTGAGGGGGCGCTGCCCCCGCCGCGCGTACCGCGCGGCCCCCCGAGATATTTGGATCAAGAAGATGGGGGCGGGCGGCGGCTTGCGCCTCTCGCTTGGGCAATTTCGACAAGCGCGTGTCGGATTTTGCTCTGAAACGGCGCATTTGGCGATTGGGGCTTGTCAGTGGCGCAGCGGGCGGGCTATGCGAGTCTATGTCGGATACGGGAGAATCTGGGGGAAACCCCGGTGCCGAAGGAGCAACCGCCCCGGTAAACTCTCAGGCAAAAGGACCGCATCCGACCAAGGACTCTGGAGAGAGGCGCGCAATGCGCCCGCCGAAGGGATAACGATCTCAGGCGCCCGAAACCGGAAACGGCGGAGGGCAAGGACAGAGGGGGCATCGGGCGGGCCGGGATTCGGCCCTTGGATCGATGCCGGGTCATCCGGCTGAAAGGGGAAAGGCCGCGATGAGCGATTTGAAACGCACACCGCTTTACGATCTGCATGTCGAACTGGGCGCCAAGATGGTGCCGTTCGCGGGCTACGAGATGCCGGTGCAATATCCGCTGGGCGTGATGAAGGAGCATCTGCATACCCGCGCGAAGGCGGGGCTGTTCGATGTCTCTCACATGGGCCAGGTGATCGTGCCGGGTGCGCGCGCGGCCGAGGCTTTCGAAGCCCTGGTTCCGGTGAGCCTGACGGGGCTGAAAGAGGGCCGCCAGCGCTATGCGATGTTCACCAATGACGAGGGTGGCATTCTTGACGACCTGATGGTGGCGAACCGTGGCGATCATTTGTTCGTTGTGGTGAATGCTGCCTGCAAGGGGACCGATCTCGCGCATATGCGGGCCCATCTCGACGTCGTCGAGGAGATCACCGACCGCGCGCTTCTGGCGCTTCAGGGGCCGGCGGCCGAGGGCGTGCTCGAGGCGCTGGTGCCCGGCGTTGCCGCGATGCGCTTCATGGATGTGGGCATCTTCGGCTGGAACGGTGCCGAGCTTTGGGTTTCGCGCTCGGGCTATACCGGCGAGGATGGCTACGAGATTTCCGTGCCCGAGGCGCGTGCGGTGGAATTTGCCCGTGCGCTGCTGGCCGACGAGGCGGTGGAGCCGATCGGTCTGGGTGCGCGCGACAGCCTGCGGCTCGAAGCGGGACTTTGCCTTTACGGCCACGACATCGACACCACCACGAGCCCGGTCGAAGGAAACCTCGCCTGGGCGATCCAGAAGGCGCGGCGCAAGAGGGGCGAGCGTGAAGGCGGCTTTCCTGGCGCGGCGCGCATCCTGAGCGAGTTGGAAGACGGGCCGTCGCGTCTGCGCATGGGGCTGCGCCCCGAGGGCCGCGCGCCGATGCGCGAAGGCGTCGAGATCTTCGCCAGCGCCGAGGGCGGGGAGCCGATCGGGCGCGTCACCTCGGGCGGCTTCGGTCCCTCGATCGAAGCGCCGATGGCGATGGCCTATCTGCCCGCTGGCACGCAGGAAGGCACCACCGTCTATGGCGAGGTGCGCGGCAAGCGCCTGCCCGCCACGGTCGTGCCGATGCCCTTCCGTCCCTCCACCTACAAACGCTGAAAAAACCAACCGGGAGACCAATCCATGAAATTCACCGAAGACCATGAATGGCTGAAGACCGAGGGCGATCTGGTGATCGTCGGCATTACCGAGCATGCCTCCGAGCAGCTTGGCGATGTCGTCTTTGTCGAACTGCCTGAAACCGGCACCGAGGTCTCGAAGGGCGACGAGATCTGCGTGATCGAGTCGGTCAAGGCCGCTTCCGACATCCTCGCGCCGCTCGATGGCGAGATCGTCGAGATCAATGAGGAGCTGGCCGATAATCCGGGTCTCGTGAACGAGGATCCGCTTGGCAAGGCCTGGTTCTTCAAGATGAAACTGGCCGATGCTTCGGCGCTCGAGGGCTTCATGGACGAAGCCGCCTACAAGGACTTCATCGGGTAATCGCACATGTTCACCCCCACGACTTACGACACTTACGATTTCGCCAATCGCCGCCATATCGGGCCGTCCCCGTCCGAGATGGAGGAAATGCTCAAGGCCGTGGGGGCGCGTGACCTCGACGCGCTGATCGACGAGACGGTGCCCCGCTCGATCCGGCAGGAAAAGCCGCTGACCTGGGCGCCGCTGACCGAGTTCGGCCTGCTTCAGAAAATGGAAGAGGTCGCAAAGAAGAACCGCGTGATGGTCAGCCTGATCGGGCAGGGCTATTACGGCACGGTCACGCCGCCCGCGATCCAGCGCAACATCCTGGAAAACCCGGCCTGGTACACGGCCTACACGCCCTACCAGCCCGAGATCGCACAGGGCCGTCTCGAGGCGCTTCTGAACTACCAGACGATGGTGTCGGATCTGACCGGGCTGCCCGTGGCCAATGCCTCGCTTCTCGACGAGGCGACGGCGGCGGCCGAGGCGATGGCGATGGCGCAGCGCGTCGCGAAATCGAAGGCGACCGCGTTCTTCGTGGACGAGAACTGCCATCCGCAGACGATCGGCGTGATCAAGACCCGTGCCGAGCCGCTCGGGATCGAGGTGATCGTGGGGGCGCCCGAGGCGCTCGAGGCTGAGAAGGTCTTCGGTGCGATCTTCCAGTATCCGGGCACCTTTGGTCATGTGCGCGACTTCACCGCCGAGTGTGAAGCGCTTCACGCGGCAAAGGCCGTGGCGATCGTTGCAACCGATCTTCTCGCGCTTTGCCTGCTCAAAGAGCCGGGCGCGATGGGCGCCGATATCGCGGTGGGCTCGGCGCAGCGCTTCGGCGTGCCGATGGGCTATGGCGGCCCGCATGCCGCCTTCATGGCCTGCGCCGATGCGATGAAGCGCGCTATGCCGGGCCGGATCGTCGGTGTGTCCATCGACAGCCATGGCAACCGCGCCTACCGCCTGAGCCTGCAAACCCGTGAGCAACATATCCGCCGCGAGAAGGCGACCTCGAATGTCTGCACCGCTCAGGCACTTCTGGCCGTCATGGCGAGCTTCTACGCGGTCTTCCATGGCCCTGTCGGCCTGCGCGCGATCGCCGAGCGGGTGCATCTGCTGACCGTTCAGGTCGCAGAGGCGCTGAAAGCGGCCGGGGCCGTGGTCGAGCCCGATGCCTTCTTCGATACGCTCACAGTGAAAGTCGGCGTGGGCCAGCAGGGCATTCTCGCCGCCGCCCGCCATCGCGGCATCAACCTGCGCAAGGTGGGGCGTGACCGGGTCGGGATCTCGCTCGACGAGACCAGCGATCCGGGGATCGTCGCGCGGCTTCTGGATGCTTTCGGGATCACTGATCCCGCGCCGGAAGCGACGCAGCCCTCCGTGCCCGACGCGCTGCTGCGCGAAAGCGCATATCTGACCCATCCGGTCTTCCACATGAACCGCGCCGAATCCGAGATGATGCGCTACATGCGCCGTCTGGCCGATCGCGATCTCGCGCTCGACCGGGCGATGATCCCGCTGGGATCGTGCACGATGAAGCTCAACGCGGCGGCCGAGATGATGCCGTTGACCTGGCCGGAATTCGGTTCGCTGCACCCCTTCGTACCGGCCGATCAGGCGCAGGGCTATCACGAGGCGATCGCGGATCTGACCGAAAAGCTCTGCGAGATCACCGGCTATGACGCGTTCTCCATGCAGCCCAACTCGGGCGCGCAGGGGGAATATGCGGGGCTGCTGACCATCGCCGCCTATCACCGTGCCAATGGGGACGATCAGCGCGACATCTGCCTGATCCCGATGTCGGCCCACGGCACGAACCCGGCTTCAGCGCATATGGCGGGGATGAAGGTCGTGGTGGTGAACTCGGCCCCCAATGGCGATGTGGACCTCGAGGATTTCGAGACCAAGGCCAGGGACGCGGGCGACCGTCTGGCGGCTTGCATGATCACCTACCCGTCCACCCATGGCGTGTTCGAGGAGACGGTGAAGCGCGTCTGCGAGATCACTCACGATCTCGGCGGTCAGGTCTATATCGACGGGGCGAACATGAACGCGCTCGTGGGGCTGGTGAAGCCCGGCGAGATCGGCGGGGATGTGAGCCACCTCAACCTGCACAAGACCTTCGCGATCCCGCATGGCGGCGGCGGTCCGGGCATGGGCCCGATCGGGGTGAAGGCGCATCTCGCGCCATTCCTGCCGGGCCATCCCGAGATCGGTGGCGAGGAAGGCCCGGTCTCGGCCGCGCCCTATGGCTCGGCTTCGATCCTGCTGATCTCCTGGGCCTATATCCTGATGATGGGCGGTGAGGGGCTGACCCAGGCGACCCGCGTGGCGATCCTCAACGCCAATTACATCGCGGCGCGCCTGAAATCGGCCTATCCGATCCTGTTCATGGGCAACCGGGGTCGCGTGGCGCATGAATGCATCCTCGATACCCGCAAGTTCGCCGATGTCGGCGTGACCGTGGACGATATCGCCAAGCGCCTGATCGACAACGGCTTCCACGCGCCGACGATGAGCTGGCCGGTTTCGGGGACGCTGATGGTCGAGCCCACCGAATCCGAGACCAAGGCCGAGATCGACCGCTTCATCACCGCAATGCTCGCGATCCGCGACGAGATCGCGGCGGTCGAGCGCGAGGAGATCACCCCCGAGGACAGCCCGCTGCGCCATGCGCCGCACACGGTCGAGGATCTGGTGGCCGATTGGGACCGCGCCTATACGCGCGAAGCCGGTTGCTTCCCGCCCGGCGCGTTCCGGGTCGACAAGTACTGGCCGCCCGTGGGCCGGGTCGACAACGTCTGGGGCGACCGCAATCTCGTCTGTACCTGTCCGCCGCTCGAGGCTTACGCCGACGCGGCCGAGTGAGGCGGTTCAAAAGATGAAAAAAAGGCCGGGGTGTTGCTCCGGCCTTTTGGTTTTGAGGGTGGGCTAGGGCGCGCCAGTTTCCGCAAATGAAAAAGGGCGACCCAAGGGCCGCCCTCTCAATGATATCTCAGCCCCGATCACTTGACGGGGTTGCGGTAGATCACGCGCCGCACCGAGCCGGTCTTCGAGCGCATCAGCATCGTCTCGGATTCGATATAGGTCGGCTCGCGCTTCACGCCTTTCACGATCGAGCCGTTCGTCACGCCGGTCGCGGCGAAGATCACGTCCGAGCGGACCATCTCGTCGCGGGTATAGACCTTGTCGAAATCGGTGATTCCGGCCTTCTTCGCGCGGCCTCGCTCGTCGTCGTTGCGGAACAAGAGCTTACCCCACATCTGACCGCCCATGCATTTGAGCGCCGAGGCTGCCAGCACGCCCTCGGGCGCGCCGCCCGAACCCATATACATGTCGATGCCGGTGAAATCGGGCTCGGCGCAATGGATCACGCCCGCCACGTCGCCATCGGTGATCAGGCGGATCTTCGCGCCGGTCTCACGCACCTCGGCGATCATCGCTTCGTGACGCGGACGGTCGAGGATGCACACAGCGATATCCTTTGTGTTGACGCCCTGCGCCTTGGCCAGCGCCACGACGCGCTCGGTCGGGGTCATGTCGAGGGACACGATATCCGTTTCGTAGCCCGGGCCGATGGCGAGCTTTTCCATGTAGACGTCAGGGGCGTGCAGCATCGTGCCGCGCGGCGCCATCGCGATGACGGTCAGCGCGTTGGGCATGTCCTTTGCAGTCAGCGTGGTGCCTTCGAGCGGATCGAGTGCGATATCGACCTCGGGGCCCACGCCCTGGCCGACCTCTTCGCCGATATAGAGCATGGGGGCTTCGTCGCGCTCGCCCTCGCCAATGACCACCGTGCCCCGGATCTCGAGTTTGTTGAGCTGATCGCGCATCGCGTTCACCGCCGCCTGGTCGGCGGCCTTCTCGTCACCGCGTCCGATCAGGTCGGCGGAGGCATGGGCCGCGGCTTCCGAAACACGGGCAAGGCCCAGCGAAAGCATGCGGTCGTTGAAATCACTCGGAGGGGTCATCTGTTTCTTCCTGTCTGCCATGGGGCGTTACGGGCCGGGCTCAGGTAAATCCTTTAGGACAGGGAAGGGCAACCCTGTGAACGCTAACGCCGCGCAGCTTGGGGCTCGGTGGGGCTATGACAGACCACACAGAGCTTGTTGCCGTCGGGATCGCGGAAATATGCGCCGTAATAATCGGGGTGATAGTGCGGTCGCAGTCCCGGCGCGCCCTCATCCGACCCGCCCATCTCCAGGACCATCGCATGGATTGCATCGACAGTGGCGCGGTCTGGGGCGTCGAAGGCCACCATGGGCCCGTTGCCGGGCGCGGGTGCATCGCCGTCGAAGGGGCGCGTGATGAAGAAGATCGGCCGGCTGCCGTCCGAGGCGGTCCAGCCCGCCCAATGCTTGTCGGGTTCGGCAAAGCGCAGCCGCAGCCCGAGCCGCTCCATCACGGGGGCATAGAAGGCGAGCGCGCGCTCGTAATCCGCGATGCCCAGCGAGATATGGCTGAGCATCGCCACCGGATCAGACTTCCTCGATGCGGATCGCGACCGGCTCGCCCTCGACCACGCGGGTCGCGGGCAGGGCCTCGATCGCGGCGTCGATCGCGTCGCGGGTGGTCTTGTGCGTGACGATCAGCACCGGGGCCGAGGTGTCGGCATGGCCGTATTGGCGCATCCGGCTGATCGAGACGCCTGCCTCGCCCAGCACGGTCGCGACCTTGGCCAGCGCGCCGGGTTTGTCCGCCAGCTGAAGGCGCAGGTAGTAGGGTGCGGCAATCGCGGTCACGGCAGGCGTGGGCGTCGCAAGGCTGGTGGCGGGCTGCCCGAAAACCGGCAGGCGCATTCCGCGCGCGAGATCCATCACGTCGCCCATCACGGCCGAGGCGGTCGGGCCTTCGCCCGCGCCCGCGCCGCGCAGCACGATCTGGCCCACCGAGTCGCCTTCGAGCACGACCATGTTCGTCCCGCCCGAGAGCTGACCTAGGGGCGAGCTCGACGGCACGAGGCAGGGCGTCATGCGCTGCTCCAGCCCGCGGCCAGTCATTTGCGCCACGCCCAGCAGCTTGATCTTGTAGCCCATGTCGCCCGCGCGGCGGATATCGTCGATCGAGATCCGCCCGATCCCTTCAAGCACCACGTCGTCGAAGCTGACCTGCGTGCCGAAAGCGATGGCGGCGAGGATCGCGAGCTTGTGGCCCGCGTCGATGCCGCCCACGTCGAGGTTGGGATCGGCCTCGAGATAGCCCAGCTGACGGGCCTCCTCAAAGACCGTGTCATAGGGCAGGCCCGCATCCTCCATCCGCGTCAGGATGTAGTTGCAGGTGCCGTTCATCACGCCCATCACGCGGCGGATCCCGTTGCCCGCAAGGCCTTCGGTCAGCGATTTGATGACGGGTATGCCGCCTGCGACCGCCGCCTCGTAGCGGATCGTGCGGCCAAGGCTTTCGGCGAGTTCCGCCAGCGCCTGCCCGTGATGGGCCAGCAGCGCCTTGTTCGCCGTCACCACATCCTTGCCCGCCTTGAGCGCGGCTTCGGTCGCCTCTTTCGCGGCGCCCTCATGGCCGCCCATCAGCTCGACGAAAACATCCACATCCTCGCGCGTGGCCAGCGTCACCGGATCGGTTTCCCAGGCGTATTCGGAGAGATCCGCATCGCGGTTCTTCGTGCGATCGCGCGCCGAGACGGCGGTGATCGTAACCGGGCGGCCCGAGCGCGCGGCCAGCATCGCGGCATGGCGCTGGACGATTTTCACCACGCCGATGCCCACGGTGCCAAGACCCGCGATGCCAAGGCGCAGGGGCTGAGCAGTATCGGTGGCGCGGGACATGGGTGACCTCATGATCGGATGATTTTCGCCCTGTTAGCGGGAAAGCGGTCTTGGCGCAACGCGGCGCAACGCGTCACGGGGACGTTGTGGCGCTTTGATCGGCGCGCAGCATGTCCGCGCGGGCCTTGAGCGCCGCCGCGCGGGCCTCGAGATCGGGCGCGGGATCGGGGCTCAGGGGCTGGTCGTCGAGGATCTGATCGAGCGGCAGCAGCGCGGGATAATCCTCGCTCGAATGCTTCGAGCAGGCGGTGAGCATGGCCAGCGAGGCAATCAGGGCAAGCGCGCGCATCGGGTCTCCTTATCGACGCGCCCAAACTATTGCGCGCCGCCCCGCTTTGCCAGAGCCGAATGCGCGTGTTTGGGGTTTGATATTGAACGGTTGTTCAGTTAGCGTCGAGCCATGGCACGCAAGACCGGTTCACATTCCGAGATCACTGGCCCGAAGATCCGCGCCGAGGCGCAACGGCTCTTCGCGCGCCACGGTTTTGCCGCGGTCTCGATGCGCCAGATTGCTGCGGCGGTGGGGGTGCAGGCGGGCGCGCTCTACCTCTATACGTCCGACAAGGAAGCGCTGCTTTTCGATCTCCTCAAGAGCCACATGGACGACCTGATTGCCGCCTGGCGCGCGGAGGCGCCCGAAGGGGCGGACGCGCTGGCGCGGCTGGAACGGTTCGTGCGCTTTCATATTCGCTTCAACCTCGAACGCGCCGAGGTGGTGTTCCTGAGCTACATGGAGCTGCGCAATCTCTCGGAGGAGAATTTCGCGAAGATTGAAGGGCTTCGGAAGACCTATGAGACCGAGCTGGAAGAAATCCTCAAGGCGGGGCAGGCGGAAGCGGTATTCCTGATCCCCGACACCAAGCTAGCCACGATGGCGATCATCGCGATGCTGACCGGCGTGAATACCTGGTTCCGCGAGGGTGGGCGCCTGAGCCGCGCGATGGTGGCCGACATCTACTGGGACATGGTGCGCAAGGCGGTGGGGGCCTGAGCGCAAAAGGAAAGGGCGACTGACGCCGCCCTTTGATGGTCCCAGCCGTTGGGCAAGGTCATCTGTGTTGAACGAGCCTCACTGTTCAGGCGTGATCACCATCGCTGGTGCTTTCGGTTTGTCGAAAGTCAGGCTGTGCAAGCCGGCATAGCCTTCCCAGCCGTTCTGGAAGTACAGGTCGCCGCCGACGTTCCAGTGGTCTCCAAGCAATCCACCCGTTCCGAAGAAGCCGTGGCTGCCATAGCCAAGACCGAGTTCGGCCATCCCGTCATCCTGACCCGCGACGCCGGTCAGCTTGATCTTGCCCTGAACCGGGCCGGGGCCGAAGCCGAGATGCAGCGACAGCTTCGCGCCCTTCACATCGCCATCGGGGTCGATCCGGTAGTTCATCGCGCCCACGACACCCTCAAGACCGCTGGCATGCGGGCCGAAGGTCCAGTTCAGGCCGACAAACCCCTTCGTGTCGGTCTTGGATTTCACCGTCACATCCTGAGCGGTCGCCGCCCCGGCCGCGCAGACGATCGCGGCCACCAAGATGAGTTTACGCATTTCTACTCCCTCCACACGTTGCGAATATTCGCTAGGAGAGTGCCGCGTCACACATCATTTCACAATGATCCATGTCATCGCCTGCGGTTTTCCGCAGGCGAAATTTCAGTTGCGCAATGCAGCCAACGCCTCGGTCAGATCGAGCGCCCCGTCGTAGATTGCACGGCCCGAGATCGCACCTGCGATCACGCCGGTGTCGCGCAGCGCGATGAGATCGGGCAGCGAGGACACGCCCCCCGAGGCGATCACCGGGATCTCGACTGCGCGCGCCAGCGCCTCGGTCGCCTCGATATTCGGGCCGGTCATCGCGCCGTCGCGCATGATGTCGGTGTAGATGATCGCGGCAACGCCCGCGTCCTCGAAGGACTTCGCCAGGTCGGTGACCATTACGTCGGTCTCTTCCGCCCAGCCCTTCGTGGCGACGCGGCCGCCCCGCGCGTCGATCCCCACCGCTACCTTGCCCGGAAACGCTTTCGCCGCCTCGCGCACCAGATCGGGGTTCTCGACCGCGACGGTCCCGAGGATCACCCGCGCCAACCCCTTGTCGAGCCAGCGTTCGATCGTCGCCATGTCACGGATGCCGCCGCCGAGCTGCGCGGGCACCTTGATCCGCGCAAGGATCGCCTCGACCGCCGCCGCGTTCACCGGCTCGCCCGCGAAGGCGCCGTTCAGATCGACCAGATGCACCCATTCGCAGCCCGCCGCCTCGAACTTGGCCGCCTGCGCAGCCGGGTCGTCACCGAAGACCGTGGCCTTGTCCATCTCGCCATGCAGCAGACGCACGCATTGGCCATCCTTGAGGTCGATTGCGGGGTAGAGGATCATCGGGGCACTCCTGAGCTGTCGCGATGCCTCTTGCCATGGCCTTCGGAAATTTCCAAGCCTTACGCGGACGTCACGTCAGTCTTGCCGGGAATCGCTCTTGCGTGGCCTGATGCTGACAGCAGGCAAAAGGGAGGAGATTTGCCATGAAGACTTTGATGATCGCCGCAGCGGGTATCGCACTCAGCGTCGGCGCGGCGTTCGCCGACCCGATCGAGGGGATGTGGAAGACCCAACCTGACGACGGTTCCTATGCATATGTGCAGATCGCTCCTTGCGGTGCGGCTTTCTGCGGCACGATCGTGAAAACCTTCAAGTCCGGTGGCGAATACAAATCGCCCAATATCGGCAAGCAACTGGTGATCGGCATGGCGCCCAAGGGCGGCGGCAAATACGAAGGCAAGGTCTGGCGCCCGTCGAACAACAAGATCTATCTCGGCAAGGTCACTGTGAACGGCAATGCAATGGCGCTGGCCGGTTGCGTGGCCGGTGGCCTGTTCTGCAAGTCGCAGGACTGGCAGCGGGTGAAGTGATCACTCGGGAATGAGATCGGCATAGGCGAAGCCGTCGCGCAAGACGGTTTCGCCGACCCGCACCGGGATCGGGGCTTTGAAGATCGGCCCGGCGCTGACCGCCGTGTGAAACTCGCCATTCTCGCCACAGGGATCGACGCCTTCGGGCAGATCGGTGAGCAGGCTTTCATCGAAACGCCGCCCCGCGAAGCTCGGATCGAGCTTGCCCGGGTCCACCGTCACCAGATGCGTGACGAAGCCTGCCGCGATCATCTCGCGCGCAAGCTGATCCGTGGGGCGCTGCCAAAGCGGGAAGATGGCTTCGACGCCCAGCGGTTTCAGTTTTTCAATTCGGAAATTGCGCACGTCCTCAAGGAACAGGTCGCCAAAGACCATCGTCTCGACGCCAAGCGCTTTCACCCGGTCCATCGCCGCCGCCATCCGCGCCTCGTAAACGTCGTTCGAGCAGGGCCAGGGCAGCGGCACCTCGATCAGCGGCAAACCCGCCGCCTCGGCCTGAGCGCGCAGCAGCGCATTGCGCGTGCCGTGCATCGCGACCCGGTCGAAAGCCTCGTTGGTCGTGGACAGCAGAGCCACCACATCCGCGTGGCCCTCGCTCCGGCAGGCATGTAGCGCCATCGCGCAATCCTTGCCCGACGACCATGACAGGACCGCCCTCGGCGTCATCAGGGTTTCCAGCCGAGGAAATTCGCGATCAGCCGCAGGCCGGTTGCTTGGGATTTCTCGGGGTGGAACTGCGTGCCGACGATGTTGTCGCGCCCGACGATCGCTGTGATATCGCCGCCGTAATCGACATGCGCGAGACGATGCTCGGGCTCGGCCACCTTGAAATGGTAGCTATGCACGAAATAGGCGTGATCGCCCGTCGAAATGCCGTCGAGCACCGGGTGCTCATGGTCGATCACCAGATCGTTCCAGCCCATATGCGGCACCTTCATCGCAGGGTCCGAGGGCTCGATCCTAACCACTTCGCCGGGGATCCAGCCGAAGCCTTCGGTTTCCTCGAACTCGAGCCCGCGCGTGGCCAGCATCTGCATCCCGATGCAGATCCCGAGGAAGGGGCGGCCCTTGATGGTTACCGCTTCCTCGATCGCTTGCGCCATGCCCTCGAACCGGTGCAGCGCGGCGTTGCAGGACGGGTAAGCCCCGTCGCCCGGCAACACGATCCTATCGGCGCGCGCCACAACGTCCGGCTCGGACGTCACGACGATCGTGCCGTGCCCGGTCTCGTTCGCCATGCGCTGAAGCGCTTTCTCGGCCGAGTGGAGGTTGCCCGAGTCGTAATCAACCAATGCCGTGAGCATCAAAGCGCCCCTTTGGTCGAGGGCAGCACATCGCCCATGCGCGGGTCGGTCTCGACCGCCATGCGCAGCGCGCGGGCCACCGATTTGAACGCGGCCTCGGCGATGTGGTGGCTGTTGAAGCCATGGACGCGGTCGATGTGGAGCGTGATCCCGCCATTGGTGGCGAGCGCCTGGAAGAACTCGCGCACCAGTTCAGTGTCGAAGGTGCCGATCTTCGGGGTGGGCATGTCGCAATTCCACACGAAGAAGGGGCGCGCCGAGAGATCGAGCGCGCATTGCACCTGCGTATCATCCATCGCCAGCGCGAAATGGCCGTAGCGGCGGATGCCGCGCTTGTCGCCAAGCGCCTTCACCAATGCCTGACCAAGTGCGATCCCGGTATCCTCGACCGTGTGGTGGTCGTCGATATGCAGATCCCCCTCGGCGCGGATGGTCATGTCGATCAGCGAATGCCGCGCGAGCTGGTCGAGCATATGGTCGAAGAAACCCACGCCCGTCTTGTTGTCATACTGACCGGTGCCGTCGAGATTGATCTCGACGGTGATATCGGTCTCGGCGGTCTTGCGGCTGATCGTGGCCTTGCGCATCGGGCGCCTCCTTGAAACTCACCGCCTTATAGGCCGGGGCAGGGGGCGCGCTCAAGCGGCGTGGTGCGAAAGGCGGGGCAATGCGGCGGAAAAGTCGATGGGGCTCCGGATAAAATCGCTGCGGATTTTGAGGGTGGCCCGGTGTGACCAACACCGGGCGGCGCCCGACCTCCCGCCGGGAGGGCGCTTTTGCGCTGTCGAGCGTGGCTCGTGCGTTCGGTGGGGTGGATGGATAAACCGCTTTATGAGAGCGCGTGGTGCTGCGCCCACCCGAGGTCGGGCGCCGCCCTCGCGTCTGGCCGATGAAATGGTTTGTGCGAGCCCGGAAAAGACAAAGGCCTTCCCGAGGGAAGGCCTTTTGTATTGGAGCGGGCGATGAGATTCGAACTCACGACCCTTACCTTGGCAAGGTAATGCTCTACCCCTGAGCTACGCCCGCATCCGAGTGGTCTTGCGACCGAGGGTCCGAACTGGAGCGGGCGATGAGATTCGAACTCACGACCCTTACCTTGGCAAGGTAATGCTCTACCCCTGAGCTACGCCCGCGCTGCCGGTTCGGTGGAGGCGGATTTAGGGGATCGCGCCGGGGGCTGCAAGAGGAAATTTCATCCCCGAGGCCAAAATTCGCTCTGGTCTTGGCGCAAGGGACTTGGGCGCGTGGCGCGGATCACGAACGGCCCGCGCAAAGGGGCGCAAGCAGGGTGCAAAGATCCCCGGCGGCTGCGCTGATTTGCGATTCGTCGAAACCGGCATAACCGAAGAGAAGCCCCTGCGGTGGATCGGGCAGCACCGAATGGCTCGAGAGCGCGCGCAGCGTCAGCCCCGCTTCGGCCGCCCTGCGAGAGATTTCGCTGTCGGTAATGCGCGCGGCCAATGTGGGGCGCAGCCCAATGCACAAATGCATCCCCGAAGGGTCGGGCGCGAGGTCGAGGCAATCCGACAGAGGGGCCAGCGCGTCCAGAAGATGCGCCTGTCTGCGCGCATAGGTCCGCCGCATCCGGCGCAGATGGGTCGCGAATTCGCCGCTGGCCATGAAGGCGGCGAGCGCGGGCTGGGGAACCAGCGAGGCGCGCGAGCCGGTAACTGCGAGGGTCGCGCGCAGCTTTGAGATCAGCGCCTCGGGAACGACAAGATAGCCGATCCGCAGCGCCGGGCTGAGCAATTTCGAGAAGCTGCCCATGTAGATCACGCGCTGCAACCCATCGAGCCCGGCCAGCGCGGGCAGCGGCTGGCCCTGATAACGGAACTCGCTGTCGTAATCATCCTCGACGATCAGCGCCGAAACCCTGTGCGCCCAGTCGAGCAGCGCGAGCCGCCGCGCAAGCGGCATCGCAACCCCGGTCGGATAATGGCGCGAGGGCGTGACGTTCACGGCCGCGCAGTCCTGCGGCAGGCGCGCGGGATCGAGCCCCTCGCCATCGACCCGCAACGCCACGGGGGTGATCCCGATTCCGCGCAAGGTGTGTTCAAGCGTCGCCCAGCCGGGGTCCTCGATCGCCATGGATGCGCCGTGAGGCAGTAACGCGCGCCCGATCAGGTCGAACCCGTCTCCTGCGCCGCTGGTGATCAGCACCTGATCGGGCGTGCAATCGAGCCCGCGCCACGCCGACAGATGGCTTGCGATCGCCGCGCGCAGGGCGGGCCAGCCGAAACTGTCGGGTCGGTCGAGGAGTGCCGGGTCGGGTTGGCGCCAGGCCCGGTCGAGGTGGCGCGCCCAGATCCGGTGCGGAAAAAGAGACTGGTCGGGCAGGCCGGGCTGGAAAGGACGCCATGGGCGCGGCGGCTCGGGCGTCTTGCGCGGGCCGGGGGTTGGGGGCGCGAGATGGGGCAATTCGCCTGCGACATAGGTGCCGCCGCCCTGCCTCGTGACGAGGTAGCCTTCCGCGACAAGCTGGTCATAGGCGGTGGTCACTGTCATCCGCGAGACCGACAGTTCCTCGGCCAGAACGCGGCTCGCGGGCAAACGTAGGCCCGCGGCCTCGGGGGCTGCGCGCAACAACTCGCGCAGGCCGTCGGTCAGCTGTGCATGGAGGGGCCGCGCGCCCCTGCGTTCGAGGCAGAGCGCGAACAGGGCTGCGTTAAAATTGGCATGAACTTTTTTGTTAATATTGGACATGTTTATCAATCCAATATCGCGCTACCCGCAGGCTGACAAGATTTCTCCGCGGAGCCAGACCATGACCGACACCCTCCCCGTCACTGAAAGAAGCCGCCTGCGTCGCCTGCACGAGCGCGGCCATTTCGACCGCGACACGATCAACGCGATCCTCGACGCCCAGCCGATGTGCCATGTCGGGTATGTCATGGAGGGCAGGCCCTACGTGACCCCGACCCTGCAATGGCGCGAGGGCAACCATGTCTATTGGCACGGCTCCTCGGCGAGCCGCGCGCTGCGCGCGCAGAAGGAGGCCGAAGTATGCCTGACGGTCTCGATCCTTGACGGGTTCGTTCTCGCGCGCTCGGGGATGCACCATTCGCTCAACACCCGCTCGGTGATGCTCTTCGGGACCGCCTTCAAGGTGGAAGACCCCGAGGAGAAACTCACCAAGCTCGGAAATTTCGTGAACCAACTCTACCCGGGCCGCTACGAGACGCTGCGCCCCGATCACGCGCAGGATCTGAAGGCGACAACGGTGATGGGAATGGAGATTTCCGAAGGGGCGGCGAAGCTCCGCGCCGGCGGACCCAAGGACGAGGACGAGGATTACGCGCTCCCGATCTGGGCGGGCGAGATCCCGGTGCGCATGGTGGTGGGGGAGCCGATCCCCGATCCGCGCAATCTCGAGGGCGTCGAGATGCCCGATCACGTGCGCGACTTCCGCTATCTCTGATCTGCGCGAAAGCTGCGCCTCGCAGCGGCTGATTCCCGGAAAACCGCCCGCGCGCAAACGGGCGGTTTTTTTCGATTCGCGCATTACCGATCATAATCGAAGATCACAAACGCGTGATGTTGGTGGCCGAAAGCCTCCCGAAAGACCCCCGATTTCGAGGAAAAATCAACGAAATTTACCAATGTTCACGGGGCTTTCACGTGGTAACGCGTGCTGCGGCGCGATCCCTCACAGTCTTGTTTTATGGTTGTTACACGCGCAGACTAAGCCCCGTAGCGTGGACGCTCCGCGAGAGGGCTCCAGATCGAGAAAAATCCGTGAATCCCGCTACAAACTGGGAGGAAGACATGAAGAATTTCGCATTGGGTGCGGCGCTTGCGTCCGCGACTCTGGCCGCGCCTTTCACCGCGCAGGCCGCAACCGAGATCCAGTTCTGGCACGCCTTCACGGGCCGCCTTGGTGAACTGGTCGATCAGCAGGTCAAGGACTTCAACGCCAGCCAGAGCGATTACGAGGTCGTTGCGACCCACAAGGGCAACTACTCGGAAACGCTCAATGCCGGGATCGCGGCCTTCCGTGCAGGCGAGCAGCCCGACGTCCTGATGGTGTTCGAGGTCGGCACCGCGACGATGATGGCCGCCAAGGGCGCGATCAAGCCGGTCTATCAGGTGATGGCCGATGCCGGCGTGCCGTTCAATCCCGACGATTATATCGGCGCGGTGAAGGGGTATTACACCACCACCGACGGTCAGATGCTGTCGCTGCCCTTCAACTCCTCGACCCCGGTTCTCTGGGTCAACCGCGACATGCTCGACGCGGCGGGCGTGGCCAAGGATGCCCCGCTGACCACCTGGGACGACGTGGGCAAGGTGCTTGACCAGCTGAAGGCCTCGGGCGTCGACTGCCCGATGACCACCGCCTGGCAGAGCTGGATCCAGCTCGAGAACCTCTCCGCCTATCACAACGTCCCCTTCGCGAGCCAGGAGAACGGTTTCGCCGGGCTCGACACGCAGCTCGAGTTCAACGGTCCCGTGCAGGTCAAGCACATCCAGACGCTGGGTGACTGGGCCAAGAAGGGCGAGTTCATCTACAAGGGCCGCCGCAACGAAGGTGGCGCCGATTTCCGCGCCGGCACCTGCGCGCTCTTCACCGAGAGCTCGGCCGGCTACGCGGGCATCAAGTCCGAAGCCAAGTTCAACTTCGAGGTTCACCCGCTGCCCTATTGGGGTGATGTCGCGGGCGCGCCGCAGAACACCATCATCGGGGGCGCCTCCCTTTGGGTGATGTCGGGCAAGGATGACAGCCATTACAAGGGTGTGGCCGAATTCCTGAACTACCTCTCCTCGCCTGAAGTGCAGGCGAAATGGCACCAGGACACGGGTTATCTGCCGATCACCAAGGCCGCGGCCGATCTGACCCGCGAGCAGGGTTTCTATGACGCGAACCCCGGCACCGATATCGCCGTGAAACAGATGACCGCGAACGCGCCGACGGCGAATTCGAAGGGCATCCGTCTGG
Source organism: Thioclava marina (assembly GCF_002020135.1). Classification (GTDB taxonomy): domain Bacteria; phylum Pseudomonadota; class Alphaproteobacteria; order Rhodobacterales; family Rhodobacteraceae; genus Thioclava; species Thioclava marina. The sequence continues at coordinate 1,043,295 of NZ_MPZS01000001.1, read as the reverse complement.
GCAATTTCGACCAGATCCGCGGCATCATCGACGAGGAACTGGAGGCCGTCTGGTCGGGTGACAAAACCGCCCAGGAGGCACTCGACAACGCGGTGGAGCGTGGCAACCAGCTGCTGCGCCGCTTCGAGCAGGCCAATCGCTAACCCAATCCAGACCGCGGGCGGGTAAGACCTGCCCGCGGTTTTCCTATTCGAAGACCCCGGACCCCCCATGGAAAAACGCGTCACCTTCAAGGGCTGGCTCTTGCCGATGCTGCTCATTGCCCCGCAGCTGATCATCTCGGCGGTGTTCTTCTTCTACCCGGCGGGCGAGGCGGTCTGGCAGTCGCTGTTCATTCCCGACCCGTTCGGCCTGTCGATGCAGTATGTGGGGCTGGGGAATTTCGAATATCTCTTCTCCGATCCCTATTACCGGGCCTCGTTCCTGACGACGGCGGTGTTCTCGACGCTGGTCACTTTGGTTTCTATGGTGCCGGCGTTGTTCCTCGCGGTGTTGGCCGACCGGCTGGTGAAAGGCGCGGGGACCTATCGCACGCTGCTGATCTGGCCCTATGCGGTCGCGCCTGCGGTGGCGGGGGTTCTGTGGCTCTTCATGTTCAACACCCGCATCGGCGTGGTGGCCTTCTACCTCAACCAGCTGGGCTACGACTGGAACCACGTCCTGAACCAGCGAGAGGCGATGGGGCTTGTCGTCGTGGCTTCGTCCTGGGGGCGGATCAGCTACAACTTCCTGTTCTATTTCGCCGCCCTGCAAGCGGTGCCGAAATCGGTGATCGAGGCGGCGGCGATTGATGGGGCGCATTTCTGGCGGCGCTTCTTCACCATCGTCCTGCCGCTCCTGTCGCCGACGACCTTCTTCCTGCTGGTCGTGAACATCGTCTACGCCTTCTTCGAGACCTTCGGGGTGATCCACACGATTACCTCCGGCGGTCCGCAACAGGCCACGACGATCCTCGTCTACAAGGTCTATGCCGACGGCTTCGTGGGTCAGGATCTGGGCAGCTCGGCGGCGCAATCGGTGGTGCTGCTCGTGGTGGTCGGGATCCTGACGGTGCTGCAATTCAAGTTCGTCGAGAAGCGGGTGCACTACTGATGGCTGACAATCGCTTTGAGCCGCCCCCCGGAATGGTCGAAAAGCGCGGCTCGGCGCTGTGGCTGACGCATCTTCTGATGATCGTGGGCGTGCTGGTGATCTTCTTTCCGATCTGGCTGGCCTTCGTGGCCTCGACCCATACCCAGTCAGAGATCGCACAGGCGCCGATGCCGGTCCTGCCCGGCTCGCATCTGATCGAGAACTACACGCGCGCGCTGTTTTCGGGCGTCAACGTGCCGGTCGCGACGATGCTGTTCAATTCGATGGTGATGGCGCTTGGGATCGCGCTCGGGAAGATCGCGATCTCGCTGCTGTCGGCCTTCGCGATCGTCTATTTCCGCTTTCCGGGGCGGCGCTTCTTCTTCTGGATGATCTTCCTGACGCTGATGCTGCCGGTCGAGGTGCGCATCGTGCCGACCTATCAGGTGGTCGCGGGCTTCGGCCTGCTGAACTCCTATTCCGGCCTGATCCTGCCACTGATCGCGTCTGCCACGGCAACCTTCCTGTTCCGGCAATTCTTCCTGACCGTGCCCGATGAGCTGGCCGAGGCCGCCCGCGTCGACGGCGCGCGCCCGATGCGCTTCTTCCTCGATATCCTGCTGCCGATGAGTCGCACGAATATCGCGGCGCTTTTCGTGATCCTCTTCATCTATGGCTGGAACCAGTATCTCTGGCCGCTTCTCATCACCACCAATCCCGAGATGAACACGATCGTTATGGGGCTCAAACAGATGTTCCCCTCGGGCGATGATATCGCGGACTGGCCGGTCATCATGGCGACCTCGATCCTCGCGATGGTGCCGCCGGTGATCGTGGTGATCTCGATGCAGAAACTCTTCATTCGCGGCCTCGTGGACAGCGAGAAATAAGGGCAGACAATGGCGACCGTTGAACTCGAAAACATCAAGAAACGTTTCGGCAAGACCGAGGTTCTGCACGGGGTCTCGATCGACATTCGCGACGGCGAATTCATCGTCATCGTCGGCCCCTCGGGCTGCGGGAAATCGACCCTCCTGCGCATGGTCGCGGGGCTGGAGAGCGTGTCGGAAGGCGAGATCTGCATCGGCGGCAATCGCGTGAACGAGCGCGAACCGATGGACCGAGATATCGCGATGGTGTTCCAGAACTACGCGCTCTACCCGCATATGTCGGTGCGCCAGAACATGGGCTACGGCCTGAAGATCGCAGGCATGGCCAAAGCTGAGATCGCGGCCCGCGTCGAGGCGGCGGGCGAACTCTTGCAGCTCACGCCCTATCTCGACCGCAAGCCGCGTGAACTCTCGGGCGGGCAGCGTCAGCGCGTCGCGATGGGCCGGGCCATCGTGCGTGAGCCGGCCGTGTTCCTGTTCGACGAGCCGCTCTCGAACCTCGATGCGAAGCTGCGTGTGCAGATGCGCGTCGAGATCCGCGAATTGCAGCGCAAGCTCGGGATCACCGCGCTTTACGTGACCCACGATCAGGTCGAGGCGATGACGATGGCCGACCGGATGATCGTGATGAATGGCGGCGTGGCCGAGCAGATCGGCACGCCTCTGGAAGTCTACGAGCGCCCCGTGACGGTCTTCGCCGCGCAGTTCATCGGCAGCCCGTCGATGAACATCCTGCCCGCCGAGGTGAAGGGCGGTCAGGTAATTCTGGGTGGCGCTGCGCTGGGCGCGAGCGATCTGCCCGACGGCCCGGTCAGCCTCGGCATCCGGCCCGAGCATCTGCATCCCGACGATGCGGGCGCGCTCACGCTCGAGGTGACGCTGGCCGAGCCTCTGGGCGCGAACACGCTGCTGCACGGCACGCTGAGCGCGACCGGAGAGGCGATGACCGCAGCGCTGCCCGGCGTTCACATGGCGCAGAACGAGGTCGGCCAGATGCGGCTTTCGGTGAAGCCCGAGGACCTGCACCTGTTCGACGCGAAGACCGGCCAGCGGCTGAACTGATCAGCCCGCGCCGAGCTGGCGCGTGACGGCGCGCGCGGCCTTTGTGACCGCCGCGCCGATCTCGGGCAGGCGCGTCTCACCCATCCGCTGCACCGGGCCGGAGACGGAAATCCCGGCCACCGCCTCACCGTGGAAGTTGAAGATCGGGGCGGCGACGCAGCGCATCCCCACGGTGCGCTCCTCATCGTCGATCGCATAACCGCGCGCTTGCACCTCCGCGAGCTGGGCGCGCAGCGTCGCAGCATCACCGATCGTCTTTTCCGTGAACCGCGCGAAGTCATAACCCTCGAGGAACCGCGCCAGCCGCTCGGGCGCGTAACCGCTCAACAGCGCCTTGCCGATTCCGGACGCATGCAGCGGCGCGACCGTTCCCGGCGGGAAGAAGGCGCGGATCGCCTCATGCGTCTCGACCTGCCCGGTGAACAGCACCTGACCCGCGCGCTCCACCCCGAGGTTCGAGGTCTCGCCCGTGACCTGCATCAGCTCCTGCATGAAGGGGCGGGCGCGCTCGAAAACATTTGTGTGGCGCAGGAAGGCCGAGCCGATCCGAAAGGCGGCGGGGCCGATATGCCAGTCCTGCCCCTCGGGGCTGGTCTCGACGAAATCGCGGGCGTGGAGCGTTGCCAGAACCCGGTGCATCGTGGCGGGTGACTGGCCGAGGCCGCGCGCGATCTCGCTCAGGCTCAGCCCCTCGTGGCGTGAGAGCAGGTCGAGCACATCGAGCGCCCGGTTGAGTGCCTGGATCGTGCCCTGGCCCGGTTCGGTATTGAACCCGCGCGGGCGGCCCTTGCGGCGTGCTGTGCTCATCGTTTCGCCTCCCGGACAGAGAAAATCCTTTTTAACACGTATAAAACAAAAATGTATTTCACTGTATGAAAAACGTAACGCCTTGGAGCAGCATCGAAACTTTGGATTTTCTGCACTGCGGCTGCGGCTTTTCGTAAAAATACCCGGTCCCGCCCGCACGTGATACGTCTTGTCCCAGCCAGAGGAGGAGGCGTCATGATCCATCTGAACCCCGTGTTCATTCCGGGCCCGACCAATATTCCCGAAAGCCTGCGCAAGGCCGTCGATATCCCGACGATGGACCATCGCAGCCCCGGCTTCGCCGATATCATCCACCCCGCGCTGGACGGCGTGAAGAAGGTGCTCAAGACCAGGACCGGCGAGGCTTTCGTCTTCCCCGCGACCGGCACGGGTGGCTGGGAGACCGCGATCACCAACACGCTCTCGCCCGGCGACAAGGTTCTTGCCTGTCGCAACGGGATGTTCAGCCATAAATGGATCGACATGTGCCAGCGCTACGGGCTGGTGGTCGAGCAGGTCACGGTGAACTGGGGCGAGGGCATCCCGGTGGACCGCTTCGCCGAGATCCTCGCCGCCGACAAGGGCCACGAGATCAAGGCGGTGCTGGCGACCCATAACGAGACCGCGACCGGCGTGACTTCGGATGTCGCGGGCATCCGGCGCGCGATGGATGCGGCGGGCCACCCGGCGTTGTTCTTCGTGGATGGGGTCAGCTCGATCGGGTCCATGAATTTCCGGATGGATAACTGGGGCGTGGACGTGGCCGTTACCGGCAGTCAGAAGGGCTTCATGCTGCCGCCGGGCCTCGCGATCACCGGGTTCTCGCAAAAGGCGCTCGCCGCCGTTCAGCGCGCGAAACTGCCGCGTTGCTTCTTCGATATTCGCGACATGCAGGCGGGCTACGCGGCCAACGGCTTCCCCTATACGCCGCCCGTGGGGCTGCTGAACGGGCTGAAAGCATCGTGCGACATGCTCTTGGGCGAGGGGCTGGAAAACGTCTTCGCCCGCCATGCCCGCATCGCCGAGGGCGTGCGCCGCGCGGTCTCGGCCTGGGGAATGGAGCTCTGCGCGGTCTCGCCCGATCTCTATTCCAACAGCGTCAGTGCCGTGCGCGCGCCCGAAGGCTTCGACGCGGGCCGGATCGTGGCGCAGGCGCTCAATACCTATGGTGTGGCCTTCGGGGGCGGTCTGGGCGATGTCGCGGGCAAGGTGTTCCGGATCGGGCACCTTGGGTTGATGACCGATGTCATGGCGCTCTCGGGTCTGGCGACCGCCGAGATGGCGATGGCCGATCTGGGGCTGCCGGTAGAGCTGGGCAGCGGCGTTGCCGCCGCGCAGGCGCATTACCGCGAGACGGCCGCGCCTGCACAGAAAGCCGCCGCGTAAGAACGGCTAGCTCCGGGCGCTGGCGAGCCTCCCGATCATCGCCAGCGCCTGGGACATCTGGTCGAGCGAGACGAACTCGTCGGCTTTGTGCGCCTGCTCGATCGAGCCCGGCCCGCAGATCACCGCATCCATCCCGATCGACTGGAACAGTCCGGCTTCGGTGTTGAAGGCGACGCAGCCCGCATGGTTCTGCCCCGTGAGTGCGAAGACCAGATCGCGCGCGGCGTTCTCGTCCATCGGCTCGAGCCCCACCACCTCGCCGATCGTCTCGGTGGAGATTCCGGCCTCGGGCGCGATGGCGCGCATCTCGGGCAGGAGCGTGTCCTCGACGAAACTCGCGATTTCCTCTTTCACGAAGCGCATATCGGCCTCGTTGATCGGGCGTATTTCCCAGTTCAGCTCGGCACGCGGCGCGATAACGTTATGCGAGATCCCGCCGCGCAAGGCGCCCACGTTCAGTGTCGTCGGTGGCGGGTCGAAGCGCGAGCCCTCGGGGCAGCGCTTCACCAGTTCGGCGCGCAGCTCGAAGAGGCGGTTGATGTAGCGCACGGCGTATTCGACCGCGTTGACGCCCTTGTCGGGGGCGGAGCTGTGGCCCGGGCGTCCCTCGAAACGCACGGTATATTCGCAGCAGCCCTTGTTGCCGTCGAAAACCTGCATCGAGGTCGGTTCGCCAATGATGCACAGCGCGGGTTTGACGGGGCGCTTGGCGAGGATCTTCACCAGCTCCTGCGCGCCCAGACAGCCGACCTCCTCGTCATGGGTGAAGGCGAAATGGATCGGGCGGGTCCGTGCGGCCTCGGCCAGCAGATCGAGCGAGCCGAGACAGGCCGCGATGAACCCTTTCATGTCGCAGGCGCCGCGCCCGTAGAGCTTGCCGTCGCGCTCGGTCATGGTGAAGGGATCGCTCGTCCAGTCCTGATCGGTGACCGGCACCACGTCGGAATGGCCCGAGAGCACCAGCCCGCCATCGCGCGCCTCGCCCAGCGTGGCGAAGAGGTTCGCCTTGTGACCGCTTGGGTCCATCATCACCTCGACAGCCGCGCCCGCCGCCTCCAGCCGGTCGGCGATGTAGTGGATGATCGGCAGGTTGGTGTCCGAAGAGACCGACGGAAAGCCGATCAGATCCGAGAGGATCGCGCGGGTGGTGTCGAGCCGCATCGTCAGTCCTTGATGAAGAGCTTGCGCTCGACCTTGCACAGCGGCTCGGCCGGACCGTTCTCGGTAATCAGGATGGTCTCGGTCGTCTCCATCCCCCAGTCGTCCATCCAGAGGCCGGGCATGAAGTGGAAGGTCATGCCGGGTTGCAGGATCGTCTCGTCGGTGTCGCGGATCGACACCGTGTGCTCGCCCCAATCGGGCGGGTAGGAGCAGCCCACCGCATAGCCCGCGCGGTTGGGCCGTTCGATTCCGACTTTCGCGAGTTCGACATTCAGCGCCCGCGCGATATCGCAGGCGCGGTTGCCAGCGCGCGCAACCTCGATCCCGGCATTGAGCCCCTCGGTCAGGGCCTGGCTTGCATCAATCATGTGTTGCGGGGGCTTGCCGAGGAACACGGTCCGGCAGAGCGGCGCGTGATAGCGGCGATAGCAGCCCGATTGCTCGACGAAAGTGGCTTCACCCGCCTTCAACGCTTCACCGTTCCAGGTCAGGTGCGGGGCGGAGGCATCGGGGCCCGAGGGCAGCATCGGCACGATCGCGGGGTAATCGCCCCAGCTGTCTTCCTCGCCCTGCACGGCGGTCTTGTAGAGCTCTCCCACCAGATCGTGCTTGCGCAGCCCCGGCTCGGCCAGCTCCATCGCGCGCGAGATCACCAGTTCGGAGATCCGCGCGGCGCGGCGCATGAAGGCCAGCTCCTCGCCCGACTTGATCAGGCGCTGCCAGTTCACCAGCACGCTCGCGTCGTTCAACTCGGCCTCAGGCAACCCGTCGGTCAGAACGGCATGGGCTTTGGCGGTGTAGAAATAGGTCTCCATCTCGACCCCGATCCGCGCCTTGCCATAGCCCATGATGCGCAGATGCGAGGCGAGGTCTTCCATCGGATGCATCACATCCGACTGCACCATCGCGTCGTTGTAATGGAGGATGTTCTCCTCCTCCATCCAGACGGTGCGGCGTGCGCCATTGGCATCCATGAAGCGGCCCCACCAATAGGGCGCGCCCTCCATCGGCAGGATCACACCCTGATGGGTGTAGAAGGACCAGCCGTCATAACCCGTCAGCCAGAACTGGTTCGAGGGGTTGGTGACGAACAGGATCTCGATCCCGCGTTCGGCCATCGCGGCGCGCACCAATGCGATCCGGCGGTCATATTCGGTCTGGCTGAAAGGGGCGTTGGTGATGGGCATCGGCTTCTCCTGTCGCTTGCGCGCAGGGTGGGACGGGCCTGCGGGGGAGGTCAAGGGCAAAGCCGGATCGAGCATGGCGCGGGGGCGGGCGGGCTGTGCGATGCCGCGCAGCCGCGCCGATTGACAGCGGCGCGCGTCTCTGAAACCCCTGAGAGCGAATTCCCGGAGACCCCCGGAGGCCTGATGAAACGTTACTCCCTTCTCGATCTCTCGCCCATTCCCGAAGGCGGCGGCCCGGCCGAGGCGCTGGCCAACAGCACCGATCTCGCGCGTGCGGCGGAGGCGGCCGGTTATCACCGCTACTGGCTGGCCGAGCATCATAACTTTCCCGGCATCGCGAGTGCGGCGACTGCGGTGGTCGTCGGCCATATCGCGGGCGCGACGCGGCGGATGCGCGTGGGCGCAGGCGGCATCATGCTTCCCAATCACGCGCCGCTTGTCGTGGCCGAGCAGTTCGGCACGCTCGAGGCGCTCCATCCTGGCCGGATCGACCTCGGGCTGGGCCGCGCGCCCGGAACCGACATGGCGACGGCGCGGGCGCTGCGGCGGCATATGGCGCCGGCGGATGGCTTTCCCGATGACGTGGTCGAGCTGATGGATTTCCTTGCCGAAGGCCCCGAGGATGCCCGCGTGCGCGCGATCCCGGGGCAGGGCAGCAAGGTGCCAGTCTGGATTCTCGGCTCCAGCCTCTTCGGGGCGCAGCTCGCCGCCTATCTCGGGCTGCCTTATGCCTTCGCTTCGCATTTCGCCCCGGCGATGCTGGAAGAGGCGCTCACCACCTATCGCGCGACCTTCCGCCCGTCCGAGCATCTCTCGCAACCCTATGCGATGATGGCGGCGGGGCTGTTCGCGGCCGAGACGGATGCGGAGGCCGCCTATCTGCGCTCCTCGCATCTGATGGGGTTCGCGCGGCTGCGCATGGGTAAGCCCGGCAAACTGCCGCGCCCGAGCCATGATCCGGGTGCAGGCATTCCCACGCAGGTTCTGGCGCAGGCCGAGCAGGCGCTCTCGGTTTCGGCCACGGGCTCGCCCGCGACGATCCGCACGCAGCTTGCCGTGCTGATCGAGCGTTACCAGCCCGACGAGCTGATGGTGACGGGGATGATCCACGATCCGGCCGCGCGGATCCGGTCCTTCGGGATCGGGGCCGAGGTGCTGCGCGAGCTGCAGGAGGGGTGATGCTGGGGAATGCCGATCTGGTCGAGCTGACCGCGCTGCGCCACGCGCTCCACCGCGCGCCCGAGGTCTCGGGGCAGGAGGTGGAGACCGCCCGCCGGATCGCGACGGAGCTGAGCGCGCTGAACCCGTCCGAACTGATCACCGGGATCGGCGGGCATGGGGTTGCGGCGGTTTTCGACAGCGGTGAGCCGGGCCCTGCGGTGCTCTTTCGCGCCGAGCTTGATGCGCTGCCGATCGCGGAAGATCCCCATGTCGAGTGGGTCTCCGAGCGCCCCGGTGTGTCGCATGTCTGCGGCCATGACGGGCATATGGTGATGCTGATGGGGCTGGCGCGTCTGATCGCGCGCAAACCCGTCGCAAAGGGGCGGGTGATCGTGCTGTTCCAGCCCGCCGAGGAAACGGGCGCAGGCGCGCGCGCGGTGATCGAGGATCCGAACTTTGCCCGCATCGCCCCCGATTTCGCCTTCGCGATCCACGGGCTGCCGGGGCGTCCGCGTGGCTATGTTGGCACGAAGCGGGGGCTGATGAATTGCGCCTCGGTCGGGCTGAAGATCACGCTTTCGGGCAAGACCGCCCATGCCGCCGATCCCGGAGCAGGGCGCTCACCGCTCCCTGTCTTCGCACGCCTTGCGCCGGTGCTGGAGGCGCTGGGTCCGGGCGGCGATCTGGACGATGCGTTCCGCCTCGTGACGCTGACCCATCTGTCGGTGGGGGAACCTACCTTCGGAATCGCACCGGGGGAGGGCGTGCTTTACGCGACCTTGCGCACGGGCGGCGATGACAGCCTTGCCGCGCTCGAGGCCGAGATCCGCGCGCGGGTGGCTGAGGAGGCTAAGACTGCGGGGCTGGGTCTGGAGATCGAAGAGCATGACCGCTTCGCGGCCTCGGTCAACGCGGCGGAGGCGGTCGGGATCGCACGGCAGGCGATGGACAGCCTTGGCATCGCGCATGGCGAAGAGGGCGTGCCGATGCGCGCCTCGGAGGATTTCGGACTGTTCGGGCATGGGGCGAAATCGGCGATGATGTGCCTTGGCGTCGGCTTGGACGCCCCCGCGCTGCACAATCCCGATTACGATTTCCCCGATGACCTGATCGGCACCGGCGCGCATCTGTTTGAGCGCATCGCCCGCGATCTGCTGGGCTAGGGGCGCGTCTTCGGGGGCGCGGATCGCCGCGCCCCGCCAAGGTCTTTACGGGATCAGCCGCGCGATGATCAGATCGGCCGCTTCCTCGGGCGTCATCGCGGTCGTGTCGATGCGCATCTCGGCATTCTCGGGCGCCTCATAGGGCGAGTCGATGCCGGTAAAGTTCTTCAGCTGGCCCGAACGCGCCTTTGCATAAAGCCCCTTCACGTCGCGCGCCTCGGCCACTTCCAGAGGTGTGTCGACGAAGATCTCGATGAACTCTCCCGGCTGCATCATCGAACGCACCATGTCGCGCTCGGAGCGGAAGGGCGAGATGAAGGCGGTGATCACGATCAGACCGGCATCGGTCATCAGCTTGGCGACCTCGCCGACGCGGCGGATGTTCTCCACGCGATCGGCCTCGGTGAAGCCCAGATCCTTGTTGAGCCCGTGGCGCACGTTGTCGCCGTCGAGCAGGAAGGTGTGGCGGTTCATCCGCGCGAGCTTCTTCTCGACGATATTGGCGATGGTCGATTTGCCTGAGCCCGAGAGGCCGGTCAGCCACAGCACGGCGGGCTTCTGATGCTTCATGTTCGCATGATGCTCGCGCCCGATATCGGTGGCCTGCCAGTGGATGTTCTGGGCCCGGCGCAGCGCGAAGTTGATCATCCCGGCCGCCGAGGTCTGGTTGGTCATCTTGTCGATCAGGATGAACCCGCCCAGATCGCGGTTCTCGGCATAGGGCGCAAAGGGGATCTCGCGGTCGGTGGTGATGTTGGCCACACCGATCGCGTTCAGATCCAGCGTCTTCGTCGCCAGATGCTCCTGCGTGTTGACGTTCACCTCGTATTTGGGCTCGTGCACGGTGGCCGAAACGGTCTGGGTGCCGATCTTGAGCCAATAGGCGCGGCCCGGAACCAGTTCGGTCTCGTCCATCCAGACGATGGTAGCCTCGAACTGGTCGGCCACCTCCAGCGGCTCCTTGGCGGCGACGATGACCTGCCCGCGCGAGCAGTCGATTTCGTCCTCAAGGGTGATCGTCGTGGATTCACCCGCAACCGCCAGATCGCGATCACCTTCGAGGCTGACGATGCGTGCCACTTTCGAGGTCTTGCCCGAGGGCAGCACGCGTACCTCGTCGCCCGGGCGCACGGTGCCCGAGGCGATCAGGCCCGAGAAGCCGCGGAAGTCGAGGTTCGGGCGGTTCACCCATTGCACCGGCATCCGGAACGGACGCTCCTGATCCGAGGTCACGTCCACCTCGACGGCCTCCAGATAGGGCAGCAGCGAGGGGCCCTTGTACCAGGGCGTGTGTTCGCTCGGGCCGGTGATGTTGTCGCCCTTGAAGCCCGAGATCGGGATCGCGGTGAAGTCTTCGATGCCGATACTGTCGGCGAAGGTTTTGTAATCCGCCACGATGGCGTCGAAGGTCGCCTGATCGTAATCCACCAGATCCATCTTGTTCACCGCCAGCACGATATGGCGGATGCCGAGCTGGTTCACGAGGTAGGAATGGCGACGCGTCTGGGTCAGCACGCCCTTGCGCGCGTCGATCAGGATCACGGCCAGATCGGCGGTGGAGGCGCCGGTGACCATGTTGCGGGTGTATTGCTCGTGGCCGGGCGTGTCTGCGACGATGAACTTGCGCTTTTCGGTCGTGAAGAAGCGGTAGGCCACGTCGATGGTGATGCCCTGTTCGCGCTCGGCGGCCAGACCGTCGACCAGCAACGCGAAGTCGATCTCTTGCCCTTGGGTGCCGACGCGCTTGGAATCGGCTTCCAGTGCGGCAAGCTGATCCTCGAAGATCATCTTGCTGTCATAGAGCAGCCGCCCGATCAGCGTCGATTTCCCGTCATCGACCGAACCGCAGGTGATGAAACGCAGCATGGTCTTGTGCTGATGCGCCTCGAGATAGGCGTCGATGTCCTGCGCGATCAGCGCGTCGGTCTTGTAGATCGGATCGTTGGTCGTCATGTCGGCTCACCTGATAGGGTGGAAATGGGGGCGCGAGAGGGAAGGGCTCAGAAATAGCCTTCCTGCTTTTTCTTCTCCATCGAGGCGGCCTGATCGTGGTCGATCGCGCGCCCCTGACGCTCGGAGGTGGTGGTCAGCAGCATTTCCTGAATGACTTCGGGCAGGGTCTGCGCCTCGCTCTCGACGGCGCCCGTCAGCGGGTAGCAACCCAGCGTGCGGAAGCGGACCGAGCGCATCACCGGTTCTTCGCCGTCGCGCAGCGGGAAGCGGTCGTCATCCACCATCAGGATCAGCCCGTCACGCTCCACCGTCGGCCGCGGGGCCGAGAAATAGAGCGGCACGATCTCGATGCCTTCGAGGTGGATGTATTGCCAGATATCCAGCTCGGTCCAGTTCGAGATCGGGAAGACGCGGACGCTCTCGCCCTTGGCCTTCTTGGCGTTGTAGAGGCGCCAGAGCTCGGGGCGCTGGTTCTTCGGGTCCCAGCGGTGATTGGCCGAGCGGAACGAGAAGACGCGTTCCTTCGCGCGGGATTTCTCCTCGTCGCGGCGCGCGCCGCCGAAGGCCACGTCGAAGTTGTGCTTGTCGAGCGCCTGTTTCAGCCCTTCGGTCTTCCACATGTCCGTGTGCAGCGAGCCGTGATCGAACGGGTTGATCCCTTTCGCCTTGGCCTCGGGGTTCTGATAGACGATCAGCTCCATTCCGGCCGCTTTCGCCGCCTTGTCGCGCAGCTTGTACATGTCCTGGAACTTCCAGGTCGTGTCGACATGCATGAGCGGGAAGGGCGGCGGCGAGGGGTAAAACGCCTTCTTCGCCAGATGCAGCATCACCGCGCTGTCCTTGCCGACGGAATAGAGCATCACCGGGTTCTCGGCCTCGGCAACCACTTCGCGCATGATGTGGATGCTCTCGGCTTCGAGGCGTTGCAGGTGGGTCAGGGTTTTGGGGTCCATGGGAGGGCCTTTGTCCGAACGCGAATTTTCCCCGGTATAGGGAAGCGTTCTTTCTGGATAACCCCCCAAATGGGGGGTAAGTTGGGCCAATGTTGGGCCAGTCCGAAAACACATTGTTGATCAACGCGCTCTTCGCGGCGGCAAGCGAGGGGGGCGCGGCAGGCTGGGTGCGCTTTCTCGAACGGCTTTGCGCGGCGTCGCATGCAGAGGCGGCGGCGGTTCGGCTCCTTGCTTCGGAAGGTGAAGGCGCGAGCTGGCAGCTCGGCAAGATCGCCTTGCCCGAGACCGAGCGACTGCGCGCGATGCGTCTCGATCGGGTCTATTCGCAGATCGACTTGCCGGGGGAGCCGGATTGGCCGACACCCCTGCGGGTGCTGAAGGTCGCGGCGGGAACGGCAGGGCAGGTGGTGCTGATGATCGCCCGTTCAGGGCGGGAGTTTCGTGCAGCCGAAGCGTTGCCGCTTTCCAATCTCGCGCCGCATCTGGGGCAGGCGTTGTCGATCCGGGCAGCACTGGGGATCGAACGGTCGCGTGCCGCAATGGCCGAACGAAGCGCCGCGGCGCTTGGGGCGGGGTGGGTGGCGCTGAGTGCAACGGGCGCGGTGATCGCCCACGATCCGCAGGTCGCGGCCGGGTTGGACGCGACCGAGCGGCTGCGCCTGCGTCATGGCGCACGGCTCGAATTTGCCGATCCCGAGGCGGCGCTCGCCTTTCGGCAGGCACTGGCAGCGCTGGCGGCAGGCGAGAGCGCGCCGCGCCCCGTCGAGATGGCGGGGGAGCCCCCGGTGCACCTTCGGCTTACGCAAGGCAAGTGGCAGGGCGCACCGGCCGTGATCGGCCATCTGCGCGCCCTTCCGAAGGCACAAGACCTGCCGCTAGGGCGGATTGCCGGCGATCTCGATCTGAGCCGCTCCGAGGCGCGGCTGGCGGTGCTGCTGTGTGACGGGGCGAGCCTGCGCGAGGCGGCAGAGCGCCTCGGCTGGACGCTTGAAACCGCGCGCTCGACCTCGAAGCAGATCTACGCGCGGGCAGGGGTTAGCGGCCAGACGGGGCTGTTGCGGCGGATGCTTGGCTCCGCACTCTGGCTTTGTTAGCCAAGCTCGGGCGCAACTGGCACGACGATCCTCCCACGCACCTTCCCTTCGAGGAATTTCGGAGCCGTGGCGATCACGTCTTCCAGCGCGACCTCCATCTCCATCGCGGCGAGCTTGTCCATGTCGAGATCGGCAGCCAGACGGCGCCAGGCCTCGACGCGGTCTTCAAGCGGACACATCACGCTGTCGACGCCCGCGAGCGTCACGTTGCGCAAGATGAAGGGTGCGACCGAGGTCGGCAGCGACATAGACCCCGCCAGCCCGCAGGCCGCGACGGTGCCGCGATAGGCCATCATCGAAAGGACGTTGGCGAGCACCTCGCCGCCCACCACATCGACGGCCCCCGCCCAGCGTTCCTTGTTCAGCGGTCGCGCCTTGCCCGAGACCTCATCGCGCGCGACGATCGAGGATGCGCCGAGCGATTTCAGGTAAGCCTCTTCCTCGGGACGGCCGGTGACGGCGGCGACAGTATAGTCGAGCTTGCCCAGAAGCGCGGTCGCCACGCTACCGACACCGCCCGTGGCCCCCGTCACCACGACCTCGCCCTTGTCGGGGGTTACACCATGCGCCTCGAGAGCCATCACGCAGAGCATCGCCGTGTAGCCCGCCGTGCCGATCGCCATCGCCTGACGCAAGGAGATCCCCTCGGGCAGTTTCACCAGCCAGTCGCCCTTGAGATGCGCGCGCCCTGCCAGCCCGCCCCAATGTTTCTCGCCCACGCCCCAGCCGTTCAGCACGACGCGGTCGCCCTTGGCGAAACCGGGATGGTTGCTCTCGGCCACGATCCCCGAGCAGTCGATGCCCGGCACCATCGGGAAGCTTCGCACCACAGGCCCCGCGCCGGTGATCGCCAGCGCGTCCTTGTAGTTGAGCGTCGAATAGGCCACGTCCACGGCGACCTCGCCTTCACCCAGCGGCGGCAGCTCGATCTCCTTCAGTGCGACGGTCTGCGTTTCCTCGGGTTTCTCGACCACGATGGCCTGCACCATGTCATGTCCTTTCAGCTTTGGGCGAGCCGCATGAACCCGTCGGCGAAGCGACGCAGCGGCTCGGGGGAATGTTGAAGTTTCGCGCGCAGAACGGCGCCTTCCCAGCCCGTCCAGAAGATCTCGGCGAGCGTGTCGGGGTCTTGGGTTGCGGGTACTTCGCCTGCGGCTTGGCCCGCGCGCAGGCAGTCGGCCACCAGCGCCTGCCAGCTTTCCAGAACGGCGATGAGGCGGGCGCGATAGTCCTCGGGGAGCGTTCCCATCTCCTGCCCGAGATTGCCGATCAGGCAGCCCCGGCGGAAATCGTATCGCGCCATGCCCGCCTCGGCGTCGCGGGTGAAGGCCTGCAGTCGTGCGAGCGGCGTGAGGTCGGCGCGGTCGAGCGAGCGCGAAAGCTTGTCGCGGAAAAAGGCGCCATAGGCCTCGATCAGCTCGGCGCCGAAGGCGGCCTTGGTCGGGAAGTAATGGTAGAAGCTGCCCTTGGTCACACCGGCGGCGGCGGTGATTTCGTCGAGCCCGACATTGGTGTAGCCGCGCTCGGTCAGCTGCACGAGCCCCGCCCGGATCAATGCCTTGCGGGCGGCCTGATCATCCGGCTTGCGCGGCGGTCGGCCACGGCGGCGGGGGGTGTTGGAATCGGGGGCGGGGGCGCTCATGCGGATTTAATATACCGGATGGTATGATAAATAAAGCGCCCTGGTTGCGGAGGCCGGTCAGCCCCCCGAACGCGGCGCGACGGTGGAGCCATCCGCCAGCCCCTCGACCGGGTAAAGCACGACCTGATCTCCGTCGCTCAGGCCCGATGTGACCGCGGCCACCGTACCGTTATCCGTGCCGATCTCGACCGCCACTTCGCGTGCGCGGCCATCCTCGACCTTGAACGCCGACCAGCCCGAACCGCGCCGGAACAGGGCGCTGGAGGGCACGCGCAGCGCGTCCTCGGCCTGCCAGACGACGATCTGCACCGTCACCTGGAACCCGTGGCCGAGGCCTGCGCGCTTGCCCGGATCGCCGGTGAAGCCGATCACCACCCCGACGCGCTGTTCCTCGACCCCCAGCGCCGAGACCTTCGTGGTGCCTGCCGGATCGACGCGCAGGACCTTGCCTTCCAGCACATCCGGCCCGCCCCAATCGGTGATCTCGACCGGATCGCCCACGCGCACGCGCACCGCGTCGCGCGAGAGCAGGTCGGCCACCACTTCCAGCCCGTCCGAGATATTGCCGATCTCCATGATCGGGCTGCCGGCGGAGAGAACCGTCTCGTTCTCCTGAAGGATCTGCAGCACGGTCCCGGTGGCGGGGGCGAAAAGCGGGATCGTCTCGGCGCCCTTTCCATTGCTCGCGCCGGCGTCGTTTTGCAGCACCGATTGCGCCGAGGCCACGGCTGCCTCGCGCATCGCGATCGCGGCTTTCGCGGCGGCCTCCTGGGCTGCCGCGTAATCGGCTGTGATCTGGTCGCGGTCGAGCGCGGATTGGCTGATCGTGCCCGAGAGCGCCAGACGCTGGGAACGCGACAGATCGGCATCCGCCTGTTCGCGCATCGCCACCGCCGCGCGGTAATCGCCTTCGGCGGCACTCAGGGCCGCCTGCGCCTCGGCCAGCGCGGCCTCGGCCTGCGCGCGGCTTCGGGCATCGAGCACGGCGGGCAGGGCGGGGCGCATCTGCGCCACGACCGTCTCGCGCTTTACCACCGGATCGCCCACGTGGATGTCGAGGCGCTGGAGCCGTCCGCTCACCGGGGTCGAGACCGTGTAGCTCTCGCTGACCCGCGTGCGCCCGTCATCCTCGATCGCGAGCCGCATCGGCCCGCGCGTGACGGTGCCCAGATCGACAGTCTGCGCTTGCGGCCAGAGAAGCGCGGCGAACGCGCCTGCCGCGATCAGCGCGACGAGGATCAGGATCAGCCAGCGGGTGCGGGGTCTTGGGGTCACGAGGTCAGTCCCTTGCCTTGAGCGCCGCCACCATGTTCAACCGATCCTGAGCGCGGCGCAACATCAGGATCGAGGCCAGCATCGCTGCGACCACCACCAGCACCGCCTTGGCGATGCTCGGCAGGTCGAAGCTGACACTGACCCTGTAAAGCTCGTTCGAAAAGGCGACCGCGATGAGATTGGCGAGCCACCAGCCCAGCCAGATCCCCAAGGGCAGCGCAATCGCCACCAGCACCGCGATCTCGCCGGCCAGAACCAGCGTCACCTCGGCGCGGGTGAAGCCCAGCACGCGCAGGCTGGCGAGTTCGTGCACGCGCTCGGCAAAAGCGTTGCGCGCGGCGTTGTAGACGATGCCGAAGCTCAGCACGAAGGCGATGGCGCCGAACACGAACCGCATTTGCCCCGCGCCCTCGTCGGCGATCTTGCGAAAGGCCGCGTAGCTGTCGGCCTTCACCGAGACGCCCGCCACCTTGGGCCGCTCGCGCAGCGCGTGTAGCAGCTCCGCCGAAGGCTGGCCCGCGGTCCGAAGCGCAACCGAGGTGATCCGGTCGGCCTCGCCAATCGCGCGCGTGAGCGCATCGAGACGCATATAGGCGGGCGCGCCGAGCAGCGTGTCGGACACCGCGACGACAGGCAGGGTCAGGTGGCGCTTGCGCCCCTCGGTGACTTCGGCGGTGATCAGATCGCCCGGGTGAAGGGCCAATAGGTTCGCAAGCCCGCGCGAAAGCACCACGCCATTTGCGGGCAGCGGGATCGGGTTCAGGCTGGTATCGAGCGCACGGTTCAGCGTGGCCGGGTCGGGCAGGCCGGTCAGCTCGCCGCGATGGGTGATGGGGCCATTGCGAAACAGCACTGGGACCATGCGCTGCGGCTCGGCCTCGAGCACGCCGGGCAGGTGGGCGATCTCGTGGGTCACATCGCGAGAGACCGGGTGGATGAAGCTCACCGTCGCGTCCGAGCGATCCGCGAAGCCGAAGGTCACCGCCATCGTGTGATCGAACCCCGCATAGATCATCAGCATCGCCATGTTGAGCGCGAGCCCAGCGGCGACCCCCGCAATGGTGCCAAGGCTGCGAAACGGCTGGCGCGTGATCTGACGTAGGATCATCCGCCCCGGCTGGTCGAGCGGGCGGGTCAGGAGCGCAAGAAATCCGATACGGCCATGGGTGAAATCGGGGGGCGCTGGTGGGCGCATCGCCTCGGCGGGCGTCAGGCGGAACACGGTGCGCAGCGCAATGGCCGCGCCGAGCGCGGCGGCGAGCAGCGAGAAGGCCAGGCCGCCCGCAAAGGGGCCGGGGCGCATCGAGAAGACGAGATAGGGGAATTTGTAGAATTCCATGTAGAGCCCGGTGATCGCCCGTCCGGCCATCACCCCCAAGCCCGACCCGAGCACAGCGCCCGCGAGCGCGATCAGCAGCGCCAGTTCGAGGTAATGCCCCGCGATCTCGGCTCCGCTATGGCCGAAGGCTTTCATCAGACCGATTTCGCGCCGTTCGGCCTGCACGATCCGGGTGATCGTGACATTCAGGAGAAAGGCCGCCACGGCGAGGAAGATCGGTGGCAGGAACAGGCGCGACTGGCGCAACCCTTTCAGTTCCTCCTCGATGAAGCGCGCCGAGGTCTGCTGGTCCTGCACGTAACCCGCGCCGCCACCATAGGGCGCCATCAACCTGTCGAGATCGGCCAGCACCGCCTTGCGTGGGCGTTCGCGCGTGGTCAGCACCAGCACCTCGTTGAACGCCCCGTCGAGGTCGAGCACGGCGGCGGCGGCCTTGCGCTCCATCCAGATCACCGAGAAGCGACCATCGGTGGGAAAGAACTCACCCGGCGCGGGCATGAACAAAAACTCGGGGGAACGCGCGAAGCCGACCACGCGCAGGTGCTGGTGGCGGCCCTCGACGGTCACGCCGAACGTGTCGCCGAGCGCGATCCCGCGCGCGGCGGCGAATGTGTCCAGCAGTATGACCTCGTCGCTGCGCCCCGGGACGGGCATCCGGCCCGCAGTCATCAGGATGCCGTTGAGCCCTGCCGGACCGGGAAGCGAAAGGATGCGCGCCTGTACCGGCTCACCCCCGTCGGCGTCGATCCGGCCGTAACCGCTCAGACGTCCCTCGGTCGTCAGCACACCGGGGATCGCGTTGACCTTTTCCATCAGCGAATTGGGCGCGCGGGTCAGCGGCTCGAAAATCTGCGCGAACCTGTGTCGTTCGAAATAGGCATCGCGGGTGATGGTGAGCGTATCGGTCAACCCCGCCATCATCACCTGCACCATGACGCCCATCGCGACCACCGCCGCGATCGCGAAAGCCTGCGCGCGGATGCGCCAGAGATCGCGACCGAGCTTGCGATGCAGGATCGTCAGCGCCATCGGTTTACCACTCGATCTCGGCTGGATCGGCGCGGGTCTCGTTGAGGATCGTCTCGCGCAGTTGGCCGTCGGTGAAATGCAGCACCCGATGCGCCATCGCCGCTGTCGCGGCTGCGTGTGTGACAATCAGCACGGTCGTGCCCAGCTCGCGGTTCACATCGTTGAGGACCTGCAGAACCCGCCGGCCCGTGGTGGAATCGAGCGCCCCCGTGGGCTCGTCGCAAAACAGCACCGCCGGGCGCTTGGCGATGGCGCGGGCGATGGCGACGCGCTGCTGCTCGCCTCCCGACATCTGCGCCGGGAAATGGTCGAGCCGTCCCTCCAGCCCCACCAGCCGCAGCGCCTCGCCCGCATCCATCGGGTCATTCGAGATCTCCGTCACCAGCTCGACATTCTCGCGCGCGGTGAGGCTGGGCATCAGGTTGTAGAACTGGAAGACGAAGCCGACATGGCTGCGCCGGTATTGCGTGAGCGCGCGTTCGGACATCTCGGTCAGGCATTGATCGCCGAACCAGGCCTTGCCCGAGCTCGGTCGGTCTAGCCCGCCGATGATGTTGAGAAAGGTGGATTTGCCGCTGCCCGAGGGGCCGAGCAGGACCACCACCTCGCCGCGCGGGATTTCGAGCGTCACTTCACGCAGGGCGTGGACGGCGGCCGGACCCTCGCCATAGGTCTTCGATAGCGCTTCTGTGCGAAAGGCGGGCTGCACGCGAGGGCTCCGTGATCGTTTCGGGCCGCAGAGGCCGGGAGCGATCAGAACACAGCCCCGCGAGACAGTCAAAACCCCAAACGTTGAAACCGCTTGGTCGGTTTCAGCGTCGGTTCATCGCATCGCGCAAAGCAGCACCAAGCGCGCCATTGCCGCTATCTTGCGAAGGCGCTTTGCCGGGACCTTTTCCGGGGCCCTTGCCGCGCGAGCCTTGCGGTCCGGGCTTGCCCGGTCCCTGTCCTTGCCGCGCCTGGCCCTGGCCCTGCGGTCGCGCGCCGCCCTCGGACTGCTTGCGCATCGACAGCCCGATCCGCTTGCGCGGAATGTCGACCTCGGTGACGCGCACGCGCACCACATCGCCCGCCTTCACCACCTCATGCGGGTCTTTCACGAAACGATCGGCCAATTGGCTGACATGGACCAGCCCGTCCTGATGCACGCCGATATCGACGAAAGCGCCGAAGGCGGCCACGTTGGTCACGGTCCCCTCAAGGCTCATCCCCGGCTTGAGGTCCTTGATGTCCTCGACCCCGTCGGTGAATTGCGCGGTTTTGAAGGTGGGGCGCGGGTCGCGGCCGGGTTTTTCCAGTTCCGCGAAGATGTCACGGATCGTGGGCAGGCCGAATTCGCCGGTGACGAACTGCTCTGCACGCAGGCCTTTCAGCGCCGCGGGCTGGCCCATGATCTCGCGGATGTCGCGGCCACAGCTTTCCACGATCTTGCGCGCGACCGCATAGGCTTCGGGGTGAACCGAGGAGGCGTCGAGCGGCTCTTCGCCGTCGCGGATGCGCAGGAAGCCCGCGCATTGCTCGAAGGCTTTCGGGCCAAGCCCCGCCACCTCCATCAGCGCGCGGCGCGAGGGGAAGGCGCCATGCGCGTCGCGATGCGCGACGATAGCCTGCGCCAGTGCGGGCCCAAGCCCCGCGACCTGCGCCAGAAGCGGCGCGGAGGCCATGTTGAGATCGACGCCCACCGCGTTCACCGCATCCTCGACCACCGCTTCGAGCGCCTGCGACAGGCGGCGCTGATCCACGTCGTGCTGATATTGACCGACGCCGATGCTTTGCGGTTCGATCTTCACGAGTTCCGCCAACGGGTCCTGCAAGCGTCGCGCGATCGAGACCGCGCCGCGCAGGGAAACGTCCAGATCGGGGAACTCGCGCGCGGCCAGTTCCGAGGCCGAATAGACCGACGCACCGGCCTCGGAGACGACCACTTTCGTCGGCGCCCGCACGCCCGGCGGCAGCAGTTTCAGCGTGTCAGTGACCATCCGTTCGGTCTCGCGGCTGGCGGTGCCGTTGCCGATGGCGATCAGCTCCACACCGTGGCGTTTGACCATGTCGATGATCTTCGCCTCGGCCCCGCGCAGGTCCATCTTCGGCTGGAACGGGTAGAGCGTCGCGGTCTCCAGCAGCTTCCCGGTCGCGTCCACCACGGCCGCTTTCACGCCCGTTCGGATGCCCGGATCGAGGCCCAGCGTCGCGCGCGGACCGGCGGGCGCTGCCAGCAGCAGGTCATGCAGGTTGCGCGCGAAGACCTTGATCGCCTCGTCATGGGCGCGCTGGCGCAGCTCTCCCAGCAGGTCGACATAGAGCGAGACCGAGAATTTCACCCGCCAGGCCCACCGCGCCACGTCGCGCAGCCACAGATCGCCCGGGCGGCCCGCCTGCGTGTCGAGCGTGGCCGCGATGGTGGCGATGGCGCGGGGCTCGCCGGCTTCCGCGTCGGGCGCGATCTCCATCGTCACGACCTCTTCCTTCGCCGCGCGCAGGATGGCCAGCGCGCGGTGGCCCGGAATGTCGGCCCATTTCTCGCGGTGATCGAAATAGTCGGAGAACTTCGCGCCCGTCTCTTCCTTGCCGGGCACGACGCGGGCGGCGATCATCGCTTCGGCGCGCATGAACTCGCGCAGCTTCCCGAGCAGATCGGCGTTTTCGGACAGTTCTTCAGTCAGGATGTCGCGCGCGCCATTCAGCGCGTCCTTCACCGTGGGCACGGCCTCGGTGATGTAACCCTCGGCCAGCGTTTCGGGCGCGGCGCTCCGGTCCTCCTGAATGGCGCGCAACAGCGGCTCCAGCCCGTTCTCGCGCGCGATCATCGCCTTGGTGCGGCGCTTGGGTTTGAAGGGCAGGTAGATATCCTCGAGCGCGGCCTTGCTTTCGGCCCGCGCAATGGACCGCGCCAGATCGTCGGTCAGCTTGCCCTGTTCGCGGATCGAATTGAGGATCGTCTCGCGCCGCGCCTCCATCTCGCGAAGATAACCCAGCCGGTCCGAGAGCAGGCGCAGCTGCGTGTCGTCGAGCCCGCCGGTGACCTCTTTGCGATAGCGCGCCACGAAAGGCACGGTCGCGCCGCCATCGAGAAGGCCGATCGCCGCGGTGACCTGCGCGGGGCTCGCCGCGATGTCACTGGCGATGGTCTGGGCGATACGGGCTTGGACGGGGGCGGAATCGGTTTGGGCCAAGGCTCTCTCCTGATGCAATCGGGCTGCCAGCAATAGCCGCCCCGTTGGCCGGGGAAAAGGGGGAAGGCCGGGGCCGGGCGGATCGCGGCCTGTTGTCGCGCGCGGGCGCGCTCGCCTTGTCTGTCCGCCCGCGCGGGCCTAGCTGAGCGGCAGATGAGCGTAGAGGCCGAAATGGCGGATCTTTTCCTTTATGTGGCGATCTTCGGAGCGGTGCTGCTGGCGCTGCGGGTGCTGGTGCATCGCGCGCTCTTGCGCGGGTTGGCTGCGCCCCGGATCGCGCATGAGGTGACGCCCGCCGATCTCGATCTGGGACGGGCCGAGGTGGCGCAGGTCGAGATCGTGGGGCCCGAGGGCGCGCGGCTTTTCGGCTGGGTGATCACGCCGGGGGGACAGCCCGAGACACCGCGCCCGGCAGTGCTGGTGATGCATGGCTGGGGCGCGAATGCAGCGATGATGTTGGGGCTCGCACCACCCCTGATTGCCGCAGGCTACACGGTGATGTTTCTCGATGCGCGATGTCACGGGCGCAGCGACGGGGCGCGCTTTACGTCGATGCCGCGCTTTGCCGAGGACATCGCGGCGGGGCTTGCGCATCTGCGCGCGCAAGAGGGGATCGACCCGGCGCGGATCGCGCTGATCGGGCATTCGGTCGGGGCGGGAGCGGTACTCCTGCACGCCGCGCGGGCGGGTGATGTCTGCGCCGTGGTCAGCCTCTCGGCTTTTGCCAATCCGCGCGAGGTGATGGAGCGCTGGATGGCTGAGCACCACATCCCGTTTCGCGGAATTGGGCAATATATCCTGCACCACGTCCAGCGCGTGATCGGTGCACGTTTCGACGAAATCGCGCCGATCCATACGGTTACACAAGTGAGCTGTCCGGTGCTTCTGGTGCACGGGCTTGAAGACACGACGGCGCCGTTTTCCGATGCCGAGCGCTTGCAGGCCGCCGCCCCCGATGCGCAGCTCCTGCCGGTTCATGGCGATCACGACCTGCGCGAGAGCCTGCACGCCCATGAGCCCGAAATCGTGGGTTTTCTCAACGCGGCCTGTCATCCGTCCTGACCGAACGTGCCTCGCGCCGACAGCGCTCCGAGCAAAACCGCACCTGTTCCCAATCCCGCGCCCATTTCTTGCGCCAGGTGAAGGGCCGCGCGCAATGGGCGCAGAGTTTCGAGGGCAGATCGGATTTGCGGCGCATCTTCATGGATTGGCTACGCGGGAAGGGCCGTGGTGGATGCGTCGCGGTCGTTTGATAGCGGGGGCGCGGCGTGGAGATGGTCGCGCTCACTTCCCGAAAAAAAAGAGGCGACCGCAGTCGCCCCTTTTTTCCGTCTCTTGTCTCGTCTCGTTCAGATGGCCGAGCTGTGGCCGGCCTTTGACAGGTCGTAGGCGTCGAAATGGCGAGCGATCATCCGTGTCAGCGGGCGGCCCTTCATCGGGATGCGCAGCCCCTCGTCGCTGAGTTGAACCATGTCTCCGAAATGATCCGCGCAAGCCTTGAACATCGCGGCGAGTTCCTCGCGATCGGCAGCAAAATCGCGCACCAGCTCTTCGGTGCTGACTTCGAAATCGCACATCAGCGCCTCGATCAGCCGCGCGCGCAGCTTGTCCTCGGCGGTGAATTCATGGCCGCGCGCGGTCGAGAAGCGGCCTTCGCGGATCGCGGCCGTGTGGGCCGAAGTCGCGGAGGCGTTTTGCGCATAGCCTTGCGGGAAGCGCGAGATCGACGAGGCGCCCATGCCGACCAGCGCTTCGGCCAGATCGTCGGTATAGCCCTGGAAGTTGCGACGCAGCTTGCCCGCCTTCTGCGCGATCGACAGCCCGTCGGTCGGCAGCGCGAAATGGTCGATACCGATCTCGTCATAGCCATCGGCCACGAAAAGCTCGCGCGCGACCTCGAAGAGCTTCAGACGTTCCTGCGGGGTGGGCAGGTGATCCGAGGGGATCATCGTCTGCCGCCGCGCCATCCACGGCACGTGGGCGTAACCATAGAGCGCCACCCGGTCGGGGTTGAGCGACAGGAGCTTCTGCACCGAATCCGCGATCTTGGTCGGGGTCTGGTGGGGCAGGCCGTAGAGGATGTCGGCATTGAGGCTGGCCACGTCACGCTCGCGGATCATCTCGACCGCGGCGCGGGTAATCTCGTAGCTCTGGTCGCGTCCGATCACGCTCTGGATCTGCGGGTCAAAATCCTGCACCCCGATCGAGGCGCGGTTCATCCCCGACTCGGCCAGAGCGTCCATGCGCGCGGCGTCGATCTCGTTGGGGTCGATCTCGACAGAGAATTCGGCGCCTTCGCCCATCGGCACGGCCTCGAAGACGGCATTGGCCACGCGGCGCATCATGTCGGCGGGCATCAGCGTCGGTGTGCCGCCGCCCCAATGCAGCCGCGAGAGCTTGACCCCCGGCGCGAGCCGATCCTTGAGCATCTTCAATTCGGCCAGCAAGGTTTCCGAATAGGCGCGTACCGGCTCTTCGCTTTGTGTCCCTTGCGTGCGGCAGGCGCAAAACCAGCATAACCGCCGGCAGAAAGGCACATGCATGTAGAGCGAGATAGACGCCCCTGCGGGAATCGCCTCGATCCATTCTTCAAATTTAGCAGGCCCGACCTCGGCCGAAAAATGCGGCGCAGTGGGGTAGCTGGTATAGCGGGGAACCCGTGCGTCGAATAGCCCGAGCCGGGTCAGTTGCGATTCCTGTTCCATGTGGGTATCTTTAGCGGTAAGACGCGCAACAGAATTTGACTCAGATCAAGCCCTTTCACCCTATGGCTCAAGACGACGTATACCCTGTCTCGCTTGCTTGCGGAGACTGCCCGATCCAGCACCGGGCCGTTTGCGCACGTTGCGATTCGGAAGAGCTCGTGGAGCTTGAGAAGATCAAGTATTACCGCAGCTTCGAAGCGGGTCAGACGGTGATCTGGGCAGGCGATCAGATGGATTTCGTGGCCTCTGTGGTCTCCGGGATCGCGACGCTGACGCAAACGCTCGAGGACGGACGCACGCAGATGGTGGGGCTTTTGCTGCCGTCTGATTTCGTGGGCCGTCCGGGGCGCGCCCGCGCGGCCTATAACGTGACCGCCACAACCGACATCCTGATGTGCTGCTTCCGCAAGAAGCCCTTCGAGGAAATGATGGATCGCACGCCGCATATCGCGCAGCGTCTGTTGCAGATGACCCTCGACGAGCTGGATGCCGCGCGCGAATGGATGCTGCTGCTTGGTCGCAAGACCGCACGCGAGAAGATCGCGTCGCTCCTGTCGATCGTGGCGCGGCGCGATGCCTCCGTTAATATGTCGACCGCAGCGGCACGGATGACCTTCGATCTGCCGCTGACCCGTGAGGCGATGGCGGACTATCTCGGGCTGACGCTCGAGACGGTGAGCCGCCAGATGTCCGCGCTCAAGCGCGACGGGGTCATCGAGTTGCAGGGCAAGCGCCACGTGACCGTACCCGACATGGACCGGCTTTTGCTTGAAGCGGGCGACGATAGCGACGGCGGCTTCCTCGTTTGAAGCGGCGCTTCGTCACTCTGGACGTTTTCACCGACGCGGCGCTGGCCGGCAATCCTCTGGCAATCGTGGAAGAGGCCGAAGGTCTCGACACCGCGCAGATGCAGGCGATTGCGCGCGAGTTCAACCTTTCCGAAACAGTGTTCCTGTTTCCCCCGCGGCGTCCGGACCATGAGGCGCAGCTGCGTATATTCACGCCCGCCGGAGAGATACCCTTCGCCGGACATCCGACGATCGGCACGGCGATCCATCTAGCGACAACGCGCCACGGGCCCGGTTTCGAGGGGCGTCTGGTTTTGGGCGAAAAGGCGGGGCCGGTGCCTGTGCGGGTCTGGTCGGAGAGCGGGCGGATGCGGGCGGAATTGACCGCGCCTGTCCTGCCCGAGCAAGGTACGGTTGTGCCGACCCGCTCCGATTGCGCCGCAGCGTTGGGGTTGGAAGAGGACGACCTCGGGAGGCTCGTGCCGCAGCTTTGGCGTGGCGGGCCGGGGTTTCTCTTTATCGAGCTGGCATCTCTGGACGCGCTTGCGAGGGCGCGGCCGATCCAACCGACTTTCGACGCGCTGATGAGTCGGGTCGGCGAACTGGGCGCTTACGTCTTCACCGCGGGCGAGGACTGCGATTTTCAGGCACGGATGTTCGCGCCGGCCGAGAACATGCCCGAAGACCCCGCGACCGGCTCGGCGACGGCGATCCTTGCTGGTCCGCTGGTTGGACAGGGTCGCGTCGGTGAGGGGGAGACGGTCTTCCGGCTACGGCAGGGCGTCGAGATGGGGCGGCCCTCCGACCTGGTTTTGCGCATCGAAGTCGAAGGCGGCCAGTTGCGTGCGGCGCATGTCGCGGGCTGCGCGGTGCCGGTGATGCGCGGCGAGATTGACCTGCCCGGCCTCTGAACGCCCGATCTTCGCCGGAATTTGCCGCTAGCCTCGCAAACATCCCGTTGGAGACCGCGATGCGCCGATCGATCCTTGCCGTTGCCCTCGTCTTGCTGCCTTGTGCTGCGCAGGCTCACCCCCTGTCGCAGAGGATGGCTCAATGTTCGGGCCTTTTTCACGCGATGAGCACCTTCATGAGTGACCCCGCACGTGCGGAGAAGCTCGACAAAGCGGGGATCGCGTGGCGTGCGGCGGCCGTATCGCAGGCGCAAGGCGAGGGGCAGGTCGATCCTGCGGGCTATGTTGCCCGATACCAGCGCGAAAGCTACGAGGATTGGCGCGGGCGCGGCAAGCTCTCGGCCTTCAGCGAGGATTTTCGCGACTGGGCGAAATACTGCAACTCGCTGGCCAAATCGAAAGGGCTGACGATCATGCCCGACTGAGCGGGAGGGCAAGGAAAAACGGCGCCCCGAAGGGCGCCGCTTTGTCTCGGCGAGGGTGGCGGGCGCTCAATGCGCCATCAGCACCGGCACTTCCGCCATTTCCAGCATGTGACGCGTCGCACCGCCCAGGATCGCCTCGCGGAAGCGCGAATGGCCATAGGCGCCCATCACGATCGCATCGGCATTGGTGTCGCTGACGTGACGGTTGAGCACGTCGGAGACGCGCGGCATCGTCTTGGCGAGCACCGAGACCTCGGCGTGAACGCCGTGGCGCGAGAGCATCTGGCTGAGCTGGCCGCCCGGATCCGAGCGTTCGGGCCCATGCGCGGGCGGGTCGATGATGGTGATGTCGACCAGATCGGCCGCCTTGAGCACCGGCAGGGCCGCGCGGATCGCGCGCATCGATTCATGCGATTGGTTCCAGGCGACCACGACGCGCTTGGCGGGCATGTCGCTCGTATAGCCGTCGGGGACGATCACCACGGGCACCTGACCTTCGAAGAGAGCGGCTTCGACCGCAGCTTCGATCTCCGGTCCGCGACCTTCGCCATAGGGTCGACCCATGACCACAAGATCGGCAAAGCGCGCCCGCAGGCCAACAACTGTCGCCATCGCGCCGATCTGGCTGACGACAGCGTCGACGCCCCAGCGGATATCCTCGCTATCGAGGCGTTCGCGTACGGCGACCTCGGCGGCGCGGGCATCCTCCTGCGCGCGATCCATCGTTTCTTGCTGCACGAAAGCGGTTGCCCCGGCATAATAATAGCCGGTCTGTGTGCGATCGACGCCGAGACAAAGCACATCGAGATGGGCTTCGCGGCGGCGCGCGATGGCAATCGCCGTTTCAAGCTGCGATGCCGCGGCTTTCGGGTCTGTGACGATCGTCAGAAGAGTTTTGTAAGACATCGGTCCTGTCCTTGCGCTGTCCGATTAACGTTTCGGATCCCAAGCTAACTCGACGAAATCCGTATGACTTTGACACGGATCAAGAGTGGTGGCCCAAAGATCACGTCCCTGCGACCGAATGGCGCAGTTGGATCGCGAGCATTTGATGCAGATCAAGGCATCGTGCATACCCTGACCCCACAAGGACTACAGTCACGTTCCGGGGGGATTCTCGTTTCACGAGTCGAAGCCCGGAAGGCAGACAAGACGAAGGGACGCACAAAATGTGGGATTACATCAAGCTGATCGCGCTTGGTCTCGTGGCGGTGTTGGCCGCCATCGCGGCCGGGAACGCGCGCGATCTTGCCTATCAGGTGAATGCCGTCGAGGTCATGCTGGCCGCGGCGATCGCGTTCATCTGGGTGCTTCGCACCATGGGGAGCCGCCAGCCGGCACCGCAAAACGAGTATTTCGACGGCGTGGTTCGAGCCGGGGTGATCGCGACGACCTTCTGGGGCGTCGTGGGCTTCCTGGTCGCCGTAATCATCGCTTTCCAGCTCGCCTATCCGGTTCTCAATTTCGAGTGGGCGCAAGGTTACCTGAACTTCGGCAAGCTGCGCCCGCTGCACACTTCGGCGGTCATCTTCGCCTTTGGCGGCAACGCGCTGATCGCGTCGAGCTTCTACGTCGTGCAGCGCACCTCCGCGGCGCGGCTGTGGGGCGGTGGCCTCGGCTGGTTCGTGTTCTGGGGCTACAACCTGTTCATCGTGCTCGCCGCGACGGGTTACATTCTGGGCGCGACGCAATCCAAGGAATACGCGGAGCCGGAATGGTATGTCGACTGGTGGCTGACCATCGTTTGGGTCGCCTATCTGCTCGCCTTCCTCGGCACCATCTTCAAGCGTAAAGAGCCCCACATCTACGTGGCGAACTGGTTCTACCTGTCCTTCATCGTGACCATCGCCATGCTGCACGTGGTCAACAACCTCGCCATCCCGGTCTCCTTCTTCGGGTCCAAGTCGGTCCAGGTCTTCTCGGGCGTGCAGGACGCGATGACCCAGTGGTGGTACGGCCACAACGCAGTGGGCTTCTTCCTGACCGCAGGCTTCCTGGGCATGATGTACTACTTCGTGCCGAAGCAGGCCGAACGTCCGGTCTATTCCTACAAGCTGTCGATCGTGCACTTCTGGGCACTGATCTTCCTGTACATCTGGGCTGGTCCGCACCACCTGCACTACACGGCGCTGCCCGACTGGGCCTCGACGCTGGGCATGGTGATGTCGGTGATCCTGTGGATGCCCTCCTGGGGTGGCATGATCAACGGCCTGATGACGCTCTCGGGCGCCTGGGACAAGCTGCGCACCGATCCGGTCATCCGGATGATGGTGGTGTCGGTCGGCTTCTACGGCATGTCGACCTTCGAAGGCCCGATGATGTCGATCAAGGCGGTGAACTCGCTGTCGCACTACACCGACTGGACGATCGGTCACGTGCACTCGGGCGCGCTCGGCTGGAACGGCATGATCACCTTCGGCACGCTCTACTTCCTCGTGCCGCGTCTGTGGGCGCGTGAAGGGCTCTACTCGCTGAAACTGGTGAGCTGGCACTTCTGGCTCTCGACGATCGGCATCGTGCTCTACGCCGCCTCGATGTGGGTTGCGGGTATCATGCAGGGTCTGATGTGGCGCGAAGTGGACAGCCAGGGCTTCCTCGTGAACGCCTTCGCCGACACCGTGGCCGCAATGCACCCGATGTTCGTGGTGCGCGCTCTGGGCGGGGTGCTCTACCTCACCGGTGGCATCATCATGGCCTACAACCTGTATATGACGGTCGCTCGTCAGCCGCGCGTGGAATCGCGTTCGGTTGCCGCTGTGCCCGCCGAGTAAGGAGGAGAACAGATGGGACTTCTCGACAAGCACGGCGTAATTGAAAAGAACGCCACGCTGCTTCTGATCTTCGCCTTCCTCGTGGTCACCGTGGGCGGCATCGTGGAAATCGCACCGCTCTTCTACCTCGAGAACACGATCGAGGATGTGGACGGCATGCGCCCCTACACGCCGCTCGAACTGACCGGTCGCGACATCTACATCCGTGAGGGCTGCTATGTCTGCCACTCGCAGATGATCCGTCCGATGCGCGACGAGGTGGAACGGTACGGTCACTACTCGCTGGCAGCGGAGTCGCAATACGACCACCCGTTCCAGTGGGGCTCGAAGCGGACGGGGCCCGACCTCGCCCGCGTCGGCGGCCGTTACTCGGATGCCTGGCATGTGGATCACCTGACCAACCCGCAATCGGTCGTTCCGGAATCGGTGATGCCGAAATACGGCTTCCTGCTGAACCGGATGATCGAGCCGGCGCATATCGATCAGCGTCTGTCGACCGATGCGATGGTGGGTGTGCCCTACACGTCGGACATGATCGAGAACGCGAAGGCGGACTTTGCCGCCCAGGCGGATCCCGATGCCGACACTGACGGGCTGCTGGAGCGTTATCCCAACGCCACCAACGTCCGTAACTTCGACGGTCGCCCCGGCATCTCCGAGATGGACGCTCTTGTCGCCTATCTCCAGGTGCTCGGAACCATGGTCGATTTCTCGACCTTCCAACCCGTGGCCAGCCGGTAAGGGGGCTTAGCGATGGACTATCACATCCTCAGGGAATTCGCGGACAGCTGGTTTCTGATCTTCCTGTTCACGTTCTTCCTCGGCATCGTCGTCTGGGTGTTTCGCCCCGGTGCGCGCCGGACCTACGAGGATACGTCCGCGATCCCTTTCCGGAATGAAGACAAACCCGCCAGTTCCGAGGAGCCCGGCGCAAGCCGGGACTCCAAGGAATGACGGCGCCACGTTCTAAGGAGGCGTGGAGAAAATGAGCAAAAAACCGTTGAAGAAGAAGCACGAAGTCGAAACCACGGGGCACTCGTGGGACGGCATCGAGGAATATAACAACCCTCTCCCCAGATGGTGGCTGTGGACGTTCTACGCCTGCATCATCTGGGGCGTCGGCTACTCGATCGCCATGCCCGCCTGGCCGATCTTCAAATCGGGGGCGACCCCGGGGATTCTGGGCTCCTCGACGCGTGCGAACGTTCAGGCCGATCTCGACAAGTTCGCGGCGATGAACAAGCCGATCCAGGAGAAACTGGTTGCGGTGGATCTCGACCAGATCGCGGAAGACCCGGAGCTGCGCAACTACACGCAGAACGCCGGTGCGGCCGTGTTCCGGACCTGGTGCGCTCAGTGCCACGGTGCGGGTGCGGGCGGTAACCCGGGTCTGGGTTACCCGAACCTGCTCGACAGCGACTGGCTCTGGGGTGGCACGATGGAGGAAATCCATTTCACCATCACCCACGGCATCCGTAACGAGACCGATCCCGAAGAAGAGGCGCGTTTCTCGCAGATGCCCGCTTTCGGCAAGGACGGTATCCTCTCGGGTGAGGAAATCGACCAGGTCGTGCAATATGTCCGTCAGATCTCGGGCCAGGAGAGCGATGCGGAACTCGCATCGGCTGGCGAGACGGTCTTCATGGACAACTGCTCTGCTTGCCACGCCGAAGACGGCACTGGCGACCAGATGCAGGGCGCACCGAACCTGACCGACGCGATCTGGCTCTATGGTGGGGATGTGGACACGCTGACCTACACCGTGACCAACGCCCGTTTCGGCGTGATGCCGAACTGGAACGAGCGTCTGACCGAAGCGGATATCCGTGCGGTCGCGTCCTATGTCCACAGCCTCGGCGGTGGTCAGTAACACGGCATCCGTGGGGGCTTCGGTCCCCTCGGGTAGCACCGGCGCCCCGTCCTGTTCGCGCGTTTCCTGGGGGTGCCGGTGCCCTTTTCAAGAGGGCCCTCTGGGGCCCTCTTTTTTCGTGTTGAGGGTTACCTTTCCTTACTCTTGGATGTATCTTTCGCAAAAGCAAGGTCTGAGGCACCAGAGCACGCCCATGTGATGAGTGAACCCGCTTCGAGGGCTTGGAAACCGGCGCGCCGGAGACCTGGCCCTGCGACCAAACGCCCAGTTTTTCCTGCATGGCAAATCTGCCTTTTTGACGCAGGTCAAAGTCTTGGGCCCGGTGTCAGCCCAGAAGTGGCTTCGGACGCAGTCAAATAACGGAGAGAGTCGTGAGCTCCACCGAACCAGTTGAACCCCCGCCGCTTTACTCCGCGCGCGAGCCGGTTTTCCCGCGTCGCGTCAAGGGCCAGTTCCGCAACCTGAAATGGGTTCTGATGGCCATGATGCTGGGGCTTTACTACATCCTGCCGTGGATCCGTTGGGATCGCGGGCCGGAACTGCCCAATCAGGCGGTCCTGCTCGATCTCGCCAACCGACGCTTCTTCTTCTTCATGATCGAGATCTGGCCGCACGAATTCTATTTCGTCGCGGGCCTCCTGATCATGGCTGGTCTCGGTCTCTTCCTGTTCACCTCGGCGCTGGGGCGGGTGTGGTGCGGCTATGCCTGTCCGCAGACCGTCTGGACCGACCTTTTCATCCTGGTCGAGCGTTGGGTCGAAGGCGACCGCAACGCCCGGATCCGCCTGCTGCGTCAGAACTGGAATGCCGAGAAGATCCGCAAGCGCGTCACGAAATGGGTGCTCTGGTTGCTGATCGGTCTCGCGACGGGCGGGGCCTGGGTGTTC
The DNA here is from genome assembly GCF_002020135.1 of Thioclava marina. Classification (GTDB taxonomy): domain Bacteria; phylum Pseudomonadota; class Alphaproteobacteria; order Rhodobacterales; family Rhodobacteraceae; genus Thioclava; species Thioclava marina. The sequence goes on along the minus strand of NZ_MPZS01000001.1, from coordinate 1,010,592 downwards.
TACTTCACCGATGCGCCGACGCTGCTGCGCGACCTCTTCGCCGGCACCGCCTCGCCGGTGGCGTATATCACCATCGCCGTCGCCACCGCGACGACCTTCGCCTTCGGCGGCTTCGCACGCGAGCAGATCTGTATCTACGCCTGCCCCTGGCCGCGGATTCAGGCTGCGATGATGGACGAGGACACGATCACCATCGCCTATCGCGAATGGCGCGGCGAACCGCGCGGCAAGCTCAAGAAGGGCGAGCACGATCCGACCCAGGGCGATTGCATCGACTGCATGGCCTGCTTCAACGTCTGCCCGATGGGGATCGACATTCGCGACGGCCAGCAACTCGAATGCATCACCTGCGGTCTTTGCATCGATGCCTGCAACGAGATGATGGACAAGATCGGCAAGCCGCGTGGCCTGATCGGTTACATGGCGCTCAAGGACGAAGCCAACGAGCGTTCCGGCAACCCGGTCATCAACGTCTGGAAGCACATTCTGCGCCCGCGCACGCTCCTCTATTTCACGCTGTGGGCGGGGATCGGCATCGGGCTCGTCGTGGCGCTCTTCATGCGCTCGCCGATCGATTTCAACATTACCCCGAACCGCGATCCGCTCTACGTGATGGAGCCCGACGGCACGATCCGCAACATCTATACACTGCGGCTGCGCAACAAGTCGGGCGAGGATACCGCCTTCAAGGTCTCGGTCATCGCGCCGACGCAGGAAGAGCAATCGACGCTCTCCCTTGCGCTCGAAGGGACGGACGGCGATACCGTGACGGTACCGGCGGATGAAACCTACACGCAGCGTCTCTATATCATGGCTGCGCCGGGCTCTTCGCTGGCGACTTCGGACCGGACCGAACTGACGGTCTGGGTCGAGGATACCCATAACACGGACCGCGTCTCGACCGAGACGGTCTTCAACGGAAAGGCGAAATGAGCGTGATGTCGAAACCTCTGACCGGCCGGAAAGTGTTGATGATTGCCGTGGGTGCCTTCGGCATCATCATCGCGGTGAACCTCGTGATGGCCTGGCAGGCAGTCAGCACCTTTCCCGGTCTGGAGGTGAAGAACTCCTATGTGGCGTCGCAGCAGTTCGACAAGAACCGCGCGGCGCAGGAGGCGCTCGGCTGGACGGTTTCTCCCGACTATTCGGACGGCAAGCTGAGCCTTGTCGTCCGTGACAACTCGGGGCTGCCGGCGAAGGTCAAGACGCTGAAGGCGCTGATCGGGCGCACCACCCATGTCCGCGAGGACGTGGAGCCGAAATTCAACTACGTGGGCGGCATCTTCGTCACCCCGTTGCAGCTCGGGCCGGGTGCCTGGCTGATCCATCTTGATGCCGAGGCCGCCGATGGCACGCATTTTCGCCAGCGGATCGACCTCTTCGTGAAAGGCTGAGTGCGATGACGGTTTCGCCGGCGCCATCTCGCAGCGTGGACGAGTTCGAGGACGAGCATGTCTCGGCCTCGGCCTGCCCTGCCTGCATCGCGGCCCCTTCGGCCGAGCAGATGGCGAAATCGGGCGATATCAGGGGCGCGCGGATCATGCTCTCGCTGCCCACAGCGCATTGTGCGGTCTGCATCACCGATGTCGAGCGCGAGTTGATGAAGCAGCCGGGCGTGAAATCGGCCCGGGTGAACCTGACGCTGAAACGCGCCTCGGTCGATGCCGAAAGCGATGTCGAGGCGGCGAACCTGATCTCGGCACTCGACCGGATCGGCTATGAGGCGCATGAGCTCGATCCGGGCATGCTCTCGGCCACTGAGGCCGACAAGCGCGGTCGCGATCTTCTGATGCGTATCGGCGTCGCGGGCTTCGCGATGATGAACATCATGATGCTCTCGGTCGCGGTCTGGTCCGGGGCCGAGGACACGACGCGCGACCTGTTCCACTGGATCTCGGCGGCGATCGCGATCCCGACGACGATCTTTGCGGCGCAACCCTTCTTCGCCAACGCCTGGGCTGCGCTGCGCGGCGGGCGTCTGGGGATGGATGTTCCGATCTCGCTCGCGATCCTGCTGGCCCTCGGGATCTCTTTGTTCGAGACGATGCATTCCGGCTCGCATGCCTATTTCGAGGCGGCGACGATGCTCACCTTCTTCCTGCTGGTGGGGCGCTATCTCGACTATCGCACCCGCGCCGTGGCACGCTCGGCGGCCGAAGAGCTGGCCGCGCTCGAAGTGCCGCGCGCGACCGTGCTGCGCGAGGGGGCCGAGGTCGTGGTGCCGGTCGGGGAACTCGTGCCGGGCGATCTGATCCGGGTGCGTCCGGGCGGCCGCATCCCCGCCGACGGCGAGGTGATCGAGGGCCATTCCGAGAGCGACCGCTCGGTGCTCACGGGCGAGAGCCTGCCGGTGCAGGTCGCGCCGGGCATGGTGCTTTCGGCGGGCGAAGTGAACCTGACCGGCCCGCTGACGATCCGCGTCACGGCGGCGGGCAAGGACAGCTCGCTACATCGCATGGCCGATCTCGTGGCGATGGCGGAAAGCGCCAAGACCAAATATACCTCGCTGGCCGAACGCGCCGCGCGCCTCTACGCGCCGATCGTTCACCTGCTGTCCTTCGCGGCCTTCTGTTCCTGGGCCTGGATCACGGGCGGGGATTTCCGTCTGGCAGTGAACATCTCGGCCGCGGTTCTGATCATCACCTGCCCCTGTGCTCTGGGTCTCGCGGTGCCTGCGGTCGTGACGGCTGCGTCGGGCAAGCTGTTCCGCAAGGGGCTGCTGATCAAGGATGGCACGGCGCTCGAACGTCTGGCCGAGGTCGACACGGTCGTCTTCGACAAGACCGGCACGCTGACGATGGGGGCGCCGCGCCCGCAGAACCTGTCCGCGCTTTCCGCCGAGGCTCTATCGGTCGCGATGGCTCTGGCCGAGGGCTCGGCTCACCCGCTTGCGCGCGCGCTCCATGACGTTGCGTTGGGGCAGGGGGCGGCGCCCGCCATTCTCGAGGATCTGCGCGAAGTTCCGGGTTACGGCGTCGAGGGCCGTTGGCAGGGCCAGACCGTGCGTCTGGGCCGCGCGAACTGGATCGGGGCCGAGGATGGCGCGACCACCGCGACCCATCTGCGGATCGGCAATGGCGCACCGATCGCGATCACCTTTGCCGACAGCCTGCGCCCGGGCGCCGAAGAGGCGGTGGCGGGTCTCAAGGCGCAGGGCAAACAGGTCTGGCTGGTTTCGGGCGATGTCGAGGGCGCGGTCTCCGAGCTCGCCGCTCGCCTGGGTATCGAGAATTACCGCTCCGGTGCGTTGCCGCTCGAAAAGGCGCAGCTGGTGAACGATCTCACCCATGAGGGCCATCGCGTGCTGATGGTGGGCGACGGGCTCAACGACACGGCCGCGCTGGCCGCCGCGCATGTCTCGGTCTCTCCGGCCTCGGCGCTCGATGCCGCGCGCACCGCCTCGGATATCGTGCTGCTGGGCAAGGAGCTTGCCCCGGTCGCGGATGCGGCGTCGATCGCGGTGCGCGCGCGCCGCCGGATCAAGGAAAACTTCGGCATCTCGATCGTCTATAACATTATCGCGGTGCCGCTGGCGCTGGTCGGGCTCGCAACCCCGCTGATGGCGGCGCTCGCGATGTCGGCCTCGTCGATCACCGTCTCGCTGAACTCGCTGCGCCTGCGCTGAGAAAGACTGACGATGGACGCACTTCTCTACTCGATCCCGATCTCGCTGCTGCTGGGCGGCATTGGCCTTGCCGCCTTCTGGTGGTCGATCAAGAACCGCCAGTATGACGATCCGAAGGGCGACGCCGAGCGCATCCTCTCGGACGAGTTTGACGACCGGCCCAAGCAGGACTGAGCGGGCCGGGGCTCGGATCTCCAACAACGCAAGAGAAAAGCCGCGCCCTGCGAAGCGCGGCTTTCTCTGATCTGGCCCGACCGGAGGAAGAGGGGTCAGGGGCCGATCACCTTGCAATCCATCGCGCGGGCCTGCAGGCGCGCGCAGGCGAGCGAAGCCATATCCTCGGTCATCCCGACGAAATTCGCCTCATAGCCGGTCTTGCGTTGTGCGACCTTGCGAAGTGCCTCGCCCAAGGTATCCGATTCCATCAGCGCCGTCGTCAGCATATGACGCTCGGCCGCGAAACGTGAGCCGAATTGACCGAGGCTGACGCCCCAGTTGCGCCCGCCAGAGCTGGAGACGCGCGCCACGATGCGCGGTTTGGCCTGCGGCGCGGGGGCAGGCGGCGTGAGTGCCGCGAGAATCATCGTCGAGGGCCGCGCTTCGGGTGCATCGGCCATGGCGACGGTTTCGGGCTGAGGTGCGGTCACTTGGAGGAAGCCAGGGGTGGGGGGCACTGCGTCGCCTTCGGCAAGGCTTTCGTCGCCCAGATCAAGCGTGCGCGCCTGCGCAAGCTCCTGCGTCTCGGGCTGCGGCTCGGTGCTCTGGATGAATTTCGGTCCGCTCGGCGCATCTGCCTGAGGCTCGTAGGAGGCGAGCTGGATATCGCTGGGCTCGGCTGCGGCATCGGCCTCGGCGCGCGCGGCCGCGTCGCTGGCCTGCGCCTGTGCGAGCGGAGTGGCCTTGGTCACGGCGGCGGGCAGCGATTGTGTGGCTTCGGCGATCATGACCGGGCGCGGCGCGGGCATCGGGCGCGGGCTCGCGATGATGTCGGTACCGATCCCGACCGTTCCGGCCTCGGCCACGACGATATCTTCCGCATCCGGCGCGTCTGCGGCCGCCTCGCCGGGCGCATCGGTCTCGAGGGCCGCGAGCTGGGTGTCAGCTGCGGGCGCATCGCTTTCCTCGGCCACGTCTTCGGGGACATCCGTCGCATTGTCGTCAGCCTGATCGGCCTGCACGGCTTCCGCGAGGGCCAGCGCGATCGCATCGCTGTCGGCCCTGGGCGGCGCGGGGCGGGCATCGGGGCGGGGGCTTTCCTTCGGAGCAAGCGGCTTGGCGCTTGCCAGAAGCATCGGCTGGCCGCCGTCCTGCGGTTCCATGTAGCGCGGCGGGGTCGGGCGCTGGGTCGGCGCCTTGGAGGGCGCGCGCTTGAAGCCCAGGTCCAAAAGCTCCGCCATCTTGGCGTTGCGCTGCGCGGTCGAAGTGCCGCCGAAAACGGTGGCGATGACGCGTTCGTTGCCGCGCTTGGCCGAGGCGGTCAGGTTGAAGCCCGACGCCGAGGTGTAACCGGTCTTGATCCCGTCCGCGCCCTGATAGGCGTTCAGGAAACGGCGGTTCGTCGAATAGACGGTCGCGATCTTCGCATCGGCCGAACGGCGCGAGAAGATGTTGTAATATTGCGGGAAGTCGAAGAACAGGTGGCGCCCGAGGATCGTCATGTCATGGGCCGAGGACAGGTGCCCCTTGCGGGTCAGGCCGTTGGCATTGACGAAATGGGTGTTGGTCATTCCGAGCTGACGGGCGGTGCGGTTCATGCGGTCGGCAAAGCCCTCCTCGGAGCCGCCGATGAAATCGCCAAGCGCTGCGGCCGCATCATTGGCCGATTTGATCGCGGCGGCGCGGATCAGGTAGCGCACGGCGATCTTCTGGCCCGGCCGCAGACCGAGTCGCGACGGTGGCTGAGAGGCGGCATGCTTGGTGACGGTGACCATCTCGTCGAGGCTGATCTCCCCATGCTCGATCGCCTGGAAGGTGATGTAGAGCGTCATCATCTTGGTCAGTGAGGCGGGGTGCAGCGGGGTATCGGCATTCTTGGAGTAGAGCACCTCGCCGGTGCGCATATCCATCACCATCGCCGCGTAAGGCGCAGCCATCGCCGCAAGCGGGGCGAAAATTGTCAGAAGAAATACGAACAGCCCTGAACGGACCCAGCGCATCAGCGTGGTCACGGCTCTCACCTTTTTACTGCCTCTCGCGCCCCTTGTCTTATGTGCCGCATCGTTGACGGCTTTCGGGACTTGCTGCGATCAGCGTAACACGTGCCCTGCGAGCTGAAAACCATCTATTTTCAAGCGGTTTCAGTGCGACATTCATGCAATACCGCAAGATGTGGTGGGCTGACCCGCAGGCACCCCTCTAGGGGTTGATCGCGATTTCGTGAGGGCGGAAAAGTCGCGCTCAGCTCTCGATCCGTTCGATCAACGCGGGCAGGCCGCTGAGGTCGGGAAGTTCGGCGAAACGCGGGTGCGCCACCGGGGCTTCGGCATGTTCGAGCGCCCATGTCAGCTCATGGGGAACATGCACCCCCCAGCCACCGGCTTCGATCATCGGGATGACATCGGATTTCAACGAGTTGCCGGCCATCAATCCGTGCTCGGCCCCCGCGCCGTGGCGTGCGAAAACCTCGGCATAAACCGCTGGCTTCTTGTCCGAAACGATCTCGACGGCGTCGAAGAGATCCCCCAGGCCCGATTGCGCCAGTTTGCGCTCCTGATCGATCAGGTCGCCCTTGGTCACAAGCATGATCCGGTAGTGATCCGAAAGCGACTCGATCACCTTGCGCACATGCGGCAAGAGCTCGATCGGGTGGGAGAGCATTTCGCGGCCCGCAGCGAGGATCTCGGCCAGAACCGAGGCCGGCACGCGCCCCTCGCTCACCTCGATTGCGGTCTCGATCATCGAGAGGGTAAAGCCCTTCACCCCGAATCCGTAATGGGTGATGTTGCGTTTCTCAGCCTCGATCAGACGCTCGCCCAGATGGTCGGCGCCCGCGTGATCGGCCATCAGTTCGGCAAAGCGCGCCTGCGTTAGCTGGAAGAAGCGCTCGTTGTGCCACAGCGTATCATCCGCATCGAACCCGATCACCGTGAGCCGCATCGTTTCGCCTTTCGTCACTCTCAAGCCTCAAAGGCTTTTCATATGTCACGAAGAGCCTATATTCCGCCAGAGCCCCTCAACGATTCCTGATTGCCGGAGTGCCCGTGATCGAGCCGCTTCAAATGATGTCCGACGACAACAAGGACGACAGCGAAGACGAAACCGGAGTCGCGACCAAGACCCGGCCCAAGACGCAGCGCCCGCCGATGTACAAGGTGATGCTGCTCAACGATGATTACACGCCGATGGAATTCGTCGTGCATATCCTCGAGCGTTTCTTCGGCATGAACCACGCGCAGGCCTTCGAGATCATGCTGACCGTGCACAAGAAGGGACTGGCCGTCGTCGGCGTGTTCTCCTTCGAGGTCGCCGAAACCAAGGTCGCGCAGGTGATGGATTTCGCCCGCCGCCACCAGCACCCTCTGCAATGCACGATGGAGAAGGACTGACGTTCCGCGCTTTCTTGCAGAATCTGCGCCGCCCGCCTATCTGGCGGGCTCGTTTCTTTCCGGAGGTCCGCCGATGAGCCATCCCCGCCTGACGCTTGCGCTCGAACTGCCCGGCTCTCTGCCGGAGACGGGCGACATCGCGCTGTTCGCACCCTCGGGCACGCTCGATCTGGGCGGGCTGCCGCTGGAGCGGCTCGTCGCCATCCAGGGCGAGAAGCCCGACTACGATGCGCTGTCCGCGCGCGGGGTTCGGGTGAGCGTTGCGCCCGAAGGCAACTATGCCGCAGCGATCGTCTTCGCGCCGCGCGCCAAGGCCGAGGCCAAGGCGCTTCTTGCCGAGGCTGCCGCGCGCGTCACCGATGGCGGCCCGGTTTTCGTCGACGGGGTAAAGACCGAGGGGATCGACTCGCTGATCAAGGAATTGCGCGGCCGGGTGGATCTCTCCGCCCCGATCGCCAAGGCGCATGGCAAGATTGCGTGGTTCGCTGCCGACCCGGCACCGCTTGCGGATTGGGCTGCAACGGACCTGCATCCGACTGAGGGTTTCGTGACCCGTCCCGGCGTGTTTTCCGCCGATGCGGTGGATGAGGGATCGGCGCTGCTGGCCGAATGCCTTCCCGAGACTTTGCCCGCGCGGGTCGCCGATCTTGGCGCTGGCTGGGGCTGGCTCTCGGCGCAGATCCTCGCGCGCAAGGGCGTGGAACAGCTCGATCTCGTGGAGTCGGACGCGGTCGCGCTCGAGTGCGCCAAGCGCAACATCTCCGATCCGCGCGCCCATTTCCTCTGGGCCGATGCGACCCGCCATATGCCCGAAGACCGCTACAATGCCGTCGTGATGAACCCGCCTTTCCATGGCGCCGCGCGCGGCGCCGAGCCTGGTTTGGGGCTGGCCTTCATCCATGCCGCGCAACGGATGCTCTCTCTTTCGGGCACGCTCTGGATGGTCGCGAACCGTCACCTTCCCTATGCCGATGCGCTCTCCGAGGCGTTCCAGGAGGTCGAGGAGATCACTCCGCCGACCGGCCCCTCGACCCGGTTTCGCATTATCCGCGCGGCCAAGCCGCTTTCGGCAAAACAGGTGGCGAGCAAACGCGCCACAGACGCGCCCAAACGCAGCCTCGCCCCTCGCAAGCGGCGTTGAGCTCGCCTAACCTGCGCCAAACCACCCAGGGAGACCTCCCATGTCCCTTTCCATTTCCGGCAAGACCGCCATCGTCACGGGCGCGGCCCACGGTATCGGCCTCGCCATCGCGCGCCATTTCATCGACCGTGGCGCCCAGGTCATGTTTGCCGATATCGACGAAGAGAAACTGCTCTCCGAACTCGGTGACGAGGCGAAGTCCGAAGGATCCGCCCGTTACTTCTCGGGCGACCTTTGCGAGAAGCTGACGGTGAAGAACCTGCTGTCGGCCACGGTGGACGCGTTCGATCGGATCGACATCCTCGTGAATTGCGCGCGCACCTTCGCGCCCTGCGATCCGCTGGAGCCTTCGACCGAGGTGCTCGACGCGATGCTCGCGCAGAACATGAAATCGGCCCTGCGGGTGTCGCAGCTGACCGCAAAACGGATGATCAAACAGGCCGAGGACGAGGGCCGCACCGAGGGCGAGATCGGCACGATCATCAATGTCTCGACGCTTGCCTCGGCGCGCACCCAGCCCGAGTTGATGGCCTATTCCATCGCCTGCGCCGCACAGGATCAGGCGATCCGCTCGCTCGCTGTCGCGCTGGCGCCGCATCGTATCCGCGTGAACGGGGTGAGCTTCGCCTCGGTGATGAGCCGCTCGCTGCAAGATGCGCTGAAGGAAAACCACGACTGGCGCGAGGCGATCTGCGAAGGCACCCCTCTGGGACGCATCGCTCCTCCCTCGGAACTGGCCGAGACGGTCCAATACCTGGCCTCCTCGGGCGCAAGCTTCGTGACCGGTCAGATCATCAATGTCGATGGCGGGCGCGGTCTTCTGGACCGGGTGCAGGTCCCGGCATTCTAAGGGGCCCTTTTAAAGGCTAGGGCCTGCGCGGCTTACTGCGCATCTTCCGGATAGGCCGCCTTGCAGGCCGCGATCTGCGCCTCGGCGGCTTTGCTAAGCTCGGCCTGCCGCTTGAGCAGGTTTTCGAGCTTGCGTTTCTCCACGACAGGGTCGATCGGCACCGGGCGCTCCCGGGTCACCGTGTAATCCTCCAGACACATGCGCGGCCGCCTGATCACCTTGTCCCCCTTGGTGATCGTGTCATAGCCGCAGATTTCCCAGCGGCTCGTTTCGGTCTCGTATTCCTGCCAGGCATAGCCACGCGCGAGATTGCCGCGCACCTCTGCGACCAGTTGGGTCACCCGGCGCAATTCGGCGGTCGATTGCCGGATGCAGCGCTCCTGCGGTGTGCCGCAGGCGGCCAGAAGAAAAAGCGGGATCAGGAACAGGGCAGCACGCATCGGGCATCTCCTTTCTTCCAGCCTACGCCTGTGCGCGCGTGTGATCAATCGCGCCCTTTCCGCACGCGCACCGGCCTGCTAAGGATCGCGCCAAAGCTATGGGAGGCCCCGCATGACTGACACGGTTGAGGATTTCGACGCCCGCAAGGCCCGGGCGAGCCAATGGTTCTCGGATCTGCGCGACCGGATCGTGGCCGCATTCGAAGGTCTCGAGGACAGTCACGCCGACGGCCCGCTCGCCGATCAGGCACCGGGCCGGTTCGAAGTCACGCCCACCGAGCGCAAGGGCCCGAACGGCGAGGACCACGGCGGCGGCAAGATGAGCGTGATGCGCGGCGGCCGGGTCTTCGAGAAGGTCGGCGTCAATATCTCGACCGTTTGGGGCGAGCTGGCTCCGCGCGCGCAAAAGGCGATGGCGGCGCGCGGGGTGCCGGGGATGGAGGAAGACCCGCGCTTCTGGGCAAGCGGGATTTCCCTCGTTGCCCACATGCAGAACCCGCATTGCCCCGCCGTGCACATGAACACGCGCATGTTCTGGACGCCCGGAGCCTGGTGGTTCGGCGGCGGTGCGGATCTCAATCCCTGCCTCGAATATGACGAGGATACCGAGCATTTCCACGCTCAGATGCAAGCGGCCTGCGATACCCATGACAAGAGCTATTACGACCACTTCAAGGCCTGGGCGGACGAGTATTTCTTCGTGCCCCATCGCGGTCGCGCGCGCGGCGTCGGCGGCATCTTCTACGACGACCTGAACACCGATGACTGGGACGAGGATTTCGCCTTCACCCAATCGGTTGGCGCGGCTTTCCTGCCTGCCTTCCAGCCGCTGGTCGAGAAGCGCCGTGTGCAGGACTGGTCCGAGGAGGATCGCGAGACCCAACTGCGCCATCGCGGGCTCTATGCCGAATATAATCTGGTCTATGACCGGGGCACGAAATTCGGGCTCGAGACCGGACACAATGCCGATGCGGTACTGATGAGCCTGCCGCCTGTGGCGAAGTGGTATTGAGGGGGTGGCCCACACCCCCTTCAGCGGCCTGCGAGCTTCGAATGAAAGGCGCGCGGCCGCTCTCGGATGATGCCGTTCACTCCGGGATATTTTTACAGGGCCGAAGAGGCACATGGGATCCCTGAGTTACGATACGCTCTTCGCCTTCACCCTGGCTTCGGTGCTGATCGAGCTGACGCCGGGGCCGAACATGGCCTATCTCGCGCTGGTCGCCGCCTCGCAGGGACGCCGCCCGGGCTATGCGGCGGTGTCAGGCGTGGCTCTGGGGCTGGCGCTGATCGGGATCGCGGCGGCGCTGGGGGTGGCGGCGCTGGTGAGCGCGTCGAACGCCGCCTATGAGGGGCTGCGCTGGGCGGGCGTGCTTTACCTGCTCTGGCTCGCCTGGGATGGCTGGCGCGGGGCAGGCAACGAGGCCGCCCAATTCGCGCCGCTCGGATCGTCGAACTGGCGCTATTTCCGGCGCGGTCTGATCACCAACCTGCTCAACCCCAAGGCGGCGGTGTTCTATATCGCGGTGCTGCCGACCTTCCTCGCCGCACGGTCCGATGCGCTGCGCGAGGTATTCGTCCTCACCGCGATCTATGTCTTCGTCGCCACCGCGATCCACTTGGCGATCGTCACTGCAGCGGGTGCCGCGCATCGGTTCTTCGAGGATCCGAGACGCGCCCTTATTCTCGGGCGCGTGCTCTCCTTGGCTCTGGCGGCGGTGGCGGTCTGGTTCGCGGTTAAGACCGCACGTTAACCGTTGCGGATCGTCTCGATCATCAGCGCCACATTCTCGGGATCGGCATCGGGGGTGATGCCATGGCCGAGGTTGAAGATATGCGGGCCGTTCTTGAAGGCCTCGACGACATGGCGGGTTTCGTCGATCAGGGCCTGACCGCCGGTGACCATGTGCTTGGGGTCGAGATTGCCCTGCACGCAGCCCGAGATCTGCACGTTGGCCGCGCCCCATTCCGGCGTCACCGAATTGTCGAGCGCCACGCAATCGGCGCCGGTTTTCTCGTGGAAGCCGATATAGCCCTCGCCCGCCTCGCGCGGGAAGGCGATGATCGGCAGGCCGGGGAAGCGCGCCTTCATCTCGGAGATGATCTTGCGGGCGGGCTCGACCGCGAAATCCTCGAAATCCTGGCCCTTGAGCGACCCGGCCCAGCTGTCGAAGATCTTCACGACTTCCGCCCCGGCCTCGACCTGTTTCGAGAGATATTCGATGGTCGAGACGGTGAGCAGGTCGATGATCTTCGAGAAAGTCTCGCGATCCTCGGCCTTGAGCGCATGCGCCGGGCCCTGATCCTTCGTGCCGCGGCCCGCGATCATGTAGGTCGCGACCGTCCAGGGCGCGCCGGCAAAGCCGATCAGCGTCGTCTCGCGCGGCAGTTCCCGGCTCAGGATGCCGACGGTCTCGTAGACGGGGGCGAGGGTTTCGTGGATGTCATCCTTGCCCTTGAGCTTGGCGAAATCGGCGGCGCTCGTGGTGGTCGAGAGGCGCGGGCCTTCGCCGGTGACGAACCACAGATCGGCACCAAGCGCCTGCGGCAGCAGAAGAATGTCGGCAAACAGGATCGCCGCGTCGAAGCCGTAGCGGCGGATCGGCTGCAAGGTCACCTCGGCGGCGAGATCCGGCGTGTAGCAAAGCGACAGGAAATCGCCTGCCTGAGCGCGCGTGGCGCGATATTCGGGCAGATAGCGGCCCGCCTGGCGCATCATCCAGACCGGCGGGGTGGGCAGAACCTCGCCATTCAAAGCCCGCAGGATCGTCTTGTCGGTCATTCGCGCCTCCTCTTTGCCCCCTTCATCGCCACCTGAGGCGTCATGTCAAGCGCGAGCCCCATTGCACGGGCCATCTGTCGCGGATATTCCGGTGCCATGACACAGATGCTCGATGCGAAATCCCCGCTCAAGATCGGCACCCGCGGCTCGCCGCTGGCGCTTGCGCAGGCCTACGAGACCCGGCAGCGGCTGATGGCTGCGCATGGTCTGCCCGAAGAGGCTTTCGAGATCGTGGTGATCAAGACCACGGGCGACGACCGGGCACTGATCGCGTCCGACACGCCGCTCAAGGAGATCGGAAACAAGGGGCTGTTCACCAAGGAAATCGAAGAGGCGATGGTCGATGGCCGCATCGACATCGCCGTGCATTCGATGAAGGACATGCCGACCGAGCAGCCCGAGGGGCTGGTGCTCGATTGCTACCTGCCGCGCGAAGATGTGCGCGATGCCTTCGTGTCGCTGCTTCACGACTCGATCAAGGCGCTGCCCGAGGGCGCGAAAGTGGGCTCGTCGAGCCTGCGCCGCCGCGCGCAGCTCGGTCATGTGCGCCCCGATCTGGAGCTGGTGGAGTTTCGCGGCAACGTGCAGACCCGGCTCAAGAAGCTCGAAGACGGGGTGGCGGCGGCGACCTTCCTCGCGATGGCGGGGCTGAACCGTCTGGGCATGACCGATGTGGCGCGCTGCGCGATCGAGCCCGAAGAGATGCTGCCCGCCGTGGCACAGGGTGCGATCGGGATCGAACGCCGGATGTCGGATGGGCGCGCCGAGGCGCTGCTCGATCCGATCCACGATGTGCCTACGGCGCAGCGTCTGGCGGCGGAGCGGGCCTTCCTCGCGACGCTCGACGGGTCGTGCGAAACCCCGATCGCGGGTCTGGCGCTGATCGAAGGCGACCGGCTCTGGCTGCGCGGCGAGATCCTGCGGCCCGATGGTTCCGAGGCGATCTCGGGCGAGCGTTGGGGCGATATCGACGATGGGGCCGCGATGGGCGAACACCTCGCGCGCGACCTGCTGTCTCAGGCGGGCGAAGGTTTCTTCGACTGGCGCTGAGCGCCGCTTAGCACAGCAACTGGCCGGATGCGCGCCGCTGCAAGGCGTGCTCCATCTCCGGTACCTCGCCCTCGCCATAGCCGCGCAGGGCGAGCCGTTCCAGCGGTGTCAGATCGCACCAGAACCGCTTGAGCACCAGATCGCGCTTGCGCCGCGGGATATCGGCCAAGCGCATCTCGTAAATCTCGTCGGCCACGGCCAGCAGGCGCGGGTGGAGGCTTTGCAGAAGGGGCTCTAACGCAGCCCGCGCGCTGGCCGCGTTTCGCAGCCGCAAGATCGCGCCTTCTCCGACCGTCATCACCTGTATCAGCGACCAGCCCAGCACATCTGCCGCGCAGTGGGGCGGGATCGGCTTGTGGCCCGTCAGCCCATAGGTCAGGCACAACACCGCACGCTCATCTGGCTCCATGGCCTGTATGATGCGCGCGCAAGCCTGCTCCTGCGCGGTCTCGGCATCTTCGAGCCGACCCAGCCGAGGCGTCATCACATCCGCCCTCGGCCCCTCCGCACGCGTCAGGATATTGCGGATCGCCGTGTCGAACTTGAGAGCGATATGGCGTGAGAGCATGTCGGAACCTTTCTGCCTGTGACTGTCCTCTCTCCGCCCTTTCAATTCAGTTAGCGCGCCGGGTCGCCGCGTCATCTGACGCAGCGGAAACCTGCCGATGGAACGCCAAGCCTGTGCGATCGCTAAGGGTTTGCCGGGTCACCTCTTCGCGCCCGGCTTCGAAACCCCACTTGAACTCGCGCGCCAAGAGGCGCAAAGCGGCCCCATGTTCCGCCCCGTTCGCCTTGTCCTCTCCGACCCTGCATTGCGGCTTGCCGCGGTGCTTCTGGTGCTGTTCGGAGCCCATGCGGCGACGATGGGGCCTTATGTCTCGGCGCTCGCGATCAAGGTGTTCGGGCTGTCGGACCGCGCCTATTCGGGGGTGCTGCTGGTAGCCTCGGTGCTGTCGGTCTCGGCCTCGGTCGGGCTTGGCATCCTTGCCGACCAGCGCGCGAACCGACGTGCCATCGCGCTTGGTACCTCGGCGATGCTGATCGTGGGGTCCGGGCTGGTTCTGGCGGGCGAGAACTGGGTCGTCTTCGTGATCGCGAACGCGCTGATCCTGCCGCTTTCGGCCTCGATCTTCGGCCAGCTCTTCGCGTTGTCGCGGCTTGCGGCCTCGACCCATCCCGAAGCCGACCGCCCCGCGATCCTGTCGACCCTGCGGGCGCTGTTTGCGCTGCCTTGGGTCGTGGTGCTGCCGATCTGGTCGGTGGTGTTCGATCAGGGCGCACCGCTCACCGCGATCTACCCGGTCACGCTGAGCCTCGGTGCCGCGATCGTCGCCCTGACCTTCCTGTTCTGGCCGCGCGACGGGGCGACGCGCTGGCCCGATCCGAAATCGGGGCTGAGCTTTCGCCAGTCGCTGCACGAGATGGCGAACCTGCCGATCCTAGCCCGTGTCGTGGCGCTTGGCACGATCAACGGCGCAGTGATGCTCTATCTCGTCGTGATGGGGCTGGTCTTCGAGGCGACCCCCGGGCGCGGCGCCGCCGATACCGCGCTTTACGCGGGGCTGATGGCGGGGTTGGAGGTGCCCTTCATGCTGGCCCTGCCGCTGGTGCTGGGCCGGATCGAGCGCACCGCGCTGATCTGGATCGGGGCGGCGCTTTATGCGACCCATCTGGGGTTGATCCCGCTTCTGGCCCCGACGCCCTTCGTCTGGCTGCTGACCTTGCCGGGCGCTATCGGCGGCGCGGTCGTGCTGACGCAACCGATGGCCTATCTGCAAGACCTTCTGTCGAATCGGCCCGGAGCGGGCGCCTCGCTCATGGCACTGCAAAAGCTCGCAGGCGACGGGTTCTCGGCCGCCGTTTTCGCGATCGGAACGGCACTGGCGGGCTATGAGCTGGCCGCCGCGGCCGGGGCGCTTCTGGGCGTGGCCGGGGCGGGTGCTCTCTGGGCTCTGGACCGGCGCGCGGCGCGATCGTAGCCGAGGCGTTTGCGGCCTCAGCTCCCGCTCTTCACCTTCGCCAGCAACTCCAGAACTTTCGGCCCCAGCGCCGCGACCACCTTCTGCACGCCCTCGGGGGATGGATGGATATTGTCTGGCTGCATCAGGTCGGTGCTCGCACGCTCCTCGATCGGGGTCTTCATGATCGGGGCGAGCAGGTTGGGCACCAGAACCGCACCGTATTTCTGCGCCAGATCGGGATAGATCGCGTCGAATTCCTTCTGGTAGTCGGTGCCGAAATTCCCCGGCGCGGGCAGCCCGGCCAGCAGCGCGGGGATGCCCTTGGCCTGCAACTTCGCCAGAATACCGTCGAGATTTTCCCGCGCCTGATAGGGAGGAAGCCCGCGCAGCAGGTCATTGCCGCCAAGCGCCACGATCACCGCATCGGGCTGCGGGGTCAGCAGCCAGTCGATCCGCGACAGCCCGCCTGCGGTGGTGTCGCCCGACACGCCGCCATTGATGACCGTCACATCCTGCCCGTGATCGCGCAGCCAGCCCTGCAGTTGGGGCACCAGCCCGTCCTCGGGATTGTCCAGCCCATACCCTTGCGTCAGCGAGTCCCCGAGCGCGAGGATCGACACCTGCGCCAGCGCCGGACCCGCGCCAAAGGCCAGCCCCGCGACGATAAAACCCGCCGCCAGACGCTTGCGTATCCCGAGGACCGGCCCATATCCCTTTGAAGCAAAAGAAAGACAGTGGCGCATGAGCGAGACCATCCTTGAACTGAAAGACGCGCGGCTCGCGCTTGACGGCAATACCGGCCCGGTGGAGATCCTGCGGGGGATCGACCTGACGGTGGCCAAGGGGGAAAGCGTCGGGCTCACGGGGCCGTCTGGTTCTGGCAAATCGTCGCTCCTGATGCTGATGGGGGGGCTTGAGCAAGCCACCTCCGGGTCTGTCACGGCTTTGGGGCACGATCTTTCGACGATGTCCGAAGATGCGCTGGCCCGGTTCCGCCGGGGTAATATGGGGGTGGTTTTCCAAAGCTTCCACCTCATCCCGACGATGACGGCGCTGGAAAACGTCGCGATGCCGCTGGAAATCGCCGGTGTCGAGAACCCGTTCGAGCGTGCGGCGGCCGAGTTGGAGGCGGTGGGACTCGCCCATCGGCTCGATCACTATCCCAGCCAGATGTCGGGTGGCGAGCAGCAACGCGTGGCCTTGGCCCGTGCCGTCGCGCCGCGCCCCGCGATCCTTCTGGCCGATGAACCCACGGGGAACCTCGATAGCGCGACGGGCGAAACGATCATCGAATTGCTGTTCGGCCTTCAGGAAAAACACGGCGCGACGCTGGTTCTCGTGACCCATGCGCCCGATCTCGCAGCGCGCTGCGACCGGATCGTGGAGCTGCGCGACGGCAAGGTCGTCACCCCCGAGGGCGCGCCCGCATGAGCCTGTCGCTGACCATCGCCCGGCGCGAGCTGCGCGGCGGCATTCGCGGCTTCTGGGTGATGCTGCTCTGCCTGATGCTGGGGGTTGCCGCGATCGCCTCGGTCGGGCTGGTGCGTTCCGCGATCGAGCGCGCGCTGTCCGATCAGGGCGCGGTGCTGCTCGGCGGCGATGCGCAATACGAATTCACCTATCGTCGCGCCAAACCCGACGAGCTGCAATGGATCACCGATCACGCGACGGCCGTGTCCGAGGTGATCGACTTCCGCTCGATGCTTTCGACCGGCATCGATCCCGCCGACCGAGCGTTGACGCAGGTGAAGGCGGTGGACGGGGCCTATCCGCTGACCGGAAAGCTGCAACTCGATCCGCCCGTGACGCCTCAGGCGCTGAAAGGCGAGGGGGGCGTTCCGGGGATTTTCCTTGATCCGATCCTGGCCGACCGCCTTGGTCTCAAGCCGGGCGACAAGGTCCAGCTGGGCGGGCAGGATTTCGTGATGATGGCCCGGATCCTGCGCGAGCCGGATTCGACCGGGGCAGGGATGGGGCTTGGGCCGCATTCCATCGTTGCGCTCTCGGCCATCGCGCAAACGCCGCTGCTCGCGCCGGGCTCGCTGTTCGAGACGCAGTATCGCGTGACCCTTCCGGCCCAGACCGATCTCGCCGCGATGCAGGCACAGGCCGAGGCGCGGTTCGAAGGTGCGGGCATGCGCTGGTCGGATCGCAGGCGGGCCGCACCGGGCGCCGAGCGTTTCGTGCAGCGGCTGGGTTCGTTCCTCGTGCTGGTGGGGCTCGCGGGCCTCGCTGTGGGCGGCGTCGGTATCTCTGCCACGGTGGCCGCCTGGATCGAGCGCAAGGCCCCCACCATCGCCACGCTGCGCGCGCTTGGCGCAACCGGCCGCACGATCCGTGCGGCCTTCCTCATCCAGCTTGCGGCCCTCGGCGCGATCGGCATTCTCGCGGGGCTCGTGCTTGGGGCGGGGCTGGTGCTCGGCGCCTCGAGCCTGATCGAGCGCGCGCTGCCCTTGCCCGTCGCGATCACCCTCGATCCCGGCCCGCTGGGCGAGGCCGCCCTTTACGGCGCGCTGGTCGCCGCGCTCTTCGCGCTCTGGCCGCTCTCGCGCATGTCGAGGATGCGCGCGGCCACGCTCTATCGTGACACCGGCGCGGGCCGTCGCCTGCCGGGCTGGCCGACCCTGACACTGACGGTCGTGCTTCTGGCGGTGATCGTGGGCGTCTCCGCCTGGTTCTCCGGCCTCTGGACTCTGACGCTCGCGAGCCTTGGCGGCATCGCCTTCGCGCTGCTGATCCTGACGCTTGCGGCTTCGGTGATCCGCCGCGCCGCGCGTGCAGGCCAGCGCCTTGCCCGCGGCCGCCCGGTCCTGCGTGCAGCCCTTGCGGCGATCGGCGGGCCACGCTCCGAGGCGCGCTCGGTGATCCTCTCGCTCGGCCTCGGCCTCTCGGTTCTGGCCGCCGTCGGCCAGGTCGATAGCGGCTTGCGCGGCGCCATCGACCGCGACCTGCCGAAGGTTGCCCCCGCCTATTTCGTCATCGACATCCAGCCCGACCAGATCCAGCCCTTCAAGGATCTGCTGGCGGGTATGCCGGAGGTCTCCAAGGTCGAAAGCGTGCCGATGCTGCGCGGCGTTATCACCAAGATCAACGGCGAGGATGCGCGCAAGACCCATGGCGAGCATTGGGTGCTGCGCGGCGATCGCGGCGTGACCTATGCGGATAGCCCACGTGAGAAACTTACGGCGGGCGAATGGTGGCCCGCGGATTACAACGGCCCGCCGCTTGCCAGTTTTTCCGCCAAGGAAGCGCAGGAGATCGGGCTCAACCTCGGCGACGACATCACCGTGAATATCCTCGGGCGCGACATCACCGCGAAGGTCACCTCCTTCCGCGATGTGGATTTCTCGACCGGCGGGATCGGTTTCGTGCTGACCCTCGACCCGGCGGCCCTGCGCGGCGCGCCCCATACTTGGCTCGCGACGATTTACGCCCCGCCCAAGGCCGAAGCACAGGTGATGCGCGATCTGGCCGAGCGCTTCCCCAATATCACCGCGATCCGCGTGCGCGACGCCATCGCCCGTGTGACCGAGGCCCTCTCGGCCATCGCGCGCGCCACCTCGCTTGCGGCAGGCGTGACGCTGCTGACCGGTTTCGTCGTGCTGATCGGAGCCGCGGCGGCCGGCGAGCGCGAGCGCGCCTGGGAAGCCGCGATGCTGAAAACGCTGGGCGCCACCCGCGGCGCGATCCTGGCAAGTTTTGCCCTGCGCTCGGCCCTGATGGGAGCGGCGGCGGGTCTCGTCGCGATCCTCTTCGGCGGGCTCGCGGGCTGGGCCGTGGTCGATCTGGTGATGGGGGCGGAGTTCCGCTTCGCGCCGATCCCCGCGCTTTTGATCGTGGCGGGCGGGGTGATCGCGACGCTGCTTGCGGGGCTGGTCTTCGCGCTGCGCCCGCTGGCGGCGCGGCCTGCGGGGGTGTTGCGCGCTCCGGAATAAGGCGCGCGGGTTGAGAGGGCGGATGCCTCCGGCGGGGATATTTGGAGCAGTTGGAAGACGGGTTCTCGTTTCCAACTGCTCCAAATATCCCCCGCGGAGCGTCCTCATCCCGCCACAGGCGCGCGCGCCGGGTCAGCGCAATCCGGTCGCCTTCAGCATCCCGCGCCTCTTGGCCTCGTAATAATAGCCCTTCGCATACCACATCACCGCGCGATCCTCCGAGCCATCGGCCAGAAGCCAGGCGCCGCGCAGGTATTTCACCGCGTATTTGAGGTTCGTCTCGGCATCAAGCAGGTCGTTCGGCTTTCCCTTGAAGCCCATCCCCCGCGCGGTTTGGGGCAGGATTTGCATCAGCCCGTAATAGGGGCCGTTGCGGGCGTTCGCGCGGTAGCGGCTCTCGCGCTGGATCACCCGGTGCGTGAGGCTGCGCGGCACGCCGTAGTGATCGGAATAGTGGTTGATCAACACGCGCAGTTCGGGCGTTTCGCCGGGATGAAGCGGTGGGTTGTAATCGGGCTTCGCCATCGGGCGGGGAGAGCCGCCGCATGCGGCGAGCGCACTCAGCGAGAGAAGGAAAAGGCGGCGTGTCAGCATGCATGCTCTCCGGTCGGGTCGCATGCAGCTAACCGGGCGGCGGCGCGCTTGGGAAGTCGGGAAATTCCGCCTCGGCGCGCTCCCGCCGATCAGCGCCCGGATCAGCGGGCCGCGCGGCGCAGGCGCAGCGCGTTCGAGACCACGAAGACCGAGGAAAACGCCATCGCGCCCGCCGCCAGCATCGGCGACAGGCCGGTGCCGCCGAAGGGCACGAGGATACCCATCGCGACCGGGATCAGCGCGACGTTATAGGCAAAGGCCCAGAACAGGTTCTGCTTGATGTTGCGCATCACCGCGCGCGACAGATCGAGCGCCTTGGCCACGCCCGTCGGATCGCCGCGCATCAGCACCACCTCGGCCGCCTCGATCGCGACATCGGTGCCGGTGCCGATCGCGAGGCCGACATCGGCGGTGGCCAGAGCGGGCGCGTCGTTGATCCCGTCGCCGACGAAGGCCACGGCGCCGGTTGCGCGCAGGCTCTCGACCGCGTCGCGTTTGCCCTCGGGGAGCACTTCGGCTTCGACCCGGTCGATGCCGAGCGCGTTGGCCACGGCTTGCGCGGTGGCGCGGGTGTCACCGGTCACCATCGCGACCTGCACGCCCGCCTTGTGCAGCGCCGCGATAGCCTCGCGCGCCTCGGCTTTGATCGGGTCCGACAGCGCCATCAGCGCGACGGGCCGGTCCTCGAGCGCCATCCAGACCGGGGTGCGGCCTTTGGCGGCGAGGGCGGCGGCGCGCTCCGCGAAAGGCGCGATATCGGCCTCGGCCTCCGCCATCGCGGCGGCATTGCCGATCCAGAGCTTGCCCGCCTCGGCCTGCGCGCGCAGCCCCTTGCCCGAGAGCGCCTTCACGCGTTTGACCGGGGCATGGGGGATGCCGCGCGCCTCGGCCTCGGCGAGGATCGCGCGGGCGAGCGGGTGTTCGGACCGGCTCTCGGCACCGGCGGCGAGCGCGAGTATGTCGCCTTCCGAAAGCTCCGCGAGCGGCTCCAGATCGGTCAGCGCGGGCCGGCCTTCGGTCAGCGTGCCGGTCTTGTCAAAGCCCACCAGCGTGACCTCGGAAAGCCGTTGCAGCGCGTCGCCGCGGCGGAACAGCAAGCCCAGCTCGGCGCCGCGCCCGGTGCCCACGAGGATCGATACGGGCGTGGCCAGCCCCATCGCGCAGGGACAGGCGATGATCATCACCGAGATCGCGGCGACGAAAGCATGGGTGAAGCCCATCCCCGCAACCATCCAGATCGCGAAGGTCAGAAGCGACAGCGCCATCACCACCGGCACGAAGACGCGTGTGACCTTGTCCACCAAGGCCTGAACGGGGAGTTTCGCGCCCTGTGCCTCCTCGACCATCGCGATGATGCGGGCGAGTACGGTATCGGCGCCGGTGGCGGTGACGCGGTAGCTGAGTGCGGACTCGCCATTCACAGTGCCCCCGGTGATCTTGTCGCCCTCGGATTTCGAGACGGGCAGGGGCTCACCCGTGAGCATGCTTTCATCGACATGGCCCGCGCCTTCGGTGATCACCCCGTCGAGCGCCACCCGCTCGCCCGGGGCAAGCAGCAGCACGTCGCCCGGGGCGAGTTCCGCGATGGAACGTTCCTCGACGCCGGTCTCTGTCTGCACGCGGGCGGTCTTGGGCTGCAAGCCGATCAGCCGCGAGATCGCTTCGCCCGCACGGCCCTTCGCGCGCGCCTCAAGCCAGCGGCCCAGCAGGATCAGCGTGACGATGGTGGCGGCGGCTTCGAAATAGACGGCGCGGGCGCTTTCGGGCAGCAGGCCGGGGGCGAGGGTCACCAGCGCGGAATAGAGGAATGCCGCGAGCGACCCCATCGCGACGAGCGAATTCATCTCGGGCGCTCCACGCAGAAGGGCGGGGATGCCGATGCGCAGGAACATGCGCCCCGGGAAGGCGAGAACGGCGGCCGTCAGGATGAACTGAATCCACCAGCTCGCGCGCTCGCCGATGCTGGACGCGATCAGGTGATGCACGCCGGGGATCATATGCGCGCCCATCGCGAGTACGAAGACCGGAAAGGTCAGGACGAGCGAGAGCAGGAACTGATGCTTGAGCTTGCGCGCCTCGGCGGCCTGGCGTTCGGCGGCGGGCGCCGTGGGCGCGCTGCGGTCGGCGATGCGGGCGGGATATCCGGCCTCGGTCACGGTGCGGGCGAGATCCTCGGGCGTGAGCGTCGCTTCGTCGAAGGAGACCTGCGCGCTTTGCGTCGCGAGATTGACGCTGGCCGAGGTGACGCCGGGCAGGGCGGTCAGCGCGCGCTCGACGCGGCCGGTGCAACTGGCGCAGGTCATACCCTCGATTTCCAGCCGCGCGGTGCCGCCCGAGGCCGGGTAGCCCGCCTTTTCGAGCGCCGCGCGCAGGCTCGCCGGGGTGGCGGGGGCCTCGAATTCGACGCTGGCGCTGCGTGCCATCAGGTTCGCAGCGGCCGTTTTTACCCCCGGCTCGGCCAGAAGCGCACGTTCCACCCGGCCCGTGCAGGCGCCGCAATGCATCGCGTCGATGGTAAAGCTGGTTTTCGTCATCGCGTCTCTCCTGTCTCCAGATCTGGGGGAAAGGGGGCGGTGGTCAAGCGCCGCGTGACATATGCGCAGGATTGAATTTGTTGTGAGGGAATGGTATGGAGCGCGCAACGACAAACTTCTTTTTTCCCGGAGCGATCCCATGAATCTCGACCGCGCCATCTTCGCCTTCGCCGGCGTGATGATCCTGATCAGCCTCGCGCTGGCCGTCTATGTCTCCATCTACTGGCTGTGGTTCACCGCCTTCATCGGTGTGAACCTGCTGCAATCGGCCTTCACCGGCTTCTGCCCGGCTGCCAAGATCTTCGGTCTGTTCGGCATCAAGGCCGGCTGCGCCTTCGGCGACAAGTAAGGCAGAGGCGCAACGCTTGGTCCCGCATTCGTGCGGGGGCGACGCATAAGCTTGAGGGGGCGGAGCGGCTTTGCTAGCTTCGCCCTTAGTCATTTTTACGAGGAGCTGCCGATGGATCGTCGTGCCTTTGTGCTGTCGCTGGCCGCATTGCCTTTCGCGGGGCTGCCCGCTTTCGCCCTCGAGGTCGAACCCGAAGCCGAGTCCGCGAAACGCTGGCCGATCGGCTCGCAATATTACCCGACCAAGGTGCGTGTGAAACCTGATCTGCCGGTGGGCTCGATCATCGTGCTGTCGGACAAGTTCTTCCTTTACCACATCGTCGCACCGGGCGAGGCGATGCGCTATGGCGTGGCCGTCGGCAAGGCCGAGCTGACGTTCCGCGGCACCGCGACCGTCGGCCGCAAGGTCGAATGGCCCAGCTGGAAGCCCACGCCCGAGATGATCGAGCGCGATCCGGGCTCTTATGCGAAATATGCCGACGGGATGCCGGGTGGTCCGAAGAACCCGTTGGGCGCGCGGGCGATGTATCTCTACCAGAACGGCCGCGACACCGCGATCCGCATCCACGGCACGACCGCGCCGAGCTCGATCGGCCATGCGGTATCGAACGGCTGCATCCGCATGGTCAATGACCATGTGATCGAGCTCTTCAACTCGGTTCCCGTAGGCACGCAGGTCACCGTCTACTGATGCAACTCACCTCTCTGGCCGGGGTCGCTGCGCTCGATTTCGACACGATCATCGACGTGCGCTCGCCTTCGGAATTCGCCGAGGATCACATTCCCGGGGCGATCAACCTGCCGGTGATGGACGATGCCGAGCGCGCCGAGGTCGGCACGATCTACAAGCAGGTCTCGCCGTTCGATGCGCGCAAGATCGGGGCGGCGATCGTGGCCGCGAACGCGGCGAAGCACCTGCGCGGGCCGCTCGCGGACAAGGAGGGCGGCTGGCGTCCACTCGTCTATTGCTGGCGCGGCGGGCAACGCTCGGGGAGTTTCGCGACGATCCTCAAGCAGATCGGCTGGCGGGTGGAGCTGGTCGAAGGCGGCTACAAGGCGTTCCGTGCGCTTGTCGTCGAGGCGGGCAATGCGCCGATGCCCTGCCCGGTGGTCGTTCTCGACGGCAATACCGGCAGCGCGAAGACCGACATCCTGAAAGCGGCGAAGGCGCAGGGCGCACAGGTGATCGACCTCGAAGGGCTCGCCAATCATCGCGGCTCGCTGTTCGGCGCGATGGCGGGCGGACAGTCGAGCCAAAAGGATTTCGAGACCCGGCTGGCGATGGAGATTGCGGCGCTTGACCCGTCGCGCCCGGTGCTGCTGGAGGCGGAAAGCTCGAAGATCGGCGATCTGCAATTGCCCAAGGGAATCTGGGCCGCGATCAAGGATGCGCCACGCATTCGGGTCAAGGCGCCTCTGGCCGAACGCGCCGCCTATCTCGCGCGCGCCTATGCCGATATCACCGCCGATCCCGAGCGGCTCCTGTCGGTGATCGACCAGCTGCGCCCTTTCCAGCCGGCCGAGCGGATCGCCGCGTGGCAGGCGCAGGCCGTCGCCGGGGAATATGCGGCGCTCGCCGGAGAGCTGATGCGCGACCATTACGACCCGCGTTATGAAAAGCACCGCGCGCGCCATGTCGACACGGAACGGCTGATCGAGGCTGACAGTCTTGCGCCCGAGGCGATTGTCGGTTTGGCAGAGCGCGTTATTTCCGAAGCAACGACGCTGACCCCGACAGCCTGACGAGGCTCAGGGACGGCTTTCGGCGTTCGTGCCCTTTACCGGCCACAGCTCCAGCACGCCAGCGCCCAGCACCAGAAGCCCGCCCGCCAGTTCCATCGGCGAGAGCATCTCATGAGCGAGCAGCGCGGCAGAGATCGCCCCGACCACGACCTCGGTCATCAGAAGGATGCCGACGCGCGCGGGCTCCAGCCGCACCGTCGCCCACATCAGTGCCGCGAGCGACAGCCCCCACCAGATCGCCCCGGTCCCGAGCGTGAGGGCGAGCGTGGCGGGTAAGGCCTCGACCACGGATGGCAGAGGCGCGAGGATCGGCGCGAGGATCAGGCTCGCCAGTGCTGCCCCCAACGAAAAGACAAAGGCCGAAGGGGCGGGGGAAAGTCGCGAAGTCGCCCGGATGCCGGTGGTCGAGATCGACCAGAGTACTCCGCCCGCCAGTGTCATCCATTCGCCTAAGTCTCGCGGCAGCGGCAACCCGCCCCCCGCGCCCAGTATCAGCGCCAGCCCGGCCAGCCCGAGCGCGATCGCATAGAGCCTCAGGCGCGGCGTCGGCCAGCCCATGACGAAGCGGCCGATCAGCGTCGACCAGACCGGGGTGAGAAACCACAGCAGGATCACCAGCGCCACGCGCCCATAGACGAAGCCGATGGAGTAGAGCGCGAAGGCCCCGCCCCCCAGCGCGATCGAAGCCAGCGCCACCGGCGAGGTCACCGCGATCTCGTGCCTCCTCCGCCAGGCAAAGGGGCCGAGAAGTACAAGCGCCGCGAGCGTGACCCCCACCGTCCCCCACGCGCCTGCCAGCCCTCGCGCATCGAGCGCCCGGACGGGCAGCCAGTAGAGCCCCCAGAAAGCCCCGGTGAGAAGGGTGATGACGCTTGCCAGAAAAATCGTCCGCCCCTCGCGCATCCTTCAGCCGAGCTTCGCGATCCAGGCTTTGAGCGCAGCAAGCGCCTCGGGTTCGTCGAGGAAGGGGATATGCGCGCGGCCGGGCACCTTTGCATAGATCATATCGGGGCGGCGGCGCTGCATCTCCTGCGCGGCGGCGTCGCTCAGCAGATCGGAATTCGCTCCGTGGATCAGCGCGAGCGGTAGGCCTTCGGCTGCTTCGAAGAGCGGCCAGGCCTCGCTCACGCCGCCCTTGAAGGCGGCAAGGAACGCCTCGCGCAGCTCCGGGTCGTAATTGATCTTCAGCCCTGTTTCGGTCTCGAGGTAATGGTGGCGGACTTCCTCCATCCAGCGGCTTTCCGGCACACCCTCGAACCCCTTCATCGCGGCAGGCAGCTTCGCCACCATATCCGCATAGTTCTTCGCCGCGGGGTTGCGCCCGATATAGTCGAAGATCTTGTTCAGACCGTCCATCTCCAGCACCGGACCGACATCGTTCAGGCACAGCCCCGTCAACCGGTCCTTCGCGGTCGCGGCGAGATACATCCCGATGAGACCACCGCGCGATGTGCCGAGGATCGCGACTTTCTCAACCCCCAGATGGTCGAGCAATTGAAGCGCATCGGCCCCTTCACGCGGTACGGTATAGCTCGCCTCGCCCGTCCATGCACTTTGCCCGCGCCCGCGATAATCCATGCGGATGAAACGCACACCGCCCAGATACGGGGCGACATAGTCGAAATCCTGCACATTGCGGGTCAGACCTGACAGCGCGAGCACCGGCACACCCTCTCCCTCGTCGAGATAGGCCAGCTTCGCCCCGTCATCTGCCGTGAAGAACTTCATTGCGCGTCTCCTCTGGATTGCTGCTCTTCGTGCGATCATAGTGCTCGCGAAGGAGATCGCCATGTCTGAAACGCTCGACAAATTGCAAGCCAGGCTCAACGCGCTTGAGGATGAGATCGAGCAGGAATGGGATCGCCGGCGCGAGGCGATGCAGTTTCACCTCGACCGCAACAAGGTGGTGTTCGAGCAAAACGTGCGCGAGGCCCATCGCAAGGCGCGGGTGCGGTTGTGGCAATTCCTGAAATACACCCGGCCGACGGTGGTTCTGAGCGCGCCGGTGATCTATTCGCTGATCGTGCCCTTCGCGCTGCTCGATCTCTTCGTGACGGTCTATCAGGGGATCTGTTTTCCGATCTACAAGATCGCGAAGGTGAAGCGGTCCAGCCACATCGCGATCGACCGCCAGCATCTGGCCTATCTGAACGGGCTGCAAAAGCTCAACTGCATCTATTGCGGCTATTGCAACGGGCTGCTGAGTTACGTGCGTGAGATCGCCGGGCGGACCGAGCAATACTGGTGCCCGATCAAGCATTCGCGGCGGGTGAAGGGCCCGCATCTGCGTTATCGCGATTTCGTGGATTATGCCGATGCAGAGGCGTTCCAGTCGCAAACCATGCGGCTGCGCGAGGCATTGCGGCAGATGAAGGAATGAAGACATGGCCCGGGATGTGCCCGGGCCATCGTCGGGGCGGGCAGGGGCCTCACACCCAATCGGGAACGGCGCGCAGATCCTTGAGCACGGCCGCGGGTTTGTAGGGCAGCCGATCCACCGGCAAGCCCGCGCGGTTGACCCAGAGCACCCGGAACCCGGCCTTGGCCGCACCGGCCGCGTCCCAGCCGTTCGAGGACACGAAACAGGTCTGTTCGGGTGCGACACCCATCTTCTGCGCAATCAGCTCATAGACTGTGCCGCGCGGCTTGTAGTGGCCGAGCGCGTGAATCGAGATCACCTCGTCGAGCAGGTGCCCCACGCCCGCCGCATGCACTGCCGCGTCGAGCATCTCCGGCGCGCCATTCGACAAGATCGCGCGCCCGATGCCGCGATGATGCAGAGCGTCGAACATTTCAGGGACTTCGGGATAGGCGGGCAGTTCGCGATAGAGCGCCATCAGACGATCGGCCAGATCGGGATCGTCGAGGCTCTGCGCCTCCATCGCCCAGTCGAGCCCGTCGCGGGTGAGCTGCCAGAAATCGACGTAATCGCCCATCACCTCGCGCAGCCAGCTGTATTCGAGCTGCTTGCGCCGCCAGTCAGCGGCGAGACGCGGCCAGATCTCGCTCAGGCGCGGCTCTTCCAGCGCCAGTTCGCGTGCGGCGGCATCGACATCGAAGAGCGTGCCATAGGCATCGAAGACGCAAAGCTGAATGGACATGGTGGTGATCCTCCCCGTAATCGTCGCGGGCTCCAACCTAGCGAAGGGGCGCCGCGCCGCAAGGGTCAGTAGATCTCGCGCGATGCTTTCGTGGCCGCCTTTAGCCCCCTCGCAATCAGCCCGTCGAACCCGGCATCTTGCAAGGCGATGAGGCCTGCGGCGGTGGTGCCCGCATAATCGATCATCTCCTGCACATGCGCCTCGGGGCGCGGCCCCTCGGCCATCATCGCCCCTGACGCGCGAAACAGCTGGCGCACGGCCCGATCGGCCACCTCGGGCGGCACACCCTCGGCTTCGGCATGGCGCGCCATGGCCGCCGCGCAGGCGGCGACGAAGCCCGGAACCGGGCCGATCAGCGCCGTGAAGAGGTCGATCTGGGCCTCGTCGTGGATCTCGTCGGTCTGCCCGCAGGTCTCGAATAGGGCGCGCGTGCGGGTGCGGTCCGTGTCAGTGACAGCTTCGCTTGCGATCCATGGGGAATAGGCGAGAGCACGGGCCGCCGCGGGGCTGGACATGGCGCGGATCACGCGGGGGCTGCGCGAGATGCGGGTGAGTTCGGCCAGGGGCACGCCCGCCATGACCGAAATCACCAGCTTGTCCGGGGCGTCTATCGTCAGGTCGCGCGCGGCGGCGGGCGGCACGCAGAGGATCACCACATCGCAACGATCCGCTAGAGCCTGCGGGTCGGTCAGCACGTTCTCAGCGGGAAAGCCGGGGATGTCGGGCGCCTTGCCCGAGCGGTTCGCCACGAACAGCGCCTGCGGCTTCGCCCGCCTCAGCGCCTCTGCGATGGCCGCGCCCAGCATGCCCGAGCCGATGATGCCGATGGTGAAATCGAGTGCCATGCGCGCCTCCCTGATGGATCTGGGCGAGCCTAGCGTGGGGGATCGACGGACGAAAGAGAGAGGTGTCTTCAAGCATGCGCTCGCGCCCGATGCGCGGCGAAGCCGCAGGGCGCGCGCCCTGCTGGAGGTCCGCCCCTTACAGGTTTTCGGCCGCAGGCATGCCCAGCACGTGATAGCCGCTGTCGACGGAGATGATTTCGCCGCTCGTGCAGGCCCCATAGTCAGAGCACAGATAGACAGCCGTACCGCCGATCGCCTCGAGCGTCGCGTTGTGGCGTAAGGGCGCGTTGGCCTCGGTGTGGCGGAAGGTCTTGCGCGCGCCGCCGATGGCCGCGCCCGCGAGCGTTTTCATCGGACCGGGCGAGATCGCGTTCACGCGAATGCCATCGGGGCCGAGATCGGCCGCGAGGTAGCGCACCGCCGATTCCAGCGCGGCCTTGGCCACGCCCATCACGTTGTAGAACGGCGTCACGCGCTGCGAACCCATATAGGTCAGCGTGATCATTGAGCCGCCTTCGGTCATCAGCTCGGACGCGCGCTTGGCCACGTCGATGAAGCTGTAGCACGAGATCGTCAGCGAGTTCTTGAAGTTGTCGCGGGTGGTGTTGATGAAGCGGCCCGCAAGCTCGTTCTTGTCGGAATAGGCGATTGCATGGATCACGAAGTCGATCGAGCCCCATTCCGCCTTCAGCTTGGCGAAGGCGGCATCCATGGAGGCGTCGTCATTCACGTCCACATCGAGCAGCAGGGTCGACCCGACGCTCTCGGCGAGCGGTTCGACCCGCTTGCCGAAGGCCTCGCCCTGATAGGAGAATGCAAGCTCCGCGCCCTCGTCGGCCAGCGCCTTCGCGATGCCCCAGGCAATCGAACGTTCGTTGGCGACGCCCATCACGAGGCCGCGCTTACCCTTCATCAGTTCCGCCATTCCCGTCCCTGCCGCCGTTTCTTGCCGTTAGTCGCGATATTTGCTCATCACGAGCGACGCATTGGTGCCGCCGAAGCCGAAGCTGTTCGACAGGACCGAGTCGAGCTCGATATCGTCGATGCGCTGCATGGCGATCTCTTCCGGTTTGATCGCCGGGTCGAGCTCGGTGATGTTGGCCGAAGCCGCGATGAAGTTGTTCTCCATCATCAGCAGCGAATAGATCGCCTCATGCACGCCGGTCGCGCCGAGCGAGTGGCCGGTCAGCGACTTGGTGGACGAGATCTTCGGAACGTTGCCTTCGCCGAAGACGCGGCGTACGGCCTCGATCTCTGTCACGTCGCCTGCCACCGTCGAGGTGCCATGCGCGTTGATATAGGAGATCTTGCGGCCTTCGGGCAGCGTCGAGACGGCGAGCTTCATCGAACGTTCGCCACCCTCGCCCGAGGGGGCCACCATGTCATAGCCGTCCGAGGTCGCGCCGTAGCCGGTGACTTCGGCGTAGATCTTCGCGCCACGCGCCTTGGCGTGCTCGAGCTCTTCGAGCACGACAACGCCGCCGCCGCCCGCGATGACAAAGCCGTCGCGGGTCGCGTCGAAGGCGCGCGAGGCGGTCTCGGGGGTGTCGTTATACTTGGACGACATCGCGCCCATCGCGTCGAAGAGGCAGCTCAGCGTCCAGTCGAGCTCTTCGCCGCCACCGGCGAAGATGATGTCCTGCTTGCCCATCTGGATCAGTTCGGCGGCGTTGCCGATGCAATGCGCCGAGGTCGAGCAGGCCGAGGTGATCGAGTAGTTCACGCCCTTGATCTTGAACGGCGTCGCGAGGCAGGCCGAGTTGGTCGAGCTCATGCAGCGCGTGACCATGAACGGCCCCATGCGCTTGGGCGAGCCCTTCTCCATGACGATGCGGTGCGCTTCGAAGAAGTTCGAGGTCGACGGACCGCCCGAGCCCATGATGAGGCCGGTGCGGGGGTTCGAGATGTCGCCGTCTTCCAGGCCGCTATCGGCCAGCGCCTGCTCCATCGCGATGAAGTTATAAGCGGCGCCGGGGCCCATGAAGCGCAGGTTGCGCTTATCTATATGGTCCTCGAGCGTGATCTGCGGCTGGCCCTTGACCTGGCTGCGGAACCCGCGTTCGGCGTAGTCCTCGGCGAAGACGATGCCGGACTTGCCGGCCTTCAGACTGGCGGTGACTTCTTTGGCATTGTTGCCGATGGGCGAGACGATGCCCAACCCGGTGATGACGACGCGGCGCATGGCTGGCCTCCTGTCTTTGTCTCGAATGGGGGTCAGCTCTCGGAGAGAGCGACCTTCATGTCCTTGACCTGGTAGATCACTTCGCCATCGGCCTCGACGATCCCGTCGGCGACGCCCATGGTCAGCCGGCGGGTCTGCACGGCCTTGGTGAAATCGACCTTGTAAGTCAGCATTTTACGATCGGGACGGACCATGCCGGTGAGCTTCACTTCGCCCACGCCGAGCGCATAGCCGCGGCCCTGCCAGCCACGCCAGCCTAGGTTGAACCCGGTGAGCTGCCACAGGCCATCGAGGCCGAGACAGCCGGGCATGATCGGGTTGCCGGGGAAATGGCACTCGAAGAACCACAGGTCGGGGGTGATATCGAACTCGGCGACCACATGGCCCTTGCCGTGCAGACCGCCATCGCCCGAGATCTCGGTGATGCGATCCATCATCAGCATCGGAGGAGCCGGAAGCTGCGCGTTGCCGGGGCCGAACAGCTCCCCGCGTGCGCATTTCAGAAGATCCTCTTTCCCGAAGCTCGTCGGAAACCCTGCCATTGGCGCTCCTTCCCGGTTTTGGCGTGCTTTTGAAAACCCTCTATCACCGCGCGGCTGAGCGGCGCAAGGGTAACGGCGCGGGCGCATCCGAACGGTTCCATTGAAACCCGAGGCGAAAAGTCGCATATAAGATGACGAGGAGGGCCAACATGGCTGTGAAAAGCTCGACAGAACAGCGTCGCGGGCAGGAATGGCTCGCCAAGGGCGGGCTGCGCCCGACCCGTCAGCGTCTTGCGCTGGCGACGCTTCTCGTGGGCGATGGCAACAACCGTCACGTCACTGCCGAGAGCCTTTATGCCTCCGCACTTGAGCGCGGCGAGAAAGTTTCCCTCGCGACCGTCTACAACACCCTCAAGGCCTTTTGCGAGGCGGGGCTGATGTATGAGATCGCCGTGGATGCATCGCGGAGCTATTTCGACACCCGGATGGACGATCACCCGCATTTCTTCTGGGAAGATGACAACCGCCTGTCGGACGCGCCTGCCGAGGAACTCAAACTTCTCTCGGTGCCCAAGCCTCCCGAAGGCGCAGAAATCACCCGCGTCGATGTGGTGATCCGGGTCCGCAAGACCTAATCGCGCGGCCGCGCCCCTTCGCCCAGATATTCTCTCAGCACTGGCGGCGGATCGGCCAGCAGCGCGGTCGTGTCCTGCGGCGGATGCGCCTTGCCTTCGGCCACGAGAACGGTTTGCGGGCAGAGCACGCGCGCGTCCTCGGGATCGTGACTGACCATCAGAACGGTCGTTCCCTGTTCGCGCGCGATCTCGGCCACCAGCGCAAGCATCTCCGTCTTCAGCGCGGGACCGAGGGCGGCGAAAGGTTCGTCGAGCAGCAGCATCGGTCGCGCCCGCAGCAGAGCGCGCGCAAGGCCCGCCCGGCTTTGCTGTCCCCCCGAGATCTGCCCCGGCTTGCGCTTGCCCAACCCTTCCAATCCGACGCGGGCAAGGGCTCCCTCGATCTGCGCGCGTGCCGCGCGGTCGATTTTGCCTTTCGGGTTCAGGCCGAGGGCGAGGTTCGTTTCAAGCGTCAGATGCGGAAAGAGGTTCTGATCCTGAAACAGGATCGACAGCGGGCGTTCTCCCGGCGCAGTGCCGGTGATCTCTGCACTGTCCCAGAGCACCCGTCCCGCACTCGGCGCAAGAAATCCGGCGATCACCGAAAGCAGCGTCGATTTGCCCGCGCCCGACGGGCCGATCACGGCGACGCTCGCGCCGGTTTCGATCTCAAGATCGGCGCTCAGGCGGAAGTCGCCCTGTTCGATGGCCAGTTTATCGAGAGTCAGCATGATGTCCTGCGCGGTCGAGCGCCCAGAAGAGCGCGAATGTAAGTGACAGCAAGAGCGTCGCCGCGCCCGCCGCCTGATCCATCCGATAGGAGCCCATCAGCTGGAACAGCGCCAGCGGCAACGTGCGGGTCTGGCCATCGGAGAAAAGCGTGATGACGCCGAGATCACCCATCGAAAACGCCGCCGCGAGCCCTGCCGAGAAACCCAGAGGCCGGGCGAGACGCGGCAGCGTCAGCAGGCGCAGCCGCGCGATCCCGCGCATCCCCAGCGAGGCGGCGAGCCGGTCGTAGTCGGATTGCAGCGTGCGGATCTCGGGCATCAGGATGCGGGTCGCAAAGGGGATCGACAGCGCGGCATTCGTCAGCAGTACCATCGGCAGGGCGAGGCTCGTGGGGTTGATGAAGGGCCGCGCAATGAGAAACGCGCCCGTGCCCATCACCAGCGCCGAGGCCGTCATCGGCAGCATCGCCGCGATCTCGGCCCAGCGGTGGCGGGTGGCGGCCAGCGCCAGCGGCAGGGCGATGATGAGCGTGACGAGGGTGGAGGCGAGCGCGATCACAAGTGAGGTCAGCGTCGCGGGCCAGATCATCGCGGGCAGCTCGGGCAGGGCGGGCAGACCACGCGCGAAGACCGCGCCGATCGGGGCGAGCAGGAAGGCGGCGGCGAGCACGATCGCGAGCGCGTCGAGGGAGGTGCGCCCCGCACCACCTGCGAGTTGCGGGATGGGTCGCGTTGTGCGGTCATGGCCCGCGCCGAAGCTCGCGGGCATCGTTACGCGCGCCGCGATCAGCAGCGCCGTGACCGAGATCGCGACCTGCACCAGCGCGAGGCTCGCGGCGCGGCCCATGTCGAAATCGAAGCGGAAGGCCTGATAGATCGCAAGCTCCACCGTGGTGGCGCGCGGGCCGCCGCCAAGGGTCAGTGCCACCGCGAAAGAGGTCAGGCAGACGAGGAAGATCGCGAGGAACGCGCCGGGCAGGACAGAGCGCAACATCGGGCGTTCGAGATGGCGGGTGACCTCGGACGGGCCGAAGCCAAGCGTCGCGGCAAGGCGGAAGCGCTCGGCAGGGATCGCCTGCCAGCCATGTAGGATCATCCGCGTCGCCAGCGGCAGGTTGAAGAAGACATGGGCGATGATCACCCCCTGCGCCCCGTAGATCGTGATCGGCTCGATCCCCAGAGGCGCAAGCATGGCGTTGACCAGCCCGCGCCGCCCGAAAACCGCGATCAGGCCGAAGACGGCGACGATCACCGGCAGGATGAAGGGTGCGCCAAGCAGCGAGATCAGCGCCCCGCGCCCGGGAAAGCGGCGGCGGTGAAGCGCGCGCGCGACCGGGATCGCGAGCACGCAGGAGATCAGCGCCGAAAGCGCCGCCTGCCAAAGCGTGAAGCGGATCGCGGCGAGATCGGTTGCGCGCAGCCCGGTCAGCCCGCCTGCTCGGATCGCCACCGCCGCCAGCGTGCCCAGAACGAGCGCGACCAGAGCCGCGCTCGCCAGGGCCGCAGGCGTTATTTCGCGAAGGCGCGCTGCCATTCTTCCAGCGCCGGTCCGCGCAGTTTCTCAGCCTCGTCCTCGCCCAGATAGAGCGTCTTGTCGGGCATCGGCAGGGTCTGGAAGACCTCGGGCAGCTGGGCATGCGGCAGCTTCGCCGGGAAGGACCAGTTGGCCGTCGCGATCATGCCCTGAAAATCGGGGCTCAGCACGTAATCGAGGAATTTCTGCGCCAGCTCCGGGTGCTTCGAGGTCTTGAGCTGCGCGACCAGTTCGGGGGAGAAGTAATGCCCCTCGGGGAAGATCGCCGCGACCTTGCTGTCATCTTCTTCCGCCATGATGTGATAGGCGGGCGAGGTGACGTAGCTCATAACCATGTCCGCTTCGCCATCGGTGAACATCCCGTAGGCTTCGGACCAGCCCGGCGTCACGGTCAGCACCTTGGGGGCCATCTTTTCCCAGGCAGCCTCGGCCTTGTCGCCGTAGATATCCTTCACCCAGAGCAGCAGCGACAGGCCCGCGATCGAGCTGCGCGGATCCTCGATGACGATCTTGTAGGCGTCTTTCGGAGCGTCGAGCAGTTCCTCGAAGCTTTTGGGCGGGTTTTGCAGCTTCGTCTTGTCATAGATGAAAGCGAGCTCGGACCAGTCGAAGGGCAGGAAGATCGGATCGTCCCATTTGACCGGCATGGTCAGATCGGAAGTATCCTCGTTATGCGGTGCAAAGAGGCCGGTGGCGCGCGCCTTGGCGGTCACGTCGGTATTGAGACCAATCGCGATATCGGCTTGGGTCTTGTCGCCTTCGAGCAGGATGCGCGGCAGCACATCGCCTGCCACGAATTTCAGATCGCAGTCGCAGATCGCCTCGAACCCCTTCTCGATCGCGGGGCCGGGGCCCCATTCGCTCGTGAAGTAGTCGGGCGCGTAGACGGTGAGCACGGGCTTGTCCTCGGCCGCCGCCATCGTGGCGATCAGGCTCAGGGCTCCCGCAAGCATCAGGTGGGTTTTCATGCCTCACTCCTTGGGCTTGCCGGGCGGAGTGGGGCCGGGGGATCCGGCTACCTTCCCTCCGCCGGTCTTAACCGGTTCAGGTTCAACGGGTTCGCGAAGATCGCATCTCAGCCAGCCTTGCGCCGGCACCCCGAGGTGAGGCGCAACCTAAGGGCAGGCGCAGGGCGGTGCAAGTATGAAGGCGAGGGCGCCGGCGCAGGTCATGGTGCGATAGAGTGGTGAGAGGGCATTCGCCAAGCGCTCCGCGGCGGCGCCTCGTGGCGCGCCTTTCCTATGTTGCGCACCACCATCCGCGTTGCCTCGCCACGCCCCGGTTGCTAAAGCAGACGCCAAACATACCCGATCGAGGCCGCGCCCATGTCCTTCAACACATTTGGTCACCTGTTTCGCGTCACCACCTGGGGCGAAAGCCACGGGCCCGCTCTGGGCGCGACGGTGGATGGTTGCCCTCCGGGGATCGAGATCGACGAGGGGTTCATCCAGCAATTCCTCGACCGCCGCCGTCCGGGCCAGTCGAAGGAGACGACCCAGCGCAAGGAGCCCGATGCGGTGCGCATCCTCTCGGGCGTGTTCGAGGGCAAGACGACAGGCACCACGATCCAGCTGATGATCGAGAATACCGACCAGCGGTCTAAGGATTACGGCGAGATCGCGCGGCAGTTCCGCCCCGGTCATGCAGACATCACCTACCACCAGAAATACGGTGTGCGCGATTATCGCGGCGGCGGGCGCTCGAGCGCCCGCGAGACGGCGGCCCGTGTTGCCGCTGGCGGTGTGGCGCACGCGGTGCTGCGCCAGCTGGTCCCTAATCTGAAGATCTACGGCTACATGGTCCAGATGGGTGCGAAGCATATAAACCGCGCGCGCTTCGACCGCAGCCAGATCCTGCAAAACCCCTTCTTCATTCCCGATGCCGAGGCGGTCGACGAATGGGCCGATTACCTCGCCGCGATCCGCAAGGGGCAGAACTCGGTGGGCGCCGCGATCGAGGTTGTGGCGGAAGGCTGCCCGGCGGGTCTCGGCGCGCCGATCTATGCGAAGATGGATACCGAACTCGCCGCGGCGATGATGTCGATCAACGCGGTGAAAGGTGTCGAGATCGGCGAGGGGATGGCGGCAGCGGCGCTGACCGGCGTCGACAATGCCGACGAGATGGTGATGGGGCCGAACGGGGTGGAATATCTGTCGAACCACGCCGGCGGCATCCTCGGAGGGATCACGACCGGCCAGCCGATCCTCGTGCGCTTCGCGGTCAAGCCGACCTCGTCGATCCTGACGCCCCGCCGCTCGGTCAATGTCGCGGGCGAAGAGGTGGAAGTGATCACCAAGGGCCGCCACGACCCTTGTGTCGGTATCCGCGCGGTGCCGGTGGCCGAGGCGATGATGGCCTGCGTGATCCTCGATCAGTTCTTGATGGACCGCGCCCAGACGGGCGGGATTCGCGGCACGATCGGGTAAAGGGAGAGGGGCGCTGCCCCTCGGCGCTTGCGCGCCTCACCCCGGGATATTTCTGCCAATTCGAAGGCGCGAAAAGCGCCACCTCCCGCCGGTCTGATGCATGGCAGGCATGACGTGACGTTGCGCCGCCTTGCAGGGACTGAACGGGACGGTTTATTCTGAAGGTCCGGGCCGCTTCGCCCGGGAGTGGAGAGGTGAATGGCCGACGCAGATCAGATCCATCGCGGACGCAAATTCGATCAGGTGCTTGAAGGCGCGCGCGAGATCTTCCTGCGCGACGGTTTTGACGGTGCCTCGGTCGACGATATCGCGAAGGAGGCGGGCGTCTCCAAGGCCACGCTCTACAGCTATTTCCCCGACAAGCGGCTGATGTTTCTCGAGGTGGCGCGAACCGAGTGCCAGCGTCAGGCCGAGCAGGCGAGCGAGACGATCGATTTCAGCCAGCCGCCCGAAGTGGTGCTGCCTCTGGCGGCCGAGCAGATCATCGATTTCATGGCCTCCGATCTGGGGCAGGGGATCTACCGGCTCTGCGTGGCCGAGGTCGAACGCTTCCCCGATCTGGGCCGGGCCTTTTATGCCTCGGGCCCGCAGCTCGTGCATGACAAGATCTGCGCCTATCTCGAGCAGGCGGTCGCACGGGGGGAGCTGGAGATCGACGATCTCGATCTTGCGGCGCATCTTTTCGCAGAGCTGTGCAAGGCCGAGCTGCATGCCAAGCTGCTTTTCGGGATGGGCTCTTGTTCCTCTCTCGACAAGGAGCGCGTGATCAAGGGCGCGGTCGAGATGTTCCTCGCGCGCTACGGCACGAAAGGCTGACGGCGCGCGGGGCTGGTCAGGCCAGGTCGCGCACCATCCACTGATTGCCTTCGCCGCGCTGGAGCTGGAACCGACCCGTCTTGATCAGCAGGTCCGAGAGTTTCGCGCTGCCATAGGTGCGGGTGTCGAAATCCGGGTTCGCCTGGGTGATGAACTGGCCGAGCTGGCCGAGCGAATACCATTCCTCTTCCAGGCCGATCGCCTTCATCGCGTTGGTGATGATCGGGATCGCCTCTTTCGGCTCCTGCTTGCCGCCGGTGGATTTCGGTGCGCTGCCTTTACCGGGGCTGGGTTTCGCGCTGGGGCCGGGCGTCTCGCCATTGCCGAGGTTCTCGACATAGATGAAGCGTTTGCAGGCCTTGCGGAAGGCCTCGGGGGTTTTCTGCTCGCCGATGCCGTAGACATCGAGACCCTGCTCGCGGATGCGCGCGGCGAGCCGGGTGAAATCGCTGTCGGAGGAGACCAGCACGAACCCGTCGAAGAGGCCGGAATGCAGGAAATCCATCGCCGCGATGACGAGGCCGATATCGGAGGCGTTCTTGCCCTTGGTATTGGCGAATTGCTGGTCCGCGACCAGGCCGAGCTCGGCCACGCGCTTTGCCCAACCCGCCAGGCGCTGCGCCGACCAGTCGCCATAGATCCGGCGTACCGAGGCCTCGCCCAGCGAGGCGATCTCCTCGAAGATCGCCTCGGCGTAGGAGGCAGGCACGTTGTCAGCGTCGATCAGCACGCAGAGCCGTGGCGCGCGGGCGGCGGGCGAGGCGTGGGGGAAGTCGGGCAGCTCGGGCATTGTCTCTCCTGACGTTGTCCCCTGTGAGGTAAGGCGCTGCCCCTTGCTTGGCAACCGTTCGTGGTGCGGATCGCGTGGCGGGGCGGCGGCGACCTGCAGTATTCCAACGAAAAACGCCCCCTCGTGTCCGAGGGGGCGTCTCTCATCTCGATTTAGCAGCGATCACAGATCGACATGTTTGCCCTTGTGCGGGGCCCAGAGCTTCTTGTTCGTCAGGTAGAGAAGCGAGCTGAGCAGCACGAGCATGATCACGGCCACGAAGCCCCAGCGCTTGCGCGCCTCGAGCTTGGGTTCCGCGGTCCACATCAGGAAGGCCGCGACGTCCTGCGCCATCTGCTCGACGGTCGCGGGGGTGCCGTCCTCATACTCGATGAGGTCTTCCGAAAGCGGAGGCGGCATCGCGATCCAGCCACCCGCGAAGGTGTGGTTTCCGTAGAAGATCGAGCCCGCCTCTTCCTTTTCCTCGCCGGTATAGCCGGTCAGGATCGAGAAGATGTACTCGGGGCCGCCCATGCCGCGGAAGAGCTGGTTGAGGCCGAGGCCGTAGGGGCCGTGGAAGCCCGCCCGCGCCTTCGCCATCAGCGACAGGTCCGGGCCCATGCCCTCGCCGGTCACTTTCGGGAAGTGGTCGGTTTCCTTGCCGGGACGGTCCTCGCCGGTTTCCTTGTCGACCATGTCGAACTCGGCGGCGTAGGCACGAACCCAAGCCGGGTCCATCATCGGGCCGCCTTCATCGGCCAGCGTGCGGAAGGGCACGAACTTCATGCCGTGGCAGGCCGAGCAGACCTCCCGGTAGACCTGGAAGCCGCGACGCAGCTGCTGCTGGTCGAAGGTTCCGAAGGGGCCCTCGAAAGAGAAGTCGATATTCTCGACATGGCTTTCGCCACCGCCCGCGGCCAGAGCGGGACCGGCGAAGAAGCCGGTGCCGATGGCCAGTGCCGAAATGGCGGAGATCAGAAGATTTTTCATTTTGCGTCCCTCTTCCTTACTCACTCGGCCGGTTTGATGTCGTAGTGATGATTGAAGTCTTCTTCGATCGTCGCGGGCAACGGCGCCGGCTTCTCGATCAGGCCCAGCAGCGGCAGGATGACCAGGAAGTAGACGAACCAGTAGGTCGCGCCGATCAGCGAGATGTAGGGGTAGATCCCGTCGGTCGGCATCGCGCCCACCCACATCAGCACCACGAAGTCGATCGCGAGCAGCCAGAACCACCATTTGAACATCGGGCGATAGGCGCCCGAACGCACTTTGGAGGTGTCGAGCCACGGTGCCAGCGCCATCACGATGATCGCACCGAACATCGCGAGCACGCCGAAGAACTTCGCGTCGACGATGCCGAAGGTGATCCAGTTCACGAGCATCACGACCCAGACATCGGCGGTGAAGGCGCGCAGGATCGCGTAGAAGGGCAGGAAGTACCATTCGGGCACGATATGCGCAGGCGTCGCCAGCGGGTTCGCCTCGATGTAGTTATCGGGGTGGCCGAGATAGTTCGGCATGAAGCCCACGACCGCGGCGAAGATCAGCAGCACGACGGCCAGCGCGAACAGGTCCTTGATCACGAAGTAGGGCCAGAAGGGCAGGGTGTCTTTCTCGGCTTCCGCCTTCGAGCCCTTGCGGACGTCAACGCCGGTCGGGTTGTTGTTGCCTGTGGTGTGGAAGGCCCAGATGTGGACCACGACCAGCGCGGCGATCACGAAGGGCAGCAGGTAGTGCAGCGAGAAGAAGCGGTTCAGCGTCGCGTTGTCCACCGCCGGGCCGCCGAGCAGCCAGGCCTGGATGTCCGGACCGATGCCCGGGATCGCGCCGAACAGGCCGGTGATCACGGTCGCGCCCCAGAAGGACATCTGGCCCCAGGGCAGCACGTAGCCCATGAACGCCGTGCCCATCATGCACAGGTAGATGATCATGCCGACGATCCAGGTGATCTCGCGGGGCGCCTTGTAGGAGCCGTAATACAGGCCGCGGAAGATGTGGATATAGACGGCGAGGAAGAACAGCGAGGCGCCGTTCGCGTGGATGTAACGCAGCGCGTAGCCGCCATTCACGTCACGCATGATGTGCTCGACCGAGGCGAAGGCCAGGTCAACATGCGGGGTGTAATGCATCACCAGGACGATGCCGGTGACGATTTGCAGCACCAGGCAGAAAGCCAGCACGATACCCCAGATCCACCACCAGTTCAGGTTCTTGGGGGTGGGGATCATGATCGTGTCATAGATCAGCCCGATGATCGGAAGGCGCGAATGCACCCATTTCTCGGCGCCCGTCTTGGGCTTGTAATGGTCGTGGGGAATGCCCGACATCTCAGTGCCTCCTCAGCCCAGCAGGATCGTGGTTTCGTCGGTGAACTGCGCCACCGGGATATCGAGGTTGCGCGGTGCGGGACCTTTGCGGATCCGCCCGGCAGTGTCGTAATGCGAGCCGTGGCAGGGGCAGAACCAGCCATGGTAGTCGCCCGAGCCATTGCCGATCGGCACGCAGCCCAGGTGGGTGCACACGCCGATCATCACCAGCCACTCGCCCGCCTCGTCGAGCGCGCGGTTCTCGTCGGAGGCGTCCGCGCCCGGTTTGTTGGCGTTCTCGGCGGAACGGTCCGTCAGCTCGTCGAGCGGGACTTCACGCGCCATGTTGATCTCTTCTTCGGTCCGGCGGCGGATGAAGACGGGCTTGCCGCGCCATTTCACCGTGAGCTGGGTGCCGGTCTCGACGCCCGAAACGTCCACAAAGATCGACGAGAGCGCCTTGACGTCGGCAGAGGCGTTCATCTGGTTCACCAGCGGCCAAACGGCCGCCCCGGTGACGACCGCGCCGGTGCCGGCGGTGGCGTAGTAGAGGAAA
The DNA here is from genome assembly GCF_002020135.1 of Thioclava marina. Classification (GTDB taxonomy): domain Bacteria; phylum Pseudomonadota; class Alphaproteobacteria; order Rhodobacterales; family Rhodobacteraceae; genus Thioclava; species Thioclava marina. Next base: position 969,682 of record NZ_MPZS01000001.1, on the reverse strand, counting down.
TCCCTCCGGGAGCCTGCGTTATTATCTGCGTGGGACACGTTGTCTCTCCTTCCCGGGCCCGTGGGATGGGCCGATAGTGACGTGCCGGGGCACGTGCGAAGTGCCGCCCAACATGGCCGCTCTCATAGCAATCACGAATTTGTCAGTCCAGAAGTCATTCGGTCTCAACGTCGGCTCAACCAAGGTAAATGACGCTCTTGCAACACGTCACGCCGGGTCATTCGAGTGAATAGGCGACTGCGAGCACCAACTGCCTTGAGCGGTCCGGTCTGCGACCTTTGCGCTCTGCGACAAAACGAATCAATCTTGTGAAATCATACAGCGATTTCACATCTTTGGCGGGGCGCTGCCGAAAACTCAGTCCGGCGCAAGCATATAGCCCAGCCCGCGTACGGTCTGAAGGTAGCGCGGCTCGCGTGGATCGCGCTCGATCTTGCGGCGCAGGCGGGTGATCTGCACGTCGACCGCGCGGTCGCCGCCCGCGCCATCCTCGCTCGCCGTGCGTTCGCGCCCGAGCTCTTCGATCAATGCGGTTCGGCTGACGACCTCTCCGGCATGGGAGGCGAAGATTTTCATCAGCTGGACCTCGGTCGCGGTCAATTTCACCGGGGTTTCGCCGTCCCAGAGCTCGCCCCGGTCCTGATCGTATTTCAGCGGGCCCAGCGAGAGGAATTTCGGCCCCGTCTCGGCCTCTTGCGGCACGCGGCGCAGGATCGCGTTGATCCGCAGCAAGAGTTCCTTGGGCTCGAAAGGCTTGGGCAGGTAGTCATCCGCGCCCGCCTCGAGCCCCTCGATCCGGTCGCGGGTCTCGCCGCGCGCGGTCAGCAGCAGGATCGGTGTCGCGATCGTCCTGCGCAGGTCGCGCGTCAGGCTCAGGCCGTCCTCGCCGGGCATCATCACATCCATCACGATCAGGCTGAACTCGAGCCCCGCCAGAAGCGCTCGCGCGTGCGTGGCATCGCGCGCGGCCGTCACCAGAAAGCCGTTACGCTGCAAGAAGCTTTTCAGCAGCGTGCGGATGCGCTCGTCGTCATCGATTATGAGCAGGTGAGGATCGGCAGAGTAGGGCATCACTCGTCTTTCATCATCTGGTAGAGCTTGTGCAGGTCCGGCCCCATCATTGCCTCGAGAACCTGCCGGAAGCCGGCCACCGCCTGCGGCCCCGCCGCGCGATAGGCGGCGCGCATCCGACCACGCTGGGCCTCCGAGAGCGCCCGCTCCAGCGCCTCGCCCTCTTCGGTGAGATGCAGCCGGCGTTCGCGCTTGTCGCGTTTGCCGACCCGGCTTTCGACGAGCCCGTCCTCGATCAGGGTGCGCAGCACTCGGTTGAGCGATTGCTTGGTCACGCCGAGCACCGCGAGCAGCGTGGTCACGGTCAGGCCCGGCTGGCGGTTGATGAAGTGCAGCGCCCGGTGATGAGCGCGGCCATAGCCGTGTTCCTCGAGAAGCCGGTCGGGATCCGCGGTAAAGGCGCGATAGGCGAAGAACATCGCCTCGATTCCCTTGCGCAGTTGCTCGTCGGTCAGAAACAGAAGGGTTTCGCCCCCGGGGCTTCCGCTTTCGGCCATCTCTCTCCCTCTCTTTTGCGTGACTTTATGTCAGCCTTGTTGACTTTCCAAGACTCAACTGTTACCGAGCGACAGTTTTCGCGCAAGAATATGTCCGAACCGGACTAATATTGCGCAATATTCGTAAATCGGCATAGCCGCAAGGAGGGTATGATGGCCGGGTCGTATGAGGATCGTGATGGCAAGATCTGGATGGATGGCAAACTGGTGGAATGGCGCGACGCCAATGTCCACATTCTGACCCACGCGCTGCATTATGCCTCCTCGGTATTCGAGGGCGAGCGTTGCTACAATGGCAAGATCTTCAAAGGCGTCGAGCATTCCGAGCGCCTGCGCAAGTCCGCCAACCTGCTCGACATGGAGATCCCCTATTCGGTCGAAGAGATCGAAAAGGCGAAATACGACATGCTCAAGGCCAATGGCTGGACCGACGCCTATGTGCGCGCGGTGGCATGGCGCGGTGCGGGCGAGGACATGGGTGTCTCGGCGCGCAAGAACCCGGTCCGTCTGGCCGTGGCCGGCTGGGAATGGGGCAACTACTACGGTGACGCGAAGATGAAGGGCGCCAAGCTCGACATCGCGAAATGGCGCCGCCCCGACCCGCGCACGATCCCGGCCGAGGCGAAAGCCGCCGGTCTCTACATGATCTGCACCATGTCCAAGCACGCGGCCGAGGATCGTGGCTATTCGGACGCGCTCTTCATGGATTGGCGCGGCTACGTGGCCGAGGCGACCGGCGCGAACATCTTCTTCGTGAAGGATGGCGAAGTGCATACGCCCAAGGCCGACGTGTTCCTCAACGGCATCACCCGCCAGACCGTGATCGGGCTGCTCAAGGAGAAGGGCGTCACCGTTCATGAACGCCTGATCGAGCCGACCGAACTGGCCGAGTTCGAACAGTGCTGGCTGACCGGGACCGCCGCCGAGGTCACGCCCGTGAGCCAGATCCGCGAGTTCAACTTCGAGGTCGGTGCGCTCACCCGCGATATCGCCGAGACCTACGAGAAACTCGTGCGCGCCTGACGCGCCTCAACGCCAGACAAACGGAAAAGGGCGCACCGGATCGGGCGCGCCCTTTTTGCTATGCCGGTCTTCCGCAGAAGGCCCTGTCGTGCGGTGCTCAGGTCGCTTCGGCCCGCTCGATCTTGAGGAACTGCTTCATGCGCGCACCGTTGACGGGCTGCTCGCGTTTGCTGAGCTCCTTGATCGCGGGATGGATGCCCTCACGCCGCTGCAGTTCGAGGAACCGCTTGAGACGCGAACCGTCGGAATTCGGCTTGGCGTGGTCGATGATGTGACGGGACATGGATCTTCCTCCTCTCTTCATCGCTACGCCGTGTTTATAACAGATTTGTAATGAGTCGGGGATGCTTGGGGCGACGTTTTTTCGTCGCAGGCGGAAAGCGGCTCAACCTTGGGGTGTGCCAGCCTTGCGCGCTCGGCGTCGTTCCAGTCCAAGCCAATGTTCGCGCAGGATAATCGCAATCCCCGCCGCGATGATCAGCGCGGCCCCCCAAAGCGTCGCCGCCGTCGGGATCTCGTCGAAGACCGAATAACCGATCGCCAGCGCGAAGATCATCGAGGCGTAATCGAAGGGGGCCACGACCGAGGCATCCGCAAAGCGATAGGCCGAGGTGAGCAGAATCTGCGCCGTCCCGCCCAGCAGCCCCGCCCCGATCAAAAGCGCCGCCTCACGTGGTCCGGGCATCACCCAGCCGAAGGGCAGGGAGAGAAGCGACAGCACGCTCGCGGTGGCCGAGAACCAGAACACGATGGCCGAGGCACGCTCGGTGCCGACCATGCGCCGGATCTGGATCTGTGCCAGCGCCGCGCAGGTGGCCCCGGACAATGCCAGCGCCGCGCCGAACGCTTCGGCGCCGGCATCGGGGCCCTCGCCGCCGAGTTTGGGCCAGAGCACGATCAGCACGCCCAGAAGGCCGAGCCCCACCGCCGAAATCCGGAAAACGCGCACCGTTTCCTTCAGCAAGAGCGCCGCGAAGACCACGGTGAGAAGCGGGGCCGCATAGCCGAGCGCGGTCGCTTCGGGCAGGGGAAGGAAGGCAAGCGCGGCAAAGCCCATGCCCATAGCCGTCGTCCCGATCACCCCGCGCATCACGTGATTGATCGGCTTGGCCACGCGCAGCCCTTGTCCCAGCTCGTGTCGCCAGGCCAGCCAGATCAGGATCGGGAGAATCCCGATGAACGACCGGAAGAAGACCGCTTCGCCCGGAGGCACCTCCGAGGCCACGGCCTTGATCATCGCCTGCATCACCACGAAACCGATCACGGCTCCGAGCTTGAGGCTGATGCCGGTCATCGGCGAAGGTGTGGGAAGCGCAGAACTGGTCATGCCGCCAAGCTAGCGCGGCGCGCCGGGCTTGCAATCGCGATTTTACGCCAGTCGCATCAGGGCCCAGGCGGCCGCTTCGGCCACCACCGGGTCGGGGTCGTTCTGATGGGGGCGGGCCGCGTCGCGCAGCGTCGGATCGCCGGAATTTCCGATCGCATAAAGCACATTGCGCAAGAACCGATCCCGCCCGATCCGCTTGATCGGCGAGCCCGCGAAACGTGCCCGGAACGCCATATCGTCAAGGGCCGCGAGCTCCGCCAGCGGCGGCGCGCCGACGCCCCCGTGATAGCGCAACTCCCGCGCTTCGGCGGCGAACTTGTTCCACGGGCAGGCCGCCAGGCAATCGTCGCAGCCATAGATCCGGTTGCCGAGTTTCGTGCGAAGCTCCGGCGCAATCTGCCCCTTGTGCTCGATCGTCAGGTAGGAGATGCAGCGCCGCGCATCGAGTTGATAGGGCGCGGGGAAGGCGTCGGTCGGGCAGATGTCGAGGCAGGCCGTGCAGGACCCGCAATGGCTGATCTCAGGCGTGTCGGGCGGCAGTTCGACGGTGGTGAAGATCGCACCGAGAAAAAACCAGCTCCCCAGATCGCGCGCCAGAAGGTTCGTGTGCTTGCCCTGCCAGCCAAGTCCCGCCGCCTGTCCCAAGGGCTTCTCCATCACCGGCGCGGTATCCACGAAGACCTTGATCTCCTCGCCCTCGACCTGATCGAGCAGCCAACGCCCGACCCGCTTGAGTCGCTTCTTCACCAGATCATGATAGTCCTTGCCCTGCGCATAGGCCGAGATCACGCCACGGTCGCGCCTCGCCAGTAAGTCCAGCGGGTCGTAATCCGGCGTATAGGCCTCGGCCAGCATCACGACCGAGCGCGCCTCGGGCCAGAGCGCCGCCGGATTGCCACGCCAGTTCCGGCGCTCCTCCATCCACCCCATCTGACCATGCATCCCGGCATCCACAAAGGCTTCCAACCGCTCGGCGGCCTGCGGGATCGCATCGGGCGTGGTCACCCGCGCCTTCGAGAACCCTTCTTCGAGGGCCCTCGCGACCAACCGTGTCTTCAGATCGTCCACGGCGGCCTCTTCCTCTTGGCGAAAATATCCCGGGGGCTCCCGCAGGGAGCGGGGCAGCGCCCCTCGACGCCGGATCTCAGAAATCCAGCTCCGCATATTGCGGCGCGGGCGGCATGCCCGGCAGTTGATCGGCCAGAAGCGAACGGAAGGCCGGGCGCGACTTGATCTTCGCATACCAGTCCTTCACCGCCTCCTGACGGTTCCAGTCCACATCCGAGATATAGTCGAGGCAGCTCAGATGCGCGGCGGCGGCGAAATCGGCGAGCGTCATCACATCGCCTGCGAGCCAGCGGCGCTGATCGAGCAGCCAGCCCATGTAGTCGAGGTGATACTTGATCGCCGAAAGCCCCGCCTTCACGGTCTTGCTGTCGGGATAGCCTTCCTTGCGGACCTTCTTCCAGACCCGCTCGCCCATCACCTTCGCGGTAACCTCGTCGTTGAACTTGTCGTCGAACCAGGCGCAAAGACGGCGCACTTCGTAGCGCGCGGCGGGATCGCGCGGCATCAGTGGGGCCTCGGGGTGGGTTTCCTCGATATATTCGCAGATCGCCTGGCTCTCGGCCATGACCATCCCGTCCATCTTCAGCACCGGCACCTTGCCCGCCGGGTTGCGGCGCAGGAAATCGGGCTGCTGCTCCCAGTAGCGCTCCTCGACGAGTTCGACTTCGAGCTTCTTCTCGGCCAGCGTCAGGCGGACCTTGCGGCAGAACGGGGAGAGGGCGACATGATAGAGGCGGATCATCGGCTCGAAGTTCTCATCTCTCGTTGGGGTTTCATCCCTGATAGCGAGGGCCGCGCGCGGGTTCAATGGTGGGCAGCCGCAACCCGGCAAGCTCCTGCCTGACGATAGTGCGAGCAGGCCGGGGCAGGAGCCTCCGGCGGGGATATTTCAGCCAAGAGGAAGGAGGCGTTCAGAACGCCTTGCGGGCGCGAAGGGCTGCCTGGATCGTGCCATCGTCGAGATAGTCGAGCTCGCCCCCGATCGGCACGCCTTGCGCGAGGCTGGTGACCGTGACGCCGCGCCCCTCGAGCGCTTCGGCGATGTAATGAGCGGTCGTCTGGCCTTCGACGGTCGCGTTGAGCGCGAGGATCACTTCCGAGATCCCCTCGGCCGCGACCCGTTCCAAAAGATCGGGGATGCGCAGGTCTTCGGGCCCGATCGCGTCGAGCGCGGAAAGCGTGCCGCCCAGCACATGGTAGCGACCCTTGAAGGCGTGGCCGCGTTCCATCGCCCAGAGATCGGCCACGTCTTCGATCACGCAGATCTCGCCCGTGGCACGGCGCTCGTCTTCGCAGATGTCGCAGATGGCGGAGGTCGAGATATTGCCGCAGCGCGCGCATTCACGCGCCGTGCGGGCGACCCCGGCCATGGATTCGGCCAAGGGTCCCATCAACTGGGCGCGTTTCGAAATCAGGTGCAGCACCGCCCGGCGCGCCGAGCGGGGCCCGAGCCCCGGCAGCCGCGCCATCAGGGCGATCAGCGCCTCGATCTCGTCGCGCCCGCCCGTCATCTCAGACCGGCAGGTCCATGTTCTCGGGCAGGCCGAGCTCGCGCAGGAGGCGCTTTTGTTCTTCCTGCTCGCGGATCTTCGCCTTGGCCTGCGTGTCCTTGATCGCGGCGAGGATCAGATCCTCGACGACTTCCTTTTCCGAGGCCTGAAGGATCGAGGGGTCGATGGAGAGGCCGGTCAGCTCACCCTTGGCGGTAGCGCGCGCCTGCACGAGGCCGGCCCCGGCCTCGCCGATGACCACGATGGATTTCAGCTCCTCCTGGAGCTGGCCCATCTTCTCCTGCATTTCCTTGGCGGCCTTCATCATCTTGGCCATGTCGCCCATGGCGCCCAATCCCTTGAACATCGCTCACTCCGTCACGTTTGGCTTGGGTCCAGAGATACGCATCGGCGCGGGGACGGACAAGGGAGAAGGCGGGAAAACGATTGGCGAAGTCCGTATGCTTCTCGCCCGATCCTCTGGGGTGCATGGCTGGTAGATGTGGTCTGGCGCTTTGTCGTGAAGGCGCGCGTACCCGCGTTTTCTTGCGAATGAGCCTTTCCGGAGGCCGGTCGGGAGCGGTCCGGGCTGGTCGCCCGAGCCGCAGGGAGCGGCTTCACCCTTCCTCGAAGGGATCCCATTCATCCTCGACCTCGGGCAGTGCCTCGGTCTCGATCTCGGCGGCCAGGTCCTCGGCGGTTGCAATCTCGTCGAATTGCGCTTGCGGGAAGGCTTCGAAGATCGCGGCGACTAGCGGGTTCGCCATCGCCTCGGATTGCGCCTTGGCCATCTCGGCGGCTTTCACCTCGGCTATGGTGGGCGCGCCGCCTTCGGAGACCACGGAGACCCCCCAGCGCGCGCCGGTCCAGCCTTGCAGCCGTGCCGAAAGGGTCGCGGCGAGATCGCGCGAGGCCCGCGGGGTCGGTTCGAACTCGATCCGGCCGGGGCGGTAGCTCACGAGGCGCAGGTTGCTCTCGACCTCGAGCAGCAGGGTCATGTCGCGCATCCGGGCGATCAGGTCGACCACGTCGTCGAAGCTGGCAAAGCGCGCGAGCGCATCGGCCATCGGGTCGTGCTGCGGGGCAGGGGCTGCGGCGGCGACCGCGCCGCCACCGGCGCGCCGGGCGCGCAGCGTCGCGCCATGGACAGGGCCGGTCGAGGGCGCGGGGCCACGGCCCGCAGCTTGCGTCTGCGCGCTGCCCTGCTGGATCTTCTTGATCAGCGTTTCAGGGTCGGGCAGGTCGGCCACATGGGTCATGCGGATCACCGCCATCTCGGTCGCCATCATCGCATTGGGTGCCCCCGCGACCTCTTCCAGCGCCTTCAGGAGCATCTGCCAGAGCCGCGACAGGACCCGCATCGGCAGGGCGGCGGCCATCTCCTGGCCGCGATTGCGCTCCTCGGGGGGGACGGTCGGATCTTCGGCGGCTTCGGGCGTCACCTTGATCACCGAGACCCAATGCGTGATCTCGGCCAGATCGCGCAGGATCGCCATCGGGTCGGCCCCGTCGGCATATTGCGCGGCGAGTTCCGTCAGAGCCTCGGCGGCCTGCCCGTGCAGGATCATGTCGAAAAGATCGAGCACCCGGCCGCGATCGGCAAGGCCCAGCATCGCGCGGACCTGCTCGGCCGTGGTCTCGCCTGCACCGTGGGCAATGGCCTGATCGAGCAGCGACATCGCATCGCGCACCGAGCCTTCTGCCGCACGGGTGATCAGCGCCAGCGCGTCATGCGCGATCTGCGCGTTTTCCTTTTCCGCGATCCGTTTGAGATGGTCGATCATCACCTCGGGCTCGATCCGCTTCAGATCGAAGCGCTGGCAGCGGCTGAGCACCGTCACCGGGACCTTGCGGATCTCGGTCGTGGCGAAGATGAATTTCACATGGGCGGGCGGTTCCTCCAGCGTCTTCAGAAGCGCGTTGAACGCGCTCGTGGAGAGCATGTGAACCTCGTCGATGATATAGACCTTGTAGCGCGCCGAGGCCGCCCGGTAATGCACTGACTCGATGATCTCGCGGATATCGCCGACGCCCGTGCGCGAGGCGGCGTCCATCTCCATCACGTCGACATGGCGGCCCTCGGCGATGGCCTTGCAATGCTCGCATTGCAGGCAGGGCTCGGTGGTGGGGTTGCCCTGACCATCGGGGCCCACGCAATTGAGCCCCTTCGCGATGATCCGCGCCGTGGTCGTTTTCCCCGTGCCGCGAATCCCCGTCATGATGAAGGCCTGCGCGATCCGGTCGGCGGCGAAGGCGTTCTTCAACGTGCGCACCATGGCATCCTGACCGATCAGGTCGGCAAAGGTGGCGGGGCGGTATTTGCGGGCGAGAACCTGGTATTGGGTGTCGGTCATCGGGGCTCCGGTGTCTTGCGCAGGCGCCAGATTAGGCCCCCGCGCCTCCGGCGTCCACCCGGCTCATTCCCATTCCATCTGGCTGAACACAGCCTGCGCGTTGCGCTTGGAGAGCGTGTCGAAATCCTGAAGGTATTCGAATTGCGACTGGTCCACGTCGACCGAGCCGATGATATCGCCGCCGCCATCGATATACTCGGCCATCCGGGCACGCAGATTGGTCAGGTAATCATAGGTGTCGCGGGTGGCTGTGGCGAGATCGGTGGCTGGGCCGTGACCGGGCACGACATGGGTGGGCTCATGCGCGGCCATGGCTTCGAACGCCTCGACCCAGCCTTTCGACGAGGACATGTCGAGCACGCCAAGGATACGGCCGACGAAGACGATATCGCCGGTGAACATCACCTTCTCCGCAGGCAGCCAGACGAAACTGTCGCCGGGCGTATGGGCGGGGCCGGGATGGGTGATCGCGATCTCGCGCCCGCCCAGGGTAAGCGTGTAGCTCTCGTCGAAAGTGGTTCCGGCATAGACCGGCTCGGTTCCCGCAAGCGCCTCCTTGCCCAGCAGCGCGTCGAGCATCGTCAGCTCCATCGAGGCGCGGGCCTTCTGATCGGCGAGCGCGTCCTCCGAAGTGATGATCTCGGCCCCGTGCTCTTTCCAGTAGCCATTGCCGAGCCAGCGGTGATCCTGCCCGCCCGTGTCGATGACGTATTTCACCGGCTGATCGGTCAGCGTGCCGATCACCGCGTCAAGCGCCGCTGCCCCCTTGTAGGAGCCCCCCGCATCGACCAGAACCGCGCCCTCCTCCGTCACGATCAGCCCGAAGGTTGCGTTGTTGCCGAGGTTCTCGGCGTCGCGCTGCCCGAACGGGCCTTCGATGGCATAAATATTCGGCGCGACCTCGACCGTGGTGAGCGTGCCCGCGAAGAGCGGCGCAGGCAGAAAGGCCAGAGCGGCCAAAGCGATACGGAACATGGCAAATCCTCCCATTTGACGCGAAGATTAGCGAAGAGGCGAGCGCTCACAAGCTGGCATGGTGACGCGGCGCCATTTCGGGGGGATAAGGTGAGAGGCTGGACAGCGACCCAAGCGGGGCTCGTTGCGGCTGCTTCCTTCCGGACCTGACCGGGTTGGCGAGGCGCTCGCCCGCGCCAACCTCTCGAGAGGCGATATAGGAAACCCGAACCAGATTCGCAAGCGCGGAGCGTGAATGGGGCTCTGCCCCCGGTGCGCGCCGCACCTCCCCCTGGAGTATTTTCGGCCAGATGAAGACCGGTTACTTCCTCTTGGCTCAAATATCCCGGGGGTGAATGGCAAAGCCAGAGGGGGCAGCGCCCCCTCAGCCCGGTTGCCGCTCGGCCCAGCCGGCGAAGATCTTCTCCAGCGCGACGACGGCGTAATAAAGAAGGATGCCGAGGAAGGCCAAGGCGATGAGGACCGCGAACATCAGCGGGTAATCCCCGTTGGTCTGGCCCGAGAGAAACAGCGCGCCGAGGCCTTTTCCGTGTGGCGAGATGATCTCGACGAGGTTGGTGCCGATGAAGGCCAGCGTCACCGAGACCTTCAGCGCGCCGAAGAATTCGGGAAGCGTCTTCGGCAGGGCGATCTTGCGGAAGATGGTGAATTTCGACGCGCCGAGCGCGCCGAGGATGTCGCGATATTCGGGCTCGAGTGTCGACAGGCCAATCCCCACCGACACCGCGATCGGAAAGAAAGAGATCATGAAGGCCATCAGCACGGTGTTGAAGTCATGCGCGCCGATGAAAAGGAGCGCCAGAACCGGCACCACGGTCGCCTTCGGGATCGCGTTGAAGCCCACCAGCAGCGGGTAGAGCGCGTCGCGGGCGGTCTTGGAAAAGCCCATCACCATGCCGAGGAACGTGCCGAAGACGATGGCCAGCGCGAGCCCCGCGACGGTGCGCCAGAGCGTCTGCCAGCTGTCGATCAGGAACAGCTGCCAGTAGCGGATATAGGCGGCGGGCAGATCCGAGGGCGAGGCCATCACGTAATTTGGCCAGCCATTGACCCAAACGATGAACTCCCAGAGCGCGAGGAAGGCGATGATCGACAGGATCGGGGTGAGGATTTTCTTGAAGTCCATCAGTGCACCTCCCCGTCGCGGCCCTGTGCGATCCGGATCTGGTCGCGCAGCAGGTGCAGCATGTCGACGGCTTTCGGCTCGTAGAGAATGTCGATCGTGCGATCTGCGGGCAGGTCCACATCCAGCACATATTGCGTATGGGCGGGGCGGCCCGAGAGCACGATGACCTGATCGCCGAGGAACACGCTCTCGCGCAGGTCGTGGGTGATGAGAACGGCGGTGAAGGGTTCGGCGGCGCGCAGGTCGCGCATCGTCTGCCACAGGTCCTCGCGGGTGAAATTGTCGAGCGCGCCGAAGGGTTCATCCATGATCAGCACGTCCGGTTTGTGCACGATGGCGCGGCACAGCGAGGCGCGCTGACGCATGCCGCCCGACAGTTCAGAGGGGCGCTTGTTGCTGAACCCCTTGAGGCCGACCATCTCGAGCAGGTGTTCGGCGCGGGCGTATTTCTCGGCCTTGGACATCGAGGGGGCGACGATCTCGAGCGGCAGGATCACGTTGTCGATGATCGAGCGCCATTCCAGCATCACCGGGTTCTGGAAGGCCATGCCGACGGTCTTGCGCGGGGAGGTGACCTTCTCGCCATGCAACCAGACTTCGCCCTGATCGGGTTTCATCAGCCCGGCGACGAGCCGCGTCAGCGTGGACTTGCCGCAGCCCGATGGGCCGACGACGGCGCAGAACTCGCCCTGCGGCACCTGGATGTCGAGATTGTCGAGCACCGGCAGCGCCCCATGCTTGGTCTTGTAGGCGTGGGTGACGCCGCGAATGTCGATGAGGTTTTCCATGAGGGGCCGGGAAGAGAAAGAAAAAGAGGGGGCGGACGATACGGGAGGAGGTCCGCCCCCAAGAGGAAGGATCAGTCGATCTTCAGATCCGCCGCGTCGGGCAGGTATTCGCTGTCGAAATAAGCGGCCGCGTCGGGCGCGTTCTGGAACTCGTAGACGGTTTTCGTCTGCTCGATCGCGGTGGCCATGCGGTCCGCGTCGATCCCGCCCATGCCGTTGGCCTTGACGTAATCGGTCAGCACGTTCGCGTCGATCGCCATCTGCAGGCGCTCGGTCTCCAGCGCCTTGTCGGCTGCCGGGTTGCGCTTGAGAAGCGAGTCGACCGCCTTGCCCGGATCGGCGATGGCGGCTTTCCAGCCCTCGGCAGTGGCCTTGATGAAGCCGGTGATCTCTTCGGGATGGGCTTTTGCGTAATCGGTGTTCACGATGATCGCGTTGCCGTAAAGCGCCACGCCGTAATCGGCCATCAAGAGCACCGACTGGTCGTCCATCGCCACGCCGAGGCGCTTGAGGTTGAGCGTCGAGGAGAAGGAGAAGCCGGTGACCGCATCGACCTTGCCTTCGGCCAGCATCGGCTCGCGGGTCGGGAAGCCGACGGGCTCGACCTTGATCTTGTCCATGTCGAGGCCGGTTTCCTTGGCGAAGATCGGGAATTGCGCCCAGGCGCCGTCCGGCGGCGGGGCCCCCAACACCTTGCCTTCGAGATCCTTGGGTTCGTTCACACCCAGCGACTTGCGGCCCACGACGGCGAAAGGCGGCTTGTCATAGACCATCATCACCGCCGTGACCGGCGCGCCGGGGTTCTGGTCTAGGAATTTCATCAGCGAGTTGATATCGGCAAAGCCAACCGGATAAGCGCCGGTCGCGACTTTCGGGATCGCGTCGAGCGAGCCCTTGCCTTCGGCAATCTCCACGTCGAGCCCGGCATTGCCGTAGAAGCCTTCGTCAACGGCGAGGAAGTAGGGCGCCGAGGGGCCTTCGAATTTCCAGTCGAGCGCGAAAGGCATCTTGGTTTCAGCTTGCGCGAACGTGGCCGAGAGGCCGAGCGCGAGGGCCGCGAAGAGGCCCGGTTTGATATGCAGCATGGTGTCCCTCACTGATCTGATCGGATGTCGAGCCCGATCCTCTCCACGCGCGCCGGAGGGTAAATCGAAACCGGACACGGCGCGGGCTCGGAGCGCGGGCTCACGGTTGTGTGATTAAGTTTTGGGCGGTGAGTTTTGCTATTGCAAGAAAATTGGGCGCCGCGTTGCGGCGTCACAGAGCGATCTGCAGTGGCAGGAAGCCGTCAGTATCGAGAGGCAGGGGGGTGGCACGCACCCCGTGGGCCGCAAGCTCGTGCAGATGGGCCTGCGCGCCCGGCCCTGTAAGGCAGATGACCCGCGTGCCCGGCATCGGCGCGAAGCGCCATATCGGCTCGGCCTCGATTTCGAGGGCGGGTGTCGCGGCCCGAATTTCGCGTTGCAGGAGTTCGCGAACCAGAACCGGTTCTGGATCAAGTCCGATCGGTCGCCCTCGGAGCTGGAAGCCGTTGCCACCCGAGAGCCGGAAATCGTTGCTCAGCAAGACGAAGCGGTCGGCCGGGGCGATGGGGCGGCCCGCATGGGTGAGGTTGCGAATGCGCGTGGCGCTGGGCGCGATGCAACGCCCGTCGGCGGCGTAGCGGGGCGGCTGGCTCAGGTCGATCTCGTAGCGCAGCCCCGAGATCACGTCGAACTGGTAGCTCGCGAAACTTGGGTCTCGCAGGCGCGGCGCATCCTCGCCCGGGGTGAGCTGGACGAAAACCGAGGCCGATTGTTCAAGCCAGTCGAGCAGTTCCGCGCCGGTGATCTCGACCGCGCCGATGCCGTTGTTGAACAGGTAGAGATCGTCAATATGGCTCACCCGCAGCTTGCCCGCGGGAATGTCGATGAAATTGCCCGCACCGCCAAGCCCGCCGGATTTGAAAATCGAGACGGCGGCCAGACGCGGGAGTGCTTCGAGCGGGTGCCCGCGCAACCGTTCGGCGGCATGGGAAAAGCCCGCGCGCGCCTTCAAGGAGAGGCTGCGGTCCGGGGCGATCATGCTGAAATAGCTGTGCAGCGGCACCGTGCTCTCGCCGATCTCGCGGCGCATATGGGCAAGCGTCGCGGCATGGGCGGGGGCGCTCGCGTTCAGGATCTCGGTGCATTCGCGTGGCTCGCCGGGGCGGACGCGGCGCAGGGCTGCGGTGTGTCGGACGATCTGCCAGCGCCCGTCGCGGCGCTCCAGCGTCAGATCGAGCACGCCCAGACGGGTTCCTGCCGCGCCGGCGTTGATCGCGGGTTTTCCGGCGAGTGTCGCTCCGATCGGATCGATTCCGGGAGTGGCGGGGCGGGTGCGATCAGGGAAGAGACGGTGGTCATGGCCTGCGAGCACGACATCGACCCCGTCCAGTTCTGCCACTGCCAGCGCTGCATGCTCGGCGTCGCGAGCGCGGTCGTGCTCGCCCGCTTCGAGCGGCGCAATCCCCGTGTGGGCCAGCACGATCACCAGATCGGGGCGAGTTTCGCGGATATGCACGAGATGGTGGCGCAAGGCCTGCTCGAGGCAGGTCGTCGTCATCTCATTGGACTGACGTTTCTGCATCCAGCCCAGCGTCGGTTGCGGCAGCACGCCGATCACCGCGATGCGCATTGGCTGCGGCTGGCCTGCGTCGTCTTGCATCTCGCGCTCGATCATCAGCCAGGGTACGACCTTGCCCCGGGCTTCGGGGCTCTCGCTGTGGGGGGCGCGTTCGAGATTGGCGCAGACGAGCGGGAAATTCGCCTCGGCCACGGCCCTTTCGAGCTGGGCGAGGCCGAAATCGAACTCGTGATTTCCAAGCGCAGCCGCGTCATATCCCACCGCGTTCATCGCCGCGATCATCGGGTTCGGGCTGTCTGCGAGGGCGGGATCGCCATCGCCCCAGATCTGCGTGATCGGCGTGCCCTGCAGGAAATCGCCGCAATCGAAGAGAAGGCAGTTGGAGACCTCGGAGCGTGCCTGCGCGATTTCGGGCGCAAGAGCGGCAAGCCCTGTATGGGGCGCGGGCCGGTCGGCAAAATAGTCGTAGGCGCGCAGCTGGCCGTGGAGGTCCGTGGTTTCAAGAAGCCTCAGCGAAAGCGTCGCACAACGCAGATCAGCATTCTGCCCGGTTGCCCGGTGAGGTCGTTGCCCCATCTTCTTCCCTTAGTCGCGGTTTGCCGCGATCGCGCCCTGACCGAAATAGGCCAACATTCTTCGAGTCAACCTAAAGTAGAGGTTTGCACTTCGCTAGTAGCTAAATTGCGCGCAACATTGATTTTCTCTTTTGCGCGAGCGGGGTGCTTGTATGTCGATTGCGCTCTGGCTTCGCCGTCTGTGCTGTGAGAAGCCTTTGGATAAAGGAGAGCCTCCCATGACCGATCCTCGCCCCGCCGCCGCCTCTGCCATGCCGCCCGCAAGGGGAGGGCGTCTCGACCCGAGGGGGCTGGCTTTCGTCAATCCACAAGGCGGGCTGGACCGAGCCGCCCATCTGCGCGGGGACGCCGAGGCGCTTGCGGCGTTTCGCGCGGATCCGCAATCGCGGGTGATCGGGCTCTGGCGTGGGCGGCCGCTGTTCGATGCGCAGGGGCTTCATCTGTTGCCCTGTGCCGATCCGGTCCTTGCCGGGATTGATGGGCTGGAGCTGTTCGTGGGGCTCGCCGATGGCCGCGCGATTTTCGCCCGGGATCTCTCGGCGTTCGAGCCCGAGGGAGAGCGTCCCGACGGCGCGGCTTTCTTCGATCCGAGCGAGCAGCGCCATCCGGACCTGCCCGAAGGCGTCGTCTTCGCCGAGCTGCGCGGCCGGATGGGATTGCTGACCCCGGCCGAGGCCGAAATCGCCGCGACCGCTCGGGCGATGCTGGAGTGGCACCGCTCACACAGCTTCTGTTCATTTTGCGGTGCCGCGAGCGTGCCCGAGCAGTCGGGCTGGCAACGCCGTTGCCCCGATTGCGAGCGGCCGCATTTTCCGCGCACCGACCCGGTGGTGATCATGCTGATCACGCGCGGCAACGAAGTGCTGTTGGGGCGCGGTCCGCATTGGCCCGAGACCATGTATTCGGCGCTTGCGGGCTTCATGGAGCCGGGCGAGACCTTTGAGGCGGCCGTGCGCCGCGAGGTGTTCGAGGAGGCGGGCGTGCATGTCGGGCCGGTGCGCTTCGTCGCCTCGCAGCCCTGGCCCTTCCCGGCCTCGCTGATGCTGGGCTGTCACGGCATCGCCACCAGTTCCGAGATCACCATCGACCCGGTCGAGATCGCCGATGCGCGCTGGATTTCGCGCGAGCGGCTTCTGTGCGTGCTGGCCGGGCGTGATCCGGAGATCAGTCCGCCGCGCGCCGGTGCGATTGCGGGATGGCTGATGCGCGAGTGGCTTGCGGACCGGCTCGATTGACGCCACTTTGCCGTCCGAAGGGGGATGCCCCGCACTGACGCGCAAGGAGCCCGCCGATGAAATTCTCGACCCGCACCGACATCGCAGCGCCTGCGGAGTTCGTCTTCGAGCGTCTGGCCGATTTCGGGTCTTTCGAGCGGGTGGCGCTGCGTCGCGGGATCACGCTCCAGCGCCTTGATGCGCTGACCGAGCCGGGGGCGGGCATGTCCTGGGATATCGGCTTTCGCTTTCGCGGCAAGCAGCGCCAGCTGATCACGGATATCCGCCGCTTCGAGCATCCGGAAATGATCGAATATGCCGGCGCCTCCAAGAGTTTCGAGGCGGTGCTCGAATGCGCACTGACCGAACTTTCGAAAAGCCGCACGCGCCTCATGGTCGGGCTCGAGGTGAAACCGCGCTCGCTCGGCGCGCGGCTCATGGTGCAATCGGCCAAGCTCGGCAAGGGCAATCTCGAACGCCGCTTCAAGGAGCGCGTCGATCTTTTCGCCGAGGATATCGAGCGTCAGGCCGAGAAGGCCTGATACGTCGGAACCGCGCGCGTCCGATCAGTCCTCGCGTTGGGGATCGGCCGGGTAGACCCCGAGAATCTCGAGATAGCTGGTGAAATAATCGAGCTCTTCGAGCGCACGCTGGAGCGCCGGATCGTCGGGATGGCCCTCGACATCGGCATAGAACTGGGTCGCGGTGAAGTTGCCGCCCACCATGTAGCTTTCGAGCTTGGTCATGTTCACGCCATTCGTCGCAAACCCGCCCATCGCCTTGTAGAGCGCGGCCGGAATGTTGCGCACGCGGAAGACGAACGTGGTCATCATCTTGTCGGCGCGCCGCGTCCGGTCGGGTTGTTTGCCCATGATCAGGAAGCGTGTGGTGTTGTGGGCGTGATCCTCGATGTGGCGCGCGAGGATGTTGAGCCCGTAGGTTTCGGCCGCCATGTCGGAGGCGAGCACGCCCACCGAGCGCGTCTGTGTCTGCGCAAGCTCTGCAGCAGCGCCTGCGCTGTCGGCTGCGGCCTCGCCCTTGATGCCGTATTTCGACAGGAAGCTCGCCGCTTGCGGCAACAGCACCAGATGCGCGCGCACCTTCTCGAGTTCCTCGATCTGGACGCCGGGCAGGGCCATCAGGCTAATGTGGACGCGCACGAAGGCTTCGTCGAGGATATGCAGCCCCGACTCGGGGAGAAGGCGGTGAATGTCGGCCACCCGGCCATAGGTCGAATTCTCGACCGGCAGCATCGCGAGATCGGCCTCGCCGCGCTTCACCGTGTCGATGACATCCTCGAAGGTGTGGCAAGGCACGGCCTCGAGACCGGGGCGCGCGTCGCGGCAGGCCTGATGCGAGTAAGCGCCGGGTTCGCCCTGAAAGGCGATGCGGCCCGTGCGTCCTGCCTGACTTGTCCCGCTCATCGCTTCACCCTCCGACCATCAGTCCCGTTGCGACTGCCTAGCCCGTGAGGGGCGCGAAGGGAAGAGGGCAGGGGCGCGCATCGCTCACGCGGCGTTATCACAACGGCGCTTGGGAATTCCGTTCACTTTCGGTAAAGTTCCCTTGATCTAAAGGGGTCCGTGCGGATAGATGCGCGGGACGACGACGCATATCTAGGGACGAGACATGTTCAACACCATGACCCTCACAAAGGCAGCCGGCGCGCTTCTGGGCAGCCTGCTGTTCTTCCTTCTCATGGCCTGGGCCTCGAGCGCGCTCTACACGGTGGGCGAAGCCGAGGATCACTCGGGCGGCGAACATGCGCAGGCCGACATGATGTCCGCGGCTCCGGGCGGGCTTCTGGATGCTCAGGAAGAAGGCGGCAACGCGGGCGCCGAAGAGCAGGTCGCAACGGTCGAGCTGGGCACCGGCGATGCGGCCAAGGGCGCGAAGATCTTTGGCAAGTGCAAGGCCTGCCACAGCCTCGAAGGCAAGAACGGCGTCGGTCCGCATCTTGATGGCGTGGTCAACCGCGCAGTCGCTTCGGTCGACGGCTTTGGCTATTCCGACGCGATCAAGGCCCATGGCGGCGAGTGGACTCTCGAAGCACTCAACGAATGGCTTGCGAACCCGAAAGATTACATCCCGGGCAACAAGATGTCCTTCGCTGGTCTGAAAAAGGCCGAGGACCGCAACGACGTGATCGCCTATCTGCAAGAGCACTCGAACTGAGCGCAGTTGCATCGGCAGATAAAGGGCCGTCCTTCGGGGCGGCCCTTTCACATTTCCGCGCGCCCCTTTACAGATTCGTAACTTGCCGGACAGGGCCATAGGCTTTTAGCTTGGTCGGACGGAAAGCGGTTTGGATCAGGGAGCAGGTGTGCATGGGTGAGACGTGCGTGGCGAGCAGGGCGATCGGGGCGAATTGGCTGGATCAGGGGCCGCGCGCCCTGAACGGTCTGATCGCGGCGGGGATGATCTGGGCGGCGCTGGCCTTCGGAGCCCATGCCCAGGACACGTCGCAAGACACGATCACCTCTTACGGCATCGCGACGCTGGGCTCTCTGAAATACCCGGCCGATTTCGCCCATCTCGATTACGCCAACCCGGATGCACCCAAGGGCGGCGAAATTTCCGAATGGGCGCCGGGCGGTTTCGACAATTACAACCCCTATTCGATTCAGGGACGCGCGGCGGCACTCTCCTCGGCCCCGATGGAATCGCTGATGGAAGGCACCGCCGATACGGTAGGCGAGCTTTACTGTCTTCTCTGCGAAAGCCTCGAATATCCCGGGTCGAAGGATTGGGTGGTGTTTACCCTCCGCGACGGGATCAAGTTCTCGGACGGCTCGCCGCTGACCGCGCAGGACGTGGTCTTTTCCTACGAGCAGCTGCGCGACAAGGGGCTGAGCTCGTTTCGCGCCGTGATCGCCCAGCAGGTCAAATCGGCCGAGGCGCTCGACGACAAGCATGTGCGCTTCGAGTTCCAGCCCGATTACCCGCGCCGCGACATCATCCAGTCGGTCGCCGGTCTTCCGGTTTTCTCCAAGGCGCAGTTCGAACGCGACAAGATCGACCTGTCGCAGACCTCCGATGTGCCCTTCATCGGCTCGGGGCCCTACATGTTCGGCAGCGTGAAGGACAACCGCTCGATCACCTGGACGCGCAATCCCGATTACTGGGGAAAGGATCTGCCGATCAACAAGGGCCGCGCGAACTTCGACAAGATCCGGATCGAGTATTTCGGTGATTACCAATCCGCCTTCGAGGGGTTCAAATCGGGCACCTACACCTTCCGCAACGAGGCGAGCTCGATCATCTGGGCCACGGGCTATGATTTCCCCGCGATGCAGACGGGCGAAATCGTCAAGGCGGAACTGCCCAATGGCAATATCGCCTCGGGGCAGGGCTTCGCGATCAACCTGCGCCGGGCGAAATTCGACGACATCCGCGTGCGCGAGGCGCTGGGGCTGATGTTCAACTTCGAATGGTCGAACGAGACCCTATTCTACGGCCTCTATGACCGGGTCGAGAGTATCTGGGAAAACTCGGAGCTTCAGGCGCAGGGCAAGCCGTCGCCCGAGGAGTTGAAGATCCTCGAACCGCTCGCCAAGGATCTGCCCGAGGGCGTCCTGACCGAGGATGCGGTGATCCCGCCGATTTCGGGCAAACGTCAGCTCGACCGCAAGAACATGCGCAAGGCGGCCGCCCTTCTCGAAGAGGCCGGCTGGGTCGTGGGCGATGACGGAATGCGGCGCAATGCGAAGGGCGAGACCCTCACCGTCTCGATCCTCAATGACAGCCAGACCTTCGACCGGGTCATCAACCCTTACGTCCAGAACCTGCGCGCGCTGGGTGTCGACGCGAAGATGGAGCGTGTCGACGACAGCCAATATGAGAACCGCCGCCGCAGCCACGACTTCGACATGATCACGACCCATCTCGGGCAGGACTACATTCCGGGCGCCGATCTCCAGCAATATTTCGGCTCGGGCGGCGCGGATGACGTGTTCAACGCGATGGGGCTGAAGAACCCGGCCGTCGACAAGATGATCCGCATGGTCGAGGAGGCCAAAACGCAGGAAGAACTGCTGCCGCGCGTCCATGCGCTCGACCGCGCCCTGCGCGCGATGCGCTTCTGGGTGCCGCAATGGTTCAAGCCCACCTATACCGTCGCGTACTACGACATGTATGATCACCCCCAGACCCTGCCGCCCTATTCGCTGGGAGAGCTGGATTTCTGGTGGTATGACGCCGAGAAGGCCAAGAAACTGAAAGCGAGCGGCGCGCTCTGAGCGACCGCCGATAAACGAGCAGAGGGCCGGACATGGGTGCCTATATCCTGCGGCGATTGCTGATGGTGATCCCCACGTTGCTGGGGATCATGATCATCAATTTCACGCTGACGCAATTCGTCCCCGGCGGGCCGATCGAACAGGTCATCGCCCGCGTGCAGGGCGAGGCGGATTCGATGCGCAACATCTCGGGCGGCGGCGATGCTGGCACGCAGAACCAGGGCGGCGTGGAGGATAGCGGCTATCAGGGCGCACGCGGGATCTCTCCCGAACTGCTCAATCAGCTGGAAGTGCAGATGGGCTTTGCGCGCGTCGTCTGCGACGAGGGCTTCACCGGCACGCCCGACCTGAAGGACCCCGCCTGCCACAAGGAGAAGATCCCCGCCTGGAAGCGTTTCGCGCTGATGATGAAGGGCTATCTGACCTTCGATTTCGGCACGAGTTTCTTCCGCAATGAAAGCGTGGTGAACCTCGTGCTCGACAAGATGCCGGTCTCGATCACGCTGGGGCTGTGGTCGACGATCCTCGCCTATATCATCTCGATCCCGCTCGGCATCCGCAAAGCGGTGCGCGACGGCACGCCGTTCGACACCTGGACGTCGGGCGCGATCATCGTGGGCTACGCGATCCCCGGCTTCCTGTTCGCGGTGATGCTGATGGTGCTGTTTGCAGGCGGCAGCTATTTCAAGATCTTCCCGCTACGCGGCCTGACCTCGGACAATTTCGATCAGCTCACGATGGTGGGCAAGGCGCTCGATTACCTCTGGCATATCGCGCTGCCGGTCACGGCAACGACGATCGCGAGCTTCGCCACGATGACGTTGCTGACGAAGAACTCCTTCCTCGACGAGATCAACAAGCAATATGTGATGACCGCCCGCGCCAAGGGCCTCGCGGAAAAGAAGGTGCTTTACGGCCATGTCTTCCGCAACGCGATGCTGATCGTGATCGCGGGTTTCCCGGCGCAGTTCCTCGGGATTTTCTTCGGCGCCTCGATCATCGTCGAGACGATCTTCTCGCTCGACGGGCTGGGCCTCTTGGGCTTCCAGGCGGCGGTCGAGCGGGATTACCCGGTGATCTTCGGCACGCTTTACATGTTCGGGCTGATCTCGCTCGTGGTTAATATCCTGTCGGACATGATGTATGTCTTCGTCGATCCGCGCATCGACTTCGAGAAGAGGGCGGGCTGATGGCGCTTTCCCCTCTCAACCAACGCCGCTGGCGCAATTTCAAGACCAACAAGCGCGCCTTCTGGTCGGCGATCATCTTCTCGGTCCTGTTCGTCGCCTCGATGTTCGCGGAGTTCATCGCGAACGACAAACCGATCGTCGTCAGCTATCGTGGCGAGCTCTATTTCCCGATCTACAAATTCTACCCCGAGACCGCTTTCGGCGGCGATTTCCGCACCGAGGCGATCTATCGCGACCCGGTCGTGCAATGCCTGATCGAGACCGGCGGGAGCGAGACCTGTTTCGATGCCGACGACCCGCAGGCGCTGGCGCAAGAGGCGCTGAAGACCGGCGAGATCGACGGCGAAAAGATCGACAAGGGCTGGATGCTCTGGCCGCCGATCCCTTACAGCTACAACACGATCAACGATGTGGGCACCGCGCCCTCGGCCCCCGATGCCGCGCACTGGCTGGGCACGGATGACACCGCGCGCGACGTGCTGGCCCGCGTGATCTACGGCTTCCGCACCTCGGTTCTGTTCGCGCTGATCGTGACCGGGATCGGCTCGGTGATCGGGATCGCGGCGGGGGCCGTTCAGGGCTATTTCGGCGGCAAGACGGACCTGATTTTCCAGCGTATCCTCGAGATCTGGTCCTCCACGCCGTCGCTCTACGTCATCATCATTCTCTTCGCGATCCTCGGGCGCAGTTTCTGGCTGCTGGTCTTCGTCTCGATCCTCTTCGGCTGGCCCGCGCTGGTGGGCGTGGTGCGCGCCGAGTTCCTGCGCGCGCGCAATTTCGAATATGTCCGGGCGGCGCGCGCCTTGGGCGTGTCGGACCGCGTGATCATGTTCCGCCACATCCTGCCGAACGCGATGGTGGCGACCCTGACGATGCTGCCTTTCGTGATCACCGGCGCGATCGGGGCGCTCGCCTCGCTCGACTATCTGGGCTACGGGTTGCCGTCCTCCGCACCCAGCCTCGGCGAACTCGCGCTGCAGGGCAAACAGCACCTGCAGGCGCCGTGGCTCGCCTTCTCGGCCTTCTTCACCTTCGCCATCATGCTCTCGCTTCTGGTCTTCGTCTTCGAGGGCATCCGCGACGCGTTCGACCCCAGAAAGGTGTTCCGATGAAACCGGTTCTCGAGGTCGAAAACCTGAAGGTCTCTTTCCGGTCGGAGGGCAAATACACCCCGGCCGTGAAGGGCGTCAGCTTCACCGTGAACGCGGGCGAGACAGTCGCGCTCGTGGGCGAGTCCGGTTCGGGGAAATCGGTGACGGCGCTGTCGACCGTGGCGCTGGTGGGCGGCAACGCCAAGCTCGAAGGCTCGATCCGCTACGAGGAGCGCGAGATGATCGGCGCCTCGGAACGCGACCTTATGGCGGTGCGCGGCAACGATATCAGCTTCATCTTCCAGGAGCCGATGACCTCGCTGAACCCGCTGCACACGCTGGAAAAGCAGATCGGCGAAAGCCTCGCGCTGCACCAGGGCGTGCGCGGCGAGGAGGCGAAAAAGCGTATCATCGAGCTGCTCGACAAGGTCGGCATCCAGAACCCCGAGAGCCGTCTGGCCGATTATCCGCACCAGCTTTCGGGCGGGCAGCGCCAGCGCGTGATGATCGCGATGGCGCTGGCGAACGGGCCCGATCTGCTGATCGCGGACGAGCCCACGACCGCGCTCGACGTGACGATCCAGGCGCAGATCCTCGAACTCTTGGCCGATCTGAAACGCGACATGGGGATGAGCCTGCTGTTCATCTCGCATGACCTCGGCGTGGTGCGGCGCATCGCGGATCGGGTCTGCGTGATGCAGAATGGCGAGATCGTGGAGCAGGGCAAGACCGAGGATATCTTCGCCAACCCGAAGCACCCCTACACCAAGAAACTGCTCGCTGCCGAGCCCACCGGCATGGCCGACCCGGTGCCCGAGAACGCGCCGGAACTGGTGCGCACCGAGCATCTGAAGATCTGGTTCCCGATCCAGCGCGGGTTGCTGCGCAAGACCATCGGCCATGTGAAGGCGGTCAATGACGCCTCGCTGTCGGTCAGGGCAGGGGAAACGCTGGGGATCGTCGGGGAATCCGGCTCGGGCAAGACCACGCTCGCGCTTGCGATCATGCGGCTGATCGCCTCCGAAGGGCCGATCATCTACGAGAACGAGGACATCTCGCAATGGCAGGCGCGCCAGCTGCGCGCGCTGCGCCGCGACATGCAGATCGTCTTCCAGGACCCGTTCGGCTCGCTCTCGCCGCGCATGACCGTCGAGCAGATCATCGGCGAAGGCCTGACCGTCCACGGCGTCGATCCGGGCCGCAACCGGCGCGAAATGGTGGCCGAGATCATGGAGGAAACCGGGCTCGATCCGACGATGATGGAGCGCTACCCGCACGAGTTCTCGGGCGGCCAGCGCCAGCGCATCGCCATCGCGCGCGCGATGATCCTGCGGCCCAAGGTGGTGGTGCTGGACGAGCCCACTTCGGCGCTCGACATGACGGTGCAGGTGCAGATCGTGGAGCTTTTGCGCAACCTGCAGAAACGCCACGGGCTCGCCTATCTCTTCATCAGCCACGATCTGCGGGTGGTGCGCGCGCTCAGCCACAAGGTGATGGTGATGAAGCGCGGCGACGTGGTCGAGGCGGGCGCGGCGGCAGAGGTCTTCGCCAATCCGCAGACCGAATACACGCGGCAACTGATGGCTGCGGCGCTCGGCAAGAGCGCGCTCGAACCCGAGACCGCATGAAGATCCTCTTCGTCCACCAGAACTTTCCGGCACAATTCGTGCATCTCGCCCCGGCGCTGGCCGCGCGCGGGCATGAGGTGCTCGCGCTGACGGTGGAGACGAACCAGCGCCCCTCGCCGGTGAAGGTCATGAAGTACCGCAAGCCCGAGGAGGTGAAACTCTCGTCGCGGCTCACCCGTCTTTATGCCGAAAGCGCGCAGCGCGGCGCGCGCGTGGCCTTCGCCGCGCGGCAGCTGCGCGATACGCACGGTTTCGTGCCGGACGTGATCTTCGGCCATTCCGGCTGGGGCGAGACGTTGTTCCTGCGCGAGGTCTGGCCCGAAGCGAAACTGCTGATCTATGCCGAGCTGATGTATCGCACGACCGGGATGGATACCGATTTCGACGCGGAATTCCAGAATCCCGGCCTTGAGAGCCGTATCTCGACCACCGCGCGCTCGGCCCATCTGATCCAGGCGATGGTGCAGGCCGATGCCGGTCTTTCTCCGACCGGGTTTCAGGCCGCGACCTTCCCCCCGGAGCTGCGCGCCAAGCTGACCGTCTGCCATGACGGGATCGATTGCGCGCGTCTCGCGCCGAACCCGGACGCGCGGTTTTGCGTGCCCGAAACCACGCTCACCTTCCGCCCCGGCGACGAGGTCCTGACCTTCGTGAACCGCTCGCTCGAACCCTATCGGGGCTATCACTCCTTCATGCGCGCGCTGCCCGATGTGCTGGCCGCGCGGCCCGACGCCCATGTGCTGATCGTGGGCGAGGAAGGCCAGAGCTACGGCGGCGCCCCCAAGGATGCGACGAGCTGGAAACAGAAATTCCTCGACGAGGTGCGCGACCGTCTCGATCTCAGCCGCGTGCATTTCCTCGGTCGCATCCCCTATGCCGATTTTATCGACATGCTCCATGTCAGCCGCACCCATGCCTACCTGACCTATCCGTTCGTGCTGAGCTGGTCGCTGATGGAATCGATGGCGGCGGGCTGCGCGGTCGTGGCCTCCGACACCGCCCCCGTGCGCGAGGTGATCACCGATGGCCAAACCGGGCGGCTGGTGGATTTCTTCGATATCCCCGGCTGGTCACGCGCGCTGACCGAGGGGTTGGCAGCGCCCGAGCGTTTCGCGCCGATGCGTGCCGCCGCCCGCGCCCATATCCTCGATCGCTACGATCTGCGCACCCATTGCCTGCCGCGGCTGATCGCCTTCGTGGAAGGGGCGGTGGCGCAAGACTGATCCGCCGGCTTTGCAGACTCGACTCCGAAAGGGGGCGGAATTAAAAAGAACAAAATGTGAACAAATGACTCGAATCCTGGGCTCTGCGAGATGTTCGACGGGCGCGCGCGGCGTATCCTCTCCCTCTGGTTTCCCCGGCTGGCCAGCGACCGGGTTCTGCGCGCGCGGCCCATTGAGGCCCCCTTCGCGCTGGTCCTGCGCGAGGGAAATACAGACCGGCTGCATTGCCTGAACGCCGCGGCTGAGGCGCAGGGTCTCGGCCGCGGCATGGCGCTCTCGGAGGCCCGCGCCTTCTGCCCCGACCTGCAAACCGCCCCTGCCGACCCCGCCCGCGAGACGCAATTTCTGGAGACCCTGCGCCGCTGGGCCACACGCTATTGCCCTTGGGTGGGACTGGATGGCGAGGATGGTCTGGTGCTCGACATCACCGGATCGGATCATCTGTGGGGCGGGGAAGAGGCGATGATGGCCGAGATGGCCGCGCGGCTCGAGCGCGCCGGGATCGCGGCGCGTCTGGGGTTGGCCGATACCCGGGGCGCAGCCTGGGCGCTGGCGCATTTTGCCCCTGGTCGGGCGGCCGCGCCGGGCGCGCGGTTGTCGGCGCTCGCAAAGCTGCCCGTCGCCGCGCTGCGCCTGCCACATGAGACGGTGACAGGGTTGCAACGTCTGGGGCTGCGCGAGATCGGCGATCTCATCCGCACGCCTCGCGCGCCGCTTGCGCGACGGTTCGGGGCGGGGCTGATGGCGCGGCTCGATCAGGCCTTGGGCGATCTGCCCGAACAGATCTCCCCCGAACCCGATCCTCCCCATTACGGCACCCGCCTGACATTGCCCGAACCGATCGGTCAGCAGGCGGATGTGATGGCCGGGATCGAGCGGCTTCTTGCGCGGCTCTGTGCCAAACTCAGGGAGAACGAGGCTGGTGCGCGGGTGCTCAGTCTCACGTTGCGCCGGGTCGATCAGGCCAGCCAGCAGGTCGAGCTGCGCCTTGCCGCCCCCCTCAGCGATCCGGCCCGGATCGCGGCCCTCTTCGCGCGCGGGATCGAGGATATCGATGCAGGCTTCGGCATCGACCAGCTGCGCCTCGCCGCCACCCAGGTCGAGCCGCTGCCCGCCCGCCAGATCGGCGCCATCGCAACCGAGCGGCGTGACAGGCTGGGCGATCTGATCACCCGGATCGGGCTGCGCATCGGGCTCGACAACGTCCAGCGCTACCTGCCCGCCGACAGCCACATTCCCGAACGCAGCTTCCTGATCGCGCCTGCCGCCTTTGCCGATCCCGAGGGTCACTGGCACCAGCCGCATCCCCGCCCGCTCCGGCTTTTCCCGCCCGAACCGGTCGACGCGGACACCCCCGACCCGCCGCGCCGCTTCCGCTGGCGCCGCCAGTCGCTCACCGCCGAACGGATCGAAGGACCGGAGCGGCTCTTGCCCGAATGGTGGTTCGACGATCCGAACTGGCGCGGCGGAATGCGCGACTATTGGCGGGTCGAGACCGGGCAGGGCTGGCGGCTCTGGATGTTCCATACCCCGCAGGATCCGGGCTGGTATGTGGAAGGGGTCTTCGCATGAGCCGCCCCTTCTTCTTGACGAAAATATCTCGGGGGACGCCCGACGGGCGCGGGGGCAGCGCCCCCTCCCTCCCGACCGGCTATGCCGAGCTTTGCACAACGTCCAACTTCACCTTCCTCACCGGCGCTTCGCATCCCGAGGAGCTGATCGTGCGCGCCGCCGAACTGGGGCTGGAGGCAATCGCGATCACCGATCGCAACTCGCTCGCGGGCGTGGTGCGGGCCTATTCGGCGCTGAAGGAGCTGAGGCGCGCGGCGGATGAGGCGCTGCGCATCCGCTCGGAACTGCAACGCGATGAAAGCTCCCGCCAGCCCATCGGCTCACCGCAGGAGCTGCTGCGTCCCGTCACCGCGCGGCTGCCGAAACTGATCACCGGCGCACGACTGGTGCTGGGCGATTGCCCGGTCGAATGGGTGGCGCTGCCGACCGATCGCGCGGCCTATCACCGGCTGAGCCAGCTGCTGACCCGTGGCAAGCGCCGGGCGGGGAAGGGGGAGTGCCATCTGACCCGCGCCGATCTGCTGGAGAGCTGCGAGGGGATGATCCTGATCGCGCTTCCCCCCGCCGATCTGGCACGCGCTTTCCCGCCGCTGCAAGAGATGCGGCGGCGCTATCCGGGACAGGTCTTTCTTGGCGCGCCGCCGCGCTATGACGGCTCGGATCAGCGCTGGTTCGATGCCTGCGCCGCGCTGGCGCTGAGGGCCTCGACCCCGATGGTGGCGGTGGGTGACGTGCTGATGCATCGCGGCGCGCGCCGGCAACTGGCCGATGTGCTGACCTGCCTGCGCGAAGGCTGCACGATCGACAGCCTCGGCACCCGTGCGCTGCCCAATGCCGAACGCCGCCTGAAAGGGCCCGAGGACATGGCGCGGCTCTACCGCCGCCATCCCGCCGCGCTGCGCCGCAGCTGCGAGATCGCGGCGCGTTGCGGCTTCGAGCTGTCGGAACTCAGCTACGAATATCCCGACGAGGTCGCGCAAGGGGAGGCCGCGCAGGACCGGCTCGAGCGGCTCGCCCGCGGGGGGCTGGCGCGGCGCAGCAAGGGCGGCATCCCCGAGCGTCACGCGGCCCTTCTGGAAAAGGAATTGCGCCTCGTCTCCGAACTGGGATTCGCCGCCTATTTCCTCACCGTCCATGACATCGTGAGCTTTGCGCGCAGCCGCGCGATCCTGTGTCAGGGGCGGGGCTCCGCGGCCAATTCGATCATCTGCTGGGCGCTCGGGATCACCGATGTCAGCCCCGATCAGATCGGCATGGTCTTCGAGCGCTTCATCTCGAAATACCGTGGCGAGCCGCCCGATATCGACGTCGATTTCGAACATGAGCGCCGCGAGGAGGTGATCCAGTGGATCTACGAGCGCTACGGTCGCGACCGCGCGGGCCTTTGCGCCACCGTCATTCATTTCCGCACCCGCGCCGCGATCCGCGAGGTGGGCAAGGTGATGGGGCTGAGTGCGGATGTGACGGCGGGGCTCGCAGGGCAGATCTGGGGCATCTCCGGCAAGGGGCCGGATCACGCGCGGCTGGGTGAACTGGGTCTCGACCCGACCGACCGACGGCTGGCGCAGACGCTCCGGCTCATCGGCGAGATCATCGGCTTTCCGCGCCATCTCAGCCAGCATGTCGGCGGCTTCGTGATCACCAAGGGGCGGCTCGATGCGCTCTGCCCGATCGAGAACGCGGCGATGGAGGGGCGGACCTGCATCGAATGGGACAAGGACGATATCGACACGCTGGGCATCCTCAAGATCGATGTGCTGAGTCTCGGGATGCTGACCTGCATCCGCAAGTCGTTCGATCTGCTGGCCGGACACGAGAAGCTGGAGATGTCGCTCGCCACGGTGCCGCAGGAGGACGCGCCGACCTATGACATGCTTTGCCGGGCCGATGCGGTGGGGGTGTTTCAGGTCGAGAGCCGCGCGCAGATGAACTTCCTGCCCCGGATGCGCCCGCAGACCTTCTACGACCTCGTGATCGAGGTCGCCATCGTCCGCCCCGGTCCCATTCAGGGCGGGATGGTGCACCCCTATATCAACCGCCGTCAGGGGCGCGAGAAGGTGGATTTCCCCTCCAGGGAACTGGAGGGGGTGCTGGGCAAGACCCTCGGCGTCCCGCTCTTTCAGGAGCAGGCGATGCAGATCGCCGTGGTCGCGGCTGGCTTCACCCCCGAAGAGGCCGACCGCCTGCGCCGCTCGCTTGCGACCTTCCGCAAGATGGGCACGATCGGCACCTTCCGCGACCGGTTCGTGGAAGGGATGCTGGCGCGCGGCTACACGCCCGATTTCGCCGATCGCTGCTTTTCCCAGATCGAGGGGTTCGGCGAATACGGTTTTCCCGAGAGCCATGCCGCGGCCTTCGCGCATCTCACCTATGTCTCGTCCTGGCTCAAATGCCACCACCCCGCGATCTTCGCCTGCGCGCTGCTGAATTCACAGCCGATGGGCTTCTACGCGCCTGCCCAGATCGTGCGCGACCTCCGCGAACACGGGGTCGAGGTGCGGCCCGTCTGCGTGAACCATTCGGGCTGGGACAACAGCCTCGAGCGCCGCGCCGACGGGGCCTTGGCGCTGCGCCTGGGCTTTCGCCAGATCAAAGGGTTTCGCGAAGAGGATGCGGGCTGGATCGTGGCGGCGCGCGGGAATGGTTACCCCGACCCGGAGAGCCTCTGGCTGCGCGCTGGCACGCCGCCGCATGTGCTCGAACGGCTCGCCGAGGCGGACGGGTTCGCCGGGATCGGGCTGACGCGCCGCGATGCGCTCTGGGCGGTCAAGGCGATCCGGGCACCCGCGCCGCTGCCCTTGTTCAGCGATCCGATGGATGGCGAAGGCGGGCGCGAACCTGTGGTGGAGCTGCCCGCGATGCATCTGGGCGAAGAGGTCGTCGAGGATTACGTGGCCCTGCGCCTGAGCCTGCGCGCCCATCCGATGGAGCTGCTGCGCCCCTCGATCCCCGGCCTTACGCCGCATTGCGAACTGGTCGGGACGGGGCAGAACCGGGTCACCGTCTGCGGTCTCGTGATTACGCGCCAGCGCCCCGGAACCGCCTCGGGGGTGATCTTCATCACGCTCGAGGACGAGACCGGCGTGAGCAATGTCGTGGTCTGGCCGAAGCTTTACGAACGCTTCCGCCGGGCGGTCATGGGCGGGCGATTGTTGTGCGTCTCGGGGCGGCTGGAGCGCGAGGGGATCGTGGTCCATCTGATCGCCGAGAGGATCGAGGATCTCTCGCCCCGGCTGGCCGATCTGGGACACCCGCTCGACGATGTTCTGGGGCTGACCGCACCGCAGGCCGACGATGCTCCGCGCCCCCGCCCGCAGACCACCGCACGCCATCCCAGAGAACAGGCAAAACGGCTGTTCCCCAGTCGGGACTTCCACTGATCGCCAATCTGAACGGAAGGGCAGAAGGGCCCCCGCGCAGTGGCATGTCGATGACCCGCAATGCGCTCCTCTCTCCCTGAAAGAGGGCGGATCGCGCCTTGGGAAGATGCCTCTCGACATGGTCACGAGACCTCGCAAACCTCCTCTCGCGCCCCTCGTCATAAGGTGTGCGGAACCGGCAAGGCCACCATCGCGCGGCCGAGCTCGACCAGAACCTTGCCAAGCGCGATCTCGCACGGGTGCAGGCGCAGCTCGAACGACGCGAGATCCGCTCGCCCATCGACGGGTTCGTCATCACGCGGATGATGGGGCCGGGGGAATATGTCTCTTCGTAATCGCCCGTGGCGCAGCTTGCGCAGATCGACCCGCTTCATGTCGAGGTGTTCCTGCCGACCGCGATGTATGACCAGGTCGCGAAAGGGCAGGTGGAAAAGGTCTGTCCAGCGGCGCCTCTGAGCGGGGAATACGACGCGATGGTGATCGTGGGGGACAAGGTCTTCGACGCGGGCTCGGATACGTTCGGGGTGCGTCTGGTGCCGGCCAATCCCGAGGGCAAGCTACCCGCCGGGATCGATTGCACGGTCAGTTTCCCCCCAACCCTGAGGGGGAATGCAAAACGGCCCCGAGGGGGCCGCAAAGCTGATGGTGCTGTGGGGAGCCGGATCAGCGCTGATAGCAGCGCGATTTCGAACCGAAGCCCGAAGGCGAGCAGATCCAGCTGCCGGTGCCGGGCGAACGACGGCTTGCGACGCGCTCCGCGGGTCGGTCATCGCTCTTGCCGCCTGCGAGCCAGTCGAAACGAGCGCTTCCCTTGCCGGCGACGCTTTTCACCGCGACCTTGATCGGAGAGATTTCGAGCATCCCCGCCTGCTGTGCATTGGCTGCGCCGAAAGGCGCGGCGATCACCAGAGTAGCCGCGAAAAGGCCGGCGGCTGCGGCACGAAAGATCGTGTTCTGCATCATTGTCCTGCTCTGCCGAGTTGCGATCACTAGGCCAGTCCCGCGTCGCGCGAGCCCGGTCCGTTCCGTTCTCATTAGGCGCAGGTTTGGTTAATCAAACGTTACCGGTCAAGGTTGTTATTCCCGCGGCGCAAAGGTGGCGCTTTGATGGCGCAAACTGAAAATGCCGCGCAGCTGGATTTCCTGCGCGGCATCAACATCTTGTCGTGATCGCCCCGTGTCGGCAAAAAATTGCCGCTAGGGGTGGTAGGTCAGCTCAGGACCTGGTTCTTGATTCGCCAATCCGGCGTGCCGAAGCCCTCCGGCCAGGGATAAACCTCGATCTGGTTGAAATAGCTGACACCGACGAGGCTCGGGTAATCGGGCTTCTCTTCGCGTATGCGGTTCTTCCACATGTCGACATAGGCCTGATCGCCCACATAACCGAGCTCGGCCACCGCAACGGGCTTGCCGAAGGCCGCGGCGCGCTCGTAGCGCGGACGGAAGATGTCGTCGAAGGTCCGGTCGCGGCCGTATTTCGCCTTGTCCCAGGCCTGAAGGCCGAAAACGGTCAGGCCGATGATGTCGGCATATTCGTCACCCGGATAGTAATCGGCCATGTTCTCGTCACCGAGCGGCGACCACATCAGTGAGATGTCGGGCGCGTATTGCTTGGCGAGATCGGTCATCCGGCGATAGGCCGAGATGTAATCATCGGGTTTCCAATCCGACCAGATGAACTGCCCGGTCTTGTCATCCATCTCATGGGCGAAACGCAGCGTGACGGGGCTTTTGAGCGTCGCCAGAACTTCCGCGATCGCGATCATGTTCGGATCGTATTCGCCGCGCTCGATGCCACGGCGCAGATATTGCGCGGTGTTGCGCTCGGAGCGCGACCAGGTCCAGGGCTCGAGCGTAACGAGAAGCGCGCGGTTCCGCGCGAGCGCATATTCGTCCGCATCGTTGAGCGAGGGCAGGTATACGTCTTCCCACGGCAGGAAGAGGTGTTCGATGACGACGCCCGTCTTGTCGGCGAAATCCCCGTCGGGGTCATAGACGCCAAAGGGGAGGGTGCCGGGCGGGACCTCGACGGGGGCTGCTGCCTGTGCCTGTCGCATTGACAGGGACAGACCCAGAGCCGCCGCTCCGGCCATCACGCCTCGGCGCGTTATGTTGTGGTGTTTCATACCATTTCCCTCCTTCAAATTCGCGTCCCCACCTAGTCTTTCCAAGCAGGGCTTACGCGAAATTTCGGTTGTCCCGGCGCGCCCATTCCGGCGCCCGAAACGATGTATTCGACTTTGGCCAGCTGAACCGATTTCAGTCCGACCATCAATGCATAAAGGCTCTCGCTGCCGCGCAGCCAAAGCGCGCTGAAGCCGAGTGCGACGATCATGCTCAACGTGCCCATCTGGACCGCCATGTCACGGGGCCAGCCCCGCCAATCGATCTGCACATGCCGTGCGCGCGCGCCGAAGATGACGCTGAGCAGGACAAAGTAGAAAGCCGCGTTGAAAAACGAGAGCAGGTAGAACCCCCGCGCTTCGGTCACATTGCCGACGAGCAGCACCGGAAGCAGGGCGCCAAGGGCGAGCCCGCCATAGACTGCGATGATCCTCTCGGGCAGTACGAGCGACGCCGCTTCGCCCTTTGGCGTGATGCGGAAGTCGACGAATTTCCCCGAGAGCCGATCGTACACTGCCATTAGGACCCCTGACAGAACCCAGGGCCATTGCATCATCACGAAGAGGGCTTTCTCCCAGGCGATGATCTTGGCGTCCTTGGGGCGGAAAAACTGATCGTGGCGCAGCATGAAGGCGAAGATCAGGGTGAGAATGCCCGCAGGCAGCACATGGCCGATGAAGGCGGGATAGGTCACATCCGCGAAGCGCAGGTCGAAGGTCACGGCGATGATCGGTGCTATATACATCATCGACATCGACAACGCGAAAAAGACGTACCAGCTCTGGCAAAGCACGAACAGGAACTTGAGCCGGAACGGCATTTTGCCGAGATAGCAGGGCGTGTAGCGCAGAAGCAGGCTGAGCAGCGAGCGCGACCACTGGAACTCCTGCGTCACGAGATCGGTCACGGTGGCGGGCCCGTCTCCCACCGCGATCGCGTCGATCGCGTGCACACCGCGCCAGCCCGCTGCGTTCATGAGCATCGTGGTCGAGTGATCCTCGGCCAATTCCGGCCCGAGACCGCCGGCCTCTTTCAAAGCCGTCGTGCGCACCGCGTAATGCGAGCCGATGCACATCGGGGCCAGCGCGCCGGTGTAACCAGCCTGGAACACGCCATGGAAGGCGGCTTCGAAATAGAGGCGCGTGCGCGCGGCCCAGCTCTTGTCGGCATTGGCCGCACAGATCGAAGGCGCGCTGACATAGCCCACGTCGGGATCGGCGAAGGGGCGCAACATTTCAAGGAGATAGCCCGGGCTTGGCACGTGATCGGCGTCGAGCTGACTGACGATGTCGTAGTCACGATAGCCCCAATGATCATAGAAATAGGCGAGGTTGCCTTCCTTGCATCGCGTGCGACGTGGCCATGTCGCCTGATGATAGGCGTCCACACCCTTGCGCGACGAGACTTTCACCCCATGCGCCGCACACCATGCGAGAGTTTCCGGCGCCGGGTCTTCATCGGCAAGCCATGTGTCATGCGGATAGTCCTGCGCCAGCATCGCCTCCAGCGTCTTGCGCACCACGTCGAACGGCTCGGAGGGCGTCTTCGTCGTGATCATCGCAACCCGCCATCTGCCCGGCTCAGGGTCCGGAGAGACGGCGCGCTGCGCCTGCAGGAAGACGACCATGAAATAGAGCTGCATCGCCAGCAGCCACGCCAGCGTTGCCGTGATGATCAGGAAGGGTGGCCAACTTAGGATGTGAACCGGGTCGAGCCACCAGCTCCAGAAATAGACGGTTGCGAGAAGCCACAGAGCGATCAGCGTGCGGTATCGCATGGATTGCGACCGGTTCAGTACCGGAGCGAGATAACCTGCCGCCTGCGCGGCGCGTATCTCAGGCCTTAATATCACGCAACGCCTCCAATCTCCCTCCCGACGAGACCCAACTCCGAGCGGAAATAGGCGATCGTCGGGGCAAGCCCCTCGGTCAGACTGACCGTCGGCGCCCAGCCTAGCATGCGCCTGGCGCGACCGATATCTGGACAGCGCTGGTGCGGATCGTCAACAGGGCGTTCAGAATGGACGATCTGCGAGCGCGAATTGCACATGTCGCGCACGATCCGTGCGATCTCGCCGACACTGAACTCGCCGGGATTGCCGAGATTGACCGGCTCGGGGCCAACCGTTTCGCTTTCCATCAGCGCAATCAGCCCCTCGATCAGGTCGTCCATGAAGCACAGCGAGCGGGTTTGCATGCCGTCACCGTAAATGGTGATCGGCTTGTCCGAGAGCGCTTGGGTGACGAAGTTCGACACCACGCGCCCGTCGCCCGGGTCCATGCGCGGGCCGTAGGTGTTGAAGATCCGCGCGATGCGGATATCGACGCCGCGCGCCTCGTGGAAATCATGCATCAACGTTTCGGCGGCGCGCTTGCCCTCGTCGTAACAAGAGCGCGGGCCGACCGTATTGACCACGCCGCGATAGCTTTCGGGCTGCGGGCTGATCTCGGGGTCGCCATAGACCTCTGACGTCGACGCTTGCAGGATACGCGCACCTTCGCGCTGGGCCAGCCCGAGCATGTTCAGGATGCCGAACACGCAGGTCTGGAAGGTATGGATCGGATCACGCTGGTACTTCGGCGGCGAGGCCGCGCAGGCGAGATTGTAGATCCGGTCGATCCGGCCCGAGATCTCGAGCGGCGCGATCACGTCGTGCTGTCGGTACTCGAATGCGGGATTTCCCAGCAGATGGGCGATGTTGCTCAACCGGCCCGTCTGGAGGTTGTCGACGCAGATCACCGAATGCCCCCTCTCTATCAACCGATCGCTGAGATGAGATCCGAGAAAACCCGCCCCACCCGTTACGAGACAGCGCAGCGCCATCCCTCTTTCACGTCGCGCGCGATCTCGCGCGTTGAAACGCGGCAGTTCCGTCATTGTCCTTCCCCCCACAGAAAGAACAGGTACCCCACAGAATAAACGCCACTCCTGCTGGCAGCAAAGGAGGATAACGGCGTCTCCGTAAAATCCCTGAGTTAACAATATTCAATAGGGTAGGTAACGTCTTTAATGCAGATCAAGGAAAACAGAGGGCGCTCGGGTGCAATCACGTGGGATTGTCTGAAAGTGGTATTCGGAATGATGAAAAAAACACGCTCAGGTTGTATTGTCTGAGCGCCATCGTGTTTCGATTTTCCTTCCCGGCGCCCCTTAACGATTCGCGGCGCTGCGGAACGCACGAGTTGGCCTGATCCGCGCGACACGCCGCAAGCGGCTGAAAGCCGGAACTTTTCGGGATGCGCGCGGCAGCGGCACTCAGAGATCGGAGAGGTTTTCCGTCATGTCGTGCAGCCTCTGGGTCAGGGCCAGAAGATGTTCGGCCTCGCTGTCGCTGAACGGGCCCGAACTCCGGGTGAAACCCGAAATCGAGCGCGAGCTGTTCGGGCCGACAGAGCAGGTCAGCCCGTTGCGCAATCCGAAGGCCTCCGCCTGAGAGACGATGCCCAGCGGGTCGGGCAGGTCAGCCCAGCGGACCATGCCCGTTTCGCGCAGCCCCCAGAGCACCACGGGATCTTCGATCATCATTCCGTGTTCGCTGTAATGGTCGAGCCATTTCTGCGGATAGGTGCGATAGAGGATGTTC
Organism: Thioclava marina; assembly: GCF_002020135.1. Classification (GTDB taxonomy): domain Bacteria; phylum Pseudomonadota; class Alphaproteobacteria; order Rhodobacterales; family Rhodobacteraceae; genus Thioclava; species Thioclava marina. The sequence continues at coordinate 933,541 of NZ_MPZS01000001.1, read as the reverse complement.
GGGCGCGTGAAGCGAATGTGCAGGGCGAGCGCGAAGCCGGTGTCGCAGATCGCACTCAACTCGTCGAGTGTTGCCGCTATTTCTTTACGGTTTGCTGTTTTCATCGCCGACTTTCGTCTTTAGGTTGTTCCTGTCTGGCCCGACTGCGACCCCGGAACGGTAGGGCGAGTGCATTCGGAGCGCAAGTGATTTGACCAACTGATGGACATCAGGGACTGCGATACACGTCTACAGGCCATCGCACCAGCCGGCTTTTATGTTGCGCTGCGCGTAGGTTATGCTTTTCCCGAGTCCGAGCTCAACCGACTGGATAGCACATGGGTGGATCGCTACACCCAGGAAGGGCTGGTGGTCCAGGATCCCTCGATGCGCTGGGTCTACGGCAATCTCGGCTGGGTGCGCTGGGATGACATGAGGCTCGAAGATCCGCGTGGCGTGCGCCAGATGGCACGGCAGATGGGGCTGCGTTTCGGTGCGACGGTCTCTTTCAACGATCCCCATGACGTTGGCCGACGCAGCTATGCCGTGCTGTTCCGCTCGGATCGTGATTTCACCGATGAGGAACTCGACGAGGTGTTCGCGATGCTGCGCGAGCTGCATCTCGATGCTTCGCACCGCTCGCTCACCGCGGCTGAGCTGGAGGCCATCCGCTACCGGGCGGACGGGCTTCTGATCAAGCAGATAGCGGCAGAGCTCGACATCAGTGAAAGCGGGGTGAAGGCGCGGTTGACATCGGCTTCGCGCAAGCTTGGTGCAAAGAATGCCATCGAGATGCTGGCTATTGCCACTTCGAGGCGATTGATTTAGGTAAACGCAACCTAAAATGGTGTATTGTTCATAAATTCATGGTTTCGATTGGGTATCCAGAAGGAGAACCCAATGCAAAACTGCACCTTTGAATTTTCGGAACTTCACCGCTTCGGCACCGCGTTTTACGATTTCCTGCGGCTGCGCAAGCAAGTCTTCGTCGACGAACTGGGCTGGGATGTACCCCATAACGACGACGTGGAAATGGACCAGTACGACACGCCGCTTGCCCATTACTCGCTCGTTCTGAAGGATGGGCGGGTGGTCGGCGGGGCGCGGGCGATGTCGACGGCTGCGATCTGGGGCGGCAGCACCTACATGCTGCGCGACGCGCATCTGGGCAAGCTGCCTCATATCCCGCCAGAGATCCTGCCCGACGAGATCGCCAGCCCCGAGGTCTGGGAATGTACCCGCCTCGTGATTTCGGAGACGCTGACGACCCATGCCGAGCGTGCCGCCTGCCTGCGGATGATCGTCGACGGATTGGTGGAACGGGCGCTTGCACGCGGTGCGAGCGAGCTGATCTGCCTGTCGTCGCTTGCATTGATGCGGGCTCTGCGCCAGCTCGGCTATGATGTGAGCCGCATGGGGCCAACCTATCGCAACGATGAGGACGGGCGCCAATATGCGGCGTTGCGGATGCCGGCGGAGTATTCGAACCATCGCCGCGCCGAGCTGGCCGGAGCCTGCGTGCTTGCCGGGCGAGGCGAGGCCGCGGTCTATCAGCCCGCAGCCTAGCTGGTGCACCGATGGCCAGAACGCGGACGGGGCGCAACGCTTTCGCGCTGCGCCCCGTCAATTGCCGTCGCTGGAAACCTCAGCGGACCACGAAGACCGAGCAGTTCGAGTGGCGCACCACGCGCGCGGCATTCGGGCCGAGCAGGTAGTCGCTGAGATCCGGGCGATGCGCGCCGAGCACGATCAGATCCGCGCCGTCCTTTTCCGCGACGCTGATGATCTCGTGATAGGCGGTGCCGACGCCGACGATATGGCGCACTTTCGAATTTGCTTCGGCGCCGATCACCTCGCTCACGAATTTTGCGAGCAAGTCATGGGCGTGTTCCTTGGCCTTGGCGGTGTGATCGTCCGAGAAGAACGCGCCCACGACCGCCGATCCGTAATCGGGCACCACGGTGATCACGTCGAGCTGGGCGCCCTCCATCGTGGCCAGTTTCTCCGCCCATTCGAGAACCTTGCGTTCGGTCTTGGGGCGGTTGATGTCGATCGCGCAGAGAATGGTCTTGGTCATGCGGTTTCTCCTTGGGCAAAGGCCTCGTCGTCTTCCTTGCGGCGATATTGCAGGAAGGCGACGAGGCCGAGCAGCAGGAAGGCGGGAATGAACATCAGCTCTTTCGGGAGCTGGTCATTGGGCACCTTCACATTCGACAGGGTCACCGGCGTATCGCCATAGAAGTCGAAGCCCTGCAGTTTCTGTTGCAGTTCCGTGCCGAACATCGGCTCGTCCGCGACCATCTTGCCATCGGTATCGGTCACGCTCAGGCCAAGCTTGTCGAGCTTTTCCTGACCGTTGGTACCCTCGGGCACCTTCACCAGGACAGTCGTGTCCTTCGCAACACCCGTGTCGTAATCCGGGCCCGAGAAGACGAGACGCAGCTCTCGCCCGACCGGCGCCTTTTCGAGACGCTGCACGATGTTGGCGGGCGGGATCTCGGTATAGGGCGGCTCGACCATGTTCATGAAATAGCCGGGACGGAACAGGGTGAAGGCGACCAGAAGCAGCGCTACCGTTTCCCAGAGCTTCGAGCGAGTGATGAACCAGTTCATCGTGCCTGCGGTGAAGACGAGGATGCCGATCGTGGCGATGATGAAAACGAAGATCGCCTGATACCAGGTCACGTTGATCAGCAGCAGGTCGGTGTTGAAGATGAACACGAAGGGCAGAGCGACGGTACGCAGGCTGTAGAAGAAGGCGGTGAAACCGGTCTTGATCGCGTCGCCGCCCGACACGGCCGCGGCCGCGAAAGAGGCCAGGCCCACCGGTGGTGTCACATCGGCCATGATGCCGAAATAGAACACGAACAGGTGCACCGCGATCAGAGGTACGATCAGGCCCGATTGCGCGCCCAGATGGACGACGACGCCCACCATCAGCGAGGAGACCACGATGTAGTTCGCCGTGGTCGGGAGGCCCATGCCGAGGATCAGCGACAGGATCGCCACGAAGATCAGCATCAGGATCAGGTTGCCGCCCGAAAGGAACTCGACGAAGTCCGCCATCACCTGACCGATCCCGGTTAGCGAGACGGTGCCCACGATGATCCCTGCGGTGGCGGTGGCAAGGCCGATCCCGATCATATTGCGTGCGCCGTCGATCATGCCGCCGATCAGGTCGAACAGACCCTCCTTGAAGCGACTCATCGGGGCGCTCTCGCCGCGGAACATTGCCTTGAGCGGTTTCTGGGTCAGCAGGATGAAGAACAGCAGGAAGGACGCCCAGAAGGCGGAGAGGCCGGGAGACTTGCGCTCGATCATCAGGAAGTAGACGAGAACCACGATCGGCAGCAGGTAATAGAGGCCCGCGGTGTAGATCTCCTTGATGTCGGGCAGCTTGACGATTTCCGAATTCGGGTCGTCGGGTTCCAGCTCGGGCGCCTTGGCGGCGATCCAGACGAGCGCGACATAGGCCAAAGCAACGAGCACCGCGAGGATCCACCCCGCGCCTTCAGGCACGAGTGAGGTGATCAGCTGCACGGGGAATTGCACCGCGTAGCACAAAGCCGCGAAGCCCGCGAAGAAGGCGAACATGCCAAAGGCGGTGCGCCAGACCGAGACCACGCGGTCGCCGATCGTCGGCATCCGGCTCTTCACCGCCTCGAGGTGGACGATGTAGAACAGCGCGATGTAGGAGATGATCGCCGGGACGAAGGCGTGCTTGATGACCTCCAGGTAGGAGATGCCGACATATTCCACCATCAGGAAGGCGGCAGCGCCCATCACCGGCGGCATGATCTGGCCGTTGACCGAGGAGGCCACCTCGACGGAGCCCGCTTTCTCGGCGGAAAAGCCCACGCGTTTCATCAGCGGAATGGTGAAGGTGCCGGTGGTGACCACGTTCGCAATCGACGATCCCGAGATCAGGCCAGTCGCGGCCGAGCCGACGACGGCGGCTTTCGCCGGACCGCCGCGCAGGTGACCGAGCGCGCCGAATGCCATCTGGATGAAGTAGTTGCCTGCACCGGCTTTCTCGAGCAGCGCGCCGAAGAGGACGAAGAGGAAGACGAACTTGGTCGAGACCCCAAGCGCGATGCCGAACACCCCCTCGGAGGTGATCCACATATGCGACATCGCCTTGCGCAAGCTCGCGCCGGCCCAGCGGATCTGCTCGGGGAAGAAGTCCGACGAGCCGAAGAACACGTAGCACAGGAAGAAGATCGCGAGCCCGACCATCACCGGGCCAAGCGTGCGATAGGCCGCGATGAACAGCAGCACCAGCCCCACAAGCGAGACATAGGCGTCGGTCGCATCGGCCAGACCGCCGTTGTCGACGATCTTCTGGTAGAAGAAATAGCCGTACATGGCGAGCAGCGCGCCGCCGACGCCGAGGATCCAGTCATACCAGGGCACGTAGCTCTTGGGGGATCCCTTGAACAGCGGATAGGCCATCGCCGAGAGGAAGATCGCATAGGCCAGGTGAATCTGGCGCGCGTTGTTGATCAGATCGCCGGGCAGCACATAGGGCCCGATCGGCGAGGCCAACATGACCTGAAACACCGACCAGCTCAGCGCCACGATGGCGACCATGAGCCCGACCCAACCCTTGGGGCTTCGTGCCCCGCTGTCGGAAGCCTGGACGAGCTCTTGCAGTTCCTGTTCGTTCAAGGCGCGATTTTCCGCCATCGTTCCCCCTCGCGGCCCGTGTCGGCCGTCCGCTCACTGCGGGATATTCTGAAATACGAAACGAAAAAGGGCGGGCACGCAAGCGCGCCCGCCCAAGTTGTGAAGGGCTTATTTAATCCAACCCTTTTCTTTGTAGTATTTCAGAGCGCCCGGATGGATCGGTGCCGAAAGACCTTGGGTCACCATCTCCTCGGGGGTGAGGTGCGCGAAGGCCGGGTGCAGTTTCTTGAACTCGTCGAAATTGTCGAAGACCGATTTCACCAGAGCGTAGACGACATCATCGGGCTCGTCTGCCGAAGTGACCAGCGTCGCACGCACGCCGAAGGTCTGCACGTCATCGGCGTTGCCGCGATACATGCCGCCCGGGATGGTCGCGGTGGCGTAATAGGGGTTGTCGGCGACGAGCTTGTCGACCGCATCGCCGGTCACGTTGACGAGCACCGCGTCACAGGAGGTCGTGGCTTCCTGGATCGAGCCCGAGGGGTGACCCACGGTGTAGACCATCGCGTCGATCTGGTTGTCGCACAGCGCCTTGGACTGCTCCGAGGCCTTCAGCTCGGTTGCGAGCGCGAAGTCGGAGGTCTTCCAGCCCATCGCGTCCATCAGAACTTCCATCGTGCCGCGCTGGCCCGACCCGGGGTTGCCGATGTTCACGCGCTTGCCCTTGAGATCGGCGAAGTTCTTGATGCCGCTATCGGCGCGCGCGACGACGGTGAAGGGCTCGGGGTGGATCGAGAACACCGCGCGCAGGCCTTCGAACGCGCCCTTGTCGGCGAATTTCGAGTCGCCCTTGTAGGCGTGATACTGCCAGTCCGACTGGGCGATGCCGAAATCGAGCTCGCCGTCGCGGATGGTGTTGATGTTGTAGACCGAACCACCGGTCGACTCGACCGAGCAGCGCACGCCGGTTTCCTTGTGGTTCTTGTTCATCAGACGGCAGATCGCGCCGCCGGTCGGGTAATAGACACCCGTGACGCCGCCGGTGCCGATCGTGATGAAGGTTTCATCCTTCGCCATCGCCATCGGTGCGCTCAGCGCCCCCGCGACAGCGGCAGCAAGGCCGAGTTTGAAGAGTTTTTTCATTTCTGACTCCCGTTGGTCGTTTTGGGTCTTGGGTTACGGTCGCGCCGTGGTCAGCGGGCGTAGACTTCCTCGAGAAGCCTGTTGCGCCTCTCGACCTCGGCGATCCGTTCGGTTGCGCGGGGCCCCGCGCGTTTCGCCACCAGCGCCAGAATTGCTTCGAGCAGGAACAGCGTGGCGACGTAACTCGTGTAGAAATGCGGGCTGTCGGTGGGGACGATGAAGACCTCGTCCGCAGCGTGCAGCGCCGGACAGCTGCGGCTGTCGGTGATCAGTGTAACATGGGCGCCTTGCTCATGCGCGTGAATCGCGCCCCGGATCGAGGAGCGTGCGAAGGGCGGTTTGGTGATGACCAGAACCGCATCGCGTTCGTCGAGCCCGGCAAGGGTCGAGCCCAACGATGCCCCCGAGCGCGCCGCAAGCTCCCAGTTGTCGCCCAGGAAATTGGCGATATAGGCGGTATATTCAGCGATGCCGGTGGAGCCGAGCGCCCCCAGCAGGACCACACGCCGCGCCTTGGCGAGACGATCGGCCACCGCCTCGAGCCGACCGGGTTCGATCATGCCCGCGAGGGCCGCGATATTCGCCTGGCTGGCAGCGGCATAGCGGTTGAGAAATCCCTTGTCGGGTGCGGAGACGTCCTTTTGCAGGCGGTCGGCCCGATCGGCGAAGGGCAGAACGCGCCGTCCGATCTGGTCGCGCATCACCTCGCGCAGCTCTTCGAAATTCTCGTAGCCGAGCGCATGGGCGAGGCGGGTGAAGGTGGCCGGGGCAAGTTTCGAATCGGCTGCAAGCGTGCGCAGCGAGCGCGTCGCGATGTTCACAGGATTGTCCGCAATATAATCTCCCGCCTCACGCAATCGCGTGGACAGGGTTCCATATTGTGCGGCCAGACGCTGTTCGAAGCTGCCGGTCAATGTTCCTCCCCAGGTTCCATCACCAGTTATCGCGTTGGAGTGACCGTTTCATTTGTTTCATATATTGTCAACTCGTAAAACATATGTTTCACCTTGTGGTCAGCGATCCTCACGCTTTCTTGTCCCGAAGGAGGGACCGACATGAGCCATGTATTTCCGCGTCATACGAAGTCCAATCCGCCCTTGGCCGTTAAGGGCGAGGGCGTCTACATCTTCGATTCCAACGGGAAGCGTTATCTCGACGGATCGGGCGGCGCTGCGGTCTCCTGCCTCGGTCACTCTGACGCCGACGTGATCTCGGCGATCAAGAACCAGATCGACGCTATCGCCTTCGCGCATACCGGTTTCTTCACCTCCGAGCCCGCCGAGCGGCTGGCCGATCGGCTCATCGCTCACGCGCCGGGGAGCCTCGATCGCGTCTATTTTACCTCCGGGGGATCGGAGGCCGTGGAGAGCGCGCTGAAGATGGCGCGGCAATATTTCGTGGAGAAGGGTGAGCCGAGCCGGTCGCATTTCATCGCGCGTCGCCAGTCCTATCACGGCAACACCTTGGGTGCGCTGGCTGCGGGCGGCAACGAATGGCGCCGCGCGCAGTTCAACCCGCTTCTGATCGATGTGAGCCATATCGCGCCCGTGCATGAATACCGTTGGCGCGAAGAGGGCGAGACCTCCGAAAAGTACGGTCTGCGCGTCGCCAATGAGCTGGAGGCGGAAATCCAGCGCCTCGGGGCCGAGAATGTCATCGGGTTCATTGCCGAGCCTATCGTGGGCGCGACGATGGGTGCGGTGCCGCCGGTGCCGGGCTACTTCAAGCGCATCCGCGAGATTTGCGACCAATACGGCATCCTCTTGATCCTCGACGAGGTGATGTGCGGCATGGGCCGGACCGGCACCCTGTTCGCCTGTGAACAGGACGGGATCGCGCCCGATATCGTCACCATCGCGAAGGGGCTCGGCGCGGGTTACCAGCCCATCGGCGCGGCGCTCTGTACCGCCGAGATCTACGACGCTTTCGTCAACGGCTCGGGCTTCTTCCAGCACGGTCATACCTATATCGGCCACCCGACCGCGACCGCCGCCGGCGATGCGGTGGTGAAGAAACTCACCGAGGGCGGCATGGTCGCGCGCGCGGCGCAGCAGGGCGAAAAGCTCGACGCGGCATTGCGCGAGGCTTTCGGCCAGCATCCCCATATCGGTGATATCCGCGGGCGCGGCATGTTCCGCGGGCTCGAGATCGTGGCTGACCGCGCCACGAAGGCGCCGATGGACCCGGCCAAGGCGGTGAACAAGAAGCTCAAGGCAGCGGCCTTCGAGGCCGGGCTGATCTGCTACCCGATGGGCGGCACGATCGACGGGCGGCGGGGCGATCACATCCTGCTCGCGCCGCCCTTCATCATCAGTGACGACCAGATCGGCGAACTGGTGGACAAGCTCGGCATCGCGATCCGGGGTGTGCTGGGATGAGCCTGCCGCGCATCATGGTCGCGCCGAACGGGGCGACCAAGACCAAGGTCGATCACCCGGCGCTGCCGATCTCCCTCGACGAGATCACCAAGACTGCGCTGGCGTGCCAAGCCGCAGGGGCAGGGGCGTTGCACCTGCATCTGCGCGACGATGCCGAGGGGCATCTGCTGGATACCGGAGCTTACCGCGAGGCGCTGGCCCATCTGCGACCGCGCTTGGGCGACATGGCGGTCCAGATCACGACCGAGGCATCGGGGCGCTACGAGCCGGGCCATCAGCGTTATGTGGCGCTGAATTCGGGTGCGGAGATGGTCTCGGTCTCGACCCGCGAGATGCTGCGCGATCCCGAGCCGCTGGCCACGAAATTCTTCGAAGAGGCGGCCGAGCGCGGCGTCAGGGTCCAGCATATCCTCTACTCGCGCGAGGATGCTGAGGCGCTGACCCGCGTGCTGCCCGATCGCCTGCTGCAGGATCCGGGGCTGCAACTGATCTTCGTGATGGGCCGCTATGTCGAGGGGCAGGTTTCTACCCCCGCGATGCTCGACCCGTTCCTGAGCTGGATGCAGGCCGAGGCGATCACCCCCGATTGGGCGATCTGCGCCTTCGGTCAGGGGGAAACAGCCTGTCTTCGCAATGCGTTGGAGAAAGGCGGCAAGGCGCGGGTCGGGTTCGAGAATTCGCTCGTGATGGAAGACGGCAGCACAGCGCGCGACAATGCCGCGCGCGTGGCCGCCATCGCAGCCCTTTAATCGAGCGCCGGATGCCCCGTCTCGGGGCAATCGGCCAGATCGGAGCGTCCCGGATCGGGCAGCTCTTTCGCGATCTGGCGCAGCGCGCCGCGCAGGCCCTCTTCGAGAACGGGATGGTAGAAGGGCATCGCCAGCATGTCATGCACATCCATCCCCGCCTGGATCGCGAGGCCGAAGAGATGGGCGAAATGCTCGCCCGCAGGCAGGACCATCTCGGTCCCGAGAAGCTTCCCGCTACCGGCTTCGGCGTAGGTGCGGATCATCCCGTGGGCTGTCTCGGCCATCCGCGCGCGCGGCTGTTTCGAGAAATCGGCGGCCCCGATTACGATTTCCTGCCCCTCTAATTCCTTGAAGGTCTTGCCCACGCGCACGGCATTCGGCGCGCTGAAGGCAATCGCGAGCGAGGTGCGGCGGCAATAGGCGGTGTCGCTGGCAGCGAGCGCGTTGCGGCCCGCGATATGACCCTCGTCGGCGGCCTCGTGCAGGATCGGACGGATGCCGTTCGCGTCGCCCGCCATGAAGACCGGCAGATCGCCGATACGCATCGTGCGGGGATCGACCTCGGGCATGCCGCGATCGCTGAGGGGCACGCCGAGGCTCTCAAGTCCCAGACCCGCGATATTGGGTTTGCGCCCCATCGCGGCCAGCACCGCATCGGCCTCGAAACTCACCCCGTCACCGCCCTTCACGATCAGGCAGCTGTCGCCTTCGGAAATCTCGGCGCCCGCGCCCAGATGCAGCGGCAGCTCGGCGGCGATGCGTTCGCGCAGCACCGCGCCCACTTCCGGATCGGTCATGCCCGCGATCGTGTCGAGCGCGTCGAACCCATGCACCTCGATCCCGAGCCGCGCCATCGCCTGCGCCAGCTCAACCCCGATCGCGCCCATGCCGATCACCGCGATGCGCCGCGGCAGGTCGGGCAATTCGAAGAGCGTGTCGGTCGTCAGAATGCGGTTGCCGAACGCCTCCCACGGCTTGGGAAGCACGGGGGATGACCCGGTGGCAAGGATGATCGCATCGGCCGTCACCTCGCCATGCCCCTCGATCTCGACCCGGTTCGGCCCGAGCAGCTTTGCGCGCGCCGAGATCGCCTTGTCGCCAAGGTTGTCGGGGATCGACCGGGGCGAGCGGGTGAAGCCGTCGCGCATCCGGCGCACGCGCTCCATCAGGGCGGGGATGTCGATGCTCAGCCCGTCTGCCCCGCCGATCCCGAAGGCTTCAAAATCGTGACGGCGGTGATAGGCATTGGCAGCCTCGATCAGAACCTTGGAGGGCATGCAGCCGCGCGCGGCGCAGGTCGTGCCCCAATCGCCCGCATTCACGATAAGGAAATCCTCGGTCTCGCGGCGCACTTCGCGCAGGGCCGAGATCCCGGCCGAGCCGGAGCCGATGATGACGACGCGTTTATGTTGGGACATGGGGCCTCCGATCTCTCTCTCGGAGCGAACCCGTCAGCGCGGCATCCGTTCCGCTTGTGTGCGCAGGGTGGGATGTGTGCTCGCCCGCACCCGCAAAGCTCTCATTGTCATGATTTGGACCAGAGCGCGATGCGGCGCAATGGTGCGGAAGATATCGCGCATCATCCTTGCATCGGCCGCCAGCCCCGCGCGCCAGTTCCCGAGCTTGGCCGATTTCATCGGGCTGTCGACGCCGGGCCAATGCACGACGGCGATGCGCGCGCGGTCCGCGATCCAGAGACGGTTCATGAAGACTTCCAGCCCGAAGCGGGGCAGGGCGTTCAGCGCGTCGAGGCGCGTCGCCAGCATCTCGCGGGGGATCACCCGCTCTCCCGAGATGTAGTCGAGCCCGATCGCCCGCCATGTGCGTGGCGCGTTCCGGCGCAGGCTGATCGTGACATCGGCCTGACCACTGGTCACAGGTGCGATCAGCGCGCCGAGATCGCCATGGGTCAGCCCCAGAAGATCGCTGTCGAGCAGCATCAGATGCGACCCCGTAGCCTCGGCGATCCCGGCTGCCACGGCGGCGGTCTTGCCGCCATTCTGTGCCTGACGCAGCACGCGCAGATGCGGATAGGCGTCCCGGTAGCCTTCGGCGATCTCGGGCGTGCCATCGCGCGAACCGTCGTCGATCACGATCACTTCGGCAATCTGCGGATGCCCCAGCACGCGATCCAGCACCGCCCCGATCCGCGGTGCCTCGTTATAGGCGGGAATGATGCAGCTGATCGTGGTCATCCGTGCTGCCTCTTGCGTCGAAAGAACCAGATCGTGGCTCCGAACAGGATCAGCACCAGCAGAATGATCGACCCCTTGGTGAGCCAACTGTCGATCTTGCCGTAATAGGAACCCAGCCAATAGCCGAGCGCGACGAAGGCGAGCGATTTCGGGATCGTCGCGATCAGGTTGGTCAGCGTGAAGAGCCAGATATTCATCCGCGCGACCCCGGCCGCAACCAGAACCGGCGCGCCTGCCGAGTGGGTCCATTTTCCGAAGAGCAGCGTCTTCACACCCTTGTTCTGGAAATGCCGCCCCGCACTGACGAGGCGCGCGCGGTTCAGCCCCAGCTTGTCGCGCCAGCGTTTGGGCATCCGGTTCAGGCCCCATCGGCCCAGCGAATAAAGCCCCACATCGCCCACAACGTCGGCGAGGATCACGATGACCGAGACCGACCAGACCGAGAACAGGTTCTGGCTCGCGAGCCATGCGGCGATCACCGTCACGATCGGGCCTTCGAGCACCGCGATCGGCGCGATCACGGCCAGCCCGTGTTTCGCCATCAATGCGGTTAGGGTCTCGAGGCCGATCATCGGATCACTCCGCTGCCGGGACGTCGCGGGTGACCTCGCGATGCGACATGTCATTGCCGCGCCAGTTGAAGTCGCGCCCGAACCAGGTCTTGACCCAGAGCGCCGGCAGCATCGCGTCGCGAATGACGAAGGCGGCGATGTCGCGCGCGCTGGCAGGCCAGCCCGCGATGCGCGCCAGAACGACTTCGGCGCCGTACCAGAGCGCGGCCAGAAGCGGCAGTGCGATCCAGGGAAGGGCGCCGAGTGCCGCCAGAGCGATCGCGCTCAGGAAGGGCAGGAACGGACCTTGCGCGATCTCTGCTGCGAAGATCGCGACAAACCCGTCGCGACGCACCTTGGACCAGCGCAGCTGACGATCCCAGACCGCGCGCGCCGAGCGTTCACCGATCGGCTGGGCGAAAAGATGACGCGTTAGGCGGACTTTCAGCCCTTGGCGGCGCACGAGCTTGGTCGAGGCCACGTCCTCGGCCATGTTGCGCCCGAGCGCTTCGAAGCCGCCACCCGCCATCAGGATATCGCGCCGCCAGAAAAGAGATTTGCCCTGCGCAAAGCCAAGTCCGATCATGTCGGCTGCCACCTGCCAGCGCGCCTGATTGGTGTTGAGGAAAGCCGCCTCGACCGATCCCCAGAGGTTGCCGGGCCTCTCGGCGACGGGAGGGGCCGAGACGAGCCCGGTACCCGGGCGCCATTCGGCCAGCAGCCGCTGCAGGTAGTCGCGCGGCAGCATCAGATTGCTGTCGGCCATCGCGAGCCACTCCGCCTCCGTCGCCGCCAGCCCCTTGTGCAGGTTGTTGAGTTTTGGATTTGCCGAGACCGGATCAAGGCCGGTTAGCAGGCGCGCGCGCACGTGGGGATGCTCGGCGATCAGGCGGCGGACCAGCGCACAGGCCGGGTCACGCTCGGAGGGGGCGCAGAAAATCACTTCGTAATCGGGGTAATCGAGCGTGAACGAGGAGGCCAAAGTCTCTGCGTCAAAGGGATCGAGCCCGCAGACCGGACGCATGAGCGCCACGAAAGGCAGATCGTCGGGTACCGGTTTGGGGGGCTGTGCTTCGCGCCACGCGGTCATCACGGCGCTCAAGAGATGCGCGGCGAGGGTGAGGCCCAGAAGGGCTGCGAGAAGAGTCACAAGGATCGTCATACGGGCACCTTCGCGACGGCGGGCGTCGCGCTCTGAACCGAAACCGGGGCGCGCTGCGCGCTCCATTGCAGAAGTTGCAGCGCTCCGGTGTGATCTTCCGCCAGCGCGGTCAGGCTGTCTACCCAGTCGCCGCAATTCGCATAGGTCAGCCCGCTCGTCGCTCGCAATGCGGGCTTGTGTGAATGGCCGCAGATGATGCCGTCGACCTTGGCGCTTTCGGCGAGCGCGATGAGGCGTTTCTCATAGCCGCCCCCGCGTGCGAGCAGATGGTTCACGCCCGAGATCGCGAGCAGGATCAGGCTGCGTTCGGTCTCGCTCCGGCCCAGCCTGCGCCGAAGCCAGGAATCGATGCCGCGAAAGAGCGCGTCCATCCGGCTGCCAAAGCGAGTCATCACGTGCCAGCGCAGGATCCGCGCGTCGCATTGGTCGCCATGCAGTACGAGGTAGCGCTGCCCGTCTGCGCCGATATGGATCTCGGTTTCGGACAGTTCGAAATTGAGGAAGTTCATTCCGGGTGCGCGCATCGGCGCATCATGGTTGCCCGGCAGATAGACGATGCGCGTCCCTGAGGCGGCTTGAGCTTCGAGGACCTCGATGATCTCGCTGTGCTTGGCATCCCACTGCACCTGCCCGCCATGCCACAGATCGAGAATGTCGCCCACGAGGTAGATCGTTTCCGCCTCGACCCTGCGCAGAAATTCGAGGATCGGGCCGGGGCTGCATCCGCGCGCGCCGAGATGGAAATCGGATAGGAACAGGCTGCGGAACTGTTGTGGGGGGCGCAGGCTGGTGGATCGGTCTTGCGGGAGGGTCATGTCGCGTCTCCGGTTACGGCGCTTTGGGCTCGAAGCGCCCGCCCGGGGCGCGGGTAGGTGTCGGATGCGAGAGGGTGGCGAAGCGATCAGCCTGTGCCATGGGAACTCTTCAATTCTTTTCTTCTGCTGCGCATCGCCCCTGTGCGTGACGCGGATGTGACGACTGCATGAAACTCCTATGTCACGTAAACCCTGTAGAGATGCGATCAACCGCAGGGTGCTGTAACAGAAAGCAAATTCCGGTGATCGCGCGATATCTTGCGGTCGGGTGCCTGCGGACGCATAGTGGTTGAGAGTTGCATGACGGCCAAAGGAGAGCGGTGATGGCGGGATATCTGACGACACATGTGCTCGACACGGCGCGGGGTTGCCCCGCCGAGGGGCTCCGCATCGCTCTTTACGCGATCAAGGGGCAACGTCGCGAACTGATCGCGGAAACCGCCACCAATTCCGACGGGCGCACCGATACGCCGATCCTGCCGGCGGACTGTTTCGCCACCGGCACCTACGAGCTGATCTTCGCTGCGGGCGACTATCTGCGCGCCAGCGGGCAGGCGGGCGAGGAGCCGCTTTTTCTCGACGAGATCCCGATCCGCTTCGGCATGTCCGATCCGCAGGCGCATTACCACGTGCCGCTTCTGCTCTCGCCCTACAGTTTCTCGACCTATCGGGGCAGCTGAAAGCGCCGGCAGACGCGCTCTGCCTCGATTTTGGGCGACCGGGTAAATTTCAGGCTTTTCCGTCGCGCCATCGCTTGCGCTCGGACAAAGCTTGGGAAACTCTGGCGCAAACCGGGGGATGACCGATGGACTACACGTTTTGGCTGGAATGGGCGCAATTCGCGGTGCGCTGGCTGCACCTGATCACCGCGATCGCGTGGATCGGGTCTTCCTTCTATTTCATCGCGCTTGATCTGGGCCTTGCGCCCGAACCCGGTGCGCCCAAGGGCGTGAACGGGGCCGCATGGCAGGTTCATGGCGGCGGCTTCTACCACATCCAGAAATACATGGTCGCCCCCGAGCGGATGCCCGACCGGCTCACCTGGTTCAAATGGGAAAGCTACATGACCTGGGTGTCGGGCTTTGCCATGCTGGTCCTGCTCTATTGGGCGGGGGCGCAATTCTACCTGATCGACCCGCGGGTGATGGAGATGCCGGTCTGGGCGGGCATCCTGATCTCGGCAGGATCGCTCACGATCGGCTGGCTGTTCTATGATTGGCTGTGCAAGTCGCGCTTCGGGGTGGACAACAACAAGCTGATGATCGGGCTGTTCCTGCTGCTCGTCCTGATGAGCTGGGGCTACACGCAGGTCTTCACCGGGAGGGCCGCGCTCTTGCATATGGGCGCCTTCACCGCGACGATCATGACAGCCAATGTCTTCTTCATCATCATGCCGAACCAGCGCATCGTGGTGGCCGATCTCAAGGCGGGCCGCACGCCCGATCCGAAATACGGCAAGATCGCCAAGCAGCGCTCGACGCATAACAACTACCTGACGCTGCCGGTCATCTTCCTGATGCTCTCGAACCATTACCCGTTGGCATTCGCGAGCGAATACAACTGGCTGATCTGCTCGCTGGTGTTCCTGATGGGCGTGACGATCCGGCATTTCTTCAACACCCATCACGCCCACAAGGGCAATCCGTGGTGGACCTGGGGTGTGACCGCTTTGCTGTTTTTGGCGATCATCTGGCTGTCCTCGATTCCGAAACCCGATGCGGGTGAGGATGCGGAAGACAGCGCGATGCTTACCCCATACGAGCAGCGCTTCGCAGAGGCGCCGGGCTTTCAGGATGTGAGCGACATCGTGCTCGGGCGGTGCTCGATGTGCCATGCGAGCGAGCCGGGCTTCGAGGGAATCGGGCGTGCGCCGAAAGGCATCCACCTCGAGACACCGCGCGAGGTCGCAGCCGCCGCGCGCCTGATCTATGTGCAGGCCGGGCTGACCGATGCGATGCCGCCCGCGAATCTCTCCTATATGGAGCCTCAAGAGCGCGCCGCGATCCGGGCGTGGTATCGCGCGGGCGCGGTGGGCGAACGCGTGCAGGCCTCTGCTGGCAAGGGCGAGGATACGCAAGGTTGAGCGGGCAATGCGCTCTACGTCTTTCGTCGGGTCGGACAGGTTCCTTGCCCGCGCGCCCTTGAAGCTCCCGAGCGGCCTCACTAAGACTTCTGTAAAGAACTGACGATATGAATTCCGCGCAAGACCAGGAAGGGCACCGCAGATGAAAGATCCCCACGAGTTTTACATGAACACGCTGGTGCCGATGGTGGTCGAGCAGACCTCGCGCGGCGAGCGGGCCTACGACATCTATTCGCGCCTCCTGAAGGAGCGGATCATCTTTCTGTCGGGCCCGGTGCATGACGGCATGTCGACGCTGATCTGCGCCCAGCTTCTCTTCCTCGAGGCCGAGAACCCGAAGAAAGAGATCGCGATGTATATCAACTCGCCGGGCGGCGTGGTGACCTCGGGCCTCTCGATCTACGACACGATGCAATACATCAAGCCCAAGGTCTCGACGCTGGTGATCGGGCAGGCGGCCTCGATGGGCTCGCTGCTGCTGACCGCGGGCGAAAAGGGGATGCGCTTCTCGCTCCCGAACAGCCGCGTCATGGTCCACCAACCCTCGGGCGGCTATCAGGGTCAGGCGACGGATATCATGATCCACGCCCGCGAAACCGAGAAGCTCAAGCGCCGCCTGAACGAGATCTACGTCAAGCATACCGGCAACGATTACGACACGATCGAGGCCGGGCTGGAACGCGACAACTTCATGTCCGCGCAAGAAGCGAAGGACTGGGGCCTGATCGACGAGATCCTCGAAAGCCGCGGCGGCGAAGACGGCGAAAAGTGATCTCCCTGCTTAACCGCCGGGTGATTTTGACATTGAGGTGACGGTTGGCCTGTCCTACTCTTACAAAGACAGGCCAAATCACGAAGCCCGGGCGACCGGGCAGGCAGAGGTAATAGATGGCGAACTCGAACGGCTCCGACAGCAAGAACACGCTTTACTGCTCGTTCTGCGGCAAAAGCCAGCATGAGGTGCGCAAGCTGATCGCGGGTCCGACCGTGTTCATCTGCGACGAATGCGTCGAGCTGTGCATGGACATCATCCGCGAGGAAACGAAATCGGCCGGTCTCAAATCGACCGACGGCGTGCCGACCCCGCGCGATATCTGCAAGGTGCTCGACGATTACGTGATCGGTCAGGAACACGCCAAGCGCGTGCTCTCGGTGGCGGTGCACAATCACTACAAGCGCCTCAACCACGGTACCAAGACCGATATCGAACTGGCGAAATCGAACATCCTGCTGATCGGCCCGACCGGCTGCGGCAAGACGCTTCTGGCGCAGACCTTGGCGCGCATCCTCGATGTGCCCTTCACGATGGCCGATGCAACCACGCTGACCGAGGCCGGTTACGTGGGCGAGGATGTGGAGAACATCATCCTCAAGCTTCTGCAGGCTTCGGAATACAACGTCGAGCGCGCGCAGCGCGGCATCGTCTATATCGACGAGGTCGACAAGATCACGCGCAAGTCCGACAACCCCTCGATCACCCGCGACGTCTCGGGTGAGGGCGTGCAGCAGGCTCTGCTGAAGATCATGGAAGGCACCGTGGCAAGCGTCCCGCCGCAGGGCGGCCGCAAGCATCCTCAGCAGGAATTCCTGCAGGTGGACACCACGAATATCCTCTTTATCTGCGGCGGCGCGTTTGCGGGCCTCGACCGGATCATCGCGCAGCGCGGCAAGGGCTCCGCGATCGGCTTCGGCGCGGATGTGAAGGACAATGACGAACGTGGCGTGGGGGAACTCTTCAAAGAGCTTGAACCTGAGGACCTGCTGAAGTTCGGCCTGATCCCGGAATTCGTCGGCCGTCTTCCGGTGATCGCGACGCTGACCGATCTCGATGCCGAAGCGCTGGTCACCATCCTGACCGAGCCGAAGAACGCATTGGTCAAGCAATACCAGCGCCTCTTCGAGATCGAGGATGTGAAACTGAGCTTCACCGACGACGCGCTCACCGCGATCGCCAAGAAGGCGATCGAACGCAAGACCGGCGCGCGCGGCCTGCGCTCGATCATGGAAGACATCCTGCTCGACACGATGTTCGAACTTCCCGGCATGGAAGAGGTCGAAGAGGTCGTCGTCAATGAGGAGGCCGTGACGCAGGCGGAAGCCAAGCCGCTTCTGATCTATGCCGAGGCCAAGAAAGAAGGCAAATCCGCCAGCTGACCAGCGCGGATAGGCACGGAATAAAGGGGCGGGCGATGGCTCGCCCCTTTCGTTTTGCTCAAATCGCTTCCTGAAAAACGCGCGATCGGCTAGGGATCGATCAACACGACCCACAGATGGGCATGACGATGAGGCAGAATTTCGCGCCTTTGGCGGCGGAGCATTCAAATAATCTCAATCTTATCAGGTTGATCGCAGCCCTGAGCGTATTGGTGTCGCACGCCTGGCCCATTACGCTCGGCCCGGGAGCTGTCGAGCCGCTCGAGGCCCTGACAGGGTTCAGTCTCGGCGCACTTTCCGTCTTCACGTTTTTCGCAATTTCGGGGTTCCTGATTTCTGCGAGTTTCGAGCGTTCCGATGGACTCTGGACCTATCTACGGGCGCGCGCCGCGCGAATTTATCCTGGGTTGATCGTCTCGATTGCTCTCGTCACACTTGGGCTGGGGCCGATTTTCTCAACTTTGCCTGTGCCGTCGTATTTCGCGGCGAGCGAAACCTGGCAAGCGTTCTTCGGCAATTCGAGCTTGCTGCGTCTTCACTATCACCTGCCGGGCGTGTTCGAAGACACGCCCTACAAAACCGTGCAGGGATCGCTCTGGACGCTGCCGGTCGAGATGCGTCTCTATGTCGTTGTCGCGCTCCTGGGGCTCCTTGGAATGTTTCGCAGGCCGGTCTTGCTTGCTCTCACCTGCGGCTTGGGGCTGCTGGTGGTTTCCTTCAGCGGTTCGCTCGAATTTCGCGGCGCCCACGCTCTTCGTTCGCTGTGGTATCCGGGGCTTCCGTTCTTTCTGGGCATGGCGATGTATCTCGCGCGCAATCGGCTTCCAGCTTCGTCGATCATCGCTTTCGCTTTGGTTCTCGTCTCCGTGCTCTGTGCGCATGGTCCTTTGGGCTATGTGACCATGGCTCTCGCGGTTTCGTATGCGGTGCTTTACTTGGCCGGGCGCGAGTCGGGGCCGTTGCGCCTTTGGAACCAGGTCGGAGATTACTCTTACGGAACCTATATTTACGCCTTTCCCGTGCAGGGGATGGTGATTGCGCTTTGGGGTGGTATGAGCCCGGTTGAGAATATCGCGATTTCGGCGCCGATTACGCTGGGGCTTGCGGTCTTGTCGTGGCACTGGGTCGAACGTCCCGCAATGCGCGCCATTCGTCGCCGAGGCCAGGTGAAGCCGCAGATTTCCACGCCGAGCGCATCGTCAGGGCACCTGAGCACTGGACCTTGACGCGCTGTTGGATATAACAGGCGGGACGCATTGCGGAGGTTGTCCCATGAAGTTTCTGCTTCGAATTCTCACCTGGTGGAACGGTCAGACCCTTGGCACTCAGGTGTTCACCGCGCGCAAAGGCGTGAAAGTGGGCGAGGATGAACAGGGCAACATCTATTACCAGACCCGCGACGGCAAGAAGCGCTGGGTGATCTACAACGGCGAGAGCGAGGCAAGCCGCATTCCGCCGGATTGGCATGGCTGGATTCATTTCACCTATGACGAGCCGCCGACCGACAAGCCGCTGGCTCACAAGCCCTGGGAAAAGCCGCATCACGAGAATTACACCGGCACCGAGGCTGCCTATGTGCCGCCGGGCTCGATCCGTCTGGCTCACCCGGTGGAGCGCCGCGATTACGAGGCTTGGCAGCCCGAATAAGGCAGGCGCGCGATGAGCGAAAATCGCACCGAAATCCTCACTGGCGCCTTGGTGCTGGTCGTCGCCTTGGGCTTTCTGGTCTGGGCAGGCAAGGGAATCGGTCTGGGTCCGGACGGCGGCAGCTATCCTTTGCACGCGTCGTTCCGCTCGGTCGGCGGGATCGTTCCGGGCACCGATGTGCGCCTTGCAGGTGTCAAGGTGGGCACCGTCACGGATGTGAAGCTCAACCCCCAGACCTTCTTTGCCGACACGACGATCTCGGTGCGTGATGGTGTGGAGCTGCCCGAGGATACGGTGATAGCCGTGACGCAGGATGGTCTCTTGGGGTCGAACTATATCGAGCTGATCCCGGGCGGCGCGATGGACAATCTCAAGCCGGGCGACGAGATCCTCGATACGCAGAGCGCGGTCTCGGTCCTGAACCTCATGATGAAATTCGCGGGCGGCGGCAGCAACGGCGGCGAAGGGGAGAGCGCGCAATGATCCGAGTTTTGGCCTTTGCGCTTGCGATGTTGCCGATGGTTGCGGGGGCACAGGAGATGCTGCCCGATGCGACGCCGGACGACCAGATCCCGGTGGATGAGCCCGCGAAGGGGCTTGCCGATGGGACCGGTGCGATGCTGCGCGGGCTCGACAAGGTGTCGGGTGTCAGCTCGGATATCTCGCTCAATGTCGGTCAGAGTGTCGATTACGGCTTCATCACGATCAGCCTGCGCGAATGCCGCTATCCGGCCGATGACCCCTCGTCGGATGCTTATGCGTTCGTGACCGTCACCGAGAAAGGCAAGCCGCAGCCCGATTTTTCCGGCTGGATGATCGCTTCTAGCCCCGCGCTCTCGGCACTCGATCATCCGCGCTACGACGTCTGGGTCATTCGCTGCAAGAGCGAGTGAGGGCCCGGCAGCTCCGGCGCATCGAAATCCGCTTCCTGACGCAAGGCGCGTGCCAGCCGCGCGCGATAGTCGGCACGCGGAATTTCGACGGCGCCGAGGCTTGCGAGATGCGGGGTGATATATTGCGTGTCGAACAGCGAGAAGCCCGCCTGCCGTAACCGATCCACGAGATAGGCCAACGCGGTTTTCGACGCATTGGTGCGGCGAGAGAACATGCTCTCGCCGAAGAACGCCCCGCCAAGGGTGATCCCGAAGATACCGCCTGCGAGGTCGCCGTCTTGCCAGACCTCGAGACTGTGCGCGAACCCTGGCGCGTGGAGCTGGTCGTAGAGCGCGAAGAGCGGCCCGTTGATCCATGTCTCGTCGCGATCGGCGCAGCCCTCTACGACAGCGCGAAAAGCCCGGTTTGTTGAAATAGTGTAATTTCCGCGGCGAATATGTTTCGCAAGAGACCGCGAAATGTGGAAATTCTCCAAGGGTACGATGCCCCGCATCGCCGGATCGAACCAGTGCAGCTGCGGGTTTTCCCGACTTTCCGCCATCGGAAAGATGCCTTGCGCATAGCCTGCAAGCAGAAGTTCCGCGCTCAACCTGTCCGTCATTTTCTTGCCCGGTTCTCCCGTTACGCCTAGGCTCCGCGCCAAGATGAACCAGAGCAGAGCCAAGCGCAAACATGGGTTTCTATGATTTTCTTCCCGAGATCGGGCGCTATGCCGAGGATCCTGGCACGGTCGAGCGGATGAACCTGCGACACAGGATGATCATCAAGCCTCTCGAGGCGGAGATCGAGGGCAAGCGTGTGCTCGATCTGGCCGCGCATGACGGGCGTTGGGCCTATGCCTTTGCGGCTGCGGGCGCGCGTGAGGTGATCGGCATTGAAGGCCGGCAGGAGTTGATCGACCGGTTCGAGGAATTCCCCCGCGCCCATCTGCTCGAAAAGGTAAAGCTCGTCTGCGACGACATCTATGACGGCATGCAAAAGCTGATCGATGCGGGCGAGAAATTCGATGTCGTGGGGGTGCTGGGCATCCTTTACCACGTGATGGATCACTTCCGCCTGTTCCAGCTGGTGCGCAAGCTCGGCCCCGAGCTTGTCATCGTGGACAGCGAGTTCGCGCAGCGTCCCGGGCCGGTGATCCTGCTCATGCGCGAGCGCACCGATAACGAACTGAACTCGATCCCGCAGATCGAGGGACAGGAGAAGGCGCTGATCGGCATTCCGTCCTTCCCGGCGATGGAGGCGATGGCCGATGTGCTCGATTACGATTGTCATTGGCTCGATTGGGATCAGATCGGGCCGGGAAAGCGTCGCCACATCGGCGATTACTACCGTCCGGCCGATCAGGCGAAGCGACGCGGCACCTGCCTTCTGACACCGAAATGAAAAACGCCCCCGAAACCGAGGGCGTTTTTGTAACTTTGGAACCGATCAGAGGTTCTTTTCGAGCCACTTCTCCAGCCAGTGGATCGAGTAGTTCCCCGACTGGATATCCGGCTCTTGCAAAAGCGCATTGAAGAGCGGAACGGTCGTATCCACCCCGTCCACGATCAGCTCGCCAAGTGCGCGGTGGAGGCGCTGGAGCGCCTCGTGGCGGTCGCGACCGTGCACGATCAGCTTGCCGATGAGGCTGTCGTAATAGGGCGGGATCGTGTAGCCGTCGTAAAGCGCGCTATCCATCCGCACGCCAAGGCCGCCCGGTGCGTGGTAATGGGTGATCTTGCCCGGGCAGGGCGCGAAATTCGGCAGCTTCTCGGCATTGATCCGCACTTCGATCGCGTGACCGCGGATCGAGAGCTTGTCCTGCTCGAACTCCATCGGCTCTCCGGCGGCAACCTTGATCTGCTGGCGCACGAGATCGACGCCGAAGATCGCCTCGGTGACGGGGTGTTCGACCTGAAGGCGGGTGTTCATCTCGATGAAATAGAACTCGCCATCCTCATAGAGGAACTCGATCGTGCCCGCGCCCGAATAGCCCAGTTCGCCGATCGCCTTGGCGCAGATGCCGCCGATGCGGGCGCGCTCTTCGGGCGTGATGCAGGGGCCGGGAGCTTCTTCGAAGACCTTCTGGTGGCGGCGCTGGAGCGAGCAGTCGCGCTCGCCCAGATGGACACCGCGCCCCTTGCCGTCGCCGAAGACCTGGATCTCGATGTGACGCGGTCTCTGGAGATACTTCTCGATATAGACCTCGTCATTGCCGAAGGCGGCTTTCGCCTCGGACCGCGCGGTGCGGAAGGCAACCTCGATGTCCTCTTCCGATTTCGCGACCTTCATGCCGCGCCCGCCGCCGCCGGCGGTGGCCTTGATGATCACGGGATAGCCCATCTCGGCCGCGACCTTGCGCGCGGTCTCGATGTCGGGGACGCCGCCATCCGAGCCCGGAACGACCGGGATGCCCAGGCTCTTCGCGGTTTCCTTGGCGGTGATCTTGTCGCCCATCAGCCGGATATGCTCGGCCGAGGGGCCGATGAAGGTGATGCCGTGATCTTCGAGAACCTGCACGAAGGCGGCATTCTCGGAAAGGAAGCCGTAGCCCGGGTGGATCGCTTGCGCGCCCGTGATCTCGCAGGCCGCAACGATGGCGGGGATCGAGAGATAGGATTGCGCCGAGCTGTTGGGGCCGATGCAGACCGATTCATCGGCCATGCGCACATGCATCGCATCCGAGTCGGCGGTGGAATGGACCGCAACGCTCGCGATCCCCATCTCGCGGCAGGCACGGATCACACGCAGCGCGATCTCGCCCCGGTTGGCGATCAGGATCTTGTCGAACATGGTGGCCCCCTTATTCGACGATCATCAGGGTCGTGCCGTATTCGACCGGCTGGCCGTCATCGACGAGGATCCGCTTCACCGTGCCAGATTTCGGCGCGGGGATGTGGTTCATGGTCTTCATCGCTTCGACGATCATCAGCGTCTGGCCTTCCTTGACCTGATCGCCGACTTTCACGAAGGCGGATGCGCCCGGCTCGGGCGAGAGATAGGCGGTGCCGACCATCGGCGAGGCGACAGCGCCGGGGTGGTTCGCCGGATCTTCGGCCGCGACCGGGCCGGGCTGTTCGGGGGCGGGAGCTTGCGCGAAAGGAGCTGCATGGGCGACTGGAGCAGGCGCGGCTGCGGCGGGTGCTGCGGCGTGCACGATGTTGGTCTGCTTCGACACCCGTACTTTCAGGCTGTCATCTTGCGCGTAATCACGGGTCACCGCGATCTCGGTCAGATCGTTGGCGTTGAGAAGCTCGGCCAGGGCCTGGATGAAGGCCACGTCATTGTCACGGGTGTTCTTGGTCATGCGGTCCTCGAAGGGTGCTTTTGATGATGGCCCGTTCTGCGGGGCCTTGTGGATCGGAGGGTTTATACGCGAGGTCACGCGCGGTGAAAAGGCGGATCGGCTGTCGTTGCGTCATGGACTCGCAATCTCGTGACTGCCCGAAAGTTTGGCGCTCGAGGGGTTTCGTGCTCAACTTCCGGGCAGGGCGCCCGAAAAAATCGGTCGCCGCGGCGCGGCATATTTTACCACTTGATAAAATTCAATCCTGTGTCAGCGTGGAAACAACGAAAAACTGACAGGGAGCCCGCAAGTGTCCACCAGCCAGCTCACCGAAGGGATCGTGCCCGGACGGCTCGACCCGGAAAGCTATTGCTCCAACTTCGCCGATCATGCGCCGCCCCTGAGCGCGCAAGAGGCCCGTATCGCGGCTGATCGCTGCTATTTCTGCCATGACGCGCCCTGCATGGAGGCGTGCCCGACCACGATCGACGTGCCGCTCTTCATCCGGCAGATCGCGACGGGGACTCCCGAGGCAGCGGCCAAAACGATCTTCGCGCAGAACATCCTCGGCGGCATGTGCGCCCGCGTCTGCCCGACCGAAAATCTCTGCGAAGGCTCCTGCGTGCGCATGGATGCGGAAGGCGAGCCGGTCGAGATCGGCGCGCTTCAGCGCTTCGCGACCGACACGCTCATGGCGAAACAAAGCCATCCCTTCGCCCGCGCCGAGCGCTCGGGCAAATCGGTGGCGGTGGTCGGTGCCGGACCTGCGGGGCTGGCCTGCGCGCATCGCCTTGCGATGAAGGGCCATGAGGTCACGATCTATGATGCGCACGCCAAACCGGGTGGGCTCAATGAATACGGTATCGCCAGCTACAAGGCGCCGGGCGGTTTCGCTCAGGCCGAGGTCGATTGGCTGATGCAGATCGGCGGGATCAAGCTGGTCGAGAACTGGCAGCTGGGCCGCGAAGGTGATGGCGATCTGGCCGAACTGCTGGGCGATTTCGATGCGGTCTTTCTTGGCATGGGGCTTTCGGGCGTGAACGCGCTGCGCCTTGAGGGTGAGGACAAGGACGGCATCCGTCCGGCGACCGAATTCATCGCCGAGCTGCGTCAGGCCTCCGATCTGGCCGAGCTGCCGATCGGGCGCGACGTGGTGGTGATCGGCGGCGGCATGACCGCGGTGGATGCTGCGGTGCAATCGAAGCTGCTGGGCGCGCTCAATGTGAGCCTCGTCTACCGCCGCTCGCGCGCCGAGATGCCCGCGAGCACGGTCGAGCAGGAGCATGCGCTGACCCATGGTGTGACAATCATCGAGAACGCCGCCCCCATCGCCATCCACGGCAATGGCGCGGTGCGCGAGGTCGAATTCGCCTATACGAAGAAGGGGCCGGACGGTCTGGAATTGACCGACGCGACCTTCCGTCTCAGGGCCGATCAGGTCTTCAAGGCGATCGGCCAGACGCTGGGCGACATGCCCGCGCAGGTCGAGATCGCGGGCGGCAAGATCAAGGTGGACGGCACTGGCCGGACCTCGGTTGAGCGTGTCTGGGCCGGGGGCGATTGCACCCATGCCGGCGAAGACCTGACCGTGACGGCGGTTTCGCAGGGGCGCGATGCAGCCGAAGAGATCCACCAATTCCTGATGGAGGGCTGAGAGATGGCCGATCTGACTTCCAATTTCATCGGTATCAAATCCCCCAACCCGTTCTGGCTCGCCTCCGCGCCGCCGACCGACAAGGAATATAACGTCCGCCGCGCCTTCGAGGCCGGTTGGGGCGGGGTCGTATGGAAGACGCTCGGGTCCGAAGGCCCGCCCGTCGTCAACGTCAACGGCCCGCGCTACGGCGCGATCTATGGCGCGGATCGTCGCCTGCTGGGTCTGAACAATATCGAGCTGATCACCGACCGTCCGCTCCAGACCAACCTGCGCGAGATCAAATCGGTCAAGCGCGACTACCCCGACCGGGCGCTGATCGTTTCTCTGATGGTGCCCTGTGACGAGGATAGCTGGAAGGCGATCCTGCCGCTGGTCGAGGAAACAGGTGCCGACGGGATCGAGCTGAACTTCGGTTGCCCGCATGGCATGGCCGAGCGCGGCATGGGCTCGGCGGTGGGGCAGGTGCCCGAATATATCGAGATGGTGACGCGCTGGTGCAAGCAATACACCCGCATGCCGGTGATCGTGAAACTCACGCCCAATATCACCGATATCCGCCGCCCTGCCGAAGCTGCCAAACGCGGCGGGGCGGATGCGGTGTCGCTGATCAACACGATCAACTCGATCACCTCGGTCGATCTGGACGATTTCGCACCCGAGCCCACGATCGACGGCAAGGGCACCCATGGCGGCTATTGCGGCCCGGCGGTGAAGCCGATCGCGCTCAACATGGTGGCCGAGATCGCGCGCAACCCCGAGACGGCGGGCCTGCCGATTTCCGGCATCGGTGGCGTGACCACCTGGCGCGACGCGGCGGAGTTCATGGCGCTTGGCGCGGGCAACGTTCAGGTCTGCACCGCGGCGATGACCTACGGGTTCAAGGTCGTGCAGGAAATGATCTCGGGCCTGTCGGATTACATGGACCGCAAGGGCTTCACCTCGACCTCCGAGCTCGTGGGCCGCGCGGTGCCCAATGTCACCGACTGGCAATATCTCAACCTCAACTACGTCACCAAAGCCGAGATCAATCAGGACGATTGCATCAAATGCGGCCGCTGCTTCGCCGCCTGCGAGGATACCTCGCACCAGGCGATCGCGGTGTCTGATGATCGCGTCTATTCGGTCAAGGACGAGGAATGTGTGGCCTGCAACCTCTGCGTCGATGTTTGCCCGGTGGATTGCATCACCATGCGCAAGCTCGACAAGGGCGAGGTGGACCCGCGTACGGGTGAGACGATCGGCGATTACGCCAATTGGACGACCCATCCGAACAACCCCTCGGCCGCTGCGGCCGAGTAAGGGCAGGGGCCTAGCGCGTCACGTCGAGGTTCGGCGTGGGCAGCGCGGCGACCTGTGACCAGCCCTCTCTAAGCGCGCCGCCCCGATCATCGGGCGGCGCGTCTTTCGTTGCGGTCCCGAGCGCCTCCGTTTCGGGCTGGGCTGCGGCACTCGGGCCAGTTTGTTCTGTCGTCTCTTCATCCTCGGTCGCTTTCGGCTCGATCAGCTCGGGCGCGGCTTTCAATGCGGCGGCCTTCGCCTCGAGCGGCGTCACCTCGAAGGTCGGCAGCGGTCCGGTGAGCGGATCGGGATCGGGTGGCGGCAGGCCTTGCCCGTCCGCTGTGCCGTGCGAGCCGCGCGCCGCCGCGTTCGCGCGCAGTTCGGCCATCGCGCCGAGCGCACGCACCTGTTGCGCATGATCTTGCGGCGTCTGCGTGTCCACATCCGCGCCCATGCCGCCATTCGTATCGGCTGATTTCATTGCAGGCTCCACCGTACTGGCAGGCGCTGTTTTCGGTGTCGCGGCCATTAGCAGCGGCGACCAACCGATCTGGGGCATCAGCCCCGAAATGCGGTCCATCCCCAACTCCGTTTCCAAACACCCCCACGGGAAGCGATTCTGCGCTTCCGAGGTTTATCAAACGTAAAGAGGAGCCGGTTTCGTGCCCGAGGGTTAACAAGGGCCGAAGCGACCTGGTGGGTCAGGGAGTCAGCAAGCGTGTGAAGAGCAACTCGAGGAAGGGCGCAGCCCCTTCGATCGGGTCCTTGCCCGGCCCGAGTACCGCGCGCACCTGCACGTCGAAATCGGCGTAATGCTGCGTGAGCGCCCAGATCGAGAAGATCAGGTGATGCGGATCGACCGGCGCGAGGCGGCCCTGCGCGATCCAGGTGTCGATCACGGCGGCCTTTTCATCCACCAGCGTCTTGAGATCGGTACTCAGCCCAGCACCGATGCGCGGGGCGCCTTGCAGCACCTCGTTGGCGAAGAGACGGCTCTCGCGCGGCATCTCGCGGCTCATTTCGAGCTTGCGGCGCATGTAGCGCATGATTTCCTCGCGGGGCTCTCCCTCGGGATCCATCTTGCGCAAGGGCGCCAGCCAGATATCGAGAAGCCCCGCGAGAAGAGCTTCGTGGATCGCCTCTTTCGAGGGGAAATAATAGAGCACATTGGGTTTGCTAAGGCCCGCCTCGGCCGCGATCTGATCGAGCGTCGCACCGCGAAAGCCATGCGCGGAGAACACCTCCAGGGCGGCCTCGAGGATCTTGCCGCGATTGACCTTCTGGATCCGGGTCAGCGGGCGTTTGCCTTCATCCCCGTCTTCGGTGAAATCCTGCGCGTTCTGTTCTTCGGCCAATGCGTATCTCCTGATGGGCCACCACGGTAACCGATTGCCCAAGGCTTGATCAATCGGATGTGAAGCTTATGGATGGAAAAGCTGCATCGGCAGGCCAAGCTTGACTGGCCTTTTTGCTGTGCTAGCGTGACCCTGACCGATTGGTCAAACTGTTCTTCCCGGCCGGAGCTCCGGCCGCCCGACCGGAGTTAGCCATGGCACTCGACCGCAAGACCCCCAACGACCTGAACGCCTTCTGGATGCCGTTCACCGCGAACCGGCAGTTCAAGAAGAGCCCGCGCATGTTCGTGGGCGCCAAGGATATGCATTACACCACCTCGGACGGGCGCCAGGTGCTCGACGGCACGGCGGGGCTGTGGTGCTGCAACGCGGGCCATTGCCGCCCGAAGATCACCGAAGCGATCCAGAAACAGGCCGCCGAACTGGATTACGCTCCGGCCTTCCAGATGGGCCATCCGGCGGCGTTCGAGCTTGCCAACCGGATCATCGACATCGCGCCCGAGGGCATGGAGCACGTGTTCTACACCAACTCCGGGTCCGAGTCGGTCGAGACCGCGCTGAAACTGGCGATCGCCTATCACCGCGCCCGCGGCGACGGTGCGCGCACCCGCCTGATCGGGCGCGAGCGCGGCTATCACGGCGTGAACTTCGGCGGCATCTCGGTTGGCGGCATCGTGACCAACCGCAAGGTGTTCGGCCCGCTCGTGCCGGGTGTCGACCACATGCCGCACACCCATCTGCCCGACCAGAACGCCTTCACCCGCGGCCAGCCCGAAAACGGCGCCTATCTGGCAGACGAGCTCGAACGTATCGTCGCGCTTCATGGCGCTGAAACCATCGCGGCCGTGATCGTGGAGCCAATGGCGGGTTCGACCGGCGTCCTGCTGCCGCCCAAAGGGTATCTCCAGAAGCTGCGCGAGATCACGAAGAAGCACGGCATCCTGCTGATCTTCGACGAAGTGATCACCGGTTTCGGGCGTCTGGGCGCAGCCTTCGCGGCGCAGCATTATGGCGTGACGCCCGATATCATGACTACCGCCAAGGGCCTGACCAACGGCGTCATCCCGATGGGCGCGGTCCTGACCTCGGCCGAGGTGCATGACGCCTTCATGAACGGCCCCGAGCACATGATCGAGCTGTTCCACGGCTATACCTATTCGGGCAACCCGATCGCGGCCGCCGCTGGGATCGCGACGCTTGAAACCTACAAGGAAGAAGGTCTCTTCGAGCGCGCCGCCGAGCTTGCTCCCTATTGGGAGGACGCGTTGCATTCGCTCAAGGGCACGCGCCATGTGATCGACATCCGCAACGAGGGCCTGATCGGCGCGGTCGAGCTGGAACCGATCGCGGGCGAACCGACGAAGCGTGCCTTCTCGGCTTTCCTGAAGGCTTACGAGAAGGGGATCCTGATCCGCACCACCGGCGACATCATCGCGATGAGCCCGCCGCTGATCATCTCGAAAGAGCAGATCGACCAGCTGATCGGGACGCTGAAAGAGGTTCTCGAAACGATCGATTGATCGAGCTCTCCGAGAGGTTTGAACCGGTCGCGCGAATTGCGCGGCCGGTTTTCTTTTGACGACGTGTCAGTCCGCGAGAGCGGAAAAGATGTTGCGGGCGTGGCCCGATATCGCCGGGCGTCTGGAGCGACCTTTCCTGGCAGGGGCTGGTCGCTCCATTCGAGCCCTGAATTCTGAGGCAGATCTGCGCGCGGCGGCCGTGCACGGCCCTTATCCGCTCCACGTCGGCCCAAAGCCCTATCGTCTCAATACGGGTTCTTCGCGCCTCGATCCGAACTCAGCGTTTGTTGCGAACGGCTTACCAGAAGCTCGATCGCATCCGCCAAATGCTCTTCCCCGATCGCCCGGTCGCCTCGCGCCACTCGGATACGGTGAGCTTCGATCATCACATCTGCATGGGCATGTCCTCGCGGGGGCTCGAACTTGTAGCAGGCAAGCTCGATCAGGAGCCCAAGCGGATCCTTGAAATAGATCGAGTCCATGAAGCCGCGATCCTTCACGCCCGAATGCTTGATGCCGCGCTCATCGAGACGCTTCACCACCTGCCGATGGGTTGCCATCGAGACGTTGAAGGCGATGTGATGCACGCAGCCCGGATCGCTCGGCGTGCGATCATGCACGGGCTTGCGGTTCTCGTCGGTGAAGATGGTGATCAGCCGCCCGTCGCCGGGATCGAAATAGAGATGACCCTCGTTCTCATTATCGAGATTGGGCTGGTCGAAGACAAAGGGCATGCCCAGTACGCCTTCCCAGAAATCGATCGAGCTTTGACGATCCGCTCCGGTCAGCGTGATGTGATGAACCCCTTGGGTCTGCAATTTGCGCATGGTCTCCTCCCGTCTTCGGTGAGGCAAAGGGTAACCCGAAAGGCGATCGAGCCGAAGGCGCAAACCCTGTGCAGACGCGCGCGAAACCTTGCCGAGAGCTTCGCGCCCTCTTGCGGGAGAAAGCCTTGCGCCTATCTTGCGCGAGATTCCCCCGGAGGTGACCCGATGTGGCGTGCCGCGCTGATTCTCTTGCTGATACTGCCCGCGCCCGCGATGGCGGAACTGGTTTCCTGCCAGACGTCGATCCGGGGCAAGACCTATGAGTTCCGCTACGACCCCGGCAATGCGGCGCTCAAGGAGAGCCGGTCGCTGCGCGAGAAGATCTTCGGCGAGAAGGGGGAGGTGAGTTGTCCGGCGCTGGTGACGCTCCGCGCGATCACGCCAGAGCTGAACGATGCGCAGCGTGCACCCTTCTGCCTGCAGTGGGACGCCAAGCGCGAAACCTATCTCGGTTATGACCGGGGTGAACGTGACGCCTACGGGATCTGCCGGAAACCTTCGAAGAGCATCTGCCAGCGGCTGACCGGGAGCGCCGAGACGGCAGGCAAGCTGCGCGACGGCGCGATTGATGCAGCAGGCGGCGCGGTCGGGACGGTGCTTGGTGAAAAGATCGGCGGGATGATCGTCTCCGATCAGGCCGACCGGCTGCAAAAGCGGCTGGTCGATGCCGGGCTGGCAGTTCTGGCCGGGGCCTCGACGCCCGCGCTCGCGGCGACGGCGGTGGTGGTCGGCGGCGCGGTCTATGTCTGCTCCGAAGAAGGGGCGGACGGGGTGGGCGTTCAGGCCGAGCCGATGCCCGAACCTGACAATGGCGCGGAAATCCTCGGCTCTGAACTGCCTGTCACTCATTTGCCGCCCGGTGTGAACGGCGCGCCGCTGCGTCCGGTCGAGACGAAAGACCTGCCAGAGGCGGTTGAGACGGCGCCGGTGCCGGAGGCTGCCGATTAGGTCTCGATAACGCCGATTCCGCGCAAGACGATCTGTTTCACGCTGGTCTTCGCGGCTTCCCATTGCGCATCCGAGAGCGGTTTGCCACCGTTGAGCGTCTCGATCTGATGCGAGAAATCGGCGTAATGCTGGGTCGTGGCCCAAAGCATGTAGAGCAGGTGGCGCGGGTCCACATCCGCCATTTTTCCTTCCGCGATCCAGCGCCGGATGATCGTGGCGCGCCCTTCGGTCCAGTCGCTCAGGGTCGTCTCTAGGTAGTCCTGAATCACCGGTGCGCCGTGCATCACCTCGGACGCCCAGACCTTCGAGCCGTTCGGATGGCGGCGCGAGATCTCCATTTTGGCGTCGATATAGGCACCGATCCCCTCGGCCGGACCCGCCGCCGCGTCAAAGACATCCGCGGCCTCGAGCCAGATGTTGAAAATGCGCTCGACCACGCGGCGATAGAGCGCTTCCTTGGTCTCGAAATAGTAATGGAGATTGGCTTTCGGCAGTCCCGCCATATCCGCGATGAGCTGCATCGTGGCCCCGCCGAACCCGGCTTCGGCAAAGACGGTTTCGGCCGCTTTCAGGATCGCATCTTCCGTCGCCCGGCGGGCTTCGGCCCGGCTTCCACTGGTGTTTCGCCCATTTTTTGTGCGTTTGCCGGTCTCGTTATCTTTCATTCAAAAAGCGTCCTGATTTTTATTGACCGGATGGTCAGGCCATGGCCCACTTCAACCTGACCATACGGTCAGAAAAAGATTCGTCGCAAGAGGGGATAACCCCCGCAAATGTCGACAGGGAGTTTTGACATGGCAGCACCCGGAGAAAACCTCCGCATCAATCCCGACCGCCTTTGGGACAGCCTCATGGAGATGGCCAAGATCGGCCCGGGCATCGCGGGCGGTTGCAACCGTCAGACGCTGACCGACGAGGACGCTGAAGGGCGTGCGCTGTTCAAGAAATGGTGTGACGAGGCTGGGCTCACGATGGGGCTCGACGAGATCGGCAACATGTTCATGCGCCGCGAAGGGACCGATCCCGACTCGCTGCCGGTCTATATGGGCAGCCACCTCGACACCCAGCCCACGGGCGGGAAATACGATGGGGTGCTTGGCGTTCTGGGCGCGCTCGAAGCGGTGCGCACGATGAACGATCTCGGCATCAAGACCAAGCACCCGATCGTGGTCACCAACTGGACGAATGAGGAAGGCGCGCGTTTCGCGCCCGCCATGCTCGCCTCCGGTGTGTTCGCAGGTATCCATACGCTCGAATACGCCAATGATCGCGTCGATCTCGAGGGCAAGCGTTTCGGCGATGAGCTCGAGCGGATCGGCTGGAAGGGTGACGAGAAAGTGGGCGATCGCAAGATGCACGCCTACTATGAGCTGCATATCGAACAGGGCCCGATCCTCGAGGCCGAAGAGAAGACGATCGGCGTCGTGACCCATTGCCAGGGCCTGTGGTGGCTCGAATTCACCCTGACCGGAAAAGAAGCGCATACCGGTTCTACGCCGATGGCGATGCGCACCAATGCGGGTCTCGCGATGGCGCGCATCTTCGAGATGGTGCAGGAGGTCGCGATGGCGGCCCAGCCCAATGCCGTCGGTGGCGTGGGGCAGGTGACCTTCTCGCCCAATTCGCGCAACGTGCTGCCCGGCAAGGTCGTCTTCACCGTCGATATCCGTTCCCCCGATCAGGCCAAACTCGACGGGATGCGCGCCGAGATCGAGAAACGCGCCGCCGAGATCTGCGAACCCCTTGGCGTAGGCTGCGAGATCGACCCGGTCGGCCATTTCGACCCGGTCACCTTCACCCCCGAACTGGTCGAGAACGTGCGCAACGCCGCCGAGCGTCTGGGCTACAGCCATCTCGACATCATCTCGGGCGCGGGCCACGATGCTTGCTGGGCGGCCAAGGTCGCGCCGACGACGATGGTGATGTGTCCCTGCGTAGGCGGGCTGAGCCATAACGAGGCCGAGGAAATCTCGAAGGACTGGGCGGCAGCAGGGGCGGATGTCCTGTTCCACGCGGTGCTGGAGACGGCCGAGATCGTGAGCTGACGGAGAGCGCGCCGGGGGCTCTGCCCCCGGACCCCCGGGATATTTGAACCAAGAGGAAGGGCAAAGACCCGTCCTAGGAGGCCAAACCATGACCAAAGTCATCAAGAACGGAACCATCGTCACCGCCGATCTGACCTATAAGGCCGATGTGCTGATCGACGGTGGCAAGATCATCGAGATCGGTCCGGACCTGAAGGGCGACGAGGTGATCGACGCGACCGGCTGCTATGTGATGCCGGGTGGGATCGATCCGCATACCCATCTCGAAATGCCCTTCATGGGCACGTATTCGGCCGATGATTTCGAGAGCGGCACGCGCGCCGCTCTGGCCGGCGGTACCACGATGGTCATCGATTTCGCGCTGCCCTCTCCGGGCGAGGGGCTGCTCGATGCGCTCAAGAAATGGGACAACAAGTCGACCCGTGCGCATTGCGACTACTCTTTCCACATGGCGATCACCTGGTGGGGCGAGCAGGTCTTCAACGAGATGAAGGAGGTGACGGATCGCGGCATCAACACCTTCAAGCATTTCCTCGCCTACAAGGGCGCGCTGATGGTGAACGATGACGAGCTGTTCGCCTCGTTCAAGCGCTGCGCCGAACTCGAGGCGATCCCGCTGGTTCATGCCGAGAACGGCGATGTGGTGGCCGAGATGTCGGCGAAGCTTCTGGCCGAGGGCAATACCGGCCCCGAGGCGCATGCCTATTCCCGCCCCTCCCAGGTCGAGGGCGAGGCCACGAACCGGGCGATCATGATCGCCGATATGGCGGGCGTGCCGCTTTATGTCGTGCATACTTCCTGCGAGGAGGCGCATGAGGCGATCCGGCGCGCGAAGATGAACGGCAAGCGCGTCTGGGGTGAGCCGTTGATCCAGCACCTGACCCTCGATGAGAGCGAGTATTTCGACAAGGATTGGGACCATGCTGCACGCCGCGTGATGAGCCCGCCCTTCCGCAACAAGCAGCATCAGGACAGCCTCTGGGCGGGGCTTTCCTCGGGAACGCTGTCTTGCGTGGCGACCGATCACTGCGCATTCACCACCGATCAGAAACGCTATGGCGTGGGCGACTTCACCAAGATCCCGAACGGCACGGGCGGGCTCGAGGACCGGATGCCGATGCTCTGGACCGAAGGGGTGAACAAAGGCCGGATCACGATGAACGAATTCGTGGCCGTGACCTCGACCAATATCGCCAAGATCCTCAACTGCTACCCGAAGAAGGGCGCTGTTCTGGTGGGCGCGGATGCCGATCTCGTGGTCTGGGACCCGGAGGCCACCAAGACGATTTCGGCCTCGTCGCAGCAATCCGCGATCGATTACAACGTGTTCGAGGGCAAGGAGGTCAAGGGCCTGCCGCGTTATACGCTCAGCCGCGGCACCGTGGCCTGGGGCGATGGCAAGATCCAGTCGACGGAAGGCCATGGCGAGTTTGTCGCGCGCGATGCGGGCATGCCGGTCACCAAGGCGCTTTCCACCTGGAAAGAGCTGACCGCGCCGCGCCCTGTGCAGCGCTCGGGCATTCCGGCGAGCGGGGTCTGAGGCCAGATGGGGGCCCCGGTCAGCACCGGCCTTCTCGAGGCCGCGGTCTATGTCGAGGATCTCGACGCGACCGAGGCTTTCTATGGCGGGTTGCTGGGGCTCGAACGGCTGACGCGGCGCGACGGACGGCATGTCTTCTTTCGCTGCGGCGAGGGGGTGATCCTGACCTTCATCGCCGAGGCGACACGCGTGCCTTCCGATGACGCGTCAGCCCTGCCGGTTCCGCCCCATGGCGCGATCGGTCCGGGCCATGTATGTCTCGCCGCGAAAGCCGAAGAAATGAATGAATGGGAACGACACTTGAGGGAAAACAACGTGGAGATTGAGGCCGATTTCTTCTGGCCGAACGGCGCGCGCTCGATCTATCTGCGCGATCCGGCGGGCAATAGCGTCGAAATCGCGGACAAAACCCTTTGGAGGCGCGGATGACGGCTGTTCCGGTGATCAAGGCCCGAGGGCTCAACCTGACATTCCAAACGAATGACGGGCCTGTCCACGCGCTCAAGGATATCGATCTCGATATCGAGAAGGGCGATTTCGTCTCCTTCATCGGTCCCTCGGGCTGCGGCAAGACGACCTTCCTGCGCTGTATCGCGGCGCTCGAGACGCCCACGGGGGGTGAATTGCGCGTCAACGGGATGAGCGCCGAGGAGGCGCGCAAGGCGCGCAGCTATGGCTATGTGTTCCAGGCGGCGGGTCTGTATCCGTGGCGCACGATTGCTGGAAATGTGAAACTTCCGCTGGAAATCATGGGCTATCCGCGCAGCGAAATGGATGCGCGGGTTGAGAAAGTGCTCTCGCTCGTCGATCTGGAGGGGTTCGGCAAGAAGTTTCCCTGGCAGCTGTCGGGGGGCATGCAGCAGCGCGCCTCGATCGCGCGGGCGCTTGCCTTCGACGCCGAGATCCTGCTGATGGACGAGCCTTTCGGCGCGCTCGACGAGATCGTGCGCGACAAGCTCAACGAGGAGCTGCTGAAGCTCTGGTCGGCGACGAACAAGACGATCGGCTTCGTCACCCATTCGATCCCCGAGGCGGTTTACCTGTCCACCAAGATCGTGGTGATGTCGCCCCGTCCGGGCCGTATCCACGAGGTGATCGAGAGCACCCTGCCGCGTGGGCCGCGCCCGCTTGATATTCGCGACAGTGAAGAATTCCTGCAAATCGCGCACCGGGTGCGCGAGGGGCTGCGGGCGGGGCATGCCTATGATGAGTGATGCGCTGATCGCGACCCGGGCAGGTGGGCTGTCTGCCCCCTTCTGGCTGCGCCATTCACCCCCCGAGGATATTTCGGCCAAGTCGAAGCGGAGGGTCGTCTCATGAAGATGGTGGCGCCTGTTCTGACCGTTCTGGCCGCGATCATCGTGCTTTGGTACGGGGCGACGGTCTGGCTGAATTCGCAATGGACCTATGACCAGGCCGCGCGGGCCGGGCAGGAGGTGAGTTTCTCGGAGGTCGTCGTCGATACGATGAACCAGAAGCGCCCCGTGCTGCCTGCGCCGCATCAGGTGGCGGTCGGGCTTTGGGAAGGCGTCGCGGGGCAGAAGATCACCTCGAAGCGCAGCCTCGTCTATCACGGCTGGATCACGCTCTCGGCGACCTTGGCGGGGTTTGCGTTGGGCACGGGGCTGGGGATCTTGCTGGCGGTGGGGATCACCCATAGCCGGGCGATGGATCTCAGCGTCATGCCCTGGGCGATCGCCAGCCAGACGATCCCGATCCTCGCGATCGCGCCGATGGTGATCGTGGTTCTGGCGAGCCTCGGGATCACCGGCTTGCTGCCCAAGGCGATCATCGCGGCCTATCTGAGTTTCTTCCCGGTTCTGGTGGGGATGGTGAAGGGGCTGCGAGCGCCCGACCACATGCAGCTTGATTTGCTGAAGACCTATAACGCTTCCAAGGGCGAGACCTTCTGGAAGCTGCGGCTGCCCTCCTCGATGCCTTACCTTTTCGCCTCGCTGAAGGTCGGCGTGGCGGCGAGCCTCGTGGGCACGATCGTCGCGGAGCTGCCCGCAGGGGCCACGCGCGGTCTTGGCGCGCGGCTTCTGTCTGGCAGCTATTACGGGCAGACGGTGCAGATCTGGTCGGCTCTGTTTGCCGCCGCCGCGCTTGCCGCGATTCTCGTGGTCGTCGTGGGCATCATCGAGCAGATCACGCTCAAGCGGATGGGGATGGTGCGATGAGCTGGCTGATTTTCGCGATTGTCTTCTGGCTCGCGGCCTGGGCGCTGAATTCCTGGCTCGCGAAGGCGCATGGGGCCGAGCGCTGGGCGCGGTTCCTGATCCCGGCTCTATTCGGGCTCACGATCCTGATCTTGTGGGAAGGGTTGGTCCTGGGACTCAATATCAGCCCCGTAATCCTGCCCGCGCCAAGCCAGATCGCGGCAAGCTTCGCCGCCTCGACCGATATCCTGCGCGAGGATTTCGTGCAGACGATCCTGAAGGGCGCGCTCTCGGGCTACCTGATCGGCTGCGGGGCGGCCGTGGTGGTGGCGGTGCTGATCGACCGCTCGCCCTTCCTGCAGCGCGGTCTGCTGCCGATCGGCAATTTCGTGGCCGCCCTGCCGATCGTCGGCATCGCGCCGATCCTCGTGATGTGGTTCGGCTTCGACTGGCAGTCGAAAGCGGCGGTCGTCGTGGTGATGGTCTTCTTCCCGGTTCTGGTGAACATGGTGGCGGGGCTGGCCGCGACCGATGCGCTGCAGCGCGACCTGATGGCGACCTATTCGGCCAGCTACTGGCAGGGGCTGTTCAAGATGCGCCTGCCCGCGGCCATGCCGTTCCTGTTCAACGGGCTCAAGATCGCGACGACGCTGGCGCTGATCGGTGCGATCGTTGCCGAATTTTTCGGCAGCCCGACGATGGGGATGGGTTTTCGTATCTCGACCGCCGTGGGGCAGCTTGATCTGCCGCTCGTGTGGTCGGAAATTACCGTTGCGGCCCTTGCGGGCTCGGGCTTCTATGGGCTGGTCGCCCTGATCGAGAAGCTGGTGACGTTCTGGCACCCGTCGCAACGGGCCCGAACCTAGGGCACGAGCCTGAGAAATAACCAAAATCCCGGGCGCAAGATCCGGGGCCAACAGTGGAGTGAAACGATGAAGAAACTGATCGCGGGGGTGGCGGCAAGCCTCACCATGGCGGGCGCCGCCTGGGCCAACGAGGATGTGACGCTGCAGCTCAAATGGGTCACGCAGGCCCAGTTCGCGGGCTATTATGTGGCGCTCGAGAAGGGCTACTATTCGGATGCGGGCCTCGATGTGACGATCAAGCCGGGCGGCCCCGATATCGCGCCCGAGCAGGTGATCGCGGGCGGTGGTGCCGATGTGATCGTCGACTGGATGCCGGCCGCGCTCGCCGCGCGCGAAAAGGGCCTGCCGCTCGTCAACATCGCCCAGCCCTACAAGAAATCGGGCATGATGCTGACCTGCCTCAAGGAATCGGGCATCGAGAGCCCCAAGGACTTCCCCGGCCATACGCTGGGCGTGTGGTTCTTCGGCAATGAATACCCGTTCCTGAGCTGGATGAACCATCTGGGCATCTCGACCGAGGGCGGCGATGATGGCGTGACCGTGCTCAAGCAGGGCTTCAACGTCGATCCGCTCCTGCAAAAGCAGGCGGCCTGTATTTCGACCATGACCTATAACGAATACTGGCAGGTCATCGACGCGGGTATCTCGCCCGATCAGCTCATCACCTTCAAATACGAGGACGAGGGTGTCGCGACGCTGGAAGACGGCCTCTATGTCATGGAAGACAACCTCAAGGACCCGGCTTTCGTCGAGAAGATGGCGAAATTCGTGAAGGCCTCGATGGAGGGCTGGAAATACGCCGAGGCGAACCCGAAGGAAGCCGCCGAGATCGTGCTCGAATATGACGAGACCGGCGCGCAGACGATGGAGCATCAGGAGCGCATGATGACCGAGGTCGCCAAGCTGACCGAAGGGTCGAATGGCGCGCTTGATCCGGCCGATTACGAGCGCACCGTGGACGTGCTGATGTCGGGCGGTTCGGATCCGGTCATCACCAAGAAGCCGGATGGCGCCTGGACGCATGAGGTCACCGACAAGGCTGGCCTCTGAGTTGATCCTGTCTTGAACGCTTGCGCTCTCCGGCCCCCGCCGGAGGGCGTTTTCTTTTCGACGTTTTGTTAACGAGAATCGGTTTTGCTGCGCCCAAGGAGGTCCGCATGATCGATCAAGGCAATCATCTTCGCGCAGGAAGGCACGGGCGCTATCGGGCGCCGGCCGATACGGTCTTGCCGCTGCGTGTCTATCTCGCCTTCGTACTGGGGGCGGTTTTCCTGACGGGCCTGTTTTGGCTTACTTGGAAAAGCCAATTCGCGGCACCGCTTGGCTATCTCTTCGATACGCAGACGGAAGGGGTCGAGGCGGGATATTGTCTTGCCGTGGCCCGTACGATCGCACCGGGCGGCGGCGGTGGCGGCTATGTGGGAGAGGCGCAGGACTTCTGGCTGAAACGATTGATGGGGTTCAGGGGCGATCTCGCTGGCAATATCGCCAAGGGAGAGGCAGCCTTGGGGCGTCATCTGCTGGTAGGGAAAGCGCCTGACCGGCTCTGGCTGATCGACGCGATGGATGCCTGCTCGAACAAAGCGATCAATTTCGGGGCGCGGTTCCGCGCCTTCGACTAGCAGCAGCGACGGGCGATCTGTGAGAACATGAGTGGGTCAAAGCCCGCCTGTCTCGGGCGGTGGCTTGGGGCCGCTGATCTCGGGCACCGCAAACTGCACGGCTTCGCCGGAAGAGAGGTCCGCGCGGGTGCGAGGCAGGGCGCTCGGCATCTCGGCCTGTAACCAACTCACGAGTTTTTCGCGGATATTGCAGCGCAGATCATAGGTGCGCGGGCCGTTGCGGGCGGAGGCGAGGATGCGCACCTCCATCACCCGCTCCCGGAAATCGGTCACCTGCACCGCAAAGACCTTGCCATCCCAGAGCGGGTCAGCCTCGGTAATCTCGCGGGCCTTGGCGCGGACCGCCTCTATATCGGCAGTATGATCGAGATAGATCATCACCGTCCCGATCAGTTCGGCGCTCTCGCGTGTCCAGTTCTGGAAAGGTTGTTCGATGAAATAGCTCAGTGGAACGACCAATCGCCGCCAGTCCCAGATCCGGATCACCACATAGGTCGAGGTGATCTCCTCGACATTGCCCCATTCTCCTTCCACGATCAGGGCATCGTCGATGCGGATCGGCTGGGTCAACGCAAGCTGAATGCCTGCGAAGAGGTTCTTCAAAACAGGTTGCAGGGCAAGACCGACGACGATCCCGGCAGCTCCTCCGGCCGCCAGCAGCGAGACGCCGTATTGGCGCACCGCGGGGAAGGTCATCAAGGCAGCGGCCACGGCAAGGATCACGATCATCACCTTGGCGACGCGCATCAGGATCCGGGTCTGCGTCACGTGCTTGCGCGCAAGCAGGTTGTCCTCGGCATCGAGCTTGAAGCGCCGAAGGTGGATCGTCGTCCAGATATAAAGGGCGGTATAGGCGATCCAGGCAAGGCTCAGGATCAGCGCGACGAGCAGGACATGGGTGATCGTCGTGGTCGTGGCCGCACTTGCCGGAGCAAGCCCGTTGGCGAAACCGAGCGCCATGATCAGCAGCACGAGCCGTAGGGGCCGCGCCGCGCGGGTGACCAGCGAGCGCCAGAACAGGTCGCGCTCCGCCACCGCCCGCGTCAGCATCGAGAAGACGACGCGAAACAGAACCAACGCCAGGAATGCCGCGATCAAATAGGCCGCCAGAGCCACCGCCCAATCGGGCAGCACGCGCTGTGCGGCGCCGATCGCTTGTTGCAGTTCTGTCTCGATCTGCTCGGGTTGCATTGTCTCTCCCGAAAATTGCTGCGCTGCCGCATTGAGAATGGCGCATTCCGGTCGGCTGTCAAATCGGGGCGCGAAAAACGGTGGCGATCTTGACACGGATCAGGGCGCAAGCGGTGCCTCCAGTGTAAATTCACACTCGCAAAGGGAGATCCTTCGCACATGGAGAGAAGGAGAAAATCATGAAAGACCATCACAACTTCCGAGCTGTGAAACTGCTTGCGGTCTTGGCGCTTGCCGCACTTGCCGGTTGCGCCCAGCTCGAGAAAGACGTCGGCCAATGTGAGCCGGGCGTCGAGTCGATCTCGGGCATGGCGACGGTTGCGCCTGCGGGCACCGGCCCCTGCTGATCGCGTGTAAAGGCTGGTAAATGCCTTTTGCCCTCCTGCGCTTGGCTGTAAAGCTGGTGCAGGAGGACTTGGCATGGCCCGTTCCGCTCTTACCGGCACCCGCATTCGCGAACGGCGCACTGCGCTGGGTCTAAAGCAGGCCGATCTCGCCCGCGCGGCTGGGATTTCGGCGGCTTATCTCAACCTGATCGAACATAACCGCCGCAGGGTGGGTGATGCGTTGATGGAGCGCATCGCGCAGGCGATGGGCGTTGATCCGGTCGCGCTCAGCGAGGGCGCGGAAGGGGCGTTGTTCGACGGGCTTCGCGAGGCCGCGGCCGCGGCCGAATCCGAAGGGGGGGCGCTGTATCAGGCCCCCGATCTCGACCGGATCGAGGAATTCGTAGGTCGTTTTCCGGCTTGGGCCGCGCTTCTCGCTTCGCGTCAGGCGCGGCTTGCGGCGCTTGAGCGTGTGGTCGAGGCCTATGCCGAGCGCATGGCGCAAGACCCGTTCCTGCTGACCTCGTTGCATGAGGTTCTTTCGGCGGTGACGAGCCTGCGCTCGACCGCGGCTATTCTCGTCGAGACCGAGGATATCGAGCCCGAGTGGCGCGCGCGGTTTCTCCAGACGATCCAGGAGGAAAGCCTGCGTCTTTCGGGCACCGCCGAGGCGCTGGTGGGCTATCTCGACGAGATAGAAACGGCGGAGACGGGGCTGTCCTCGCCGCAAGAACAGCTCGAAGCCTGGCTCGAGGCGCGGGCATGGCATTTCCCCGAGATCGAGGCGGGTGAGGCATCGGTGCCCGATCTGATCGCGGGTGCGCCGGAATTGGCGTCGGCGGCGGCGCGGGCGCTGGCCGAGCAGCATCTGGCACAGCTGACCAACGATGCCCGCGCCTTGCCGCTCGAGACGATGCACGCGGCGCTGGCCGATCTCGGCCCCGATCCGGGTGCAATCGTTGCGCGCACCGGCGCGCTCCTGGCGCAGGTTTTGCGTCGCCTTGCGGCGCTACCGCCCGGTCAGCCGGGGCTCGGCCAGCCGGGGCTGGTGATTTGTGACGGCTCGGGAACCCTGACCTTCCGCCGTCCCGCGCCCGGTTTCGCCCCGCCGCGCTTTGCCGCAGCTTGTCCGCTCTGGCCGCTTTACGAGGCGCTGGCGCGTCCCACCCAGCCGATCCGAGCACTGGTCGACATGGCGGGCCGCTTGCCGCAACGTTTTCTGACCTATGCGGTCAGCGAGCCGCGCCCGACCGGGTTCGACGGGCCTTTGCTGATGCGCGCGACGATGCTGATCCTCCCCGCGCCGGCGGAGGCGACCGAGGCTCCGGCCCGCGCGATCGGTGCCTCCTGCCGGATCTGTCCACGCGCGGATTGCCCGGGTCGGCGTGAGCCCTCGATCGTTTCTGGTGCAGGATAAGCCCTGCAAGGGTTTGACACCACGCAGCCCGCCCGCGATAGTCAGGCGAGGGGGAGTGGCGATGCCGAATAAACAGGTTTTGCTGATTGAGGACGAGCCGCATATCGCCGAGGCGATCCGTTTCATCCTGTCACGCGCGGGTTGGGCGGTGTCGGTTCTGGGCGACGGGGCGCAGGCGATGTCGCGCATCGCCGAGGTGCTGCCCGACGCAATTATTCTGGATCTGATGCTGCCGGGGCGTTCCGGTCTCGAAATCCTGTCGGATTTGCGCGCGGATGCCGATCTCTCGCGCTTGCCGGTGCTGATGCTGAGCGCGCGCGGGCAGGGCCGTGACCGCGAGGCAGCCGAGCGCGCGGGGGCCACCGCCTTCCTCGCCAAGCCTTTCGCCAATGCCGATGTGCTGGCCCGGCTCGAGGCGATCACCGGGGGCGGCGAGGCCCGCCGGGAGCCTGCTTGATGCCGCAAACGGGCCAACCGCTCTTTCTTGCCCGAAGATCCTATCGCCGCCGCCGCCTGATGGATGCGGCGCGGTTGTTGCCGGTTTTGGGCGTGGTGCTGATCCTGCTGCCGGGGCTCTGGCATCCGGCGGAGACCGTGGCGCCTGACACCGGTCGGGGAGGTCTCTATCTCTTTGCGGTCTGGATCGGGCTGATCCTCGCGGCTTTCCTGATCGCGCGCGGGCTCGGGCCGGTGCTCGATGTCGAGGAACTGCCGGAAGGGTTCGCGACGGCCGGGCGTGTGCGGGGGGCTGATCCCGACGACGCAGCGGAGGGCTGAGATGCCCTTCAATATCCTCGTCGCGGTTTGCCTCGGCTATGTGATCGTGCTCTTCTCGGTGGCCTTCGTGGCAGAGCGCCGCGCGCAACGCCGCCGGTTGCGCTTCCTGCGCTCGCCGGTGATCTACACGCTGTCGCTCTCGATCTATTGCACCGCCTGGACGTTTTATGGTGCGGTTGGCTATGCGGCGCGCTCGGGGCTGGAATTCCTCACGATCTACCTAGGCCCGACGCTGGTTTTCGTCGGCTGGTGGTGGGTGCTGCGCAAGCTGGTGCGGATCGGCCGGACCCATCGGGTGACCTCAATCGCCGACCTGATCTCCAGCCGCTACGGTAAATCGAACACGCTTGGTGTCATCGTCACGTTGATGTCTGTCGCCGCGGCGACACCCTATATCGCGCTGCAACTGCAATCGGTGACACTGAGCTTTGGCGTCTTCGCGGCAGGCACGCCCGAGGGTTGGGCGCTTCCCGATCAGGGCGCGACGGCGCTCTGGATCGCGGGCGGGCTTGCGATCTTCACCATTCTTTTCGGCACCCGCAATCTCGACGCCAATGAGCGCCATCACGGCGTGGTCACGGCAATCGCGCTCGAAGCGGTGGTGAAGCTGGTCGCGCTGGTCGCGGTCGGGGTCTTCGTGGTCTGGGGGCTGGGCGGCGGGCCGGTGGACATGCTCTCGCGCATCGACGCCTCGAAGATCGCGGAATGGGAGCTGAACCCGGGCCGTTTCGCCGGTCTCACCTTTGTCTCCGCCGCAGCGATCCTGACCCTGCCGCGGATGTTTCAGGTGCTGGTGGTCGAGAATGTGGACGAGCGCCACCTTGCCACCGCGAGCTGGGCCTTCCCGGCCTATCTGATGCTGATGAGCCTCTTCGTCGTGCCGATCGCGGTGATGGGGCTAGAGCGGATGCCCGAGGGTGCAAACCCGGATCTCTTCGTTCTGACGCTGCCGCTGTCGGAGGGGCAGGGCAAGCTCGCGCTGCTGGCTTTCCTCGGCGGATTTTCCTCGGCGACCTCGATGGTGATCGTGGCCGCGATCGCGCTGGCCACGATGGTCTCGAACCATATCGTCACGCCGCTCTGGCTGGCGCTGCGCCGTTCGGATGCGCGGGCGCCGGGCGATGTGCGCGGGCTTGTGCTCGCCTCGCGGCGAGTCTCGATC
Organism: Thioclava marina; assembly: GCF_002020135.1. Lineage (GTDB taxonomy): Bacteria > Pseudomonadota > Alphaproteobacteria > Rhodobacterales > Rhodobacteraceae > Thioclava > Thioclava marina. The sequence goes on along the minus strand of NZ_MPZS01000001.1, from coordinate 889,210 downwards.
ATCGTGGTCCTTGCGATGGGCTATGCCTATTATCGGATGTCGGGCGGCTCCGAGGCGCTGGCGGCGATCGGCCTGATCGCTTTCGTCGGTGCGGCGCAGGTCCTGCCCGCGCTGCTCGGTGGCATGTTCTGGCGCGGGGCCACCCATGTCGGCGCGGCGGCGGGGCTGATCACTGGCTTTGCGCTTTGGGCCTACACGCTCTTCTTGCCTTCGGTGGGCGAGGCGGGGCTCTTGCCGCAGGCGGTGCTCGACCATGGGCTGTTGGGACTGGGCTGGCTGCGGCCGCATGCGCTCTTCGGGATCGGCGGGCTCGATCCGCTTCTGCACGCGCTGTTCTGGTCACTTCTGTTCAACACGCTCGCCTTCCTGATCTTCTCGATGACCTCCTTCCCGGGGCCGATGGAGCGACTTCAGGGCGTGGCTTTCGTCAATATCTACGATCAGGGACCGGCAACCCGATCCTGGGCCCAGGGCGGGGCGGAGGCCGAAGACCTGCTCTCGATGGCGCAGCGTATCCTCGGGGCGGAACCGGCACAGCATTTCTTCCAGGCGCAGGCCGCGGGGCAGGGCAAGGCCGGGTTCCTGCCCGACACTACCCCCGATTTCCTTGCGCGGCTCGAACGGAAGCTCGCGGGCTCGGTGGGGGCGGCTACGGCCCATGCGATGATCTCGCAGCTCACCGGCGGCTCGTCGGTCTCGATGCAGGATCTGATCGCGGTGGCGGGCGAGACGGCCGAGGCGAAGGAATACTCCGCCCGGCTCGAGGCGAAATCGGAAGAGCTGGCCCGGACCGCGCGCGCGTTGCGCGAGGCCAATGACAAGCTCAAGGAATTGTCGGTCCAGAAGGACGCCTTCCTCAGCCAGATCAGCCACGAACTGCGCACACCGATGACCTCGATCCGCGCCTTTTCCGAGATCCTTATGGAGCCGGACCTGCCAGATGCGATGCGCGCGCAATACGCCGAGATCATCCACGAGGAGGCCCGCCGCCTGACCCGGCTGCTCGATGATCTGCTCGATCTGTCGGTGCTCGAGAACCGCCGCGCGCAGCTCAATATCTCGGTGGCGAACCTGCACGACCTGATCAATCGCGCGGTGCAGGCGGCCTCCTCGACCCAGCCCGAGCGCGCTTTCCGGATCGAGCGCGATTTTCCGACCGAGCATATGCCGATCTTCACCGATACCGACCGGCTGGTGCAGGTCTTCATCAACCTGATCTCGAACTCGCGCAAGTATTGCGACGCCGAGCGTGCGGTGCTGCGCATCGAGGTGAAAAAGCGCGGCAAGCGGGTGCAGATCGACTTCCTCGATAACGGTTCGGGCATTCCGAAACAGTCGCAAAAGCTGATCTTCGAGAAGTTCGCACGCCTCACCGACCAGAGCCGCGCAGGCAGCGCGGGGCTTGGACTCGCGATCTGCCGCGAGATCATGGCCAATCTCGGTGGCACAATCGACTATCTGCCCGGACAGGGCGGCGCGGCCTTCCGCGTGAGCCTGCCGCTCCGGCGGAAGGATCCGGCGACACCTCCGCCCGTGGGCGCACAGGTCTGAACGCGACAAGCGATTTCAACCATTTGTAAAGCTCGTTCTGCCAAGGCTTGGGGGATGTCCCGATTGGCGGGCGGATGGAGGTTATGGCTCAGGAGCGCGACAATTCAGTGCTGCGCAGGAAGGCCGAGGCGGGGAGGATCGCCCCGGACGGCATCCCCATGACCTCTGAGAAGGCGATCTCGCAAAGCCTCGCCAAGGTCGCGCAGGAGATGTTGGGCTTACCCCTGCGCGTGACCGAACTGACCGAGACCCGCCGGGGCCTCGCCGACCTCCCCGAGATGCTGGAGGACCTCTCGCTGCTCGCGGTGATCGAGGGGCCGGGGGAAGGGCTGGGGCTGGTTGCGCTGCCGCCCGCAACTCTGTCGGTCCTGATAGAGATGCAGACGATGAGGCGGCTTGGCAAATCCGCGCCGGGGCTGCGCAAGCCGACGCGGATCGACGCGGCGATGGCGGCGGATTTCATCGATGCGCTGCTTGCGATGATCGAGGAGTTCTTGAGCGAGGATGACGCGATTTCCTGGGCGGGCGGGTTTCGCTACGCCTCCCATCTCGATGATCCGCGTCCGCTGGGGCTCCTGCTCGAAGATATCAGCTACCGGGTCTGGTCGGCGCGGATCACCTTTGGCGCGGGCGCCGAGCGTGAGGGAGGCTTTCTTTGGGCGGTGCCGCAATCGGGCCGGGGCGTGGCGCTGAAAAGGGCGCGGGCGCAAGACGTTCAAGGGGCTGTCGCACCCGATCCCGGCCCGGACTGGGAGGAGGCGCTCGAACGCGCGGTGCTCTCGGCCCCCGCCACGCTCGACGCGGTGCTTCATCGCGTGACCTTGCCTCTGGCTGCCGTGATGGGGTTTGCCCCCGGCATGGAAATCCCGATCCCCGAGGACGCCCTGGAGAAGATCGCGCTGGAAGGGCAGGGGCGCCGCGAGCTTTCACAGGCGCGGCTCGGGCAAAGCCGGGGGATGCGGGCGCTGCGGCTGGTCGAGGCTGATGAGACTGGTGGTTTGGAGGCCGTGCCCAAACGCAAGCCCAGCGCTCTGGTCGCGACCGGGGAGACGCCTTTCCCGAAGGTCGATCTGCCCGTTGAACCGGGTCCGCTGGGCGACCCGATGAACGCCGCCTACGGCGCGCCCGACGATCTGTCCGGCACGACAGCCAATGCGCCAGATCCGCTTGGTGGATTGGGAGGGCTTGAGATTGGCGCAGGGTTGGGCGGGCAAGACTTGCCCGAAGAGGGTGACGGGCTCGGTGGGATGGGCGGAATGGATGGCCTGCGCGGTCTCGCGAATGAGAAAGAGGCGGCAGGAGACCTGCCGCCGCTCAAGATCGGATCGGGTTTGTAAGGTTCAGCGAGCCACGGCGCGCGAGGTGTTGCCTGCCAGTGCGCGCTCTTCCTCGGGGATGTTCTCACAGGGTGGCACTTCGAGCTTCGTGCGATCGAGGGCGGAGAGCCAGTCCTTGACCCGCGGCGCAATTGCCATGCCCACGCCCATCGCGATGATGAAGAGCCAGCCTTGCCAGCCGTTGAAGCTCAGCGAGCCCATAGCCGGACCCGGGCAAAGCCCCGCCATGCCCCAGCCCGCGCCGAACAACAGCGAGCCAAGCACGAGGTTCCGGTCAACGAGACGCGGAAATGCCCCCGGCATCGGCGAGCCGAGCATGGATTTCTCGCGCCGCTGCGCGACCATCCAGACAAAGAACATAACGCCCACCGCGCCGGTCAGCACGAAGGCGAGCGTCGGATCCCAGTCGCCGAACACGTCGAGCCAGCCCTGAACCTTCTTGGTGTCAACCATGCCGGCCACCAGAAGCCCCGCGCCGAAGAGACCTCCCGAGAGGAATGCAAAGAAATTGCGCATCTCAGATCACTCCCAGCAGATGGCGGAAAATCACCAGCGAAAGCCCCCCGCCAAGCAGGTAGAAAGCCGTCGCAACGATACCGCGCAGAGAGAAGCGCGAGATGCCGCAGACCCCGTGCCCCGAGGTGCAGCCATTGGCAAGCCGCGTGCCCAGACCCACCAGCACGCCCGCCGCGACGATCACCCAGATCGAGCTTGTCACGTGGGTATCGACGACCTTGTAGAGTGGAACCAGAAGCGGTGGCACGGCGATGAGCCCGCCCAGAAAAGCCACGCGTTCCGAAACCGTATCGCGGCCCGATCCGTCGATCAGCCCGCCGATGATGCCGCTCGCGCCCATGATGCGGCCATTGACCAATAGATATACTCCGGCACCCGCGCCGATCATCAGACCGCCGACGAGGCCCCAAATCCAATCCTGATGCATGAGCTCTCCCTGTGCTCGTACTTTGAAACACGACGGGGTCTCCCAAACCCGTCTGAATTGCAATGCTAGAACCCGGCGGGGCTCTCGTGCAAGGATTTTGATATCCGCATATGTTTCGGTTTTTCCGGTTGACTTGTATCAACGTTGGAAAAGCCCTTTAACTGCTATGATTTGCCGAGCAGATGGAGGAGCGCATGAAATCGGTCGAAACCCGCCAAGCGGAGTTGGAAGCACGCCGCGCACAGTTGATGACGCGGATGGAACAGGTCGAATCCGAGCTCGACAGCCATGTCGAGAAGGATTGGGACGACGCTGCGGTCGAGCAGGAACAAGATGAGGTTCTTGAAGACCTTGGCGAGTCCGCGCAGCAGGAATTGCGCGCGATCGAGGCTGCACTCGGGCGAATCGCGGAAGGGGAATACGGTTTTTGCGTCACCTGCGGCGAGCGCATCGATGAGGCACGCCTCGATGTGCTGCCCGCCACGCCCTTCTGCCGCAAGCATGCCCCCGGCGCCAAGACCGGGCGCGGTTGAGCGCGCCTGTCCTTGGTCCCGATCCGCGCCTTCTTGCCGTTTGCGGTTCGCAACGGGTAAAAACCCTTTGTTTTGAAGCTCGTCGGCCTTAGACTTGCGGCGCGAGCGAAGCGTTCGGTCGGTCGATGCAGTGGCGGGGGCAATGGCAAAGCGGGTGAGATTTCGGACCCAGGACGGGCTGGCTTGGATCACGCTGTGCGGTCTCGACGCAAGCGGCGCACCTGCTGGTTACACGCCTGATCTGCGTGCCGCACTTGGCGGGCTCCTCGACCTCGTGGCGCGCGACCACTCCCTGCGCGGCGTGATCGTTCAGGGTGATGTAGCGGGTTGGCCCGTCGCCCCGGACCCGCTTGAGGATTATGCGACCGTGGGCGAGGCCCCCGATCTCGCAACGCTTGCGCAGGCTCTGGCGACACTCGAGCTGCCGGTGCTTGCGCGACTGTCGGGACGGATCACCGGGGGAAGTCTCGCGCTGTCCCAGGCCGCCGATCTGCGCATTGCCGATCCCGAAACGACGTTCTTCTCGCCCGAGTTCTCGCTCGGCGCGATCCCGGCCGCAGGCGGGTTGGTCAGGCTTGCGCGGCGCGCGGGCGGCGCGACCGCGCTCGAATTGCTCACCCGCGAGACGCCGCTCGGGGCCACGGAAGCCATGGGGCTTGGGTTGTGCGAGATAATCCTTTCCGATCCCGAGCCGCCCGAGATCGCCGCCGCGCTCGAATTGCTCCATGACGAGGGCGTGCCGCCAGCCGATGCCGCGCTCTCCGATCCTGCCGCCTATCTCGCCGCAATCGAGCCGCGCCGCGCCGGCTTGCGCAAGGGGGCGCTTGCCGAGCCGGGCGCGCGGGCGCTTGAGGTGATCGAAGGCGCGCTGCTGCTGTCACTCGAGGAAGCGCTCGATTTCGAGGCCGTTGCCCTCGAGGATCTGAGCGCCGCGCCGCTGTCGCAAGCGCTGCGCCACGCCGAACGCTGTACGTCGCGGGTGCGATCAGCCGAGCATCCCGAGCCGATGCGGATCGGGCTCTGGGATCAACCGCCGGGATTTGCCGGCGCGCTTCTGGCGGCCGGCCATGCGGTGGTGCTCGGGGCAAGCGATCCCGGCGCGATCGAGGCGGGGTTCGCGGCCATCGCCCGCGAACAGGAACGGCAAGTGCAGGAAGGCAGCCTCGATCCCGAAACCCGCGACACGGATTGGGCGCGGCTCGGCGCGGCGATGACGCGCGACGGTTTGGTCGGCTGTGATTTGGTGATTGCGACGGGGCCGCAGCCGGTGCCGGAGGTGCCGATGCGCCTGTCCGTGCTCGACCGCGCGCTGCCCCACCAGACGGGATCGGTGCTGATCCGCGCGGGCGGCATCGCCGAGCTGGTTCCCGGCGCAGAGACCACGCCCGAAGACCTCGCACGGCTGGAGGCGTTGCTGCGTCTCGGGGATGAGCCCGTTGTGATCGGCGGGCCCGGGGTCGGTGGCATCGTCACCCATCTGCGCCTTGCCTATATCGCTGCGGCGGAACGTACGGTGATCGCCGGCGCTTCGGTCGCCCAGGTCGATGAGGCGCTTGCGCAACTGGGGATCACGACCCCGCCGCTGCGGCTGGCCGACACGATTGGGATCTCGAGGGTTTGCGCCGGGCTCGAGCAGATCCACCGCGCGCCGGGGCCGTTCCTCGGGCTCCTCGAACTCGAAGGACAGGAAGGCCGCGTGAGCGGCCAGGGGTTCTACGACTGGTCGAACCGCGCCGCGCGTCCGATCCCCGATCAGGCCGAGGCCCTCGCCGCGCTGCGCCGCGAGGCCGGGATTGCGCCGCGCCGTCTGGGCACCGCACAGATCCGCGCCCGGATCCTGGCTGAGCTCGCCAATGAAGGTGCGGCTCTGTTGCAGCGCGCCCAGGCCCATCGCGCCTGCGATATCGACCTCGCCGCGCGCTACGCGCTTGGTTTGCCGGCGAGCCTCGGAGGGGTGATGTTCGCGGCCGACCGGGCCGGGCTGATCGCGACGCGCAAACTGCTGCGCGCCCTCGCCGAGGAAGGTGCGCTTGCGCCGGTCACGCTCTGGGACGTGCTGATCCGCAACGGCAAGAATTTCGCTGATCTCGACCGGCGCTGACGCAAACGCGTCAGCCCAGGAAGATCCCGACCACGACCATCATCAGCCCGATCACCGAGACGAAAAGCGCGCCCATGTTGAGCGCGACAACCTTCTGAAGCTTTGCCCGCAGCGCGTCGTCGGGAAGCGCCGCACGCTTGGCCTTCGCCACCGCAATGATGCAATAGAGGATGCCGATCAGCCCCAGCACCGAAACGCCGGCTCCGGCCCAGATCAGAAATTCCATACTTGCCTCCTGCGATGATGCGCGCCTGCCCTAGCCGAGCGCGCGGGGCAAGGCAAGGAAAAGGGGCGCTGCCCCTCTGCCTTCGGCATTCACCCCGAGATATTTTTTTTCAAGAAGAAGCGGAAAATCGCCCTTCTTCCTGACCCAAATATCTCGGGGGAGTCCGCGTGTCGCGGACGGGGGCAGCGCCCCCTCGACGCCGGAGGCGCGCGCGGCGCCTCTTGATGCGCGGGGCGGGGCGGGCTAGTGAAGGCGCCGATCCAGTCGAGCAGCAGGAGAGAGCCCGATGCCCAGCGATGCCGCCTATAATGTCGCCGCCGATGAGCTGCGCCAGTTCATCGAGCAATTCGAGAGCCTGGAGGCCGAGAAGAAGGACATTGCCGAGCAGCAGAAGGACATCATGTCCGAAGCCAAGGCGCGCGGCTACGATACCAAGGTTCTCAAGAAGATCGTCGCCCTGCGCAAGCGCGACAAGGACGATGTCGCCGAGGAAGAGGCGATCCTCGATCTCTACAAATCCGCGCTCGGCATGTCCTGAGCCCTCGCGGGCATCCTCGCGCCCGCATCAGGGCGCGATGAACTCCACGCCCGGCATCCGTGCAATCGCGGCAACGTCCGCATCATATTGCGCGGTGATCTCGGCGACCAGTTCGTCGGTCCATCCCGGCAGCGGCGCCTCGATCTCGATCGCCTCGGAACGTGCGTATTTGTCGAGGAAAACCGTAAAGATCTTGCGCCGTTGCAGGATCGATTTCGGCGGATGGCTTTGGAGATAGCTGCGCAGCCGCGCCACCCCGTCGGGCGGCATGATCTGCTCGAGGATCATCAACTCGCCGTCCAGCGCCTGGCTCTCGGGTAGCCCGCCGACTGCGCGCAGCACCTCGGGCCAGATCATCGGCAGATCCTCGTTGCACCAGATCACCAGACGGCGTCCGCCGGCGGCCGCGGCCATGTCACGGATCACCGGTTCCCAGCGCAGATCGCGCGGATCGTGGCCCTGCATGATCTGTTCGTAGCTGCGTTTGGGCAGGCGCCTGACGAGTTGCGGAAGCAGCGTCGCGGGGTTGATCAGCGCGAGGTGGAACTCGGTTTCCGAACTGGGGAAGAGATTGGCGAGGGGGCCTAGCTTGCCCGGCGCCATCACGTAGAAACCCTTTTGCGTCACCACGCGTTCGGGGATGCACAGGAAAAACTCGTGACTGAAGACGAGCCGCTCGATGTCGGGGCGGTCGGTGCAGGCTTCGAGCAGAGCGTCCTGAATGTCTTGCGGCGCGGGGCCGCCCTTGAGCGAGACCAGCGCGTCGCGCAGCACCATCCGGTAACGGCGCGGCGCGGGCACCGCGATACGGTATGTTTCGAGCACGTCGCGATTGCCAGCCAGCACGCGAACGATGCGGTCCTCATCGGTCGAATGGGCCCCGAGATGGAAAACGACTTTCATGCTGCGCGCCTCAATATGCTCAGTCTGGCCAAGCTCTTATGATTGCGCGTCACTCTAGCCGTAGAGTTCTGGACAGGCAAACGCGTTTCGGGATAGAGGGGAGGGATGAAATCCGAGCAAACAACTCAGGTAATCGGCGCGCGCCCACCCTCGGCCCGCAGACACGTTCCGGGTTCGGGGCTGTGGTCGCTGGGGGCTCTCGTGATCGCGGGGCTGGTGCTTGCGCCGATCCTTGCGGTGGGTTGGATGGCGCTCGATCCGCGCGAGAATATCTGGCCGCATCTGATTGCCACGACCCTGCCGCGCTATCTTGCCAATACCGCCGTGCTGACCGGCGGGGTCGGGCTGCTGGCTTCGGCCGTCGGGGCGGGCGCTGCATGGCTCGTCGTGATGTATCGCTTCCCCGGTCATCGGGTGCTGGAGTGGTTGTTGCTGCTGCCGCTCGCGATCCCGGCCTATGTGGGGGCATATGCGCTCACGGATTTCCTCGACTATTCCGGGCCTGTGCAGACGGCGCTGCGCGGTGCGTTCGGCTGGGCCTCGGCGCGCGATTACTGGTTTCCCGAGATCCGTTCGCGCGAGGCTGCCGTCGTCGTGCTTTCCGCGGCGCTCTACCCTTATATCTACCTGATCACCCGCGCGGCCCTGCGCGAGCAATCGGGGGCGAGCTACGAGGTCGCGCGCGCTCTCGGCACCGGACCGTTCGGGTTGTTCTGGCGCGTCGGACTGCCGCTCGCCCGTCCCGCAATCGCTGCGGGCGCCGCGATCGCGATGATGGAGACGGTGGCGGATTTCGGCGTCGTCGATCATTTCGGCGTCCAGACGCTGACAACGGGGATCTTCACGACATGGTTGTCGGGTGGCAATGCCGGGGGGGCGGCGCAGTTGGCGCTGGTGATCCTCGGGATCGTCTTCGCGCTCTTCGCGCTTGAGAAGCTCTCGCGCCGAAAGGTGCGCTATTTCCAGACCGCGCGGCAATCGCGCCCGGTTCTGCCGCAACGCCTGACCGGCTGGGCGGGCTGGGGCGCGAGCCTGCTTTGTGCGCTGCCGGTTGCGGTGGGGTTCGTGCTCCCGGTCGCGGTGATGGGGAGCCATGCGCTCGCCAATCCGGATGCCTGGTTCGGGCGCGGCCTTGGCCTTGCGCTCTGGCACACGATTTTCACCGGAGGGGTAGCCGCGGCGATCACGGTGACGCTGGCGCTCTTCATGGTGTACGGAGTGCGGCTTTCGGGGCGCAGCCTGCCGCGCGTGGTGCTGCCGCTCACGACGCTGGGCTATGCGGCGCCCGGGGCGGTGCTGGCGGTCGGCATCCTGATCCCGCTCGCCGGGCTCGATCACGCGCTGGCCGATACGATCGCAGCGCTCACGGGCTATGACCCCGGGCTCATGCTGACCGGGTCGGCCTTCGCGATCATCCTCGCCTATACGGTGCGTTTCTTCGCCATCGCGCAGGGGGCCGCGGATGGCGCTTTCGGCCGCGTGCCGCCCTCGCTGCCGATGGCGGCGCGCTCGCTCGGGCGGGGGCCGGGAGGCGTATTGCGCGAGCTTTACCTGCCCTTGATGCGCGGCTCGGTCGGCTCGGCGCTGCTGTTGGTCTTCGTCGATTGCGTGAAGGAATTGCCCGCGACACTGCTCTTGCGCCCCTTCAATTTCGAGACGCTGGCGACGCGCACGCAGGAGAAGGCGAGCCTCGAGAATCTCGGTGACGCATCGCCGGCAGCCCTTCTGGTCTCGGCCGTTGGGCTTGTCGCAGTGGCGATCCTCGCGCGCGCCAATCTCGGCCGTTCTCGCTGAGCCCCGTCTTGCGCGAAAATTCCAGCCGCGCTATTGCGGGCCGGTCACGCCGGCGTAGCTCAGTTGGTAGAGCGTCTGATTTGTAATCAGGGGGTCGGGGGTTCGAGTCCCTCCGCCGGCACCAGTCAGCCTTTCGGGGGGCGCGATGGACAGCACCGCTCAGATCTCCGGGGCGCTCCCGGGCCGCATGGTCGATGCGCTTGTGCTTGGTGGGCCCGCGATGTGGGCGATTGCCGCGCTCTCTGTGCTTTCATTGGCGCTGATCTTCTGGAAACTCTGGGATCTTCTCGCCGCCGGTGCCTGGTCGGGCGGCGCGCGTACGCAGGCCGCGATCGAGGCCTGGGCGCGCGGGGATATCGGCGCGGCCGAGGCCGAGCTGAAGGATCGCCGGTCCTTGCGTGCGCAGCTCGCCCGCGCCGCGATGGCGAGTCTGCGTGATCCGCAGCTTGACCGGCCTGGCGCCGAGGCCGAGACCGCGCGGGTGGCGCGCAATCTGCTGGCGCGGGCGCGCTCGGGGTTGCGCGGGCTGGAGCTGGCCGTGGTGATCGGCCCGCTGCTGGGGCTTCTGGGCACGGTTGCGGGGATGATCGCGGCTTTCCGCGCGTTGCAGGAGGCGGGCGTGCAGGCCGATCCGGCGACGCTTGCGGGCGGGATCTGGGAGGCGCTTCTGACCACTGCCGCCGGTATGGCGGTGGCGATTCCGGCGCAGATCGCGCTCTCGGGTTTCGACGCGGTGGTCGATCGGCTGCGCCATGACATGGAAGATGCCGCGACCCGGATCTTTGCGCGTGCGCCCGCTGAGAACGGGGATACAAACAGAGAGCGGCCGCGCGCCGCAGCCGAGTGATGTTCGCCTTCGGGCCATCCCGCCCGCGCCGCCGTCCCGCGCTCACGCCGATGATCGACGTGGTGTTCCTGCTGCTTGTCTTCTTCATGCTCGCCTCGCGTTTCGGCGTGGAGCGCACGCTTGATCTCACCCTTGGCGGGGGCGGCGCACAGGCGGAATGGTCGGGACCGCCGCGGCTGGTCGATATCGGGACGGATGGCGCGCTTGCGCTCAATGGCCAGCCGGTCGCACTGAGCGATCTGGCCGCCGATCTCGCGCCGTTGATGGAGGCCGCGACCGATCCTGTCGTGCTGCGCCCCAAGGGCGGTGATCTGGGGGCGGTGACGCAGGTGCTCGACGCGCTGCGCGGTGCGGGGCTCACGCAGCTGGTGCTGATCCCATGAAGCTGTTCACCGACACGCCCCGGCGCAGCTTGCCCGAGCCGCTTTTGCCGATGATCAACGTGGTCTTCCTGTTGTTGATCTTCTTCCTGCTTGCCGCGACGCTTGCCCAGCCGACGCCGTTCGAGGTCTCTCCGCCCGAGGCCATGGGCGGGGAGCAGGCCGACCCCGGCGACCTGACGCTCTTTGTGGGTGCGGACGGCCAGCTGGGCTTTGGTGAGGCGCGCGGCGCGGCGGCGCTTGCAGTGCTGGGGGCTGCGGCGCAAAGCGCGCGGGCGGCCTGTGGCGGGTGTGCCGACACGCTCACGCTGCGGGCGGATTCGAAGGTTTCGGGCGAGGCCTTGGCGAAGCTGGTCCCGGAATTGAGCGCGCTTGGCTTCAAGAGCCTCAAACTCGTGGTGCGCGGGAAATGACCGCGCGGGGGCTGGCCTTTGCGGGAGCGCTCCTTGCGGCGCTTGGCGTGCATGCCGGGGTACTTGCGATCTGGGAGCCCGCGCCTTCGGGTGGCGCGCAATCTTCGGGCGAGGGGGGCGAGGCGCTGGTCTCGCTCGCACCCGCCTCGGCGGCGATGGAGGCGATGGTCGCCCAGTGGGAGCGTCCGCCCGCGCTTGAAACTTCAGAGCCCAAGATGGCCGAGCCCGTTCCGCCGGAGGCGCAGCCCGAAAGCGCCGAACCACAACCTCAGGACCAGCCCCGGGTCGCCGCCCCTTCGGCCCTGACCGCGCCACCCGCCCCCGACGCGCCTTTGCCCGCGCAAGCGGACCCGGCCCCGCCCGAGACGCCGCGCCCGCTGGCGAAGCCCGTGCAGCCCGAGACGAAACCGGTGAGGCCGAAAGCGCCGGCCCCGCGCCAGCCCGAACCTTCGCAGCCCTCGCGGGCCCAGCCCAAGCAGCTTGCAACAGGGCAGGGCGCGAATGGCGCGGCGGGCGACAATCAAAGCGCCCCGGCGGCCACTCTCTCGGCGGGGCAGATCCGATCGCTCATGGGCAGTTGGGGCGGGCAGATCCGCGCCCGGGTGGAGCGACACAAAACCCCGCCCGCAGGAGCCGGTGCGGGGCGCGTCGTCGTTGCGCTGAATGTAGCACGCGACGGGCGATTGCTGGGAGCCGCGGTCGCGAAAAGCTCGGGCAATGCTGCGCTCGATCAGGCTGCTCTTGATGCGGTGCGCCGCGCGGGCCGCTTTCCAGCCGCCCCGCAGGGCCTTGCGAAAGCGCGTTACAGTTTCACCCTGCCGATAACTTTCCGTTAAGCTCCGCTTGCCGCGGCCCCTCTTGCCCCGGTCCCGCTTGCACGCGCGCCACGTGCGGGGCAGGGTGGCCGCAATGCCGGAGAGAGCCTATGCCGATCAAGAACCGTTTTGCCCATATGCTGCCCGAGGCGGTGGAATGGCGCCACGATTTCCACCGCAATCCGGAACTGCTTTATGACCTGCCGCGCACCTCGGGCCGGGTTGCCGGGCTGTTGCGGTCTTTCGGCTGCGACGAGGTGGTCGAGGGGATCGGCAAGACCGGCGTCGTGGGGGTGATCGAGGGGCAGGGCGCGCGCCAGGGCGGCCTGCGCTGCGTGGGGCTGCGCGCCGACATGGACGCGCTGCCAGTAGAGGAGAAGACCGGCGCGGCCTATGCCTCGGAAATACCCGGCAAGATGCATGCCTGTGGCCATGACGGGCACACGGCGACCCTGCTGGCGGCGGCGAAATATCTTTGCGAGACGCGAGCGTTCTCGGGTCGCGCAGTAATGATCTTCCAGCCCGCCGAAGAGGGCGGGGCAGGCGCGCGCGCGATGATCCGCGACGGGCTGATGGAGCGGTTCGAAATCGAGGAAGTCTACGCGCTTCATAACATGCCGGGAATGGCGGCGGGCTCTTTCGGGATCCGTCCCGGCGCGATGATGGCGGCGGCGGACTTCTTCGAGATCACGCTGGAGGGCAAGGGCGGTCACGCCGCGAAGCCGCAGGAGACGAGCGATCCGGTTCCGATCGCCGCGCACCTGATCCTCGCGCTGCAAAGCATCGTGGCGCGCACCGCCGATCCGTTCGAGGAAATCGTGCTCTCGGTCACGACGCTTGCGACCGAGTCAAAGGCGCTCAACGTGATCGGCAATTCGGTGACGCTTGGCGGGACGGTGCGCACGATGAGCACCGCGACCCGCGATCTGGCCGAAACCCGTCTGCGCGAGATCGCTCAAGGCGTGGCGGTCACCCATAACGCGCGTGCGACCGTCGATTATCGCCGCGGCTATCCGGTGACGCGCAACGACCCGCAGGCGGCCGAGGCGGCGGCGCAGGTGGCCGAGGCGGTCGCGGGCCATGTGGATCGCGCGGTCGCGCCGATGATGGGGGCGGAGGATTTCGCCTATATGCTCGAAGCCCGCCCCGGAGCCTATGGCTTCATCGGAAACGGCGACTCCGCGCCGCTTCATCATGCGCAATATGATTTCAACGATGCGATCCTGCCCGCCGGGGCAAGCTGGTTCGTCGGCATGATCGAGGCGCGGCTGCCCTCCGAGTGACGTCCCCCGCCAGCCTCAGCGCATCACCATGACGGCGCATTTCGCGTGGCGCACCACCCGCGATGCGGTCGAGCCGATGAGGTAATCGCCGAAGCCCGGACGATGCGAGGCGATGACGATGCAATCGGCCCCGATCTCCTCGGCGCAGGACAGGATCTCGTGGCCCGCCTGCCCCTCGACGATCGACCAGGCGCCATTGTCGAACTCGGCCGCGCGCGATTTCAGGTCGCGCTCGATCGCCTTGCGCAGTTCGTCGGCATAGCCTTCGGGCATGTAGCTGATTGCATAGGCGGGCACGTCCTCCATCACATGCAGGAGCGTTACCCGCGCGCCGTCGCTGGCAAGCGTTCGCGCCACGTTCAGCGCCGCGTCTGGATTGTGTTCGTCATCGAAGGCCACGGGCACGAGGATATTGGAATACATGGTCTGGCTTCCTTTCGCTTCGCTGAAGCATCGCGCAAAATAGCGACGCGGGCATTGATTTGGGTCACTTGGTACAGGCTGGCGGTTCAGCCGGGACGTCGGCACAACCGCCAGATCACGAAGAGAAAAGTCAGGACCGCGAGCGTCCAGACAACGGGGGTGAGCGTGTCGCGATAAATCAGCGCGGCAAACGCCTCGCCTGGCAACCAGCCGCCTCCCGTGGCCGAGGCGAACCCGCCCGCGACCCGCTCGGCGGCCCAGTACCACCCGAAAGCGAAAAGCACCGCGAGCAGCGCCCGCAATGGCCAGGGCCCGGAAAAGGCGGCCAGCAGCGCCAGCGGCAGGACCAGAAACGCGCTGAAACGTCCAGCGTCCAGCAAGAGCCCGAGTTCGGTGACCGGGCGCGATCCCGGTCCGGCATAGCCGAGCCCGGAGAGCACGTCGAAATTGCCGATAACCAGATGCGCCCAGAGACTGAGCGCGATGATGGCTGCCCCGATCAGCCCCGCGACAAACGCGCGGGCTGCACGCTGGGCCTTGGGGCTCATCCGCCGGTATGGCTCATATGGCGCGACATCTGGCCTTTGACCTTCTGGCGCGAATAGTCGAAATCGTGGCCCTTGGGCTTGCGCGCGATGGCGGCACGGATCGCCTCGATGAGGGGCGCGTCATCGGCGCTCGCACGCAAGGGCGCGCGCAGATCGGCATTGTCTTCCTGTCCGAGACACATGAACAGCTCGCCCGTGCAGGTCACGCGCACGCGGTTGCAGCTTTCGCAGAAATTATGGGTGAGCGGCGTGATGAAACCGATCTTCTGCCCGGTTTCCTCAAGGCGCACATAGCGTGCAGGCCCGCCCGTGGATTCATCGAGTTCGGTCAGTGTGAACCGCTCCGCCATCGCCTTGCGCACATCCGAGAGCGGCCAATATTGATCGAGACGCAGCTCCTCGCCCATCTCTCCCATCGGCATCACCTCGATGAAGGTCAGGTCGTGGCCCTCGGCGGCGCACCAGTCGATCAGCGGGAACAGCTCGTCCTCGTTGAAGCCTTTCAGCGCGACGGTGTTGATCTTGACCCTCAGCCCCGCGCGTTTCGCGGCCTCAAGACCTTTGAGCACCTGATCGAGCCGCCCCCAGCGGGTGATCTCGGCGAATTTTTCCGGCACCAGCGTGTCGAGCGAGACATTGATCCGCTTCATCCCCAGATCGGCCAACTCATCGGCGAAGCGCGCCAGTTGCGAGCCGTTCGTGGTCAGCGTCAGCTCGCGCAGCGCGCCGCTGTCGAGATGGCGCGCGATCGAGCGGAAAAAGGTCATGATATCGCGCCGCACCAGCGGCTCGCCGCCGGTGATGCGCAGTTTTTTCACGCCCAGCGAGATGAAGGCCGAACAGAGCCGGTCGAGTTCTTCCAGCGTCAGGAGTTCCTTTTTCGGCAGGAACTGCATGTGCTCGGCCATGCAATAGGTGCAGCGAAAATCGCAGCGGTCGGTGACCGAGACCCGCAGATAGTCAATCGGGCGGGCGAAAGGGTCGATGAGGGGCGCGTGTTCCATGGCTGGGAAAGTAAGCCGAGGGCCGCAGGGCGGCAAGGGGTCAAGCGGGCTTGCGCGCGGCAAGGGATGGCGCCGACGATCCAAGCCGCCTAAGCTCGGGGCAAATCGAGGAGGATGAGAATGCGTATTTTCCTTCTGGCCGCCCTGCTCGGCCCGCTTGCGGGCTGCGCGACGCTGGGGCTCGGGCCGAGCACGAAAACCGCAGCGCCCGCGCCCGCCCCGGCGCCGGTTGTGGCCCCGATGCCCAAGCCCACCGCGACCAGTGCCGAGGCGCTCGACACTACCACTGCCGCGCAGCGGGCCGAGGCCGCGAAGAAACCCTCCGGCGGTGAAGAGCGGCTGGGCGCGACGATCGCAAGTCTTGGAGACCCGACGCAACCCGGTTTCTGGGTGCGTACCGGGTTGGTGAGCGCCGAGGCCGAGGGCCGAATCGAGGATCCGAAAACCGGCAAATCCGCCAAGGTGACGCTGATCCCCTCGGGCAAACCCGCAGGGTCAGGCTCGGAAGTGTCGTTGCCCGCGTTGCGTCTGCTCGAGGTTCCTCTGACCGAGCTGCCCGAGCTCGTGGTCTACCGGCTCTGAGGGCCTGCGATGATCAGAAGGCTTCTGCGCGAAATCGATTTGCCGCCGCTCTGGCTGGCGGTCTTTGCTGCGATCACCTGGGCCTTGGCGCAGGTGGCCGCGACGCCGCTGCCTTATGACCGGGCTCTAGGGGGAGCTTTGATCGGGCTGGGGCTTGCACTGATGGCGATCGCGGCGGCGCAGATGGTGCTCCATCATACGACCTTCATTCCGCGTCGCGATCCCTCGGACCTCGTGACCACCGGCGTCTTCGCGTTCTCGCGCAACCCGATCTATCTGGGGGATGCGCTGGTGCTTGGGGGGCTGGCGCTTTACTGGCACGCGCCCCTGGGGCTCTTGCTGGTGCCGCTTTTCATGGCGTTCATCACCCGTCGCTACATTCTGGGCGAGGAGGCTCGGATCGCGGCGCATTTCGGCGAGAGCTACGCCGCCTATCGCGCCCGCACCCGCCGCTGGCTCTGAACGCCATGTGGCGAAAATGCTGCGCGTGCAAAAAAGTCGCGCGGGCGGATTTGCCGCGCTTCCCGACGGGATGTGGCTTAGGGCTTTGAAATTCATGCGAAAAAACGGATTTAAAACGGTATCCAATGGTATACACGACTGCGTGATCTCGGCTGCGACAGATTAACAAGGTTTTACGGCGCATCGGTGCTTGTGAAACATTATTGCGCGATGCTAAGGAAGGCATCGCCAGATTCCGGGCGTGCGAGCCGCTGGGCGAATGCGCCGCTATCAAGGGGGAGTTACAGTGAAAATCGGAGCTCCGAAGGAGATTTTCGAGGGTGAGGCGCGGGTCGCCATGACGCCCGACTCGGCTCTGCAATTGCAGAAGCTGGGCCATGAGTGCTTCATCGAAGCAGGGGCGGGGCTCAAGGCGGGCTTCACCGATGCAGCTTATGAAGCCGCGAACGTGACGGTGATCAAGACCGCCGCGGCGCTCTTCAAGGAGGTGGATTTCGTCGTCAAGGTACGACCCCCCACCGATGTCGAGGTCAAGCGCCTGAAACCCGGCCAGACCCTGATCTCCTTCTTCTACCCGGCCCAGAACGAAGAGCTTCTGAAGGCCGCCGAGAAGACCGGCGCGAATGTGATCGCGATGGACATGGTGCCGCGGATCTCGCGCGCCCAGAAAATGGACGCGCTGTCGTCCATGGCCAATATCGCGGGCTATCGCGCGGTGATCGAGGCCGGTAACAACTTCGGCCGCTTCTTCACCGGTCAGGTGACGGCGGCGGGCAAGGTTCCCCCGGCGAAAGTGCTCGTGGTCGGCGCCGGTGTGGCCGGTCTTGCCGCGATCGGGGCCTCGACCTCGCTCGGCGCGATCACCTACGCTTTCGACGTGCGTCCCGAAGTGGCCGAACAGATCGAGTCGATGGGCGCCGAGTTCGTCTATCTCGATTTTGCGGAAGAGCAGACCGACGGGGCCGCCACCGGTGGCTACGCCGCGCCCTCCTCGCCGGAGTTCCGCGAGGCCCAGCTCAAGAAGTTCCGCGAGCTGGCTCCCGATATCGACATCGTCATCACCACCGCGCTGATCCCGGGCCGCGACGCTCCGGTGCTGTGGACGAAGGACATGGTCGAGGCGATGAAGCCCGGCTCGGTGATCGTGGACCTCGCCGCCGAGCGCGGCGGCAACTGCGAACTGACCAAGGCCGACGAAAAGATCGTGACCGACAATGGCGTGACCATCGTCGGCTATACCGACTTCCCGTCGCGCATGGCGCAGCAGTCCTCGACGCTCTACTCGACCAACATCCGTCACATGATGACGGACCTGACGCCCGAGAAGGACGGTGTCGTCGTCCATAACATGGAAGACGACGTGATCCGGGGCGCGACGGTCGCCTATCAGGGCGAGATCACCTTCCCGCCGCCGCCGCCGAAAGTGGCTGCGATCGCGGCGAAGAAGCCGACCGAGAAGCCGAAGGAACTGACGCCGGAAGAAAAGCGCGCCGCCGAAGTGGCCGCGTTCAAGGCGCAGACCAAGAGCCAGGTGACGCTGATCGCCGTGGGCGCGATCGTGCTTCTGGGTGTCGGTCTCGTGGCGCCTGCCAGCTTCATGCAGCACTTCATCGTCTTCGTGCTGAGCTGCTTCATCGGCTTCCAGGTGATCTGGAACGTTTCGCACTCGCTGCACACGCCGCTGATGGCTGTCACCAACGCGATCTCCTCGATCATCATCCTGGGCGCGCTGTTGCAGATCGGTTCGGGCAGCTGGCTCGTGATCGTGCTCGCGGCGCTGTCGGTCTTCATGGCCGGGATCAACATCTTCGGTGGCTTCATGGTCACTCGGCGCATGCTCGCCATGTTCCAGAAATCGTAAGGGGGCCGAGACAATGGAAAACGGATTCTCGACCGCTGCCTATGTCGTTTCGGCAGTTCTCTTCATCCTCTCGCTGGGCGGCCTCTCGGGGCAGGAAAGCGCCAAGCGGGCGGTCTGGTACGGCATCGTGGGTATGGCGCTGGCGGTTGTCGCCACGCTGATCGGCCCCGGCTCGGGCCTCTGGCTGATTTCGGTGGTGATGATCGCTGCCGGCGGCATCATCGGCTGGTTCGTGGCGAACCGCGTTCAGATGACCGAGATGCCCCAGCTGGTTGCCGCGATGCACTCGCTGGTCGGTCTCGCCGCCGTCTTCGTGGGCTACAACGCCTATATCGAGATGGCCAACGTGATGTCGATCAAGGCCTCGATGTCGCCTTCGCTCAACGAGGCGGGCATGGCGGCGGCGCTGCATGAAAAGGGCCTGCGCGGCTTCGCGGCGCTGATCGCGCATAAATCGCCGGTCGAACTGTCGATCCTGCGCGTCGAACTGTTCCTTGGCGTGTTCATCGGTGCAGTGACCTTCACTGGTTCGGTCGTTGCCTTCGGCAAACTCGCGGGCAAGGTCACCTCGAAGGCGACCAAGCTGCCGGGCGGGCACATGCTCAATGCAGGCGCCGCGATCCTGTCGGTCGTCCTGCTGATCGCCTTCATGAACGGTGCTGGCGCCTGGGCGCTGATCGCGATGACGCTTCTGGCCTTCTTCATCGGCTACCACCTGATCATGGGGATCGGCGGCGCCGACATGCCGGTCGTGGTCTCGATGCTGAACTCCTATTCGGGCTGGGCCGCGGCGGCGATCGGCTTCTCGCTGGGCAACGACCTTCTGATCGTGACCGGCGCGCTGGTCGGCTCTTCGGGTGCGATCCTGTCCTACATCATGTGCAAGGCGATGAACCGTTCGTTCGTCTCGGTGATCCTCGGCGGCTTCGGCAACACCACCGGTCCCGCGATGGAAGTCGAGGGCGAGCAGGTCGCGATCGACGCCGATGGCGTGGCCTCGGCGCTGCGTGACGCGGATTCGGTCATCATCGTGCCGGGTTACGGCATGGCCGTGGCGCAGGCTCAGCAAGCGGTGTCGGAACTGACCCGCAAGCTGCGCGCGCAGGGCAAGGACGTGCGCTTCGCGATCCACCCGGTCGCGGGCCGTCTGCCGGGCCACATGAACGTGCTGCTGGCCGAGGCGAAGGTGCCTTACGACATCGTTCTGGAAATGGACGAGATCAACGAGGACTTCCCCGATACCGACGTGGTGATCGTGATCGGCTCGAACGACATCGTGAACCCCGCCGCACAGGAAGACCCGAATTCGCCGATCGCCGGCATGCCGGTTCTGGAAGTGTGGAAGGCCAAGCAGGTGTTTGTCTCGAAGCGTGGTCAGGGCACCGGCTACTCGGGCATCGAGAACCCGCTCTTTTACAAGGAGAACACGCGGATGTTCTATGGCGACGCCAAGGACTCGGTGAACCAGCTTCTGCCGTTGATCGACTGATCTTCGGATGAATGGAAATGGAGACGGCCGGTCGATGGACCGGCCGTTTTCGTTTTGAGCTCTGGCGCGGGGCGACCAGCCCCGGGCCGCGCCCGACCCTCCCCCCGGGAGGGCGCATTGGCGAGGTCTCGCGGGTTCACCCGGCATGCGGGCTTTTGAGATAAAGCGCAGACCACGCAGGACGGTAACGCGCCCACCCAAGGGTCGGGTGCGTCCCTCGTCGCGGCTTGGCGATAAGATCAGGCCGCAGCCGCTTCACCGGCCAGCTTGCGGATCCGCTCCACCATCGCGCGCAAGCCATTGGAGCGCTGCGCCGAGAGGTGGTCGTTCAGCCCCAGACGCCCCAGCTCTGCCGTGGCATCCACTTTCAGAACCTCTTCGACGCTCAGGCCCGAATACAGCGCATGCAGGATCGCAATCAGGCCCTGCACGATCATCGCGTCGCTCTCGCCCTGAAAATCGAAGCTTGCCTGCGGTCCGGTGCCCTCGATGCGCGGCAGGAGCCAGACCTGGCTCGCGCATCCCTCCACCTTGGTTGCGGGCACCTTCACCGCCTCGTCGAGGGGCGGCAATTCGCGGCCCAGCTCGATTACGTGACGATAGCGGTCCTCCCAGTCATCGAGGAATTCGAAGGTCTCGGCGATCTCTTCAAAGGCTTCGCTTGCCATGGGTTTGCCATCCTTGCACTTCTCGTCTGTCCCTTGGGTAGCGGCTCTCCCGCGCAGGGTCCAGACGCGGCTTTTCAAAACTGACGCAATGGGCTACCAGAGGGCAGGGACAGTATCGGAGCCACCATGAAGAAAGCTTTGATCGCGGCACTTGCCTTGACTATCGCGACCGCCGGCTGCGGCCGTATCCGCGACAGCAAGATCAATCCGTTCAACTGGTTCGGCAAGGATCGCGTCGAGCAGAGCCAGACGCTTGCCCCGCGCGGCGGCTATCCGACGAAGGTGGGCAAGGCCCATCAGCAGCCCGTCGCGCAAGTCTCGAGCCTGACGGTCGAGAAGATCCCCTCGGGTGCGATCATCACCGCGATGGGCCTGCCCCCGACGCAAGGGTTCTGGGATACCGATCTGGTGCCGCTCAATGACGGCAAGCCCGACGAAACCGGCACCCTCACCTACATGTTCATGGTCGCCCCGCCGCCCGCCGACAGCGCGGCCGCGCGCCGGGTGATGACGCCGCAATCGCGCGAGGTCTCGGCCGCGGCCTTCCTGAGCAATTACAAGCTCGAAGGCGTGCGCAAGATCGTGGTGGAAAGCGCCGGAAACGCCCGCTCCGTGCGGCGCTGAGGACAAATCATATTCCAATAGCGAAAAGGCTCGGGCGATTCCCGAGCCTTTTTGTTTCTTCCAGCAAGGCGTAAGCCGCGACGCGGGCCTCACACTTCGATCAGCTTCACCGCGCCGCTATCGGCCGTCAGAGCCACCTCGCCCTTGGCAAGGCGCAGAGCGTCATGGCCGAACACTTCGAGGCGCCAACCATTGAGCGCCGCCACATCGCGCTTGCCCGCCGCAATCCGGTCGAGATCCGATGAGGTCGCGATCAGTTTCGCAGCGACCCCGGCCTCTTGCGATTTCGATTTGAGAAGTACCCGCAGAAGATCACCAAGCGCGGTATCCACCTGCAATTGCTGGCCCTGATCCGCCGGGCGCGGCAGTTTCTCGGAGGGCATCTCGAGCCCTTCCTTCACCGCGTTTAAAATCCCTTCGGCAATCTCGCCCTTGCGGGCTTCGCGCAGAAGGAGGCGCGACTTGGCCAGCTCGTCGATCGAGCTCGGCTTGGTCGAGGCGAGCTCGAGCAGCGCGTCATCCTTGAAGATGCGCGACCGGGGGATGTTGCGCGCCTGCGCGTAGCCCTCGCGGAACCGCGCCAGCTCGCGCACGATGCCGAGGAAACGGCCGGAATTGGTGCGTGTCTTGACACGCTGCCAGGCATCCTCGGGACGGTTGATATAGGTCTCGGGGTTCAGCAGGACCGCCTCTTCCTCTTCGACCCAGGCCTCGCGGCCGGTCTTTTTCAGCTGGTCGGAGAGGAATTCGTAGATCACGCGCAGATGGGTCACATCCGCGATGGCGTATTTCTTCTGCGCCTCGGTCAGCGGGCGGCGCGACCAGTCGGTGAAACGCGAGGATTTATCCAGCGACTGCTTGGCGATCTTGCGCACCAGAGTCTCATAGCCCACCTGCTCGCCGAAACCGCAGACCATCGCCGCGATCTGGGTGTCGAACAGCGGGTCGGGGAAGACCTGCGCGTCGGTGAAGAAGATCTCGAGATCCTGCCGCGCGGCGTGAAACACCTTCACGGTCGGCGTGTGTCGGAACAGATCGTAAAGCGGTTCGAGTGAGAGACCGTCGGACAGCGGATCGACCAGAACCGCCTCGCCCTCCTGATCGCCATGCGATGGCAGCGCCATCTGTACGAGGCAGAGCTTGGACCAGTAGGTCCGCTCTCGGAGAAACTCGGTATCGAGGGTGACGTAAGCTTCGGCCTTGGCCTTTTCGCAGAAGGCCGCGAGGGCCTCGGTCGTGGAGATGGTCTGCATGTCGCGCTTTCACTTGGGTGCGGGGTCATCCCGCGCATCTGAAAGTTCCCTAGCCCCTCGGAGGGCGAAAGGGAAGGGCGGCGCGTGTCGTGCGCCGCGCAGCGTGGCAGAAGCGCCAAGGTTCAGTGGGTGAGCAGGTAGGCCGCCCAGGTCAGCCCATAGAGCACGGGCTGATGGATCAGGTAGATCGGCAAGGTGTGGCGCCCCGCGAAAAGCGCGATTTTGAGCGCGCCCGTGACCTCCGTGGGCTGGTAACGCGCCGCACGGCGCCAATAGCGCACGCGCTCGGCCAGCTTCGCCACGCTCATCCCGATCAGGAAAGGACCGATCCAGGGAAAGACCGGCTCGAAATCCATGGACGGGCGCCAATGGGTCGAGAGGCCGATCCACCAGAGCCATGCATGATCGAAGGCCGGGAAGGCGTAATAGAGATTGACCCAGATCGCGAGCACGCCAAGCGCTGCCAGCACGAGCCAGGGCAGGGCCAGCAGCGCCGCGCCGATCAGCGAGCTGACCGCGATCGAATGCAGGATGCCGTAATAGATGAAATATTCCGGCATCATCACATAGGTCGCCGCACTCACCAGCGCCGCCGCACCTGCGAGTTTGCCGATGCGCCGCCAGAACGGGCCTGCGCGAAATCCGCCCCGGTGGGCGAGAACGAGGCTCAGTCCGGCCATGAAGATGAAGGTGCTCGCCACGGTGCGGGCGAAATCCAGGAAGGCGGGGTGAAAGACCGTCCCCGCAGGGAGGAAGCCGAAATTCTCCAGATCATAGGTCAGGTGAAAGATCGCCATGCCGATCAGCGCGACCGCCCGGATCAGGTCGGGTGCGATCATCCGCCCGCGCGGGGCCGTATGCTCGGTGCTTGCCATGCGACTTTCATGCGCGAAGCCGCGCCCGCCCGCAAGCGGGGCCCGGTGCATTTCGGCGTGAGCGCGCTTAAAGGTAAAGTGGTTCGCGATTGCCCTCGGCAAAGCGGCGCAGCACCGCAGGATACAGGCGATGCTCCTGCACCAGCACCCGCGCGGCGAGATCATCGGGCGTATCGCCCGCCGCGATCGGCACGCGCGCCTGGCCAAGGGTCGGCCCGTCATCAAGGACAGGTGTCACCTCGTGGACGGTGCAACCCGCCTCGGTATCGCCCGCTTCGATGGCGCGCTTATGGGTGTGCAGGCCGGGATATTTCGGCAGCAGGGAGGGGTGGATGTTCAGCATCCGTCCCTCGAACCGGCCCACGAAATCCGGGGTCAGCACGCGCATGAAACCGGCAAGACAAAGGATATCGGGTTTCGCCGCGAGGATCGGTTTGAGCAGCTCTGCCTCGAAGGCGGCGCGATCCTTGCCATAGGGGCGATGGTCGATGGCGGCGGTCGGCACGCCCATGCGCGCGGCCTTCTCCAGCCCGGCCGCGCCCGCATCATTCGACGCGATCAGGACCGGACGGGCAGGGTGGTCGTCCACCATGCTCTCGACGAGGCGGACCATGTTCGACCCCCCCCCCGAGATCAGGATCGCGACCCGGATCACAGGAGTTTGCCCTCATAGGCGACGCCCTGACCGGCGGTGACGGTGCCGATGCGGGTCACGCTCTCGCCTTCGCCTGCCAGCAGGGCCGCGATCTCGTCGGCCTTGTCGGCGGCGACCACGACGATCATGCCGATGCCGCAGTTGAAGGTCTTGAGCAGTTCCGCCTCTTCCATCGACGCGGTCTCGGCCAGCCAGCGGAACACGCCGGGCAGCTCCCACGCATCGAGGTCGATCTCAGCGCCCATGCCCTCGGGCAACACGCGCGGCAGGTTCTCGGTCAGCCCGCCACCGGTGATATGCGCCAGCGCATGAACGCCGCCCGCACGCACCGCCGCGAGGCATTGTTTGACGTAAAGCCGGGTCGGCGCCAGCAGCGCCGCGCCCAGCGAGCCCTCGCCGAAGGGGCAATCCGCGTCCCAGCCAAGGCCGGACAGCTCGACCACCTTGCGCACGAAGGAATAGCCGTTCGAATGCACCCCGTTCGAGCCAAGGCCCAGCAGCACATCGCCTTCGGCCACGCCCGCGGGCAGGTCCGCGCCGCGTTCCATCGCACCCACGGCAAAGCCGGCAAGATCGAAATCGCCCTTGTGATACATGCCCGGCATTTCCGCCGTTTCGCCGCCGATCAGCGCGCAGCCCGACTGCGCGCAGCCCTCAGCGATGCCCTCAATGATCCGCGTCGCCTGGTCGAGTTCGAGCTTTCCGGTCGCGAAATAGTCGAGGAAGAACAGCGGCTCGGCACCCTGGCACACGAGATCGTTGACGCACATCGCCACGAGATCGATCCCGATCGTGTCCACGTTGCCGGTGTCGATCGCGATGCGCAGCTTGGTGCCCACGCCATCGGTCGCGCCCACGAGGATCGGATCGCTATAGCCCGCCGCCTTCAGATCGAAGAGCGCGCCGAAGCCGCCGAGCCCCGACATGGTGCCCGGGCGTTGCGTGCGCTTCGCCGCCGGCTTGATACGTTCGACCAGCGCATTGCCCGCGTCGATATCGACGCCCGCATCGGCATAGGTCAGGCCCGGTTTTGTCTCGCTCATGGCGGCGCTCTCCATCAGGGATTCCTTGGGGCGAAGCCCTAGCGTAATGGCGCACGGCTCGCAACGCCAAGCCGCGCCCCGCGCCGCCTTTTCTTGACGCCCGCGCGCGCCGTGGTAGAGGAGGGGGCAATGGTGGGCCTGTAGCTCAATTGGTTAGAGCAGGGCGCTCATAACGCCTTGGTTGCGGGTTCAAGTCCTGCCGGGCCTACCATCTTCCCCCAGCTCTCCTTGCACAGCATGGTTTCCAGCGCTTAGGGCCGCGCGAACCGGGGCGATCTGCGTTTCAGAGGGCGACAACCGCCGCGACGGTTGCAAGCCCCGCAATTTCAATGAGTTGCTGAGTCGCGCCGAGAACGTCACCCGTCTGACCTCCCAGCCGCGTTTTGGCGAGGCTGGCCACCAGCCAGAGAACAGCGCCAGTCGCGATGACCATCGCGGGCAGGACCAATGGACCCGCCCAGGCGGCGAGACCGAGGAATGGCGGCACGGCCATTAAGGCGGCAGTGATCGCCGCTCCCTTTCCAGCGTCGCGCGCACTGTGTCCAAGCCCGTCTGATCGTGCGGCCGGGAGCGCTGCGAGGAGGATCGAGGCACCGGCGCGGCTCGCCATCGCGCTCGCCACAAGAGCCAGGCACATGATCGCGGGATGAGCGGTGAGGGCTGCGAGGGCCTGCCAGCGCAGCCCCAGGCCCAGAATGAGTGCAATCGTGCCGTAGCTCCCGATCCGGCTGTCGCGCATGATTTCGAGGCGTCGCTCGGGGGTGGTGCCCCCCCAGAGCCCGTCCGCGAAATCCGCCAGCCCGTCTTCGTGCAGCGCGCCGGTGGTAAGCACCTGTGCGGCGAGACAAAACCCCGCGACGAGCGGAAGCGGCAGGTTCAGCGCGAGGCCGAGACAGAAGATCGCGGCGGCGATCAGAGCAACCGCAAGACCGGCCAGCGGAAACGCCCAGGCCGCTGCGCCGATACTCGGCACCGGGTCACGCAGGCGCGGCAGCGGAAGCCGCGTGAGCAGCACGAGCGCGAGATGCGCCTCTGTCACGCGGCGCGCGATCATGCCTCGCTGACCCCGGCCTCGCCAAAGGTCGCCATCCCGTTATGGCATTCGAGGGCCGAACGAAGGATGCCCAGTGCAAGCGCCGCGCCCGAGCCTTCGCCCAGCCGCATGTCGAACTCGAGCACGGCTTTCTTGCCCATCGCGTCAAGCAGGCGACGGTGGCCCGGCTCTGGCGAGACATGCCCGACAAGGCAATGATCGAGCAGGCGCGGATCGGCGGCGTACAGGGTGGCTGCCGCCGCGGTGCAGATGAAACCGTCGAGGATGACCGGGATCCGATGGGCGCGCGCGGCGAGGACCGCACCGCAAATCGCGGCCTGTTCGCGCCCGCCGAGGGCTGCGAGCGTCGCCATCGCGGAGGCGCCGCCATGACGCTTCAGCCCCGCCTCGATCGCTGCGATCTTGCGCTGGATCCCCTCTGCGTTCGAGCCGGTTCCGGGGCCGACCCAATCTGCGGGCGTCGCGCCGAACAGCGCCGAGGCCAGCGCCGCGGCGATCGTCGAGTTGCCGATTCCCATCTCGCCGAGGATCAGGACATCGGCCTCGGGATCGACGGCCGCGATCCCGCGATTGATCGCATCAAGCGTTTCAGCCTCGCTCATGGCAGGGCCTTGGGTGAAATCTGCGGTCGGGCGATCGAGATCGAGCGCGACGACCGACAGATCCGCCCCGTTCGCGCGACAAAGCTGGTTGATCGAGGCCCCGCCATGCTCGAAATTCATCACCATCTGGGCGGTGACTTCCTGCGGGTAGGGGTTCACGCCCTGCGCGCAGATGCCATGATTTCCTGCAAAGATCACCGCCTGTGCCTTGACGATGTCCGGTCGCGCCGTGCCGCGCCAGCCCGCCATGAAGATCGCAAGCTCCTCAAGCCGTCCCAGCGACCCGGGCGGCTTGGTCAGGCTGTCCTGGCGGGCGCGCGCGGCATCCGCCATCTCGGTGTCGAAGGCGGGCAGGCGCTCGGCAAGCGATGCGATCTCGGAGAGGGAGAGAATTTCCATATGTCATTTCACCTTTAGTGGCAGGCCAGCGACCGCCAGGGTCACCTCGTCGGCTGCTGCTGCGATCCGTTGATTCAAAAGCCCCGCTGCGTCGCGAAACCCCCGCGCGAGCGCGTTTTCCGGCACGATGCCCATCCCGACCTCGTTGCTCACGAACACCACCGGATGCGCGAGAGCGGGCAGCAGCGCGAGCAGGTCCCGCGTCTCGGCTTCCCAGTCGCGATCGGCCAGAATGAGGTTGCTCAGCCAGAGCGTCAGGCAGTCCACCAGGCGCGGCGCGTCGTCGGTCGCACGTAGCGTCGCGGCGAGTTCGAATGGGGCCTCATGCGTCTTCCAGACCTCCGTGCGCCGGGCGCGATGCGTGGAAATTCGGGCCTTCATCTCATCGTCGAACGCCTGGGCGGTGGCAATATAATGCGCGTGATTTCGAAGGCTTAGCGTGACCGCTTCGGCCAGGGCGCTTTTGCCGGATCGCGCGCCGCCAGTGATCAGATGAATGCGTGCCATGGCTGGTTCGCGCTGTTGTCTCTTGTTACCGGCGTGCAGACAAAGCAGAAAAGGCGCGGTTACGGAAGGAGAAAAACCGCCATGGCGGAGAGGGCGCCTACAGAGCTGATCTTGCTGCGGCACGCACCGGCAGATCATGGCGGCGCATTGGCCGGACGGCGCGATGTGGGGGCGCTTCTGCCCGATCAGGGCACGCTCAGGGCGCTGCGCGACAGGCTCGGCACGTCGCGAGTCGTCGCAAGCCCGGCGCTCCGCTGCGTCCAGACCGCGCGCGTGCTCTGGCCCGATCTCGCTTTCGCCACCGACGCTCGCCTGTGGGAGCAGGATTTCGGGGACTGGGAGGGGGTCTCCTTTGGCCGATTGCCCGATCTCGGCGCGATGTCCGGTGCGGATCTGGCACGCCACAGGCCACCGGGGGGCGAGAGCTTTGCCGATCTTTGCGCCCGGGTGGCGCCCGCCCTGCAGGAGATCGCGGGGCAGGGGGGACGGGTCGCCGTCATGGCCCATGCGGGCGTGGTGCGCGCGGCCCTGGCCCTGGCCCTCGGGCAGGAGGCTTTGGGGCTGACCTTCCGCGTCGATCCGCTCTCGGTCACGCGGATCACCGCTCTCGCCGGTGAGGCCTGGTCGATCGGCTGCGTCAACGAGGGCGGGATCGGATGACCGGCCGCGTGACGCATCTTTCGGTGCCGGGGCATTTCGGGGAATGGATGCAGGGACGGATTGGCGCGCAAGGCCCCGTGGCCCTGATCACGCTGCCCGTCGCGGATCACGTCCGTCTCTGGCACGTCCCGCAGCGCCGGGGCCTGCACCTTCACGGCGTCTGGCTGGGGCCGGTGGAGGTGCGCCGGTTCCTGCGGCCGCTGGGGCTCGACCTGCGGGGTATCGTGAGGATGCGCGCGCAAACGCCTCTCGGTCTCGGCACGGGTGTATCGACCGCGCGGCTTGTCGGATTGGCGCGGGTTGCCGGCTGGCAGGGACCGCCCGAGGCATTGTCCTCCGCCTGCATCGCGAGTGAGGGGGCCGCCGATCCGCTGGCCTTCCCAGCGCCCGAGCGCATGCTTTGGGCGTCGCGCATCGGGCGGCCATTGGATCATCTGCCGCCGCTGCCACGATACGAGATCCTTGGCGGTCTCTGCGGTGGTCCGAGCTTCACCAATCCGCAGGATACGAATTTCGCCGACATTTCGGATCTTGTCGCGCAGTGGCGCCAAGCGCGCGGGCTTGAGGAATTCGCAGCCCTCGCCACGCAAAGCGCCCTGCGTTGCACCGATCTTCGCGGACCAAAGGCAGACCCGACACCGCGGCTCGTGCGTGATCTTGGCGCGCTCGGCTGGCTTCGTGCCCATACCGGAGCGGCACGCGGTCTGATCTTTGCGCCCGGCACCGTTCCCGATGGCGCCGCAGCGTTGTTGCGCGCGGCGGGCTTGCGCCAATTGCGCCAGTTTCGCGGAGGCGAGCGATGAATTTTGCCGCGATGATGCTGGTCGCCATGGCGTTCGATCTCGCATTTGGCTGGCCGAAAGCCCTGTTCGAGCGGATCGGTCATCCGGTGACTTGGCTTGGCGCATTGATCGGCGTGCTCGAGGCCCGGCTGAACCGGGTGGGAACGAACCGGCGCGTGCGCGGCGTTCTGACGGCGCTGCTCGTGACGGGGATCGCAGCGGGGATCGGGGCGGCTGTGCAAGCGCTCCTGCCCGAGGGCTGGCTGGGTCTGGTGCTCGGCGGTGCACTGGCCTGGCCGCTGGTTGCGCTGCGCTCGATGCATGATCATGTGGCGCGCGTCGCGAAGCCGCTGCTCTCGGGCGATATGGCCGGCGCGCGCCAAGCAGTCGCTATGATCGTCGGGCGTGATCCGGCGCGGCTTGACGAAGCCGGTGTCGCGCGCGCCGCCCTCGAGAGCCTGGCCGAGAACAGCTCGGACGGGATCGTCGCGCCGCTTTTTTGGGGCGCCTTTTTCGGGCTTCCCGGCATCGCGGGTTACAAGGCGATCAACACGCTCGATTCGATGATCGGCCACCGCAATGCGCGCTACGAAGCCTTCGGCTGGGCTTCTGCGCGGATCGACGATGGGGTGAACCTGCTGCCCGCGCGGCTGACGGGGGCGCTTTTCGCGCTGGCCTCCGGTGTCCGGGCGAAGGACGCATTTGACGTGATGCGCCGCGATGCCAGTGCGCATCGCTCGCCCAATGCGGGCTGGCCGGAATCGGCGCTTGCCGGGGCGCTGGGGATCCGGCTGTCCGGTCCGCGCATCTATGGGGATCGGATCGCGCAGGAACCCTGGCTCAACGGCGCGGCACCCGATCCGGAGCCGCTCGATCTAGCGCGAGGGCTTGCGCTCTACGCCCGGGCCATGGGACTTGGGGCGGTGCTGCTTGGCCTTGTCGCCTGGGCGATCTGGAGGGGATGAATGCGCGATCACGGTGGAAATATCGACCGGGCGAAGGCGCTCTGGGGCGGCGAGGATTGGATAGACCTCTCGACCGGGATCAACCGCCAGCCCTGGCCCGTGCCCGATCTGCCGCCGAACGTCTGGACCGATCTGCCGACGCAGGCCGCGAAATCGGCCCTCGTCGCCGCCGCGCAGGAGGCCTTCGCGACCCGCGCGCCCGTCGTGGCGCTCGCCGGCGCGCAGCAGGCGATTCAGTTGATCCCGCGTCTCGTCCCGCCGGGCCGCGCCCGCATTCTCGCCCCGACCTATAACGAACATGCCGCCGCGCTGCGCAGCGCCGGGTGGCAGGTCGACGAGGTTTCTCGCCTCGCCGATCTAGCCGGGGCCGAACTGGCCATCGTGGTCAACCCCAACAACCCCGACGGCACCCACCATCCCGCACAGGCCTTGCGCGCGCTCGCGCCCGATGTCGGACGGCTGGTGGTCGATGAGAGCTTTGCCGATCCGGTGCCGGAGCTGTCAGTGGCCGGGGCTGCCGGAGAGCGCTTGATCGTGCTCCGCTCCTTCGGGAAATTCTGGGGGCTTGCGGGGCTGCGGCTCGGCTTCGCCTTCGCCGATGCCGCGACCGTCGCGCAGCTCTCCGAAATGGCGGGGCCCTGGCCCGTGGCCGGTCCCGCGCTCGAGATCGGCCGCCGGGCTTTGGCCGATCGCGACTGGCACGCGGCAACCGTCGCCCGCCTGAGTGCCGAGACCGAGCGACTCGACGCGCTCGCCACCCGCGCCGGATGGGAGGTGATCGGCGGCACCCATCTTTTCCGCAGCTACGAGACACCCGACGCGATCGCCGTGCGTGACCGCCTTGCCCGTGCCCGGATCTGGAGCCGGATCTTCCCGTGGTCGCCGACCTGGCTGCGCCTCGGCCTGCCCGGCTCGGAAGGGGAATGGGCGCGTCTCGAGGCCGCCCTCGCCTGATCAGCGCGCGAGCGCCAGCAACCCGTCGACGTCCAGATGCGCCTCCATGTGATCGGCCAGCGCGTCGAGCGTCGCCTCGATGCGCCCCGCATGGCTCTGCCCGCTCGCTTTGACCCCAAGCCCGCCCAGCCAGGCGGCGCGGAACTCGTCGGCCCCGAACAGCCCGTGCAGGTAACTGCCGGTGACCCGGCCACAGCCCGAGATCGCGCCCTCGTCAATCCCGTCGATCCGTGCGAAAGGCCGCGCGCGGTCGGGGCCTTCGGTGCGTCCGATATGGATTTCGTACCCCTCGACCGAAAGCCCGGTGCCCGCGTGCTCAGCTGTCACCCGCGTCAGTCGCTTGTCGGAGGACATCACCGTTTCCACATCCAGCAGCCCCAGCCCCTCGGTCACGCCGGGCGCACCTTCGATCCCTTCCGGATCTGCGACCGAGCGGCCGAGCATCTGGTAGCCGCCGCAAATCCCCAGCACATGCCCGCCGCGCCGGTAATGCGCCACCAGGTCGATGTCCCAGCCCTGTTCGCGCAGGAAGGCCAGATCGCCGCGCGTCGATTTCGTGCCGGGCAGGATCACAAGATGCGCATCGCCCGGGATCGGCTGGCCGGGGCCGACCATCACCAGATCGATCCCGGGTTCGGCCGCGAGAGGGTCGAGATCGTCGAAATTCGCGATCCGCGACAGCGCGAGGCACGCCACCTTGAGCCCGCTGCCTCGCGGGGCGCGCGTGAGGTCGAGCGCATCTTCGGCAGGCAGCAGATGTGCCTGCGCGAACCAGGGCAGCACGCCGAAGCCGCGCCAGCCGGTCCGCGCCTCGATCATCGCGTAGCCATCTTCGAACAGGCTCACATCGCCCCGAAACTTGTTGATCAGGAAACCTTCGATCATCGTCGCATCCGCGGGATCGATCACCGTTTGGGTGCCCACGATCTGCGCGATCACCCCGCCGCGATCGATGTCACCCGCCAGCACGACCGGCACGCCCGCCGCGCGTGCGAAACCCATATTCGCGATGTCACCCGCGCGCAGATTGACCTCGGCCGGAGAGCCCGCGCCCTCGACGATGACCAGATCATGCGCCGCGCGCAGACGACTGAAGCTTTCCAGCACCGCGCCCATCAGCTGCGGCTTGATCGCCGCGTAATCGCGCGCCTTCGTCGTGGTCAGCCGACGGCCCTGCACGATCACCTGCGCACCGACATCGCTTTCGGGTTTGAGCAGGATCGGATTCATGTCGACCATCGGCTCAAGCCCGCAGGCCAGCGCCTGCAAGGCCTGCGCCCGTCCGATCTCGCCACCATCGGCGGTGACGGCGGCATTGTTCGACATGTTCTGCGGCTTGAAAGGCGCGACACTCAGGTCACGCCGCCGCGCCGCCCGGCACAGCCCCGCCACCAGCATCGACTTGCCGACATTCGACCCGGCGCCCTGAATCATCAGTGCCGTCATCGCGAAGCACCGACCGTGCATTTGCGAGGCGTTCGGGAGCCTCCGGCGGAGGTATTTCCGGGCAAGATGAAAGGGCAGGAGGGGCGCCGCGCCACAGCCCGATCATCCGGGGGCAGCGCGACGCTTTCACCTTGCGCGGTCGTCGGGACCTCTCCCTGTACCGCACGGCCAGATTTGCAGAGCGAGGTTAACAATCCCTTACCTTTCATCTTGCTTCAAATACCTGAAACCGACCGTAGCATCGGGAAGGCCGCGCGGATGGCTCAGAACTCCACCCCGGCCTGACCCTTGATGCCCGAGCGGAACGGGTGCTTGATCAGGGTCATCTCGGTGACCAGATCGGCGGCTTCAATCAAGCCTTCGGCGGCGTTGCGCCCGGTCAGGACGACATGGGTCATCTCGGGTTTTTCCTCGCGCAGAAAATCGAGCACCTCGTCGAGCGGTAGGTAATCGTAGCGCAGCGCGATGTTGATTTCATCGAGCAGGACCATCCGGATCTCGGGGTCGCGGATCAGTTCCTTGGCTTTTTCCCATCCCGCACGGGCCGCTGCGATGTCACGCTCGCGGTCCTGCGTCTCCCAGGTGAAGCCTTCGCCCATTGCGTGAAATTGACACAGGTCGCCGAAATTTTCCGTTAGAAGGCGACGCTCGCCGGTGTCCCAAGCGCCCTTGATGAACTGCACCACGGCGCAGGGCATCTCATGGGCGATACAGCGCAGAATCATCCCGAAACCCGAGGAAGATTTGCCCTTGCCGGGCCCCGTATGGACGATGATCAGCCCTTTTTCGCCCGATTTTCCCGCCATGATCTTGTCGCGCGCGGCTTTTTTCTTGGCCATTTTCGCGCTGTGGCGGGCCAGCGTTTCCGGGCTGTCGGTTTCGATGCTCATGCTGCGCTCCTTCGCTTGACAAAAGGGGGGCGCTCGCCCAATCAGGGGGCGCGCTGGTTCCTGTCATTACGGCAGGCGAAGAGGGAATGCGACAGGTTTGCGATCCGAAACGGATCGGTCCTGAGCGCAGCCGCCCCCGCGACCGTGACCGGAGAGGTCGCCTCAAGCCACTGGCTCTCGGGCCGGGAAGGAGAGGAGACCGCAGGGCCCTGACAAAGGGTCCGGGATCCGCAAGCCGGGAGACCTGCCAGCGTTGATGATTACGGGCGAACGGGGTGTTTCGCGACCGGGTGGACAATGCCGGTCGCTTTGCATGACCCCATGTCCCTCTGGCTCGATCCCCTGCCGCCGACAGCGAAAGGGATGGGCGCGATGCCAACGATCTTGACGGTTTGCACGACCTGCAAGCGCACGGATGCCGATCCGGCTGACGAGACGCGGCCGGGCACGCATCTGCTGCGCGCATTGCGCGATCAGGGCGTGCCCGATGGCGTTGAGATCCACGAGGTCGAATGTCTCTCGGCATGTTCCAATGGCTGCGCGGTTGCGCTCTCCGAACCCGGAAAATGGTCCTATGTCTATGGCCGGATGAGTTCCGAGGATGCCGCCGACATCCTCGCGGGCGCTGCCGCCTATGCCGCGACCGATGACGGGTTGGTGCCTTGGCGCGAACGCCCGGTGATCTTCCGCAAGCAGAGCCTTGCGCGCATTCCCCCCTTTCCCGAACCCGAGCAGGAGTAACTCATGTCCGATCTGACCAAGATCCCCGTCACCGTGATCACCGGCTTTCTCGGCGCGGGCAAAACCACGCTGATCCGTCACCTGATGGCCAATTCGGGCGGGCGCAAACTGGCCGTTCTGGTCAACGAGTTCGGGACCGTGGGCGTCGATGGCGAGATCCTGCGCCAATGCGCGGACGAGAACTGCCCCGACGAGAACATCGTCGAACTTGCCAATGGCTGCATCTGCTGCACCGTCGCCGACGAGTTCATCCCGACGATCGAGGCGCTGATGGCGCGTGCGCAAAAGCCCGATCACATCCTGATCGAGACTTCGGGCCTTGCGCTGCCGAAGCCGCTTCTCAAGGCGTTCGACTGGCCCGCGATCCGCTCGAAGATCACGGTCGACGGCGTGATCGCTCTGGCCGATGCCGAGGCCGTCGCTGCGGGTCGTTTCGCCCCCGACGTGGCCGCTGTGGATGCGCAGCGTCAGGCCGATGACAGCCTCGATCACGAGACGCCGCTTTCGGAAGTGTTCGAGGACCAGATCGGCTGCGCCGATCTCGTGCTTCTGTCCAAGGCCGATCTGGCGGGCGAGGAAGGTCTTGCCGCGGCGCGTGCGGTGATCGAGGCCGAAGCGCCGCGCAAGCTGCCGATCCTGCCGCTGACCGAAGGGGTGATCGACGCGAAGGTGGTTCTCGGGCTCGAGGCCGCCGCCGAGGACGATCTGGCCGCACGCCCGAGCCACCATGACGGGGCCGACGAACACGAGCACGACGATTTCGACACGGTGGTGATCGAGCTGCCCGAGATCGAGGACCCGGCGTCGCTGGTCTCTGCGATCGAGCGTCTTGCGCGCGAACAGCGGATCTTGCGCGTCAAGGGCCACATCGCGGTGGCGGGCAAACCGATGCGCCTGCTGGTGCAGGCCGTAGGGGAGCGGGTGCGCCATCAGTTCGACCGTCCCTGGGGTGCCGATCCGCGTCGCTCGGCGCTGGTGGTGATCGCCGAGCATGACGATGTGGACGAGGCCGCGATCCGCGCCGTTCTTTTGGGCGCCTGCGAAGGTGCCTCCGCCTGATGCACGTCACCTTCCGCGAAAGTCACGGCCTTGAGGAAACCGAGGTGCCGACGGATCTGGGGCAACGGCCCGCGGATCTGGTGGTGCTGTCGTTTTCCGATAGCGACCTCGGGGCTTTCGCGGCGGGCTGGCGACGCGCTCAGGGCGGGCTGCCCTCGCTGCGGCTGGCCAATCTGGTCAATCTTCGCCACCCGGTCTCGGTCGATACCTATGCCGAGAACACGCTTTGCGGGGCGAAGGGCATTCTGGTGCGGTTGATCGGGGGCGAGGCCTATTGGCCCTATGGGCTCGCGAGCCTTCAGGATCTCGCGCGGCGGCGGGGGATCGCGCTTGCGGTGCTGCCCGCCGATGGGCGCGAGGATGCGCGGCTCGATCAGCTGTCGTCGCTTCCGGTCTCGACCCTGCGGCGGTTGAAGGAACTTTGCGATGCCGGGGGCGCGGTCGCGTCTCAGGCGGCGCTGGCGCAGTTGGCGCTGGCCTCGGGGCTTTATGCGGGGCCGGTTCCGGGCGACAAGCGGCTGCCGGAGGAGGGGTTTTACTGTCCCGATCTCGGGCCGGTCGCGGCACCGGTTCTGGCGGCGGAGTGCGATAAGCCGCTCGCCCTTGTCAGCTTTTACCGCTCCTACGTGACCGCCGCTGACACTGCCCCGGTGGATGCGCTGATCGCGGGGCTCCGGGCGCGTGGCTTTGCAGCCTACGGGGTCTATGCGTCCTCGCTCAAGGCGCCGGGATTTGCGGATTGGCTGGCCGGGTCGCTTGGCACACGCGCCCCGTCGCTGGTCGTCAATGCGACGGCCTTTTCGGCGCAATCGCCCGATGGCACCACGCCGTTCGACCGCTATGGCTGCCCGGTGTTTCAGGTCGCGCTCTCGACGGCGCGTCGCAAGGAATGGGCGCAGGCCGAGCGCGGTCTGTCGCCTGCCGATCTGGCGATGCATGTCGTGCTGCCCGAGGTGGACGGGCGGCTTCATGCGGGTGTGATCTCGTTCAAGGCCCCCGAGCCGCGCGATCCGGATCTTGAATATTCCCGCTTTTCGCACCGCGCCGACCCCGAGAGGATCGAGGCCGCGCTCAACCGGATCTGCGGCTGGCATCGGCTGGCCCGAACCCCGGCCGCAGAGCGCCGGCTGGCGGTTGTGCTTTCGACCTATCCGGGCCGGGCTTGGCAGATGGCGCATGCGGTGGGCCTCGATGCGCTGGCCTCGACCGAGGCGCTGGTCGAGGCGTTGCGAGGCGAGGGCTATGACATCGCCGAGGGCGCGGGACCGCAGGCCCTCGAGACCGCGCGCGTCGCCTGGCCGCTGTCCGATTACCGCGTGGCACTCGCCGCCTTGCCGCAGGCCTTGCAAGACGATCTGACCGCCGTCTGGGGCGCGCCCGAGGACGATACCGCCGTGACGGACGGGGCGTTTCATTTCGCAGCACTTCGGCGCGGCCCCCTGACGCTCGCGCTCCAGCCAGAACGCGGCGATCCCGCGATGCGCGACGACGAATACCATGATCTGGGGCGCACCCCGCGCCATGCCTATGTCGCCTTCTATCTTTGGCTGCGCGGGCAGGGGATCGATGCGCTGGTGCATATGGGCGCGCATGGAACGCTCGAATGGCTTCCCGGCAAGGCCGTGGCGCTCTCGGAGAATTGCTGGCCCGAGGCACTGCTGGGCGCCACCCCGGTCATTTACCCCTTCATCGTGAACGATCCCGGCGAGGCCGCGCAGGCCAAGCGCCGGATCGGGGCGCTCACGCTTGGCCATATGCCGCCGCCGATGCGCGCGGCAAGCGTGCCTGCGGGGATGCTGCATCTCGAGCGGCTTCTGGACGAATATTCGACCGCCGACGGGCTCGATCCGGCGCGGCGCGACCGGCTGATCGCGGATATTCAGGACGAGGCCTGGGCGAGTGGCGTGTCGGAGGATCTGGGCATCCCGCGCGATGCGAGCGCAGCCGAGGCGATCACCCGGATCGACCGCTTCGTCTGCGACATCAAGGAAAGCCAGTTCGGCGACGGGCTGCATGTGCTGGGGCAGGGCGCGTGCGGAGCACAGGAACGCGCGGGATTGATCGCGGCGCTTGCGGGCCGCCGCGTTGCCCCCGGTCCGTCGGGAAGCCCGGCGCGCGGGCGCTCGGACGTGCTGCCCACAGGGCGCAACCTGTTCTCGGTCGATCCACGTGCGGTGCCGTCCCGCGCGGCTCATGCGCAGGGCGTGAAACTGGCCGAGGAGTTGCTGCGCAAGCACCTTCAGGATCATGGCGACTGGCCGAAGGGGCTGGTGGTCGATCTCTGGGGGTCGGCCACGATGCGCACGGCGGGCGAGGAATTCGCGATGGCGCTGCATCTCGCGGGGCTCAAGCCGGTCTGGGATGAAAACGCCGCGCGGGTGTCCGGGGTCGAGGTGATCCCGCTCGCGCTTTTGGACCGTCCGCGCATCGACGTGACGCTGCGGGTCTCGGGCCTCTTTCGCGACATCTTCCCCAGCCTCGCGCAGCTGTTCGAGACCGGGGCCGAGGCTCTGGCCTTGCGCGAAGAGGACCCCGCCGACAATCCTTACCTGACCCGGATCGCCCGGGTCTTCGCGCCGCGCCCCGGCCGATACGGGCTCGGAATGGGAGAGGCGCTCGACCAGTTCACGCCGGAGGCCCGCGCCGCCGCCGGGGAGGCGTGGCTCGTGGCATCGTCCTACAGCATCTCGCGCAGTGGTGAGGTTCAGGCGAACCGGGGCGCGCTCGAGGCGCGGCTGCGCTCTGCGGACAGTTTCGTTCATGCGCAGGACCTGCCCGAAAGCGACGTGTTGCTCGCATCCGATTACGCCGCGCATGAGGCAGGCTTTGCCGCGGCGCTTGCGCGGCTCGGCACACCGCAAGCCGCACTTTATCATCTGGATGCGACGCAGCCCGATCGCCCGCGCGCGCGCAGCCTGACCGAAGAGATCGCCCGCACCGTGCGTGCGCGTGCCACCGATCCGGCCTGGGCGGAGGGGATGATGCGTCACGGCTTCCGGGGCGGGGCGGAGATCGCCGCGACCCTCGATCACCTCGCGGCCTTCGCGCATCTGGCGCAGGTCGTGCCGGCCCATCTTTTCGACCTTTACCACGAGGCCACCCTTGGTCGCCCCGATCTCGTGGCCTTCCTGCAAGAGGCCAACCCGCAGGCGCTCGAGGCGATGCGCGACCTCTTCGCGCGGCTGGCCGAGGCGGGGCTGTGGCAGACACGGCGCAACTCCATCGCGGCCGGGTTGGAGGGCGACGCATGAGCTTCACCGTGAAAGGCTGGTGCCCCGGCGCGCTGCGTCCGATGCAATCAGGCGACGGTCTGGTTGTGCGCGTGCGCCCGGTTGCGGGACGGCTGACCCAGGTTCAGGCGGCAGGGATCGCGCAGGCCGCGCGCGCGCATGGAAACGGGCTGATCGACCTGTCGGGCAGGGCCAATGTGCAACTGCGCGGGGTCACGCCCGAGAGCCATCCCGCACTCATCGCGGATCTGGCGCAGCTCGGGTTGATCGACCCGGACATCGCGACCGAAGCGCGGCGCAACATCATCGTGACGCCCTTCGCCGATGCCGCGACCTATGCGCTGGCGGAGAGCTTGCAGGCGGCGCTCGCGGCAGGGCCGGAGCTTCCGGGCAAGTTCGGCTTCCTCCTCGATTGCGGTTCGGCGCCGGTGATGGCCGATACGCAGGCCGATATTCGCTTTGAACGCGCGCCGGACGGGCAGCTTTTGCTGCGTTGCGCGGGCTGCGATCTCGGCGCGCCCGTGACCGAAGGCCGTGCGGCAGAAGCCGCGCTGGATCTGGCGGAATGGTTCGTGCGCGCGGGTGGGGTCGTCGATGGCCGTGGCCGCATGGCGCGGCTGATTGCGTCGGGGGTGAGCCCCGAGGGGACATTGTACCCGCAGATCGCGCCTGCGACGGCCCTTTCAAGGCCCGAGCCGGGTCTGACCGTGCAAGGCGCATTGGTCGGGTTCGAGTTCGGCCAGATGCACGCCGAGACGCTTGCGGCACTGGCCTCTCTCGGCCCGATCCGGGTCACGCCCTGGCGGATGCTGCTCATCGAGGGGCTCTCGACGCTGCCGGGCCTGCCCGACCTGATCACCGAAGCGGGCGACCCGCGCCTCCGCGTCTTCGCCTGCACCGGCGCGCCTGGTTGCCCGCAGGCCGCGCGTCCCACGCGCGAGATCGCACGCGTCCTCGCGCCCCGGGTCGCCGCCGGTCAGACGCTGCATGTCTCGGGCTGCGCCAAGGGCTGTGCCTGGCCCGCGCCTGCCGATCTGACCCTGATCGCCACGCTCGAAGGCTTCGATCTCGTCCGTGACGGGCGTGCCTCTGACCACCCGGCGCACACCCGAATTTCGCCCGCCGCCCTTCCCGATCTGCCGGAGTTTTCCTGATGCCCTACACCTACGAGATGGACGGCGCGAAGATCTACGAACAGTCCTTCGCGACGATCCGCAGAGAGGCCGATCTCGCCCGCTTCACCCCCGAGGAAGAGGTCGTCGCGGTGCGGATGATCCATGCGGCGGGGCTGGTGGGTCTGGAGCGTGACATCCGCTTCACCCCCGGAATGGCCATTGCCGCGCGGGACGCGCTGGAGGCGGGCGCGCCCGTCCTGTGCGATGCACGGATGGTCTCCGAAGGGATCACGCGCGCACGACTGCCTGCGGACAACGCGGTGATCTGCACCTTGCACGACCCTTCGGTACCGGGTCTGGCTCGCGAAATGGGCAACACGCGCTCGGCGGCGGCGCTCGAACTGTGGCGCCCGCATCTCGAGGGCGCGGTGGTGGCGATCGGCAATGCGCCGACCGCGCTCTTTCACCTGCTCAACATGCTCGAAGATCCGGCATGTCCGCGCCCGGCCGCGATCATCGGCTGTCCGGTGGGTTTCATCGGCGCAGCGGAGTCGAAAGACGCGCTGATGCAGGCGGCCCCGGTGCCCTCGATGATCGTGCAGGGGCGGCTGGGCGGATCGGCAATCACCGTGGCGTCGGTCAACGCGCTCGCCTCGCGCAAGGAGTAAGCGATGGGACGGATCATCTGTGCGGGCCTCGGCCCCGGCGACCCCGATCTGATGTCGCGCCGCGCCGAGCGGGCGGTGCGCGGCGCCAGCCATGTCGCCTATTTCCGCAAGAAGGGCCGCAAGGGTCAAGCGCGCCAGATCGTCGAGGGGATGATCGACGAGGGCGCGATCGAGCTTGCGATGGAGTATCCCGTCACGACCGAGATCCCCTTCGACAGCCCAGAATACATCACGCAGCTTGCGCGTTTTTACGACGACTGGGCGGCGCGGCTGACAGAGCTTGCGCGCAGCCATGACATCGTCGTGCTGTGCGAGGGCGACCCCTTCTTCTACGGCTCGTTCATGCATCTCTACACGCGCCTGCGCGGCACGGTCGAGATCGAGGTGATCCCCGGCATCACCGGGATGACCGGTTGCTGGACCGCGACCGGCACGCCGATCACCTGGGGCGACGATGTGCTGACCGTGCTGATGGGGACGATGCCCGAAGACGAGATGGTGACGCGCATGGCGGCCTCTGATGCGCTGGTCGTGATGAAGACCGGGCGCAATCTGCCCAAGGTCAAACGCGCGCTTGCTCGTGCGGGGCGGCTAGACGAGGCCTGGCTGGTCGAGCGCGGCACGATGAAGGGCGAGCGGATCGTGCGGCTTTGCGAGACCGACGAGGCCGACTGCCCCTATTTCGCGATCGTGCTGGTTCATGGGCGGGGGCGTCGA
Organism: Thioclava marina; assembly: GCF_002020135.1. Classification (GTDB taxonomy): domain Bacteria; phylum Pseudomonadota; class Alphaproteobacteria; order Rhodobacterales; family Rhodobacteraceae; genus Thioclava; species Thioclava marina. The sequence continues at coordinate 848,270 of NZ_MPZS01000001.1, read as the reverse complement.
CCCGAATTGCCCGCGCGTTCGCTCGTCGAGGCCTCGCTTTGAGCGGCTGGGTCGCGGTTGCCGGGCTTGGCCCCGGAGCGGAGGATCTGGTGACGCCGGAGGTCCGCGCCGCGCTGGCCGAGGCGACCGATGTGGTGGGCTACATTCCCTACGTCGCGCGCGTCGCCCCGCGCGCGGGGCTACGCCTTTATGCGAGCGACAACCGGGTCGAGCTGGACCGCGCGCTTCATGCGCTGGAGATGGCGCGGGAGGGGCGGCGGGTCGTGATCGTCTCCTCCGGCGATCCCGGGGTTTTCGCGATGGCCTCGGCCTTGTTCGAGCGGCTCGAGACCGCGCCCGATTTCGCTGGCACCGAGATCCGCATCCTGCCCGGTATCACCGCGATGCTGGCGGCGGCCGCCCGCGCGGGTGCGCCTTTGGGACATGATTTCTGCGCGATCAACCTGAGCGACAATCTCAAGCCCTTCGATCTGGTCGAACACCGCCTGCGCCATGCCGCGCGGGGCGATTTCGCGATGGCCTTCTACAATCCGCGCTCGAAGTCGCGCCCGCATCAGTTCGCCCGCGTGCTCGAGGTCTTGCGCGAGGAATGTGAACCCGAACGGCTGATCATCTTCGCCCGCGCGGTCTCGACCCCGGACGAGGCGCTGCGGGTGGTGACGCTGGCCGAGGCCGCGCCCGAGATGGCAGATATGCGCACCGTCGTTCTGGTCGGAAACTCGCAGACCCGCCGCGTCGGGCGTTGGGTCTACACGCCGCGCGGCACTTCCGTTGCCGGAGCCGCCGGATGAGCCGCGAGCCATTCCATAACGCCTTCAAGCGTGTCGCGGCTCTCGCGCGGCGGCAGGGCTGGCCGGTCAACGAGGATCACCGGAAGGCGGAGTGCGCGGGCGGCGATCAGCTTGGCCTCCGCGCCGCGCCCGCCTGCGTTCTTGGCGACGATATGGGTGATGCGATGGTCCTGCATCAACGCGGTATCGCCCGCCACGTCGAACGGTCCGCGCGCGATCACGGCATGCGCATCGGGCAGCGGCAGCGGACCCTCTGGCGGGTCGACCAAGCGCAGCAGGTAGTGATTTGCGGGCTTGGCCGCGAACTCGGCCAGTTGCTGCTTGCCGATGGCGAGAAACACGCGCGCGCCGCTCTCGGGCAGGGCGGCGCAGGCCGCCGTCATGTCGCGCACGCGCGTCCAGCGATCTTCCGGGCTTGCCTGCCACGGCATGCGCTCGTGGGACAGAAGGGGGAGGCTGCTCTGACCGCAGGCCTCGATTGCATTGCGGCTCATCTGCGCGGCGAAGGGGTGGGTCGCGTCGATGACATGGGTGATGCGCTCGCGCAGGAAGTAATCGCGCAGCCCTTTCACGCCGCCGAACCCGCCGATCCGCGTCGGCAGCGGCTGCGGCAACGGATGGTCGGTGCGCCCCGCATAGGAAAAGACCGCGTCGATCCCGTGCTCCGCCAGATGGCGGGCGAGGCGGCTGGCTTCGGTGGTGCCGCCGAGCAGCAGGAGGCGCGTCATGGCTGATCCGTGGTTGAGCATCGTGGGTCTGGGCGAAGATGGCCTGAGCGGGCTTTCGGATGCAAGCCGAAGCGCGCTGGCGCAGGCCGAGGTGATCTTCGGCGGGCCGCGCCACCTCGATCTGGTCGCGGCGGGCGAACGTGGCAGGGCCTGGCCCGTACCCTTCGATATCGCCCCGGTTCTGGCCCTGCGCGGGCGTCGGGTCGCGGTTCTCGCCTCGGGCGATCCGTTCTGGTTCGGCGCGGGCAGCTCGCTTGCCGCACATCTCGCGCAGGGGGAATGGCGCGCCTATCCTGTGGCGGGCACCGTGTCTCTGGCCTGTGCGCGGCTTGGATGGAAAATCGAGGAGGTCTCGGCGCTCGCCCTTCACGCGGCGGGGTTCGGGGGGCTGCATCGGGCGCTTCATCGCGGGGCGAGGTTGGTCGTGACGCTGCGCGATGGAGAGGCCCCGGCGACCTTGGCCGCATGGCTGGTTGCGCACGGCTTCGGGGCGGTCGGGATCCATGTGCTTGAACGTCTGGGGGGGGCGCATGAACGCGTCCGATTTGCCCGCGCCGATCGGTTCTCTTTCGAGGATATCGCGGCTCCGGTTGCGGTGGCGCTCGACGCGGTCGATCTTCCGCAGGGTAGCGGTCTGCCGAAGTCGCCGGGACTGTCCGAGGATCGCTTCGTCCATGACGGGCAGATCACGAAGTCTCCGGTACGGGCGTTGACGCTGGCAGCACTTGCACCACGACCGGGGGAGTTGCTCTGGGATATCGGGGGCGGATCGGGCTCGGTCTCGGTCGAGTGGTGCCTTGCCGGAGGACGCGCGATCACCATCGAACCCCGCGCCGACCGGATCGCCAATATTCGCGCCAATATCGAGACATTCGGTCTGTCGCGGCAGATGGAAACCGTCGAGGGGCGCGCGCCCGACGCGCTGGCCGATCTGGCGTCGCCCGATGCGGTCTTCATCGGCGGCGGCGGCTCGACGGTACTCTATGACTGGCTTTGGCCGCATCTGCCCGAGGGGACACGGATCGTCGCCAATGGCGTGACGCTCGAGACCGAGGCGCTGCTTGCGGGGCTTCAATCCCGCCACGGCGGCAGCCTTCTGCGAATTGAACTGTCGCGCGCCGAGCCACTCGGCTCAATGCGCGGCTGGTCGGCTGCGCGGCCCGTGGTGCAATGGAGCGTCACGCGATGAGGGTTGCGGGGATCGGTTTTCAGCGCGGCGCGTCTGCGGCGTCACTGCGTGCCGCGCTGGTATCTGTCGGGCCGGTGGACCGGGTCGCGACGGCAGCGCCGAAGGCCGGGGAATTGGCGGCGGCGATTGGACGCGAGATCGAGGGCGTCGACGTGACAGGGGTCGCCACACCGACGCAATCGCAGGCGTCGTTTGCGGCGCACGCCACAGGATCCGTGGCCGAGGCGGCGGCGCTGGTGGCCGCAGGGCAGGGTGCGCGACTGATACAGGCACGAAAGATCATCGGCGGCGTGACCATCGCCGTCGCAGAAGGAGACGAGGGATGACGGTTCACTTCATCGGAGCAGGGCCGGGAGCGCCCGATCTGATCACGCTGCGCGGGCGCGACCTGATCGCCTCCTGTCCGGTCTGCCTTTATGCGGGCAGTCTGGTGCCGCAGGCCTTGCTTGCGCATTGCCCGGCGGGGGCGAAGATCGTGAACACGGCGCCGCTGAGCCTCGACGAGATCATCGAAGAGATCGCGGCGGCCCATGCGGCGGGGCAGGGCGTGGCGCGGCTGCACTCGGGCGATTTGTCGGTCTGGTCGGCTATGGGAGAACAGCTGCGCCGCCTGCGCGAACTGGGCATTCCCTATGACGTGACGCCGGGCGTGCCGAGTTTTGCCGCCGCAGCGGCGACGCTCAGCGCGGAACTGACCCTTCCCGGGGTGGTGCAGTCTGTGGTGCTCACGCGGACCTCGGGCCGTGCGACGGCGATGCCGCCCGGCGAGACGCTGGAGAATTTCGCGCGCACGGGCGCGGTGCTGGCGATCCACCTTTCGGTGCATGTGCTCGAGAAGGTCATCGCGGATCTTAGCCCGCATTACGGCGCCAATTGCCCTGTCGCCGTCGTCTGGCGCGCAAGCTGGCCCGATGAACGTGTGGTCCGCGCAACGCTCGGTACGTTGCGCACCGCCATCGGCGCCGAGATGGAGCGCACCGCGCTGATCCTTGTCGGACGCTCCATCGGGGCCGAGGATTTCGATGAAAGCCGCCTTTACGCGGGCGATTACGACCGCCGTTACCGCCCCGTCGGCTCCGATCCGCGCTTTCCCGAAACCGCGCCGGAGCGGGGGGAATGACACCGGGACTGGTGATCTCCGCCCCGGCGTCGGGGACCGGAAAGACGACGCTGACACTGGGGCTTCTTGCGGCGATGCGCGCGCAGCGACTGGATGTCCAGCCCTTCAAATGCGGGCCCGATTACATCGACCCGGCCTTTCACCGCGCGGCGGCGGGACAGGCCTCGTTCAATCTCGATGCCTGGGCGATGACGCCCGCGCAGATCGCGGGCCTTGCGGATCGCGCGGCGGATATCGTCGTGGCCGAGGGCTCGATGGGGCTGTTCGACGGGGTGGCCTCGAAGGGCGAGACCGGCACCGGGGCCAGCGCCGATATCGCGGCGCTGATGGGCTGGCCGGTGGTGCTGGTGATCGACGCCTCGGGGCAGGCGCAGACGGCCGCGGCGGTGGCGCAGGGCCTCGCGCGGTTTCGCAAGGGCGTCACGGTCGCGGGGGTCGTGCTCAACAAGGTCGCTTCGCCCCGTCACGAGGCGCTGGTGCGACAGGGTTTCGAGGGGATCGGGGTGCCGGTGCTGGGCGTGCTGCCACGTTCGGCAGGGATCGAATTGCCCTCGCGCCACCTGGGCCTCGTGCAAGCCGAGGAGACGGGGGGTCTTGCGCGGCTCCTGAGCGAGGCCGGCCGCATCGTGGCCGAGCACTGTGACCTCGCCGCGATCCTGGCTTGCGCGAAGGCCTCGCCACCCGACGCCTCGCCATGCCGCCCGGTGCCGCCTCCCGGCAGCCGGATCGCGCTTGCTCGCGACGCCGCGTTTTCCTTCGTCTATCCGCACCTGATGGAGGGCTGGCGCGCGGCGGGCGCCACGATCCTTCCCTTCTCGCCGCTGGCCGATGAGGCCCCCGATCCGAGTGCCGATTGCTGCTGGTTGCCCGGAGGCTATCCCGAGCTTCACGCAGGGCAGCTTGCGGGCAATGGAACCTTCCTCGACGGGATCCGCCGCTTCGCGCAGACCCGTCCGGTTCACGGGGAATGCGGCGGTTACATGACGCTTGGGGCGGGGATCGTCGACGCCGAGGGAAAGCGCCACGAGATGCTGGGGCTTCTGGGGCTCGCGACCAGCTTTGCCAAACGCAAGATGCATCTGGGCTATCGCCGCGCCGAGCTGATCGCGCCGCTGCCGGGCCATCGCGCGGGGTCGGCATTGCGTGGCCACGAGTTTCACTATGCCTCGATCCTGTCGCAGCCCGATGCGCCGCTCGCCCGTGTCTTCGATCCCAATGGCGACGCGGTGCCCGAAACCGGATCGCTGTGCGAGATGCCGGGCGGCGGGCGCGTCACCGGCACTTTCTTTCACCTCATTGCGGAGGCCAGCGCATGAGCGGTTTTGTTTCCTTCGTCTCGGCGGGGCCGGGCGATCCCGAGCTTCTGACCCTCAAAGCGGTCGATCGGCTCCAGCGCGCCGATGTGATCCTGTTCGACGATCTCGCCTCGGGCCCCATCCTCGCACATGCGAGCGCTCGGGCCGAGCTGATCGCGGTCGGCAAACGGGCGGGGCGGCCCTCGCCGAAACAGGATCATGTCAGCCGGCTTCTGGTCGATCACGCGCGCGCCGCGCCCCGCATCGTGCGGCTCAAATCGGGCGATAGCGGGATTTTCGGTCGCCTCGAGGAAGAACTTCGCGCACTTGATGCGGCGGGGATCGAATACGAGATCATTCCCGGCGTGCCCTCGGCCTGCGCGGCGGCGGCGGCGGCGGGTCTGCCGCTCACGCGGCGGCTGACGGCGCGCAGGGTGCAGTTCGTGACCGGGGCCGATATCACCGGGGATCTGCCCGAGGCGTTGAACTGGTCCGCGCTGGCCGATCCGGGGGCGACGACGGTCGTCTTCATGGGCAAGCGCACCTTCCCGCGCCTCGCCGCGAGCCTGCGCGATCACGGCCTGCCGGGCGAGACGCCCGCGCTTCTGGCCGAGGCCGTGGGGCACCCGCAGCAGCACCTCATCCGCACCACCGTGTCTGAACTGGCGGAGCGATTGGCACAAAGCCGATCCGACCAGCCCGCGCTGATCCTTTACGGCCCGCTTGCCCCTGATGGAGGCGCGAAAAGCGCGCATGAAGAGTGATCGAAACTTGACGCGGCCCGGCGGGTCGCGTTTACCTGAAACCCTGTTTGGTGCCCGCAGATGCGCAAAGCGCAGGGCTCAATCGGGAACGGGGAAGGGTGGACCAAATTGCGGCACCCGAAGCCCCGGCCGCCCCCGCGACTGTATGCGGTGAGCGCGCTCCGACAAGACCACTGGGGATTGCCCCCGGGAAGGTGGAGTGGCGCTTCGACCCGCGAGCCAGGAAACCGGCCAGCAGCCACATCAACCGCCGTCGGGTGTGACGGCAAGGAGAACGCGATATGCATATCGAACCCGGCATCGTCACCGGTGCCAAGATCGTCCTGAGCTATGCCACGGCGGCCACCGCCGGTCTTTATACCCTCAAGATCGCCGCGCAGGCCGTACGCGAACAGGGCCCCGTTTCACTGATCGCCCGCGCCGCCATCGCCACCGGCGCGGTCTTCACCTTCTTCCAGATATTGCCGCATCATGCGGTTGGCGTTTCCGAGGTGCATTTGATCCTCGGTTCGACGCTGTTTCTACTGCTTGGTGCCGCGCCTGCGGCGATCGGGCTGGCGCTGGGGCTTCTCATTCAGGGCCTGTTCTTCGCGCCCTTCGACCTGCCGCAATACGGGATGAACGTGACGACGCTTCTCGTGCCGCTCTTCGGGCTGCAACTTCTTGCCAAGCGTCTGATCGCGCCGGGCACGGCTTACGTCGACCTGAAATACGGTCAGGCTCTGGCGCTTTCGACGGCCTATCAGGGCGGGATCGTGGCATGGGTCGCGTTCTGGGCGCTCTACGGTCAGGGGTTTGCCGAGGTGGGGCAGGTGCTGACCTTCGGGGCGGCCTATATGTCGGTGATCCTTCTCGAGCCGCTTGTCGATCTGGCGGTGCTGGCGCTTGCGAAGCGTGCGTCCGCCCTGCGCGGCAGCGGCTTCGTCACGCCGCGCCTCTACGCCTGAGCGACGTCCGCTGAACGACGACGAAAGGGGGCCGCCAATGGCCCCCTTTCCCCTGGAGAGACGCATGATCGAACTTGCCCTGATCGGTATCGGCACCGGAAACCCTGATCACGTCACCTTGCAGGCGATCGAGGCGATGAACGCTGCGGACCTCATCATGATCCCGGTCAAAGGCCCCGAGAAAACCGAACTGGCCGAACTGCGCCGGACATTGCTCGCGACGCATCTGAAAAATCCCGAAACGCGCGTGGTCGAGTTCGACCTGCCGGTGCGCGACGTGGTTACGACCAGCTATGGCGCGACCGTCGCGGATTGGCATGGCGCGATTGCCGAGGCCTGGGAGACGGTGATCGTCGACACGCTCGACCCCGGAACCCCCGGCAGGGTCGCCCTGCTGGTCTGGGGCGATCCGATGCTCTACGACAGCAGCCTGCGTATCGCCGGGATATTGGGGCGTCGCATTCCGCTGAGACCGCGCGTCATTCCCGGCATCACCGCGATACAGGCGCTTTGCGCAGCCCATGCCATTCCGCTCAACGAGGTGGGGGCGCCGGTCATGATCACGACGGGGCGGCAGCTGCGCGACCACGGTTGGCCGGGTGATGCGGAAACCATCGTCGTGATGCTCGATGGAGAGTGCTCGTTCCGGTCGCTCGATCCCGAGGGATTCCGGATTTGGTGGGGTGGGTGCGTGGCGATGCCGCAAGAGCGCCTTGTCGCCGGAGTTCTGTCCGATGTCGCTGCGGAGATCGTAAAGGTCCGGGAGACCCTGCGGGCGGAAAACGGCTGGGTGATGGATATCTATCTGCTGCGCCGGATCGGTTGAACCTGCGAGACCTCGCCTGTGCGACTGCGAACGGGGGATCGGCTGGCCCGCAAGTTTTCGGGAGGCGGAAGCGCCTTTCATGACCATTCCAGCCACTTTTTCGGCGCCGCGCGACGCCTGACCCGGCACACCCGCTTGACGGGCGCGCGCGAGAATGTCACCTCTGAGCGCGAAGCGACAGGGGCGCTCGGGCAACCGGGCTGAGACGAACCCTTAGAACCTGAACCGGATAATGCCGGCGGAGGGAGGCGCACGAGACGGTCCGGCGCGTTCCCGCCTTCCCTCTCGCACCCTTCCTGACGCCAAATGCTCAAGGAGAGTGCGATGGAAGATCCCGGCCAATATCTCGCGATGATGCGACAGACCGCGCCGCTCGTTCACAACATCACCAATTACGTCGCGATGAACGTGATGGCGAATGTTCTGCTCGCGGCGGGGGCTTCGCCCGCGATGATCCATGCCCGCGAGGAGGCGGCCGAGTTCGCGGGCATCGCGCAGGCGCTGAGTGTCAATATCGGGACGGTCTCGCCGCCCTGGGCCGAGGCGATGGAGGCGGCGGCAACGGTCGCGGGCGAAAAGGATGTGCCTTGGGTGCTTGACCCGGTCGCGGTCGGCGCGACGGGGTATCGGCGCGCGCTAGGCGCGCGGCTCCTGGCGCTCCGCCCCACGGTGATCCGTGGGAATGCGTCAGAGATCCTCGCGCTCGCGGGGGCGGTCTCGGCAGGCAAAGGGGTGGATGCGGGCGAAAGCGTCGAGACCGCAGAGAACGCCGCGCGCGCGCTCGCCCGGCATGGCGGCGCGGTGGTCGCGGTGACGGGTGCGGTCGATTTCGTGACCGATGGCACGCGTGCGGTGCGGATCGCGAATGGCGATGCGATGATGCCGCGCGTGACGGCCCTGGGGTGTTCGCTGACCGGGGTGGTGGCCGCGTTTGCCGCAGGTCAGTCGCCCTTCGAGGCGACGGTCGCGGCGCTGGCCTATTACGGCCTTGCGGGGGAACGCGCGGGGGCCGCGAGCGAGGGCCCCGGAACCTTCCAGCCGGCTTTCCTGGATGCGCTCCATGCAATTGATCCGGCAGCTCTGAACGCCGGTGCGAGGATCGAACTCGCATGATCCCGCCGCTTTGTTTCGTCACCGATCCGGTCGCGCCGCAGCCGGTGATCGCTCAGGCCCTCGCCGCGGCCGAGGGCGGTGCGGGCTGGGTGCAGCTGCGCGACAAGACCCTGCCGGATACGGAGTTCGCGGCGCTCGCCCGGGCGCTGATCGCAGCGCTTGCGCCTCATGAGGTGCCACTCATCGTCAATGATCGGGTGGAGATTGCGATCTCCGTCGGTGCGCCGGGGCTCCATATCGGCCAGAGCGACGGCGATCCGGCGGCGATCCGCAGCCGGATCGGGCCGGAGATGATCCTTGGTCTCTCGATCGAGGCCGAGGCGCAAATCTCCGCCGTGCCTGCGGGCGTGGACTATCTCGGCGTTGGGCCGGTCCATGCCACGGGATCGAAGCCCGATCACGCCCCGCCGATCGGGCATGAGGGCTTCGCGGCGATCGTCGCGCGTACGGAGCTCCCTTGCCTCGCGATCGGCGGCATCACCAAAGCCGACGCCGCCGCGATACGCGCGGCTGGCGGTGCCGGGATGGCGGTGATCTCGGCGATCTCGCGTGCCCCCGACATGGCGCTTGCCGCCAGAACCCTGTGCAACGCATGGAGCGACACATGATCCCCAACATTCTTTCCATCGCCGGTTCCGATCCCTCCGGCGGCGCCGGTATCCAGGCCGATATCAAGGCGATCTCGGCCAATGGCGGCTATGCGATGAGCGTGCTCACCGCTCTGACCGCACAGAACACGCGCGGAGTGCGGGCGGTCAGCCTTTGCGACACGGATCTGATTGCGGCGCAGATCGCAGCTCTGCGCGACGACATCCGGATCGACGCGATCAAGATCGGGATGCTGGGAGACGCCGCGATCATCGAGTGCGTGGCCGGGGGGATCGACGGGCTCGACTGCCCGGTAGTGCTCGACCCGGTGATGGTGGCCAAGGGTGGCGACCGTCTTCTGGAGGAGGCGGCCGTGAGCGCGTTGCGAACCCTTCTGCCGCGCGCCGATCTGATCACCCCGAACCTGCCCGAGGCCGCCGACCTGCTGGGCTGCGACGAGGCGGAAACCCTCGAACAGATGCGCGAGCAGGCCCATGCGCTGCTGGCGCTCGGCCCGCGTGCGGTTCTGATGAAGGGGGGACATCTGAAAGGCGATCAGAGCCCCGACATGCTGGTCACCAGGCACGATGAACTCCGCTTCGACGCGCCCCGGATCGCCACGCGCAATACCCATGGCACAGGCTGCACCCTGTCCTCCGCGCTCGCGACGGGGCTTGGCATGGGGTTGCCTCTGCCCGAGGCGACGCGGCGCGCCAAAGCCTATCTGAGCGGAGCACTCGCCGCCGCCGACCGTCTCTCGGTCGGGTCGGGGCATGGGCCGGTGCATCATTTCCACGCATATCACGAGGACGACCAATGAGCTTCACCCGAGACCTCGCACGCGAGACGGCCTCGCTGCGCCGCCAGATCCACGCGATGCCCTTCAATCGGGAGCTGGCCGAGGGGCAGCTCGATCCGGCGATCTTCCAGGGGTACATCATTCAGGACGCGCATTACCTCGAAGGTTTTGCCCGCGCCCTCGCTTTGGCCGCATCCAAGGCCCCCGATGCGCCGAGCGTGGCGCAGCTTGCGGGATCGGCGGCGGGCGCGATCGCGGTCGAGCGAGAATTGCACAACCATTACATGGGGTTATTCGGCGTGTCCGCGGACGATTTCGCCGCCATCGCGCCCTCGGCCGCCTGCGATCACTATGTCTCTTTCCTGCTGCGCTCTGCCACCATCGGGGATTTTCCCGAAGCGGTAGCGGCCCTTTTGCCGTGCTTCTGGATCTATCGCGATATCGGTCACGAGATCGCGCAGCACAGCGGCTCGGAAAACCCCTATGCGGCCTGGATCGCGACCTATTCGGGCGATGCCTTCGACCAGAGCGTAGCCCGAATGCTGGACCTCACCGACCGGCTGGGCGCGGCGGCCGATGACGCGGTCCGCGCCCGGATGCATCGGGCCTTCGCACGCAGTTGCTGGCACGAATGGCGGTTCTGGGACAGCGCCTATCACCGCGAGACCTGGCGCCAGCCCGAACCGTTCGAAGAGCGGGTCTAGAGGAACACCGCTCGTCAGGCGGGGCCGCAAAAGCCTGCAATCCGGCGGTGCGTCGCCCGGGATTTTGCGGGTGCGCGCGCAAGCGTGTGATCTTTGTCCCACACATGAGAAGTTCACAGCTTCGTCACAAAGCTGCCCAACTGAAATCACCATTGCATTTCAGTGAGCAGGAGCGTTAACCGTTGAAAAAAAACGTGTAGACGAGCAGCTGAGTTTCTTGGCGACAACTTCAGAGCTCCGGGTGTGTGTGATGCCCGTATCGTCCCTATCGCGATGGGGGCGAGCCGCTTGTTTGTCGCCGGGGCGTGTTGTGTGCAAGGACGAGTAACGAATGGCGACGACGTTTAATTGGATCTACCTCGGATATTCGAGCACGATGCTCGACCCGAACGAGGGAAATTCCGATATGGAGAATGCGAGCCGCTTTGTCGGCGCGACCGCAGGCTCCACCACGAATCCGCTGTTCCAGAATATCGTTTCGGCCACCACGATCGACAACGGCGGCACGGTTGGCGCGCTCGACACCAATAACAACGTCTCGAACGACCAGATCGTCACCGATATCGGCTCGGGTCCGACGACGCTCACCTATGATGGTCTGGCCGTCTACAACGCCACGATCACCTATGTCGATGGCACCACCGCTAATGTGACCGCGGTGATCGTGCAGACCACCGATGGCAGCGTCTTCCTCGCGCCGGAGATCACGGCAAATGCCGACACCACGGCCTATGAGGCCAAGCCGATCCAGTCGATCCGGCTCAACAGCGTCAGCAACGCGACCAATACCAACATGGCCGCCGACCGCTGGGTGACCGGGTTCGATGACGGCTATGTCGACGGCACCGCAGGCGACGACCTGATCGACAACAACTATGTCGAGCCTATCGCGAATGGCTCGGACAAGGTCGACAACAATGATGCCGGTCTCGCCGGAACCAGCGGCAATGACGACTACATCCGCGCGGGCGACGGCAACGACACCGTGTTCGCGGGGCTCGGCAACGACACGGTCACGGCCGGCACCGGCAACGATTACGTCGATGGGGGCTCGGGCAACGACTCGCTTCTGGGCGAGGACGGCAACGACACGCTGATCGGCAATACCGGCAACGACACGCTCAATGGCGGCGCGGGCAACGATCTGCTCGTCGGCGGCGCGGGCTTCGACAGCCTGCTCGGCGGTGCGGGGGACGACACGCTGCTCGGCGGGACCGAGAACGACACGCTCGATGGCGGGCTTGGCAATGACAGTCTCGACGGCGGCTCCGGCAATGACTCGCTCATCGGCAACGGCGGCAACGACACGCTGCATGGCGGGGCCGGGGCGGATACGCTTTCGGGCGGAACGGGGATGGATTACGTCTCCTATAGCGACAGCGGGTCGGGCGTCTCGATCAACCTGAGCAACGGCACTGCCTCGGGCGGGGATGCGGCGGGCGACGTGCTCAGCGGCGTTGACGGGATCATCGGCTCGGAGTTCAACGACACGCTGATCGGTTTCGATGGTTTCTCCTCCGATCCGGTCGACGGGTATACCAACGTCATCTATGGCAACGGCGGCGACGATTACATCGACGGTCTGGGCGCGGATGACAGCCTCTACGGCGGCACCGGCAATGACACGGTGCTGGGCGGGGCGGGCAATGATTATGTCGCGGGCGACGAGGGGAATGACAGCCTCGACGGTGGCGCGGGCAACGACCTCGTCGAGGGCGGCACCGGCAATGACACGCTCACCGGCGGTGGCGGGGCCGATACCCTGATCGGTGGCGACGATCAGGATACGTTCGTCAATCTCACCGATGGCGCGGTCATCGACGGCGGCGAGGGCGGGGCGGATTACGACGTGCTCGACCTCAGCGACTGGGGCTGGAGCAATGTCGTCGTCAATCGCGACACGGCCAACCCCGAGAACGGCACGATCAACTTCCTCGACGGCACCGGCGCTGTCGTGGGCACGATGACCTACACCAATATCGAAAAGGTCATCCCCTGTTTCACCCCGGGAACCCGGGTCGCGACACTGCACGGCGAGATCGCGGTGGAGGATCTGTGTCTGGGCGACCGGGTTCTTACCCGCGACAATGGCTATCAGCCGATCCGCTGGATCGGGCGGCGCAGCCTCACCCGCGCTGAACTGGACGAGCGCCCCGAGTTCTGTCCCGTTCGCATCGCGCCCGGCGCGCTCGGCTCGAACCAGCCCGAGCGCGAGATGCGCGTCTCGCCGCAGCACAGGGTGCTGTTGAGCGGGGTGCGTGCCGAGCTGATCTCGGGCGAGCCCGAGGCGTTGGCAGCGGCACGCCATCTTGAAGGCCTCCCGGGAATCGAGGTCGATCGCGCCGCCGAAGAGGTCACCTATATCCACATCATGTTCGACATGCATGAGATCGTCTTCTCGGACGGGCTCTGGACCGAGAGCTTCCAGCCCGGTCGCGCCACGCTCTCCGAGATGGGCCGCGCGCAGCGCGACGAGATCCTCGCGCTCTTCCCCGAGCTTGCCGATGCCGAAGGCAGTTACCCTGCGGCACGGCCCAGCCTGAAGCGCCATGAGGCGCGTATCATCGCTGCGGCGTGATCCGTGCGCTGCGGGGCCGGGGTTGCTTCCCTGCTCCGCTCCTCGCTACACCGGGAGCCCAGCCCCCGTGACGTGAAGGAGCCCCGCGATGCGCCGACCCAATTTTCTCGTCCTGATGGTCGATCAGCTCAATGGGACGCTTTTTCCCGATGGCCCGGCCGAATGGCTGCATGTACCAAATCTGAAGAAGCTCGCCGCGAAATCGGTGCGGTTCCAGAACGCCTATACCGGCTCGCCGCTCTGCGCGCCGGGGCGTGCCGCCTTCATGTCGGGTCAGCTCCCCTCGCGCAACGGCGTCTATGACAACGCGGCCGAGTTTCGCTCGGACATTCCCACCTATGCTCACCACCTGCGCCGTGCGGGTTATCAGACCTGCCTGTCGGGAAAGATGCATTTCGTGGGCCCCGACCAGCTCCACGGGTTCGAGGAGCGCCTGACCACCGATATCTATCCCGCCGATTTCGGCTGGACGCCGGACTATCGCAAGCTCGGCGAGCGGATCGACTGGTGGTATCACAACATGGGCTCGGTGACCGGGGCGGGGGTGGCCGAGATCTCGAACCAGATGGAGTATGACGACAACGTCGCCCATGAGGCGAAGATGAAGCTCTACGATCTGGCGCGCGGCAATGATGCGCGCCCGTGGATGCTGACGGTGAGCTTCACCCATCCGCATGATCCCTACGTCGCGCGCAAGAAATACTGGGATCTCTACGAGGATTGCGCGCATCTGGACCCCGAGATCGACGCGATCCCATATGACGAGCAGGATGCGCATTCCAAACGCATTTTCGACGCCAATGACTGGCGTGAATACGACATCACCACGGAAGACATCCGCCGCTCGCGCCGCGCCTATTTCTCGAACCTGTCCTATCTCGATGACAAGATCGGCGCGCTGTTGCAGGTACTCGAGGACACCCGGCAGGAGGCCACGATCCTGTTCGTATCCGATCACGGCGACATGCTGGGCGAGCGCGGGCTTTGGTTCAAGATGAGCTTCTACGAGGGCTCGTCGCGCGTGCCGATGATGATCGCGGGCCCCGGTCTTGAACCGGGTGTCGTGACCGATCCGGTCTCGACCATCGACGTGACGCCGACGCTGTGCGATCTGGCGGGGATCTCGCTCGACGAAATCGCGCCCTGGATTGACGGGCAAAGTCTTCTGCCGACGGCAAAAGGCATTCCGCGCGCCGAGCCCGTGGCGATGGAATATGCCGCCGAGGCCTCCTACGCGCCGCTCGTCTCGCTGCGCAAGGGTCGCTGGAAGCTGAACCTCTGCGCGCTCGATCCAGATCAGCTTTTCGACCTTGCGGCCGACCCCCATGAGCTGACGAACCTCGCGGGCGATCCGGCCCATGCCGAGACACTGGCTGCATTGAAGGCCGAGGCGCGCGAGCGCTGGGATCTGGAGCGGTTCGACGCCGATGTGCGCGCCTCTCAGGCACGGCGCTGGGTGGTCTATGAGGCCCTGCGGCAGGGCGGCTATTACCCGTGGGACTACCAGCCGCTCAAGCGCGCCTCCGAGCAATATATGCGCAACCACATGGACCTGAACGACCTCGAAGAGCGCAAACGTTTCCCGCGCACAGAGTGAGGCCGAAACCCATTTCGCGAGGGGTGCGCGATCTTCGCTCTGGCGAGATGAAGTTCGCACTGACCGCCCGGTCGCGGGCCATTGCTTTCAAGAGTTTTTGAACGCCTTTCCTCCGGTCCGCCGCGCCCTAGTCTGATGCACAGCCCTCAGGCAAAAGGAGACGACCATGAGCACTCCCATCCTCACCCTCAACGACGGAACGAAGATCCCGCAACTTGGCCTTGGCGTCTGGAAGATGCCCGATGACGAGGCCCCCGGCATCATCCTCAGCGCGCTCAACGCGGGCTATCGTCATATCGACACCGCCGCCGCCTATGGCAACGAGGCGGGCGTCGGGCGGGGTATCGCGGAAAGCGACGTGCCACGCGAAGAGATTTTCGTGACCTCGAAGCTCTGGAACGACCGGCAGGGATATGACGCGGCGCTGCGAGCTTTTGACGAGACGATGGACAAGCTCGGCTTCGACACTCTCGATCTTTACCTGATCCACTGGCCGATGCCGGCGCAGGATCAGTATGTCGACAGCTGGAAGGCGTTGATCCGGTTGCGGGAGGAGGGCCGTATCCGCGCGATCGGCGTGTCGAATTTCCTGCCCGATCATCTGGAGCGGCTTATCGAGGAGACCGGCGAGGCGCCCGCGATCAACCAGATCGAGCTGCATCCCTATTTCCAGCAGTCCAAGCAGCGCGAGGTGCATGCGAAACTCGGGATCGCCACCGAATGCTGGTCGCCGCTGGGTCAGGGCGAGGCGCTCTCGGACCCGATCCTGACCGAGATCGCGAGCCGCTACGGCAAGTCGGCGGCGCAGGTGATCCTGCGCTGGCAGGTGCAGCTGGGCCTCGTGACGATCCCGAAATCGGCGAACCATGACCGGATGCGCGAGAATATCTCGATCTTCGATTTCGAGTTGACCGAGGCGGAGATGGCGCAGATCAAGGGTCTCGACAGCGCCGAGGGCCGGATCGGGCCGGACCCGGCCACCGCCAAGTTCTGAGAGGAGCCGATGGGCCATGCCACCCCGGCGACACAGGCGCTCAGCCGCGCCAAGCTCGCCTTCGATCTGCACGAATATGCCTATGAGGCCGGTCTGGCGCAGATCGGCCTTCATGCGGCCGAGGCGATCGGGGCCGAGCCCGCGCGGGTTCTAAAGACCCTGATGGTCGAGGTGGATGGCAAGCCCGCCTGCGCGGTGATCCCGTCGGATGCGTCGCTCTCGATGAAGAAGGTGGCGGCGGCCTTCGGGGGTAAATCCGCGAAGATGATGGAGTCCGCGAAGGCCGAGAAACTGACCGGGTTCCACACCGGGGGCATCAGCCCGTTCGGCCAGAAACGCGCAAGCCCGGTGGCGTTTGAACAGAGTGCGCTCGGGGTTGAGCGGATCATCGTCAATGGCGGCAAACGCGGGTTGATGATCGAACTTGCGCCCGCCGACGCGCTCAGCGCCGCCAAGGCAGAGGCCAAGCCGCTGATCGCCGATCAGTGACCGCCCACACCCTTGCGGATGCGCCGGATCATCAGCCAGACCGCGAGGATCACGATCGGGGTCAGCCCCGCCATCATGATCTCTTTCGTCAGCCCGATCTTCTTCGAGACCGGATAGGCGAGATAGCCCGCGACCGAGATCGCGTAATAGCTGATCGCGACGACCGAGAGCCCTTCGACCGTGTGTTGCAGGCGTAGTTGCAGGTCGGACCGGCGGTCCATGCTTTCGAGCAGTTTCTGGTTCTGCGCCGAGCGTTCGACATCGACCCGCGTGCGCAAGAGCTCGCCCGCGCGCGCCGCCCGTGTCACCATCTGGCGCAGCCGTGTTTCCGCCGATTTCACTGTGCGCACCGCCGGATCGTAACGTCGTGCCATGAACTCGCTGAGTTTCTGGCGCCCCTCGAACCGGCTTTCGCGCAAGCTCTCGACCCGCTCGCGCACGATCGCCTCATAGGCGCCTGTGGCGGAGAAGCGGAAGGAATGCTGCACCGCGAGGCTTTCCAGCTCGGCCGAGATTTCCAGCAGCTCGTGCAGGGTCTCTTCGGCGGAATTGGCATCGTCGCCCATCCCCTCGACGATCTCGGTCAGGCGCGGGTCGAGCGCGTTGAGCCGCTTCGACAGATCACGCGCGCGCGCAAGCCCCAGCATCGACATGGCGCGGTAGGTTTCCAGCTCGCACAGCCGCTGCACCGTGCGCCCGATCCGCCCCGGTCCGGTGCCGGGCCGCGCGAAGATCGCAAAGCGCATCTGCCCGTTCGGGTCGATCCGGAAATCGCCCGCGACCACCGCCGCGCCATCCAGCACCCAGGTGCAGACGAGGCTTTCGGCCACGAACCACTGTTCGAGCATCGGCGCGATATCGTCGGGGTTTTCGGGCAGGTCCACGATGCGGATCTGTACCGCGGCGATGCGTCCGCCGGGGCCTTTCTCGATCCAGGCGTCGGGGAAGATCTCTGTCTCGGCCGGGTCGAAGGCGCGCGAGGACACGCCCTTGCCGAAGGCGAGATAGGTGGTGAACTCGGTATGGCTCTCCCATTTCAGCTCGTGCCGCCCGATCTTGCCGGTGTAATGGGTAATCCCGGCTTCGGGCTGGGCCGCGCCGTTGAGCGTGAGCAGCTCGGCCAGATGCGCCTGGTCCTTCGAACGATCCCGGTTCGCCGCGTCGCGGGGCTCCTTGAAAGCGAGATAGACTGCATGGCCCGGCACGCCCAGCTTCGGGTAGGGCCGGGCATGAAGTTCGTTGACGAGCGCATAGCGCTGGGGATGGTCTGGTCTTTGGCTCATCTGCGGCGGTTCCCGATCACGCGGCTGTTACACCTTTGCCTGCTGCGAAAACCCGCCGCGATCAAGGCTTTGGGGGCATGCATCGGCATACCTTGCAATTCTGCCACAGCGCGCAGGAGCGGGGAAGCGGGCAGGGGGCGCTGCCCCCGTCGCCGGAGGGCGACAAATTGTGACCGGGCAGGGGGCGCCGCCCCCGCTGCCTGGCGGCAGCCCCCCGAGATATTTAATTCAAGAAGAAGCAAGGGGTTTTCCTCAGGAAGATCGGTCCCATCTTTGAAGGGACAGGAGGTGTGCCGATGACCCGTTTCTCGAGTTTGTTACTGAGCCTTGCGCTGGCCGCACCCGCTTTCGCGCAAAACGTGGGCGAGAAACCGGCTACGCGCGACTGGCCCTTTACGCTCAAAGCCGTGGCCGAATTGCAGAACCCCTGGGCGATCGCGGCGCTGCCCGATGCTTCGGTGCTGGTCACGGGCAAGGCGGGGCGGATGTGGCATGTCGGCCCTTCGGGGGCGCGGGAGTTGTCGGGCCTGCCGAAGGTCCAGTATCGCGGCCAGAACGGCTTGCTCGACGTGGCGGTGCCGCCTGATTTCGATGCGACGCGCGAAGTCTATCTGACCTATGTCTCGCGCGGGAACGCGCTTGTTCTGGCGCGCGGGACGCTCGACGGCGACCGGATCGCGGGCCTGAAGACGCTCTGGCAGCAGACGCCCGGAGGACGCGGTCAGCCCGGCGGGATCATCGCTTTCGGGCCGGACGGGATGCTCTATCTCAGCGTGGGCGACCGGATGCAGCCCGACACCGCGCAAGATCCCGACAATCCGCGCGGCAAGATCCTGAGGCTCACCCGCGACGGCAAAGCCGCGCCGGGCAATCCGAACTACGACAAAGGCGGCGTTCGCGCCGAGACCTGGACCGAGGGGCATCGCAATGCCTACGGCCTTGCCTTCACCCCCGATGGCAAGCTTTGGGAGCATGAGATGGGCCCGCGCGGCGGCGACGAGCTGAACCTGATCGAGCCGGGGAAGAATTACGGATGGAACGAAGTCTCCAACGGGACGCACTATTCGGGTCTGCCGATCCCCGATCACAATACCCGGCCCGAGTTCGAGCCGCCGAAGCTGTGGTGGACGCCGGTTATCGCACCCTCCGGGATGGCGGTCTACGAGGGCGGCGACTTCCCGCAATGGCAAGGCGATATGCTGATCGGTGGATTGGCGGGGAGCGGCGTGGCGCTGATCGCTGGAGATGGCTCGGACCAGCTTGCGCGCTGGGATCTCGAGATGCGCGTGCGCGATGTTGCGGTCGGTCCACAGGGGCAGGTCTGGATCATCGAAGACGCCGATGACGGCACGCTCTACCGGCTGGTTCCGAACTGAGGGGAGCTTGGAGCGGGTAGCGGGAATCGAACCCGCGCGTTCAGCTTGGGAAGCTGACAGGCTACCATTACATCATACCCGCATGGTGCGAGCGCAGAGGTAAGTCAGGCGCCGCGCCCGGTCAAGAGGGATCGCGCAGCAAAACGCCCGGAAGGCCAGAGGCCGACCGGGCGTTTCTCGCAAACCCTAAGGGAGCGGGCTTACATCTTCGGCAGCATCACGGTCGAGATCACGTGGACCATGCCGTTCGACTGGCGCACATCGGCCGTCTCGACGGTCGCGACATCGCCCTTGGGAGCGGTGAGCATCACCATGCCATCCTTCATCGTGGCCGTCAGCTCGCACCCGCCAAGCGTCTCGATCTTGGCCATGCCTTTGCCCTTTTCGATCGTCGCCACGATGTTCTCGGCGGTGATCACGCCCGATGCCACATGGCAGGTCAGGATCTTCGTCAGCGTCTCCTTGTTCTCGGGCTTGACCAGCGTCTCGACGGTGCCCGCGGGCAGCTTGTCGAACGCGTCATTGGTCGGCGCGAAGACGGTGAAGGGGCCGGGGCCGGACAGGGTCTCGACGAGGCCCGCAGCTTTCACGGCCGCGACGAGCGTGGTCAGGTTCGGCGCCGCCGAGGCATTGGCCGCGATCGGCTTGCTCTCGTACATCTTGGCGCCGCCGACCATCGGGTTCATGTGATCGTCCGCAAGGGCAGGGCCCGCGACAGCAAGCGTTGCGGCAGCCGAAATCGACGCGACAAATGCGCGGAAGTTCAAAGACATAGTGGTTCTCCCTGTGATGTGACGGAGTGTTTCCGTCTGGTGCAAGGGCTACGCAGGAGAGGCGGGATAGCGATCACTCGGGCGCGATCACGAAGGCGTGAGCGCAGATCCAATACCAGTGTCAGACCTCTCGGGGGCTTCGTCGCAGAGGGGGCGGGGCTCCCTTTCGGCGCGCACGGAGCGCGGCCATCGCGCGGCCGTGACGGGGCGTCAGACGCGACGCAGGTGCACCGCGAAAAAAGGTGGCGGAAGAAGACGCTCCGGCCGACAGCCGTCATTTGGGGGGATGCTGCGGGCGTCCGAAAATCGGACACTCGGATTTCATCGTCTTTGCTATGAAAGTGTCCAGCATCCACGGCCGCATGATTCGTGTATTCTGAATCAGTGCGGAGGCTTTCCGGAGCGAGAAGGTCCGTTGGCTTGCTCTGATGACCTGTCTTTTCGGGGAGGAGAAGATGGAGCAGACAGTACAGAAGGGAGATTGGGAAGACTTCATGGCCGTAGGGCGGGTTCCACGCCAGATCCGCCTTGAGGTTCTCGAGAGCTGGAAGCGTTCCGCGCGCCATTCCTTTTCCCATCTCAGATTTGCGCCGACCCTGACGGAAGATGAATTGGCGGCGCAGCGAACATCTGCGCGCCGGTTGCGCCGCGGCGCGCACACGGCGCTGCAGCGCGCCGGGCGACTGCTGAACAAAAGCGGCGAGATCCTGTTGCTCTGCGATGATGCGGGGGTGGTGCTCGACGCCGTCGGCGACAGCCGGACACTCGCGCGCGGCAGCGAAAACCATCTGAACCTTGGCGGGCAATGGACCGAGGAGGCCATCGGGACCAACGCGATCGGAACGTCGATCAAGCTGGGGCTTCCGGTCATGATCCGCGAGGCGGAACATTTCTGCGAAGCGATCCAGAGATGGAACTGTGTCGCGACGCCGATCGCCGAGCCGGGGACCGGCCGGCTCCTCGGGGTGGTCGATATCTCCTGGCCGGAAGCTCTTCATCAGACCAGCGCGGCCGCCTTGTCCGCCGCGCTGGCATTGCAGGTGGAGACGGAACTGACCCGCATGGTTTCGCGTGAACGCGAAACTCTGGCCGAACGCATCCACTTGCGGCGTCTGCGTCGGGGGAATGATCCGTTGCTGATCATGGATCGCAGCGGCGCGGATGTCTTCGCGACCGAGGATTTCGCGCGGTTCTGCGAGGATGATGAAGCGCTCACATGGCTGCGCGGTCAGGTGCCCCAAATCATCGACCAGACCCCGGACACGATCGCCGAAACTCTTTCCGATTGCCTGCATGGCGCGGATCTGGAGGTGATCGAGGATCAGGGCGAGGCGATCGGTGTCATGCTCTGCATGCGGCAACGCCGCGCGAAGGCCCTCGATATGTCGGCGCAGCTGGATCAGGCAAGCAAGCTCGGAGAGGCGAGCGCGCGGCTTTGCGCTCAGGCCCGAAAGCTCGCGCAGACCACGATCCCGATCCTCATCGAAGGCGAGACGGGAACCGGGAAGACCTATCTGGCGGAAGCCATTCATCACGCGAGCACCGAAGCCGAGGGTCCCTTCACCCTCATCGATTGCCCGCAACTGACGGAAGCGGGGCTTCGCGAGGATCTCGCCGAGGCTCGCTACGGATTGGAAGTCGGGGTGCTGTGCCTCAACAGCCCGGGCGCCGCGATCGCGCCCGTTCAGAAGCTCTTGCTGGCGGCGGTCGAGCAGGCCTCCTTGCGTGGAATGCGTATCATCTCCCTGTCGCAGCGTTCGCTCTATGACGAAATGCGCAAAGGGGCTTTCCGAAGCGATCTCTACTATCGGATCGCCGGGGTGCGGCTCCACATTCCGCCTCTGCGTGAGCGCCCCGAAGAGATCGCGCCGCTTCTCCAGCAGCTCGTCCGTTGTCACAGCGCAAGGCAATGCGGTCGCGAAATTCGCTTCACGTCCGGTGCGATGGATGCTCTGAAAGCCTATGCCTGGCCCGGCAATATCCGCGAGATGCGCAACCTTGTCGCAACACTCGACGCCTTGTCCCCGACCGGGCTCATTGATGACCGGACGCTCCCGCCGGAGTTCCGTCAGCGCGACACGCGAAACGGGGCGGAGACGACTTTGCGTGATCTGGAACGGGCCGAAATCATCAGCGCGATCGCTGCCGAGAACGGCAATCTCTCTCAGGTCGCGCGCCGCCTCGGGATCGCGCGCTCGACGCTCTATCTCAAGCTCGACAGTTTCGGGATCGCGCGATCGCAAAAGGTCTGAAGGCCTATGGGGCGGCAATCCCCCTGCGACCCGTGAGTGACGATCACTCACGGGATTTTCCTATCATTGAAGACATTCCGAGCTGAACGTTTCGACAGCTCTTCCCGGGTGGCCCTCGATATGGCCGTATCGGGCCGACCTTCGCCGCGATTTCGTGTCCGCAGCGTGTCCGTCAGACCCGTCGAAAATCGGACACCGCGACCTGAAATCACGCCGCCATCCTGTGACTCAGCCGCGCCCAGGTCGGGCCGGCTTTGGCTAAGGGAGGAGTTTTTCGTGCCACTGGACAAGAAAAACAGCCGTTCCGTGCAGGTGCTGGGCATCGACGCGGGCGGGACGATGACTGACACGTTTTTTGTCGATGCGGATGGGGAATTCGTCGTCGGCAAGGCGCAATCGACGCCGGATAACGAAGCGCGCGGCCTCATCGAGTCGAGCCGCGAAGGGCTGGAGCACTGGGGCTTGTCGCTGGAGGAGGCGCTGGGCTCGATCCAGACCGGGGTTTATTCCGGCACCGCGATGCTCAATCGCGTGGTGCAGCGCAAGGGGCTCAAGACCGGGCTGATCGTCAATGCGGGGATGGAGGATTTCCACCGCATGGGTCGCGCCTGTCAGGCCTATCTGGGGATGGCCTACGAGGACCGCATCCACCTCAACACCCATTACTATGACGATCCGCTCGTGCCGCGTCACCTGACGCGCGGCGTGATGGAGCGCGTGGACATGTTCGGCGACGTGGTCATTCCGCTGCGCGAGGACACGGCGCGCAGCGCGGCGCAGGAGCTGATCGCGCAGGATGTCGAGGGCATCGTGATCTCGCTTCTGCACAGCTACAAGAACCCCGCGCATGAGCGCCGGGTGCGCGATATCGTGGCCGAGGAGGTCGAGAAATCGGGCAAGCAGATCCCGGTCTTCGCCTCGACCGATTACTACCCGGTGCGCAAGGAGACCCACCGCACCAATACCACCGTGCTCGAGGCCTTCGCCGCCGAGCCCTCGCGCCAGACGCTCAAGAAGATCTCGGCCGCGTTCAAGGACAATGGCTCGAAATTCGATTTCCGGGTGATGGCCACGCATGGCGGCACGATCAGCTGGAAGGCGAAGGAGCTGGCGCGCACCATCGTCTCGGGGCCGATCGGCGGCGTGATCGGCGCGAAATATCTCGGCGAGGTTCTGGGCTACAAGAACATCGCCTGCTCGGATATCGGCGGGACCTCCTTCGACGTGGCGCTGATCACGCAAGGCGAACTGACGATCCAGAACGACCCCGACATGGCGCGGCTGGTGCTGTCGCTGCCGCTCGTGGGGCTTGATTCCGTGGGCGCAGGAGCGGGCAGCTTCATCCGCCTCGATCCGTATACCAAGGCGATCAAGCTTGGTCCCGACAGCGCGGGCTATCGGGTCGGCGTGTGCTGGGCCGATAGCGGCATCGACACGGTGACGATCTCGGATTGCCACGTCATTCTGGGTTACCTGAACCCCGACAACTTCCTCGGCGGTCAGGTCAAGCTCGACCGGCAGCGCGCCTATGATGCCATGAAGGAACAGATCGCCGATCCGCTCGGGTTGACGGTCGAGGAAGCGGCGGCGGGCGTCATCGAGCTTCTGGACAGCGACCTGCGCGATTATCTGCGCTCGATGATCTCGGGCAAGGGCTATTCGCCGTCCTCCTTCACCTGCTTCAGCTATGGCGGGGCCGGTCCGGTCCATACCTATGGCTATACCGAAGGCCTGGGCTTCGAGGACGTGATCGTTCCGGCCTGGGCTGCGGGCTTCTCGGCCTTCGGCTGCGCCGCGGCGGATTTCGAATATCGCTACGACAAGTCGCTCGACGTGAACATCGCCGAAGAGGCGTCGGACGATGCCAAGGAGATCGAGGCGAAGACCCTGAACGACGCCTGGCACGAACTGGCTGAGCGCGTGCTCGAGGAGTTCGAACTCAACGGCTATTCGCGCGATCAGGTCACGCTGCAACCCGGCTACCGGATGCAGTATCGCGGCCAGCTCAACGATCTCGAGATCGAAAGCCCGATCGAGTCGGCAAAGACGGCGGCGGACTGGGACAAGCTCGTCGATGCGTTCAACGACACTTACGGGCGGGTCTATGCCGCCTCGGCGCGTTCGCCCGAGCTGGGCTATTCGATCACCGGCGCGATCATGCGCGGCACCGTGCCGATCCCGAAACCCAACATCCCCAAGGAGGAAGAAGGTAGCCCGACCCCGCCGGACGAGGCCAAGCTCGGCACCCGCAAATTCTATCGCAAGGGCAAATGGGTCGATGCGCAGCTCTACCAGATGGAAAGGCTCGTGCCCGGCAACCGGGTCACCGGTCCCGCGATCATCGAATCCGACGCCACGACCTTCGTCGTGCCGGGAGGGTTCGAGACATGGCTCGACGGTCACCGCCTGTTCCATCTGAAAGAAGTGTGACGGCCAAGGGAGGAAGAACCAATGAATATGCAAACTGACATCAAGGGCATCGTCCGTGGCGGTCAAACGCTCAAGCAGCACCGCGACGAGATCATGGCCAAGACCAAGGGCACCGGGCATTATGCCGGGCTCACGGAACGGGCGCTGCACAAGGAAAGCCCGATCCTCTACAACAAGCTGTTCTCGCGCTTGCGGGCCGGCGTTGTCGATGCGCGCGAAACCGCGAAGAAGATCGCCGCGTCCCCGATCGTGGAGCAGGAGGGCGAGCTGTGCTTCACCCTCTATAACGCGGCCGGGGATTCCATCCTGACCTCGACCGGGATCATCATCCATGTCGGCACCATGGGCGCCGCGATCAAATACATGATCGAGAACGACTGGGAGAGTAATCCGGGGATCAAGGACAAGGATATCTTCTGCAACAATGACAGCCTGATCGGCAATGTCCATCCGTGCGACATCCACACCATCGTGCCGATCTTCCACGAGGGCGAGCTGATCGGCTGGGTCGGCGGCGTGACCCATGTGATCGACACCGGCGCGGTCGGCCCGGGCTCGATGACGACGGGTCAGGTGCAGCGCTTCGGCGACGGCTATTCGGTGACCTGCCGCAAGATCGGCGAGAATGACGAGCTGAAACGCGACTGGCTGCATGAGAGCCAGCGCGCGGTGCGCACCACGCGCTACTGGATGCTAGACGAACGCACCCGCGTCGCCGGCTGCCACATGATCCGCAAGCTGGTCGAGGAGGTGATCGCCGAGGAGGGGATCGAGGCCTATTGGAAATTCGCCTATGAGGCGGTCGAGCATGGCCGGATCGGTCTGCAGAACCGGATCAAGGCGATGACCATCCCGGGCACCTATCGTCAGGTCGGCTTCGTCGACGTGCCCTACAACCATGAAGACGTGCGCGTGCCTTCGGATTTCGCCAAGGTCGACACGATCATGCACACTCCCTCCGAGATGACGATCCGCAAGGACGGGACTTGGCGGCTCGATTTCGAGGGCTCGTCACGCTGGGGCTGGCACACCTACAACGCCCATTCGGTCTCGTTCACCTCGGGTATCTGGGTGATGATGACCCAGACCCTGATCCCGACCGAGATGATCAATGACGGGGCCGCCTACGGGACCGAGTTTCGCCTGCCCAAGGGCACCTGGATGAACCCCGACGACCGGCGCGTGGCCTTCGCCTATAGCTGGCACTTCCTGGTCTCAAGCTGGACGGCGCTCTGGCGCGGGCTCTCGCGCAGCTATTTCGGGCGCGGCTATCTCGAAGAGGTGAACGCGGGCAACGCCAATACCTCGAACTGGCTGCAGGGCGGCGGGTTCAACCAGTATGACGAGATCCATGCGGTGAACTCCTTCGAATGCGCGGCCAACGGGGTCGGCGCCAGCGCCATCGCCGACGGCATCAGCCACGCGGCGGCGATCTGGAACCCCGAAGGCGACATGGGCGATATGGAGATCTGGGAGCTGGCCGAACCGCTGGTCTATCTGGGTCGCCAGATCAAGGCCAGTTCGGGCGGCGCGGGCAAGTATCGCGGCGGCTGCGGCTTTGAATCCCTGCGCATGGTCTGGAATGCGAAGGACTGGACGATGTTCTTCATGGGCAACGGCCATATCAGCTCCGACTGGGGGCTGATGGGCGGCTATCCGGCGGCTTCGGGCTATCGCTTCGCGGCCCATGACACGGGGCTGAAGGAAAAGATCGCCAACGGTGATCCCATTCCCTTCGGCGGCGATACCGATCCCGAACACCCGACCTATGACGCGATGGTGAACCCCGAGGGCATCAAGCGCGACAAGCAGGCGATCACCACCGAGGAGATGTTCAAGGATTACGACCTCTACCTCAACTACATGCGTGGTGGTCCGGGCTTCGGCGATCCGCTTGATCGCGAGGCGCAGTCGGTGGCCGAGGATGTGAATGGCGGCTACCTGCTCGAACGCTTCGCCGAGACGGTCTACGGCGTCGTGCTCGCGAAAGGGGCCGATGGCCTGTTCGCGGCGGATGAGGCGGGCACCGAGGCGTTGCGCGCGCAAATCCGCAAGGACCGTCTGGCCAAGGCCCAGCCGACCCGCGAGTGGATGGCTAGGGAACGCGAACGCATCCTCGCGAAGGACGCAGGCACCCATGTCCAGCAGATGTTCGCGGCGAGCTTCAAGCTCGGCCCGAAATGGGAGGAAGGGTTCCGCAAGTTCTGGGATCTGCCCGAGGAGTGGCAACTGAAGGAAGAGGATCTGCCGATCCCCTCCTATGGTCGCGAATATTCCATGGACCTCTCCGATCTGCCGGACGTGAAGACCGTCAAGTTCGTCGAGGAATGATCCCGCGGGGCGCCGTATCCGCCTCCCCGCACGGCGCCCCGAGAAACTCAGGAGAAAAGCAATGGCTTACACGAAAGCGAAGATCAAAGATCTGGTCGATGGCAAGATCGACCGCGACACCCTGCAGACGATGCTCTCCACGCCCAAGGATGCGGATCGCTTCGTCAAATATCTCGAGATCCTGCAAGAGCAGGTCCCGTGGGATGACAGGATCATTCTGCCGCTCGGGCCCAAGCTCTATATCGTACAGCGGGCCTCGGACAAGAAATGGGTGGTCAAATCGCAGGCCGGTCACGAATTCTGCGACTGGCGCGAGAACTGGAAGCTGCACGCGGTGATGCGCGTCCGAGAAACCCCCGAGGAAATGGAAGAGCTCTATCCCAAGCTGATGGCGCCTTCTTCGGACTGGCAGGTGATCCGGGAATATTACTGTCCGAAATCGGGCGATCTGCTCGATGTCGAGGCGCCGACGCCCTGGTATCCGGTGATCCATGATTTCGAGCCCGATATCGACGCCTTCTACACCGACTGGCTGGGCCTCAAGATCCCCGAGCGGGCCGCCTGATCGGGCGCCCCGAGACTGGCGCCGCGCATCTTCAGGATGCGCGGCGCTTTTTGGTGTCCGACGGCTCTCGCACGGGCTGTCCGAAAACCGGACAGGCGCGCTGCCGCTGGTGCCGCTAGGGTCGCATCCGGGGCCGGTGAACCGGCCCGCGAACACAGGCTGGGAGGCGTGTCATGAAGGCGCTTGTTTACAACGGACCGGGGCAGAAAAGCTGGGTCGAAAAGGAAAAACCCGAAATCGAGAAACCGACCGACGTGATCGTGCGGATCACCAAGACGACGATCTGCGGCACGGATCTTCACATTCTCAAGGGCGATGTGCCCGCGGTCACGCCCGGGCGCACCCTGGGCCACGAAGGCGTCGGTATCGTCGAGGCGGTCGGCGATGCCGTGGCGAATTTCAAGCCCGGCGATCCGGTGCTGATCTCCTGCGTGACCTCTTGCGGGAAATGCGCGAATTGCAAGCGTCAGCTCTATGCCCATTGCTCCGATGGCGGCTGGATCCTCGGGCACCTGATCGACGGCACGCAGGCGGAATATGTCCGCATCCCGCATGGCGACAACTCGCTTTATCCGATCCCGGAAGGTGCCGATGAAGAGGCGCTGGTGATGCTTTCCGACATCATGCCGACCGGGCTTGAGATCGGTGTGCAATACGGCCGCGTCAAACCGGGTGATACGATTGCCATCATCGGCGCGGGGCCGGTGGGGATGTCGGTTCTCCTGACCGCGCAGTTCTATTCCCCGGGCCGGATCGTGATGATCGACATGGACCCGGCGCGTCTTGAACTCGCGAAGCAATTCGGCGCGACCGACACGCTTCAGGTGGGGGCGGATGATGTCGTCGCACGGATCATGGAGATGACCGGAGGGCTTGGCGTGGATGTCGCCATCGAGGCGGTGGGCGTGCCAGCGACCTTCGATACCTGTCAGAAGATCGTCTCCGCCGGTGGCTCGATCGCCAATGTCGGCGTGCATGGCAAGCCGGTCGAGCTGCATATCGAAGAGCTCTGGATCAAGAACATCAACATCTCGATGGGGCTGGTCAGCACCAACACGACGCCCATGCTTCTCAAGACGCTGGGTTCGGGCAAGGTCGACCCGGCCAAGCTCGTGACACACCGCTTCAAGCTCGATGAGATCCTCGACGCCTATGAGGTGTTCTCGAATGCCGCGCGCGAGAAGGCGATGAAAGTCATTCTCAACGCCTGAGGGCGCAAGCAGGACCGGCAAAGCGATAGGGCCGTGGCCTGCCCGAAACCAGACCAGCCTCCCGCTTTTCGCGGGGGGGCTCGAACGCAGTCGGCGCACGTAGCTACCTCGCCCCGTTCGATCGAGGGCAGCGGGCGCGTCCGCCGTCTCTCGGGGCACGCAAATCCGTGACGCCTCTTCGCCCGCCCCGGTCTCTGTCGCGATCGTCAGGGCGGACAGAAAGGCCCGTCCCCTTCGCCCTCCTTCAGCACGCCCCCGCGATAGAGGCGGCGCAGCGCCGCAACCATGGCCTCGAAGGATTCATCGAGCGCCCCGCAGGTTTCGTCGGTCGGCACGAGGTAAACGGATTTTCCCCGCCGCTCCCGGCGCAGATGCCCGCCTTCGACAAGATCCGCGACCTTGCGATGCAGCGTGGCGATCGGAAGCCCGAGCGCGGCCGAGAGCGCGCTGAGATCATAAAGCCGCCCCTGAAGCCGCCCCTGCACCACCATCCGCACGATCAGCGCATCCACCGGTTTGCCCCACATCTCGGTCTCGAGCATGTAGAACCGGTTGAGGCATTCGATGATCTGCGCCTGCGTCTGCGCGCGCACCGCAAGGCGCAACTCCTCGGGGAGAGGGGTGTCGTAGATCGTCTCGGCTCGGTTCCGGGTCATCTGTCACTTCCTGACGTTTCCGCTCTGGAAAGGTTGTCGCTTGGCCTCCGGGGGAGGGGCGGTCCAATAGTGACGCGACCCGCGCCCGAGGCCAAGTCGCGGACGACACTGGCTCGGGTTTTCGCGCACAGGAAAGGACGAAGATGACAATCCCCCTTCTGGCACTCCTTGGCTTCGCGCTCTGGACTCTTCTCATTCTCTTTGCCTTCGTCGGCCCCTATCGCTGGGTGCGCATTCTCAGCGGTCGCACGCGCGCGAGCCACTGGACGGCCGATCCGAACGCTGGCGCCGGTCTCTACCCGAGGGCGATGCGCGCGCATATGAACTGTATCGAGAACCTTCCCGTCTTCGGCACGATCGTCTACGTGATCGACCGGGTTGGCCTGGAGAGCCCCGCCCTCGATGCGCTGGCGCTGATCGTTCTGGGTGCGCGTATCCTGCAAAGCACCGTCCATATCGTGCTGGAGCAGAGCGATACCGTGATTTTCGTGCGCTTCGCTTTCTACTTCGCGCAGATCCTCGCGATGCTCGCGATGGTGGGGATGCTGCTGGCGGCTCTCTGAGCCTGCCTCCGGCTGCGCATTGCCGCAATTGCCGCCCGGCCCTGAAAATGGTCGTGCAGGAGGACGCGGGCAGGTGGTAGTGCACCAACGCGCGATAGCGCCCGTGCCGATCCCTGACCTTGCCCGCCCGTCGCTTCAGCCCCGACGCCGCCGCCTGCGCCCGCCGCCATCCTCGCCCGATCCGCCGGTGTTGAAGCTGACATCGGGAAGCGTCGCCACCTTGCGCAGCTCGGGGAAGGGGGCGGTTGCGTGGGGCAGGGCGTTGGCAGCCACGAAATGCTCCTGAAAGCGCGGCTCGATCGCGGTCTCGACCTTGGTGATCTTCTTCACCTGATCCTCGATCTCGCGCCGCGCCTTCACCGAACACAGCGCCATATGCGCGCCCGTGCCCGCCGCGTTGCCCGCAGAGGTGACATGGTCCAGAGGCGCATCGGGGATCATCCCGAGCACCATCGCGTGCTTGGGCGAGATATGCGCCCCGAACGCGCCCGCGAGCACCACCCGGTCCACCGTGTCCACGCCCATCTCGTCCATCAGCAGACGTGCGCCCGCATAAAGCGCGGATTTCGCCAGCTGGATCGCGCGGATATCGCCTTGGGTGACGGTGACGCGCGGGCCCTCGCTGCCGCCATCGAAGATCACGTATTCATGGGTGCGCCCATTGGGTACGCAGCGCGGCGTGCCGACCTGTTCGGCCGAACCGATCAGCCCCGAGGCATCGACGATCCCGGCCATGCGCATCTCCGCCACCGCCTCGATGATGCCCGAGCCGCAGATGCCGGTGATGCGCGGCGTGCCGAACTCGGGATCGGTCGACCAGTGCTCGTTGCCGATGATCTTGAAGCGCGGCTCCTTGGTCGCGGGGTCGATCTCGATGCGCTCGATCGCGCCGGGAGCGGCACGCTGCCCGCTCGAGATCTGCGCGCCCTCGAAGGCCGGACCGGTGGGCGAGGAGCAGGCGAGCACGCGGCTCTCGTTGCCCAGAAGGATCTCGGCATTGGTGCCGACATCGACGATCAGCGAGAGATCCTTGCGGCGCTGCGGGGCTTCCGACAGCGCCACCGCGGCCGCATCCGCGCCCACATGGCCCGCGATCAGCGGCAGGATATAGACGCGCGCGCCGGGGCTGGCTTCGATCCCGATCTCGCGGGCGGGGAAGTCGAGGCTGTCCGAGGTCGCAAGCGCGAAGGGCGCCTGACCCAGTTCGACCGGGTCGATGCCGAGCAGCAGGTGATGCATCACCGGGTTGCAGACCACGACCGCCTCGACGATCTCGGACGTTTCGACCTGCGCCTCGCCTGCAAGCTCGCGTGCCAGATCGCCCATCGCGTCGCGCACCGCCTGCGTCATTTCCTGATCGCCGCCGGGGTTCATCATCGCATAGCTCACCCGGCTCATCAGATCTTCGCCGAAGCGGATCTGCGGGTTCATCACGCCCGCGCTCGCCAGCACCCGCCCGTCATCGAGCGCGACCAGATGCCCCGCGATGGTGGTCGAGCCGAGGTCGATCGCCAGCCCGTAAAGCGGCGCCTCTCGCAGCCCCGGGAAGACGCCCGTGACGCGCGGTCCGTCGCCCGCGTCATGCAGCGCGACGGTCACCTTCCAATCGCCCTTGCGCAGCAGCGGCTGAAGCACGCGCAAAACCTCAAGGTCGGCGCGCACGCCCTTGACCTGCCACTGTTTTTCGAGCGCCTGCGCCAGCCGCTGGAAGTCGCCCTCGGGCCGGTGCATGTCGGGCTCCTCGACCTCGACATAGACGGGCCGGGTTGCCGGATCCATTTCCATCACGCGCTCGGAGGCGGCCTTGCGCACGACCTGCTTGTGGACCTGGCTTTCAGGCGGCACGTCGATCACCACATCGTCCAGGATTTCGGTCTGGCAGCCCAGACGCCGCCCGGGCTTGAGCCCGCGCACCCGGTCATAGCGCTCCTCGACCGCGTTGAGCGGGCTCACCGCGTCGGGGTCCACATGCAACCCGAGCTTGGGGAAATCGCCGAACGACGGCGTGCACTGGCATTTCGAGCAGACACCGCGCCCGCCGCAGACCGAGTCCAGATCGACGCCCAGCTTGCGCGCCGCAGCCAGCACCTTCGTGCCGCGCGCCACACGGCCGCGCTTGCCCGAGGGGGTAAAGATCACCTGAACGTCGTCACTCATGTCCTGCTCCCGCATTCGCTTGCCCCCGTTCTAGGGCGCGCGCGCGCCGGAGCAAAGCCCGCAACCGACGCGCGCGCATGAGAAATCGTCATGATGATCTTGCACCCGAAGCAGCCCGCCATCGCCCGCGCCTGCATCAATGCCGTTGCCTTGCGCGCGCTCAGGCCCTAAACCCATGCGCCATGAAGATACTTTTCCTTGGCGATGTGATGGGCCGCGCGGGCCGCGCCGCGATCACCGATCGCCTTCCGAAACTGCGCGATGACTGGGGCCTCGATTTCGTCGTGGTCAATGGCGAGAACGCCTCGGGCGGCATGGGGCTGACCGGCGATCATGCGAAGACCCTGTTGCAGGCGGGCGCCGATGTGGTGACCCTTGGCGATCATGCGTTCGACCAGAAGGACATGATGCGTTTCATCGAGGGCGAGCCGCGCATCATCCGCCCGCTGAACTACGCCAAGGAGGCACCGGGCAAAGGGGCGCGGGTGTTCTCCGATCGCCGTGGCCGCAAGGTGCTGGTGGCGCAGGTGCTGGGCAATGTGTTCATGAAACGCGCCTTCGACGATCCCTTCTCCGCCATCGAGGCCGAGCTGAAGCGCTTTCCGCTGGGCGGCGCGGTGCAGGCGGCGCTGGTCGACATGCATTGCGAGGCGACCTCGGAGAAGATGGCGATGGGCCATTGGTGCGACGGGCGCGCCTCGGTGGTCGTGGGCACCCATACCCACGTGCCCACCGGCGATGCGCAGATCCTCGAAGGCGGCACCGCCTTCCTGTCGGATGCGGGCATGTGCGGCGATTACAACTCGGTCATCGGCATGGAGAAGGCCGAACCGATGCGCCGTTTCGTGACCGGCATGGCAAAGGAGCGCTTCAGCCCCGCACGCGGCGATGTCACGATCTGCGGCTTCTATATCGAGACCGACGACCGCTCGGGCCGCGCCAAGCGCTGCGAGGCGGTCCGCATCGGCGGGCGTCTCGCGCAGGCAAGCCCGTTCTGATCCCAGCTCCCATCTCCAGCGCGACAAATCGCCCGAAAACCATGCATTTGCCTCCAAAAGCGTATCCCGCCTGTCACGCCACGCTTGCCCGGGCGCGCTGCACTTGTAGTATCGGCGCGATGCGTCTGCGCGAGCCTCACAAATGATCCAACTGCCCTTCAGTGAAACCGGCATGGCCATTCTGGCGCTGTTGGTCGTGGCCTGGATGTTCGTGATGTTCATCCGCGAGACCTGGCCGCCCGAGGTTACCGCGATCGCGGGCGCGGCCCTGATGCTGGTCTTCGGGCTGACCCCTTACGAGAGCGCCTCGGCGGTGCTGGCGAACCCCGCGCCCTGGACCATCGCCTTCATGTTCCTGATCATGGGGGCGCTGGTGCGCACCGGCGCGCTCGACGCGATGACCCGCTATGCCGAGGCGCGCATTGACGACAGCCCCAAGCTCACGATCCTGCTGATGTTCGTCATCACCATGCTGGCCAGCGCGGTGATGAACAACACGCCCGTCGTCGCGGTGATGATCCCGGTCTTCATCCAGGTCGCGCGCAAGC
The DNA here is from genome assembly GCF_002020135.1 of Thioclava marina. Taxonomy (GTDB): domain Bacteria; phylum Pseudomonadota; class Alphaproteobacteria; order Rhodobacterales; family Rhodobacteraceae; genus Thioclava; species Thioclava marina. The sequence goes on along the minus strand of NZ_MPZS01000001.1, from coordinate 814,605 downwards.
TCAATATCTCGCCCTCGCGCTTCCTGATGCCGCTGAGCTACGTGACCGTGATGGGCGGCATGATCACCCTGATCGGCACCTCGACGAACATTCTCGTCGACGGTGTGGTACGCGCCCGCGGGATCGAGCCCTTCTCGATCTTCGAGATCGCGCCGCTCGGCTTCGCCATCTGCCTTGTCGGCGGGGCGTTCATGATGCTCTTCGCGCGCCGCCTCATCCCCGAGCGTCAGTCGCTCTCCTTCCTGCTCGGCGATCGCCCGAAGATGAAATATTTCACCGAGGTCGCGATCCCCGAGGAAAGCGGCCTGATCGGTGAGAAGGTTCTCGAAACCGACACGTTCAAACGCGAGGGCGTGCGTGTGATCGACGTGCTGCGCGGCGATGCCTCGCTCCGGCGCGATCTGCCCTCGGTCGAACTCGAGGCGGGCGACCGCGTCGTGCTGCGCTCCGAAATGGAAGAGCTGCTCGGGATGCAGAAGAACCGCGACCTGCGCATGGTCGACAAGCTGTCCTCGGTACGCACCGAGACGGTCGAAGTGCTGATCTCGCCCGGCTGCCGGATGATCGGGCAGCGTCTGGGCGACATGCGCCTGCGCCGCCGCTACGGCGTCTATGTGCTCGCAGCCCATCGCCGGAACCAGAATATCGGCCGCCAGCTCGACGATCTCGTGGTCGTGGTGGGCGACACGCTGCTCCTCGAGGGCGCGCCCGAGGATATCGCGCGCCTTGCCGCGGATATGGATCTCGTCGATGTATCCAAACCGCAGGCCCGCGCCTATCGCCGCTCGCATATGCCCGCCGCCATCGGCGCGCTCGCGGCGGTGGTGATCCTCTCGGCGCTTGGCGTGGCGCCCATCCTCGCGCTCGCCATGGTCGCGGTCGCGGGCATCCTCATCCTGCGCTGCATCGACACCGACGAGGCCTTCACCTTCATCGAGGGCCGCCTGCTTGCGCTGATCTTCGCGATGCTCGTGGTGGGCGTGGGGCTGGAACATTCGGGCGCGGTACAACTCATCGTGAGCGGCGTCGCGCCCTGGCTCCAGACCTTGCCCCCGCAGGCCGCGCTGATCGTGGTCTATTTCCTCGGCCTTTTCATGACGGAATTGCTGTCGAACAACGCGGTTGCGGTGATCTACACGCCGATTGCGATCTCGCTCGCGGCGGCGCTCGGGCTCGATCCGCGGCCCTTCGCGGTGGCGGTGATGTTCTCGGCCTCGGTGGCTTTCGCCACCCCGATCGGCTATCAGACTCACATGATGGTCTACGGGCCCGGCGGCTACAAATTCTCCGATTTCCTGCGCTTCGGCATCCCGATGGATATCGTGACCGGCCTCACCGCCTGCCTGCTGATCCCGCTGATCTGGCCCTTCTGAGGAGAAAGCCGATGCGTTTCATGCTGATCCTGCCGCTTGCACTGGCCGCATGTGCGACCGGAACGCGCGCGCCGTCCTGGCCCGACAAGGTGCATCTCACGGGGACGCGGATGGAGGTCTCGTTCAATGACGGAACGCTCTGCCACGCCGAGATCGAGGGCACGTTTGCCGGCACGCTGAACGACTGTCCCTATCCGATGAGCTACGAGGTGACGGGCTATAAACCGAGCTACCTCGCCACCGCCCCGGGCGGGCTGGGTGATCTGTTCGAACCCTATGCCAAGGTGCGCCTCACCACGCCCACGGGGATGAGCTGGCGCTTCGAGACGCCCCAGCCGATCCCCACCAAGGATCAGGGCGCGGGCCAGCTCAAACTGCCCGGCTGACCCATCGCGCTTGCAGCGCCCCCCCAAACCGCACTATATCGGGCGCGATTTCGCGATTATCCGACGGAGATACCCATGGCAGGCCATTCCAAATGGGCCAATATCCAGCACCGCAAAGGCAAGCAGGATGCGGCGCGCTCGAAGATGTTTTCCAAGCTCTCGAAGGAGATCACGGTTGCCGCGAAGATGGGTGACCCCGATCCCGAGAAGAACCCGCGTCTGCGCCTTGCCGTGAAGGCGGCCAAGTCGCAGTCGATGCCCAAGGACGTGATCGACCGCGCGATCAAGAAATCGCAGGCGGGCGAGGGCGACGACTATACCGAGATCCGTTACGAAGGCTACGGCCCGAACGGCATCGCGGTGATCGTCGAGGCGATGACCGACAACCTCAACCGCACCGCCTCCAACGTGCGCTCGACCTTCACCAAGAACGGCGGCAACCTCGGCACCACCGGCTCGGTGAGCTTCATGTTCGACCGCGTGGGCGAGATCACCTATCCGGCCTCGGTGGGCGACGCCGAAACCGTTCTGATGGCCGCGATCGAAGCCGGTGCCGAGGACGTGGAAAGCGACGAGGAAGGCCACTGGATCTACTGCCCGATGGAGAGCCTGTCGGAAGTGTCCGAGGCGCTCGAGGCAGAACTCGGCGAAGCCGATGAAGCCAAGCTGATCTGGAAGCCCCAGAACCGTACCGAGGTCGATCTGGAAACCGCGCAGAAGCTGATGAAACTGATCGACACGCTCGAAGACGATGACGACGTGCAGTCGGTCACCGCCAATTTCGACGTGCCCGAGGACGTCGCGGCGCAGCTGTAAGGCGCCCCACCGATCGAATGCAGAAAGGCGCCCCGCGGGGCGCCTTTTTACGTTTTGCCATGGTCTCGCCCGGCTGCCTGTTCCGGCCTGCTCGTGCCCAATTCCCGCCCCCCGGTTTACATTCCCGCCCGGAATTGCCAGCTTGGGGGGTGAAACAACGAGCCACCCGCGCTGAACGCGGCCTCGGTAAATTCACCCTCTCCCCCCGAAAGGATCTCACCATGACCCAGGCAAAGCCGGGCGATACCCTGCATCTTCACTATACCGGCAAGCTCGATGACGGCTCCGTTTTCGACAGCTCCCAAGGCCGCGAGCCGCTCGCCTTCACGCTTGGCTCGGGGCAGATCATCCCCGGTCTCGACAAGGGTGTGACCGGCATGGAAGTCGGCGAGAAGCGCACCGTGCGCTGCGAGCCCGACGAGGCTTACGGCCCCCATCACCCCGAGCGCGTGCAGGCTGTCGACCGTGCCGCCGTGCCCGATCACATCCCGACCGAACCGGGCACCCAGCTTCAGGTGCAGACCCAGGATGGTCAGACGATCAATGTCGTGATCGCGGATGCGAACGAGACAGAGCTGTTCCTCGACGCCAACCACCCGCTCGCGGGCAAGGCGCTGACCTTCGACGTGGAACTGGTGAAGATCGACTGATCCGCGGCCTGACTTGGCGGCCATCGAGCGGCGGCGGCGCCTTGGAGGCTCCGCCGCCCTTCGCGTTCCGGGCCGCATGTCGTGCCCCGCTTGCCTGAGGGGGGCGAGGCTTGCCGCGTTCCGCCGCCTTCAGGGGAACCGAACCACGTTCGCGCGCCTTCCTTCGGCACAGCGCCTTTGCTCGGGCGTTCGCGTCCGGGCCCCGTCCCAGTCGCGAAAGGAGCCGACATGCGCATTTCTGTCGACGTGCAGATGACCTATCAATTCCCCCAGCCCAATACGGTTGCGCTGGTGCTCGAGGCAGCGCATGCGCCGGGCCAGCAAATTGTGCGCGAAAGCCTCGATCTCGGTGATGCCCGCGTGACGCGGATTGCAGGCGATAGCGGGGTGGGCCAGCGAATCTGGGCGCAGGTCGGCACCGAGATGCAGCTGCATTATCAGGCTCAGATCGACATCGCGCGCCCCGGGCCTGACCTGAGCGGGATGCAGGCCGCGCCGCTCCATGCGCTGCCGACCGAGGCCGCGCCCTATATCCGCCCCTCGCGCTACGTCCAGTCCGACAAATTCGTCTCTTTCGTCGGCAAGCGCTTCTTCGATCTGCAGGGCGGGGCGAAGGTGGCCGCGATCCGCGACTGGATCGAGATGAACCTCTCTTATGTGCCGGGAGCCTCCGACAGCGACACCAATGTCCTCGAAACCTTCGCGGGCCGTCAGGGCGTGTGCCGCGACTACGCCCATCTGTTCTGCGCGATGGTGCGTGCGGCGCAAATCCCGGCGCGCATGGCCTCGGTCTACGGGCCCGACGTGACCCCGCAGGATTTTCACGCGGTGGGAGAGGTCTGGCTCGATGGCGGCTGGCACCTGGTCGATGCGACGGGGATGTGCGGGCCCGAGTCGATGGCGCTGATCGCGGTGGGGCGCGATGCCTATGACATCGCCTTCATGGAATCGCAGGCGCCTGCCACGCTGATCAATCAAGGCGTCTCGGTCATCCGCGCCTGAGCGCGGCGGCTCAGCTTTTCAACGGATAGCGATCGGCCTCCTCGAAGACGTCGATCGCCTTCGTGCCCGCCTTGAGCCGCGCCGAATGCACCGCGCCTGCGGGAATGTCATAGCTCTCGCCGGGGCGGTAAAGCCGGGTTTCGCCGTCGATCGTCAGCTCTACCTCGCCCTCGATCACGGTCCCCCATTGCCCCTTATGGGCATGGGGCGGCAGCTCGAAATCGGTCAGGAAGTGCAAGAACACCACCAGCCCGGCATCAGACCGGATCGCGTGGCTGCGGACCTGATCCTCCGGAAAGGGCAGATCGAGGGCGGGGAAGGCCTGGATGAATTCGGGTAGCTCCATGGGCGTCTCTCCTGCTTGCGGGGGCGTTGCGGGGCGACTATGCGCCGCGCGCCCGGTGCACGCAATGCGTCCGCTCAGGCCTCGAGTTCGCGCATATCCCCGGAGATCTGCCCGCGCGCCTCTCCCAGTTTGCGGGCCTGCACCACCAATCCCTCGATCGGCGCGCCCCGGTCGCGGCGCAGCACGGCACGGCGGATGCGCGTCTCGAACCCGGCCTCGGACATAAGCGCGTTCAGATGTGTCTCCGCATGGGCATAGCGGCGGCTTTCGCGCAGCACATAAGCCTCGGCGCCGTCATGCGCCTCGACGGTAAAGGCGAACCGTCCGCCGGGCGCCAGCGCTGCGGCGACCCAACCTACGATCTGTTCGAGCGCACCGAGATAGGCGAAGACATCGGCCGCCGTGATCAGGTCCCATGCCTCGAAAGCGGGCTCCAGCGCCGAAAGGTCGCGCTTTTCCAGCCGGTCATAGATCCCCTTCGCCTCGGCCTCGCGCAGCATCTCGGCCGAGATGTCCCAGCCTTCCAGCCACGCGGCGCCCTCGCGCAGCTCCAACCCCATCAGCCCCGTCCCGCAGCCCAGATCGAGCACCCGCCCGAAGGGCTGCGCCAGTTCAGCCGCGAGCAATTGCGGCGCGCGGTAATCGAGCTTCTCGACCAGAGCTTCCTCGAAGCCCGGCGCATATTGGTCGAACAGGGTCTCGACAAAGGCCGAGGGCATCGCATCGGCCAGTGAACGCTCACGCAGGAGATCGCGCCGCAGGCTCGCGCCCAGCCGGTCCGCCGGATCGGCCGCAATCGCGGCCTCGAACGCCTCCGCCGCGCCCGCCAGCCCCGCCTCGGCCCGGATCTCGCCCAGCCGGAACCAGCCCGCAGCCCAGCCCGGCGCCAGTTCCAGCGCCTGCGCATAAAGCTCGCTCGCAGCCCCCGGATCATCGGGCAACAGCGCTTCGGCATAATCGGCACGACGGTCGGCGATCAGATCGCCGGAAGACATCAGAACGGGGAGCATCGCGATTTCGGAAAAGAAACACGGGACCAACCTGCCCGCGAGCGCGATCTACGCGCTTTTTGCGCCCGGTCAAGGGGTGTCGAGCAACACACCCTTCGCCGCCCGGCGCACCGCCCGCCCAAGGGAGCCAAGCGGGGCCTTCATGCGCCGCTGGCTCTGCCAATGCAGCGGCACGTCGATCGGTGCGGGTCCAAGCGCTTCGAGCGCGCCCGAGGCCAGATGCGCGCGCACCAGCACCTCCGGGTTCAGTCCCCAACCCATGCCCCGCAACGTGGCCTCGACGAAGCCTTCGGTCGAGGCGATGCGATGCGCGCGCAGGCTGATCGGACCGCCCGCGATCTGGGCGGCCCAGGCATCCTGGAGCCGGTCCTTGGCATTGAATTGCAGGGCAGGGGCAGCGCGCAGGCTCTCGCTGTTGATCCCTTTGCGGAAATGGCGCGCGATGAAATCGGGGCTCGCCGTCGCGATGTAGCGCAGCCGCCCCAGCGCCACCGTATCGCAGCCCGCGACCGGCCCCGGATCGGAGGTGATCGCCGCGACCACATCGCCGCGCCGCAGCCAGTCGGCGGAATGGTCCTGATCGTCGATCACCAGATCGAAGAGCGCGCCCTCGATCTCCGCCAGCGCCGGGAGCACCCAGGTCGCGAGACTGTCCGCGTTCACCGCGATGCGAAGAACGGGCGGCGCATTGGTCGGGCTTAGCGCCGCCTCCATCAGCGCCACCTCGCGCAGGTGCCGGATCAGCCGCGCGCCTTCCTCGGTTACCCGGCAGGGCGCGCCGCGGATCACCAACACTGCGCCCATCCGCTCTTCCAGCGAGCGGATGCGTTGCGAGATCGCGGGTTGCGAAACCCCGATCCGCGCGGCGGCGATCTCGAATGATCCGGTATCGGCGACGGCGGCGAGGGCCTCTAAGGCGGGATAGTCCAGCATAAGTTCAGCTTATACAGAATAAGATTAAATAAGTTGAGCTTATCCGGGCGCTGCGCCACAGAGAAGCCCACCCTTAACCGCCCGAAGGTGAGACATGCTGCCATTCTGGTCCGGACTGAAACTTGGCCTCGGGCTGATCGTCGCGATCGGCGCGCAGAACGCGTTCGTGCTGCGTCAGGGGCTGCGGCGCGAGCATGTCTTCGCGGTCGCGCTGTTCTGTGCGCTCTCCGATGCGGTGCTGATCGCGCTGGGCGTCTCGGGCTTCGCCGCTGCCACGACCGCGTTGCCGTGGCTACCCGAGCTGTTGCGCTGGGGCGGGGTCGCGTTTCTGGGCTGGTATGCGATCCGCTCGCTGATCGCGGCGATCCGGGGCGGCGAGCATCTCGAGGCAAGCTCCGGCAGCGCGCCGTCCTTGCGCGCGGTACTTCTTACGGTCGCGGCCTTCACCTGGGCCAATCCGCATGTCTGGCTCGATACAGTGGTGCTTCTGGGAGCTGTCTCGGCGCAGTTCCCGGGACAGGGGGTCGGTTTCGCGTCAGGCGCGATCCTCGCCTCGTTTGTGTTTTTCTTTTCCTTGGCTTACGGCGCGCGCCTGCTCGCGCCCCTGTTCGCGAAACCTGTCGCCTGGCGCGTGCTCGATGCGCTGATCGCGGTGCTGATGGGGTCGATCGCGTGGAAGCTTGCTGCGGGCGCATTATAACCGATACAAGACGCCGCTTGCACAAACCCGCGACAGCGCGTCCAAGAGGGGCCATGAGCGCGCAAGAAAAACCCAACAAACCTCTGGTCGGCATTCTGTGGATGCTTGCCACCACGGCCTGTTTCGTGGCGGTGAACATCATCGTGCACTGGCTGGGCGATCAGGTGCCCGCCGCGCAATCGGCCTTCGTGCGCTTCCTTTGGGGGATCGTGTTTTTCGCGCCCGCGCTGATGCGCATCCTGCGCCAGAGCTTCCCCCGCGAGGTTTGGGCTCTGTTCGGGCTGCGCGGGTTGCTCCATGCAGTGGCGGTGGGGCTTTGGTTCTTCGCCATGAGCAATATCCCGATCGCCGATGTCACCGCGATCAACTATCTCAACCCGATCGTGGTCACTGTGGGCGGGGCGCTCTTGCTGGGCGAAGGGCTTGCGTGGCGGCGCATCACGGCCGTCATCGTGGCGCTGATCGGGGCGCTGATCATCCTGCGGCCCGGGATGCGCGAGATCGAGCCCGGCCATGTCGCCCAGCTCGGCGCGGCGCTGTTTTTCGGCGGCGCCTATCTCGCGGCGAAGAAGCTTACCGATTACGTGCCCGCGGGCACGGTGGTGGCGATGATGACGCTGGTGGTGACGGTGGCGCTTGCGCCGGTCGCGATCTGGCAATGGCAGCCGATCTCGCTGTCGGAAACCCTCTGGCTCGGTGCGGTGGCGGTCTTTGCGACGGGCGGGCATTACTGCATGACCCGCGCTTTCGCCGCCGCCCCGGTGACGGTGACGCAGCCGGTGATCTTTTTGCAGCTGGTCTGGGCCGCGATCGCGGGTTGGACGATTTTCGACGAGAAACCGGACCCCTACGTCATTCTCGGCGGCGCGATCATCATTGCGTCCGTGAGCTACATGACCTGGCGCGAGGCGCAGCTCAAGCGCCGCGTCACGCCGCCGGCCCCGGCCTCCAAGATCTGAGACGGGCGCTCTTCTGGCAAAGCGAGGATGCCTCCGGCGGGGATATTTGATCCAAGTCGAAGGGGGGCGCGTGCCTTGTCTTCGACTTGGTCAAAATATCCTCCGCGAAGCGTCCCTCAGTTCACGCTCGCGCTGCCCTGCGGGTCGATGAGTCGCGTGATCACGCCTTCGCGGGTCACGACGCGGCCATCGCTGAGCGGAACGGCCGCCTCGTGACGCAGCCGCTCCATCACCTCGCGCACCGGGGCGTCGGCGGGCATCGGCGCACCGGTGGCGGCGCCTATGGGCGTGCCGGGCGGGTCGGCGAGGTCTTCGGCGGTGAGCACGCCGAGCGGGTTCATATGGGCCACGAAATCGGCCACATAGCCGTTTGCGGGCTTGGCGATGATGTCGCGCGCGGTGCCGCATTGGACGATGCGGCCGCCCTCCATCAACGCGATCCGGTTGCCGATCTTGAAGGCCTCGTCGAGGTCGTGGCTGACGAAGATGATCGTGCGCTTGAGCTTGGCCTGCAGCTCCAGCAGCTCGTCTTGCAGCTTCGTGCGGATCAGCGGATCGAGGGCCGAGAAGGGCTCGTCCATCAAGAGGATCGGGGCGTCGGTGGCAAACGCCCGGGCGAGGCCCACGCGCTGCTGCATGCCGCCCGAAAGCTCGGCCACCTGCCGTTCGGCCCAGTCCGACAGGCCCACGAGTTCCAGTTGCGCATCGACCTTTTCGCGGCGTTCGGCCTTGCTCATGCCCGCGAGTTCGAGGCCGAGGCCCACGTTCTCGCGCACCGTGCGCCAGGGCAGCAGGCCGAATTGCTGGAAGACCATCGCGATCTTGGTCAGGCGCATCCGGCGCAGGGTGGCCGGGTCGGCATGGGTGACATCGACGAGGCCCTGCCCGTCATGCACCTCGACCTTGCCGCGGCAGACCGGGTTGAGGCCGTTGACCGCGCGCAGCAGCGTGGATTTGCCCGAGCCCGAGAGACCCATGAGCACGAGGATCTCGCCCTCGGGCACCTCGACCGAGCAGTCATGCACGCCGAGCACCTGGCCCGTGCGCTCCTGGATCTCGGGGCGCGACAGGCCCTGATCCATCAGCGGCAGGGCTTCTTGCGGCTCGTCGCCGAAGACGATGGAGACATTGTCGAAGCGGACGGCGGTTTTCTGGGCGGTCTGGGTCATTTCGAGCCTCCCCGGCGCAGAATGCGGTCGAGGATGATCGCGACGACGACGATGACGAAGCCGGATTCGAACCCGAGCGCGGTGTTGACGGTATTGAGGGCGCGCACGACCGGAACGCCGAGCCCATCGGCGCCCACCAGCGCGGCCACGACCACCATCGAGAGCGAGAGCATGATGGTCTGGTTCAGGCCGGCCATGATCTGCGGGGTGGCATAGGGCAGCTCGACCTTCCACAGCAGCTGGCTTTTGGTGGCCCCGAAGGATTGGGCGGCCTCGGTCAGCGTGTCCGGCGTCGAGGAGACGCCCAGATGGGTCAGGCGGATCGGCGCGGGCAGCACGAAGATCACCGTGGCGATCAGGCCGGGCACCATGCCGATGCCGAAGAAGACGATCGCGGGGATCAGGTAGACGAAGGCCGGCAGCGTCTGCATCAGGTCGAGGACCGGCTGCAGCACCGCATAGAGGCGCGGGCGGTGCGCGGCGGCGATCCCGATCGGCACGCCGAGCCCCATGCACACGACGCAGGCGGCAATGACGAGGGTGAGGCTTTCGGTGGTTTCCTCCCAATAGCCCTGATTGAGGATGAACAGGAAGCCGAGCACCACCAGAAGCGCGATCTTCCAGCTGCGTTGCAGCAGGTAGGCCAGCGCCGCGAAGGCTGCGATCACGATCAGCGCGGGCGGGGATTGCAGCACCCAGAGTGTCGCGTCGATCAGCGCCTGAAGGGCCACGGAGAGCGCGTCAAACAGGGGGGCGGCGTGGTCTTGCAGCCAGTCGATCACGAGTTTGGCCGTCTTGCCCACGGGGATCTTGGTGTCGGTCAACCAGTCCATCACTGTCCTTCTTGTTTTTGTTTCGGCGCGCGCGCCACGATCTCGTCAAAGGAGACCTGGCCGATGGGTTTGCCGGTCTCGGGGTCGATCTTGGTGGTGCGGATGACGAGGCCGAGTTCGGGCGCGTATTCCTTCAGGATATGCGAGGTGAGCTTGCCCATCTGGATGTCTTCGGAGACCTGCGTGACCGAATAGGTGCACGCGCCGATGGAGAGTTTGCCCTCGCCGATGACCTTGTAGCTGGCGTCTCCAGTGGCCTTCACCTCGTCGTCGATCACGAGGGCGACCGAACCGGTCCAGCCCTTGGCGCCGAGCAGTTCCTCGATGCCGGGCGTCTCGGCATAGCGCAGCTCGAAGCTCGCGCCGCCGCCTTCCTGCCGGGTTACGATCAGCGGGTTGGCATAGGTTTCGCGCTGCGGCGGGCGACTCAGGGCCGGGTCGTCTGCGCGGTAGGAGACGAGCGTGCCGTCCTCGTAGCGGTAGGCGATCGCCATGTGCGGGGAGCTGCGCGTCATCTGCACGCCATGGGCCATCAGATCGGCGCGGGTCGGGCAGGCGGGCTGGGCCGTGTCTTGCGCACGGGCCGCGAGCGGAACGAGAAACGCGCAGGCCAAAGAGGCCCACGCGCAGGTTTTCAGGGGCGTCACGCTCACGAGTCCAGCGCTTTTTCGACCGCTTCACGCGCGTCGCCGCCGTCTTTCGTGGTCACGCCTTCGAGCCAGGCTTCCCAAGTCGCGGGATGGGCCTTGAGCCATTCTTTCGCAGCGTCCATCGGATCCTCGCCATCGTCGAGGATCTTGCCCATGATCTCGTTTTCCATCTGCAGGGTGAAGGTCAGGTTCGACACCAGCTTGCCGGGGTTCGGGCAGTCGGCGACATAGCCCTTGCGCACGTTGGTCATGACCTCGGCGCCGCCGTAGTCCGGGCCGAAGAAATCATCGCCGCCCGACAGGTAGGTGATCTCGAAATTCGAGTTCATCGGGTGGGGTTCCCAGGCGAGGAAGATGATCGGCTCGTCCGACTTGTCGGCGCGCGCGACCTGCGCAAGCATGCCCTGTTCGGAGCTTTCCTTCAGATTGAAGTCCTTCAGGCCGAACGCGTCCTTTTCGATCATGTCGAGGATCAGCGCGTTGCCGTCATTGCCCGGCTCGATGCCGTAGATCTGGCCGTCAAGCTCGTCCTTGTGCTTGGCGATGTCCGCGAAGTCCTTGATGCCGAGCTTGGCGCCGGCGGGGTTGGTGGCGAGCGTGTATTTCGCGCCGGTGAGGTTCACGCCGAGCGTCTCGACGGTGCCGTCCTTGGTGTAGGGCTCGATATTGGCGGCCATCGAGGGCATCCAGTTGCCGAGGAACACATCGACATCGCCTTTCGACAGCGCCTCATAGGTCACCGGAACCGAGAGAACCTTGGTGTCGGTCTCGTAGCCGAGCGCTTCGAGGATCGTGGTCGCGACCGCAGTGGTCGAGGTGATGTCGGTCCAGCCGACATCCGAGAAAGTCACTTTCGAGCAATCGGCAGCCTGCGCCGGTGCGCTGGCCGCGAAGCCGAGCGAGAGCGCGGCCCCCAGTGCGAGGAGGGTGGAACGAAACTGCATATTTTTCTCCCTGTCACAGCGTCATTGAACCGCATCATGCGGTTGTTGATTGACGAGTCAATAAACATGTTCTAGCTCGACATTCAAGCAAGCCACCCGGAGGAGGCCGTTCAGATGCCCAAGCTTGGAGCAGAGCCTATACGCCGCGCTGCCCTGGTGAAAGCCACCATTGAGACAGTGGGGGCAGCCGGGTCGCTCGACGTGACGGTCGCGCAGATCGCGCGGCGCGCGGGCATGTCCTCGGCGCTGGCGCATCATTATTTCGGCTCGAAAGAGCAGATTTTCCTCGCCGCGATGCGCTCGATCCTGTCGATCTACGGCGCGGAGGTGCGGGGCGCTCTGTCCACGGCGCGCAATCCGCGCGACCGGGTTCGCGCAGTTGTGATGGGCTCTTTCGCCGCCGGGTCGTTCCGGCACGAAGCCATCGCGGCCTGGCTGAATTTCTACGTGCTGGCGCAGTCGAGCGCCGAGGCGCGGCGCCTGCTGCATGTCTATCAGCGCCGGATGCGCTCGAACCTGCTCTACGGGCTCCGCCCGCTGGTGGGCGAGCGCGCCGGGCCCGTGGCCGAAGGTTTGGGCGCGCTGATCGACGGGGTCTATATCCGCGCCGCTCTTGTCGAGGGCGAGCCCGACCGGCAGGCGGCCTGCGATCTGGTGCTGGCGCATCTGGAAAAGGAATTGGAGTGCAAGCCATGAGAGCACAACCGAAAGCAAGTCATTTCGTCAATGGCGACTGGCTGGAAGACACGGCGGGCGACGAACTGATCGTCACCTATCCCGGCACGGGCGAGGTGATCGCCAAGCTGCATGCGGCGACCCCTGCGGTGATCGACGCGGCGATTGCAGGGGCGGTCGAGGCGCAGAAGGCATGGGCGGCGTTGCGCCCGGTCGAGCGCGCCCGCATCCTGATGCGGGCCGTCGCGATCATCCGCGAACGAGCCGAGGAACTGGCGCTGCTCGAAACCCTCGATACCGGCAAGCCCATTCAGGAAACCCGCGCGGCCGACTGGCCCTCGGGGGCGGATGCGCTGGAATATTTCGCGGGGCTCGCGCCGACGCTGACCGGCGAGACGATCCCGCTGGGGGGCGATTTCGCCTATACGCTGCGCGAGCCGCTGGGCGTCTGCGCGGGGATCGGCGCGTGGAACTATCCCAGCCAGATCGCCTGCTGGAAATCGGCGCCGGCGCTGTCGACCGGCAATGCGATGGTGTTCAAACCCTCCGAGATGACGCCGCTGGGTGCGCTGGAGCTTGCCGCGATCTTCATCGAGGCGGGCATGCCTGCGGGCGTGTTCAACGTGGTGCAGGGGTTTGGGCCGGTGGGGGCGGCGCTCTCGACCGATCCGCGGATTGCAAAAGTGTCGCTGACGGGCTCGGTGCCGACGGGCGCGCGGGTCTATCAGGCGGCGGCCGCGGGAATGAAGCATGTGACGATGGAGCTGGGGGGCAAATCCCCGCTGATCGTCTTCGACGACGCCAATCTGGAAAGCGCGATCGGGGCGGCGATGCTGGGGAATTTCTATTCCTCGGGTCAGATCTGTTCGAACGGGACGCGGGTCTTCGTGCAGAAGGGTATCAAGGAGGCCTTCCTCGCGCAGCTGAAAGAGCGCACCGAGGCCATCGTCGCGGGCGATCCGCTGAAGGATGAGACGCAGTTCGGTCCGCTCATTTCGGCGGCACAGTTCGACAAGGTGATGTCCTATATCGACAGCGCCAAGGATGAGGGCGCGCGGCTGGTCTGCGGCGGGTCTGCGGGCAATGAGGGGCCCCTGTTCGTGCAGCCCACGGTCTTTGCCGATGTGACCGACGCGATGACCATCGCGCGCGAGGAAATCTTCGGCCCGGTGATGTCGGTGCTGGAGTTCGAGAGCGAAGAGGAAGTGATCGCGCGGGCCAATGACACGCAGTTCGGCCTCGCGGCGGGCGTATTCACCGGCGATCTGGCGCGCGGGCACCGCGTTGTCGGTCAGCTTCAGGCGGGCACGACCTGGATCAACGCCTATAACCTCACCCCGGTCGAGATGCCCTTCGGCGCGGTGAAGCAATCGGGCTTCGGGCGCGAGAATTCCCGCGCGGCGGTCGAGCATTATACGCAGCTCAAGTCGGTCTATGTGGGCATGGGCCCGGTCGAGAGCCCTTACTGAATGTGACCTTGGAGAGGCTGGGGGCGCTGCCCCCAGACCCCCGGGATATTTTCGCCAAGAGGAAGAGCATGGCGCAGAGTGCAGAGTTTGTGATCGTGGGTGCGGGCTCGGGCGGCTCGGCGCTGGCCTATCGGCTCGCCGAGGCGGGGCGCGAGGTTCTGGTGATCGAGCATGGCGGCTCGGATGCGGGGCCGTTCATCCAGATGCCGGGCGCGCTGAGCTATCCGATGAACATGGGGATCTACGACTGGGGGTTTCAGTCGGAACCGGAGGAGCATCTGGGCGGCCGCCGTCTGGCGACGCCGCGCGGCAAGGTGCTGGGCGGCTCGTCGAGCATCAACGGCATGGTCTATGTGCGCGGCCATGCGCGCGATTTCGACCATTGGGAAGAGAGCGGCGCGCGGGGCTGGGGCTATGCGGATGTGCTGCCCTATTTCAAGCGGATGGAGCATTGGCATGGCGGGCAGAGCGAGTGGCGCGGGGAGTCCGGGCCGCTGCATGTGACGCGAGGCCCGCGGGCCAATCCGCTTTTCGATGCCTTCGTCGCGGCGGGCAAGGCGGCGGGCTATCCGGTGACCGAGGACTATAACGGCGCGCAGCAGGAAGGCTTCGGGCCGATGGAAGCCACGATCTGGAAGGGGCGGCGCTGGTCTGCGGCCAACGCCTATCTGCGGCCCGCACAAAAGACCGGAAAGCTGCGGATCGTGCGGGCGCTCGCGCGGCGCGTCGTGTTCGAAGGCAAGCGCGCGGTCGGCGTCGAGGTCGAGCGTAAGGGCCGGATCGAGGTGATCGCGGCGGAGCGCGAAGTGGTTCTGGCGGCCAGCTCGATCAATACGCCGAAGCTCCTGATGCTCTCGGGCGTGGGCCCGGCCGGGCATCTGCGCGAAATGGGGGTCGAGGTGCTGGCGGATCGCTCCGGTGTGGGCGCGAACCTTCAAGATCATCTCGAGATCTACATGCAATTCGCCGCGAAAGAACCGGTGACGCTGTTCAAGTACTGGAACCTTGCGGGTAAGGCCTGGGTGGGCGCGCAATGGCTGTTGTCGAAGGGCGGGGTCGGAGCGTCGAACCAGTTCGAAAGCTGCGCCTTCATCCGATCGGAGGCCGGGATCGATTATCCGGACATCCAGTATCACTTCCTGCCGATCGCGGTGCGCTATGACGGCAAGGCGGTGGCCGAGGGGCACGGGTTCCAGGCGCATGTGGGGCCGATGCGGTCGAAGTCGCGCGGGACGGTGCGGCTGCGCTCGGGCGATCCCGCCGACACCCCGGTGATCAAGTTCAACTATATGAGCCATCCCGACGATTGGGCCGAGTTCCGCAAATGCGTGCGGCTGACGCGGGAGATCTTTGCGCAAGCCCCGATGGCGGCGCATGTGAAGCACGAGATCCAGCCGGGCGCGGGCGTGGAGAGCGACGCGCAGATCGACGCCTTCATTCGCGAGCATGCCGAGAGCGCTTACCATCCCTGCGGCACGGCGCGGATGGGGGCGGCGGATGATCCGGGCGCGGTGGTCGATCCGGAAGGCCGGGTGATCGGGGTCGAAGGGCTGCGGGTGGCCGACAGTTCGGTCTTTCCGCGTATCACCAATGGCAATCTCAATGCGCCTTCGATCATGGTCGGCGAGAAGATGGCCGATCACCTGCTGGGCAAGGCGCCGCTGGCGCGGGAGAATCTCGAGCCCTGGATGGGGCCGAACTGGCAGGTGGCGCAGCGGTAAGCGCTTCGCGCTTTGAATCGAGCGAAGAGGGCGGCGCGCGGCCTGGGGTGGGCGCCGGTGCCTCGCCGGTGGGAAGCGATTTACCGTATCATGTTCGTTTGACGATGACGCGCGCGGCATTGGTGCAGTGGCGCCCTCCCGCGAGGAGGCCCGGCGCTGCCTTGGGTTCGTCGCATCGGGTGGGTTAGAGTTTCGTGACCGTCGGGCGCAGCCCTTTGGCCGCTAACCTTGCCCCACAAAATCTCTTGCCCGTTCCGGCTCTGTGCCCCATATCTGGGGCATGTTAAGAATTTGTTCACTTCTTGTTCTGATGGCGCTGCCCGCAGCGGCCTCGACCGTCACCGGCGTTCCGCGCATTGTCGATGGGGATACGCTGGTGGTCCAGAACACGCGGGTTAGGCTGTTCGGGATCGATGCGCCCGAGGCGAAGCAGCGCTGCGAGACGGCGACCGGCGCGGCCTGGGCTTGCGGCATGGCGGCGACGGCCACATTGCGCGCGCTGGTCGGGCAGGGGGTGCGCTGCTCGGGAAGCGAAGAGGATCGCTACGGGCGCCTCATCGCGGTCTGCCGAGCGGGCGGGCGCGATGTGAATGCGGAGATGGTCGCGCGCGGGGCGGCCTTCGCCTATCGGAAATATTCGCGCGATTACGTGGTTCAGGAGGAGCGTGCGCGGCGCGCGGGCCTCGGGATCTGGCAGGGCGCGGCGGAGCGGCCCGCGCAGGTCCGGGCCGAATCGAACGGGCAGGCGGCGCCGGGAACATGCACGATCAAGGGCAACATTTCGGGCCGGGGGAAGCTCTATCATCTGCCCGGAATGCGCTCTTATGCGGCCACACGGATCAGCACGCGCAAGGGCGAGCGCTGGTTTTGTACCGAAGCGGAGGCAAAAGCGGCCGGATGGCGGCGTGCGGGGGGCTGATTTGACCCGTATCAATGCGATCTGCTCCGGCGCGGGGTAAGTTACCCTCGACAGCAAAGAAAGGGAGCAAGATGGCCAACACGCCGCACACGCTGCAAGAAGAATTCCCCACGCAACTGGAGCAGATTCACGAGCTGAAAATCGCGAATGCCCATTTTGCAAAACTGCTTGATGAGTATGACGCGCTCAATACCCGCGTTCATCGGGCAGAGACCAATGTCGAACCGATGGAGGCGCTTGCCGAGACCGAGCTGCGCAAGCAGCGGGCTGCGATCAAGGATGAGATCGCGCGGATGTTGAGTGCCGCCCCCGCCTGAGTGACGTGCGAGTGAGGGACACGAGTGGAGCGCCCCGGGGCTGAGGTCCCGGGGCGTTTTCTCATGCGATATCGTAGGGCAGCAGCCCGCGATGGTCTGGATCGACCCGCAAGCGGCGTTCGAGCGGCGGAACGGAGCGCTGATGGCAGTCCTTGCGCTCGCAGATCCGGCAGGAAATACCGATCGGCTGGTAGGCCTTCGGGTTTCCAAGCTCCATGTCATCGGCATAGACGAGCCCTTTCGCGTGGCTCACCTCGCAGCCCAGACAGATTGCATACCGCCGCACGGGCGCAGTGAAGCTGCCGCCCGATTTCGACACGTCGCGGGCAAGGCAGAGGTAGCGCACGCCATCGGGGGTCTCGGCCAGTTGGCGGAGGAATTTCGTTGGTGTTTCAAAGGCCTGATGGACATTCCAGAGCGGGCAGGCGCCGCCGAACCGGGCGAATTGCAGGCGCGTTGCGGAATGGCGCTTGGTGATCGTGCCGGCCTGATCGACGCGCACGAAGAAGAAGGGAATGCCCTTCGCGCCCGGGCGTTGGAGGGTCGAGAGCCGGTGGGCGACCTGCTCGGTCGAGGCGGTGAAGATGTCGCAAAGCCGTTCGAGATCGTGACGGGTATCCTGCGCGGCCTCGAGGAAGGGGCGGTAGGGCAGGAGCGCCGCGCCCGCGAAATAATTAGCGAGCCCGATCTTGGCGATGGCGCGTGCGGTATCGGACTGGAAGCGTGCGAGGTCGAGCGTGGCCTCCAGCAAGTCGTTTTGCGTCAGGAGCGCGACTTGATGGAGAAGCTGGAAGGCCTGTGTCGGGCGGCCCGCATGGGCGTTAATCAAGAGCCGGTTGCCCTCGCGTTCGCGCAGCTGGGAAATGTCGGAAAACTGAACGTCGATGCCCCGTTTCGCGAGGGTGTCGATTGCATGAGGAATCGGGTCCAACCGTTTTCCATCGCGACAGGAATAGTGCTCGGCGGCGCGATCCACCGCGTCTATGTAATTGTCGCAATAGTGAAAGAAGTCACGCACCTCTTCCCAAGGCGAAACCACCGTTTGCGCACCTTCGCGGCCCAAGGCTTCGTCAAGCGAGGCAAGGCGCTCATGGGTCTGGCGATAGGCGCGGTGCAATTCAAGGAAAGAGCGCGCGAGGGCCGGCGCGTTCGAGGCGGCAAGGCGCAGATCGGCGAGCGGCGGCGCGCCATCTGAAAAGATCGGATCGGCCAGCGCCTCGCGCATGTCCGAGACCAGGCGTTCCGCATCGCCCGCCGAGAGTTCTGTCACGTCGAGGCCGAACTCTCCCGCCAGTGCCAGAACCACCTGAGCCGAAACGGGCCGGTGATTGTTCTCCATCTGGTTGAGATAGGGCAATGAGACACCCAGGCGCTCGGCGAAGGCTTTCTGCGTGAGCCCGATTCGCGTGCGGGTCTCGCGCAGCTTCACCCCAGCATAGAGTTTCTGTGTCGCCATGTGTGCCGCCTTCCCTTTGCAAAGGTATTGATAGCTTTGCAAAGATTGCCGGTCAATCCGGCGTCACAGCCCGAGCCTGGCCTGACGGGCGCGGACCCAGAGGATGGCCGCCACCGAGGCGGCTGAGGAGGCGAGCATCACGAGGATCAGCGGCAGCGCACCGGATCCGGGATGGAGGAGCGCTCCGGACAGGGCCGAAAGCGCAGCACCTCCTCCGATCATCAGCGTGGCGCCCAGCCCCGAGGCGGTTCCTGCGAGTTCCGGGCGCACGGACATCAATCCGGCGGTGGCCGAGGGAAGCGAAAGCCCGTTGCCGAGGCCGGTGACGCCGACCGCGCCGAAGAAGATCAAAGGGTGCGAGGCGCCTGTCAGTTCGGCCAGAAGCGCCGCGACCAATGCCGAGGTCGAGACCGACGTTCCGATCAGAACCATCCGGTCCATCCCCAGATGCGCCGCGAAGCGCCCGGAGAGGAAGTTGCCCAGCCCATAGCCCACCGCGGGCAGCGCGAAATAGAGCCCGACCTGTGCCGAACTCAGCCCGAAGACCCGCGTGCCGACGAAGGGCGCGCCGCCCAGATAGGCGAAGAACAGCCCCGAGGCGAAGGCCGCCGAGAGGCAATAGCCCCAGAAGCGTTGCGAGCGCAGCAGGGTCGGATAGGCACGCAGCTGATCGGCGAAGCCCAGTCCGCTGCCGGTTGCGGTCTCGCCCATATCGGCCCAGACCAGCGCGAGCACCGCCAGCCCGCAGACCAGCAGCATCAGGAAATTCGCCTGCCATCCGAACCATTGATCGAAAATCCCGCCGATTACCGGGCCGATCATCGGCACCAGCGACATGCCCATCGTGACATAGCCGATCATCGAGGCGGCCTGCGGCCCCGGCACCATGTCCCGCACGGCAGCGCGCGACAGGACGAAGGCCGTCGTCACGCAGGCCTGAAGCAATCGGAAGGCGAGGAAGACATGTGCGTTCGACGCCAGAAGCGTCCCGATGGTCGCGGCCACGAACAGCGCCAGCATCGAGATCAGGACCGGGCGGCGGCCGAACCGGTCCGAGACCGGGCCGATCACGAACTGGAAACCCGCCGAGACCGCGAGGTAGGCGGAGACCGACAGTTGCATCAGCGCGTAATCGACGCCGAAATGACGTGCCATGCCGGGCAGGGAGGGCAGGAAGATATTGAGCGACAACGCCGCCATCCCCGAGACGAGCACGAGGGTCGACAGATGCGGAGGTGAGCGGCGGTCGAGATAGGTCATGGAAAATCGCTAGGGCCGCGCGTAGGACCTGTCCATCGCGGAAATTGTGTCTGGCACAAAGAAGGGCCGTGTTCGCAGTTATGCAATTCGCGATCGTGCTTCTGCCAATAATTTGCAAATTTTCTCGAATCCCCTTTGTAAGATTGTTGCGTCTGGCATAGGGTGCCTGAAAATATTCGGAGGACCCTCATGAGAGACATCCTGAACGAGCTGGAGCACCGTCGCGCCGAAGCCCGCCTTGGTGGCGGCGAGAAACGCATCGAAGCGCAGCACAAGAAGGGCAAGCTGACCGCGCGCGAGCGCATCGAGTTGCTGTTGGACGAGGGCTCTTTCGAAGAGTTCGACATGTTCAAGACCCATCGCTGCACCGATTTCGGGATGGAAGAGAGCAAGCCCTATGGCGACGGCGTCGTCACCGGCTGGGGAACCGTGAACGGCCGTATGGTCTACGTGTTCTCGCAGGACTTCACCGTGTTCGGCGGTTCGCTGTCGGAAACCCATGCCGAGAAGATCTGCAAGATCATGGATATGGCGGTGCAGAACGGCGCGCCGGTCATCGGGATCAACGATTCGGGCGGGGCGCGCATTCAGGAAGGCGTGGCGTCGCTCGCAGGTTATGCCGACGTGTTCCAGCGCAATATCATGGCCTCGGGCGTGGTTCCGCAGATCTCGCTGATCATGGGCCCCTGTGCGGGCGGCGCCGTCTACTCGCCCGCGATGACCGACTTCATCTTCATGGTGAAGGATTCGTCCTACATGTTCGTGACCGGCCCCGACGTGGTGAAGACGGTGACCAACGAGGTCGTCACCGCCGAGGAGTTGGGCGGCGCCTCCACCCATACCAAGAAAAGCTCGGTCGCCGACGGTGCCTATGAAAACGATGTCGAGGCGCTGTTCGAAACCCGTCGCCTGATCGACTTCCTGCCGCTGTCGAACCGTGAAAAGGCGCCGGTGCGTCCGTTCTTCGACGAGGTGGACCGGATCGAGGCGTCGCTCGACACGTTGATCCCGTCGAACCCGAACACGCCCTACGATATGAAGGAACTCATCCTGAAGATCGCCGACGAGGGTGATTTCTTCGAGATCCAGAAGGATTACGCGGGCAATATCATCACCGGTTTCATCCGTCTCGAAGGTCAGACCGTGGGTGTCGTGGCGAACCAGCCGATGGTGCTGGCGGGCTGTCTGGACATCGATTCGAGCCGCAAGGCTGCACGCTTCGTGCGCTTCTGCGACGCGTTCGAAATTCCGATCCTGACGCTCGTGGACGTGCCGGGCTTCCTGCCGGGCACCAGCCAGGAATATAACGGCGTCATCAAGCACGGCGCGAAACTGCTGTTCGCCTATGGCGAGGCCACGGTGCCGAAAGTGACCGTGATCACCCGCAAGGCCTATGGCGGCGCTTACGACGTCATGGCCTCGAAACACCTGCGGGGCGATTTCAACTACGCCTGGCCCACTGCCGAGATCGCTGTGATGGGCGCGAAGGGTGCGGTCGAGATCCTCTACCGGTCTGAACTGGGCGATGCCGAGAAGATCGCGGCGCGGACGCAGAACTACGAGGACCGTTTCGCGAACCCGTTCGTGGCGGCCGAGAAGGGCTTCATCGACGAGGTGATCCAGCCGCGCTCGACGCGCCGCCGGGTGGCACGTGCCTTCGCATCGCTGCGTTCGAAGAAGCTCACCAACCCGTGGAAGAAGCACGACAACATCCCGCTCTGAGGAGGCGAATGGAGGCGAGGCGCGCGACTTTGAACGGCATTGCCGGTCTTCTGGCCGGGCTGGTTCTGGCGTGCCCCGCCATGGCGCAGGAGCTGCGCGAGGTCTCGCCGGTTCCCGATTACGGGCTGTTGATGCACCCGGACGATCTGGGACCCGGCGACGGGCCCGACGGCACGCAGGGCAAGGCGATCCCGGTGCCTTCGGGGCAGAAGGTCTGGTGGGTCGACGTGATCCACACGGCTGCCGGGACGAATGGTCTGACCTATCGGTTCCGCTTTCTCGCGCCGCAGATCGGAGGGCCGAGCCCGCTCGCGCCCGAGATCGCGCTGGGGGATATCGAGGCGCTGTGCAACGGATGGGTCGCGCCGCGACTGGCCAGCCCCGCGCCCGAGCCCGAACAGGTGATCGTGAGCCTCTCGGACAGGGTGGTCGCGTTCGGAGAAGCCGCTCCCGAGGCGGTGCAATATTTCGACAGTTTCTCGGTCGAGGACGGGAAATGCGTATGGGAGTTCTACTGATGGCGCAAAGCCGGACAGATCACGCAGCGGGCGCAGACGCGTCGGCCGTGGCGTCGCGCGCCATCGGGAGGGCCGGGTCGCTCACGATGAAATCGCGCTTCCGTGATTTCGCTTTGCGGGCTAACCTGTCGTTCGGGAACGGGAATCCTCCCTTCCCGGAACTTGAGGGCGCACAGGTGGCCGGTTTTGGTCCCATGGCGTCCACGGACAGGAGAACGACATGTCGAAAGCTCTCATCGCGCTGGCTCTCGTTGCCTTCGTCGCAGCTTGTGCGCCCAAGCCCGAGCCCGCGGCCCCGGTTACCGCTGAGCCGGTCTACACCGGCAAGTACAAGTAATCCCAGCACGGGGCGAGGACGCCTGTACCTCGCCCCGGCTGACCCGATCCATGCCCGGGCAAAGCGCCGTGGGCGGATCAAATCTCATGAAAATCCATTGGCTTATGCGTTGACGCGCGATGCGTGCTGCATCGTCGCTCGCTGCGGTTTGCGCAGGGCCGCAGGGGAGGGTGCATCGTGCTGAAGCATCGCGGGTTCCCGGGGCGTCTGCCCTCGACCGATTTCCAGTTCACCATTCGCCGCGCCAACAAGAAGGGCGCGACGAAGATCATCCGCCGTGAGCGTTACGCCGACCGGGCGAGCGCGGATCGCAAGGCCGATGCGGGCTTCATGGCCGCGCTGTGGACCCATTTCGGCGAAGAGCCGTTCGAGCGCGGCAATCTCGACGCGGGCCGGATCAGCTGGCTGTTCGGCCGAGAGGTCGTCCCGGCCGAAGACCCGTTCGATCCCGAAAGCTACGAGGCGCTGCTGCGCATCGACGTGAAGCGGGCGGAAGCCTCTTTCCCGGAAGTTTTCGCCGATCCGGGCGCATTCGAGTTCGATGAAGACGAGGATGAGGACTGGGCATGAATCCGCTCGTGGAAAACGCGCATTGGCAGCAAAGCGCCGACCCTCAGGGTTGTGGCGATTTCGCCTTTGCAATCCGCGAGCCGAGCGCCCAAGTTCAAGGGGCGGGCCACATTGTCCCCTTTATTCGTGGACCGCGTAAAATCCCTACCCCTTCCCTTTATCTGCGGCCTGATCTGATGGTCGGGCCGCAGACTTTTTCCTCTGTTCGGTCGGGGAATGAGCGGTGTGCTGCCGATGCGCGCGATGCGACGCTTTCGCGCGTCACTTTTGCGTTGGCTTTTCACGCGATCGCGATAAAAATCGGCGCAACGATAATCGCTCACGGAGGCAGTCTCTCATGCGCAAAACCCCGATCCTTCTTCTCGTTGCCGGTCTCGCTCTCGCGGGCTGCATGCAAACCGATGGCCAGCGCGCCCTCGCCGGTGCGGCCGGCGGCGCGGTCATCGCGGATGCGACCGACAACAACATCGTCGCCGGTGCGGCCCTCGGCGCGCTCGCGGGCACCTATTGCGACGACGCCGGCGTCTGTTCGCCGAGCTACTGAGTTCGACCGCGCGGCTCTGACCGCGTCGATCACGAATGCGACCGTCATCGGGGCTGACTGCCCCGGTGGCGGTTTTTCTTTTGTCTCTCATCAAGAACACGACAAGCGGGGCGGGGGGATGCCCCTCCCGCGCCGGAAGGGAAGGACCTGACATGTTCAAGAAAATCCTGATCGCCAACCGTGGCGAGATCGCCTGCCGCGTCATCAAGTCGGCGCAGAAGATGGGCATCAAGACGGTCGCCGTCTATTCCGATGCCGATGCGCAGGCGCTGCATGTCCAGAT
This sequence comes from Thioclava marina, assembly GCF_002020135.1. Lineage (GTDB taxonomy): Bacteria > Pseudomonadota > Alphaproteobacteria > Rhodobacterales > Rhodobacteraceae > Thioclava > Thioclava marina. The sequence continues at coordinate 791,043 of NZ_MPZS01000001.1, read as the reverse complement.
GGCCGACGAGGCCGTCCATATCGGTCCGCCCCCCGCGAACCAGTCTTATATCGTGATCGACAAGATCATGGACGCGATCCGTCAGACCGGCGCCGAAGCGGTGCACCCGGGCTACGGCTTCCTGTCGGAGAACATGAAATTCGCCGAAGCGCTCGAGAAAGAGGGCGTTGCCTTCATCGGGCCGCCCTCGGGCGCGATCGAGGCGATGGGCGACAAGATCACCTCGAAGAAGCTCGCGCAGGAAGCGGGCGTCTCGACCGTTCCCGGTTACATGGGGCTGATCGAGGATGCGGACGAGGCGGTGAAGATCTCGGATCAGATCGGCTACCCGGTGATGATCAAGGCCTCCGCCGGTGGTGGCGGCAAGGGGATGCGGATCGCGTGGAACGCCGAGGAAGCGCGCGAGGGCTTCCAGTCCTCGAAGAACGAAGCCGCGAACAGCTTCGGCGACGATCGTATCTTCATCGAGAAATTCGTCACGCAGCCGCGCCACATCGAGATCCAGGTGCTGGCCGACAAGCACGGCAACTGCGTCTACCTGAACGAGCGTGAATGCTCGATCCAGCGCCGTAACCAGAAGGTCATCGAAGAGGCGCCCTCGCCCTTCCTCGACCCCGAGACCCGCAAGGCGATGGGCGAGCAGGCCGTGGCTCTGGCCAAGGCCGTGGATTACACCAGCGCGGGCACCGTGGAATTCATCGTCGATGGCGAGAAGAACTTCTACTTCCTCGAGATGAACACCCGTCTGCAGGTGGAACACCCCGTTACCGAGCTGATCACCGGCATCGACCTTGTCGAGCAGATGATCCGCGTGGCCGATGGCGAGAAGCTGCCCTTCGAGCAGAAGGATATCGGCATCCACGGCTGGGCGATCGAGAGCCGTCTCTACGCCGAGGACCCTTACCGCAACTTCCTGCCCTCGATCGGTCGTCTGACCCGCTACCGCCCGCCGGTGGAAGGCCAGTCGTCCACGGGTGGCATCGTGCGCAACGATACCGGCGTCTATGAGGGCGGCGAGATCTCGATGTTCTACGACCCGATGATCGCCAAGCTCTGCACCTGGGCTCCGACCCGCGAAGAGGCGATCGAGGAGATGCGTCTCGCGCTCGATACGTTCGAGGTGGAGGGGATCGGTCACAACCTGCCGTTCTGCGCCGCGGTGATGGATCACGACCGCTTCGTGACCGGCAATATCACCACCGCCTTCATCGCCGAGGAATATCCCGAGGGCTTCGAGGGCGTGACGCTGTCGCAGCACATGCTGCGCCGTGTCGCCGCCGCCACCGCCGCGATGGAGCGTGTGGCCGAGATCCGCCGCACGAAGATTTCCGGAACGCTGGGCAATCACGAGCGCATGGTGGGCAAGAACTGGGTCGTTTCGCTTCAGGGCGAGAGCTTCCCGCTCACCGTCAATGCCGACAAGCAGGGCTCTACCGTCATCTTCGAGGATGGTGACGAGATGCGCGTCGAGAGCGACTGGACCCCGGGCCAACCGCTGGCGAAACTGAGCGTCGATGGCGCGCCGCTGGTGCTCAAGGTCGGCAAGGTGCCGATGGGCTTCCGCATCCGCGTGCGCGGTGCCGATCTCAAGGTCCATGTCCGCACCCCGCGCCAGCACGAGCTTGCGCAGCTGATGCCGGTGAAACTGCCGCCGGATACGTCGAAATTCCTGCTCTGCCCGATGCCGGGTCTGGTGGTGAAGATCAACGTGGCCGAGGGCGACGAGGTGCAGGAAGGTCAGGCGTTGGCCACCGTCGAGGCGATGAAGATGGAAAACATCCTGCGCGCCGAGAAGAAGGGCATCGTGAAGAAGGTCAATGCCGAGGCGGGCGCGAGCCTTGCCGTGGACGACATCATCATGGAGTTCGAATAAGTGGCGATCGCGCCGTGGCATAGGGAGGTCGGGCAACCGGCCGATCCCGCCACGGCGGGGCGCGCCCCTATGGGGCGTGCTCAGAAGCCGCGCATCTCGCGCATCTCCTCGCGCCGGATCGGCATCTTGTCGATCGAGCGCAGGATCTCGCGCGCGTCCCAGGGGGCGGGTTTGCGCAGGTTCACCGTGCCGTCCTTGGCGATGATCACGAGCGAGAAGCCGCGCGGGCGCAGCTTGGTGCGGATGTCGCTGGCCGGATCGGGGCTGGTATCGGTGATGACGACCACGTCGCGTGCGGCCAGCTCGGGCCAGCTCGTCTCGAGATATCGCATCTGTTCCTTGAAGGCGGGATCGAGCGCGCTGTCGGCGAAGACGACGATGGGCCGGGCCTGCCATTTCAGCGCATCGAGATCTGCGTCGGCACCCGAGATGGGCGCGAAGGGGGCGGCCAGCGGGACGGGCGCGTCCTGCGCCATGGCGCCAAAGGGCAGCCATGCGAGAAACGCAGCGATTCCAAGGGTCAAACGTGGGGTCATCGGCTCCTCTTTGATCCTGAATATAGGCACGCCCGGGGCCTCGCACCATGCCGGGCGGCACGAATTATCGCGATTTTCCGCACCTTTCGGGCACGCGGAGCAAGTTGACTGAGACCAGATGACCGCAGATGCGGGGGCACACCCCGCCGCGGCGTGAGTGGAAGAAGGACAAGGCCATGACGGACAAGAAAGAGGAATGGCGTAACCTCGCCGAGAAGGAGCTGCGCGGCAAGCCGCTCGAGGATCTCAACTGGCAGACGCTGGAGGGGATCGAGGTCAAGCCGCTCTATACCGAAGAGGACACGGCCGGGCTCGATCATCTCGGCACGATGCCGGGGCTTGCGCCCTTCACCCGTGGTCCGCGCGCGACGATGTATGCTGGTCGCCCCTGGACGATCCGGCAATATGCGGGCTTTTCGACGGCCGAGGAGTCGAACGCCTTCTATCGCAAGGCGCTCGCTGCCGGTCAGCAGGGCGTGTCGGTGGCCTTCGACCTCGCGACGCACCGCGGCTACGATTCCGATCACCCGCGCGTGGTGGGCGATGTCGGCAAGGCCGGTGTGGCGATCGACAGCGTCGAGGACATGAAGATCCTGTTCGACGGCATTCCGCTCGACAAGGTGTCGGTCTCGATGACGATGAACGGCGCGGTGATCCCGGTTCTGGCGAATTTCATCGTCACCGGCGAAGAGCAGGGCCATGATCGCGCGGTGCTGTCGGGCACGATCCAGAACGACATCCTCAAGGAGTTCATGGTCCGCAACACCTATATCTATCCGCCCGAGCCCTCGATGCGGATCATCGCGGATATCATCGAATACACCTCGAACGAGATGCCGAAGTTCAACTCGATCTCGATCTCGGGCTACCACATGCAGGAAGCGGGCGCGAACCTCGTGCAGGAGCTCGCCTACACGCTGGCTGACGGGCGCGAATATGTGCGCACCGCGATCAAGGCGGGGATGGATGTCGACAAGTTCGCAGGCCGTCTGTCGTTCTTCTTCGCGATCGGGATGAACTTCTTCATGGAAGTCGCGAAGCTGCGCGCGGCGCGGATGCTGTGGCATCGCATCATGTCGGAATTCGAGCCGAAGAAACCCGGCTCGATGATGCTGCGCACGCACTGCCAGACCTCGGGCGTGAGCCTGCAGGAGCAGGACCCCTACAACAACGTCGTGCGCACCGCTTACGAGGCGATGGCGGCGGCGCTGGGGGGCACCCAGTCGCTGCACACCAACGCGCTCGACGAGGCGATTGCGCTGCCCACCGAATTTTCGGCCCGGATTGCGCGCAACACGCAGCTGATCCTGCAGGAAGAGACCGGCATCACCAATGTCGTCGATCCGCTCGCGGGCTCCTATTATGTCGAGACGCTGACCGCGAAGCTCGCCGAGGAGGCGTGGAAGCTGATCGAGGAGGTCGAGGAGATGGGCGGCATGACCAAGGCCGTGGCCTCGGGCATGCCGAAACTGCGTATCGAGGAATCGGCGGCGCGGCGTCAGGCGATGATCGACCGCGGCGAAGAGGTGATCGTGGGGGTGAACAAGTACCGCCTCGCGAAGGAAGACCCGATCGACATTCTCGATATCGACAACGTGAAGGTGCGCGAGGCCCAGATCGCGCGGCTCGAGAAGATGCGCGCGACCCGCGACGAGGCGGCCTGTCAGGCGGCGCTCGAAGAACTGACGCGGCGTGCGTCCGAGGGAGGCAACCTGCTCGAGGCGGCGGTGGAAGCTGCGCGCGCCCGGGCCTCTGTGGGAGAAATCTCGATGGCGATGGAAAAGGTGTTCGGCCGTCACCGGGCCGAGGTGAAGACGCTCGCCGGTGTCTATGGCGCGGCCTATGACGGCGATGAGGGCTTTGCGCAGATCCAGAAGGACGTGGAGACCTTCGCCGAGGAAGAAGGCCGCCGCCCGCGCATGCTGGTGGTGAAGATGGGGCAGGACGGCCATGATCGCGGCGCCAAGGTGATCGCGACCGCCTTTGCCGATATCGGGTTCGACGTCGATGTGGGCCCGCTCTTCCAGACGCCCGAGGAAGCCGCACAGGACGCGATCGACAACGATGTGCACGTGGTTGGCATTTCGTCGCAGGCCGCCGGTCACAAGACGCTGGCACCGAAGCTGATCGAGGCGCTCAAGGAGAAGGGCGCCGAGGATATCATCGTGATCTGCGGCGGCGTGATCCCGCAGCAGGATTACGATTTCCTCAAGAAAGCCGGGGTGAAAGCGATCTTCGGACCGGGGACCAATATCCCGCTCGCCGCACGCGAGATCCTCGATATCGTGCGTCAGGCGCGCAGCTGATGGCGCCGGGGGGCTGTCTGCCCCCCGGACCCCCCGAGGATATTTTGTCCAATTCGAAGGGCAGGGGAGACCTTGCCCTTTTCGCGTTTCCGACGCAGCCTGCGCGGGTCTTTCCTCCCCGAGGCCAACTGCCATGATCCGTCCCGCCCGTACCGCCGATCTGCCCGCTCTTCTCGCGATCTGGAACCCGATCATCCGTGACACAACGGTGACCTTCTCGAGCGAGGAGAAAACCCCCGAGAGCCTTGCGAAGATGATCGAGGCTCGGCGTGGCAGGGGGCGGGAGTTTTTCGTGGCCGAGACCGGTTCGGGCGCGGTTGCGGGATTTGCGAGCTACGACCAGTTCCGGGGCGGCAACGGTTACGTTCATGCGATGGAGCACACGGTCATCCTCGGGTCCGAGGCGCGCGGGCGGGGTTTGGGGCGCGCCCTGATGGAGACGATCGAGGCGCATGCGCGCGGCGCGGGGGCCCATATCATGATGGGGGGCGTGTCGGGCGAAAATGCCGCCGGGATCGCCTTTCACGCAGCGATTGGCTATGTCGAGGCGGGCCGGGTGCGCGAGGCCGGGCGCAAGTTCGACCGGTGGCTCGATCTTGTGTTGATGCAAAAGATCCTCTGAGGCGTTAAACTCACATTATGGACAAGCCGCTTTCCCTCTGGTCGCGCATTGCGCAGGCGCTCTCCGCCCTGGGGCGGGGCGAGGCGCTGTCGGACGTGTTCGATCATCTGCGCGCGCCGCCCGAACGCTCGGTCGCCTTCACCATCGCGGTCATCGCTTTGGGCGCGAAGATGGCGAAGGCCGACGGGCAGGTGACCCGCGACGAGGTGGCGGCCTTCCGGCGTATCTTCCAGATCCCGCCCGGCGAGGAGGCGAATGCCGCGCGCGTCTTCGACATGGCGCGCACCGATGTCGCGGGGTTCGACGCCTATGCCGCGAAGATCGCGCGGATGTTCGGCCCCGGGGCGCCGGTCCTGAAGGACGTGCTCGAGGGGCTGTTCTTCATCGCGCTGGCCGATGGCGAATATCACGAGGGCGAGGACGCTTTCCTGCATGAGGTCGCGCGGATCTTCGGGCTGGAGGAATGCTGTTTCCGGGCGATGCGTTCGGCCTTCGTGGCCGAGGCCGATCCCGACCCCTGGGCGGTTCTGGAACTGGAGCCCGGCACGCCTCTCGACGAGGTGCGCAAGGCCTGGCGGGCGAAAGTGCGCGAGGCCCATCCCGACCGCGCCATCGCGCGAGGCCTGCCGAAAGAAGCGGTGCAGCTTGCCGAGGCGCGGGTGATCGCGCTCAACAAGGCTTGGGAAGAAATCCGCGCCTCTCAAGCGGGCGCGTGATGCGCGTCGCGACCTGGAATGTCGAATGGTTCAACGCGCTTTTCGACAAGCGGGGGCGGATGCTCGAGGATGAGCAATGGTCGGCGCGCTACCAGATCACGCGGGGCGAGCAACTGGGCGCGATCGGCATCGTGATGAGCGCGCTCGAGGCCGATGTGCTGCTGGTGGTCGAGGCGCCCGACGACAACCACCGCCATCACACGGTGAGCATGCTCGAACATTTTGCCGAGAAATACGGGCTGCGCCAGCGCAAGGCGCTGATCGGGTTTCCCAACGAGACGCAGCAGGAAATCGCGCTGATGTATGACCCCGATGTGGTGAGCGCGCGCCACGAGCCGCGTTCGAGCGAGACCTGGCCGCGCTTTGACGGGGTGATGAAGATCGACCTCGATATCGATGCGCGGCTCGATACGGTGGAGTTCTCCAAGCCGCCTCTGGAGGTCGAACTTATCTCCAAGACAGGCAAGACGATCCGGCTGATCGGTGTGCATATCAAGTCGAAGGCGCCGCACGGGGCCACGAGCCATGAGGCCGCAATCCGCATCGGCATCGAGAACCGCCGCAAGCAGCTTGCGCAGGCGATCTGGTTGCGCGGGCGGATCGACGAGCATCTGGCCGCAGGCGAAAGCCTGATCGTGCTTGGGGATTTCAACGATGGCCCGGGGCTCGATGAATATGAAAAGCTCTTCGGGCGCTCGGCGGTGGAGATCGTCGCCGGAGAGGGCGGACCGGACGAGACGCGTCTGCACGACCCTCACGCCCACCTCAGCCACGTGCACAGGTCCTCTGCCGCGCCAAGCTCGGCGCGGTTCTATCATCCCGAACGGCAACAGTATTTCTCGGCGATGCTCGATTACGTGATGCTCTCGCCTGATCTAGTGTCGCAGGCCAGGCACTGGCGGATCTGGCACCCGTTCGACGATCCGCATATCTACCGTGTGCCGGAGCTGCGCGAGGCGCTGCTGCAAGCCTCGGATCATTTTCCGGTCACCGTCGATCTCGATCTGCCGGTCGCGCAAGGGGCGTGATTTTCTCAGCACGAGCGCGTAGGATTGCCGCCATGACACGTTTGCTTGTTTCGGTTCTCGCCCTCGGGCTGATCGTCTCTCCCGCTGCCGCGCAGGAGGAGGGGGGCGATGTCGATCGCGGGTTCTCGCTGCTCGAAGAGGGCGCGCAGCTGCTGTTTCGCGGGCTGATCGATGATATGAAGCCCGAGCTCGAAGAGATGCAGAAAGGGCTGGGCGAGGCGGCGTCTCAACTCGGCCCGAAGCTGCGCCAGTTCCTCGCGCTGATCGATGACGTGAAGAATTACGAGGCGCCCGAGCGTCTCTCGAATGGCGATATCATCTTGCGGCGCAAGACGGACGCGCCGCCGCCCCCGCCGCTCCTGACGGAGCCGCCCGAGGAAGATGCGCCGCGCAAGAGCCTCCCGCCGGACAATCTGCCTGAGCCGGATTCGGATGGGGCGATCGACCTGTGAGCGCACTCTTTTCGTGGGGATGTCGCTTTTCGTCGATCAAAAATGGCTGAAAAATCCAGCATTTGGCTGCGAGATGCGCATTTCGCGACAGCGTCCGCAGGGCCGCGCGCCGGGGCGGGGACGCTTCCGGCTTGACAGGAATTTTTACCGGACGGTTAATCGGGGTATCGAATCCGGATCCACCGGATCAGGCGCGCTCACAAGACGCGCCAAACCAACAGAGAGGGTACCCCAATGCTTCACAGCCGTATTCTGGCCAGCGTCGCGCTGAGCGCGCTGATGCTGGGCGCGACGCCCGCCGTCACCTTTGCCGAGACCCCGCCCGACACGCTGATCCAGGCTTGGTCGATCGACGACATCATCTCGCTCGATCCCGCCGAGATCTTCGAATTCACCGCCTCCGAGATCGCGGGCAACACCTATGAGACGCTGATCGGCTATGATCCCAAGAACGTCGCCGATATCTTCGGCAAGGCGGCCGAAAGCTGGACCGTCTCGGAGGATGGCAAGACGATCTCCTTCAAGATGAAGGAAGGCCGGACCTTCGCCTCGGGCAACCCGATCACCGCCGAGGATGCGGTCTTCTCGCTGGTGCGCGCGGTCAAGCTCAACAAATCGCCCGCCTTCATCATCGGTCAGCTCGGGATGACGCCCGAGAATGTCGAGGCAAACATCGTCCAGACCGGCCCGATGACCTTCGATTTCAAGATGGACAAGGCCTATGCGCCGACGCTTGTGCTCTACTGCCTGACCGCGACCGTGGCCTCGGTCGTCGACAAGAAACTGGCGATGGAGCATGAGGCCGATGGCGATTTCGGCTATGGCTGGCTGAAGACCAACTATGCGGGCTCGGGCCCGTTCACGATCAAGGACTGGCGCCCGAACGAGGCGGTGATCCTCGAGCGCAATGCGAATTATTCGGGCGATGCCCCGCCGATGGCGCGGGTGATCTATCGCCACATCCCCGAGACCTCGACCCAGCGCCTGCTGCTGGAAAAAGGCGATATCGACATCGCGCGCAACCTGACCGCCGAGGACATCGCGGCGCTCAAGGACGACCCGAACGTCAAGATCGAGAGCGGCGCGAAAGGCTCGCTCTACTATCTCGGGATGAACCAGAAGAACGAATACCTGTCCAAGCCGCAGGTCCGTCAGGCGATGAAATATCTCGTCGATTACGACACGATCGCCAACACGATCATGGCCGGCAAGGTGAAGGTGCATCAGGGTTTCCTGCCCGAGGGCTTCCTTGGCGCCTATAACGAGAACCCGTTCTCGCTCAATATCGAGAAGGCCAAGGAGCTGCTGGCCGAAGCCGGGGTTCCCGACGGGTTCAAGGTGACGATGGACACCCGCAACACGCCCGAGATCACCGCGATGGCGCAGGCGATGCAGCAGACGATGGCGCAGGCAGGCGTGGAGCTGGAACTGATCCCGGGCGATGGCAAGCAGACGCTGACCAAGTACCGCGCGCGCAACCACGACATCTATATCGGCCGCTGGGGGCCGGACTTCCAGGATCCCCACACCAACGCCTCGACCTTCGCCTACAACCCCGACAATTCGGATGACGCGACCTCGAAGCCGCTGGCCTGGCGCAACGCCTGGGATATTCCCGAGCTCACCGCCGAGACCGATGCGGCCATGCTCGAGCCCGATGCGGACAAGCGCGCGGCGATGTATGTCGACGAGCAGAAGAAGGTCATGGAGGCCGGTCCCTTCGTGATCTACGCACAGGAGATCGAGGTCATGGGCGAGCGAAAGAATGTCGAGGGCGTGATCGTCGGGCCGTCCTTCAACGACAACAACTTCGCGCATGTGACCAAGTAACATGACGACACGGACTATCAGGGGGCGCCGCGGCGCCCTCTGGCTTCGCAAGCTCGTCTCGACGCTGGGCACGGTGGCGGTGACATTCCTCGGCCTGCTCGTCGTGACCTTCCTGATCGGACGCGTCGTGCCGGTGGACCCGGTGCTCTCGGTCGTGGGCGATCGCGCGACACAGGCGCAATATGACGCCGCCTATCACGCGCTCGGCCTCGACAAACCGCTGATCGAGCAGTTCTGGATCTGGCTTCAGAAGGTTTTCCAGGGCGATTTCGGCACCTCGAACCTGACCACGCGTCCGATCTCTCAGGATATCGCGCGGGTCTTCCCGGCCACGCTGGAGCTCGCCACGGTCTCGATCGTGATCGGCACCGCTTTCGGCATTCCGATGGGGGTCTGGGCGGCGGTGCGTCAGGGCAAGCTGATCGACCAGATCGTGCGGGTCGTGGGGCTTGTGGGCTATTCGGCACCGGTCTTCTGGCTCGGGTTGATGGGGCTGTTGCTGTTCTACTTCAAGCTCGACCTGATCTCCGGCCCCGGGCGGGTCGATATCTCCTATGAATACGATTTCACGCCGAAGACGGGGCTGTTTCTGCTCGATACGGCGATGCAGGGCGCATGGCCCGCCTTCCGCAACGTGTTCTCGCATATCATCCTGCCCGCCTCGCTGCTGGGCTACCTGTCGCTGGCCTATATCAGCCGGATGACGCGGAGCTTCATGCTCAACGAACTGGCGCAGGAATATATCACCACCGCGCGGGTGAAGGGCGTGCCGGAATGGCGCATCATCTGGGTGCAGGCGCTGCGCAATGCCGCCGTGCCGCTGGTGACGGTGGTGGCGCTGAGTTACGCCAACCTGCTCGAAGGTTCGGTGCTGACCGAGACGGTTTTCGCCTGGCCCGGTCTCGGGCAATACCTGACCAACTCGCTGCAGAACGCGGATATGAACGCGGTGCTGGGCGGCACGCTGGTGATCGGCGCGATCTTCGTCGGGCTGAACATGTTTTCCGATCTTCTCTACACGCTGCTTGACGCCCGCACGAGGAACCAGAAATGAGCATGACCCGCGAGTGGCTCCTCAGCGACCAACCCGTATCGCGCCGGCAGGCACGGCTGGGGCAGGCCTATCGGACCTGGCTCGATTTCCGCACCAACGGGCTGGCGATGTTCGGCTTTCTCATCGTGCTGGTGCTGGTGCTGCTGGCGGTCTTCGCGCCCTGGCTGGCGCCGCATGATCCGCTGGTGGGCGATCTCAACACCACCCGTCTGCTGCCGCCGCTGACGGAGGGCTATTGGCTCGGCACGGATGATCAGGGGCGCGACATCCTCTCGCGGCTGATCTACGGTTCACGGATCACGCTGGCGGTGGTGGCGCTGGTCGCGGTGATCGCGACCCCGGTGGGGCTTCTGGTGGGCACCACGGCGGGCTATTTCGGCGGCTGGGTCGACACGGTGCTGATGCGCTTCACCGATATCGTGCTGGCCTTCCCGAAGCTGATCCTTGCGCTGGCTTTCGTCGCGGCGCTGGGTCCGGGCATCGAAAACGCGATCATCGCGATCTCGATCACCGCCTGGCCGCCCTATGCCCGCCTTGCCCGCGCCGAGACGCTGACGATCCGCAATTCGGATTTCATCGCCGCGACCAAGCTGCAGGGCGCGTCCTCGGCGCGCATCATCTGGAAACATATCGTGCCGCTGTGCATGTCCTCGGTGATCGTGCGGGTGACGCTCGACATGGCGGGGATCATCCTGACGGCGGCCGGTCTGGGTTTTCTGGGCCTCGGCGCGCAGCCGCCCCAGCCCGAATGGGGCGCGATGATCGCGGGCGGGCGCAATTTCCTCGTCGATTACTGGTGGGTCGCCACGATGCCGGGCCTCGCCATCTTCACTGTCTCGCTCGGCTTCAACCTGCTGGGTGACGGCCTGCGCGACGTTCTTGATCCGAAGAGGCAGAAATGAGCCTGCTCGAAGTCGAAAATCTCCGCGTCACCTTTCCGACCCGCAAGGGGCCGGCCGAGGTCGTGCGCGGCGTAAGTTTCACCCTTGGGCGGGAGCGCCTCGGGATCGTCGGCGAGAGCGGTTCGGGCAAGTCCCAGACCGGGCGGGCGATCCTCGGGCTGACGCCGCCGCCGGGCGCGGCAACGGCGGACCGGCTCAGCTTCGACCGGACGGACCTGCGCAGCCTCTCGGCCAAGCAATGGCGCGGCCTGCGCGGCAAGCGCATGTCGATGGTGATGCAGGACCCGAAATTCTCGCTCAACCCGGTGATGCCGGTGGGCAAACAGCTGATGGAGGTGCTGCGCACCCACGGGGCGGGGCGGGCGGCCGCGCGCGAGAAGGCGTTGCAGATGCTCGATGCGGTGCAGATCCGCGACCCCGAGCGGGTGTTCCGCGCCTATCCCCACGAGCTGTCGGGCGGCATGGGGCAGCGCGTAATGATCGCGATGATGCTGGTCTCCGAGCCGGACCTCCTGATCGCGGACGAGCCGACTTCGGCGCTCGACGTGACGATCCAGATCGAGGTGCTGCGCATCCTCGACAAGCTGGTGAGCGAACAGGGGATGGGGCTGATCTTCATCTCGCACGACCTGCGGCTGGTGAGTTCCTTCTGCGACCGGGTGCTGGTGATGTATGCGGGCCGCGTGGTCGAGGAGCTGAAAGCCTCCGAGCTGCACCAGGCGCAACATCCCTACACGCAGGGGCTTCTGAATTGCCTGCCGCAGATCGACGAGGACCGCCACCCGCTGCCCACGCTCGACCGCGATGCGGCATGGGCTGATTGAGGGGGGCGATATGCTGAGTGTCGACAATCTCGAAGTGACCTTCGCCTTTGGCACCGACGAGGTGCGCGCGGTGCGCGGGGTGAGTTTCAACGTCCAGCAGGGCGAAAGCTACGGCATCGTCGGGGAATCCGGGTCGGGCAAATCGACGGTGCTGCGCGCGATCTGCGGGCTCGCGCCGGTTTCGGGCGGCAGGGTGACGCTTGACGGGGTGGATATCCCCGCGCCGCGCACGCCCGACTTCTACCGCCGGGTGCAGATGGTGTTTCAGGACCCCTATGCCTCGCTCCATCCGCGTCACACAATCGACTCGGTGCTCTCCGAGCCGCTCTCGATCCAGGGCTTCGACCGGCGCGACGAACGCATCGCGCAGGCGCTCGAGGAAGTGGGGCTGGGGCAGGGGTTCCGCTTTCGCTACCCGCACCAGCTTTCGGGCGGCCAGCGCCAGCGGATCGCGGTGGCGCGCGCGCTGATCCTCGAGCCGCAGATCCTTCTGCTCGACGAGCCGACCTCGGCGCTCGACGCCTCGATCCAGGCGGAGGTGCTGAACCTGCTCGACCGGCTGCGCGCCGAGCGCGGGCTGACCTATGTCATGGTCTCCCATGACCTCGCCGTCATTTCGCATATGTGCGAGCGGCTCGTGGTGATGGAGCACGGGCTGGCGGTGGAGGAACTCACCCGCGCCGATCTGCGCAGCCACCGCGCCGAAACCGATTACACCCGCAAGCTCTTGAAAGCGTCGGCGGGCTACACGAGAGAGGATGAACCCGCATGAGCGCCCCGGTCCCGGTTTTCGACGGCCACAATGATTTTCTGCTGCGCCTGCTGCGCGATCCCGAGGCGCGCGAGACGACCTGGCTGAGCGACACCGGGCAGGGCCAGCTTGACCTGCCCCGGATGCGCGCGGGCGGCTTCGCGGGCGGGTTCTTCGCGGTCTATATCCCCTCTCCGGTCGCCCATGACGATCCCGATTTCGACGCAATCATGCGCAACCCGCCCTTTTCGCTGCCGCTACCCGAGGCGATCCCCTTCGAGGATGCGCTGCCGGTCGCGATGAAGATGGTCGGCCATCTGATGTGGATGGAGCGCGAGGGCAACCTGAAGATCTGCCGCTCGGTCGCCGAGATCCGGGCCGCGATGGCGGAAGGCAAGATCGCCGCGATCCTGCATTTCGAGGGGGCAGAGCCGATCGGGCCTGATCTCGATGCGCTGCATGTCTGGCACGCGATGGGGCTGCGCTCGCTCGGGCCGGTCTGGTCGCGCCCGACGGCTTTTGGCCATGGCGTGCCCTTCGCTTATCCCTCCGCGCCCGATACCGGCGACGGGTTGACCGAGGCGGGCAAGCGGCTGGTGGCGGAATGCAACCGGCTGAAGATCATGATCGATCTGAGCCATCTCAACGAGAAGGGCTTCGACGATGTCGCGGCGCTGTCGGATGCACCGCTGGTCGCCACCCATTCCAACGTGCATGCGCTGTGCCCCTCGTCGCGCAACCTCACCGACCGGCAACTCGCGATGATCCGTGAGAGTGATGGCATGGTCGGGCTGAACTATGCGCTCGGCTTTCTGCGCGAGGACGGCAAGGGAGAGCCCTTCGAAGGCTTCGACCCGATGCTGCGCCATCTCGATTACCTGATCGATAAACTGGGCGAGGGCCGTGTCGGGCTCGGTTCGGATTTCGACGGCGCGGCGATCCCGCCCGATCTGGGCGATGCGGCGGGGCTGCCGCGCCTGATCGAGGCGATGCGCGGCCATGGCTATGACGCGGCGCTGATCGAGAAGCTCGCGCATGGCAACTGGCTCGCGGCTCTCGAACGGACCTGGGGCGGCTGAGACTCCCCTTGCCCCCCGTCGCAAGGCGGAGGCTGCGTCGAAAGCGCCCGACCGGCGATTTGCGGTAGCGGTCCGGCGCGCCTTGGATAAGCTGCGAGGCAGAAGCAGCGACGATGAGGGACAGATGCGGATCGTGGTTCTGGGCGGCGGGTTCGGCGGCATGTATACGGCGCGGGCGCTGCGACGCCGGCTTGGCGCGGAAGTCGAGGTCGAGCTGGTCAATGCCGAGAATTACTTCGTATTCCAGCCGCTCCTGCCCGAAGTCGGCGCGGGGTCGATCACGCCCGCCCATGCCGTCTCGCCGCTGCGCTTCATCCTCAAGGACGTCACCGTGCGCAAGGCGGTGGTCGACAGCGTCGATTTCGCCCGCAAGGCGGTGATCGTCTTTCAGGGCATCCAGCGCCGCCCGACCGAGGTGCCTTACGATCACCTGGTGATCGCGCTGGGGCAGGGCACGGATTTCTCGCGCATGCCGGGGCTCGAGGAACATGCGCTGAAGATGAAGACGCTCGAAGATGCGCGGCGGTTGCACATCCATGTCATCGAGCAGCTCGAACATGCGCAGGTGACCAACCTGCCCGATACCAAGCGCGGCGCGCTGACCTTCACCGTGATCGGCGCGGGGTTCTCAGGCGTCGAGACCGTGGGCGAGATGAAGGAGCTGATCGACCGCTCGCTGCCCTTCTATCCCAAGATCTCCCCCGAGGAGGTCCGGGTGAAACTTGTCGAGTTCGCGCCGCGCATTCTTGGCGAGATGCCGCAGGAACTGGCCGATTACGCGGCCAAGCACCTGCAAAAGCACGGGATCGAGCTGATGCTCGAAACCGGGGTGAAAAGCTGCACGCATCGCCAGCTGGTGACCAACAAGGACGAGGTGATCGACACGCGCACCATCGTCGCGACCATCGGCAATGCGCCGTTGCCGGTCGTGCTGCGTATGGGGCTGCCGCTGCAACACGGGCGGCTCAAGGTCGAGCGCAACCTGCGTGTCGAGGGACGCGAGGATGTCTGGGCGCTGGGCGATTGCGCCTTGATCCCGATGAAGGAAGGCGCGAGCGAGCGTAATGATTTCGCCCCGCCGACCGCGCAATTCGCGGTGCGCGAGGCCGACCGCGTAGCGCGCAATATCGAGGCGGTTCTGGGCGGGCGCGCGCCCGAGCCCTTCGCCTATCGCTCGCGCGGGGCGCTGGCTTCGCTGGGCGCACGGCGCGGCGTGGCCGACCTGATGGGCTTCAAGCTCAAGGGCTTCCCGGCATGGGTCGTCTGGCGCGCCTATTATCTCGCGTTGTTGCCGGGGCTGGGAACGAAGGTTCGGGTGATGCTGAACTGGACGCTCGACATGCTGGGTGCGCGCAGCCTCGTGCAGCTGCGCAGCTATCGCAAGCCGCCGATGCGTTACGTCTATTTCCGCGCGGGCGACCGGATCTATAACGAGGGCGACCGCTCGGACGGGTTCTACACGGTGATCTCGGGTGCGCTCGAGATGGACCGCACCGATCCCGCGACCGGCGAGACCGTGACCCGTCGGCTTGGCCCCGGCGATCACTTTGGCGAGCGTCTCATCCTTGGCGCGACCCGGCGGCGCACCACGGTGCGCGCGGTCGAGGACAGCAAGGTTCTGGTGATGAACCGGCAGGAATTCCTGATGCTGGCTGAGGGGTTCGAGGCCTTCCGCGACTATTTCCGCCCCTATATGGAAAAGCACGGGGTCGAACTGCCCGGCGCGGGCTCGGACAAGGAGGGCTGACGCGCCCCTCTAGCGCAGCACCCGGCGCAGCCCTGCTTGAACGCGGTGCAGTTCGGGCAGGTAGGTCTCGACCAACGTCCCGGCAGGCTCGGCACTTGCCGCGAGGCCGGTATTGAGCGCGGCGATAATCCGGCCATACGTGTCGTAAAGCGGCACGGCGAGCGAGCGCAGGCCGATCTCCACCTCCTGATCGATCACGGCGAAACCGTCCCGGCGGACCTGCGTGATCCGTGCCATGATCTCCTCGGGGTCGGTCAGGCTGAAGCTCGTGCGCGGCGTGAGGTCCGAGGCGGCGATACGGGCGCGGGCCTCATCTTCGGGGAGCGCGGCCAGCAGAACGCGCCCCATCGAGGTGCAATGAGCCGGCAGGCGCGATCCCGGCATCAGCCCGATCGACATTACCCGGCGTTGGGCCGCGCGGGCGAGATAGACGATCTCGGTCCCGTCGAGGATCGAGACAGAGCAGCTTTGCCCGATCCGGTCGGTCAGCTGATCGAGCCAGGGCTGCACCACCTGCGGCAGCGGCAGCGAGGCCAGCGCCCCCATGCCAAGCCGCAGGACCTTCGGCGTCAGCGTGAAGAACTTCCCATCGTAATCGGCATAGCCCTCGGCATGCAGCGTCAGCAGGCAGCGCCGCGCGGTGGCCCGGTCGAAGCCCGTGGCTTGCGCAACCTCGGCGATGGACAGCCGGGGTGTCTCTGCCCCGAAACATTCGATGACGCGCAGGCCCTTGGCGAAGGAGGCGATGAAATCGGTCGGTTTGTTCAACATGCGAACAGGTTTTTGCGCGATATGAACAAATGTCAATATGCGCACGAAATCCGTGGAAGCGTTTTCCAGGCGGGTCTAGATCGAAAGCCGCAGGAGGACCGCATATGGACAAGAGACTTTCCTCGCTGATCGAGGCCGTGGCCGACATCCAGGATGGCGCCACGGTGATGATCGGCGGCTTTGGCGGCTCGGGCGCGCCGATCGAACTGATCCACGCCCTGATCGACCGCTTCATCGAGACCGGATCGCCCAAGGGGCTGACCGTGATCAACAACAACGCAGGCAACGGCCATGTCGGCATCGCCGCGATGATCGAACAGGGCATGGTCAAGAAGATGATCTGCTCTTTCCCGCGCTCGGCCGATCCGACGGTGTTCACCCAGGCCTATCTCGCGGGTGAAATCGAGCTGGAGTTGGTGCCGCAGGGCACGCTGGCCGAGCGGATCCGCGCGGGTGGCGCGGGTATCCCGGCTTTCTTCACGCCGACCTCCGTCGGTACCGAACTGGCCGAGGGAAAGCCAGTGCAGCAGTTCGAGGGGCGCGACTACGTCATGGAGCGCTGGCTAAAGGCCGATCACGCGCTGATCAAGGCCGAGCTGGGCGATGCCCTGGGCAATCTCACCTATCGGATGGCGGCGCGCAATTTCTCGCCGCTGATGGCGAGCGCAGCCGCGAGGACGGTGGTTCAGGTGAGCCATGCTGTCGAGCCAGGCGCCATCGATCCCGAACATATCGTCACCCCGGGCATCTTCGTGGATGCGATCATCGAGGTCGCCAATCCCGCCCAGGAAGAAGAGCTGAACCGCGCCGGAGCCCATCACCCATGACCGAGAAACTGAGCAATGCACAGATCGCCTGGCGCGCCGCGCAGGATATCGCGGACGGCGCCTATGTGAACCTCGGGATCGGCTTTCCCGAGATGGTCGCGCGCTTCCAGCCGCCGGGCCGCGAGGCGATCTTTCACACCGAGAACGGCGTTCTGGGATTTGGCGGCGCCCCCGAGCCCGGCGAAGAGGATTGGGATCTGATCAACGCTGGCAAGAAGGCGATCACGCTCAAGCCCGGCACCGCGTTCTTCCACCATGCAGACAGTTTCGCGATGGTCCGCGGGGGGCATCTCGATGTCGCGATCCTCGGGGCTTACGAGGTGGCCGAGACGGGCGATCTCGCGAACTGGTCGACGGGGCCCAAGGGCGTTCCGGCGGTGGGCGGCGCGATGGATCTGGTGCACGGGGCCAAGCGGGTCGCGGTGATCACCGATCACGTCACCAAGAAGGGGCAGCCGAAACTCGTCGAGCGCTGCTCGCTGCCGCTGACCGGCGTGGGTTGCGTGACGCGGGTCTACAGCTCGCTTGCCGTGATCGACATCGAAGGCGGGCGCTTCGTGCTGCGCGAGAAGCTGCCCGCGATCACGATGGAAAACCTGCAAAATCTCACCGGGGCGAAGCTGCACGTGACAGCCCCGGTGGAAGACCTGATCTGTCCGGAGCTCTGACATGCGTGACGCTTATATCTGCGACTACATTCGAACCCCGATCGGCCGTTTCGGCGGCGCGCTGGCCTCGGTGCGTGCCGATGATCTCGGGGCGATCCCGCTGCGCGCGCTGATGGCGCGCAATTCGGGTGTCGATTGGGAGGCGGTCGATGACGTTATCTTCGGCTGTGCGAACCAGGCGGGGGAAGACAACCGCAACGTGGCGCGCATGTCGGCGCTGCTCGCGGGGCTTCCCGTGGCGGTGCCGGGAACCACGATCAACCGGCTTTGTGGCTCGGGGATGGATGCGATCCTGACGGCGGCGCGCGCGGTCAAGGCGGGCGAGGCCGATCTGGTGATCGCGGGCGGCGTCGAGAGCATGAGCCGCGCGCCCTTCGTGATGCCGAAGGCCGAGGCCGCCTACAGTCGCTCCAATGCGGTCTATGACACGACGATCGGCTGGCGTTTCGTGAACAAGCTGATGAAGGAGATGCATGGCGTCGACTCGATGCCCGAGACGGCGGAGAACGTGGCCGATGATTTCGGCGTCAGCCGCGAAGATCAGGACGCTTTCGCGCTGCGCTCGCAGGACCGTGCTGCGGCGGCAATGAGCGAAGGCCGTCTGGCTTCGGAGATCACGCCGGTGACGATCGCGCAGCGCAAGGGCGATCCGGTGGTCGTGGATACTGACGAGCATCCGCGCGGTGGCACCACGCTCGAGGCGCTGGCGAAGCTGCGGCCCATCGTGCGGCCTGACGGTACGGTCACGGCGGGCAATGCGTCGGGCGTGAATGATGGCGCAGCGGCGCTGATCATAGCCTCGGAGGCGGCGGTGAAGGCGCATGGGCTGACCCCGCTGGTGAAGATCTCGGGCGGGGCGGCGGCTGGCGTGGCGCCGCGGATCATGGGGTTCGGCCCTGCACCTGCGTCTAAAAAGCTGATGGCGCGGTTGGGGCTTACGCAAGACGCCTTCGACGTGATCGAGCTGAACGAGGCCTTCGCAAGCCAGGGACTGGCGACACTGCGCGATCTCGGCATCGCCGATGATGATCCGCGCGTCAATCCGAACGGCGGCGCGATCGCCCTGGGGCATCCCTTGGGCATGTCGGGGGCGCGCATCACCGGCACGGCGGCGCTGGAGCTGGTGCGACGCAAGGGGAGCCGGGCGCTCGCCACGATGTGCATCGGCGTCGGGCAGGGCATCGCCATCGCACTCGAAGCGGTGTGAGCGGGGCCGCCGCCAAAGCGCGGTGACGCCCCCCGGCACAAAACCCTGAGCGGGTGCCTGCCCGCTCAGGTTCTGCCCAGAAAGTCTTTCAGCAGCGCCGCGACAACCTCGGGTTTTTCGACGCAGGGCAGGTGGCCCGCATCCGCGATCGCGTGAAACTCCGCCCCGCACAGGGCCGCCGTGGCGCGCACCAGATCGGGCGGGGTCGAGGCATCTTGCGCCCCTGCCATCGCCATGACGGGTAGCGTGAGTTTGGCCGTGCTCTCGGTCAGGTCGGCCCCGGCAATTGCCGCGCAACAGCCCGCGTAACCTTCATCCGGCCCGCGTTCGAGCATGTTGCGGCACAGCGCGAATGTGGTGGGGGTGGCTTTCTCAAACCCGGGCGCGAACCAGCGCGCGAGGATTGCATCGGAGATGCTCGCGATGCCGTCGCGCCGTACCGCGTCGATCCGCTGTTGCCACATATCGGGTGCGCCGATCCTGGCGCCCGTATCCATCAGCACCAGTGCGCGCAGAAGATCGGGGCGGCGTGCGGCGAGGCTCTGTCCGATCAGCCCGCCGATCGAGAGACCCACGAAGGTCACGTCGCGCAGCTCCAGCGCGTCGCAGATCGCGGCCGCATCGCCCGAAAGGTCTTCGATCGAATACGGCCCCGGAGGGCAATCCGAGAGCCCATGCCCGCGCTTGTCGAAACGAACCAGCCGCAGCCCCTCGGGGAGTAGGGGGATCAGCCCTTCCCAGAGCCGCAGATCGCTGCCCAGAGAATTGCCGAACATCACGACGCGCCCGTCGCGCGGACCCTCATCGCGAATGTGGAGCGTTACACCGCAATGGCTTACTGACTGCATGAATGCCTCCCTCTTTGCGGCAGTTGTAGCGCGCAAACCGTGAGAAAGGGAACATACCCTGAGGGTATCAGGGCTTACCGGCATGATACCTCAGATGACGACAGCGCGTTTCTCCCGGCGCAGGGGCAATCAGCCCCGTGGGCAGCCGCAGGCAAACGAAAAAGGCCACCTCACGAAGAGGTGGCCAGTTTCCGGGGGACTGAGGGGAATTACTCGGCGGGTTCGGTGACTGCTCCCGTCTCCTCGGCCTCGGCCATGGCGGCCTCGACGATCGGAGTGCCGTAGACGAAGAAGTCCTGCGGAAGCTCGCCGCCGAACCAGACGCCGCCACCGTTGAAGAAGTTGCTCTCGTCCCAGGTCAGGGTCTTCCAGTCCGGGTCGAAGATCAGGTAGCCGGTGTCACCGAAGAGCTCGATGCGGTTGCCGCCGGGCTCGTAGACATACATGAAGTAAGCCTGCGACACGCCGTGCTTGGCCGGGCCAGCCTCGATGGTGACATCGTATTCCTGCAAGATGTCGGCGAGATCGAGCATCTGCCCCTGATTGCCGTACCAGAAGGCCACATGGTGCAGGCGGTTGCCCGGACCGGCCTGATCCTTGGTGAAGGCCACTTCATGAACGAGCGGGCTGACTGAGAACCAGGCAGCGAGTTCGTCCTGACCACCGAAGACCACGTTTTCACGCTTCAGGAAGCCGAGATTGTCCTGAAGGAATTTGCCGTTCTTGGTCACGTCCGAGCAGAGCAGGTTGACGTGGTCAAGGCGGCGCACCGGCACGCCGCGTAGGGGGCGCTTCTGGGCGCGCGAGAGCAGCTTCGATTTCATCTCCGCCGGGGCTTCGTAATACTCGACCTCCCAGAACAGGTGCTGCTTGTGGCCGTCAGGCGTGGTGAACTCGTAAGCCTTGCCATAGCCCTTGTGGCCCTCGACCCATTTGCCGGGGCTGCCCGACGCCTCGATGGCCGCCACGCGGCGCTCGAGTGCCTGCGGCGAGGACGCACGCCAGCCCACCATGCCGATCCCGGCCTTGTCCGAACGGGTCAGTTTCAGCGAATGGTGGTAGCGATCCTCGTAGCCGCGCAGATAGCAGGACTTGCCGTCATCCTCGGTTGGGGTCATGCCCAGCACGTCGTGGAAGAACCAGAAGCTCTCCTCGAATTTGGGGGTGAAAAGTTCAACGCAGGCAAGCTGCGCGACGTCGTGGATTTGTTCCTGAAAGCTCATGGTTCCTCCCTAAAGCTGTTCTGCTTGGCTCAATTGGCCGTGGCGTTCTCGTGCCCGTTGGCCTGACCCGTTCCATTCGAGGACGACCCGGCGCGCTTGCCCGCCTCCTCGACATATTTCGGTTCGCCCGCGACCGCGAAATGGCCCGAACGGAGTTCCTGAAGAAGGATGCGCACCGATTCCGGTTTGACGCCGAGCGTATCGACGGCTGCGCGCGTGACTTCACGCATGAGCGCTTCCTTCTGCGCCTCGGTGCGGCCTTCCATCAGGTGAATCTGAATTACCGGCATGATGCTCCTCTTCGCTGACCCGCGTTCTTTTCCGGATGATCCGGTCCTCCTGAACGCGCCCATGGGTCGAGATTGGGCAAGAGGAGCGATGCAATCAAATACCATTTGATCCCTGTCTCGATACCTATTGCGCATCGTGTCTGAGGCTATGCGCAACGTGTTGCGCCGCGCCGGGGCGCGGGTACGAAATTTCCCAAGAGGATCGAAGGTCTTGCGTTAAGTATTTTATATCAATGCGTTAAGCCGCGCGCCACTTCGAGGAAATTGGCGAGGATCGGAGAGGGGTCAGCTTCGCGATAGATGCACGAGATGTCGACCCGCGCGCTCTTGTCCATCCCCTCGAGCGGGATGCATTTCACCCCTTCCATAATCACACTCGTGATCGAGGCTGGCACCAGACAAACCCCGAAACCGGCCGCGACGAGCGCCATCGCGGTGAAGCCGTCACCCACGACCTGCGCGACATTGGGCGCAAATCCCGCCTCGTGGCACAGCCCCGTCACCTTCTCGACGAAGCCCTGCGCGCGGCTTGCCGGGAAGAGCAGCATGGGCTCTTGCGACAGCTCGGATAGCCGCATCGAACTGCGTCCGGCAAGGGGGCCGGGATCGGGAACGACGGCGTAGAGCGGTTCGGAGGCCAGTTCCTCGATCGCCAGTCCCGGCACCGGGGTCAGCATCCGGTTGAAGCCGAGATCGATCGAGCGGTTCTGCAAGGCTTCGATCTGTGCCGTCTTGTTGAGCGCATGCATCACCACTTTCACATCCGGATAGCGGCGTTTGAATTCGAGGATGATGCGCGGAATGAAACTGAGGATCGCGGTGCCGAAGATCGCGATGTCGAGCCGTCCCAGACCGCCTTCGGAGGCCCGGTGCACCCGGTCGGCCGCCTGATCGAGCAGCCCCACGATATTGCGCGCCTCATCGAGAAACAGCGCGCCTGCCTGTGTCAGCTCGACCCCGCGCGGGGTGCGGTTGAAGAGCTGCGCGCCAAGCTGTTCCTCCAGCGCCTGGATCTGGCGCGTGATCGGGGGCTGGGAGACATGCAACCGTTCGGCCGCGCGGCCGAAATGCAGCTCCTCGGCCACGGCGATGAAATAGCGAAGCTGGCGCAGGTTCATGGCTCTCCCTTTCCGCTTTCACAGTTACGCGAACGCGCGCGATCCGGGCAAGCCGGGACGCGCGCGCAAGCGTTGAGACGGGGGAGGACGCTCAAAGCTTGAGGCAGAGGTTCGTCCGCTCGGTGTAGAATTCGAGCGAATGCACCCCGCCTTCGCGCCCGATGCCCGACGACTTCGAACCACCGAATGCGGTGCGCAGGTCGCGCAGGAACCACGAATTCACCCAGACGAGCCCGACCTCCATCTTTCCGCCGACGCGATGCGCGCGACCGAGGTTCTCGGTGAGGATCGTGGCCGAGAGGCCGTAATTCGTGTCATTGGCCATCGCGATCACCTCTTCTTCGGTGTCGAAGGGCTGGATGTGACAGCAGGGGCCGAAGATTTCTTCCTGGACGATCGGGCTGTCTTCAGGAAGTCCGGTCCAGATCGTCGGCTCGACGAAGAACCCGCCGTTGCGGTAATCGCCTTCGGGGAAGTCGGGCACACCACCGCCGGTGACGATGGTGGCGCCCAGATCGGCGGCCTTCTTGTAATAGCTCAGTACCTTCTCGCGATGCTCGGCCGAGATCAGAGGGCCGATGGTCGCGCCATCGGTATCCGGGCCGCCTTGCTTGAGACCTTCCGCGCCCGCTTTCAGGCGCGAGACGAACTCGTCGAACACGGGCCGTTCGACATAGATCCGCTCGGTGCCGAGGCAGACCTGCCCGGTATTGGCAAAGCACGAGCGCATCGTGACCTCGATCGCCTTGTCCATATCGGCGTCGGCGAAGACGATGGCAGGGTTCTTGCCGCCGAGCTCGAAGGAGACGTCGCGTAGACCCACCGCGGCCTGTTTCATGATCGCCTCGCCGGTGCGGGTCTCGCCGGTGAAGGTGATGCCGTTGACCTTCGGGTGCTGGGTCAGCAGCTCGCCCGCGCTTGCCGGGCCGAAGCCGTGGATCACGTTATAGACGCCCTTCGGGATGCCCACCTCGTTCATCACCTCGCCCAGCAAGGTCGCGGTGGCGGGGCTTTCCTCGGACGGTTTCACGACCACGGTGTTGCCGCAGGCCAGCGCCGGGCCGACTTTCCACGTCATCAGGAGGAACGGCGCGTTCCAGGGCGAGATCACCCCGATCACGCCTTTCGGGCGGTGCAGCTCAAGATTGGCCGCGCCCGTTCCGTCATGGGTGTCCATGTGGAAATACTCGCCGCCGGTGTTCTTCAGCATCTCCGCGAAGATGCGGAAATTGGCCGCGCCGCGCGGGATCTCGACCTTCTCGGCGAAACCGCGCGTGTGGCCGGTATCCTGAACTTCGGCCTCCATGAACTCGGCCTTGCGCGCGTCGATCGCGTCGGCGAGCTTCATCAGCAGGTCGCAACGCTCGCCCTTGGGCATCTTGCCCCAAGGGCCTTCGAGTGCCGCCGCCGCAGCTTCCACCGCGTCATTCACATCCTCGGTCAGAGCCTCATGCACATCGGCGATCTTCTTGCCGGTCGAGGGGGAAATCTTGTCGAAGGTCTTGCCCGATTTCGCGGCGCGATACTCGCCGTCGATGAAGAGCTTGTGCGTGGTCATGTCGTCCTCCCGTAAGACATCGCTTGCGGGACAAGCTAAGGAGGCCGCGCGATACTCGCCAATGCTTTTGTGGCCCATGCTCGATACCGTTTTTGCATGATGATAACCGGAGGGGCGATGCAAAACCCGTATCAAGCCCCGCCCATCAAAGTATTGGAGCGTATCGCGTCACCGTCCTAGCCTTGACCCTGAGGCGGCCCGCATCGGTTTTGCAAGACCGATGCAGAAGAGGGTTGCGACGGAGGATACATGCTGGACAGCACCAAGATCGAAAGCTTGGGCGATGCGCTTTACGAGGCGCTGCGCTCGGGCCGACCGACCCAGAAGATCAGCGCGCTCGAACCCGAGAGCGATATCGAAGACGCCTATCGTATCCAGCTGCGGATGCTCGAGCGGCGTCTGGCGGCGGGCGACGAGGTGGTCGGCAAGAAGATCGGCCTGACGAGCCGTGCCATTCAGGACGCGCTCGGCGTCTACCAGCCCGATTTCGGGCAGGTGACGAAGCGCATGCTGTTCGAGGACGGCGCGACGATCGACCTGTCGACGCTGATGCAGCCGCGTCTGGAAGGCGAGCTGGCCTTTCGGCTGAAAGAGGACCTGATCGGGCCGGGCGTGACGGTGACGGATGTGATCCGCGCCACAGACTACGTGACGCCCTGTTTCGAGATCGTCGATACCCGTTTCGACGACTGGAAAATCAAGATCCAGGACACCGTGGCCGACAACGCCTCTTGCGGCGTGTTCGTGCTGGGCGATGCCAAGGCCGATCCGCGCGATCTGGACCTGAGCCTTGCGGGCATGGTGATCGAGAAGAACGGCGAAGTGGTCGCCACCGGGGCAGGGGCTGCGGTGCAGGGCTCGCCGGTAATGGCGGTCGCGTGGCTCGCCAATACGTTGGGCCGTCTCGGCATCCCGCTGAAGGCCGGGGAGATCATCCTGTCGGGCGCGCAGGCGCCGCTGCTGGATGTGCGTGATGGCGATCATTTCACCTGTGAAATCGCGGGCATCGGCTCGTGCGAGATGCGTTTTGTCGGGAGGGCAATGGTATGAGCCTCGATCAACCGAAGAGCGTCGATGACGAAGCGATCATCCGCATGGCCGAGCGCGTCGAGACCGCGCAGCGTTACGCGACCCCGATCCGCAAGCTGACCGAGGATTATCCCGATCTGACCATCGCCGACGCCTATCGCGTCCAGACCGCGCTGCGGCGCAATCTGGAGAAGAAGGGCGAGCGGGTGATCGGTTGGAAAGCGGGCCTGACCTCGAAACCGAAAATGGCGCAGATGGGGGTCTCGACCCCCGGCGTGGGCTTCCTGACCGATGCGATGGAGCGTCCGGCGAACTCGAAGATCACGGTGTCGGACATGATCCACCCGCGGGTCGAGGCCGAGATCGCTTTCGTCACCAACAAGGAACTGTCGGGCAAGGTCACCCGCGAAGAGGTACTGGCCGCAACCGATTACGTCCAGCCTGCGCTGGAAGTGATCGATAGCCGCTTCACCGGGTTCAAGTTCGATCTGGAATCGGTACTGGCCGACAATTCCAGCTCGGCACGCTTCGTGCCGGGCGGGCGGATGATCCGCCCCGACGCGCTCGATCTGCGCACGGTGGGGGTCGTGCTGGAGCATAACGGCGAGATCGCCCAGATCGGCGCGGGCGCCGAGGTGCTGGGCCACCCGGCCGAGGCGATCGCGATGCTGGTCGGCGTTTTGCACGACATGGGGGAGGTGCTGCCCGCGGGCAGCTTCGTGATGGCCGGTGCGATCACCGCCGCCGTGGCCGTCAAGCCCGGCGATTCCATTACCGCGAGATTTTACGAGATGGGCTCGATCACGGTGACTTTCACCGAGTGATCCCGAGCCAAGGAGGATGAAGATGCGCAAGATCAAATGTGCCCTGATCGGGTCGGGCAATATCGGAACCGACCTGATGTTCAAGCTGCTGCGCTCCGAGGTGCTGGAGCCCGTCTGGATGGTCGGGATCGACCCCAATTCCGACGGCCTCAAGCGCGCAAAGGAAAAGGGGCTGAAGGTCACCCATGAGGGTGTCGACGGACTGCTGCCGCATGTCGAGGAAGACTGCATCCAGATCGCCTTCGACGCGACCTCGGCCTATGTCCATGCGGAAAATTCGCGCAAGCTCAATGAGCTGGGCGTGTTCATGGTCGATCTGACGCCCGCAGCGATCGGCCCGCTCTGCGTGCCGCCGGTGAACCTCGGTGATCTGGCCAAGGCCACGCCGATGAACGTCAACATGATCTCCTGCGCAGGTCAGGCGACGATCCCGATCGTCTCGGCCGTGGGTGCGGTTCAGACGGTCGAATACGCCGAGATCATCGCTTCGCTCAGCTCGAAATCCATCGGGCCGGGCACGCGGGCAAACCTCGACGAGTTCACCTTCACCACCTCGAACGCGATCGAGAAGGTGGGGGGCGCGAAGAAGGGCAAGGCGCTGGCCATCATCAACCCCGCCGATCCGCCGATGATCATGCGCAACACGATCTATTGCGAGGTCGATGGCGAGCCGGATAGGGAGGCGATCACCAAATCCGTCAAGGAGATGATCGCGCAGGTTCAGCGCTATGTCCCCGGCTACAAGCTGGTGAACGGCCCCGATTTCGACGGCAACCGCGTCGCGGTCTTCATGGAGGTCGCGGGGCTTGGCGACTACCTGCCGACCTATGCGGGCAATCTCGACATCATGACGGCGGCCGCCGCACGCACCGCCGAGATGTTCGCCGAACGAATCCTCGACGGGTCGATGGAACTCAAGAAACTGGAGCCGGCACAATGACCCATGAAAAAGCGAAATCGGGCATGGAAGGCCTGAAGGTCAAACTGCACGACATGTCTCTGCGCGACGGGATGCATGCCAAGCGCGAGCAGATCCCGGTCGAGATGATGGTCAAGATCGCCAAAGGTCTCGATGCGGCGGGCGTGCCTTACATGCAGGTCACCCATGGCGCGGGTCTGGGCGGCAACTCGATCCAGCATGGCCGCGCGCTGGCCTCGAACGCGGAATATATCTCGGCGGTGGCCGAGGTTGTGAAGCAGGCGACGATTTCGGTGCTGCTGATCCCCGGTCTGGGCACGATGAAGGAACTCGAAGAGGCCTTTGAGTGCGGCGCGCGTTCGGTCCATGTCGCGACCCATTGCACCGAGGCCGACACCTCGCCGCAGCATATCGCCTTCGCGCGCAAGCTCGGGATGGATGCTTCGGGCTTCCTGATGATGTCGCATCTGAACTCGGCCGAAGGGCTGACGGAACAGGCGCTCCTGATGGAGAGCTACGGCGCGAACACCGTCTATGTCACCGACTCGGCGGGCGCGATGCTGACCCATGAGGTCAGCCACGCGATCTCGATGATGCGCGATGCGCTGAAACCCGAGACCGAGATCGGCTTCCATGGCCACCATAATCTGGGCCTCGGTATCGCGAATTCGATCGCCGCGATCGGCGCGGGCGCGACCCGGATCGACGCCTCGCTCGCAGGGCTTGGTGCGGGCGCGGGCAATGCGCCGATCGAGGTGCTGGCTGCGGTCTGCGACCGGATGGAGATCGAGACCGGTTCGGACACCTTCGCGCTGATGGATCTGGCCGAGGATGTCGTGGTGCCGTTCATGGATCACGTTGTCCGCGCCGAC
Organism: Thioclava marina; assembly: GCF_002020135.1. GTDB lineage: Bacteria > Pseudomonadota > Alphaproteobacteria > Rhodobacterales > Rhodobacteraceae > Thioclava > Thioclava marina. The sequence goes on along the minus strand of NZ_MPZS01000001.1, from coordinate 763,169 downwards.
CGCGAGGCCCTGACGCTGGGCTTTGCCGGGGTCTACTCGACCTTCCTGCTGCCTGCGAAGCGCGCGGCTGAACGCTTTGGCATCCCGGCGCGCGATATTCTTGTCGAGCTGGGCCGCAAGAAGATGATCGGCGGTCAGGAAGACATGATCCAGGACACCGCGATGACAATGGCGCGCGAACGCGGCCTGCTGAAGGAGAGCGCCTGACGAAATCCTTTCCGCGCGCCGGACCCATAGGCGCGCGGAAAGCCGGACCAGGCCACGGGAAGAGGAGCCCGCCGCCCGGAACGACCGGATCAGCGAACACAAGGGAGGGAAACCTATGAAGACGAAACGCGCCGCGCTCGCTCTGAGCGCGCTGATGACGCTTGCCGCAATGCCGGCCCATGCGATCGACGTGGCCCCGGGGGATTACGCGATCATGCCCTCGGGCACGAATATCGGTCTGCTCTATCTCCAGCATCAGAGCTCGGGAACCTTCGAGATCGGCGGCGGCAAGGTGCCGGACTCGAAGATCGAGGCGAATGTGATGGTCCTGCGCGGGCTGCATTATTCGCAGGCCTTCGGGATGCCCGCGCTCTATCAGGCGGTCTTGCCCGTGGTGGGGTTCGAGAGCGCGCGGATCGGCGGGGCCGATATGCCCAAGGCGCAAGGGATCGGCGATCTGACGCTGGGTTTCTCGGTCTGGCCGGTGCAGCCTTCGAACCCCGAGACCGGCACGACACTGGGCCTCACCGCCTTTCTCACCGCGCCCACGGGAAATTATGACGCAGCCAAGGTCAGCGCGGGTTCGGGCACTTGGACGCTGACGCCCCAGATCGGCCTCATCCAGGGGCTTGGCGGCGGCGCCTATCTCGACATGGTCGCGGACGTGGCACTGACCAGGGATCACACCGAGAACGGTGACAAGATCGAGCGCTCCCCCGCGCCGCAGGTGCAGGCCTATCTGCGCAAGCAATTCGGTCAGAAGACCTCCGTTTCCTTCGGCGTGTCCTCCCAGCGGGGCGGCAAGGTCAAGGTGAACGGCGTCGATACCGGCCAGCGCACCGAGCGCGACCAGCTGCGCCTCTACGCCAATACCTTCGTTAGCCCGACCCTGCAGGTTCAGGGGATGCTGGCCAAGGATGTGCATGTCGACGGTGGCTTCAAGAATGACTACGTGGCCGAGTTACGCCTGCTGAAGGTGTTCTGAACCTTCCCGGCCGGGTGCGACGGTTGCGTTGCACCCGGCATTGTCTGATACCTTTTTCGATAGTGAGGAGGGCTCCGTTATGACCTATATGGTATCAACGGGAGGGAATATGGGAATGGACTTCAAGCGACTGAAATACTTTCTCGCAGTGGCCGAGGAATTGCATTTCGGGCGGGCCGCGAACCGGCTCGATATCGCGCAGCCGCCGCTGTCGCGCCAGATTGCGGCGCTGGAGGCCGAGCTGGAGGTTCAGCTGTTCGACCGCTCGCGCAGTCAGATCCGTCTCACGCAGGCGGGCGAGGTGCTGCAAGACCACGCACGCCAGCTGCTCGAACGTCTCGACGCGGCCTATCGCGAAACGAAGATGGTGGGTTCGGGGGCGTCTGGGCGTCTGCGCATCGCCTTTGTGGGCTCTGCTTCGCATGGTGTGCTGCCGACGCTGATCAAATCCTATCGCTCCTTCTATCCGGAGGTCGAATTGCAGCTCTCGGCGATGAACAACGCCGAATTGCAGACCGCGCTGATCAGCCGGGAGATCGATATCGCGGTCGCGCGGCCTGTGCTCGATGACGAGGAGTTTCGGCGTGAGCCGTTGTGCACAGAGCCGTTGATCCTGGCTTTGCCCGACAATTCCGAGCTCGGGACGCAGCTGGAGATCCGTTTTGCAGATCTGGCCGATCAGACCTTCGTGCTCTATCCGCGCAAACCCCGCCCCAGCTATGCCGACAAGGTGCTCGATATCTGCGCGCGCGAAGGCTTCAAGCCGAAGGCGGTCGATCTGGCGCAGGATTTCCAATCTGCGATCAGCCTCGTCTCGGTCGGTGTGGGGATCGCCGTCGTGCCGCAATCAGTCTCGCGCACCCAGCGGCCCGGCGTGATCTTCCGGCCCTACAAAGGGTATAATCCCGGCACCGGGCTGACCGTACATGCGCGGCTCGACAATCGCGCACCGCAGGTGATGCACTTCCTGGAAGTGACCCGGAAATTCGCGCGCAAACAGTAGCTTGTGCTGCAACGCTGACGGGGCGGATCAGGTCGGGCGCGGATCGTCTCGAAATGTCGTGGCCTGAACGGAGCGGCGTGCGCTGAAGCTCTCGTGCCATCTTGCGAGCGCGGGGCGGCCGTTGCGCCAATTCTCTGCGTCGAAGCGGAAATCAAGATAGCACAACGCGACGCCGACGCTGATATGGCCAATGTCGAAAGGCCGCTCAGTCAGCCGCGCGGCGTGGCCCTCCAGCCAGTCGGCGACCCTGTTCATCTTGGTCCGATAGACCTCGAGCATTTGCGCGGATCGTTGCGCCTCGGGGCGCATCTTCAGCTCCACCAGCCAGGGCAGGGCGACATCCAGAAGGCCCGTCCCAAGCGCCTCGTCGCGCTCCGCTTCCAGGCGCGCGCCGGGATCGGCGGGAAAGAGCGTCGGGCCCTCGACGCTTTCCAGATCGGCCCATTCGCAGACGACGTGGCTGTCGAACAGCACGCGCCCGTCTTCGAGCTCCAGCGTCGGAATTTTCGATAACGGGTTGATGGCCATCAGCCCCTCATGCGGGATCATCGGATCGGCATGGGTGCGCACGGTCTCGACCTTGTCGGCCAAGCCTTTCTCGTGCAGCGCGACCATCGCTTTGCGGACATAGGGCGAGCGGGGCGACCAGTGCAGGATCGGCATCGGCTCAGGCCTTGCGCGCGCAAGATTGCAGCACGTCCTCGTTGACCGTGATGCCCAGGCCGGGGCCGGTCGGGCAATGAACGTGGAAGTCCTCGAAGCGGATCTCGCCGCCCGTCAGATCGGTCTTGAGGATCTTCGGGCCGAAATGCTCGCAGCCCCATTCCAGACGGGGCAGGGTGGAGAAGACGGCCAGATGCGCCGCCGCGCCGATACCGCTCTCGATGAGGCAGCCGCCATAAAGCTCCATCCCGCAGGCCTGTGCGATACCGGCGGCGCGCTTGATCTCGTTCAGCCCGCCCGATTTCACCAGTTTCAAGGAATAGACCGAGCCCGCCGCTGCGATCCCGTTGGCCACGATATCGGGGCCGGTGAAGGCGGCCTCGTCGACCATGACGGGGATTGGCGCGCGCGCGGCGACCCGCGCGGTCGCGGCGATCAGACCGGGGCGCAGGGGTTGTTCGATGAGCGACACGCCCATCTCGGCCAGTTGCGGCAGGTAGCGGATCGCGGTCGCCTCGGTCCAGCCCTGGTTCACGTCGACCACGATCTCGGTGGCCTTGCCTTCCAGCGCAGAGACGATCCTGCGCAGGCGGATCATATCGTCACCGGGCGCATTGAAGCCCAGTTTGATCTTGAAGCGACGATGTTCGCGCGCTTCGAATTTCCGGTTGGCTTCCTCGATCTCCTGATCGGCATCGCCCGAGGCCAGCGCCCAGATCACCTCGATCCTGTCGCGCACGGCGCCCCCCATCAGAACCGAGACGGGCAGGCCGAGCGAACGCCCGGCCGCGTCGTGAAGCGCTGCATCGACGGCCGCGCGCGCGGCGTTGTTGCGGTTTGCGGCCTTGGCCATCCGTGCCGCGTTCAGTTCGAAATCGAGCGCGTTGGCGTCCGCCAGCGCCGGGGTGAGATAAGTGTCGATATTGGCCTTCATCGCCTCGACGCTTTCCTCGGCCCAGCGAGGGCCGCCCAGCGTCGATGCCTCACCCCAGCCAACGGCGCCGTCTGCCAGCTCGACGCGCACGATCACATAGGACTGAAAATTGATCTCCGTGTTGGACAGTTTGTGGCGCCGGGTGGTCGGACAATCGACGATCATGGTTTCGATCCTGGCGATCTGACGTCCGGCCCGCGGATCCGAGGCCTCGAAATGCGGGGCAAGTTGCGTGACGCCGGGCTTGTTCATCGGATCTGTCCTTCGGGAAGAGGTAATTGTGATCAAAGGGAAAATCCGGCGCCGTCCTGCGGCGCCGGAGCATACTCGTTTGCGCGGATTATTCCGCTGCCATGGCCTGGGCCTGATCGGCCAATGTGAAGTCGAAACGCAGCACGAGATCGGTCGGAGCGCCTTCGGGAGCTTTCTCGAACTTGCCGATGAGATCTTCCTTCACCGCAAAGACCGAGTCGTTGTCGAGATAGTCGCTGTCGGCGTCGTAGATCTGCGAGATCAGCGGGCGGTAGCCTTCACGGGTGACCATCATGTGGATGTGGCCCGGACGCATGCAGTGATGGCCCATGTAGCGGATCAGCTCTCCCGCGGTCTCGTCGCCGGGGATCGGGTAGGGCACGGGGCGGATCGCGGTGAAGGCGTAATGACCGTTCTCGTCGCTCTCGAAGCGGCCGCGCAGGTTGTATTCGGGCTGATCAGGATCGTGGTTCTCATACAGGCCGTTGGGCGCATCTTCCCAGACGTCGATGATCGCGCCCGCAACCGGGTTGCCCTTGTTGTCCCGGATGACGCCTTCGACATAGACCGTTTCCTGACCGTCGAAATGCTTCTGGATCGTCGAGGCGCCTTTCGGCATCACCGGCGCGTTTTCGCGGAAGAACGGGCCGAGCACGGTCGAGACGGTTTCGTTGCCGGAGATCGGGTTCGAGAGCATGTCGACCAGCACTTCCACACCGAGGATGTCGCCCAGCAGGATGAATTCCTGGCGCTTGTCCGAGCACAGCGCTCCGGCGCGGCCGAGGTAATCGCAAGCGTAGAGGAATTCCTTGTGGGTCAGGTTCACATCCTTGCAGAACCCGTGCAGATGCTTGATCAGGCTTTCCATGATCTCGCGCTGGCGCGGGCCGATCTTGTCGTGCTGGCCGAGCGAGTCGATGACCACATCGGTCACGTTTTCAACGGTTACGTTGCGCATTTCTCTCCTCCTTGGAATGCGGCGGGCGGCCCTCCTCCGGGCGGCGCCATGAATTCGATGGAGGGGAGACTGGCACGGTGAAACGCAGGCTGGCCAGACGGGTGCGCGGTATCCTGTAATACCTGAAAGGTTCATCTTTGCTCCGGGTCATACCCCAGGCGTATGGAAATCTGGCGCGCGGCCTCCAGCGCGATGTTGCGATAGGCGCGCGGCTGGACTTCATGGCGGGAGCGCGGGATGGACATCGCGAGGACCGCGATCGGCCGGGAGATATGGTCCCGGATCGCGGCAGAGACGCAGATCACGTCAGGTTCCTTCGCCATCGGTCCGGCGAGAAATCCGTCGCGGCGCGGTGCTTCGAGCTCTGCGGCGAGGTCGGCGCGTTCCGCCAGCCGCGAACCGGGCCGGGCGTTGCGTTCGAGATACTCGGTCAACTGGGCGTCGGAAAACTGCGCGAGATGCAGCAGGCCTGCGGGGCTGTCATGGAGCGCGATCCACGACCCCAGCGCGTCGCGCGATACGCGCAGGGACTGCGTGCCCTCGAGCGCATCAAGCACCAGCAGCCGACCGTGGTCATGGAGCGTCAGGTGGAGCGTCTCTCCGTAATCATGCCACAGCCCGGCCAGAACCGGGCGCGCGGCCTGGGTGAGCGCCGAGCTGTCCTCGAGCGCGCGGTTGAGCGTGGCGACCAAAGGCCCGAGCCGATAGCGCCCGCGCTCGACCTTTCGCAACATTCCGATTCGCGCCAGACCGTTCACGAGGTCATGGGTTCCGCTCACGGAATTGCCGATCGCGCGTGAGAGATCCGTGACCGAATGTTCGGGTTGAGCGGCGGTGAACTGCCGAAGCAGCTCTCCAACCTTGCGCAAAGTCTTCATTTTGGCCTCCGAGGACAATTTGCCGATCAACTTTTCCGGTATTGTCGGAAAAAGTACCGGTATTTGTCGATACCTTTCGGTAATCACTTCTCTCCGGCACGTTCGGTTCAGTCAGGTCGGCCATGTCTTTCGTTCATCCCGACCTGCTGGAGGAGGAAAGATGAAAGACAATGTGAAGGACGCCCCAAGCGGCGTCACGACCCCCTATACCGGTGCGGAATATCTCGGCAGTCTGCAGGACGCCCGCGAGATCTACCTGCATGGCGAGCGCGTCAAGGACGTGACCAAGCACCCGGCCTTTCGTAACTCGTCGCGCATGGTGGCGCGCTGGTATGACAAGCTGCACGAGAAGAAGGACGAGATCGGACGACCGACCGATACCGGTTCGGGCGGCTGGACGCACCCGTTCTTCAAGGGGGCGAAGTCCAAGGAGGATCTGATCGCTGGGCGCGATGCCATCGCAGAGACGCAGCGCGTCGCGAGTGGCTGGATGGGCCGGGCGCCGGATTACAAGGCGGCCTTTCTCGGCACGCTGGGCGCGAACTCCGCGTTCTACGGCGAATATGCCGAAAACGCGAAGAGGTGGTATGCCCGCACGCAAGAGCGGATCGACTACTGGAACCACGCGATCGTCAACCCGCCGGTCGACCGCCACCTGCCGCCCGAAGAGGCTGGCGATGTGTTCATGCAGGTCGAGAAGGAAACCGATGCCGGCGTGATCGTGTCGGGCGCGAAGGTCGTGGCCACCGGCTCGGCGCTGACGCATTACAACTTCATCGGCTACTACGGCGTCCCGATCAAGGACAAGAAATTCGCGCTGACCTTCACCGCGCCGATGGACAGCCCCGGCGTGAAGCTGATCAGTCGGGCGTCTTACGAGCTGAACGCGGCCGTCATGGGCACGCCCTTCGACTACCCGCTCTCGTCGCGTCTGGACGAGAACGACGCCATCCTCGTCTTCGACAAGGTGCTGGTGCCGTGGGAGAACCTGTTCATCTATGGCGATATCGAGAAGCTCAACGGCTTCGTGCCGGCATCCGGCTTCGCTCCGCGCTTCACCCTGCATGGCTGCACCCGTCTTGCGGTGAAGCTAGATTTCATCGCTGGGCTGTTCTCGAAAGCGCTCGATGCGACGGGCGCCGGTGGCTTCCGCGGTCCGCAAACCGCGGTGGGTGAGGTGATCGGCTGGCGCAACCTGTTCTGGGGCCTGTCGGATGCGATGGTGATGAACCCGGATCAATGGGTGGGCACCGATGGCTATCTCGCGCCGAAATCGTCCTCGGCCATGGCTTACCGCGTCTTCGCGCCGATGGCCTACAGCCGGATCAAGGAACTGATCGAGCGCCACGTTGCCTCGGGTTTGATCTACCTGCCATCCTCGACGCTCGACTTCCAATCCGAAGAGGTGCGCCCCTATCTCGACCGCTTCGTGCGCGGTTCGAACGGGATGGTCGCGGTGGATCGCGTGAAGCTGCTGAAGCTGCTCTGGGACGCGATGGGCTCCGAATTCGGCGGCCGTCACGAGCTCTACGAGAGCAACTATGCGGGCAATTACGAAGCGATCCGGATGGAGACGATGTTCACCGCGCAAGCGACGGGCGAGCTCGACATGATGCGCGGCCTCGTCGACGATTTCATGAGCGAATACGACCTCAATGGCTGGGTGTCGAAGGATCTCGTGAACCCGTGGGACGTGAACCGCCTCAAGGACGGCTTCCAGGCCTGAGATTGATCGGGTGGCGCGGCCCTCGGGCTGCGCCACCCAGACCCCGGGGAAGGAGGAGCCCCATGAGTTTGGATTTCACAGGCATGCAGACACAGGTGTTGCGGGACGACCAGATCGCGCTCGAGTCCAGCATCTTGACCATCGGAGCCTTCGACGGCGTACATCGTGGACACCAAGCGCTGATCGCGCGGGCGGTCTCGGAGGCGCGCGCGGCGGGTGTCCCGTCGGTCGTCTGGACCTTCGATCCGCCGCCGAAAGTGTTCTTCGGCCGGGCGCGGCAACTGTCGCCGATATCGGAAAAGCTCGCACGGATTGCGCGGCTCGGGCCGGATTACATCGTGCTGGCGTCGTTTTGCAAAAGCTATGCCGCGCGCAGCCCGCAGGCGTTTCTGGAGGATCTGGCGCGGATCAACCCGGCCCGCATTCATGTCGGTGCCGATTTCCGCTTCGGCGCGAAACAGGCGGGGTCGGTGACCACGCTGGCCGAGCGGTTCAACGTGACATTGGCGCCCGCGGTGTTGTGCGAAGAGGGAGAGGTGATCTCGTCCACGCGTATCCGGGGCCTGCGTGCCGAGGGTCGCGCGGCGGAGGCGGTGGCCCTTCAGGGCTCCACCGATCCGTCGGCGCTGATGTCGGGCGCGCTTCTGACACGGGACATGAGATTTGGGGAGGAATTCGATGTCCGGAATTGACCCGCGCGATCTGCGCGACGCTTGCGGCAGTTTCGCAACCGGCGTGACGGTGATCTCGACGCGCACCGCGGACGGCGATCACGGGATGACGGCCAATGCCTTCATGTCGGTCTCGCTCGACCCGCCGCTGATCACCATCTCGCTCGATCACAAATCCAGAATGCGCGAGAAGGTCCGCGCCTCGGGCCGCTACGCGGTCAACATCCTGAGCCACGAGATGGAGGGGCTGGCGATGCATTTCGCGGGCCGTCACGATCCGGCCCATGCCGATCCCTTCATCGAGCGCGACGGATTGCCCGTCGTCCCCGGCGCCTCGACGGTCTTCCTGACCGAGGTCGTGCAGGAAGTCGAGGCGGGCGATCATACGCTCTTCATCGGTCGCGTTACCGAAATCGAGCGCGATCTGTCCGCCAAACCGCTTCTGTTCTGTGGCGGCAAATTCGGCGCGCTGGCAAGCTGATGCAGCGTTCAGGCTGCGGGCAGGACCACCGAGAAGGTGCTGCCCCGGCCTTTCTCGCTCTCGATACGCAGCCGTCCGCGATGGCGGGCAACGATATGCTTGACGATGGCGAGCCCGAGCCCGGTGCCGCCCTTCTCGCGAGAGCGATGCGTGTCGACGCGGTAGAACCGTTCGGTCAGGCGCGGCAGGTGCTGAGGGTCGATGCCCTCACCCTTGTCGATGACCGAGACGCGATAGGCGGGACCGCGCAGTACCGGCTCATGCGCGATATGTTCCACCGCGACGCGGACCTCTCCGCCTTGGCCCCCATATTTGATCGCGTTCTCCACCAGGTTCGAGAAGACTTGGGTCAGCTGGTCGGGATCTCCCTTCACGTTCAGCCCGCGCGCGTCGCCGTCGCGGAGAAGGACGACCGAAGCCGCTTCTGCGACCGGCGCAAGCCCTTGCAGCACGCCGCGCAATACGAGGCCCAGATCGACCGTGCCCGTCGGGCGCATCCGCTCCTCGCTCTCGACGCGGCTGAGCGAGAGCAGGTCGCCCACGAGACGGTTCATCCGGGCCGCCTCGCGCTCCATGATCGAGAGGAACCTGTCGCGTGCAGCAGCATCGTCGCGCGCCGAAGAGCGCAGCGTTTCGATGAAGCCCATCAGCGCGGTGAGAGGGGTGCGCAGCTCGTGGCTGACATTGGCGACGAAATCGCGTCGCATCGCCTCGGCCTCCTCGAGCGCGGAGATGTCCTCGAAGCTCGCCAGCACGGAAGATTGGGGCAGGGGGCCTTCGGGCGCGGGCGGCAGCGGGGCAAGATGGACAAGCAGGATCGCTTCTCCACGCCCGCCGGAGTTGAGCCGAAGCCGTACCGGTTCAGGGCGGCCGCCTCGCATTGCTTCGCCGAGTGCGAGGCCGAAGGCGGGCTGGCGCAGGGCGGTGACATAGGGCCGCCCCGCGATCTGTGACCCGAAGAGGCGCAGCGCAGCGGTGTTGGCCAGTGCGATACGTTCGTCGGCGCTGATCAGCAGGGTTACCTCGGGCAGACCGTCGAATACCGTCTGCAAGAAACCTTCCACCATATCCGGCCCTCCCAAGCGCACGGTCGGAGCATTGGAAAATTCCATGGGGTATGTAAAGGGACCTTCCCGAATTACACGGTTTCTTAAGTCATTAGCGTTTCACATGGGGGGATCGCAGTTTGCAAGGAAATCGGGTTGCCGCCATGCGTGACGCAAGATAAACCTAAGCGTGTATTCGCATGTCTCGTCTTTACTAGTGCTTGATCGAAATAAAAAAGAATCGCCCTCAAAAAGGTAAAAACCGCCATGGCGCGTCCGCTTTTTTCCAGTCAGGCTTTGCGCGCCCTTTTGCTTCACAGCCACACCGTCGCGAATTGCAAGCGCCTGCTGCTGATCGACCCTGCGTTTGAGTTGCCTGCCGCGCTGCGTGATATCGATGGGCTCAATCTCACAAGCACACGTTTCGAGATGCTCGATAGCGATTTGCTCGACAGTGCCCGCCCCGAGATGATCCTGGCCCCGCTGATGACGCCGCGGTTTGATATCCTCGATCTTGCGCGCAAACTCGACGGGCTCGGGTATGGCGGAGCCTTGCGCGCCTACAGCGCCCCCCTGCCGAGCGTGCAGCTTATCCGTGCCGAGATGCGTTCGGACTTCCCGAAGCTCGATTTCGATATTTTCGCGGTGCCCGATGTCGGTGATCGCGAGAATTAGCTGACGACCCGCAACCCCTTGGAAAAGCGCGCGGCGTTCTGCCTGTAATGTTCTGCGGATGCGAGCAGCCGTTGGCGCGCCGCCTCATCCAGTTCGCGCACGATCTTGCCCGGCGCACCCATGACGAGGCTGCCATCGGGAATTTCCTTGCCCTCGGTAATCAGCGCTCCGGCACCGATCAGGCAGCCCTTGCCGATCTTTGCACCATTGAGAACCGTCGCCCCCATCCCGATGAGCGAGCCGTCTCCGATTATGCAGCCATGCAGCATCGCCTTGTGCCCGATCGTGCAATCCGCGCCGATCACCAGCGGAAAGCCCATATCGGTGTGGCAGACGACGTTCTCCTGCACGTTCGAGCCGCGCCCGACGCGGATCTCCTCGTTGTCGCCGCGCAGGGTGCAGCCAAACCAGACCGAGGCGGCCTCTTCCAGCACGACCTTGCCGATCAGGTTCGCATCGGGCGCGACCCATGCGCCAGCGCCGATCTGCGGGGCAATTCCGTCGAGCTCATAGATCATCGGTCGTCAAACTCCTTGTTCAGTCCGCGCACGAAGCCGGTCAGCCAGGTCTGGCGATCGCGCCGGGCCCGTTCGGCGGTGAGGATGGTGCGCAGGCGCTCCTCGGCCGCATCGAGGTCGTCATTGACCAACACGTAGTCATATTCGGACCAATGGCTGATCTCGGCCAGCGATTTCTCCATCCGGCCCCGGATCACCGCATCGCTGTCCTGCGCGCGTGACCGCAGCCGCTGTTCGAGCGCCGCGATCGAGGGCGGCAGGATGAAGATCGAGACCACGTCCTTGCCCAGCGAGGAGTTGCGGATCTGCTGGCCGCCCTGCCAGTCCACATCGAAGAGCGTGTCGCGTCCTTCCGACATCGCCCGTTCCACGGGGCCTTTGGGGGTACCATAGAGATTGCCGAAGACCTCGGCATGTTCCAGCATCTCTCCGGCCTCGACCATCGTCTCGAACTCGGCGCGGCTCTTGAAATAATACTCGATCCCGTCGGTCTCGCCCGGACGCGGATCGCGGGTCGTGGCCGAGACCGAGAAACGGAGCGTCGGGTCCCAGCTCATCAGCCGCTTGGCCAGCGTCGATTTCCCGGCGCCCGAGGGCGAGGAAAGGATGATCAGCAGGCCACGGCGGGCGGTCTCGGGCATCGGGTCACTCCACGTTCTGGATCTGCTCGCGCATCTGATCGATCGCGTATTTCAGTGCAAGCCCGATCTGGGTCAGCGCCGCATCGCCCGATTTCGAGCACAGCGTGTTGGCCTCGCGCACGAATTCCTGGGTCAGGAATTCGAACTTGCGGCCGACAGGTCCGGCTTCGGCCAGAAGCGCGCGTGCGGCGCTTACATGGACCCGCAGCCGGTCGATCTCTTCGGTCACGTCGTTCTTGATCGCGATCAGGGCGAGTTCCTGAACGATACGCGGCTCGTCGAGATCGGGGGCGGCCTCGATCACCCGGGTCAGCGCCGCGCGTATCGTTTCGGCGGCCGATGGTTTGCGTGCCGCCGCCGCAGTCGCCGCCTGAGCCACGAGGGCTTCGATCGTGTCGAGCTGCGCCCCGATCACCACCCCGATCTCGGCGCCCTCGCTGGCGCGCATCGCGGCGAAACATCCAAGCCCTTCCTCGATCTCGGCGAGGATCGCGTTGCGCAGCGCTTCCGGGTCGGTCACCGGCGGGGCGCCGTGTTCGACGACGCCGCGCAGAGCCAGCAGATCGCCCGCCCGCATCGGTTCGATGGGAAGGCCACGGGCGCGGGCGGCATCCTGCACCGCCTCGGCCACGGTGATCGCGACCTCTAGGGCGGCGGGGTCGATGCGCAGGGCCTCTGCGGCATCGCTATGGGTCAGGCGCAGGTTCAGCGAGACATTCCCGCGCGAGACGCGCTCCGAGACCAGTTTGCGCAGCGCGGCTTCGAGCCCTTCAAGCTCGGGCAGGCGCATGCGCAGATCGAAGCCCTTGCCATTGACCGAACGGATATCCCAGCTCCAGTCATGTCCCGCTGCCGCCCCCTGACCGGAGGCGAAGCCCGTCATCGAAACGGTTCTACACGGCGTAAGCGGGGCTTCTGTGGCTTTAACCATTTAAGACTTTCTTTTCCCATATGGCGAAAAAGTGGCGTATTAAGAGTTCAGTAATCATTTCGCTCCGACGGTCAACCGAAACGACCGGCGCATCAGAATGGGCCGGAGCATTTCACCCCTCTTGTGCGGGCGGGCTGCCCGCCCATTCGACAGGTGGACCATGGAACGTGACACCGACACGAATATCTCCCGGCTCGGCGCTGGCACCGGCCGGCGCGTCTCCAACGAGCTGCGCGCCTATTGGGAGGCGCTGCGGGCGGGACGCCCGATGCCATCGCGTGCCGAGATCGACCCGCGCGGGATCGACCGGGCGCTGGCATTTGCCTTCATTCTGGAACGTGTGGCTCCCGGGATCGCGCGGTTCCGGCTCGCCGGGATGCATCTCAACGACCTGATGGGAATGGAGGTGCGTGGGATGCCGCTGACGTCCTTCTTCACGCCAGAGGCGCGCAAGGGTGTGGCCGAGCTGACGGAGGCGGTCTTTGCGAGCCCGGCCATTGCCGAGGCGCAGCTGAGCGCGGATCGCGCGCTTGGCCGGCCCCCGCTCTCTGCCCGGCTGCTGATCCTGCCGCTGACTTCGGATTTCGGCGATGTGAGCCGCGCGCTGGGATGTCTGGTGGCCGAGGGCGAAATCGGGCGCAGCCCGCGCCGCTTCGAGCTGATCCGGAGCCAGACCCGCCTTCTGCCGACGACGCGCCCGATGACGCCAGCCCAGCTTGGGCCCGATCCGCTGCGCCCCGAAGCGCTGCGCGGGGCGCCGATGGGGTTTGCCGAGGCGCAGGCGCGCTTCGAGCCGCCGCGCAAGACACCTGCCGAGCATCTCACGGAAATGACGCCTGAAGAACGCCGCGCGATGTTCCGCGTCGTTCGCGAGAGTTGACGCGCGCGAGATATCTTCCCGGAACAAGAAAAAGCCCCGCCGGATCGGCGGGGCTTCATCTGTTTCGTCTCGGCCGCGATTACTCGCGGTTGCCGAGGAATTGCAGCAGGAACATGAACATGTTCAGGAAGTCCAGGTAGAGCTGAAGCGCGCCGATGATGGCGGCTTTGCCCATGAAGTCCCGGCCATCGCCAGCGGCGAGCTGGAGGTAGGTGTTCTTGATGTTCTGCGTGTCATAGGCGGTCAGGCCCGCGAAGATCAGCACGCCAATCACCGAGATCGCGAAAGCCATCGCCGAGGAGGCGAGGAAGATGTTCACGATCGAGGCGACGATCAGGCCGATGAGGCCCATCATCAGGAAGGAGCCCATGGCGCTGAGATTGCGCTTGGTCGTGTAGCCGTAAAGCGACAGGCCCGCGAAGGCGATCGCGGTCACGAGGAAGGTCTGCGCGATCGACACGCCGGTATAGACGGCGAAGATGAAGCTGATCGACAGCCCCATCAGGGCGGCATAGCCGAAGAAGACCAGCTGCGCGGTCGCGGTCGACATCTTGTGGATCATCGCGCCGAAGGCGAAGACCACCGCAAGAGGCGCGAGCATCACGACCCATTTCAGGCCCGAGCCGAAGATCGCGGCCACCAGAGCCGGGTTCGTGCCCACGCCGAACGCCACGGCGCCCGTCACCAGCATAGCCAGCGACATAAGCCCGTAGACCTTGTTCATATGCGTGCGAAGACCCTCGTCAATCGCAGCCTGACGCGTGCCCGCATGGGGGGTCCGCATCGTTTCGAAATCAGCCATCAGCACCTCCAACAATTCGTTCCGGCCGTCCCTCACGCCGGTTTCGGGACCGATATTGGCATAGCACACCCTAAATTCAAGATTTGGGATACATCGAAAACGCATTGTTTCACGCGAGTTCCCCCCTTTTGTTTCATCGGCCCGCGCGCCAGTGATCGGGGGCGTCCCAGACACGGCGGCGGGCCTCCGCGGCGGCTTCGCTTTCATTGAGCCCGATATCGTCGAGCAGCCGTGCATCGAGCCGGCGCAGGGCCAGTCGCGAGCGATGGATTTCGATCAGACGCATAAGCGTCGCGAAAAGGCTCGTCCGGCGGGGCGCGCGCGAGGCACTGCGGGCGTCATGACGGGACAGGAAGGTCATCATCTCATCCTCCATGGGAAATCATCTGTGATCGAGGATGAAGCAGTTTTGACTATGATGAAAACGAATGATTGTGCTATTAATTATCACGAAATGTGATGTATGGGTGACGGATGCCGCAGAACCTCGATGTCGCAGCCCTGCGCGCGGTGCTGACGGTCTCGGATACGGGATCGGTTACCCGCGCGGCAAAGCTGCTCAATCTGACGCAATCGGCGGTCTCGATGCAGATCCGGCGGCTGGAAGAGAGCCTCGACAAGGTTCTCTTCGATCGGGCCAATCGCAAGATGGCGCTGACCCGCGATGGGGCGACGCTGATCGATCATGCGCGCCGGATCTGTGCCGAGAATGACGCGGCGCTGGCGCGGCTGCGCGCAGCGGGGGCGGAGGTCAATGTCCGCTTCGGCCTTCCGCATGATCTCGTGCGCCCGCAAATGCCTGCGCTGTTGCGCGCGCTTTCGTTGCAATGGCCGATGGTGCGGCTCCAGTTGGCCTCGCGCCGCTCGATGACGCTGCGCCGGATGTTCGAGGCGGGCGAGTTCGACATGATCCTGACGACCGAAGACGAGCCCGGCCCCGCGGCGGAGATCCTGGCCGAGGATCAGCTGGTCTGGATCGGGGCTCAAGCCGGGCGCGCTGTCCATGAGCGCCCACTGATGCTGTCGATCGAGGAGGGCTGCGCCTTTCACGGGGCCGCGATGGCAGCTCTCGAAGGGGCGGGGATCGTCTCAAAGCCCGCCTTCGACGGGCAATCCGACGAGATGGCGAGTGCGGCGGTTGCCGCTGATATGGGTGTTGCGGTGCGGCTGTCGCGCGATGTGCCCGCGGGCTGCGTGCCGCTTGGTCCCGAGAGCGGGCTGCCGCCGCTCGGGCGCTCACGGATCTGTCTTTACGATACCGGGCAGCTTACCGGAGAACCCGTCGATGGTCTGCGTGCGCTGCTGCGCGAGGCTTACGCCTAGCCGCCGATCTCGATCACCAGCTTGCCGGTGGAGCGGCGCGCGCGCAGGTCTTCGAGCGCCTCCGCGACCCGTTCCAGCGGGTAGGTGCCGCCGATATGCGGGGTCAGCCCACCTTGGACGAACCAGTCGAAAAGCTGCGCCATCGAACCGGTCAGAAGGCCCGGGTCGAGCTTGAGATAGCCGCCCCAATAGAGCCCGTGGATCGTGATGTTCTTCACCAGCGCATGGTTGAGCGGCAGTTTCGGCTGGCTGCCGCTGGCAAACCCGATCACCAGAAAACGTCCTCCGGGCTTGAGCGCGCGGAAGGCTGCCTCGCCCGCGGTGCCGCCGATCGCATCATAGACGACATCCACCCCGCCAAGCGCCTTGAGCGCGCCCTTGAGATCTTCGGTCTCGCTGTCGACCGTCTCATCGGCCCCGGCCTCTCGTGCGATCTGAAGTTTCTCGGCACCGCGTGCGCAGGCGATCACCCGCGCGCCCATCTTCTTGCCGATCTCGACCGCGGTGAGGCCGACCCCGCCGGCGGCGCCGAGCACCACAAGCGTCTCGCCCGGTTTCAGTCCCGCGCGGGCGTCGAGCGCGACATGGCTCGTTCCATAGGCGATCTGGAAGGCGGCGGCCTGGGTATGGCTCATCGCGTCGGGCATCGGTGTGCAGCGGTTTTCGGGGAAGTTGCCCGCCTCGGCCAGCCCGCCCTGACCCGAGAACACCGCGACACGCGTGCCCGGTGTCAGCGCCGTGCCCGGACCTGCCGCGACCACCTCGCCCGCCAGCTCCATGCCGAGAACGAAAGGGGCCTCGGGTGTGTCCTGATATTTGCCCTCGATCATCAGTAGGTCCGCGAAGTTGAGCCCGCAGGCCCGGATCGCGACCTGAACCTCTCCGGGGCCAGGGGCGGGCAGATCGAGCGTGACGATTTTTGGCTGGGTCTTGGTCTCGGCGATCTGGAAGGCGCGCATCGGGGTCTCCTCGGTCGGCTGGGGGCTGGGCCACGCGGGCCCGTTCGCCCCCGTGATAGCGGCAGCGTGCGGGCAGGGCCAGAGCCGGTTGGCGCACCCCACCGTGAAGGCGAAATCCGCCGCTTTGAGTACCCGCTGAGGGCGAATCAGTCGATCGCCCGGAAGTTGCAGGGCGATAAGGTTGACGTAGCGGAAAATTGCGTCACGCATCGCATTTTGCAAAACACGCAGAGGGAGAGTTCCTTCCGACCTGTCCTTTAGGTCAAGTCGCCTGAAAAATCGGTCATTTCGCCTGTCTTTTTGGACAGGTTTGTTTTTTTGCCGCCTTGGTCAAACTCAGCGCATGGTAGTTTTACAGCGCAATTTCGCTTCGAGGGGTTGAAGATGAAACATCCTGTGGATGTGCATGTGGGTAAGAGAATTCGGCATCGCCGCTGGATGATCGGCATGACGCAACAACAGCTCGCCGATCAGGTGGGCATCAAATTTCAACAGATCCAAAAATACGAAACTGGTATGAACCGCGTTTCGGCGTCCCGCCTTTGGGATATCGCCGATGCGCTTGAGGTTCCGATCTCCTTCTTCTTTGAAGGTCTGTCGGAAGATAGCGGTGTGTCGCAGCCCGAGGTTGCCGGAGACATCCTGTCGGACAAGGAAGCGCTCGCTCTGGTGCGCTCCTACTACTCGATTCCCGAGGCACAGCGCCGTCGGCTCTTCGAGCTGGCCAAGGTGCTCTCGGACGCGGCCTGAAGCCGTTAGGGGGAGCCGTTCGCCCGGGTGGGGACGGATCGGGTGGCTTGACCCGGATAAGGGGGGCGTTTACCGCTCCCCTTGTCCTTTGCAGGCCCGGCGCGGGTCGCACCCCCAACGTCCGGAGCCATCCATGCTGTCCCTGAGCCCTTCCGAACGCGACGAACTTCTGGCGCTGGCCGGGGAGCTTGGCGATCTGGCGCGGTCGGAGACGCTGGCGCAGTTTCGTCCCGAAGGCGGGATCGGCGCGCAGAACAAGCTCGCCTCGGGCTTCGATCCGGTGACCGAGGCCGATCGCGCCGCCGAGGCCGTGATGCGTGCACATCTTGAAGAACGCCGCCCGCAGGACGGGATTTTTGGCGAGGAATACGGTGTCAAGCACGGCACGAGCGGGCTCACCTGGGTTCTTGACCCGATCGACGGCACGCGCGGCTTCATGTCGGGCACGCCGACCTGGGGCGTTCTGATCGCGCTGTGCGCGCAGGAAGAGGATGGCCCCGGTGCGCCGCTTCTCGGGGTGATTGACCAGCCTTATATCGGTGAGCGTTTCTCGGGCGGCTTCGGCGCGGCGGAGGTCTCGGGCCCGCTCGGCCATCGCCCGCTTGTCACCCGTTCTCCGCGCGCGCTCGACGAGGCCGTGCTCTTTACCACTTTCCCCGAAGTTGGCACCGAGGCCGAAGGCGCGGCCTTCGCGCGGCTGTCGCGGCAGGTCCGGCTTACGCGGTACGGGATGGATTGCTACGCCTATGCGCTGGTCGCGGCGGGGCAGATCGACCTCGTGGTGGAGGCGGGGCTCCAGCCCTATGACGTCGCGGCCCCGATCGCGGTGATCGAGGCGGCGGGCGGGATCGTCACCGACTGGCAGGGCCGCCCGGCCCATCGCGGCGGTCGGGTGATCGCCGCAGCCAACCCCGAGATCCACGCCGCCGCGCTGGAACATCTCGCGACGTGATCCGCGTTCCGTCGCGGATGTGAACAGAAGTCGAACATGGCTCTTTTCCTCAAGGGGCGAAGCGGGTAGATTGCCGCCATGAGCTGGATGGAAGATGACGATCCCTACGAGGGCGCCGTGAGCCTGTCGCAACGCGCGATGATGGGCGCCACGCAGGCGCGCGCGGTAGCCTATCTCGACAAGCTGAACCCCGAGCAACGTCAGGCGGTCGAGACCCTCGACGGTCCGGTGCTGATGCTGGCGGGGGCGGGCACCGGCAAGACCTCGGCGCTGACCGCGCGGATTGCGCATCTGATCCATACGGGCCGGGCGCGCCCGAACGAGATCCTCGCCGTGACCTTCACCAACAAGGCCGCGCGCGAGATGAAAGAGCGCGTGGGGCGACACCTGGGCGGTGCGATCGAGGGGATGCCCTGGCTTGGCACCTTCCACTCGGTCTGCGTGAAGCTTTTGCGCCGCCATGCCGAGCTCGTGGGGCTGAAATCCAATTTCACCATCCTCGACACGGACGACCAGATCCGGCTGATGAAACAGCTGATCGTTGCCGCCAATATGGACGAGAAACGCTGGCCCGCGCGTCAGCTTGCCGGGCTGATCGACGGCTGGAAGAACAAGGCGCTGACGCCCGAGAAGGTTTCGGGGCGCGAGACCGCCGCCTTCGACAATCGCGGGTCCGAGCTCTACGCCGCCTATCAGGACCGGCTGAAGACGCTCAATGCGGTCGATTTCGGTGATCTGCTGCTGCATATGGTGACGATCTTTCAGACCCATGCGGATGTGCTCGCGCAATATCAGCGCTGGTTCCGCTACATCCTCGTCGACGAGTATCAGGATACCAACGTCGCGCAATATCTCTGGCTGCGGCTGCTGGCGCAGGGGCACAAGAATATCTGCTGCGTGGGCGATGACGATCAGTCGATCTATGGCTGGCGCGGGGCCGAGGTCAGTAACATCCTGAAATTCGAGAAGGATTTTCCCGGCGCGGCGGTGATCCGGCTGGAGCAGAATTACCGCTCGACCGAACATATCCTTGCCGCCGCCTCGGGCCTGATCGCCGCGAATGAGGGGCGTTTGGGCAAGGAGCTCTGGACCGAGGCCGAGGGCGGCGAGAAAGTCCGCCTGATCGGCCATTGGGACGGCGAGGAAGAGGCCCGCTGGATCGGCGAGGAAATCGAGGCGATCCAGCGCGGCACCCGTGGCAATCCGCCCGTCAGCCTGAACGATCAGGCCATCCTCGTGCGCGCCTCGCACCAGATGCGCGCCTTCGAGGACCGTTTCCTGACCATCGGTCTGCCCTATCGCGTGATCGGTGGCCCGCGCTTCTACGAACGTTTGGAAATCCGCGACGCGATGGCCTATTTCCGCCTCGTGACCTCGCCCGAGGACGATCTGGCCTTCGAGCGGATCATCAACACTCCGAAACGCGGCCTTGGCGACAAGGCACAGCAGCGCATTCAGATCGCCGCCCGCGAGAACGGTCTGAGCCTGCTCGACGGCGCGAAGCTGCTGGTGGCCGAAGGGGCGCTGACGGGCAAGGCAGGGGGGCAGCTGCGGTTGTTCGTCGAGAATATCACTCGCTGGCACGATGAAATTGCGCAGGCCTCGCCCGCGACGGCGGTGACGCGAGCCGAGGATGACGATCTGCTGATCGAGCCCGCCGAGGATGGTGTGGCGCCCGCGAATGACCTCAGCCATGTGCGGCTGGCTGAACGGATCCTCGAGGAATCCGGCTATGTCGAGATGTGGCAGAACGACAAGACGCCCGAGGCGCCGGGGCGGCTGGAGAACCTCAAGGAACTGGTGAAAGCGCTCGAGCAGTTCGACAATCTCCAGGGCTTCCTCGAGCACGTCGCGCTGATCATGGATAACGATAAATCCGAGACCGAGGAGAAGGTCTCGATCATGACGCTGCACGCCGCAAAAGGGCTGGAGTTTCCGGTGGTCTTCCTGCCGGGATGGGAGGACGGGCTGTTTCCGTCGCAGCGCTCGATGGATGAAAGCGGGCTGAAGGGCCTCGAGGAAGAGCGTCGTCTGGCCTATGTGGGCATCACCCGGGCGGAAGAGCTGTGCACGATCTCCTTTGCGGGCAACCGCCGTGTCTATGGTCAGTGGCAAAGCCAGATGCCGTCGCGTTTCATCGACGAGTTGCCGGTGAAACATGTCGAGGTGCTGACCCCGCCGGGGCTCTACGGTGGCGGCATGAACGGGGGCGGGGTCTCTGCGGGCGGCTTTGGCGGTTCGACCGCGATGGAGGACCGCGTCTCGCGCGCCGATGTCTATAATTCTCCCGGCTGGCGGCGGCTGCAAAACGCGCAATCGCGCGGCATCAGCTCACCGCGCGAGGCGCGTCACATGACCATCGATGCGAGCGGCGAGAGCGATTACGAAATCGGTGACCGCGTCTTCCACAAGAAGTTCGGCTATGGCGAGGTGATGGGCTCGGAGGGCGACAAGCTCGTGGTCGAGTTCGACAAGGCGGGCGAAAAGCGTCTGTTGGCGAGCTTCGTGGTGCCTGCCGCTGATGCCGATGACGTGCCGTTCTGAGGCCTCGCGACCTGCGCTTGTTTTCGGATTGGTTCAAATATCCCGGGGTGAGGCGCGAAGCGCCGAGGGGCAGCGCCCCTCATGCGCCGGTCGAGCCCTCGTCACCAGTGCCACCATGATCACCGCCTGCGTAAGACACGTGGAGGGGACGGCGATGCTTGCCTGTGCGGGACGCTGATCCCGCGCGGCAAAAAGGCGCCACGGGGCGCCTTGTCGCTTACATCTTGTTGAGCTTGCTTTGCAGGTCTGCGAGCTGTTTCTTGATCGCGTCGAGCTCTCCGCGCTCGTCGCCGCCACCCTCGGGCGCGGGGCCTGAGGAACCGGCAGTACCCCAGCCAGCCATCATGTTCTTGAGGAAGGCCTGCTGCTGGGCCTGAAGCGCCTCGAAGCCGGGCATGGTGGCCATCGGGTTGGGCATCTTGTTCATGTTCTCGAGCATCTGCGAATGGCCCTCGCGCAGCATCTCGAAGCTGGCGGCGAGGAATTGCGGCACCACCGATTGCGCGGCCCCGGTATAGGAGCGCACGAGATCGGTCAGCACATCGACCGGCAGAACGTTCTCGCCGCGGCTCTCGTGCTCGGCGACGATTTGCAGCAGGTATTGCCGCGTCAGGTCGTCGCCGGATTTGAGATCGACGATCTGCACCTCGCGACCGTCGCGGATGAACTTCGCGATATCTTCGAGCGTCACGTAATCGCTGGTCTCGGTATTGTAGAGACGGCGGCTCGCGTAGCGCTTGATCAGCAAGGGCTTTTCGTCTTCGGCCATGTGGTGCGATCCTCCCCGGATTTTTGCGTTGCAGCGATTGTGAGACGCTGCGCGCGCAAAAGCAACAAAAGAAAAAGGGCGCGCCGGAAAGGCGCGCCCGAGGTTCCGCTGTCCCGGCAGGGAGGAGGAGGCCGGGAGCTACGGGAGGAACTTACTTCGCAGCCGCGGCGGCTTTCTTGGTGGCCGCGGTCATGTCGGCGGTCGCCTTCTTCACGGTCGCGGTCGCTTCGGCCGACATGTCCTTGCCAGCAGCCATCATGAGCTCGACGGTATCCATCTGGACCTTCTTCGCGATCTCGGCGAAGGCAGCCATGTTCTCGGCAGCCATTTCAGCCGAAGCCGACGCGAAGTCGCTCACAGCCTTGGCGTAGTCGGCCGGCTCTTCCTTGGTCTTGGTCAGTTCACCAACCTTGGAGAGCGTGCCCTTGGTCCACTTGGTCGAGATTTCGGCCGTCTTCTCGGCGGCATCGAGAGCCACTTTCGACATCTTCTCGCCCAGTGCGGCTTGCGACTTGAAGGCTTCCTGGAATTTCGCGGTGTCGACGGGGAAGCTCGCCATCATGTCCTGCATGATCTTGGTGTAGTCTTGGGTCTTGGCCATTGTAATGCTCCATTGGGTTGGGGCCCGTAGGTTGGAACGTCGGCAGGGCCCGTTTGCTTACGTAACGTACATACATGCTGCGGCGCAGCATTTCAAGCCCGGAGATGCTGCGACGCAGAAATTTTACAATTGGAGAGCGAAAATCAGATCTGCACGATCTCTTTCACGTAAGTGCCTGGCGCGTCTGCAAGAACCGGATGCTCGGCGTCTCCGGGTGCTCGCGCGGGCACCATCGCGCCCGACTTTTTCGCCAGCCATTCGCTCCAGCGTGGCCACCAGCTGCCCTCGTGAAACGTCGCCTCGGCCTTCCACTGCGCGGGATTCGCGATCGGTGCGGTGGAGGTGTAATGACCGTATTTCTTCTTGCTGGGCGGGTTCACGATCCCGGCGATGTGACCCGATTCCGAGAGGATGAAGGTCTTCTCCTTCGATCCCATTTTCGCGATCCCGTTGAAGGAGGCGACCCAGGGTGCGATGTGATCCGTCTCGCAGGCGATCGCCATCAGCGGCACTTTCACCTCCGAGACCTGAACCGTCTCGCCCAGGACCTCGAAGCCGTCGCCCGCGAAACGGTTCTTCTGACAGAGCCCGCGCAGATAATCGATCGCCATCTTGCCGGGAAGGTTGGTGGAGTCGCCGTTCCAGAACAGCAGGTCGAAAGCGGGCGGGGCCTCGCCCATCATGTAGCTACGGATCGCGGGCTGGTAGATCAGGTCGCGCGAACGCAGGAAGGAGAAGGTGCGCGACATGAAGTAGCTCGAAAGCACCCCGTCGGCCTTGCACTGGCGTTCGATCCCGTCGACGAAATCGTCTTGCAGGAAGACGGCGAACTCCCCTTGATCGGAGAAGTCGGTCAGCGTGGTGAAGAAGGTGGCCGAGTTGATCGACTTGTCCTTGCGCTTGTTGAGCAGTGCAAGGGTCAGCGACAGCGTCGTGCCCGCGATACAATAGCCGACCGCGTTGACCTTCTTCTCGCCGGTGATCTGCTTCACCTGCTCGATCGCGGTCAGGTAGCCTTCTTCGACATAGTCATCCAGGCCGACATCCGCATAAGAGAAATCGGGGTTCTTCCAACTCACCACGAAGAGCGTGAAGCCCTGATCGACGATCCAGCGGATCAGTGAGTTCTGCGGCTTGAGGTCCATGATGTAGAAGCGGTTGATCCAGGGCGGGAAGATGATCAGCGGCGTCTTGTGGACCTTCTCGGTGGTGGGCTTGTACTGGATCAGTTCGAACAGGCGGTTGCGATAGACGACCGAGCCTTCGGCGGTGCCGATGTTCTCGCCAACCGAGAAGGCGTCCTTGTCGGCCAGCGTCACCAGCAGATCGCCGCGGTTCGCCTCGATGTCGCGTACGAGGTTCTCAAGTCCCTTCACCAGGCTCTCGCCCTCGGTCTCGATCGCCTTTTCAAGCGCGTCGGGATTGGTGGCGAGGAAATTGGTCGGCGACATCAGGTCGATGATCTGGCGCGAGAAGTATTCGAGCCGCTGCCGGTCGACGGGGTCGAGATCGTCGATCGCATCCACGGCATCCTGAACGCCCTTCGCGGCGATCTGATATTGCTGCTTGATGAAGTTGAAATAGGGGTGGCTGTCCCAGAGCGGGTTCTTGAAGCGCGGATCGGCGGGGCCGGGATTTTCGGGCGGTGCGATCTTGCCGGCGGAAAGCGCCTCCTGTGCCTCCATGTAATGCTTCATCGCCTGTCCCCAGTAGCTCACCTGGGCCTCGAGTATCTTCGAGGGCTTTTCCAGCCACTCCTTCATCAGCGCGGCGCTCGAGGACAGGTAAAGATCGGCTCCGGGCCCTTCGAGCGCGGGGTTCATCGGGCGCTTATGGGCGATTGCATCGACCATGCGCTCGGTGAGCTGTTCGATCCGGGCGAGATTCTCCTGCATTTTCTGCGATGCAGCAATTTTGTTCTCGTCCTCGGTTGTCATAATGATGTTTCCTCCCTATCCTCTCACACAGCATAATCTTGCCGCAGTCCTGGGGTAAAGCGGCGTTTACTGGTCCAGAGGCGGTGTTTGCCGACCTCCCCGAGGAGTCGCAAATGAAATCAATCATGTCCTATGACCTGATGGAAACCGTCAGGAACACGAACGAATGGATGGGGGCCTCTGCCCGCGCCATGGCTTCCTATCCGGTCTGGGGGCTTGCGCCGCATCCGATGTTCAAGATCATGTCGGCCTGGGGCCGCGTGACTGAACGTTCCTTCGCACGGATGGTCATCAAGCCGGACTGGGGCATTCACTCGATCGCCGCCGAGGACGGGCGCGATCACCTCGTCGAGGTCGAGACCGTCGTCGACAAACCCTTCGGCAGCCTCGTTCACTTCAATGTGCAGGGGCGTGCCCCGATGGAGCGCCGCATCCTTCTGGTCGCGCCGATGTCGGGTCACTACGCGACGCTCTTGCGCTCGACCGTGGCCTCGCTGCTGCCCGATGCCGATGTCTGGGTCACCGACTGGCACAATGCGCGCGACATCCCCGTCAGCGAGGGCAAGTTCGACGTCGAGGATTACACGCTCTACCTCGTCGACTTCATGAAGAAGATGGGGCCGGACTGTAACGTTATCGCAGTTTGCCAGCCCGCGCCTCTCGCGCTGGCGGCGACTGCCTATCTGGCCGAGGAAGACCCGACCGCGCAGCCGCGTACGCTGACGCTGATCGGCGGGCCGATCGACCCCGATGCCGCAGCGACCGAAGTGACCGATTTCGGCCGCCGTGTGACGATGGGCCAGCTCGAGCAGATGGTGATCCAGCGCGTGGGCTTCAAATACAAGGGCGCGGGCCGTCTGGTCTATCCGGGGCTGATGCAGCTTGCGTCTTTCATCTCGATGAACATGGACAAGCATGCCCAGGCCTTCCAGGAAAAGATCTGGAGCGAGGCGAATGGCGAAGGCTCCGAGCACGACAAGCATTACCGCTTCTATGACGAATATCTCGCGGTGATGGACATGACGGCCGAGTTCTACCTTTCGACGGTCGAGCGTATCTTCAAGGGGCTCGAAATCGCGCAGAACCGTTTCACGGTTGCGGGCAAGCCGGTCGATATCTCGAAGATCACCACGGTCGCGGTGAAGACGGTCGAGGGTGAGAAGGACGACATCTCCGCCCCGGGCCAATGCGTGGCGGCCCTCGATCTGTGCACAGGGGTGCCGGATTCGATGAAGCAGCAGCACCTCGAGCCGGATGCCGGCCATTACGGCATCTTCGCGGGCTCGCACTGGCGCAACAATATCCGTCCTCTGGTGCTGGAGTTCATCGACGAGAACGCGGCCAACCCGGTTCCGGGCAAGGGCAAACCCGCGACCGTCACCCCGATCCGCAACAAGGCGGCGAAGGCGACCGAAGCCACCTGAGCGCGGCGCGTCCTCATCAGTTTCGCGAGCGCCGTCCCCTGGGGCGGCGCTTTGCCATTGCGGCGAAAGGGCCTAGGGCAGGGGCGTGCATGGCGGCATTTTCCCGCCCGGTCTTTTCTGCCGGTCACATTCTGCTAAATGGAAACCGAACCACTGCGCGAGGACCCTCATGGCCGATCGTTTCCGCCTGACCATGGCCCAGCTCAACCCGACCGTCGGGGCGCTCGAGGCCAATGCCGAGAAGGCCTATGCCGCCTGGCAAGAGGGCAAGCGCGCGGGCGCCGACATGGTCGCGCTGCCCGAGATGTTCCTCACCGGCTACCAGACGCAGGACCTGATCGCGAAGCCCGCTTTCGTGGCCGATGCGACCGCCGCGATGGAGGCTCTGGGCGCGCGCATCACCGATGGGCCGGCGCTGGGGATCGGCGGGCCGTGGTGGGACGACGAGGGTCATTTCAACGCCTATTGGGTCTGGAAGGATGGCAAGCTCGTTGCGCGGATGCTCAAGCACGACCTGCCGCATCACGGCATTTTCGACGAATACCGTATCTACGATTCCGGCCCGATCTCGGGACCTTACGCGATCAACGGGGTGCGCATCGGCACCCCGATCTGCGAGGATGCCTGGCACCCGGATGTGGCCGAGACGCTGGCCGAGACCGGGGCCGAGATCCTGATCGTGCCCAATGGCTCGCCCTATTACCGCGGCAAGCTCGACGTCCGCATGACCCATATGGTGACGCGCGTGGTCGAGACCGGGCTGCCGCTCGTCTACCTCAATGCGGTCGGCGGGCAGGACGATCAGGTCTTCGACGGGGCGAGCTTCGTGCTGAACCGACACGGGGCGCTGGCTGCGCAATTCGCGCCTTTCGACGAGATCATCGACCATGTCGATTTCATCCGCGAGGACGATGGCTGGGCCTGTGTCGAGGGCCGCGACGATCCGCAGCCTTCGGAATGGGAGCAGGATTACCGCGCCATGGTCGAAGGCTTGGGCGATTACCTGCGCAAGTCGGGATTTTCCAAGGTCGTCCTTGGCCTGTCGGGCGGGATCGATTCCGCGCTGGTCGCGACGATCGCGGCGGATGCCTTGGGGCCTCAGGCTGTCCATTGCGTGATGCTGCCCTCGGAATATACCTCGCAGGGCTCGCTGGACGATGCGGCGGAGCTGGCGAAGCGGCAGGGGCTGCGGCTCGATACGGTGCGCATTGATGGTGCGCGCGATGCGGTCTCGGAGGCGCTTTCGCATCTCATGGCGGGCACGCAGCCCGACGTAACCGAGGAAAACATCCAGTCGCGCCTGCGTGGCGTGATGCTGATGGCGCTGTCGAACAAGTTCGGCGAGATGCTCCTGACCACCGGCAACAAATCCGAGATGGCCGTGGGATACGCCACGATCTATGGCGACATGTCGGGCGGCTACAACCCGATCAAGGATCTCTACAAGACCCGCGTCTTCGAGACCTGCCGCTGGCGCAATGCCAATCACCGGCCGTGGATGAAGGGCCCCGAGGGCGAGGTGATCCCGGTCGAGATCATCGATAAGCCGCCCTCGGCGGAACTGCGTCCCGACCAGAAGGACGAGGACAGCCTGCCGCCCTATCCGGTGCTCGATGCGATCCTCGAAGGGCTGGTGGAGAACGATGCCTCGGTCTCTGACCTGATGGCGCAGGGTTTCGAACGCGAGACGATCAAGAAGGTCGAGCATCTGCTCTATATTTCCGAGTGGAAGCGTTTCCAGTCGGCGCCCGGCACGCGCCTGTCGCGCCGGGCTTTCTGGCTTGATCGCCGCTATCCGATCGTCAATCGCTGGCGCGATCAGGGCCACGAAACCGAGCCCGTGACCGATCCCTTCCGCTCCTGATCGCGCTCAATGCGCGGGCTTGATGAAGGTCCCGTTGCGCAGCTCGGCCATCGCGGTCATCAGCTCTTCGCGGGTGTTCATCACGATCGGCCCGTGCCAGGCGACGGGCTCCTGAATGGGCGCGCCCGAGATCAGCAGGAAGCGCACGCCACGCTCGCCCGCCTGAACGACGATCTCGTCGCCCGTGCCGAAACGCACCAGCGTGCGGTCGCCTGACAGGTCGCGGATGTTGACCTCTTGGCCCATCACTTCCTTTTCGAGCAGCACGCCCGAAGGGGTGGAGGCGTCGGCAAAGACGGCCTCGCCTTCGAAGACATAGGCGAAGCTGCGGCGGTAGGTGTCGACCTTGAGGCGCTTCTTCACACCCGGCGGGATCGAGATGTCGAGATATTGCGGATCGGCGGCGATGCCGTCGACCGGGCCGCGCTTGCCCCAGAACTCGCCGGTGACGATGCGTGCCACCGTGCCGTCATCGTCGATCACCTCGGGGATGTCCGAGCCTTGGATGTCTTGATATCGCGGCGCGGTCATCTTCTGATCCGCAGGAAGGTTCGCCCAGAGCTGGAAGCCATGCATCCGACCCTGCGCGTCGCCTTTGGGCATTTCCTGATGGAGGATGCCCGACCCGGCCGTCATCCATTGCACCGAGCCCGCACCGAGCTCGCCACGATTGCCGAGGCTGTCGCCATGCTCGACGGTGCCCGCCAGAACATAGGTGATCGTCTCTATGCCGCGATGGGGGTGCCACGGGAACCCGGGGAGGTAATCCTCGGGGCGGTCATTGCGGAAATCGTCGAAGAGCAGGAACGGGTCGGCCTCGGTCGGGTCCTGAAACCCGAAGGCGCGATGCAGGTGGACGCCCGCGCCTTCCATGAAGGGCTGGGCGCGGCGGGTCTCGAGAACGGGACGGATCGACATTGTGCTTCCTCCGGCTGATGCGGTCTCACGTCAGCAGATAGGGAAGCCACGGCTTTGCGCAATTGCACAGATGCGCACGAAAACACTCAGCGAATGCACAGAGGCGGGGTTGGATTTACTTCGTGGGATCCCAGACGAAGCGGTTCCCGCGCGGACGCGTCACGATGAAACTGGAGAAGCGAAGCCCCTTGCTCAGGCCAATCTGACCGAGATGGTCGCCCTCGTGGTACACCCACTTGTCGCCGATGCCGAAAAGCGGGTGATAGCTGTAGGATGTCTCGACGATTGCCGCCGTGTCGCCGGGCGCGAGCACGGGAATGCGGTCGGCCTCGGCATCGAGTGCGGCCTGCGTGAAAACGTCAGCGATATTGGTCGCATCCGAGGCAACCAGCGTGACCTTGCGGTTTGGATCGGCCCCGTTGCAAGGCGCGTCGGGCGCGAAGGGATCGGCCCAGCACCGGACGATCGTCACCCGCATCCATGTCTGCTCATCATCCGATTTCTTCGCAAGGTAGTCGAAGATCTTCTTCATTCCCATCACATAGGCGGGGCCGAACGGGTCGCGCTCACGCGAGATGATATCGGCTACGGTCGAGGTGGCCCGGGTCACCTTGGCGCGCATGCGGAACGCGTCGTAGATCTCGAAGGCCAGCACAAGCCAACCTGCGAGCAGCAAAAACCCCATGACCCCTTCGATCGGGATCGAGCCGTGTTCTTCCTTGCCGAAGCGTCTGAAGCGAAAGCGGGACAGTGCCATGATTACCTCTCCCTTCAGCTTCCGGACGCCGACGGGAAGATCGAGGTCGCGCGCGGCTCGGTCACGAAGGCTGTGGTGGAGATCAGGGCGAAGTGATCGGGGTCGTCGATCGGGGCGGTGCGGATCAGCGCCTGGGCGAGGGGATTGTCGATCATCATCGGTTTCACCCGCAGGCAGACACGCATCAGCATGATCTGGTTCGACAGGCCCCCTTCCAGCGTCGCCGAGGGCGGCGGGGCGGAATCGTCGGAGAAATTCTCGCAGCGCAGCGGATGGGCGTCGATCGACGAGCTCCAGTCGTTGCGATTGACGACGAACGTCTCGACCGAGACGTTGTCAAAGCAATTCTCGCCGCCTAGGAAGCCCGCCTTCTGACAGACCCGCTCGCGCAGGGTCGCCTCGCTGGGCATCCCCTCCATCCCGAGGCGGATCACCCGGGCGGTCAGGTCGGTTGCCCGGTCAAGCAGAACCTGCTTGGTCAGGGTCACGCCCATCTCGATTGCAGAGGCCATCATGAAGATGAAGAACACCACCCAGATCAGCGCTGCGATCGTGACTGCACCCTCTTCGTCGCGCGCAAACCGGCCGGGCTTGCGGGCGAGGGGGGCGAGACTGGCGAGGCAGGGGAGCATTGGTTTGTCCTGTCCGTGGCGCGTCAGTTGGTCAGGCGCAGCGAGATGATCTGAGCGGCGATCGAGGCGAAGGCGTCGTTCAGGTCATCGCCCTTGATCTCGTGGGCATAGCTCGGTCCCGTGGCGCATTTCTCCAGCGCCGCCTTGCCCTCGGGGGGGGCAGAAACCGCGATGGTGTAGACATCGATCCCGCGGGAACGGGCCACGTTGCAGACTTCCTCGAGATTGGCGTCCTTCTGCTCGAACATCGAGGAGATCGCCATCTCGGCATAGATCGACTTCACGGATTGCCTCGGATCATCGGCCTGACGCGGACGCAGCAGGAACTTGTCGATCACGTATTGCACCGTCCAGCCCTTGCCCCAGATCGTTTCCCAGGAAATCGAATGGAGTGTCCGGAGATTGCCCGAGATCGACACCATGACCTTGTCGCCCGCGTCGACGCGGTCGCGCCAGGTGCCGTCCCTGAAGCGGTAGATCGGTTTGAGCCCCGCCGCGTCGCGCTGCGCCGAATACCAGTAGAGCTGGCTCTGGTCGTAATCATAGAAGGCGGTTGCGGAGTCGGTCGAGAAGAAGCCCGACGGACCGGTACGGTATTCCATCTTGGTCGAGAAGGAGCGCGTGTTCATCCCGTCCGTCATCAGGATCATCACCTTCATCGATCTCTCGTCGACCGAGGTGGCGGTGTCGGAATAGGGCATGGGCCGGTTCTGGACCGAGGAACTGATCATACCTCTGCTGGCCAGCGCCTGCGCGACCGGTTCCGAAGAGGGATCGAGCAGCGCAAAGCCCCAGCGCGCGCCGATGTCGATGGCGGTGTCGCCGCCGGCGCGCAGCGAGGAGATCTTGTTGAGCAGATCCTGCTGGTTGTCCTCTATCGCCATGATCGGCGAATAGCTGAATTCGTAGCAGTTCTCGGCGCTTTCGCTGAGTGTCTTGAAGATCGAGTAGCCCTGATTCACCATGTCATAGCTCCAGCCATACATGGTGCGCTGCAACGGCGCCGTGGGCGAGATCGCGAGATTGTCGAAACCGAGCGTCTGCACATCCGCGCAGGTGTTCTTGGTGTGATCCGTGCTCAGGTTGTAGATGCTCGCCAGCGTCGTACCCATCGAGACCTGCTGGTTGTAGGGCACGATCGAGATCGAGAGCAGCCCGGCAGGCGCCCCCGGGGGTTGGACGTCGTCGAACATCGTGTTGACGAAATTCGTTGCGGCGGTCCGCAGCGAGGCGATCTTCGACTCGCCGGAGGTGGAATTCTGATCGCGATCGTTCATCGAGCCGGAAATATCGAGCACCATCGAGATCTCGACATTGCCGATCGATTCTTCGGCGCGCGCACCGACATTCGTCGCAAGTGAATGGACGCCGAGCAGGTCTCCGAAGATCGTCGGCATGTCGTCGCGCGTCACGATGGTGACGCGGCGATATTTCTCCTCGTCACTAGGGCTGTTCTTCTCGTTCGTTTCGATGATCGGATCGACGTCGAGATAATCGAGCCCGGCTTTGTTGAGATAATCGTTCACTACATATTTCGGATCGACCCTCTGGCTGAGGCTGGCCGCGGCGAGGGCGGCGCGGTCGATCGTGCCCTGGATCAGGGTGCGGCGCTCTTCCTGGCGGATGAAGTCGATCGCGAGACCGCCAACGATCATCAGAATCAAGAAGATCTGAAGGCTGAAGATGAAGATCGCCCCATCCTCTTCGCGCGCAAACTTGCCGATCCGGGTGATCCCCGGTCGGGTCTTGGCTTGCGAAACCGTCTTCAAGCGAACAACCGCCATCCCTCTCTCCTTTCTCGCGTGACTGCGCATATCTACGCCTCACACGAAAGTGAGAATCCTTCGTCGAGTAATCGTGCCCAAGCCATGAGGCCAAATTATGTCCTAATCCAGCCAAGTTAGGCGGCATTGTTAAGGCAAGCTGCAACGGTCTCGCTATGATGCGGGGAATCGTTTCCGTGGCGGCAATTGTCGTGCCGCCTTTTGTGCGCGTTTGATTCCGATTCGTCCGCAATCGAGGGGTTTAGCGTTAACGGATTGGGCGGTCTTGCCGCCGGGCTTTCGACTCAGGCAGCAATCGCTAAGGTGGGTGCGCCACCTCTCGACTCTGGCGCGCGGCGGGCCAATATAAAGACCATGAGCCTGCCGCCTGGATTTCTCGATGAACTGCGCAACCGCACCTCGATCGCTCAGGTCGTGGGGCGCAAAGTCATCTGGGACATGCGCAAGTCGAACCAGGCCAAGGGCGACATGTGGGCGCCTTGCCCGTTCCATCAGGAAAAATCAGCCTCGTTCCACGTCGATGACCGCAAGGGCTATTACTATTGCTTCGGCTGTCATGCGAAGGGCGACGCGCTGAGCTTCGTGCGCGAGACCGAGAATGTCGGCTTCATGGAGGCGGTGGAGATCCTCGCCCGCGAGGCCGGAATGCAGATGCCGGCACGCGACCCCAAGGCGCAGGAGAAATCCGACCGCCGGACCGAGCTTGCCCGGGTGATGGACGAGGCGGTGAAATATTTCCGCCTGCATCTCAACACCCAGGCCGGGGCCGAGGCGCGCGACTATCTCGCCGGGCGCAAGCTCGACAAGGCGGCGATCGACCGGTTCGAGATCGGCTTCGCCCCGCCCGGCTGGCAGGGGCTGCGCGACGCGCTGAAAGCCAAGGGCATCCCGGACGATCTGATCATCGGCGCGGGGCTTGCGAAGGAAAGCCAGAAGGGTCGCGAGCCTTTCGACGTCTTCCGTAACCGCATCATCTTCCCGATCCGCGACGCGCGCGGGCGCTGCATCGCCTTTGGTGGGCGCGCGATGGATCCGAGCGATCCGGCGAAATATCTCAACTCGCCCGAGACCGAGCTCTTCGACAAGGGGCGCTCGCTCTACAATCACGGACCGGCGCGCGAGGCCTGCGGCAAGGGCGCGCCGCTTGTGGTTTGCGAAGGCTATATGGATGTGATCGCGATGGTCGAGGCGGGGTTCGGCGGTGCCGTGGCCCCGCTCGGGACCGCGATCACCGAGGATCAGCTGCGCCTGATGTGGCGCATCCATGACGAGCCGATCATCGCGCTCGACGGCGATGCGGCGGGGCTGCGTGCGGCGATGCGGGTGATCGATCTGGCGATGCCGCTTCTGGAGGCCGGGAAGGGTGTGCGCTTTGCGATCATGCCGCCGGGTCTGGACCCCGATGACGTGATCAAGAAGCAGGGCCGCAGTGCGATGGAGAAGATCCTCGCCGAGGCAAAGCCGATGGTCACGCTTCTCTGGCAGCGAGAAACCGAAGGCAAGGTCTTCGACAGCCCGGAACGGCGCGCGACGCTCGACAAGAAGCTGCATGCGACGATCGCGAACATCAAGGATCCCTCGATCCACGGCCATTACCGCGAAGAGATCAAGCGCCTGCGCTGGGAGCTTTTCGGAACGGGGCCGCGTGGGGGCAAGACCCCGCCGCGCGGCAGTTTCACGCCCGGGGCCCGGGGGCGTGGGCGCTTTGGCGTGCCGGCCGCCCCGGCGTTGCCCGAGACCCGCGCCTCTCTGCTGGCCACCGCGCCTGATGATGTGGCCGAGCATCTGCGCGAGGCGATGATCCTTGGGATCTGCGCAACCCATCCCGCGCTGATCGCCGAGTTTGAGGCCGAGCTGGAAGACGTGCCGCTGCGCGATCCCACCCACGACCGGCTGCGCCATCTGATGTTGAGTCTTGCGCCCCGGCCGGTGCCCGAGATCGCGAAAATCCTGCAAGATGAAGTGGGTGCCGACCTTGAAAAGCTTCTCGGACTGCCCCATCTGCGATCAGCCCCCCCGGTTCGCAATGCCGACAACACCGATCTGGCGCGGATGTGCCTGGCCGAAGAACTCGCCAAGCTCGACGCCGCGCGTGCCGTGCGCGTGGAGGTTGCCGATGCGATGGAGGATCTGGCGGGGCTGGCCGACGAGGGCGTGACATGGCGACTGGCGCAAGCCGCCTCGCTGCGCCACCGTGCCGAGAGATCGAAGCTGGAGGACAACTCCGACATGGGCGAGGATCGCGCGGCCCTTTCCGCGACGCTTCAGGCCATGATCGATGGGGAAATCTGGCGCAAGAAACAATGAGATGGGTGGCGGCGGGCCATTCGAATCAAGAGAAAGCGAATCACTGTGGACACAATGGCGATCAACTTTGCGTCCATCTGCCTCGCGCCTCTGTGATTCGCCGCCGCGATTCGATACACAGACGAGATATGATTCGCTTTCGTCATAGCTCGAGCCCACCCGAGCCCTGACCGAGGAGCCCACATGGCCGCCAAAGACATCGACGACAACAAGTCCGACACCCCGAGCGACGACGCCACTTCCTTCGACATGAGCCAGGCCGCTGTGAAGCGGATGATCGCCGAGGCGAAGGAACGCGGCTACATCACGTACGACCAGCTCAACAAGGTGATGCCGCCCGAACAGGTGTCCGGCGACCAGATCGAAGATGTGATGTCGATGCTCTCCGAAATGGGCATCAACGTGATCGAGGCCGAAGAGGCCGATGATGACGACTCGAGCGGGCAGGGTGGCGAGGTTGTCGCGACCGGGTCCGGCTCGCGCGAGGTGGCGGTCGCCACGTCGACTTCCGAGACGCTCGATCGTACCGACGACCCGGTACGGATGTACCTGCGCGAGATGGGCTCGGTGGAGCTGCTGTCGCGCGAGGGCGAGATCGCCATCGCCAAGCGCATCGAGGCTGGCCGCAACACGATGATCGCGGGCCTGTGCGAAAGCCCGCTGACTTTCCAGGCCATCACGATTTGGCGCGACGAACTTCTCAACGAAGAGATCCTCCTGCGCGACGTGATCGATCTCGAGACCACCTTCGGCAATTCGCTCGAGGGCGATGAGGACGAGGAAGACCTGGCCGAGCCCGTCGTCGATGGGGCGGCTTCGTCCGAGACGCAGAAATCCGACGAGCCCGAGCTCGATGCCGATGGCAATCCGATCCAGACCGAGGATGACGACGACGACGAGGGCGCGAACCTCTCGCTCGCCGCGATGGAGGCCGCGCTCAAGCCGCGCGTGCTGGAGACGCTCGAACTGATCGCGCGCGACTATGCGAATCTTGCCGAAATGCAGGATCTGCGGATGTCGGCGACGCTCAACGAGGATGGGTCCTTCTCGGTCGCTGAAGAGGCGGCCTATCAGAAGCTGCGCTCCGAGATCGTCCAGCTGGTGAATTCGCTTCACCTGCACAACAACCGGATCGAGGCGCTGATCGACCAGCTTTACGGCATCAACCGCAAGATCATGTCGATCGACAGCGGCATGGTGAAGCTCGCCGATCAGGCGCGCATCAACCGTCGCGAGTTCATCGAGGAATATCGCGGGTACGAACTCGACCCGACCTGGATGGAGCGCATGGCCGCGAAATCGGGCCGTGGCTGGCAGGCGCTGTTCGAGAAATCGGAAGCGAAGGTCGAGGATCTGCGCGCCGAGATGGCTCAGGTCGGGCAATATGTCGGCGTCGACATCTCCGAATTCCGCCGCATCGTGAACCAGGTGCAGAAGGGCGAAAAAGAAGCGCGCCAGGCGAAGAAGGAAATGGTCGAGGCCAACCTGCGTCTCGTGATCTCGATTGCCAAGAAATACACCAACCGCGGGCTGCAGTTCCTTGATCTCATTCAGGAAGGCAATATCGGCCTGATGAAGGCGGTCGATAAGTTCGAATACCGCCGCGGCTACAAGTTCTCGACCTATGCGACGTGGTGGATCCGTCAGGCGATCACCCGGTCCATCGCGGATCAGGCCCGCACGATCCGTATCCCGGTCCACATGATCGAGACGATCAACAAACTGGTGCGTACCGGTCGCCAGATGCTCCACGAGATCGGCCGCGAGCCGACACCCGAGGAACTGGCCGACAAGCTGCAGATGCCGCTCGAGAAGGTCCGCAAGGTGATGAAGATCGCCAAGGAGCCGATCTCGCTCGAAACCCCGATCGGCGACGAGGAAGACAGCCAGCTCGGCGATTTCATCGAGGACAAGAACGCGGTTCTGCCGCTCGACTCCGCCATTCAGGAGAACCTCAAGGAAACGACGACGCGGGTTCTGGCCTCGCTCACCCCGCGCGAAGAGCGCGTTTTGCGGATGCGTTTCGGCATCGGCATGAACACCGATCACACGCTCGAAGAGGTGGGTCAGCAATTCTCGGTCACCCGCGAACGGATCCGCCAGATCGAAGCCAAAGCCCTGCGCAAGCTCAAACACCCGAGCCGGTCGCGCAAGTTGCGCTCCTTCCTCGATCAGTAATAGAAAGGCGCCCCCGGAAGGGGGCGTTTTCATGTCGAGAGGAGGCAGGACATGGTGAAATCCCTCAAGCTCGCGTTCGCGATTCTGGCGATCGGTGCGGCCTCGGCCCAAGCCGAAGGACGCGCGCAGTTCTACATTCCCGACAAGCCCGCGAAGCTCGTCTATCTCTTTACCTGCAAGGGGGAGACGGTCGAAGAGGTCAATGAGAACTGGGCGAAGGCCCAAGCGGTTTTCGCGCAAAATCACCAGAAGCTGGCGGCCGAGCTCGAGACGGAAACGCGTGTACAGCGCGAGACCGGAAAAGCGCCAAGCCAGGAGGCGATCGACGCCCATAACAAGCGGTTCGCGGCGCATAAATCGGCCGTTGCGGAAGACCTGGCGCCGCTGGGCTGCCGGATGGACGGGCTTGTCCATATGCCCTGACGGGCAGGTGATCCGGACTTTCGCGGGACACGGCGCACTGCTAAGTTTCGGGAAATCTCTGACGGAGCCCTGAATGACCCGCCTTTTCCTTCTCGCCCCTCTCGCCCTTGCCGCCTGCCAGATGGAGGGCGCGCCCGCCGGTGCGCCGCGCATGGATCAGCAAGGCACCTGCTTTCTCTATGTCGAGGACGAGGGTGCGGGCAAATATACCGTCGTGTCGGGTGTGGGCGATGGGTCGCCCGTGCCCAAGGCGATGATCAAGCGCGGGCTGAGCGGCGCGCAGGCGGATGCGCTCTGGACCAAGGAGCGCAAGATCATGGATATCAATCCCGAATGCCTGCGTATTCTCGCGACGGACCGCACGCAGGCGCGCCCCGCCAAATCCTGATGAACCGGCTCTTCGAGATCGCCACCAACGGCCCCGGGCTCTACGAGTTTACCCGCGAGATCTCGAAATGGGTCGGTCTGGCGAATGTGGACGACGCGCTGCTGACGCTGTTCATCCGCCACACCTCGGCGAGCCTTCTCATTCAGGAAAATGCCGATCCGGAAGTGCGCACCGACCTGACCGAGTTCTTCCACCGTCTCGTGCCGCCGACCACCGACCCGAGTATGGGCTACCTGACCCATACCTATGAGGGGCCGGACGATATGCCCGCCCATATCAAGGCCGCGATCCTGCCGGTCAGCTTGCAGATTCCTGTCATTTCAGGGCGTCTCGCACTCGGAACTTGGCAAGGAATTTACCTTTTCGAACATCGCCGTGCTGCGCACCGTCGTGAGG
Organism: Thioclava marina; assembly: GCF_002020135.1. Taxonomy (GTDB): domain Bacteria; phylum Pseudomonadota; class Alphaproteobacteria; order Rhodobacterales; family Rhodobacteraceae; genus Thioclava; species Thioclava marina. Next base: position 726,012 of record NZ_MPZS01000001.1, on the reverse strand, counting down.
TCGCGGCGCTGCTGCGCTGAGTCCGTCCCGCCACATCCCGCCGCCATATCTGGGGGGCTCTCATTTTTTCTACCCAAACTCTCGGGGCTGGGCTAAGGTCTTGTGGATAACTGGGGCAACAAGACCCCATCATGAGGCGGGACAAGGAACGGGGGAAAGTCATGCGCTGCCCATTTTGCGGAAATGTCGATACCCAGGTGAAAGATAGCCGCCCGGCGGAAGATCACGTCGCGATCCGGCGGCGGCGGTTCTGCCCGGCCTGTGGCGGGCGCTTCACCACTTATGAACGGGTGCAGCTGCGCGATCTCGTGGTCATCAAGACCTCGGGCAAGCGCGAGGATTTCGATCGTGACAAGCTCGAGCGCTCGATCCGGATCGCGATGCAGAAACGCCCGGTCGAGCCCGAGCGCATCGACCAGATGATCTCGGGCATCGTGCGGCGTCTGGAAAGCATGGGCGAGACCGATATCTCCTCGAAGGTGATCGGCGAGATCGTGATGGAGACGCTGGCCCGGATCGACACTGTCGGCTATGTGCGCTTCGCCAGTGTTTACAAGAACTTCCAGGAAGCGGACGACTTCGACAAATTCGTTTCCGAGCTGCGGCCGCCGGGAGCGGGCGAGGCCGAGTGACCCTGACAGACCGGCGCTACATGTCCCTGGCCCTGACGCTCGCGCGCCGGGGCCTTGGCAATGTCTGGCCCAACCCTGCCGTTGGCTGCGTGATCGTCAATGCGGGTCGGATCGTCGGGCGTGGCTGGACCCAGCCGGGCGGACGGCCCCATGCCGAGGTGCGCGCGCTGGCGCAGGCAGGTGAGGCCGCGCGCGGAGCCACCGCTTATGTCACGCTGGAGCCCTGCGCCCATTACGGCAAGACGCCCCCCTGTTCTCTGGCGCTGATCGAGGCGGGGGTTTCGCGGGTCGTTTCGGCAATGGAAGATCCCGATCCGCGCGTCTCTGGCAGCGGCCATGCGATGCTGCGCGAGGCCGGGATTGCTGTCGAGACTGGCGTGATGGAGGCGGAAGCCCGCGACTTGCAAGCCGGGTTCCTGAGCCGGATCACGCGCAATCGTCCATGGCTCGCGCTGAAACTGGCGAGCAGCTTCGACGGGCGCATTGCGCTCGCGAGCGGCGAGAGCCAGTGGATCACCGGGCCGCAGGCGCGCGCGCGGGTGCATGCGATGCGGGCGGAGTTCGATGCTGTGATGGTCGGCGGTGGTACGGCGCGGGCCGATGATCCTTTGCTGACCGTTCGGAATTTCACGCCTCTACGCCAGCCGGTGCGCGTGGTGGTCTCGGAGCGCCTCGATCTGCCGCGTGATCGGCTCGCAGGCTCGCTCGAGACCGCGCCGCTCTGGCTGATGCATGGGGTCGGCGCTCCGCCAGAGGCTGTGGGCTATTGGCGCGATCTGGGCGCGGAACTGATCGAATTGCCGAGCCTTGCGGAAGGTGGGCTCGACCCGTTTGCCTTGATGGAGGCTTTGGGCGGTCTGGGACTGACCCGCATTTTCTGCGAGGGCGGTGGGCAGTTCGCGGCGACGCTTGCCAAGTCGGGGCTGGTCGATGAGTTGATCGGCTTCACCGCCGGGATGCTGATCGGCGCGGACGGGCGCCCCGGGATCGGCGCGATAGGTCTGGAAAAGCTGGCCGATGCCCCTCGTTTCGAGCTTGTGGACGTGACCCCGATCGGAGGCGATGTGCTTCACCGCTGGCGTCGCCATAGCCACGCGTAAGACGCGAAAACGCCTTGGAGCTTTGACCCGGCACGGTTGAGCGGCCCGCGGTTCGGCGCCGGGCCGTTGGCGAGTCTGTCGAGCGCGACCTCGGGAGGGCAGGGCAACCCGCTGGCCGGATCGAAATAGCGCGGATAGGCGATCAGCGCGGCATGCGCGAGTTGCAAAAGGTCGGGGCGCGTGGTGCGTCTCTGCGGTGCCGGGCCGAGATCGCGCGTCAGCCCCCAACCCGCGTAGAAAGGTGCGCCGAGCGTGGTGACCTTCTTGCCGCGCAACAGCGCCTCGAAACCCAGGCCCGAGGTTATCGTCCAGACCTCGTCGACCGCTGCGATCAGGGAGGCCGTATCCGCGTCGCGCAGGATCAGATCAGCAAAGCGCAGCGCGTCCTCATCCGAAATTGCACCGGGGCGCAGACCGGCCTCCACATCGGGGTGAGGTTTGAAGATGATAATTGCATCGGGGTTATCCTCCCGTACACGCGCCAGAAGCATTGCGTTTGTGCAAGTCTCACCGGCACCCCATCGGATCGAGGCATCGTCTTCGACCTGTCCGGGGACCAGGATGCGGTGGCCTTCCGGCAAGCCCGGCGGCGCGCCGCCGAGATTGTATTTCGTCAGCCGCGCCTCGGTGAGCTGCGCGATCAGCCGTTCGGCCCGCAACCGCCCGCCGGGGGGCATTTCTTGCGAAATCAGCGCCTCGAGATCGGAGGGACGCCTTGGGTCGTAATAGATCCCCTGACGATCTGTGACGAGCGAAAGCGGCGGGACAAGTTCGGCCCCCAATCCGCGCGAGCGCAGGAAACCGTCTTCGACACGGATCGGATTGTTTTTTTCGACTTCGGGCGTGATCCGAGAAGCCCAATAGAGGAACGGGCGCGCAGGATCCGGCGTTTCGGAAAACCGCAGCGGGCCGTGACGTCCGAAAATACGGCGCAGATGCGGGCGTTTCCATAGTGACATGCCGCCCGCGACATAGCCCAGCCGATCCTCGCGGAACGTGCGGGTCTCGGCCTCAAGCTGATCGACGGCCTCCTCGAAACTGCACAGCCGACCGCGACAGGGATCGAACCAGGTGGGCGCGAGGATATGGGAGACGGCGAAGATCTGCGCGCGGGTCAGCTTGCGTTCGCGGCGCGGCACGGGGTTTTCGTCCTGCGTCAGCCCCCAGCTGGTATAGAAGGGCTGGCCGAAGACGCGCGGCTTGTGGCCTGCGAGGATCGCCTCGTAGCCCATCAAGGACGAGACGGTATAGACCGCGATCGCGCCTTCGAGCAGCGCCCAAGGGGAAACCGGGGCGTCGAGAATCTCGGTATTGGCGTCGCAATCGCCGCGACCGTAATGGCCGGGACGGTGGCCCGCGTGTGTCTCGGGATGGGTCTTGATCACGATCCGCGCGCCGGGATTCTCGATGCGGGCATAGGCGAGCATCTCGCGGAATATGGCCTCATTCGCGCCGCCATGGGTGATCGAGGCATCTCCCCGTATCTGGTCGATCACCAGCACATAGCCGGGTTCGGGTACTGGCAGGGTCGGGTCGAAATCGTTGTATTTCGACAAGTGGGCTGCGCGGAGGCGGGCGATCCCGTCGCGGGCGCGCGCAAGTACCGCGTGATCGTCCAGGCGCTCGGTGGCGAGCATCCGCTCGATCATCGAGGGCTGGGCGCTGTCGAAATGCACCCCCAACGGGTCAATCAGCAGGCCTAGCGGCGGATCTCCCGTGCGGCCCGGATGGACCGAGCGCAGAAAGGCATCCTCAAGACGGATCAGCGGAAGACCGTGCCTTGCTGCCACCCTTTCGCCGCGCGCGGCATAGGGTGAACGGCCCCAGACCATCACGCCATCTTCCGGCCCGGGCCAGCCAAGGCGCGGCTCGTGGCCTGCCGCGTTCAGGATCGCGCGCAGGCGCCGCTGGCGCAACACGCCGCCGTTGTAGAAAAAAAGCCGCCGGGGGATGGCCCCGGCGGCTTTCAGATCCTGCGGTGTCGCCATCAGTTCCCGGCGAGATTGTTGAGCGTGTTCGCGGTACCGAGCGGCGCGGTCAGGGCCGAGAGCGTCTTTTGCCACTGAACGAAGGGCGCCTCGGTGACATAGACCGTGTCGCCGTCGCGGATCGCGAAATCGCGGGCGAGGAACATGCCGTTGGGCTCGGTCAGGTCGAGCACGTAGATCATGCGTTGATCGCCGACGAGATCGGTCCGGCCAAGCACCTTCATCGCGATCTCCGCAGGCTCGTTGCGGAAGACGAAGACGCCGGTCGGGTCGGCGAGGTTCGATTGTAGGCCGCCCACGGTGGCGATCGCTTCGAGCGCCGAGAGCGTTTGCGTCTCGAAGGGTACGCGCGCCTGCGCGCCGGTGGCGCCGAGCGAGGTGAAGGCGCGCTGATCCTTCTCGACGAGGATCACGTCGTTGTTGCGCAGGGCGATATCCATCTTCGGATTGTCGTAGAGATCCTTGAGCCAGACCGATTCCGACTGCGTGCCACGCTTGACGATGATCCTCGCGACTTCGGCGGGGATCGACACACCGCCCGCCTTGGCGATCATCGCCGAGAGGGTGCGGGTGGGGCGCTCGATCGGGTAGACGCCCTGGCCGTTGATCGCGCCCATGATCGAGACCGTCGCGCCATCGCCCGCGACGCGGTTGACCAGAACCTGCGGGTCCGGGGTCTGGGCGTCGAGCTTCGAGGTGATGACCCGGCGCAGCCCGTCAGGCGTGTTGCCCGCGGCTTTGATGCGGCCTGCATAGGGCACGAAAATATAGCCCGCGCCATCGACCTGCACCTGCTGTAGCTGGGTGGCGTTCGCGCCCTTGTTGGCCAGAAGCCCGTCATCGACGTTTTCCCAGATCGTCAGCGAGAGCGTGTCGCCCGGACGGATCGTGTCGGAGCCGAGCTGGCCCGCATTGAGGAATTTCGAGGAGAAGCCGAGCGCGGGTTGCACGGCGGTTTCACGGGTTACGAAGTCATTGACCTTGACGACGAAAGCATCGCCCTGACGCATCACGGAGCCGGCAAAGATCTCGCGTTTGTTGGGGCCGGGACGAGGCAGACCACAAGATGCAGTCAACAGAGTCGCGGAAAGGCCCGTTAAGAGGGCCCTGCGGGTCGTAACGATTTTCACTGCTCGAGCTCCTCGTTCGGGATGCTGCCTTGTTGTTTTGCGACCAAGCTACCGAAATGCCGGAAAAAAAACGAGCAAAATTATCGAACTACCCGCAACTGTTGCCGCGGGGCCGCGTTGCCTGCGGTCAGGGCATCGTAGGGATCTTCGGGAGCGAGCATCATGTCGACCACTTGCCGCAGGAGCGCACGCCGCCCGCGCGCTGCGTAGAAACCGCCCGGAACCTGGCTCGTCTCGAGCAGGTAATGACGATAATCGCGATAGGCGCGGCTGTCCGGGCGCGCGGGACTGGCGAAGAACTCCTCGAGCCCCTGGGAAGAAGTGAACTCGGGCTTGTCGAAGATCGCCCGCCCCAGCGCCTTGAGAGGCAATCCCCGCCAGAGCGCCTGCTGGGCGGCGGTGGAATTGACCGTCACCGCCGAGCGCGCCTGCGACAAAAGCCCCGCGAGCTTGCCGCCGCGAACGAAATGCACCCGGTTTGCGAGCCCGTGCCGGTCGGCCGCAAGCCGGATCGTCTCGCGGATCGGCGCGCGGCCATCTTCGAGTGGGTGAGCCTTGAAGACGAGGTGGTGATGGCGCGGAGCGCCGTGCGCGAAGCCCTCCATCACGAGATCGATGAACTCCGTCTGGCTGGCAAAGGGGGAGTGCATCCGGAAGCTTGCATCATGTTCGAGCTGCAACAGCACGAGATGATAGGGAAAACCGCCTCGCCGGATACGCCGGGTCGCAACCTTGCGTTCGAACATGTGCAGCGGCATCAGCAGCAACCGGCGCAGCCAGAGGCGGAACTCCTGAAACACGGTGATGTCGCGATGCGGCCGGAAATGACGATAGGGGCCGGGCCGGGCCATCACGAGGAAATGGTAGAGGGCGCCATAGAAGACGTGGTGGCGCATGTCGCCCCAGCGCGGCGGCGCATCGGGGAACTCGATCTCGGATTGTGCCAGCGCCGCGCGCATCTGCGCCACGCTCGTCTCCATCAGGCGCGAATGGCCGTTCGATCCGCCGCGCTCATAGGTGACCCAATAGGGGCGCAGGTAACCTTCCTCGAAGACGTGGATGCACAGGCCCAGCTCGCGCCCGATTTCGATCGCCTGAGCATGGATCGGGCGGGTGTCGCCATAGAGCACGAGATCGGTGATCTCCTTCTCGGCGATGAGCGCGCGCAGCCGGTGGGGCCAGGCCTCGGGCGCCTCGTCGAAGCGCAGGAAGGAGGGGCGATGGAACCAGAAGGCTTCGTCGCCGCGATTGAAGCCCACGCGCCAGACGCTCGCCCCGGCAGAGCGCAACATCGCGCCGAGCTGATGGAAGAAGGGCCCGTGCGGCCCTTGCAGCATCAGGAAATGGCGTGTCTCGAAACGTCTCATCGCGGTTGCGGTCCTTGCCTTTCGTCCGTGATCGCGCAAGCGGGGCGCGAAGTCACGGAATTTGTGCCATTTTCCCTTTTGGATGCGGCGAATTTGCGGCGCAGGCGCGCGAATGCGGTCAAGGGGCGCAGGGATTGTGCGGGGCTCGTCTCTTGCGAAGGGGCGTCACGCGGGCTAGCTAGGGTCCGAAATCTGTGAGGATATGTGATGTTCACCGGGATCGTGACCGATATAGGAGAGGTGCTGGAGCTGGAGCAGCGCGGCGATCTGCGCGCACGCATCGGCACCGACTATGATGTGGCGGGGATCGATCTGGGCGCTTCGATCGCCTGCGACGGCTGCTGCCTTACCGTGATCGCCACCGGCACCGAGACCCGGACCGGGCCCAGGAACTGGTTCGACGTGGAGATCTCGGCCGAGAGCGTGGCCAAGACGAATATCGGCGGGCGGGGCAACGACAATTCCGGCGGCTGGCAGGTGGGCAAGAAGATCAACCTCGAACGCGCGCTGAAAGTCGGCGACGAGCTGGGCGGACATATCGTCTCGGGCCATGTCGACGGCGTGGCCGAGATCGTGGCGATGGTGGATGAGGGCGACAGCACGCGCTTTACCTTCCGCGCGCCCGAGGCGCTGGCGAAATATATCGCGCCGAAGGGGTCGGTCGCGCTCAACGGGACGTCGCTGACCGTGAACGAGGTCGACGGGGCCTCGTTCGGTGTGAACATCATCCCGCATACCAAGCAGGTCACCAACTGGGGGCAGGCGAAAGTGGGCGACCGGATCAATCTCGAGATCGACACGCTCGCGCGCTATGTCGCGCGCTTGCAGGAGTGGAATGCATGACGACCGAAACGAAGACGCCGACCCCGGTCGATAAATCCGGCACCCACGACGTGCCCGGCGCGGTGGAGGAAAGCTTTCGCGGCGCGATCGCCTCGACCGAGGAGATCATCGAAGAGGCTCGCGCGGGCCGCATGGTGATCCTCGTCGATCACGAAGATCGGGAGAACGAGGGTGACCTCTATATCCCGGCCGAGAAATGCACGCCCGAGGCGGTGAATTTCATGGCGACCTATGGGCGTGGGCTGATCTGTCTGCCGCTGACGGCAGACCGCGTCGACCAGCTCGGCCTTGCGCCGATGGTGCGCGCCAACGCGATGCGCCACGAGACCGCCTTCACCGTCTCGATCGAGGCGCGCGAGAACATCACCACCGGCATTTCCGCGCATGACCGGGCGCAGACGGTCAAGGTGGCGATTGACCCTTCGACGGGGCCGCAGGATATCGCCTCGCCCGGTCACATCTTCCCGCTGCGTGCCCGCGAGGGGGGGGTGCTGGTGCGCGCCGGCCATACCGAGGCTGCGGTCGATGTCGCGCGTCTGGCGGGGCTGACCCCGGCTGGCGTGATCTGCGAGATCATGGGCGATGACGGGCACATGCTGCGTCTGCCGGGGCTGATCGAATTCGGGAAAAAGCACGGGCTGAAGATCGGGACGATATCGGACCTGATCGCCTATCGTCGCCGCCACGACAATCTCGTGCGCGAGACCATGCGCCAGATGGTCACCTCGACCCATGGCGGCGAGTGGGAAATGCGCGTTTTCACCGATCAGGCCGAGGGTGTGGATCACATCGTGCTGGTGAAGGGCGACGTCACCACGCCAGAGCCGGTTCTGGTGCGCACCCATTCGCTCAACGTGCTCGACGACGTGCTGGGGATCGGGCCGGGTTCGCCCGATGAGGTGCGTCACGCGATGGAGATCGTCGCTTCCGAGGGGCGCGGGCTGGTCTGCCTGTTCCGTGACCCGTCGAACCGGCTTCTGCGCGAGGACGAGAAGGGCCCGCGCACGATCAAGCAGATCGGGCTCGGCTCGCAGATCCTGTCCTCGATGGGGCTGCACGACCTGATCCTTCTGACCGACAAGCCCCAGACGAAATATGTGGGCCTTGACGCTTACGGGCTGCGCATCGTCGGCACCCGCCCCATTACGGAGTAAGACATGGCCGGAGCTTCGCATTACATTCTCGACCTGCCGAAATTCGACAGTGCGCCGCGCCTGCTGATCGTGGTTGCGCCCTATTACAAGATGATCGCCGACAATCTCGTCAGCGGGGCGAAGGCCGTCGCCGAGGATGCGGGGGCGAAGGTCGATATCGTCGAGGTGCCGGGCGCGCTCGAAGTGCCCACTGCGATCGCGATGGCGGCGCGCATGGCCGATTATGACGGGTTCGTTGCGCTTGGCTGCGTGATCCGCGGCGAGACCACCCATTACGATACGGTCTGCAATGACAGCTCGCGGGCGCTGACGCTGATGGGGCTCGACGGGATCTGCATCGGCAACGGCATCCTGACGGTCGAGAACCATATGCAAGCCGAAGTGCGTGCGGACCCGAAAGGGCAGAACAAAGGCGGCGGGGCTGCGGCTGCGGCCTTGCATCTCATCTCATTGTCGCGCAAATGGGCGCGCCGGACGAAGGGTATCGGATTCAAACCTTCCGAATCCTTCCGTATCGCCGGCGAAACTGACGGATCGAAGAACGCATGACCGAAGACGCCCCCAAACCGCGCAAGCTGACCACCGAGGAAAAGCGGCAGATGAAATCTGCCTCGCGGCTCTATGCCGTGCAGGCGCTGTTTCAGATGGAAGCGGCCGGGCAGGGGGCCGACAAGGTGCGCCGGGAGTTCGAGGCGCACCGCTTCGGCGCGGTCGATGAGGACGGCACGGAGATGGCCGAGGGCGATCCCAACCTGTTCCGCCGTCTGATCGACGATGCGGTAACCTGGCAGGCCAAGATCGACCAGGCGACCGACAAGGCGTTGGTGGCGAAATGGCCGATCGACCGGATCGACCCGGTGCTGCGCGCGCTCTTCCGCGCGGCAGGCGCCGAGCTGGTCACACCCGCGACCCCGCCCAAGGTGGTCATCACCGAGTTCGTCGATGTCGCGCGCGCCTTCTTCCCCGAAGGCAAAGAGCCGAAATTCGTCAACGCGGTGCTCGATCACATGGCCCGCGCGCTGCGCCCCGAAGCGTTCTGATCGCAGCAGGGCGGCCGCTTCGCGACATTGTGCCACGGGTCGAATCCCGCCGATTGCGCAGTTGCGGCAAGAAACCCTGTTTGAAACAGGCGAATCTGCGCTAGATTGTGATCAAGCAGGAGGACTATTCATGCCTGAACTGATCCGGCTCTACATCAAGAACGTCATCATCGGCTTCTTCATTGCGCTCGCCTTTGTCGGGCTGCTTCTCTGGGCCAATGTCGGCAATCTGCGCCATCTGATCCTGACCTCGGATATCGGTTATATCGCGATGGCGCTGTTGATCGTGTTCAACACCATCGTTTTCTCCGGCGTGCAATTCGCGATCGCGATCATGCGCATGGCCGAGGATGAGGACGGCTCCGGCGGCGGCAAGCGCGACGGCATCCCGACCGATCTGGCGGCCGAGCGTCTGGCGATCCCGGTTCCGGTCGATCAGCCGACCAGCCGCAAGCAGATCCAGCTCAAACGCTGATCTTTCATCGCCTTTCACGCAAAAGCCCCGCCGGATCCGGCGGGGCTTTTTATTGACGGTAAGGTGACGGAAACCGCAGCAGACGTGTAGACGAGAATTCCCGGAGACCTGAATAAATCAGGTGGGCGCCAGATACCGAGGCCAGGACCCCGGCAGAGCCAGCTCCCTCAGGAATGGTATAGGCCACTGGAAAAGGGTCTTTCACGGAAAGAGCAGTAACCGTCGAGCCCACAGATAGGCGCGCGATCGCGCGCCGACAAGGGGGGGACGGCAAAGGCTCGCCACTGCGACACCTTGGCGCTTGGCGCACGGGGGCATCCCTTTACCGTGGAAGCCGGAATTTGCCGCGAACAGGGAGATTTTCATGAGCGATTTCAAACCTGCCGAACCGCGCGGCGCGCGGCCCGGTCTGGGCGCGGTGCTCGAGCGGCTCTGGCGCGTCGAGGTGCTGCGCTACGAGGTGCTTGCGGGCGCGCTCTTGCTGCCGGTGCTGGTGGCGGGCCATGCGCGGCTGGAGGACTACCTGGTCTATGTGCTGCTGGCGCTTGCGCTCTTTGCAGGGGAAAGTTTCCGGGTAATGGGCGCGGGGCTGTTGCGCCATGTCGCGCCCGAGGGCCTGGCCGAGGCCGCGACCCTGTTGCGCGGGGCCGATCTGGGCGTCGCCATCCTGCGCGCGGCGCTGACCGTTCTGGTGATCTCGGTTCTGGTCTTCTGAGTGGGGTGCCGCGCTATCTGGACTTTTGTTCACACTTCGTTCATGTTTGGCACATGGTCCAGGTTCCACTTTCCGATCTCCAGCCCGGTCAGGTGCTTGCCCGAGGCACCGCGCGCGCACTCAGCGCGCTCGGGCTCGATTGCATCGCCGAGATGCCGCTGCGTCCGCGCCTGCGCGCCGATCTGATGGCGATCGACCGCAAGGGTGAGATCTGGATCGTCGAGTGCAAGTCGAGCCGCGCCGATTTCACCTCGGACCGGAAATGGGATGGCTATCTTGATTGGTGTGACCGCTATTTCTGGGCGGTCGACCAGGATTTCCCGACCGACCTTCTGCCCGAGGGCACGGGGCTTTTCATCGCCGATGGCTACGGGGCCGAGATGATCCGCGAAGCGCCGCTGTCGAAACTTGCCCCCGCACGGCGCAAGGCGCTCACGCTCGATTTCGCCCGTGCCGCAGCGCGCAGGCTGCACCGGCTGTGCGACCCGGGGGCGCGGCAGATCGGGCTCTAGCGGATCAGCGCTTCTTGCCCTTCGAGCCCTTCATCATCTCGCGCGCGGCTTCGGCGGCGGCCTGAAGCTCTTCTGCGATCTCTTCGGCTTCTTCGGGATCGAAATCGAGCGGCAGTTCCACGCCGTCCCCTTCGATATAGATGCGCACCATCCCCAACGAGGTCGGGCCGATCTGGAGATTGGCGGCGATATCGCTTTCCTTGTCGATGCTCATCGGAAACTCCTGAGAGGTTGGCTGGAAAATGCACCTAACGCCCGCAGCGCCCGCAGGCAAGACTTGGTGCGAATTTCTCGTCATCGAGCCCTTGCAATCCCGCGCGCCTCGGTCTATTTCCCGCGCCAGTGCCGCCTTAGCTCAGTTGGTTAGAGCGCTGGATTGTGGATCCAGAGGTCCCCCGTTCAAGCCGGGGAGGCGGTACCATCCCCCCAGAAATGATTGAATGTGGCCTGTTCAGGATCGGAAGATCCGATCGGGTTTCCCGACGCTGGCAATCTCTGTTCAGCCAAGCGGACCGATCTGAGTCGCATCCGCAAGCCGAACGGAGCGACCGTCGTCGCGACGTCGCCGGTGCAGAGCTACAAGATCCCGGTTCTTCGTAAGGGTGCACTTCGACTGGATCTCCCTGAATTTCTTGCGTGCCCGAGGGGAATGCGCCCGTTGGAGGCGTTTGCCTAAATTCTGGCCGATAACCGTCTGAGGGGCAGTAAAATTACAATCGATAGTGCGGCTGGATACAACGCCACGCCTGTTTCGCGCTCCTACGATCCGATTGGTCCAAGTCAAACATAAACCTGGCCAAGGGAGCGTATAATGAAACTGTCTCAGAAACTTGCGGGATCTCTCCTGTTTCGAAGCCTGACCTGCGCAGGCATGTTGTGTGGTGCCGTGATGACGACCGGCTCACTTCTCATCGCCTTCGGTAGCGCTGCACATGCCGAAACGCCGGCAGCCTGTGCCGCCCTGCAAGAGAAGTACCCCGAACTGAAAGGGAAGACGCTGGTCAACGCGATCAACCCGCACACCCCGGGCTACGAGGCGCTCGATCCGAACGATCCGTCGAAATATGTCGGTTTCGATATCGATCTGGGGGAAGCGATCGGCGATTGCCTCGGCTTCTCGATGACCTACAAGCCAGTGACTTTCGCCGCACTGCTGACCACGCTGGAAGCCGGGCAGGCCGATATCGTGATCTCGGATATCTACGCCACGAAAGATCGCGCGAAAGCGGCCGATTTCATTACCTATCTGAAGGTCTATGACGGCGTGCTCGTGGCGAAGGACAACCCGAAGAACATCACCGGGATCAATACCTCGCTGTGTGGAACGACGGCTGCGGAAAACACCGGCTATGTCGAGGTGCCGCTGATCCAGGCGCTGGCCGAACAGTGCAAGGCCGAAGGCAAGCCCGCGCCCGAAATCCAGCTTTACGACAACAACGCCAACTGCATTCAGGCGATCCTGTCGGGGCGTGCCGACACCTACATCAATGACGTGAACACCGTCGATGGTGCGGTCAAGGCTTACCCGGACAAGCTGTCGAAAGCGACCGCTGTGACACTGCCCTATTCGGTGGGTATCGCCGTGCCGCGCGACAATCACGACTTCCGCGCCGCGATCATGGCCGCGCTGACCGAGATCCAGAAATCGGGTCTGCAGGAAACGCTGATGACGAAGTGGAACCTGCCCGCCGATCAGATGGAAGAGCCGAAACTGGTTCTGGCCGACTGAGGCGACACCTCGCGACATACGAATGACGGTGCCGGTCCCCCTGGGTGTCCGGCACCGCCTTCCCTCCCTATCAGAAGCGTCAGACGGCAATCATGGAACTGTTCTTAAAGTATCTCACGCAACCCTATCTGCTGACCGGGATCCTCTACACCGTGATGATCACGGTCGGGGGACTGTTTGGCGGCGCTCTGATGGGGATGGTTCTGGCGTGGATGCAGCTCAGCCGATATCGGGTGCTTGCGGTCTTCGCACGGATCTACGCGATTATCTTCCGTGGCACTCCGCTGATCCTGCAGATGGTGTTCGCCTATAACGCGCTGCCGCTGATCGGGATCAAGCTGAGTGCGCTCGAGGCCGCCGTTCTGGCGTTGAGCTTCAATGAAGCCCCCTTCATCGCCGAGATCATTCGCGCCAACATCCTTGGCGTCGATCGCGGACAGACCAGCGCGGGACAGGCGCTCGGGATGCGGCCGGGAACGATCATGCGCCGCATCGTCTCGCCACAGGCATTCCGGATGATGGTTCCCGCGCTTGGCAACGAGGCGGTGAGCGCGCTGAAGAATTCGTCCCTCGCATCGGTGATCTCGATGCAGGAACTCACATTGCGCAGCACCCAGCTCGCCTCTTCGACCTTCGATTTCTTTTCGATCTTCTTCGCTTCGGGGCTGATGTATCTCGTGTTGGCCGGGTTGATCGCGGTGCTCCAGATCATCATCGAGATTGCGCTCGATCTCGATCGGCCCAAACCGCAGGACAGGCTGCTTTCGCTGATGCCCTGGATCCGCCGCGAGATGCCGGTCGCGCAAACCGCATCGGCTGCCGCTGCCGAAGAGGGGCTAGAGGAATGCATGCCGGCGCGACTGCCGCCGCTTGATCGCGCGGCGCGGGCGCGGACCCTGGCAAAAGCCAAGACCGTGTTGAAGATCGAGGGGCTGGTGAAGTCCTACGACACGCGCAAGGTGCTCGACGGGGTCGATCTCGAAGTGCGCCAGGGTCAGGTCGTGGCGCTGCTCGGGCCGAGCGGATCGGGAAAATCGACGCTGTTGCGCTGCATCAACCGGCTCGAAGGCTGGGACAGCGGAACGATCAAGGTGCTCGGGCGCCATATCGGGGTGGATGGCAACGGATTTGCGCTGAGCCCGCGCGAAATCGCCGATGCGCGCGCCGAGGTCGGGATCGGCATGGTGTTTCAGAACTTCAACCTCTTCGGCCATCTGAGCGCGCGTGAGAATATCGCCGGACCCTTGCGCTGGGTGCAGGGCATGTCTGCCGCCGAGGCCGATCGGCGCGCGATGGAACTGCTTGAAAGGGTCGGGCTTACGCATCGCGCCGATGCTCTGCCGCGCCATCTCTCCGGGGGGCAGCAACAGCGTGTCGCGATCGCCCGGGCGCTGGCGCCGAACCCGAAGATGCTGCTGCTTGACGAGCCGACCTCGGCGCTCGACCCGGAGCTGGTGGCGGGCGTGCTGCAGGTGATCCGGCGCCTTGCCGAAGAGGATGGGCTGACCATGCTCATCTCGACCCACCAGATCGGATTTGCGCGTGATGTCGCGGACCGCGCGATCTTCCTCGATCAGGGTAGCATCATCGAGGATGGCCGCGCCGATCGCATGTTGACCCACCCGGAAAACCCCAGAACCGCCCGCTTCTTGCAGATTCTGTCCGACGATACGCCGTTATCGGCCTGACGCGGCCACCCACCGATTGCTTGACCAGGAGAAGATCATCCCATGCGCCACTTCACGTTACCGGTGTCCCCGAAAACCGTTCACTGGGGGTATTTCAGCAAGAGCGTCACTCCGGCTCTGACCCTCAAATCAGGGGACCGCGCCACGATCGAGACGCTCACCCATCACGCCAATGACGACTATGAGCGCATGGTCAAGGATGATCCCGGCGCCGAGGCCGTGTTCCGCTGGACCAAGGAAGAAAAGACGATCTCGCGTCGCGGCGCGGGCTCGATCGAGCCGCCGTTCACCTTCGGCGCGGGCGAGGGTCTGGGGGTTCACCTGATGACCGGTCCGGTCGCCATCGAGGGGGCGGAGCCCGGTGACATCCTGGAAGTGCGCGTGCTCGACATCCGGCCGCGGCCAAGCTGCTCGGCCTGTTATGCCGGGCGCTGTTTCGGGTCGAACGCGTCGGCGAACTGGGGCTTTCACTATCACGACCTGATCGAGGAGCCCAAACCGCGCGAGGTGATCACGATCTACGAACTCGACACCAGCGGCGAGCCCATCGCGAAGCCGGTCTACAACTATGTCTGGACGCCCCAGACCGATCCGGACGGGATCACCCATCCCACGATCGACTATCCGGGCGTGCGCGTGGACCACAACCTCGTGCAGCATCGCGAGAACATCATGCCCGGCGTGCGGATCCCCGCCCGGTTGCATTTCGGCACGATGGGGCTTGCGCCGTCCGAGGCGGAATTCGTCAGCACCATCCCGCCGAACTATACCGGCGGGAACATTGACGACTGGCGCATCGGCAAGGGGGTCCGGATGTATTACCCGGTCGCCGTGGAAGGCGCTTTCTTCTCGGTCGGCGATCCCCATGCCGCGCAGGGCGACAGCGAGCTGAGCGGGACCGCGATCGAGACCTCCCTGACGGGTGATTTCGAATTCATCCTTCACAAGAAGGACGATCTGGAAGGCACGATCCTCGAAGGTCTCGACCACCCGCTGATGGAAAACGACAACCAGTGGGCCGTCTATGGCTTCACCTTCCCGAACTATCTCCAGACGCTCGGGCTGGAGGGGCAGTCGACGGTTGCGCAGCATTCGAGTCTCGATCTCGCGATGCGCGATGCGTTCCGCAAGCTGCGCCGCTTCCTGATGACGACCCGCCATTTCAGCGAGGACGAAGCGGTCTCGCTTATGTCAGTTGCCGCAGATTTCGGCGTCACGCAGGTCGTTGATGCAAATTGGGGCGTTCACGGAACGATCCGCAAGGATCTCTTTTCCTGAGCAAGGGGCGAAACTGGTCACGTCATGGGCGGTTCACTAGCATCCGGCACCGGTAGTCCGCACCCCAATGCGCGGAAGGGAAGTGTTGAAAACATGCCGGTGAGCCGTTTCCAGAGCGAGTCCTATTCCAATGATCAGCGCGACTTGGCCTGGCGGGAATTTCTCGATGCGATCGGGCTGCTCGAGGTCTGGAGCCCCGAGATCCTTCCGGCGAGCCTTGGAAATTACCGCTCCGGGCTGGCGCATGGAAAGATGCCGGATCTGATGCTGGCGCGGCTCTCTGCAACGGGGCGTGAATTGTCGCCGATCGCCCGGCGAGGTGTCGCGCCGCTGATCGTGCTGCCTCTCGACGAGGCGATCGAGATCGTGCGTGGTGACGAAGGTATCGTCGTGCGTGGCCGAGAGCTGGGACTGGTGCCCACCGATCCCGGCTGGCACATCCGGTTCGGACGCAACAGCCGCACCGTCTGCCTGACGCTGCCCGAGGCGCTGTTGCTCGGGCGGCGCTCCACCAATACCGGTCTGGCGGCACCGCGGGTATTTCCCAATGAGAGTATCGTGAGCATCTTCGCCGCGGCGATCGAGGCGACCGCAGCCGAAATGGAACGGCTACATGGCGCCGATTGGGCGGCCGTCGCGCAGCAACTGACTGATCTGTTCTTCTGCCTTCCCAGAAAGGCGGGATCTGATGTCGCACAGCGTCTGGCCTTTTCAGGGCTGCTGGGACGTGTCGCGCAGACGATCGAATCCCATCTGGGCGACAATGATCTGAACGCGAAGACGGTCGCCCAGATGGAGGGGATCTCAGAGCGTTACATGCAGCGTCTGTTCAAGCGGAACGGCGAGACTTTCTCTCAGTATCTGCGTGAGCGTCGTCTGCAGCGCGCACGCGCGCTGCTTTCCAGCCCTGGCGAGCCCGATTTCTCGGTCGCCAATGTCGCCTATGATTGCGGTTTCGGCGATGCGGCCAATTTCAACCGCTTGTTCAAGCAGCGCTTCGGCCAGCCTCCGGGCGCCTTTCGCGCGAGCATTACCGAAGCCCGGCGCGAAAGCGCGGGCGGGGTGGAAAATCGCGGCTGGCCGATCTCGGCGCTCGGGCGGTTCCAGCCGCGGGCGACGCTGGCGCGTCCTGCCCGCCGGTTGCTGCCTGCCAAGCCGTCCAACAGCACCGCGCAGCCTGGTCAGACCCATCATCTGAACGTTGGCCCGGACACGGTTCATTGGGGATATTTCAGCCGCTCGCTCGCCCCTGTTCTGTCGGTTCGGCCCGGGGATCATGTGATCGTCGAGACCCTGACCCAGCACGCAACCGACGCGCGCGAGTTGATGATCAAGGGCGACCCGGCCGCTGAAGAGGTGTTCTTCTGGGATGGTGAGCGCAAGGGCGTCGATCGGCGTGGGGCAGGGCCGCAGGACGCCTCGGTCTTCGGGCGAGGGGCCGGGGAAGGCTTTGGCGTTCATATCTGTACCGGCCCGATCCATGTCGAAGGCGCGGAGCCCGGCGACGTGGTCGAGGTCCATATCGATGACATGACCCCACGCCCCAGCCGCGCGCCGGGATATGAGGGGCGGGTATTCGGAAGCACCGTCTCGGCCTGGTGGGGATACCATTATTCGGACCTGCTGACGGCCCCGAACCCGCGCGAGACCGTCACGATCTACGAAGTTCATCAGGACGATGACGGGTCGGGTCACGCTGAAATGCTTTATTCCTATCGCTGGAAGCCGCAAACCGACCCGTTCGGCGTGACGCATGCGACTTACGACTATCCCGGCATCCCGGTGAAGTCCGGCTCGGTCGAGTTCGAGCCCCCGCCGGATCCGCCTCTGCGTGTCCCGCTGAGACCGCATTTCGGGGTGATCGCGGTTGCCCCGCGCGAGGCCAATCTGATCGACTCCGTGCCCCCGGCCTATTTCGGCGGCAATATCGACAACTGGCGTCTGGGCAAGGGAACCTCGGTCTACCTTCCTGTCTCGGTGCGCGGCGCGTTGCTGTCGATTGGCGATCCCCATGCGGCGCAGGGTGACGGAGAACTGTCAGGCACCGCGATCGAATGTTCGATGACGGGGAGGGTCACAATCCGGCTGCACAAGCGCGGCACGCCGATCGCGGACATCACCTATCCGCTGATCGAGACGGCGGATGCCTGGGTCCTGACCGGTTTTTCCCATCCGGATTATCTCGCCGAATTCGGTTCCAAGGGGCAGAGTGAGGTTTATGCGAAATCCTCGCTCGACCTCGCGATGCGGGATGCCTTCCGCAAGGCGCGCCGTTTCCTGATGGCGCGTTTCGGTCTAACCGAGGATCAGGCGATCGCACATATCTCGGCGGCGGTCGATTTCGGTGTAACGCAGGTCGTGGATGGCAATCTCGGCGTTCATGCCATCATTCCGAAATCGCTCGTACCCGGTTGCAAGGAGTAGCGAAGAATGCAGTTCCACATGATTTCGAACGGGCCCAAACCCGTCGCCCCGTTCAGCCACGCAGTCGAGCATGACGGGATCGTCCATATAACCGGCCAGATGCCCGACAGCCCGGAGGCGCCGGGCGTTCTGCCCGAGGGGATCGAGGCGCAGACACGCAATGTGATGGCCAATCTCGAACTAGTCCTGTCCGGTCTCGGGCTTGGCTGGGGAGACGTGATGATGGCACGCGTCTACCTGACCGAGTTCAAGCGCGACTATGCTGCCATGAACGACCTTTATGCGAGCTACTTCCCCGCCGACCGCAGGCCGGCACGGACCTGTGTCGGGGTGACGGGACTCGCCTATGATGCTTTGATCGAGATCGATCTCGTCGCGCGCAGGCCCGGGAGCGGCGGAGCGCGCTGAGCGGATCTGTAACGGAATTGTCGGCGCCTCGACGGCGCCTGGAGCCTGAAGGAGGACAAAATGCCAGACGGAAATCAGCCCGCGACGCCGCTTCGCAGCATCGTTGTCGACGAGTACACCAATTCAGTCCTTGATCCGGCGGAGCCGATGCTGGGACCGCTCGCCGATGGCGGCACCATCATCGCCAATACCGCGCCGGGATGCTGGGGGCCGATGATCACGCCCCGGCTGCGCGGCGGTCACGAGGTGACCCGACCGGTCGCAGTCTCCGGTGCGCAGCCCGGCGACGCGCTGATCGTGCATATCCGCGATGTCACCGTGACCTCTCTGGCAACCGCTTCGGGGCATGACAGCTCGCCCGAGGGGTTCTGCCTCGGGGATCCCTACGTTGCGGCGCGCTGCCCGACCTGTGACGAGGTCTGGCCGGAAACCCATGTCGAGGGGATCGGGCAGAAGGCGGTGGTCTGCGACAAATGTGGAAACCCCGTTACTCCGTTCGAAATCGTGCATGGTTACACAGTGACCTTCGATCCGACCGGCGCGGTTGGTCTGACGCTGCCCAAGGAGGCCGCCGAGGCCATCGCGCATGATGCGCCCAGCTACGCATCGCTGCCAGACAAGTCGCGCCAACACTCGATCCTGACCTATGCGCCCTCGGACATGCCCGGGGTGATGATCCGGATGCGCCCCTTCATGGGGCAGCTCGGAACCTGCCCTTCGATCGCGATGCCGGACAGCCATAACGCGGGCGACTTCGGCGCCTTCCTCGAGAACGCTCCGCATGCCTATGGGCTCACGCATGAGCAGGTTATCGAGAACAAGACCGATGGCCACATGGATATCGACGCTGTCCGGGCCGGGGCTGTTCTGGTCTGCCCGGTGAAGGTGGCGGGCGGCGGTCTCTATATGGGCGACATGCATGCGGGGCAGGGCGACGGCGAGATCGCGGGCCACACGATGGATGTCGCCGGTTCTGTCACGCTGCAGGTCGCCGTCCTGAAGGACTGGCCGATCGACGGACCGGTCCTGTTCCCGCTGGTCGAGGACCTGCCGCCGCTTGCCAAGCCCTTCAGTGCCGCCGAGGTCGAGAAGGCGCGCAAACTGGCCAAGACCTTTGGCGTCACGAACATCGAGGCCACCGCCCCGATTTCGGTCATCGGAACGGCCGCGACGATGAACGCGGCGATCGATAACGGGCTCGAACGGGCGGCTGCGCTGTTGCAGATGAGCGTGGCCGAGGTGCGCAACCGCGCGACGGTCAATGGGGCGATCGAGATCGGTCGTGCGCCCGGGGTGATCCAGGTCACTTTCCTCGCGCCGCTGGAAAAGCTCGACGCCGTCGGGTTGGGCGCGATCGCGCGCGAGCAATACGGTCTCTGACCCGGAATGTGGGCAGGCGGTTTTGCCTGCCCACGACGACCTGCGCGCGCGGGGAGCCTCGGAGCGGTCTTCGCTATTCTGATGGCTGTCGTGCCAGCTTCGGCCATAGCGCGCATCGCTTTGTCTTTTCCACGGGGCCGTCGAAATATGGATTCCGGGGTGACTGATGCGGCAGAAAGAGATGGGGCGCTCTGCAAGGCTGCATTTTGTAACGCCTTGCACAGTCGAGATATCTTTCTGTCCGCAGCAAAGTCCCGTTGATTGTGAATCCACGGACGCCCTGTTCAGGCAGAAGAGACGGCACACCGCATTTCCTGCGGTCAGTCATACAGAAAAAGCGATGCCAAATGCGTTCTCTGTGATGAAATGCTGTAGCGCTCTGGACATTTTTCTGCGCGGATCGATCTTGCATCGAACATTCGCGCGGGGAGAGGAATGGCAGGCCTTCAAGATCACGACGTGCCGGAGGGCCTGATCTGCTATTTCTATCCTTCGAGACTTCCGCTATCGAGCGTTTCGCGAGAACGCAAAGATGCGAAGTTTGCTCATGTGAACAAGGGCTTTCAAGAAATCCCGGGCCATGCCGCGAGGGATGTTCCGCGAGATGTGGTGCGCGCCTCGCTCATGCCTTCTGGCGAGCCTGCGGCCTTTATCGGCGAGGGGCGCGAGGTGTTTGTCTTGACCCAGGGCCGCAACGACAGGAACAGCTTTGCGCATGGCGCAGAAGCCAAGCAGGAATGAGACGATGAGTGGTGAGGTTTTGCTGGCCGAGGATGAGGCCGTCGTCGCGCTTGATCTGCAATTCATGCTCGAGGACATGGGCGCGACGGTGCGTGGGCCTTGCGCGACGGTTCAGGCCGGGCTCGAACTCGTGGCCGAGCGACTGCCCGACATCGCGATCCTCGATGTGATGCTGGCCGATGGCGAGGTCTATGAACTCGCGGACAAGCTCCACGATGCGAAAGTGCCGATCCTGTTTCATTCGGGCCATGCCGACGCACACCATCTGACTGCGCGCTATCCCGGAGCCGCGATCTGTCCCAAGCCCGCGATGCCGTCCGAGATCGAAGCGAAGGTCTCGCATTTGCTTGCTCAGTCCGGCTGACCCCGCGCCGAATGCGCTTGTGCGAGCCGATCAAGAAAAGCGCGCGCGGCATGGCTGACATGGTGTTCTCGGTGGCGCAGCACGTAGAAGGGGCGCGGCGGCAAGGCGAGGGGCCAGCGATGCAGCGTCCCGATCCGCAGCGAGCGTGCAACCACATGCGCCGAGAGGATCGTCATCCCCGCGCCCGCCTCGACAGCGCTCAGCACCGCCTCGTTCGATGGCAAGACCAGCGGCGCGCGCATCTGCGCGACCGTCAGCCCGTGCGGGGCGAGCGCGGCCTCTGCGCTGGAGCGTGTGCCTGAACCTTCCTCGCGCAGGACCCAATCGGCGGCGCACAGGTCGGCCGGGTCGAGTCGGGCAGGCGTGGGCGAGGCGCTTACCAGCACCAGCTCATCCGCGCCGATCCTGCGCCGTTCCAGTTTCGGATCGTCGATTTCGCCTTCCACCAGTGCCAGGTCGAGCGCGCCCTCACGGATCTTTGCCGCCGCCTCCTGAGTGTTGCCGATTTCCAGCGTCACCGCGATGCCGGGACGTGCCTTGCGGAACGCCGCGATATGGGGCGGCAGCCAATAACCTGCGATGGTCTGGCTCGCGACCATGCGAATATGGCCGCGCTCGAGCCCGCGCGTCTCGGCCAGCATCGCCTCGGCCTCGGCGATCCGCGCCAGCACCGCGCGTGCCTCGGGCAGAAAAGCGCGCCCTTCTTCGGTCAGGACGATCCCGCGTCCGATCCGGTCGAAGAGCTTCACCCCGTGACGCCCCTCGAGCGCCGCGATCGCGGCCGAGGCGGTCGACTGGGTCATGTTCAGTTTATGGGCGGCATGGGTCACATGCTCCATCTCGGCCACGGTGACAAAGACGCGAAGCTGTTCTGGAGTCATCTTGGCCTCATTGATCGAATATAGCGATCATAATCATAAAAACATTTCGTTTGAAGAATGAATGTCCGGGCTCAATTACTCGAGACAAGAAATTGCTGCGATTGCGAAAGGATCCTGCCATGGCGCTTCAGATCTCCGTTCCCCAAGCCCTGCGCCGTCCCCATCAGCGACTTCGCGAAATCGCGCCGGGTCTGGTGCTGAGCATCGGTGTCGCCGCCCTTGCCGAGGTCGCCGCGCGCGCCGAGCAGGTGGCTTTTGGGGCGCAATGGCTCGAGCCGCTGGTGCTGGCGATCCTGATCGGGGCGATGGTGCGGACGTTCTGGAAGCCGCAATGGTTTTTTCTCTCGGGTATTTCCTTCTCGGCCAAGACGGTGCTCGAGATCGCTATCGTGTTGCTTGGGGCCTCGGTGAGCGCGCAGACGCTGCTGTCTGTCGGACCGGCGCTTCTGATCGGCATCGTCGCGGTGGTCGCGCTCGTGGTGCCGGGTGCGTATCTGCTGGGCCGTGCGCTCGGTCTGCCCGCGCGCATGGCATTGCTGATCGCCTGCGGCAACGGGATCTGCGGCAATTCCGCGATCGCCGCGGTCGCCCCCGTGATCGAAGCCGATAGCGACGATGTAAGCGCCTCCATCGCCTTCACCGCGGTGCTGGGCGTGGCGGTCGTGCTGCTTCTGCCGCTTCTGGGACACGCGCTTACGATGGGCTCGGTGCATTACGGTATCCTGTCGGGTCTGACCGTCTATGCCGTGCCGCAGGTTCTGGCCGCCGCTGCGCCGATGGGGCATGGCGCGATCCAGATCGGCACTCTGGTGAAGCTGGTGCGGGTCTTGATGCTCGGACCGATCACGGTGGTGCTGTCACTCGTGGCCTCGCGCCTGCCCGAAGAGGGGCGCAATCCGAATGTCTCGGGAAAGGTACGCAAGGGGCTGATGCCGCCACTCTTCATCCTGGGCTTTCTCGCGATGATCGCGGCGCGTTCGGCCGGGGTGATCCCGCATCTGGCGCTGGCACCGATGGGGCAGGGCGCTTCGATCCTGACGGTGATCGCGATGGCCGCGCTGGGGCTGGGCGTCGATGCGCGTGCCGTGGCCGCCGCCGGGCCGCGGGTGATTGCGACCGTGACGCTTTCGCTGGTGCTTCTGGTCGGGCTGGGGCTGGGGCTCGTGGCGCTGCTCGCGGGCTGATCGCGCCTTGCCGGCGAAAGGAAACAGCGGGGGGCTGCGAGTGTGCGCTCCCCGCTTCGCAATGCTCACCCATTGTCTTCTTCGCGCTGTTGCATGATGAGGGGCCGAACCAGATCCTCTGGATCGAGATGCCGACGCTCACCTGCACGCGGGACCGGCCGAGAAAAACGCTCTCCCGAATGTCGACCTCACCCCGATGCGAACCACTTCCGGCGGGTCTTTCTGACCAGCCTCGCCGGCGCGCCTCAAAGATCACGCACCCGCAGCGTCGTGTCCGGGGTCACGCCGGATTGGTCTTTTTCTTCTTTTTCTTGGGGCGAGGTTTCTCAGGCTTGCCGCCGCCACGCGCCGGATCGACATGGCTTGCCAATTCGCTCGGATCGAGCCGCGTGAGCGCCTGCATGAAGCCCGAGATCGCATCGAGCACTTCGCACAGAGCCGCTGCGCGCGGATCGGCGCTGCGGGCTTCGAGCGCGGAGAGCTGATCGCGCGCCGGGCCCATCACGCGGCGTTCACGCTCTGCGATCATCAGCCGCGCGAGTTCCCACGGATCGGTGGGGGCGACGAAGTAATCCTTGCGCGATCCGGGGGTGCGCGCGGCCTGAATGAGGCCCGCCTCGCGCAGTTCCTTCAGTGCGGTCGAGACATTGGAACGCGAGAGCGTGAGTTGGTCGACCAGATCGTCGGCCGAGGGGACCTGCGCCGCACGCCAGATCGCACCGAGACAGCGGCCAGCGGGGCGGGAAAACCCGAAGCGGGGGGCAAGCTCGGCGAAGGCTTCGGGCAGGTCGGTGTCGATCATTCTTGCATCCTTCGCCGTTCTCTCACGCGCCCGGGGCGCGCGCCTTGGCCAGCCCCGCGATCAACGCGGCCTCGCCGTCGCCCAAAGTGACCTGCGCGCCCTGCGCTTGCAAGGCACGGGCGCAAATTTCCGACCAGCCGGGTGCGGTGGGCGAGGAGAGCGCCAGCACGCTCTGGCCCAGCCACCACGGTCGGGCGGCCGCCAGTTCCGCGCCGAGCACCGCGCCGCAGGCGCGTTCCGAGGTTTTTCCGAGACTCAGGGGTGCGAGTTCGCGTGCCAGCCGCTCCGGACGCGAAAGCGTGTCGGCAAGGGCCGCGCCGAAGTCAGCGCCTGCCTCGAGCGGCGCACCCATCGCGGCGAGCAGCGCAGCCGAGGCCGCCCGCATCACGCTTACCACCTCCCCGGCCGAGACATGTGCCCAGAGCGCGCTTGCCCCGCAGATCCAGATCACCCCGTCGAATTGCGGCACTCCTGCGAGCACGCCCGCGATCCGCGCAGCCTCGGCGGGCTGCACTTCGGTCTGGTCATTGGTCTGGATCAACCCCGGCAGGGCGGGCAGGGAAGCGCCGCCGATCTCGGCGCGCGGCCAGGCGGCCTCAGGCAGCGGCGTGCAGGGCAGGGGACGGGGGGGCAGCCCCACCGATGGGGCGGCCAGAGTCGCCGCGACCCCTTCGGTCAGCAGCGGGCGGGGCGAGGGCCCCGAGCGGCGGTCCTTGACCTGTCCGCCCGTTGCCACGTCGAGCGCCCGCCAGCGCCCGTTTTCTTCCGTCAATGCGATCCAATCCGCCATGCGGATCAGATCGCACGGGCAGGCGCGAGGATCAACTCCCCGAGAGGCAGCTGGTCAGTTTCTGTGCCATCGAACGCATCAGCGTTTCGTAAAGCTCGGGGCCGTACTCAAGGGAGCTGCCCGAGGGGTCGAGCGCTTCGCCCAGCTTCACCGGCGTATCCTGCACCAGCTGCGAGACCATCTTCGGATCGTGCTGCGCCTCGGGGAAGATGCACAGCGCGCCGGACTCGGTCGCGGTCTTGCGCAGCTCGGTGAGATGGGCGGCACCCGGGGTGGCCGCATCGCCCAGCGACAGCGCGCCCGCGACCGTCAGGCCGTAGTGATCCGCGAAATAGCCATAGGCGTCATGGAAGACGAGGAAAGGCTTCTCGGCAACAGGGGTCAGCTCGGCGCGGATCTCGGCGTCCATCGCCTCGATGCGCGCTTTCGCGGCATCGGCATTGGCGCGATAGGTCGCCGCGTTCTCGGGATCGGCGGAACCGAGTTGCGTGGCGATCGTGTCGAGCCAGGCTTCGGCATTGGCCGGGTCGAGCCAGGCATGCGGGTCGGTGCCGTCATGCATGTGACCCGCGTCGGCTTCGCCCTCATGGGCGTCTGCGGCCTCCTCGTGCGCGTCATGTTCGTCATGAGCATGATCGTGCGGGTCGTTTTCCCCGAACTGGCGACGATAGGTGCCGGGGCTCTCGAGCAACTCCACCGTCTCGCCTTTCACCTCGATCCCCTCGATCGCGCGCTCGAGCCAAGGTTCGAGTTCGGGCCCGATCCAGAACACCAGATTGGCGTTTTGCAGATCGCGCGCCTGACTGGGGCGGAGCTGGAAGTCATGCGGGTCCGAGCCCTGCGACAACAGGATACCGGGCTGGCCCAGATCGCCCATCACCTGGGCGACGAGCGACTGTACCGGGGGGATATCGGTCAACACATCGGGCACGGCGGCCTGCGCCAGCCCCGGAACGGCAGTCAGGGCGGCGAGAAACAGCGGAAGGCGCGAAGTCATTTGGGGTCTCCTGAAAACTTGATCTCGGCTGCGGAAGATGTATGTTATAAAATCACACGTCAAGCAGAAATGTGATAAGGTAACATATCCGTGGCCAGCCCGACCCCTCCTGCCAATGCCTTCACCCAGCACGATCACGCCCATTGTGCCGATACGACCCTTCACAAGGCCGAGGCGGTTGCGGCCGAGAAAGGCGTGCGTCTGACCCCGGTGCGCAAGCGCGCGCTCGAGATCCTGCTCGAGGAGCATCGTGCGATGGGGGCCTATGAGGTGCTTGACCGGCTCGCGGCGGACGGGTTCGGCAACCAGCCGCCCGTGGCCTATCGCGCGCTGGAATTCCTTGTGGATAACGGCTTGGCCCATCGCGTGCGCAGGCTCAACGCTTTCGCCGCCTGCATGCGCCCGGGCGAGGAACATGCGCCGGTCTTCCTGATCTGTCGCGAATGCGGCGAGGTGGCCGAGGCCGGGGCCGACGAGGTGCGCCAGGCTCTTCTGGGGGCGGCGGACCGGTTGGGCTTCCATGTCGAACGTGCGACCGTCGAGGCGTTGGGCCTATGTCCGAAATGCTATCAAGAGGCCGCGCAATGAGCGAGCTGATCACGGCGCAAGGGCTGAGCGTGCGCCATGGCGATACCGAGGTTCTCCACGGCATCGACTTCACCATTTCGCCGGGCGAGATCGTGACCGTCGTCGGGCCGAACGGATCGGGCAAGTCGACGCTGGTACGTGCGCTGATCGGGCTGGAGCCTGCCGCGCGCGGGGAGGTGACGCGCAAGCCGGGGCTGAAGATCGGTTATGTACCTCAGAAGCTTCATATCGATGCGAGCCTGCCGATGACGGTGCGCCGCTTTCTGTCGCTGCCCAAACGCGTCTCGGACGCGGGCGCCGAGGCCGCGCTCGAGCGGACCGGCGTGCCGCATCTGGGCGCACGCCAGATCGCGCGGCTTTCGGGCGGGCAGTTCCAGCGCGTGTTGCTGGCGCGTGCGCTGCTGACCGAGCCCGATATCCTGATCCTCGACGAGCCGACGCAGGGGCTCGATCAGCCCGGAACGGCCGGGTTCTACAAACTGATCGAAGAGGTGCGCGCCGAGACCGGGGCGGCCGTTCTGATGGTCAGCCACGATCTGCATGTGGTGATGTCGGCCTCGGACCGGGTGATTTGCCTCAACGGCCATGTCTGCTGTCAGGGCACGCCGAAAGTCGTCGCGGAAGCGCCGGAATATCGCGCGCTGTTCGGGATGGGCACGCAAGGGGCCTTCGCGCTTTATCAACACGATCATGACCATGGCGACGAACATACCGATCACGCCACCTGCACCCACGAGCACGCCCATGTTTGACGATTTTCTCACACGCGCGGCGCTGGCCGGAATCGGGCTGACCTTTGCGACCGGGCCGCTCGGCTCCTTCGTGGTCTGGCGGCGCATGGCCTATTTCGGCGATGCCACGGCCCATGCCGCGATCCTGGGCGTGGCGCTGAGCTTCGCCTTCGGCGCTTCGGTCTATCTCGGCACGCTGGGCGTTGCGCTGGCGATGGCGGTCACCGTGGCACGGCTTTCGGGGCGCGGGCATGCGATGGATACCGTGCTGGGGGTTCTGGCCCATTCGGCGCTGGCCTTCGGCCTTGTCGCCGCCTCCTTCCAGAGCGGTTTGCGCGTGGACCTGACGGCCTGGCTCTTTGGCGATATCCTTGCCGTGTCGAAAGCCGATCTCGCGGTAGTCTGGGCTGGTTCGGCGGTGGTGCTGGCGATGCTGGCCTGGCGCTGGCAGGCGCTCTTGACCGCCACGATCAATGACGAACTGGCGATGGCCTCGGGCCTTGATCCCCGGCGCGAGCAGATGGTGCTGACGATCGCGCTGGCGCTGACTGTGGCGGTGGCAATCAAGATCGTGGGGGCGCTGTTGATCGCGGCGCTGTTGATCATCCCGGCCGCCGCCGCGCGCCAACCCGTGCGCAGCCCCGAGGCGATGGCCGCGGGCGCGACGGGGGTGGGGGTCGTCTCGGTGCTGCTCGGGCTCTGGGGTTCGTTGCAATTCGACACGCCCGCCGGACCTTCGATCGTGGCGGCCGCCACCTTCCTCTTCGTGCTGAGCCTGCCGCTGCGTCGTCGCGGCTAAGGTGCGACGCCCCATTGCCTTTCGGCGTGCGAGCGGCTGGAATGCCGGCCGGAGGACCGACATGGATCAAAGCACGCAGGCCAACGCCGAACAGGCATTCGCTCATCTCGCGGCGGGCAATCAGCGGCGCCGGGTGAGTTTCGGCTTTGCCGAGCGCCGCGCCGCCCTGCGCGCGCTGTCCGAGACGATCACGGCCCGAGAGGCCGAGATCATCGAGGCTCTGAGCGCCGATTTCGCCAAGCCCGAGGCCGAGATCCGCCTGACCGAGATCCTGCCCGTGCAATCGGAAATCAGCCACACCCTGCGCCATCTCAAGCGCTGGATGCGGGTGCGTCGGGTCTTCCCGACACGTGCGATGCTTGGCACGAAGGCCCGCATCATTCCCGAGTCGAAGGGCACGGCACTCATCATCGCGCCGTGGAACTACCCTGTGGGGCTGTCGCTCGGCCCGCTCGTTTCGGCACTCGCTGCGGGATGCGCGGTGGTGCTCAAGCCCTCCGAGCTGGCGCCCGCGAGCGCCGCCGTGATCGCGGATATCGTCGGGGAGGCACTGCCCGAAGATCTCGTGCGCGTCGTGCAGGGCGGGGTCGAGGTCAGCACGCAGCTACTCGAGCAGCCCTTCGATCATATCTTCTTCACCGGCTCGCCGCGCGTGGGCAAGATCGTGATGGCGGCGGCGGCGAAGCATCTCGCCTCGGTCACGCTGGAGCTGGGTGGCAAGTCGCCCGTCATCGTCGGCCCCGGCGCGGATCTGAAAAAGGCCGCGAAGATGATCGCCTGGGGCAAGTTCGCCAATGCGGGTCAAACCTGCATCGCGCCCGATCACGTCTTTGTCGCGAAACAGATCGAGGCGCCGTTCCTGGCCGAGTTGAAGGCCGCCATCGCGAAGATGTATGGCAAGACCGAAGAGGCGCAGCATGCCTCGCGCGATCTGGCCCGGATCATCAATCCCGATCATTTCGCACGGCTGACGGAGATGATTGCCGAGGCCGAGGCGGAGGGCGCGCGGCCGCTGACGGGCGGGGCATCGAAGCCTGAGAGCCGCTATATCGCGCCCACCGTGATGATGGGCACCGACCCGTCGATGAAGCTTGAACAGGAAGAGATCTTCGGCCCTGTCCTGCCGGTGATCCCCTTCACCGACCCCGACGAGGTGCTTGCCCGCATCGAGGCCGGGCCGAAACCGCTGGCGCTTTACATCTTCGAGCGCGACCGCTCCCTGATCGAGCGGCTGCGCCGCGCCAGCACCTCGGGTGCGGTGGGAATCAATATCGCGCTGGCCCATTACCTGCACCCGAACCTGCCCTTTGGGGGGATCGGCAATTCGGGGCTGGGCGCCGCGCACGGACATTACGGTTTTCTCGCCTTCAGCCATGAGAGAGCCGTTCTCGAGAACCGCTTCGCGCCGCTTGGCATGCTGATGCCGCCCTACCGTGGCGCGCGGATCGCGAAACTCGCGCAGAAATTCCTGCGCTGAGCCCGCTCACGGCGTCGTCACGCCCAATCGCATGGTGCCACAAGCCCGTGTGATCGCTCCGCTTCATTTGTTCCTGCCCTAACTGATCCCCATCAACGATTTCACAACAGGGGATTTCAAAATGGCTGCAATCGATACCGCCGCACCCCCCGGCAAGCTCCGGCGCGATGCCGGGGTGGTCGGGTTGCTCTTTGCCTCGACGACTTCGATGATCGGCTCGGGCTGGTTGTTCGGTGCCTATCACGCCTCGAAGATCGCGGGCCCGCTCTCGGTCTGGTCCTGGGTGATCGGCGCTGTGATCATCATGCTGATCGCTTTGTGTTTTGCCGAGCTGTCCACGATGTTCTCCAAATCCGGCGCGCTCGTCCACATGAGCCACGCGAGCCACGGCGAAACGCTGGGCCGACTCTGGGGCTGGATGCTGTTTCTCAGCTACGCGCCCGTTCCGGCTGTCGAGGCCGAGGGGATCGTGACCTATGCCAACAATTACCTGCCCTATTTCATCAAGGGCGATGGCTCGGGCACTCTGACGCTGATGGGGTTCATCGCCTCGGCGGTGCTATTGAGTGTGCTTGCAGTGTTGAACCTGCTGGCGATCAAGGCGCTTCTGAAGGTCAACAACACGGTGACGTGGTGGAAGATCGCGGTGCCACTGGTGACCGTGGTCGGTCTGATCGCGGCCTCGACCCATTGGGGAGTCTGGCATGCCGCTCCGGGCACTTACAGCTCGCAAGGCATGTTCACCGCCATCCCGGCGGCGGGGATCGTTTTCTCCTTCCTCGGATTCCGCACGGCGATCGACCTTGGTGGCGAGAGCGCCAATCCGGGTCGCAACATCCCGATGGCGGTGATCGGCTCGGTCGTTCTGGCGGCCTTCGTCTATATCCTGCTGCAGGTGGCTTTCATCATGGCGCTGTCGCCCGAGAACCTGAAGAACGGCTGGACGGCGCTGAGCTTCGCGGGATCTGCCGGTCCCTTCGCGGGTCTCGCGGCGACGCTCGGTATGGGGTGGCTGGCGCTTCTGCTCTACGTCGACGCCTATATCTCGCCCGGCGGCACCGGCCTGATCTACGTCACTGGCGGCTCGCGGATCCTCTATGCGGTGGGTGACACCGACAGCGGTCCGCAATCGCTGACCCACACGACGAAATCCGGCGTTCCGTGGCTGGCGGTCGCCGTGATGTGGGCGGTGGGCGTGTTCTTCCTGCTTCCGTTTCCGGCCTGGCAATTGCTGGTGGGCTATATCAGCTCGGTCACGGTCCTGACCTATGGGCTTGGCCCGATCGTGCTGATGGTTCTGCGCCGCTCACAACCCGATGCGCCCCGTGCCTTCAAGCTCGCTGGCGCAGAGATCCTCGCGCCTCTGGCCTTCATCGCCTCGAACCTCGTGATCTACTGGACGGGTTTCTACACCGACTCGATCCTGTTCGGGATGCTGCTGGGAGGGTTCGCGATCTACGCTCTGGTCTTCCACCTCGTGCAGAAGAAACCCGCCTCCGCGTTCGGCTGGAACAATATCGGCTGGCTGGCGCTGTGGTTCGGTGGGCTCTGGGTGATCACCGCGCTCGGCACGAGCAAACATGCGCTGGGCATGCTGGGCTTCTGGGACGGTATGGCCGCGGTCGCGATCTGGTCGCTCGTGGTGATCTGGTTCGCATTGAACGCAGCCCTTCCCGCCGAGGAAACCGGTGCCCTGATGGAGCGCATCCAGCACGGCAACTGAGGCGAAAGGAAAAACGAAACGCGCGGGGCTTGCGGGCCTCGCGCATTCTATTTCATGGCGGATTTCTTCACTTTCCAGCGTCGGTGAATCCAGAGCCACTGCTCCATATGCTTGAGGATCATCTCCTCGAGCCCGTCATTGAGCTCCTGTGTCATCGTCTCGGCGTCGCTATGGGGTACGGGTTTGTCCGCATAGATCCTGAAGCTCAGCCCGTCGGGCTGGCGGATTGCGTAGATCGGCACCAGATCGGCCTTCATCTTCAGCGCCATTTCGGCGGCGGATAGCGGGGTGAAGGCGGGCAGGCCGAAAAAGCTCAGTTCGGCCCCCTTGTTGAAATGCTGATCGAAACCGAAGGCCACCATCCCGCCATCGCGCAGGAATTTCATCATGTCGCCCAAACCGCGGCGCGAGCGTGCGAAGAGCGGTTGCGCGATGGCCGAGATGGTCGAGACATATTGCTCGTTGAAGATCGGGTTGTTCATCGGGCGGTAGATGGCGCCGACCCGGTAGCCATGCCCGACCAGTGCCGCGCGCCAGGCGTCGTAATTGCCGAAATGGCCCGCGGCGAGCACGACGGGGCGGTGTTCGACATGCGCGCGTTCCAGAGCCTCGGCGCCCGGCCCCTCGATCGGCAGATCGCGCACGCGGGCCACGAATTCCTCGCCCGAATAGATCTCGGCCAGCATCCGGCCCAGACTGTCGGGAACCGCACGTTGCAGCTGGCGGACTTCCTCGAAACTCAGATGCGGGCAGGCGATTGCGAGGTTGTCGCGGATCTTTCGGGTGAAGCCGAGAAAGGGCGCCAGACGCGCGACGAGCTTGCCCGCCGCGGGGATGCGCTTCTCGTAGGGCATACGCTGGACGATCCGCATCACCGCCACGAAGAGGGCGTTCGAGACACGGTCGGACAGGGTTGCGCTGCGGTTCTTCATCACTCGGAACGGTCAGGACTGGCTCAGACGTGCGGCACGGCGCTCGCGCGACCAGACATAGAGGCCTGCCCCTACGATCACAAGCGCCCCGGCAATGGTGAAGCCGTCGGGCAGCTGGTCGAACATCAGCCAGCCCCAGAAGGAGGCGAAAAGAAGCCCCGAATAGCCGAAAGGCGCCAGCGTAGAGGCCTCGGCCAGCGAAAAGGCGCGGATCAGCAGGAATTGCGACAGGCTCCCGGCAAGGCCGAGCGCCAGAAAGATCCAGAGATCGCCAAGCGCGATGGGCTGCCAGACGAAGGGCAGGGCGAGTGAGGAGAGCGCGAAGCCCGTCAGCGAGGACCAGAGCTGCGAGGTGGCCGCTCCATCGCCGCGCAGGTGGCGGGTCAGCAGCACCGCGCCCGCGAAGCTGAAGGCTGCGAGAAGCGCCAGAAGCGCCGCCGGATGCAGCCCGCCAAAGCCCGGGCGCAAGATGATCATCGCGCCCACGAACGCGGCCACGATGCCGAAGATCCGGTGCACTCCCAGCCGCTCGCCCAGAAAGAGGGCCGCCCCGAGGGTCACGATGACCGGGTTGAGGTCGCCAAGCGCGGTGGCGGTGGCCAGCGGCACATGGCGCAGCGAGAAGAAGAAGGCTGCGATCGCTCCCATCTGGAACAGTGCCCGGCCCAGTTGCAGGCCGGGTTGCGGGCTGCGCATCCGCACGGGCAAGCTGCCACGATAGATCGCCGCCAGCACGACCGCATTCACGGCAAAGCGCGCCCAGACGATCAGCAGCGGATGGTAGCCTTCGCCCAGAAGCTTCGCGAAGGCGTCCATCAGCGTCAGCATCGAGAAAGCGCTCAGCATGAAAGCCACCCCCAGCCCCGGATGATCGGCGGCGGGATGTGCAGAGGGGGCCACGGCGGGCCCCCTCGCTGTTGCCTTGATGCCGGGCAACGCCATCAGAGGAGGCTCTTGACCTTCTCGGCCACGGCCTCGGCGGTGATGCCGAACTTCTCGTAGAGCTCACCTGCGGGGGCCGAGGCGCCGAAGCGGTCCATGCCCACGAAGCCCGCCTTGGCTTCACGGCCACGCTCGCCCAGAAGCCAGCGATCCCAGGGCTGGCGCACGGCAGCCTCGACGGCCACGCGGACCGAGTTCGGCGGCAGAACGCGCTTGCGATAGCCCTCGTCCTGCTGGGCGAACAGCTCCATGCAGGGCATCGAGACGACGCGGGTGCCGATCGCCTGCGATTGCAGGATCTCGCGGGCCTTGAGCGCGATCTCGACCTCCGAACCGGTCGCCATCAGGATCGCCTGACGCTTGCCATCGGCCTCGGCCAGAACGTAGGCGCCGCGCGCGGTGAGGTTCTGCGGCTTGTACTCGGTGCGCAGCGTCGGCAGGTTCTGGCGGCTGAGCGCGAGCACCGAGGGCGTGCCTTGCTGCTCCATCGCGATTTCCCAGGCCTCGGCGGTCTCGATCACGTCGGCGGGGCGGAAGGTCAGCGTGTTGGGCGTTGCGCGGCAGATTGCGAGATGCTCGACCGGCTGGTGGGTCGGGCCGTCCTCGCCCAGACCGATCGAGTCATGGGTCATCACATAGACGGCCGGAACCTTCATCAGCGCCGACAGACGCATCGCGCCGCGCGCGTAATCGGTGAAGCAGAAGAAGGTGCCGCCATAGGCGCGCACGCCGCCATGCAGGATCATCCCGTTCATCGCCGCAGCCATACCGTGCTCACGGATGCCGAAATGGATGTAGCGGCCCTTGCGGTTCGCCGGGTTGAAGACTTCCATCCCCGCCGATTTCGTCAGGTTCGAGCCGGTGAGGTCGGCCGAGCCGCCCAGCGTCTCGGGGCAGGCGCCATTGACCACGCCCAGCACCATTTCGGAGGCCTTGCGGGTCGCGACCTTCGGTGCGGATTCGGCCTGTTCCTTCTTGAATTTGCGGATCGCGTTGGTGAGTTTCTTCGAAACGCCACCTTCCATGATGCGGGTGAACTCGGCCTGTTTGCCCGCCGAGAGCTTGGCGAAACGCTCTTCCCATTCGCCGCGCTCGGAGGCGCCGCGCGAGCCGATCGCTTCCCAGGTCGATTTCACATCCGCGGGGATCTCGAACGGGCCGTAGTCCCAACCATAGATCGCCTTCGTGCGCGCGATTTCCTCGTCACCGAGCGGCGAGCCGTGCGCCGAATAGCTGTCCGCCTTGTTGGGCGAGCCGAAACCGATGATCGTCTTGCAGTCCACCAGAACCGGACCCTTGGCGTTCTTCGCCTTGGTCAGCGCTTCGTCGATGGAGACCGGATCATGCCCGTCACAGGCGAAGACCGTCCAGCCCGAAGCCTCGAAGCGCTTGTGCTGATCGGTCTTGTCCGAGATCGACACGCGACCGTCGATGGTGATGTCGTTATTGTCCCACAGCACGATCAGGTTCGAGAGTTCCTGCATGCCGGCAAGGCCGATGGCCTCCTGCGAGATACCTTCCATCAGGCAACCGTCGCCCGCGATCACCCAAGTGCGGTGATCGACGATCTTCTTGCCCCATTGAGCGCGCAGCGCCTCTTCGGCGATCGCCATGCCCACGGCGGTCGAGATGCCTTGGCCGAGCGGGCCGGTGGTGGTCTCCACCGCGTCGAGCAGGAAGTTCTCCGGGTGGCCGGCGGTCTTCGCGCCCATCTGGCGGAAGTTCTTGATCTGATCGAGCGTCACCTGCTCGTCGCCGCACAGGTAGAGCAGCGCGTAAAGCAGCATCGAGCCGTGACCGGCCGAGAGTACGAAGCGGTCGCGATCGGCCCATTTCGGGGCTTTCGCGTCGAATTTCAGGTGGTTCTGGAACAGAACGGTCGCGACATCGGCCATGCCCATCGGCATGCCGGGGTGGCCGGAATTGGCGGCCTGAACCGCATCCATCGCCAGCGCCCGGATCGCGGAAGCCAGTTTCCAGTGCTCGGGATGGGCGGCGCGCAGCTCTTCGATTTCCATGAAACGTCCTTTCGGGGGGCAGCAGTCAGGGTTTGTGACCCTGATAGCAGGGAACGGCTCAAGATCAAGCATGGCCCGCAAGTGCTTGGGGTAAAAGGGTGGGCTTGGCTTTGCGATCAGGGTTAAACTGGCGCAAACCCGCCGCCGGAACGCGATTCGGCGCGGGAAGCGGGACATGTGAGGACGAGGAGGCGCGTATGAGCGATATTGCCGAATACGAACGCCGCATCGCTTTCGCGCTCGAGCGGATCGGGCGTGGGGTCGAGGCGATCAAGCAAAGGGCGGTGACCGCTGAGCCCGAACCGGCCCCCGAGGCGATGCCCGAGCCGGTTTTCGAGCATGTGCCCGAGCCCGTTTCCGAGATTGCGTCCGCCACTGCCGCCGACCCGGCCGAGATCGCCGAGCTGAAAGCCTCGCTCGAAGCCGAGAAAGAGGCCAATGCCCAGCTCTCCGAGCGCGTGCGCGCGATCCGCGAGAAGCAGGACACGACGCTGAACGCGATGGAGCGCAAATATGGTGCGGCCGTGCGTGCACAGGAGGCGGCTTTCAAGGAGGTCGCGGCGCTCAAGCAGGCGAATGCGGCGCTGATCGCAGCCAATCGCAAACTGATGGATGAGGGCGTGGCCTTCTCGGATGAGGCTTTGATGGCAGAGTTGCAGGCCCTGCGAGCTGCGCGCGAGAGCGAAAGCTCCGAGCTGGAGCAGATCATCGCGGGGCTCGACCCGATCATCGAGGGTGCTACCGGGGAGGCCGAGGATGCCTGAGCTGAAGATCACCATCGGCGGGCGCGATTTCGACGTGGCCTGTCAGGAGGGAGAGGAGCATTTCCTGCGCTCGGCCGCTGCCATGCTCGATGCCGAGGCGCGGGTGCTTCTGGGCCAGATCGGCCGGATCCCCGAACCGCGTATGCTGCTGATGTCGGGGCTGATGCTGGCCGACAAGGCCGCCGGGATCGAGGATCAGCTGCGCGAGGCGAAGAACCGTCTGGGCGAGTTGCAGGCGAAGATCGACGAATTGCAGGCCAATCCGCCGCAAATCGAAGTGCCGGTCGTGCCCGCCGAAGTCACCGATACGCTCGCCGAGATCGCGGCGCGCGCCGAGGCGCTGGCGGACCGGGTCGAGGACGAAGCGTGACATACCTGAGCGTCGCGGCGATCCTTCTCGCGGCTTTCACCATGCCTGCGACCGCGCAGGACAGCGCCGCGCCGGAAAGGCTCGCCCCGTTGACCAGCGCCACGAGCGAGATCAACCCGGTCATCACCCGCACCTATCTGTGCGAACGCGGCGCGCGCGTGCCCGCCGCTTATATCAACGACAGCACGCCGCAGCGCGTCGTCCTGATGCTGGAAGGGCGGATGGTGGTGATGAGCCATGTTGCCTCTGCTGACGGCGCGAAATATGCCGAGGATGGCGAGGGCGAAGCGGGTTATGTCTGGTGGACGAAAGGTTCGGGCGCGATGCTCGAGTGGATCCCCGAGGATGGCGAGAGCCAGACCCTTCTGAGCGGCTGCCAGGAGGAGTGAGCAGGGGTGGGGGCTATACGATCTACATTGAGCGCCCGGCTGGCCCGCCGATTGGCTTCGACGAATGGGAGTACGCGGTCGGCAAGGTTGACGGGGTTCGCCTGTCCACGGATGAGCACCAGAGCGTGACCAATCCGAAGACCGGGGAGGTGATCGGCCTGCGCGCCGGGCCAGGACTTGCGGAAATACGCCTGCGGGACGGGCGTTGGCAGCACGCCTTGCGTTGGTTCAGTGGCACGATTGTGCTACGGGCGCCGCGCGATTTCGACGATCCAGACAGCGCGATGCGCCGTTTACTGCGGGTTCTGGCAGGCGAACTCGGGGCCGAGGTGATCGGTGACGAGGGTGAGACCTATCGCTGAAGCGGCGGTGTCGGGCGGGCTTGAACCGTTGCGCCAAGGGCTGCGCCCGACCCTTGGGTGGGCGGTCGTCCGCTCCAAGGTCTGCATTTTATCTTTCCAAATCCGAATGACCTGCTGCGGGTGTGAAACGTCGCAAAAGCGCCCTCCCGGGGGGAGGGTCGGGCGCTGCCCGGGCTGGTCGCCCGAGCGGAAGGGAGGGGCGGAGATCTTCCCCGCAATCTCGTGGAGGTCAAGCCTTACTCGGCAGCCTTCATCTCGAAACCCTTCTCGATCTGGTCCGAAGGCGTGATCGGGTATTCGCCCGAGAAGCAGGCATCGCAATATTGCGGGCAGGCATCGTTGCGCCCCTCGGCCTCGCCCACGGCGCGATAGAGACCGCCCAGCGAGATGAACTTGAGGCTGTCGACCGAGATCCACTCGCGCATTTCCTCTTCGGTCATGCGTGCGGCCAGCAGCTTGTCGCGGTTGGGCGTGTCCACACCGTAGAAGCACGGCCAGGCGGTGGGCGGGGAGGCGATGCGGAAATGCACCTCCTTGGCGCCCGCGTCCAGGATCATGTCCTTGATCTTGCGCGAGGTCGTGCCGCGCACGACCGAGTCGTCCACCAGGATCACCCGCTTGCCACGGATCAGCGACTTGTTGACGTTGAGCTTGAGGCGCACGCCCATGTTGCGGATCTGCTCGGTCGGCTCGATGAAGGTGCGGCCCATATACTGGTTGCGCGTGATGCCGAGCGCGAAGGGGATGCCGCTTTCCTGGCTATAGCCAATCGCTGCGGGGGTGCCGCTATCGGGCACGGGGCAGACGAGATCGGCGTCGACAGGGGCTTCGCGGGCCAGTTCCACGCCGATTGCGCGGCGGGTCTCATAGACCGAGCGGCCGCCGATGATGCTGTCGGGGCGCGAGAAATAGACATGCTCGAAGATGCAGAACCGGCCGGTGGAGGGGCCGAAGGGGCGCGAGCTTTCGATATGGCCGTCCTGAATGACGACCATCTCGCCGGGATCGATCTCGCGCACGAATTCCGCGCCGATGATGTCGAGCGCGCAGGTCTCCGAGCTCAGCACATAGCCGTTGTCGCCGATCCGGCCCATCACCAGCGGGCGCACGCCGAGCGGGTCACGCACGCCGATCAGTTTGGTGCGGGTCATCGCGACGATCGAAAAGGCACCCTCGACGCGGCGCAGCGCATCGGCGATCCGGTCGGCATGCTTGCGCTGGATCGAACGCGCCATCAGGTGGATGATGCATTCGCTGTCCGAGGACGATTGGAAGATCGCGCCCCGTTCGATCAGTTCGCGGCGCAGCGCATCGGCATTGGTCAGGTTGCCGTTATGGGCGACAGCCGCGCCGCCCATCGAGAATTCGCCGAAGAAGGGCTGGATGTCGCGGATCACCGCGCCCTTGGAGCCGGCGGTGGAGTAGCGCACATGGCCGATGGCGATATCGCCGGGCAGCGTCTCCATCAGGCTCGACTTGGTGAAGTTGTCGCGCACATAGCCGAAGCGATGGGCCGAGTTGAACCCTTTCTTGGCATCATGGGCGACGATCCCGCCGGCTTCCTGGCCGCGATGCTGAAGCGCATGCAGGCCGAGGGCGACGAAATTCGCGGCATCGGTGACGCCGACGACGCCGAAGACGCCGCACTCTTCCTTGAGTTTGTCGTCATCGAACGGATGGGCGTAATGGGTTTTCTGGGCGGCGGGGCAAGACATGGCGGCGGCTCCGAGATGTGCGGGGGGCGGGCACTCGCGCCCATTTAATGCGAAACGCGAGAGGTGTTAACCCCTCGCGCCCGCAAATCCGTCATCCATTTGTCATCAATTGCCCGCGGCGGGGGGCAATTCGTCGGTGCGCGCGGGCGCATCCGCAGCACCTGCGGGGGCGGGGCAGGCCGAAACGAGCTGCTCATAGCGGCTCACGATCCAGCCCGGCGCGTCGGCGGGCATCGATTCGTCGAGCTGGCCCGACATGCGCGAGAACACCTTGGCCGAGCGCGAGTCGTCCACCACCGCGACCCGGTCATTGTTCATCACGCGGTCATAAACCACGAAGGCCACCGCAACGAGGACGACCCCGCGCAGAACGCCGAACAGGAAACCAAGACCCTGATCGAGCCCACCGAGCGCCGAGCGCTGCACGGCAGAGGCGAAAAGCGGCGTCAGGATCGAGAACACGACGAGCGCGATGGCGAAGACCACAGCGAAACCGCCGATCATGCCCAGTTCGCAGCTTTGGCCGATGAACTTGTCGAGGCCGGGGATCTGCTGCACGAGCGGGCGCGCTTCGTTGGCGAACATGTAGGCGACCACGGCGGCGGCGATCCAGCCGACGATGGCCAGACCCTCGCGCACGAAGCCCCGCGAATAGGCGAGGATCGCCGAGAGAATGATGACGACCGCCACGATGGCATCGACGATGGTGAACCCGTCCATTTGCGCTCCTGTGTTGTCGGCCCTATCCGGCGCCGAACATCTCACCAGTAAAGGTCACGAGATCGCCCAGCTTGCGCAATGCCATCCCGCTTGAACCCTCGGCTTTCGTTCCCGAAGGCGCGATCGCCTGTGAAAAACCAAGTTTTGCCGCTTCTTTCAACCTGTTTTCGGCCTGACCCACGGGGCGCAATGCCCCCGAGAGGCTGATTTCGCCGAAAATGACCATGTCCGCCGGAAGGGCCGCGTCTTCGCGTGCGCTCAGGAGGGCGGCGGCGGCGGCAAGGTCGGCAGCGGGTTCCACCACCTTCATGCCGCCCGCGACATTGAGAAACACGTCGAGCCCCGCGAAGGGAATGCCGCAACGCGATTCCAGCACCGCGAGGATGGTGGAAATGCGCCCCGAGTCGAGCCCCACCACCGTGCGCCGGGGGGAGGCGAGAGAAGACGGGGCGACCAGCGCCTGAATTTCGGTCAGCACGGGTCGGGTGCCTTCGATCCCTGCGAAAACTGCCGATCCCGGGGCCGGTTGGCCGCGCTCGGAGAGAAACAGCGCCGAGGGATTGGCGACCTCGGCCAGCCCCGATCCCGTCATCTCGAAGACGCCGATCTCGGATGCCGGGCCGAAGCGGTTCTTCACCGCACGCAGGATGCGGAACTGGTGGCCGCGTTCGCCCTCGAAGTAAAGCACGGTGTCGACCATGTGTTCGATCACGCGCGGACCCGCGATCTGGCCTTCCTTGGTGACGTGCCCGACGAGGATCACCGCCGTGCCGCGCCGCTTGGCGAAGCTCACCAATTCGTGAGCGGCCGCGCGCAGCTGGCTGACCGATCCGGGGGCGCTGTCGACGCTGTCCGACCACATGGTCTGGATCGAATCGATGATCACGAGGTCGGGGCGCTCGGCCTCGAGCGTGGTCAGGATATCGCGCAGGCTCGTTTCCGCGCCCAATCCCACCGGCGCATCCGCGAGGCCAAGGCGTTGCGCCCGCATCCGCACCTGGCTCGCCGCTTCCTCGCCCGAGATATAGAGCGCCTTCAGCCCCTTGCGGGCGAAAGCTGCAGTAGCTTGCAAGAGCAGCGTCGATTTCCCGATCCCCGGATCGCCGCCCACAAGGATTGCCGAGGCCGGGACGAGCCCGCCACCCAGAACCCGGTCGAGCTCGACCATGCCCGATTGCGCGCGTGCAGGTGGCGTTTCCTTCGTGTCGAGCGCGGTGAGCGGGATCACCTTGCCCTTCGCGCCTTTCAGCCCCGAGCCGGGCGTGGCCGAAAGCGGCGCTTCCTCGTGGATCGAGTTCCACGCGCCGCAGGCGTCGCAACGCCCCGACCACTTGGCATGGCTCGCGCCGCATTCGGCGCAGCGAAAGAGTGCGGATGCCTTGGCCATCGGGTCAGCTACGTTCCAGATTGGCGGCGATCAGGCGCGCGCAGTGCTCGGGATGGGTCGCGGGCAGCATATGACCCGCGCCCTCGACGCAGGCGACGCCCACATCCGGCAGCCGCGCGGCGATCGCTTCGGCCACTTTCGGCATGGTCGGCGGCGAGCGGTCGCCGTGAATGATCATCGCCGGCGCGTCGATCTGCTCGATCCCGTCGGGGCGCGCGATCCGGGCGGGATCCTCGAAATTCGCGCGCGAGATGTTCTCGACCATCGGCATCGAGGCGATGAAGCGCTCGCGATGGGCCTCGGAATAGCTGTCCCAGGGCTGGCCGGTCCCCCAGTCGCGCATGAAGCCGCGCGCCGCGGGTTCGTAATCTCCCGCTTCCATCAGCTGCTGGAAGTGGTCCTGTTTTGCGCGCAGGTCCTGCCAGTCGGGATCGGTTTCCGGCAGGGCCGCAAAGAGCACGGGCTCGATCAGCGTCAGCGAGCGAACCGCTTCGGGCGCGCCGACCGCGATGCGCAGCGCGACCGAGGCGCCGAAGCTGTGACCGATCAGGTCGACGGGGCGTTCGATGAAGCTCGCCGCGATCCGCGTCACCTGCGTCTGGAACGCGCCCGGCTCGGCGGCGTCCCCCCGCCAGGGCGCGGATTGCCCGTGACCGGGCTGGTCGAAGGCGACGGCGCTGATCTCGCCCGCGAGCGGCCCGAGTGCCCCGGCCCAGAGATTGGAGGAGCCCAGCGTGCAATGGATCGCGATGGCCGGCCGTTCACCGTGACCGAAGCTTTGCCAGAAAACTTCGGCCCCTTGTCTCAGATCACGCGGCATTCAGAGCGTCCCCAGATGGTCGTCGAGAAAGTGCAACCGGTCCTGGCCCCAGAAGCGCTCGTCGGTTTCGGCCACGATATAGAAAGGCGAGCCGAAGGCGCCACGCTCCACCGCCTCCTCGAGGTTGCGCTCATAGGCGATGGCCCCGTCGAAAAGCCCGGTGGTGACCAGATTGCCGTCAAAACCGTTGGCCTCGAGCGCCGCGCGGATCACCTCGTCGGAGGCGATGTCCTTGTCCTCGGCCCAGCAGGCGCGCGCGATCGCGTGAACCAGCCCGCCGATATCGCCGCCGCCTGCCTTTTGCGCTGCGATGATCGCGTAAGAGGCCGGGGCGGGGTTCGGCGGATAGCCGGGCGGGGTGAAGTTCATCTTCATGCCGAGCTTGGCCGACCAGCGCTTGAGCTCCTGCATCCGGTATTCCATCCGGCTTTGGTGACGCTGGGCGGGACGCACGCCCCCGGTGCGGTCGAAAAGCCCCAGAAGGTCGAGCGGTTTATAGGTGATTTCGGCGCCATGCCGGGCGGCAATCTCCTCCAGGCGCAGCCCGGCGAGATAGGTCCAGGGGCTGAAGACGCCGAAAAAGTAGTCGATCCGTGCCATTCATAACACTTTCTTGACGGTGCAAATTGCCGCCACGCTACCCCGGTGCTAAGGCAGGCGCAATCAAGCGAATCCCGCCGGTCATCCCCCGGCAAGACACTTTCGAAGGAATGCTGCCCCATGTCCGTCGTCACCGAACCCAAGCTCATCTCCGGCAATGCGAACCGCACGCTTGCCCAGTCCATCGCGCGGCGCATGTCGATGCATCGCGGTATGTCGGTCGGTCTGGTGGATGCCCGGGTGGAGCGGTTCAACGATCAGGAGATCTTCGTCGAGGTCTACGAGAACGTGCGCGGCGAGGACATGTTCATCATCCAGCCGACTTCGAACCCGGCCAATGACAACCTGATGGAGCTACTGATCATCACCGATGCGCTCAAACGCTCCTCGGCCGATCGCATCACCGCCGTGATCCCCTATTTCGGGTACGCCCGTCAGGACCGCCGCACCAAGGCGCGCACGCCGATTTCGGCCAAGCTGGTGGCGAACCTGCTCACTGAGGCGGGCGTGGACCGCATCCTGACGCTCGACCTGCACGCGGCGCAGATCCAGGGCTTCTTCGATATCCCGGTGGACAACCTCTATGCCTCCCCGGTCTTCGCGCTCGACATCCTGCACAACTTCAAGGGTCAGACCGACGATATCATGGTCGTTTCGCCCGACGTGGGCGGCGTGGCACGCGCCCGCGAGCTGGCCAAGCGGATCGAGGCGCCGCTCTCGATCGTCGACAAGCGCCGCGAAAAAGCGGGCGAGGTCGCAGGCATGACCGTGATCGGCGACGTGAAGGGCCAGAAATGCATCATCGTCGATGACATGGTCGACACCGCCGGCACGCTGTGCAAGGCCGCTGACCTGCTGATGGAACACGGCGCGACCGAGGTTCACGCCTATATCTCCCATGGCGTTCTCTCTGGTCCGGCCGTCGAGCGCGTGACCAATTCGGCGCTGAAATCGCTGGTCATCACCGACTCGATCGAGCCGACCGAGGCCGTGAAGGCCTGCCCGAATATCCGCATCGTGCCGACCGCGCCGATGTTCGCCCAGGCGATCCTGAACACCTGGTCGGGCACCTCGGTCTCGTCGCTCTTCGAGACCGAGACGCTGACCCCGATCTACGAGGGTCTGTATTCGCGCGACTGATCGGCGCGATCGGCAATTCAGTGAGAAAAATTGCCCGGGCGGCTCGCCCGGGCCGCGCATGCCGATTTCTCGGCAGGGCGCATTGGCGAAGGCTCGCAGGTTCATGAGACCTTCGCGTTTTTGAATTAAATCATCCGGCTCAAAGCCGAAA
Source organism: Thioclava marina (assembly GCF_002020135.1). Classification (GTDB taxonomy): domain Bacteria; phylum Pseudomonadota; class Alphaproteobacteria; order Rhodobacterales; family Rhodobacteraceae; genus Thioclava; species Thioclava marina. Next base: position 682,762 of record NZ_MPZS01000001.1, on the reverse strand, counting down.
ACAGCGTTCGTTCCCCGGCGCCCGACCTGAAAGTCGGATGGACATTGCGCCAATTCGCGCCATTCTCGGCGCCATGCGCCTCTTTGCCCTGACCGCCCTCGTGATGATCGCTTTCGCCTCCAATTCGGTTCTGAACCGGATGGCGGTGCATGATGCAGGCTGGGGGCCTGCGGAGACAGGCTTCGTGCGGCTGAGCTCCGGTGCGCTGGTGCTGCTGGCGCTGGCGATCCGGGCGAAGGGGACCGCGGGGCTGCGCATGCCACCCGCGATTCTCGGAACCGGGGTCGCGACGCTCTCGCTCTATATCTTCGGCTTTTCCATCGCGAGCGGGCTCATCGATGCGGGCGTTGGCGCGCTGACATTGTTCGGCATGGTGCAAATCACGATGTTCGCAGGCGCTTTGTGGATGCGCGAGCCGATCTCGCTCTGGCGCTGGATCGGGGCGGGGCTGGCATTTGCGGGGCTTGCGGTCCTGCTGCTGCCCGCGTCCGGGGGCGCGGATATCGATCCGCGCGGCTTCGGGCTCATGGCGCTGGGCGGTGTCGGCTGGGGGCTCTATTCACTCAACGGGAGGCGTGTGGGCATCCCGCTGACGGCCACCGCGCTCAATTTTGCTCTGGCAGCTCCCCTTGCGCTGATCTGGATGCTCGGTGTGGGCGATTGGGGGCAGGGGGCAAGCTGGGGCTGGTGGCCCGCGATCCTCTCGGGGGCCGTGACCTCGGGGCTCGGCTATGCGCTGTGGTATCGCGTGCTGCCGCAAATCCCCGCGAGCCTCGCCGCGATCGCTCAACTTTCCGTGCCGCTGCTCGCCGCGCTGGGTGGCGCGGTTTTGCTCGCCGAGATCCCGTCGGCACGGTTCTGGCTCTCGGCGGCCCTTGTGATCGGAGGGATTGCGCTCTCGCTGAGGCGCAAAGCCTGAGCCCTTCACTCGGAAAACGGGCTTGACCTCGGAACCGCCAGCGCTTCTTTAGGGTTTGAAACCCGAACCTTCGAACCAAGAGAGGACATCATGGCTTTTGAACTTCCCGATCTTCCCTATGCCCACGACGCGCTTGCCGATCTGGGTATGTCGAAGGAAACCCTCGAATATCACCACGACCTTCACCACAAGGCCTATGTCGACAACGGCAACAAGCTGATCGCCGGCACCGAGTGGGAAGGCAAGTCGGTCGAAGAGATCGTCAAGGGCACCTACCAGGCCGGTGCGGTCGCGCAGAACGGTATCTTCAACAACGCTTCGCAGCATTGGAACCACGCCCAGTTCTGGGAAATGATGGGTCCGGGCGAGAAGAAGATGCCGGGCGAGCTGGAAAAGGCCCTCGTCGAGAGCTTCGGCTCGGTCGACAAGTTCAAGGAAGAGTTCGCGGCCGCCGGTGCAGGCCAGTTCGGCTCGGGCTGGGCGTGGCTGGTGAAGGACACCGATGGCTCGCTCAAGGTGACCAAGACCGAGAATGGCGTGAACCCGCTCTGCTTCGGCCAGACCGCGCTGCTGGGCTGCGACGTGTGGGAGCACTCCTACTACATCGACTACCGCAACAAGCGCCCGGCCTACCTGTCGAACTTCCTCGACAAGCTGGTGAACTGGGAAAACGTTGCCTCGCGCATGTGATCGCGGCACGATTGATTTGCGAAGGGCGTCCTGTCGGGGCGCCCTTTTCGTTTTTCGCTCCCGGTTTTGAACCGAATGGCGCGCGCCACGCGCGCCCGTGTAAAAAGCTGCCGGATATCGGAGCGAAAGGATGCCCATCGTCGATTGCCCTGCGTCATCGCGTTTCTTGACAATCCACCGCTCCCGGGCGGACAATTAACATATAGAGCGACTCCGCTCAGACAGTTTTCATGCGCGCGACCGGGGAGGGTCCGGGCGTGGGGCCCGCGAAGACCGCGAGAGCGGAGCGGGCCGCCCGGTGACCTGAGATACCGCCCCGATCGGGACATGAGAAGCAGGCGTGGCAGCCGCCGCGTCTTGGGCTGTTTCTGGCTTTGCCTGCGTGGCAGCTGGCATCGGCAAACGGATGAAAAGGAGGAGATGGTATGAGACAACTGACCAAAGGCACCTGGGTCGTGATCGCCGATGGCGAGAAGGCGCTGTTTCTCGAAAATGTCGCCGATACCGTTCATCCCGAGCTTGTCGTGCGCCGCGTCGAGGCGCAGGAGAATCCCGCCGACCGGGAGCAGGGCACTGACAGGCCCGGGCGCATGGCCGATACCGGGGTGGGGCAGCGCTCGGCGCTGGAAGAAACCGATTGGCATCAACTCGCGAAGATGCGTTTTGCCGATGATCTGGCCGACACGCTCTTGCAGATGGTTCAGCAGGGCAGGATCGACCGTCTCGTCCTTGCCGCTGCGCCGCGCATCCTCGGCGAGGTGAGGCAATCGCTGCACAAGAGCGTTGCCGACGTTCTGGTGGCCGAGATCGACAAGACCCTCACCAAACATCCGATCGACGAGATCGAACGGTTGGTGAAGGAAGAGCTCGAGGCGGCCTGAGCGCTGACCAAGGGGCTGTCGGACTTAGATATTTAGATGTCCGGCAGCCTGTTTGGGCCATGCGTGAGCGTCTCCAAATCGGGATCGCTCGCGCTTTGGCTCGATCGTCTCCGGAGCGGTGTCGGCCAAATCTTCCGCCAAATTATTCGGCACATGCACCGCGCAGCGGCGTGACGGCTTCGGGCGACGCGTATCTGTGAGAGATTGCAGACCCGAGGCGCGACTGGGCGCACAGCTTCGCGCGCGTGCGCCTCTTCCCTTTCCCTGTCCGATCGGTCAATTTCGCGCGGTGAGTGGAAAGGGTGCGGAATGAACGAGGCGGTCAAGGGCTTCTGGGCGATGGTGGCGGCCTGCATCATCTGGGGCCTGTCGGGGCTCTATTACAAGATGCTCGACATGGTCCCGCCGATCGAGGTTCTGGCCCATCGTACCCTGTGGTCTTTTGCCTTTTTCGCAGTGATCCTCGCCTTCAAGGGGCGGCTCGCCGAGATCTGGCGTGCGCTATCCGAGCGTCGCGGGCGCGGCACGCTGGTGATCGCCACCGCCGCGCTGATGATTTCGGCCAACTGGTTCACCTTCATCTGGTCGGTGCAATCGGGCCATGCGGTGCAGGCGAGCCTTGGCTATTACATCTTCCCGCTCGTCGCGGTTCTTCTGGGTTTCGTCATCTACCGCGAAGCGCTGAGCGCGCTGCAATGGGCTGCGGTCGGTCTTGCGGCCCTGGCGGTCGTGGTGCTGACGGTTGGACTTGGCGTGGCCCCCTGGGTCTCGCTGATCCTCGCCTTCACCTTCGGCACCTACGGGCTGATCAAGAAGGGGTTGCGCGCGGGGCCGATGGTTTCGGTCTGCGCCGAGGTGCTGCTCTTGTCGCCCGTCGCGATCGTGGTGCTGGCCGGGTTCCATTACGGCTGGTGGGGCGGGGCGGTCGATGCGGGCCATTTCGGCAGCGACTGGAAGACCTCGGCGCTTCTGGTTTTCTCGGGGCCGCTTACCGGCACGCCGCTCCTGCTTTTCGCCTATGCCGCGCAAAGGGTGAAGATGGCGACGGTGGGGCTGGTGCAATATCTCAACCCGACGCTGCAATTCTCGGTCGCGACCCTGGCCTTTGGGGAGCCGGTCACGATCTGGCATGCGATCGCGCTGGGGCTGATCTGGACCGCGCTTGCAGCCTATTCGAGCGTCAATCTGCGCCCGAAGCGTTCGGTGAAGGCGGCCTAGGCGAAGGCGGAAACGAGCGCGGTCTCGAGCGCGTCGACATCGTCGAGCATCACCAGCATGTCGCGCAGCGATGCATCGGCGAACCCCTCTCCCACGATCTGGTCGATCAGCGCGGCGAGCGGGTTCCAGTAGCCATCGGTATTGAGCAGGAAGATCGGCTTTTCATGCAAGCCGATCTGGCGCCAGGTCAGCACCTCGAACAGCTCGTCGAGCGAGCCCGCGCCGCCGGGCAGCACCACCACGGCATCGGCATTCATGAACATCACCTTCTTGCGCTCGTGCATCGTTTCGGTGACGACGAAGGTGGTCAGATCGCGTTTGCCGACCTCACGAGGGAACAGATGCTCGGGGATCACGCCGAAGGTGCGCCCGCCCGCATCCTGGGCGGCGCGTGCGACCTCTCCCATCAGCCCGACATCGCCCGCACCGTAGACCAGTTGCCAGCCCCGCGCCGCGAGCATCGCCCCCGTCGCCTTGGCCGCTGTGGCATAGGAAGGTTTCGCGCCCGCGCGCGAGCCGCAATAGACACAGACGGAACGGGGATGGGTCATGGCGTCGGCTCCAGAGGAAAAGGCGGTTCTTGAGCGGTGATAGCGGGGTTGCTAAGCTTGCTCAAGTGACCCGGGAACAAAGCCGTGCGAGAGGGACATATCGCACGGAATCGGGCAGGGATCGAAAGGGATCGAAAAGGGGCGGGGATGACCGAACACGACAAGCAGGGCGCCGAGAGCGCCGGAGCGGGCGGTATGCTCAAAGGCGGGGCCGTGGCGGTCGTGCTGGTGGTGCTGGGGCTGGTGATCTGGGCGCTGTCGCGTCCGGGCGAGACGCCTGCACCGCAACCCGTTGAGAAGACAGCCGAAGCTCCGTCGGCCGAGACGCCAGCCGAGGCGAATGAGGCGGCGGTTGCTTCCGCGCCGGCCCCGAGCGCAGAAGACGAGGCGCCCGTGGCCGGTCAGAGCGCCGAGGCCGCGCCAGAGGCTGCCGCGAATGCTGCGCCGGAAGCTGCGGAAAACGAGACGCTCACCGCACCGGCGCCCGATGCGCAGGCCGCCCCGGGCGATTTCGCTCAGGTCCAGTTCGACGCGCTGCGGGCGGCCCCTGACGGATCGGTCACGCTGGCCGGGCGCACCGATCCCGGTGCAAAGGTCGATATCCTCGTCGACGGGCAATCGGTCTCGCAGGTGCAGGCCGATGGCGCGGGCAATTTCGTGGCGCTCTTCGATCTGCCTCCGGTGGCCGATCCGCGCGCGCTGTCGCTCAAGGTGACCGGGGCGGATGGTCAGAGCCGCGAGAGCGCCGAAACGCTGGTGCTGCGTGGTCAGCCCGAACCGGTCGCTGTGGCCGAGGGCGCGGCCGAGGTGTCCGCGACCGAGGCGACCGCGATCGGATCCGCCGCGCAACCCGCCGCCCCGCCCGCCGCCGCGATCGTGGCCGATGCGGACGGCGCGCGTGTGCTTGCGCCTGCCAGCACGTCGCTGGTGATCGACACGATCTCCTTCGGTGCAGGGAAGAGCGCGCGCAGCGAAGGGCGCGGCGCGCCCGAGGGTACGGATCTGGCCGCCTATCTCGACGACACGCTGGTCGCCGAGGCGAAACCGGCCTCGGATGGGCGCTGGGCGCTCGATCTGCCGGGGCTCGGGATCGGCAAGCACAAGCTGCGTATCGATGCGCGCGACGGCACGGGCAAGGTGATCGCGCGGGCTGAAACCGAGTTCGACCAGCCAGACCAGATCGTCGTCGCAAGCGCCGCCAGCCCCGCCGGGGCCGAGACGCAGCCGGTCTCGGATCAGGGCGGCACGGTGAAGGTGGTGCAGATCGTCGAGGGCAACACGCTCTGGGCGATCGCGCGCGAGGTCTATGGCGATGGCTTCCTCTATGTGCGGGTCTTCGACGCCAATCGCGACCAGATCCGCAACCCCGACCTGATCTATCCGGGGCAGGTCTTCACCATTCCGTCCCCCGACAGCGCCTCGGGAGCGGCTGCGCAGTAACGCACAGGGCTCTCGCGAGGCTGGACTTCGCCCCGCCAGCCGCTAGGTTGCGCGCAGGTTTCCGACGTGGAGGGGCGCTGCCCCGCTTCCTCCGGAAGCCCCCGAGATATTTTCGTCAAGAAGAAGGGGAGGGGCGCGATGCCTCCGTCACAGATCACGACCGCGGGCAAGATGAATGCCGATGAGCGCGCCCGCGGCTGGCGCACGATCCGCGCGGTACTGCCCTATCTGTGGTCGCATGAAGCGCCTTGGGTGAAGCGGCGCGTCATCCTCGCGATGGTGATGCTGGTGATCGCCAAGATCATCTCGGTCTCGACGCCCTTCGTCTATCGCGCGGCGGTCAATACGCTTTCGGGCGATGCAGGCGCGAACCCGGCATGGGCGCTGGGCCTGGGCGCGGTGGGGATCACCGTGGCCTATGGCATGGCTCGGCTGATGACGGTGGCCTTCGGCGAGCTGCGCGATGCGATCTTCGTGAAGGTCGCGCAGCGCGCGCTGCGCCATCTCGCGCTGCAGACCTTCACCCATATGCACCAGCTGTCCCTGCGCTATCACATCACGCGCAAGACCGGCGGCCTCAGCCGGATCATCGAGCGTGGGGTGAAAGGCGTCGAGTTCCTGCTGCGCTTCATGCTGTTCTCGGTCGGGCCGCTGATCCTCGAGCTGACGCTGGTGGCGATCATCTTCGCGGTGGTCTTCGACTGGCGCTACGCGGCGGTCGTGATCGTGACCATCGCCGCCTATATCAAGTTCACATTCAAGGTCACCGAATGGCGGGTGTCGATCCGGCGCGAGATGAACAAGGCCGATACGGCGGCCAACCAGAAGGCGATCGACAGTCTTCTGAACTTCGAAACGGTGAAATATTTCGGCGCCGCCAAGCGCGAGGCCGAGCGCTACGACGAGTCGATGAAAGGTTACGAAGCGATGGCGGTGAAAACCGGCCAGTCGCTGGCGGCGCTCAATGCTGGACAGACGCTGATCATCTCGATCGGGCTGGTGGCGGTCATGGTGATGGCGGCGATGGAGGTGCAGGCGGGCACGCTGACGGTCGGCGATTTCGTCATGGTGCAGGCCTACATGATCCAGATCACCATGCCGCTGGGCTTTCTCGGCACGGTCTATCGCGAGATCCGGCAGGCGCTGGTCGACATGGGCGAAATGTTCGATTTGTTGCAGCAACCGGCAGAAATCCAGGATAAATCCGGCGCGGATGTTCTGAAAGTGAAAGGCGGCGAGATCCGTTTCGATCAGGTCGAGTTCCATTACGACCCGGCGCGGCCGATCCTGAAGGGGATTTCCTTCGACGTGCCCGCCGGTCAGACGGTGGCTCTGGTCGGGCCGTCGGGCTCGGGCAAGTCGACGATCGGGCGGCTGTTGTTCCGTTTCTATGACGTGACGGGCGGCGGCATCACGATCGACGGGCAGGATCTGCGCGACATCACGCAGGAGAGTCTGCACCAGTCGATTGGCGTGGTGCCGCAAGATACCGTGCTCTTCAACGATACGATCCGTTACAACATCGCCTATGGGCGCGCTGACGCGAGCGAGGCCGAGATCGTCGCCGCCGCGAAGGCGGCGAAGATCCATGACTTCGTGATGAGCCTGCCTGAGGGCTATGACACGGCCGTGGGCGAGCGGGGGCTGAAGCTCTCGGGCGGCGAGAAGCAGCGGGTGGGGATCGCGCGCACGATCCTGAAGAACCCGCCGATCCTTCTGCTGGACGAGGCGACCTCGGCGCTCGACACGCAGACCGAGCGCGATATCCAGACCAGCCTCAAGGCGATGGGCGAGGGGCGCACGGTGATCACCATCGCGCACCGGCTCTCGACGATTGCCGATGCCGATCAGATCATCGTCCTGGAGAAGGGCGAGATCGTGGAGCGCGGGCGCCACGAGGAGCTGCTGGCGCAACGCGGGCGTTACGCCGCGATGTGGGCGCGCCAGTCGGCCGAAGAGGAAGATGCGGCGGAGCAGGGCGCGGCGTGAGCGATCAGGGGCGCGCCCGGGCCTTGGGTGAGGGCTTTGTCCCGCTTGTGGTTTGGCGGTTTATCTGGAAAGCACCGAACGGCGTTTGAACCCGCGAGACACCGCCAATGCGGCCTTCCGGGGGAAGAAACGGCGCGGCCCAGGCTGGGCGCCCGGGCTTTGGTGTCTGCCTCACTCCGCCGCGTCGGCATTCGGCACCAGATGCGGCTTCACGCCGCCCTCGGCTTCACCATCGTCCCAGATGATTTCGCGGCCGCGCATCTTGCGCATCGCGCGCTCCAGCGCGAGGTCGCGCGCGGCGCGGCTGTCGGTGCCCTGCATCAACGCAGAAAGCGCCTTCGTGCCGCGATAGGCGCCGGTGTTGAACCAGACCCGGATCGACAACAGCGCGGGCGTCAGCACCAGCGTCAGCACCGTCGCCGTGCCAAGCCCGAAGACCACCGCCGTCGCGAGCTGCTTCCACCACAGCGCGGTCGGGCTGTCGATCGAATAGCCGCCATTCAGGAAGTCGAGCGAGAGGCCGAACATCATCGGCGTCAGCCCCGCCATCGTGGTGATCGTGGTCAGCAGGACGGGCCGCAGCCGCGCTTCGGCGGTGCGGATGATCGCTTCGAGCTGCGGCATGTAGCGGGAGAATTCCTGATAGGTGTCAATCAGGATGATGTTGTTGTTCACCACGATCCCGGCCAGCGCCACGATCCCCACGCCGGTCATGATGATCGAGAATTGCTGCCCCATCACCAGCATCCCGATCAGCACCCCTGCGGTCGACAGGATCACCGCAAGCAGCACCAGGACCGAGTTGTAAAAGCTGTTGAACTGCGCGAGCAGGATCACGAACATCAGCGCGAGCGCACCCGCGAAGGCCTTCATCAGGAAGTCCTGGCTCTCGGTCTGCTCGACCAGATCGCCGGACCATTCATAGGTGACGCCCTGCGGAAGCACGGCCTCGGTTTCGAGCCACTCGCCAAGTGCCGCGATGCGCTCGTTGCCGTTGATTGGTTCGCCAGCTTCGTTTGTCAGCCCGTCCAGCACATCCGCCTTGATGTCGTAATACCGGGTCTGGTCGATCCGGTCGATCTGGCCGAGCTTCGGCGCAGGCGTGCGCGTGATGAAATTCGCCAGCGGCACGAGCCCTTCGGTGGTGCGCAGCTTCAGCGTGTCGAGGGTGGAGAGGACGCGATCCTGTTCGGGCAGGCGCACGCGGATCTCGATTTCCTCGTCGGATGAAGGCACGCGCATCGTGTCGAGCAGGATGCCGCGCGTGACCAGCTGCACCATGCCGCCCACCGTCGCCACATCCGCACCGAAGCGGCCCGCGCGGGTGACGTCCACGTCGATGACCCAGTCGATGCCGGGCAGCGGGCGGGTGTCCTCGATCGCGGTCACGCCTGTCATGTCGGCCATGTGGGCCTCGACATAGCGCACGGCCTCGTCGAGCCTGGCGAAATCGTTGCCCTTCAGGCGCAGCTGGATCGGCTTGCCCGAAGACGGCCCGCGATCCTGCGCGAGATATTCGGATTTGATGCCGGGGATCGTGGCGATCTTCGCCATGATCTTCTCCATCACCACCTCGCCTTGGAGGTCCGCGTCATCCTTGCGCTCGGCCCAAGGGATCATCTCGACCTGGATCTGGCCGATCGTGTCGCGCGGCGCGCTCGCCCCGCCATTGTTCTGGTTCAGCCCGCCTTCGCCCGCGAAGGAGAAGACCGCGCCCACGCCCGGCTCGCCAAGGGCCATCCTCTCGGCCTCGCGCAGCAGCGCGTCCTTTTCCGAAAGGGAAAGGTTTCCGCGAGCGCGGATATAGACGATGGCCTGCTCGACCTCGCTATCGGTGAAGAACTGGGTGCCGTTATTGTTGCGCCCGTAATATCCGAAGGTGAAGATCACCGCGCCCACGATCACCGCCACCGTGATCAGCGGCATGACCGGATTGCCTGCAATCAGCGAAATGAAATGGCCGAAGGGACGGCGGCGATAGCCAGCTTCGATGGGTTTCGGCGCGCGCTGCGGTTTGGCGGCGGTGAAGGTGATCGAGCTCGCCATCGTCGCGAGCACGAACAGCGCCACGCCCGGCAGTGAGCGCGCGAGATCGCCCGAGGCGCTATGCGTGCCCGAGAAGAAATCGGGGTTGAGCGTCAGGATCGCGCCAAGGAAGACGAGCGCCGCCGAGGCGACCGCCAGTGCGAGGCGCAGCGCATAGGGCCAGCCCTTGATGACGCGCGCTCCCATATCGAGGCGGCGGCTCATCCGACCCGCGACGCCGCCCACGACGGGCAGATAGACCAGCGCCACGACCAGCGAGGCCGAAAGCACGAAGATGATCGTGACCGGCAGCATCCCCATGAACTCGCCCGGAACTCCGGGCCAGAACAGCATCGGCAGGAAGGCGCAGAGCGTGGTCGCTGTGGACGACACGACCGGCCAGAACATGCGCTTGGCGGCTTCCGTGTAGGCGGCCATCGGCCCCGAGCCTTCCGAAATCCGCTTGTCGGCATATTCCACGACGACAATCGCGCCATCGACCAGCATGCCCACCGCGAGGATCAGCCCGAACATCACGATATTCGAGATCGGCACGCCCATCATGCCGAGAAGCAGGAAGGTCAGAAGGAACGAGGTCGGGATCGCGAAGCCGACCAGCAGCGCCGAACGCGTGCCGAGCGTCGCCAGCACCACGATCATCACCAGTGCGATCGCGGTCAGCACCGAGCCTTCGAGTTGGCTGACCATCGCGCCCACCGTCTTCGACTGGTCGAGCGAGATCCCCACATCGACGGCGCGTTGCAGGGGTTCGGGCCAGCGGCTCTCGGCCTCGGCCACGGTCTTGCGCAGCAGGTCCACCGTGTCGATGATGTTGTAGCCCTTGCGCTTGACGATCTGCAGCGCAACGGTCGGCTCTCCGTTGAAGCGCGCGGTGCCGGTGCGGTCCTCGAAGGTCAGGCGGATATCAGCCAGATCGCCCAAGGTCACGACGCTCTCGCCGTTCTTCTTCACGGGCAGGGCGTAGACATCCTGCGCGGACTCGAAGGTCGCGGGGATCTTCACGGAAAACGCGCCGCCCTCCGTTTCGACCTCGCCCGCCGCGATCAGCTGGTTGTTGGCCTGCACCACGTTGATCAGCTCGGGCGCCGTGACGTTATAGGCCTCGAGCTTTAGCGGATCGATCACCACTTCGAGCATCTCGTCGCGCTGGCCCGCGATCTGCGCTTCCAGCACCGGCTCCAGCCCCTCGACCTCGTCCTGAAGCTCGCGGGCGAGTTGTTGCAAGGTGCGTTCGGGCGCGTTGCCCGAGAGTGTCACGACAACGATCGGAAATTCCGAGAAGTTGATCTCGTTGATTGAGTATTTCTCGAACCCGTCGGGGAATTTCCCCTCGGCGGTGTTCATCGCGTCGCGCACATCGGCGATGATCTTCGTCTTGTCCCAGCCGAAATCGAACTCGAGCATCACGCCCGCGTAATTCTCCTTCGCGATGCCGGTCATCTTGTCGAGACCGTCGAGACCGGCCAGTTCGGTCTCCATCGGCTTGACCAGAAGCTTCTCGGAATCGACGGCCGAGATGCCGGGGAAGGGAACCGAGATGAAGAGCATCGGGATCTCGATATCGGGCTCACCCTCCTTGGGCAGGCCGATATAGGCGGTCAGACCCGCGGCGATGGAGATCACCACGAAGGCGATCACCATCCGCGCGCGGGCCGCGGCCCAATCGACGATACCGGTCATTGCGCGGCCTCCGGCGCGGGCGTGCCGGGGGCGGGGGTGTCGGTCGCGACATCGCCGGGTGCATGATCGACCAGCGTGACGGCGACGGGCGAGCCCTCGGTGACGTAATCCTGACCGACGACGATCACGGTGGCCTCTTCGGGAAGACCAGCAAGCCAGACCCCTGCGGGCGTGTCGCGCAGGAAGGTGACGGGGGCGAAATGGGCCTTGCCATCGACCGCAAGACGCACGCCGAGCTTGCCGTCATCATTGAGCGTCATCGCGGAAGCCGGCAGGAAATGCGCTTTGGTGCCATCGGCGGCCACGATCATCTCGACGGTCTGGCCCTCGCGGATCGCGGCGTCGGGATTGGCCACCTCGGCCTCGACGCGGAAGGTGCGGGTCGCGGCATCGGCCGATTGCGACACGAAGGTGACGCGGCCCAGAACCTCGCGGCCCGTGGCCAGACGTGCGCCGACCCGCGCACCCTCGTGGACGCGGTCGATCTCGGTTTCGGGCACGAAGCCCACCAGCTTGATCGGATCGAGCTGGATCACCGTCGCGCATAGCCCGCCGGCGGAGAGAAGCGCGCCCAGCTCTGCCGTGTCTTCCTCGATCCGGCCCGCGAAGGGTGCGGTGATGTCGAGCCGCGCGAGTTCGGTCTGCGCGGCCTCGACGGCGGCCATCGCGGCCTCCAGCGCCGATTGCGCCGAGGCGGCGGCCGTGTCCGAGCGATACCCGCCCGCCTGCAGCTTCTGCGCCGCCGTGGCGTTCAGCCTTGCCTCGTCGAGCCGCGCCTGCGCCTCGGCCAGAGCTGCGGGCCGGGTGCCGGGATCGAGCTTGCAGAGCAGCTGTCCCTGTTCAACCTGAGCGCCCTTGTCGAGCGGTTCGGAAATCACCTTCCCCGTCGTCTCGGCACGCACTTCGACGCGGCGCGCAGCCTCCGTCTGGCCACGCGTCAGAACGCCCTGATCGACGGGCTGCGCTTTCGACGCGATAGCCTGAACCGGGACCGAAGGCTCCGCCTCGACCTGCGCGGCTTGGTCTTCCTGAGCGGGACTCGCCGCATCGCCCAGGAAGCCCATGACCCGATCACGCTCGAAGACCAGAAGGTAGAGCGCCACTAGGACAAGGATCGCGTTGAGGATCGGGATCGGGCGCATCGGGTGGGCTCCTGTGCCTTGGCTTCGGTTTCCCCGACTACGCACGGGTGAACCATCGAGTTCACATTAATGAGAGCGGGGCATGATCTCAAGCGCGAAGCCTCGCGCGTTCGCGTCCCGCGCGGGCCTTGGCAGCGCCGGGGGAGGCGTGTAAGAGGGGCCGACAGCAGCGAGGAGAGGCACGCGTGAGCGAGACCGACAGTTTCATCGAGGAAGTCACCGAGGCCGTCCGGCAGGACAAGCTCTTTGCCGCCTTCAAGAAATGGGGATGGATCGGTGGCGTGGTGATCCTCGCGATCGTCGGCGGCACGGGCTGGAACGCCTGGCAGAAGGAAAAGGCCCAGACCGAGGCGCGCGCCTTCGGCGACAAGCTGATGGCCGCGGTGGCGGACAAGGATCCGGGCGCGGCGCTGGCGAAGATCGACGCCGAGGGCGGTAGCCGTCAGGCGGTGCGCGACCTGATGCAGGGCGATGCGGCGCTCGAGGCGGGCAATCCCGAAGAGGCGGTGAAATTCTATGACGCGGTCGGCGCGCAGGCCGGTGTGCCGCGCTCGCTGAGCGAACTGGCGCAGCTCAAGGCGGTGATCGCGGCGGGCCACACGATGGAACCCGCGAAACGCGATGCGGTTCTGGTCAAGCTGGCTACGCCCGGGGCACCTTATCGTCTGCTCGCGATGGAGCAGCAGGCGGCGGTGAAGCTTGCGGCGGATGACAGCGACGGTGCGATCGAGATCGCCAAGCAGATTCTCGCGGATGCCGGGCTCACGCCGGGCTTGCAACAGCGCGCGACAGAGTTGATTGTGGCGCTGGGCGGCGAAGTGCCGACCGAGCCGGGGCAGGCCGCTCCGGCACCGCAAGAGTAAAGGGTTGAACCAAAGAGGTCTTTGCCGCGCGCTTGGGTGATGCGAGGGCGGGCAGCGGATCCGAAGGGCAGGGGGAACGGGCGTGAATCTGAGCAAACAGGCGATCTGCGTTCTGGGGCTGGCTGCGGTCATTTCGGGCTGCTCCAGGAAGGAAGTGATCCTGCCGGGCGAACGCATGTCGCCGCGCGACGCGATGCTGGCCGCCGAGGGCCTGCCGGTCGAGGCCGGCACGGATCAACAGCAGTCCCTGCCGATCAAGCTGCCGGGCGTGGTGAACAATGCCGAATGGCCCCAACGCGGCGGTTCGGCGACCCACAGCCTGTTCAACGCGGCGATCGGTTCGGGCACCAATCTGGTCTGGTCGGCCGATATCGGGGCGGGCAATGCACGCCGCTACCGCATCACCGCCGATCCGATCGTGGCGGCGGGCAAGGTCTTCACCCTCGACAGCCAGGCCCGCGTGACGGCGACCGCAACCAATGGCGGGCGTGTGTGGCAGACCGACATCACGCCTCCGGGCGACCGCGAGGGCGATGCCTCGGGGGGCGGCGTCGCCTATGCCGCGGGCACGGTCTTCGTGACCTCCGATTTCGCAGAGCTCGTCGCGATCGACGCGGCCACCGGCGCGATCAAGTGGCGGCAATATTTCGACGCCGGGATCGGCGGCGCCCCGACCGTGCGTGACGGCGTGGTCTATGTGGTGGCGCGCGACAGCTCGGCCTGGGCGATCCGCGCCTCGGACGGCAAGGTCGTCTGGCAGATGCCGGGCACGCCGTCGAGCTCGGGCATGACGGGTGTCTCTGCCCCGGTCGTGACCGACCGCATGGTGGTCTTCCCCTTCCCCTCGGGCTTCCTTGCCGGGGCGCTGCGCAAATCGGGCATGTCGACCTGGCAGGCCAAGGTCGCGGGCGCTCGTCCGGGCGTGGCCTATGCTTCGGTCGTGGATCTGACCGGCGATCCGGTCGTGGTGGGCGATACGCTTTATGCCGGCTCCTCGGCGGGCAAGCTCGCCGCTTTCGATGTGGCTTCTGGCCAACGGCTCTGGACCGCGACCGAAGGGGCGAACAGCCCCGTGCAGGTTGTGGGCGGCTCGATCTTCCTGACCTCGGACAATGGCAAGCTGGTGCGCCTCGATGCGGCGTCCGGCGCGCAGATCTGGTCCAAGGACCTGCCTTATTACGAGAAGGAAAAGGTCAAGAAGCAGCGCACGATCACTGCCAATTACGGCCCGGTGCTCGCAGGCGGCAAGCTTTACGTGGCCTCTTCCGACGGGATGCTGAGGGTCTTCAGCCCGGTCGACGGCTCGCTCATCGGCGAGGCGAAGATCCCGGGCGGGGCCTCGACCGACCCGGTCGTGGCAGGCCGCACCCTTTACGTTGTGGGCGGCGACGGGAAACTGCACGCTTTTCAGTGAGGCTTTTAGGGTGTAAGGGGGCCGCTCGTATACGCCCAAGGAGGGCATCATGAGCTTTACCCTGGCCATCGTGGGCCGCCCGAATGTCGGCAAATCGACGCTGTTCAACCGGCTTGTCGGCAAGCGCCTTGCGCTAGTGGACAATATGCCCGGGGTCACGCGCGACCTGCGCGAGGGCGATGCGCGTTTGGGCGATCTGCGCTTTATCGTGATCGATTCCGCCGGTCTCGAACTGGCCGAGGATGACAGCCTCCAGGGCCGGATGCGCCGCCTGACCGAGCGCGCGGTGGAGGAGGCCGATATCTGCCTGTTCCTGATCGACGCGCGCGTGGGTGTGACGCCTGCTGACGAAATCTTCGCCGATATCCTGCGCAAGAAGAACGCCCATGTGATTCTCGCGGCCAACAAGGCCGAAGGGGCTGCGGGCGATGCCGGCGCGATGGAGGCGTGGAGCCTTGGTCTGGGTGAGCCGCTGCGGATCTCGGCCGAGCACGGTGAGGGGCTCGACGACCTGTATACCGCGCTGGTGCCGCTGGCCGACGAATTCGCCGAGCGCCACGCCGCGAATGCGCCCGAGACCGATGTGGTCATCGACGAGGAGATCGAGGAAGGCGACATTCCCGCCTACCAGCCGCCCTCGGCCGCAAAACCGCTGCAACTCGCGGTGATCGGCCGCCCGAACGCGGGCAAATCGACGCTGATCAACAAGATCCTCGGGGAGGATCGCCTGTTGACCGGACCCGAGGCCGGGATCACCCGCGATGCGATCTCGGTCACGACCGAGTTCATGGGCACGCCGATGCGGATCTGGGACACGGCGGGGATGCGCAAGAAGGCGCGCGTGACCGACAAGGTCGAGAAGCTCTCGGTGGCCGACGGCTTGCGCGCCGTGCGCTTCGCAGAGGTCGTGGTCGTGCTGCTCGACGTGAATATTCCCTTCGAAACCCAGGATCTGCGGATCGCGGATTTCGCCGAGACCGAAGGCCGCGCCGTCGTGGTCGCTGCGAACAAATGGGACCTCGAAGAGGACAAGCCCGAAAAGCTGAAAGAACTGCGCGAGGCGTTCGAGCGCCTTCTGCCGCAGCTCAAAGGCGCGCCGCTCGTGACCGTCTCGGCCAAGACCGGCAAGGGGCTCGACCGTCTGCACAATGCGATCCTGAACGCGCATGAGGTCTGGAACCGCCGCGTGCCGACCGCGAAGCTCAACAACTGGCTGCGCGCGATGACCGAGGCGCACCCGCCGCCCGCCCCGGGCGGTCGCCGCATCAAGCTGCGCTACATCACGCAGGCGAAGACCCGCCCGCCGGGCTTCGTGGTCAAGACGACCTATGCCGACAAGATCCCCGAGAGCTACGAGCGCTACCTGATCAACGGGCTGCGCGAGAGCTTCGACATGCCCGGCACGCCGATCCGCCTCTACATGCGCGATCAGGGCAAGGATAACCCCTACAAGGATCGCAAGAAGTCGATCCCGTCGCGGCTGAAGAAGCATGTCGATGCGAAGAAGCGCGCGGCCCACAAGGATGCCGCCAGGAAAGTGCGTGACGCGAAGAAGAAATCAGGCGGGCCCTCTTCGGGCGATAAATAATGTTCACGTTCTTGTTGCCAATTCGCTACGTCTTTGGCGTATAGCTTCCCCTACGACAGTTTCCCTTCGATATATGTCATAAAACATCTTAGGATCCACTTGTGTGGGTTCTAAAGGGTATGTTGATCGCCGTGACCTTGCCTCCCCTCCTGTGCGATCGCTGAAAAAACGGAATGAGGTTTGCTATGACCATGAAATTGCTGCTTTCTGCCGCGATCTCGTGCCTCGCGGTTGCACATGGTGCTGCGGCTGCAGATTGGGAAAGTTCGATTGAGGGCGGGGTCTTCTCGACTTCGCGCAGCAGCACGGACACCGATATCGACGGTTCGCCTTTCTACGGTGCTTACGTTGGCGGCTATGCCGCGACCGAAATTGGCGGTGGGTATCGTTTTGCCATTGATGGCCGTGTCGAGAAAAACGGCGATTCGGGTAACAACGACGTGTATTACACCGGCCCGACGACGACGGGCGCGTTCGGTGTCCATGTCGGCCGCGAGTTCTCGTTCGCCTACCTCGGCGCTTATGCTGGCGCAGGTCTGTTCACCGGTTACGACGACGCTTCCGATGCGGGCCGCACCGCGGTTGGCACGACTCTCGGTTTCGAAGTCGAAAAAGCTATCTGGCGGGGCAAGGCCTACGGTCAGATCGGTTATGTCTCGGCCAATGGCGCCTCCGATGACAACGAGTTCGAAGGCTACGACATCACGCTCGGTTACGCGGCTCAGGTTACCGATCGCTTCGGCATGAACCTCTTCCTCGAGCAAGCCTATTCGGGCAGCTGCTTCGAAGACTGCGGCGGCGACTGGGGTCGTTACCGTGCTGGGACGCTCGAGGTGAACTACTCGGTCAATGACAAGCTGGACGTCGTCGGTGCCGTGAGCCGTCGCCTCATCACCGCCAACTCCGAGGACAAAGCCGACGAGACGAATGTCTATCTCGGCGTTCGCATGGCGTTCGGTGCCAAGCCGACGAGCAACCTTCGCACCCCGATGGGTGGCTTCCAGGCAGCTGGCTGGATGGCTCCGCTCGATTGATCGGTGCCTGAAGCGATTGTGGAAAAGGGCCCTCTTGGGCCCTTTTCTTTTGTCTGGCCGATCAAGCTCAGATGAAGCCGAGCCGGTCCAGCGCGGCTTGGGCGCGGGCACGCTCATCTCCGTTGTCGGAGACCAGCCCAGCATTGATCTCGACGATCAGCTTCGAGAGGGTCTTTTCGCGTCGCATCTCGATAATGCGTCCCGGCACCTCTTCGGCGCCGAGTTCGAGAATGCGGTGCAGGGCGTGATCGCGCCTGTTTTCGACGGATGTTACGGTCATGTGCAGCCCCCCGGCGACTCACTCATTTGTGAGCAGCCTAGCCGTTTCCCAGGGGGATGTCTTGCGTCGCTGCGCCGCAGCGTCAGACGAGCTTGCCGTCCACCAGCCGCGTCTTGCCGCCCAGATAGGGATGCAGTGCCGCGGGAAGCGTGACCGAGCCGTCCTCTTCTTGCCCGTTCTCCAGCACCGCGATCAGGCAGCGCCCCACCGCGAGGCCCGAGCCGTTGAGCGTCGCGATGAACTCGGGCTTGCCGCCATCGGCGGGCTTGTAGCGCCCGTTCATCCGGCGCGCCTGGAAGGTGCCGCAGGTCGAGACCGAGGAAATCTCGCGATAGGTGTTCTGACCCGGCAGCCAGACTTCGAGATCATAGGTCTTCTGCGCACCGAAGCCCATGTCGCCGGTGCACAGCACGATGCGGCGATAGGGCAGACCGAGCGCCTCAAGCACGGCCTCGGCGCAGCCGGTCATGCGCTCATGCTCGTCGATGGCGGTCTCCGGGGTGCACAGCGTCACCATCTCGACCTTCTCGAACTGGTGCTGGCGCAGCATGCCCGAGGTGTCCTTGCCCGCAGATCCCGCTTCCGAGCGGAAGCAGTTCGTATGGGCGCACATACGTTGGGGCAGGGCGCTTTCCTCCATCACCTCGCCGCTGGCGTAGTTGGTCAGCGTGACCTCGGCGGTCGGGATCAGCCACCAGCCATTGGTGGTCTGATAGCTGTCCTCGGCGAATTTCGGCAGCTGCCCGGTGCCGAGCATCGCCTCGTCGCGCACCAGAACGGGGGTGATGTTCTCGGACAGGTCATGCTTGTCGACATGCAGATCGAGCATGAATTGCGCAAGCGCCCGGTGAACGCGGGCCACGCCGCCCTTGAGCACGACAAAGCGCGAGCCCGAAAGCTTCGCGGCCGTTTCGAAATCCATGGCAGTGCCCACGGCGGGCAGTTCGTAATGCTCTTTCGGCGTGAAGGAGAAGTTGCGCGGGTTGCCCCAGCGCTTAATCTCGACATTTTGTTCTTCGTTCTCGCCTTCGGGCACATCGGCCAGCGGCAGGTTCGGAACGGTCATCAGTAGGTCGCGCAGCTTGGCGTCGAGCTCGCTCGCCTCGCTTTGCATCTGCGCCACCTCGGCCTTCTTCTCGGCTACCAGCGCGCGCAGGCGCTCGAACTCGGCCTCGTCGCCCTTGGCTTTTGCCGCGCCGACCTGCTTCGAAGCGCTGTTTTGTTCGGCTTTCGCGGTCTCGGCGGCGTGAATGGCCGTCCGGCGCGCCTCGTCGAGCGCGAGGATCTCGGGCGAAAGCGGCGAGAGCCCCCGGCGCGCCAGTTGGGCGTCGAATTCAGCGGGGTTTTCGCGGATTGCGCGGATATCGTGCATCTCACCTCTCCAAGACTGTTGCGGAAACGGCTTTAGCGCATGAAAGTGGGGCCGAAAACCCCCGGCGATGCGACCATGACACAGGTCAAGGCGACGAGGCTTGCGCAATGGTTGAATTTCGCTGTAAGGGCTCATATTCAATAACCGGAATATAACCGGGCGCGATGCTGCCGTGTCCGGAGGGAAGGGTATCCGAGATGACGTTGAAATTCCTGCCGCTGGCATTCGCCGCGCTGCTCCTGCCGGGGGTCGCGCTGGCTCAGGATGGCGCGATCAAGGTCGAACCGCAGATCGTGACGGACTGGAAATCGGTCTATGGTCAGGTCGAGGCGAAGAACACGATCGCCGCGCGGGCGCGGATCTCGGGGACGATCACCGAACTCGACGTCACCGAAGGCGATACGGTCACGGCCGGTCAGATGATCGGCAAGATCGTCGATCAGACCATCGAGTATCAGATTGGCGCGGTCGACGCGCAGATCGCAGCACTCGAGGCGCAACTCGCCAACGCCCAGACCGAACTCAAGCGCGGCGAAGAGCTCAAGGCGCGTGGGGTCTCGACCACGCAGAACGTCGACCAGCTTCAGACGCAAGTGAATGTCTACGAGGGCCAGATCGCGGCGCAGAAGGCGCAGCGCAAGGTCTATGAGCAGCAGCAGCAATTCGGCACCGTCACCGCGCCGATCGACGGCAAGGTGGTCTCGGTTCCGGTGACCAAGGACGCGGTGGTAATGGGCGGCGAGACGATCGCGACCATCGGCGGCGGCGGCTTTTTCCTGCGCCTTTCCGTTCCCGAGCGCCATGCCGACACGCTCAAGACGGGCGACACGATCATGATCACCGGCCCCGAAGGCCAGCAGATCGAGGGCAAGCTCGCCAAGATCTACCCGCAGATCGAGGGCGGCCGCGTGCAGGCCGATGTCGAGGTTCCCGATCTGGATTCGCGCTTTGTCGCCGCGCGCCTTCTGGTGAAGCTGCCGATGGGTGACCGTCAGGCGATCGTCATCCCGGCAAGCTATATCGCCACCCGCACCGGCCTTGATTTCGTGCGCGTGAAAGTGGGCGAGGAGAATGTCGAACGCACTGTCGTTCCCGGCGTGCGCGTGAACATGGATGGCCAGGAGATGGTCGAGATCCTCACGGGCCTCAACCCCGGCGATACGGTGGTGCCTTATGAGCAATAAGACCGAGACCGGGCCCGCAACGCCCGAAGAGGACGAGATCCACGGCAAGCTCGGGATCGCGGGTGGGCTGACCAAGTCGTTCATCCGCTCTGCACTGACGCCGCTGATGATCCTGGCCGCTGTCGCGGTGGGCCTTGTGGCGTTGATCTCTCTGCCGCGTGAGGAAGAGCCGCAGATCTCGGTGCCGATGGTGGACATCCATATCCAGGCGCCGGGACTGAAGGCGCAGGATGCGATGAAGCTCGTGACCGAGCCGATGGAAACCATCGTGCAGGGGATCAACGAGGTCGAGCATGTCTATTCGCGCACCCAGGATGATTATTCGCTGGTGATGGCGCGGTTCCAGGTCGGCACTTCTTCGGATGCCGCGATCCTGCGTGTTCACGAGAAGGTGCGCGCCAATATCGACCGTATTCCCAAGGATATCCCCGATCCGGTGATCGTCGGGCGCGGGATCGACGACGTGGCGATCGTGTCGCTGACCCTCACCGGCAGGGACGGGGCCGATATCGACAGCAACGAGCTGACCCGGATCGCGCGCGAACTCCAGACCGAGGTCACGAAGATCGAGAATGTCGGCCTGACCTATGTGGTGGGCGATGCCACGAGCGAGATCCGGATCGAGCCCGATCCCGACAAGCTCGCGCTTTACGGCGTGACCCTGCAACAGCTCTCGAACAAGGTCACACAGGCCAACCGCGCCTTCAACACCGGCACCATCCGGCATGAAGGCAAGCAGATCTCGCTTTCGGCGGGCGAGACACTGGTCGCGCCGGCGGAGATCGCGGGGCTGCTGCTGACCACGCGCGACAACCGCCCCGTCTACGTGGCCGATGTCGCCAAGGTCTCCTATGTGCCCGACGCCTCCGATCACATCGTCTCGAATGTGCAGCGCGCCGAAGACGGCACGCTCGAGCGCACCCCGGCGGTGACGCTCGCCATCGCCAAGCGCGCAGGTTCGAACGCGGTGGTCGTTGCCGAACAGATCATGCACCGGGTGCACGAGCTGCACGGCACGCTGATCCCCGAAGACGTCGAGGTAAAGGTCACCCGCGACTATGGCGAGACCGCGAACGAGAAGGCCAACGAGCTGCTGTTCCACCTCGGCCTCGCGACCGTGTCGATCATCGGTCTCGTGCTGGTGGCCATCGGTTGGCGCGAATCCATCGTGGTCGCGGTCGTGATCCCGGTGACGATCCTGCTGACGCTCTTTGCGGCTTATGTGATGGGTTACACGCTCAACCGGGTGTCGCTCTTCGCGCTGATCTTCGCGATCGGTATCCTCGTCGACGATGCGATCGTGGTGATCGAGAACATCGCGCGACATTGGGCGATGAAGACGCCCGGTTCGCGCATCACCAAGGCGATCGAGGCGGTGGCCGAGGTGGGCAACCCCACCATCGTCGCGACTCTCACCGTGGTCGCGGCGCTTCTGCCGATGCTCTTCGTGTCGGGGCTGATGGGCCCCTACATGTCGCCCATTCCCGCTGTCGCCTCGGCGGCGATGATCTTTTCCTTCTTCGTGGCTGTCATCATCACGCCCTGGCTGATGGTGAAAGTCGCGGGCAAGGCGGAGCTGCATGGCCATGGGGCGGATGACGACGCCTATGGCGGACACAATCACGGTGGCAAGCTTGGCGCGCTCTACTCGAAATTTGCGCGTCCGATCCTGAAGACCAAGGGCCGCGCGGGGCTGTTCCTGCTGATCGTGTCGGTGCTCTCCTTCGGCTCGCTGGGGCTGCTCTACACAAAACATGTCACGGTGAAGCTGCTGCCCTTCGACAACAAGTCGGAGCTCTCGGTGGTGATCGACATGCCCGCCGGCACCTCGGTTGAAGAGACCGACTCGGTAGCGCAGCAGGTCGCGAGCATCGTGACGGAAATGCCCGAGGTGATCTCGGCGCAGACCCATGCGGGGACGGCCGCGCCGTTCAACTTCAACGGGCTCGTCCGGCACTACTACCTGCGCGCGCAGCCCAATCAGGGCGACGTTGAGATCCAGCTTCTGCCGAAAGGTGATCGCGACCGGACCAGCCACCAGATCGCGCTGGAAATCCGCGACAAGATCAAGGCGATCACGCTGCCCGAGGGCGCGAGCCTGAAGACGGTCGAGCCTCCGCCCGGCCCCCCGGTGATCGCGACGCTTCTGGCAGAGGTCTATGGCCCCACGCCGGAAGTGCGCCGTGCCGCGGCGCGACAGATCCAGAAGGCCTTCGATGAGGTGCCTTTCATCGTCGACGTGGATAACAGCTTCGGCATCCAGCCCGACAAGCTGCGCGTGACGGTGAATTCGGACGATCTCGAGTTCTACTCGGTGTCCGAGGGGGATGTCTGGGATACGCTGGCGATGCTCAACGGCTCGACCACGGTCGGCTATTCGCATCGCGGTCAGGAACGTCAGCCGATCCCGATCGTGATGGAGCGCTCCAAGTCCAACAAGGTGATGAACGAGAGCACCCTTTCGACCCCGATCCCGGCGAACGTTCTGCCCGGCGCACGCGGCGTGGTGGAACTGGGCGACGTGGTGGATGTGAAGACGGAGAAAGCCTCCTATCCGATCTTCCGCCATAACGGGCGCGAGGCGGAAATGGTCACGGCCGAGCTTGCAGGGAATTTCGAGGCACCGCTCTACGGGATGCTGGCGGTCGATGACATCATCAACAACATGCAATGGCCCGAGGGCGAGAAACCCGTGGTGTCTCTGCATGGTCAGCCGCAGGACGAAAGCCATGTGACGCTCCTGTGGGACGGCGAATGGGAAGTGACCTGGGTCACCTTCCGCGACATGGGAGCGGCCTTCGCGGTCGCGCTCCTGGGAATCTACATCCTCGTCGTCGCCCAGTTCGGATCGTTCCGCCTGCCGCTGGTGATCCTCACGCCGGTGCCGCTGACCTTCCTCGGGATCATGGTCGGTCACTGGATCTTCCACGCGCCCTTCTCGGCCACCTCGATGATCGGTTTCATCGCTCTGGCGGGGATCATCGTGCGCAACTCGATCCTGCTGGTGGATTTCATCCGGCACGGGGCGCATGAGGGCAAGGACAAGATCGAGGTGCTGATCGAGGCCGGCGCCATCCGCTTCAAGCCGATCCTGCTGACCGCGATCGCGGCGATGATCGGCGCGGTGGTGATCCTGGCCGACCCGATCTTCCAGGGGCTTGCGATCTCGCTGCTGTTCGGCCTGCTCAGCTCGACCCTGCTGACGGTGCTGGTGATCCCGGCGATCTACCGGATCTTCAAGACCTGAACGGTGTGAAAAACTGACCTGATGACCGCCCGCGCGACGACCCCGTGCGGGCGGTTTCTCTTTACCCTCCGACGAGTGGCCTAGATTGCGCACGCCTGTGCAAATGCGAAAAGCAATCGCCGACATTCCAAACAAATTCATTGCATTTGGCGTGAGACGCGATTTCCTGGCGTCATGGTGAAGCTCGTTCTCTTGCACAAGGCGGACTCGATCTACGAGGACGAGCCGGATGTCGTCTATGACTTCCCGCGAACCTATCTGCGTGCGATGCAGGAGGCTGTCGGAGACTGGATCGTCTATTACGAGCCTGTCAAAGCCGGGCCACGGGGCTATTTCGCCGTCGCAAAGATTGACAGCGTCATTCCCAAACCGGGCGCCGAGGGGAGGTTCCTCGCGCTCATCACTCCGGGCACTTACCTTCCCTTCGACAGCGACGTGCCGCGCATGAGAGGCGGGCGCCCGCTTGAACGGGCTTTATGTGAAAGCGATGGCAGCGCGAAGAGGGGGGGTGCCGTGCAGTTGGCGGTTCGGCGCCTCCCGGAGGACGAGTTTGCGCGGATTGTCGATCTCGGTCTGCCACAGGATCTCGAGCGGCTGGAGGCGATGCGCTACGAGGCGGAAAATTCCGGACTGGCCGAAGAGCCGATGACCTTTGAACGTCCGGTGCTGGAAAGGCTCACGCGGAGGCCCTATCGGGACGTCGCCTTTCGACGGAAGGTTCGCGAAGCGTATGATTACCGCTGTGCCATTTCCGGTTTGCGCCTGCGCAATGGCGGTGGGCGGCCCGAGGTGCAAGCCGCGCATATCAGGCCGGTCGATCAAAAAGGCAGTGACTCGGTTCGAAACGGGCTCGCATTGTCGGGCACGCTGCACTGGATGTTCGACCGCGGTCTCATTTCCATCGCGGAAGATTGCGAGACCATTCTCGTGTCGCGCAACAAGGTGCCTGCCGATGTCGTTGACAGGCTCATTCGTCCAGATGGAAAGCTATTGCACCCGACAGACCCTCGGAACCGCCCGCATCCGGAAAACCTGCGTTGGCACCGGGAGAACCGGTTCGGGCAGGTGATGGAGGGCGAGCCGACCCTGTGGGACCGGCTCTGAGGGGACTTATTCCGGCTGGAAGCCGTGGATCAGCTGGCGCAGACCGATCAGCCCGCCCACCACGATCGAGGCAAGCGTGACGGGGGCCGAGAAGGCCAGCACCGACATCGCGCTCACCCCTTGTCCGATCGAGCAGCCGAGCGCGATCGTCCCGCCGATGCCCATCAGGGCCGCACCACCCACCTGGCGGCCAAGCTCACGCGGGTCTTCGCAGGCTTCCCATTTGAACAGCCCACGAATGAGCGAGCCGAGAAACGCCCCGCCCAGAACACCGGCCACGAGCCCGACCGAGAAAGTGATCCCACCCGCGGTCGAGGTCATAAAATAGAGGATCGTGCGGCCCAGAGGCGCAGTGAAGGAGGGGGCTTCGACCCCGACCTCTCCCATGCTTTCGGCATAGATCAGCGAAGTGCCGACGAAGCTCCAGACAATCGCGAGACCGGCGGCGACGCCCCAGGCGACGCGGCGTTTGTCTGCGCGCAGCGGTTTGTAGCTCAGCCCCCAGGCGAGGAAACCCGCCGCGATGGGCAGGGCGAAGACAAGAGGCGGCAGCCCGGTGCGCGCCGAAAGCCAATGCGCGATGCCTTGCGGTGTATCGGCCAGCTGCTGATCGAAGATCAGGGTGCGCAGGTGGGCAAGCGGACCCGAGAGGGTGACGAAGGCGAAGATCCCCATGACCACGACCACCACGAGCGCGCGCAGATCGCCGCCGCCGAAGCGCACCAGCGCCCCAAAGCCGCAATTGCCGGCCAAAGCCATGCCGTAGCCGAAGATCAGCCCGCCCGCGATCGAGGCGAGCGGCGACCATTTGATCGTGTGATAGAAGCTCTTGGTGATCTCGGCATAACCCAGGGCCTCGGCGACGAAGGAACCGGTGATCGCCACGGCGAGAACCACGCCCCACAGCCGCAGACGGCGCTGGTCCTGGCCATAGGCTGCGCTTTCCAACGCGCCGAGCGTGCAGAAATCGCCCAATCGCGCGGCGAGGCCCAGAATGGCTCCGCCGATCAGGCCGACCAGAGCCGCCCAGGCACCCATCGGAATTTGTTCCATCGCCGACCTCCATTCCGGGTGGCGCGGCCACCCGGTCGCCTCGCCTCAGCGTCGTTCGCTGTTGCAGAACATGTCATAGATCACTTCGACGAGGCGGCGCGCACGCGGGTCCGAGAGGGTGTAGTAGATCGCCTTGCCATCGCGCCGGGCACTGACCAGCCCTTCGAGGCGAAGCCGGGCGAGCTGCTGACTCACCGCCGCCTGACGCGATTCGAGGAGATTTTCCAGCTCGGTGACCGATTTCTCGCCCGAGCTGAGATGACACAGGATCATGAGCCGCCCTTCATGGGCGAGCGCCTTCATCAGATTGGAGGCATCCTGCGCGCGGCCCAGCAATTCCTCGGCATCCATACGGGCGCATTTCCCACTGCTCGCCGAAGCGGAGGGAGTGTTTGTTTGCCCATCTGGTGCCATTTGCCGCACCTTTTCATCCTTCCCTGTCGCCGCGAACCGTGCCGCAGCCGAACTGATCGAATGACTCAGGCTTTAGCACGGCGATTCGGCGGAACAAAGTCTCGAGCCTAAAAAATCGTCATGCGACCTTCGTCTAACCGTTAGGGTCGGGCATTTCGGCGCCTGCGTCACGCAGCGCCTGTCCCAAAAGCCCCCAGAAGAAGTCCTCGCTCGCATAACCCTCGATCCGGTTGATCTCGACCCCGTCGCGCAACAGGATGAAGGTAGGCGTGAAAAGCGGTTTACCCTTTGTGATCGTGATGTCTTCGGGGAAGGGCTTGTGCAGGTCGACCCGTTCGAGCGGGGCAATCTGACCCTCGGGCGTCTTGGGGTAGATCGGGCCAAGATCGTGTTCCCACATCCGGCAGTAGACGCATCCGACCTGTTCGACCATCAGCAGCCTGAATTCGCTCTCGACCTGGGCGCCGGGCTGAACTTCGGTGCGCGTCGCCGAGGGGGGCGGAGTCGTCTCCCCTTCGGCACTTGCGTCGCGGACCATCCCGCTCAAGCCGATCGCCATCGCCGCGGCGGCGAAAATCGTATGCGATACAATGCGAGACATTGACGCACCTCCCTTTACATATAAAGATCGTAATGTGTTTGACCGGGGCGTTCAAGAATACGGTTGGGAGGCCGGGCCCTGTCGCTGTGGGAGGTTCCATGCCGATCGATATTACCTATGGCGGTGCATTTTTCGCCGGCCTGTTGTCCTTTCTGACGCCCTGCATTCTGCCGATGGTGCCTTTCTATCTGTCCTACATGGCCGGTCTTTCAATGTCCGAGCTGCGCGGCGACGGCAAGATCGCGCCGGGGGCTCAGGCCCGCATGGTGGCGTCCTCGGTGGCATTCGCGCTCGGTGTGACGACGATCTTCGTGCTGATGGGGATGGGGGCGACCGCGCTCGGCGCGGCCTTCCGTGAGTGGATGGGGCCGCTGAGCTGGGTCGCCGCAGCGATCCTGCTCGTCTTCGGTCTGCATTTCCTCGGTATCATCCGCATTCCGTTCCTCTATCGCGAGGCGCGCATGGAATCGAAGGCGGACCCGACGACCTTCCTTGGTGCCTATGTCATGGGGCTCGCTTTCGGCTTTGGCTGGACGCCCTGTGTCGGGCCTGCGCTCGCCGCGATCCTGATGGTCGCCTCGGGCATGGGCGATATCTCGAAAGGGGGGCTTCTGCTCTTTTCTTACGGGATCGGGATGACGCTGCCCTTCATCATCGCGGCCTTCTTCACGCGCCCCTTCCTCGCCTTCATGGCCAAGCATCGCGCGAAACTCGGCTATGTCGAAAAGGCGATGGGGGTTATGCTGATCGTCTTCGCGGCGCTCATCGTCACCGGTGGTCTGCGCTATATCGGCGAGTTTCTGATCAATGTGATGCCCAGCGGGAGTCTGGGCTGAAGCAAGGGAGTAAGATCATGCGTCATTTTCTGACCGCGGCCTTCGCCGCTGCGATGCTGGCCGTTCCGGTCCATGCCGCCGAGATCGGCGACGACGGGCTGCACAAGGAGCCCTGGTTCCAGGAAACCTTCAAGGATATGTCCGACGATCTCTCCAGCGCCAATGACGCGGGCAAGCGCTTCCTTGTGATCTGGGAGCAGCGTGGCTGCATCTACTGCAAGAAGATGCATGAAGAGGTCTTCTCCGATCCCGAGATCGCGAAATACATCGTGGACAACTATTTCGTTGTGCAGATGAACCTCTTCGGCGATGTCGAGGTGACCGATTTCGACGGTGAGACGCTGCCCGAAAAGGACATGGCGATGAAATGGGGGGTGATGTTCACACCCACCATGATGTTCTTCCCCGAGGAGGTCAGCGAAGACCCCGCCAACAAGCAGGCTGTGGCGCAGATGCCGGGCGCTTTCGGCAAGGGCACGACGATGGCGCTGCTCGAATGGGTCAAGAATCACGGCTACGAGAGTGGACAGAACTTCCAGAAATACGTGGCCGAGAAAGTCATGGCGAAGTGACCGCCGACTTGCTCACTCTGACGAGACTGTGATCGGGCCTTCGCTGGCGCAGAATTTGCGCTGCGCTCGCGAATGCGCCTGATTTTTCGTGGAAAATTCGGGGTATACCTTTGTATGCTTCGATATTTCCGTGCGAACATATTGGAAAATATGCGGTTTTTTGAATTTATGCATTGCGCCACTGTGACGCACTCGCTTAAAAGTGAGTCAGGGAGAGAATTTGGGAGGACTTCAATGAACCGCCACGTCGCGTGGGCCGCACTGGCCGCAACTTTCGCCGCGAGCGCCGCATTCGCCGCCGAGACCGCTCCGATGGACGTCAAGTTCACCGATGCGGGCGAGGTGACCGATTCCCTGACCGGCCAGCCGGGCGATCCGGCCAAGGGGGCCGAAGTCGCTGCGACCAAGTCGCTGGGCAACTGCGTCGCCTGCCACGTCGTGTCCGCGCTCGACGCCGCGTTCCAGGGCAATATCGGTCCCGAGCTGAACGGCGCGGCCGACCGTTGGAGCGAAGCACAGCTGCGCGGTATCGTTGTCGATGCCAAGCATACGTTCGAAGGCTCGGTGATGCCGTCCATGTACAAGACCGGACCGTTCATCCGTCCCGGCGATGGCTACACCGGCAAGGCGGCGACCGGCGATCTGGCGCCGATCCTGAACGCGCAGCAAGTAGAAGATGTGGTCGCTTTCTTGATGACGCTCAAGGAAGAGTGACCCTGTACGAGAAACCCGAGAGGAGAGACTAAATATGACCATGACCAGACGTGATGCGCTGGCGCTGGCGATGGGCGGCGTTGCCGCGACCATGCTGCCGCTGCCCGCGCTGGCCGACGCTTCGGCCGATGCGATCGCGAAGTTCACCGGCGGTGCGGCTGCGGGCGAGGGTGGCCTCACCCTGACTGCTCCGGAAATCGCTGAAAACGGCAACACGGTTCCGATTTCGGTCGACGCGCCCGGCGCCACCGAGATCGCCGTCTACGCCACCGGCAACCCGACCCCCGAGGTCGCGACCTTCAAGTTCGGCCCGCTCGCCGGCTCGCAGATGGCCTCGATCCGCATCCGTCTGTCGAAGACGCAGGACGTGGTCGCGATCGCCAAGATGGCTGACGGCAGCTTCGTCCAGGCGAAATCGACCGTGAAGGTCACCATCGGCGGCTGCGGCGGCTGATCAACGGAATCTGAGGAGTTACCATCATGGACGGCGTTAAACCCCGCGTGAAAGTGCCGAAGAAAGCTTCGGCCGGTGAGAGCATCACCATCAAGACCCTGATCTCGCACCCGATGGAATCGGGTCAGCGCAAGGACAAGGACGGCAAGGTGATCCCGCGTCAGATCATCAACCGCTTCACCTGCGACTTCAACGGCGAGAACGTGATCGACGTCACGCTCGAGCCCGCGGTCTCGACCAACCCCTACATCGAATTCGATGCGAAAGTCCCGGCGGCCGGTGAATTCAAGTTCACCTGGTACGACGATGACGGGTCGGTCTACGAAGACACGAAGTCGATCGAAGTCGGCTGATCGGGCTGCGGCCCTCGCGATTGCGGGGGCCAAAAGTACGCGAGGGAGCGTGCTGAAAGACCAAGGACAGACCTCTGCGCCCGTTTGGGGAGATCGACGGGCGCGGGGCGCACACCCAGGGAGGACACAAAATATGACGTTGCGCTTCAGCCGCACCATCCTTGCCGCCACCGCAGCATTCGCGCTCAGCTCTGCTGCGCTGCACGCCGAAATGGCCGAGGACGAACTCAACATCAACGGCGACACCCCGATCGTGACCAAGGCGCCTGCCGCGGCTCACCTCGAAGGCCACCTCGACGAGGTGTATTCGGGCTGGCTGTTCCGCACGGACGATACCCGTGCGATGGAACAGGACGATTTCGACAACCCGATCATGATCTACGCCGAAAAGGGCATGGATAACTGGAGCGTTGCCGACGGGTCCGAAGGCAAGTCCTGCGCCGATTGCCATGGCGATATCAGCGAGGGCATGAAGGGCGTGCGCGCCACGATGCCGAAGCTCAACGCCAAGGGCGAGCTGTGGTCGATGGAAGACTACATCAACGATTGCCGCACCAACCGCATGGGCGCCGAAGCCTGGGGTTGGGACAGCGGTGCGATGCACAACATGACCGTCGCTCTCTCGGTCCAGTCGCGCGGCATGCCGGTCAACGTCAAGATCGACGGCGATGCGGCTCCGTTCTGGGAGAAGGGCAAGGAGATCTACTACACGCGCTACGGCCAGCTCGAGCTGTCCTGCGCCTCCTGCCACGAAGAGAACTACGGCAACTACATCCGTGCTGACCACCTCAGCCAGGGCCAGATCCAGGGCTTCCCGGTCTACCGTCTGAAGAATGCCGGTGTGGTTTCGATCCACAACCGCTTCAAGGGCTGCATCCGTGACACCCGCGCCGAGACCTACAGCCCCGGTTCGCCGGAGTTCCACGCGCTCGAGCTCTACGTCGCTTCGCGCGGCATGGGCCTCGACATCGAAGGCGGCGGCGTCCGTCCCTGATCTTGATGTGCGGGGCAGGGTTTACCCTGTCCCGCCTTCTTTTATCCAAACATATTCAAAATTCACTATCTGTTTGAATTCGTTTGTCAATTTTTGAACTGAAAACGGCTCTGTCCGTCCTGCGGGCGGGGAAAAGAAGGAGAGAAACGGCATGATTTCCCGGCGGGAATTTCTTCAGGCGAGCTTGGCCGCCTCGACTATCCTCGGCGCTTCGGGCCTGTCGCGCTGGTCGCGTGCGATGGCGCAGCAGTCGCTCACCCAGGATCAGCTTCTCGCGTTCGAGCCGCTGGGCAACGTGACGCTGATCCATATCACCGACATCCACGCTCAGGCGATGCCGATCTATTTCCGCGAGCCCGAGATCAACCTCGGTGTGGGCGAAGCCAAGGGCCGTCCGCCGCACCTGACCGGCAAGGCGTTCCTCGATGAGTTCAACATCAAGCCGAACAGCCCCGACGCCTATGCGCTGACCTATGACAACTATGTCGATCTGGCCAAGAGCTACGGCAAGATGGGCGGCATGGACCGCGTCGCCACGATCGTGAAGGCGATCAAGGCCGAGCGTCCGAATGCGATCCTGCTCGACGGTGGCGACACCTGGCATGGTTCGATGACCGCGCTGAAAACCAACGGCCAGGACATGGTCGACATCATGAACAAGCTCGGCGTCGACGCGATGACCTCGCACTGGGAATGGACCTATGGCGAAGAGCGCGTGAAGGAGATCGTCGACACGCTTCCCTTCCCCTTCCTCGGCGCGAATATCTTCGACGCGGAATGGGACGAGCCGGCCTTCGAGGCCTACAAGATCTTCGAGCAGAACGGCACCCGCATCGCCGTCATCGGGCAGGCCTTCCCCTACCTGCCGATCGCGAACCCGAAATGGATGTTCCCCGACTATTCCTTCGGCATTCGCGAAGAGCGCATGCAGGAAGTCGTCGACGAAGTGCGCGGCATGGGCGTCGACCTCGTGGTCTGCCTGTCGCATAACGGCTTCGACGTCGACCACAAGATGGCAAGCCGCGTGAAGGGCATCGACGTGATCCTGACCGGTCACACCCATGACGCCGTGCCGGAGCCGGTGCTGGTGGGCGAGACGATCATGATCGCCTCGGGCTCGAACGGTAAATTCGTCTCCCGCGTCGATCTCGACGTGCGCGACGGCAAGATGATGGGCTTCCGCCACAAGCTGATCCCGGTCTTCTCGGATGTGATCGAGGCCGACAAGGAAATGTCGGATCTCATCGCTTCGAGCCGCGAGCCCTACAAGGCCGAGCTGGAAGAAGTACTGGCCGAGACCAATTCGCTGCTCTATCGCCGCGGCAACTTCAACGGCACCTGGGACGACCTGATCTGCGAGGCGATGCTCGAAGAGCGCGACGCCGAAATCGCGATGAGCCCGGGCGTGCGCTGGGGCACCACGCTGCTTCCGGGTGACAAGATCACGATGGAAGACCTGCTGACCTGCACCTCGATGACCTACGGCGAAAACTATCGCATGGAGATGACCGGCGAGACGATCAAGACCATCCTCGAGGATGTCGCCGACAACATCTTCAACACCGACCCCTACTATCAGCAGGGTGGCGACATGGTTCGCGTCGGTGGCATGGGCTACCATATCGATGTGAACGCGCCGATCGGCCAGCGCATTTCGAACATGACGCTGCTCAAGGATGGCTCGGATATCGACATGGGCCGCAATTATGTCGTGACGGGTTGGGCCTCGGTCAATGAAGGGACCGAAGGGCCGCAGATCTGGGACGTGGTCGCTGATCACCTCCGCAAGATCAAAACCGTTGACCTGAAACCGAATGACTCGGTGGTCGTGACCGGCGCTTGAGCCGCTTACGCCCGTCGATGATTGCCCCTTTTCCGGGGTTTGAGACTGGAGGAGTAGATATGGACGACAAGGAACGCCAGGGTAACCCGGCCGCCAGTGCCGCCCTCAGCCGCCGCGGTTTTCTGCGCGCCGGGGCTGCGGTCGGTGCGATGGCCGCGGGTGCCGGTGCAGCGCGCGCAGAACAGCAACCCGATCCCCTGATCACCGAGGTTCAGCCTTGGGCTTCGGGCTGGGGTGACGGGGTCGATGCGACCCCCTACGGTCTGCCGATTCAATTCGAAGACGACGTGATCCGTCGCAATGTGGGCTGGCTCACTGCCGATGTGATCTCTTCGATCAACTTCACGCCGATCCACGCCCTCGACGGCACGATCACCCCGACCGGTTGCGCCTTCGAGCGTCACCACTCGGGCGCGATCGAGCTCAAGAAGGAAGACTACCGCCTGATGATCAACGGTCTTGTCGACAAGCCGCTGGTCTTCACCTACGAGGATCTCGAGCGCTTCCCGCGTGTGAACGCGACCTATTTCCTGGAATGCGCGGCGAACTCGGGCATGGAATGGGCCGGTGCGCAGCTCAACGGCGCTCAGTTCACCCAAGGCATGATCCACAACATGCAGTATTCGGGCATTCCGCTGCGCGTGCTGCTCGAAGAGGCCGGGATCACCAATCTGGGCGACAACCTCAAGGACAAGTGGGTCTATGTCGAAGGCGCCGACGCGTCCTCGAACGGCCGCTCGATCCCGCTGGAAAAAGCGCTCGACGACTGCCTCGTGGCGATCAAGGCAAACGGCGAAGCCCTGCGCAAGGAGCATGGCTACCCGGTGCGCCTCGTGGTTCCGGGCTGGGAAGGCAACATGTGGGTGAAGTGGCTGCGCCGCATCGAAGTCACCGACGAGGCCGTCCAGTCGCGCGAAGAAACCTCGAAATACACCGACACGCTCGCCAACGGCACCTCGCGCAAGTGGACCTGGGTCATGGACGCCAAATCGGTCGTCACCTCGCCCAGCCCGCAAATGCCGATCAAGCACGGCCCCGGCCCGCTGGTCATCACCGGGATCGCCTGGTCGGGCCGTGGTCACATCACCAAGGTCGACGTGTCGATCGACGGTGGCGCGAACTGGCAAGAGGCGCGTCTGGCAGAGCCGGGCGTCGACAAGGCGCTGTCGCGCTTCTACCTCGAAATCGAGTGGGATGGTAAGGAGATGCTCCTGCAATCCCGCGCGACCGACTCGACCGGCTATGTCCAGCCGACCAAGGATGCGCTGCGTGCGATCCGTGGCGAGAATTCGGTCTATCACAACAACGGTATCCAGACCTGGTGGGTCAAGGAAAACGGGGAGTCCGAGAATGTCGAAGTGTCGTCGTAATCTGCTGCTGGCCACGCTTCTGGCCGCTCCGCTCGTGGCGACGCCCGCTCTGGCCGAGAAATTCGGTCTGGGCCGCGAGGCTCTGCCCGAAGAAATCAAGGCCTGGACCCTCGAGGTGTTCCCGGACGGCAAGAACCTGCCCGAAGGCTCGGGCTCCGTCGAGGACGGCGAAGGCATCTTCGCCGACAACTGCGCGGTCTGCCACGGTGACTTCGCCGAAGGCGTGGACAACTGGCCGAAACTCGCAGGCGGCGAAGGCACGCTGGCCGACAAGGACCCGCTGAAGACCGTGGGCTCCTATTGGCCGTATCTCTCGACCGTGTGGGACTACGCGCACCGCTCGATGCCGTTCGGCAATGCGCAGACGCTCACCGTCGACGAGACCTATGCGATCGTGGCCTACATTCTCTACTCGAACGACCTCGTCGACAGCGATTTCGTTCTGACCAAAGAGAACTTCCTCGACGTGGAAATGCCGAACGCCGATGGCTTCATCGTGGATGACCGCGACGAGGTCGAGCTGCCGGAATTCACCAAGGCTGCCTGCATGTCGGACTGCAAGACCGACGTGAAAATCACGCGCAAGGCAACCGTCCTCGACGTGACGCCCGACGCGGGTGGCGAAGACACCGCAGCGGCTGATGCGCCTGCGGATACCGTCGTCGCCTCTGCCGAGACCGAGACCCCGGCAGCCGAAGCTGCGGCTCAAGACGCGCCTGCCGCGGCGGAAGCCCCGGCGGCGGCAGCTCCGGCGGCCACCGAGGAGACGCTCTCCGCCGATCCGGAACTGGTTGCGGCTGGTGAGAAGGTCTTCAAGAAGTGCAAAGCCTGCCACCAGGTCGGCGAAGGCGCTTCGAACAAGGTCGGCCCGGTGCTCAACGGCCTGATCGGCCGCACCGCGGGTACCGTGGACGGGTTCAAATACTCGAAATCCATGAAGGAGCACGGCGAAAACGGGCTCGTCTGGAACGAGGAAACCGTCGAAGCCTATCTCGCCGATCCGAAGGGCTACATCCCGAAGAACAAGATGTCCTTCGCGGGTCTCAAGAAGTCCGAAGATGTGAAAGCGGTTCTGGCCTATATCGAAAGCCAGGGTGGCTGATACCTCCCCGGCGGGGGCTTTCGGGTCCCCGCCACGACAGACCGGCAAGGGCCTTCCGCTTGCCAGTTTTGACGCCCGCGCTCCCCGCGGGCGTCTCTCTTTTTGGTGACCACTTAGCGGGGCTGTCTGCCCCCGCCGGGCTTGCGGCTCGCCTCCCCCGAGGATACTTAAGGCAATTGGAAGGGGAGGGGTGATGGATATCGACACGCGCGCGCGAAAGCTTTTCGAAGCCGGGGTTGCAGCCGCCGATCCGGCGGCGGGTGTTGTCGGCGCGATGGGCTGGGCTGCGGCAGAGGGGCCGGAACCGGGAGGGCGATGGCAGGTCGTCGCGCTCGGCAAGGCGGCGCTTGCGATGAGTGCGGCGGCACTGAAGGCTTTGCCCGAGGACACGCAGGCGCTGGTGGTGACCAATCCCGAGAATGCCGAGACGGCGGTGCCGCGCGACGGGATGACACTGATCGCGGGCGATCACCCGGTGCCGGGGGCGGGCAGCGCGGCGGCAGGGCGCGCTATCCTC
Source organism: Thioclava marina (assembly GCF_002020135.1). Lineage (GTDB taxonomy): Bacteria > Pseudomonadota > Alphaproteobacteria > Rhodobacterales > Rhodobacteraceae > Thioclava > Thioclava marina. Next base: position 647,297 of record NZ_MPZS01000001.1, on the reverse strand, counting down.
GAGTGCCTGCGGGCGCTCTCGCCGCAGGACCGGGTGCTGGCCTTGATTTCGGGCGGTGGCTCGGCGCTGGCGGTGGCTCCGGCGCCCGGGCTGACCTTGGCCGACAAGGCAGAGGTCAGCCGGCTCTTGCTGGGATGTGGCGCCGATATCACCCAGATGAACCTGATCCGTCAGCAGCTCTCCGAACTCAAGGGGGGCGGCTGGCTCCTCGCCTCGAAAGCGCCGGTGACTGGCTTGATCCTGTCGGATGTTCCGGGCGACGATCTGCGGGTGATCGCATCGGGGCCGACCGTCGCACCGATCGGCACCCGCTCGCGGGCGGCGGAGCTGTGCCGTGAGCTGGGGATCTGGGACGCGTTGCCCGAGGCGGTGCGGGCGCATCTGGGGCAGGGGGCAGAGGCCTCCTCGGTGCCGCAGGGACGCAACCGCCTGATCGGCGCGAACGGGATCTCGGTCGCGGCGATGGTGGCGCAAGGTGCGCAGGAAGGACCATTCGCGCTGGAAGGCGATGTCGCGGCCCTTGCGCCGCGGATCGTGGCCCTGATCAGCGAGATGGCGCCCGGCCAGACACTCGTATTCGGTGGCGAAACCACGGTCACGCTGCGCGGGGATGGGCTGGGCGGTCGCAATCAGGAACTCGCCCTGCGCGTGGCGTGCGCGGCCGAGGCCGCAGGCGTCACGGGGGACTGGCGGTTCCTGTCCGGCGGTACCGACGGGCGTGACGGACCAACGGATGCCGCGGGCGGTCTTGTGGGGCCCGAAAGCTGTGCCACCGCGCGGGATGAGGGCTGTGATCCGCAGGCCGCTCTTGCGCGCAATGACAGCTATCACGCCTTGAAGGCGGCGGGGGCTTTGCTTGTCACCGGGGCGACCGGGACCAATGTCGCCGACCTCGCGGTGTTGGTGAGAAACTGAGTTCAGCTGCGCTTGGCGACCGGCGGGTTCGAGGCGGGACGCAGGCGCAGATAGGCTTCGCGGAGCAGGGCAATCGCGATGATGGCGAGGGCGAGCGTGTCGAAGGAAACCATCTTGCCATCCTTGTGACGAAGCCTGTCGAGGCTGTTTCGCGAAGGTATCCCCCCGCACGCCAACAAATTGCTAACACAATGCGGCACAAAAAAGGCAGGTTCACGGCGATTGCGGGTCGCGCGTCGCGCCAGAGCTTGCGATCAGCGCTCGAGGATCAGCGTGCCGCGGGCGAACTCGACCTTGGCGAACCGAGTGAGATAGGTCATGCCCAGAAGCGAGGTGTCCATCGAGCCGCGATTGACGACCGCGCGCAGATTGGAATCGTGGATCGGACCGAGATCGAAGCTCTGCAGGCGCACCGGGGCGGTGGCGACCAGCCCGTTCGCGGTGCGTGCCTGTCCGACATAGGCGAGCTGCCCGGTGTCGATCCCGGCACGCTCTGCATCGCGCTGGGTCAGCACGATCTGGCTTGCGCCTGTGTCGACGACGAAACGCACGGGTTTGCCATTCACCTCGGCGGTCAGGTAGTAATGCCCGTCCTGGGCCTGGGGCACCTCGATCCGGCCATCGCTCATCACCGCCTGCTCCGGGACCGTCACCTGTTTCTGGATGTCGGACCAGAGCCCCACCGCCGCGAGCGTGCCGAGAAAGATCAGTCCCCAGATCGCCGCCTGTTGCAGGGTGCGCCCGGGCCGGTGCCGGATCTCGAGCATGAAATAGCCGCCCACCGCGACCAGCAGCAGGCCGAGATAGACCAGCCGCCCCCAATTCTCGCTGATGACCTGTTCCACCATTCGCTCTCGTTACGCAGGGTCTCTTTGTCGAAGATGTAGGGCGCGCAGAGGCGCTTTCACAGGGGACGGTTTGCCTCAGGCCAGCCCCATCAGCCCCGCGCCACGCAGCCCGTCGAGGATGAACTGGATCGCGAGTGCCGCCAGCAGCATCCCCAGAAGGCGCGTCACAACCATCGTTCCGGTGCGCCCCAGCGCGCGCTCGATCGGGGTGGCGAGCAGGAACATCACGAAGACGCAGGCCAGAACGACCAGCATCACGCCGATGATGATCGTCACATGCAGCCAGTCGGCCTCCGCCTTGCCAGCAAGCAGGATCATCGTCGCCATCGCGCCTGGGCCCGCCAGAAGGGGGGTGGCCAGCGGGAAGACGGACGGGTCGTGTTCGGGCTCGACCTCGTGTTCCTCGCCCTGTTGCTGTCGCCGCTTGGTACGACGCTCGAACAGCATGTCGAGCGCGGTCAGGAACAAAAGCACGCCGCCCGCGATGCGGAAGGCGGGCATGGAAATGCCGATTCCGGCAAGGATCTTGTCGCCGAAGATGCCAAACAGCGTCAGCAGGACAGCCGCAATCACGAGCGAACGCAAGGCAATGCGCAGTCGTGCGCGCGGGCTTTCACCCAAGGTCAGCGCGATGAAGACCGGCGCAAGCCCGATCGGGTCGATGATGACGAACAGCGTCACGAAGGCGGTGATGTATTCGGCGCCGTTCATCGGGTCTCCGTGGCGTTAGGCAGGGCGGTTTTGCAACCCTAGCTGGAAGCCCTCGCGCCCGCCAGACCTTCCCCGGCGTCCTCGGCGGTATCCTCTGCGGGGGGCGAGGGCAGGGCGGCGCGGATCTTCGCGGCGAGGCTCGCGGCACCTGCGGAAAGGCGCGGCTCCTCGACCGCTTCGGCCAGTGTCAGCAGGTGTTCGAGCGCCGCGAGCTCTTCCTTGGTGAGCACCAGCGGCGGCAGGCCCATCGCCCGGCGCAGGATATAGCCGACCCCGCGTTCACCCTCGACCGGCACGCCGTAAGCCGAGATTTCGGCCATGTCGCGCCAGATCGTTCGCTCGGACACGCCGAGACGCGCGGCGAGGTCGCGCGCGCGGTGCATCTTGCCGTCGCGCAGGATGGCGATGATCTGTTGCAACCGCTCGTCGCGGGTCATCGGAGCGCCTCTCGCTGGGGTGGAGACGAGCATAGCGCCGCCGGGGGCAACTGACAATGAACTGTCAGTAATCTGCGCCCGAGCGCCGCAGAGCGGCGGAATCGGTCTAGGATTGGCCCGCGCATGGACCTAAAACATGACGCTGACAAAGACGCGGGCGGCGGGCCCGTGCCCAGAGGGGAAAAGACAATGCTCAACAATATCGGCCTTCCCGGCCTTCTTCTGATCGCCGTCGTGGTGCTCGTGCTGTTCGGCCGCGGCAAGATTTCGTCGCTGATGGGCGAAGTCGGCAAGGGGATCACCGCCTTCAAGAAGGGCGTGAACGACGGCACCAAGGAAATCGAGGACGCGACCGCCGAGGACGCGCGCGACGTGACCCCCGAGACCGAGAAAGAAAAAGACAAGGCCTGAGCCGGAGCGCGCGCAGGCGGGCGGACACGCCCCGGGCGCGCCAGAGATCTGGCCGGAGGCCTGAGCACCCATGTTTGACATCGGTTGGAGCGAACTTCTGGTGATTGGCGTCGTGGCGCTGATCGTGGTGGGTCCGAAGGACCTGCCCAAGATGTTCCATCAGCTTGGCCGCTTTACCGCGAAGGCAAAGTCGATGGCGCGCGAGTTCTCGCGGGCGATGGAGGATGCGGCGAAGGATACCGGGCTCGACGAGGCCGCTGGATCCGTGCGCGATCTGAAATCGCTGGCGTCAAAGAAATCGCTTGGCCTCGATGCGCTGGAAAAGGCGGCTGACAGTTTCGAGAAATGGGAGCCCAAGCTCTCCGACAGTTCGAAGACTACAGCGCTCAAGCCTGATCCGGAGGCTGCGCCGCCCAAGCCCGAGGCCAGCCAGGCCAAGACCACAGCGAAGAAACCGGCTGCCAAGAAGGCCGCGCCCAAAGCGACCAAACCGGCAACGAAATCGAGCAGCAAACCAGCCGCGAAGCCCGCCACGAAAGCGGCGACGAAACCGGCCGCGAAGAAGGTGGCGGCGAAGAAACCCGCCGCCAAGAAGGATGACGCATGAGCGATCATGACGAGATCGACGACAGTGCCGCCCCGCTGATCGAGCATCTGGCGGAACTGCGCACCCGCATCCTCTATTCGCTCGGCGCTTTCGTCGCGGCGATGGTGGTCTGCTACACGGTCTGGAACCCGATCTTCAACTTCCTGACCCGGCCCGTCTGCCATGCGCTTGCTACGCGCGGCGAGCAGTGTGGCCTCTACCTGATCAAATTGCAGGAAGGCTTCTTCGTCGCGATCAACATCTCTTTCTTGGGTGGCTTCGCGCTCGCCTTCCCGGTCATCGCCTATCAGATGTGGCGTTTCGTGGCGCCGGGGCTTTATCGCAACGAGAAGAACGCGTTCCTGCCCTTCCTGATCGCCTCGCCGATCATGTTCTTCCTTGGCGCGGCCTTCGCCTATTACGTGATCCTGCCGCTCGCCTTCAATTTCTTCCTTGGCTTCCAGCAGGGCGAGATCGGGGCGACCACCGGCGCGAACGAGATGGCCGCGATCGGTTTTCAGGGCTCGGTGCAGGAATACCTGAACCTGACGATCAAGTTCGTCATGGCCTTCGGGATCTGCTTCCAGCTGCCCGTGCTTCTGTCGCTGATGGGCAAGGCGGGGCTCGTGTCCTCCGCAGGGCTTTCGAGCATGCGCAAATATGCCGTCGTCGCGATCCTGATCGTGGCAGCGATCGCCACGCCCCCGGACGTGATCTCTCAGGTGATCTTGTTCACAGTTGTCTATGGCCTCTACGAGGTTTCGATCCAGCTTGTGAAACGGATCGAAAAGGCTCGCGAAGCGCGGATGCGCGCCGAGGGCACCTGGATCGACCCCGATGAGTGGGATGATGACGAGGACGAAGACGAGAAGGGCGACAAGGCATGACTGACGAGGCGCTGATCCGCATCGCCCATGCGCTCGAGCGTCTCTCGCCCGCGCCGCAGCCCGCGCCCGATTTCGCCACGGCCGACGCCTTCATCTGGCACACCTTGCCGGATCGGCTGGAGCCGGTCGCGCAGGTCGCCCGGGTCGATCTGAACCTGCTGCACGGCATCGACCGTTCGCGCGACACGCTGCTGGCCAACACGCTGCAATTCGCGCGCGGCGCGGCGGCGAACAATGCGCTCCTGTGGGGTGCACGCGGGATGGGGAAATCCTCGCTCGTGAAGGCCGCCCATGCGGCCGCAGTGGCGGAGGGTCTGCCGCTGAAACTGGTGGAGCTGTCGCGCGAGGATCTGCCCTCGGTCGGGCGTTTGCTCGCGCATCTGCGCGCGGCCCCCGAGATGCGCTTCATCCTGTTCTGCGATGACCTCTCTTTCAGCCATGACGACCAGCATTACAAATCACTCAAGGCGGTGCTGGATGGCGGGATCGAGGGACGACCCGCGAACGTGATCCTCTATGCCACGTCGAACCGGCGCCACCTGATGCCGCGCGACATGATCGAGAACGAACGTTCGACCGCGATCAACCCCTCCGAGGCGGTGGAAGAGAAAGTCTCGCTGTCGGATCGTTTCGGGCTGTGGCTGGGCTTCCACCCCTGTTCGCAGGACGAATATCTCGCGATGATCCGGGGCTATTGCGACAGCTATGACGTGGCTATTTCCGACGAGGAGCTGCGCGCCGAGGCCATCGAATGGCAAGCCACGCGCGGGGCGCGTTCGGGCCGCGTCGCATGGCAGTATTTCACCGATCTGGCCGGGCGTCGCGGGATATCGCTGTAAGCCGGGCCTGCGCGCAGCAGGGGGCTTACACCCCCAGCTTGTCGCGCAGCGCATACCACCACGACCCTGCGACCGAATAGGGCACCCGGAAGGTGCGCCCGCCGGGGAAGGGAATCCAGGGCAGTTTCGCGAAAGTGTCGAAGCGGGTCAGATCGCCGTTGATCGCCTCGGACAGGATCCGCCCGAAGGTATGCGAGCCGGTCACGCCATGCCCCGAATAGCCATGCGCGAAATAGGTGTTCTGCCCGATCCGCCCCATCTGCGGCACCCGGCTGAACGAGAGCGCGAAATTGCCCGACCAGGCATAGTCGATTTTCACGCCCTTCAGTTGCGGGAAGACCTTTTCGAGGTTCTTCCAGAGCTTCGCCTTGATGTCCTTCGGGTCGGCCCCGCCATAGACGGTGCCGCCGCCAAACAGCAGGTGGTTGTCGGCCGACATGCGGTAATAGTCGAGGATATAGCGCACGTCCTCGATGCAGACGTCGGACGGCATCAGCGCGCGGGCGCGATCTTCGCCCAGCGGTTCGGTCGCCATCACCTGCGTCGAGACCGGCATCACGCGGCGCTCCAGCGTGGGCACCACATGGCCGAGATAGGCATTGCCACAGAGCACCAGCGTCTTCGCGGTGATCTGGCCCTTCGCGGTCTTGATGACGGGCCGAGCGGCGTCCGTATCGACAGAAGTGACGGGCGACATCTCGTAGATCGTGCCGCCGAGGCTTTCTAGTGCCGCCGCCTCGCCAAGCGCGAGGTTCAGCGGGTGCAGGTGGCCGCCCTTATGGTCGATCATGCCCCCGGAATAGAGGTCCGAGGCGGCGTGTTCGCGCATCTCATCGCGGCTCAGCATCTCCTGGCTTTCGATGCCGTAGCTGCGCCAGAGTTTCCAGCGTGCTTCAAGCTCTTGCATGTGCTTGCCGGTCAGGCCCGCGAAGACATTGCCGTGTTTCAGGTCGCACTGGATGCCGTATGTGGCGATGCGCTCGCGGATGATGTCGCCGCCTTCCATCACCAGACCGGCGACGAACCGGGCGGTGTCCTTGCCATAGCGGCGCTCGATCGTGTCGAGGCTGGCGTTCAGGCCGTTGACGATCTGCCCGCCATTGCGCCCCGAGGCGCCCCAGCCGATGCGTGCGCCTTCGACCACAGTGACCTTGTAGCCCTTTTCCGCCAGATGCAGCGCGGTCGACAGGCCTGAGAACCCGGCGCCCACGACGCAGATGTCGGCCTCGACCTCCCCCACGATTTCCGGACGCAGCGGGGCCGGGTTGGCCGATGCCGCGTAATAGCTGCCGGTATGGCTGCCGTCGCCCGCATAGGGGTGGGTCTGATAGGTCATGTCACGCTCTCGTCTGGGATGGGCCGTTTCGCCTTCGGTGCCATGCGCCGCGCCCGAGCGCAAGCGGGGCTCAGCCTGCCCGCGTCAGCATCCCGAACAAATCGCGCGGATCGTCGGGGTCTGCCAGAAGATCGAGCATCTGCGCATATTCGCTGCCCTGCACGCGGTCATGGATGTAGCGCAGCGCGCTGAAATCCTCGATCGCGAAGCCCACGCTATCGAACAGCGTGATCTGTTTGGTGTCGCGACGGCCCTCGGCCTCGCCACGCATGACCTTCCATAGTTCGGTCACCGGATGATCCTCGTCGAGCGCCTGGATCTCGCCCTCGATGCGGGTCTGCGGCGGGTATTCGACGAAGATTTCCGAGCGGGTGAGGATGTCGCGATGCAGCTCGGTCTTGCCGGGGCAGTCGCCACCGATCGCGTTGATATGCACGCCCGAGCCCACCATGTTATCGGTCAGGATCGTCGCATATTGCTTGTCGGCGGTGCAGGTGGTGATGACCTGCGCGCCCTCGACGGCCTCTTCTGCCGAGCGGCATTTGGTGACGCTGAACCCTTCGGCGGTCAGGTTCTTTGCCGCCTTCTCGGTCGCCGCCGGGTCGATATCATAAAGCCGCAGCGTGTCGATCCCGCAGATCGCGCGGAAGGCCAGCGCCTGGAACTCGCATTGCGCACCATTTCCGATCATCCCCATGACGCGCGCGCCTTTCGGGGCGAGGTATTTTCCGACCAGCGCCGAGGTGGCGGCGGTGCGCAGTGCGGTCAACAGCGTCATCTCGGTCATCAAGAGCGGATAGCCCGTCGCGACCGACGAGAGTACGCCGAAGGCCGTCACGGTCTGGTGCCCGGTACGGCCGTTCCTGGGGTGGCCGTTGACATATTTGAATCCGTAATTCTCGGCATCCGCCGTCGGCATCAGCTCGATCACACCCTCGGCCGAATGGCTCGCCACGCGCGGGGTCTTGTCGAAATCGGGCCAGCGACGAAAATCCTCCTCGATATAGGCGGCAAGGTCGCGCATCACCTGCTCGGCGCCGATCGCGTTGACCAGCCGCATCATGTTGGCAACCGAAACGAAGGGCACGAGCGCCAGTTTCGAGGGGGCGAGCGGGGTCATATCCATCAGTAGCTCCGTGTCATGCGGTCGAGAACGCGCCGACCGAAGAGGCTGGCGGCAAGGTCGCACAGCAATTTCGCCGTGCGGCCGCGTTCATCGAGGAAAGGGTTGAGCTCGACAATGTCGAGCGAGGTCACGAGGTCGCTGTCGCCCAGCTCCTCCATGATCAGATGCGCCTCGCGGAAGGTGGCGCCGCCCGGAACGGTGGTGCCCACGGCGGGCGCGATCTCGGGGTCGAGGAAATCCACATCGAAGCTGAGATGTAAAAGCCCATTGGCGGCGCGCACCCGGTCGAGGAAAGCGCGCAGCGGGGCCAGCACGCCGGTCTCGTCGATCGAACGCATGTCATGAACCTCCATGCCGATCTGCTTGATCCGGTCGCGTTCGGCCGGATCGACCGAGCGGATGCCCATCATGCAGAAATTCTTGGGGTCCACGGTGGCCTGAAGCGGCGGGAAAGCCTCGAAATCGGGCTGGCCGGTGACATAGGCGACGGGCGTACCGTGAAGGTTGCCGCTGGTCGTGGTGGCGAGCGTGTGCAGGTCGGGGTGCGCATCGAGCCAGAGCACGAACAGCGGACGCTCCAGCGCCTTTGCGTGCTGCGCGAGCCCGCTCAGCGTGCCCGCCGCCAGCGCGTGATCGCCGCCGATGAAGATCGGGCGGTCGTGAGACTGCGCGGCATCGAAGGCGGCTTGCGAAAGCACCTCGATCCAGGCGCGGGTCTCGGCCAGATCGTGGATCGCGGGGTTTTCATGCGCCATCGGTTCCTGCGGGCCGATCGCGAGATCGCCGAGGTCGTTCACTTCCCAACCCAGCTCGGTCAGGATCGTGCCGAGGCCTGCCGTGCGCAGGCTCGCCGGTCCCATGATGCAGCCGGGCTGCGACGCGCCGGTCTGGACGGGCGCGCCTAGAATCGAACAGGTGCGGTTCATCGTGATCTCCCTTGTTGGTCTTAAGATGTCGAAATGGCGCGCGGGTTTCTCTTGTCAATTTGCGCAAATCGGAACTAATTTTGATCAAATTGATAAAGTGATTGCGCAAATCGGAGGTTTCATGCAGCTCGACGACACGGACCGGGCGATCATCGCCGCGCTGCGCTCGGATGCGCGGCTCTCTGTGACCGATCTGGCGCTGAGGGTGGGGGTGTCTCGCACCACAGCGCGCACGCGCTTGGAGGCGCTGGTCGCCTCTGGCCAGATCCGCCGCTTCACCATCGAGACCGAGACGGATGTCGAGGGGCAGGTGCGCGCAATCACGATGGTCGAGTTGCAGGGCAAGATGTCGCGCGCGGTGATCCGGGCGCTGCACCGCATCCCCGAGGTGGCGACGGTTTATGCGACGAACGGAAACTGGGATCTGGTGGCCGAGATCCGCGCCGAAACGCTGGGAGAGTTCGACCGGGCGTTGCGGGATATCCGGGAAATTCCGGGCGTTCTCAACAGTGAAAGCTGCCTGCTTCTCGCACCGGTCGCGGAGTAGGCGGCAGAGCGATGCGCGGGCTGACGATTGGGCCAGCCCGCGCACCGTATCAGTTCAGGTAGGGCATCGGGTCGACCGAATCGATCCCCTTGCGCACTTCGAAATGCAGATAGCCCGGATCGCCGGGAGCGATCTTCGCGATGGTCTGCCCGCGCTTCACGCTGGCGCCTTTCGACACGGTGATGCCGGTCACGTTGTAATAGACCGTCACCAGCCCGTCAGCATGTTTGATCGCGAGGAAGGAGACATCGTCGGTGTCCTGGCTGATCAGCAGGACCGAGCCACCTTCGGCCGCCTTGACCCCGGTACCGGGCGCGGCGGAGATGTCGATCCCGTCGTTCTTGCCCTTCTTGTAGGGGCGGATGATCGAGCCCGAGACCGGCATCATCAGCTGTGCGTTGTCCGAGGCCTTTGTGCGTTCGGCGCCCAGATCGGGGGCGGCGGTCGTCTTCACCGGCTCGGAGGCCTTGGGCGGGGACTGGCTGGGCAGCGGTTCGGTCGCCGAGGGCGGAACCGGCGTGGGCGAGCCAGTCCCCGGCGCGGTGGTCGAGGTCGCGGTCTCGATCCGCGCGGGCTGGCGGTTCGCCGCGACCGGGATCATCAGCACCTGACCTTCGCGCACGCTCAGATCATTGGGCAGACCGTTCCATTCCGCCAACGCCTTGACAGGCACGCTGTAATAGCGCGCGATCGAATAGGCGGTCTCGCCACGCGCGACCTTGTGGCGGGTCGGCTCGGGCGCGGTGACCGGGGCGGCCGCCTTCGGCGCGGCGGCCGTCGCGGGCTGGTTGGCCTGCGCCTTGTCGATCGCATTCGAGGCGAGCGAGGTGATGTCGATGGTCTCGGAGGTGAGCGCACCGGGATTGCCCGCAGTGGCGCCACTCGTGACCTTGTTCGGCAATGCCAGAACCTCGCCCGCGCCGAGCGTCGCGTTGGGCGCTATGGCGTTGTAGCGCGCGAGCGATGCCGGATCGGCACCGATGCGTTGCGCGATGCTTGTCACTGTGTCGCCGCGCCGGGCCACGACGACCTGGTAATTGGGATAGGTGATGATGCCCCGCGCATCGGGGCGCGGGCGATCCTGCACGGCCTGCTGGGCGGCGGCGGACGTGTCGAGCCCGCCGTTATTGCCATAGCCGCGCAGATCCATGTCGAACCCGTTGGGGTTACACGCGGCCAACGCCGTCAGCGCAACGCCTCCGGCCACGATCAGCCGCATCCGGGAAAAATTCGATGCCATCCGCTCAGTCCTCACTGTCTTCGGGCCTCTGGAGGACCCTTCGCTACCTGCCGCTCAATCGCTCGCCATACCCTCGACGAGAGGGACGAACCGCACCGGGCGCAACTCTTCGTAATCGAAACCTGTCTCGAGCCGGCGCACCCGGATCAGGCTCTGCACCGTGTCCGACTGGCCCACGGGCAAAATCATGATACCCCCGATCTTGAGCTGGGCCAAGAGCGGCCCCGGCGGGTCTTCGGCCGCCGCGGTCACGATGATTCTATCGAAAGGCGCCTGGTCGGGCATCCCACGCGATCCGTCGCCCGCAACCGCCACGATATTGGGCAGACCGAGGGCCGAGAACACCGCCTCGGCCTCGCGCACCAGTCGGCGGTGGCGGTCGACCGTGTAGATCCGGCGGGCAAGCAGGCTCAGGATCGCCGCCTGATAGCCCGAGCCGGTGCCGATCTCGAGCACGGTGTCGCGCGGTCCCGCCTGCAAGGCCTGGGTCATCAGCCCCACCACAGAGGGCTGGCTGATCGTCTGGCCACAGGCGATGGGAAGCGGCATGTCCTCATAGGCGCGATCGGCAAAGAGCCCGCGCACGAAGCGCCCGCGATCGATCTGTTCCATTGCCGAGAGGGTGCGCGCATCGGTGACCCCCTTCGAGCGCAGCGCAAAGAGGAAACGCATCTTGCGCTCGGCCTGATCCTCCTGCGACGGCTCCTCGCTCATCCCAGACGGGCCTCCAGATCGGCCAGAACGTCATGGGCGGTCAGATCCGCACGCATCGGCGTGACCGAGATGTAGCCATCGAGGTTCACCGCCGCATCGGTTCCCGGCTGGGTGGGGGTATGCTGCGGGCCGCCCTTGATCCACAGGAACCGCCGCCCCGAAGGCGCGTGATGCGCCTCGGTCGAGAAATAGCAATCCTTGCGGAAGCCCTGGGCTGCCACCTTGTGCCCCTTCACATCCGCCGCGAGGACGGGCGGGAAATTCACATTGTAGAAGACGCGGTAATCGCCGTCGTCCCAGATCCCGTTTTCCAGAAGACGTCGCACCAGAGCGGCGCCATGCACGCGCGCAGCCTCGAACATGTCGGGGGCGTTGAACACTTCCGGCCCGAGGAATTGCGACATCGCGATGGCTGGAACCCCTTGCAGCGCGGCCTCCATCGCGCCACCCAACGTGCCGGAATAGAGCGCATTATCGGCCGAGTTGTTGCCCCGGTTGACCCCCGAGAGCACCAGATCGGGGCGCTGGCCCTCGAGCACGTCGTAAAGCCCCGCCATCACGCAGTCAGCGGGGCTGCCCTCGGCCGCGAAACGCCGCTCGGAGAGCTTCGAGATCATCATCGGGTGGGTATAGGAGATGCAATGACCGACGCCCGATTGCTCGAAGGCGGGCGCCACGGTCCAGACCTCGCCATCGGGTCCCGCGATCTCTTCCGCGATCTCGCTCAGAACCGAAAGGCCCGGCGCGTCGATCCCGTCGTCATTGGTGATGAGAATACGCATTCCGCCCCCGCTGTCCTGCCGTTCTACCCGATGCTTAACGCGAGGGCGCGCAAGGGTAAAGCGGACCCGCGCCGCCGCGCGCGAGTGTCGCCAAAGCGCCGCAGGGGCGGGATCAGGAGGGACGGATCAGAGTGCCGCGAGGATGCGGCGCGCCTCGTCGTGACGATCGGCCAGCACCGAGCGATCCTCGCCCGGGAAGAACCGCCCGCGCAGTGCGGTCGCCATCGGTTTGGGCTCGGCGATGACGACGCGTGGCCCGACCTTGGCGGTCTCCGCCTGCCAGCTGCGCACCATCGCCATTTGCGCGGCTTTCGTTGCGCCGTAGACGCTGAAGAATTTCTGCCCCGCGCGGTTATCGTCGAAAAAGAGCGCAGTGCCCTTTCGTGCGATCAGCAGCGGCTCGATCAGCCCGATCAGCTGCGCCGTGGCGGTCATGTTCACCGCGGTCGATTTCGCAAGCTCCTTGGCGTCGATATGGCCCGCCGGGCACAAGGGCGCAGCATGGATTGCGGTATGCACCCAGAGATCGACGCCGCCCCAACGCGCGCCCACGGATTGCGCCAGATGCGCCATCTGCTCGGGCTCGGCTACATCGAGCGGGCCCAGCGAGGCGCTGCCGCCCGCCGACTGGATCCGGTCGTCGAGTTCTTCGAGCGCGCCCGAAGTCTTGGCGACGGCCATGATATGCCAGCCATCGGCGGCCAGTGCCTCGGCGATCGCCGCACCGAGGCCCCGCGAGGCGCCGGTGACAAGGGCGAGTTTCTTGCCCTGAGAAGGGTCTTGGATCTGATCGGTGCTCATGGCGCGGGTTTTGCCACCGCCCGTGGTCCCGCGCAAGCGCTCCGTTGCACGCTGCGACACCAGCCCGCAGGATTCGCCGCTACGCGCTAGCGTTCCGCCTTGAGCCGCGCCAGGGCCTTTGCGCACATGCCTCCGGCAAGCCACTGGCAACCGGCGCAAATTTCCTCCAGCGCCCCTTCGGGCAGGGCGGCGATCCGCTCCAGCGCCTCGCCCCAGCGCAACACATCCCCCGGCGCGATCCCGAGCGCGTGCCCATGCGCAGCGTCAAGCTGTGCGATCCTGTCCTGGGCCACACACAGCGCGCCGCGCCGTGAAGGGCAGGGCGCGCAGATGTCATCGGCGGCCCCGACCACTTCGATCTCGACCTCCACCCCGTCCGCGCGCCGCAGTGTCCCCTCCACGATCGCGCTCATATTCGCGGTGAAGTCTTCGGAATACCCTTTTCCCTCGAAACCCAGCGAGCAGAGAAAATGATGGGGGCGGTATTTCAGGCGCTCGCGCATGGTTCTTCTTCTTGATCCAAATATCTCGGGGAGAGCGCGCCCCGGCGCGCGAGGGGCAGCGCCCCTTTCCGCGACCTCTTCATAAGCGAACGGGCCGGAGGTTTACCTCCGGCCCGCGCAAGTCGGTCAGCGCAGATCAGCGCGCGTCCACGCCCACGTAGTCGCGGAAGGTCGCGCCGGTATAGAGCTGACGCGGGCGACCGATCTTGTTGGTCGGGTCTTCGATCATCTCTTTCCACTGCGAGATCCAGCCCACGGTGCGCGAGAGCGCGAAGATCGGGGTGAACATCGAGGTCGGGAAACCCATCGCCTCGAGGATGATGCCCGAGTAGAAGTCCACGTTCGGATAGAGCTTCTTCGAGACGAAATACTCGTCCTCCAGAGCGATCTTCTCGAGTTCCTTGGCGACCTGAAGCGTCGGGTTGTCATGGATGCCGAGCAGGTCGAGCACCTCGTCGGCCGATTCCTTCATCACCTTCGCGCGCGGATCGAAGTTCTTGTAGACGCGGTGACCGAAGCCCATCAGGCGGAAGGGATCGTCCTTGTCCTTGGCGCGCTTGATGTATTCCGGGATCTTGTCGACGGTGCCGATCTCGCGAAGCATCTCGAGGCAGGCCTGGTTGGCGCCGCCATGGGCCGGACCCCAGAGGCAGGCGATGCCGGCTGCGATACAGGCGAACGGGTTCGCCCCCGAGGAGCCTGCCAGACGCACGGTCGAGGTCGAGGCGTTCTGTTCGTGATCGGCGTGAAGCGTGAAGATACGGTCCATCGCCTTCGCGAGCGCGGGCTCGACCTTGTAGGGTTCCGCCGGTACCGAGAAGCACATGTTCAGGAAGTTCTCGGCGTAGCTCAGATCGTTGCGCGGATAAACGAAGGGCTGACCGATCGAATACTTGTAGGCCATCGCGGCGATCGTCGGCAGTTTCGCGATGAGGCGCATCGAGGCGACTTCGCGCTGCCAGGGATCGTTGATGTCGAGGCTGTCGTGATAGAAAGCCGACATCGCGCCCACGACACCCACCATCGTCGCCATCGGGTGGCTGTCACGACGGAAACCGCGGAAGAAGTTGTGGATCTGCTCGTGGATCATCGTGTGGCGGGTGATCCGGTATTCGAAATCTTCCATCTGCGCGCGGGTCGGCAGTTCCCCGTAGAGCAGCAGGTAGCAGACTTCGAGATAGTGCGACTTCTCGGCCAGCTGGTCGATCGGATAGCCGCGATAGAGAAGCTCGCCCTTGTCGCCGTCGATATAGGTGATCTTCGATTCGCACGACGCGGTCGAGGTGAAGCCCGGGTCATAGGTGAAGACATCGGCCTGACCATAGAGCTTGCGGATGTCGATCACGTCAGGACCGGCGCTGGGCGAGAGCACGGGAAGCTCATAGGTCGTGCCGTCAAGCGAAAGCGTGGCGGTCTTCTGGTTTTCTGCCATGTAAAATCCCTTTCAATCGTCCGGCTGGGCCGCGCCGGGATGTCGCGTCCGGGTCAGGCCCGGAGAGGGCGGCCAGGCCTCAGGCCGCCTGATCGTCGAGTCGAGCCAGAGTCTCCTCCCGGCCCAGAACGAGCATCATATCGAATACGCTGGGAGTGGCAGCACGCCCGGCCAGAGCCGCTCGCATCGGACCCGCGACCTTTCCAAGCCCCAATCCATGCGCTTCCGCGACCTGCCCGACGGCAGCCTCCAGTTCTTCCCGCGACCAATTAGCGCGTTGCAGCGCAAAGGTCAATTCACTCAGTATACCACGGGATACATCATCCAGCGCCTTGGCCGCCTTCTCCTCGACCTCGATAGGGCGATGGGTCAGGGAGAAGTGCGATTTTTCAAGGAGTTGCGGCAAAATTTTTACCGATCCCTTGATGAATGGAAGGGTGCGCAGAAGCGCATCTTTCTGTGCGGCATCGAGTGCGGGCTTTTCTGCGGCTGCGAGATAACCCTCGATTTCGCTCAGTAATTGGGCATCTTCGGTGATCGCGATATGCTGGCCGCAGATGTTTTCGAGTTTCTTGAAGTCGAGCCGTGCGGGCGATTTGCCGATCCCCGAGAGATCGAACCATTCCTTGGCCTGCTCGTCGGTGAAGAATTCATCATCCCCGTGGCTCCAGCCGAGCCGTGCGAGGTAGTTGCGCATGCCGCTCGCCGGATAGCCCATCGCCTGATACTGCTCAAGACCGACCGCGCCATGGCGCTTCGACAGTTTCTTGCCATCGGGGCCGTGGATCAGCGGAATATGCGCAAACGTGGGAACGTCCCAGCCCATCGCATCATAGACCTGGATCTGACGGGCGGCATTGACCAGGTGGTCATCTCCCCGGATCACATGGGTCACGCCCATATCATGGTCATCGACGACAACGGCCAGCATATAGGTGGGTGTGCCATCCGAACGTAAACAGATCATGTCATCGAGCTGATCGTTGCGGATCGTCACATCCCCCTGAACGGCATCCGCGATCACCGTCTCGCCCTCGCGCGGGGCCTTGAGGCGGATCACATAAGGAGCGTCGGGATAGCTCGACGGGTCGGCATCGCGCCAGGGCGAGGGAAACATCTTGCCCTTGTTCTCGGGCTGCTCGCGGAAGGCCGCGATCTCCTCCTGGGTGGAGAAACACTTATAGGCGCGACCCGTCTCAAGCATCTGATGGGCCACCTCGGCATGGCGTGCGGCCCCTTCGAACTGGCTCACGACGTCGCCGTCGAAATCGAGCCCGAGCCAGTCGAGCCCCTGCAAGATCGCCGCCGTGGCCTCCGGGGTCGAGCGCTCGCGGTCGGTATCCTCGATGCGCAGCAGGAACTTGCCCCCGCGCCCGCGCGCGTAAAGCCAGTTGAACAGCGCCGTGCGCGCGCCGCCGATATGCAGGTAGCCAGTGGGCGAGGGGGCGAAACGGGTGACGATCTGATCGGACATCGGGGGCCTTTCTTCGCAGGGCGCTCGGGGCCTGCATTAACCTTTCGGAAACCATGACGCGCATAGGCTGTCTCGCGTGGATGCATAAGCAGGGACGGGCCCGAGGACAAGCATGGCGTGGGATGCGCAGGCGCCTGATTGGGCGGAACAGCCGCCGACAGCCCCGCGTCGGCCAGCTTGGCTGCGTGCGTGCCTCGGCGGGATCGAGGATCCGCTCGGCGCGCTGTCGCGAGCGCGGCTGCAGCTGTTCCTCTGGATGCCGGTGGCATTGAGTGCGGGTGTCGGCCTCTATTTCTCCCGCCTGACAGAGCCGGGTTTCGCGGACTATTCTCTTGCCGTCTTGTTCGGGCTCCTATCCGCGGCACTCGCCCTGCGCGCGCCGGTGCCGATGCGCTTCCCGGCGGCGCTGGTGATGCTTGCAGCCCTCGGTTTTCTACTGGCCGGGCTGCGCGCCCAGAGCGTCGCGGCGCCGGTGCTTTCGTTTCGCTATTACGGGCCGGTGACGGGCCGGGTCGTTATGATCGATCGCGCGGCCTCCGACCGGATCCGCGTGACCCTCGATACCGTGCGCCTCGACCGCGTCAGCCCTTCGCGCACGCTGGCAAGGGTCCGTGTGACACTCCACGGCGCTGTGCCTGCGACGCTCGAGCCCGGCGCACAGGTGATGATGAGTGCGCATCTCTCCCCGCCGCCGCCGCCTGCCGCGCCCGATGCCTATGATTTCCGCCGCTCCGCCTGGTTCGACCAACTGGGCGCGGTGGGCTACACGCGCAGCCCCCTCTTGCGCGCAGCCCCTCCCGATCCGGGCGACTGGGCGCTTGCCGCCCATCGGACCAGAATGGGTCTCTCACAAGCGATCCAGGAGCGCATTTCAGGTCAGCCCGGCGCGATCGCCGCGGCGCTGATGACGGGAGATCGCTCTGGGCTGAGCGAAGCCACGCGCGAGGCGATGCGCCGCTCGAACCTCGCCCACCTGATCGCGATTTCGGGGCTGCATATGGGAATGCTGAGCGGGTTCGTCTTCGCTCTGGTCCGTTACGGGCTCGCGCTGGTCGGCCGCCCCGCGCTGATCTGGCCCACGAAGAAACTCGCGGCGCTCGCGGCCCTGATTGCTGCGAGCGCCTATCTCTGGCTTGCCGGTCCCGCCGTGTCGACCCAGCGCGCCTGGATCATGGTGAGCGTGATGCTCGGCGCGGTGTTGGTCGATCGCCGCGCGCTGAGCCTGCGTACCGTCGCGCTCGCCGCAAGCCTTCTGCTGATCTGGAAACCCGAAAGCCTTACCGAGCCCGGCTTCCAGATGTCCTTCGCCGCGACGACCGCGCTGATCGTGGCGCTTGGCCCCTGGACCCGCGCGGCGCGCCGCCTGCCGCGACCACTGCGCCCCGTCCTGATGCTGGTCGCGACCTCCCTGATCGCCGGTGCCGCGACCGCTCCGATCGTCGCGGCGCAGTTCCACCGGCTCTCGGAATATGGCGTGCTTGCCAATCTGCTCGCCGTGCCCGCGATGGGACTTCTGGTGATGCCGATGGGGGTGCTCGCCGCGATCCTCGCGCCGCTTGGGCTTGCGGGGCCTGCGCTCTGGGCTATGGGGCTCGGTACGGGCTGGATCCTGCGCGTGGCCACTTGGGTCAGTGGGTTCGAGGGCTCGGTGCTCTCCATCGTGCAACCCGGTCCTGCGGTGGTCCCGCTCCTCGCCCTCGGCGTGATCGGCATGATCCTGACCCGCGGCGCGGGGCGCAGCCTCAGTGGGCTTGCGATCCTTGCAGCGACCCTGCTCTGGAGCCGTGCCCCCGCGGACCGTCCTGCGCTCCTGATCGCGCCTGAGGCACAGCAAATCGGGTTGATGACGGCTCAAGGCCGCGTGCTCGCCAAGCCCGGGGCGGGGTTCATTTCCGGTCGCTGGCTCGAAGCAGACGGGGACGCCACTTCCCTCGAAGAGGCCGCCGCGCGCCCCGCCTTCACGGGCCCCGATGCCGCGCGGCTCACACAGTTCCGCGCCGCGCCGCTGATCCTCCTCACCGGAAAATCCGCGCCCGCACGTCTGGCCGACCTTTGCACGCCAGGCGCCCTCGCGGTGATCGCCGCGCGTCTGCCCGAGCCCCCAAAGGGCTGCGAGCTGTGGGACATCAACCGCCTGCGTGAGACCGGCGCCGTCGCGATCGACAGTCTGGGCCGGATCACCACCACCGCCCAGACCAAGGGCCGCCGCCTCTGGACGGCCCCCTGAATTTCGACTTGGAAAAATATTCCCGCCGGAGGAAGGCACACCGCCTTCGCGGCCCCCGGCAACAGAAAAGGGCGCCCCGCAGGACGCCCTCATCTTGACGGGTCGAGCCCTCAATAGCTGCGGATCAGCCCCACGAGGCGTCCCTGGACCCGAACCTGATCGTCGCGCAAGAGCCGTGTCTCGTAAGCCGGGTTTGCCGCCTCCAGCGCGATCATCCCGTTGCGGCGATAGAACCGCTTCAGCGTCGCCTCATGCCCTTCGACCAGCGCCACGACAATATCGCCGTTTTCCGCCGACCCTTGCTCGCGGATCACCACGATATCGCCATCGTTGATCCCCGCCTCGATCATCGAGTCGCCCTTGACTTCAAGTGCATAATGCTCACCGCGTCCGCCCAGCATGGAGCCGGGAACGGCGACATGGTGCGACACTTCAGAGATCGCCTCGATCGGGACGCCGGCGGCGATCCGGCCCATCACGGGCAGTTCCATCGCGTGGACCGCTTCCACCGGAATCGCATTGCGCGGCGGGTCGACCTTGTCGCCCTTGATCACCTGCGGCGCGAAGCCGCCTTCGCTGCCCACAGGCGCGCCGAGCTTCTTTTCCAGGGCCTCGGGCAGCTTCACGATTTCGATCGCGCGGGCGCGATGGGCGAGGCGACGAATGAAGCCGCGCTCTTCCAGTGCCGTGATCAGCCGGTGAATGCCCGATTTCGAGCGCAGATCCAGCGCGTCTTTCATCTCGTCAAAAGAAGGCGGAACACCGTCCTTCATCATTCGTTTCTGAATGAATTCGAGCAATTCCAATTGCTTGCGTGTCAGCATGCACGGTCCTCCGCTGCCGGATCAGGGCCTATGTTCAAGGATTGTTCTATCCTTGTTCACGGCGCCTGTCAACGCTCGGCGTGCTTTGCTCAGTCCAGCGGCAGAATTTCGACGGTGTCCCCAGCTTTGCGGGGTCCGTCGCCCAAGGGGCGGATCAGCAGGCAATCGGCTTGCGACAGGATGCTGAGCATCGCCGAGTCCTGGTTGTCGAAGGGCGTGACGCGGGGCAGGGGGTGACCCGGCTCAAGCGTGGCGCGCATGTAATGCGTGCGCGGGCCGGTCGGTCCGCTATCCGTCGCCAGTTCGGCTTTCTGCACCCGGCTCTCGGGTGGCAGGCCGGCAAGCTTGCGCAGCATCGGGCGCAGGAACAGTTCGGCGCAGACCGTGGCCGAGACGGGGTTCCCAGGAAGACCAAGCATTGCCGCGTCTCCCATGCGCCCCGCCATCAGCGGCTTGCCCGGGCGCATCGCGATCTTCCAGAAGCTGCGCTCGAGGCCCAGCTCTTCGGCGACCTCTCCCACCAAATCATGCGCGCCGACCGAGGCGCCACCCGAGGTCACCACGAGATCCGCGCCTTTCGCCAGTTCGAACACGGTGCGCAGACTGTCACGGTCATCGCGTGCGATCGGCAGCATCCGCGCCTCGGCGCCCATGCGCTCGGCCAACGCCGCGATGATGAAGCTGTTGGAGCAGATGATCTGGTCCGGGCCCGGTTCCTCACCCGGCATGACCAGTTCGTCGCCCGTCGCGATGATCGCCACGACGGGACGGCGGCGTACGGTGACTTCCGAGACATTCATCGCCGCCAGCAGCCCCAGATCGCGCGCCGTCAGCGGGCGCTCGGGGCAAAAGCTCTCGCCTTGCGCGAAATCCTGACCTTGGGGACGGATATTGTCATGGGTTTCAAGCTGTTGCGGCAGGGTAATCATGTCGCCCTCGCGGGTGACGTTTTCCTGCAAGACCACCACGCCACTCGGCCCGGGCACAGGTGCGCCGGTGAAGATGCGCACGGCTTGACCGGGCGTGGGCGTACCCGCATAGGCGCGACCGGCCGCGGCCTCGCCCTCGACCCTGAGCACCGCGCCGGGCAGGTGATCGGCCACGTCGATCCAGTAGCCATCCATCGCCGAGGCCGAGAACGGGGGCTGGGTCAGCCGCGCCGTTGTGGGCTCGGCCATGACCCGGCCGACGGCTGCGCGCAGCGGCACAACCTCGGTACCGAGCGGTTCGACCAGTGCCAGAACCTTCTCCAGCGCCTCTTCGACGGGTAGCAAGCTCATGACGCGCTCCCTTCGGCCTCATATCTCCCGGACTTGCCGCCGTCTTTCAGCACGACGCGGATGCCCTCGATCTGCATGGATTTCTCGACCGCTTTGAGCATGTCATAGACCGTCAGCGCCGCTGCCGATACGGCGGTCAGCGCCTCCATCTCGACGCCCGTCTGGCCCGAGGTCTTCACCGTCGCGCGGATATTCACGCCCGGCAGGCTCTCGTCGGGCTCCAGATCGAGCGTGACCTTGGTGATGGGCAACGGGTGACACAGCGGGATCAGATCGGCGGTCTTCTTCGCCGCCATTATCCCCGCGATCCGCGCGATGCCCAGCACGTCGCCCTTCTTCGCGGTGCCCTGCAGCACATAGGCCAGCGTCTCGGGCTTCATCACCACGCGCCCTTCGGCCACGGCAATGCGGTCGGTCACCTCCTTGTCGGAGACATCGACCATATGGGCCTGACCCGCATCATCGAAATGTGACAGGCTCATGCGACCTCCAGCAGCTTTGCGGTGGCGCCCGCGACGTCATCCTGCCGCATCAGGCTCTCGCCGATCAGGAAGCGGCGCGCGCCGACCTCGGCCATCGCGGCCATGTCCTCTTGCGTGAAGATGCCGCTTTCGCAAACGAGGTCGCGGCCTTCGGCGAGGATCGTCGGCGCAAGCTGGCGGGTCACATCAAGAGTGACCTCGAAGGTCTTGAGATTGCGGTTATTCACGCCGACGAGGGGCGACTTGAGATGCTTGAGTGCGCGCTCGGTCTCCTCGGCGTCATGTACCTCGACCAGCACATCCATGCCCCAGCCAAACGCCGCGTCTTCCAGCTCGGCGGCCAGAGCATCCTCGACCGAGGCCATGATGATCAGGATGCAGTCGGCGCCCCAGGCGCGGGCTTCCGCGACTTGATAGGTGTCGTAGAGGAAATCCTTGCGCAAAGCGGGCAGCGAGCAGGCCGCGCGCGCCGCTGTCAGGAACTCGGGCGCACCCTGGAACGAGGGCGTGTCGGTCAGCACCGACAGGCAGGCCGCGCCACCTTGCTCATAGGCTTTCGCCAGCGCGGGCGGATCGAAATCGGGGCGGATCAACCCTTTCGAGGGCGAGGCTTTCTTGATCTCGGCGATCAGCCCGTAACCGGCTTCGGCCTTGGCGGTAAGGGCATCGGCGAACCCCCGCGTGGGGGCCTGGGCCTTGGCCTCAGCCTCGACCTCCGCAAGCGGGCGCGCGGCCTTGGCCGCTTTGATCTCTTCGAGCTTGTAGGCCTTGATCTTGTCGAGGATCGTGCTCATCCGGCGACCTCCTGGGTGATCTTCGCGAGCGTCTCCAGCGCGGTTTTTGCCTTTCCGCTGTCGATGCTTTCGGCGGCCATCTCGGCCCCGGCTTTCAAGTCCGAGACCTTGTCGGCCACCACCAGCGCGGCCGCCGCATTCAGCAGCACCGCATCGCGGTAAGCCGAAGCCTCGCCCGCCATCAGCGCGCGCAGGGCGGCCGCGTTCTCGGCCGGCGTGCCGCCGACCAGATCCTTGAACGGATGCACGGGCAGGCCCGCATCCTCTGGGTGGATCTGCAGCGACTCGATCCGGCCGTTCTCCAGCGCCGCCACCTCGGTCGTGCCGCAGATGGTGATCTCGTCGGTCCCGTCCGAGCCATGCACGAGCCACGCCTTCTCGGAGCCCAGCATCTGCAGCGTCTCGGCCATCGGGAAGATCAGGTCGGGCGCAAACGCCCCGGTCAGCTGGCGCTTGACGCCCGCGGGGTTGGTGAGCGGCCCGAGGATGTTGAAGATCGTCTTGCAGCCCAGCTCCAGCCGCACCGGCATGACATGGCGCATCGCCGGGTGGTGAATCTGCGCCATCATGAAGCCGATATTCGCCTCGGCCAGACCGCGCTCGGTCGCCTCCGGACCCGCCATCACGTCGATGCCAAGCTCCGATTGCACATCCGCGGTGCCCGAGCGCGACGAGGCCGCGCGGTTGCCGTGTTTCGCGACCGGCACGCCCGCGCCCGCCACGACGAAGGCCGTCGCGGTCGAGATGTTGAGCGTGTGCATCCCGTCGCCGCCCGTGCCCACGATGTCGATCGCCCCCTCGGGCGCTTTGACCGGCACGCATTTGGCGCGCATCGCGGCGGCGGCGGCGGCATATTCCGACACGGATTCCCCGCGTGCCCGCAGCGCCATCAGCAAACCGCCGATCTGCGCGGGCGAGGCTTCGCCGTTGAACAGGATTTCAAAGGCCATCTCGGCCTGCGCGCGGCTCAGCGGGCCTTCGGAGGCCGCGAAGATCAGCGGCTTCATCGCTTCGCTCATGGTCATGCGGGCACCTTCAGGCTCACGCCTGCCTCTGTCAGAAAGGTCTTGAGCATGGCGTGGCCGTGCTCGGAGGCGATGGATTCGGGGTGGAACTGCACGCCTTCGATCGGCAGCTCGCGGTGACGCAGCCCCATGATCGTGCCGTCCGCCAGCTCGGCGGTGATCTCGAGGCAATCGGGCAGGCTCTCGCGCTCGACCACCAGCGAGTGGTAGCGCGTGGCGCTCAAGGGCGAGGGCAGGCCGGCGAAGACACCTTTGCCCTCGTGGTGGATCTCGCCCATCTTGCCATGCACGATCTCGGAAGCGCGAACGACCTTGCCGCCAAATGCCTGACCGATGGTCTGATGGCCCAGACATACGCCGAAGAGCGGCAGTTTCGCCTCGGCGGCCGCCAGCGTCAGCGGCAGGCAGATGCCCGCCTGATCGGGATCGCAAGGCCCGGGCGAGAGCACGATCGCCTCGGCACCCATCCCCATCGCTTCCTGCACATTGAGCGCATCGTTACGCCAAACCTTCACATCGGCGCCCAGCTCGCCAAAATAATGCACCAAGTTATAGGTAAAGCTGTCATAATTATCGATGAGCAGCAGCATGGCCGGGCCTTTCGCTTGTGTCCCCCGGGATAACCCCGCCAGAATGGGGGTGAACCGGGGCTCGGGTCGGGCTATAGATGCTATCAGCGAAGGGCCGGGGTCAAGGGCAGTCACCCGGTAAAAAGCCGCAATCCAAAAGCGGCGCGCAGTGTGGAGACAGGCAGATGATGCGTTCTGTGATCAAGGGGATCGTAACGGGTGGGCTGGTCGCGGTGTTCGGTTTGGGCCTGTTGTCACTGATCTTCCCCGTGCCGCAAGAGCCCGGGCAGGACGTGAAGATCGCGGCGTCCTCCGCACCTGAGACCTCCGGCGCGGAGATTCCGCCCAAGGAAAATGAGCAGGCGCCTGCTCCGAGCGACCGCACACCTGCGATGCCGAGCCCGGCTGGCGCGCCGCTCAGCGCCCCCACCGCCTCGCCGCGTGCGCCCCTCAGCCAACCCAGTCTTGCGCCTCCGCCGCAGATCGGCGGGACCGAACCTGCCGCGCGCCCCGAGGCCGCGCCCGAGATGCCCGAGGCCCCGCCCGCGCCGGAAGACGCGAAAGTGGCGCTGGCAGAGCCGGTCGCCCCCGAACAGCCCGTCCCGGTGCCGCCACCCGGCGAGGTTGAGGCCCCCGCGCTCGCACCTGCTTCCGCACCTGACGTCACCGGGGAAATCGTCGCGGCTTCCCCCGCGCCGAGCGGCGCGCAGGGAATCCCGCCCGAGCCTCTGGCCGATGCCGATATCGGCGCGGAGGTCGCGAGCGGGGCGGTTGATGGCGAAGTGCCTCTGGCCACTGTCAGCGGGGCTGGCCAGAACGGGCGCGGACGGATGCCCCAGCCTGTCCCCCAGATGCCGCCCTCCGCTGCGGATGATGGCACGCAACTGGCCGGGGCGCCCGCGCCGATGCCTGCGCTGCCCGACGCGCCGGCTTTGATGCCCGACATGGCACCGTCCGACGAAGCACCGCCGGAGATGGCGAGCGAACCGCCTTCCGCACCGGACGCCCCGCGCACCAAGCCGCGCATCCTGACGCTCGACGACACGCCCAGCCTTCCCGGCAAGCAGATCGCGGGCTTCAAGAGCGCGCCCGGCGTCGTGGTTGACCGGCTGCCGCAGGTCGGCGGTTCGGCGCCCGACGGGACGCAAATTTCCGAGGCCGAGACGGATCAGCCCGATCCCGCGAGCCTCACCCCTCTTGAGCGCTACGCCGCGCCCTTCACCGAAGAGCCCGGCAAGCCGCTCTACTCGATCGTGCTGATCGATCCGGGCGTGGGGGCAGGGGGACTCGATGCGCAGACGATCGCTGCGACCGGCCTTCCGATGACCATCGCGATCGACCCGACGCGAGAGAACGCAGCCAGCGATGCCGAGATCTTCCGCAAGGCGGGCTACGAGGTGGCGATGCTTGCCGGCCCGTTGCCGCAGGGCGCGGGCCCCGAGGATCTCGAGGTCGCGCTCGAGGCCTGGAAACAAGCGCTGCCCGAAGCCGTCGCGCTGGTCGAGCGCCCGCAACCCGAGTTTCAGAACAACCGGATGCTGGCGCGCCAGATGGTCTCCGCGCTCGATCGTGACGGGCTGGGGCTCGTGACGCTGAAAATCGGTTTCGACAGTGCCAACCAGATCGCCCAATCGGCGGGGCTGCCGAATGCACAGGCGTGGCGGGTGGTCGATGGCGGTCGCGAGAAGGCGCCGGTGATTGCGCGGATGCTCTCGCGCGCGGGGTTCGAGGCGGATCGCGACGGGCAGGTCGTGGTGGTTCTCTCGGCCTGGCCGGAATCGCTGCAAGGGATCGACGACTGGTATGCGGGCGAGCAGGGCAAGTTCGCGCTGGCCCCGGTTTCGGCGGTGGTGCTGAAAAGCGTCGCAGGGCAGGCCGACGCGAGCGAGTGAGCGCGTCGCAGCGAGACGCACAGGCCCTCGCAGGGTCGATGACCCCAAGAAAACGGCCCGAAGCGCGGCGCTCCGGGCCATTTTTCGTTCCGGCCTGCCCTGTCGGTCTCAGCCGTTGCCGCGCGACTTCACGAAGAGGCCAGCATCCTCGGCCGCCTTGCGCAGCGCCTTGGACTTGTTGACCGTCTCCATCCATTCGGCCTCGGGGTCACTGTCATAGACAACGCCGCCGCCCGCCTGGATATAGAGCGTCTGATCCTTCACCACGGCCGTGCGCAGCGCGATGCACATGTCCATCTCGCCATTGGCCGCGAAATAGCCCACGCCGCCGCCATAGATGCCGCGTTTCTCCGGCTCCAGCTCGTCGATGATCTCCATCGCGCGGACCTTCGGTGCGCCCGACACGGTGCCCGCAGGCAGGCCCGCCAGCAGCGCCGAGAGCGCGTCCTGATCGTCGGACAGCTGGCCCACCACGTTCGAGACGATATGCATGACGTGGCTGTAGCGCTCGATGATGAACTTCTCGGTCGGGTGGACCGAACCGATCTTGGACACGCGCCCGACATCGTTGCGGCCCAGATCGAGCAGCATCAGATGCTCGGCCAACTCTTTCTTGTCGGCCATGAGATCTTCTTCCAGCGCCTTGTCCTCGGCGGGCGTCGCCCCGCGCGGCCGGGTGCCCGCGATCGGACGGATCGTCACCTCGCCCTCGCGCACGCGCACGAGGATCTCGGGGCTCGCGCCGACGATCTGGAAGCCCCCGAAGTTCAGGAAGAACATGAAGGGGGAGGGGTTGGTGCGGCGCAGGCTGCGGTAAAGCGCGAAGGGCGGCAGCGGGAATGCCGCCGACCAGCGCTGCGCCGGGACGACCTGGAAGATGTCGCCCGCGCGGATATATTCCTTGGCCTTCTCCACGGCGGCCTTGTAGCCCTCCTTGGTGAAGTTCGAGCGCATCTCGCCGACCTGAAGGCTCTCACCCAGATCGCGGCTTTCGACCGGCGTGCGGTCGAGATCGCGCAGCGCGTCGGACACCCGCTCGGCGGCCTGCGCATAGGCCGCGCGTGCCGACAGGCCCGAGGACTGGAAGGCGGGCGCGCAGAGGATCACGTCGCCCTTCACCCCGTCGAGCACCGCCACCACCGAAGGGCGCAGCAGAACCGCATCCGGCACGCCGATCGGGTCGGGATTCACGTTCGGCAGCTTCTCGACCAGCCGGATCGTGTCATAGCCGAGATAGCCGAAAAGGCCAGCCGCCGCAGCGGGCAGCCCTTCGGGCATCTCGATGCGGCTTTCCGCGATCAGCGCCCGCAGGCTTTCGAACGGGTGGCCGGGCAGATCTTCCCAGGTCTCGTCAAACCGCGCAGAGCGGTTGATCCGCGCGCACTCGCCCCGGCATTCCCAGATCACATCGGGCTTCATCCCGATGATCGAGTAGCGCCCGCGCACTTCGCCGCCGGTGACCGATTCCAGCATGAAGGAATTCGGCTGTGCCTCGGCGAGCTTGAGCATCAGCGAGACGGGCGTGTCGAGATCGGCCGCCAGCCGGGCATAGACGAGCTGGTTTTCACCCTTGGCCCAGCGGGCCTCGAACTCCTCGAAGGAGGGGGAGAGAGCGACCACCTTGGGCCTCCTTACTGCATCTGCGACTGCACAGCGGTCACGGCCTGACTGTCGAGGCTGAGCCCCGCTTCGGCCTCCACGGCGGTCGCGTAGAAATTGAGCAGGTCATTGGCGAGCGAGCGCGAGAGCTGGCTGCCGATCTGACCGGAGATCAGCGTGGTATCGGCATCGGTCATATCCGCGGGGATCACCTTGTCGGTGACGATCACATAGACCTTGCCATTGGCGGTGACCTGCGCGGGCTTGCCCGGATCGGTCTCGAAGACCTTCGAGATCACCGCGGGCGGAAGCTTGTTGCTGAACCCGCCACGACCGATGCTTGCAACCGTGGTGGTCAGAAGCCCCGTCGCGCCGAGCGACTTGCCCCCCTCGACCTCTGCGACGATCTCCTTGGCGCGGGTTTCCTCGGCGGTGACCAGCTGATCGGCATGCCAGGCCTTCGCCACATCGTCCTTCACGCTGTCGAAGGGTTTGGGCGTGGGCGGCACGATCTTGTCGAGACGCATCGCGAAGACGCCGCCATCCGGGAGCGTCTGGAGATCGGGGTAATCCTCGGTCGTAGCGGCCTCGGCAGCCTTGCGGAACTCTTCGTAACCCGCGATCCCGTCAGTGTCGCCGGCGGTATAGGCAATGGTGCCGAGCTCCATGTCGGTTTCCTTGCCCATCTCCTCGAGCGTCGCGCCCCCGGCCAGACGGTCCTGAAGATCTTCGCTCATCTTGCCGATCTCGCGGCGCGCCTTGTCGGCCTCGGCCTCTCCGGCGAGCTCCTCGCGCGCATCCTCGAAAGAGGTCTCCTGCGCCGCGATCACCGCGTTCATCTTGTAAAGCGCCGGTCCCAGATCGGTCTCGATCGGGCCTGCAATCCCGGGTTCGTTCAGCGCGAAGACCGCGTCTCCGGCCTTGCCCAGCTCAGCCTTGGTCACATCGCCCAGATCCGCATCTTCCAGCGTCAGGCCGCGCTCCTTGGCGAGATCGGCAAAGCTCGTGCCCGCGTCGTATTTCGCCTTCGCGGCCTGCGCCTCTTCCATGCTCGGATAGACCAGTCGCTCGACCAGGCGTTTCTCGGGCTGCTTGAACTCGTCGATCCGGCGCTCGTATTCGGCTTTCAGCGTCGCATCGTCGATCGCCACCTTGCTCTGGAGCATCTCCGGGGTCAGCCAGGCATAGGTGATCTCGCGGGTCTCGGGCGCGGTGAACTGCGTGATATGGTCGTCGTAATAGCTTTGCAGCTCGTCATCGGTCGGCTGGGCCACCGGCGTGGTCAGATCGCTCTCGGTGATCTCGGCCCAGGTGAAGCCGCGCTTCTCGCTGACGAATTTCGTATAGGCGTCTGTGACGGCCTGCGGCGCCTCGACACCCCCTGCGACCGCGCCCTGCACGATCGAGCGCGCGAGGTCGTCACGCAGCTGCGCTTCGAACTCGTTTTCCGTGAAACCCTGCTGACGCAGCGCGAACTTGTAGGTCTCGCGGTCGAAATTGCCCGAAGCGTTGTGGAAGGCCTGAATGTCGAAGATCTGCTTTTGCAGTTCGGCATCGCCCACCGAGACCCCCAGCCGGCGCGCGGCCTCGCCCAAGGCGGCCTGACCGATCAGCGTGCCCAGCACCTGCTGGTCGAGACCCGACGCGCGCATCTGCGCCATCGTCACCGGCTGGCCGGTCTGCTGGCTGCGGCTCTGCATCTCCTGACGCAGCGCCCGGGCATAATCATTGACCGAGATCTGCGTCTCGCCCACCGAGCCCACCGACTTGATCGAGCCGGAGAAGCTCTGCAACCCGAAGCCTCCGAGACCGAGGATCAGCATGGCCAGCAAGATCCAGACGACGACACTCTTGCCGTGGCTGCGCAGCTTCATCGGGGGTCCTCCTCGGGCGTTTCTCTTTCGAGGCTGTTTAGGGCTTTGACCAAAGGCCTGCAAGGTCAGGTGCGCGCAAGCCCTGCAAGCCGTGCGCGCAGCGCCGCGATCCCGTCCGCATCGACATTGGCAAAAGCGATCCGCATCTGTCGCGCGGCTGCTTCGGCGCCTTCGGGCATGAACATCGTTCCGGGTAGCATCAGCACGCCCGCATCGCGCACGAGGGCTTGCGCGAATTCGGGCGCCGGGCGCGGATCAGGATGGGTGACATAGGCGAAATAGGCGCCGCAGCCCAGCAACTCCCAACCCTCGAGATCGGCGAAGGCAGCCTCCATCGCGGCGCGGCGCGCAAGGATCTCGGCGCGCTCGCCCGCGACCCACTGGCGGAGATTGCGCATCCCCCAGAGCGCCGCGATCTGGCCCAACTGCGAGGGGCAGATCGCCACCGTGTCGAGGAATTTCTCGATCTCCGCCAGCCGGTCCGTGCCCGCCACGATCGCGCCCACGCGGTGCCCCGTCAGCCGGTAAGCCTTCGAGAAGGAATAGAGATGGATGAAATACTCCGCCCAGTCTGGATCGGCGAAGAGATCATGCGGCGCACCGGAGCGGCTGTCGAAATCGCGATAGGTCTCGTCCACGATCAGCGCGATGCGACGGCTTCGGGCCAGCTCGGCAAAGGCGCGGATCAGCTCGGCGGGGTATTCCGCCCCGCCCGGGTTGTTGGGCGAGACCAGAACGATCGCGCGGGTGCGCGGCGTGATCTTGGCCGCCGCCTCGTCGGGGTCGGGCAGGAGCGCAGCGCCGGGGACGAGCGGCACCGTTTTGACCCCCGCCATGTCGAGCCACATCTTGTGATTGAAATACCATGGTGTCGGAAGGATCACCTCGTCGCCGGCGCCCGCCAGAGTGGCCATCGCCGCACAAAACGCCTGGTTGCAGCCCTGGGTGATCGCGACCTCGGACGCTGCGATCTCGCCGCCATAGGCCGCCGACCATTGCGCGGCGAGCTCGGCGCGCAGCGCTGGCATGCCCAGAACGGGGCCGTAAAGATGCGCCTGTGGATCGCTCAGCGCAGCCTCCGCAATCGCCTGACGCAGCGCCTCGGGCGGCGGATCGACCGGAGCCGCCTGAGAAACATTGATCAGCGGGCGCTCGGGCGTGAACGTGACGCCGTCCAGCCAGCGCCGCGCCTCCATCACCGGGGGCGGGAAGGTGGCGGCGAGTGCGGGATTGAGCGGATGGGGCATGGACGTCCTCTTGGCTGACCGCGCGAGATCACCAGAGCGCCGCGTCCTTGGCAAGGGGCGGGAGCCTCCGGCGGAGATATTTGGATCAAGAAGAAGCGCGCAGCTTCGTTCTTCTTCTTGATGAAAATATCTCGGGGGTGAGGGCGCAAGCCCGAGTGGGCGGCGCCCCCTAGCGCGGGGACCGCCAGGCCAAGCCGTGCCGGACATGCCATTCACGCAAGGTCAGCGCGATCACGACCAGATCGAGTAGCGTGAGCAGCAGCATCGAAGGGGCGTGATGCAGGCTCCACAGATACATCTGATAGGCCACGAAAGCCGACATCAGCACGATCGCCATCGGGTAGGCCCAGATCAGCCCGCGCATCAGCAAGATCACCACGATCAGTTTGAGCGCGCCATGGCTGGTGAAATAGAAGCCGTAGAAACTCTGGGTCTCGATCGAGAAGTGATGGGCCGCGTTCAGCAGCGCATTGGCGATCTGGTCCTTGGGGTCTTCACTCAGCTCGTGTCGCGTGAACCAGACCGCCGCATCGAGCACCGCGTTTTTCGGCAGGCCCAGCAGCGCGAGACCCGAAAGCGTTTCGGCGAGTTCGAAGAAGCCCTTCAGGATCAGGGTCGCCTCGAACAACCAGTGAAGGAATTGCCCGAGCCGTGTGCCGGGCGCTCCCAGTCGCACGGGGTTATTCCGTTCCCCGATAGGGCTGGACATATTGCAGCGCCATGTCCCAGGGGAAGAAGATCCAGGTGTCCTGGCTGACCTCGGTGATATAGGTGTCGACCAGCGGCGCGCCTTTGGGCTTGGCGTAGACGGTGGCGAATTGCGCCTTGGGGAAAAGCTCGCGCACCAGTTTCAGCGTGTTGCCGGTATCGACGAGATCGTCGACGATCAGCACGCCCTCGCCGCCATTTTCCATGATGTCGGGCTGGGTCGGCTTGATGACCTTCGCCTCGCGCTGTTCCTGGTGGCTGTAGCTTTTCACCGAGATCGTGTCGACCTTGCGGATGTCGAGCTCGCGCGCGACGATCGCGGCCGGGACGAGACCGCCGCGGGTGATGCCCACCACCGCGCGCCAGTTGCCCTCGTCGGGCCCTTTTCCGTCGAGCCGCCAGGCGAGCGCGCGCGCATCGCGGTGAAGCTGATCCCAGCTGACATGGAAGCCTTTTTCGTGGGGCAG
The DNA here is from genome assembly GCF_002020135.1 of Thioclava marina. Taxonomy (GTDB): domain Bacteria; phylum Pseudomonadota; class Alphaproteobacteria; order Rhodobacterales; family Rhodobacteraceae; genus Thioclava; species Thioclava marina. Next base: position 615,794 of record NZ_MPZS01000001.1, on the reverse strand, counting down.
ACGGTCGGACATGGTATTTTCCTCAGGTCAGGGCGAGTTTGAGACCGAGCAGGGCGAGCAACCCGCCGAAGACGCGCTCGATCACGGATTTCAGGTTGAGATAGGCCGCGCGCGTCTTTTCGAGCGAGAAGATCCGCGCCACCAGCACGTTCCAGCCGGTATCGTTGAACATCACGATCCCGAGGATCGCCGCATAGGCCCAGCCGGGCGCCGAGGGCGGGATGAAAGTCAGGAAGATGGTGCCGAAGAACACGGCCGGTTTGGGATTGGCGAGCTGGGTCGAGATACCGAGCCAGACCAGCCGCGGCGCCGAGCGGGTCCGGGGCAGGTCGGGCATGTGCTGATCCATCGGATCGCCCGCATGGCGCCACATCTTGTAGGCCAGCCACAGCAGATAGGCCGCGCCCGCGATCTTCAGGGCGGTCAGCAATGCCGGGGCGACCTTGAAGACCAGCGCGAGCCCGAACAGCGCCGCCGCCGCCCAGATCACCGCGCCCAGACCGATCCCCACCGCCAGCCAGACGCCGCGGCCGAAGCCCTCGCGCAGGCTGGTGCGTGCGGCCAGCAACACCGCCGGCCCCGGCGACATCGCGGCCGCCAGGTGCACGAAATAGATTGCCGTGAGGGCCGCGAGGCTCATTGCGCGCCTCAGTCCTTGCGGCCGGTGACCACGTCGATATCGGGCGCGTCCACCGCCTTCATGCCGACGACATGGTAGCCCGCATCGACGTGCAGCGTCTCGCCCGTGGTGCCCGAACCCAGATCCGAGAGCAGATAGAGCGCGGCCTTGCCGACCTCTTCCTGGGTCACGTTACGCCGCAGCGGCGAGTTCAGCTCGTTCCATTTCATGATGTAGCGGAAATCGCCGATTCCGCTCGCCGCCAGCGTCTTGATCGGGCCTGCCGAGATCGCGTTGCAGCGGATGCCGTCCTTGCCCAGATCCTCGGCGATATATTTCACCGACGCTTCCAGCGCCGCTTTCGCCACGCCCATCACGTTGTAATGCGGCATTACCTGCTCGGCGCCGTAGTAGGTCAGCGTCAGCAGCGAGCCGCCCTCGGTCATCATTGCCGCGGCGCGCGCGCAGACGGCCGTGAAGGAATAGACCGAGATGTCCATCGTCATGGTGAAGTTGTTGCGCGAGGTGTCGACATAGCGCCCGCGCAGTTCGTTCTTGTCCGAGAAGCCGATCGCATGAACGACGAAATCGAGCTTGCCCCACTTCGCCTTCAGCGTGTCGAACAGAGCATCGACCGAGGCCTCGTCGGCCACGTCGCAATCGACAAGGATATCGGAGCCGAGTTGCTCGGCCAGTGGCGCCACGCGCTTCTTGAGTGCGTCGCCTTGATACGAGAAGGCCAGCTCGGCACCCGCATCCGCGAGGGCTTTTGCGATGCCCCAGGCGATGGATTTGTCATTGGCGAGGCCCATGATCAGCCCGCGCTTGCCCGCCATAAGGTTGTTCGACATGTCAGGTTTTCCCCCGCTTCGCTCTGGTAAGTTCGAATGCTTTAGGCGAAAGGTGAAGACGCATCAAGGCCGCTGACCCTTCGTCAAGCATCGTGGCACCGACGAGAAGGGCAGGGCGCGCAGGAAGCTGGAGGTGAGTGATGAGCGACCGGGGCGGGATTTTTGCAGGCGATGACCCTTATGCGATTGCGCAGCGCTGGCTGAACGAGGCGGAGGCGAGCGAGATCAACGATCCGAACGCGATCGCCGTCGCAACGGTCGACGCCGATGGTTTGCCCAATGTGCGCATGGTGCTGCTCAAGGAAATCGAGGGGCGCGACATGCCTTCGGGTGGCGCTTTCGTCTTCTATACGAATTACGGTTCGGCCAAGGGGCGCGAGATCGAGCAGGCGGGCAAGGCGGCTTTCGTAATGCACTGGAAGTCGCTGCGCCGTCAGATTCGTGTGCGCGGGCTGGTCGAGCGCGAGGAGGGGCCGCAGGCCGATGATTATTACGCGTCGCGCTCGCTCAAATCGCGGCTCGGAGCCTGGGCCTCGCGACAAAGTGAGCCTCTCTCCTCGCGTACGGCGCTGATGGCGGAGGTCGCAAAGGTCACCGCAAGCCAGGGTCCGAACCCCAAACGCCCCCCCTTCTGGGGAGGGTTCAGAATCAAGCCTTTGGAGATCGAATTTTGGGCCGATGGCGCTTTCCGGCTGCACGATCGGTTTCGCTGGCGGCGGCAAACCCTTGCCGATGAATGGGAAATTTCGCGTCTAAACCCGTGAATTTCACGCTTCGTGAATTGCAGAGGGTCTTGATTTACGAGGATTTCTCTTGAACAGTTCGCCCGGATCCGCATTCTCGCCGGGGATGTGGCAGGACGCGAACAGGAAAGCCCGAAAATGCAAACGGGATGGAAGATGCTGGGGGAGACGGTGACCGATCCGGAAGAGATCACAGGCACCGTGAAATGGTTCGACCCGGTGAAAGGGTTCGGATTCATCGTGGATGATCGGGGTGGCCCCGACATTCTTCTCCATGCGAATGTGCTTCGAAACTTTGGCCAGGGGTCGATTGCGGATCACGCCCAGATCCGGGTGCGCGTCCAGGTGACGCCGCGCGGGGCGCAGGCGGTCGAAGTGCTTGAGATCGCGCCCCCCGAAGGTGAGGCTCTCGCCCCGATCGAGGATCTGGGCGACAACACGCATGACGAGATCGCCGCTCTGCCTCTGGAACCGGCACGGGTGAAATGGTTCGAGAAGACCAAGGGCTTCGGTTTCGCTAATGTCTTCGAGCGCGACGAGGATGTCTTCATTCACATGGAGGTGCTGCGCCGGTCGGGCTTTGCCGATCTCAGCCCCGGCGAGGCGGTTTGCCTGCGCGTGATCGAGGGCAAGAGGGGCCGTATGGCCGCACAGGTTCTTGCATGGGACGCCGGTCTGAAATCCGGGCGCTGATCGCCTTTGCCTCTCTGCTCTTGGCGGCCCCTGTCTTCGCGCAGGACGGTGAGGCGGTGCAATGCCGCGAAGATCTCGCGATTCTGCGCCAAGGGAACACGCGGGTCGAGTTCACGGTCGAGATCGCGGATGATGCGGGCGAGCGCGCTCAGGGTCTGATGGGCCGGACCTCGATGGCGAGCGGAGCGGGGATGCTCTTCATCTATCCGGCCCCGCGCGAGGTCGCGTTCTGGATGCATGACACGCCGTTGCCGCTCGACATGCTTTTCATCGACGCGGCCGGTCGGGTGGTCACTGTCGCAGCCAATGCGCGCCCCAATGACGACACCCCGATTCCCTCCGGTGGTCCGGTGCGCTTCGTACTCGAGATCAATGCAGGGTTGTCCGCGAAACTCGGTCTTGGCCCGGGAGCGGAGCTAGCACATCCCGCGATCGAGCCCGGTCTCGCGGCTTTCCCGTGCAAATGACCCTTTCCTTGCGCCGGACCTCTTTGTAAGGAGGGGGCGTCGGGGCGTAGCGCAGCCTGGTAGCGCGTCTGTTTTGGGTACAGAAGGTCGTGAGTTCGAATCTCGCCGCCCCGACCATCCCCACCAAATCGTGACGGCAGGTGCCACTACATCTTGTAGGCGCGCTGAATTGTGGCCCCAAGGCCACTGCGGAGGGATTTGCCCAAATTTTCGGCAGAGAGCGCGGGAAGAATCCACAAGATATTGTGGTTTGTGGATCATTTGCTCCAATTACGCGCTATGGTTGCGGTAAGTCCTAATGAAATCTGGCGTTTTTTCGTGCTGCGTCGCGGCGCCCGGCCGTTCACGAAATGTGGATGAATCGAGCAGCCTGCCCCGAGAGAGGATGGTCAACTGAAAAATGCGGGTTTCCGTCATTAAAGTTTCGTTGACGGTCTGCGTGAGCTACGGCAGGTTGTGGGATGTCGGCAGCAAAGCCACCAGATGTAGTGGCGATGGCAGGCCAAGGGACAGTTTCCGATGATGCACGCTCCGCAAGAAGGGCGCGCCCGCCTCGTGGTATAGACCGCGAGACGCCGAACTGCCTTTGCCCGTCCGCAAGCCGTAATTGATTATATTTTGAACGGGGACAGGGCACATGAAGATCGAACGCAAGTTCACCACCGAAGAGACCGGCGCTTATGGCGCGCTCGCCTTCACGACGACGACCTCGGAGATTCGCAATCCCGACGGCAAGGTGGTGTTCCGCAACGACTCGGTCGAAGTGCCCGAAGGCTGGAGCCAGGTTGCCTCCGACGTGCTCGCCCAGAAGTACTTCCGCAAGGCGGGCGTTCCGGCCGCGCTGAAGACGGTGAAGGAAAAGGGCGTTCCGGAATTCCTGTGGCGCTCGGTCCCTGACGAGGACGCGCTCGCCCAGCTCCCCGAAGAGGCGCGGTTCACCGGTGAGAGCTCGGCCAAGCAGGTCTTCGATCGTCTCGCTGGCGCTTGGTGCTACTGGGGCTGGAAGGGTGGATATTTCTCCACCGAGGCCGATGCGCAGGCTTATTACGACGAGATGCGCTTCATGCTGGCCGAACAGATGGCCGCGCCGAACTCGCCGCAATGGTTCAACACCGGCCTGCACTGGGCCTACGGCATCGACGGCCCCGGCCAGGGCCACTTCTATGTCGATTACAAGACCGGCAAGCTGACCCGGTCGAGCTCGGCCTACGAGCACCCGCAGCCCCATGCCTGCTTCATCCAGTCGGTTTCGGACGATCTGGTCCAGGAGGGCGGGATCATGGATCTCTGGGTCCGCGAGGCGCGCCTGTTCAAATACGGCTCGGGCACCGGCACCAACTTCTCGAGCCTGCGCGCCGAGGGAGAAGCGCTTTCGGGGGGCGGCAAATCCTCGGGCCTGATGGGCTTCCTCAAGATCGGCGACCGCGCGGCGGGCGCGATCAAGTCGGGCGGCACCACGCGCCGCGCGGCGAAGATGGTGATCTGCGACATGGATCACCCCGATATCGAGCAGTTCGTGAACTGGAAGGTGATCGAAGAGCAGAAAGTGGCCTCGCTGGTCGCGGGCTCGAAGCTGCATGAGCGCGAGCTCAACAAGATCTTCGAGGCGATCCGCGCCTTTGACGGCTCCGACGAGGGTTCGGTCGATCCGGTGAAGAACCCCGCTCTGAAAGAGGCGATCAAATCCGCCAAGCGCGTGATGATCCCCGAGACCTATATCAATCGCGTGCTGCAATACGCCCGTCAGGGCTACAGCTCGATCGAGTTCCCGACCTATGACACCGATTGGGACTCGGAAGCCTATGTCTCGGTTTCGGGTCAGAACTCGAACAACTCGGTGCGCGTCACCAACGCCTTCCTGAAGGCGGTCAAGGACGATGCCGATTGGGAGCTGATCCGCCGCACCGACGGCAAGGTCGCCAAGACGGTGAAGGCGCGCGATCTGTGGGAGCAGGTCGGCCACGCCGCCTGGGCTTGCGCCGATCCGGGCATCCAGTTCCACGACACCGTCAACGAATGGCACACCTGCCCCGAGGACGGGCAGATCCGCGGCTCGAACCCGTGCTCGGAATACATGTTCCTCGACGATACGGCGTGTAACCTCGCCTCGATGAACCTGCTGACCTTCTACAAGAACGGCAAGTTCGACGCCGAAAGCTATATCCACGCGACCCGCCTGTGGACCGTGACGCTGGAAATCTCGGTGCTGATGGCGCAGTTCCCGTCGAAGGAAATCGCGCAGCGTTCCTATGACTTCCGCACGCTGGGTCTTGGCTACGCCAATATCGGCGGTCTGCTGATGAATATGGGGCTGGGCTACGACTCCAAGGAAGGCCGTGCGCTTTGCGGTGCGCTGACCGCGGTGATGACCGGTGTGTCCTACGCCACCTCGGCCGAGATGGCGGGTGAGCTGGGGACCTTCCCGGGTTACGAGAAGAACGCCAAGCATATGCTGCGCGTCATCCGCAACCACCGCAACGCGGCTTACGGCAAGACTGCGGGCTATGAGGCTCTGGAGATCAAGCCGGTCGCGCTCGATCACAAGAACTGCCCCGATCAGGAGCTGATCTCGCTCGCCACCCAGGCCTGGGACGAGGCGCTGAGCCTCGGCGAGCAGCACGGCTACCGCAATGCCCAGGTCTCGGTGATCGCACCGACCGGCACGATCGGCCTCGTGATGGATTGCGACACCACCGGCATCGAGCCCGACTTCGCGCTGGTGAAATTCAAGAAGCTCGCGGGCGGTGGCTACTTCAAGATCATCAACCGCTCGGTTCCGGGCGCGCTGGAAACGCTGGGCTACAGCTCGTCGCAGATCGAAGAGATCATCGCCTATGCCGTGGGTCACGCCTCACTTGGCAACTGCCCCGACATCAACACCACGGCGCTGATCGGCCACGGCTTCGGCCCGCGCGAGATCGAGAAGCTCGAGGCCGCGCTGCCGACCGCCTTCGACATCCGCTTCGTGTTCAACCAGTGGACGCTGGGCGAAGAGTTCTGCACCCAGACGCTCGGCATCCCGGCCGAGAAGCTGAACGACCCGACCTTCGACATGCTGCGTCACCTCGGCTTCACCAAGAAGCAGATCGAAGCCGCGAATGACCATGTCTGCGGGACGATGACGCTGGAAGGCGCGCCGCATCTGAAGGACGAGCACCTGAGCGTGTTCGACTGCGCCAATCCCTGCGGCAAGAAGGGCAAGCGCTACCTGTCGGTCGACAGCCACATCTACATGATGGCGGCCGCACAGTCCTTCATCTCGGGCGCGATTTCGAAGACGATCAACATGGCCAACCACGCCTCGATCGAGGACGTGAAGGCGGCATACGAGCTCAGCTGGTCGCTCGGCATCAAGGCCAACGCGCTTTACCGCGACGGCTCGAAACTGTCGCAGCCGCTGGCGGCCGCGCTGGTCGAGGATGACGAGGAAGCCGAAGAGGTTCTGGCCACCGGCACGCCGCAGGAGAAGGCCGCCGTGCTCGCCGAGAAGATCATCGAGAAGGTGATCGTCAAGGAATACGAGCGCAGCCACCGCGAAAAGCTCCCGACGCGCCGCAAGGGCTATACCCAGAAGGCGGTCGTGGGCGGCCACAAGGTCTACCTGCGCACCGGCGAATATGACGACGGTTCGCTTGGCGAGATCTTCATCGACATGCACAAGGAAGGCGCGGGCTTCCGCGCGATGATGAACAACTTCGCGATCGCCGTCTCGGTCGGCCTACAATATGGCGTGCCGCTGGAAGAGTTCGTGGACGCCTTCACCTTCACCAAGTTCGAACCCGCCGGCATGGTGCAGGGCAACGACTCGATCAAGAACGCGACCTCGATCCTCGACTACGTGTTCCGCGAACTGGCCGTGTCCTATCTCGACCGCACCGATCTGGCCCATGTGAAGCCGCAAGGCGCGTCCTTCGACGATCTGGGCGGTGGCGAGAACGAAGGCAAGCTGGTGGATGGCAATGTCGAGCCGGTCTCGGACAAGGCCTCGAAATCGCTCGAAGTGCTGCGCCAGATCTCGTCGACCGGCTACCTTCGCAAGCGCCTGCCGCAAGAGCTTCTGGTGCTGCAAGGCGGCAGCGGGGTCGAAACCCTGACCGCGCGCAGCGTGCAGGCCAGCGTGACCACCACGACCGCCGTGGCCACGGGTTCGGTGCAGATGGATGCGCGCGCCAAGGCGAAGATGCAGGGCTACGAGGGCGAGGCGTGCGGCGATTGCGGCAACTACACGCTCGTGCGCAACGGCACCTGCATGAAGTGCAATACCTGTGGGGCGACCAGCGGTTGTTCCTGAGGGACAGGGGCTCCGGCACCGGCCGGGGCCCCGACGACTGACCGGGCGTAGGGTCCGGGGGACAGAAGAGAAGCGCCAGCGGCGCGGGACAGGAGCGGAAATTGGAACTGATCGTCGGCAATAAACGAGTGATGCCCAAGGCGCTGCGCCGGATCCCCGGCGGGGTGGAGGCCGAACTCGTGGGCGAGGGGCTGACCTCGGTGCTCGATGCGACCTTTGCAGGCGCTTCGATCGAGTGCCTGGGTGGCGATCTCGACCACCACGCGCTCGACGTGACCGATATCCGCATGGGCGGCGGCTCGACCACCGTCACGCTGATGACCGCGCGGGAAATGGCGCTGCATTGAGATCCGGGGCGGGTGCGCTCGCCCCAGACGCTGAGAAGGCCCAGGCAAAACGACGATAAGCTCGGGCGGTCAACGAATGAGCCTGATCGGCGAAACTGGCCCTCTCCGGTCCCCAGCGGAGAGGGCCGCATTATGTTTGCCAGAGAGCCGAAACGAAAACGGGCGGCCCTGCGGCCGCCCGGTTGTTCTGCAAGTCCGGATCCCTCAGATCCCGTCGCCGACGAAGGCTTTCTCGACCACGTATTCGCGGGGCTCCGAATTGGCGCCCTCGCGCAGGCCAAAGCCTTCGAGCACCGCCATCACGTCCTTGTTGAAGGCGAGCGAGCCGCAGACCATCGCGCGGTCGGTTTCGGGGTTCATAGGGGCGATGCCGAGATCCTTGAAGACCTTCCCGTTCTCGAGGTTGTCGGTGATCCGGCCCATGTGGTGGAATTCCTCGCGGGTCGTGGTCGGGTAATATTTCAGCTTGCCCTCGACCATCTCGCCGATCAGCGGGTCGTTGATCAGGTTCTCGACCAGCTGGCGGCCATATTCCAGTTCCTCGATCGTCCGGCAGGTATGCATCATGATGACCTCGTCGAACTTGTCGTAGGTCTCGGGGTCGCGCATCAGCGAGGCGAAGGGCGCGATGCCGGTGCCGGTGGCGAGGAACCACACCCGCTTGCCGGGCAGCAGCGCGTCATGGACGAGCGTGCCGACGGGCTTGGGGCGCAGGATGATCTGATCGCCCACGTTGATGTGCTGGAGCTTCGAGGTCAGCGGGCCATCGGGCACCTTGATCGAGTAGAATTCCAGCTCCTCGTCCCAGTTGGGAGAGGCGATCGAATAGGCGCGCAGCAGCGGTTTGCCATTGTCGCCCATCAGGCCGATCATCACGAACTCGCCCGAGCGGAAACGCAAGCTCTGCGGCCGCGTCACGCGGAAGGAAAACAGCCGGTCCGTCCAATGCGTTACTTCGGTCACTTCCTGGGCGTCGGGCAGGGTCTTTACCTTGGGGATCTCGGTCACGGCGCTCTCGTTCATTGTCACATCTCTCTGGCCGGGCGCGCAGGCTCGGCTGGCAAATATGCAGATCGGATACAGGTTGCGGGGCGCAACCCTCCTTGATCTGGCTCAAATGCCGGTCTTGCCGCGTGTCTTTAGTGAAATTCAGGTGAATTGGGAAGGCTCAGCCCGCAAGCCGCGCGCGGTAGTCATGCGCGGCCCAGTCGGCACGAAAGAGCCATTGCGGGCTGGGTTGGCGTTCGGCCATCTCGGGCGGGATCTCGACTTCGTCGAAACCCACGCGCCGCGCCATCGGGTATTGATCGGCGATCAGCGGGCCGGCCGCGCGCAGGCGCCCTTGAAACCCGAGCGCCCGGATCCGGCGCGCGAGCGTGAAGCCGCGCCCGTCCGAGAAGGCTGGGAAGAGCACGCGGATCATCTGCGCGCCCTCGATCAGCGCGGGCAGGTGGCCTGCATCGGTTTCGGGCGCGATATCGAGGCTTTGCCCGGTGAAGTCATCCTCGTGGAAGCCGTCGTCGCGAACGATCACGCTCATGCCACTTTCTCCTTGTTATCCGTCTCTTGAGCATCGTTCCTCACACGTACGGCCTTGCCGCCGATGAAGTGGATGCCGCATTCGGTTTTCGCAGCGCCGCGCCAGCGGCCCGCGCGTTCATCCTCGCCCGGTTTGACCGGCGAGGTGCAGGGCGCGCAGCCGATCGACGGGTAGCCCTGCGCCACCAGCGGATGCCGCGGCAGTCGGTTCTCGATCATGTAATCCTGCACGTCCTGCTTGTCCCAATGGGCCAGCGGGTTGATCTTCATCCGGGCCTCCGTCTCGACCTCGAAGAAATCGAGTGCCGCGCGCTGGCCGCCCTGAAACCGTTTGCGCCCCGTGATCCAGGCGTCATAGCCCGAAAGCGCGGTTTCCAGCGGCACGGTCTTGCGCAGGCTGCAGCAGGCATCGGTGCTGAACTGATGCAGGGTGCCGTCGGGATCGTCGCGCGCAATCGCCGCCTCGGCGGCGCGGATCACCTGTACATTGGTCAGCCCGAGCTTGGCCGCGACCTCCTCCTGATAGGCGAGGGTTTCGGCAAACAGCATCTGGGTGTCGATGAACAGGACCGGTGTCCCCGGCGCGATCACCGAGACCATGTGCAACAGCACCACCGATTCCGCCCCGAAAGACGAGACCAGCGCGACCTCGCCCACGTCCGGGTCGCGCAGCGCCCGCTCCATCACCGCCGTTGCCGCATGATGACGGTAACGACCGTTGAGCGCGGTGACGCGGTCCTCGATGCCAAGTCGATCATTGAGCGGCATGACGCTGGGCCTCTTGGTAGAGCGCATCCTTGAACGGTTCGGGGCCGAGGCGGCGTAGCGCGTCCAGAAAGCTTTCCGATTGCGACTGGCGCAGGTCGAGATAGGCGCGCAACAGCCGTTCGAGCGCCGGGATCACCTCCGTATAGGCGAAACCCGGGCCTGCGCGTTCGCCAAGCGCCATCGTCTCGGTCGCATCGCCGCCAAGCGTGATCTGGTAATTCTCCACACCCGCGCGGTCGAGGCCGAGAATGCCGATGTGGCCCAGATGGTGATGGCCGCAGGCATTGATGCAGCCCGAGATCTTGATCTTGAGTGTGCCGATTTCGCTCTCCAGCCCCAGATCGCGGAAATGGGTCGCGATCTGTTGCGCCAGCGGGATCGAGCGGGCCGTGGCCAGCGCGCAGTAATCCATGCCGGGGCAGGCGATGATATCCGAGGTCAGCCCGATATTCGCCGTGGCCAACCCGCCCTTGCGCAAGCTTTCGAACAGCGCGGGCAGATCGGCCTTCGCGACATGGGGCAGGATCACGTTCTGCTCATGGCTGATGCGCAGCTCGGACTGACCATAGCGTTCGGCGAGATCGGCGAGCAGGCGCATCTGGTCCGAGGTGGCATCGCCGGGAGGGGCGCCGTGCTCTTTCAGGCTGATAGTGACCACCGCGTAATCGGGGTTGTGATGCGGCGAGACCGAGCGCGCGGCCCAGTCGCGCAGAAGCGCGTCGACATTGAGCGCGGTCTCGAAGCTGGCGCTCTCGCGCGAGGGCAAGGCAGGCGGTGCGAATTGCGCTTTCAGATCGGCAAGGATCGCCTGATCGGCGCCCTTGAAGGCCGCGCGACGGGCCGGGAATTCCGCCTCGACCAGATCGGAAAAGGCCTCGATCCCAAGCTCATGCACGGTGATCTTGATGCGGGCCTTATACTTGTTGTCGCGCCGTCCGGCGAGGTTCCACGCAGCGACGATCGATTCCAGATAGGGCAGCAGGTCGCTGGCGGGCAGGAAGTCGCGTAGCTCTTTCCCGATCATCGGGGTGCGGCCCAGACCGCCGCCCACGAAGACCTGAAACCCGATCTCGCCGTCACGCTCGACCAGTTGCAGCCCCACGTCATGCGCACGGATCGCGGCGCGGTCTGCTCGCGCGCCGTTGATTGCGATCTTGAACTTGCGCGGCAGGAACTGGAACTCGGGATGGTCGGTGGACCATTGGCGGATCAGTTCGGCATAGGGACGCGGGTCGGCGATCTCGTCGGCGCTCGCACCCGCGAAAGCATCCGTCGTCGTGTTGCGGATCGCATTGCCCGAGGTCTGGATGGCGTGCATGCCCACATCGGCCAGCGCGTCGATCATATCCGGCACATCGACCAGTTTGGGCCAGTTGAACTGGATGTTCTGACGGGTGGTGAAATGGCCGTAACCGCGATCCCAGGCGTCGGCGATCTTGGCGAGCTGGCGCATCTGGCGCGCCGAGATCGTGCCGTAGGGGATCGCCACCCGCAGCATATAGGCATGCAGCTGTAGATAGAGCCCGTTCATCAGGCGCAGCGGTTTGAACTCATCCTCGGTCAGGCTTCCGTCGAGGCGGCGCGCGACCTGAGAACGGAACTGGGCGGCGCGCGCGCGGATCGCGGCGCTGTCGAAGTCGCTGGGTTGGAACATGGATCAGATCCCGGGAAGCTCGATGGAGGGGCCGGTGGCGCGGAAGGCCTCGCGGAAATGCGCGGGCTCGGGGCCATTGGGGCCAAGCGTGGCAGGCGCGAGATAGGCGCCCACGACCTTCTCGGTCTGGGCGTTTGCGATATTGAGCCACATCTCGGCAATCACCGGGTCATCGAGGAAGGCGGCGTCCTTCAGTCGCAGCACCCATTGGCCCGCGTCGTTCATGTAGACGACATGGCCTTCGCGCAGATCATTGGCGCTGATCACGCCGGGGGTGAATTTCTTGCTCATAGCGCGGCCTCCTTGAGGGCGATGCGGGCGTCGCGCGGGGCGAGCCCGAGAAGGATGACGGCGGGGCCTTTGGCCTCGGCGGCGATTTGGGGCAGGGTGGCAAGCGTCGCGGCGCGGATCGCCTGATCGGCGCGCGAGGCGTTCTCGACCACGCAGGCGGGGGTGGCGGGGGAGGCGCCATGCATCATCAACCGGCCCTGCACAAAGCGCGCGGCACGCTTGCCCATATAGATCGCGGCGACGGCGCCGGGACGTGCGAGGGCGGCCCAATCCTGTTCGGCCAGACCTTGCGCGTCATGGCCGGTGATCAGGCGCAGCTCGCGGTTGCGACCGCGCTCGGTCAGGCTTTGGCCCAGCGAGGCGGCAGCGGCGGAGGCGGCGGTGATGCCGGGAAGGACGCGCCAGGCGATGCCCGCGGCGTCGAGCGCGTCCAGTTCCTCGCCCAGCCGTCCGAACAAGCCGGGGTCGCCCGATTTCAAGCGCAGCACGCGATAGCCGCGTTGCGCGAAAAAGACGATCATCTCCGAGATGTTCTCTTGTTTCATCGAGGGGCCGAAGCCGGTCTTGCCGGTTTCGATCAGTCGCGCCTGCGGGCCCGCGAGCGCGAGCACCTCGGGGCTGACAAGCGTATCGTGCAGGATAACGTCGGCACGGCTCATTTCGCGCAGGACAGCCACGGTCAGAAGGTCCGGGTCGCCCGGACCTGCCCCGGCAAGGATGACCCCGCCCTGTTCTCTCTGTGCCACCATGATGCGCTCCGTTTCCGCATTTACTGGTGTAAATATAGAAAAATATCCCATGATTGCGCCATATGGGCTTGTGAATAAGGACGTTTGTTCCTTATGGCTAAGGCCGGGACGACAGAATCCCAAAACATGCGAGGACGGAAGAATGGTGGCGCGGATCGACGAACTGGATCGGAAAATCCTCAGCGAGCTTCAGGCGGATGCGAGCCAGTCGCTCGACGAGATCGCGAAGAAAGTGGGCTCGTCCAAGACCCCGGTCTGGAACCGGATTCGCAAGCTGCGCGATGCGGGGGTGATCGGAAAACAGACCGTGTTGCTCGACCCCGAGGCGCTCGGCTTCGATGCCTGTTTCTTCGTCCTGATCCGCACCTCGGAACATGAGGCGGCGTGGCAGGAGAAATTCCTCGCCACGCTGCGCGCGCGCCCGGAAGTGATGGAGGCGCACCGGCTTGCGGGGGATATCGACTACATCCTCAAGGTCCGCGTCGAGAATGCGCGTGCCTATGATCGTTTCTACCAGGCACTGATCGCCGAGGTGAAAATCCACAACGTCACCGCGCTCCTCTCGATGGAGGAGTTGAAATTCACCACCGAATTGCCGCTCTAGGCGTTCGAAGGTTCAGGCCTTGGAATAGCTGACTTCAAGCCGCTCCAACCCGTGGAAATGGTAGAGATCGGCATAATAGGGGCGGCGCGGCAGGGACAGATCGCGCAGGCGCGCAAACAGCATCGGGATTGCGATGCGCAGTTCGAGCCGCGCAAGCGGTGCGCCGATGCAGAAATGCGCCCCCGCGCCGAAGCTGAAATTGGTGCGTACCGGGCGGGAGGCGTCGAAGACGCTCGGATCGTCCCAGGCGGAGGGATCGCGGTTTGCCCCTGCGAGCAGCAGGCCGACCCGCTCTCCCTTTCTCAGAACCTGTCCCTGAAACTCCATGTCCTCGTAAAGCCAGCGGGTGAAAAGATGGAGCGGGGGATCGAAGCGCAAGAGTTCTTCGATCGTGCCCTCGATCCGCTCACGCTCCAGCCAATGCGGCGCGATGCTCTGTTCGATCAGGGTTTTCACCCCGTTTCCGATCATGTGCACGGTCGCTTCATGGCCCGCGTTCAGGAGCAAGATCACCGTGGAGATCAGCTCATCGCGGCTCAGATGCGTGCCCTCTTCCTCGACCGCGATCAGCTCCGAGATCAGGTCATCGCCGGGCGATTTGCGCCGCGCTTCGATCAGCGCGCCAAGATAGGCGGCAAACTCCGCCGACGCCTTCGCGGCTTCTTCCTCGAGGCTGACATCGCGGCGCGCCTGATACATCTGCACCATCGCGTTCGACCAGGCGAGAAGCTGCGGGCCATCCGTTTCCGGCACGCCGAGAAGCCGTGAGATCACGATCACCGGCAGGGGCTTGGCGAAATGCTCCAGCAGATCGCAGCCACCTTCGGGCATCGCGTCGATCAGCCGGTTTGAGAGCGCCACGATCTGCTCTTCCATCGCCGCGATGCGGCCCGACGTGAAGGCCTTGGCGACCAGCTTGCGCAGCCTCGTGTGGCGCGGGGCCTCCAGTTCGAGCATCGAATGGCGCTCGATGGCGTAGAAGGGTTCGAGATGGCTCGGAATGTCGACCGCCTGATCGGACGGCGCCTCGCGTCCCATGCGGCGATCGCGCAGGGCCATGCCCACGATCGCGGCGCGCGCGGTGACCCGGAACCCGTATTCAGGCCAGACAACGAAAGGCCCGCCCTGGCGGACGCGGTCATAGAACGGGTAGGGATTCTGGACGAAATCGGGATCGAGCGGGGATTGGGAGAGGATCTGCATGCACGCTCCGGTCTTGGCAGGTGCAGTTGGCCCGATGGCGGCGCGTGATGCAAGGCTTGGCTTGCATCGGATCGCGCGAAGCCTCACGAAAGGGCAGGAGGGTCGCGATGCTGGGGCGCGTTGCCATTTTGATCATCTGGATCGGTCTGACGCTGACCGCTTCGATCGGGGTCTGGCGGGTCTCGGCGCGCGACGGGCTGGCGCGGATCGCGACGCAGGGCGCGTCCGACCTGCGGCTGGCCTCCGACCGCTTGGTTGCGGCGCTCTTGCAATTCCGCGAGGTCGCGGTTCTGGCGGCCGATCACCCCGAGGTGGTGGCGCTGGCCGAGAGCTTTGCGCGGGAGGGGCGCGCGGCGGGCGACTGGCGCGATGCGGCGGTAAGCCTGACGCTGCAACGGCTTGCCGATCATGCGGGTGCACGCGACATCTGGCTGATCGCGCCCGATGGCGCGGTTCTCGCCGGTCCGGTGGACGCCTCCGAACGGATCGTGATGAGCCGGGCATTGGCGCGTGCGGCGCAGGGCGCGACCGGATCGGATCATTTCGTCGACCCGGCGACGGGCGCGCGGCTTTTCACCTTTGCCGCGCCGGTCTTCGGGGCATCGGGGGCGGTGGATGGTATCGTCTTGCTACGGCTTTCGGCCGAGGATGTCGAAGCCGAAGGGCGCGGCAACCCGGTCCCGGTCTGGTTCACCGATGCGGAGGGGGTGAGCTTTCTCGCCAACCGTACCGATCTGGTGCTGCTGACCGAGCGTGGCGCGGCGCCCGATGCGGCGCTGTATCCGGCCGGGTCGATCGCCGGGGTGATCCAGCTTCACCGGCGCGATCTCGGGGGGCGCGAACTGGTCTCGGGGGCGGGTTCTCTCGCTGGTCCCGCGCTGGAGGTTTCGCGCGATCTGCCGGTGATCGGGATGGAAGGCCATGCGCTTGCCGCGGCCGATCCGGTGTTGCGCTCGGCGCGGCTTGCGGCGCTGTCCACGGCCGCGGGGCTCCTTGCGGTCGGCGCGGTGATCTTCGCGCTCTGGGAGCGCCGTCGCGCGCTGGCCGAGGCCAATGCCGCGCTGGAGGCCCGCGTCGCGGAGCGAACGGCGGAGCTCTCGAGTGCCAACGAGGAGTTGCGGCGCACGCAGGCCGAACTCGTTCAGGCGGGCAAGCTTTCGGCACTCGGGCAGATGTCGGCGGGGATCAGTCACGAATTGAACCAGCCGCTGATGGCGATCTCTTCTTATGCCGAGAATGCCGAGCTGCTGCTGAGCCGGGGCCGATCCGAGGAGGCGGGCGAGACGCTCGGCAAGATCGGCGGGATGGCGCATCGGATGGGGCGCATCATTCGCAACCTGCGCGCCTTCGCGCGGCAGGAAAGCGAACCGGCGAGCCGCGTGGGGCTCGCGGCGGTGGTCGAAAGCGCGCTTGAGATGCTCGATCAGCGACTTGTCAAATCGGGTGTCAGCGTCGACTGGCAACGCCCCGATTTCCCTGCGATCGTGATGGGGGGCGAGGTGCGCCTGAGTCAGGTCGTGATCAACCTGCTCTCCAATGCGATCGAGGCGATGGAAGACCAGCCCGTGCGGCGCATCACGATCCGCCTGTCGCGTGAGGGCGGCATGATCCGCCTCACCCTGCGCGACACCGGCCCGGGCATCGTCGATCCCGAACGCATCTTCGATCCGTTCTATTCGACCAAGGAAGCAGGCTCGGCCGAGGGGCTTGGCCTCGGCCTGTCGATCTCCTATGGGCTGGTGCAGGGCTTTGGCGGCAATCTGCGCGGCGAGAATGCGCCCGAGGGCGGGGCGATCTTCACGGTCGATCTGCGCGAAGCCGTCGAGCGCGAGGCGATGCGACACGAGGTCAGGGCATGATGCGGCGGGTTCTCTTTGTCGATGACGATCGGGCGGTGCGCGAGGCGTTGGGCCAGACGCTCGAGCTTGCGGGACTGCGCCCCACGCTGGCAGGCAGCTATATCGAGGCCAAGGACCATATCTCGACCGAGTTCGAGGGCGTGGTGGTCACCGATATCCGGATGCCGGGCAAGGACGGGTTCGCGCTCCTCGATCTCGTGCAGAAGGCCGATCCCGAGCTGCCGGTGGTATTGCTGACCGGCGAGGCCGACGTGCCCATGGCGGTGCGCGCAATGGCGGGGGGTGCCTTTGATTTTCTTGAAAAACCATGTTCGGGCAAAGATTTGCTGGCCGTGGTCGAGAAGGCGCTTGAAACCCGTGCACGCGTGATGGAGGCGCGGTTTTCGCGCGCGGCCGGCAAGCGCGGCGATGCGGCGTCGCGAATTCTCGTAGGCGACTCGCCGGTGGCCGAGGGGTTGCGCGAGGCGGCCCGGCGTGCGGCACGTTCGGGGGCGGAGGTGCTGATCACCGGAGCGCCCGGGGCGGGCAATTCGAAGCTTGCCGAGGTGATCCACCTGCTCTCGACCAGCGCGCGGCGACCCTTCGTCAAGCTCGCCGCGGCGGGGTTGGACGTCGCGGGGCTCGAGGCGGGTTTTGCGCAGGCCGAGGGGGGAACCCTATATCTCGACGAGGTGGCCGACCTTCCACAACCCGCGCAATTCGCGCTGATCGAACTGCTGGAGACCCGCCCCGCCACGCGCCTCATCGCGGGGACCTATCGCGATCTTCCGGGCGAGGCGCGCGCGGGGCGGTTCCATCCCGATCTCTATTGGCGGCTGGAGGCGCTCAAGGTGCGCATTCCCTCGCTCTCGGAGCGACCCGAGGACATCCCGGCGCTCTTTCGGCACTACGTCGCGACCGCCTGCGAGCAGGCGAACCTGCGGGTGCCTGACATTCCACCGGAACTGACCGCGCAGCTGATGGCGCGCGACTGGCCCGGCAATGCCCGCGCGCTGATGTCCGAAGCCATGCGTTTCGCGATGGGGCTGGATGCGGAGACCGAACCGGCGGCCGAGCTGGGCCTTGCCGAGAGGATGGCCGCGGTCGAGAAGTCGCTGCTGGCCGAGGCGCTGGCGCGCGCGAAGGGCAATGCGACCGAGGCGGCGGCCGCGCTGCGCCTGCCGCGCAAGACCTTCTATGACAAGCTCACGCGGCATGGTTTGCGTCCCGAGGATTACCGCGGCTAGGCGCCGCGCCATGCGAGGCGACTCGTGGCGAAATCTCGCATCGGGCGGTGGTTGGATGTGCGGAATTCCGCACATGCACGCAGCGGGGAGTTGTTAGCCTCGGTCTGCAGGTCATTGAAACGAATAAGAAAATGACCTGCGTCACAATGCTTTCACGAAATTGTTGATCCCATGCGCCGGCGGCTTTTTGCTGGCGCCAATGCCGGGGAGGACCGGCACGGACTGATTTTCGGGAGGAAAACATGAAGAAATTCACCGCCGCCATTTCGGCGCTCGCCCTCGTGGCTTCGGCCGGTATCGCCATGGCCAATCCGGAAGGCTGCGACGATGGCGAAATGGTCATCAAGTTCAGCCACGTCACCAATACCGACAAGCACCCCAAAGGGATCGCCGCATCGCTGTTCGCCAAGCGCGTGAACGCCGAGATGGACGGCAAGGCCTGTGTCGAGGTCTACCCGAACTCGACGCTCTACAACGATGACCAGGTTCTCGAGGCGATGCTTCAGGGCGACGTTCAGATGGCGGCGCCGTCGCTGTCGAAATTCGAGACCTTCACCAAGACTTACCGCATCTTCGACCTGCCCTTCATGTTCAAGAACATGGATGCCGTGGACGAGTTCCAGAATTCGGAAATCGGTCAGGGCATGAAGAACGCGATGGTGCGTCGCGGTCTGCAGGGTCTCGAGTTCTGGCATTCGGGCCTGAAGCAGTTCTCGGCCAACAAGCCTCTGCTGGTGCCGGGCGATGCTGCGGGTCTGAAATTCCGCGTCCAGCCCTCCGACGTGCTGATCGCCCAGATGAAGGCGCTTGACGCCTCGCCGCAGCCGATGGCCTTCTCGGAAGTCTATGGTGCGCTTCAGACGGGCGTCGTCGACGGGCAGGAGAACACCTGGTCGAACATCTACGGCCAGAAGTTCTACGAAGTTCAGGACGGCACCACCGAGACCAACCACGGCCTGCTCGACTACATGGTCGTGACCTCGGTCGACTGGTGGGAAAGCCTCGATCCGGCGATCCGCGATCAGATCGCGACTATCCTGCATGAGGTCACCGTCGAGCGTAACGCTGCGATCAACGAGGTCGAAGCGAACTCGAAGCAGTCGATCATCGACGCCGGCGGCGTGATCCGCGAACTGACCCCCGAGCAGCGTCAGCAATGGGTCGATGTGATGAAGCCGGTCTGGGATCAGTTCAAGGACGACGTGGGCCAGGAAAACATCGACGCGGCCCAGGCGATCAACGCCAAGCACTGATCGGAACCCCGAACGGGCAGGCCTCGCAGGGTCTTGCCCGTTCCCCGGCGCGCGCGGCCCCCACACATCGCGCGCGCCCATTACTCCGCCAAGCAAGGAGAGCCTCATGTCGCAGCGTTACGAGCCGCGCTCCGCCCTCGCGCGCGCCATCCACCATGCCGAAGAGACCCTGATCGCGCTGATCCTCGGCGTGATGACCCTGGTCACATTCGTCAATGTGGTGCTGCGCTATGTCTTCAACTCCTCGCTGATCTGGGGGCTGGAGGTGACGCTGATCCTCTTTGCCTGGCTGGTTCTTCTGGGCATGTCCTACGCGGTGAAGGTCACCGCGCATCTGGGCGTCGACGCGGTGATCAACATGATGCGCCCGGGGCCGCGCCGGGTCATGGGCCTGCTGGCGGCGGCTCTGTGCATCCTGTACGCGGCTTTGCTGATGAAAGGCGCATGGGATTACTGGGCGCCCTTCGCGGGGCTCGAGCAGACGGGCGGGCGCTGGTTCCCGACCGGCTTCATCCAGACCCGCGACCGTGCCTTCTACGAGACCGACCAGGTGCCGATGGCGCATGGGCTCGCGGTCTGGCTGGGCAACCTCGTCAATCAGGGCGAGGCCTATGACAAGCTGCCCCGTTTCATCCCCTATTTCATCCTGCCCTTCGGGGTCGGCCTCCTGCTGATCCGCTTCGTGCAGGCGGGGATCGGCATCGCGCTCGGCAAGCGCTCGGCGCTGATCGTGAGCCACGAGGCCGAGGACCAGGTGGCCGATGTGGCCCATATGAACAAGGACGACTGAGGCATGGATATCCTTTTCCTCTTTCTGATGGTGGTCGGCTTCATGCTGGTCGGCGTGCCGATCGCGGTCTCGCTGGGCCTCGCCTCGACGCTGTTTCTGCTGATCTTCTCGGATGCCTCGCTCGCCTCGATCGCGCAGTCGCTTTATGATGCGATGGACAACCACGCGACGCTGCTGGCGATCCCGTTCTTCATCCTCGCCTCGTCCTTCATGTCGACGGGCGGCGTGGCCAAGCGCATCATCCGCTTCGCAATCGCCGTGGTGGGGCATTTCCCGGGCGGTCTGGCGATCGCGGGCGTCTTTGCCTGCATGCTCTTCGCGGCGCTGTCGGGCTCGAGCCCCGCGACGGTGGTCGCCATCGGCTCGATCGTGATCGCGGCGATGCGGCAGGTCGGCTATTCGAAGGATTTCGCCGCTGGCGTGATCTGTAACGCCGGCACGCTCGGCATCCTGATCCCGCCCTCGATCGTGATGGTGGTCTACGCCTCGGCGACCGATGTCTCGGTCGGCCGGATGTTCCTCGCGGGCGTCATCCCCGGCATTCTCGCCGGCCTGATGCTGATGGCGACGATCCTCTTCATCGCGATCCGCCGCAACCTGCCCAAAGGCGACTGGCTGGGCTGGGGCGAGGTCTGGGCGAGCTTCCGCGATGCGTTCTGGGGGCTGATGTTGATCGTGATCATCATGGTCGGCCTCTACGGCATCCCCGGCATCACCGGCGGTATCTTCACCCCGACCGAGGCCGCGGCCGTCGCCGCCGTCTATGCCTGGATCGTGGCGAATTTCATCTATCGCGACATGGGACCGCTCGATCAGGGCGAGACGAAGCTCTCGCTGCTGCAACGGCCGCAGGCGATCCTTGAGGTGTTCTGGCACAAGGCCACCCGCGACACGCTGTTCGAGGCGGGCAAGCTGACGATCACGCTGATGTTCATCATCGCCAACGCACTGATCCTCAAGCACGTGCTCACCGACGAGCAGATCCCGCAGAAGATCACAGAGGCGATGATCGGCGCGGGGCTCGGCAAGATCATGTTCCTCGTGATCGTCAACGTGATCCTGCTGATCGGCGGGCAGTTCATGGAGCCCTCGGGGTTGATCCTGATCGTCGCGCCGCTGGTGTTTCCGATCGCGATGGAACTGGGGATCGACCCGATCCATCTGGGTATCATCATGGTGGTAAACATGGAGATCGGGATGATCACGCCGCCGGTGGGTCTGAACCTCTTCGTGACCTCCGGGGTGGCGGGGATGCCGATCATGCGGGTCGTGAAGGCGGCCGCGCCGTTCCTTGCGGTGCTCTTCGTCTTCCTGATCCTGATAACCTATGTGCCGTTCCTCTCGACCTGGCTGCCGACGATGGCGATGGGGCCGGAGACGATCGTGAAATAAAGCGCCGGGGCAGGGCCGAAAGGTCAGCTGTCCCGCATCCCGACCTGCGCGCCCATGGCCTGGCCATGCGGCGCGCTTTTTCTTGCGCCTGGGTGCTCAGAGCAGTCCGAGTTTCAGGGCGATCGCGACCGCTTCGGCGATCGTTCTCGCACCGAGCTTGCGCCGCAGGTTGGCGCTGTGCAGATCGACGGTCGGGATCGCGAGATCGAGGTCATGGGCCAGTTGGTCGCGCCTGCGGCCGCAGATCAGCCCGTGAAGCACATCGCGTTCGCGCGGGGTGAGCGCGATGTGCTCGCGCGGGGCGTCGATCATCTGTCGCAAGCCCGTCTCTTCCTCGGTCGTCACGATCACCAACACCCTGCGCCCACCAGCGGTGCGCGGCAGCAGGTTCAGGCGAAGGCGCGGAATCATCCGACCGTCCGTCGCGCGGATCTGGGGCAGATCGAACAGGCCCGCCTCGCGTTTGGGGGCCTTGGCTGCCTTGGCGATCGCGTGGCGGAACGCCGAATGCATTGGCCCTCGGAACACCAGTTCGCGCCTGAAACTGAGCACGAGCAGCGGATGCAGCATGACCAGCATCTCGGCCATGCCGTTCATCCGCAACAGGCGCCCCTCGTGATCGAGCTCGAAGATCGGCGCATCATCGAGCAGGGTGTGATCGGCGGCGGTGACGTCGTGAATGCTGGATCGGTGCAATTCGCGCCGGATCGTGTGCAAACGCCCGAGATCGGCCACATGCGCATTGATCGTCGCGGTCTCCTGATCGGTGAAATCCTCTGCGTTCTTGCCCTTGTGGAAGGCTGTGGCCACCAGACCGTCGCGCGTGTCCTGGATGAGGCCGAGACACCAGTACCGATCCAGACGGTTCTTCAAGATGAACTCGTTATACATCTCGCTTCGTTCGAGATCTTGCGGGCTCACGGCGCTCGACAATCTGAACGCTCCCGTGCCGATCTTGTCGGGCGTGCCCTGCGCCAGCCAGGGGTCGTGGCCCTCGAACTGGTTGTAATCGAGATTGGCCTGCGCCTGTGTCCCGGCGGTGATCTCTCGGTAATCGCCCGGATGGAGCCAGATGAACAGCGCCGAGGGCACGTCGATCTCGCGCGCCAGCATGCTGGGCAGCATGTTGAAGAGGGTGTCGTCGAGCGCCGCGTCGTAAATGTCGTGATGCGATAGGAGCTTATTCATCGGACGAGTTCATGGATCGCACATGCGGGAACGAGACGGGCGCCTGCGTCCCGCGAATTTGGAGCGTCGCGATATCCGGACCATGAAGCCACTAATCCGATCGGTGGAAGGGTCTTGCGGTCACGCCACGAGACAGAGTGAAAACGAACGGAAGAAACTTGTATAACCGACATTGAAGATGCCTGATTTTCTTCAGAATTCAAGCTTGAGGGAGAATGCGCAATCAATCGAACTGGTCGTATAGAGGGCGATGTTCGATCGCGTGCTCCGCGCCGTGCAGCTGATCTTCGGCGCTTGCCCCAAGAGTTTCACCCGCCCCAGCTCCGCGCTCAGCCCAATGCTTACCGTCCGATCCCGCCGCCGTTCACCCACGACCGGGAAGTCGGCGTCGTAACGGCGTTCGCCAAGCCCCAGAGTGATCCCGCCGCGCACACCTTTCAGGAGCGGGCGATCGAATCCGACATGCAGTTGCGCGCCGCTGTAGCGGTGATAACCGGTGCGGGGCAGGGCGCGTTCGAGGCTCAGCCCGTAGCTCAGCCGCCCGCGTTTGCCCAGCCGCGTGCGGTGCTCCAGCTTGACACCGTAGCGCGGGCCGTTGAGGTAAGGTGTCGTCGTGTAGCTGCGATAGGCGCCGTCGATCTGGAGCAACACGCGCTCGCCCGGCCCCGTACGCCAGGCCTTGGAAAAGCTCAGGCTTCGGGTGAATGCGTCGGAGCGTGCGTCCTTCGAGGCGCCGCCGCCATAGCGCCGTTCGCTCAGCTCCGCCTCCAGCGCCCAAGGCGCGCTGCCGCCGAGATGTTCATAGCGCAATGCGAGCGAGGGCTCGCCATAGCGCAGATCCGGTTGATCGAACCACGCACCGGCATAGGCGGCACGAAACCGGACCCGATGACCGGGCCGGGGATGGATCACCCAGTCCAGCGCCAGATCGAAGCCCAGCCCCACGCCCGAACTTTCCTGCCCGCCATCGTTGATCAGGAAGGTGCCGAAATCGGTCACGAGGAAACGCTCGGAGGCGACATGATCGATATTGTTGCTTGGCAGCATCGAGGCCGAGGCCGAGAGGCGCAACGGATGGTCGCGGTCGAGCGCCTGCCAGGCGGCCAGCAGGGCCTGCGTACGCTCGGGGTCTTCAGCGAGTGCATAACGCAGGAATGCCTCGCTGCGCCGGACCGATCCGAAGGCGTCGAGGCTGCGGCGCAATCCCTCCCGCGCCGGGGCGTAATCGGGATGGTGGGCCGCGATCTCACCGAAGATCGCGACCGCCTTGGCCGGTTTGCCGAGCGAAAGTTGCGTGTCGGCGATGCTGACCCAATCGGTGACGGAGCGACGGGTCTCGGCCTGCGCCGGCACACCGGCTCCAAGCCCGGCGCAGATCGAGAGCGCGAGCCAGAGCCGCTTGAACGGAAGGAAGTTTCGCATCACGCGTTGCCGGGATCGGTTGGCCGGATGGGAAGGACCGGGGGCTTGGCTCCCGGTCCCAGGATGACGGAAATGGGCCTGCCTCAGTTTGCGGTGGCGTAGAAGCCGCCCGAAACCTCGGTCACATCCCCGCTCTCGTCCATCGTGCCGGTGAGATCGCCGACCGTGGTGAGCGTGCCCGCGTCGTCGTAGAAACTGCCCGACATGGTAAGGTCGAAATCGGCGCCGGTGCCGCTGCCATCGGACATGTGCCCCGAGGCATTGGCATCAAGGCCCGATCCGCTGACCGTGCCCGCCACGTTGAGCGAGCCGGTCACGCCTGTATCCTTCACGAGCGGATCGCCGGAATAGATGCCGAAATTGTCGGCCGTCCCGGTGAGCGTGCCTCCGTCGAAGTCGACATTCATCGTCAGCTCCCCAAGCGCGACGGTGGTGTCGTCTTCGGGATTGATGCCGCCGACACCCATATAGCCCGACATCGTGGCCTGACCCTGCGGTGTGACCATGGTCAGATCTTCGTTGGCGATACGGTCCTGATAGTCCGCGTAGGTGGCATCCACATTCTGGGCCTGGGCCGATGTCAGAGAGCTGGAAGAGCCGCTGCTGGTGTTGCAGGCGGCCAATGCGAGGCAGGCGGCAGACGCCGCGAGCACGAGTTTGTAAGTCATGAAAAATCCCTGCTTCCTTGAGTCGTCTCGGCCCGACCCCCTCGGACCGATCACGGGTATTTCACGTCACCGTGCAGGCGCGGCGCAATCTATGAGAAACTATAGGTTCGGCTCTTCTCGGTCGTTCTGGGATCTGTTTCGGATACGAAAAATGAAATGAGAACAAATCGATGGAGAGGGCTTCTCAAGGCCTCCACCAAACCCGCGCATCCCTGCGGGGTACTGCGCGCCTTTCCGGGATCCCTGCCTCTGCGCGCTCCGCGATCGCGACGCGGGACTGCCGGAACTGACAGCCCCGCCGCCCCCTTCTTCTTGATGAAAATATCTCCGCCGGAGGCAGCGCGCGGGTGACGTAAAATCCACGCTCGGCAGGGGTGCGCACGCTTCTCGTTTGACCCTTCCGGGCAAGGCGGCCTAGATAGGGCCAGAGACGGGGCGCGGAGTTATTTGCCATGAAGGTCATCATCTGCGGGGCAGGTCAGGTCGGCTGGCAGATCGCACGGCATCTCGCGGGCGAGCGTAACGACGTGACGGTGGTCGATTCGAATCCCGACCTCGTGCGCCGCGCCGCCGATACGCTCGACGTGCAGGGCGTGGTGGGTTTTGCCTCCCATCCCGATATCCTCGAACAGGCAGGCGCGCGCGATTGCGACCTGATGATCGCCGCGACCCATTCCGACGAGGTCAACATGGTGACCTGTCAGGTCGCGATGTCGGTCTTCGGGATCACGCGCAAGATCGCCCGGATCCGGGCGCAGAGCTATCTTCAGGCGCAATATTCCGACCTCTATCGCCGCGATCACCTGCCGATCGACGTGGTGATCAGCCCCGAGCGCGAAGTGGCCGAGGCCGCACTCCAGCGTCTCGCGGCCCCCTCGACCTTCGATACCGAGAGCTTCCTCGACGAAAAATTGCAGCTTCTGGGGATGGAGCTCGATGCTGATTGCCCGGTACTCGACACGCCGCTGCGCCAGCTCACCGACCTGTTCTCGACCCTGCGCGCGCTCGTGGTGGGTATCCGCCGCGAGGGCCGGCTGTTCGCGCCCGAGCCGGGCGATCAGCTCTTTGCCGGCGATCAGATCTACGTCTTCGCCCATATCGATGACGTGACCCGCACGCTCGACATCTTCGGCAAGGCGACCCGCAAGCAGGAGCGCGTGGTGATCATCGGCGGCGGCAATGTGGGGCTTGGCGTCGCGCGCGCGCTCGAGGCGCGCACCGACCGGGTACGCGCGAAGATCATCGAGCGCAACCGTGCCCAGGCCGAACGCGCGGCCGATGCGCTCGACCGCACGATCGTGCTCAATGGCGACGGGATGAGCGCGGAACTGCTCGAGGAAGCCAATATCGAAAGCGCCGATGCGGTGCTGGCCGTCACCGATGACGACAAGACCAATATCCTCGTCTCGGTGCGCGCCAAGCAGGCGGGCTGCAAGATGGCGATCTGTCTGATCAACGACCCGACGCTTGCGCCCTTGCTCTCGGCGCTTGATATCGACGCCTATATCAACCCGCGTGCGACCACCGTGTCCTCGATCCTGCGCCACATCCGCCACGGCCGGGTGCGTGCGATCTACTCGATCGGGGATGCCGAGGCCGAGGTGATCGAGGCGCAGGTCATGGGCACTTCTCCGATGTCGGGCAAGGCGGTGCGCGAGGTGGATTTCCCCGAAGGCGTGCTGCTGGGCGCGATCCGCAAGGGCGACAAGATCGTCAAGCCGCTTGGCAATACCCGCATCGAAGAGGGCGATATCGTCGTGCTCTTCGCGCTGACCCCCGATGTTCCAGAGGTGGAGCGCCTGTTGCAGGTCTCCATCGACTTCTTCTGAGAGCGGGCGGGCGATGGAGCGCGCGATCCGGGCCTTGCCGCTGCCGATCCTTCTGATGGGGGCCTCGGCGCTGGCGATGTATCTGCCTGCGACCCATGCGCTGATTACCCATCACCACCACACCGCGCGCTCGTTCTTTTATTCGGGCACGCTGTTTTTGTTCCTCACCGCGCTGGTGGCGCTGGCCAATGCCGCCAACCCGCGCCCGCGCCGGGCGGGGCGGGCGAGCCTGCTGACGATGCTGGGCGCCTTCACCATCCTGCCCGCGATGCTGGCCGTGCCCTTCGACGTGGCAGTGCCAGATACGAGCTTTTTCAACAGCTGGTGGGAGATGGTCTCGTCCTTCACCACCACCGGCGGGACACTCTACGAGCCCGAGCGGCTGATCGGATCGGTGCATCTGTGGCGCGGGCTGGTCGCGTGGATGGGGGGCTTCTTTATCCTCGTGATGGCGATCGCGGTGCTCGCGCCGATGCGTCTTGGGGGCTTCGAGGTCTTCTTCTCGGGCGGGCCCTCGGGCGCCCCGAGCGCCGCGGCCCCCGCCGCCGACGGGGGCGCCGAGACGTCCGAGCGCATCGCGCATTACGCCGTGACCATCGCGCCGATCTATGCCGGGCTGACGATCCTGCTCTGGGTGGTCTTGCTGATGGCGGGCGACGAGCCGCTGGTGGCGCTGATCCATGCGATGTCGACGCTGTCAACCTCGGGCATCTCGCCGGTGGGCGGGATGCAGGGCACCGGCTCCGGGCTCGCGGGTGAGGCGCTGATCTTCGTCTTCCTTCTGCCCGCGCTCTCGCGAAGGCTCTGGCCCGGCGGGGGGGAGTTGCGCGCCTCCGAAC
This sequence comes from Thioclava marina, assembly GCF_002020135.1. GTDB lineage: Bacteria > Pseudomonadota > Alphaproteobacteria > Rhodobacterales > Rhodobacteraceae > Thioclava > Thioclava marina. The sequence continues at coordinate 588,509 of NZ_MPZS01000001.1, read as the reverse complement.
GGCTCGGCAATGATCCCGAATTGCGCCTCGCTGCGGCGCTGGTGCTGATCGTGCCGGCCTTCCTGTTCGTGCGCCACTGGATCGCGGCGCTCGAAGTGCGCATGCCCGCCGATTTCGGGGCGATCTTCAACTCGATCTGGGGCTCGCTTTTCACCTCGCTGTCCTTCCTGACCACCACAGGTTTCGAATCGAGCGCCTGGCACGATGCGCGCGACTGGTCGGGGCTGAGCACGCCGGGGCTGATCCTCGCGGGGCTCGCGATCATCGGCGGGGGGGTCGCCACCACGGCGGGCGGTGTGCGCCTGTTGCGGGTCTATGCGCTCTTGCGCCATGGCGAGCGCGAACTCGACAAGCTGATCTACCCCAATTCGATCGCGGGTGGCGGTTCGATGGCGCGCAGACTGCGCCGGGAGGGCGCCTATATCAGCTGGATTTTCTTCATGCTTTTCGCGATTTCGATCGCGGCGGTGATGATGGCGGTCTCGCTCTTCGGGTTGTCCTTCGAGCCCGCGACGATCCTCACGATCGCGGCGCTCTCGAATACCGGGCCGCTTGCCGGGATCGCGGCGGATGTGCCCCTGAGCTGGGCCCATCTGAGCGACCCGATCAAGGCGATCTTCGCACTGGCGATGGTGCTCGGGCGGCTCGAGACGCTCGCCATCATCGCGCTGTTCAATCCCGAATTCTGGCGCTCGTAAGGTTCCGGTTCGAGGGCAAATAAGTTTCCAGATCGTGCGCAAAAAGCCGCCTTGTGCCTAACAATATGTTTTTGGGGCTGGAATCTCCCGCGCGGCGCTGCATACTTGTCAGCAAGAGGGCTGGCCGTGTGGGGCCGCCCGGGACGCGCGACAAGAATAAGGGCAAAAATAAAATGGCTGGCGACAAACAGAACCTGCAAGACGCATTCCTCAACCATGTGCGCAAGACAAAGGTTCCCGTCACGATCTTCCTCATCAACGGGGTGAAGCTGCAAGGCGTTATCACCTGGTTTGACAACTTCTGCGTGTTGTTGCGTCGTGACGGGCAATCGCAGCTGGTCTACAAGCATGCGATCTCCACGATCATGCCGGGCCAGCCGATCTCGCTCTACGAAGGCGACGATTGAGCGACATCGCGGCCTGAGCGAACCGCATCTTGAGCGAGACGAATTCCACCGAGACGCCCGAAACGCGGGCCTACGTCATCCATCCCGACATTCCGTCGCGAGAGGGCCAGCGGCACTTGCCCGAATTCGCGCTGGCCGAGGCGGTGTCGCTGGCGGCCGCGCTGCCGCATCTGGAGGTCGTGGGTTCCGAGATCGCGAAGCTCAGAAAACCCGAGCCGGGGCATCTTTTCGGCTCGGGAAAACTTGCCGAGATCAAGGAGCGGCTCGAGGCGAACGAAGTCGATCTGGTGCTGATCGACGGGCCGGTGACGCCCGTGCAGCAGCGCAACCTCGAAAAGGAATGGGGGGTGAAGCTCCTCGACCGGACCGGGCTTATCCTCGAGATCTTCGCCGATCGCGCGCGCACCCGTGAAGGTGTGTTGCAGGTGGAACTGGCGGCGCTGAGCTATCAGCGCACCCGGCTGGTGCGCGCCTGGACCCACCTCGAGCGTCAGCGCGGCGGTCTTGGTTTCGTCGGCGGTCCCGGCGAGACCCAGATCGAGGCCGACCGCCGTGCCATCGACGAACAGATCGTGCGCCTGCGCCGCCAGCTCGCCAAGGTCGTGAAGACCCGCGAGCTGCACCGCGCCGCTCGCCGCAAGGTGCCGTTCCCGATCGTCGCGCTGGTAGGCTATACCAACGCCGGAAAGTCCACCCTTTTCAACCGCGTAACCGGCGCGGACGTGCTGGCCAAGGACATGCTCTTCGCCACGCTCGACCCGACGATGCGCGGCCTCACGTTGCCCTCGGGGCGCAAGGTGATCCTGTCCGATACGGTGGGCTTCATCTCGGATCTGCCCACCCAGCTTGTCGCGGCCTTCCGTGCGACGCTCGAAGAGGTCCTGGAAGCCGATCTGATCTTGCATGTGCGCGACATCTCGCATCCCGAGACCGAGGAACAGGCGCAGGACGTGAACGACATCCTCGCCAAGCTGGGTGTCGCCAAGGACGTGCCGCTGATCGAGGTCTGGAACAAGATCGATGCAGTCCCGCCCGAGCCGCGCGCGGCACTTCTGGTGCAGGAAAGCCGCGAACCCGATCTTCAGGCGATCTCGGCGCTCACCGGCGAGGGGATATCGGGACTGCTGGGCGCGATCGACGACAAGCTCGCCGAGGAGCGCTTCATCGAAGAGATAGCACTGCCCTTCGCCGAAGGCCGCAAGCGCGCCTGGCTGCACGAGCAGAACGTCGTGCGCACGGAGCGCCAGATCGATGACGGCTGGTCCTTCGAGGTGGAATGGTCGGGCAGCCAACGCAGCCGTTTCCGCGCGCTTTGAGGGGGCAGGGGCGCTGCCCCTCTTGGCTGCGCCAATTCACCCCGAGATATTTTCGTCAAGAAGAAGGGGCGGGCTTTCTTCTTGATTTAAATATCTCCGCCGGAGGCATCCGGCCGTGCCACGAGCGCTCGGGTCGGGGCGCGCACGGTGCGTCTCAGCGAGTGGAGCGGGCGTGAAAGATGAAACCGAGAAAATTCAGCAGAATCTGAGCTGCGAGGATCGGGGTCGTGCCGCTCGGGTCGTAATCGGGGGCGACCTCGACCAGATCGATGCCCACGACCTCGTGGCGCTTCGCGATCCCCTGCAGGATCTCGAGCACTTCGTAGTAGAGGAACCCGCCATGGCTGGGCGTCCCGGTGCCCGGTGCGATCGAGGGGTCGAACCCGTCGATGTCGATCGTGACATAGATCCGTGCGCCCTCGGGGATGCGCCCCAGCACGCCTTCGGTGCCGAGCTTGCGCACCTGACGAACGCTGAGGAAATCGTCGCCCATGGCGCGGGCCGCGTCATAGCCGTCCTTCGCGGTCGAGGAGACGTTGCGGATGCCGAGCGCGGTGATGCCCGAGACGTAATCCTTTTCAGCCGCGCGGCGCATCGGGTTGCCATGGCCTTGCGTGACGCCGTGGCGCTCATCGACGAAGTCGAGATGGGCGTCGATCTGGACGATATGGATGGGACCCTTCTCGGCGCAATTCTCGGCGAAGGCGCGGATGCAGGGGATGTTGACCGAGTGATCGCCTCCGATCACCACCGGCAACGCGCCGGCGGCAAGCATCGCGCGCACGCCGGTCTCGATATTGGCATGGCTGCGCCCGGTATCGGTGTGAACGATATCGGCATCCCCGATATCGACGATCGTTACCTCGGGGCCGAGATAGGTCGCGTCGTCCTCGTGGTCGTAGGCGCCCGCATGGCCGAAGGAGAAAAGCGTCGAGGCCTCGCGCACCGACCGCGGACCGAAGCGCGCACCGCCGCGGAATTGGGTGCCGCTGTCAAAGGGGGCGCCCATCACGGCGATATCGGCCTCGATCTTGTCCCAGTCGGCCACGTAGTCGCGCTTGCCGAAGGTCGAGATCCCCACGAAAGGGAGGTTGAGCCGCCCGGTCTCGTAGCCATGCCCCGCCATTCTCGCCACCTTTCATGTCCGATGTCGTCTGGAGCGACAGCTTTTCGCCCTGCGGGAAATATTGCAAGCGCCCGTTTTGCGGGGATAAGACTGGTGCGACGCTCAGAGAGGAAACCGCCCATGTCCTTCGCCCCGCCCAAGATGACGCCCAAGGGCCTGTTTCGCCGCACGCCACCGGCAATGTTCCCACCGGTGCTGGGGCTGATGGGGCTGGGGATCGCGTGGCGGCGCGGGGTGCGCGAATTTGCGCTGCCGCCGGATCTGGCCGAGCTGTTTCTTGGCGCGGTCACGCTGCTCGCTCTGTTCACGCTTTTGGCCTATGTCGCGAAGGTCGCCCGCCGTCCGGGGGTGGTGACCGAGGATCTGCGCATCCTGCCGGGGCGGGCGGGCCTCGCGGCGGGGGTGTTGGTGATCTATCTCGTAGCGGCCGCGCTGGCGCCTTACGGGGCGGTGGCGGTGGCTCTGTTCTGGCTGGCTGTCGCGGTGCATCTGGGCTTCAGCGCGATGGTGATCTACGTGCTGGCTACGGGCCCCGCCGAGCAGCGCCGGGTCAATCCGACCTGGCAGCTGACCTTCTCGGGCTGGATCGTCGGTGCGGTCGCGGCGCAGGCGCTGGGGCTGGTGCAACCCGCGCTCGCGATGTTCTGGGTGGCCTTCGGCGCGGCGGTGGGGATCTGGCTTGCCTCGATCAACCAGTTCGCCCGCGAGAAAGTGCCCGCGCCGCTGCGTCCGCTGCTTGCGATCCATCTCGCGCCGGCGGCCCTTCTGGGCACGGTCGCGACCGGGTTCGACGCGGTCGGGATCGCGCAGGTGATGGCCGGTCTCGCGGGGCTTTACGCGCTCGTTCTTCTCGTGTCGATCCGCTGGTTGCTTGAGGGTGGTTTCAGTCCGCTCTGGGGCGCGTTCACCTTCCCGGTGACGGCGCTTGCGGGGTGCTGGCTCGCACAGGGCGGGCCCTGGGTGATGCCGGGGGCGGTCATGCTGATCGCGGCGACCGTGATCGTCATTCCGATCGCGATCCGGGTGTTCAAGCTCTGGGCCAAGGGGCAGCTCGCGATGAAGACCAACGCGGCCATCGCCTGAGGGCTGCCAGCGGGGCCGGGTCGGAGCGTCTGCACAACGGGTTGCGCGCCTTGGGGGTTGCCTTCGTGCCATTTGCGTGAAACAGGGAACTGCCAAACGCATCTGGACACCGGAGACCCCCCATGCAGATTCGCGAGGCACTCACCTTCGACGACGTACTTCTTGTTCCCGCGGCTTCTTCGGTGCTGCCCGCGACGGCCGATGTCTCGACCTATGTGACCAAGCAGATCAAGCTCAACATCCCGCTTTTGTCCTCGGCAATGGACACTGTGACCGAGGCGCGCATGGCGATCGCCATGGCGCAGGCAGGCGGTATGGGCGTGATTCACAAGAACCTTTCGGTGACCGAGCAATCCGACGAGGTGCGCCGGGTGAAGCGGTTCGAGAGCGGGATCGTCTATAACCCGATCACGCTGCGTCCCGACCAGACGCTGGCCGACGCCAAGGCGCTGAGCGAGCGCTTCGGCTTCTCGGGCTTCCCGGTTGTCGACGAGAACCGCCGCGTGGTGGGGATCGTGACCAACCGCGACATGCGGTTTGCGCAAAAGGACGACACGCCCGTTTCGGTGATGATGACCAAGGACCGGCTCGCGATCCTGCAAGAGCCCGCGGACCGCGCCGAGGCAATCGCGATGATGCGCGAGCGCCGGATCGAGAAGCTTCTGGTCACCGACGCGAGCGGCAAGCTGACCGGGCTTCTGACCCTGCGCGACAGCGAGCAATCGGTGCTCAACCCGACCGCCTGCAAGGACGAGCTGGGTCGTCTGCGCGTGGCGGCCGCGACCTCGGTGGGCGATGCGGGCTTCGAGCGTTCCGAGGCGTTGATCGATGCGGGCGTCGATATCGTCGTCGTGGACACCGCCCATGGCCACAGCCAGGGCGTGATCGAGGCTGTCGAGCGGATCAAGAAACTGTCCGCCAAGACGCAGGTGATCGCCGGCAACGTGGCCACGGCCGAAGCCACGAAGGCGCTGATCGACGCGGGTGCGGATGCGGTGAAGGTCGGCATCGGGCCGGGCTCGATCTGCACCACCCGGATCGTTGCGGGCGTGGGCGTGCCCCAGCTTACCGCAATCATGGATGCGGCTGCCGCTGCGGGTGACATCCCGATCATCGCCGATGGCGGCATCAAGTTCTCGGGCGATTTCGCCAAGGCCATCGCGGCGGGCGCTAGCTGCGCGATGGTCGGCTCGGCCATCGCCGGAACCGACGAAAGCCCCGGCGAGGTCATCCTCTACCAGGGCCGCTCCTACAAGAGCTATCGCGGCATGGGCTCGCTGGGCGCGATGGCGCGCGGCTCGGCCGACCGTTATTTCCAGAAGGACGCGGCGAATGACAAGCTCGTGCCCGAGGGGATCGAGGGGCAGGTTCCCTACAAGGGGCCGGCGGGTGCGGTGATCCACCAGCTCGTGGGCGGTCTACGCGCGGCGATGGGCTATACCGGGAACGGCTCGATCGCCGATATGCGCGGCGGCTGCAACTTCGTGAAGATCACCGGTTCGGGGCTCAAGGAAAGCCACGTCCACGACGTGCAGATCACGCGGGAATCGCCGAACTACCGCATCGGCTGACACGGTCGCGCGATCCGATCAAGGAACATGGGCGCGCCTTCTTCGCGGGAGGCGCGCCGTTTTTCTTTCGACCAAGGGATGAACGTGGCAGCGGCACCTGATCGGGCCTTGGCAGGCGTCAAAAATCGAGAACGGCCAATCGCTTGCCGCGATCAGTGCCAAGGATGCCCCCGGAATGGTGCGAGGGGGGCGGCGGTGCGGTGATATCGCGCCGTTTGCCGCTACGTCACTCGCCATAGTTTCGCCTAACTTGTTCGTTAACTCTGAGCGCTACGAACTGAACAGCCTCGTGTCGAGGAATGAGGAAACAATGATGCAGCGCGTTGTCGTCCGCAATTCGCAAGTCCAGATCCCGACGATGTCGAAGCTCTTCGCGGGGCTGGCTCTCGCGGCGGCGGGGTTCTTTGCTGCACAGGGCATCGTTCCCATGATACCCGCCGGGACCGATGGGGCGGAAGAGCTTCCGCTGATCATGGCTTCCTTCGGGCTGATGTTCGGCTGGCGCGTCGTGGGCGTTCGTCCGGGGCGGCGCTGGGTCGATGCGTGCAATGACGGCCTGCGCGGCGCGATCTACCTGCTGGCGGCGACATTCGCCTTTCTCGGCACGATCCAGATGTTCAAGCTCGCGGTCCGGATGCGCTACGATGACGTTCTCTCGGCGATTACCGACGTGGCCGGACAAGGCATCGGGATCGGACTGGCTTCGTTGAGCCTGCAACCCATTCTGACTCTCGGGATCGGCGCGATGCTCGCCGGTGTGCTCTCCGAATACGGCCATCGCCGCTTCGGGCGCTGATCTCCATCGCTTGACATCCCCGGCCGCTTCCGCAGGCTGTGCCGCGCCGCGCAAATCGCGCGGCGTTTGCTTTGGACTGTGATGATACGCCATTTCTTCTACGGAACGCTCTGCCACCCGCCACTTCTGGAAGCCGTGATCGGTCGTGTTCCCGCGCTGCGCCCCGCGCGCCTGCCGGGCTTTGCGGTCCATGAGGCCTGCAGCGACGGGCAGGGGCTGGGCTTTCCGATCCTCCGGCCCGAAGAGGGGGCCGCGGCGCAGGGGCTTCTCGTGGATCTGACCGCGTCCGAGGCGGACCGGATTGCGTGGTATGAGGCGGGCTATGACGCTGTCGAGCGCGAGGTGTCGACCGCGCAGGGGCCGCGCCTGGCCAAGCTCTGGTTGCCGCAGGCGGGGCGCTGGGAGATTGGCGCGCCCTGGACGCTCTCGGATTGGGCGCCGAAATGGGCCGCGCTCAAGACGGAAGGCGCGCGCCGCTTCATCGCAGAGGCCGAGGCGATCGGGCCCGAGCGCGCCAATGCACGTTACCACGCCATCCTCGTGCGCGCGGCCTCGACCCTGCGTGCGCGCGCCGAGCCGATGCCGCAGGCGTTACGCCGTTCCGTGACCGGGGCGGATCTGAAGATCGAGGCGCAATCGGTTGGCTACGCGAAGTTTTTTGCGGTTGAAGATTACGATCTGAGCCACCGCCTCTTCGCAGGCGGGATGAGCGAGAAGCTCGACCGTGCCGCGTTCATTTCCGGGGATGCGACCGTCGTTCTGCCTTATGATCCGAAACGCGACCGGGTGTTGCTGGTCGAGCAGTTTCGCACCGGTCCGCTCGCGCGCGGCGAGCCCAACCCATGGATGATCGAGGCGATCGCGGGGCGCGTCGATCCCGGCGAGACACCCGAACAGGCGGCTTTGCGCGAAGCCGGTGAGGAGGCGGGGATCACCATAGAGCGCCTGATCGAGGCGCCGCGCTATTATCCGTCGCCGGGCGCAAAATCGGAGTTCATCTATTCCTATATCGGCATTGCCGACCTGCCCGATGGCGCCGGCGCGCCCGGTGGGGTGGCGGACGAGGGCGAGGATATCCGCCCGCATCTTCTGTCCTTCGAGGCGCTTCTCGGGCTTGTGAATACGGGTGAGGCGGGCAATGCGCCGCTGATTCTTCTCACGCTCTGGCTCGACCGGATGCGCGATCGCCTTCGCGCCGAGGCTTGAGGTGCGCCGCCCGGCGGCCTAAGTCTGGATCCAACGGCCCCGATACGGGGCGCGCGAAGGGAGAGTGGAGATGCGCATCAGTGAGGATCTGGCGGCGGCGATCGGGAATACACCGCTTATCAAGCTCAGGAAGGCCTCCGAGGCGACGGGGTGCACGATCCTCGGCAAGGCCGAATTCCTCAATCCGGGCCAGTCGGTAAAGGACCGCGCGGCGCTCTACATCATCCGCGACGCGATCCGGCGCGGAGAACTGTCCCCCGGCGGCACGATCGTCGAAGGCACGGCCGGGAATACCGGGATCGGGCTGGCGCTCGTGGGCTCTTCGATGGGGTTCCGCTCGGTGATCGTGATCCCCGAGACGCAGAGCCAGGAAAAGAAGGACATGCTGCGGCTGGCAGGTGCCGAGCTGGTGCAGGTTCCGGCCGCGCCTTATCGCAACCCCAACAATTACGTGCGCTATTCCGAGCGGCTGGCGAAGGAGATCGCCAAGACCGACCCGAACGGCGCGATCTGGGCGAACCAGTTCGACAATACCGCGAACCGTCAGGCTCATATCGAGACCACAGGGCCAGAAATCTGGGACCAGACCGGCGGCAAGGTGGACGGGTTCATCTGCTCGGTCGGCTCGGGCGGCACCTTCGCGGGGGTGGGCCTTGCGCTTCAGCCCAAGGGCGTGAAGATCGCGCTGGCCGATCCCGATGGCGCGGCGCTGCACAGCTTCTACACCACCGGCGAACTTGTCTCGCAGGGCTCCTCGATCACCGAAGGGATCGGGCAGGGGCGCATCACGGCGAATCTGGAAGGCTTCACCCCGGACATGAGCTTCAACATTCCCGACACCGAGGCTTTGCCGATCCTGTTCGATCTGCTCTCCGAAGAAGGTCTGTGCCTGGGCGGCTCGTCGGGCATCAACGTCGCCGGTGCGATCCGGATGGCGCAGGAAATGGGGCCGGGGCACACGATCGTGACGGTGCTGTGCGATTATGGCACGCGCTACCAGTCCAAGCTCTACAACCCCGATTTCCTCAAGGGCAAGGCGCTGCCGGTGCCGGAATGGCTCGACCGTGCGCCGCGTGACGTCCCGGAGGTCTTCGCGGAATGATCCTGCGCGTGACCCGCCTTCTGTTGCTGGTGCTTGCGCTGGCCCTGCCGGTGCTGGCGCAGGCGCAGACCAGCGCACCGCTTGATTATGCCGCGTGGGACAAGCTCGCCTCGCGCGCCGAAACGATGGTGCAGGACGACAGCGCGGCAGAGGCGGCCTTTGACGATATCCGCAATACGCTGACCGACTGGCGCGCGAAGTTCCAGCAGGCCGAGAGCACGAATGCGACGCAGATTTCGACGGTGAAGGCGCAGATCGACGCGCTCGGTCCTGCCCCCAAGGAGGGCGAGACCGAGGATCAGGCGATCGCCGAGCGGCGCAAGGCGCTCAATGACCAGCTTGCGCAGTTGCAGGCGCCCGGGATCCGCGCCACCGAGGCCGCGAGCCGCGCCGACAGCATCATCGCCAATATCGACAGGCTGCTCCGGGCGCGCCAGACCGACAAACTGATGCGGCTCACGCCCTCTCCGCTCAACCCCATCAATTGGCCCGCGGGGATCAAGGTGCTCTCGGGGCTGGGAGGCGCGCTGGCCTCCGAGATGAGGGCGCAGCTCGAAAAACCCGACCCCTATGCGACCGCGCGAGACCGGGCGCCGGTGATCGTGGGATTGTTGCTGGTCGCGCTGGTTCTGGTTGCGCGCGGACGGCGCTGGATCATGAAACTGGCCGATCTGATCGAGAAGCGGCTCGCGTGGCGCACGCAGCGAGTGACCGACTTCCTCGTCTCCATCGGTCAGATCACGCTGCCGATCGTCGGTGTGACGCTCCTTGTGACGGCGCTGATCCAGACCGCGCTATTCGGCACGCGCTGGACCGAGTTCCTGATGGCGGTGGGGGCGGTCGTTTCGGCCTTCTTCGCGGCGATCTGGCTGGCGGGGAGGGTCTTCCCTCGCAATGACCGCCAGTCCGCGCCCTTCACGCTGCAACCCGAACGGCGCCGCGAAGGACGGCTGCTCACGGTATCGCTCGCGGTTCTCGCCGCCATGCAGGGCCCGTTCGGCGATTGGGTGGTCAAGCGCGGCGAGGCGGCGCTCGATACCGGTGCCACGACCTCCGAGGCAGTCGACTCGGTCGGCAAGCTGCTCGATGCGGGGTTCGGCGTGCTTGCCTTCCCGCTTCAGGTGCTGGCCGCTATCCTTCTGTTCCGCTTCGGCCAGTTGCTGCGGCGCCACCTGCGTAACGAGACCAGCGCGAGCGAGGAAAGCGCCTTCCGCGATCGTCTCGTGGGGCTTCTGGGCAATACGTTGATCGTGGTTTCCGTGATCGCGCCGGTTCTTGGCGGGATCGGGTATGTGAACGCGGCAAACGCGCTGATCTGGCCGACGATCATGACACTGGGGCTGATCGCTCTGGTGTTGGTGCTGCATCTCTTCCTGACCGATCTCTATGTCTTCATCACCCGGCGCAACGACGAAGGGCGCGAGTCGCTGACCCCGACGCTGATCGGCTTCCTGCTGGGCCTCGCAGCGCTTCCCTTCGCGGCGCTGATCTGGGGGGCGCGCTCCTCCGATCTGCTGGAGCTGTGGACGCGGTTCCGCAACGGGATGTCGCTCGGCGGTGTGACGATCTCTCCCGGTGTCTTCCTGACCTTCGCGATCATCTTCGTGATCGGCCTGATGGTCACGCGGCTGCTGCAAGGCGCGCTCAAGGCGTCGCTTCTGCCCAAGACGAAAATCGACAAGGGCGGCCAGAACGCGATCATTTCCGGCGTCGGCTATATGGGGATCTTCCTTGCCGCGGTGATCTCCATTTCCGCTGCCGGGATCGATCTGAGCTCGCTCGCCATCGTCGCGGGCGCGCTCTCGGTCGGGGTAGGTTTTGGCCTGCAGACCATCGTGCAGAACTTCGTCTCGGGCATCATCCTGCTCATCGAGCGTCCGATCTCGGAGGGTGACTGGATCGAGGTCGGCGGTCAGATGGGCGTCGTAAAGGCGATCTCGGTGCGCTCGACACGGATCGAGACCTTCGATCGCACCGAGGTCATCGTGCCCAATGCCGACCTGATCGCGGGGCAGGTGACGAACTGGACGCGCGGCAATCTCACGGGGCGGCTGATCCTGCCGGTGGGCGTGGCCTATGGAACTGACACCCGCAAGGTCGAGGAGATCCTGCTTGAAATCGCGAAGAACCAGTCTCTGGTGATGATGAACCCCGAGCCGACGGTGATCTTCAACGGCTTCGGCGCGGACAGTCTCGATTTCGAGGTACGGGTCATCCTGTCGGATGTGAATTTCATCATGCGGGTGAAATCCGAGATGAACCACGAGATCAATCAACGCTTCACCGAGGCCGGGATCGAGATCCCCTTCGCGCAACGCGACGTCTGGCTGCGCAATCCCGAGGTTTTGCAGGGCGCTCTGGCGAAACCCGAACGCGAGCCCGAACCCGAGCCCGAACCGGAAACGGCACCGGACATGGCGGACAAGACGCCCCATCCCGTGACGCGCGAGGATCTGGGAACGCCCCAGCCCGGCGAAGGGATGGAAGGCGTCCAACAACAGGATGGAGGGTCCGATGGAGGAGATCGTTGAGATGCCCGAGGCGCAAAGTTTCCGGGTTCACCCCTATGCGCGTGACCTCGAGACTCGCGTGACGGGGCTGACCGAGGAAGGCGGCATCTATTGCGCGGATTCGATCTTCTATCCCACCGGCGGCGGCCAGCCCGGCGATAGTGGACGGTTGCGCTGGGAGGGCGGTGAAATCGAGATCGCCACGGCCGTGAAGGCCGAGCCGGGCGCGCCGGGGGCGGTGATCCTCGTGCCCGCCGAACCGCAGCCCCTGCCGCCCGTCGGGAAGCTGGTGCGTCAGGAGATCGACTGGGAGCGACGTCACCGTCACATGCGCGTCCACACCGCGCTACACCTTCTCTCGGTCGCGATCCCGCTGCCGGTGACGGGCGGGCAGATCGGCGCGGAAAAGGGACGGCTCGATTTCGATATGCCCGAGAAGCCCGAGGATCTCGAGGCGATCGAGCGCCAGCTCAACGACTGGGTGGCGCGCGACCTCAAGGTTACCGAACAATGGATCACCGACGAGGAACTTGAGGCTCGGCCCGAACTGGTGAAGACGATGTCGGTCGCCCCGCCGACGGGTCAGGGCTGGGTGCGGCTGATCGCGATCGGCGAGGGGGCGGATCGTATCGACCTTCAGCCCTGCGGCGGCACCCATGTCGCCTCGACCCGCGAGATCGGGCCGCTCAAGATCGGCAAGATCGAGAAGAAGGGCAAGCTCAACCGGCGGGTCCATCTGCATCTGGCCTGAGGGCCGGGGACCGGGCAGGGGGCGCTGCCCCCTCTGGCTGCGCCATTCACCCCCGAGATATTTTCATCAAGAAGAAGGGGGAGAGGTGTTTGCGCGCCCCCGGAGTGGTGGCGGCGCGCAGGTGTTTGGATGTGACGCCCGGGTTGGGCGCGGGTCTCAGCCGAGCTCGACCAGCGCGTGGCGTTTCTTGCCGGCGGAGAGCTTCACCGGTTTCGCCAGGTCGGCGGCGGCGAACATGCGGCCCGCATCGGTGCAGGTCTCGTCATCGACCTTGAGCCCGCCTTCCGCGATCAGGCGCTTGCCGTCCTTGCCCGATTTCGCGAGCCCCGAGCGCACGACGAGTTGCGCAAGCGAGATGCCCTCGCCGAGTTCGCCCGCATCGAGGGTCAGGGTGGGCAGGTCATCGCCCACGCCACCTTTCTCGAAGACCTCGCGCGCGGTGGCCTCGGCCGCCTCGGCCGCTGCGCGGCCGTGGCACAGCGCCGTGACCTCGTTGGCGAGGATGATCTTGGCGTCGTTGATCTCCGAGCCCTCGAGCGCGCCGAGGCGGTCGCATTCCTCGATGGGCAGCTCGGTATAGAGCTTGAGGAAGCGGCCCACATCGGCATCGGTCGTGTTGCGCCAGAACTGCCAGAACTCGTAGGAGGACAGCATGTCCTCGTTGAGCCAGATCGCCCCGCTCGCCGATTTACCCATCTTCTTGCCGTCCGAGGTGGTCAGAAGCGGCGAGGTCAGGCCGAAGATTTCCTGATCGAGAACGCGGCGCGTGAGATCAATCCCGTTGACGATATTGCCCCACTGATCCGAGCCGCCCATCTGCAGGAGGCAGCCATAACGGCGGTTCAGCTCCAGGAAGTCATAGGCCTGCAGGATCATGTAGTTGAATTCGAGGAAGCTGAGGCTCTGCTCGCGGTCGAGACGCGATTTCACGCTCTCGAACGACAGCATCCGGTTGACCGAGAAATGCCGCCCGATATCGCGCAGGAAATCGAGGTAGTTCAGCCCGTCGAGCCATTCGGCATTGTTGAGCATCAGCGCCGGCGTCTCGGCCTCGTAATCGAGGTATTTCGCGAAGACCTGCTTGATGCCCGCTATATTGTCGTCGATCTGATCGGGCGTCAGCAGCGGGCGTTCGTCGGCGCGGAAGGAGGGGTCACCCACCTTCGTCGTGCCGCCGCCCATCAGCGTGATCGGCTGGTGGCCGGTCTTTTGCAGCCAGCGCAGCATCATGATCTGGATCAGCGAGCCCACGTGCAGCGATTTCGCCGTCGCGTCGAAGCCGATATAGCCCGGCACGGTGCCTTTGACCAAAGCCTCGTCCAGCCCCTGATAATCGGTGCAGTCGGCCAGAAAGCCCCGCTCGATCATCACGCGCATGAAGTCTGATTTCGGATGGTAGGTCATCGTGCTTGTTCCTTTTCGCTGCACGTGCATATATCGGGACAGGCGGCGAGAGGGAAGCCATGTTGAAATCCGGGCCGGTCTGGGCAGCAGGTGCCATGTCGGGCACGTCTCTGGACGGTGTGGATGCGGCGCTCGTGCTGACCGATGGGGCGCGGATCCTCGATTTCGGCCGCTCCGATTACCGCCCCTATACAGAAAGCGAACGCGCAGCCCTTCACGCAGCGCTTGGCCGCTGGCCGGGCGAGGCCGGGGTCGATGAGGCGGCCGAGGTGGTCGAGACCGCCCATGCCGAGCTTCTCAGCGGGCTGGGCGAGGCGCGTCTGATCGGCTTTCACGGACAGACGCTCGCGCATGATCCCGAGGGGCGCCAAGGCCCGCGCCGCACCCATCAGGCGGGCGACGGCACGGTGCTGGCCGAGGTTCTGGGCAAACCGGTGGTGTGGGACTTCCGCTCGATGGATGTCGAGATGGGCGGGCAGGGCGCGCCGCTTGCGCCGTTTTTCCATTTCGCCTGCGCAAAGCATGCGGGGCTCGAGGCGCCGGTGGTGTTTCTCAATCTCGGCGGCGTCGGCAATGTGAGCTGGATCGATCCCCGCCAGCCGAGCGCGGAGGTGCCGGGCGCGGTGCTGGCCTTCGATACAGGCCCCGCGAATGCGCCGATCAACGACCTGATCCGGTTGCGGCTGAAGGGAGAATTCGACGCCGGGGGCGAGCTTGCGCTTCAGGGGCAGGTGGACGAGGGCGTGCTCGAGACCTTCCTCGGCCATCCGTTCTTCCTGCGTATGCCACCCAAATCGCTCGACCGAAACGATTTCCACGACATTCTGACGCTGGTGAGCGCGCTCGATGACGCCGATGCGGCCGCGACGCTGACGGCCTGTGCCGCCGCCGCCGTGGCGCGCGGGGGGGAGCATTACCCCGCGCCCCCCGCCGCGATTTACGTAACCGGTGGCGGGCGGCTCAATCAGGCGCTGATGGTGGCGCTTCAATCGCGGATCAACTGCCCGGTCCAGCCGGTCGAGGATATCGGGCTCGACGGGGACATGCTCGAAGCGCAGGCTTTCGCCTATCTCGCGGTGCGCGTGGCGCGCGGGATGCCGACCTCCGGGCCTTCGACGACCGGGGTCGCGGCGCTGATCGGCGGGGGTAAGATCTCGCAGCCCGACTGAGCGGACCGACTGGGTGGCCTGACTGGGTGGTCTGACCGGGAAGCGGCGGATTTGACCGCGATCATGGTTTCTTTCCCCGGATGTGCCTAATCTGGCGCGAAATCTCTCGGAGCCGCGTCATGTCCCATTCCGATCAAGACCCTTGCCCGACCCCCGCCGCCCGCAAGCAGGCGCCGTTCTCGTCCCGCGCGGCGGCGGTGTTCCTCGTAGGGCTCAGCTTCCTTGTCATGGTCGTTTCGGGGCTGGCCGTGACCGTCGCCCCCGCAGGCCGTCTTGCCCGCGAACTCGACTGGTCTCTGCTTGGTCTCGGGCGCACGCAATGGGAGCTTTTGCACCTGTCAATGGGGCTTCTCTTCATCGGGGCCGGGGTCTGGCATATCTGGCTGCACTGGCCGGTGATCCGCAACCTGCTCTGGTCGGCGGCTGCGCGCACGCTCTGCCACCGCCGCGAACTGGCGCTGGCCGTTGGGCTGGTGGGGGGCGTGATCGTGCTTGCCATACTCTGGTGGCCACCGGTCAGCTGGCTGGACAGTCTGGCGGCATGGTTCCGCACCGGGGGCAGATGACCGCCGACAGGCATAGGGAAGATTGACCGGCGCAGGTCGGCGGGCTAATCCGGTCAGGCCGAGAAACGTGCGACCGGTTGGTTACCCCGGTCACCGCGATCCCCGCGGGAGCTAGTCGATTTTCGAACCCACGGCTTACGATCAACCCGGGCGCAGCCCGTTTCAGACCGAGAGCCGATACCCATGACTGACTCGCAGCGCGCAAAGCGCATGATCCTTCTCGCCCAGCTCCTCATCTCCTGCATGATGGCCTTCATGATGACCTTTCTTTTCTCTGTCATGCCACTGGGCTTTCCCGAGGGATGGATGGCGATCTGGATGCACCATTACCTGACCGCCTGGCCGGTTGCCTTTATCCTGTCGCTTGGCGTCGGCCCGCTGGCGTTCAAGATGTCCTCGATCATCATGCAGCGTCTGGCCCGCGACATTTGAACGGCAGCGGGACACGGTCGGCTGCAGGGTTGGCACCTCAGTGCGGGATGTCGAAGCCGGGCGCGGCCAGCTCGAACCCCTCGAAGCGAAATCCCGGCGAGACGGTGCAGCTGACCAGCGTCCAGTCGCCCAAGGAACGCGCCGATTGCCAATGATGCGCCGGCACGATCGCTTGCGGGCGCTGGCCTGCCAGCACATCGGGGCCAAGGAGCAGATCCTGCTTGAGCCCGGTGTCGGCGCTGGCGACGCTTAGCGTCAGCGGCGCGCCCGCGTGGAAATGCCAGATTTCCGCTGCATCGACCCGGTGCCAATGGCTGTTCTCGCCCGCCTTGAGCAGGAAATAGATACAGGTGCCCGCGGGACGCTCCCCCGGTGCGGCCTCGGCCGCCCATGTCTGGCGGTAATGCCCGCCCTCGGGATGCGGCTCAAGCCCGAGAGCTTCGATGATCGCCTCAGCCTCCATGCGCGAGCGTCTTTGCCAGTGCAAGAAAATCCGGTGCGATCACGTCCCAATCGGCCTCCGGCCCGAGATCGCGACGCTGGTCGGGCCCGTATTCGGTGACGCGCGGGATGAACGCGGTTTTCAGCCCCAAGGCGCGCGCCGCCGCCAGGTCGCTGTTATGGGCCGCCACCATCATCACTGCCTCGGGGGGCAGGCGCAGCGCGGCGCAACTTGCCAGGTAGACCTCGGGTTTGGGCTTGTAATCGCGCGCCAGATCCGCACCGAGGATGCAATCCCAGGGCAGCCCCGCATGACGCGCAAGCCGGGTCATCAGCGCGATCGACCCGTTCGAGCAGGGCGCGATGATCGCCTGGCTTTTCAACGCACTCAGTCCCGCCAAGGTGTCGGGCCAGGGATCGAGCCGCTCCCAGGCGTGGGAAAGGTCGTCGGGAGCCGCGACCCCGAAGCGCGCGGCCACCTGGTGGAGGTTTTCGCGGTGCAGGTCATCAAGCGCGACATAGCCCCGCCCGCCCTCGCGAATGCGCGCCATGGCCGGGTCGTATTCTCCGCGCCAAGCATCGGCGAAAGCCAGCGCGTCCACCTCTGGCAGCACGGCCGCCACCTCGCGCGCAATGGCGCTGCGCCAGTCGACACAGGTGCCGAACACATCGAAGATAAGAGCCTCAATCATGGCCCGAGACTGACCCGGATCGCGCGCGGGTGCAATCGCTGCGCCTGCCATCGTCGTCATCCCTGACGGAGGGCGGGGCCCGACCGAGGGGGCGGTCGGGCGCTGCCCGGGCCGCTTCGCGGCTGTTCCGGGCGGGGCGCAAAAGAAAACCCCGCCGGGGCGGGGTGCCTCCGGCGGGGATATTTCGACCAAGTCGAAGCAAAGCGACGTCGGGCGAGATTACTTCAGGATCGAGCGCCCGGCATATTCCGCCGTCTCGCCGAGGCTTTCCTCGATGCGGATCAGCTGGTTGTATTTCGCCAGACGATCCGAGCGCGCGAGCGAGCCGGTCTTGATCTGCCCGCAATTGGTCGCGACGGCCAGATCGGCGATGGTCGCATCCTCGGTCTCGCCCGAGCGGTGGCTCATCACGTTGGTGTAGCGCGCGCGATGCGCCATATCCACGGCTTGCAGCGTCTCGGTCAGGGTGCCGATCTGGTTGACCTTCACCAGCATCGAGTTCGCCACGCCCTGCTTGATGCCGTCGGCCAGACGCGCCGGGTTGGTGACGAAGAGGTCGTCGCCCACCAGCTGAACCTTGTCGCCGAGACGCTCGGTCAGCAGCTTCCAGCCTTCCCAGTCATCCTCGGCCATGCCGTCCTCGATCGAGATGATCGGATAGGCGCCCAGCAGTTTTTCGAGAT
Organism: Thioclava marina; assembly: GCF_002020135.1. Lineage (GTDB taxonomy): Bacteria > Pseudomonadota > Alphaproteobacteria > Rhodobacterales > Rhodobacteraceae > Thioclava > Thioclava marina. Next base: position 570,556 of record NZ_MPZS01000001.1, on the reverse strand, counting down.
AGTCGACATTCTCTTTCGAGGTCAGGCTCAGGCCTTCGCCCTTCATCTCGTATTTGCCGCCCTTGTAATATTCGGTCGAGGCGCAATCGAGCGCGAGGTAGATGTCTTCGCCCGGCTTGTAGCCCGCTTTCTCGATCGACTTCAGGATCAGGTCGAGAGCGGCCGTGGTCGAAGCCAGCTCGGGCGCGAAGCCGCCCTCATCGCCGAGCCCCGTCGACAGGCCCGCCGCCGAGAGTTCTTTCTTGAGCGTGTGGAAGACTTCCGAACCCATGCGCACCGCGTCGCGGATATTGCCCGCCGAGACCGGCATGATCATGAATTCCTGGATGTCGATCGGGTTGTCGGCGTGTTCGCCGCCATTGATGATGTTCATCATCGGGACAGGCAGCACGCGGGCCGAGGTGCCGCCGACATAGCGGTAAAGCGGCAGGGCCGAGAAATCGGCGGCGGCCTTGGCGCAGGCCAGCGACACGCCGAGAATGGCGTTCGCACCCAGACGGCCCTTGTTTTCGGTCCCGTCGAGTTCGATCATCGCGCGGTCGATCTCGACCTGCTCGGTCGCGTCCTCGCCCACGAGGGCTTCGGCAATCTCGCCATTGACCGCCATCACGGCTTCCAGAACGCCCTTGCCCATGTAGCGCGCCTTGTCGCCGTCGCGGCGCTCCACGGCTTCATGCGCGCCGGTCGAGGCGCCAGAGGGCACTGCGGCGCGGCCCATCGTGCCGTCTTCGAGGATCACGTCGACCTCGACGGTCGGGTTGCCGCGGCTGTCCAGGATCTCACGGGCGTGAATGTCGATGATGGTGCTCATGGGCGCTCTCCTCGGGCTCCAGTGAATGCTTGGCGACTCTATAGACCCGTGCCGCAGGCGCGAAAAGAGCGCGGGCGGTGAAAAATGCGCGAAAGAGGGCTGTTAGCGACGCAACCTGGCTTGCCGCCATAGCGTATAGAGCCCCGACGCGACGATCACCGCGCCGCCGATCAGCGTCCAGCGGTCCGGCGGCTCGGAAAAGACCGCCCAGCTGATCGCCATCGCGAAGATCAGGCGCGTGTAGCGAAACGGCGTGATCACCGAGACCTCGCCGATCCGCATTGCCGCGATCAGCGCGTAATAGCCCAGAGGCCCCACGATCAGCGCGCCCGCGATCATCCCCCATTCGGCCAGGCTCGGCATCAGCACCGGCTCGGGCGTGACCAGGCCGATCGCGACACCCGCAGGCACCAGAACGCCGAACCCGTAGGTCGCAAGCTGCATCGAGGTGATCGCGCGCGGCACGCGGCGCGTCGCCAGATCGCGCACCGCAAGCCCCACCACCGCGACCACGGCCAGAAGCGAGAGGACGGAGAAGCCCTCCGTGCCGGGCCGGATCACGATCAACACGCCCGCAAAGCCGATCAGGATCGCCGACCAGCGCCGCCAGCCGACGGTCTCGCCCAGAAACAGTGCCGCGCCGAGCGTCACGGCAAGCGGTGTGGCCTGCAATATCGCCGAGGCCTGGGCGAGAGGGGTGAAGATCACCGCCGAGACGAAACAGATAGTGCCGAGGATCTCGCCCGCATTGCGCAACAGCACCGGCCCCGCGAGCAGGTCGCGCGAAATCAGCCGATCGCCGCGCCAGAGCGCGATTGCGCCGAAGATCAGCGCGCCACCCGCGCCCAGAAGCGCCAGTACCTCGCCCACCGGCAGCCGCGCGCCCATCGCCTTGATGAACATGTCCTCCAGCGCAAAGCCCGCCATGGCAGCGACCATCAGCAAGGAGCCGTGAAAGTTCTCGCGCAGATTGTCCATGATCGCCCTCTGACCGGATGGTCAAACCCCTCTAGCCGTGTGGGCGGGACAGGGCAAGCGCGCTCACTCCGATAGCGGACGATGGCGGATCCCGCCGATATCGGCCCAGATCGGCAGGTGATCCGAGGCAATGCGCGCCACCGGCGTGTCGAGCACGCCCTTGCGCACCACCCGCAACCCGGGACTCGTGACGATGCGGTCGAGGCGCCCAACCGGCGCGCGCGAGGGGTAGGTGGCGCCCGGCTCATGGATGTGAAACCCGGTCAGCGCCTCGAATCCGTGCTTGGCGCGCCATTCGTTGAAATCGCCGATCGCTAGGGCGGGATGGGGGTTCGCGTCCTGCATCGCGCGGGCGATGCGTGACCATTGTGCGCGCCGGTCCATCCGGCGCAGCCCCAGATGCGCGGCCACCAGCAGGAAGGGCGCGCCGCTGTCGGGCACGATATTGACCGCCAGCGCCCCGCGCGGCTCGAGTCCCGGCAGGGTGATCGGCTCCACATCGAGCACCTTCGAGCCGCGTCGCACCAGAACGACCTGCCCGTGCCAGCCCAGACTGTCCGGCCCGGTGCGCGGCATATCATGGCGGACGAAATCGGTCTCGGCCTCGATCAGCTTCTGCGGCAGCGCGGCGGGCCGTGCGCCCATCCGCTTGTCGACCTCCTGCAAGGCGATCACGTCGGCCTGCAGCGCGTTGATCACCGCGACGACGCGTTCGGGATCATGCCGCCGGTCAGTGCCCACGCATTTATGAAGATTGTAGGAGGCGATCCGAACCGTCATTTTTTCAATGCCTTAACTCGCGAAGCTCATGTGCCGCAGAAGGTGCGCTGGACCCTTTGCTCGGGGCGCGGCGCAGCCTCGTATTCGCCATAACGCGTATCTTCCGCGAAAGGTTCGGAGAGGGCTTCGAGAAGCCGGTGCAGGGGCGCGTCATCGCCCTCCATCGCCGCCGCGATCATCTCCTCGACCCGGTGATTGCGCGGAATGCGCAGCGGGTTTTCGGTGGCCATCACGCCTGCCGGGTCAGCCTCACGCGCGATACGGGCCTCCCAGGTTTCGCGCCACAGATCGAAGGCCATGGGCTCGGTGAACTCGGCGCGCGCCGTCTGAGGATCGCGCCGCAGGGCACTGAAAACACGTGTGAAATCGGCCTTCTCGGTCGCCATGCGGCCCAGCAGGTCCTCGATCAGCGGCAGATCCTCTTCGCTGGCCTCCGCGATCCCGATCTTGCGTCCCATCCGGCGCAGCCACGCGCGCTGATAGACCCCGATGAAACTGTCGACCGCGGCGCTTGCCTCCTCCACGGCGACCTCGCGCTCTCCCATCAAGGGCAGCAGACAGGTGGCGAATTGCGCGAGGTTCCAGACCGCGATCTGCGGCTGGCGCGCATAGGCATATCGCCCGAACTGGTCGATCGAGGAAAAGACCCGCCCCGGATGGTAATGATCCATGAAGGCGCAAGGACCATAGTCGATGGTCTCGCCCGAGAGCGCCATATTGTCGGTATTCATCACTCCGTGAATGAAGCCCAGAGCCATCCAGTGCGCGACCAGCTCGGCCTGACGCGCCGCAACCGCCTGCAGCACCTCCAGCGGCGTCTCGCATTCCGGATAATGGCGCTCGATCAGGGTGTTGAGAAGCGTTTCCAATCCTTCCAGGTCGTCGCGCGCGGCGAAATACTGGAAGGTGCCGACGCGGATATGGCTCGCGGCCACCCGCACGAGGATCGCGCCCGGCCGCCCGCTGGCCTCGCGCACCACCGTCTCGCCGGTGCGCAACGCCGCCAGCGCCCGCGTCGTGGGCACGCCGAGTGCCGCCATCGCCTCGCTGAGCACATATTCGCGCAAGACCGGCCCGATCCAGGCGCGCCCGTCCGAACGTCCGCGCGAGAACTCCGTCCGCCCCGCACCTTTCAATTGGAGATCGAACCGCGCGCCATCAGGGGCCACGACCTCGCCCAGCATCACCGCGCGACCGTCGCCCAGCCGCGGCACGAAGCCTCCGAACTGATGCCCCGCATAGGCCTGCGCGATCGGCTCCGCCCCCTCGGGCAGCGCATTCCCGGCCAGCATCGCGATACCGTCGGGACTTTCCAGCCAATCCCCATCCAGCCCCAGCCGCGCCGCCAGATCCCGGTTGAGCACGACCAGTTCCGGGGCCTTTACCGGCACGGGGTTCTGACGCTCGAAAAACCGCTCGGGCAGGCGGGCATAGCTGTTGTCGAAGGAAATGGTCATTGGAGCTCCTTCGTCCTTATTTATGCCGCTTCGTGCGCAATCCAATCCCCTTCTTCTTGATCCAAATATCTCGGGGGGCTGGCCGCAGGCCGGCGGGGGCAGCGCCCCCTGCTTCGTCAGTTTTTGTCGCCCGCCGGCGATGGAGGCCTAGCCTCCTGTTTCGTCAGTATTTGTCGCCCTCCGGCGACGGGGGCAGCGCCCCCTCCGACACCTCAAAGCCGCGCGAGCCGTTCGGTCAGGAGCGCATAGAACCCGGCCGCATCCACATCGCCCATGAACATCGCATTGGGCGCACGGTCCGTCACCCGCCACCAATCGGCGACCGTCATGCCCATCGTCAGCTCGGATGTGGTCTCGATCTCGACATTGATATGACGCCCCGTGAAGAGATCGGGCTTGAGCAGATAGGCGATCACGCAGGGGTCATGCAGCGGCGCGCCTTCCGAGCCGTATTTCGCCATGTCGAAACGCTCGAAGAAATCGGTCCAGCTCGCGACCGCATGGCCGACCGGCGTGCCGAGATTGCGGAAGGCTTCGACGCGGGCACGGGTGGTCAGCGCCTTATGCGTCACGTCGAGCGGCATCACCACGAGCGGCACGCCGGATCGGAACACGATCTCGGCGGCCTGCGGGTCGACATGGATGTTGAACTCGGCCGCGGGTGTGGTGTTGCCGACCTCGAAATAGGCCCCGCCCATCAGCACGATCTCCGAGATTCGCGCCGCGATATCGGGGGCGCGCTGCAAGGCGGTGGCGATATTGGTCAGCGGTCCCAGAGGGCAGAGCGTGACCGATCCCGCAGGCTCGGAACGCAGCGTCTCGATCAGGAAATCGACCGCGTGACGTTCTTGCAGCGCCATCTCGGGCTCGGGCAGGGCGATCCCGTCGAGCCCAGTCTTTCCATGCACATATTCCGCGGTGACCAGCTTGCGCTCGAGCGGACGGTCGCAGCCCGCAAAGATCGGCACCTCGGTCCGGCCCGCCAGTTCGCAGACCACGCGCGCATTCCTCGATGTCAGCGCCAGCGGCACGTTGCCTGCGACGCAGGTGATGCCCAGCACATCGAGCTCGGGGCTCGCCAGCGCGAGCAGGATCGCAACCGCGTCATCCTGGCCGGGATCGGTGTCGATGATGATCTTGCGTGCCATTGGGATCTCCTCGCTGCGGGTTCGCGCAGACTGGCGCGGGCGGTCGGCGAAGTCCAGCCGCGCCGCGTCGCCCCGAAGCTTTCCCCAACCCGGCGCTATTTCGCCACATTCGCTGTCTAGTTCGACGGTCGACCAGAGTGACAAGGGCGGAGTGTTTCATGATCAGGCAGCACCATATCTTCATCGCGGCCCCGGCATCTGGCGGGCTTGGTGCGCAAATGGCGCGCAGTCTTGCGCATGGCCAGAAGGCGCTCGCGGCTGCGGGATATGGTGCGGCGGTGCTTGGTCCGCATCCGCTGGGGCAGATCCATCTCGATTCGCGCCTGATCGGGGACAGCGCCTCGGGGCTCTTCCATTTCTTCGCGCGCACCCGCGAACGTGCGGCGCGTTTCGCCCAGATCGTGAATGCGCCGATCGGCCGGGTGGTTCTGCATCTTCCCTGCTATGACGCCTATTACCCGATGCTCTGGCGCGACCTGGCCGAGAAACGTGCGCTCAAGCCTTTCAACGGTGCGGTGCCGCGTCTTCTGGCGCGCGCGCGCGGCTGGGTCGAGGTGGTGAGCGATCTCAAGGCCGCGCTCAATCCGCGTGAGATCATCGTGCTGCCCGCACCCGTCCTTTTCGAGGAAGCGCTCGCGGCGCTGGTGCCGGGGGCCTCGGTCGCGCCCGAGCCGATCCAGCCCGTGCGCCAGTCCGACAGCGTGATCGCGATGATGCAGCGGCTGCATCATTCCGGCATCCATATCGGTCCCAAGCAGATGCAGCGACTCGCGAAGTTCCACGACCGGCAGCCGCAGGGCGCGCCGATCGCGGAGTTCGATACGCTGGCCGGGGCGCGGTTGCGCCGCCGCTTCCAGCGCGATCTGGTAGAGCTTGCCGCGATCGAGGGCGTTCGGATCGGGGCCGATCCCGCCCTCGCCGTAGCCGCGCAGTAAGCCCGCTCAGCCGTCGAAATCGACCTCGTCGATCAGTTTCAGCGCCTCGGGGCGCAATTCGGCCAGCGTGTCGAGCGTGAGCGTGTCTGGCGTGAACTCGCCCCAGCTCTGCACCAGTTCCGAGCGCGCGACGCCCGGCTTGATCGGGAATTCGTGGTTGGTCTGGGCGTAGATCTGCTGGGCCTCGTCCGAGACGAGGAATTCCATCAGCTTCAGCGCGTCCTCGCGGTTCGGCGCCGCCTTGGTCATCGCGACGCCCGAGACGTTCATATGCGTCCCGCCATCCTCGAAGACGGGAAAGACGATGCGGACGGAATTGGCCCATTCGGTCTGTTCGGGATCGGCGAGCATCTGCCCCATGTAATAGGTGTTGCCCAGCGAGATATCGCATTCGCCCGCCCAGATCGACTTCACCTGCGAGCGGTCATTGCCCTCGGGCTTCTTGGCAAGGTTCGCCTTGAGTCCTTCGAGCCAGGTCTTCGTGGCCTCCGCCCCGTGATGCGCGAGATGGGCCGAGGTCAGGGCCACGTTGTAATCCGAGGTGAAGGAGCGGGTGCAGATCCGGCCTTTCCATTTCTCGCTTGAAAGATCCTCATAGGTGGTCACTTCGCCATCCGCGACGCGATCCTTCGAGGCATAGACGATCCGCGCCCGCGAGGTCAGGCCGAACCACTGGTTGCCCGCATCGCGGAACGGGGCCGGGATCGCATCGGTGAGGATCGCGCTGTCGACCGCTTGCGTGACGCCGGCATTCACCACCTCTTCGAGGCGCGCGATATCGACGGTCATCACCAGATCGGCGGGAGAGCGATCGCCCTCGGCTTTCAGGCGCTCGACCATGCCTTTCTCGACATAGGCCGTGTTCACGTTGATCCCGGTCTTCGCGGTAAAGGCATCGAGCACCGGCTGGATCAGCTCGGGCTGACGGTGAGAGTAGATGTTCACATCAGCCAGCGCGGGCGCTGCGATCGCGGTGGTGATCAGGGCGATGGCAAGGGTCCGATTCATTTGCGTCTCCATTCGCTTTTTCCGAGGCGAGAGGTAGAGGCGGATCACCGGTGCGTCAATAGTTGAGTGAAGTAGTCGGAAATAAATTTTAAAGCGACGCGCGCCGGCTCGATCCGTGTTGATCGACAGCGCCTGGGGCGCGTGTGGATTGGGGGGCTGTGGTTGGGTCTTCGTGGTTGCGGGGGCTGGTCACGGCGGTGACGCCCAAAAAACGCGCATCTGCGCAGATGAGTGGCGAAACTGACCTGCATTTGACGGATTGCGGGTTTCGCCCGCCGAAGGGCGGCGTAATCTGGCCCGGTACGGAGCAGACGCGGGAGCCGAGCGGATGGCAATTCATGCCAGCATCTATCACCTGACCCATTACAAATATGACCGGCCGGTGACGCTGGGCCCGCAGATCATCCGGCTACGCCCTGCGCCGCATTCGCGCACAAGGGTGATCTCGCATTCGCTCAAGGTCAGCCCCGGCGGGCATTTCGTGAACCACCAGCAAGACCCTTACGGCAACTGGCTGGCGCGCTTCGTCTTTCCCGAGCCGGTGACCGAACTGAAGATCGAGGTCGATCTGACGGCGGATATGACCGTCTACAACCCGTTCGATTTCTTCACCGAGGAATATGCCGAGGAATGGCCCTTCGATTACCCCGAGGAACTGCGCGAGGATCTCTCGATCTACCGCACCCCCGAGCCCGAAGGTCCGCTGCTCGCCCAGTTCATCGGCGAGCTGGATTACACGATCAAGGGCACAGTGGATTTCCTCGTCTCGCTCAATGCGAAGATCTCCAACGTCGTCGATTACACGATCCGCATGGATCCCGGCGTGCAGACGCCCGAGGAGACGTTGGGCAAGAAGTCGGGTTCCTGCCGGGACAGCTCGTGGCTGCTGGTGCAGGTGCTGCGCCATCTCGGCTTCGCGGCGCGCTTCGTCTCGGGCTACCTGATCCAGCTGAAACCCGATCTCGAGGCGTTGGATGGGCCGTCGGGCACCGATCACGACTTCACCGACCTGCATGCCTGGTGCGAGGTCTTCATTCCGGGCGCGGGCTGGATCGGGCTTGATCCGACCTCGGGGCTGCTGACCGGCGAGAGCCATATCCCGCTCGCCGCCACGCCCCATTTCCGCAATGCCGCGCCGATTTCGGGGGGCTTTTCCTCGGTCGGCAGCCCGGAGGTGAATTTCGCTTTCGACATGACGGTGAACCGCGTGGCTGAACATCCGCGCATCACCAAGCCGTTCTCCGACGAGGCGTGGCAGCGGCTCAACGCGCTGGGGCGCAAGGTCGATGAAAGCCTGAAGGCGGGCGATGTGCGCCTGACGATGGGAGGCGAGCCGACCTTTGTCTCGATCGACGATTTCGAAAGCGACGAGTGGAACACCGCCGCCGTCGGCCCGCAAAAGCGTGCGCTCGCCGATGAGCTGATCCGGCGTCTGCGCGACCGTTTCGCGCCGGGGGGCTTCCTGCATTACGGGCAGGGCAAGTGGTATCCGGGCGAGAGCCTGCCGCGCTGGACCTTCTCGCTTTACTGGCGGCGCGACGGCAAACCGATCTGGCGCGACGAGGCGCTGATCGCCAAGGAGGGCGCGAAGACCGGGGCAGGGCCGGAAGAGGCTGGCAAGCTCGCCGAAGGGATCGCACATCATCTTGGGCTCGGTTCGGGCTATGCGCAGCCCGTTTTCGAGGATCCGGCCGAATGGATGATGAAAGAGGGCAACCTGCCGCCCAACGTGACCCCCGAGGACAGCAAGCTGAAGAATCCCGAGGATCGCGCGCGCTTCGCCCGTGTCTTCTCGCGCGGGCTCGATCGGCCAACAGGCTACGTTCTGCCGATCCAGCGCTGGCAGTCCAAGGCGCAGCCCGGCCATCGCTGGCGCTCGGAGAAATGGAAGACCCGGCGCGGCAAGCTGTTCCTGATTCCCGGCGACAGCCCCGCGGGCTTCCGCCTGCCGCTGGGCGCGCTGCCTTACGTGCCGCCCGCGCAATATCCCTATCACTACGTGACCGACACCTCGCTGCCGGTGAAGGAGTTGCCCGACTTCCACGAACTGATCAAAGCGCTCGAAGACGAGGGGTTGATCGAAAAGCCGACGAAGGAACACACGCAGCCCGTCTCCGAGGCGCAATCGGCCGAGCCGGGCCAAGAGATCGTCGAGCAGGAGCTCGATACGGTGGGGGGCGTCGTGCGCACCGCGCTCTCGATCGAGCCGCGCGACGGGCGTCTGTGCATCTTCATGCCGCCGACCGAGGCGCTGGAGGACTACCTCGAACTGATCGCGGCGGCGGAGGAAAGCGCCAAGGCGCTCGGCCTGCCGATCCATATCGAGGGCTACGCGCCGCCACATGACCCGCGCCTCAACGTGATCCGGGTCGCCCCCGATCCGGGCGTGATCGAAGTGAACATCCACCCGGCCCATAGCTGGGAGGATTGCGTGGCCACGACCGAGGCGATCTATGAAGAGGCCCGCCAGTCGCGGCTGGGCGCCGACAAGTTCATGATCGACGGGCGCCATACCGGCACTGGCGGCGGCAACCATGTCGTGGTGGGCGGCGAGACGCTGCTCGACAGCCCCTTCCTGCGTCGCCCTGATCTGCTGAAATCGCTGATCCTGATCTGGCAGCGCCACCCCTCGCTGAGCTACCTCTTCTCGGGCCTCTTCATCGGCCCGACAAGCCAAGCGCCGCGCATCGACGAGGCACGGCACGACACGCTCTATGAGCTGGAAATCGCACTGAGCCAGATCCACCCGCCCGACGCGGGCAACGTCCCGCCGCCGTGGTTGGTCGATCGCCTGCTGCGCAACATGCTGACGGACGTGACCGGCAACACCCACCGCGCCGAGATCTGCATCGACAAGATGTATTCGCCCGACGGCCCGACCGGCCGGCTTGGCCTTGTCGAGTTCCGTGGCTTCGAGATGCCGCCCGATCCGCGCATGTCGCTGGCCCAGCAACTGCTGCTGCGCGCCATCATCGCGCGCTGCTGGAACAGCCCCGTCGAGGGGCGCCCGGTGCGCTGGGGCACGGTGCTGCATGACCGTTTCATGCTGCCGCATTACCTGTGGGAAGATTTCACCGATCTTCTGGCGGACCTGCGCCGCCACGGATTCGACCTCGATCCGCAATGGTTCGAGGCGCAATCCGAGTTCCGTTTCCCCTTCTGCGGCCAGATCGAGGCCGAGGGGGTGCATCTCGAGATCCGTCAGGCGCTCGAGCCGTGGCACGTTCTGGGCGAGACCGGCGCGATCGGCGGCACGGTGCGCTATACCGACAGCTCAGTCGAGCGTTTGCAGGTGAAGATGACTACGCTGCATCAGGATCGTTACAAGGTGATGTGCAACCGCCGCCCCGTGCCGCTGGCGCGGACGCAGGAAAGCGGGGTCTCGGTCGCGGGCGTGCGCTTCAAGGCGTGGCAACCCGCCGAAGCGCTGCACCCCACGCTGCCGGTCAACGCGCCGCTCACCTTCGACATCTATGACGACTGGACGGGCAGGGCGATCGCGGGCTGCGTCTATCACGTGGCCCATCCGGGCGGGCGCAATTACGACACCTTCCCGGTCAATGGAAACGAGGCCGAGGCACGGCGTCTGGCGCGGTTCGAGGGGCATGGCTACACCCCCGGCGCCTATCGCCCCGAACCAGAGCGCACCCACCCCGAGTTTCCGCTCACGCTTGACCTGCGCCGTCCCATAGGGCTGAGTTGAGCCGAGCCTGATCGCCGGAGATCCGATGCAAAGCCCCGCGACCCCCAACGCTGCGAGCCCTCTCGAACAGCACCCGCTTCTGGCGGGCTACACGCCCTCGCCGGGTGTGGCCGACGAGCTGTTCGACGGCAACGGGGTGATGCGCCCGGTCTGGCGGCCCTTCGTCGAGAAATTCCTTGCCCTCGATCCGGCCGAGATCCCGCAACGTTTCGAGCGCGGCGACCAGTACCTGCGCGACGCGGGCGTCTATTACCGCCAGTATACCAATGACGTTCTGGCAGAGCGCGAATGGCCGCTCAGCCATATCCCGGTCGTGCTGCACGAAAGCGAATGGGCGGGGATCTGCGACGGGTTGAGCCAGCGCGCGGACCTGCTCGAGGCGGTGATGGCCGATCTCTACGGGCCGGCGCGGCTCGTCTCGGAGGGGCATCTGCCGCCCGAGCTGATCGCGGGCAACCGCCACTGGCTGCGCCCGATGGTGGGGGTGGCGCCCCGCGGCGGGCATTACCTGCACCTTCTCGCCTTCGAGATCGGGCGCTCGCCCGACGGGTCGTGGTTCGTGCTGGGGGATCGCACGCAAGCGCCCTCGGGGGCGGGGTTCGCGCTGGAAAACCGGATGGCGACGGGGCGGATCTTTCCCGAGAGCTTTCCGCGCGATCACATCCACAAGCTCGCGGTGTTCTTCAACGAGTTCCGTGGCGCGCTGGAGTCCCTGGCCGGGCGCGGCGAGGAAGGTCCGCGCCGAGTGGCGATTCTGACGCCCGGACCTGCGAATGACAGCTATTACGAGCACACCTATATCGCGCGCTATCTGGGCCTTTCGCTGCTGGAGGGCGAGGATCTGCTGGTGCAGAACGGCGAGGCGATGGTGCGCACGATCGAGGGGCCGCAGCCTCTGGGCGCGCTCTGGCGGCGGATGGATGCGGGCTTCGTCGATCCGCTGGAGCTCGACCCGGCAAGCCAGATCGGCACGCCGGGGCTGATGGAGGCTGTGCGGCTGGGCAATCTCGCGATGGTCAACGCGCTGGGCGCGGGCGTGCTGGAGACGCGCGCGCTGATGGCCTTCTTGCCGCAGATCTCGCAGGTGCTGACCGGCGCGCCGCTCGTGATGCCCAACATCGCGACATGGTGGTGCGGCGGCGCGGCCGAGCGTGCCCATGTGCGTGCCAATGCCGAGCAGATGATGATCGGCCCCGCGATGGCGGTGAACCTGCCCTTCGATATCGACGCGGCCACTGCGCTGGGCGGACAGTTCCGCTCGGGCGCGCAGGCCTCGATCGCGGATTGGCTTGAGGCGGAGGGCAGCAAGCTGGTGGGGCAGGAGGCGGTGACGCTTTCGACCACGCCCGCCTGGCGCGCGGATGGCAAGGGCGGCGGCTCGGTGCGGCCCTGTCCGATGACGGTGCGGGTTTTCGCGGCACGTACCGCTCAGGGCTGGCGCTTCATGAAGGGTGGGTATGCGCGCATCGGGCAGGAGGGCGACGCGACCGCGCTTGCGATGCAGCGCGGCGGGGCGGTCGCCGATGTCTGGATCGTGTCCGACAAGCCGGTGCCGCCCGCAAGCCTCGCGCCGCGCCCGGATGGCGGTTTCCAACGCACCGTGCCCGGCACCTTGCCCGCGCGCGCGGCCGACAACCTCTATTGGCTTGGCCGCTATGTCGAGCGCTGCGAAGACGCGATCCGGCTGATCCGCGCCTATCACCTGCGCCTTGCCGCGACCGGTAGTCCCGAGGATGCCCGTCTCGAACGGCTGGCCGCCTTTCTCGAGGCGAACGGCGTCGATATCGACCAGCCCGTTCCCGATGCGCTGCTCGCACGGCTCGACGCAGCGCAGTCCTGCGCCTCGAAGGTGCGCGACCGGTTCTCGACGGATGGCTGGCTCGCGCTGAAGGATCTGGCCAGGACCGCTCATCAGATGACCGCGACGGCGCGTCCGGGCGACGACACGGCGCGCGCGATGGGGGTTTTGTTGCGCAAGATCACAGGCTTTTCGGGTCTGGTGCACGAGAACATGTATCGTTTCGAGGGATGGCGGTTCCTGTCGGTCGGTCGCGCGCTGGAACGTGCCGATGCGCTGGCCGCGCTCTTGATCCAGTTCGCGGACGAGGCGGCGCCCGAGGGCTCTCTCGATATCGCGGTCGAGGTGGCCGACAGCGTGATCACGCACCAGCGCCGCTACCGGGTGCAGACCAATCGCGACACGGTGCTTGATCTGCTTGTGCTCGACGCCGACAACCCGCGCGCGGTCCTGTTCCTGCTCAACAGTCTCAAGCATCTGCTCGCGGCGCTGCCGCGCGCCGAGATCGCGGGGCGTCCCGGTGAGATCCTGCGCGCGCTTCTGCCGCTGCGCACGAAGCTCGCGGTGATCGATCCCGAGGCGGTCACGCCCGAGCTGTTGCGCGAGATCCGGTCCGATCTCTATGCGCTCTCCGATCTCATCTCGCAGCATTATCTGAGGTAATCCGATGCGTTACGAGGTTAAGCTGAAGCTGACTTATAGCTACGACGCGCCCACCGATCATGCGCGCAACCTGCTGCGCGTGCTGCCCTCGGACATCCTTGGCGTGCAGCGGGTGAGTTCGCGCCTGCTGAGTTTCGATCCGCCCCCGAGCGAGCGCCGCGACCAGGTGGATTTCTTCGGCAATGCGACGACCTCGGTGGTCTGGCACGAGCCGCTGGCCGAGATCGGGGTCGAGCTGGTGGCGCAGGTCGATCGTGCCGCCGCGGAACCGGGGCTGGACCTGTCCTCGCCACTCAGCGAATTGCCGGCCGAGATCGCGCAGGTGCGCAGCCTCGGGCCCGATGCGCCGCATCACTACCTCGCCGCGTCGCGCCGGGCGGGGCCGACGCGCGAAATGACCGCCTTCGCGCAAGCCCTGTTGCAGCCGGGCATGACCGCACGCGCCGCGATCGAGGCGGTGGGGCGCGCATTGCATCGCGAGATGAAGTTCGACGCCGAGGCGACCGATGTGGATACCCCTGCGGCCGAGGCCTTCGCGAACCGCCACGGTGTCTGTCAGGATTTCAGCCATATCATGATCTCCTGCCTGCGCGGGGTGGGGATCCCGGCGGCCTATGTCTCGGGCTTTCTGCGCACCTACCCGCCGCCGGGCCAGCCGCGGCTCGAAGGGGCGGATGCAATGCATGCCTGGGTGCGTGCCTGGGCGGGGGCCGAGACCGGCTGGGTCGAGTTCGACCCGACGAATGACCAGTTCGCGGGCGACGATTACATCACCGTCGGCTATGGCCGCGATTATGACGATGTGCCGCCCCTGCGCGGCGCGATGCGCGGGGCCGGGGGGCAGGAGAGCGCGCAGGCGGTGGATGTGATTCCGCTGGAGTGAGGCGCTACGCCGCGTCTGTCCAGTGGACGAATTCCCCCTGCGAAGGCGCAAGTGTTGCGAGCGGCCCGACGAACGCGGATCGCTCTCGCGAGACAGAGACTCGTGTCAACGGCCCGAAAAATGGCCCCGTCCGTTTCGTCGAATCGCCGCGCCGCCCGACGCTGCGCGCGGCGTCTCGGTCGAAGGCGCCAGCTTTTCAAGGGCTCTCCCGGCTTCGTGACCCGCGACGTCGCGGCATTCATTGACCATCCGATCAATTGCGTTTTTACTCCCTCACCAGTTTGTGTCCGAACCCTGTCCCGCCAAGGGCGCGATTGCGCGCCCAGAGGGCCGGGCGGCACAATCGGAGACCCAACCAACAGGAAGGAAAAACCATGACCATTCGCTCGATGCTTCTGGCGGGGGCTGCTGCGGTTCTGATGACTGCGGGCGGCGCCGGTGCCAAGACGCTCGTCTATTGCTCGGAAGCCTCCCCCGAGGGGTTCGATCCGGCGCCCTACACGTCCGGCACGACCTTCGACGCGTCCTCGCATCCGGTTTATGACCAGCTCGTGGAATTCAAGCCGGGCACGACCGAGATCGAGCCGGGCCTCGCCGAGAGCTGGGATGTCTCCGAGGACGGTCTGACCTACACGTTCCACCTGCGTCAGGGCGTGAAGTTCCATTCGGTCGACGGTTTCTCGCCGACGCGCGATTTCAATGCCGATGACGTGATCTTCTCGTTCGACCGTCAGGGCAACAAGGATAATCCCTATTACGAATACGCGCCGGGCGTGTCCTATGAATACTATGCCGGCATGGATATGCCGACGATCATCAAATCGATCGAAAAGGTCGACGACTACACGGTGAAATTCACCCTCTCCGAGCCGAACGCTCCGTTCCTCGCGGATATGGCGATGGATTTCGCTTCGATCATCTCGAAGGAATATGCCGACAAGCTCGCGGCCGAAGATCGCAAGGCCGATATCAACAACGTGCCCGTCGGCACCGGCCCGTTCGAATTCGTCGCCTATCAGAAAGACGCGGTGATCCGTTACAAGGCAAACCCGGATTACTTCAAGGGCAAGGCCCCGATCGACGACCTGATCTTCGCGATCACTCCCGATCCGGCGGTCCGCATGCAGAAACTGCAAGCGGGCGAATGCCAGATCATGCCCTATCCGGCCCCGGCCGATCTCGAGGCGCTGAAATCGGACCCGAACATCACCGTGGGCGAGCAGCCCGGCCTCAACGTCGCCTATTTCGCCTACAACACCACCCAGAAGCCCTTCGACGATCCCAAGGTTCGCAAGGCGCTCAACATGTCGATCAACAAGCAGGCGATCATCGACGCGGTGTTCCAGGGTGCGGGCCAGGTTGCCAAGAACCCGATCCCGCCGACCATGTGGTCCTATAACGACGCGATCCAGGACGATCCCTATGATCCGGAAGCGGCCAAGAAGATGCTCGACGAAGCGGGCGTCAAGGATCTCGAGATGAACATCTGGGCGATGCCCGTGCAGCGGCCCTACATGCCCAACGCACGCCGCACCGCCGAGCTGATGCAGGCCGACCTCGCGAAGGTGGGCGTGAAGGCGAATATCGTCTCCTATGAGTGGGGCGAGTATCTCTCGAAGTCGAAAGATCCCAACCGTGACGGCGCGGTGATTCTGGGCTGGACCGGCGACAACGGCGACCCGGACAACTTCCTTGCCGTTCTGCTGGGCTGCTCGGCGGCCGAAAGCGGTGCGAACCGCGCCTTCTGGTGCGACAAGGATTTCGACGATCTGATCACCAAGGCCCGCCAGACCAGCGACATGGCCGAGCGCACCAAGCTCTACGAGCAGGCGCAGGTCGTGTTCAAGGAACAGGCTCCCTGGGACACCATCGCCCATTCGACGGTCTTCATGCCGATGTCGAACAAGGTGACCGGTTACGTGATGAGCCCGCTGGGCGGGCATGACTTCTACGGGGTGGACATCTCCGAGTAATCGGATACTCCCAAACGCAATTGGGGCGTCCGGGCAACCGGGCGCCCCGGCTTTTAAGGCGGGCTGACATGATCAGATTTATCCTGGGCAAGATCCTCTGGCTCATTCCGACGCTGGTCGGGATTACCATCGTCGCGTTCGGCTTCGTCCGGGTGCTTCCCGGCGACCCGGTGCTGCTGATGGCGGGCGAACGCGGGCTGACCCCCGAGCGCCATGCCGAACTGACCCATCAGCTGGGCTTCGACCGGCCGATCTGGGAGCAATATTTCGATTTCCTCTGGAAGGTTCTGCATGGGAACCTCGGGGATTCTCTGGTGACCCACAAGCCGGTGCTCAACGAGTTCCTCGCGCTGTTCCCGGCCACGGTGGAGCTTGGGCTCTGCGCAATGGTCCTGGCGGTGGCGATCGGCGTGCCGGTGGGCGTGATGGCCGCGATCAAGCGCGGTTCCTGGTTCGACCAGGCGACGATGACGACGGCGCTGGTGGGCTACTCGATGCCGATCTTCTGGTGGGGCCTTTTGCTGATCATCCTGTTCTCGGGCATCCTGAAATGGACGCCGGTCTCGGGCCGGATCTCGCTGATGTATTACTTCCCCAACGGTTCCGGCTTCATGATCTGGGATGCGCTGATGTCGGGGCAGAAGGGCGCACTGACCTCGGCGCTGAGTCACCTCATCCTGCCCTCGGTCGTGCTGGCCACCATTCCGCTCGCGGTGATCGCGCGCCAGACGCGCTCGGCCATGCTCGAGGTTCTGGGCGAGGATTACGTCCGCACCGCCCGCGCCAAGGGGATGCCGCCGCGCCGGGTGATCGGGATCCATGCGCTGCGCAACGCCATGATCCCCGTGATCACCACGATCGGCCTTCAGGTCGGCATGCTGATGGCGGGCGCGATCCTGACCGAGACGATCTTCAGCTGGCCGGGGATCGGCAAGTGGATGGTCGATTCGATCTCGCGCCGCGATTACCCTTCCGTGCAGGGCGGCCTGCTGATGATCGCTGCGATCGTGATGGTCGTGAACCTGATCGTGGATCTGCTCTACGGTCTCATCAACCCGCGTATCCGGCATAGGTGAGTGACATGTCCGAAGTGACCGAAACCAACATTCCCGCCGGGACGCGCCGCGAGCAACTCGCCGAGTTCTGGTTCTATTTCAAGGAAAACCGCGGCGCTGTCGTGGGCCTGACGGTGTTCATCCTGGTGGTGCTGGCGGCGACATTCGCGCCGCTGCTGTCGTCGTTCTCGCCCGATGTGCAGTATCGCGACGTCCTGCTCGCGCCGCCGATGACCGACAGCGCGCATGGCCATTTCTGGCTGGGCACCGACGCGGTCGGGCGCGATATGCTCTCGCGGCTTCTTTTCGGCGCGCGTTACTCGCTCTTCGTGGGCGTGGTGGTCGTGCTGCTCGCGCTCTCGGTGGGCGTGGTCCTCGGCCTGCTCGCGGGCTGGTTCGGCGGCTGGGTCGATACCGTCATCATGCGGGTGATGGATGTGATCCTCGCCTTCCCGTCGCTGCTGCTGGCGCTTGTCTTCGTGGCGATCCTCGGGCCGGGGCTCATCAACGCGATGATCGCCATCGCGATCGTCTATCAGCCCCATTTCGCGCGCCTGACGCGCGGCGCGGTGCTGTCCGAGCGCAACAAGGATTACGTGATGGCCGCGCGCGTCGCGGGCGCGGGCAATATGCGCCTGATGTTCCGCACCGTACTGCCGAATTGCCTCGCCCCGCTGATCGTGCAAGGCACGCTGTCCTTCTCGAACGCGATCCTCGACGTGGCGGCGCTTGGCTTCCTCGGCCTTGGTGCCCAGCCCCCGACCCCGGAATGGGGCACGATGCTGTCGGAAGCGCGCGAGTTCATCCTGCGCGCCTGGTGGGTCGTGACCTTCCCCGGCCTCGCGATCCTGATCACCGTGCTCGCGATCAACCTGATGGGCGATGGTCTGCGTGACGCGCTCGATCCGAAACTCAAGCGGAGCTGATGCCATGAGCTTGCTGAAAATCCGCAATCTGACCGTCGAATTCGACACTGCCCAGGGCCCGTTCCGCGCGGTGGATTCGATCGACGTGGAGGTGTCCGAACGCGAGGTTCTCGCCATCGTGGGCGAGAGCGGCTCGGGCAAATCGGTCTCGATGCTCGCGGTGATGGGGCTCTTGCCGCCCACCGCAAAGATCACCGCCGACGAGATCACCTATGCCGGGCGCGACATGAAGGCGATGTCCGACCGCGAACGCCGCAAGATCATCGGCAAGGAAATCTCGATGATCTTCCAGGAGCCGATCTCCTCGCTCAACCCCTCCTTCACCTGCGGCTACCAGATCGAGGAAGTCCTGCATCGCCATCTGGGGCTGAAGGGGCGCGCCGCGAAGGCGCGGGCGCTGGAGCTGTTCGAGGCGGTGGGCATTCCCGACCCGGAGCGGCGGCTCAAAAGCTACCCGCACCAGCTCTCGGGCGGGCAATGCCAGCGCGTGATGATCGCGATGGCGATCGCCTGCAAGCCGCGCCTGTTGATCGCGGACGAACCGACGACCGCGCTCGACGTGACAATCCAGAAACAGATCCTCGACCTGCTGATGGGGTTGCAGGAGGAATACGGGATGGGGCTGATCATGATCACCCATGACATGGGCGTGGTGGCCGAGACCGCCGACCGCGTTTCGGTGCAGTTCAAGGGCCGCAAGATGGAAGAGGCGGATGTTCTTTCGCTCTTCGAGGCCCCGCAACACCCCTATACGCGCGCGCTTCTCGCGGCGTTGCCGGAAAACGCGACCGGGGACCGCCTGCTGACCGTCGCCGACGGATGGGAGGGCGTGCAATGAGCGTGATCCTCGAAGGGCGCGACATCACGCGCGACTACATCGTCTCGGCGGGCTTCATGCGCGGCGCGAAGACCGTGCGCGCCTTGCATGGCATCTCGTTCTCGCTCGAGCAGGGCAAGACGCTGGCGATCGTGGGCGAATCCGGTTGCGGCAAGTCCACGCTGGCGCGCATCCTGACGCTGATCGACCCGGCCAATTCGGGCGATCTGATCATCGAGGGCGAGAAGATCGACATCGCCACGCGCAAGGTCACCTCCGATCTGCGCGCCAAGGTGCAGATCGTGTTCCAGAACCCTTACAGCTCGCTCAACCCGCGCCAGAAGGTGGGTGATGTTCTGACCGAGCCGCTGATCATCAACACCGACGTGCCCGCCGCCGAACGGCGTCGGCGCGCCGAGGAGATGCTGGTCAAAGTCGGGCTTGAGCGCCAGCACTTCAACCGCTACCCGCATATGTTCTCGGGCGGTCAGCGCCAGCGCATTGCGATCGCGCGGGCACTGATGCTGAACCCGCAGATCCTTGTGCTCGACGAGCCCGTCTCGGCGCTTGACCTGTCGGTGCAGGCGCAGGTGCTCAACCTGCTCAAGGATCTTCAGGACGAGTTCGATCTCACCTATGTCTTCATCTCGCACGACCTCTCGGTGGTGCGCTATTTCGCCGATGAGGTGATGGTGATGAATGCGGGCGAGGTGGTTGAATACGCCTCGCGCGACGAGATCTTCGCCAATCCGCAGCACGAGTATACCAAGACGCTGCTGGCCGCGACGCCGGTGGCCGATGTCGACAAGATCCGCGAGCGCGTGGCCCGTCGCAAGGCCCTGTTCCAAAAAGCGTGAGGGCAGGGGCCTCGGCCCCTTGTTCGAAAACTGGCGCGGGGCGCTTTCAGCCCCGCGCGTTACCTCTCTCCCAGCGCTATCTGCCCGACCATTTCGGCGCGCGTTTTTCCAAAAACGCCTTCGCGCCCTCGGCGGCATCTGCGCTCTCCATGATCGCCTTGAGGGTGCGTGCGTTCTCCGCCCAGAGCGGATCGACTGCGCGGCGCTCGATTTCGCGCGACAGGCGCAGGGTTTCGCGCACGGCCAGCGGGGCGTTCTTCGCGATCTCCTCGGCAAGTTCCAGTGCTGCCTCGGTGGCCTGACCGGCCTCGGCGCGGCGTGCGATCAGCCCCAGCTCCCAGGCTTCGGCGGTGTCGAACAGCCGCCCCGTCAGCAGGATCTCGCGGGCGCGCGCGGGTGGGATCAGCGATGCGAGCCGCAACGCGCCGCCAGCCCCCGCCACCAGACCGCGCAACACTTCGGGCACACCGAAGCGGCAGCCATCCTCGGCCACGATCATGTCGCAGCCCAAGGCCAGCTCGAACCCACCCGCGAGCGCAGCCCCATGGCAGGCGGCGATCATCGGTTTGCTCCGATGCGATTCCGTCAGTCCGCCGAAGCCGCCTTCGGAGAACAGCAGTTCCTCGACCTTGCCCTCGGAGAAGGCCGCGAGGTCCATCCCGGCGCAGAAGACCGCGCCTTCGCCACGTAGGATGCCGATCTGCAGCGCGTCGTCGCTTTCCAGCCGGGCGATTGCCTCGGCCAGCGCGTGGCCCGCTTCGGCATTGATCGCATTGCGCCGTTCGGGGCGGTTGAGGGTGATGATCGCGACCTTGCCGCGGGTCTCGAACAGGACGGGGCTCATTGGGTGGTCTCCTCGGGCAGGCGGGCGCGCAGCGCGTTGCGGATGATCTTGCCGGTGGTGGTCACGGGCATGTCGTCGATCACGTAGATCGCGCGGGGGTATTCGTATTTCGCGAGCCGCGCGCGGACGTGCTGGGCGAGGTCCTCGCGCAAGGCCTCGCTCTCGGAATGACCCGGGCAGAGCGTGACGAAGGCCGCGACGATCTCGCCGCGCAACGGATCGGGTTGGCCCACGACGCCCGCCATCTGCACCGCCGGGTGCGAGATCAGGCAGTCCTCGATTTCCGCCGGGCCGACGCGGTAGCCTCCCGTCGAGATGATATCGTCGTCGCGCCCCTTGAAGCGCAGCCTGCCGCCCGAGCCGCTTACCCCCCGGTCGCCGGTCAGCAGCCAGCGCCCTTCGGGGCCGGTGACGAATTTGGTCTCGGTCGCCTCGGGCAGGTTCCAATAGCCCAGAAACATCACCGGGTCGGGCGCGCGCACTGCGATCGCGCCTTCCGCACCTTCGGGCAGGCGCTCGCCGGTGAGGTTGTCCACGATGGCGACCTCATGGCCCGGCACCGGCCAGCCCATTGCGCCGGGTTCGGGCGCGTCGAGGCTGGAGGCGGAGGACACCACCATGTTGCATTCGGTCTGGCCGTAGAATTCGTTGATCGTGACGCCGAGCGCCTTGCGGCCCCAATCGAGAAGCTGCGTTCCCAGAGGTTCGCCCCCCGATGCGACCGAACGCATCTGCAAATCCCAGTTCAGGCTCTCGGGATCCGCCTTCATCATCTTCAGAGCGGTCGGCGGCAGGAAGGCGTTGCGCACCTTCAGTCGCCGGATCAGATCGGCGGCCGCCTGTGCCGAGAACTTGCGAAAGCGGCAGGCCACGACCGGCACGCCATGATGGAGCGCAGGCAGCAGCACGTCGAGCAGCCCCCCGATCCAGGCCCAGTCGGCGGGCGTCCAGATCCGGTCGCCCTCCTGCGGCAGGAAATCATGGCTCATCTCGACGCCGGGCAGGTGGCCCAGAAGCACCCGATGCGCATGGAGCGCGCCTTTCGGATTGCCCGTCGTGCCCGAGGTGTAGATCAGCACGCCGGGGGTCTCGGCGCTTGTGTCGACGGGGGTGAACTCGGGCGAGGCACCGGCAAGCGCCGCGTCGAAATCCTCGGCCCCGTCCGCGCCGCCATCGGTGACGAAGATGGTCTGCAAATCGGGCAGATCCGCGCGCAGGCCCACAATCATCTCATAGCTGGCCGGATCCGTCACCAGCACCCGCGCGCCGCTGTCGCGCAGCCGGTGCAAGAGCGCCTCGGGGCCGAACAGCGTGAACAGCGGCAGCGAGACGCAGCCCGCCTTGAACGCCGCGATATGGGCGATGGCGGTCTCGCGCCGTTGCGGCAGCAGGATCGCGACCCGGTCGCCCGCGTCTTTCCCATTCCCGCCGACGCCGATCGACGCCAACACGTTCGCGAACCGGTTGGACGCCGCGCGCAGCTCGGCGAATGTGGTCTCTCGCACCGCGCCGTAGCCGTCCTCTTCCACCTCGATCAGCGCGATGCGGTCTGGGTCGGCTGCGGCCCATTTGTCGCAGACATCCACACCGATATTGTACCGCTCGGGGATCTCCCAGCGAAACGCCGCGCGGGTGGCGGCGTAATCCTTGCCGCGTGATAGCACCGGCTCTCCTCCCTCTTGCGAACGACCCTCGGGCCGTTCCTCCTCCGCGCGTAGCAAAACGCGAAGATCGGGGAATGTCCATCGCTACTCACGCGCTCGTGAGTGAAGGTTCCGCGCTCAACCGGCCCGCCATCAGCGCGCTGAGGCCGACCATGATCGTTGCGGTGATCATCATCGCGGCCAACCCGCCCAGCTGGTAGCTCAGACCCGACAGCAGCGTGCCCAGCAATCGCCCGCCCGCATTGGCCATATAGTAGAAGCCCACATCCATCGTGACCCGCTCGGAGCGGGTGAAGGCGAGGATGAGATAGGAGTGGAGCGAGGAATTCACCGCGAAGATCGCGCCGAAGATCAAAAGCCCCGCGACGAGCGTCAGCGTGAGCCAGAGCGACGGCGCCTCGGAGATCAGCGTGGCGATGGAGAGGGTCGCAGGCACGATCAGCAGCGCCACGGCCCAGTGGCGCGCGGCGTGGATCAGGTCTCCCTCAGTGCGGGCTTGCGCCTTGAGGATACGCGGGGCGGCGGCCTGCACCGCGCCGTAAAGGATGATCCAGAGCGCCATGAACGTGCCGATCAGGAAAAAGGCGGCGCGGTCGCCCTCGGGGCTGCCATCCGAGAAGACCGCGTAGAAATAGATCGGAATGCCCACGACGAACCACACGTCGCGCGCGCCGAACAGGAAGACCCGCGCCGCCGAGAGCCCGTTGACGTTGGCCGATTTCGAAAAGACCTCGGAGAACTTCGCGCCCTTGCGTCCGCGCGGCAGGCCGGGCGGCATGGCGACGACGATGGCGGCGAGGATCAGCGCCAGCACGGTCGCCATCGCGATCACCGCCCAATCGAAGCCGAGGCCCGCGAGAAGGGCCGCGCCCAGCAGGAAGCCCACGCCCTTCACCGCGTTCTTCGAGCCCGTCAGCACCGCGACCCAGCGGAACAGCCCGCCATTGCCAGTGGGCGCGAGCAGCTTCACCGCAGATTTCGAGGACATCTTCGCAAGGTCCTTCGCGACCCCGCTCAGCCCCTGCACGACCATCACGTAAGCCACCGAGGCGCCGATCGCCCAGTTCGGGTCCAGCTGCCCCAGCGCCAAGAGCGCCACGACCTGCAGCCCGAGCCCCGCATAAAGCGTCGAGACCAGCCCGAACCGCGCCGCGATCCAGCCCGCCGAGATGTTCGTCACCATCCCGGCCACTTCGTAGAGGATGAACAGGTAGGCGAGCTGCACCGGGGAAAACCCCAGCGTATGGAAATGCAGCAGCACCAACATCCGCAGCGCGCCATCGGTGAGCATGAAGGCCCAATAGGCCGCCGTTACCGCGATATAGGCGGAGAACCCCTCGGGCCGGTGCGGGGTGTTCGGGGCAGGGGCCTCGCTCACAGGCTCGCCCCCACCATCAGCGCCACGTCCACCAGCCGGTGCGCATAGCCCATCTCGTTGTCATACCAGGCGTAGATCTTCACCTGCGTGCCGTTGACGACCATGGTCGAGGGTGCATCGACAATCGATGAGCGGATATCGTTGGTGTAATCGGCCGAGACGAGCGGGCGGGTCTCGTAGCCGAGGATGCCTTTGAGCGGGCCTTCCGAAGCCGCCTTGAACAGCGTGTTGACCTCTTCGGCCGTCGTTTCCCGCTCCACCTCGAAGACGCAATCGGTAAGCGAGGCGTTCAGCAGCGGCACCCGCACCGCATGGCCGTTCAGGCGTCCCTTCAGCTCGGGGTAGATCAGCGTGATCGCGGTGGCCGAGCCGGTGGTGGTCGGGATCAGCGAGGTCAGGGCCGAGCGCGCCCGGCGCAGATCCTTCGCGGGGCGGTCCACGATGGTCTGGGTGTTGGTCACGTCATGGATCGTGGTGATCGAGCCGTGTTTGATCCCGAGGTTCTCGTGGATCACCTTCACCACCGGGGCGAGGCAGTTCGTGGTACAGCTCGCCGCGGTGACGATCTGGTGCCTCGCCGGGTCGTAGCTGTCGTTGTTCACGCCAAAGACGATATTCGCGGTCGGCCCGTCCTTCACCGGGGCGGAGACCACGACTTTCTTCACACCCGCGGCGAAATAGGGCGCGAGCTTGGCTTCGGATTTGAAAACCCCGGTGCAGTCGATCAAGACATCGACGCCGTCGAGCGGCAGATCTTCGATCTTCCTCGTGCCGATGAAGGGCAGGCGGGTGCCGTCGATGGTGACGCTGTCCGCGTCATGCGCGAACTCCGCGTCCCAGCGGCCATGCACAGAGTCGAACTCCAGCAGATGCGCCTGCATCTCCGGATCGCCCACCGCGTCATTGATCCAGGCAATCTTCGCGCCGCTTTCCAGCAGGGGCTTCAGCGCGAGTTTCCCCATCCGGCCGAGGCCATTGAGTGCATAGGTGGTCATGGTCAGTCCTCAGTTGCGGCCGATGTCATCGACGGCGGATTGCAGGGAGATACGGTCGAGCGAGGTCAGCGGCAGCGCCGTGAAAGCCTCGATCCGGCGGCGCAGCGCGCCATAGGTCTGCTGGAAGGCCAGCGCACGCTCGGCCTCGGTGCCTTGCGCCTTCACCGGGTCGGGCATCCCCCAATGGCCGCTGATCGGCTGACCCGGCCAGGGCGGGCAGGTCTCGTTCGCGGCGAGATCACAGACGGTGAAGACGAAATCGAGATGCGGCGCGTCCGCGCCCTGAAATTCGGAAATGTTCTTCGCGCGCAGCGGCGTGATGTCGTGCTCCTTGTCGCGCAGAACCTGCAGCGCGAAGGGGTTGAGCTCGGAATAGGGTATGGTTCCGGCCGAATAGGCGGTGAAGCGATCGCCGGCGAGATCGCGCAGGATCGTCTCGGCGAGGATCGAGCGCGCGGAATTGCCGGTGCAGATGAAGAGCACGCTATATTTGCGGTCAGTCATGGCGATGTCTCCTTCGGACAGGGGAGCGGGGGGGCAGATATCGGGCCGCCCGCGACAGCAATCGTTGAGCAGCACGTCGAAGGTCTCGCGCACTTCCTCCATCGCGATTGCGTAAAGAAGCGAGGTCCCCGCGCGGGTCTGCGTGATCAACCCGGCCTGCGAGAGCGCCGAGAGATAGGCCGAAAGCGTCGAGGGTTTGAGCCCGAGCGCCGCCCCGATCTCGCCTGCGGGCAACCGGTCCGGGTAGCGGCGCATCAGCAGCCGGAAGAGTTCGAGACGCTGCGGGTGGCCGAGCGTGGTGAGCCTATGGGGAATCGTGTCATTCATATTTCGAGGTTTTACGAAATAAATGCGAATCGCCAAGTGAAACTTTGATGACGAACAGGCAAAAGTTAGTCGTGAGAAATCCCGGAAATGGTCAGAGATTGATCAAATATGTGAAACGGTCATGCCATGTTACGATTCTGGACAAAATTGTGATTTGGCGTTTTGCAACGACTCTTGCGTATCGAAATGCGCGAAATTCCCAAAAAAATAACGGTTGGATTCCATATTGTTGCAAATGAACCGGCAGCACGCACAACCAAAAGTGGCAGAGAATGCCAATCTTTCGCCTCATTTCGGACACAGGTGATGATGAACCGTTAATGTACAAAAGTTCTAGTTGACAGGTACTACCCCAATGTCCACCGACATCTCCGATCTGAAAAAAATCTCGGGCTTCATCGGCGCTTGTCTCGTCGATTCCGAGACCGGTCTGATGCTTGCGAGCGAAAACGGCACCGGAAAGTTCGATCTTGAGGCGGCCGGCGCGGTGAATACCGAAGTCGTGCGCGCGGAGAAAGCGGCGCTCGAAGCGCTCGGTCTTGATGACACCGTGGAAGACATCCTGATCACCCTGGGCGAGCAGATTCACCTGATCCGCCCGCTTGGCGCCAATCCTGGCGTCTTCGTCTACGTCGCCCTCAACAAGAAGGCGTCCAACCTCGGCATGGCCCGTCTGGTGGTCAAGAAGGTCGAGGGCCAGCTCCGGATCTGAGCGGCGCAAACCGGCGGGGTCCGGCGCGATCCGGGCCCGCCAGTCTCGAAGTCCCGACCGGTATGCGGGCGTACCGAGTCGATCCCCAACCGTCGTCTGCCCAGCGGTAAGGAGGTTTGCCTTGTACGAAGCGAATTCGATCTTCAACTGGCATCGCCAAGGTTATCAGGAGCTCAACAGCTACTGGGAGACCCTCGATCAGCTCGAAACCGCAGTGCGTGACTTCTCCGATGCCGGTCTCGGCTTCGTCGAGGAACAGCTCGAGCACGTCCTCGAAAAGATCGAGGCGTTTGAACCCACCGTCAGCGTAATCGGCCAGGTGAAGGCCGGAAAAAGCACGCTTCTCAACGCCTTGATCGGGCAGAGCGATTTTCTGCCCTCCGATGTGAACCCCTGGACCTCGGTCGTCACCGCGCTCCACACGAATTCGCGCCATCGTCCTCACGCGACCCGCGCGCTGTTTCGTTTCTTCGATCGCGAGGAATGGGATCGTCTTGTCGCGACCGGCGGTCGTCTGGGCGAGATGGCCAACCGCGCGGGCTTCGAGAGCGAAGCTGAAGAGGTGCGCGCCCAGGTTACCGCGATGCGTGCGGCGACCGAGGCCCGTCTGGGCGCCGAGTTCGAGCAACTTCTGGGGGCAAGCCGCGCCTATCCCACGCTCGATAAGAGCATCATCGACCGTTACATTTGCTATGGCGATCCTGACGAGGTTGCAGAAGGCGCTGAGGAAGGTCTCTATGCCGACCTGACGAAATCGGCCGATCTCTATATCGACCTGCCGCATCTGCCGCGAGGCCTGTGTCTGCGCGACACCCCTGGCGTCAACGACACGTTCATGATGCGCGAGCAGATCACGCTCAACGCGATCGGTGACAGCCGCGCCTGTATCGTCGTGCTCTCGGCCCATCAGGCGCTGACCACGATGGATCTGGCGCTCCTGCGCATCATCTGCGCGATCGATGCGCGCGAGGTCCTGATCTTCGTCAACCGCATCGACGAGCTCGAAGATCCGGTCGGGGCGCAGGCCGCAATCCGCGCTTCGATTCGCAAGACGTTGGGACGGATGGGGCTGGGCGAGGAGATCGAAATCCTCTTCGGGTCTGGCTACTGGGCGCAATGCGCACTTGGCGACGTGAGCGGCATGGCCCCGGCCAGCCGCAAGGCGCTGGCCATGCTCCATGACGGCGAGGATACCCAGGATCTCAAGGAGTTGCGTCAACGCGCAATGGCCGCCTCGGGGCTGCAACCGCTGCTGAAAGCGGTGGTGAAGCGCATCATCGAGGGGCCGGGGCAGGCTGTTCTCAACGACGTTCATGCCGAACTGAACACGATCATCTCGATGGCCGAGACGGTCGAGACCGTTGCGCGCGCCTCCGGGAACCTTCCGCTACTGAGCGAGAGCGAGCTTCGTCTGCGGATCGCCGAGCTCGAGGAGCAGGTGGTCCGGGCGTTCGATGCGCGTGCGGCTGAACAGCGCGACGAGCTGCGCGCCCGTCTCGAACGCGCGCAGAACGGGTTCGTCGCGTCCGCTCTCGAGGCACTGCAATCGCATATCGACACGTTCGGAGAGATCGGTGCCTGGACGCATGACCCGACCGCGCTGCGCATGGCGATGAAGGCTGCCTTCACTTCCGCCACCGCGAAGCTGCGCCGACATGGCGAGGTGGCTTTCGACGAGATCGCAGAAGGGGTCGACGCGCTTTTGGCGGGCGAACTCGGAGTCGCGCGCGAACCCGGTACCGTGTCCTTCCCCGAACAACCTACACATCGTCCCCCCACCGTGCTCGCCCGGATGATCTCGCTCGACATGCAGGGCGCGTGGTGGCGCAAGTACTGGCGCTTCAATCGCAAGAAGGCCGCCGAGACCCGTTATCGCGAGGTGATAATGGCCGAGACGACCCCGCTCATCGACGACCTGATCACCGGCTGTTTCGAACCCGCCATCGCGCGCAGCCGCGAGATCATCGAGGGTTTCGCACTCGATCAGGCAAAGTTCTGTGAGGCTGTGCGCGCGCGCTGTCTGCGCGGCTCCGAGGTAGCGCAAGAGGAAAGGCTTTCGGCATGACCACGCTGCGAAGACATCAACGCCCCACGCTCACGCTGACCGAGCGTCCCGCCGCCACCCAGCGTGGCACCAACAAGCTCGACATGTCCGCGCGCAAGCTGCGGGTCCTCGTTGCGGGCGAGTTCAGTGCCGGGAAGACGCGTCTGATCAATGGGTTGCTGGGAGAGCGTGTGCTCCCCTCGAACGTGGTCGCGACCGCGTTGCCGCCGGTCTGGCTCGTGGGCGGGGCCGAACGCGTGCTGCGTCGGGTCGATCATGACGGCGAGGTTCATCCGCTCGAGGCGCTCGAGGCGGTGGATGTCGAAACGACCCGGTATTGCGTGTTCAGCCATCCGGCCTCGATCCTCGACACGATCGAGATCATCGACACGCCCGGCTCGTCCGATCCCAACATGCCCGCCGAGACCTGGCGGCAGATGATTGACTATGCCGATCTGATCATCTGGTGCACCAACGCCACCCAAGCCTGGCGGCAGAGCGAGAAGTCGATCTGGGACGAGATGCCCGAAGAGTTGCGTGCCCATGCGCTTCTGGTGATCACCCATGGTGATCGGCTGACTGACGAGCGGTCCGCCCAGAGGGTCCTGCGCCGCGTGGAGCGCGAGGCGGGGAGCTATTTCGCCGCGATCATGCTCGCCTCCTTGGTGAAGCCCGCCGATATCACGCAGGTGATGAACCGTATCGCGCAGATCCTGCCCGAGATCACCGAGCCGCCCGGGGCACCGAACCCGATCATCGAGAACTTCCTGCGCGAGCGCAGCGTCATCGCCTTCCCCAAGCCGCGTCCCGAAATCCGGCCGCGCCGTGTCCTGCATGCGCAGCTGATCAAGCGCGGAGGCACGACCGAGGCGCCGGATCACGAGCCGGAACCGGCGGCGCAGTCCGACGAGCCCTTCATGCTCTCCGATCCGGTCGAAACGCCCGAGTTCGATGACCTTCCGGAGCCGGAATACCTCTCCGAACCGGAATACCTCTCCGAGCCCGAAGCCGACCCTGGTTTCGATCCCTTCATGCGCGCGGCCCCCCCCAGCGCGCGCGAAGACGCACCCGGCTTTGAGGACGACACCGAGCTTCTCGCGTCGCTCTCCGCGCTCGACATTCCTGCCGCCGAGCCCGCGTCGCCGCGCGCGCTCTGGGCTGCGCTGAGTGCCGAGGCTGATCTGGGTTCGGCCCCTGCGATCCTCGATTGCGTCGAGCATCTCCTCGATGCGCTCGAACCCCGAGGCGGAACGGCCCTGATGCAAACCGCTGTCTCCTCCGCTTTGGAAAGGAGAGTGCCTTGAAAATCGCGCCGAAACTCCGTGCGGAACTCGAATTCATCGAAGAAATGCTCGACCGGGCCGAAGACTCGGTCGATCGCACCAGCCGTGGCAACTTCCGGGATTTGCGCGATCGTCTCGACGACTGGGCTGCACGCGTGGCGGTGATCGGGCAGGTGAAGGCGGGCAAATCCACCTTCCTCAACGCTTTCCTTCACCAGCACGACTTTCTGCCCTCGGATGTGAACCCCTGGACTTCTGTCGTCACCAACATACGCATCAACCTGGCCGACGACCCCATCACAGGCGCGAAATTCGAGTTCTTCTCGGAGAAAGACTGGGAAGAGATCATCAACGGGGGCACGCGCATCCGCGAGCTGACCGAGCAGCTTCTGCCGGGTTTCGACACCAATGTGTTGCGTCGGCAATCCGAGCAGATGCGCGCGCGCGCCCAGCGGCGTCTGGGCAAGTATTACCATACGCTCCTTGGCAGCAGCCACGAATACGACTTCCTCTCCCCCGATCTGCTCAAGCGCTATGTCTGCGCGGGCCCCGGTTCGGATGACGGGCTCGAGCGCGAGGCGCTTGGCCGCTATGCCGCGTTGACGAAAAGCGCCGATGTCTACATGCGCCTGCCCGAGTTCCAGGTGCCCACGATCATCACCGACACTCCCGGCGTAAACGATCCCTTCCTCGTGCGCGACGAGTTCACCTGCCGCTCGCTCGACCGCTCGGACGTCTTCGTCATGGTGCTCTCGGCGCATCAGCCGCTGACCGAAGTCGATATCGCTCTGATCCGAATTCTCGCGCGGCAGGACAACAAGGATGTGCTGATCTTCCTCAACCGCATCGACGAGCTCGACGATTACGCGACCGAGGTGCCGCGCGTGATGGCTGACGTCACGCGCCGCCTGCGTCAGGCGATCTCCGAGATCGATTTCCGCATCGTCGCGGGCAGCGCCTATCTCGCCGATCTGACCCAGCGCAGCGACAGCCAGGCCGCTGAGGCCCGTGCCGAGCTCGACAGCGCCGAGCTCGCGCAATATCTGCGCTCGCGTTTCGGCCATGTGCCCGAGGATCCGATCGACCGGCTGCTGCTGGCTTCGGGGCTCGAAGAGGTCAAGCATGTGCTCTCGGAGGTGATCGACGGGGGCGTGGGCCGCCAACAGCTCGCCCGGATCCGCGGCGATCTGCGCGCCGAGATCTCGGGGATGCAATTCGTCACCCGCCGCGAGCGCGACTCGCTCCAGATGCAGATCGAGAGCATCCGCTCGGACGTGGCCGAAGCCGCGGTCGAGGAAATGACCGCCGAGATCCAGGCGACCAGCGTCCTGCGCTCGACGCTGGAGACGCTCGTCGAGAATGCCGAAGGCAAGATCGAGGCGGTGCTCAACAGGTCCTGGACGAGCCTCGAGACTCGGCTCAACGGATGTATCGAGGCCTTTGTCGAGAACCAGAAGACAGCCTTTGCCGACTTCCTCCGCACCGCGAAGATCCGTTCGGGCACCGTGCCGCGCAGCTTCGAGACCGATACCACGATGCTTCAGGCCGCGCTCGAACGCGAGGTGACCAAGTGCTACGAGAAGTCCCGCGCCGGGATCGACGTGGTCCTCGACAATTGCATCCATGCCTGCCGCAGCACGATCCAGGATCATTTCGACGATCCGAGCTCAGAGATCACCCTCTGCGACATGCCCCATGAAAGCTTCGCCTCGACGCTGACGCTCGCCAAGCGCGCGCTGCGCATCGATTTCGTGATGGAGCGCGGCTGGGCCTTCTGGCGCACGCCCGAGGTCAATATCGAGAAGACGATCGAAGCGCTGCGCCTGCTCGCCGCCGAGGAACTGCGCCCGGCCGTCGACAAGATCCTCAAGGCCTATAGCGAGACCCAGGTCGAGCGCGCCACGGCCGGGATCTCGCGGGTGCGGGTGATGGTCCGGATGATGGAGATGACGGTGCGCGACCGCACGCTTCAGCTCAAGCAGGAGAAAGCCGAGCTGGAGCGGATCGCACGCGATCCCGTCCAGCAGACCCGCATGGCGAACCGCATCCAGAGCAAGATGGAAGTGCTCGAGCGGCGGTTGCTTAATCTCTCCGCGCTCGAAAGCGCGCTGAGCGGGATCAACCCGGCCAAGCCGAAAACGCGCGCCGCTTAAGGAAGAGGGGGGCAAACGAGATGATGCACAAGGCGATAGGTGAGCACACCGCTGTTCTGCTCGAGCGCAAGCCGGTGCGGGTGGTGATCTGCGGCGAGGTGAACTCGGGAAAGTCTACCGTTCTCAACGCGCTTCTGCGCGAGCGTCTAATCGAGGACAATCTGGGGCGCGACCAGCGTCCCGTGGTCTACGCGAACTGGCGCGCGACGCCCGGTCGCGAGTTGCGTGACGCCGACGGACGGATCGTGTCGGAGGGGGATGCGGAGGCGTGCGAGCTGCATCTGTGGTCCCCTCAGCCGCATCTGCGCGGGATCGAGCTGATCGAGGTGCCGCTGACGCAGGCGGAAGATCTCAGCGACGAACAGATCGCGCTCATCGGCTCGGCCGATCTGATGATTTGGGTGACCATCGCATCGCAGGCCTGGCGGCTGACCGAGAAATCCCTCATCGAAGCGCTGGGTTCGGCCCGTCCCGAGAACTGCATTCTTGCGATCTCGCGCGCCGACAAGCTGCGTTCGGATAACGACCGCGCGCGTTTGCTGATGCGGGTCGAGCGCGAGAGCGCGAACTGGTTCGATCGCTGTCTCTTTGTGAGCGGCGCGCGCGAGCGTCTGGGGCAGGCCCTGGCCTCCGAAGAGGGCTTCGTGCAGACAGGCGGCGCGGCGTTGCTCGAGGCGGTGCGGGAGTTCCGGCATGTCTCCACGCCGAAGGGCGAAGGCGTCGCGGATTGCGCCGTGCTCGATGCCAGAGCTGCGGCCCGCACGGCCCCGGTTCCGCCGGGCAGCGGCGGCAAGGTTCTGCGCTTTCCGGGAGGCGAGAGCGCCCGCGAACCGCTGCCCGTCACTGCCGAGCCGGTGATCACCTGCGAGTCCGTCCCCGAGCCCGAATTCGAGCCCGAAGCCGCATGTGAGCCTGCACTTGAGCCCGAGGCCGCATTTGAGCCCGAGGCCCCGGCCCAGATCCGACTGCCCGACGATATCGCCCGTGCGCTGCGCCTTTCGCGAGAGTGCCGCGAGGCGCTGGCCCATGAGGGGCTCGACGAGGGCGTGCTCGCGGCAGGTCGGATCGTGCCGCAGATGCGCGAAATCGACCCGCTCCACGGCGCACCGGAGGAAATCCTGCGCGCGGGACATGCCAGCGCCGATCTGGTCAACGCGCTGCGCACGATCTACGGCGAGCGCTTCGGCGAGCAGGATCTTTCGGGGCTGAATTTCACGATGAAACAGGGCCGGCTTCTGGCGCGCATCCTGCCGCAGGGCGATCTGGTTTTCGCGCTGTGCGATCCCGCGCGGGTCAGCGAGGGGGCGGCGATGCAGGTCATGGGGCGTCTGTGCGAGGGCGCGGCCTGAGCCGAGATCGGCTGCGGTGATGCGCGGTCCCTGGCCCGGCACTTGGGGGTGTTGCAAAGATCTGGGGGAAAGAGATGTCGGCACGATCATCCGATCCGGGCGAAGATGACTGGGGCCCGTGGATCCGACACGATGGAAAGGGCTGCCCGGTGCGCGTCGGCACCATCGTCGAGGTCGTCTGCGAGGACCGTTTCGGCTTTACCATGCGTCAGATCGCCTGTGTCGCGGGCGGAAGCTATTCAAGCTGGGACTGGTCCCATTTTCCCGAACTCAAGAAGATCATCCGCTACCGTGAGAAAAGGCCCAAGGGGCTGAGCATCCTCGAAGGCTGCATGAGCGAGATTGAACCGACTGTGCATAATGATCTCGTCAAAATCGGCTGAGGTTTCTTGCGGATCGGCGCTTGCCGCCGCCCCGTCGCATTCGCCGTCGCTTTTCGCCGTGCACGCGGTTGTTAACGCAAGGGTAGCCTCAGAAGAGGTTTGCGCCATTTTCGGAGATGGCTAATCATTGCCCCGCGGCCCGCGCCACACCCTTTGGTCTGAGCGGGTGGAAGGATTCATAACCAATCGCAGGGAGACAGAAATGTCCGATTTCAAGCGCCGTCTCACCGCCCTGTTGCTCGGGGCTGCCATGACCGGCCTCATGGCCAGCGCGCCGGTGCAGGCCGAGACCGTGAAGCTCACCATTCTCGGCGTCGGCGATATCTATAATTTCGACGGGGACGGCGAGAGCGGCGGTTTCGCGCGGCTCAATGCGGTGGCCAAGGCCGAGCGCGCCAACAACCCCAACACGCTTTACGTCTTCGATGGCGACATGCTTTCGCCCTCGCTGCTGTCAGGGATCGACGAGGGTCAGAACACGATCGACCTGACGAACCTCGTGCCCTTCGACATCGCCGTTCCCGGCAACCACGAGTTCGACTTCGGCCCGGAAAACTTCGAGCAGAAGATGGCAGTGTCCAATTATCCCTGGGCCGCGATCAACATCACCCAAGCCGACGGCTCGCCCATTCAGGGCCTTGGCGGCGTCATGATGAAAGAGATCGCCGGCCTCAAGGTCGCGCTGATCCCGGTCGCGCAGGACACCACGCCCGAGGTCGCGAATTCCGGCGATCTGAAGTTCCAGCCCACCGTCGAGACCGCCATCGCTGCGGCCAAGAAAGCGCGCGAGGACGGGGCGGATCTGGTGATCGGCGTGGTGCAGACCGACATGTCGAACGACCGCGAATTGATCGCGAGCCATGATTTCGACGTCATCATGTCGGGCGACGACCACCTCAACGCGATGTTCTACGATGGCATCACGGCTTACGTGGAGACCTCGATCGACGCGCGCTATCTGCAACCGCTCGACCTGACCGTCGAGATCTCCGAGAAGGACGGCAAGCGCAAGATCAGCTGGGAGCCGACCTTCCGCTGGATCGACACCGCGACCGTCACGCCCGACCCGGAATCGATGGAGCTGGTGAACGGCTTCAAGAAGCAGCTCGACGACAATCTCGGCCAGGTCATCGGCACCTCCGAGACCGCGCTCGATTCGCGTCGCAACGTGGTGCGCTCGGAAGAGAGCACGATGGGCGACCTGATCGCCGATGCACTTCTTGCGGCGACCAAGGCCGATGTGACGCTGATCAATGGCGGCGGCATTCGCGGCGATACCACCTATGACGCGGGCCACCAGTTGACCCGCAAGGACGTGCTGACCGAGCTGCCCTTCGGCAACAAGACCGTCGTGACCGAAATCCCCGGCTCGCAGCTTCTGTCCGCGCTGGAGAACGGTTTCAGCCAGGTTGAAAAGGGCGCAGGCCGCTTCCCGCAGATCGCCGGCATGGATGTGGTCTATGACGCCTCGGCCCCGGCTGGCTCGCGCGTGGTTTCCGTGACCGTGGGCGGCGCGCCGCTCGACATCAACAAGGTCTACAAGGTCGCGACCAACGATTACATGCTCGGCGGCGGCGACGGCTATACCGCGCTCGGCGGCGGCAAGGTCATCGTGAACGCGGGTAACGGCAACCTGATGGCCAATGACGTGATCACCTATATCGAGACCCAGAAGACCGTCGCGCCCAAGATCGACGGCCGGATCAAGAAACAGGGCGAGTGATCGCGTCCTGATCGGATCAGGGGCGGCGGGGAAACCTGCCGCCTTTTTTGCTGCGGTGCGGACGGACTTTAGCGATGAGGGGCCCGCCCGAGCCATGGGAGGGCGGTCGCTACGCGTGTGGTCATCGCTTTATCTCAAAAGCCCGAAGGTCGCTTGAACGCGCACTGACATCACCAATGCGCCCTCCCCGTGGGGGAGGTCGGGCGCGGCCCGGGGCTGGTCGCCCCGTGCCAAGGAAGCCCTCAGCGAATTTCCCGCCCCACCCGGCGATCGGGCGCGGCCCTCCGGGTTACTCCAGCGGTGGTGCGCTGTTCTCCACCACCGTCTCCATCGCGACATAGCTCGAGGAGGAATGCACATGGGGCAGGGTCGAGAGTTCCTCGGCCATGATGCGCCGGTAATCGGCCATGTCGCGGGCGCGGATCTTCACGAGGTAATCGAAGCCGCCCGCGATCATGTAGCATTCCTCCACCTCGGGGATCGCGCGCACCGCCGCGTTGAATGCCTTGAGCGCGCTCTCTCGTGTGTCGCTCAAGCGCAATTCGATATAGGTGACATGGCTGAGACCCAGCTTCATCGGAGAGATCATCGCGCGGTAGCCTTTGATCAGCCCGCTTTCCTCCATCTGCTTGATCCGGGCGGCGACTGGGGTCTTCGACAGGCCCACGCGACGCGCGAGCTCGGCCACTGGCAGGCGCGCATCGGCGATCAGTTCCTTCAGGATTCGCCTGTCGATCGCATCCAGCTCTTCACTCATCGTCTTTATTGTCCCAGAAAATAGTTCTGTTCGACTAGATAGTAGATCAAGATCGGACAAAACGCCTAATCGAAATCCCGTATCCTCGGACAAACAACCTGTCCGGGAGGTTCAGAGATGCGCGTTTCCTTCGATCCGTTCACCACCGAGGCCAAATTCGCCGATGAAGCAGAGCTTCTGGCCCGCCTTCAGGCAACGGCCGACCTCGTCCCTGCGATCCGCGCGCATATCTCCAGGCGTGCCGCGAACCTCGTGCGCCGCATCCGCTCCGAGGCGAAGCCCACGCTGATGGAGCATTTCCTCGCTGAATATGGCCTCTCGACGCAGGAGGGCGTGGCGCTGATGTGTCTGGCCGAGGCGATGCTACGCGTGCCCGATGCCGAGACGATCGACGCGCTGATCGAGGACAAGATCGCGCCCTCCGACTGGGGCAAGCACATGGGCACGGCGTCCTCCTCGATGGTCAATGCCTCGACCTGGGCGCTGATGCTCACGGGCCGTGTGCTCGAGGACGAAAAGCCCGGCATGGCGGGCGTGCTGCGCGGCGCGATCCGCCGGTTGGGCGAGCCGGTGATCCGCGCTGCCGTGAGCCGTGCAATGAAGGAGATGGGCCGCCAGTTCGTCCTCGGCGAGACGATCGAGAATGCGCTGTCCCGCGCGAAAAAGCTCGAGGACCGCGGCTATAGCTACAGCTACGACATGCTGGGTGAGGCAGCGCGCACCGCCGCGGACGCCAAACGCTACGCCAAGGATTACGCCAACGCCATCGCGGCGATCGCGCAGGTCTGCAAGACCCGCCCCGTTGCGGAAAACCCCGGCATCTCGGTGAAGCTCTCGGCGCTGCATCCGCGCTACGAGGTCGCCAAGGAAGCCCGCGTCATGGCCGAGATCGTGCCGGTGATGCGTGAACTCGCGCGCGCCGCGAAGGCCGGGAATATGGGCCTCAATATCGACGCCGAAGAGCAGGATCGTCTGGTGCTCTCGCTCAAGATCATCCGCGAGGTTCTGTCGGACCCCGAGCTGGCCGGTTGGGACGGGTTCGGCGTGGTCGTGCAGGCCTATGGCAAACGCGCGGGTCTCGTGATCGACTTGCTGGGCGCACTGGCGGAAACGCTCGACCGCAAGATCATGGTGCGTCTTGTGAAGGGCGCCTATTGGGACACCGAGATGAAGCTCGCGCAGGTCGAGGGCCTGCCCGATTTCCCGCTGTTCACGACGAAAGCGGCGACCGATGTCAGCTATCTTGCCAATGCGCGCAAGCTCTTCAGCTACACCGACCGCATCTATCCGCAATTCGCCACCCATAACGCCCATTCGGTCGCGGCGATCCTCGAGATGGCCGAGGGCCGCCCCTTCGAATTCCAGCGCCTGCATGGCATGGGCGAGCGTCTGCACGAGATCGTCCACCGCGAAGAGGGCACCCGCTGCCGCATCTACGCCCCCGTCGGCGCGCATCGCGACCTGCTCGCCTATCTGGTGCGTCGCCTGCTCGAGAACGGGGCGAATTCTTCCTTCGTGCATCAGATCGTCGATGAGGACGTGGCACCCGAGACGATCGCGGAAGACCCGTTCGTGCAGTTGGCGAATGCGGAACGCTCGGCGATGCTGCACCATCCGTCGCGCATCTTCGGTGAGGGGCGCATCAACTCGGCCGGGTTCGACCTGACCGATGAAGAGACGCTCGCCCGGATCGAGGCTGCGCGCGACGTGGCGATCCCGGATGCGGGGCCGCTGGTCGCGGGCGAGGCGTCGGGCCAGACGGTCGCGGTGCTTAACCCGGCGACGGGCGAGGAAGTGGCGAAGGTTACCGAGGCCGACGCGGCCTGCGTGGCCTCTGCCATCGAGGCCGCACGCGCCTGGCAGGCGCCGGTCTTGGACCGCGCGGCGATCCTGCGCCGCGTGGCCGATCTTTATGAGGAAAACTTCGGGCCCTTCTTCGCCGTGCTCGCCAAGGAAGCGGGCAAGAGCCAGCGCGACGCCGTGGGCGAACTTCGTGAAGCCGTTGATTTCCTGCGCTATTACGCGGCGCAAGCCGAGGAGCAGGACCCGACCCCGCGCGGCATCTTCGCCGCGATCAGCCCGTGGAACTTCCCGCTGGCGATCTTCACCGGGCAGATCTCGGCGGCGCTGGCCGCGGGCAATGGCGTGATCGCGAAACCGGCCGAGCAGACGCCGCTCGTGGCCGCCATCGCCGTGCGCTTGATGCATGAGGCGGGCGTGCCGCTTGACGTGCTGCAACTGCTTCCCGGTCAGGGTGAGACGGTCGGCGCCGCGCTGACCTCCAACCCGAAAATCGCGGGCGTCGCCTTCACCGGCTCGACCGAAACCGCGAAGATGATCCGCCGCGCGATGGCCGAAAACCTCGACCCGCACGCGCCGCTGATCGCGGAAACCGGCGGGTTGAACGCAATGATCGTGGATTCGACCGCGCTGCCCGAACAGGCGACGCGCGACATCATCGCCTCGGCCTTCCAGTCGGCGGGTCAGCGCTGTTCGGCGCTGCGTTGCCTCTATGTGCAGGAGGACGTGGCCGAGGGGCTGATCGCGATGATCAAGGGCGCGATGGACGAACTGACGCTGGGCGATCCGTGGCATCTGTCCACCGATGTGGGCCCGGTGATCGACGCCGAAGCGCAGGGCGATATCGCCGCCTATATCGCG
This sequence comes from Thioclava marina, assembly GCF_002020135.1. GTDB lineage: Bacteria > Pseudomonadota > Alphaproteobacteria > Rhodobacterales > Rhodobacteraceae > Thioclava > Thioclava marina. The sequence continues at coordinate 531,987 of NZ_MPZS01000001.1, read as the reverse complement.
CAGGCCGAGGCCGAGGGCCGTGTGCTGCACAAGCTCGACGCCCCCACGCAGGGACATTTCATCGCGCCGACCATGGTGAAAGTCTCGGGTATCGCCGATCTGGAGCGCGAAGTGTTCGGCCCGGTCCTGCATGTCGCGACCTATCGCGCCGAGGAGATCGAGCAGGTCTTCGAGGCGATCAACGCGACCGGCTACGGTCTGACCGCAGGGTTGCACAGCCGGATCGACAACCGGGTGCAGGAGGCGACCGACGCGCTCCATGTCGGCAACCTCTATGTCAACCGCAACCAGATCGGCGCAGTCGTGGGCTCGCAGCCTTTCGGCGGTGAGGGGCTATCGGGCACGGGGCCGAAAGCGGGAGGGCCGCTGTATCTCACGCGCTTTGCGCTGGCGCCGGACGCACCCGCTAAGGATGGCGAATGGGGCCACAAGGCCGATCTCGACAGCCTGCGCAAACGCCTCGCGAAGGCGGCGGCGAAGGCCGAGTCTGCGGGGCCGCTCGATACGCTGGAACTGCCGGGTCCGACGGGCGAGGCCAACACGCTGCGCCGCTTTGCACGCGGGCCCATCCTGTGCCTCGGGCCGGGGGAAGCTGCGCAGGTCGCGCAGATCAAGGCCGTCGAGAATCTGGGCGGGATCGCGGTCGGGGCCGATGGCAAGATCGCGCCGGAAGCGATTGAAACGCCTGCGGATATCGCGGGCGTGATCTGGTGGGGCGGCGACCCGCGCGCCTATGTGCAGGCGCTCGCGAAGCGCGACGGCCCGATCCTGTCGCTCACCACGGGTGCGGTGCAGAAGACCGATGTTGTCCACGAGAGGCATCTGTGCGTCGATACCACGGCGGCGGGCGGCAACGCGGCGCTGCTAGCGGGTTAACCGACATCCTCGGAGGCCACCGACATCGCCTTGATGATCGCGTGGCACATCCTTCCCTCGGTCAGGCCAAGGGCTGAGACCGAGCGGGTGGTGAGTCGTGCGAGCAGGTGTTCCCCCCCAAGCGCGAGGCGCAGGTAAACGCTCGGGCCGTCGGCGGGGCGGATCTGCTTGATCACCACGGGCAGGATGTTGAGCGCCGAAAGCCCTGCGGGGCGAGGGACCGAAAGCGTCACGTCGCCCGCATGGATGCGCAGGCGCAGCGCCTGACCCGGTTGGCCCGAGGGGTAGGGCAACAGCACCTCGCCGCCCGCCGTCTCGATCCGGGCGAGCCCGTCCTCTTCCTGCGCCACCACACGGCCCGAGATCACCGCGCCCGCTTCGCGCATTCCCAGAGCGGGCGCGAGACTCGGGTCCGACAGGATCTCGCGCGCGGGTCCGATGCCGCGCAGGTGTCCCGCTTCGATCAGCGCGACGGTGGTGGCGAGGCGGGCGACCTCCGCCGGGGCGTGGCTGACATAGAGAATGGGGAGTTGAAATTCGTCGCGTAAGCGTTCGAAATACGGAAGGATTTCGGCTTTGCGCGCCGCGTCGAGCGCGGCCAGCGGTTCGTCCATCAACAGCATGCGCGGATTGGACAGGATCGCCCGTCCGAGCGCGACACGGCTCTTTTCGCCGCCTGAAAGCGAGGCGGGGCGACGCTCGAGCAACGCGCCGAGGCCGAGCATCTCGACGATGCGGTCGATCTCTGATCCGTCCTTGCGCGAGCTGGCGAAGCGCCGCCCGTAAAGCAGGTTCGATTTCACGCTCAGATGCGGGAAAAGGCGCGCGTCCTGAAAGACATAGCCGACGCGGCGCGCGTGCGGCGGCAGGAAGATCCCGGCCTCGGTATCCAGAAGCACCTCGCCATTGACCGCGATCCGGCCACGCTCGGGGCGCAGGAGGCCCGCAACCGCGTTCACCACCGTCGTCTTGCCCGCGCCCGAGGGGCCGAACAGGGCCGTGACCCCGTCCGGCGCGCGCAGGCCGATATCCAGCGTGAAGCCCGTATGGCGATGGTGAAGCGCGATCTCGAGCATCAGCCGTTTCCTCCCGCGATCCGGGCCGCGATGCGCCGCGCGAGCCATTCCGAGGCAAGAAGGGCCCCGAGCGCCAGCGTCACCGAGACTGCGGCGAGCCGCGCAGCGCTCGCCTCGCCGCCCGGCACCTGCAACTGCGAATAGATCGCGAGCGGCAGGGTCTGGGTCTGGCCGGGGATATTCGAGACGAAGGTGATCGTCGCGCCGAACTCGCCCATCGCCTTGGCGAAGGCGGTGATCGCACCGGCGAGGATGCCGGGCACGATCAGGGGCAGGGTGATCGTCGCGAAAACCCAAAGGCGCGAGGCGCCGAGCGTGGCGGCGGCCTCTTCGAGTTTCGGGTCCACCGCCTCGATCGCGAGCCGGATCGCGCGCACCATCAGCGGAAAGGCCATCACGGCGGCGGCCAGCGCCGCGCCGCGCCAGGTGAAGGCCAGCGTGATCCCGAGCTTTGCCAACACTCCCCCGATCACCCCGTTCGGTGCGAAGCCGATCAACAGCAGGTAGCCGGTGACGACGGGCGGCAGGATCAGCGGCAGATGCACGACCCCGTTGACAAGCCCGCGCCCCGGAAACCGCCAGCGCGCCAGCGCATAGGCCATGAACACCCCCGGCGGCAGCGAGAGCGCCGTCGCCCAGCCCGCCACCTTCAGCGAGAGCGCGACCGCCTGCCAGTCGGAGGGGGAGAGCCAGCTCATTTCAATACGTCGAACCCTTGCGCGGTAAAGATGTCCTTGGCCTCGGGCGTGCTCAGCGCGGCATAGAAACTGCGCGCCTCGGCACTATCAGAGAGCCGCGCCGCGGGATAGCGGATCGGCGGGTGGCTGTCATCGGGAAATTGGGCGACGACATGCACGCGGGGCTCGGCCACCGCGTCGCTTGCATAGGTGATCCCGTAAGGGGCCGCGCCAATCGCGACCATCGCGAGCGTGGCGCGCACATTGTCGCCCTGCGCGACATCGGGCTCGATCGCCGCCCAGAGCCCGTAATGCTCGAGCGCCGCCTTGCCGTATTGCCCCGCAGGCACGGCCGTCACCAGCGCCATCGCAAGCTTGCCGCCCCCCAGCAACCCCTTGAGGTCGAGATCGGGACCGATCTCGACCGGCTGGGCCTCAGGGTCATGCGCGATCAGCACGAGGCGATTGGCCAGAAGATCTTCTCGCTCGGCGACGCGCCCGGTCTTGGCCACCTCATCCATCCAGCCGGGATTGGCCGAGATGAAGATATCCGCTGGCGCTCCGGCGGTGATCTGGCGGGCCAATGCCCCCGAGCCCGCATAGGAGATATGGGCCGTGTCGCCGGTTTCGCTTTGCCAGTTCTGCGCGATCTGATCGAGCGCGGTTTTCATCGAGGCGGCCGCGAAGATCGTCACTTCGCCTGCGTGGGCGGGCAGGGCGAGACTGGCGCATGCCAGTGCGGCGGCCAAGAGACGGGGGAAGGACATGGGGGCTCCTTTCAATATGTTCGGTGAAACATATCGCAGGGTGCGCGCCATGACGCAAGCATGGATTTGCAGGGCAGGCTCGGTGGCGGAGTGGCGCGTGCCAGTCTCTCGCCATGCGCAAAGGAAAACCGGCGCATCGCTGCGCCGGTTCGTCTGTCTTGCGAGGGCCTGGCATTCAGCCGCCCGAATTATCTCCCGCAGCCGGCGCGGCGGCCTGGCTCTCTTGCGGGAAGCCGGTGCCCAGAAGCACTCCGTCGATGGTCTGGCCATAGAACCCGTCGTGGCTGTGGTGCCATTTCTTGAGCCCGTCCTCGACGGTGATATCGCCCACCTGACGCGGGTCTTTCGGGCGCGGGTGGCTGTCGACGAAAGCGGCCACGTCCCAGGCTTCCTGCGTGCTCAGCTTGCCGGGTTGCGACAGCGGCATGTTGTGCTTGATGAAAGCGGCGGCGGCATCGACCTTGTGCATCCCAGCGCCCCAGTTGTAGCTGCGCGGCCCCCAGAGCGGCGGGAACACGACCTTGCCGTTGATATCCTTCTGGCCCTGACCGTCCGCGCCATGGCAGACCGCGCAATTGGCCGCAAAGACCGCCTCGCCGCGCTCGCGCGAGGGCTCTTTTTCCGGCTTGTCGATCTTGCCGAAGCCGGCGCCTTCGGGTTTTTCGCCCGTGGGCAGGCCCTTCGACATCCAGAAGAAATAGGCCTGAAGGTCGCGATAGACATCGGAGCCATAGGGTGGCGGGCCACCCGAAGGCGAGGCTTGGGCGTTCATCGAATAGGTGAAGCACCCCTTGATCCGGTCCTCCATGGTATTCACCATTTTGTTCTTGGACCGGTATTTGGGATAGACCGGGTAGGCCGCCCACATCGGCGCGGAATAGGCTTGGCGGCCCGCGTCGAGGTGGCAGTTCGAACAGCTCAGATCGTTGCCCACGAAGTCATGCGCATTGGTCCCGGTATCGAGGAAGATCGCCATGCCGCGACGCACGGACTGGCCGAACTCGTCATCGGGGATCGCGCTCTCATCTGGCGGCGTGAAGAGTTTCGCCTTCTCTCCCTCACCATCTGCGGCCGCCGTCGATCGCGCGGCTTTCTGCCCGGTCAACCAGCTCGGCGCGAGCCCGAAATCCACAACGAGCGAGCCAAGCACCACCAGCGCAAGCCCCCCGCCCACGGCGAGGATCACTCGTACCGTGGTCTGCCCGCGCGAGGGCTTGTCGGCGCCGGGTTGGGGAAGGTCGGAGGGATGTTTGCGCGTCATTGGGCGTCTCCTTCGCTCACCGGGATGGATGCGTCGATCGCGGCCAGCTCGGTTTTCGGGGTGGCGGGCACCGGCGCGAGCGAGGCGAGATAATCGGCCACCGCGCGGCGATCCACATCATTGAGGGCTTTGCCGATCCCGGCCATCAGGCCGAGCGGCGAGTTATGGCGCGACCCGCCCGCCCACATGGCAAGCTGACGCGCCGTATAGGCGGGGTGTTGGGCGGCGAGTGCGGGGAAATCGGGCGCTACGCCAAAACCCGAAGGGCCGTGACAGGTGAAACAGGCGGGCACGCCGATCGACCAATCGCCCTCGCGCGCGATCTGCTCGCCCCGTGCCAGGTCGCCTTTCAACGAGGGCCGCGCTGTCGAGGGCGCGCGCATCACCGCGTAATGGGCGGCCAGCGCCTGGATCTGCTCTTCGCTGAGTGCTTTTGCGACATAGGCCATCGAGTCGTTGAACCGGGTGCCTTGCTGGAAATCATGCAACTGCTTGGCGATATAGGCGGCGGGCAGGCCCGCCAGTCGCGGCGTGGTCTCCATGCCCTGACCCTTGTCGCCGTGACAGCTCGCGCAGGCCCAGATATAGCCCGCGCCCGTCTTCACCAGCGTCTCGACATCGGCCGATTGCGTGGCCGCCATGGCGGGGGCCGGGGCAGGGCGCGCGGGTTGCGCGGGCAGGCCCGTGATCGCGCTGGCCAGCTCTGCACCTCCGGCCCAAGGGTCTTTACCCGCGTCTGCCTTGCGAAGCTCGGCCACCTTTGTGGGCTCGATCCCGTCCTTGGCGCCGGCGAAGCTGGTCGCGACATGGCTCGAGATCGCGGCGAGCTGCTTGTCATCGAGCGCCGAGGCGAAATTCGGCATATGCCCGTTATAGGTCACGCCATTCACCGCGATCGGCCCGTCGATGCCGCGCAGCGCGATCCGTACGACCGCCTCGGCGCCGCCTGCCTGAACCAGATCGGATTTCGCAAGCGGCGGCACGGCGCCGGTGGAGCCGGCGCCTAAATCGCCATGGCAGGTCGCGCAATTGGCGGTGAAGAGCGCATGACCCTGCGCTGCGGCGGGCTCGGCGGTCACCGGCGCGGTGGCCGTCACGTCCTGCGCGTTCTGCGCCGCGCGTTCCTTGTCGGCCACCTGCGTCGAATGGCTTGTCTCGACCAGCATGATCACGCCCCAGATCGCCAGCGCGATCGCGATCCAGTAGACCGGCAGAGGGATGCGCCGGGATTCCTCGAAGGGCTCGAAGGTCTCGTCGGGGAGCCGGGGATCTTGCTTCATCTTGTCACTCATCATCCTCTCCCTCGGCTCAGTTCGACGCCTTGGCGGCATCGGTTTGCTTTTGCTGCTGGGCGGCGATCAGCGCGTAGCCATCGTCGCGCAGGCCATCCGTCGGCGGGGCGTATTGGCGCTTCATGCCTTGCAGATACGCGACCAGATCGAGCGCATCCTGCTTGGCCACGATCACGCCAGTCTCGGGCGCGTAAGGGGCGGGCAGGTGCACCACGACATCGCCCGGACCGGGTTCGTCCTTGTGCTCGAACAGGAACGGATAGGCGGGCATGATCGACCAGCTCGAGATCGCGCGCGGCTGATAGAGATGGGTGAGTTGCCAGCCCTGCGAGGGCAGGCGGTCGCCAATGTCCATCAGGTCCGGCCCGGTGCGCATCGTCCCGAGTTGATGCGGCGCGTCATAGGCGTAATCGCCCGCCACCGAGGCGCGGCCCCACCCCCGTTCGGCATCGGGTGCCTGCGCGATCGAGCGCGGTTGCTGCGAGTGGCAGTAAAGACAGCCCATCGAGACATAGACGTCACGCCCGCGCGCCTCGGCCTCGGTATAGGGTTTGAGCCCCGGCGAGGGCCCCTGAGCGCCGATCTGCATGCCCGGCGCGATGACGAGAAACAGGGTCGCCATCGCGAGGATCGCGAGCGCCGTGATTGCGAGAGGAAGATAGCGGTTCATTCTGCTGCCACCATGTTGTCGGTTTCGGTCTCACGGGTCTTCTTGGTGAAGCCGAGCGCGATGAGGTTGATCGCCAGCAGCACATGGCCCAGCGTCATCAGCCCACCGCCCAGCGAGCGCCCCTCAAGGTAAGGTTTGAGCAAGATCACGCTGTCGGCGAAGGGCTTTGTCGCGTCGAGCTGTGCAAGGCCTTGCAACACGCCGCCGATGGTGAGCGACAGGAAATAGACGGCAAACCCGATCACGTTGAGCCAGAAATGCCATGCGATCAGACGCGGAAAGGGGAAGTATTTGCCCGTCGCGCGCGGCACGATCTGATAGATCGCGCCCATCAGCACGAGGCTCACGAACGCATAGGCGCCAAGATGGGCGTGGCCGACCGTGTAATGGGTGAAATGGGTGATCGTGTTGACCGAGCGCAGCGCCTCGATCGAGCCCTGGAACGAGGCGGCGGTGTAGCTCAGGGCACCGAACCAGATGAAACGCAGCGGCATCGATTCCTTGAGCGCCCAGAGATTGCGCGCCACCGTCACATGTTGGTTGATCGCCACCGCGATCACGGGGACGAACATCATCACCGAATGCACCACCGAGAGCGTCACCAGCCAGGTCGGCACCGGGCCGCCGATCAGGTGGTGGATGCCGACCTGCGAATAGAACAGCGCCAGCGCCCAGAACCCCACCAGCGAGACAGCGTAGGAATAAATCGGTTTCCCGATGATCTTCGGGATGAAGTAATAGGCCGTCCCCACGCCCAGCGGCGTCAGCCACAGGCCCAGCACGTTATGGGCATACCACCAGTTCATCGTGGCCTGCTCGACTCCGTGATGGACGCCGGGAATGTTGGCGACGATGAACAGGACCGGGAACCACAAGATGGCGGCAAGGAAATACCAGCCCGAGACGTAGATGTGATGCACTTCGCGATGCTTTGCGGTCGCGATCAGCGGTGCCACGAAACAGGCCGCGCCCAGTGCCAGAACGATGTCGATCTGCCACGGGATTTCGAGCCATTCGAGCCCGTCGGTCCAGCCATTCGCAATCGCCATGACGCCTGCAGCCACGCCGATATTCCACAGCACGAACCCAAGCTTCACCAGCCCCACCAGGCGCAGCCTGGTGTGGAAAATGCGCGGGATGATCCAGAACACCGCCGCAAGTCCGGCCTGAGAAGCCCAGCCATAGGCGACCGAGTTCAGATGCACCGTGCGCATCCGCCCGAAGGTCATCTGCGCGCTTCCCGACATCAGGTCGGGCAGGTGCAATTCCAGCGAGGCCGCGAGCCCGTGGAGAGAGCCGAAGATAAGCCAGAACACCGCCGCCGCGATCAGCCACATCACCGGGCCGGCCGAGACCCGGTCGATCCCGCTGCGCTCTGTGTCGAAATGGTGAGGCTTGTTCGGCTCGTCGATCTCCGCGCCCTCGCCGGGGGTGAAGATCGTGCGCGCGTCGTCGGCGTCGGGGGTGTGAACCTGCTTGTTCGCGATCGCCCAGATCAGGATCGTCAGCGCCAGAAGCGAGATGATGAAGCTCAGGGCGAGCAACAGGCCAAGCGTCTCGGTGATTTGCATGGGCTGGCTCCGTTTTCAGACGAAACCCGGGCATGGTCGGCGACGAACGATCGAACGCGTCACTGTCCCTTGTGTCCCTTGCCCGGTTCCACGGTTTGTTTTCACGAGCAACGCGCGGCGGGGTGATCCGTTCCGACATATTCAGATCTTTGCAGATTTTGAGGGGGACCCCTCCCTGCGTAGCCGGTCGATCACGCCGCTGCGGCATCACTGCGCGGCTCTAAGCCTTAAGGGTGGCGCACTCACACCCTTGCGACCACTCCAGCTCACGCGAAGATGACCAAGGGTGAGCGGCGCCGCGATGCGCCCCAGCCTGTCGACCCGGCAAGCGCCAGGCGGTCCCTGTCTTTGCTGGCGCGCAGCCCCGCGCGCCGCTTGTCAAAAGACATGACAAAGGTTTCACTCGCACCACGGGCGCGTGAAGAGGCGCTCACATTTGCCGTGATAGCTCTTGAAACGAACCCGGGATTCGGCCGGGGCTATGGCATCGCGCGCGGATCGGAGGCCTGAGGGTGCGGATGTTTCAGGAGCCGCGGGGGCGTGATTCTGGCTCGCGGCGAGCGATCATACGCGAGGCGGAGCCGTGAAAGCCAGCGCGGCGCTTGCTCCCGCATGATCACCATCGCAGGAGCGCGGCGGCAGAGCTATTGTAACCACCGGTCCGAACGCCCATCGAAGAAGGGTGCGGTGAGTTGTATTTGACGAGAAGGTCCGGGTGCCGCGTGGCTCCGGTGGGGTGACGAGATGACGAAGACGCAACAGACCCGCCAGGTCACCACCTGCGACGCGGCGCAGACCCCGCCCGCGCTCTCGTCCGGCACCGCGGAGAGCTTCGGCGCGCGGCTCCATCGCTGGGCCGATCACCCGTCCGTCAAGCTCGGCCTGCCGCTTTTGGTGCTCGCGATCGCGGTTCTGGTGCTGCACAGGCTCGCCGGTGATGTGAGCCCCGCCAGGGTCGCCGCGGATATCGGCGCGGCGAGCCCGCGGGCGCTCCTTCTCGCGCTTTCGGCCACCACGGCAAGCTATCTCGCGATTGCCTTTTACGACGTGATTTCGCTGGGAGCGGTGGCGCCGGGGATCGTGCGCCCGCGCACCGCCTACCTGATCGGCGCCGCGGGCTATGCGATCTCGAACCTGCTCGGGGTCTCTTACCTGACAGGCGGCGCGGTGCGGCTACGCACCTATGTCGCCGCCGGTGTGCCCTTCCACCGTGCGGCGCTGGCACTGGGCACCTCGTGGAGCGGGTTCTGGACGGGGCTGGCCGCGCTTCTGGGCCTGTTGATGCTGTTTCACCCGAAGGGGCTTTCGGGCGTGCTGCCGATCGCGCCGGCGCTCGAAAGCCTGACGGGGATCGCGATGCTCCTCGCGCTGGGCGCGCTGATGGTCATGCTCGGGCGCACGTCCCGCCACCTGAGCTGGCGCGGGATCGTGGCCGATCTGCCACGCGCCAGCACTGCCAGCCTTCTGATGCTCGCGGGCATGGCCGATCTGCTCTTCGCCTCGCTCACGCTCTGGGTGCTGCTGCCGCCCGATCTGGGCGGAAATTTCGCCTATTTCTTCGTGATCTTCATGGCGGCGATCGGGCTTGGCATCGCGAGCCATTCGCCGGGTGGGCTGGGCGTCTTCGAGGCAACAGTGATCGCGGGGCTCGGCGCGGGGGCGCGCTCGGATCTGCTCGCGGCGCTGGTGCTCTATCGCGTGGTCTACACGCTCTACCCGTTTCTGATGGCGACGCTCGGGCTGGCTGCGGGCTGGCTCTGGGCGCAGCGTCACCGCCTCGACGGGGCGGCCGATCTCGCGCTTACCGTGATGGGGCCGCTGATCCCTCCACTCGCCTCGGGTGTGTCGCTTGTCGCGGGCGTCGTGCTGCTGCTGTCGGGCTCCGTCCCGGCCGAGGGTACGCGGCTGGATCTGTTGCGCGACGTGCTGCCGCTGCCGCTGGTGGAGTTCTCGCACCTGACCGCCTCGGTCACCGGCGTCTTGCTGATCGTGCTCGCGCGCGGGCTCTTCCAACGTCTCACCCGCGCCTGGATCATGGCGCTCATCCTGCTGTCGATCGGGATCGTGACCTCTCTGGTGAGGGGGCTCGAATGGGAGCAGGCGGCGACGATGGTGATCGCAGGGGCGCTGCTGATCGTGTTCCGGCAGGCCTTCTACCGGGTGCAGGACGCGTCGGTCTTCCGGCTCGACCTGCGCTGGTTCGTCTCGGTCACCGCGCTGGTCGTGGCGATCACCTGGATCGGTTTCTTCGCCTATAAACACGTCGAATACCGCGATGCGCTCTGGTGGCAATTCGCCTGGAAGGGCGAGGCCTCGCGTTTCCTGCGCGGCACGGTCGGGGCGTCGGTGGCGCTGGCGATCATCGCGCTCGGTTCGATCCTGAGCAGCCGCAAGCGCCTGCGCCCGCGTCAGGACATCCCGCAGGCGGTGCGCGACATCCTCGCGCGCTCCGACGATGCCGAGGCGGAGCTGAGCTTGATGGGCGACAAGGAGGTGCTGCTCGATCCCGAGGGCCGCGCCTTCATCGCCTATGCCGATACGGGCCGCGCCCTGATCGCGCGCGCCGATCCCGTGGGCGAGGAGGAGGCCGCGACCGACCTGATCTGGGCCCTGCGCGAGAAAGCCGACCGGATGGGGCGGCTATGTGCCTTCTACGGCGTCTCGCCGCGCTACCTGCCGGTCTTTCTCGATATGGGCCTGTCGATCGTGAAGATCGGCGAGACCGCCCGGATCGACCTGTCGACCTTCACCCTCGACGGGCCGAAGAAGAAAAATTTCCGCTATGCCCTCTCCAAGGGGCAGCGCGACGGATACCGCTTCGAGATCCTTCCCGCCGCCGAGGTGCCCGCCCATCTGCCCGAGCTGCGCGCGATCTCCGATGCCTGGCTCGCGCAGAAACAGGGCGAGGAGAAAAGCTTCGCGCTCGGCGCCTTCACCGAAGATTACATCGTCAATTTCGACATCGCCGTGCTGCGTGACCCCGACGGCGCGATCATCGCCTTCGCTAACCTGATGAACGGCGCGGGGGTCGAGATTTGCATCGACCTGATGCGCTATGACGGGCGCTATCCGGGCTGGGGGATGAACCAGATCTTCACCGAGATGATCCTGTGGGCGCAGGCGCAGGGTTTTCGTTGGTTCCGCCTCGGCAATGCGCCGTTTTCGGGGATCGAGCGTCACCGCCTCGCCTCGATCTGGCACCGGCTGGGCGGGTTCCTCTATGAGCATGGCGAACGGATCTACAGCTTCGAGGGGCTGCGCAGCTTCAAGGAAAAATGGGATCCGGTCTGGTCGCCCCATTACCTCGCCTCGCCGGGCGGGCTCGGCGTGCCGCGCGTGCTCTACGAGGTGAACGTTCTGATCTCGGGCGGCGTGCGCGGGCTGGTGCGCCGCGACAGCAAGGAGCGCAGCGGATGATCCCCAATTTCAAGGACCATGCCGCCAATGAACGCACCTTCCTTGCTTGGTTGCGCACCGCCATCGCCATCGTCGGCGTCGGGCTGACGGCGGCGAAGCTGACGGGCGCGCATATGCCGGTCTGGTCGAATGTGGCGATGATCGGATCGGGGGGCGTGGTCGTGCTGCTGGCCTTCATCCGCATGCAGCTCCTGCGCCAGCGTATCGACGCCGAGGACGCGCTCGACGCTTCGGGGATCAACTGGCCCGATCTGGTACTCGCCGCGCTTGTGATCGCGCTGATCGTGCTCACGGGGATATTCATCCTGCACGTCACCTGATCCCCTTGAATCTGCGCGCCGGGCCTGACTTGATGCGGGCCAAATGCAGGAGGGAGAGGCGATGAAACTGTTTCGTCATGGGCTCATGGGAGCCGAAAAGCCGGGAATGCTCGACGATCAGGGGGTGATGCGCGACCTGTCGGGGCAGGTGAGCGATATCGGAGGGGCGGTACTGTCCGATGACGGTCTGTCCGCGATCGGCTCGCTCGACCCGACGAGCCTGCCGGTCGTGCCCGAGGGCACCCGTCTGGGCGCGCCGGTCGCGGGCATCGGAAAGATGATCTGCATCGGGCTCAACTATGCCGATCACGCCGCCGAATCCGGCGCGCAGGTGCCGCCCGAGCCGCTGATCTTCATGAAGGCCACCTCCGCCATTCAGGGGCCCAACGATCCGATCGTGATCCCGCGCGGTTCGGAAAAGACCGACTGGGAGATCGAGCTGGGCATCGTCATCGGCACACCCGCGAAATATGTCTCGGAAAAGGACGCGCTTGATTACGTGGCGGGCTACGTCCTGGCCAACGATGTCTCCGAGCGCAGCTTCCAGACCGAACGCACCGGCCAGTGGACGAAGGGCAAGAGCTGCGACAGCTTTGGTCCGCTCGGGCCGTATCTCGTGACGCGCGATGCGGTGGTCGATCCGCAGAACCTCGCGATGAAACTCAGCGTCAACGGCGAGGTGATGCAGAACGGATCGACGTCGACGATGGTCTTCGGCGTGGCGAAGCTCGTGAGCTACCTGTCGCAATTCATGACGCTGCATCCGGGCGACGTGATCTCGACCGGCACGCCGCCGGGCGTCGCGATGGGGATGCAGACCCCGCGCTACCTGCGTCCGGGCGATGTTGTCGAGCTGGAGATCGAGGGTCTCGGCCGCCAGCGCGCCGAGCTCGTGGCCGATAGCTGAGACCGGCCGAACGCGTTGGGGCAGGGCGCGTCGGTCACGGCGCGCCCGCTCTCTTTACAGCCGGATCGGATTGTCCTTGGCGATGCGGTCGAACTCCATCAGCACCTGCACCAGCTTCGGCATGTCCTTGAGCGGGATCATGTTCGGCCCGTCCGAGGGCGCGCTATCGGGCGCCTCGTGGGTCTCGATGAAAACGCCCGCGATTCCCAGAGACACCGCCGCGCGCGCCATCACCGGCGCGAATTCGCGTTGCCCGCCCGAGGAGCCGCCCTGACCGCCGGGCTGTTGCACCGAATGGGTCGCATCCATGATCACCGGGTAGCCGGTCTTCATCATCTCGGGCAGCCCGCGCATGTCCGCGACGAGCGTGTTGTAGCCAAAGGAGGTGCCGCGCTCGGTCAGCAGGATTTTCTCGTTGCCGGTCGAGGCGACCTTCTCGGCCACGTTGGGCATGTCCCAGGGGGCCAGGAACTGCCCCTTTTTGATGTTCACCACACAGCCGGTTTCGCCCGCGGCCAGCAGCAGATCGGTCTGGCGGCACAGGAAGGCGGGGATCTGGATCACGTCCACTACCGCGCCCGCGATCTTCGCTTGTTCGGCATCGTGAATGTCGGTCAGCACCGGGCAGCCCAGTTCCGCGCGCACGTCTTCGAGGATCTTCAGGCCGGCGTCGATCCCGAGCCCGCGCTTGCCCTTGAGGCTGGTGCGGTTGGCCTTGTCATAGCTGGCCTTGAAGATGAACTGCGCGCCCGCCTGATCGCAGGTCTTCGCCATCTCGCGCGCGATCATCAGCGCATGGTCGCGGCTCTCCAGCTGGCAGGGGCCCGCGATCACCGTCAGGGGGCGGTCGTTCGAGACGGTCAGCCCGCCGATTTTCACGTCTTTCATGTCATCCTCCGCAGCGATGGGCCGCGTCGCCGGGATCAGCTCGAAACCTGTTCACGCAGGATCGAGGCGGTCAGCGACAGCATCAGATAGATGCCCGAGAAGATCAGGAAAGCCAACAGCGTGTTCTCGAAGGCGCGCGGATAGGTGGGCTCGTCGGGGGCGACGGGGCGCACGCCCATCTCGAGGTAGCGCACCTGCTTGTTGGCCTCGATCCGCGCGGTTTCCATCTGCTGGGCCGCCGCCGAGAGCAGCATCTGGCGGGTCTGCAATTCGCCCTGCGCGATCTGGAGCTGGCCGGTGACGGCGGCGAGCGACTCGGTGTTGCCCTTGTCGGTCGTCAGCTGGCTGCGCAGCTCCGCAATCGCGTCCTCGAGCCGTTTGATGTCGCCCTGAACGCCCGTGACGCGCGCCTGGTTGGGTCGCTCGTTGTCGAGAAGCTGGCCCAGTTCGAGCCGCTTCTGCTGAAGCTGCGTCTCGAACCCCGAGATCTGGCCCATCACCAGCGAATTCTCCGAGACCGGGTCAAGAATCCCGACCTTCTCCTGCAATTGCTGGACCTTGGCCTGCGCGGCGAAGACCTTGTTCTCGGCGTCCTGATAGCTCTCGAGCGCGCCCTTCATCTGGTCGCCCCGCAGTCGCGCGGTCAACTGGTCCACCTGCTCTTCGGCATAGGAGATCAGCGCCTGCGAGAACTCTTGCGATTCCTTGGGATCGGGCGCGATCACCTCCATCTTCACGAGCCCCTCCGAGGGGTCGTAGCCGATCTTCACCATCTTCTGATAGAGCTTGTAGGCCTGTTCGTCGGTGGCATTCTCCGGCAGGCGCTGAAGCGGGTCGATCGTCTGGTTCTCGAAGGCCGTCTTGAAGCCCTGATCGCGGTCGAGCCGGAGCATCGCGTCGCGCGATTGCAGGTAGGATTGCACCGTCACCGAATCCTGGTTCGTCGCAAGCTGCGTGCCCGAAAACAGCGATCCCAGCCCTGAATTGCCCATCCCGTCGGCTTTCTGGATCACGAAGGCGGATTTCGTGGCATACATCGGCGTGGCCATCGCGAAATAGTAATAGGCGGCGATGATCGTCGGCAGGAAGACGAAGAAGGACAGCCGCGCGGCCAGAAGCGCCAGCTTGCGACGGCGGCGGCGCGCGATGTCGCGCTGGATCTTGAGGATCTCGGCGGCGCGGCGGTCCCCGCTCATCACCTCGGTCGCGGGCACCTGACCGGGCCGGACCGTCTGGGGCAGCTGCACGCGCGTATCGGCGCCTGGCCCGTCGGTGCGCGCCAGCGCGCGCGAGGTCGCCTCATCGGGGCCCGGGTTCTTCACCAGCGCCACGATGTTCGAGCGGTCGAACGGGTCCACGCCCTTGCGGCGCAGCAGGAGAACCGCCTCGAAATCCGAGCTGGCCTCGATCCCGTGTTTCTGCGCCATGCGCCGTGCGAGCCGAAGCTGGCGTCCGGTCAGCCCCTCGGCGCGGATCGCGGCGATCTCTTCCTCGGGCGTCTTCTGGCCCGCCGCCAGCACCTCGGAGCCGCCTGCGGTCGGAAATTTCTGGTCGCCGAACCCGTCATCCTGCGGGTCGAAAAGCGTCGCGGGATCGGTCTGCGCATCCTCCACCGCCGGGGGCTTGCGCGGCGGGGCGGCGGCAGCGGGCGCGGCCGGTTGTGCGGTGCCATCCGAAAGGACGGGCCCGTCGCGGCGGATGCGGTATTTCGAAACCTTAGGACTGGTAGTCATACATCCGCTTCGCTTCTTCCAGAGTGTCGAATTGGTAGAGCTGCCCGTCGCGCAGCACTGCCGCCGAGCGGCAGAATTTCTCGATCGTCGAGGGCTGGTGCGAGACCACGACCACGGTGGAATCGCGCAGCCGGTCGCGCAGGATCGAGCCTGCCTTGCGGTTGAACTCGACATCCGTGGTCGAGGGCATGCCCTCGTCGATCAGGTAGATGTCAAACTCCAGCGCCAGCAGCAAGGAGAAGGTGAACCGCGAGCGCATCCCCGAGCTGTAGGTGCCCACGGGCTGGTCGAAATATTCCTCGATCCCGGTCAGCCAGCGGCAGAAGGCCTCCACGTAATCGGGATCGAGCCCGTAGAGCCGCGCGATGAAGCGCGCGTTTTCCCGCGCCGAGTGCTTCGACACGACCCCGCCCATGAAGCCCAGCGGGAACGAGACCCGGCAGCTGCGCCGCACCTCTCCCTCGTCGGGTTTTTCCAGCCCCGCCATCATGTTGACGATCGTCGTCTTGCCGGTCCCGTTGGGCGCGAGAATGCCGAGGCTGTTGCCCAGTTCCACGCGGAAACTGGCGCGATCAAGGATCACCTTGCGCTGCTTGCCCGTCCAGAAGGACTTGGAGACATTTTCGAATTCGATCATCGTGATCCGGTTTGCCGTCCCTGCCACTAGAAGACCATGCGCGGGTCTTGTTAATAAAGTCACCTATGCGTGGATTTAGGCGTCATTATGTCGAATTCCGAGAGGGTTATGCAATGAAGAACGCGTTGTTGCACAGATTGGGAAGATGACGGGCGAGGTGCAGGCGGAAATCGCCGCGTGCCGGCTTTGCGCAGAGCGGTTTCGCGCCACCGCGACGGCCCATGCGCCGCGCCCGGTGGTCTGGTTCGGCGCGGGCGCGCGGATTCTGGTCGTGGGGCAGGCGCCGGGGATGCGGGTGCATGAAACCGGACTGCCCTTCAACGACCGTTCGGGCGATCGGCTCCGCGACTGGATGGGGGTCGACCGCGAGACCTTCTATAATCGCGCGCGCATCGCCATCGCACCGATGGCGTTTTGCTTTCCCGGCTATGACGCGAAGGGCGCGGACCTGCCGCCGCCGCCGCTCTGCGCCGCGACCTGGCGTGAGCGCGTCATGGCCGAGATCGGTCCCGTCGATCTGACGCTCCTCGTGGGCGGCGCGGCGCAGCGCTGGCATCTCGGGCCGGGGCGCGTCACCGAGACCGTCGCGGGCTGGCGAGACCACGCGCCGCGGCTCTTCCCCTTGCCTCATCCGTCTTGGCGCAATACGGGATGGCTGAAGACAAACCCCTGGTTCGAGACCGACCTGCTGCCGGTCCTGCGCGCCCGGGTGAAGGAGCTGACATGACCCCTTACGACCGCGCCCATGCCGCGATGGAAGCCGAGCCCGAGAACGAGGCCAAGCGTCTCGCCGTCTATGATCGCCTCGCCGATGCCGAGCTGTTCCTGCTTCTCGAGGAAGAGCCCGAGGACGAGAATATCCGCCCGCAGGTGTTTTCGACCGAGGAGGGCGAATTCGTTCTGGTCTTCGACACCGAAGAGCGTCTGGGCGAATTTTCCGACGAACCGCAGCCCTATGCGGCGCTGCCGGGGCGGGTGATCGCGCAGCATCTGGTGGGCGAGAATATCGGGCTGGGGATCAATCTCGGCGTGGCGGAGTCGGCGATGCTGCTGCCGCCCGAGGCGCTCGACTGGCTGACCGAGACGCTTTCCCATTCGCCCTCTGAGGCGCAGGGCCGTCCGGTCGCGTTCACCGCGCCGGGGCTGTCGCCTGCGATGCTGGGGCTTTTGCTGCCTGCCTTCGAGGCGAAGCTCGATCAGCTCGCCGGTATCGCGCAGGCTGCGGTGCTCGGCGGCGTGACCTATGAGGACGGCCATCGCGGCCATGTGCTCGCGGTGATCGGCGCGCATGAGCATTTCATGCCGGGCATCGCCAAGGCGATGGGCGAGGCGCTGACCTTCTCGGGTCTCGACGCGGGCGAGCTGGATGTGACTTTCCTCGACCCCGAGGACCCTGCGGCGCAACTGCTGCTGGAGAAAGGCCTGGTGCTGCATGTGCCCGAGCCTGTCGAGGAGGATGTGCAGGAGATCGTGCCCGGCGCCGCCCCGGGTATGGACCCGACCAAACCGCCGAAGCTGCGCTGAGATAAGTTTCGCTTATGCGGACGGAGCTCGGATAAGTTTTGCTTATCCGAGCGGCCCCGTCGCGATCGTTTCCGTGGCGCGTCTCTCGACGACCCGCTCAGAGCTCGCTTGCATAGACCTTGTCGATCATCGCCTGCGTGCCGCGCGCGTCTTCGAGCGTCCAGGGATAGTCGGCGCCTTCGGTGACGTGGCGCACGAAGCTCTCCACCTGCAGGACATACTGGTTCACCCCGGGAAAGCG
The DNA here is from genome assembly GCF_002020135.1 of Thioclava marina. Lineage (GTDB taxonomy): Bacteria > Pseudomonadota > Alphaproteobacteria > Rhodobacterales > Rhodobacteraceae > Thioclava > Thioclava marina. The sequence goes on along the minus strand of NZ_MPZS01000001.1, from coordinate 514,130 downwards.
CTGCACCAGATCGGGCTCGCCCTTGCGGTAGAGCGTGACCTCGGCCTGATCGAAGACGTTGGCGTTGAACGGGCAGGTGAGCCGGATCAGCCCCTCCGAGCCCTGAAACACCACTTCCTGACGCGGATGCAGCCGGGTCGACGTCATCGCGGCATAGCTGAACCGTCCTTGCGCGCCGATCATCTCGCCGGTGACTTGCGCGAAGACATCGACGCCGTTCTCGCGCTCGATCACCGCGCGCAGCGTGCCCGGCTCGGCGCGCGCCGCGTAACGCACGCAAGAATAGGCATAGACGCCGATGTCCGGGATCGAGCCGCCGCCCGTCTCGGGCTTGTTGCGGATATTGCCGGGATCGGGATTGTTGAAGCTGAACGCGACATCGGCATGGCGCAGCTCGCCGATCCGGCCTTCGTCGATCCAGCGTCGCGTGAGCTGCCATTGCGGGTGATGCACGATCATGTATGCCTCGGTGGCGAAGCGGCCCGCAGCATCGCGCGCAGCGATCAGCCCGTCGATTTCGGCGGCCTTCATCGCGATCGGTTTTTCCGTCAGCACATGCTTGCCCGCCGCGAGCGCCTTCTTCGTCCAGTCGACATGGAGCGTGTTGGGCAGAGGGATATAGACCACGTCGATCATCGGATCTGCGAGCAGAGCCTCGTAGGTGTCGTGGATCTGAAGATCGGGCGCAAAAGCCTTGAAGGGTTTGGCTTTTTCTGCGCTCGAGGTCGCCAGGGCCGCCAGCCGCGCGCCCTCGGCCGCATGGATCGCGCGGCCCATGTGCTCGCGCGCGAATTTTGCGGCCCCCAGGATTCCCCAATTCAAAACGGTCATGTGCACCCTCCCTTTCCGGTGCGCGATGGTAGCGCAAACAGCGGCGGGTGCAACGCCTCGACCGGGTGAGGCAATTCGCCTCGTCGAGTTGCGCCTGCAGATCACGCTTCCTATGTTGGGAAAGGAGAGGCGGCCATGGCTGCCTTTCGGTCAATGGAGACTGGATGTCAGAGCTTGTGTGATATGGCTCTCTGAACCTCAGAGAGCCGCGTGAACCCTAAGCCGCCGGGCGCAGATGCGCTTGGGCGTTTTTTCACGTCTGTCACACGAGACTTCAATGAATATATCACGAAATGAACAACGTGCGTTGCACGTTCTGGCTCTGGGTGGCCGTATCCTGCATGAACGGGAAAACGGCTCCAAGATCACCTCGGTCACATGCGTCACGCGCGAGGGGATGATCCTGTCCGGTTTCGACCTGAGCGTCTTCAGCAAGTTGCGGCGCAAGCGGTTGATCGAATCCCGGTCCGGTGCGCCCTATCGCATCTCCAGACGCGGACGTCTCTCCGTCCGACCGCAGCTCGACAATCAGGGGGCGTAACATGCTGATCCGAAAAGAAACCGAAAGCGATATCCCTGTGATCCGGACGATCGTCACCGAGGCGATGAGGCTGTTGCCGCAAGCGTCGGGAACGGAGGCCGATATCGTCGACAGGCTGCGGGCCGACGATGCGTTGACCCTTTCGCTCGTGGCGGAGGATCAAGGCGAGGTGGTGGGTCATCTCGCCGCTTCCATGGCGCGGATCGGGGAGAGCAGTGGCTGGGGGCTGATCGGTCCGCTGGCCGTCCTCCCGTCGCGGCATCGCGAAGGGATCGGCAGCGCGCTGATGGCCGAGGCGATCGCGCGGCTGCGCACCTTCTGCAAGGGGGCGGCGCTTGTGGGAGATCCCGGGTATTATCGCCGGTTCGGCTTCAGGGCCTTTCCCGGGTTGCGGGTGGGAGAGGTGCCGCCTCAGTTCGTTCTGGCGTTGCCGTTCGAGGCGGTGGAACCCGCAGGCGAGCTGATCCACCACGCCGCGTTCGGACTGAGCCAGGACGGGTGAGCGAAAACGGGTGAGCGAAAGCCGGGGCGCGCGCGGCGATCCGCGTGCCCCGGAGCTTTCCGAAGGGAGTGACCAACGCGCCTCGATGGAGCGTCAAAGAAAAACGCCGCCCCCCTTCGGGAGCGGCGCATACTCGTTACTCACAAACGGTTACGCAGGGATCTGCATGCCCTTTTCGCGGGCAAGCTCTGTCATGCGTTTTTGCAGTTTCTCGAAGGCGCGTACCTCGATCTGGCGGATGCGCTCTCGGCTGACCTCATATTGGCCCGACAGCTCTTCGAGCGTGACCGGATCATCGCGCAGACGGCGCTGCATCAGGATGTCCTTCTCGCGATCGTTGAGCACGTCCATCGCCTGCATCAGCATCTCGCGACGGGCCTGCAGCTCTTCGCTTTCGGCATAGGCCTCGGCCTGGTCGGCATCCTCGTCCTCAAGCCAGTCCTGCCATTGCGCGGTGCCCTCGTCGCCCGCGCCGACCTGGGCGTTGAGCGAGGCGTCCGAACCCGACAGGCGCCGGTTCATCGAGATCACCTCTTCCTCGGTGACGTTGAGATCCTTCGCGATCTGGGCCACGTTCTCGGGCCGCATGTCGCCGTCCTCATAGGCGCCGATCTTCGATTTCGCCTTGCGCAGGTTGAAGAACAGCTTCTTTTGCGCCGAGGTCGTGCCGAGTTTCACAAGGCTCCACGAGCGCAGGATGTATTCCTGGATCGCGGCGCGGATCCACCACATCGCATAGGTTGCGAGGCGGAAGCCTTTTTCCGGGTCGAACCGTTTCACGGCCTGCATCAGGCCGACATTCGCCTCCGAGATCACCTCGGCCTGCGGCAGGCCGTAGCCACGATAGCCCATCGCGATCTTCGCGGCGAGGCGCAGGTGGCTGGTCACGAGCTGGTGGGCGGCGTCGGTATCCTGATCTTCTGCCCAACGCTTGGCCAGCATGTATTCCTGCTCGGGCTCCAGAAGCGGAAACTTCCGGATCTCTTGCAGGTAACGATTGAGCCCCTGTTCAGGGCTCGGGGCCGGAAGGTTGGTATAGCTCGTCATTTTCTCCCATGTCTCCCTATGGCGGCTGCTCGATATGGGTGTCAGTCCGTTGTTCTTCAAGGTAACGCATAAAGCGCGTTCCCGGTTCACCTCAACGGCCTGCGCCCAGGTGTCGCATCATGAGCTTAACGTGCGGTATGCGGATTTCCGTCGCGAAAAATGAATGACGCTCGCGTGATTTTTGCACGGCGCGGGGGCTAGAGGACGGGGGCGAGGATCGACATCAGGTTGTTGGTGATCTTCCAACGCAACGGCCAGGCCTTGATCTGTTCGGGCGAGAGGCGGCGTGCACCGGCGATCCACTGCGCCTGACGCGCGGCCAGGCGCTCGCCCAGATCGGCATCCTCGACGAGCAGGCAATTCTCGTAATTGAGCTCGAAGCTGCGCCGGTCGAGATTGGCCGAGCCGATGATCGCGACGCGCCGATCGGCCAGAAGCGTCTTGGCGTGAAGAAGCCCCGGGGCATGTTCGTGGATCTCGACTCCTGCCTCGATCAGGGCGGGAAAGAAGCTGCGCGCGGCGTGGGCGACAAAGCGCGAGTCGTTGCGCCGGGGCACGATCACCCGCACGCTGACCCCGCGCCGGACCGCGGCGCGCAGGGCAGAGGCGATCTCTTCGCCCGGAACGAAATAGGGGGTGGAGAGGGTAAGGCTTTCCTGCGCGGCCCCGATCACCGAGAGAAATACGTCGGGCACGCCGCGTATGTCGAGCATCGGCCCCGTGGCGAAGGCGACGGCGGTGCTGTTGCCGGGGCGCGGGGCGGCGGCCTCCGAGGGCACGAGGGCCGCGATATCCTCGCGGGTATGGGTGATCCAATCGGTCGCGAAGATATGCTGATGCTGGCCGGCCAGCGGCCCTTCGAGGCGCAAGAGCACATCTACCCAGGGCGCAAAGCGCGCCTTGATGCGGAATTCCGGGTCGGCCACGTTGCGCGAGCCGGTATAGGCCACGCGCCCGTCGATCACCGCGAGCTTGCGGTGATTGCGCAGGTCGATGCGCATCGTGGCGAGCTTGAAAAGCGGCCAGTGGAAGGAAAAGGCGATGCCCGTCTTGACGCCGGCCTGTTTCATCGCGCGCCAATGCGGGGATTTGATGAAGCCGCGCGCGCCGAGCCCGTCGACCAATAGGCGCACGCTCACGCCCCGTTCGGCCGCGCGCGTCATCGCCTCCGCCAGCGCGATCCCGGTGCCATCTACGAGCCAGATATAGGTGGTCAGGTGGACGGTCTCGCGCGCGGTCTCGATATCGGAGAGGAGGGTCGCGATCTGGTCCTCGGGCTCGGACAGGAAGCGGATCGCGTCGCCGGAGCTGGGCGCGAAGCCATTGACGGCGGCGGCGCGCGCGAATGCGGGGCGATAGCCGGGAGTGACGGAGGTAAGCGCGGGTGCGCTCGAGGGCTTGGGCGCGGGGAGGGCGGCGACGGTGGCGCGCTGGCGCTTGGCGATGCGCTGGTTGAGGCGGGTCTCGCCGATCAGCAGGTAGAGGAGCACGCCGACAAAGGGCACCGAGAGGATCAGGATCGTCCAGCTGGCGCGCACGGCGGGCGGCTTGTCAGGGCGTGTGAGTACCCGCAGGACAGCCAGGATCTGGCTGCCGAAATGGACCAGCAGCGTGACGAATTCCCACCACCAGACTGTCACGGCGCCCCGCGCAACTGTGACAGCAGCGCTTCCATGTCGTCGGGGAGGGGGGCGGTGAAGGACAGCTCCTCGCCCGTCACCGGATGGATGAAGCCGAGCGTCGCCGCATGGAGCGCCTGACGCGGGAAATCGCGCACCGCTTGCGCGACCTGCGCCCCCACCGCTTTTTCCGAGATCTTGCGCTTGCCGCCATAGGTCGGATCGCCGATCAGCCCGTGGCCCGCATAGGCCATGTGCACGCGGATCTGGTGCGTGCGCCCGGTCTCGAGCCAGCAATCGATGAGCGCGGCGGTGCCCTTGAACTCTTCGACCACGCGGGCGCGGGTCACGGCATGGCGCCCGCCATGGGCGACGACGGCCTGTTTCTGCCGGTCGGTCTTGTGGCGTGCGAGCTGGGTGACGATCTTCAGCACGCCCCCGGTCTCGAAGCTCACCCCATTGAGCCCGCGCAGGCGCGGGTCGGCCTGATCGGGCACGCCATGGCAGATCGCGAGGTAGTGGCGATGCACCGAGTGTTCCTCGAACTGCGCGGCAAGCCCGTGATGGGCGCGGTCGGATTTCGCCACGACCAGAAGACCCGAGGTCTCCTTGTCGATCCGGTGCACGATGCCTGGGCGCGCCTCGCCGCCGATGCCGGAGAGATTGCCGCCGAAATGGTGCAACAGCGCATTGACCAGCGTGCCCTCGGGCGAGCCCGGCGCGGGATGGGTGACCATGCCCGCGGGCTTGTTCACGACGATCAGGTCGTCATCCTCCCAGAGCACTTCGAGGGGGATGTCCTGCGCCACGGTCTCGACCGGTTTCGGCGGCTCCAGCGCGATCTGGTAGATCTCGCCCTCGGCCACTTTCGCTTTCTGGTCGGTCACCGGTGCGCCATCATGCATCACCGAGCCTTCCGCGATCAGCTTGGCCAGACGCGAGCGCGAGAGGGACGCTTCCTCTGGCACAGCCGCCGCCAAGGCCTTATCAAGGCGGGGACCCATGCCGGGTCCGATCTCGACGCTGAGGATATCCTTGTCCATGTCCGACCTGCCTGAAGACGAGTTGCCTGCCACGCTGCCACCCGATTTGCGCTTTCTCAAGCTTCTGGTGACGGTTCTGGCCGGCGTGATGATTGCGGGGCTTGTAGCGATTGTGGCGCTGCTTGTCATCCGCCTGAAAACGCCGAGCCCGCTTCCCGAGCTTCCCGCGGCGATCACATTGCCCGACGGCGCGCGGGCCGAGGCTGTGACATTCGCGCGCAGTTATGTCGTCGTGGTGACAGATCAGGGCGCGGTTCTGGTCTTTGACAAGGCGGGCAAGCAACTGGCCGATGTGCCGATCGGAGCCGCGAATGGAAATTGAGATCGAGATCGAGGATCCGCGCTGGGAAGCGGTGGGGCTTGCAGCGCTGGCCGAGCGCGCGGCGCGGCTGGTGTTGGAGGATCGCGGGATCGACCCGGCGCTGTGCCGGATCTCGGTTCTGGCCTGCGACGATGCGCGCATTGCCGAGCTCAATGCCGAGTATCGTGAAAAACCCAAACCCACCAATGTCCTGAGCTGGCCCGCCGAGGAGCGCGGGGCGCAGGAAGAGGGTGCCGATCCGGAGCCGCCCGCGCCCGATGTCTTCGGCGAGATCGAACTAGGCGACCTCGCGATCGCCTTCGAGACCTGCGCGCGCGAGGCCGAGCAACAGGGCAAGGCGCTGGCCGATCATGTGCTGCATCTGCTGATCCATGCCACGCTGCACCTGTTGGGATATGACCATATTCGCGACAAAGATGCCGAAGCGATGGAACAAATCGAAATCCGCCTGCTTGAAAGCGTAGGAATTCGTAACCCATATATGTAAGGATGGGCGTCCAGACGTCGCTTTTGGAAAGGAACAATGGGACAGGTTGCTGACGGAGTGTCCTCCGCCAATGCCGAGAGTTCGGACAACGCCGAACCCGGACAGTCTTCGGAACCCGCTTCGCGCGGGTTGCTCAGCCGCTTCTTCGGAGGGCGCAGCGCGCCGGATGAGGAAGAATGCATCGAATTGCCCCCCGCACCGGCTCCGGTGCCACTCGGGCTTGGGAACCTGCGCCGGATGCGCGTGGGGGATGTGGCCATCCCAAAGGTCGAGATCGAGGCCGTGCCCGTCACGATCTCGCGCGACGAGCTGGTGGAGAAATTCCGCGAGCACGGATATTCGCGCCTGCCGGTCTTCAAGGAAACGCTCGACACGCCGCTGGGCCTTGTTCACCTGAAGGATCTCGCGCTCGAATACGGGTTCGGCTCGGGCAACGGGCGGTTCTCGCTGCGCAAGCTGATCCGTCCGCTCCTTTACGTGCCGCCCTCGATGCCGATCGGGGTTTTGTTGCAGAAGATGCAGGTCCAGCGCATCCACATGGCGCTGGTGATCGACGAATATGGTGGCGTCGACGGTTTGCTCACGCTTGAAGACCTGATCGAGCAGGTGATCGGCGAGATCGAGGACGAGCATGACGAGGCCGATGACGCCTATTGGCGCGAGGAAAAGCCCGGTCAGTGGATCGTGCAAGCCCGCGCGCCGTTGCGCGAGTTCGAGGGCGAGATCGGGATGCGGCTGGCGGATGAGGAAGCCGAGGACGAGATCGACTCGATGGGCGGGCTTGTCTTCATGCAGCTCGGACGGGTACCCGCGCGCGGCGAGGTCGTGGTGGCGGAGAATGGCGTCGAATACGAGGTCGTCGATGCCGATCCGCGCCGGATCAAACGTCTGCGCGTGCGTCTGCCGGGTGTGGCGCCGGCCGAATGAGCGGGCTATGACGCCCCCATGATCGAGGTGATCCGAGAGGGATTTCGCGCTCCGTTGCGCCCGCGCTGGCAGGTCTTGCTGCTGGCGGCGGGGCTTGGCGCGCTTTTTGCCGCCGGTCAGGCCCCGCTGGGGCTGTGGTGGCTCGCGTTGCCCGGGCTTGCCGGGTCGATCTGGATCGCGACCTCGGAACGCTGGCGCGCCTCGATGATCTGGATCGGGTTTGCCGCAGGCTTCGGTTATGCGCTGGCCGCGATGTTCTGGATCGTCGAGCCCTTCATGGTCGAGGCCGATATCTACGGCTGGATGGCGCCCTTCGCTCTGGTGCTGATGGCGGCGGGGATGGGGGTGTTCTGGGCGGTGGGCTTCGGGCTTGGCGCCTATGCGGGGCAGGGGCCGCGCAGCCGCGCGCTTGGGATCGCCCTTGGCATGGCAGCCTCGGATGCGCTGCGTTCTTACGTCTTTACCGGATTTCCCTGGGTTCTGGTCGGCCATATCTGGATCGGCACGCCCGTCGCGCAGGCCGCGGCTTTCATCGGTCCGCTGGGGCTGAGCCTGATCACGATGCTGATCGCGGCCGCGCCCGCTTTGACGCGGGGGATGCGGATGGGGCCGGCGCTCGGGGTGGTGGGCTCGGCGCTTGTTGGGCTCGTGGCGCTCTGGCTGGGTGGGGCTGCGCGGCTCAACGCGCCGGTCGAACCGCGCGCCGAGCCGATCACGCTGCGCCTCGTGCAGCCTAACGCGCCGCAGGATCTCAAGTGGTTGCCGCAATACCGGATGGAGTTCTTCCAGAGGCTTCTCGATCTGACCAAGGCGCCGACGGCGCCCGGCGCACCCAAGCCCGACCTGATCGTCTGGCCCGAGACCGCCGTGCCGTTCCTGCTTGAGCGTCCGCAAGGCGGGCTTGAGATGTCGGCCGAGGCGGCGGGCGGCGTGCCGCTCGCGATGGGCATCCAGCGCGCGCAGGGCAGCCGTTATTTCAACTCGCTCGCGCTGATCGGGCCTCAGGCGCAGGTCGAGGCGCTGTACGACAAGTCCCATCTGGTGCCGTTTGGCGAATACATGCCCTTTGGCGATGCGCTGGCGCAGTTCGGGATCACCGCCTTTGCCGCGCAGGTGGGCAATGGCTATTCGGCGGGGCCGGGGGAGAAGCTCCTCAATCTCGGCAAGCTCGGCCATGTCGCGCCGCTCATCTGCTACGAGGCGATCTTCCCGCAGGACCTGCGCGGCTTCACGCAGCGCCCCGACTGGATCTTGCAGGTCACCAATGACGCCTGGTTCGGCACGCTGTCCGGGCCCTATCAGCATCTCGCGCAGGCCCGTTTGCGCGCGATCGAGCAGGGGCTGCCGCTGGCGCGCGACGCCAATACCGGGGTGAGCGCGATGATCGACGCGAAGGGACGGATCGTGGCGAGCCTCGGGATGGGCGTGACGGGCAAGCTGGATGTCGCGCTGCCGCCGAGCCTGCCGCCGACGCTCTATTCCAGGCTTGGCGATGCGCCGGTGGTCGGACTAATCGTCGCGTTTTTGGCACTCCTTGCAATCTTTACGCGTATTGGCGTTGACCGCCGCGGCCCGCGCTCCTAGCTATGGGCCGAACCGCCCCAACGGCTTCCTGACGGGGTGGGGATATTCACAACGGAGCACCCTTCAATGGCACGCGCGAATTACGTTTTCACCTCCGAATCCGTTTCGGAGGGGCATCCCGACAAGGTCTGTGACCGGATCTCGGATGCCGTCCTCGATGCTTTTCTGGCCGAAGAGCCCAATGCGCGTGTCGCATGCGAGACTTTCGCCACCACCAATCAGGTCGTCGTCGGCGGCGAGGTGGGACTGTCGGACAAGACCAAGCTCGCCGAATATCTCGAAGGCATCGACAAGATCGTGCGCGATTGCGTCAAGGATATCGGCTATGAGCAGGACGAGTTCCACTGGGCGACGCTGAAGGTCGCGAATTTCCTGCACCCGCAATCGGCTCATATCAGCCAGGGCGTGGACAAGGACGGGGCCGGCGATCAGGGGATCATGTTCGGCTATGCGACCGACGAGACGCCCGAGCTGATGCCCGCGCCGATCCACTATGCCCATGCGATCCTGCGCCGTCTGGCCGAGGCGCGCAAATCGGGCGCCGAGCCCGAACTGCGCCCGGACGCGAAATCGCAGCTCTCGGTGCGCTACGAGAACGGACGCCCGGTGGGTGTGACGCAGATCGTTCTGTCCACGCAGCACGCCCATGAGCGCCAGACCTCGGACGATATCCGTGCCATCGTCGAGCCCTATATCCGCGAGACCCTTCCCGAGGGCTGGATCACGCCGGAAACTGAATGGTGGGTGAACCCGACCGGGACCTTTGTCATCGGCGGGCCCGATGGCGATGCGGGCCTGACGGGGCGCAAGATCATCGTGGACACTTACGGCGGCGCGGCCCCGCATGGTGGCGGCGCATTCTCGGGCAAGGACCCGACCAAGGTGGACCGCTCGGCGGCCTATGCCGCGCGTTATCTGGCGAAGAACGTGGTCGCCGCGGGTCTGGCGAAGAAATGCGTGATCCAGGTGTCCTACGCGATCGGCGTGGCGAAACCGCTCTCGATCTATGCCGACACGTTCGGCACCGGCGAAGTGCCCGACGAGATCATCGAGAAGGCCGTGGGCGAGGTGATGGACCTCACGCCCAAGGGCATCCGCGACACGCTCGATCTGTGCAAGCCGATCTATGCGCGCACCGCGGCCTATGGCCATTTCGGCCGCGCGCCCGAGGCCGATGGCGGGTTCTCCTGGGAGAAGACCGACCTGACCGAAGCGCTGAAGAAGGCCGTGTCGTGAGCACCGATACCTCCGGTCTGACCCAGCTGGGGCAGGCGACCGATCTGCCGCAATCGCCTGAAGAGGCGGTGCTGGAGCGCGTGCCGCAGCCGCGCGCGGGCGAGCGCTACCTCGTGCGCTTCACCGCGCCCGAGTTCACTTCGCTCTGCCCGCTGACCGGCCAGCCCGATTTCGCGCATATCATGATCGACTATGTGCCGCGCGACTGGCTGGTGGAGAGCAAATCGTTGAAACTGTTCCTCGGGTCGTTCCGCAATCACGGGGCGTTTCACGAGGATTGCTCGGTGATGATCGGGCAGCGTCTGCGCGATTTGCTCGATCCGGAATGGCTGCGCATCGGCGCCTATTGGTATCCGCGCGGCGGCATCCCGATCGATGTGTTCTGGCAGACCGGCCCGCAGCCCGAAGATCTGTGGATCCCCGATCAGGGCGTGCCGCCCTATCGCGGACGGGGCTGAGAGGCGGAAAGGTCGAGGGGGCGCTGCCCCCGCTCGCGCTGCGAGCCCCCCGAGATATTTCGATCAAGAAGAAGGGGTTCCGAGGCAAGAGGGCTTGAGGCGGCGGGACTTCCGCGCCACTCTCCGCCGCAAACCGGAGGAGAGACCCATGCCCGACGCCCTGCGCTACGCCGCGATCATGCTTGCCGCCGGGATCGGCATCCCGCTTCTGGCGGCTCTCAATGCGCAGCTCGGCGCGCGGATCGGCTCGCCCGCGGTGGCGGCGGTGGTGCTGTTTTGCGTGGCGCTCGGGGGCGCAGTCGCGGCGATGATGGTCACGACCGGGCCGTCTGCCATCGCACGTTTGCCGGGACAGCCGTGGTATCTGTTCCTCGCCGGGCTTCTGGTGGCTTTCTATGTCATCTCGATCACCTTCGTCGCGCCGAAATTCGGGGTCGGCAATGCGGTGTTCTTCGTGTTGCTGGGGCAGATGATCTCGGCTGCCATGATCGACCAGTTCGGGCTCTTCGGTGCGATGATCCGCCCGATCACCCTGATGCGCGGGGCGGGCATCGGTTGCATGTGCCTCGGGCTCTTCCTCATCCAGAAGGCTTGAGTTTTCCGACGTGCGCAGCTAGAGGCGCGGCCCATGGACGATTTTGACGATACCGCCCCGAACGGCTCCCCCTGGCGCAACTTCTATGGACGTCGCCACGGCAAGACGCTGAACAAGGCGCAGAAGGATTATCTGCGCGAGGATCTGCCGCGGCTGTCGCCCGGGCCGGTCGGCTGGGATGTGAACCCCGACCGGGTGCCGCTGGATATGGCGGCGCGGTTCAAGGGCAAACCGGTCTGGCTCGAGGTCGGCTTCGGCGGGGGCGAGCATCTGGCGCATATGGCCAAGACCTATCCGGGCGTCGAGATCATTGGCTGCGAGCCCTTCATCAACGGGGTCGCGATGCTGCTGGGCAAGCTGCGCCGTGAGAAGATTGCGAATGTCGCGGTGCATCCGGGCGATGCGCGCGACCTGATGGACGTGCTGCCCGAAGGCTCGATCTCGAAGGCGTTTCTTCTTTATCCCGATCCCTGGCCGAAATCGAAGCACCACCGCCGGCGCTTCGTCACGCAAGAACATCTCGAACCGCTGCATCGCGCGCTCAAGCCCGGCGCGGAGTTTCGCGTGGCGACCGACATTCCCGATTACGTGCGCCAGACCGTCGAGGAGGTGCCCAAAGCAGGCTTCGAGCCGCTCTTCGAGGTGCCCGCCGCGTTCGATTTCGACGATCCGCAGAATGTCTCGGGCGATTGGGACACCCCTTGGGCCGACTGGCTCTCGACCCGCTACGAGCAAAAGGCGCTGCGCGAGGGCCGCAAGCCGCATTACCTGACCTATCGGCGGATCTGAGCCCTTCCGCCGCCCGCGAGATCGCGCTAACAGGGGCGCGACGAAATTTGGGAGGCGACATGTCCGGCCACGGCACCCCGATCAAGATGACCTCGCGCAAATGCGGGCCCCTCAAGGGCACGGCCGAGGTTCCCGGCGACAAGTCGATCAGCCACCGCGCGCTGATCCTCGGCGCGCTCTCGGTGGGCGAGACGAAGATCACCGGTCTGCTCGAGGGCGAGGACGTGCTCGATACGGCCAAGGCCATGCGTGCCTTCGGGGCCGAGGTCACGCAGCACGGGCCGGGTGAATGGTCGGTCCATGGCGTGGGCGTGGGCGGGTTCGCCGAGCCGGAAAACATCATCGATTGCGGTAATTCGGGCACCGGCGTGCGGCTGATCATGGGGGCGATGGCGACCTCGCCGATCACCGCGACCTTCACCGGGGACGGGTCCTTGCGCAAACGCCCGATGGGCCGGGTGACCGATCCCGTCGCGCTTTTTGGGGCACAGGCCTATGGGCGCCACGGTGGGCGGCTGCCGATGACCATCGTTGGGGCGAAGACGCCCGTGCCGGTACGCTATACGACGCCGATGGCCTCGGCGCAGGTGAAATCGGCGGTGCTGCTGGCGGGGCTGAACGCGCCGGGCCAGACGGTCGTGATCGAGACAACCGCGACCCGCGATCATACCGAGCGGATGTTGCGCGGGTTCGGGGCCGAGATCACCACCGAGATCACCGATGAGGGCCATGTCATCACCCTGCAAGGCCAACCGGAACTGGTTGCGCAAGAGGTCGCCGTGCCGCGCGATCCCAGCTCGGCCGCTTTCCCGGTCTGTGCGGCGCTGATCGTGCCCGGCTCGGAAATCGTGGTGCCGGGTGTCAGCCAGAACCCGACCCGCAACGGGCTCTTCATCACGCTCAAGGAAATGGGCGCCGACATCGCCTTCGAAAACGAGCGCGAAGAGGGCGGTGAGCCGGTCGCGGATCTGCGCGTGCGGTACTCGAAGCTGCACGGGATCGACGTGCCGGCCGAGCGCGCCTCGGCCCAGATCGACGAATATCCCGTTCTCTCGGTCGTCGCGGCCTTCGCAGACGGCGTCACCCGGATGCCGGGCGTGCATGAGCTGCGCGTCAAGGAAAGCGACCGGATCGACGCGATGGCGCGCGGGCTGGAGGCCAATGGCGTAAAGATCGAGGAAGACGAGGACACGCTGATCGTGCATGGCTGCGGCCCCGAGGGCGTGCCCGGCGGCGGCACGGCGGCGACGCATCTCGACCACCGCATCGCGATGAGCTTCATGGTGCTCGGCATGGCCGCGCAACAGCCCGTCTCGGTCGATGACGGTTCGCCCATTGCCACCTCTTTCCCGGTCTTCGAGGATCTGATGGCCGGTCTCGGCGCCGAGATTGTTCGGGGGAGCTGAGAGGGAGGAAGCCTTCGGCGGGGATATTTGAAACTGTTGGGGTAGGGGCATAGACCTGCCTTTCCAACTGCCTGAAAATATCCCCCGCGGAGCGTCCGGCGCCTGCCACGAGAGGAAAGGACCAGTCATGCGTTTCACGGTCGCCATCGACGGTCCCGCAGCTGCGGGCAAGGGGACGATCAGCCGGGCTGTGGCGGAACGGTTCGGCTTTGCCCATCTCGACACCGGCGCGCTTTATCGTGCGGTAGGGGTGAAGGCGCAGGCCGGGGGGCTTGATCCGGTCGCGGCGGCGAAAGGGCTTTGCCCGGAGGATCTGGCGCGCGACGATCTGCGCACGTTGGAGGCAGGGCAGGCGGCCTCGATCGTCGCGGTGATCCCGGACGTGCGCGCCGCACTGGTCGATTTCCAGCGCGAGTTTGCCCGGCGCGAGGGGGGCGCGGTGCTCGACGGTCGCGATATCGGCACGGTGATCTGCCCGGGGGCGGAGGTGAAGCTGTTCGTCACCGCATCGCCCGAAGTGCGCGCGCATCGCCGCTGGCTGGAGGTTGGCGGCGAGGAGGCGCAGGTTCTGGCGCAGGTACGCGAGCGTGACGACCGCGATATGAACCGCGCCGATGCACCGTTGAGACCGGCCGAGGATGCGCTTGTGCTCGACACCTCCGATCTGAGCATCGAGGAGGCGGTTGCACGCGCTTGCGAGGCGGTCTCGCAAAAGCTCGGCTGACTGGTCAGGGCACGCGCGGCTTCCTATATTCGGACGATGATCCGTCTTGTCCTGATTTTTCTGCTTCTGGCTGCACCTTTGCGCGCCGAGACCCGGCCCCAGGGGCTGCTCTGGTCGGCAAGCGAGCTGCCGCGCACCATGCCCTTGCAGATCAAGACCGCGCCGGGGCGCGACTTTTACCTTGTTCTGCGCGACGTTGCGACCGGGACGGATGTGATCGGCGCCTATGCGCGCGGGGGCGAGTTCTTCCGTCTGCTGGTGCCGCCGGGACAGTTCGAGCTGCAATTCGCGATCGGTGAGCCCAAGGACTGGCAGGGGCCGGGCGAGCTGTTCGGGGAGACTACGCAGCGGCTGCGGCTCGATCCGCCGCTTGCTTTCGGGGTGACGGGCTATGCGCGCAAGGGCGGACATCTTCTGGACCTGCGCAATCTTGACCAGATCGCGGAGCGCTCGCTGGGAATCTGTCAGCGCCTCGCGCTCGATCCCGAAAGCGTGAGCGTGGAGCCCGATGCGCCGATGCCCGGTGTAAGTCCGCGTGATCCCTATGAGATTCCCGAGGCAAAGGTCCCGAAATATCGCAAGGTGAGCCGGATCTGCGATTGAGTAATTGCAGTATTTTGGATATATGTTCACAAGGGAGTGAACAAAATCGCCGGTTCTGCGTTATAGGTGCAGGACGCATTCGAGGATGATTTCCATGACCTTCCGTATTCTCGCAACAATTTTGACTGTCGCGATGTTCGCCCTGCCGCTGCGCGCCGAGACGCCCGCGCCGGGAGATCTGCATTTCGATCTTGTCGAAGGTGAGCGGGTGAGCCTCGCGGATTACCGGGGCAAGGTGGTGCTGGTGGTCAACACGGCGTCGAAATGCGGCTTTGCCCCGCAATTCACCGAGCTTCAGACGCTGGCCGAACGCTACGGGCCGCAGGGGCTGGTGGTCCTCACCGTGCCCTCGAACGATTTCAAGCAGGAACTGTCGAGCGCCGAGGAGGCGAAACGCTACTGCGCGCTGACCTTCGGCGCGGAGCTGCCGATGGCGCAGCTCACCTCGGTCAAGGGGCAGGGGGCGCATCCCTTCTACAGCTGGCTGCGTGAGGCGAAGGGGTTCGAGCCGAGCTGGAACTTCAACAAGGTGTTGCTCGGGCGTGACGGGAAGGTGATCGCGACCTACCCGGCGACCGCCAAGCCGTTGTCGGACTGGATGATTGGCGATCTCGAAAAGGCGCTGGCGGGCCCGGTCGAGGGCTGAGCCCGCGCGCGCGGCCCCTGAAGGCCGGTGCGAAAGCCCCTCGCTCGGGGCAATAAACGCTTGCTGTATTGGAAAATCGCGCCTATATCGGCGCGGTCCGAGAGGGTCGGGTCTGCCCGGCGCTCGCATTTTTGCATTTCGGGCTTTTCAACGAAAGACCGGCGGAGCCAACCGCATGGCCAGAAAACCAACGCTGTAAAGGAAACTGTAAACGCATGTCGCAAACTGCAAGCATGGAAGAATTCGAAGCTCTTCTCAATGAGAGCCTCGAGATCGACACCCCCCATGAGGGTTCGGTTGTCAAAGGCAAGGTCATCGCCATCGAGGCGGGCCAGGCCATCATCGATGTCGGCTACAAGATGGAAGGCCGCGTCGAACTCAAAGAATTCGCCAACCCGGGCGAGGCCCCCTCGATCGCAGTGGGCGACGAGGTGGAAGTCTATCTCGACCGCGTTGAAAACGCCCGTGGCGAGGCCGTGATCTCGCGCGAGAAGGCTCGTCGCGAAGAGGCCTGGGATCGCCTCGAAGCCGCTTACGCCAAGGAAGAGCGCGTCGAAGGCGCCATCTTCGGCCGCGTCAAGGGTGGCTTCACCGTCGATCTCGGCGGCGCTGTCGCGTTCCTTCCGGGCTCGCAGGTCGACGTGCGCCCCGTGCGCGACGCTGGCCCGCTCATGGGTCTCAAGCAGCCCTTCCAGATCCTCAAGATGGACCGTCGTCGTGGCAACATCGTTGTCTCGCGCCGCGCGATCCTCGAAGAGAGCCGCGCCGAACAGCGCGCCGAAGTCATCGCCAACCTCTCCGAAGGTCAGGTTGTCGAGGGCGTCGTCAAGAACATCACCGAATACGGTGCGTTCGTTGACCTCGGCGGTGTCGACGGTCTGCTGCACGTCACCGACATGGCGTGGCGCCGCGTGAACCACCCGTCCGAGATCCTCTCGATCGGCGAGACCGTGAAGGTCCAGGTCGTGAAGATCAACAAGGACACCCACCGCATCTCGCTGGGCATGAAGCAGCTCCAGTCGGATCCGTGGGATTCGGTGGAATCGAAGTTCCCGCTGGGTTCGGTCCACACCGGCCGCGTGACCAACATCACCGACTACGGCGCGTTCGTCGAGCTGGAGCCGGGTGTCGAAGGTCTCGTCCACGTCTCGGAAATGTCCTGGACCAAGAAGAACGTGCACCCCGGCAAGATCGTCTCGACCTCGCAGGAAGTGGACGTCATGGTCCTCGAGATCGATCCGGCCAAGCGCCGCGTGTCGCTGGGTCTCAAGCAGACCATGCGCAACCCGTGGGAAGTCTTCGCGGAAACCCACCCGGTCGGCACCGTCATCGAAGGCGAAGTCAAGAACATCACCGAATTCGGTCTGTTCATCGGCCTCGACAACGACATCGACGGCATGGTGCACCTGTCGGATCTCAGCTGGGATCAGCGCGGTGAGGATGCCATCCAGTCGTACCGCAAGGGCGATATGGTCAAGGCGGCCGTCACCGAGGTCGATACCGACAAGGAGCGTATCTCGCTCTCGATCAAGGCGCTCGACGCCGACACCTTCTCGGATGCCGTTGACGGCGTGAAGCGTGGCTCGGTCATCACCGTGACCGTCACCGCGATCGAGGATGGCGGGATCGAAGTGGAATACAACGGCATGAAGTCGTTCATCCGCCGCTCGGATCTGGCCCGTGATCGTGCCGACCAGCGCCCCGAGCGCTTCCAGGTCGGTGACCACGTCGATGTCCGCGTGACCAATGTCGACAGCAAGACCCGCAAGCTCGGCGTGTCGATCAAGGCGCGCGAGATCGCCGAAGAGAAGGAAGCCGTGGAACAGTACGGCTCGTCCGACTCGGGTGCCTCGCTCGGCGACATCCTGGGCGCTGCGCTCAAGGGCGACAACTAAGAGATCGGGCCGCAAGGCTCATGCGAAGGCCTCGCCAGACCGGCGGGGCCTTTTGCTTTGCCCGATTCGCATCGCGCGCGCCCGGATCGGTGCCGGGCCGCATTTTCTGCAAATGCGAAGGCGCAAAATTTAGCCGAGAGGGCGCTAGGGGCACGTTTTCACATGGAATTTCCGGGTCTTTCCTGTTCCGCCATCGCGGGAATGCTCCTATAGTCGTAGAAAGATACGCGTGAAAATCCGGGAAGAACCCGGAAAATGGCCCGTGGGGGGAAGACAGATGATCCGCTCTGAGTTGATCGCCAAGATTTCCGAGGAAAACCCGCATCTGTTTCAGCGGGACGTCGAGAAGATCGTGAATACGATCTTCGACGAGATCACCGAGGCGCTCGCCAGCGGTGACCGCGTCGAGCTGCGTGGCTTCGGAGCCTTCTCGGTGAAGAAGCGCGACGCGCGCACGGGCCGCAACCCGCGCACCGGCGATGCGGTCGAGGTTGAGGAAAAACACGTCCCCTTCTTCAAGACCGGCAAGCTGTTGCGTGACCGGCTGAACGGGAATGAGGAATAAGAGCAAATGATACGCGCCCTGCGGCTGCTGTTTCTTGGGCTTCTGGCCCTGATCCTGATCGGGTTGGCGCTGGCCAATCGCGATATCGTCACCTTGCGTGTCCTGCCGGCCGAGGCGGGGCAGTTTCTCGGGATGAGCTGGGCGGTGCAGGTGCCGCTCTTCCTCGTGATCCTTGGTGGCGTGATCCTCGGGCTGCTGATCGGCTTCGTCTGGGAATGGCTGCGCGAGGCCAAGCTGCGCCGCACGGCGGTGCGCGCGACCCGCAAGGCCTCGATGCTCGAGGCCGAGGTCAAGACCCTGCGCCACGAGACCAAGGGCCCGGAGGACGATGTCCTCGCCCTGATCGAGCACCCCGCGCGCTGAGATGACCACCGTCGCCATCGACAGGGGCGTGCCGGGGCCGGTGCGCGTGAAGATCTGCGGGCTGCGCACCGCCACGGATGTCGCCGCCGCGGTCGAGGCCGGGGCGCGTTATCTCGGCTTCGTCTTCTTTCCGAAATCGCCGCGCCATCTCGAGATCGCCGCCGCGCGCGATCTCGCGATCGAGGTTCCTCCCGGCGTCGCCAAGGTGGCGCTCACGGTCAATGCGAGCGATGCGGAACTCGCCGCGATCTGTGACGCGGTGCCGCTCGACATGCTGCAGCTCCATGGCTCCGAGAGCCCCGAGCGCGTGGCCGAGATCCGTCGCCGCTTCGGGCTGCCGGTGATGAAGGCGGTGGGGGTCGCCGAGGCCGCCGATCTGCCGAAGATCGCAGAGTACGAGGCCGTTGCCGATCAGATCCTGCTCGATGCGAAAGCGCCCAAGGGCGCGGTGCTTCCGGGCGGCAACGGGCTTGCCTTCGACTGGCGGCTGATCGCGGGCCGGAGCTGGGAGAAACCCTGGATGCTCGCGGGCGGGCTCACGCCCGCGAATGTGGGCGAGGCGATCCGCCTGACCGGGGCCCGGCAGGTCGATGTCTCTTCGGGCGTCGAAAGCGCGCCGGGCGTGAAGGATCCCGACCGGATCCGCGCTTTCCTCGCGGCCACGAAGGGCTGAGAGCGGGGCGCAGGGGTGCTGCCCCTCGGGCCTTCGGCCCTCACCCCGAGATATTTTTGTCAAGAAGAAGATCGCAAAGAAGAGGCGGCGCGGGCCGCCCCTTCCAGCTGTCTGAAATATTCCGGGGTAATCGCCGCGGGCGAGGCGGGCGGCGCCCCCTTCGCATCGGGCGTCAGTGCTCGGTGTCTGGCAGGCCTTCGCGCGACAGAAGTATCGCGAGCGGACGTAGTCTCGGGCTCTGGGCGCAGATGATCATCAGCGCCACCATGATCGGCACCGCGAGAAACATCCCCGGCAGCCCCCAGACCGCGCCCCAGAAGGCTAGCGAGATGATGATGCCGAAGCTCGAGAGCCGCAGCGCATGGCCCATCAGCATCGGGTCGATGACATTGCCGATGATGAATTGCAGCAACCCGATCGCCACCAGCACCGAGCCCGCCGAATAGGGGTTCTGGGTGAGCACATAGACCGCGAGCGCGGCGATGATCGTGGCGATGATCGAGCCGATCGAGGGGATGAAGTTGAGCGCGAAGGTGATGATCGCGACGGGGACGGCGAGGTCGAACCCGCCATAGGTGAAGACGCCGTAGACGGCGACGGCGGTCACGGCGCTCACGATGGCTTTCACAAGCAGGTAATGGTTCACCCGGCGCATGATCGAGCCCACCATGCGCGAGATCTTCTCGGCGCGGTCGGGATCGCCCATCAGGCTGAGCAGTTTCGCGTCGAACCAGATTCGCTCGGCGAAGAGAAAGCCCACGAAGAGGATGATCAGGATCGCCGCCGAGAGCAGGTTCGATGCCTGTCCCGCCAGCGTCGTGAGATAGCCCGCGACCTGGATCTTCTGCATCGAGGCGAGCACGGATTGTTCGACCTCGGGGCCCATCCAGCCGAAGAGCTGCGCGATCGCCTTCTGCGCGGGGCCGGCATAGTTGAGGATCATCGTGACCACGGTGTTGACCTGGCTGATCAGCACCGCGGTCAGCGTCAGCAGCCCCCCTGCGATCAGCGCCAGCGCCACCAGCGAGGCCACCCGTGGCGGGATCCGCAGCGGGCCGATCCGCAGCCGCCCGACCGCGTTGATCGCCTCGGAGGTCAGCGAGAAGAGGATGATCGCGATGGCGAGCGAAATCAGGATGAATTTCGCCTGAACCATCAGGAACAGCACAAGCGCGAAGGCGATGATTCCCAGCAGCACATTGGTCAGCTGGCGCGGCGCGTGGCGACGCGTGTCGATCAGGGCGGGCATGCCCTCATCGGGTTGGTCCTTCATTTGCATCTCGTCCCGAGCCATTCCCCAGCGCCGGGCTTGCGTGCCGGCGTTTTCAGGTCCCATGCTAGGGGGGCGCTGCCGGGGGCGCAAGCGGTGGCGGGGCGCGAAACAGGGGGTTATGTGCTTCGTGACCATTTATCGGGATCGGCTCTTGCATCCTGCCCGGATTTACGGCTAAACCCGCCGGCGGAGAGGTGGCCGAGTGGTCGAAGGCGCACGCCTGGAAAGTGTGTAGGCGGGGAACCGTCTCGAGGGTTCGAATCCCTTCCTCTCCGCCATAATACCCTGAAATTCGAATTCATTTGCTTTGACGCGCCGGTCTGCCTGGCGGGCGATCTGCTTGCGCGTGAGCGGCACGTCGATCTTGGCAAAACGGAATGAAGATCGGAGAGGCGGGCTGCGGTGCCGCTCAGGCCCATTGCCGAGGCGCGCCCGGACGGCCAAGCCATCCCGTGCGCTTTCTCGGTGTCGATCCAAAAATCTGGTGATGGCGGAGACGAAGGGATTCGAACCCTCGAGACGGTTTCCCGCCTACTCCCTTAGCAGGGGAGCGCCTTCGACCACTCGGCCACGTCTCCGTCGACCCGTATAGGGATGGTGCAGGGGGGAGACAAGCGGTTTTTCGGGGGATTTTCCGGCGCTTTGCGATTTCGCTCACAACGGGGGCGTGCGGTGTTCGTGGCGGTTCGGGGAGGGCGCGGCGGGCATGGAAAAACGCGCGCGAGGGGGCTCGCGCGCGTTCGGGGATTGCTCGGTGAGGAAGGGCTTCAGCGGCTGGTCTCGCCCCGCCGGCGCACGACCACATCCACCGTGATCGAGGCCAGAAGCACCGCCGCCGTCGCCATCAGCTGCACCGCCGCGGGCAGGCCCAGAAGCGCCATGCCGTTGACGATGGCCGCGATGACCACGCCGCCGAGGATCGCATGCAGCGGGTGACCGCGCCCACCGAAGAGCGACGTGCCTCCGATCACCGCCGTGGCGACGACGTAGAGCACGATCGTGCCGCCGTCGAAGCTCGTCGAGATCGAGCGCAGCCGCGAGGCGTAGAGGATCCCCCCAAGCCCCGCCGTCGTGGCCGCCAGCGTGAAGGCTGCCGTCCGGATCAGGCGCAGGTTGATGCCCGCGCGGCGTGCGGCTTCGGCATTGCCGCCGATGGCGAGCACGTAGCGGCCGAACTTCAGCTTGCCGAGCAGGAAGGACCAGGCCAGCAGCACCGCGAAGACGATCGGGATGACCCAGGGCATGCCCGAGAGCGGGAAACGCGCCACGCCGCGATTCATGTTCGAGATCACCACCAGAACCACGCCCGCCAGCACCGCTGCGCCGATCTTCATCAGCGTCAGACCCATCGGCGGGGCCACGAGCCCATGCGCGCGGCGCTTGGCATCCTTGCGGAAGGTCAGCGCTGCGTAGATCGCGACCACGATCCCGGTCATCGCCCAACCCATCGGAACGCTCAGCGTGCCATTGGCAAAGTTGTTGATCGTCTCATTGGCGATCGGGATCGTGCCGCCTGCGCCAAGAAGCTGGATCATCAGCCCGTTGAAGCCCAGAAGCCCCGCCAGCGTCACCACGAAAGAGGGCAGTTTCAGCCGGGTGATCAGTGTGCCCTGGAAGATGCCCAGCACCGCCGTCACGCCAAGCCCCGCCGCGACCGCCGCCCACCAGGGCCAGTCGGTGCCCGGCGCCACCAGCAGCGTCGCCACCGTCGCGCCGATCCCGGCCACGAAGCCAAGCGAAAGGTCGATCTCGCCCAGAAGCAGCACGAAGACCTGCCCCATCCCGATCATCATGAAGACCGAACCCTGCACCAGCAGGTTCACGATATTGCCCGGCGAGAGGAATTTCGGGTTCTGCAGCTGGAAGATCAGCGAGATCAGCACGAAGCCGAGCACGACCGGCAGCACGCCGCTCTCGCCCGCCTTGATCTTCGACCATGTGCGCGACATGTAGGCGGCGAAACTCTCGTCATTGCCGTTCGCGACCACCGCCGCCGGGCCGCTCTCGCCGGAGGCCTCGCGTTGGGCGGCGACCTCCTTGGCGTTCTCGGCCGCGATGGAGGCGGCGGCGCGCATCGCACCGGGCTCGACCACGTGATCGGATTTGCCGGTGGTCATCAGCTCGACCACGCGCTGGGTGTCGTATTCCTCGATCGGACCCTGGCTGACCATCTCGCCCAGACGCAGTACCGCAATTCGGTCCGAGACCGCGAAGACATCGTTGAGGTTGTGCGAGATCATCACCACCGCGAGGCCCTGATCGGCCAGACGTCGCACGAGTTGCAGAACCTGTCCGGTCTGCGCCACGCCCAAGGCGGCGGTGGGTTCGTCGAGGATCACCAGCTTGGAATTCCACATCACGGCCTTGGCGACCGCGATCGACTGGCGCTGACCGCCCGAAAGCGCCGAGACCGGCGCGCGGATCGAGCGCAAAGTGGTCACGCGCAGCCCTTGCAGGGTCTCGGCGGCGGCACGCTCCATCGCGTCCTCGTCGAGCATCCCGTTGGTCAGGATCTCGCGCCCGAGGAACATGTTCTGCACCACGTCGAGATTGTCGCACAGCGCCAGGTCCTGATAGACGACCTCGATGCCCAGCTCGGCACTGTCGCGCGGCGAGCGGATGCGCACCACCTCGCCATCCCATTCGATCTCGCCGCCATCGGCTTCGTGGATGCCGGCGATGGTTTTCGTCAGCACGGATTTGCCCGCGCCATTGTCACCGACCAGTGCGGTCACCTCGCCGGGGCGGACTTCGAAGTCCACCCCGCTCAGCGCCTGCACTGCGCCGAAACGCTTTTCCAGGCCCCGGATGCGCAGGATCGCATCGCGGGACCCGGTCCCGTTACCCGTGTCGCGCATGTCTTACGACTGCCCGATACCGGCGGCTTTGCACGCGCCCGCCGCATCGCCGGTGCAGAGCTTCGCGCTGTCGACGAACCCGTCCTTCACCACGGTCGCGGCCATGTTCTTCGGCGTGACCCAGATCGGCACCATCAGGATCGAGGGCACCTCGGCCTTCTGCGCGCTGTCCATCGTCTGGCCGTTCACGAGAGCGTCCGGGGGTGTGTCGCCCGCGCGCAGATACAGCGCGAGCGCAGCCGCAGCCTGAGCCTCGAGGTAGATCGGCTTGTAGACCGTGCCGCATTGATAGCCGGTGAGGATGTTTTGCAGCCCCGTCAGCGTCGCGTCCTGACCGGTGGTCGGGAAGGCCTTGGCGGGTACATGCAGGGTCTTGAGATAGGAGATGACGGCGTTTGCGTTGTCGTCGTTGGGCGTCACGACCGCGTTGATATTCTCATGCGCGGTGAATTGCTGCTCGAAGGTGGTGCGCGCCACCGACGGATCCCAGGTGCCTGCGGGCTCGCCCGCGTTCTTGTAGGTGCCGTCTTTGAACATTGGCGAGAGCACATCCATGTAGCCCTGCTTGAAGAGCGTGGCGTTGTTGTCGTCGGGCGAACCCGCCATGACCAGGATGTCGGGGCTGTCGATCTGCCAGTCGGCGATGCACTCTTCCATGCCCTTGCCGATCAGCTTGCCGACCGCGACATTGTCGAAGCTGACATAATAGTCGCGCGAGCCGCCCACGGTCAGGCGGTCATAGTCGATGACCTTCACGCCATGCTCGGCGGCGTATTTCTCGACCGCAGCACCGCCGCCCGAGGAGATCGGGTCGAGCAGGAGCACGGTCGCGCCCTGCGAAATGTCGGTCTGGGCCTGGGTGAGCTGGTCGGCCTCCGAGCCTTGCGCGTTGGTGATGATCAGGTCATCCGCCGCAAGCCCCGCTGCCGCGAAGGCTTTTTTCAGATAGGGCGCGTCGAAAGAGGTGTAGCGCGCCGAGCTCGCGGTGTCGGGCAGCAGCACGCCGACCTTGCCTTTGCCCTTGGCCGCCACGTCCTTGAGCTGCGCCATCGCGGCGAAATCCGCGCCGAAATCGGATGCTTTCACGGAGCCGGCCTGCGCGGCCCCCGCGATCAGCCCGAGCGCGAGAAGGCTCTTGCCCGCAAGGCCCACGGTCTTTGCGAGGCGCGCGCGACGATTGGTCTGTGTCATGGTTTCCTCCTGGGGTCGGGCGTCTCCTCCATTTGCGGCGGGATCTCCCGGTCCGCCTCCCGGCGCGGCCTCTCGCGGCGCAGTCCGGGGCAGGATGCGCCGCCCGGTACGCGTCCTGTTAGCGTTATCATGGAGCGGTTGACGGCGGCGAACAGGGGGCGCGGGATCAACTCTGATCGCGCGGGACTGACGAAGGGGTGAAGGTGGCGTGAGGGCTCAGGCGGTCTCGCGCCAGATCGGGTTCGACCAGGCGCGCTTGCCCGCCGCGTCGATCACCGAGACCCGGATCCAGGGCGAGCCGTTGAAGCGCGACAGCGGCACTTCGGTTTTGGTGAGCGAGG
Organism: Thioclava marina; assembly: GCF_002020135.1. Taxonomy (GTDB): domain Bacteria; phylum Pseudomonadota; class Alphaproteobacteria; order Rhodobacterales; family Rhodobacteraceae; genus Thioclava; species Thioclava marina. The sequence continues at coordinate 489,611 of NZ_MPZS01000001.1, read as the reverse complement.
TTCCGTGCTTGGCGACCGCCGCGATGCCGTGACCTTGCACGATGACCGAAGCCACCGCCGAGCTTTCCACCGTGATCGTCTTGCCGTCCCAGCTGATCTGGCGCAACTCCGGCCCCTGGCTCGAATAGTAATGGCCCGATTTGAGCGCGTCCAACAGCGCCTCGGGGGTGTTCGCTTCGGCCCCTACCATCACCCAGCCGCCGAAATGGTCCGGCTCGGTGAAATGCGCGTCATCCGTGGCGATCAGGTTGAGCCGCTTGCCCTCGGACAGCAGCAGGTCGAGCGTATGGAACCCATCCGCCCGGTCGCAGCCCATCGCGCAGCCGTGGTTATAGGTCTCGACCGCGTGCGCCGCCTCGATCGAGCGCGCGTCATTCATCGTCATCCCCGACCATTGCGGATGGGCGATGGCGACGAAAGCGCCTGCCTCGACCGCGCGCGCGGCGATCTCGGGGCCGCTTTCCATCCCCTCGACGGGGCGGAAATGCGGCGCGTCGCCCGGGGCGAAATCGGCAGGCAGGCCCACGGCGAGGATATGCCACAGCTCGCCGTTTTCCATCGGGCCGGAATGCAGCTCGGCCCCGAGGATCGTCGTGAAGCTGTCATCGCGAAAATCCACTGTATCCGCGATCGGGTAGTTGAAGAGGCCGATGAAGTGATCGGTGAGCGCGAGGAAGTCATAGCCTTCCGCCTTGTAGCGGCGGCAGACTTCGGCCGGTTCGAGGCAGCCATCCGAAAGCGTCGAATGGGTGTGCAGGTTGCCGCGCCAGAAGGGCAGGGCGGTGTCGAACATCTTCTGCATCGGGGTCTCCGGTCTCAACTCGCGCGTCTAGTGACAGCGCCGCACGACAGGCTTGTGACAATCCTCTCGCATCCGCAACGATTCTCGGGAAAGCTTCGGTCATGAGCGGATTGGCGAAACTCGGGCATCTGATTGCCGCGCAGGATTGGGCGGGGGCCGAGGCGGTCCTGCGCCACGAAGCCGCGCGCGAGGATGCACCCGCACCGATCTTCTACGATCTCGCGAAGGTCCTGGAGGCGGCCGGCCAGCCCGGGGAGGTGGCCGATTGGCTGACCCGCGCGATCGCCCGCGACCCCGGTTATGCCGTCGCCTGGTTCGATCTGGGCCGCGTGCGGCTCGCCATCCGGCAGCCCGAGGAGGCGCGGGCGGCGTTTGCGAAGGCGCTCGCGCTTGATCCGCAGAACGCGGATGCGGCGCGCCAGCTGATGCGGCTTGCGTTGCGGCTGGGTCATTGGGAAGAGGCGTCCAATGCGGCGCATCGTCTGGGCGCAGAGCCGGAGGCGCTCGCGACCCGCTACCGCGCGGCGTGCGAGCTGGGGCATCTGGAAGAGGCCGACCACCTGCGCAACGCGCTGCTGCATGATCCGGCCAATCGTGCTACGGCGTTCGAGGCGTTGAGGCGAGTCGCCAGGACGGATGCGCCGACGAACCCGTCGGGCCTTGGTGAAAACGGCGCGCAGGACGGTTGACACCCCCATCGCAGCCTGTATAAGCCCGCCATCCCGGTAACGAGAGTTGCCGGGGTTATTCATTGGTGTTGGTGGACCTCGCAAGGGGAAACCTGTCGCCCGAAGCCCGGATAGGGTGGACGGAGGAGGACAACGCCCTTCGAACTTTAAAGAAGGAGATCAGAGATGACGAAACGCACCTCTGCCAAGTACAAGATCGACCGCCGCATGGGCGAAAACATCTGGGGCCGCGCCAAGTCGCCGGTCAACCGCCGCGAATACGGCCCCGGCCAGCACGGCCAGCGCCGCAAGGGCAAGATGTCGGATTTCGGCACCCAGCTGCGCGCCAAGCAGAAGCTCAAGGGCTACTATGGCGACCTCACCGAGAAGCAGTTCCGCCGCATCTACGCCGAAGCCGAGCGTGTGAAAGGCGACACCGGTGAAAACCTGATCGGTCTGCTCGAGCGCCGTCTCGACGCGCTGGTCTACCGCGCCAAATTCGTGCCGACGATCTTCGCGGCGCGTCAGTTCGTGAACCACGGCCACGTGCTGGTGAACGGCAAGAAAGTGAACATCCCCTCGTACCGCCTGAAAGAAGGCGACGTGGTCGAAGTCCGCGAGAAGTCGAAGCAGATGGCTCTCGTTCTCGAAGCCGTGCAGTCGGCCGAGCGTGACGTCCCCGACTACCTCGAAGTCGACCACAACAAGATGACCGCGAAATTCGTGCGCACCCCGGCCCTGTCGGACGTGCCCTACGCGGTGATGATGGAACCGAACCTCGTCGTCGAATTCTACGCGAAGAACTGATCTCTCAGTCTTCGCCGAAGTTCAGGAAAGGCCGCGCCGCAGGGTGCGGCCTTTTTCCTTTGGCGAGACTGGCCGATCACCTGTGCGCGGGTCCGCCGCAACGCGGCCCGGCCAGTGCCCGACCGCCCTCTCGGACGGGCGCTTTCGTTCCCAGTGCGCGGATCAAGCCTGTCCGGATCTGTCAGGGATCAAGCGATGATCTCCAAAGTCGGGCGCCCACCCGGCGATCGGGTCCAGCCCTGCGCAGGGCCGGGCGGTCGTTCTGTGACCCGCTTTCCTCGTCCACCCGTTGCACCCTTGCCGCGCCTCGCGAACGGGTGATCTTCTGACTAGCCCTGAGCGGACGGTGAGGATAGAACTCGGGCAAGATTCAGGAGTGCCCCATGACGACGCATATTCGCCCCCAGCCCGGTATTATGGACATCGAGCTCTATCAGGGCGGTGCGGCCCATGTGGCGGGGCGCACCGATGCGGTGAAGCTCAGCTCGAACGAGAACCCCTTCGGCCCTTCCGACAAGGCCAAGGATGCATTCGCGAAATGTGCGCATTCGATGCACCGCTATCCCTCGACCGATCACGCGAAACTGCGCCAGGCGATCGGCGATGTGCACGGGCTCGATCCCGATCGCATCATCTGCGGCGTGGGCTCCGACGAGATCATCCACTTCCTTTGCCAGGCCTATGTCGGCCCGCGCGACGAAGTCGTGTTCACCGAGCACGGCTTCCTGATGTACCGCATTTCGACCAAGGCGGCCGGCGGCACCCCCATCGAGGTGCCCGAGCGTGAGCGCACCACCGATGTCGACGCGATCCTCGCGGCCTGCACGAAGAAGACCAAGCTCGTCTTCCTCGCCAACCCGAACAACCCGACCGGCACGATGATCGGGCTAGCCGAGCTGGAACGGCTTGCGACCGGCCTGCCGAAAGGCGCGCTTCTGGTGATCGACAGCGCCTATGCCGAATATGTCGAGGGCTATGATGGGGGCGCGGAGCTTGCGACACGGCTGCCCAACGTCTTCATGACGCGGACCTTCTCGAAGATTTACGGTCTGGGTGGCTTGCGCGTGGGCTGGGGCTATGGCGATCGCGAGGTGATCGACGTGCTCAACCGCATTCGCGGGCCGTTCAACCTGTCGACCGCGCAACTCGAGACCGCCGAGGCGGCGGTGCGCGATCAGGACTGGGTCAACAAATGCCGCGACGACAACACGCGCCTGCGTGCCTGGCTGGCCGAGGCGCTGGCCGAAAAAGGCGTTCCGTCAGATACATCCACGGCGAATTTCATCCTCGCGCGGTTCGCCTCCGAAGAGGAAGCGTCGGCCTGTGACGAATATCTGAAATCCGAAGGGATCATCGTGCGGCGCGTGGCCGGCTACAAGCTGCCCAACTGCCTGCGAGTCACCGTGGGCGACGAACCGTCGTGCCGTCGGGTCGCGCATCTGATCGGGGTGTTCAAGGCCGGGGGCGCGACGGGCGCATGAGCGTGATCTACCAGAAGGTCGCGCTGATCGGGCTGGGGCTGATCGCCTCATCGATGGCGCGCGCGATGCGCGAGAAGGGCCTCGCGGGCGAGATCGTGGGCCATGCGCGCTCGGCCGAGACGCGCGAGACCGCGCTCGAAATCGGTCTTGTCGATGCGGTCTACGAGAGCGCCGCCGAAGCGGTGGAGGGCGCCGATCTGGTGGTGCTTTGCGTGCCGGTCGGTGTGATGGGCAAGATCGCCGCAGAGATCGCCCCGCATCTGGCGCCCGGTGCGACCGTGACCGATGTCGGCTCGGTCAAGCGCGCGGTGATCGACGCGGTCGGTCCGCACATCCCCGAAGGCGTACATTTCATCCCCGGTCACCCGCTGGCCGGGACCGAGCAATCGGGTCCGCGCGCGGGTTTCGCCACGCTCTTCATGAACCGCTGGTGGCTTTTCACGCCGCTGGAAGGCACCGACCGGAAGGCGCTCGATCGGGTGAAATCCCTCGTCACGGCGATGGGGGCGAATGTCGATGAGATGGCGCCCGATCATCATGATCTCGTGCTCTCGGTCGTGTCGCACACGCCCCACCTGATCGCCTACACGATGGTCGGCGTGGCAGATCACCTTCGTCGTGTAACACACGAGGAAGTCATCAAATATTCGGCCACGGGTTTTCGAGACTTCACCCGGATCGCGGCCTCTGATCCGACGATGTGGCGCGATGTGTTCCTAACCAACAAGGAAGCCACGCTCGACATCCTGGGCCGCTTCACCGAGGAACTCTTCATGTTGCAACGCGCGATCCGCATGGGCGATGGCGATATGCTGCACGACTATTTCACCCGCACCCGCGCGATCCGCCGCGGCATCATCGAGGCGGGGCAGGATACGGACGCGCCGGATTTCGGTCGCGCCGTGCCGAAAAAGGACGAATGAGGGGCGCGCCCATCATCGGCCTCGCGGCGCTGATGGCGCTCGGCTCCTGCGGGCGGGGCGGCGAAGAGCGGCTTACAGCGCGCTATTCCTCCTCGGGCGAGCTTTGCGGAATCGCAGGACTCGAAGGGCAGGAGATCGCGCCGATTGATGGGGCCGGTGCCTGCGGGATCGCCAATCCGGTTCAGATCACCGCCGTGTCCGGCATTCGCCTCACGAGCCCCGCGCGGGTCAATTGCACCACGGCCAAGGCCTTCAAGCGCTGGGTCGATCGCGGCATCAAGCCTGCGGTCGGAAAGCGTGGGGGCGGAATCGAGTCGATCCGCATCGCAGCCTCCTATGCCTGCCGGAGCCGCAATTCGCAGCGCGGCGCGAAACTGTCGGAACATGCGAAGGGCAACGCGATCGACGTCTCGGGCGTGATCCTGCGCGACGGCTCGACGCTCAGCGTGCTCAACGACTGGCGCAAGGGGCCGGTGATCAAGCGGATGCACAAATCGGCCTGCGGGCCGTTCGGAACTGTGCTCGGGCCGAAATCGGATCGTTTCCATCAGGACCACATCCATGTCGATGTGGCCAGCTATCGCTCCGGCCCCTACTGCCGCTGAGCGAGGAATTGCGGGGCCGCGCCGAGCGGGATGGGCCCGAGGCTCATCAGGCCGTTATGAAAAACCATCGGCACTTCGAGCGCATTGCCCGGGTCGTTGGCCGCCATCATCGTGCCGACCGTGCGCAGCACCTTCACCTCGTCCTTGCCGATCATGCCAAGCCCGCGCGCGATGTCGATCCAGTTTTTCCATGAGGCCGAGCGGATCATGATCGTGCCTTCGGGATAGCCGCTCGGGTCGATGGTCAGATCGCCCTTGGCCGAGAGATCGTTGCCGCCCCAGCTCAGGGACAGATCGCTCACCGAGAACGTCATCAGACCCGGTAGACCTTCCTGGGCGGCGGCCTGGGTGATCGGCGCGCGCAGTCCCGCGATCGCGTCGAGATGCAGCCGGGCGACGGTTGCCGGCAGGCCTGCCTTGGGGGCCAGTTCCTTCGCAAGATCGGGCGGCAGCGTCAGGTTCACCGCCTCCGCGCCAAGCCGGTAGGCGGCAGCGGGCATCACCAGGCCGCTTGCCTCGGCGGCCCCCTTGAGCGCGCCCTGCGCCTTGTCCTCACGCGATATCGCCAGCCGGATCTGGTCGGCGGCAAGCGTCGGGGCGGTGCCCGTATCGGGTTTCAGAACCGGATTGCTCAGCACCGCGATCGCCTCTTCGAGCGGCAGCGCGGTCGAGTAGCCCACCGTCGTTGAGGCGCGCATATCGGCAAGGTCGAGCGTGTAGCTCCGATCCCCGAGGGTGATCGTCTGGCCCGAGGGCAGATAGGCGATCAGCTCATTGGGCGCATATCCCAGCGCGAACAGCTGCGCGAAGGGGGCTTTCCAGCTCCACGCGCCGTTCCGGTCACGCAGCTCGGGCTTGTCGAAGGTCAGATCGAAGCGCGAGGGAAAACCCGCCAGGGACACCGACTGCGCATCGCCCCAGCCCTCGGAACGCGCCTGCACGATCATCGCCTGCGCGCCTTCCTCGATCTTGCGCGCGCCAAAGAACCAGTAGCCCGCATAGGCGAGCGTCGCGATCACCACCAGCCAGATCAGTTTGCGCATTGCCCGCGGCCTCTTTGCAAATCCTTCGCCCTCCATGTAAGGGCTGATCGCATGCAGGACCAGTCACACGACGAAACGATCTGGATCTTCGGCTATGGCTCGCTGATCTGGGATCCGGGGTTTGACCCGGCTGAACGGGTTCTCGCCCGCGCGCCGGGCTGGGAGCGCAGCTTCTGCCTGCGTTCGCTCGTGCATCGCGGAACGCCCGAGGCGCCGGGTCTGGTGCTGGCGCTCGATGCGGGGCAGGGCGATTGCGCGGGGCTCGCCTTTTCGGTCCGCGCGGGGCAGGAGGCCGAGGTGATGGCCTATCTGCGCAAGCGCGAGCTGGTAACCTCGGCCTATCTGGAGACCCGCGTGGCGCTCGATCTGGCGGACGGACGGCGGGTCGAGGCGGTGACCTACGTGATCGACCGCCACCATGACCAGTATTGCGGCGGGCTGACCCATGACGAGCAGGCCGCGATCATCTCGCAGGCACATGGCGGGCGCGGGCCGAATCGCGACTATCTGTTCAATACGGCGGCACATCTGCACGAATTGGGGATTCCCGATCCGCATCTTGATGCGCTGGCGGCACGGGTTCGTGAACTGTCGCGATAGGCCTTGGCGAAATGCGAAGCCCCCGCTAGGCTCTGGCCAAACAGGCAAGAGGGGCAATGATGCAAGAGCCGATCCGGCTAGAGCCGCAATTTTCGCAACCCGTACGGCAGGTGCTGCTGATGTTGCTGGTGCTCGGGCTCGTGGGGGCCGGAGGCTATTTCGCCTATTCGCGCATCTTCCCGATTTTCCTAGCAAATCCCTGGCTCAACGGGGTGATCGCCGCCGTCTTCGTCTTTGGCATCCTCGCCTGTTTCTGGCAGGTGGTGCAACTGGTGCAGGCGGTGAACTGGATCGAGAGCTTCGCCGCCGACCGCCCCGGCCGCCCGCAGGTGCGCGCACCTTCCGTGCTGGCGCCGCTCGCGGCCCTTCTTGGCTCGCGCGAAGCGCGGCGCGCGGTGTCCTCCTCCTCTGGCCGCTCGATCCTCGAATCCGTTGCGACCCGGATCGACGAGGCGCGCGACATCACCCGCTATATCGCGGGCCTTCTGATCTTCCTCGGCCTGCTGGGCACCTTCTACGGGCTTGCGACCACGGTGCCCGCGGTGGTCGAGACGATCCGCGCCCTCGCCCCGAAAGAGGGCGACAGCGCGATGGGCGTCTTCGACAATCTGATGACCGGGCTCGAGGCGCAGCTCGGCGGCATGGGCACGGCGTTCTCCTCTTCGCTTCTGGGGCTTGCGGGCTCGCTGGTGGTGGGGCTGCTGGAGCTGTTCGTCAGCCACGGCCAGAACCGGTTCTACCGCGAGCTGGAGGAATGGATTTCCTCGATCACCCGGCTGTCCTTTACCGCGCTCGAAGGGGGCGATGGCGAGGGTTCGATGGTCGCGGGCGTGCTCGATCACATGGCCGAGCAGATGGAGCAGATCCAGACGCTCTTCGTGCGCTCGGATGCGGGGCGCGTGCAGACCGAGGCGCGCATTGCCCATCTGTCGAACGCGATCCACGACCTGTCCGAGCGGCTCGGCGCCGAGATGGATGCCCGCGCGCGTCAGCAGAATGCGTTGCAGATAATGGCCGACGGGCAGGAGCGGCTGATCGCCTCGCTCGACCGGCTGGCCGCGCGCACCGAAGAAGGCGCGCCCGAGGCCGAGGCGCTGATGGAGACGCGGATGCGGTTGCGCTCGATCGATCAGCAGATGATGCGGATGCTCGAGGAAATCTCGGCGGGCCGGCAGGAAAGCATGGCCGATCTGCGCCACGATTTCGCGGCTCTCACCCGCGCCATTCTCGGCTACAAGCCACGTATCGAGGAGTGATCCATGGCGCTTGCCCGCCGCAACTCCGGCCGTTTTTCCACGAATATCTGGCCCGGCTTCGTCGATGCGATGACGGCGCTCCTGCTGGTGCTGATGTTCGTGCTGTCGATCTTCATGATCGTGCAATCGGTGCTGCGCGACACGCTGACCACGAAGGAAGGCGAGTTGACCGCGCTCAACGAGCAGGTCGCGAACCTCGCCCGGGCGCTGTCGCTCGAACAGACCCGGAGCCAGACGCTGACGGGGCAGCTTGAGAATGCGCGGGACAAGGCCGATCAGCAGCAGACCCTGATTGCCACGCTCACCTCGCAACTCGAGACGCGGCAGGCAGCGCTCGATACCGCCAACCAGAAGATCACCGAGTTCGAGGCCCGCGTCGCCCAGCTGATCGGGGAACGCAATGCCGCGCAGGCCGATGCCAGCGCCAAGGCCGACGAGATCCGGCTGAGCAAGGAAACCATCGCCGATCTGCGCGACAAGCTGACGAAATCGGGCGAAGAGGTCGCGGCGATGACGCTTCAGCTCGAAGAGGCGCGCAAGCAGGCCGAGGACACGCTGACCCTTCTGGCCGCTGCCCAGGTCGCGAAGAAGGATCTGCAAGCCCAGCTCGACCAGCAGCTCTCCGAGGCCGAAAAACAGGCTGCGCTGAAGCTCACCGCTCAGCAGGCGCTCGAGAAACAGACGCAGATCTCGGACGATGCGGCGAAGAAGGTGGCGCTTTTGAACCAGCAGGTCGCGGCGCTGCGCAGCCAGCTCGCGCAGCTGCAAAACGTGCTCGACGAGGCGCAGCAGAAGGATTCCGAGGCCAAGGTCCAGATCGACAATCTCGGCCAGCAGCTCAACGCCGCCCTCGCGCGGGCCGCCGCCGAGGAAAAGAAACGCGCCGATCTCGAGGAGGCTGCGCGCAAGAAGGCCGAGGCCGAGGCGAAGGATCTGCAGAATTACCGTTCGGAGTTCTTCGGCCGCCTGTCGCAGCTTCTGCGCGGCAAGGAAGGCGTGAAGGTCGAGGGCGACCGCTTCGTCTTCTCCTCCGAGGTGCTCTTCGCGCCCGCCTCCGCCACGCTCTCGGATGCGGGCCGCGCGCAGATCAAGCAGGTGACGGGGTTGCTCGATCAGCTCAGCGGCGAGATCCCGAAGGACATCCCCTGGATCATCCGCGTCGACGGTCATACCGACGCGACGCCGCTCTCGGGTCAGGGAGAGTTCAAGGATAACTGGGAACTCAGCCAGGCCCGCGCGCTCTCCGTGGTGAAATACATGGTCGAGGCTTTGGGCTTCCCGCCCGAACGGCTCGCGGCGGCAGGCTTCGGCCAATACGATCCCGTCGATACCGCCGACACGCCCGAGGCACGCGCCAAGAACCGCCGGATCGAACTGAAGCTGACCGAGCGCTAAGGCGGAGGTCGGGGCAGGGGGCGCTGCGCGACCGATCGTGTTCAGCTGAAAGGCTCCGCTGCCGCAATCGGGGGGCAAATGGCTTGATCCCGCAGGCTCCTCTCGGCCTCGCCGACCATGCCAATGAGAACGGAAAAGGGCGCGGAATGCACCGCGCCCTTTTTCTGTGTCTTTCCTGTGATTTAGGGCCGTCAGCCTTCGTTGATGTTGGCCGGTTTCCTGAGCAAAGCGCTTGCAACGCCTTCGTCGTCACGGTCGGTGCGGCTCCCGTCGATCCGCTGCGCGATCTCGTCGCGCATCACGTCCGGGCAGTCGAGAGTTAGCGATCCGCTTGGCGTTCGCGAGTGTGGCGGTTTCGCTGAGCAGGCAGAGAAATTCGACTGGCTTGGGAGCGCCCGTCAGCTGGGCCAAGACAGTCTCGAGGCTCGTGAAGAGCGCTTTATTCGCGCGGTCGTGCTCCCGGTGCCGGTATCGGCGCATAGCGCGAGACCAACATCCAGTGAGCCGCGTGAGCAAGATACCACGCCGAGGGGCGTCGACGAGAGAGGGGGGCAACCCGCTTGGGCGCGCCACAGAAACCTTCCCGCGAAACGCTCCAAACTGAACCGGAACCGGCGCGCACAAATCCCCTTCCTCACAAGCTTCGTCGGTTCGAAACGGACTTCAGCGAGCGCGGCACCTGGCGCTTGATAGGCTCCCTTGATCAGAGGACCAGACGCAAGCGGATCGAAGCGGTCTTTCTCGTTGTCCTGGATTTCCGAAGCGCGGTGTGCCGAAGCCGACTTTCGCTGCGGAAAGTAAAGCTCTCCATTCAAGGCGCCCTTGAAAAAAGTAATGCCAGCCTTGAATTTCTGGCCGCTTGGCGCAAGGGATACACTGTGCGGGAGAGTTTGCAGGACTTTGCATAGTCTTCTGACCGCAGCAACTGGGAGGTGTTCATGCTGCAAGCGCCCGGAGACGGGACCGATCCGCTCAGGGCGGCTCGTATCCTTATCGTTGATGACGAGCCGGGGATGCGGCATTTCCTTGTGAACACGCTGCATCCTCTCTCAAGACATGTCGACAGTGCAGAAGATACCCGCGCCGCCGAAGCGATGCTGGCGGCGCGCCAATACGACGTAATGGTGCTCGACAATATCATGCCAGGGCAGAAAGGCCTCGACTGGCTTCAGGAACAGCGCTCCAAGGGCGGCTTTACCGACACGATCCTGATCACGGCCTACGCGGACCTGCAGACGGCGATCGACGCGATGCGTGCGGGAGCCTCGGACTTCCTGGTCAAACCCTTCCGGTCGAACCAGATCCTGAACGCGTTGCGCAAATGTCTGCAACTGGCGCAGTTGAAACGCGAAAACGCGCTTTTGCGGCGGGAGCTGGATACCGTCGCCAGCGGCAATCGCCGCAAGGAGCTGATCGGGGCCTCGCCTGTCATTGCCGAGGTCCGTGCGCTGCTGGAGCGCGTGGCACCACTGTCCACGCCGGTGCTGATCACGGGGCCATCCGGGTCGGGCAAGGAGGTCGCCGCGCGCCATCTGCATGGTCAGTCCGGGCGCGGCGCATCCCCGTTCGTCGCGATCCAGTGCGGCGCGATTCCGGCCGACATGATCGAGTACGAATTGTTCGGTCATGGAGCCGGGGCCTTTCCTGGCGCACAGGGCGGGCGCGAGGGTTTGCTCGCGCAGGCTTCCGGCGGGACCGTTTTCCTTGACGATGTCAGCGAGTTGAGCGCAAACGCGCAGACAGCGCTTCTGCGCGTGCTCGAAGACGGCGTGATCCGACCCATCGGCACCGGGCGCGACGTGCAATTGGACCTGCGCTTTGTCATCGCGTCCAGCAAATCGCTGCAAAAGGCCGTGCAGGCGGGTCATTTCCGCGAGGACCTGCTGTTTCGCATCAACGTCATCGACGTGGCCATGCCTCCCCTCAAGGATCGCGGCACCGATGTTCTGGACCTCGCCGAGCTGTTCCAGGCCGAGATCGCGGCAGCGCTCAACCTTCCGATGGTCGAGATGACCTCTGCCGTGCGGTCTGCCATGCTGCGCCATGACTGGCCCGGAAATATTCGCGAGCTGCACAATTTCGTCGAACGGGCGCTGATCTTTGGGCGGTTCCCGCTGGAAACGCTCGGGCACGCCGTTGCGCCAGGTGAAATTGCGCCACTGGAGGAGATGGAAAAGCGCGAAATTCTTCGTGCTCTCGAGGCGCTTGGCGGCAACCGGGCCGAGGCCGCGCGGCGATTGGGTGTCTCGCGCAAGACGATTGACCGAAAATGTGCGACTTGGGGGCTGTAGGTGATGTCGCGCCTGCCCAAGGCCTTGCGGTCCGTCCGGGTGCGCCTCCTGGTGATCGCGCTGCTGCCGATGCTGGTGCTCTTGCCGGTTCTGCTGGGCGGCACCGTCTGGCGCTGGTCGGGCAAGGTGGACGCAATCCTGCTCAACAAGGTCACCGGCGACCTGACCATCGCGGATCAATACCTCGGACGGCTGATCGAAACCTCTGGTGAGCGAGTCGATGCCGTCGCGCGCTCTGTGGCGATGCAAACCGCGCTCGACGGCGGTACAATCGACGCCTTCCTGGAGCAGGAGCGCGCTCGGCTCGGGCTCGATTTCCTGCATGTCACGCGCGACACGACCTGGCCTGTCATCCGAGATGCGCTTGACGGGAAGTGGCAAAGCACGATCGACGTGTTCGATGCGGACATGCTGGCAGGGCTATCCCCCGGCCTGGCTACGCGAGCCGAAATTCCCCTGGTCCCCACCCGCGGCGCGGTGCCCACGGAGCGCACCGTCGAGGCGCGCGGCATGGTCATTCATTCAGCCGCGCCGCTGACCCTTCCGGACGGAACGCGGGCAGCGTTGGCGGGAGGCGTCCTGCTGAACCGAAACCTCGGCTTCATCGATACGATCAACGCGCTTGTCTACCGCGCCGAAAGCCTGCCCGAGGGCAGCCAGGGCACCGCGACGCTGTTTCTGGATGACGTGCGCATTTCCACCAATGTCCGCCTGTTCGAGAATGTCCGCGCGCTGGGAACCCGGGTCTCTGCCGAGGTCCGCGCGCAGGTTCTGGGCGAAGGCCGTATCTGGCTGGATCGCGCCTTTGTCGTCAATGACTGGTATATCTCGGCCTACGAACCTATTCGCGACAGTTTCGGAACGCCGGTCGGGATGCTTTATGTCGGCTTTCTCGAAACGCCCTTCAGCGCGGCCAAGCGCAATTCGGTCATCACGCTGAGCTTGGCATTCCTGTTCATCGCGCTGGCGTCGGTTCCTGTTTTCCTGCGGTGGGCGGGGCATATCTTTCGCCCTCTCGAAGGGATGACCCGCACCATCGACCGGGTCGAAAGCGGCGATCTGGGCGCGCGCAACGCACCGGTCGATATGGATGGCGAGATCGCACAGGTCGCGCGACATTTCGACAGCCTGCTCGACCGGCTCGAACAACGCGACCGCGAGCTGCGACAATGGGGCGAGACGCTGGAGCATCGCGTGGACGAGCGCACCCGCGAATTGCGCGAGGCCAACCAGCGACTGGAACAGACCACCGAACGCCTGATCATATCCGAGAAACTGGCCGCTGTGGGCGAGATCACCGCTTCTGTCGCGCATGAAATCAACAACCCGGTCGCGGTGATCCAGGGCAATCTGGACCTTGCGCGCAGCAACCTTGGAGAAGACGGGCGCCGGGCCGAAGAGGAGTTCCGCCTGATCGACGATCAGGTCTATCGCATCGGCGTCATCGTCTCGAAGCTGCTGCATTTCGCGCGGCCAGAGGAATATTCCGGCGCCGACAGGTTGGTGGACCTGTCGCAAGTGGCCCGAGATTGCCTTGTCTTGACCCGGCACCAGATTCAAGCGGCGGGCATCACCAGCATTGTTGAGACCAAGTGCACGTCGCAAGTGCACATGTCGCGGACAGAATTGCAGCAAGTCGTCGTCAACCTGATCCTGAACGCAGTCCACGCCATGCCCGGCGGCGGGACACTTCGCGTGGCCACGACCGAGGCGTCCGGCGAGGTCATCCTGAGCGTCGAGGATACCGGCACCGGCATCGACCCGTCGGTGCTGCCGCGCATCTTCGACCCGTTCTTCACCACCAAGCAGGCGCAGGGCACGGGGCTGGGCCTGTCGATCAGCCAGCAGCTCGTGAGTCGCGCCGGCGGGCGGATTTCCGCGAGCTCGACGCCCGGGCGTGGCAGCCGGTTCGAAATCGTCCTGCCCGTCGCGCGTACCGACTGAACCGGACGCAATGACCAGATTTCGTCCTCCCGCGCCGAGCGGGTCGAGACAAAATGTCCAGTTTATTCGGGGGTGGAGCGGGCTTGCGGGACATAATGATCTCGCAAGATCTTGATATATATAAATAATCTTCTTGACAACGCAAGGGCTGAATTGCCTGCTTCTGCCGGGGCATGCCATCGCATGCCGCCGGAGCGGCCCGGGGAGGAGACCGGGGCGTTCTGTCAAGACCATGGGAGGAAATTACATGAGCAACGCTTCTGGCGGGGCGCTGGGCTTTTTGCACAAGAGCCGCATCGTCGCCGAACCCGGTTTCAACCGCTGGCGGGTTCCGCCGGCATCCATCGCCATTCACCTGTGCATCGGCTCGGTCTACGCCTGGTCGGTGTTCAACCCGCCGCTGACGCGCGCGCTTGGCGTGGTCGCGCCCGCCGCCGATGACTGGTCGCTGAGCTCGGTCGTCTGGATCTTCTCGGTGGCGATCGTTTTTCTGGGCCTCGCCGCGGCCTTCGCGGGCAAGTGGCTGGAAGAGGTCGGGCCGCGCATGGTCGGCGTGGTGGCCGCGTTCCTGTGGGGCGGCGGCTTCATCATCGGCTCGTTCGGCATCGCCGCGCATCAGCTGTGGCTGATCTACCTGGGCTACGGCGTGCTGGGCGGCTGCGGGCTGGGGCTGGGCTATGTCTCGCCGGTCTCGACGCTGATCCGCTGGTTCCCGGACCGGCGTGGCATGGCGACGGGCATGGCGATCATGGGCTTCGGCGGCGGCGCAATGATCGCGGCCCCGGTGAAGGGCTGGCTGCTGGGCGTGTTCCAGAAGGCCCCCGACTTCCTCGGCGCGCAAGACGCCGTCGCGACCGTGGTCGAGAACGGCCGCGTCTTCGCCGAGACCGCCGCGGGCAAGGTCGAGGTCGTCGTGGCCAGCGCCGCGCAGGCCGCGAGCTTCGGCGGCGATGCGGGCGTCTATGTCGTGGGCACCGGCAATACGGGCGCGGCACAGACCTTCATGACGCTGGGCATCGTCTATTTCATCGTCATGATCCTGGCCTCGTTCCAGTATCGCGTTCCGGCCGAGGGCTGGAAGCCCGCCGGATGGGAGCCCAAGCCCGTCGCCTCGGGCATGGTGTCGCAAAACAACGTCCATATCGACCAGGCTCTGAAGACGCCGCAATTCTGGCAGATGTGGGTGATGCTGTGCTTCAACGTGACCGCCGGTATCGGCGTGATCGGAGTAGCCAAGACGATGATGTCGGAAATCTTCGGCTCGGTGATGCCTCTGGTAGTCACGGCGGCGTTCGCCTCGACCTACGTGCTGATGATCTCGGTCTTCAACATGGTGGGGCGCTTCTTCTGGGCGTCGACTTCGGACTACATCGGTCGCAAGGCGACATACATGTGCTTCTTCGTTTTGGGCACTATCCTGTACCTGTCGATCCCCTATTTCGCCTCCGCCGTGGCCACCACCCCGGCAATGATCTACCTGATCGGCTTCTACGCCGCGACGATGATCATCTTCTCGATGTACGGCGGCGGGTTCGCGACGATCCCGGCCTACCTCGCCGACATGTTCGGAACGATGCATGTGGGCGGCATCCACGGGCGGTTGCTGACGGCGTGGTCCACCGCAGGCGTGCTGGGGCCTCTGGCCATTACCTCGCTGCGGCAGATGTCGGTGACGAACGCGATCCAGAATCTGGCCGCCAAGGTCGACCCGGCGGCCTTTGCCGAGAAATTCGGCGCCCCGTTGACGCAGTTGGATCAGCTGGTCGCGGCCAAGACCGTGACCATCGCCAAGCTGATGGAAATTGCGCCTGACGGCACGATCGACCCGACCCCGTCGCTCTACAACACCACCATGTATTGCATGGCGGCGCTGCTGGTCGTGGCGTTCTTTGCCAACCTGCTGATGAAGCCGGTCAAGGAACACCACCACCATGACGAACCCGAACTGCAAGCCGTTCCGGTTGAATGACAGATCGGGCCGGGGCGTATGTTGCGCCCCGGCCTTCCAAGCAAGCGCCGCAGGAAAGACCGCCGATGCTGGACAAGCTGGAAATGTTCATCGCGCTGGCCAAGGAAGGACATTTCGGACGTGCGGCCGAACGGTTGAACATCGCGCAGCCGACGCTGTCGGCCGGGATCAAGCAGCTGGAGGCGCAGCTGGGCGTGCAGCTGGTACATCGTGGCTCGCGGTTTGGCGGTCTGACGCCCGAGGGCGAGACCGCTTTGTCCTGGGCCAAGCGTATCGTCGATGATGCGCGCCGATTGCACGACGAGGTGCGGATCCGGCGGCAGGGGCTGACCGGCGAAGTGCGGCTGGCGGTGATCCCCACAGCGCAGACCTGGGCCGGGCGACTGTGCACCGCGTTTGCGAAGCGTCATCCGGGCGTGCGCTTCACCATCCTGTCGCGCAACTCGCGCGAGATTCTGCAGATGCTCGACGATTTCGAGGCAGATGCCGGGATCTCCTATCTGGAGAATGAGTCTCTCGGCCGGCTCGATGCCGCCGAACTCTATGACGAAAGCTATATTCTCGTCTGTGCCCGCAATTCTCCGTTTGCGAGCAAGACCAAGATGGCCTGGTCCGACCTGGACGGGCAGACGCTGGCGCTGCTGACACCTGACATGCAGAACCGGCGGATCATCAACCAGCTCTTTGCCGAAAGCGGCGTGACCCCGGCGACCTGCATCGAGTCGAATTCCATCATCGCGCTGGTGGCGAGCGTGGCGTCGGGCCATTGCATGACCGTCCTGCCCAAGGATGTGGCCAGCTTTGTCGCGGGCGGCAAAGACGTGGCACTCGTGCCGCTCGAAGGCGCGTCGCGGCGACAGAAGGTTGCGCTTATCCTGCCGCAACGCGACCCGCGCACGCCCGTCCTGTCTGCGCTTCTGGAAGAGGCGCGGCGCCTGCCCGCCGGTTGATCCAAAACCTCTATCGCCTCACGGAACGCCGTTATTGATCGCTGCCCCCCACCGTGTGCCAAGGTATGCCAAATTGGAGGACGACAGCCATGGCCCACCCTGCCACAGTTATTGACGGCGAAGAGATCGCTCGGATCGTTGACGCCCACAGCGCCCTCGAAGGGCCGCTTCTGCCGATGCTGCACGCCTTGCAGGAGGCGTTCGGACATGTCCCCGCGCAGGCTCATGCGCCGATCTGCGATGCCCTGAACATTACCCGCGCCGAATTGCACGGCGTGATCACCTTTTACCATGACTTCCGCGAAAAGCCCGCCGGGCGTCATGTGTTGAAAATCTGTCGCGCCGAAGCCTGCCAGTCGGTCGGTGGCGCGGCGGTGGCCGACGCGCTGCTGGCCAAGCTGGGGCTGGAGTGGCACGGAACCACCTCTGATGGCGCCGTGACGATCGAGCCGGTCTATTGTCTTGGCATGTGTGCCTGCGGGCCCGCCGCGATGGTCGATGACCGTGTCGTGGGCCGCGTCGATGCGGCGAAGCTGGAAAAGCTGCTGGCGGAGGTGGGCGCATGAAGGTTTACGTTCCCATGGACAGCGCGGCCAAGGCGCTGGGGGCCGAGGATGTGGTTGACGCCCTGCGCGCCGCCGCCCCCGAGGCAGAGATCGTCCGCACCGGCTCGCGCGGGATGATCTGGCTGGAACCGCTGGTCGAGGTCGAGCTGGACGGCGTCCGCCTCGGCTTCGGCCCGGCAGAGCCGTCAGATGTGCCGGGCATCCTCGATGGCAGCAGCGCCAAGGCGCTCGGCCCGGTCGAGGATCTGGACTGGATGAAGCGCCAGACCCGCCTGACCTTTGCCCGCGTCGGCGTGATCGACCCGCTGTCGCTGTCCGATTACCAGGCGCATGGCGGGCTGACCGGGCTGCGCCGCGCACTTGCCATGACCGGGCAGGAGATCGTCGACGAGGTCAAGGCTTCCGGTCTGCGTGGCCGCGGCGGAGCGGGCTTCCCCACCGGCATCAAGTGGCAGACCGTGCATGACGCTGACGCGCCGCAGAAATACATCGTCTGCAATGCCGACGAGGGCGACAGCGCCACCTTCGCCGACCGGATGCTGATGGAAGGCGACCCCTTCACCCTGATCGAAGGCATGGCCATTGCCGGGATCGGTGTCGGTGCCACGAAGGGCTATGTCTACCTGCGCTCGGAATATCCCGACGCGATCGCGGTGCTGTCCCGCGCGGTCGAGATCGCCCGCGCCGAGGGTCTGTTGGGCGGTGATGTGCTTGGCTCCGGCCGCGCCTTCAACATGGAGATCCGCAAGGGCGCGGGGGCTTACGTCTGCGGCGAGGAAACCTCGCTGCTCAACTCCCTCGAAGGCAAGCGCGGCGTCGTGCGCTCCAAGCCGCCGCTGCCGGCGCTCGAGGGCTTCCTTGGCCGCCCGACCGTGGTGAACAACGTGATCTCGCTGGCGACCGTGCCGGTGATCTTCGAGAAGGGCGCGCAGTTTTACGCAGATTTCGGTCTGGGGCGGTCTCGCGGGACAGTGACGTTACAGATCGCGGGCAACGTGGCGCAGGGCGGCCTGTTCGAGACCGCTTTCGGCATCAGTCTCGGTGAGGTGGTCAACGATCTTGGAGGCGGCACCGCCTCGGGCCGTCCGGTCAAGGCGGTGCAGGTCGGCGGACCGCTCGGTGCCTATATGCCGGTCAGCAAGTTCGACACACCGCTAGGCTACGAGGAATTCGACACCGCGGGCGGGCTGATCGGCCATGCGGGCTTGACCGTTTTTGATGACACGACCGACATGCTGGGCATGGCGCGCTTCGCCATGGAATTCTGCGCGGTCGAAAGCTGTGGCAAATGCACCCCCTGCCGGATCGGCGCGGTGCGCGGGGTCGAAACCATCGACCGCATCGCGCAGGGCGACGCCGACGCGCTGCCGCTTCTGACCGACCTGTGCGAAACGATGAAGGACGGCTCGCTTTGCGCATTGGGGGGCTTTACCCCGTTCCCGGTCATGTCCGCGCTCACCCATTTCCCCGATGATTTCGCTCGCCTGAAGGAGGCCGCAGAATGAAGGATTTCATCATTCCAGACGATCGCGACATGGGCACACCTGCCAGGACAGGCAATCCGGTCACCCTGACGATCGATGGGTTCGAGGTCACCGTGCCCGAGGGCACGTCCGTTCTGCGTGCGGCTGCCGAAATCGGCATTCAGATACCCAAGCTGTGCGCGTCTGACAATCTCGAGGCTTTCGGGTCCTGCCGCCTGTGCGCCGTGGAAATCGAGGGGCGGCGCGGCACGCCGGCCTCGTGCACGACGCCGGTTGCGCAGGGCATGGTCGTGGACACAAACTCCGCTAAGGTGCGCAAGATCCGCAAGGGCGTGATGGAGCTTTATATCTCCGACCACCCACTGGACTGCCTGACCTGCGCGGCCAACGGCGATTGCGAATTGCAGGACATGGCTGGCGCTGTCGGCCTGCGCGACGTGCGCTACAAGGCGCCGGAAAACCGCGGGCTGGCCAACCATTTCGAGGCACGAAACACCAGTGGCGAGACCAATCCCGAATGGCTGCCCAAGGACGACTCGAACCCCTATTTTAGCTACGATCCATCGAAATGCATCGTCTGCAATCGCTGCGTCCGTGCGTGCGAAGAGGTGCAGGGCACCTTTGCGCTGACCATCGCCGGGCGCGGATTTGACAGCCGCGTATCCGCGGGCGGGGCCGGCGACGACTTCCTGTCTTCGGACTGTGTGTCCTGCGGTGCTTGCGTGCAAGCTTGCCCGACCGCAACCTTGCAGGAGAAATCCGTGATCGAGATGGGCACGCCGGATCGGTCCGTCGTGACCACCTGCGCCTATTGCGGCGTGGGCTGTTCGTTCAAGGCCGAGCTGCAGGGCGACGAGCTGGTCCGCATGGTCCCCTACAAGCACGGCAAGGCGAACCGTGGGCATTCCTGCGTCAAGGGCCGGTTCGCCTATGGTTATGCCAATCACCGCGACCGCATCCTGAACCCGATGATCCGCGACACGATCGAAGAGCCGTGGCGCGAAGTCAGTTGGGACGAGGCGCTGACATTTGCCGCGAACCGCCTGCGAGGCCTTCAGGACAAGTATGGCAAGAAGTCCATCGGCGTCATCACCTCCAGCCGTTGCACGAACGAGGAAACCTTCCTCGTCCAGAAGCTGACCCGTGCGGTCTTTGGCAACAACAACACCGACACCTGCGCGCGCGTCTGCCATTCGCCCACCGGCTACGGTCTGGGCCAGACCTTTGGCACCAGCGCAGGGACACAGGATTTCGACAGCGTTGAGCAGACTGACGTGGTCATCGTCATCGGTGCGAACCCGACCGACGGCCACCCGGTCTTTGCCAGCCGCCTGAAAAAGCGCCTGCGCGCCGGGGCCAAGCTGATCGTGATCGACCCGCGCCGCATCGACCTGGTGAAATCCGCGCATATCGAAGCCGCGCATCACCTGGCCCTGACACCGGGCACGAACGTCGCCGTCGTCACCGCGCTGGCGCATGTGATCGTCACCGAAGGCTTGATGGACGAGGCGTTTATCCGCGAACGCTGCGACTGGGACGCATTCCAAGTCTATGCCGAGTTCGTCTCGGACGCCCGGCACAGCCCCGAGGCGACCCAGTTTCTGACCGGCGTTCCTGCCGAGGAACTGCGCGCGGCGGCCCGCACCTTTGCCCGCGGCGGTAACGGCGCGATCTATTACGGGCTGGGCGTGACCGAGCATTCGCAGGGCTCGACCACTGTCATGGGGATCGCCAACCTCGCCATGCTGACCGGCAATATCGGCCGTCCCGGCGTGGGCGTGAACCCGCTGCGCGGCCAGAACAACGTGCAGGGATCGTGCGACATGGGGTCGTTCCCGCATGAGCTGCCGGGCTATCGCCATGTGAAGCTGCCCGAGGTGCGCGAGATCTTTGAAACCACCTGGGGCGTTCAGATCGACCCGGAACCCGGCCTGCGCATCCCCAACATGCTGGACGCGGCCGTCGAAGGCAGCTTCAAGGGGCTCTATTGCCAGGGCGAGGACATCCTGCAATCCGACCCTGACACCAAACATGTGGCGGCCGGGCTTGCTGCGATGGAATGCGTCATCGTGCATGATCTCTTCCTGAACGAGACGGCGAATTACGCGCATGTCTTCCTTCCCGGATCGACTTTCCTCGAAAAGGACGGGACGTTCACCAATGCCGAACGCCGCATCAACCGCGTGCGTCGGGTCATGGCCCCCAAGAACGGCTATGCCGACTGGGAAGTGACGCAACTCCTGGCGAACGCCATGGGGGCAGGGTGGACCTATACCCATCCGAGCCAGATCATGGACGAGATCGCTGCGACGACGCCGTCTTTCGCGGGCGTGGACTATGCCCTTCTGGAAGAAAAGGGCTCCATCCAATGGCCCTGCAACGAAGACCACCCCGAAGGCACGCCGCTGATGCATGTCGACGGCTTCGTGCGCGGCAAGGGGCGCTTCATCGTCACCGAATATGTGGCGACTGATGAGAAGACCGGCCCGCGCTTCCCGCTGTTGCTGACCACCGGGCGCATCCTGTCGCAATACAATGTGGGCGCTCAGACCCGGCGCACCGACAACGTGGTGTGGCATGACGGCGACGTGCTGGAGATCCACCCGCACGACGCCGAGAACCGAGGTCTGAACGATGGCGACTGGGTTAGGCTGGCCTCGCGGTCGGGCGAAACCACGTTGAAGGCAAAGGTGACGGATCGCGTCAGTCCCGGCGTGGTCTACACCACCTTCCACCATCCCGATACGCAGGCCAACGTCATCACCACCGACTATTCCGACTGGGCCACCAACTGCCCGGAATACAAGGTGACGGCGGTGCAGGTCTCGCCCTCGAACGGGCCGACGGACTGGCAGGAGGATTACGCGGCTCAGGCCGAACGCTCGCGTCGCATCCTGCCCGCGGCGGAATGACCATGCGGGCGCATGTCAGCACGCCGGGCCGGGCGCATCATTCCGAGGGGTCGCACGTCATCCACCGTGCGCTGCCCGAGGAGGTGCCGGTCGCGCTGGTTTTCAACGGCACGACGCAGGCAGTGATGATGGCGACGCCCGCCGATCTCGCGGACTTCGCGCATGGCTTTGCTCTCACCGAGGGCATCGTCACCGATCTGGCGCAGGTCGAGGAATTCGAGATCGTCGAACATGCCAATGGCATCGAGGCGAGATTTTGGCTGAACGACGATTGCGCCAAAGCGCTGGAAAAGCGGCGTCGGACCATGGCCGGACCGGTCGGCTGCGGCCTGTGCGGTATCGACAGCCTCGATCAGGCGCTTCGGTCGGTGCCTCGCGTCACGTCGGATCTGCGCCTGTGCGTGCAGGACGTGGCCCATGCCACGGAGGCGCTGCGCGACCACCAGCGTCTGCACGATCTGACGCGCGCCACCCACGCCGCCGGGTTCCTCTTGCCCGGTTCTGCGGTGATGCCGACCCGTGAGGACGTCGGCCGCCACAATGCGCTGGACAAGCTCATCGGGACGCTCGTGCAAACCGGCATTGATCCGGGCCGCGGCGCAGCCGTGATGACCTCCCGGCTGTCTGTCGAGCTGGTCCAGAAATGCGCCTTCGCGGGCATTCCGATCCTGATCGCTGTCTCTGCCCCCACCGGCGCCGCCGTGCGCCTGGCCGAGCAGGCAGGGATCACCCTTGCCGCCTTCGCTCGCGGCGGGGGGTTCGAGCTTTATTCCCATCCAAATCGTATCCATGACGAGGCCGCAGATGTCGCCTGACAAGATGATCCGAATGGCGAACCAGATCGCCACCTTCTTCAAGACCCAGCCGGGCGAGGATGCCCCCGCCAAAGTCGCCGCGCATATCTCCGATTTCTGGGAGCCGCGCATGCGTGCCCAGTTGCGGGACTATGCAGCCGCAGGCGGCACCGGGCTGGACGACATTGTCATGAAAGCGGTCCCGCTGGTCTGATTGCCCCGACCGGCATCTTTGTCGAGAGCCGGTCTGCGTCGAGCCTGCGAATGCTGGCATGCTTGTCTGGAGCCCTTGATGGAGCCTCCCTTTAAGGTCGCCGCGTTCCTGGTTCGCTTGCTCGATACATATGCTGCAGTGACCGTTGAATAGCCGCTTGAATGGCCCCCGAACCTGCCGTTGGTATGGTCCCGTCAATTGCCAGCCCGTATCGGTGGTCAAAAGTCAGCTTCCGCCGTAAGGCAGTCATCCGCTTGCGCTCGCACCGAATGCGCGGAATCTGCCCAATCCGAACGCGCGTGCATTGCTCAGGCGAGCGCTAAGATAGGCCCTTTCGTGAACGCCTTTCCGACCGCTTTGAACCGCGGATGGCAGTTTTTGGGTGATCGCGTTTCCTCGGCCTGACCGATGAATCCAGGTTCCTTGGTAGAACTTCGATTCCAGGGAGCTTGCCATGACATCCGCCCCCATTCCCGCCGCCAATGATAGACCCGATGAAGCGACGATCGTGCCGCCAGCCTGCAACGCGATCGCCCGGCCGCCGGCGCGCGCAGTTGTCCGGGATCTCGCGAATACGATCCCCGCCAACTGCCCCACCCCGCCTCAGAAGGAGAAAGCACAATGACGAAACGCGTCGCGATCTAGGCTCGCTACAGCTCGGGTCTCCAGAAGCAAACGTCGATCGACGATCAGTTCGCGAGGGCGGAGCGGTTCGACAAGGAGCGCAGCTGGGTGGTGACCCATCGTTTCACGGACCACGAAAATCGGGCCAGAATACCCGCCGTGAAGGGTTTCAGGTGCTGTGCGCAGCTCCCTGCGCAAATGATCGGCGAGCACACGCGCCGGGATATGGTTCAGGGGCTCACCCGGAAACGGCTTCACACGAGCGCCTACGGCTACCACAGGCGTGTCGGCGCCGAGATCTTCACCGATCTCGGCGCTTTGCTTTTCGCGGGGGGCAGCGCCCTCGACCTGCCTCAGAACCCCTCGGCGCCGTCGCCCTGCCAGGGCTTCGCGAGATCGGAGAAGCGGGTGAACTGGCTTTCGAAGGCCAGTTCCACCGTGCCGATCGGCCCGTGACGCTGCTTGCCAAGGATTACTTCGGCCTTGCCGTGCACGCGCTCGGCCTTCTGCATCCATTCCGCGAATTTCGGGTCGTCTTCCGGCGGCTTGAGACGCTCGTGATAATATTCGTCGCGATAGACGAACATAACGACGTCGGCATCCTGTTCGATCGAGCCGGATTCGCGAAGGTCGGAGAGCTGCGGGCGCTTGTCCTCGCGGCTTTCCACCGTCCGCGACAGCTGCGACAGCGCGACCACGGGGATGTTGAGTTCCTTCGCGATGGCTTTCAGACCCATCGAGATCTCGCCGATTTCCTGCACGCGGTTATCGCCGCGCCCGGAGCCGCGCAGCAGCTGAAGGTAGTCCACGATCACCACGTCGAGCCCATGGGTCCGCTTCAGGCGGCGGCAGCGCGCCGCGACTTGGCCGATCGGCAGAGCAGGGGTGTCGTCGATATAGAGCGGGCAGGTTTCCAACGCCTTTGCCGCCTCGACGAAGCGGCGGAATTCGCTTTCGGTCATGTCGCCGCGGCGGATGCGCTCGGAGGGCACTTCGGAGGCTTCCGACAGGATCCGGGCCGCCAGCTGTTCGGCGCTCATTTCCAGCGAGAAGAACCCGACCACGCCGCCTTCGATCGCGCCCTCGCTGCCGTCATGACGCCGGCCGCGCTTGTAGGCCTTGGCGATGTTGAAGGCGATGTTGGTCGCAAGCGAGGTCTTCCCCATCGAGGGACGGCCTGCGAGGATCAGCAAGTCGGACGGGTGGAAGCCGCCGAGTTTCTTGTCGAGATCGCGCAGCCCCGTCGAGACCCCCGCGAGCCCCCCGTCGCGCTGATAGGCGGCATTGGCCGATTGCACGGCCTCGGTCACCGCCGAGAGGAACGAGGTCCAGCCTTTCTGCGCCTGACCCTCTTCGGCGAGGTTGTAAAGGCGTTGTTCGGCCGCCGCGATCTGCTCTTTCGGGTCGTCGTCGATCTGGGGCTTGCCCGCGCGCGAGGAAATGTCCTGACCCAGTTCGATCAGCCCGCGTCGCACCGCCATCTCGTAGATCATCAGCGCATAGTCGCGCGCCGCATAAGCGGAAATTGCGGCCCCCGCCAGACGCGCGAGATAGGCCGGCCCGCCCAGTTCCTGAAGGCCCGCATCATCCTCGAGATAGGCTTTCAGCGTGACCGGCGAGGCCAGTGCGTTCTTCTGGATCTTCGCGGAAGCGACCTCGTAGATGCGCTGGTGGACCGGCTCGTAGAAATGCTCCGGTTTGATGACGGCGGCGATCCGGTCATAGATGTCGTTGTTGGTCAGGATCGCGCCAAGAAGCTGTTGCTCGGCCTCGATATTGTGAGGCAGCGCGGTGCCTTCTGCGGGCAAATTCCCGGGCTGCCCCTCTTCGGGCCGTTGTGCCTGATCGTTCATGTCCCTGCCTCGAAGTCCCCGCCCCGTTCGAGCTTCTTCTAAGCCCTCGGACGCGGATTGGGAATCTGGATAAGTCCGGGGAAAACCCCGGTGTTTCACTGCAAGTTACGGCATTTCTGGTGTGTCGTCCGGGTCGAGCCTACCACATCTCGGTAAAATTCTCGATGCCCGAGATTCGTGCCGGAAATGCTCCACAGAACATCCACAGCACTATCCACAGAAATCTGCGCGCTGTTTCAGCCCTTGCGGGCCTCCTGCCAAGGGCGCGGATCGCTCAGGAAGGCTTCGACCTCGTCGAGCGTCTCTTTCGAGAAGCTGCCCTGTTCGCGCGCCTCGGCCAGAACGTCCCACCAGGTGCACAGGTGATGCAGTTCCACGCCATGTTCGCGCAAGGCTGGCACGGTCTCGGGGAAGATGCCGTAATAGAAGATTACCGCCGTATGCCCGCAGGTGGCGCCGGTGTCACGGATCGCGTCGACGAAGCTCAGTTTCGAGCCGCCATCGGTGGTCAGGTCCTCGACCAGCAGCACGCGCTGACCCTCGCTCATCGCGCCCTCGATCCGCGCGTTGCGCCCGTAACCTTTGGGCTTCTTGCGCACATAGGTCATCGGCAGCGCCAGACGTTCGGCCACCATCGCGGCAAAGGGAATGCCCGCCGTCTCGCCGCCCGCGATATTGTCGAAGGCCTCGAAGCCGGCCTCGCGCATCACCGTCACCGCAAGGAAATCCATCAGCGTCGAGCGGATGCGCGGGTAGGAAATCAGCTTGCGGCAATCGATATAGGTCGGCGAGGGCAAGCCGGAGGCGAGCGTGAAGGGCTCGTCCGCATTGAAATGCACAGCCTCGATTTCCAGAAGCATCCGCGCGGTCAGGCGGGCGATTTCTTCTTTGCTGGGGAAGGAACTGGGGATCATCGGTTCGTCCTTTTCGTGTCTGGCTTCGATTTGGTCCAAATATCCCCCGCGGAGCGTCCATCGGTTGGGCCGGGAGCCTCCGGCGGGGATATTTGAACCAAGAGGAAGATCAGCGTTTTACATGCCAATGGACCGGGAAGCCCGGGTCGAAGAGGGTGACGGGGCCCGCGCCGGTTTCGATCTTGGCGGGCCAGGTGTTGGGTTGGTCGGTCTTCTCGAGCGTCAGCGTGGTTTCGTTGACCGGCAGGCGGTAGAAGCGCGGACCGTTGCGCGAGGCGAAGGCCTCGAGCTGGTCGAGCGCGCCCTCGGCTTCGAAGACATGGGCCAGGAGCGGCATCGTGTTGGTCGCGGTGAAGCAGCCCGCGCAGCCGCAGGCGCTTTCCTTGGCCGGGTCGGCATGGGGGGCCGAGTCGGTGCCGAGGAAGAAATGCGCGTCACCCGAGGTCGCGGCCTTGACCAGCGCCTGACGATGGATCTCGCGCTTGGCGACCGGAAGGCAATAGTAATGCGGCTTGATCCCGCCCACGAGGATATGGTTGCGGTTGATGATCAGGTGGTGCGTGGTGATCGTGCCGCCCATGTCATCGCCCTGCGAGGAGACGTACTCAACGCCGTCGCTGGTAGTGATATGCTCCATCACCACGCGCAGCCCCGGGGTCTTGCGGCGGATCGGGTCGAGCACAGTCTCGATGAACACCGCTTCGCGGTCGAAAATGTCGATCTCGGGGCTCGTCACCTCACCATGAACGCAAAGCGGCAATCCGATCTCGGCCATTTTTTCGAGCACGCCGCGCACCTTGTCGAAGTCGCGCACGCCCGAATCCGAATTCGTGGTGGCGCCGGCGGGATAAAGCTTCACCGCCTTCACCAGACCGGAAGCGGCGGCCTGGGCCACGTCCTCTGCCTCGGTTTTCTCGGTGAGATAGAGCGTCATCAGCGGTTCGAACTCCGCCCCTTCGGGCAGCGCGGCCATGATCCGCTCGCGATAGGCGGCGGCATCCGCGCCGCGCAGGACGGGCGGCACGAGGTTCGGCATGATGATCGCGCGGGCGAAATCGCGGGCGGTTTCGGGGGCGACACCTTCCAGCATCGCGCCGTCGCGCAGGTGCAGGTGCCAATCATCGGGGCGGGGCAGGGTGATGGTGTTCATGCGATTTCCTTAGCGTGAGGCAAGGCGCGAATCCAGAGGCCGCGCGCATGCCGCGCTGCGGCAAATGCATGGCGGGGATGCGCAGATGGCGCTGGTAGGGACAGCAAGGCTGACCTAACTTGAGGGCATGGGAGGAAACGACCTGAACTCAAAACCCTCAGGAGGTTTCCAAAATGGCTTTCACCACCACCGTCGGTCAATCCGGCCAATCCGTTCTGACCCGCGCTTTCCATGCGATCGCCGGGGGTCTCGTGACCTATATGGAGCGTCAGTCGCGTCAGGATCAGATTCAGCGGCTCGAAGCGAAATCCGATGCCGAACTCGCTGCCATGGGCATCTCGCGCGACCGGATCGTGTCGCATGTCTTCCGCGACCGTTTCTATTTCTGACACGTTTATCGTCGCATGACGTGAGGGCGGGCCCGGTCGGGCTTGCCCTTGCCCTGCGAGCTTTGCGATACTCGCCCCATCTCAGGTCGCACGGGGGGCGAGATGTCGAGCACCAGTCAGAAATCCACTCTCATCGAATTGCGGGGCGATCTCGTGCGCGCGGCGCTTTGCATCGGCCGCTTCCATGCGCCCTGCCAGATCGAGCCAGACCGTCTTCTCGTGATGGCCGATCCGGCGTTGAGCGCGGCCTTGTCCGATCTCGACCTTGCGCTGACCCCTGTCGATGAAGGCTTCGTGCCGTCCGATCTGCCTGCATCCTGCACGCCCGCGCGCCGCGTCGTCACCCATGGCTCGCATGCGACTGAGGAAGACGAGGATGGCGAGGCCGATTTGCCCTCGGGGCCGTCCTCCAACGCTTGATCCTTTGAGAATTCAGCTGGAGGGGTGCGCTCAGGCGGCGCCCATCTCCCGGCGGGGGGCCGGGAGTGTGATGCCCCGCTCGGCCAGATCGGCCTCGAGCCTCAGGTAACGCGCGCGGAAGCGCGGCCCGTTGAGCCGTTCGGCCACGTTGCGGCAGACCAGCGCCTCAAGATAGGGGCGGTTCGTATCTTGCAGGCTCGCAAGGAGGTTACGCATGTACCGTGGCAGATTGCGTCGGGCGCGGTAGAGTGACCAGTAGCGCGCCGCGTCGAGCCGGCCGGTGCAGGCCTCGGTGAGAATCGCGTCGAGAATGTTCATGTCGCGCAGCATCCCCTCGGGCGTCTGGCCGAGATGCGGGCAGGGCAGGAGGGTCACTGAAGGGCGCGCAAAGAGCGCCGCATGCATCGCGTCGAGCCGCTCGCGCGGGTCATAGACGACGAAGGCCTGCCCCACACCGTCGAGCATTTCGGGTGCGAATCCGTAGCGATCGGTGAAGGAGGTGCGACGCATCTCGGCGAAACGGTCGTCCCAGCCGGCAAGGCGCGGGTCGAGCGTGGCTTGCGGGGCAAGGGCGAGGACCGTGGCCCCCGGCGCGGCAACCGAGAAGGTCGCCGCCGCATAGCCGCAAGCGCCTGCGCCGTAGAATACGACGCGGTCGAAATCCTCGAAGAAGGCCTCATCCAGGAGCCGGTCGAAATAGGCGAAGACTTGGGGGTCGCGAAACCAGGTCTCGTCCGAGCAGATCAGCGTCAGTGAAGACCAGCCGTTCTCCCGGGCAAGCCGCAATCCGCGCGGCAGCGCCGTCTCATCCTCGGCGGTGATCACCGCGTGGCGTTCGAAGCTGACCAGAAGCACCGGGCCGTCATCATGAAAGACCGCGTCATGCGAAGGACCGAGCGGCTCATAATAGCCGCTTTCCTCCACGACCACTTCCAGTCGGGCCTGCCACTCGCTGTTGTCCTGCTTCGCCATTCCTGTCTCGATTGTCGGTTCGTCCCGGATTCCCCGTCGCGCTGGGGTTGAAATGATACTCAAAGAATATGGTCTTCGTATCAACTGATGAAAGCGGCACAAATGAGGGAGGAGTGCGGAATTCTTTCGCCCTCGCGATGTCGTGGAAACGACAAGCTGTTGAGCTTGCTATTGTTTCGTGATGGGTGACAATATGAGCGGGTTTCAGCCTTGTCTCGCGCGTAGCCCCATCGCGACGATCTGCGCGGCCGCGTCGCGCGGCAGAGGACGGCTTGGCGGGCACAAAAGCAGACGGCCAAAGAGCGCGCGATAGGGCTCTTCGCGCAGCAGCTCATCGAAGCGCGCGCGCCGCCATGCCACGGCCGCCGCGTGCAGCCGGGCAAGCTCTGCATCCGCCATCAGTTCGGCCCGGATCCCCTCCGCCGGCGTGTCGTAGCGCCGGATCGAATCCTCCTCATCGGTGCAGAAATTGCGCTCCACCCAATAGGACATGTCGAAGGGTTCGGCCTGCCGGTTCGACCGGCCGCGGTCGCATTTCACCACATAGCTCTGCATCGAGCCGAGGGGATAATGGTTCAACTGCACCAGATCGTAGGGCGCGCTGCCCGGCGGCGTGAACAGCTTCTGGCGTTGGTAGAGCGCAGGCAGCTTGCGTCCCGAACCGTCGACCCAGAGCGTGCCCGCGAGCTTGTCGTCCTGCGGGGCGCGCGGGCGGTGGACGCCGAGCTTGGCATAGGCTCCGTCATTGGCGAAAAGCGTCTTGAACATCGAGGCGCGCCAGGGCCAGAGCATGCCGGGCGGGGCGCAGCGGGTGAATTGCGCGGTGACGGGGCGGTCCTCGACCCCCACCACGCCGCAATTGCCGAAGAGCCGCCAGGTCAGCGCGAAGGCCGTCGCCTCGGGGGCCGCGCCGAAGAGTGCCGAAAGCGTGCCGTCCCCCGTCTTGATCGTGACGAACTCGTCGACATCGAGCACCGCGATCCAGTCGGCCGCTGTTTTCAGTGGATGACGGTCCGCCTGTTTGAGCGCGGCCCATTGCGGACCTTCCTCCCAAGGGCCCGGATTGGGCACGTGGCTCAGCCAGCCCAAGGCCTCCAGCCGGTCAAGCATCGCATCGGTGCCATCCGAACAGTCATTTGAAAAGACGAGAAAATCCGTAAACCCGACGGCGCGGTGATGGGCCAGCCATTCGAGCAGGAAAGCCCCTTCGTTCTTCACGGATGTGATCGCCAACGCGCGCATGGGCCGACTTTGCCAAGGGGGGTGTGATCAGGCAAGCGCGAATGCGGGGCGATGCGGGCGCGCGCGGGGATTGTGGCCGCTCACGGGCGCGGATTTCAGTGCTCGGCCTCGCCCACATGGCGCACGGTGAAGAAGAAATCGGACGGCAGATCGCGTTCGTGGAGATCTTCGGGGATCACGTCGGGGCCGGCGTTGAACACCGCCGATCCGAAGTGATGCAACATCCGCGAGAGCGTCTCGAAGCGCGGCGATGTGAGTGTCTCGTAGAAGGCGCGCTGGTCGGGGCGCGCCATCAGCTCTTCGATCTTGGCGCGGTGACAGGCCACGGAATGATGATGCGCCGCCGCGATCTCGGGATCGGCCATGAGCCGGTCGAACTCGGCCCGGGCGGCGGGCAGCATGCGCTGGATCGAGAGGTCTTCCTCGGCATTGTGGTTCATCCGGAACCAGTAATTGAGCCCCTGATCGCGATCGACATGGTTCACCCGGCCGCGATCGCGTTTCACAAGGAAACTCTCGGCCGAGCGCACCGCGTAATGGTTGAGCTGCACCCAGTCGTAGCCATAGGTCTCGAGCGTCGAGCGCCAGCCGTTGCGGAACATCTCGCGCGGCATCGGGCGCCCCGAGCCATTGAGCCAGCGCACCTGATCCCAGAGATCGGGCACCAGACCCTTGGGGCGATGCACGCCCAGTTTCTTGTAGAGGTCGATATTGCGAAACAGCGTCTTGAAGCCCCAGGCCTGATGCGGTTTGCGCACGATCTCGGGAGCGCAGCGGGTGAATTGCCCGGTGATGAAGCTGTCATCGTAACGATGAACGTCTCCATTGCCGAAGAGCCGCCAGGTGAGAGAGATCATGTTTGCCTCCCCCATTGCCGCATAGAGCGCGCCGAGCGTGCCGTCGCCGATCTTGATATTGATGAACTCGTCGACATCCATGCAGATCGACCAGCCCGCATTCTGGATCACCGGCTCGTTCTCGGCTGCGGCCAGCGCGCCATGCTGGGGTTTCATGTCGACCATGGTGCGAAACGGGTTGTCGCGGTGCTGCAAGATCCCCTTGCGCTGCAAGAGCTCCAGCATCGTGTCGGTTCCGTCGGTGCAGTCATTGGTGTAGACAAGGAAATCCTCGACCCCGATCGCGCGGTGATAGGCGATCCATTCGAGGATGAAGGGGCCTTCGTTCTTCATCGTTGTGACGATGCAGGTGCGGCCCGCCTGGATCGCCTGTTTGGGCGCCTGTCTGACCTTCGAGACCGGCGGGCGGATCGGTTTGAAGCCCCAGACATCGCGGGCGAGATGCAGCAGGCGCTCGTCCTCGATCAGCGAGGTCTTGGGCGCAAGCTCGGCCGCCGAATAGCCCGGCACACGCAGCGCCATCGCGCGCCAGAAGCCGAAGACCTGGCCGGGATCGGGCTTGGCATAGCTCACCCGCATCATCCGCCAGGTATTGTCCAACCCCGCCTTTTGCGGGGCGCAACCCCAACGGGCGATGCCGCGCCTTGCGTCAAACTGGCGACAGATATGATCTGGGAAGCGCTCGGGCTGGCCGTTGCGCACCCGCCAGGGATAGCTGCGCCGTCCCACCAGCAGGATCACCCCGTTCTTTGCCTCCTGCACGGCCGAGAAGGCGCTGGGGGCGTCGGGTTCGCGCTCCATCAGCAGATCGGTCACGTCGAGCAACAGCACGGCGGCAGCGCGTGCGAAGAAGCGCCATTTTACGATCTCGAAGATAAGCCCCGCACCCAGCGGCGCGCGCCAGGGATCGGGGGCGGGGGGCTCCATCCGGTCCTTGCCGGGCGCATCGGGGGCGAGAAAGACGTGTGACTCGGGGCCGAGACCGGGCTTGCCGAGCGGCACCGGGCTTTCCAGCACCACCACCGCCAATTCCAGTTCGCGCAGCGCGAGGCCCTCCTCGAGCGCGGCGATGAAAGCCGCGCGGCTGCCCGAGGGGCTGTCCTCGGGGGCGCGGTTGAGGATCACCGCGCCGGTCGCGCCGTGGTGGTCGTGATGCCAGCTCAGCCAGTCGAGTACGGTCTCGGGCGTCTCTTCGAGCCGTTGACCGAAGAGGCAGTTGCGGCCTGCGAAAAGTTCCCAGTCGGGCGCATCGGCCGTGATCTCGCGTAGCGCGGGCGCGCCGTCGGAGGTGCAGGTCGCGATGCGGGTGGGGTTGGAGGTGTCGAGCTCATAAAGCCCCATCGCGGCGCCCGCGACGTCGCGCGCCTCGATCAGCCGGGCGGCCCCCTCCACCGGGTCGGGGCAGAGCTGATGTGCCTCGGAGGGGTTGGCGAAGAAGGCGCGCAGGCGCTGGCGCGGACCCTCGGGCGTGTCTTCGGGGATCACGATGGCGTCGAGCAGCGCAGGCTCGCCCGCCTGCGCCCGCAATTCCCGCCGGATCACCCGTTGCTCACCCATCTCGGTCCTCGCCTGCCTGTCGCGCCGTGGTAGCACGTCGGCCCAAGCGCGTGAAAGCCCGCGCGCGCTCACGGCTCTGATTTCCATTGGAAAAGGGCATCCACTCGGGCAGGATGCGGCAAAACCAAGGAAAAGCCGCACGCGGGCAAAGCCGCGCGGCGAGAGGCGAAGGGCAGGGCATGGCACGGGAACGCGAGGTTGGCACGCTTTGGATCGGCGGTGCTCTGAGCTGGATGGAGCAGCTTTGCCTGAAAAGCTTCGTCGATGCGGGCCAGAAGATCACCCTCTTTTCCTATGAGGACATCCCCAACGTGCCCGAGGGGGTGATCCGGCGCGACGGGCGCGAGGTGCTCGATACCGACGATTTCATCAAATACGAGAAGAAGGACAGTTTCGCGCTCTTTGCGGATTATTTCCGCATCCACATGATCGCGCAGAACCCGGGGCTGATCTGGATCGACACGGATGTCTATTGCTGGCGGCCCATGGAGTATGACAGCGACTATGTGATGGGCTACGAGCTGCCCAATTCCAAGCGCGTGAACAATGCCGTTCTGGGGCTGCCTGCCGACAGTGAAATCCTCAAGGATATCATCGACTTCATGGAGGATCGTTATGCGATCCCGCCGTTCCTGAAACCGGCGATGCGAGAAGACTATGCCGCCGCGGCGCGGGCGGGCGATCCGGTCCATGTCACCCAGCAGCCCTGGGGCGTCTGGGGGCCGATGATGATTTCGCATTTTGTCGAAAAGCACGGGCTGCATGACACGGTGCAGCCGCTCGAGGCGTTCTATCCGGTCACCTTCCGCGAGCGTACGATGATGATCCGCGAGGCGGCGAAGGTCGAAGAGAAGCTGACCGAGGCGACAACGGCGCTGCATCTGTGGGCGTCGAACAAGCGCGAGCTCGGGCTGCGTTTCAACGGCATTCCGCGTGCGGGAAGTTTCTTCGACAAGCTCTTGAAGAAGCACGATATCCGGCCCGAGTTCGCGCCGATCAAGGGGCGCGCGAAACTGGTCTTCGAACAGAAGGGCGCGGATCTGGGGCTGGTCGGGAAGGCGGGGATCTCCGAGCTCTCCTCCATTGCCGATCTGGGCGGCACCTCGCCGGGGCTTGTGCTCGCGGCCCATGATCGCTGGGATTGCGATATCACCCTGATCGACCTGCAACCGAACGGAAAATGGCCCGAGAGCGAGAGCGATTGGGTTTCAGGCTATCGCGCCTATCTGGCCGAGAACGGGGTCGATCCGGGGCGCATTCGTTATGTCGCAAAGGCCGCCGGTCTGCGCCCCGTCGATCTGCTCCTGAACCTTTCTGGCTTTGGAGACGTCAACAAAGTCAAGCATTTGAAGTCCGTTCTTGAGGTGGCGCTTCATGCGGATAGCAAGATGCTGATGGATGTGCGCAAGGGCTCGGGCAGCTTTCCCTTCCTGCGCGATCTCGGCACGAGCGAGATCATCGAGGAATCCAGCGATGGCGGCGGCGGAAAACAGATGCGCATCGCCTTTGCCCCGAACCCGCCCGCCGAGCAGGTGAGCGATCCCGGCTGGGCCGAGATCGCGACGCAGCTTGCGGGCGAGGACGGGTTTTACACCGATAACGGCGCGCACAGCTTCCTCTACATCCCGCGCGCGCAGGACACGCTGGTCGTGACTTTCGACAATCTCGATATCGCGATGAACAAGCGCGATACGCGCAGGCCCTGGGGCTTCGAGTTCATAGAAAAACAGGGCTGGTCGATGCTGGGCGCGATGGCGGGCGGCTGGACATGGTATCGCGACCCATGGGTCAGTGACGAGTTCGACCGGCTCGCGGCCGAGGGTTTCTTCGCACAGTTCAAGCGGGTGGTATTCTACGGCGCCTCGATGGGCGGCTATGCGGCCTGCGCCTTCTCGGCGGCCTGTCCGGGGGCGGATGTGGTGGCGATCTCGCCTCAGTCGACGCTCGACAAGACCATCGTGCCCTGGGAGACGCGCTACAAGGTGGCTTGGGACCGGGATTTCTCGGGCAAATACGGCGATGCGGCACAGGCGAGCCACGCGGCGCGCAAGGTGACGATTCTCTACGATCCTTACGAGCCGCTCGATGCGGGCCATGTCGACCGGTTCACCGGATCGAACGTGATGAAGCTGCGCACACCGCTGATGGGGCATCGGCTGGGGTCGTCGCTGCACCAGATGGGGCTTCTGAGCCCGATCCTTCTGGCTGCCCTCGATGGCAGCCTCACCGAAGCGTATTTCCACCGCCGTCTGCGCGCCCGGCGCGACTTCCCGCGCTACCAGCGCGAGCTGTTCCAGAGGGCGGTCGCGAAGGGCCACAAGACGCTTGCCCGGCGCATGGGCGAGTCGGTTCTCAAGCGCAATGACAACCGGGCGATCCGGCTTGGCCTGCACGAGCTGTGACACCCCTGCGGCGGGTTGTCGCAGATGGGCGGCGATAGCCTGAAAAGCCGCGGGCGGCTTGCTGAAAAACCCCTTGTTTTCACGGGGTCATCACCGATTTCTGGCTAAAACGTGACCCAGTGTACAACATGTCGCAGTTTAACCAGTGCCCGTTTTGACCTAAGTCAAGTTCAGCACGCGGATACTCCCATATCACATGTGCATCGGGTTCTTGATCTCCCTGACGCGGCACCGCCGCCGGAACCCGACCAGAGGATCAGACGTTCTCCCTCGTCTTATCCCCAAAATGCGCCGCGGGTCTCCCTCCCGCGGCGCTTTAATTTTCCGGGTTCGGGATTTGGTGGTGAAGGTCGTAATCCGGCCTCGGGTGGACATTTCGTCTGCCCGAGCTCTTCGCATTATTCCGCAGGTCCGTTCGCGGCCGTTCCGGCCAACCCTTCGCGTCGAATACGCTCTCTTTGGGGGAAGCGTGGATGTGACCCGGGCTCGGCTCCCAAGCGCGGGACTCAATCGGGGAGCGGATCCGTGGGATCACCGCGCAAAAACAAAACCCTCCCGCGAGGGGAGGGTTTCGAAACCGTCTGGGGGAGATCGCCTTACTTGGTCGGGGCGATCATCATCACCATCTGGCGACCTTCGAGTTTGGGCATGCTCTCGACCTTGCCAGCCTCGCCCACGTCTTCCTTCACGCGGTTGAGCAGCTCGAGCCCGAGATTCTGGTGCGCCATCTCGCGACCACGGAAGCGCAGGGTGACTTTCACCTTGTCGCCATTGGTCAGGAATTTCATGACGTTCTTCATCTTGACCTCGTAGTCGTGAATATCCGTGCCGGGACGGAATTTCACTTCCTTGATCTCGATGATCTTCTGCTTCTTGCGGGCCTCGGCCTCACGCTTCTGCTGTTCGTATTTGAACTTGCCGAAATCCATGATCTTGCAGACCGGCGGATTTGCGTTGGGCGAGATTTCCACGAGATCGAGACCGGCCTCCTCGGCCATGGCCATCGCATCGCGCGGAGAGACAACCCCGACATTCTCGCCATCCGCCCCGATCAGGCGAATTTCAGGGGCGCGGATCCGTCCGTTCACGCGAGGTCCGGTGTCACGGGTCGGCGGGGCGTTATGAGGTCTGCGGGCTATGGTGGAAATCCTTCTGTAGCCATGAGTAATTCAGGCGCGCAAGATAGTCGCGAGCCGTGGCGCTTTCAACCTCAAAGCGCAGCAAGCCGGGGCCTTTGCGGCTATATTCACTCTTGTTTGTGCCACCGACGGGTGCGCACGAAACCGTGGCGAGAGGTTTCAATCCCGCGTCGCATGGTCCATATCGAAATCTCAGTGTTTTGGTTTCCGTGAGAGGGTATTCGCTATGAACAAGTATGCCGGACTGGCCGTGGTGGTGGTGGCGATCGCTGCCGGTGTGATTTACCTGACCACCTCGCAAGAGCCTCAACCCGCCCCGCCCGCGCCCCAAAGCGCCGCCGAAAAGGCGGGCGATGCGCTGCAAAAGGCTGGTGAGTCGGTCAAGGATGCCGCGAACCAGGCTACGGAGGCCGCCTCGCAGGCGGCCGATGCGGTGAAGGAAAAAGCCGCCGAAATGGTCGATGGCACCAAGAAGGCGGCCTCGGATGCCGCCGATGCCGCCAAGCAGGCCGCTCAGGAGAACATGAACGCGGCGCAAGAGGGCGTGGCGCAGGCCGTCGACGCCGCCAACGAAGCGGCCCAAAGCACGGGCGATGCCGCGCAAGCCTCGGTCGAGGCCGCGAAGGAAGCCGCCGCCAAGGCGGGTTCGGCCGCCGCTGACGCCGCGCAGGCTGCAACCGATGCGGCGAAGGCCACGATGGATTCGGCCACGCAATCGGTGACCGACGCCGCCAGCGAAGCCGCCGATGCAGCGACACAGGCAGCCGAAGCGGCGACCGAGGCTGCCAATGCCGCCTCGGATGCGGCTGCTCAGGCGCAGGTGAATGCGACCGACACGACGACCGAAGGGGCGGCCTCGGCCGCGCAATCGGCCGCCGATGCTGCCAGCAAGGCCGCGGAAGCCGCCTCCGACGCCGCAGCCGCCGCGACCAATGCCGCCGAAACCGCAAGCCAGACCGCGGACACCACCGCCGTCGATGCCCAGACCCAGGCCGACGTGACCGGGCAGGGCGCCGTGCCGGGGCTGATGGATGCGGCCAAGGCGCTGACGGTCGAGGGCTTCGATGCTGATACGGTCGAGAAGGTGATCGACACTTCGGCACTGCCCGAGGCCACGAAAGCCACGCTCAAGACTGCGGTCGAGAGCGCGCGGGCCAATCCCGAGCTGGTGAAGGGCGTGGTCGAACAGGTGCGCTCGGCGCTCGGTCTCTGATCCGCGACGCATATTTCGTCAAACGAGGCCGCGCGGTGCAGACCGCGCGGCCTCTTTCTTTGCGCTCACCGGAACGTGTTCCTAGCTTGCCGCGTTTGTCCGGCAAGAGAAAGGAGCCGACATGAGCACTCGACTGACGCTTTCATCCATCGAACCTGTCACCCGTGACATCTATCACCTCAGTTTTCCGCGCCCCGAAGGTTTCGATTTCGTACCCGGGCAGGCGGTCGATCTGACCCTCACCCGCAAGGGCTGGACGGACGAGTCGCGCCCCTTCACCCTTACCGCTCCCGCCGAGACCCGGACGCTCGAATTCGTCATCAAATCCTATCCCGACCATGAGGGCGTCACCGCGCAGATCGCGACGCTTTCGCCCGGCGAGGCGGTCGAGATCTCCGATCCCTGGGGCGCGATCGAGGATAAGGGACCGGGCTGTTTCATCGCCGGCGGGGCAGGGGTGACGCCCTTCATCGCCATCCTGCGCGCGCGTCTGGCCCGCGAGGGAACCCTGGTCGGGTGCCGGCTGATCTTCTCGAACAAGACCGAGGCCGACATCATCCTGCGCGAGGAATTCGAGGCGATGGAGGGGCTCGAGACCGTCTGGACCGTGACGGATCAGGACGATCCGGGCGAAGGGGTCCGCACCGCGAAAATCGACCGCGCCTTCCTCGCACCGTTCGTCGAGAGGGAAAGCGGCAAATTCTATATCTGCGGCCCCGATGCGATGGTCGAAGAAATCGAGACGACGCTAAGCGATCTCGGCGTCGAAAAGGACCGTATCATCCGCGAAGATTTCGGCTGACCCTGCGCCCGTCGAAGCAGCACTCCCCCGCACCAAGCCGCCCCCTTGCCCCCGGAGAGGGGGCGGCCTAGTTTGCCTTGCGCTAAACTGCCAAGAACAGGCGCAGACAAAAAAGCCGGGGGCCCGCACGCATGAGCCAGAAACGCAGCATCTTCGAAGAGGTCGGAACGGAAGGCGCCACAACGCGGGCCGAACCCGCAGGGGGCATGATCGACGCCAAGCCGCGCGGTGCGCGCAAGGCGATCCGGCTGTGGCTCTTCGTGCTTTTCACGCTGGTCGTGGCGATGATCGCGGTGGGGGGCGCCACGCGGCTCACCGATAGCGGTCTCTCGATCACCGAATGGAAGCCGATCTCGGGGGCGATCCCGCCGATGAACGATGCCGACTGGCAGGCCGAATTCACCAATTACAAGGCGAGCCCCCAGTTCAAATACATGAACCCCAACATGACCGTGTCCGAATTCAAGGGCATCTTCTGGTGGGAATGGGGCCATCGTCAGCTTGGCCGCTTTGTGGGGATCGTCTGGTTTGCCGGCTTCATCGGATTCTGGCTGACGAAGAAAATTCCGCCGGGTTGGACGGGGCGGCTGTTCTCGCTCGGGATCCTTGGAGGGCTGCAAGGCGCGATCGGCTGGTGGATGGTCTCCTCCGGTCTCGTGGGGCGGATGACCTCGGTCGCTTCCTACCGTCTTGCGACCCATCTCGGGCTCGCTTTCGTCATTCTGGGGTTGATCGCCTGGTTCGCCGCGCAGCTTTCGCGTCCGCAATCGGCACTGTTGCAGGCCCGCCGTCTGGCCGAGCCGAAACTGGGCCGGATCGGGGCGGTGCTGATCGGGCTCGTCTTCGTGCAGATCATCCTTGGCGCGCTGACGGCGGGGATCGATGCGGGCCTCGCCTTCCCGACATGGCCCTCGATGAACGGGCAGTTTCTGCCCTCGGAGAGCTTCGACTACACACCGCTGTGGCGCAACTTCTTCGAAAATCCGGCGCTGGTGCAGTTCAATCATCGCATGCTCGGCTATCTCGTCTTCCTGGCCGGAATCTATGCCGCATGGCGTGCGCGCGGTTCGGCGCATCAGAGCACGCGCGAGGCCTATGCGCTGGCCGCCGCGATGATCTTCTTCCAGATGGTTCTGGGCATCACCACCGCGCTCGAGCTGGTCCACTACTGGTGGCTTGGTCTGATCCACCAGTTCGGCGCCGTCATCACCTGGGTCCTCGTGATCCGCGCGCGTCACATGGCGCGCTATCCTGTCATTCGTTCCATCCGGGAGGGCCGCGCATGAGCGCCTATCAGGAACTGATTGCGCATCAGCGCGAAACCGAGGCGCTGGGCAATATCGCGGGGCTTCTGAGCTGGGATCAGGAGGTGATGATGCCGCGCGGGGCTGCCGATCAGCGCGCCGAGGAGATGGCCGCGATCGAGAGCGTTCTGCACGCCCGCCGCACCGATCCGAAGATCGAGGACTGGCTGGCGCGTGCCGAAGCCAGCGACGAGGTCAGCGCCCGGACGCTCGACCTGATCGGGCGCAGCTATAACCGCGCGACCCGCATTCCCGCGCGACTGGCCACGGAACTGGCGCGGATCACCTCGCTCAGCCAGGGGATCTGGGCCGAGGCCCGCGCGAATGAGGACGCCTCCGCCTTCCTGCCGACGCTCGAGGAAGTGGTGCGGCTCAAGCGCGAGGAGGCCGAATGCCTCTCCGAGGGCGATCTCTACGATGCGCTGCTCGACGATTACGAACCGGGTGCGACCGCTAAAGAGATCGCCGCGATCTTCGACAAGATGCGCGGCCCGCTGGTCGAGCTGCGCGACCGAGTGCTCGGCTCCGAGGTCAAACCGCAACCGATCGACAAGGTCTTCCCCGAGAATGCCCAGCTGCGTCTGGCGCGGATCTGCGCCTCGGCCTTCGGCTATGACTGGACGCGCGGGCGGCTGGATATGTCGGTGCACCCTTTCTCTTCGGGCGGCGGCGACGATGCGCGGATCACCACCCGGATCTCGGAATCCGAGCCCTTCGGCAATATCTACTCGACCATCCACGAGGTCGGCCACGCCACCTACGAACAGGCGATCGACCCGGCCTATCGCTTCACGCCTCTGGGTCATGGCGTCTCGATGGGCGTGCATGAAAGCCAGAGCCGGATCTGCGAGAACCAGCTCGGCCGCTCGGCCCCCTTCACCGGCTGGCTGCACCACCGCATGACCGACGCCTTCGGAGATCTCGGGATGGATGCGCAGGCGTTCCATGCGCTGGTCAACCGTGTCGAGATGGGCTTCATCCGCACGGAATCGGACGAGCTGAACTACAACCTCCACATCATGCTGCGCTTCGATCTGGAGCGCGACCTGATCGCGGGCAAGCTGGAGGTGGCCGATCTCGAAGAGGCGTGGAATACCCGTTTCAAGGACGATTTCGGCGTGACTGTCACCAAGCCCTCGCAGGGGTTCCTGCAGGACGTTCACTGGTCGGTGGGCCTCTTCGGCTATTTCCCGACCTATGCTCTGGGCAATGTCTATGCGGGCTGCCTCAATCAGGCGATGCGCGCGGCCGTGCCCGAGATCGACGCGCGTCTGGCCGAGGGCGATGCGAGCCCCGCGAAAGCCTGGCTCGACCAGAACCTGCGGGTCTTCGGCGGCCTGCGCCCCCCGCGCGAGACGATCCGCCATGCCTGCGGGTTTGACCCCAACGAGGGCCCGCTTCTGGCCTATCTGACCGAGAAGTTCGAAGGCATCTACAACCTCTGAGCGCGCCCCCCGCGCTCCCCCGGAAAGGACACCCCATGGCCCGTATCTTTGACGACAATTCGCTCAGCATCGGGA
Organism: Thioclava marina; assembly: GCF_002020135.1. Classification (GTDB taxonomy): domain Bacteria; phylum Pseudomonadota; class Alphaproteobacteria; order Rhodobacterales; family Rhodobacteraceae; genus Thioclava; species Thioclava marina. The sequence goes on along the minus strand of NZ_MPZS01000001.1, from coordinate 448,549 downwards.
ACACGCCGTTGGTGCGTCTCAACCGGATCGCGGAAGGGGCGGGGGCGACGATCCTTGCCAAGATCGAGGGCCGCAATCCGGCCTGGTCGGTGAAATGCCGGGTCGGTGCGAACATGATCTGGGATGCGGAAGAGCGCGGCATTCTCGGCCCCGGCCGCGAGATCGTCGAGCCCACCTCGGGCAATACCGGCATTGCGCTGGCCTTCGTCGCGGCGTCGCGCGGCATTCCGATCACGCTGACCATGCCCGACACGATGAGCGTCGAGCGGCGCAAACTGCTGCTCGCTTACGGCGCGAAGCTGGTGCTGACCGAGGGCACGAAGGGCATGGCGGGCGCGATCGCCAAGGCCGAGGAAATCACCGCCTCCGATCCCGACCGCTACGTTCTGCTGCAACAGTTCAAGAACCCCGCGAACCCGGCTATCCACGAAAAGACCACCGGCCCCGAGATTTTCGAGGATGCCGATGGGGTGGTCGATATCTTCGTGGCGGGCGTCGGCACCGGGGGCACGATCACTGGCGTCTCGCGTTATCTTAAGCACGAGAAGGGCCTGCCGCTGATCTCCGTCGCGGTCGAGCCCGAGGCGAGCCCCGTTCTCAGCCAGGCCCGCGCGGGCGAGGAGCTGAAACCCGGCCCGCACAAGATCCAGGGCATCGGGGCGGGCTTTGTGCCTGACGTGCTCGACATGGATCTGGTCGACCGGATCGAGACCGTCAGCAATGACGAGGCCATCGAGACCGCGCGGCGGCTCGCGCGCGAGGAGGGCATCCTTGCGGGCATCTCCTGCGGCGCGGCCACGGCTGCGGCGCTGCGGCTGGCGCGTGAGCCTGAAAACGCAGGGAAAACCATTGTCGTCGTGCTGCCCGATTCCGGGGAGCGGTATCTGTCTTCGCCGCTGTTCGAGGGCATGTTCGACGAAGCGTAAACGAACGGGCCGAGCTCAGCCCTGTTCGGCCGCTTCCAGCTTTTCCAGAGCGGCCATCCACAGCGCTTCCGCGCGCTCCATCGCCTGCGTGGCCTCGGCATGCTTGGCCTGCCAGACCGCGAGGTCAGACGCCTTGCCCGCTTCGTAAAGCGCAGGGTCCGCCAGCTTCGCGTCGAGCTTTTCCAGCATTTCGGTCAGCTTCTCCACTCGCGCCTCGCAATCGCGCACCTCGCGCTTGAGCGCGCTCATCGCATCGCGTGAGGGTTTGGCGGGCTTGGGCGCGGCGGCCTTTGCCGCGCGCTCCTCCGGGGCGGGGGCCAGCAGTTCCGCCCGATAGCTCTCCAGATCCCCCTGATAGGGCGCAACCGCGCCTCCCTTCACCAGCCAGAGCCGATCCGCGACCAGCCCCAGCAGGTGCATGTCATGGCTGACCAGCACGACCGCGCCGGAATATTCCGTCAGCGCCGTCACCAGCGCCTCGCGACTCTCGATATCGAGGTGGTTCGTGGGCTCGTCGAGGATAAGCAGATGCGGCGCGTCGAGCGTGGCCAGCAGCAGCGACAGCCGCGCCTTCTGTCCGCCCGAGAGCTTGCCCACATTCGTCTCCGCCTGATCCGCGCCGAGGCCAAACCCCGCCAGCCGCGCGCGCAGTTTCGAGGGATGCTCTTCGGGGCGCTCGCGCCGCAAGTGGGTCAGGGGAGTCTCGGCCAGATCCAGCTCGTCTACCTGATGCTGCGCGAAATAGCCGATCCGCAGCTTGGACGAACGGGTGATCTTGCCTTCCATCACGTCAAGTTTGCCCGCCAATAGCTTGGAAAGCGTGGATTTCCCTTCGCCATTGCGCCCCAGGAGCGCGATCCGGTCATCCTGATCGATCCGCAGGTTCAACCGCTTCAGGATCGCCGGTCCGCCATAGCCCACGGCCGCGCTTTCCATCGCGATGATGGGGGGCGAGAGCTGCTCGGGCTCGGGGAAGGTGAAGACCTGCTTCGCGGCCTCCTCGGGCGCGGTGATCGGCTCCATCTTCTCGAGCATCTTGACCCGCGCCTGCGCCTGCTTGGCCTTGGTGGCCTTGGCGCGGAAGCGATCGACGAAGCTCTGCAGATGGGCGCGGCGCGCCTCCTGCTTCTTGGCCTGCGCCGCCTGCGCCTCGCGTCGCAGCCTGCGCGTGCGCGCGAATGTATCGTAGCCGCCCTGATAGAGCGTCAGTTGCTTGTCCTCGAGATGCAGGATCGCGCCCACGGCCCGGTTCAGCAGGTCGCGGTCGTGGCTGATGACGATGACGGTGTGCGGATAGCGCGCCAGATATTGCTCCAGCCACAGCGCGCCTTCGAGATCGAGATAGTTCGTCGGTTCGTCCAGCAACAGCAGATCGGGCTGCGCGAACAGCACGCCCGCCAGCGCCACCCGCATCCGCCAGCCGCCCGAGAAATCCGAACAGGGGCGCGCTTGCGCCTCCGTGTCGAACCCCAGCCCGCGCAGGATCGAGGAGGCCCGCGCCTCGCCCGACCAGGCGTCGATATCGGCGAGCCGCGCATGCACCTCGGCGATGCGGTGCGGATCGGTTGCGCTCTCGGCCTCGGCCAGAAGACTTGCGCGTTCCTCATCGGCGGCCAGAACCGTATCGAGAAGCGAGGTCGAAGAGGACGGCACCTCCTGCGCGACACCGCCCACCTTGGCGCGCGAGGGCAAAGAGATCTCGCCGCCGTCCAGCGTCAGCTCGCCCCGGATCAGGCGAAAGAGCGTGGTCTTGCCCGCGCCGTTGGGGCCGACGAGCCCGACCTTGTGACCCTCGGGAATGGTGGCCGAGGCGCCCGCGAAAAGCGGTCGGCCCTCGATGGAAAAGGAGATATCGGAGATGCGCAACATGCGGTCTGACTTGGCGCAGGGCCGCGCGACAGTCAATCGTCCCCCTTCCTCTTGGCTAAAATATCCCCGCCGGAGGCATTCGGTGCGTCTCACAGGTGCCGCCGCCCGATTTGAGCGCGCATTGACCAGATGGTCACATTCCCGCGCTAATGTGCCCGCGATCGCCTTTTAGAGGGCTTTTCAACTCACGCCCCCCGTGATAGCAGGCGCGGGATATTTCGGACCGGATTTCCGGCCGCGAGCACAAGGAAAGGGTCTCACATGGCCATCGAACGCACGCTGAGCATCATCAAACCCGACGCGACCAAGCGCAACCTCACCGGCAAGATCAATGCCAAGTTCGAGGAAGCGGGTCTGCGCATCGTCGCGCAAAAGCGCATCAAGCTGTCCATGGAACAGGCCGGCAAGTTCTACGAAGTCCACAAGGAACGCCCCTTCTACGGCGAGCTGTGCGAATTCATGGCGTCCGAGCCGGTCGTCGTGCAGGTGCTCGAGGGTGAAGGCGCGATCGCGAAAAACCGCGAAGTGATGGGCGCGACCAACCCGGCCGATGCGGCCGATGGCACGATCCGCAAGGAATTCGCTCTCTCGGTCGGCGAGAACTCGGTGCACGGCTCGGACGCGCCCGAGACCGCCGCGCAGGAGATCTCCTTCTTCTTCTCGGGTCTCGAGATCGTCGGCTAATCGCGCCGGATCAAACCGATTTCATCAAGGGCCGCGTCCAGCCGGGCGCGGCCCTTGTCCATTTCCGGGATGCCCGCGTCGATCCGTGCCTTGAGCGCGTCGAACTTGACGCGGAATGCCGCCTTCTCCGCGCCCCGGCAATCGTTCCAGGGCCGGCCCTGAAGCGCCATGTGCAAGGCGTAATAGCCGATGAAGTGGGGCGGATTTCCGGCGGCGATCCAAGCTTCGTAAGCCGCTTCGGCACCGATCTCGCGCAATTGCTCGGCCGAGGTGATCCCCGCGCGTGCGAAGCCCTCGGCGGTCGCAGGGCCGATGCCATGAATGCTGGTGATGGGTTGGGGCATGGGCGGATCGCGCGGCGGGCGCGCCTCGTAAAAATCAGGGATGGCAAATCGAAGATCTGCCGATCACTGTGATCCGCGGACCCGCGCCACGCAAGGGGCGGCGCGAGGTGAGCTTCGGGGATCGCATCGCGCCGGGGCAGGGTCTGCCGCGGGCCGCTTTCACATCGGCGTGGTCGCGTCGCGAAGGAGTGGGGTCAGATCGACGCCCAGTCGTTGAAAACGGTGCCGCCTTGCTGGTTCGACGTGCCGCTTTGTCCCTGCTGCTGGCTGGGACGCGGTGCGCCGCCTTGCTGTTGTTGGCCCGATTGGCTGCCCGATTGCTGTTGCATGACCTTATGCCTCATTGTGAGTCGCGATGACGGGATACCCCGCTTCTGGTGCGACAAGTAGACACAGGCTCCCGCATCGAAAAGAGGGGATCAAGCAAAACTGAATTCTGTTCGCGCTCGCGTGATTGGCTGTCACGAAACTGTGACAAAGCCGCCACGAAATACGCGCAGGCCCTGCAAAAACAGGGGTATTTCAAACGAACCGGTTTGAAATCAGAGCGCCTTGGCGGCGCCTTCCTTGGCTCCGCAGATCGAGATGTTCATCGCGCCGGGCAGGCTCAGCATCGACTCGAGCGCGGTGTTGTCCTCCACGAGATCGGCCAGCGTCTTACGGTCGAGCGCTCCGTAGAAGGCCTCGAGAGCATCGGCGAGCGCGTCGCGGAAGAGGCAGGCATTGCGCAGCGGGCAGGTATTCGACTCGGGGTCGAAACATTCCGCGAAGGGCAGGCCGGCCTCGAAGGCGCGAAGCACGTCTCCCACGCCGATCTCGGAGTCCGGCCGGGCCAGTTGCATGCCGCCCGCGCGACCGCGCTGGGTCTCGATGAAGCGCTTTTGCGCCAAGGTGTTGATCACCTGGGCAAGGTGGTTCTCGGAGGCGTTACAGGCCTCGGCGATTTCGTGTTTTCGGACGATCCTGCCGGGATTGACGGCGCAGAACATCAGGACACGCATCGCGAGGTTGGTACGGGTGGTCAGACGCATGGGCTCTCCTCCGAGTTCACGACGTGGTGATATAGATCAATCGGGGATGTGGAATTGATTTAAGTCAGGTCCGACGAAAAAAGATGCATTCCCGATGCGTCCTTTTGTCAGGCTCACGGCTCTCCGAAATTTGAATACATGCACATACCGGAATATGTCCGAGGGAGAAGATCGGTATGATTAAAGACGTTTTCAGCCCGTCGCGGCGGGGATTTCTGGGGTTGGCCGGCGGAGCTGCCGCGCTGAGCGCAATGGGCGCAGCCAAACCCGCGACCGCAGCGGTGCAGACCAAGGCCCGTGTCGTGATCGTGGGCTCGGGGGCCGCGGGCACGGGGCTGGTGAACCGTCTGGTGCAGCGCCTCGACGGCGCGCAGATCACCATCGTCGACGGGCGCAAGCAGCACTGGTATCAGCCGGGTTTCACGTTGATCGCCGCCGGTCTCAAGAACGCCGACTATTCGGTTTCGGGTACTGGCGACTGGCTCCCCACGGGCGTGAACTGGGTGGAAGACTATGCCGCCGCGATCGACCCGGAAGCGCAGCGCGTGACCACCGTGGGCGGCGAGGCGATCGAGTATGATTATCTCGTTGTCGCGACCGGCCTGAAGCTCGACTGGGGCGCGATCGAGGGCTTCTCGCTCGACCAGGTGGGGCAGAACGGTCTTGGTGCAGTCTATGCCGGTCCCGATTACGCCGCGAAGACTTGGGCCGCGATGGACCAGTTCACCGAGAAGGGGGGCGTTGCGCTCTTCGGTCGTCCGGCGACCGAGATGAAATGCGCGGGCGCTCCGCTCAAATACACCTTCCTGACCGACGATTACCTGCGCAAGAAGGGCACCCGCGAAGCGAGCCAGATCATCTATGCAGCCAATAACAAGGGCCTGTTCTCGGTTCCGGTGGTGAACGAGAAGGTCAAGTTGCTGTTCGGTGATCGTGGTTTCGAGACCCGGTATGACCATGTCCTGACGGGCATCGACGCGGGCACGCGTACCGCCTATTTCCGCACCCCCGAGCAGCATTCGGTCGACAAGAACGGCATCGTCACCGTGACGCCTGCGTCCGAGCGGAAGATCGAATTCGACTTCACCAACGTCATTCCGCCGATGGTCGCCCCCGACGTGGTGCGCGAGAGCGGCCTTGCCTGGGAAGACAAATGGGTCGGCCAGGGCTGGCTCGAGGTCGATCAGCAGACCCTGCGTCACCGCCGCTACGCCAATGTCTTCGGGCTTGGCGATATCGCGGGCGTACCCAAGGGCAAGACCGCGGCCTCGGTCAAATGGCAGATCCCCGTGGTCGAGGATCACCTCGTCGCCGCGATTGAAGGCAAGGATGGCACCGAGATCTACAACGGCTACACCTCCTGCCCGCTGATCACCAAGGTCGGCCGCGCGATGCTGGTCGAGTTCGATTACGAAAACCGCCTGACGCCTTCCTTCCCGGGCGTGATCGCGCCGCTCGAAGAGCTGTGGATCTCGTGGCTGATGAAGGAAATCGCGCTCAAGCCCACCTATAACGCGATGCTGCGCGGCAAGGCGTAAGGAGACCGACAGATGAAACAACTCACCTTTGAAACCCTGATCGCCGTCTTCGAGGAAATCTTCGGGCGCGGCCTGTTCTGGACGATGGTCGCCGTCGCCGTGGTCGTGACGCTGGCTTACCTCTACGTTCTGATCCGCGACCGCCATCTGAGCGCTCGCAAGTTCCTGCTGGCGCAGATGTTCATGCCGCTGGGCGCGATCGCTTCGGTGATCTTCGTGCAGAGGGTCACCCATTCGAGCTTTGCCGATATCGGCGGCCCGGTGGATTGGATCGTGCTGCTCGGTGTCGCAGGTGCAGGGGCCGTGGGAACGGCTATTCTGGTCTACACAGTTCAGTCCCTGACCAAGGGCCGGCAAACCGCCGAATGAAACGGAGAGCGCAATGAGCACGCAAGTCGAAGCAAGTGCCGAGCACAACCGGCTCGAGCATTTCCCGATCACCTTCTATGCCACCACGATGGGGCTGGGAGGTTTCACCCTCGCGCTGCGCGCCGCGGCGAAACCGCTCGGGCTCGGGCCGGTGCCCTATCAGGTGATGTTCGTCGTCACCGCAGCCGCCTTCGTGCTCATTTCGCTCTTCTATCTTCTCAAGGCGCTCAAGCATCCCAAGGCGGTCTCGGGCGAATGGCATCACCCGGTGCGCCTGTCCTTCTTCCCGACCATCGCGATTTCGCTGCTGTTGCTGTCGATCATCGCGATGACGGTTTCGACGCCGCTTGCGCTTTCGCTGTGGCTGATCGGGACCACGCTGCAAGGCCTGATGACGTTGGCGGTGGTGACCAACTGGATCGGCACGCGCAGCTTCCAGCATGGCCAGCTCAACCCTGCCTGGTTCATCCCGGCGGTCGGCAATGTGATCGTGCCAGTCGCGGGCGCGCAGCTTGGTTTCACCGAGATCAGCTGGCTCTTCTTCTCGGCGGGGATGATCTTCTGGATGATCCTGCTGACGCTGGTCTTCAACCGTCTGGTCTTCCACGACCCGCTGCCCGGCAAGCTTCAGCCGACGCTGGTGATCATGATCGCCCCGCCCGCGGTGGCTTTCATCGCCTGGCTGCGCCTGACCGCCGAGCCGATCCTTCCCGGCGCGACCGAGGCGCTTGGCGTCGATCCCTTTGCCCATATCCTTCTGTCGCTGGCCTATGTCTTCGCCGCGCTGGTGGCGGTGCAGGTGCCGCGTATCCTGCGGCTGCCCTTCGCGATGAGCTTCTGGGCGCTGAGCTTCCCGCTGGCCGCCCTCACCATCGCGACTTTCCTGCATGCGGAATACGCCCATTCGGACGCGCATATGCGCATCGGGACGGCGTTCCTCGTGATGCTGGCGTTGCTCATCGCGGGTCTGGTGGTGCGCACGCTCATCGGGATCATGCGCGGCGAGATCTGTCAGCCCGAGTGATCGGGGTTTGCAGTCTCCGTCGGAAGGGGGTGGGCGCGAGCCTGCCCCTTTTCAATATGAAGCGCCGCGCCCTGAGCCCCCGTGCGCGTTCGGACCGGGCGCGAGGCGGTCCGGGCTAGGCATGTTGGGCCCGGTAGGGGTTCGTTGGGCGACCGCCGCATGTAATCTGCGAACGGGTCGGCAGACTTGCTGCGGTATCGGCTCTCTCATTTTCGGTTTGCGGAGCGGGAAACGCCGCCATGAGAGATCCCGCGATGAAAACCGGATGCGCGGGAAGCATGCCTGTCTCGAAGCCTTCTAACCTGTCGAACCGGTCTGGCCGAACCGGCCCTGATACCGCGTCCGACCATGAGAAAACGCGCGAGGTCTCCCGCGCGCGTCTTCCGGTCTCGGGCGGTCTGCCTCACTTCTGCTCGGTGAGCATCGTGTAGGGCTTGGGCGTGTCCTTCGTGCGCGGCGGCAGGATCGGGTGAACGACCTGCGGCTGCTCGCCGGTCAAGGCTTCGAGGAAGGCGGTGATGTCGTCGATCTGTGCGTCGTCGAGCTCGGAGCCGAGCTGCGAAGTCGCCATGATCGCCACCGCGTCGCGCAGTTCCCAAACCGTGCCGGAGTGGAAATAGGGGGCCGTCAGCGCGATGTTGCGCAGCGGGCCGGCGCGGAAGACATATTGGTCGTCGGCCGTCTCGGTGACCGCGAACCGGCCATGATCGCCCTCGGGCAGCACGTCCGCGCCGGGTTTCTCGACCACGCCGAACGGGTAGTAATCCTGCCCGCCGACATTGATCCCCTGGTGACAGGCCGCACAGCCCTCATCCATGAACAGGGCAAGGCCGCGCTTCTGCTGATCGCTTAGCGCCGCATCCTGTCCCATCAGGAACTTGTCGAAAGGAGAGTTCGGGGTGATCAGTGTGGCCTCGAAGGCTTCGATCGCTTTCGCGAAGTTGTCGAAGGTCACGGGGTCGTCCTCGCCGGGGAAAGAGGTCTGGAACGACGCGACATAGGCCGGCATCGATTTCAGCGTCGCGACGAGGTTATCGGGCGTGTTGTTCATCTCCACGCCGGCCTGCACCGGCCCCTTGGCCTGGGCTTCGAGATCGGGTGCGCGCCCGTCCCAGAACTGCGCCACGTTGAACACGGCGTTGAGCATGGTCGGCGCGTTGCGCGGGCCCTTCTGCCAGCCATGGCCGATCGAGGTCTCGAGACCGTCGACGCCGCCGATGCCGACATTGTGGCACGACTGGCACGAGAACAGCCCCGAGCGCGACATGCGCGGGTCGAAGAACAGCGCCTTGCCCAGATCGACGCGGTCACGCGAGATCACGTTATCCTCAAGCATGGGGGGCTGAAGCGGGATCGCTTCGAACATCTCTCTGGCCTGTTCACGAAGTGCCGCATCATCGGCGAGAGCGGGTGCCGCAAGCGCCGTCGAGGCGGCAAGAGCGGTAACCAGTATCCTTTTCATGGCTAAATTCCTCCGTAGCTCCTGAAAGGTGGAATTATTCTAATTTCACGAAATCGTGAGCAGCTTGATCCAGATCAAGAAACGAGGCGAGAATTCATTGCACAGCCCTGCGACATGCTGTCGCCCGGGCGCGCGTGGCTCGCTTGACCTCGCGGGGAAGGCGCGCGAAAGTCGCGCTCTCGACAGGGAGGGTGCGATGGCTCTGGAAGATGCGAAAACCCAAGTGGATCAGGCTTTTACGCGGGCCAATGCACGGGGGCTGAGTTTCGAGAATGCCTTCGGTGGCGCCACGAGTTTCCTGCGTCGGCGCTACAGCAAGGATCTTTCCGGCGTGCAGATCGCCGTGACCGGCATTCCGTTCGATCAGGCGGTGACGAACCGTCCGGGCACCCGTTTCGGGCCGCGCGCGCTGCGCGAGGCCAGCACGCTTCAGGCCTTCGACGCGCCCTATGACTGGGGCTATGACCCTTTCTCCGAGTTGGCGATCACCGATTACGGCGACATGGCCTTCGATTACGCGAATGTCGCGGAGGTTCCGGGCCGGATCGAGGCGCATTTGGCGGGGATCGTCTCGGCGGGCGTGGTCCCGATCACACTGGGGGGCGATCACTTCATCACCCTGCCTATCCTGCGCGCCATCGCGGCGCATCACGGAGAGATCGCGCTGATCCAGTTCGATGCGCATTCCGACACCTGGGCCGATGACGACATGGACCGGATCGACCACGGCACCTTCCTCTACAAGGCGATCAAGACCGGGGTCGTCGCCGCGCAGAACACCGTTTCGGTGGGCATTCGCACCGATAATCCCGATACGCTCGGGGTGACGATCCTCGACGCGCCCATGGTGCATCAGGAGGGGATCGAGGCCACGCTTTCGCGTATCCGCGCGGTCGTCGGAAACAAGCCCTGCTACGTCACCTTCGATATCGACTGTCTCGATCCGGCTTTCGCGCCGGGCACCGGAACCCCGGTCTGGGGTGGGCTGGCAAGCTGGCAGGCCGCGGCCTTGCTGCGCGGGCTCAAGGGGATCAACCTGATCGGTGGCGACGTGGTCGAGGTCTCGCCGCCCTACGACACGACAGGGGCCACGGCGATCGCGGGGGCGCATGTCGCGACCGAGCTGATCGCGCTTGCGGGCTGGAACATGCGTGGGGGGCAGGGGTGACGCGCATGGGGATCGTTCTGCTTGCGATCATTCTTGTGGTGATCGCCGCCGATGCCTGGGTGCGTCTCGCCCGGATCGATCCGGCGCGCTTCTCTGTCGAGGGGCTGGCCAAACCGACCGGGGATCACCCCGAAACCGGCGGTTTTCAGGCGGTGCGCGAGGTGGCGGAACCGCAAGCGCAGATGACGGCGCTCGACAAGATCATCCGCGCTACCGCCCGCACCCGCCGCGTCGAGGGCAGCCCGGAGGCGGGGCAGGCAGCCTATGTCACCCGCTCGGCATTCTGGGGGTTCCCGGATGTCACGACCCTCTGGGTTGATGGCAAGACGGTGCAGATTCGCGGCCATCTCGTTTTCGGGCGCTCCGATCTGGGAGTGAACAGGGCAAGGATCCTCGGCTGGCTCGACGAGGCGGGTCTCTAGGATGAAGGCCATCGCTGGCACGGGCAATCAGCCCGGGCCGCCCGACCCTCCCCCCGGGAGGGCGCATTGGCGATGACATCGCGCGCACGACCCATTCGCGGGCTTTCGAGATAAAGTGCCCAGCCACAATCGGGTCAAAACGCCCACCCGAGGCTCGGGCGCGGCCTCATCGCCAAACGCCCCCCAACGCGCTCCCATGGCCACAGAGGACAACTCTCCCCGAGCCGCTCCCTTGCGAAGCCCCGGCCCCCGACCTATGTCACCTGCCAATGCCAGCCGGAGCCAGCATGCAAACCGCCTTCCGCTATTTTTCCTGGGCTTTCGCCGTCACGCTCGCGGGGCTCGTGGGCGCCTTCGCGCTCGGGCTTCACCATAGCGGCACGCTGGCCGGGGCTGCATCCTTCCTGCTGATCGCCGCGGTGCTGGCGGTGCTGGAGATCTCGCTGAGTTTCGACAACGCGATCGTCAACGCCAACAAGCTTCACCAGATGACGCCGAAATGGCAGCGCCGTTTCCTCACCTGGGGCATCCTGATCGCGGTTTTCGGGATGCGTATCCTGTTTCCGCTGATGATCGTGGTGATCGCTGCCGGCATCGGACCGTGGCAGGCAATCCAACTCGCAGCCCAGCACCCGGCCGAATATGCGCGCATCATCGACGGCGCGCATCTGTCGATCGCGGGTTTCGGCGGGGCGTTCCTGATGATGGTGGCGCTGACCTATTTCGTCGACGAGGGCAAGGAGATCGACTGGATCCGCACGCTGGAATGCCGCCTGCGCGCCTGCGCCTCGATCCGCGGGCTGGAGATCGGCTTCGTGCTGCTGGTGATCATGCTCTTCACCTGGATCCTGCCCGAGGGGCGCGAGGGGGATTTCCTCTTTGCCTCCGTCGCGGGCCTGGTGACTTTCCTCGGCGTCGAGGTGCTGGGCCATGTGCTCGACCGGGCGAGCCTTTCGAACGAGACCGCCAAGGCCGGGATCGGGGCCTTCCTCTATCTCGAGGTGCTCGACGCATCGTTCAGCTTCGACGGGGTGATCGGGGCCTTTGCGCTGACCCAGAACCTCTTCCTGATCGCGATCGGTCTGGGGATCGGCGCGATGTATGTCCGCTCGATGACGCTGATGCTCGTCGAGCGCAACACGCTCAGCGAGTTCCGCTATCTCGAACACGGCGCCTTCTGGTCGATCCTGATCCTGTCGGTGGTGATGTTCGCGCAGACCCTCGTGCATGTCCCCGAGCTGATCACCGGTCTGGTGGGGGCGGGGCTGATCGGGCTGGCGCTGATGTCGTCGATCCGTTTCAACAAGCGCGCGCGCCTCGCTCACGAGAGCTGAATTTTTCTTGACAGATGCGGCCCTGCGCGGCACATCGGCCCCACTTCGGTTCCGCCTCAGGCGGATGAAAAGGGAACCCGGTGCGCCGTGCGGCGAGGTCGCGCATCCATTCCGGGGCTGCCCCCGCAACTGTGAGCGGTGAGCGAAGGCTGACTGAGCCACTGGGAGATCCCGGGAAGGCCAGCCCGAGTTGAGACCCGCGAGCCAGGAGACCTGCCGAGGCGCTCATCCTTTCTGCCTGTGCGGGGCGCTCGGGCAAGGCGGATTTCCGTCAGTGGTGACACTCTTCACCGTCGGCGGAAAGCATCTCTTTCCAAAGACTTGCTACAAGAAGTTCGCGTTGCCTTCGGGGCGCGACATGAGGGCTTTGGATATGAACCGCACCCGTTTGACGATGGGCCTGATGCTCACCACCGCGCTTGCCGCACCGGCGCTGGCGCAAGACGACCAACCCTATCAGCTCGACGAGATCGTGATCTATTACGGCGCCCTCGAGCCGCAATCGGCGGACAAGACCGCGCAGGCAGTGACGGTGCTGTCGAAAAAGGACATGGAGCGGTCGGGTGAGACCCGCCTGTCCAACCTGATCGCGCAGACCCCGGGCGTGGGCATTCTCGCGCGCGGACCGATGGGCGCGCAGACCGGCTTCACGATCCGTGGCGTTTCGCAGAACTACGTGAAAGTGCTGGTCGACGGGATCGACGTGTCCGACCCTTCCGCGCCGCAGGTCGCAACCGATCTGGGCCGTTTGAATACTTTCAACTATGACCGCGTTGAGATCATGCGCGGCACGCAATCGGCGCTTTACGGTGGCTCGGCCGTGGCGGGGGTTATCAACCTCGACACGCCGCGTCCGACCGAGGAGGGCGTGTCGCAAAGCGTGGCTCTGGAGCTCGGTTCCTACAAGACTGCGAATTTTGCCTATAACTTCGGCTGGAAGCAGGGCGACGATGAACTCTCGATCCAACTGTCGAAGATCTACACCGCCGGTTTCTCGGCAGCAGATGAAAAGGATGGGAATACCGAGAAAGACGGCTACAAGGCCGACCGGGTCAGCCTTCGCGCGCAGAAGCGTGTCTCCGACAATCTGCTGATCGGTTTTGCGGGTTTCGCGCAGAATGATCGTGGCGAGTACGACGAAACCGCCTTTGATCCGGTGACCTACGCATCCTACCCGGTCGATGGCACCCCCGATGAAGTAACCGATGCGAAAACGCGGGGCGCGCGCCTGTTCGCGCAGTTCGAGACTGGCCCGGTGTCGCAGGAAGTCGCGCTGAGCTATTTCAGGCTCGACCGGCATACGGCGGGGTCCACCGCCCTCTATGGGCCGACCTACTACGATTATGTCGGCAAGCGGCGCAAATTCGAATGGCTCGGCCATGCAGAGATCGGCAGTGGCAAGGCGAGTTTCGGGTTCGACCGGACGCTGGAGAACTACACCAGCAACTCGACCTATGGGGGAAGTGATGCGTTCACGAGCGTCACCGGCATCTTCGCCGAATACGCTTTCGCTCCCGTCGAGGGCGTCAATGTGATCGCCTCGGCACGCCACGACCAGCTTTCGTCTTTCGGCGATCAGACGACGGGGCGTCTCGGGGTGACGTGGCGGGCGGCGCCTGACACGCTGCTGAAGGTCTCGCTCGGCAATGGCTATCGTGCGCCGTCCGGGTATGAACTCTATGGTCCCTACGGTGACGCGACGCTGCGCCCCGAAAAATCGATCAGCGGAGATTTCGGGATCGAGCAAAAGTTCGGGGCTCACACGCTGACGGCGACGCTGTTCCGGATCGATGTGAAGGACCTGATCGACTATGCCTACCCGGCCTATTACCAGACTTCTGGCACGGCTACGCGCCAGGGTGTCGAGCTGGGAATGAAGGGGCCGATCACGGGCAACATCGGTTACTCGCTCGGCTATACCTATCTCGACAAGAAGAACCCCTCGGGCTTGTCCTCGGGCTCGACCTGGAACTCGGCGTTCGGGCGCCATACGCTGACGGCCGGGATCGATGCGAAAGTGACCGATACGATCACGCTGGCTGCGGATATGCGCATCGTCACCGATCGACAGGACCAACCCGATTATGGTCTGCTGAACGCCCAGATGACCTACGATCTGGGTTCGGGCAAGGAGGCGTATCTGCGCATCGAGAACGTGACCGATACCGATTACCAGCTCTGGCCGGGCTACGGCACTTCGGGCCGTGCGGCCTATGTGGGGCTGCGTGCGCGGTTCTGACCTGAAAGGGGCGGCTCTGGCCGCCCTTTTTGCCGCCCTTGGGGCGGCGACGTCCGCTTGGGCTGAGGAACCCGCGCGCGTCGTTTCCATGAACCTTTGCACGGATCAGCTGGCGCTGGCGCTGGCCGATCCGGACCAGATCGTCTCGCTCAGCCATTTCGCGACCGATCCGACGATGTCTGTGTCTTGGAAACAGGCTGAAGACTATCCTCTAAACTACGGGCGTGCCGAGGAAATCTCGATCCTCCATCCCGATCTGGTGCTGGCCGATACCTGGTCGAACCCCGACACGATCCGAATGCTGCGCACCCTTGGCATCGAGGTCGAGCAGCTCCCGCCCGGCACCTCGTTGCCCGAGATCCGCGCGCGGATTGCGACGACGGGCGAGTTGCTGGGGCATCCCGATCGCGCCGCGAAGATGTTGGCCGATTTCGATGCGCGACTGGCCGCGATCGAGAAACCCGCGCCGGGGTTGCGCGCGGCGATCATCGGGCCCTCGGGCTATGGTTACGGGCCGCGCACGCTCGAAGGTCAAATCCTCGAAATGGCGGGGTTTTCCAATGTCGTGAGCGGGCCGGGGCTGGACTGGGGCGGGCGTCTGCCGCTGGAGGATCTGGTGATGGACCGCCCCGATCTGGTGGTCGTCGGCGGCTCGATGAAAGGGCAAGGCACGAGCCGCGCGCAGGAGGTGCTCGCGCATCCGGTGCTGCGCGACCTGCCGGTCGTGCGGGGGTTGCGCGATGCGAGCTGGACCTGCGGGGCGCCTGCGATGTTGACAGCGGTGGCGGAGCTGGCGGCGCTCGGGCGACAGATCGAGAAAGAGGAGCTGACGCAATGAGTTATCGTGCGATCCTCATATGGCTATCCGTGGCCTGCGCGACGCTGTTTCTTGCCTCGCTGCTGATCGGCCCGTCGGGCATTTCGCCGCTGCAAGGGCTCTCGGCACTGATCTCCGGCGACGGGGCTGCGGGGCTGGTGATGCGCGAGCTGCGCCTGCCGCGTGCGCTTCTGGGACTGGGGGTCGGGGCGGCGCTCGGGTTGTCGGGCGCGGCGATGCAGGGCTTTCTGCGCAACCCGCTGGCCGAGCCGGGGTTGATCGGCACCTCCGCCGGGGCCGCCTTGGGGGCGGTGATCGCGATCCAGACGGGGCTTTACGCGATTTTCGCTCTGGCGCTGCCGCTTGCCGCGCTGGCGGGAGCGGGTGTCGCGGTGGCGCTGATCCTGATCCTTGCCGGGCGCGAGGGGCGGGCACTGGTGTTGATCCTCGCGGGTATCGCGGTCTCGGCGCTCGCGGCGGCGGCGACCGCGCTGGTCCTGAACCTTGCGCCCTCGCCGTATGCGGCGGCCGAGATCGTGTTCTGGATGATGGGATCGCTTGCCGATCGCTCGATGACCCATGTGGCGCTGGCGCTGCCCTTCCTGATCGTCGGTGCCGCGATCCTGCTGCGCGCGGGTGCGGGGCTCGATGCGCTGAGCCTGGGCGAGGATGCGGCGGCCTCGATGGGGATCTCATTGAAGAAGCTACGGCTTCAGATCGTCTTGGGCACGGCGCTCATGGTCGGCGCGGCGACGGCAGTGGCCGGAGCGATCGGTTTCGTCGGCCTCGTCGTGCCGCACCTGCTGCGCAAGCCCGTGGGGGCGCGCCCGTCGCGGCTGCTTCCCGCCTCTGCGCTTGGCGGGGCGGCGATGCTGACGCTCGCCGATATCGCGACGCGGGTGATCGCGCCCGAGCGTGATCTGAAACTGGGCGTGCTCACCGCGCTGGTGGGCGCACCGTTCTTCCTGTCGATGATCCGCAAGATGGGGCGCGAGGGATGATGCTGGAGCTCGACAACCTCTCCGTCTTACGCGGCCAGTGCCCAGTAGTCGACAGCGTCTCGGCGCAGGTCGACGCGGGCGAGTTGATCGGCCTGATCGGGCCGAACGGAGCGGGCAAGACCTCTCTGATGCGCGGCGCGCTTGGGCTGATCGCCGCGAGAGGGCGAAGCTCTCTGGCCGGTCTCGACCCGATGGCACGGGCGCGGGCCGCCGCCTGGCTGCCGCAGGCGCGTGAGATCGCCTGGGGGCTGTCGGTGGCCGAACTGGTGGCGCTGGGGCGTCTGCCGCATGGGCGCGATACGCAAGGGGCGGGTGCGGCTGCGGTCGAAGAGGCGCTGCGCCGCATGGGGCTCGAGACCTATCGTGACCGCACGGCCACGCATCTGTCGGGGGGCGAGCAGGCCCAGGTTCTGATCGCCCGCGCCCTCGCGCAGGAAAGCCCGCTGATCCTTGCCGACGAGCCGATCGCGGGGCTCGATCCGGCGGCGCAGATCGCGACGATGGAGGTCTTCGAGGCCCATGCGCGCGCGGGCGGGGCGGTCGTGACCTCCTTGCACGATCTGGGGCTGGCCGCGCGTCATTGCACGCGCCTTTGGGTGATGGATCGCGGGCGGCTTGTGGCGGATGGCAAACCGCAGGAGGTTCTGACCGAACAGCTTCTGGCCGAGGTCTTCCACATCCGCGCGCATTTCAGGATCACGCCGGAAGGCCCTGTTTTCCAACCGCTTTCCACGCTGGGGATCTGATGGCTTTCCCGCCCGAACGCATCGTCTGTCTGACCGAGGAGACGGTCGAGACCCTCTATCTGCTGGGTGAGGAGGTGCGCATCGTCGGTGTCTCGGGCTATGCGGTGCGCCCCAAACGCGTGCGCCTCGAAAAGCCGCGCGTCTCGGCTTTCATCTCCGCCGACCTGCCGAAGATCCTCGCGCTGGAGCCGGACCTCGTGCTGACCTTCTCGGACCTTCAGGCCGAGATCGTCGCGGGGCTGGTGCGCGAAGGGATCGCGGTACATGCGTTCAACCAGCGCTCGATCGCGGGGATCCTCGACATGATCCGCACGCTCGGAGCACTTGTGGGCTGCCCGGAGCGCGCCGACACCCTTTCCGCAGGTTACGAGGCCCGGCTCGCCGCGATCGCCGCGAAACCGCGCCCCTATCGCCCGCGCGTCTGGTTCGAGGAATGGGACGAGCCGCTGATCTCCGCCGTGGGCTGGGTGTCGGAGCTGATCGAAATCGCGGGCGGGCAGGACGTGTTCGCGGAGCGGGCGAGAGAGGGCAAGGCGAAGGATCGCATCGTCACTCCCGAACAAGTGATTGCGGCGGCGCCCGAGGTCATCGTGGGCTCGTGGTGCGGCAAGAAATTCCGGCCCGAGAAAGTTTGCGCAAGACCCGGTTGGCAAGACGTGCCGGCTGTTGCGCGAAATCGCCTCCACGAGGTCAAATCGACCCTGATCCTGCAACCGGGCCCGGCAGCTCTGACCGACGGGCTCGACGCGCTCGAAGCCGCGCTCTGGTTCGATCGGGGGTTGCGGGCCTAACTCTCCCTCGACATAGAGACGTCGCGCGCTAGACTGGCCGCGCAGGAACAAACGATAACAACCCCGGGGAGGGGGCATGTTCACGCGTTTCATACGGTTTTCGCCACTCGCCCTGTCGGCTCTTCTGACACTCGGCGCGCTTTCCGGCCTGATCCTGACCGACTGGTTTTTGATCGCAGCCATCATCTTCGGGTTTTTGACGTTCGTCGGGATCTACGACCTGATCCAGACCAAGCACGCCATCACCCGCAACTATCCGATCCTCGGCCATCTGCGCTTCTTCTTCGAGGAGATCCGCCCCGAGATCCGGCAATATCTGATCGAGGGCGATGACGAGGAGGTGCCGTTCTCGCGCGCCACCCGCACCATCGTCTATCAGCGCGCCAAGGATATCGAGGACGCCAAGCCCTTCGGCACCCGCATTCGCGTGTCGGAATCGGGCTATCAGTGGATCACCCATTCGGTGAAGCCGCGCCATATCGAGGATAGCGATTTCCGCGTCGAGATCGGCGGGCCCGACTGCAAGCAGCCCTACAAGGCCTCGATCTACAATATCTCGGCGATGAGTTTCGGGGCGCTCTCGGCCAATGCGATCATGGCGCTCAACAAGGGCGCGAAGGCGGGGGGATTTGCCCATGACACCGGTGAGGGCGGCATCTCGCGCTACCACCGCGAAGGCGGGGGCGATCTGATCTACGAGGTCGGCTCGGGCTATTTCGGCTGTCGCAACCATGATGGCAGTTTCAACCCCGAGAAATTCGCGATGCGGGCGCAGGACGATCAGGTGAAGATGATCGAGGTGAAGCTGAGCCAGGGCGCCAAGCCCGGGCATGGAGGGATGCTCCCGGCGGCCAAGATCACGCCCGAGATCGCCGAGGCCCGCGACATTCCGATGGGGGTGGACTGCATCTCGCCCGCCTCGCATTCGGCCTTCTCGACTCCGCTCGAGATGATGGAATTCATCGGCCAGCTGCGCGAGCTGTCGGGCGGCAAGCCGGTGGGGTTCAAGCTCTGCGTCGGGCACCGGCGCGAGTTCATGTGCATCGTCAAGGCGATGCTGGAAACCGGGATCGTGCCCGATTTCATCGTCGTGGACGGCAAGGAGGGCGGCACGGGGGCGGCGCCTCTGGAATTCGCCAATCACATGGGCTTCCCGCTCGTCGAGGGCCTGAGCTTCGTGCACAATACGCTGCGCGGGGCGGGGCTGCGCGACAAGGTCAAGATCGGCGCCTCGGGCAAGCTGGTTACCGCCTTCCATCTCGCCAAGGTGCTCGCGATCGGGGCGGATTGGGCGAACTCGGCGCGTGGTTTCATGTTCGCGATCGGCTGCATTCAGGCGCAGTCGTGCCACACGAACAAATGTCCGACCGGCGTGACCACGCAGGATCCGGTGCGCCAGCGCGCGCTGGTGGTGCCCGACAAGGCGACCCGCGTGGCCAATTTCCACCGCAACACGATGAAGGCGCTGGCCGAGATGACGGGGGCGGCGGGCCTCACCCATCCCGGGCAGTTCCTGCCGCATCACCTGCTGGTGCGCGACCGCGAGCGCGACTTCAAGGTGGGCGACGAGATTTATCACTACATGCCCGAAGGGTTCCTGCTGCGCGAGGATGACGACCGCTTCGGCTATCTCAAGCGCTGGAAACGCGCGCGGGCGGAGGCGTTCGAGCCCTTCGACAGCGGCGTGTGAGCACGCCCGATGACGATTGAAAGAAGGCCGGGCAGTGTCCCAGCCTTTTGTTTTGGCGCCCTGAGACGGGTGCAACCGGCGTGTGCCGACGTCCTCGGTGTGATCTCCTCGCGTCCGATCACGGCACTTTCAGCACCTTCACGAAATCGTGCAGCCCTTGCGGGCGCGCGGCCTTCGCGCTGAACGGTATGTAAAATCACATTATTTTCCCGAGGGCCGAGCTTGACCGTGGTGCGGATATGGAACGCCTTGCAGGTGGAATCCGGGTTTAGATCCGAGAATGACGCTGCGCTGCGGCGTTCAATCGAGTTGAAAGCGCTTTCGCAATTTGTATCATCACCTTTGAATATGTTTATCATCATGGGAGAAAGGGAGGCTGCCATGAGGGACACCCCCAAACCGTTCTGGTCTCCGCTGGCCGCCGGCACCGTGCTGGGCCTGGCTTTGCTGCTGACCTTCGTCATCACCGGGCACGGGCTCGGCGCTTCGGGATTCGTGACGCGATTCGCGGCGCAGGCGAATGAATGGGTGGCGCCGCAGGCGACCGCCGAGAATGCCTATTTCGGCCCCTTCATGAAAGCGGGCGCACCGCTTCTGAGCTGGATCACCTGGGAGGTGATCGGTGTGCTCATCGGTGCCTGGCTGGGCGCGAAAGGCGCGGGCCGGATCTCGGTCAAGGTCGAGCGTGGGCCGCGCGTCTCGAGCGGTAGCCGGATCGGCTACGCTCTGGTCGGCGGCGCATTTGTCGGCTTCGGCGCGCGTCTGGCGCGTGGCTGCACCTCGGGCGTGGGGCTTTCGGGCGGCGCGACGCTGGCCGTGGCCGGCTTCGTCTTCCTGATCGGTTTCTTCGCGGCGGGCTTCGCCGTGTCCTTCATGATGCGGAGGCTCTGGCAATGACCATTCCGTTCTACGATGGCGGCGTCGCCTCTGGTCTTCTGTCGGGCGTCCTCTTCGGCTACGCGCTCGAGGCCGCCGGTTTCGGCTCCCCGCGCAAGCTGACGGGGCAGTTCACGCTGCGCGACTTCTCGGTCTTCAAGGTGATGTTCACCGCCGTTCTGGTCTGCGCGATCGGTCTTTATGTCCTGCGCACGATGGGGTGGATGGGGCCGAACGCGGTCTTCATCCCGACGCTCTTCTTCTGGGCGATCCTCGCCGGTGGCGTGCTGATCGGCGCGGGCTTCGCGATGGGCGGCTATTGCCCGGGCACCTCGGTCGTGGGCGTCGCCTCGGGCCGCATCGACGCGGTGGTCTTCGCCATCGGCATGGTGATCGGCACCTCGGCCTTCGCCTGGGTCTACGAGCCGCTGATCGGCTTCTACATGGCGGGCAAGGGCCCGAACGCCCAGACGCTGCCGCAACTCTTCGGCCTGCCCGAATGGGTGATCCTTGCGGTGCTGGTCGTGTTCGCGGCCATCGGTTTCCGTCTCGGCTCGATGATGGAACGTGCCCGTGGCGGCCCGTTCACCGCCGAAGAGGTCTGCGCACCCGATGATGAGGCTGACGAATTCGCCATGCGCTCGGGGGATACCTCGACCGCGCGCGGCTGACGCTTTGAAAATTCGGACAAAGTTCAAGGGAGGAATATGTCCATGAAGACCAAGAAGCAACGCAAGAGCCTGCTGCGCGCAGCTCTGGTTCCGGTGACCGCCGTCGCGATGAGCGCCGCCGTGCCCGCCATGTCGAACGCACAGGCAAGCAATCCCTGCGCCCCGGCCGCAGTCGCGAACCCCTGCGCGCCCGCAGCGATGCCGGCCAACCCCTGCGCCCCGGCCGCAGCGGCGAACCCCTGCGCTCCGGGTGCGGCTCCGGCGGCGACCGCCGAGGCGGCACCGATGGCCAAGGGCCCCTATGACACCACCGTCAAGGCCACCCAGGCGCCCTATGGCGACAAGATGCCCCCGATCGTCGACAATTACCTGCGTGCCACGCCTTATGTCGGCACCGGTGGCTTCATCGACCCGACCGGCATCCCGATGCTCAAGATGCTCGGATTCAAGACCGTCGTGAGCCTGCTGAAGCCCGACGAGGGCGCGCCGAACGAGGGTGAACTGGTCCAGAAGGCCGGGATGAATTACATCCAGATCTCCGTGCCGACCAAGGCGCCGACGAACGAGCAGGTCGCCGAATTCGCGAAGATCGTCGAAGATCCGGCCAACTACCCGATCCTGCTGCATTGCGAGAGCTCGAACCGGGTTGGCGCGATGTGGGCGCTCTACCGCGCCTCGAAGGGCGTGCCCGCCGAGATCGCCGTCGAGGAAGGCCGCCAGATCGGTCTGAAGACCTCGCGTGAGCCGGCCGTGCGCGAAATGCTCGGGATGTCGCCGCTCTGAGAACGGCCGCTCTAGAACGATTGTCGCGATGACAAGGACGGGGTCAGCCGCTAGGCTGGCCCTGTTCGCATGAGAAGAGAGGCCCGATGACGAAAATGGACCCCGCGCCGCACCGCCCGGCACCGACCCTGCGCATTCCGACCCCCGCGATCGAGCGCCTGCCGCGCGCGCGCCTCGAAGAGATGCATGACGCCGCCGAGACCGTACTCGAATGCGAAACCGTGCTCGCCAAGTCGAGCATGAGCGTGGTCTCGGAAGTGTTGCGCGGGCAGGGCGATTTCCTGACCTGGGAACGCTACCCGCGCGGGGATGTCTTCGATACCGAGACCCATTGCCACTATTTCTACCATGCCCATGACGCGCGCGAGATGGCGCAGGGCGAAAACGGGCATTTCCATCTCTTCATGCGCCCCGAGGGGATCATTCCGGGGCTGGAGCCCTGGGATCTGCCCGGCGCGCGCATTCCCGAGGATGGCGCGTCGCGCTTCGTCCATATCGGCGCGATCAGTGTCGATGCGCAGGGGCGCGCCTTGCGCATCTTCACCACCAACCGCTGGGTGACGGATGAATGCTTCTACCGCGCCGAGGACGTGATCCGGCTGCTCGATCATTTCGCGATCGAGCTGGCGCATCCGAACTGGGCGGTGAACCTCTGGCTGAGCGGGATGGTCACGCTGTACCGCCCGCAGGTCGAGGCGCTTCTGCGCGCGCGCGATGCGCAGATCGAGGCTTGGCTGGCCGAGCATCCGGGCTCGGACGTGCTCGAGGATCGCGGGCTTCAGAACATCACCGAATGGCCCGTCGATCACGTCGCCCAGATCGGGATGCTCGAGGATCAGCTCGACCTCTGAGCCGATCAGCCGGGTTCGGGCGCGCAATCGGCAACGCTCAGGATCTCGGGGCCGCGGTCGCGCGCGTTCCAGCGCACCTCCCAGGCACGGCAGGGGCCGGACTTGTTCTTGATCTGGCGCCAGCGCAGCCGTGGCGCATCCACCCCCTCGCGCAGATCGCGCTCGAAGACCGGCATTGCCTGCCAGCGCGTCTCGGCCGCGTTCGAGCCGCCCTGCGGTGTGATCAGGCACAGCCCCGTCGCCCCGCCTTGCTTGGCCGCGAGTTGCAGTCGTCGCCCCTCGGTGAGGCTGATCGCCTTCGGCGTCTCGCCGATCACCAGCGGGGCCGAGCCGTCGCGCAACGCCTCTTCCATCACCGCGAGCGTGTCGGTCTGATCCTTTCCCCGCGCGATCAGAAGCCGCGCCGGATCGAAGAAGCTCACCAGTCCGCGCGGATTGAGCCCGTCGCGCCGATAGCGTTCGCTCACCCAGATCACCGGACCGCTCGTGGTGGCGGCCACCGCGCAGGCAAAGCTTGTGGCGCCAAGGCCGCAGACCTCATGGGTGCGGCCCGGGCGCAGGGGAAGGGGCAGGGAGGTGCTCATGGTGATAATTTAGCGTGAACATAAGGGGAACAAAATCCCTTTCCGGTCGCCCTGGAGGGCTGTCGTGCCTGAGCGTTTTTCTCAAAGCGCGCAGATCACCAAAATGCCACGATTCTGCCCATTTCGCGAAAGCTGAGGTTGGTAACGGTTTGGTGAGCAATCCGAGTCAATAAAGGCCCGAAGGAACGGGCAAGGGCGATCAATGGTATTTCTTCCGGCAAGACATGGAAACGAGTTGCGCGCCGTGGTGACGCGCGCGCCGCTCCATGCGCATTTTCTTCCCGGAACGGGCAAGACGCTCGTGGTTTCCTTTGCCGGTGTCGGGAATTCGCGCAGCGCCCCGCAACCGCCCGAGTTTCGCGCCATCGCAAGCCAGGGGGGCGAAAACCCGGTTCTCTTCATTGCCGATACCGCGCGCAGCTGGCTCAACGCGCCCGGCCTGATCGAGGCGGTCGCCCTCACGATCGAACGCGCGCAGGCCGAGACCGGTGCGGAGCGCCTCGTGGGGATCGGCAATTCGATGGGCGGGTTCATGGCGCTCGAGATGACGCGGCATCTGCCCTTCGACACCGTCTGCGCGATCTCGCCCCAGGTCTCGGTCCATCCCGATCATGTCCCCGAAGAGCATCGCTGGCGTTTCCTGCGCAACCGCATCGGCGGCTACCGGGTGCCGACGCTTGGCGCGCATATGCCGCGCGCGCCTCGGATCTTCGCGCTTCATGCCGATCATCCCGACGAGATGATCCATGCCCGGCGCTTCCCGATCGCACCGAATATCGCGCATTTCCTGCTGCCCGGTTACCATCACGGCATGGCGCGCCAACTCAAATCCGAGGGCCATCTGCGCGCTCTGGTGAGCCATGCGATCCGTGGGCAGAAGCGCAAATTCGCGCTGCGGGTGAAATCCGCGGGCGGGCGCTTCATCCAGCGTGAGGACCGCAATCCTCCCTCTGCCACGGCAGCGTGATCCGATCGGCCATTGCATTTGCGGTGCCGAACCTCTATCTGCTGTCTCGCTAAGTTTGCTTCCGACACGCACTGTCTCCCTTACCGGCTTCAGTTTGCTTTCAAGAACTGACACGGCCGGGCTGACGCATTCCGCGGGCAGCACTTTATCTAAGGAGACTCACGATGGCCGAAGGCACCGTGAAATGGTTCAACAGCACCAAGGGTTACGGCTTCATTGCCCCGAATGATGGCGGCAAGGACATCTTCCTGCACATCTCGGCGGTTGAGCGCGCCGGCATCCAGCGCCTCGACGATGGTCAGAAAGTGACCTACGAACTGGAAACCGGCCGTGACGGTCGCCAGTCCGCGAGCAACCTCGAGCTCGCCTGAGCCTGAGCGAAAGTTCGAGAACGGCCCGCGCATCGCGCGGGTCGTTTGCGTTTGGGGCTCACCACACGTCGGGGTCGATCCCCTGTTCCGCCAGCGCCGAGAACTTGTCTTGCAAGAAACGCTGGAAGGGCTGGTCGCGATAGGCGCCGCTAGCGACATATTCCAGCCCCGACAGATGGTGGAAGGGTTTGAAATAGCCCGGCATCCGGAAGGCCTCGGCCGCGCGCAGATCGGTTGCGCCCGCGTTCTGAGCCGGGATCAGAACCTGCGTCGGCGTGAAGTTCACGAACCATTTCTGTGCCAGCGCACGCTCCTCCAGCGCCTCGCCGTCGAAATCGGTAACCTCCCGCGCGCCCCAGAGATCGAGCTGCAAGACCACGAAGCTGGCCTCGATCAGATCCGTGATCTCGGAGCGCTTGAAGTTCACCAGATGCATCTCGCGGCAATAGGGGCAGCCGCGCTGCTCGAAGAGCACCAGCAGCCCCTTTCCCTGATCCGCGGCCTCGCTCAGATCCTCTCCGAGGTCGAGGAAACTGTCGTGAAAGAAGCTCTGCTGGTAAAGCCCGCCATCGCCCATCACGGCCTCCGCCCGCGCCGGTCGGGCAGCACCTCCCAACACCCCGCTTGCGGCCATCGCACCGCCCGTCAGGGCCAACATCTCGCGCCTATTCATCGCGTCGTCCTCCCTTGTGATGGCGGGAAGTATAGCACAAGGGGGCGGGGATCGGCGATGTTGGGGTGGATTGAGCGTTCCGGTAACGCATGCCCGGTGTGGCGACATGCTCCCGTTGCTGAGGAGAAGGTCTGCTTCAGGATTGTGACGCGGCTAATGATTACTGATCCGTTGTTCCTCAACTCTCGCATGCCACGTCTCAATCAGAAACAGGGCCATGGACCCAGCAAGGTTAACCGTCAAAGCGGCATGACGCGGCTTGAATGGAACTCGCGAGCGCCCCCCAGCATGAGCATCACCACCTTTGTTGCGCAAAGAACCAATACTCTGTACGACGCTCTGGCAGTTTCCCAAAATCATTTTGAACACCTCTTCCTGGTGTTGCGATGGTGCGAGCTTCAAGATTTTTGCCGTTTCAGAATAGAGTTTCGGCACATTCCATTTTGCTTCCCACTCTGCGCCGCTGTCCTCGATGATGTGTTTGCAGACCTCTTCAAGTAACGTACTTGCGGCGGTGACAGCGCCGTCCGGGTCTGTTGTTCGTCTTTCCAAAGCCTTCGCCCAAAAAGCTTGGACAGCAGGAGCATCATAGACATCAAGGCCGTCTGTGATCGTGGCGTCTGCTGCACCGCCACCTGCCTCTAGGAAGGTTAATAGAGGTATGAAGGCGTCAGTGACGTGGCCCCGGCGCATGGCCCAAGAACCTGAACCACTTGCAACGCTCGATAATGCTGACTGCACAGAAGCGGCATTGTTTGAGAAGCGCACAAAGCTCGGCAGAAGTCGCTTGCTTGCCGGGTCTTCCAGTAGCCTTCTTCTGGCTAATTTGTACTCGGCCTCCGACCCCCCTTGGGTTGTGAGGTCAATGATATTGTTTCTTAGAAACAGTGCACATTCAAAGAGGTCGTGAGGAATCTCAGGTTCACCGAAATCGCCATAGGTCATCAACTTTCCTCGCACTAAAGGCTGCCTGAATGTGATCCATGTAGCGCCCCACGTGCAAGGTCTCGAACGTTTTAGCTATCGGGACACCGGACATTCGAGGAACCTGCAGCATCGGTCAATCTGGCCTCAATCCCGCCCTTGCCCCTCGGAGAGCCCCCCGACGGCATCCGCCGTCCGGCGATATCTGCCGATACGAAAAAGGCCCCGCAATCGCGGGGCCTTTTCCAATTCTGTCAGACCGATCAGGCCTTGGCGAGGTTGCGCAGCACGTAGTGCAGCACGCCGCCATTGCGCAGGTATTCGATCTCGACCGCGGTATCGATGCGGCTCTTGAGATTGATGACCTTGGTCGAACCATCCTTGTAGGTGATGGTGCAGGGCACGATCGACTGCGGCTTGATATCGCCTTCCAGACCCTCGATCGAGACCTCTTCCTCACCGGTGAGGTTCAGATCCTTGCGGGTCATGCCTTCGGTGAATTCGAAGGGGATGACCCCCATGCCGACGAGGTTCGAGCGGTGGATGCGCTCGAAGCTTTCCGCGATCACGGCCTTCACGCCGAGCAGGTTGGTGCCCTTCGCGGCCCAGTCACGCGAGGAGCCAGCGCCGTATTGCTCGCCGCCGAAGATCACCAGCGGCTTGCCTTCCTTGGCATAGGCCATCGCGGCGTCGTAGATCGAGGTCTGCTTGCCATCGGGGCCCTTGGTGAAGCCGCCCTCGACGCCATCGAGCATCTCGTTCTTGATGCGGATGTTGGCGAAGGTGCCGCGCATCATGACTTCGTGGTTGCCGCGGCGCGAACCGTAGCTGTTGAAGTCCTTCGGAGCGACCTGATGCTCGACCAGGTATTTCCCGGCCGGGGTATCGGGCTTGAACGAACCCGCGGGCGAGATGTGGTCGGTGGTAACGAAATCGCCCAGCACGGCGAGGATGCCCGCGCCCTTGATGTTCGAGATCTCACCGGCCTCCGGCGACATGCCCTGGAAGTAGGGCGGGTTCTGGATGTAGGTCGAGGTCGGCGGCCAGTCATAGGTTTCGCCACCCGAAACCTCGACGCCCTGCCACTTCTCGTCGCCCTTGAACACGTCGGCATATTTCGACTGGAACTTCTCGCGGGTCACGACCTTCTCGACGAGATCGGCGATCTCCTTGTCGGTCGGCCAGATGTCCTTGAGATAGACCGGCTTGCCGTCTTCCGTGTGGGTCAGCGGCTCGGAGCTCAGGTCGATATTCATGTCGCCCGCGATCGCATAGGCCACGACGAGCGGCGGCGAGGCGAGATAGTTGGCGCGCACGTCCGGCGAGATCCGGCCTTCGAAGTTGCGGTTGCCCGAGAGCACCGAGGTCGCGATCAGGTCGTTCTCGTTGATCGCCTTCGAGATTTCCGGCTGGAGCGGACCCGAGTTGCCGATGCAGGTGGTGCAGCCGTAGCCCACGAGGTTGAAGCCGACCGCGTCGAGATCTTCCTGAAGGCCGGCGGCTTCCAGGTATTCCGAAACGACCTGCGAGCCAGGTGCGAGCGAGGTTTTCACCCACGGCTTGCGGGTCAGGCCCAGCTCACGCGCCTTGCGCGCCACGAGACCCGCGCCGATCAGCACATAGGGGTTCGAGGTGTTGGTGCACGAGGTGATCGAGGCGATCACGACCGAACCGTCGCGCAGCTCGTAATCCTCGCCTTCGACCTTCGCGGTCTTGCCGATGGTGACCGACTTGGTCGCGACCGGGCCTTCGTCGGCCATGTCCTTGGCGGCTTCCGAGATGTCGATGCCACGGTAATCCGCGACGACCTTGGAGAACGCATCGGCGGCGCCGGTCAGCGGCAGGTAGTCCTGCGGACGCTTCGGGCCCGAGATCGCCGGGACGATCGTGCCCATGTCGAGTTCGAGCGTCGAGGAGTAGATCGGCGCATAGTCCGCATCACGCCACATGCCGTTTTCCTTGGCATAGGCTTCGACCAGAGCGATGCGGTCCTTGTCGCGGCCGGTCTGCTCGAGGTAGCGCAGGGTTTCGGCATCGACCGGGAAGAAGCCGCAGGTCGCGCCGTATTCGGGCGCCATGTTGGCGATGGTCGCGCGCTGCGCCAGCGGCAGCTTGTCGAGGCCGGGGCCGTAGAATTCGACGAATTTGCCGACCACGCCATGGGCGCGCAGCATTTCGACGACTTTCAGCACGAGGTCGGTGCCGGTGGTGCCTTCGACCATCTCGCCGGTCAGCTTGAAGCCCACGACTTCCGGGATCAGCATCGAGATCGGCTGGCCGAGCATGCCGGCTTCAGCCTCGATGCCGCCCACGCCCCAGCCGAGCACGGCGGCGCCGTTGACCATGGTGGTGTGGCTGTCGGTCCCCACGAGCGTGTCGGGATAGGCGACTTCGGTACCGTCCTGATCGCGGTCGGTCCAGACGGTCTGGGCGAGATATTCAAGGTTCACCTGGTGGCAGATGCCGGTGCCCGGGGGAACGACGCGGAAGTTCTCGAACGCGGTCTGGCCCCATTTGAGGAACTTGTAGCGCTCGATGTTGCGCTCGTATTCGCGATCCACATTCATCTGGAAGGCGCGCGGGTTGCCGAACTCGTCGATCATCACCGAGTGGTCGATCACGAGGTCCACGGGAACCAGCGGGTTGATTTTCTGGGCGTCGCCGCCGAGGCCCTTGATGCCGTCGCGCATCGCGGCGAGGTCGACCACGGCCGGAACGCCGGTGAAGTCCTGCATCAGCACGCGGGCGGGGCGGTAGGCGATTTCGCGCGGGTTCTGGCCACCCTTTTCGGCCCATTCGCCGAAGGCCTTGATGTCGTCCACCGAAACGGTGAAGCCGTTATCCTCGAAGCGCAGCAGGTTCTCGAGCACCACCTTCAGCGAGGCGGGGAGCTTCGAGAAATCGCCGAGGCCTGCTTCGGTGGCCGCGGGGATCGAGTAAAAGGCATAGCTCTTGCCGCCGACGCTGAGTTCGCGGCGGGTCTTGGCAGTATCTTTACCGGTAACGATGGGCATGAGAATGGCCTCCCTTCATGGGTCCTAAGGGTGTCGCTGGCGCCGTATTTGCCTGAAGCTTTCCATCCGTTCAAGAGGGAGGACGCATTTTTGTATACCGTTGCACACAAAAAATCACGTCCCGGTCCTTCCCGCGGGGAAGCCTGACGTGATTTTACACGTAATTTCGCTTTTTGCGCGGAAACGGCAAGAAATCTCTCAAAACCTTGATTGGTCATGGTATCGGCCGCGACGGTAAGTATAAAGGCGGACGTTTGGAAGAGGTTGCACGGTGCGCGCAGGCAGTTTTACCGCGATCTGGATCGGCATGGCGGCAGCGCTGGGAAGCGTCGGCTTGCCCGATTGCCTGCGGGCCGAGGAAGTGGTTCCCGGCACGGGTGTGACGCTCGTTCCCGACGCGCCGCCCGGCATGCGCCAGCGCGTCTCCGAGGCGATGGTCCAGTCGATGGCGCCCGACGCTGAGGCCGCGGCGCAGCCTGCGTCTTCCGAGATGGCGAAAAGCGGTCCGGTCGTGATCGAGCTCTTCACCTCGCAGGGGTGTTCATCCTGCCCGCCGGCCGATGCGCTGTTCGAGGAAATCGCGGAACGCCCCGACGTGATCGCGCTCGCGCTGCATGTCGATTACTGGGATTATCTCGGCTGGAAGGATCCTTTCGGAAAGCCCGAATTCACCGCCCGCCAGAAGGCCTATGCGCTGGCTGCGGGCGAGCGCACCGTCTACACGCCGCAGATGATCGTCGAGGGGCGCGAGGCGCTCGTGGGCCCGCAGCGCAACGATCTGATCGCCGCGATCGCGCGCGAGGTGGAAGAGGCCGCGCAGGTCGATCTGACGATTACGGGGCAGGGCGGGCGCTACGAGGTCTCGCTGCGCCCGGTCGATGGTGCGGGCGAACCCGCCGTGGTGCAGGTCGTGCGCTACCAGCCGCGCGCGACGGTCGATATCCTGCGCGGCGAGAATGCGGGCCGCACCGTGATCTATTCCAATATCGTCACCAGCTGGCGCGCCGTCGCCGACTGGGATGGCAAGACACCGACCAGGCTCTCGATCGAACTTGAGGGAGATTCGCCGGCGGTGTTGATCGTCCAGGCCGCGCGCGAAGGTCATTCGATGCCGCTGCCTGGCCCGATCCTCGCGGCGGGGCGCCTCGACTAACCCCTTCGCTCAGCGAGGAAGACCGTCGAATTTCGGCGCGGCATCCATCCCGTCGGTCCAGCGCGCGCGATCCGCGCAGCAGATATGCGCCGTCGGCGCGAGCGGGGGCTCGCTGTCCAGAGACCCCGCAGGCACCACGAGCAGGCGCCCCTCGATCTGAACCGTCGGGAGGGCAGAGCCGCAGTCTGTGCAGAAACTCTTCGCGTGGCGTGTATGGGGGAGGGTGAACGTCTTCACCTTGTCGTCCCCCGCGAGCCAGTTGATCGACGCGCCGGAGGAAAACAGGTTCGCCGCATGGGCCGAGCCGGTATCTTTGCGGCATCGCGAGCAATGGCAGAGAAAGAAACTCTCGAATGTGCCCGAAAGGCGAAACCTGACGGCGCCGCAAAGGCAGCTTCCCGAGGCCAGATGTTCCATCGGCGGGTCTCCGGTGCGAAGATGTCGAACGCAGATCATCGCTTTGCCTGCGTCCGCGCGATGATCCTTGCATAACGGGGATCCACGGTGAGATCAAACCTGCCCGCGCAGCGCGTTTAGGCGGGCGACGGCGGAGGCGGCGCGCGGCGGATTTTTCCTTGCATCCCGGAGCGCATCCCGTATAAGGCCGCATCTTCCGCGTTTGCTATGAACCGGCGGAGCCTCTCGTGTTGGGTCGCGGAAGCCTCATTTGCCCAACTTTGAAGCCGCCTTGAAAAAACAGGAGTTCGCATGCCGCTTTACGAGCATGTCCTCATCTCGCGTCAGGATCTGTCCAACGCGCAGGCCGAAGGCCTTGTCGAACATTTCTCCACGGTCCTGTCGGACAACGGCGGCAAAGTCGTCGAATCCGAATACTGGGGCGTGAAGACCATGGCCTACAAGATCAACAAGAACCGCAAGGGGCACTACGCCTTCCTGAAAACCGACGCCCCGTCGTCGGCCGTGCAGGAAATGGAGCGTCTGGCCCGTCTGCATGACGACGTGATGCGCGTGCTGACCATCAAGGTCGACGCCCACGAAGAGGGCCCCTCGGTCCAGATGCAGAAACGCGACGAGCGCTCCGAGCGCCGTGAGCGTCGTTGATCCCGAGCTAAGGAGTAGTACCCATGGCAAAACCGTTTTTCCGTCGTCGCAAGGTCTGCCCGTTCTCGGGTGAGAACGCGCCGAAAATCGACTACAAGGACACCCGTCTTCTGCAGCGCTACATCTCTGAGCGCGGCAAGATCGTCCCCGCCCGCATCACCGCCGTTTCGGCGAAGAAGCAGCGTGAACTGGCCCGCGCGATCAAGCGCGCCCGCTTCCTCGCCCTGCTGCCCTACGCCGTGAAATAAGGAGACCGACCAATGGAAGTGATCCTTCTCGAACGCGTGGCCAAGCTCGGCCAGATGGGTGACGTGGTCACCGTCAAGGACGGCTACGGTCGCAACTACCTTCTGCCGCAAGGCAAGGCGCTGCGTGCCAACGAAGCCAACATCAAGGGCTTTGAAGAGCGCAAGGCTCAGCTCGAAGCGCGCAACCTCGAAACCAAGCAGGAAGCCGAAGCGCTGGCATCGCGCCTCGACGGCCAGCAGTTCGTCGTGATCCGTTCGGCATCCGACGGCGGCAACCTCTACGGCTCGGTCACCACCCGCGACGCGGCGATGATCGCCACCGAAGAGGGCTTCTCGATCGACCGCAAGCAGGTCGTGATCCGTCAGCCGATCAAGGTCCTCGGCCTTCACACCGTTGAAGTGCACCTGCACCCCGAAGTGATGTGCGAGATCAACCTGAACGTCGCGCGCTCGGCCGAAGAAGCCGAACTGCAAGCCTCGGGCAAGTCGATCCAGGAACTGGCAGCGGAAGAAGAAGCCGCGGCCGAATTCGAGATCGCGGAACTGTTCGACGATATCGGCGGCGCCGCCTCGGACGAGGACGAAGGCCCGGTCGCGACCCCGGAAGCCGAAGCCGACAAGGCCTGATCGGAGCTCGCTCCGGCAGAACTGCCAAAGTTTGAAACCGCGCCTCCCGGGGCGCGGTTTTTCTTTGTCCTGCTCCATGTGCGCGCAAAGGCGCTTGCCTCGCGGGGGCGCCCTTCGTTAGGTGAAAGCGCGAGGAGAAGAGGGCAGTCATGGACGAGTTGATCGAGCGCATCCAACCCTATGTGGAAACGGCTTGGGCTTGGGCGCAGACGCCCGCCGCCTGGGGGCAGATCGCGGCGATCGCGGTGGTGCTTGCGCTCGCGGGGCTCTTCACGCGGCTGTTGCGTCCGCGCCTGCGCAGCTGGCTGACCCCGGCCGAAGGGGACAAGGGGCTGCGTGCGACGGCGCGACGTCAGATCCTGCGCCTGATGCCGTTGCTTTGGCCGTTGCTCGCGGCGGCGCTCGCGCTTCTGGCCGAAAGCATTCTCACATCGATCTTCGGCACCGCCGGGATCGTCGGCTTCCTCAAGCGTCTCTTTCTGTTCCTCGCCGTGCGTGCCTATGTGCGCGACGTTCTCAAGGATCCGTTCCTGCGCGCCTTCGGCCGCTTTCTCGTGCTGCCGATCGCGCTGGTCTATGTCGTGGGGCTTCTGCCCGCGGCCAGCGCGGCGCTTGCCAATGTCAAGGTGCCGCTGGGCAACCTGTCTTTCAGCCTGCTCTGGGCGATCAAGTTCGGCCTCTTCGGCGGCCTGATCTTCTGGCTGGGCCGCTGGTCCAACGAGCGATCGCAAAGCTACCTCGAGAACCAGGAGGAGCTGCGCCCCGCCACCCGCATCCTCGCGATCAAGGCTTCGGAGATCGCGATTTTCGGTGCCGCCTTCCTGATCCTGATGAACGTGATGGGCGTGGACCTGACGACGCTTGCCGTGCTCGGCGGTGCGCTTGGCGTCGGTATCGGTCTGGGCCTGCAACAGATCGCGTCGAACTTCATCTCGGGTATCATCTTGCTGCTCGAAGGGCAGGCGACGGTGGGTGACTACGTCGAGCTGGACGGGGGCGAGCAGGGCACAATCGTGAAGATGACCATGCGCTCGATCATTCTCGAGACTTTCGACGGCAAGTGGATCGTTGTGCCCAACGAGCATTTCATCACCACCCGCGTCGTGAACTATTCCGATCAGGGCTCGGCCAACCGGCTCGAGGCGCCGTTCTCGGTCAGCTACGAGACCGATATCAACCGCGTGCCCGAGATCGTCGAGGCCGCCGTCTCGACCCACCCGGCGGTGCTGTCCGAACCCCAGGCCCCCGATTGCGAACTGCGCGGCTTTGGCGAGAGCGGGATTGATTTCGCGGTGGAGTTCTGGGTGAGCGGGCTTGATGACGGGCCGAACAAATACACTTCCGATGTGCTCTTCCTGATCTGGAACGCGCTCAAGGCCGAAGGGATCGAGATCCCCTATCCGCGCCGCGTGATCGAGATGCGCACGCCCGGGATCGCCCCGACACCGGAGGCCTGAGCCCGGAAGCCAAGCCTCAAATTCGCCGTTTTTGCGCGCCAGACTGGCCCTTCAGCCGATCTGGAGAAGCAAGATGAAGCTGTTTTCGATCATCCACGGGGCGCTGACCCACACCGCGTTGGTCACCGCTGGTCTGCTCTACCTGCACAACCCGGCCGCCTTCGAGGGGCGGCTGGCGGATGCGGGCGAAGTGCTTCAGGCCGTGATCAAGGGCGATCAGGAAGGCACCGAGGCGCTGCGCACCGCGGCCTATAGCATCGGCGCAAAATTCGAAGGTGCGCGCCGCGAGATCGGGGCGGCGGCTACGAACATGATCACCGCCAAACCCTGAGGCGCATTCCCCAAGGCGCTGTGGCCGCGTCGACTCTCTGCCTCTTGGTCCTGACCCGCGCATCGCGCATGGCAAAAAAAAACCGCCCCCGAAGGAGCGGCCTTTCGATCATTGCGATCGCTGACGGGGGTCAGACCTCGTCGAGCTTCTCGATCTCTTTTTGCAGGTCTTCCTTGGTGACTTCCTTCTCGGTCACCTTGGCTTCGCCCGCGATGTAATCGACGACCTTGTCTTCGAAGATCGGCGCGCGCAGCTGCTGTTGCATCTGCGGGTTCTGCTGCACGAATTCGAAGAAGGCGCGTTCCTGGCCCGGGTACTGACGTGCCTGGTTCATCACCGCCTGGGTCATCTCGGCATCGGAGACCTCGATTTCCTGCTTGCGGCCGATTTCGGCGAGCAGCAGACCAAGGCGCACGCGACGCTCGGCGAGCGAGGTGTGCTCGTCGGTCGTTTCGATTTCGCCGTGGTTATGGCCGTGATCTTCGGGATGCTCTTCGTGATAGAGCTGGTGCGCGATCTGCTTGGCCTCGGCTTCCACCAGCGAGGGCGGCAGGTCGAACTTGACCTTCTCGTCGAGCTGGTCGAGCAGGCCGCGCTTCATCACCTGACGCGCCGCGCCGACATATTCGGCTTCGAGACGCTCGGCGATCTGGCCTTTCAGCGCGGCGAGATCCTCGGCGCCGAACTGCTTGGCGAGATCGTCATTGATCTCTGCGGCTTTCGCGGTCTTCACCTCGTGCACCTTGCACTTGAAGAGCGCTTCCTTGCCCGCGAGGTGCTCGGCACCGTATTCGGTCGGGAAGGTCACGGTCACGTCGACATCGTCACCGGTCTTGGCGCCGAGGAGCTGATCCTCGAAGCCCGGGATGAACGAGCCCGAGCCGAGTTCGAGCGGGTAGCCTTCGCCCTTGCCGCCTTCGAACGCTTCGCCATCGACGAAACCTTCGAAATCGATCACGACCTGATCGCCGTTCTCCGCCTTGCCGTCCTTGGCTTCGAAGTTCTTCGCGGTGGCCGCAAGGCTGTCGAGTGCCTCGTTGACCTCGGCTTCGTTAGCCTTCACGACCAGACGCTCCAGCGAGACGCCCGAGAGGTCGACTTCCGGGATTTCCGGCAGCGCTTCGTACTCGACGGTCACGATCACGTCGTCACCCTCTTTCCAGTTCTCGCCGTCCTTCATCTCGATTTTCGGCTGCATCGCGGGGCGGTCGCCGGTCTTGTCGAAATGGTCGCTCATCGCGCCGTCAACGGCGTCCTGCATGGCTTCGCCGAGGATGCGCGGGCCGAACTGCTTGCGCAGCATCGCCATCGGCACCTTGCCCTTGCGGAAGCCCTTCATCTCGATCTCGGGCTGCGCTTCCTGGAGCTTGGCGGTGACCTTGTCGTCGAGCTCCTTGGCGGTGATGGTGATCTCGTAGCCGCGCTTGAGGCCGTCGTTGAGGGTCTCGGTGACCTGCATGGGATGTCCTTATCTTTATGCGCCGCGCGGATCGCGGCCGGGTTCGCAATTTCAGCCGCCCTTCTATTGGGCGCGCGCCTTGGTGGCAAGGCGAAAACGGGGTGTGCCGGGCCCGTCCCGAAGGGAATGTGACGCGCGCGGGCCGGCGTGGACGGGGAAGGGGGCGTTCGCTGCGGCTTGCCTGCCTGGCGCGGCGTTCCCGGATGCTCAAGGCAACGCCCCGGATGGGCGAGTCATCGACGCCGCCAGACCCGCACGCACCGTCCGGTCCGGCTTGCCCACACAAGCCACGCGGACCCCCTTTCAGGCGTCGTGCCGGTCGAGGCGGCGTCGATGACCCGGATCCGGCGCGCACAGGGCTGCCCCCGATGCGGAGGCGGCGCGGGTCTCGCCAGATGCGGTCGCGTCACCGGCCGGGCCGATGACGCGCGAAGGGCTGGGCAAGGCGGTCGCATCGCGCGCCGCGGCGGAGGGAGATCCGCCCGGGTGACGGTGTCCGGCGTCTCGTCTCGCGCTGCACGACATGTCTTGCCCCCGGTCGCGCATGGTACGGTCTTCGCCTGACCCATGCGCAATGCCCTCGTGGGTGACATTAGGGAAAGCGTAAGGGCGATGCAGCGTCCAATTCCGGGCAGATCGGCGGTTTGGCGCGGTCAGCGGCCCGCATCCGCGGCGACCGTTTCGCGCAAGGCCCGATCAACCATCTCGAACTTCACCGCCTGACGGCGGAAATGATCCCTCACGAAGTCGCTCGTGACCCAAAGGCAGCCCCGGCGTCGCGGATGTTCCCATCCCAGCAGCCCGTCGAGCTCGGCTTTGTGGATCATGCGTTTCACATTGGAGACCGAGATCAGGAACCGTTCGGCCAGCGCTGCGATGCTGATCGGTTCGAGCCGGATCCGCCCTTCGGGGGCCTCGAGCGTGGTGAGTTTCGAGATCAGGTAATGGAGCAGCAGCCCGCCGACATCCGAGCTCAGGAAATGCGCCATCGAGGGGGGCGGGTTGAGCCATTCGTGATCGTTCAGGATCAGTTCGAGCATGCGTGACTGAGCGCGAAACAGGATGTCGGTATCCTCGCCCGCGACCTCATCGCGATTGCCGCCGTCGAGAAGATCGAGGCAGCGCAGATGGCCCCGGCACCACAGCTGCATCCCGGTCTCGGCCAGCTCGGTCGTCGTGGCGGGGTGCAAGCGCGCGTCCTCCCGGTCGTCGAGCCAGTTCAGGAAACCATAGGCCGCGAGTTCGGACATATAGAGGCTGAGCGTGTTGCGGTTGACCTTCACATGCGGTCGCAGCACCTCATGCAGACGACCGGGCGTGAGGCCGATATCGCCCGGCGCAAAGCGCCCGCGCATGCTCAACGCGAAACAGGCATGGGTCACGAGCCATTTGCGGTAGGAGGCCAGAAGGCGCGCCATACGCGGGTTCGCGGTCTGAACGTCGAGCAAAACCACCGCGATCTGTTTCTCTGCACTGAAGAATTGCGGATGATTGGCGATCTCGCAGCGCCGCATCGCGACCCCGTGCAGGGGCCCCTTCGCGCCCATGCCAAGGGGGGGCGCCGATCCGGTCAGGCGGAGGCTGTCGTCATCCGTCGGCTGTGGCCTGTCTGGCGACCGCCGACCCTTCGAAAGGTCGGTCATCGCTTTCCCCTACGTACGTTTCCCGAAAGCGATGATAAAACAAAACCTTGCAAAAGAAAGGGGCCGGAGGTCGTGCGGTGCGCACGAGACCGCGAGCGGCGCTGACCTGAAATATCGGGGAGTTGGTGCGGGTGAAGGGACTCGAACCCCCACGCCAAAGGCGCCAGAACCTAAATCTGGTGCGTCTACCAGTTCCGCCACACCCGCATGCGGGGCGTAATAGCAACAGCCCGCGCGCTGGGGAAGGGGGGCTGCGCGTTTTCGCTCGTGTTAACCCCGCCTTCAGGGGTAGCGTTTCATAAAAGGCGCGTCAGACGCCGAAAGTGCAGTAGGCAGAGCAGGTATCGCCATGGAGCAGGATCCGCGGCGGGAGGGCGGTATTTCCGTGCTCCGGCAAGTTCTCGATATCGACCACCCCGACGCAGCGCCGGGAAGCCTTCTGGCGGATGGAATTGCCGCAGGTGCGCGCATCTACACGCTCGACGGCGCGCTTCCGGTGGAATTTCTCGAACCCGGCGATCGCGTGGTGACGCGGGCAGGCGCGCGGCGGCTGCGGCGCGTCGTCTCGGGCGATTACGCGGGGAGCCTGATCCGCGTCGCGCCGGGCGCGCTCGGCCATGACCGGCCCGGGGCGCCGCTTCTGCTCGGGTCCGCGGCGCGGCTCTTGATGCGTGATTGGCGGGTCGAGGTCATCTACGGCAAGCGTGAGGCGCTGGTGCCTGCGCAAGCGATGGTCGACGGGCGCTATGTCACGCTCGGACGTGGCCGCGCGCGGCTTTTCCGGTTGGAGTTCGAGGTGCCCGAGGTGATTTATGCCGATGGGGTGGAAATCGCGGCTGCGGCGGAGCATGCGCAGGTCTGACGGCTGCCGGGCGGGTCTGACCTCAACCCGGAGAGATTCTGTCAGACATTAACCTTTGGGCAGCCGGAGCGGTTTCTCTCGTTCGCGCTTTGCGTTCGCTTTTTGCAAAATGCATCAAACCGAGGCGTGGACACGCGACTTGCGAGGTTAATACCCCGTTAGTGTCCCTTAATTTGCATTTGCGATTGACAGGGCCCTCTCCAACTTGCCATTTTTTGACAGTTGCTTAGGGGGTGAGCGCTGCGTGGTAAAACACGCCTGCCTGTGGGAAAAACCCGGAGAAAATTCATGACAGCACCTTTGCGAAATGCGGAGGCTGCATTTGCCTGTGCCGCGTGTCGGGGGCGTGACAGCGGTGTCTGCGGAAGCCTTTCAGAGTCAGCGCTCGGCCGTATCTGGTCGTTGGCGCAATCGGTCAGTCTTCCGGCAAACGCGCGGGTCTGCGATGCAGAGCGGGGATGTTCGCATTTCCATCTCGTGCAGAGCGGCTACCTGCGGATGCAGAGCCATTCGATGGCGGGACGGCGCCAGATTCTCGGAATGGCGCGTCCGGGCGAGAGCATCGGTCCGCCGCGCGGCGGGATCGGAGTTTACGAGGTCGAGGCCGCGACGCCGGTGCGGCTGTGTCGTTTCGACCGGCAGACGTTCGAACTGCTGCTCTTCGATGAACCGGAATTGCGCCGCGCGCTGTTCCAGCAGTCGCAGATCTGGCTGGAGAAGACCCGCCGCCTGACCTGGCTGTTGGGCGCGCTGGGGTCAAACGCCCGGCTGCGGGCGATCCTTCTGCTGGCGCGTGACTGGCTGCCCTGGCGCCCGCTCGAGGACGGGACTGGGGTGTTGTCGCTCGAGTTGCCGCGTCAGGACATCGCGGATTATCTCGCTACGACGCAAGAAACGGTGAGCCGGTTGCTGCATCAGTTCCAAGATGAAGGGCTGATCGAGATCATCAATCCGCGCAAGAT
This sequence comes from Thioclava marina, assembly GCF_002020135.1. Lineage (GTDB taxonomy): Bacteria > Pseudomonadota > Alphaproteobacteria > Rhodobacterales > Rhodobacteraceae > Thioclava > Thioclava marina. The sequence goes on along the minus strand of NZ_MPZS01000001.1, from coordinate 409,576 downwards.
CCGTCTGATCGATTTCGAGCGGCTTGCCGAGGGGCTTGATGGGCTGGTCTCTGCCTAGAGGCCGAAATCCTCGATCAGCAGAGCGTTGCCCGCAGCCTCGGTCAGTTCGCACAGATCGAGCACATCCATATTGTAGGGCGTGTTGATCGCGATGATCCCGTCGCGTTCGAGCTGTTTGAAAGACCGGCTCAGCGATTCCGGCGATGTCCCCAGAAGATGGGCGATATCGACCCGTTTGAGCTGGATGTGCAGGTTGATCGGCGCGCGCGGTGCGATGGCGCCCTGCACCTTGTGGCGGCACAGGATCAACAGGAGCGACGCGACCCGTTGCACCACCTTGCCGCTGCCCAGAACCATCACCCATTCCCGCGCCGCATCCAACTCGTCGAGCACGTTGAGGAGGAACAACCGTTCCGCTTCGGGCGAACGGGTCAGGAGCTCTTCGAAGGGCGTGCGCGGGCAGGTGAGCAACTCGGCGTCGGTCAACGCCTCGATCCGGTAGCCGGATTTGCCGTTGAAGGCGCGGCCGAACAGATCCGCGGGAGTGAGCAATCCGATGATGTGGCGGCGCCCGTCGGGCAGCGTCTTGACCATCGCGAGCAGCCCGTCGAGCACGAAGCCGATGCGCTCGGCCTCGGCGTTCTCTTCGATCAGAATGTGGCCGACGGGGACTTTCTCGCGCTCCCAAATGGCGAGCATGTCGTTGCGGAGATCAGCAGGCAATGCGTCGAGAAGGCGTTGCATCTTGCCATTGGCCGCCCGCCCCTCAAGAGCTGAGGAGGTCACTTGGCGTTGATGTTCTGTCATGGGGCGCGTTTCACCATTCTGTTCGCAACTCGCGCTAGCCTAGAATGCGCGGGGCGAAAATCCAACGGGAGATTGCGCGCCCGACGACGTCTGCGGCGAAGTGCCAAGCTGTGCAATCTGGGCGCGCGCGCCGGAGCAAGAAATATCTTCGTCAGCGCGCATCTCGTTGACGGGCATCAATGAATCGGATCGGGGCGCGCCGATAGCGTTACTTCCGAACAATGGAGGGACACATGAAAAATCTTCTTATCATTCTTGGCGTTACGGGGCTGCTGGCGGGCTGTGACATGATGCAGCAGCCGGCGGGCTCCGATGTGGCCGACGAGGCCGCGATGGCGGCTGAAACGTCGGGGGACACGGCGGATTCCACCTCGGGCACCCACGAGACGACCAACGAGCGCGATCGCGAGCAGACGAGCCGCTAAGACGGCGCTCAGTCACGCACGCATTCAGGGCCCGTCTTGTCCGCTGCGACAAGGCGGGCCTTTTCCACGATGGCGCAGACGGGCTAGGCTGAGCACGGGGCAAGGCAGGATCAGGGATGGGCGGGGCTTTCGGATCTAGAGCATTGGCATGGCTGGGCCGCAGCCTAGCGGGGGTGATGCTCGGCGGGATGCTGGTGCTTGCGCCGGTGTCGTCTGCTCTGGCGCAGGATCAAACGGTGGCGGCGCGCCAGGATCAGCAGCTCCTTGATCTGTTGCGCCAAAAGGACTGGCGCGGGGCCGAGGCGTTGGCCCGCGCGATCTTGCAGAACCGGCCCGAGGATGTCGGCACGCTCGTCGTGCTCTCGCGGGCGCTGCGGGCGCAAGGCGATGCGGCAGGGGCGCAGGCTGCGGCCGAACGCGCGGAGGCGGCTTCGCGCGACCCGCGCGAACATTACATCAGCGCGGTCGAGCTGGCGGCGGCGAGCTATGATCTCGGCCATCCGATGACTGCGCAGCTCTGGTTGCGCCGCGCGGTGCAGATGGCGCCCGACGATACTCTCAAGGCCCGCAGCCTGCGCGATCTGCGCGCGGTGATGGCCGCGACCCCTTGGGAAATCAGCTTTGATCTGAATGCCGGTCCGTCCTCGAACGTGAATAATGGAAGTCTCGCCGATCAGGTCGATATCGGAGGGATCGACTTCATCCTGAATCCCGATGCGCGCGCGCTCTCGGGCTATGAGATCGCGGCGCAGCTGGGTCTGCGCTACCGGTTCAAGGGCTTCGGTGATCTGCCCGCGCAGGCGGGGCTGACGGTCTTTACCCAGCAGGTCGTGCTCTCGGACAAGGCCAAGCGGACCGTGCCCGACGCGAAGGGGAGTGATTACGCTTTCAGCGCTGTGGAACTGTCTCTCGGTCAGGCGCTCAACAAGCCGAGCGATCCGCTGCGGGTGCGTCTCGACGGGGTGATCGGCAAGAACTGGTATGGCGGCGCGGATCTGAGCAATTACCTGCGGCTTTCGGGGGCGGCTCAATGGGGGGATGCGCGGCGTGCGGTGACGACCCTGACCGTGACTGGCGAGCGTCAGATCCGGCTCGATGACCGGCGCAAGACCGCGACGATCCTCGCGCTCGCGGCGCGGCGCGACTGGCTCTTGCCGTCGGGCGACCGGCTCGGGCTGTCACTGGGCGTGCGCAAGGCAAATTCGGACTCGATCGAGATCGACCACCGCGCGGTGATCGCCGGGGTGAGCTACGATCTGGGGCGCCCGATCGCAGGGCGGGTCTCGCTTGGCGCGGGATTCCAGATCGAGCGGCGCGACTATGATGCCTCGCTTTATGCGACCGGCGCGCGGCGCGACTGGCGGCGGCAGGTCGCGTTGCGCATCGGCTTCCCGAAACTCGACTATTACGGTTTTTCCCCGACTCTGCGGATCGAGGCCGAGAAGACGAATTCGAATGTCGATTACTACGAGCGCTACGACACCACGATCCGGCTTGGTCTGCGCTCGGTCTTCTGATCGGGGCAGAGCGCTGTCGTCGGCGCGATCTTCCTGAAAATGTGATCTTTTTCGCGCAGAACACAGGCTTGCGCGGGTCATTGACAAGCATCAATGCGAATCATGGCGGCCTCACGCGAGCGTGATGACCGAGACAGGTCCGACCGTGGTGGGAAAAGGAGTGGAGAGCCTCCTTTTCGGAAAGGTCGGATGTTTTGGGGGTGACGCATTGCGGCTATGGATGTCGCGTGTGGGGGCTGAATTGCCTGCGGTGTCGTCACCCGATTTTTGACAGAGGGGACACGCCATGGCGACGCCAATTGATCCAACCAACGTAGACGACTGGGATGAACCGCTGAACACCGATCCGATGTTCCGCTCGTCGCATGTCTTCAGCACCGCCGACCTTACGGTGACCTTCGACGGCATGACTGTCGGGACGGCGGAAGATCCGTCGATCTATTACGACACTTCCGGCGCGAACGGCACCAAGGTCACCCAGGACGGGGTGACCCTGTTTCCGATCAATAGCGAGTTCGGCTATGTCGTCGCGGATTTCACCGACGCGGAGCAGAAGGAAATCATCAGCTACGATGAAAATAACAACCCGGTCTATCTTTACGAGGAAGGCTGGGCGGGTGACCTGACCGACGCGCAGGGCAACCAGCTTGGCATCGTCATTTCGGATTCGCCCACCGACACCTTCAAGACCCCGGCTGTTTTCGGCACCTGGCTGGGTGGTCTGGGCGGTGAGACCGTGAAGGCCTCGACCGAGCATTACGTGGTGATGCAGAACGTGCTCTCGGATCAGAAATATCCGGGTGACCCTGATGCGCTCTATCCGCTCGACGACAATCTGATCGTCGTGGGCGGCACCTATGACGGAATGTCCGTGCAGGGTCTGCTGGCCGGAGACTACGGGCCCGAGTTCATCATCGAGGATGTGAACGGCGACGGCGTCATCGACATCAAGGATATCCTCCAGCCCAACGAGACCGAGATCACCGAGAATATCGCGGTCAGCTCGGATTACTCGGTCACGCTCAAGGATGACGGCAAGCTGCTCTATCGCTGGGGCAACGTGATCAAGAAGCCCAATGACGTGCGGCTCGAGGCGACGCTCGACCTGCCCGACGACTGGAGCGAGTATAACCCCTATACCTCGCTGCGCGATCTCTACGCGGTGACCCAGGCCGAGCTGGTGATCCATCACACGATCACCAACAACCCCAACGATCAGGTCCGTCCCGAGGATTTCGAGAACGAGGCCGCGATCGGGACGTTGCCCTATTACGAAGTCATCGAAAACTACGATCTCGACGGCGGCGCGCCGCGCGAAGTCTGGGTGACGGCCGAGGATTATTATGCCGGGGATGGCACGCTTTATCCGGCGGGTACGATCCTGCGCGATCAGGCGCTGGCGGATCTCTGGGACGCAAGCACCCTTGGCCAGATCGGTGCCGTTGACGGGGCGGACGGGTTCACCAATGCCTGGTACACCACGATGGACCGCGAGCCCTTCGAGCCGGTGCTCAACGAGGACGGCACGGATTATGCCGATAGCGGTCCGCGCTGGCGCTTGATGCCGGACAAATATGGCCAGGACCTGCCCTCGGTGGTGATCCCGGTCGATCCGAGCGAGCCGCCGCCGCCCACGAAGGACGAGGTGAAATACGAGGTCGGTGCAGAGACGCAGACCGTTCTGAACCTGCTCGACTGGGGCATGCCGGCCCAGCCGCTCGCGATCAGCGCGGGCTGGCAGGACAAGCCCGGCGAGGTCTCGATCAACGGGATGAACTATACCGACGGCTTCGACGTGGCGGTCTATATCAAGGGCGACATCAAGCCCGCGACGGTCTACAGCGCCGAGCTGGTGATGAGCTATGAGCGCATCACGCCCTTCGCCGCTGATGCCGAGGTGAATGGCACGGATGGCGATGACTTCCTCGTCGGGATCGGGTCGAACAACTTCACCGGTGGCGCGGGCGCGGATCTCTTCGTGCTCAGCTACGGCTCTTCGGTCGAGGGCGTGCCGCTGACCGCCAACACGATCACCGATTTCGAGGTCGGAAAGGATGCGATCGGCCTGATCGGGCTCGGGGTGAGCGATGTGCTCGACGAGAACGGTGTCAGCGATTTCGACCACAAGGTCTTCCAGGCGCTGAACGGGGATGATCTCGAGATCTGGCTCGACAGTGACGGGGAAGGGACTGATGCCGACCCGGTTCTGCTTGCGACGCTGACGGGCGTGGCGGGCGATCTCGGTCCGAGCGGGAAGCTCGACATGGAGGCCGATTTCCTGCTCGCCAATCCCGGCGCGGGCGTTGCGCCGAGCCCGGATGAACCGATCGTCGGAACCGATGCCGCCGAACTGATCAACGGGACGCTGGGCGATGACACGATTCTTGGCCTCGGCGGGAACGACACGATCTATGGCCTCTCGGGCGACGATACGATCGACGGTGGCGCCGGTTTCGACTTGCTCTATGGCGGGCTCGGCGCGGATACCTTCGTCTTCGCGGACGGGACGAACGTGGACATGGTCTTCGACTTCGAAGTGGGCGTGGATTCCATCCAGCTGTCCGGCTTCGATGCGAGCGAAGTTGCCGTCTCCGATTATGGCTCGATCGGCACGCTTTTGACCGCGGGGAATGACTACATGATCCTGCGGGGCGTCGACTCCTCCCAGATCGATCCGGCTGACTTCATTCCCGATACCACTCTGACCGTTTGACCCTGCCTGCTGACGAATTTGAAAGGACCAAGAAGATGAAACATCAAATGAAGTATCTCGTGCTGGCGGGCACGGTGGCGGCTCTGGCCGGCTGTGGTGGAGGCGGCGGAACTACGCTTTCGACCGGTGAAACCTATGACAGCATGCTCGCCAAGGCGCAGGCTATGGGGGATGCCACCGGTGTCATCGATAGCGGCAGTGGCACGATCGTCGGCACGGCGCTCGCGGATGTGCCGGCTGATGGGTCGGGCACCTACAAGGGCTATGTCGAGGGGGATGCCAACGGGGCGGGGCTCATCGGTGATCTTACCCTCGAGGTCGCGCTTTCGCGGACCGAGATCAGCGGTTCTGCGACGAATTTCCAGCATGAGGTCGATGGCGCCTATACCGGCACGCTGACTATGCCGACGACGACCATTCAAAACACTGATCCCGATGAGTTCTCAGGGAACCTCACGGGGACGCTTACGAATGGCGGAACGGATTATGCCACGGATATCAACCTGACCGGCAACTTCTACGACGGCAACGGCACGAACACCGTTGCGGGCGATGCTTCGATCTCCATCGATGGCGGCCTTCCGAACCCCGGCCTCTTCATCGCGACCCAGACGCCCTGAGGCGACGACCCCACCAAAGAAAAGGCCCGGCGATTGCCGGGCCTTTTTGTGTTTCCCCCGCAGCGGTTGACGAGGGCTGCGCTCGCCCCCGACGCCTCCTCAATCGCCCCGGAAGGCGCGGTTGAAATAGACCGTCAGCGGGTGGGTCAGATAAGACAGCGGCGTGCGGGCGTCGGTTTTCAGGAAGGCCTCGACCGGCATGCCCGGCATCAGCTTCACGTCCTCCAGCGAGGCCAGCACCTGTGCATCGGGCTCGACCGTCGCCTCGTAATAGGTCTCGCGGGTGGCCTCGTCGGTCTGAACGTCGGGCGAGACGCGGACCACCTCGCCCGCGACCGCAGGCGTCGTGCGGCGGTTGAAGGTCGAGAATTGCAGCGACACTTCCTGGCCCGCATAGACCTGGTCGATATTGGTCGGGTCGACGCGGACCGAGACCTCCAGCGGCTGATCGCTCGGCACGAGATACATCATCGGCTGCGCGGCCTGAACGACGGAATGCAGGGCGAAGACATGCGAGCCGAACACGACCCCGTCCACCGGCGCGCGCACGTCGAGACGGGTGAGCTTTTCGCGCAGCGTCGTTTCGCGTTCGAGCAGCGAGATCTCGTTATATTGCAGGTCGCGCAGCTGGGTGATCGCGGATTCGCGATGCTGTTCGGCCAGCCCGAGGATCTCGATCTCGATGCCCGAGATCTTCACCCGCGATTCCGCGATGGCCGAATTGAGCCGCCCGATTTCGCCGGTCAGCCGCGCATGTTCGCGCTGGACCTGCAACACGCGCGAGGCCTCCATCAGCTTGCGTTTGAGAAGCGACTGCTTGTCGGCCAGCTCCTGCGCGATCAGCTCGAGCTGGGCGTTGAGCGAGGCGAGCTGCGCTTCGATCCCCTCGACCTGCTTGCGGATCTGCTGTTGCTGTTCACGCAGCTGCCCGGTCTTCTGCGCCAGCGAACTGCGCCGCGCCGCGAAGAGGTTGCGCTGCCCCTCGATCTGGTCGGCCACCTGTTTCGGGTTCAGCAGCGAATAGGTCGGTTGGGTGGAAAAATCGAGTGTGTCGCGCCCGTCGCGTTCCGCCTCGAGTCGGATCCGCCGCGCGGCGATCTCCATCAGCTGGCTTTGCACGATCGCAAGCTCGGATTTCAGGAAGGTGTCGTCGAGGCGCACCAGCACGTCGCCCGCCTTCACGTGATCGCCGTTGCGCGCGAGGATCTCGCCCACGACCCCTCCATCGGGATGCTGGATCACCTGACGGTCGCTCTCGACCTTGACGGTGCCGCGCGCGACCACCGCGCCGGAGATGTTCGTCCCGACGCTCCAGGCGCCCATCCCGCCCACGAGGATCGCGATCGAGCCAAAGCCCGCCGCGAGCAGAAGCCGCGTGCTCTTGAGTTCCGATGTCTTGCTCATGAATCCGCCCTCATCGACAGCACCCGTTTCACATCCTGCGCGTTCTTGATCATCGAGCGGATGATCTCGTCGCGCGGGCCTTGCGCCGAGACCTGTCCGTTCTCGAGGATGATGAGCCGCGTGCAGCCCTTGATCGCGTTGGTGCGGTGGGTCATCAGCACCACTGCCTTGCCCTCTTCGGTCATCACGCGCACCACCTCGTTGAGCGCTTCCGAGCCATCGGCGTCGAGCGCCGAGTTCGGCTCGTCGAGCACCAGCAGCACGGGGTCGTTATAAAGCGCGCGGGCAAGGCCCAGACGCTGGCGCTGGCCGCCCGACAGGACGGAATCGCTGCCGCTCAGGCGCGTGTCGTAGCCTTTCGGCAGCTTGAGGATGATGTCGTGGATCTGCGCTTTCTGCGCGGCGGCCACGATCCGGTCGGGATCGGGTTCGAGCGCCATCTGCGCGATGTTCTCGGCGATCGTGCCATCAAAGGTCTTCACCACCTGCGGCAGGTAGCCGATGAACTGGCCGAGGCGCTCTGGGCTGTATTGGTCGAGCTTCGCCCCTGCCAGCCGGACTTCGCCCGCTGTGGGGGTGACGAGGCCCACGAGCGCGCGGGCGAGCGTGGTCTTGCCCGAGCCGCTCTTGCCGATCACGCCCACGGCCTCGCCGGGGGAGACGTCAAAGCCGATATTATAGAGGATCGGTTTCTCGCCGCGACGAAGCGAGAGCGAGAGGCCGCGCACGCTCAGCTGGGCGTCAGGGGCGGGCAGGCGGGTCGGTTCGGGGCGTTCGGGGATCTCGTCGAGGAATTCCGCAAGCCCGCGCCAGCCGGTGCGGGCGCGATGCAGCAGGCTCCATTGGCCCAGAACCTGTTCGACCGGGGCAAGCGCGCGACCCAGCAGCACCGAGCCCGCGATGATCGCGCCTGCGGTCATCTCGTGGCGCAGCACCAGCCAGGCGCCGACCGCAAGCACCGCCGATTGCAGAAGCATCCGGAACCCTTTCGAGAAGGAGCCGAATGCGCCCGTCCAGTCGGCCGCCGCAAGTGTCTTGCCCTGCGCCTCTTCCTGTTTGCTCAGCCAGCGGCGGCGCATCACCGGACCCATGCCCTGCGCCCAGAGATAATCCGCGCCGTCCTCGCTCTGCCGCGCGATCTGGTTGCTTGCGAAACCGACCGATTGCGCCTCGTTCAGCCGGCGTTTGGTCAGCCAGTGGTTCGCCAGAGAGGTCGCGATCAGAAGCGCTCCGCCCGCGATCGCAAGCCAGCCCAGCAGCGGATGGAAGATGAAGATCGCGGCGGCGAAGACCGGGGTCCATGGGACGTCCATCAGAGACAGCAGCACCGGCGAGGCGAAGACCGTGCGCACCGCATCGAGATCCTGGAGCGCGCTCGCGCCCTTGTTGGTCTTGCGCAGCGCCGAGCGTTCGAGCATCGCGTCGAACACCCGTTCGTTGAGCTGCGCATGGATGCGTGCGCCGACCCGCGCCATCACGCGCGCGCGGACGAATTCGAGGATCGTGTAGAAGAGGTAGAGAAAGACCACGAGCCCGAAGAGCGCGACCAGCGTCTCTTCCGAACGCGACCCGATCACCCGGTCATAGACCTGCAACATGAAGAGCGGCCCGGTAAGCAGCAGAAGGTTCGTGAAAAGGCTGAACAGAAAAGCCGAGCCGATCAGCCCGCGCATGCCCTTGAATACATTTTTCATCGCGGCCCCGGAAGGCTGCGACGGCGTGGTGTGATTGCCCACGAAGTCACCCCATGAAAGTTCCATCCCGGTCCCGATCATCACGCCCGGGACGGCAAAAGCATTGATGCATGTCAATGAAACCGAGGAGGGCGACCCCGGGGCGGTCACAAATCGAGAGCGCGCAGGATCTTGGGCAGTTCCTCGGGGAGATCTTCGGCGATGAGGCCGGGACCGAAGCTGCGGGCGGCTGCGGCGTGAAGCCATGCGGCGGAGCATGCCGCGTCGAACGGGGAAAATCCGCGCGCCAGCAATCCTGCGATCAATCCCGCGAGCACATCGCCCGCGCCGGCCGTCGCAAGCCAGGGTGCGGCATGCGCGCCGGTGGCGGAGTGAAGCGCCGCGCGTCCTTCGGGCGTGGCGATTACGGTGTCGGGCCCCTTGAGCAGCACCGTGCAGCCAGCGCGCGCGGCGGCCTCGCGGGTGGCGTCGAGCTTGGAATAGGCTGGCCGCGCGGGATCGACGAGGGCGTCGGCGAGATTGGGGAAGAGGGCGCGGAATTCACCCGGATGCGGGGTGATCACACAGCCCTCGTGCAGTTGGGCGAACAGCGTCTCTGGGTCATCGCGAAAAGCGGTGAGCGCGTCGGCATCGAGAACGGTGGCGCGTTTGCCCCAAAGCGCGGCGGGCACCATCTCCTGCGCGCGGGCCTGCCCCAGCCCGGGGCCGAGGCAGAGCGCGTTGAGACGGGCATCGGCCAGCATCCCGCGCAAGCTGTAGCCATCGGGCAGGGGGGTGAGCATCACCGCCGTCAACTGGGCCGCATTCTCGGCGAGCGCCGATTGCGGGCAGGCCAGCGTCACCAGACCCGCGCCGATCCGCAGGGCTGCCCGCGCCGCGAGCCGCGCAGCGCCGCCCTTGCCGGTGCCGCCCGCAAGCACCAGCGCGTGACCGTGGCTGTATTTGTGCCCCGTACGTTTCATGAGGAAATTCGACGGACGTTCGATCAGTTGTGCCGCGTCTTTCACCCCCGTTTGCGGCAGGCCGATATCCGCCACGACCACCTCACCGCTCATCGTCGCGCCGCCGCCGGGGCGGTCGGGGTCCATGTCGGGGTCGAGATAGTGGCCGCATTTCGCGCGGTGAAAGGAGACGGTAAGATCGGCGGGAAAGGCACCGTCGAGATTGCGCCCGCTATCGGAAGAGATCCCGCTCGGGATGTCGACGGCGACAAAGCGCGGGCGCGGCCCCGACGGATTGGAGAAGCGGCGCGGATAGATCGCGCGCCAGGTCTTCGCCGTGTCCTCGGGCATCGCGCGGGTCAGGCCGGTGCCGAAGAGCGCGTCAATCACCAGCCCGTCTTGCAGAGTGTCGATCCGGTCCTCGATCGCGGCATCGTCCCAGCGCAGCACCGCCCCGGTTGCAGCCCAGCGGTCGTGATTGGCCTTCGCATCGGGGGGGAGCCGCGCGGGATCGCCATAGGCGAAGCAACTCACATTCCAGCCCCGCGCCGACAGCAAACGCGCGATCACGTACCCGTCGCCGCCATTGTTGCCCGGCCCGCAGAGAATGACGGCCCCGGTGGTGGCCAGATCGGGCCAGCGGGCGAAAATCGCCTCGACCACCCCCGCGCCCGCGCGCTCCATCAACTCCAGCCCGGTCACGGCGCCGCCTTCGATCGCTGCGCGCTCATGGGCGCGCATCTGCTCGGCGGTCAGGATTTCACGCATTCTCGCAGGGCCTCGAAGTGAAATGTTTTCAAACTGCTCTTTTTTTGTGCTAGACGCCCGATTGATGGGCGCGGGTTTCGGATTTCCGACCCCCTTTCCGCACCCGTCCAGCCTAGCCGATTGCGGGGGCTTTGGGAAAGTGGTCTGAGGGGGGCGGAACTAAGAACGACGGAGGAGTCGGCGGCATGAAGAAGGTGGAGGCGATCATCAAGCCCTTCAAACTCGACGAGGTGAAGGAGGCGCTTCAGGAGGTCGGCATTCAGGGCCTCTCGGTGATCGAGGTGAAAGGGTTCGGTCGCCAGAAGGGCCATACCGAGCTTTATCGCGGCGCCGAGTATGTCGTGGATTTCCTTCCCAAGGTTAAGATCGAGATGGTGCTGCCCGACGATATGGTCGATGCCGCCATCGAGGCGATCACCAGTGCCGCGCGCACCGAGAAGATCGGCGACGGCAAGATTTTCGTCTCTCCGATGGAGCAGGCGATCCGTATCCGCACCGGCGAAAGCGGCGACGACGCGCTGTAATCGTACAACTTCACGTCCGGGCCGGCGGGGTTCGGGCACAATCCATGTTCAACGAAAGGGTATCGTGACATGAGCAGCATCAAGGACGCTGTCAAACTGATGAAGGACGAGGAGGTCGAATACGTCGACGTCCGCTTTACCGATCCGCGTGGCAAGCTTCAGCACGTGACGCTGATGTCGACCGAGGTCGATGAGGACTTCTTCGAAGAAGGCTTCATGTTCGACGGCTCCTCGATCGCCGGCTGGAAGTCGATCGACCAGTCCGACATGAAACTGATCCCGGATGCGGCGTCGGTCTATATCGACCCCTTCTACGCGGAAAAGACGATGTGCGTGCACTGCACGGTTGTCGAGCCCGACACCGGCGAGCCCTATGCCCGCGATCCGCGCGGCACCGCCGTGAAGGCCGAAGCCTATCTCAAGGCCTCGGGTATCGGTGACACCGCCTATTTCGGCCCCGAAGCCGAATTCTTCATCTTCGACGACGTCCGCTACGCGGTCACCCCCGAGAAGGTCTCCTATCAGGTCGACGCCGAGAACGCGGCGTGGAACACCGACACCCCGATGGAAATGGGCAACCTCGCTCACCGTCCGGGCTACAAGGGCGGCTACTTCCCGGTGAACCCGTCGGACGAGGGCCAGGACATCCGTTCGGAAATGCTCTCGACGATGAAGCGCATCGGCATGAAGGTCGACAAGCACCACCACGAAGTGGCGACCTGTCAGCACGAGCTGGGCATGATCTTCGGCACACTCGTCGAGCAGGCCGACAACCTCCAGAAGTACAAATACGTGATCCACAACGTCGCGGCCGCCTACGGCAAGACCGTGACCTTCATGCCCAAGCCCATCAAGGGCGACAACGGTTCGGGCATGCACGTGAACATGTCGGTCTGGAAAGACGGCAAGCCGCTCTTCGCGGGCGACAAATATGCTGACCTGTCGCAGGAAGCGCTGTACTTCATCGGCGGCATCCTGAAGCACGCGAAGACGCTCAACGCCTTCACCAACCCGTCGACCAACTCCTACAAGCGTCTCATCCCGGGCTTCGAAGCCCCGGTTCTGCGCGCCTACTCGGCTCGCAACCGTTCGGGTTGTGTCCGTATTCCGTGGGCCGAGTCGCCCAAGGCCAAGCGTGTGGAAGCCCGCTTCCCCGATCCGTCGGCGAACCCCTACCTGTGCTTCGCGGCCCTGCTGATGGCTGGCCTCGACGGCATCAAGAACAAGATCGAACCGGGCCCGTCCTCGGACAAGGACCTCTATGATCTGCCGCCGGAAGAACTGGCCGCGATCCCGACCGTCTGCGGCTCGCTGCGTGAAGCGCTCGAGAGCCTCGAGAAGGATCACGACTTCCTGCTGGCCGGCGACGTGTTCACCAAGGACCAGATCGAGGGCTACATGGCGCTCAAGTGGGACGAAGTCTACGCCTACGAGCACACGCCGCACCCGGTCGAGTACCAGATGTACTACTCCTGCTGATCGCAGCGGAACGAGTTTCGGAAAGGGGCGCCTCTCGGGGCGCCCCTTTGCGTGCAGGGCGCGCTCTTGACACAGAGGGTGCGACCGCCCATCTGTCGGCCTTGGCTGCCGGATGCCAGCCGCCCGCGGGGGAGACCCATGGTGAAATCCGGATCGCGACGGCTCTCCATTTTCGGGGGCTCTTCGGCAATGCGGGCCCCGAAGCGGTGGATGATCCCCGTGGAGACCAGAAAGATGACTGTGAAAACGGTAAAAGAGGCGAAGGCGCAGGCGAAACGTCTGGCTGACGCCATGGCGCGCGCGGGCACTCCCGTGGCGCTGTCGAAGGCCTATGAGCTCAATGCACAGGCGGCGGGTTACGCCGACTGGAACACGATGGTTGCGGCGCTCAAGCGTCCCGAGGCGCAGGGTTTGGCCTTGGGGGACACGGTGCGCGGGCGTTATCTGGGCCATCCGGTGAGCGGCCGGATCCATGCGCTGCGGCGCAAGGGCGAGGCGCATGTCGATATCGAGATCGCGCTTGATGAGCCTGTCGATGTCGTTGAAAGCGCAGCGTTTTCATCGCTCAGGCGGCGTGTGCGCGCAACCATCGGGGCGGATGGGCGCTCGATCGGGCGGCGGTCGGACGGGGTTGCGCATCTCGAACTGGACTGAGGGAAAGGGGCGCTTTCGAGCGCCCCTTTTGCTTTGCGCGCAGGCCGGGCAGGATGCGGGCAGGCAAGGGAGAAAAGGATGCGCAGCGAAAAAGAGAAGATGCTCGCGGGCGAGCTTTATGTGGCGACCGGCCCGGAGATCGCGGCGGACGCCGCCCGGGCGAGCGCCTGGATGGATCGTTTCAATGCCTCGGTTGCGATGAGCGCCGAGGAAGGCCATGCGCTCCTGAGCGAAATCTTCGCCGAAGTGGGTGACGGTGCGCGGATCCGTCCGCCCTTTCACTGTGATTACGGCAGCAATATCCGTCTCGGCGCGGGGGCGTTTCTGAATTTCGGCTGTGTCGTGCTCGATGTGGTCGAGGTCACGATCGGGGCGGGGACGCAGATCGGCCCCGGCGTTCAGATCCTGACTGCCGATCATCCGCGGGACCCGGCGCAGCGCCGCGAGGGGCTGGAATTCGGACGTCCGGTTCGGATCGGGGACAATGTCTGGATCGGGGGTGGGGCGATCATCCTGCCGGGGGTGACGATCGGCGATGATGCGATCATCGGCGCCGGTGCGGTGGTCACGCGCGATGTCGCCGCAGGCGCGACGGTCGTCGGCAAACCGGCGCGCGCAGTCGCGCCACAGGGGTGAGCGCGGCCTGCGGCTGCGTCGCATTTGCATAACTTGCCCCAGCGGCGGGGGCGCGGTAATGAACGCGCAACGATTTATGAGGAGGGCATGTCATGAGCCGAGCATTCGTATTCCCCGGTCAGGGCGCGCAGGTCATCGGGATGGGCAAGGCGCTGGCCGAGGCCTATCCGGCCGCTGCAGCGGTCTTCGCCGAAGTCGATGAAGCCCTGGGCGAGACGCTTTCCGCGCTGATCTGGGAGGGCGAGATCGAAGAGCTGACCCTCACCGCCAATGCCCAGCCCGCGCTGATGGCGACCTCCATCGCGGCGATGCGCGCGCTCGAGGCCGAGGGCTACGCGATCTCTGACGCGGCTTTCGTCGCCGGTCACAGCCTTGGCGAGTATTCCGCCCTGTGTGCGGCGGGCGCGCTGAGCCTGGCCGATACCGCAAAGCTGTTGCGCCTGCGGGGCAAGTCGATGCAGGAGGCGGTGCCGGTGGGCGTGGGCGCTATGGCCGCGCTGCTCGGGCTCGATTTCGAGACGGCGGCAAAGGTTGCCGCCGAGGCGGCGCAGGGTGAAGTTTGCCAGGCCGCCAATGACAACGATCCGAGCCAGGTCGTGATCTCGGGGCACAAGGATGCGGTAGAGCGCGCGACCGTTCTCGCCAAGGAAGCCGGCGCCAAGCGCGCGGTGATGCTGCCGGTCTCGGCGCCCTTCCATTGCGCGCTGATGCAGCCTGCCGCCGATGCGATGGCCGAGGCGCTCGCCGCCACGCAGATCAACGCACCTGCCGTTCCGGTCGTGGCCAATGTGCGCGCCGAAGCGGTGAGCGATCCCGAAGAGATCCGCAAGCTGCTGGTCGAGCAGGTCACCGGATCGGTGCGCTGGCGCGAGAGCGTCGCCTGGATGGCCGGTCAGGGCGTCGACGAGATCTGGGAGATCGGCGCGGGCAAGGCGCTTTCGGGCATGATCCGCCGGATCGCCAAGGACGTGACCTGCCGCGCGGTGGGCACGCCTGAGGATATCGCCGCGCTCAAGGGCTGAGCGGGGGCGGGCGGGGCAGGCCGGGGGATCCTCCCCCGGACCCCCTGAGATATTTGGATCAAGAAGAAGGGGCGCGCGAGGCTTGCGCCCTCGGCGCATCCGGGCGCGGCTTGCGCAGTGGTAAATCGGTCAGTTCTTGCAGCAGCATCCGGATCGAGGCGGCATCCGCGTCGGGCTGGAGCTCGACGAGATTGATGCCGGCCTTGCGAAGCGCCTCGCGTTTGACCGCGTCGCGCATGAACGCCTCCGAGCCGAGATGATGGCCGCTTCCCTGATATTCGATCGCGGCGACGATAAGGCCGCGCGGGTCGAAAATCGCGAAATCGAGCCGCTTGGCGTTGATCGCACGGTTCGCTTCGGCGCGGTGATCGCGGCTGCCATTCGAACCTTTCGCGCACAGGATTTCGCCCATCGAGACCTGCGCCATCACCCGGTAGCCGCGCCCGACTTCGCGGGCGATCCCTTCGAGGATCGGCAGGATCCGCGCCTCTGATCTGTTCAACAACGGCGTGCGTTCGAACTCCGCGCCGGCAACGAGACGCATGTGATCGTCGCCATGGACGAGGCGGGGGCCGGTGTCGCGTTGCGCAGAGCGGCCCGCAAAGCCATTCGAGCGGCGGCGCCTGAACTTTGCGCGTCGAAGAATCTCCGACCCCGCGATGACGAGAAGCGCCAGGGCGAGTGGAATGAGCATGCGCGAGGCTTCGGCGGAAAATCCGAGCCCTTCGAGGAAACCTGCGACCGGGCTGATAGCGGAAGGGGCCGAGCTGCTTGGGGCGGAAATGAACGACATATGCGGATCTCTCTCAGAAAACTCGGGCGAAAAAGCTATCTTGGCAGGTGTTCCGGGCGAGATTATGGCGAGTCGGATCCGACGTGACGGGAGGTGGCCTCGCACGGATTTCGCTGCTAAGTAGTCGCCCGGATAGCTGGTGAGGGAAGATGATGTTTAAACTGTCGGGGAAATGTGCGCTGGTGACCGGAGCGTCGGGAGGCATCGGGGCGGAGATCGCGCGGGCACTGCATGCGGGAGGCGCGGTCGTCGCGCTTTCGGGCACGCGGGTCGAGCCGCTCGAGGCGCTGGCCGCCGAGCTTGGCGAGGGGGCGCATGTCTGTCCTGCGAACCTGAGCGATCCGGATTCGGTCGAGGCGCTGCCGAAAGCGGCGCTGGCGGCGATGGGCGGTCTGGATATCCTCGTGAACAACGCGGGCATCACGCGCGACCAGCTGATGATGCGGATGTCGGACGAGGATTGGCAGACGGTGATCGACGTGAACCTCACCGCCGCGTTCCGCCTGATGCGCGGCGTTATGCGTCCGATGATGAAGGCGCGTTGGGGGCGGATCATCAACATCACCTCGATCGTCGGTCAGACGGGCAACCCGGGCCAGGTGAACTATGCCGCGGCGAAGGCAGGTCTCGTGGGCGCGTCGAAATCGCTCGCGCAGGAAGTGGCGAGCCGGGGCGTGACGGTGAACTGCGTCGCGCCCGGTTTCATTCAGACCGCGATGACCGACAAGCTCTCGGACGACCAGAAAGCGGCCCTGATGGGCAATATCCCGGTCGGACGCATGGGCACGCCCGAGGAGATCGCTGCGGCGGTACGTTATCTCGCGAGCCCAGAGGCGGGCTACGTGACCGGGGCGGTGCTGCATGTCAATGGCGGCATGACGATGGTCTGACGCAGTTGTGACGCCACGGCAGGTTCCGCTTTGTTATGCAAGAGAAACGGCTTGCCATGCGTCACGGCAGTCGCTATGAGCGCTGCAGACGGGCCGGGCGCATGCGCCACGGTTCCGATTGCGGTCTTGGGGTTGTACCCGGGCGCGCGGGTTGAGACGCTCGAACGAGCAAGCAGGAACGGGCCATTTGCCCTATAAACTTTGAGGAATTGACATGAGCGACATCGCTGATCGCGTGAAGAAGATCGTCGTGGAGCATCTCGGCGTGGAAGAGGACAAAGTGACCGAGAGCGCTTCGTTCATCGACGACCTGGGCGCCGACAGCCTCGACACCGTCGAGCTGGTCATGGCCTTCGAAGAAGAATTCGGCATCGAGATCCCCGATGACGCCGCCGAGAACATCCAGACCGTCGGCGATGCGGTGAAATTCATCTCGGAAGCCGCGTAAGCCTTTCGAGAACGAGTTAGCGGACGGCGCTTCGGGAAACCGGGGCGCCGTTTTGCTTTTCTGGCTGTTGGCAGGGAGGGGCGGATGCGGATTTTCGTCGCGATCGAGTTGCCCGAGGCGATCTGCGAGGCGATCGCGGTCTTGCAGGCCCAGTTGGGGGTGGGGCGCATCGTGCAGCCCGACAATCTGCATCTCACGCTGGCTTTTCTGGGCGAGATCGAGCCCTTCGAAGCCGAGCAGCTTCACGAGGCATTGGAGGGGGTCGACTGGGGGCCGGGGCCGCAGGTGGCGCTGGCGGGGCTCGAGGTCTTCGGGTCGGCCGAGCGCCCCGAGGCGCTGGTGCTGGGCGTGCGCGCGGATCGAGAGCTGACGCGCTGGCACAATGCGGTGCTGGGGGCTGCGCGCGCAGTGGGGCTTGTGCTTGCGCGGCGGCGGTTCCGGCCGCATGTGACGCTGGCGCGGTTTCGCAAGGGGGCGGGGCCGGGGGAGCTCGCGCGGCTGGGGCAGTTCCTGAGTGCGCAGGGCGATGTGGCGCTTTCTCCCTTTCATGCGGATCGGCTGGCGATGGTGCGATCGACGCTAGGGCAGGGCGCGCCACGCCACGAGGTTCTGGCGCAATACGGCCCGGATGTGCGGATTTGAGCGGAAACTTCCCTTCGGAAGCGGTTTTTTGCCAGTTAGGTGCAGCTTCGTCCCGAGTTTTGGGGTAGTATCCCGAGAAGTTCCCGGGAGGATGACGGTTCTGTCATCACGGCTCTGCGGGGCAATCGGGTTAGGTATGTCGTTATTTCGCGCCGCATCTCTGCTGATCCGGCCCCTCGCTTTCGCGGCCGGGGCGCTGGCGCTGTGGGCGTTGGTTGGGCACCTGGCGCGGCAGGGCTGGATGTTTCGCGTCTTTCCCAGCAGCTACGGAATGCATGAACTGACATCGGTGGCAGGGTTGGCTCTGGCGCTTGCGATCGGGCTGCGCGGACCGCGTGCGCCGCGCGAAACCGTTTCGCGCGTCGTGGTGGCGCTGGCGTTCGCTGTTCTGATGCTGTCCTTGGGACGGTTCGTGCCGGAGCTCGAAAGATTCTATGGCGTGCAGAGCCCTTACTCGGTGGCACGTCACTCGGCGATCAGCCTTGGGCTGGTCGCGGCCGCGATCCTCGCGCAAGAGCGTGGCGCATTCCTGTTGGGTGCCGGACTGTTCTACGTGGCGCTTGGCAGCGGGATCGTCCAGATCGCCGCGAACCTTTTTCAGATGCGCGATGTAATCGGGGCGATGTCGCTGGCCACGGCGGTGATGCTCTTGCTGCTTGCCATCGGGGGGATGCTTGGGCGGGCCAATCGCGGGGTGATGCGGGTGCTGCTCAATACCCATGCCTCGGGCCGTCAGGCGCGCATGCAGATCCTGCTCGGCGTGGCCGGCCCGCTGATTTTCGGCTTCTTCTACATTCTCGTGGATCAGGAGCGCACGGTTCACGCCGAAGTGCTGCTGCTGGTCGTGACCATTGCCGGGTTCAATATCGGTCTGATCTCTCTGATGGCGATGTCTTTCGAGCGGACCGATTATGCCCGGCGCGAGCTTGAGCGGCAGATGGCGCAGCAGGCATTGGAGGACGGGCTCACGGGGTTGTTCAACCGCGCGATGCTCGAGCGGAGGTTTTCCCGGGCTGTGGTGCAGGGCAACAAGCACGGGGTGCCCTTTGCGTTCCTGATGCTGGATCTCGATTTTTTCAAACGCATCAATGACCTTGGCGGGCATGATTTCGGCGATACGGTGCTGCGCCGCGCGGCGAAGGTGATGCTCGGGGCCTTGCGTCATGACGACACGCTTGCGCGGATCGGTGGCGAAGAATTTGCCGTCCTGCTTCCCGGGGCGGATCTTGAAGCGGCGTTCGAGGTAGCGGAGCGGCTGCGCCAGTCGATCGCGGGGGCGCACCTTGCCACTCTGAAAGGCCATCGGGTGCCGGTGACGGCTTCGGTCGGCGTGGCGCAATGGTGTCCCGGCGAGAGTTTTCAGCACATCTATGTACGTACCGATCACGCGCTCTACCGCGCCAAGGCCAAGGGGCGCAATCGGGTGATGATCGCCGACGGCGAGGGAGCGGTGCAGGTCGATCTCTCGGAATTCGCGCCGAGCGCGGGTGGCTCTTCGTCCGGGTCGAAAGCGGGCGACGCAGAGAGCTGAGTTCCCCGCGCGTTGGCGCGCGAGCGACGGCTCGGCGGCGCGCGGCTGCCAATGCGTAAAGTGTTGTGATTGCGCCGATGCGCTGCCGCGTGTATCAGGTCTTCCTGAGAATTAGCAGCGAAAGAGGTCGGGCATGCGCCGGGTTGTTGTCACGGGTCTTGGGATGGTTACGCCGCTGGCTTGCGGGGTCGAGGAGACCTGGTCGCGGCTGATCGCAGGACAATCGGGTGCCGGAGCGATCTCGCGCTTCGACGCGTCGGGCGTGACCACGAAATATGCCTGCGAGATCCCTTTCGGCGATGGCTCGGACGGCACGTTCAATCCCGATGACTGGATGGAGCCCAAAGAGCGCCGCAAGGTCGACGATTTCATCCTCTATGGCATGGCCGCCGCCGAGCAGGCGGTGAAGGATGCGGGCTGGACGCCCGAGGACGAAGAAAGCCGTCTGCGCACCGGCGTGATGATCGGTTCGGGGATCGGCGGTCTGACCTCGATCGCTGAGACCGCCATCATCCTCAAGGAAAAGGGTGCACGCCGCGTGAGCCCGTTCTTCATTCCGGGTGCGCTGATCAACCTCGTCTCGGGGCAGGTCTCGATCCGTTTCGGTTTCAAGGGGCCGAACCACGCCGTCGTCACCGCTTGTTCGACCGGCGCACATGCGATCGGTGATGCGGCGCGTCTGATCATGCTCGGCGATGCCGACGTGATGGTCGCGGGTGGCGCGGAAAGCCCGATCTCGGAGATCGGGATCGCGGGCTTCAACGCCTGCAAGGCCTTGTCCACGAAACGCGGCAACGAGCCCGAGAGCGCGAGCCGCCCCTGGGACGCCGATCGCGACGGGTTCGTGATGGGCGAGGGTGCAGGCTGCGTCGTGCTGGAGGAATACGAGCACGCCAAGGCGCGTGGCGCGAAGATCTATGCCGAGGTTCTGGGGTATGGCCTTTCGGGCGATGCCTATCACATCACGGCGCCCTCGGAAGATGGGGATGGTGGATTCCGCGCGATGAAGGCGGCCCTCGCGCGCGCCGGGCTGACGCCCGACAAGATCGACTACATCAACGCGCATGGCACCTCCACGATGGCCGATGTGATCGAACTGGGCGCGGTTCAGCGTCTGCTCGGTGATGCGGTGAAAACGGCGACGATGAGCTCGACCAAATCCTCGGTCGGCCACCTTCTCGGCGCGGCGGGTGCGGTAGAGGCGATCTTCTGCGTGCTTGCGATCCGCGACCAGATCGCGCCGCCGACGCTCAACCTCGACACTCCGCCCGAAGAAGCCGTGATCGACCTTGCGCCGAAGACGGCGGTCAAGCGCAAGATCGACGTGGCCCTGTCGAACAGCTTCGGCTTTGGCGGAACCAATGCGAGCCTCGTGCTGGGCAAGGTGCAGGACTGATGTGGCGTAACATCGTCTCGAATTTCCTCACTCTGCTGATCGTGATCCTGGTCGCGCTTGGCGGGCTCGTCGCATGGGCGAAGCGCCAATACACCGAGCCCGGCCCGCTGGCGCAGCCGATGTGCCTGCGCGTGGCGCCTGGGGCGAGCATCCAGGGTGTCTCGGGGGATCTCGTGGATCATGGCGCCGTCACTTCGGCCTACATCTTCCGCACCGGCGCGCAATATGAAGAGAAGGCGGGCAAGCTGAAATTCGGCTCCTACCTGATCGAGCCGAACAGCTCGATGCAGCAGATCGTGGATCAGATCACGGCGGGCGGCCCCTCCACCTGCGGCACCGAGCTGGTGTTCCGCATCGGCGTGGGCGGCAACGAGGTTCTTCTGCGTGAACTGGACCCGAAAACCGGCAATTACGAGAAGGTCGCGGAGTACAACCCCGAGACCGAGAAGCCGCCCGAGGGCTTTGAGACGAAAGCCGAAGCCGCAGATGTGCGCGCCCGTGTGACGGTCGTCGATGGCGTGACCAGCTGGCAGATCGTGCAGGGCCTCAAGGAGGCGAACTTCCTTGCCGGTGCGATTGACGGCGTTCCGGCCGAAGGGACGCTTGCGCCCGACAGCTACGAGGTCAAGCGCGGGGCCGACCGGCAGGCTCTGGTCGATCTGATGAAGGACCGTCAGGCGAAGATCCTCGCCGATGCCTGGGCGGGACGTGCCGAAGGGCTGCCCTATGAAAACCCCGAACAGGCGTTGATCATGGCCTCGATCGTGGAGAAGGAAACCGGCGTGCCGAACGAGCGCGCGCAGGTCGCGAGCGTCTTCATCAACCGTCTCGAGAAGGGGATGAAGTTGCAGACCGACCCGACGGTGATCTACGGGGTGACCGAGGGCAAGGGCATTCTGGGCCGCGGGCTGCGCCAGTCGGAACTGCGCAAGGCCACGCCCTACAACACCTATGTCATCGACGGGCTGCCGCCCACGCCGATCGCGAATCCCGGCAAGGCTGCCATCGAGGCGGCGATGCATCCCGATTCGACGCCGTATCTGTTCTTTGTGGCTGACGGGTCGGGCGGGCATGCCTTCGCGACCACGATCGACGAGCATAACAAGAACGTCGCGAAGTGGCGCGAGATCGAAAAGCAACGACAGGATTCCGCCTCAGGCAATTGATTTGAAAGAAAAACCCCGGTTTGCGCCGGGGTTTTTCTTTGCCTCGGGATAACAACCGGAGATTTAGCGCTTGACTCTGCGAACGCTCTAAAGTAGATATGTGGCATGCTAGGAGAAGTGGGCAGGCGCCGCGGGGAAACCCGACGGCGCTTTTTTGTTTCTCTCGAACGGACCAACTTTGAAGGGTGGGTTCGACTACATGCTAAGGGACAAGGTGGGTGAGGCGGGCGCTTCGGTCGATCTTCTGGAGATCACCGAGACGCTCTATCGAGACGTGGCCGAGGAATTGGCGCAAGCGTTGCAGGGGGTGCGGCGCGGCCAGATTTCCGAGGCGAAAGCAGCGGTGCAGGCGGTCAAGGACCTCCGCACCGCTTTTCATTTGGTGATGGAGGAGCGCTCTCGTGTCGAGAAACTCCGCAGACAGCTGGCGGGCGTTGCCGCCGGGCGCGATGTCGCGCTCGATTTCGACGCCGCCCGAGCTGAAATCGGGCGCCGTCTGGCTCGCCTCCGCAACGCAGGAGGATGTTGACGCCTTCCTCGACGGGCTCGAGGAAAACGCGTTGCTGGCCTTGCCCTGGATTTTCGAATTCTGGGCCTTGCCGCATCAGCTGCCGCCCGCAGGTGCCTGGAAAAGCTGGGTGATCATGGGCGGCCGCGGGGCCGGCAAGACGCGGGCCGGGGCCGAGTGGGTGCGTTCCATGGTGGAAGGCGCCAGACCGCTCGACCCCGGCCGGGCAAGGCGGGTGGCCCTGGTCGGAGAAACCTTCGACCAGGTGCGCGACGTGATGGTGATGGGGGAGAGCGGGATCCTGTCCTGCTCTCCGCCCGACCGCCGCCCAACGTGGGAGGCGGGACGCAAACGACTGGTCTGGCCGAACGGGGCGACCGCGCAGGCGTTCTCGGCCCATGAGCCAGAGGCGCTTCGCGGCCCGCAATTCGATGCCGCCTGGGTCGATGAGCTGGCGAAATGGAAAAAGGCCGAGGAGGTCTGGGACATGCTGCAATTCGCGCTGCGGCTGGGCGATCATCCGCAGCAGGTGATCACCACGACGCCACGCAATGTGGGGGTGCTGAAGACGATCCTGAACACCCCCTCGACTGTCTTGACCCATGCCCCGACCGAGGCGAACCGGGCGTATCTGGCCGAGAGTTTCCTCGAAGAGGTCCGGGCGCGCTATGCAGGCACGCGGCTGGGGCGGCAGGAGTTGGATGGCGTGCTGCTTGACGATGTCGAAGGTGCGCTCTGGACGACGCGGATGCTGGAGGCGGCGCGGGTCGGGACTGCGGGCGATCTGGACCGGATCGTCGTGGCGCTGGACCCTTCGGTCAGCGGCAAGGCGGTGTCGGACGAATGCGGGATCGTGGTGGTCGGCGCGAAGACCCAAGGCCCGGTGCAGGACTGGCGCGCGGTGGTGCTGGAAGATGCGAGCTCGCGCGGCAAGCCGATCGACTGGGCGCGCGCGGGCATCGCGGCGATGGAGCGCTGGGGCGCGGAGAAGCTGGTGGCGGAGGTCAATCAGGGCGGCGATCTGATCGAGACGATGCTGCGCCAGATCGACCCGCTGATCCCGTTCAAGGCGCTGAGGGCGAGCCGAGGCAAATCTGCGCGCGCTGAACCGGTGGCGGCGCTCTACGAACAGGGCCGGGTGACGCATCTCAAATCCGCGGATCTGGGGCTTCTGGAAGATCAGATGTGCCGAATGGGACTGCAAGGCTATCAGGGCAAGGGCTCGCCCGACCGTGTGGATGCGTTGGTCTGGGCGATCGCAGAGCTGATCCTGGAGCCCGCCGCACATTGGCGCCGACCGCAGATGCGGGGTCTCTGAGAGGAAACCTTCTTCCTCTTGGTCGAAATATCCCGGGGGTCCGGGGGCAGCGCCCCCGGCGCGGGACAGATGAATTCAAGAGCAAGGGCCGAGGTCGAACCTCCGGCCCTTTTTCTTTGCCAGCCGGTCTCGATCTGGGGCCGCGAGAAGGAGACGGGAATGGGTTGGAACATCTTTCGCAAATCCGAAGGCGCGGGCCCGCCGGAAGTGAAGGCCTCGGCGACGGGGCGGATCGTCGCGATGGCGAGCGGATCGGGGCGCGTCGTCTGGTCGCCACGCGACGTAGGCTCCCTGACGCGGCAGGGCTTCACTGGCAACCCGATCGGATTTCGTTGCGTGAAGCTGATCGCGGAAGCCGCCGCCGCGCTGCCGCTGGTGTGCCAAGATGCGGAGCGGCGTTACGATATCCACCCGATGCTCGACCTGATCGCGCGGCCCAATGCGGCGCAGGGCAAGGGCGAG
The DNA here is from genome assembly GCF_002020135.1 of Thioclava marina. Classification (GTDB taxonomy): domain Bacteria; phylum Pseudomonadota; class Alphaproteobacteria; order Rhodobacterales; family Rhodobacteraceae; genus Thioclava; species Thioclava marina. The sequence goes on along the minus strand of NZ_MPZS01000001.1, from coordinate 385,218 downwards.
TTCTTCGAGGCGCTTTACGGGCAGATGCTTCTCTCGGGCAATGGCTATCTCGAGGCGGTCGCGATGGAGCCGGGCCTGCCGCGCGAGTTGCATGTGCTGCGCTCGGACCGGATGAGCATCGTGCCGGGAGCGGATGGCTGGCCGATCGCTTATGATTACACGGTTGCCGGGCGCAAGCATCGGTTCGATATGACGGGCGGCCCCGAACCGATCTGTCATCTGAAAAGCTTCCACCCGCAGGACGACCATTACGGCCTGAGCCCGTTGCAGGCGGCGGCGGTGGCGCTCGACGTGCATAATGCGGCCTCGGCCTGGTCGAAGGCATTGCTGGACAATGCCGCGCGGCCATCGGGGGCGATCGTCTACAAGGGCACGGACGGGCAGGGCACGCTGTCGCCCGATCAATATGACCGGCTCGTGTTCGAGATGGAGACTCATCATCAGGGCGCGCGCAATGCGGGGCGGCCGATGCTGCTCGAAGGGGGGCTCGACTGGAAGCCGATGGGGTTCAGCCCGTCGGATATGGAGTTCCACGAGACCAAGATCGCCGCGGCGCGCGAGATCGCGGTGGCCTTCGGCGTACCGCCGATGCTGCTCGGTATCCCCGGCGATGCGACTTATGCGAATTACGCCGAGGCGCATCGCGCTTTCTACCGGCTGACGGTGCTGCCGCTCGCAACCAAAGTGGCGGCCGATATCGCGTGGTGGCTGTCGACCTGGGCGGGCGAGCGCGTGAACCTCAAGCCCGATCTCGATCAGATCCCGGCGCTCGCGATCGAGCGCGACCAGCAATGGAAGCGCATCGGCGAGGTGAGTTTTCTGAGCGATGCGGAGAAGCGCGGGCTTCTGGGGCTGCCGCCGCTGGCGGAGGAGTGAGATGACGGCTTCCGGTTCGCGCTATCTCAAGGAGCCCTTCGCCGCACACGAGGAGCGGATGCAGGCGACCGAGAAGATCATGGACCTGCAGTTTTCGCAGGTCGAACAGAGGCTCGGCAAGATCGAGAACATGATCGAACGGCTGGAGCGGCGACTCTGGATGGCGGTTTACGGCGTGGTCGCAGTGATCCTCACGCAGGCAGTTCTGAGCCTGATCGAGGTCGGTCCGAAATAGGGGATATGTCATGAAAACAAATGATTACGGTCTGGAATTGAAGTTCTGTTCCGCCGAGGCGCAGCCGGTGCGCGTCACTGATGGGACGATCATCGAAGGCTATGCGAGCCTCTTCGGTCTGCCAGATCAGGGCGGCGATATCGTGTGCAAGGGGGCCTATGCGAAAGGGCTGGAACGCCTCGCGGCGCGGGGCGGCAACGTCAAGATGCTCTGGCAGCACGACCCGGCCCAGCCGATCGGGATCTGGGACGAAATCTTTGAGGATACGCGCGGGCTCTACGTCAAGGGCAGGCTGCTGCCCGATGTGGCGCGTGCGAAGGAAGCGGCGGCGCTGATCGCGGCGGGGGCGATCGACGGGCTGTCGATCGGGTATCGCACGGTTGCCGCCGAGAAGGACGCAAAAGGCCAGCGGCTACTTGCGGAACTGGAGCTTTGGGAGGTCTCGCTGGTGACCTTTCCGATGCTTCGCGAAGCGCGGGTCGGGGCGAAGGGAGAAAGCCTGGAGAACAGCCTGCGTGATCTGGCCGAGGCGCTGAACGGCGCCGCGGCGGAACTGGCTGACCGCTGACGCGGCCCGGCCTCTGACCCCATTGGAGATGGAGCGACGATGAAGACCGAGACCAAGGCTCGGGCCGGGACGGGTATGTCCGAAGGCCCGGATCCGGCAGCTGACGTGAAGACAGCGCTGGCCGGGTTCGTGAAGGAAGTCAAAAACTTCCGCGACGAAGTTGAAGTGAAGATGCAACAACAAAGTGAGCGTTTGACGATGCTGCAGACCAAGACCATGACCGCCGGGCGTCCCGCCCTTTCCGCCGCTGCTTCTGAGGAGGCGCCGCATCTGAAGGCCTTTGCCGCTTATCTGCGTTCGGGTGACGACGACGCTTTGCGTGGGCTCTCGCTTGAGGGCAAGGCGCTGAATACGGCCGTGGCGGCCGAGGGTGGCTATCTCGTCGATCCGCAGACCTCGGAATCGATCCGGTCGGTGCTCAAAGCGACCGCGTCGATCCGCCAGATCGCCAATGTCGTGAATGTCGAGGCGACCTCCTACGACGTCCTGGTCGACCGCACCGATGTCGGCACCGGTTGGGCGACCGAGACCGCAGCTCTGACCGAGACCGCGACGCCGATGATCGACCGCATCTCGATCCCGCTGCATGAGCTTTCGGCGATGCCGAAGGCCTCGCAGCGCCTGCTCGACGACAGCGCCTTCGACGTCGAGGGCTGGCTCGCGCAGCGCATCGCGGAGAAATTCGCCCGTGCCGAGGCCGCGGCCTTCATCTCGGGTGACGGTATCGACAAGCCGACCGGCTTCCTTACCCATCCGAAACTGGCCAATGACGCCTGGGATTGGGGCTCGCTCGGCTATGTCGCAACTGGTGCCGATGGCGATTTTCTGGGGGCGAACCCGGCCGATGCGGTGGTCGATCTGGTCTATGCACTCGACGCCGAATACCGCGCCAATGCGAGCTTCGTGATGAATTCGAAGACCGCCGGCGCCGTGCGCAAGATGAAGGATGCCGATGGCCGGTTCCTTTGGACGGATGGTCTGGCCGCCGGTGAGCCGCCGCGCCTGATGGGCTACCCGGTGCTGATTGCCGAGGACATGCCCGATATCGCTTCGGACAGCTTCGCGATCGCTTACGGCGATTTCGACGCGGGCTACACCGTCGCCGAGCGCCCGGACCTGCGCGTGCTGCGTGATCCCTTCTCGGCCAAGCCGCATGTCCTGTTCTATGCGTCAAAGCGCGTTGGTGGCGATGTGAGCGATTTCGCGGCGATCAAACTGCTGAAATTCGCGATCGCCTGAGGCGCGTGAGCCGGATCGGGGGGCGGGGGCCTTCCGGTCCTTGGGCCGGGTAACCGGTTCCGAGGCGGGCGCGGGGCTGTCGGCCGTCGCCTAGCTGCTCCCTCCGTTCGAGCGGCGGCGGGGCCCGCGCCCGATATGACAGATGGCACCCCGAGGAGCCGGGGTGCTGTCTCGTGACTTTCGGAGAGTTCCCATGATGTTGAAAGAAGAGACGGCGGTCGCCTCGGGCGCACTGCCGGTTGCGGCGTTACGCGATCACTTGCGGCTCGGGACAGGGTTCGCGGATGTGGGCGCGGAGGACGCAGCGCTGGAGGCTTACCTGCGGGCCGCGATCGCGGCGATCGAGGCGCGCACGGCCAAGGTGCTGCTGGCACGGGATTTCGTGTTGACGCTCACGGCCTGGCGCGGAGCGGTGGACCATCCGTTGCCGGTCGCGCCGGTGCGTGCCGTGTCGGAGATCCGGCTGGTTGATGCGGCGGGGGTGTTCGCCGTGCTCCCCGAGGAAAGCTATCGGCTGATCGAGGATTTGCAGCGCCCGCGCGTTGCGGCGCAGGGGACGGTTTTGCCGGCGGTGCCTTCGGGTGGTGTGGTCGAGATCCGCTTTACTGCAGGTTTTGGTTCCCAGTGGTCGGATCTGCCGGCGGATCTGGCACAGGCGGTGATGCTGCTCTCGGCGCAGTACTACGAGCTGCGCCATGAGGCAGCGGGTGAAGGTGGCGGGATGCCCTTCGGCGTGACGGCGCTGATCGAGCGTTGGCGTACGGTGCGGATGCTTGGAGGCGGCGCATGAGCGTGCCGGATCTCAATCGCAAGCTGGTCCTGGAGGCGCCCGAGCGTGTCGCCGACGGCGCGGGTGGGTTCACCGAAATCTGGACTGCGCTCGGTGAGCTCTGGGCGCAGATGGTGCCGGGGACCGGGGTCGAGCGCGCGGGCGAGTTCGTGACGCTGGCTTCGGTGCCCTGGAAAATCACGGTGCGGGCAGCTCCCGAGGGCTCGCCGCGCAGACCGCGCCCGGAGCAGCGCTTCCGCGAAGGAGGACGCGTGTTTCGCATCCTCGCGGTCGCGGAGGCCGATCGCGGCGCGCATTACCTGACTTGTTTCGCCCGTGAGGAGGTGGTGGCATGAGTTACGCGATCGGAGCCGCTTTGCAGGCGGCGGTCTATGCGCGATTGCAGGATGATCCGGGTGTCACGGGGCTTGTCGGATCCGCGGTCTATGACGCAGCGCCAGCAGGGACGGTGAGCGGCACATATGTCAGCCTCGGTCCGGAAGATGCGCGCGATGCCTCGGATATGACGGGCGACGGCGCGGTGCATGATTTTACCGTGTCGGTGGTCAGCGATGTCGCGGGGTTTCAGCTGGCGAAACAGGTGGGCGAGGCGATCTCGGACACGCTGCTTGCGAGCCCGCTCACGTTGGCGCGCGGTCGTCTTGTGGGATTGTGGTTTCTCAAGGCGAAGGCGCGGCGCGTCGACAAGGGGGCCGCGCGCAGGCTCGACCTGACCTTCCGCGCGCGGGTTGAAGCCTGAGGGGGGCTTTCACTTTCTCAACATTTCGTCGGGGGAGTATTTCCCGATCGGAAACAAATTATCCAAATTCGGAGAATTGGCCATGGCGGCGCAAAACGGCAAGGATCTTTTGATCAAACTGGACCTGAACGGGGATCAGACCTTCGAGACCATCGCGGGGCTGCGCGCCACGCGGATCACCTTCAATGCGGAGACGGTTGATGTGACCTCTCTCGAAAGCGAGGGGCGCTGGCGCGAGCTGCTGGGTGGTGCAGGCGTGCGTTCGGCGCAGATCTCGGGCTCGGGCGTGTTCAAGGATGCGGGTACGGATGAACGCGCGCGCCAGATCTTCTTCGATGGTGAGGTTCCACAGTTCCAGGTGATCATCCCCGATTTCGGCATCGTGCAGGGGCCGTTCATGATCACCTCGATCGACTACGCAGGGGCGCATGACGGCGAGGCAAGCTACGAGATCGCGATGGCGTCGGCCGGCGCGCTGAGCTTCACGGCGATCTGAGGCGCATGATGGCAAATCCTTGGGCAGGTGAGGTCGAGATCGCGCTCGATGGGCAGCGACATGTGGCGAAGTTGACGCTGGGCGCATTGGCGGAGCTCGAGACGGAGATTGGCGAGAGTGGCGGCATGATCGCGCTTGTCGAGCGCTTCGAGGCGGGGCGCTTCACGAGCCGCGACGTTCTGGCGGTGGTCGTCGCTGGCTTGCGCGGAGGGGGCTGGCAGGGCCGGGTCGGGGATCTCGGCGCGGTCGAGATCTGTGGCGGGCCGATGGACGCCGCGCGCAAGGCTGCGCAGCTGTTGGCGCGGGCATTCTCGGTGCCGGGCGAGGGCGCGACGTGAGCGAGGCGCTCGACTGGCCGGGGCTTATGCGAGCCGGGTTGCACCGGCTCGGTCTGCGTCCGGCAGAGTTCTGGGCGCTGACCCCAGCGGAGCTCGCGCTGATGCTGGGTGAGGGGGCGACGGGCGCGCGGCCGATGGGACGTGGTCGGCTTGAAGAGCTGATTGAACGCTTTCCCGATGGCTTGGCGGCCAATCGAAGGAGTGAGAGATGACGGACTCGGACGGGATCGACGGGCTGAGCCAGCAGGCGATCGAGCTGGAGCGTTCGCTAGGCGGTGCGGTCGCTGTGACGGAAGTGTTTAACCAGGAACTGGCGACGATGCGCGAAAGCCTCGTCTTCACGGGTCGAGAGGTGACGAGCCTGAGCACCTCTTTCGGCTCGGGTCTGCGGCGTGCGTTCGACGGGGTGGTTTTCGACGGGATGCGACTTTCGGATGCTTTACGCCAAGTCGCGCAGAGCATGGCCGACAGCGTCTATAACGTCGCGATGAAGCCGGTACAGCAAGCGCTTGGCGGAGCACTGGCGTCGGGGCTAAACGGGTTGTTGAGCGGGGTTTTCCCCTTTGCTGACGGGGCGGCCTTCTCGCATGGTCGTGTGATGCCCTTCGCAAAAGGCGGCGTCGTCAGCAGTCCGACGAGCTTTCCGATGCGTGGCGCGACAGGGCTGATGGGCGAGGCGGGACCAGAAGCGATCATGCCGCTGACCCGGGGTGCCGACGGGCGGCTCGGGGTCGTCGCGCAGGGCGGCGGACGCGCGGTCAATGTCGTGGTGAATGTTTCGACACCCGACGCGGCGAGTTTCCAGCGCAGTTCGAGCCAAGTCGCCGCACAGATCAACCGCGCTCTGGCGCGGGGCGAACGCAATCGCTGAGGAGGGATAGATGGCCTTTCACGAGGTGAGGTTCCCCGCCAACCTGAGCTTCGGCTCGGTGGGCGGGCCGGAGCGGCGCACGGAAATCGTGACGCTTTCCAACGGGTTCGAAGAGCGCAACAGCCCATGGGCCCATTCACGCAGACGCTATGATGCAGGCGTGGGTTTGCGTTCGCTCGACGATGTGGAACGGATGCTCGCGTTTTTCGAGGCGCGCAGCGGTCAGCTGCATGCGTTTCGCTGGAAGGACTGGGCGGATTACAAGAGCTGCGCTCCCTCGCAGGCGGTCGATTACGAGGATCAGCTGATCGGCCAAGGCGATGGGGTGACGACGAAGTTTCAGCTTTCCAAGGCCTATGTCTCTGGAGATGTGGAATATCGCCGCCCGGTTACCAAGCCGGTCGCCGGCACGGTGAAACTCGGCGTTCAAGGCGGTTATCAGGCTGAAGCCGTGGATTGGGAGGTCGATCTTGAGACCGGCGCGGTACGGTTCTTCGCGGCTCCCGCCGAAGGTGCGCCAATCACCGCGGGGTTCGAGTTCGATGTGCCGGTGCGCTTTGATACCGATGCGATCCAGGTCTCGGTCCAGAGTTTTCAGGCCGGGAATATGCCGCAGGTGCCGGTTGTGGAGGTGCGGATCTGATGAGCTATCCTGAAGAGCTGCGTGCCCATCTCGAGACGGGTGCAACGACGATCGCGCGGGTGTGGGCGGTCACCCGGCGCGATGGGCTGACGCTGGGCTTTACCGATCATGATGGAGGGCTGAGTTTCGAGGGGATCGCCTTCGAACCTGACAGCGGTATGACAGCCAAGGCGGTGGCGCAGGGGACCGGGCTCGCCGTGGACAATAGCGAGGTCTTTGGCGCGTTGAATTCCGAAGCGATCTCGGAGGCTGATATCCTCGCCGGTCGCTTTGACGGGGCGGAGGTTAGGGTCTGGGTGGTAAATTGGGCCGATGTCACGCAGCGCGCTCTCTTGTTTCGCGGGCATTTGGGCGAGATCACCCGATCGGCGGGAGCGTTCAATGCTGAGCTGCGTGGGCTGAGCGAGCCTCTGGGGCTAGAACGCGGGCGGATCTATCATCCGCGCTGTGCGGCGGTTCTCGGGGACGGAAAATGCCGCTTTGATTTGAACCAGCGGGGCTATTTTCACGAAGCCCCGCTGAACCTTGTCGAAGATTCGGTGCTATTTCGCTTCGACGTTCTGGCCGGATTCGAGCCGCGGTGGTTCGAAAAGGGGCGGTTTCGTGTGCTGACGGGAGCTGCAGCAGGGCTTGTTGGGGTGATCAAGGCGGATCGCGTTGTTCCGGGCGGCGCGCGCGAGATCGAGCTTTGGCAACGCATCGGGGCGGAGATCGCAGCAGGGGATACGGTTCGGCTGGAGGCAGGGTGTGACAAGCGGGGCGAAACCTGTCGCGGAAAATTTGGCAATTTCGTCAATTTTCGCGGCTTTCCGCATATTCCAGGCGAGGATTGGCTGGTGTCTTATCCAGTTCAGGGAGGCACCAATGACGGCGGGAGCCTGTTCGCATGAGTGATTGGCAGGCGCCGCGTGAGCGGGTTGTCGAGATCGCGCGGAGCTGGATTGGTACGCCTTACCTGCATCAGGGCTCGCTACGAGGTGTCGGATCGGATTGCCTAGGTTTGTTGCGCGGGATCTGGCGAGAGCATTGCGGTCATGAGCCCGATGGGGTGCCCGCCTATACGCCCGATTGGTCCGAGCCGAGCCGCGACGAACAGCTCTGGCGCGGGCTGCGGGCGCAGATGCGCGAAGTGCGTGGCGTGCCCGTGCCCGGTGAGGTGCTGTTGTTTCGAATGCGCTCGGGTTCGGTGGCCAAGCATGTCGGGATCGCGGCTTCGGTCGGCCAGAAGCCGAGTTTCGTGCATGCCTATCGCGGCCATGGGGTCGTCGAGAGCCCGCTGAGCACGCCGTGGCGGCGCCGGATCGTCGCGCGTTTTCAATTTCATGAAGGAGCCAGGTGAATGGCGACGATTTTGCTCTCTGCGGCGGGGGCCGCGATCGGCGGGGCTTTTGGCGGGACGGTTCTGGGGCTTTCCGGCGCTGTCATCGGACGTGCGGTCGGGGCAACGCTGGGCCGGGTAATAGACCAGCAATTGCTGGGCGGAGGGTCCGGCACAGTCGAAACCGGACGGGTCGACAGATTGCGGTTGACCACGGCTTCGGAAGGTGAAGGTCTCGGACGCATTTGGGGGCGAATGCGGATGGCCGGGCAGGTGATCTGGGCCACGCGGTTTTTCGAAGCGAAGAAGAAATCGGGGGGAGGGAAGGGCGAACCCTCGATCGTGAGCTATAGCTACTCGGTCAGCCTTGCGGTTGCGCTGGGAGAGGGCGAGATTCTGCGGGTCGGGCGCGTCTGGGCTGACGGTGTCGAGCTCGATACGCGCGATCTGAATATGCGTGTTTATAGTGGGAGCGAAACCCAAGAGCCCGACCCGAAGATCGCGGCTGTCGAGGGGATGGAGAAAGCGCCGAGCTATCGCGGGATCGCTTATGTCGTGTTCGAAAACCTCGAGCTCAGTCCCTTCGGTAATCGCGTGCCGCAATTCACTTTCGAGGTGGTGCGCGCGGCACAGGGGGAGGGGCTGCCGAGCGATACGGATCTGAGCCAGACGATCGAGGCGGTCGCCCTGATTCCGGGGACGGGAGAGTATTCGCTGGCCACGCGCCCGGTGAGCGAACAGCGCATTCGTTCGACCCCGCTCGAGTATCCGGCGACTTCGTCGCTTTTCTTTTTCAATGGCTGGGGGATCACGGCTGAGGTCAATCCAGTGAATCAGCATTCGCCGAGCGGGCAGACGGATTTCGAGATGAGCCTCGGGATGCTCGATGAGGAGCTGCCGAATTGCGGGACAGTTTCGCTCGTCGTGTCCTGGTTCGGGAATGATCTACGCTGCGGCAACTGTAAGGTGCAGCCAAAAGTTGCTTCGAAGTCGGTCGACGGGCGCGAAATGAGCTGGCGGGTGTCGGGTGTCGGGCGCGGGGCGGTTGATGCGGTTCCCAAACTTGATGATCGCTCGGTTTATGGCGGGACGCCCGCGGATGCGGCGGTCATAGACGCGATCAAGGCGCTGCATGACGCGGGTAAGGCGGTGACCTTCTATCCGTTCATTCTCATGGATCAACTCGAAGGGAACGGATTGCCCGACCCCTGGAGCGATGGGGCAGAACAACCGGCGCTGCCGTGGCGTGGACGGATCACGACATCAGCGGCACCGGGGCACGCAGGGTCGCCGGACGGGACCAGTCACGCTGTAGACGAGGTTGCGAGCTTCTTCGGGACCGCTGCAATGGGTGACTTTGCGCCGACGGGAGAGACGGTCACCTATTCCGGTCCAGCGGAGTGGTCCTTCCGGCGCTTCGTTTTGCACTATGCTCATCTGTGCAAACTCGCGGGCGGTGTGGAGGCGTTTTGCATCGGCTCCGAGATGCGCGCGCTGACGCAAATCCGCGGCATGAACAACAGTTTCCCGGCGGTGGAAGCGCTGCGTGTTCTGGCAGGAGAAGTGCGACAGATCCTCGGCCAGGACTGCAAGATCGGCTATGCTGCGGACTGGAGCGAGTATTTCGGTTATCATCCGGGCAACGGCGATTGCTTTTTCCATCTTGACCCCCTTTGGGCGGATGATGCGATCGACTTCATCGGAATCGACAATTACATGCCGCTGTCGGATTGGCGTGATGGTGAGCATCATGCCGACGCGCATTGGGGGGCTATCTACAATCTCGACTACCTGCGTTCGAATATCGAGGGCGGTGAAGGGTATGATTGGTATTATGCCTCGGCGCAGCATCGCGATGCGCAGATCCGAACGCCAATCATCGACGGGGCGCATGATGAGCCCTGGCTTTGGCGTTACAAGGACATTCGTGGCTGGTGGGATCATGATCACCATGACCGGATCAATGGCGAAAGGCTCGAGGAGCCCACCGCCTGGGTGCCGCGCTCAAAACCTATCTGGTTCACCGAGCTAGGTTGCGCCGCGATCGACAAGGGTACAAATGAGCCCAATAAATTTCTCGATCCGAAAAGCTCGGAAAGTGCTTTGCCGCATTATTCCGACGGCCGGCGCGATGACACGATCCAGATGCAATATTTGCGCGCGATGACGAGCTATTGGGCGGATCCGGTGGTAAACCCGGTTTCCGATATCTACGGTGGACCAATGGTCGACATGTCGCGCGCGCATGTATGGGCCTGGGACGCGCGACCCTATCCACAGTTTCCCAGTCTGGACGATGTCTGGAGCGATGCGAGGAATTACGCGCGGGGGCATTGGCTTTCGGGGCGCTCGAGCGCGCAACCGCTGGCGAATGTCGTGGCCGAAATCTGTGAGATGGCAGGCGTGCGTGATATTGACGTGAGCGCGCTTTACGGGGTCGTGCGTGGATTTGCCATGCAAGGCGGAATCACGCCGCGCGGAGCTCTGCAATCGCTCAGTATCATATATGGGTTCGATGCGCTGGAGCGCGATGGGTTGCTGGTCTTCCGGATGCGTGATGCTTCGGTCGATGCGCAGCTTTGGCCGCCGCAGCTTGCACTTGATGATCAGGATGTGGGCCTAGAGACCCAGCGCGCACCCGAAGCGGAAATCGCCGGGCGGGTGAGGCTGTCCTATGTCGAGGCGGATGGCTGTTTCGAGGTCCGCGCGGTCGAGAGCATTTTCCCTGATGAGGAGAATGGTCCCACTGCCGCGAGCGAGGTGCCACTCGCGATGACGCGCTCGGAGGGAATGCGTGTCGTGGATCGGTGGCTCTCCGAGGCGCGCGTGGCGCAAGACCGGGCGCGTTTCACGCTGCCGCCTTCACTTGGATGGCTGGGGCCGGGTGATGTCGTCAACCTGGAGAAAGATACGAGCACCGACCGTTACAGGATCGATCGTATCGAGCGCGCGGAGACGATCCAGGTTGAAGCGGTGCGGGTCGAGCCGGGGATCTACGAACCGGCTGAGGAAGAGGAGGAGGGCGCCCGCCTTGCACCCTATGTACCGCCCGTGCCGGTGACGCCGGTCTTTCTCGACCTGCCGCTGATGACCGGGGCCGAAGACCCTTATGCGCCGCATCTCGCTGTCGCGGCCAGCCCATGGCCGGGTGCGGTCGCGGTCTATTCGGGGCTTCAGGACGCAGGCTATGAGCTGAACTCGAAATTCGGGACCCAAGCGGTGATCGGCACAACGCTTTCACCACTCAGAATGGCACGAAGCGGCCTGTGGGATCGGGGAGAGCCTTTGCGGGTTGAGCTGATCTCTGGAGAGTTCGAGACGGCGTTGGAAGCGGGTGTCCTGTCGGGGCTCAATGCGCTCGCGATCGGAAACGGGTCTTCGGACAATTGGGAGATCTTGCAGTTCCAGCGTGCGGAGCCGGTCGAACCGGGGATCTGGGATCTCAGTCTGCGGCTCCGGGGACAGCTCGGGACCGATGCGCTGATGCCAGTGGTCTGGCCCGAAGGCTCGGTTGTGGTGCTTCTGGATGGGCGGGCACAACAGATCGCGCTCGCCCCAGCCGCGCGCAACATGGCAAGGCACTACCGGATTGGATCGGCTGCGCGCCCTTACGACGACCCGTCCTATATCCACACAGTCCAGGCATTCGCTGGCAACGGGTTGCGACCACTTTCCCCATGCCATCTGCGGGTGGTGCAGAAAGCCGATGGCTGGAAGCTCAGCTGGGTCCGGCGCACGCGGATTGGTGGCGATGACTGGGAGGCGATGGATGTTCCGCTTGGAGAGGTGGCCGAGCGTTACCTGCTGCGGATACTCGAAGGAGAGGCGATCCGGCGCGAGGTCGTTCTGACCAATTCGGAATGGACCTATTCGACTGCGCAGAAGGCCGTGGATGGCATTGCCGGAGCGTTCTGGGTTGAGGTGGCGCAGCTCTCTGATGTCTTCGGACCCGGTTTGACTGAGCGTGTGCAGGTTCTTGCCTGAGTGATGCGGAGAGCGCGTGAGGGAGATCTGCTTACGGCGGCGCGGGTCGCAACGCTGTGGCCCGAGGCAGAGCGCCATGGACGGTTGATGCGCCTTTTCGACGAGGCTCATGCGGCGGATCTCTATCGCAAGCGGCTGGGGCGGCTCCATCCGATTTGGGGTGACGGGACTCTTATGGCGGCGGCGCTGGGCCGAATTGGCGTGGGGTTGGACGAAAGAACGCTGCCGGTCGCGACGCTGGGTGCCGTCTGTCAGGCTTTCGAGCTTTGGCGCACTGGGAGGAGATAATCGGGCCGAGCCCTTCCTCTATCCGACAAAAAGCCTATGTGTTAGGCTCACGCGCCAAGAGGGAGAGTTCCGATGTCGAGACAACAGGTGAAAGTGGCGGCGGTCGATCCAGTCTGGACACGGCTGTGCGACGAGGCACGCGCGGCGGTGCGTGACGAACCGCTTCTTGGTGCGTTGATCCATGCTGGTTTGCTGCATCATCCGTCGCTGGAGCGCGCTCTGGCGTATCGCTTTTCGATGAAGCTCGCCTCGGGCGAGATGAGTGAACAGATCCTGCGCGAAATCGCTGACGAGGCCTATCGCGCCGATCCCGATCTCGGGCAGGCGGCGCGGGCTGACCTGGTTGCGGTGCTCGAGCGTGATCCGGCCTGCCACCGGCTTCTCCAGCCGCTCTTGTTCTTCAAGGGGTTCCAGGCGTTGCAAGCCTATCGGGTCGCGCATTGGCTTTATGCCAACGGTCGGCGCGACATGGCGTATTTCGTGCAGATGCGGGCCTCGGAACTCTTCGGTGTCGACATCCATCCCGGTGCACGCATCGGTCGGGGCATTATGATGGATCACGCCCATTCGATCGTAATCGGCGAAACCGCCGTCGTTGGTGACAATGTCTCCATGCTCCATTCGGTGACGCTTGGCGGGACTGGCAAGGAGGACGAGGATCGTCACCCCAAGATCGGCAATGGTGTGCTGATCGGGGCAGGCGCAAAGGTGCTGGGCAATATCAAGGTGGGCGACAATTCCCGGATCGCGGCCGGGTCGGTCGTTCTCTCGGAAGTGCCGTGCTGCAAGACCGTCGCAGGCGTGCCTGCAAAGATCGTGGGCGATGCGGGCTGCGATCGTCCGGCTTCCGAAATGGACCAGCTCCTGCATAACGGCTGATCGGATATCGAGTTTGAGAAGAGGGCGAGCGCTGCGGTGCTCGCCCTCTTTTTTTGTTTTGGCGATCAGGAGAACCCGAAGGTCATCCCTTCGAGAGAATGTCGAAACACTCGAGTGTCTTCATGCCATACATCATCGCGGGGCCACCGCCCATGAGGACCGACACATTGACCGTCTCCTCGACTTCCTCGCGCGTGGCGCCCGCTTCGATACAGGCCTGCACGTGGAAGCCGATGCAATAGGAACATTGCTTGGCAATCGCGATGGCCAGCGCGATCAGTTCCTTTTCTTTCGTCCCAAGCGCACCGGGAGCAAGAGCGGCTTGATGCAGAGCGCCGAAGCCCTGTGCGCTGGCCGGCTGTTTCGCTCCGTAATCGCCCATATTGTCCTTTACGGTGGCGATTTCTTTTTTCCATTCCATGGTCGAACTCCTGTTCTGGATGTGAGAGCAGGCCGAATCTACCGCACTGTGTTTTCCTGTCGGTGACTGAGATCAACGCGGATCGAAAAAATGTGAAATCGCCTTAATTGACCGATCGAAGTGCTGAAATTTCAAGCCGATCTGCGCCCGCTTGCGTATTTCCTGAGACGCTCGACGGGAGAATGCGATGATCTGGAGAACCAAGATGGGTCTTGCCACTGCGGTGTTTTGCGCCGTGGGTGGGGGCGGGTCATTCGCGCTGGCGAGTGAACCGCTAATTCAGGCGTTTGTCGGGACGATGGAGGACCTCTCGCTCTACCGATGGAGGCAGCGGCTGATCGTGATCTTTGCCCCTTCACCGCATGATCAACGCTATATTGTTGCGCGCGAGACGATGCTGGGGCAGAAAGCCGGTCTTGTCGAACGCGATATCGTCGTTCTGGTCGATGCCTCGCCGGACGCGGGAGGCGGGCTGCGTGCGCAGCTTGGGGTCGACGGGTTCCGGATGCTGCTGATCGGCAAGGATGGCGGGGTGAAGATCGACCGTGCCGCGCCAATTCCGGCGGAGGTGCTATTTGCCACAATCGACGCGATGCCGATGCGTCAGCGCGAGATGCGTGAAGATTAGATTGCTGATATGAAAAGAGAAACGCCCGGGCCGATCGGTCCGGGCGTTTCTGTCGTTTCCAGGTCTCGGTCGCGCTCAGGCGAGCATCAGCATCGGGTTTTCGAGGTTCTCGCAGATCGCCTTGAGAAGCTCGGCGCCAAGCGCACCGTCGATCACGCGGTGATCGACCGAGAGAGTCATCGACATGACCGTGGCAACCTCGATCTCGCCCTCGGCGTTCACCACCGGTTGCTTGATGCCCGCGCCCACGGCGAGGATCGCGCCATGCGGCGGGTTGATGACCGCGTCGAAATTTTCGATCCCGAACATGCCGAGATTGGAGATCGCGAAGCTGCCACCCTGATATTCATGCGGCGCGAGCTTGCGGTCGCGGGCCCGGGTGGCGAGGTCTTTCATCTCGGCCGATAGGGTCGAGAGCGACTTGCTCTCCGCATCTTTCAGCACCGGCGTGAACAGCCCGCCGTCGATCGCGACCGCCACGGCCACGTCCGAGGGTTTCAGCTTGAACACCCGATCGCCAGCCCAGACCGCATTCGCATCCGGCACCGCCTGCAGCGCGAGAGCACAGGCCTTGATGATGAAATCGTTGACCGAAAGTTTCACGCCGCGACCTTCGAGCTGCTTGTTGAGCTGCGAGCGGAATTTCATCAGCGCGTCGAGTTTGACCGAGCGGCGCAGATAGAAATGCGGGATTGTCTGCTTGGCCTCGGTGAGACGCGCGGCGATGGTCTTGCGCATCCCGTCGAGGGCGATCTCCTCGTATTCGCGGCCCTCGTACATCTTGGCGATAGTCGAGGCGGAGACGCTGGGCGCGGCGGCCGGGGCAGGGGCCGCGGCTTGGGCCGGGGCGGCTGCGGAGGATGCGGCGGGCGCTGCGGCCGAGCCACCTTGGGCTGCCTCGACATCGGCCTTCACGATCCGGCCTTTCGGGCCCGAGCCCGACAGAGCGGCAAGATCGACGCCCTTGTCGGCGGCGATGCGACGCGCGAGCGGCGAGGCAAAGATGCGTTTGCCGTCAGAGCCTTGCGGCGCGGCCGGGGCAGGGGCGGCGGGCTTGCTTTCCGCTTTCGCAGGCGCGGGCTCTTCCTTGGCGTCCGGCGCTGGCGCGGCAGCAGGTGCGCCCGCGGCATCTGCGGCCGAAGCGTCTTCACCTTCTTCCAGCAGCACTGCGATCGGTTCGTTGACCTTCACGCTCGACGTGCCCTCGGCCACGAGGATCTTGCCGATCACGCCTTCATCCACGGCCTCGAATTCCATCGTAGCCTTGTCGGTCTCGATCTCCGCGAGAATGTCGCCCGAGGAGACGGTATCACCCTCTTTCACGAGCCATTTCGCGAGCGTGCCTTCCTCCATCGTGGGCGACAGGGCGGGCATCAGAATCTGGGTTGCCATTGCGCTATCCCCTTACCGATAGGTGACTTTTTTGACCGCCTCGACGACCTCGTCGGAGGTCACGAGCGCCAGCTTCTCGAGGTTCGCCGCGTAGGGCATCGGAACGTCCTTGCCCGTGCAGTTGATCACCGGCGCGTCGAGATAGTCGAAGGCGCGCTCCATGATCACTGCCGAGAGGTGGTTGCCGAAGCTTGCGACCGGGAAGCCTTCCTCGACGGTCACGCAGCGGTTGGTCTTCATCACAGAGGCCAGAACCGTATCGTAATCGATCGGACGCAGGGTGCGCAGGTCGATCACCTCGGCCTCGATCCCCTCTTTCGCAAGCTTTTCAGCCGCTTCCAGCGCGTGGCTCATGCCGATGCCCCAGCTGACGATGGTGACGTCTGCACCCTCGCGCCAAATCTTCGCCTTGCCGAAGGGGATGGTGAAATCTTCCAGATCCGGCACCTCGAAGGAGCGGCCGTAAAGGATCTCGTTTTCGAGGAAGATCACCGGGTTCGGATCGCGGATCGCCGATTTCAGCAGGCCTTTCGCATCGGCCGCCGAATAGGGCTGCACGACTTTCAGGCCCGGAATATGGGCGTACCACGCGCCGTAATCCTGGCTGTGCTGGGCGCCCACGCGAGCGGCCGCGCCGTTCGGGCCGCGGAACACCATCGGCGCACCCATTTGGCCACCGGACATGTAAAGCGTCTTCGCCGCCGAGTTGATGATCTGGTCGATCGCCTGCATCGCGAAGTTGAAGGTCATGAATTCGACGATCGGACGAAGTCCACCGAACGCCGCCCCGACGCCGATGCCGGCAAAGCCGTGCTCGGTGATCGGCGTGTCGATCACGCGGCGCGCACCGAACTCGTCGAGCAGCCCCTGGCTGACCTTGTAGGCGCCCTGATATTCGGCGACTTCCTCGCCCATCAGGAAGACGGACTCGTCACGCCGCATCTCTTCGGCCATCGCATCGCGCAGCGCCTCGCGCACGGTCTGCGTCTTCATCTTCGTGCCTTCCGGCCAGTCCGGGCTGGTGTCGGGCTTGGGCATGTCCTCGGCCTCGGGTGCCTTCGCCTTGGCCGGGGCGCTGGCCGGAGCCGGAGCCGCCTCGGTCTTGGGCGCTTCGGCCTCGTCCGCCGCCGACGCATCCTCACCTTCCTCAAGCAGTACCGCGATCGGGTCATTGACCTTCACGCCGCTCGTGCCTTCCGGCACGAGAATCTTGCCCAGCGTGCCCTCATCGACCGCTTCGAATTCCATCGTCGCCTTGTCGGTCTCGATCTCGGCGATGATGTCACCGGCCGAAATCGCATCGCCCTCTTTCTTGAGCCATTTCGCCAGCGTGCCCTCTTCCATCGTGGGCGAGAGCGCGGGCATCAGAATCTTGGTTGCCATCTGTTCTTCCCCCCTCAGGCGTTCTGCGGCGCCGTTTCGGCGTAAATGTCGGTCCAGAGCTCCTCGAGCGCGGGCTCGGGGCTTTCCTTGGCGAAATCTGCGGACTCGTTGACGATCGCCTTGATGTCCTTGTCGATCTGCTTGAGTTCGTCCTCGGTCGCATGCTTGCCGGTCAGCAGCAGCTGGCGGACATGTTCGATCGCGTCACGTTCTTCGCGGATCTTCTGGACCTCCTCGCGGGTGCGGTATTTCGCAGGGTCCGACATCGAGTGGCCGCGATAGCGATAGGTCTTGATCTCGAGGATATACGGGCCCTTGCCCGCGCGGCAGTGCGCGACCGCCTTTTCGCCCGCGGCCTTCACCGCCAGCACATCCATCCCGTCGACCTCTTCGCCCGCGATCCCGTAGGCGATGCCGCGCTCGTAGAAATCGGGCGACTTGGTGGCGCGCTTGACGCTCGTACCCATCGCATACTGGTTGTTCTCGATCACGAAGACGACCGGCAGATCCCAGAGCTGGGCCATGTTGTAGGTCTCTGCGACCTGACCCTGGTTGGCTGCGCCATCACCGAAATAGGCGAAGGTGACGTTGTCATTGCCCTTGTACTTGTCCGAGAAGGCGAGGCCCGCGCCGATCGGTACCTGCGCGCCCACGATGCCGTGGCCGCCGTAGAAATGCTTCTCTTTCGAGAACATGTGCATCGAGCCGCCCTTGCCCTTCGAGTAGCCACCCTCGCGCCCGGTGAGCTCGGCCATCACGCCTTTCGGGTCCATCCCGCAGGCCAGCATATGTCCGTGATCGCGATAGGAGGTCACGCGCTTGTCGCCCTCTTTCGCGGCGGCCTCGAGGCCCACGACCACCGCTTCCTGCCCGATATAGAGGTGGCAGAAGCCGCCGATCAGACCCATGCCGTAAAGCTGACCCGCCTTCTCTTCGAAGCGCCGGATCAGCAGCATGTCATTGTAGAATTTCTTGAGTTCCTCGGCCGAGACATTCGCGCCCGCTTTGGCGCCGCTCGCCGAGCCTTTCCGTACTGCCATTGGTCAGACCTCCCTTGGCCGGAATAGTTCAACGTTAAACCATTTCATATATCAAAGCCGGGGCAATGGCAATGACCCCGCGGCATGGCGCGGGGAAAATGGCTATCACGATTGAAATAGGGCAGAAGGGCGCGGTTTCGACCGAGGCCCTAGCGGATCACGATCTCGTCGGAGCGCATGGCGCCCAGAACCTCGCGGGCACGCGCATCGAGAAGATCGAGGTCGAGATAATCATCCGAAAGGCGATGGGTGAGATTGGCCATCCGGTCGACCTGAACGCGTAGGTCATCACGTTCGGCGCGCTTGGCTTCGATCTCCGCCTCGATCTGGACGCGACGCAGGATGCCGTACTCGCCCTGCACGGCCGAGAAGGCGAAATAGGTGCCCAGCACCACTGCCACGGTCACGGAAATCAGGGGCCCGATCGTGGGGCGCTTCAACGTCATCATCCTGCCTCGCATCTTGGGGCCGCCTGTCCGGTGCGTGCCCCGGCCTCTCTCGGGCCGTTTCGGGAATCATCGCATAAGTGATTCGCCAAGGGAATCCCCCAGATGGTCGATTTCTCAAAGATTTTCGCGGCTCCGCGGTGCTGTTGCACGGGCAAGACAGCTTTTCTTAAACGCGAAAGGCAGGAGCGCGCTGAAACGCTCCTGCCTTCGACTTGGATAAATATATTCCCGGGAGTGAGCCCGGAACGGGCGAGGGGGCAGCGCCCCCTTGGCCCGTAAGGTCTGCCGCCGGTGAGTGGCGAAGGCCGCCTGCGATCAGCCAGCCACCGAAGCCGCGTGGATCGAAGAGATCGCCTCGCCCAGCATCGCGTCGAATTCCGCATCCGTCTGCTGTGCCGAAAGCCCCTCGGTCAGCGCACGGCTGAACGACGCGATCATGCCGGTGTTCTGCGCGAGCTTCGCATTGGCCTCGTCGCGCGAATAGCCGCCCGAGAGGGCCACGACCTTGAGCACCTTCGGATGATCGACCAGCGGCTTGTAGAGGTTCGCCTTCGTGGGCAGCGAGAGCTTCAGCATCACCTGCTTGCCTTCGGGCAGGGCGTCGAGATGGGTGAGGATCTCGGACAGGAGCATCTCCTCGGCCTCGGCCTTGTCCGCGATCGAGATCGTCACTTCCGGCTCGATGATCGGCATGAGCCCATGGCCCAGCACCTGCGCGCCCAGCTCGAACTGCTGATCGACCACCGCCTTGATGCCGGCGGGATTGGCCGCCGAGATCACCGAGCGTTCCTTCGTGCCGAAGATGCCCGCCTTGACCGCGCGCGACAGAAGCTCGTCGAGGCCCGGGATCGGCTTCATCAGCTGGCAGCCATTCGCCTCGGCCTCCAGCCCCTTGTCGATCTTCAGGAAGGGCACCACACCGCGCTTTTCCCAGAGATAGGTGGCGGTCGGAATGCCGTCGATTTCGCGGTCCATCGTCTGTTCGAACAGGATCGCGCCCACGACCTTCTCGCCGGTGAAGGCGGGCGATTTGATGATCCGCGAGCGCATCTCGTGGATCAGGTCGAACATCTGCTCTTCGCCGTCATAGGCGTCTTCCTCGATGCCATAGAGCCGCAGCGCCTTGGGCGTGGAGCCCCCGGACTGGTCGAGGGCTGCGATGAAGCCGTTGCCTTCGCGCATCTTTTCGGTTTGCTGGGCGTTCGACATGGGGATTCCTCCTGCGGGATGTGGGTCACCGAAGGGATAGGTTTTGTGCAGAGTCGATGCAACGCTGGTGACGCTAACAATCGGTAAGGACGCGAATTTCAGCCCGCGCGGCGCAAAAACCAGCCGGTCAGCATCGTCACCAACCGCCGAGGGGCGAGCCGGGTCAGGAAGGTGAAAAGCTTGTTGTCGGCGCCCGTCACCACCACGCGCCGCCCCGCCATGCAGGCCCGCCAGCCCGCTTTCGCGACAGTTTCAGCGCTCGGCATCGGTGTCAGTTTCATCAGCCAGGTCGTCTCGGTCTCGGCGCGCTCGAAAAACGCGGTGCGGGTTGCGCCGGGGCACAGCGCCGTGACGGTGATCGAGGTGGATTTCAGTTCCTCGGCGACGGCCTCGCTCAGATGCAGCAGGTAGGCTTTCGAGGCGTGGTAGACGCTCATGTTTGGCCCCGGCATGAAGCCCGCCGCAGAGGCCACGTTCAGCACCCGCCCCGCGCCGCGATGGCGCATGGCATGAATGGCGAGCCGCATCAGCTCGGTCGCGGCGACGATATTCACCGTGATCAGCTCGTCTTCCCGCGCGTCGCCATCCGTATCGGAGGCGAAATCACCATAGCGCCCGAGACCGGCATTGTTCACCAGCACATGAATCGGCCCTTCGGCGAGCGCGCAGGCCCGCGTCCACAGATCCCCGGCCGCGCCGGGTTTCGATAGATCCGCAGGGCAGGGACGAGCGGTCACGCCGCTCGCCGCCTCGATATGGCGGGCGAGATCGGCCAGCGCCGCCTCGTCCCGCCCCGAGAGCACGAGATTGTAGCCCTCGGCGCCCGCGCAGCGCGCCAGCTCCAGACCGATGCCCGAAGAGGCCCCGGTCACCAGCGCCCAGCCACGCGGGCCCGTCATCTCAGCCCCGCTCGAGGGCGGCCACGCCGGGCAACTCCTTGCCTTCCATCCATTCGAGGAAAGCACCACCGGCGGTCGAGATATAGGTGAAGTCCTTCGCCGCGTCGGCCTTGTTGAGGGCCGCCACCGTATCGCCGCCGCCCGCGACCGAGATCAGCTTGCCCGCGCGGGTCAGCTCTGCCGCCTTGGCCGCCGCCGCATTGGTGGCGGCATCGAAAGGCGCGATCTCGAAGGCGCCGAGCGGGCCGTTCCAGATCAGCGTCTTGGAATGTTCGAAGACCGAGGCAATCTGTTCCACAGATTTCGGACCCGCATCGAGAATCATCGCGTCGGCGGGGCAGGCGTCGTTCGCGACGGTCTCGTTCTCGGCGCCCGCCTTGAATTCGCGCGCGACGACCACGTCGACGGGCAGGTGGATCGCGCAGCCGGCAGACTTCGCCTTGTCCATGATCTCTCGCGCCGTGTCGGCCATGTCGCGCTCGGCCAGCGATTTGCCGACGTCGACGCCCTGCGCCACGAGGAAGGTATTGGCCATGCCGCCGCCGATGATCAGGTGGTCGACCTTGCTCACGAGGTTGCCCAGCAGGTCGAGCTTGGTCGAGACCTTCGCGCCACCGACCACGGCCGTGACCGGGCGCTTGGGATCGCCAAGGGCGGCGTTGAGCGCCTTCAGCTCGGCCTCCATCAGTCGGCCCGCGACGGCCGGAAGAACACGCGCGATTCCCTCGGTCGAGGCATGCGCCCGGTGCGCGGCCGAGAAGGCGTCGTTGACATAGATCTCACCCAGCGCACCCATCTCGGCGGCCAGCATCGGGTCGTTCTTTTCCTCACCCGCGTGGAAGCGCGTGTTTTCGAGCAAGAGCACCTCGCCCGCGCCAAGCGCCTGCACGGCTTCCTTCGCCGGACCGCCGACGCAGTCGCTTGCGAATTTCACCGGCGCGCCGATCGCGGCTTGCAGTGCGGGCACCAGCGGCGCGAGGCTCATCTCGGGGACGACCTGTCCCTTGGGGCGGCCGAAATGCGCCAGCAGCACCGGCTTGCCGCCCTTGGCGAGGATGTCGCGCACGGTGGGCACGATCTTCTCGATCCGCGTCGCGTCGGTCACTTTTCCGTTTTCCATCGGCACGTTGATATCGACACGCACCAGTGCGACCTTGCCCGCAAGATCGACCTCATCGAGGGTTTTCCAAGCCATGTTTCTCTCCCTTGGGACGCGGGGGGCCATCGATCGTGCGGCCCGCTCCCGCGGCTTGCGATATTCTTGCCCTGCGGCGATGGGTCGCGTCAACGATCGCGGCCAGACTGCGGCGCTTTGTCCTTGCCGGGCAAGGGCCCCGCTCCTATGGTCGGCCAAATCTCAAAGGAGGACCCAATGGCCGAGATCAAGGATCCCGAAAACACCATCATCATCGAGCTCAAGGACGGGCCGGTCGTGATCGAACTTCTTTCCGATGTGGCCCCCAAGCACGCCGAGCGCATGAAGCAGCTCGCCCGCGACGGCGCCTATGACAACGTGGCCTTCCACCGTGTGATCGAGGGCTTCATGGCCCAGACGGGCGATGTGCAGAACGCCAATATGGAGAAGGATTACAACCCCGGACGCGCAGGCACCGGCGGGTCGCAATATCCCGATCTTCCGGCCGAGTTCTCGAAGCTCCCGCATGATCGCGGCACGCTGGGTGCGGCGCGTTCGATGAACCCGAACTCGGCGAATTCGCAGTTCTTCATCAACTTCAAGGACAACCATTTCCTGAACGGTCAATACACGGTCTATGGCCGCGTGATTTCGGGCATGGAGCATGTGGACAAGATCGCGCGCGGCGAGCCGCCGCGCAATCCCGACCGCATGATCTCGGTGAAGGTGGCCGCCGATGCGTAATATCGCCCGCCGCACCGTCCTGGCCGCAGCGCTCGCGCTCGCAGCGCCCGCGGCCTTCGCGCAAGACAGCTCGGGCGTGCCCGATACGGGCGGGCCGAAGCTTGTCCTCGAGATCGGCGGCTCGACCTCGGGCAAGGTCGTGATCGACCTGCTGCCCGGCAAGGCGCCGAAGGCCGTCGAGCGCCTCGAAACGCTCGCGAAGGAAGGCAAATACGACGACGTCGTCTTCCACCGCGTGATCGACGGCTTCATGGCCCAGACCGGCGACGTTCAGTTCGGCAAGAAGGGTGGCGACACCTCGATGGCGGGTATGGGCGGTTCGGACCTGCCGGATCTCCCCGCGGAGTTCTCGAACGTCTCCTTCCAGCGCGGCATCGTGGGCATGGCGCGCGCGGCCAATCCGAACTCGGCGAATTCGCAGTTCTTCATCATGTTCGCGCCCGCGCCCCATCTCGACGGGCAATATACCGTCGTCGGTCACGTGGTGAGCGGGATGGATGTGGTCGACCAGATCAAGAAGGGCGATCCGGGCCGCAACGGCGTCGTGGAAGAGCCCGATTACATCGTCTCGGCCACCGTCGAGGAATGATCCGAGCGATCCGCTCTGGCGGGTCTGAATGAGGGGGCTTCGGCCCCCTCATTGCGTTTCGGACGCCCTCGCAGGAAGGCGTGCGCCGGCTCAGTGCCCGGCTGCGACCTGACCGCCATTCGACAGCTTGTCGATGATCGTCTCGGTCGCGTGGTTCATCCCGACGACCTTCACTTCCGTGCCCGCGAGGCGGAACTTGCCCACTGCCCGGTCCAGCGCCGCGACCGAGGAGATATCCCAGATATGGGCATGGGTGAGGTCGATCACGACGCGCTCGAGCTTTTCCTGAAAGTCGAAGGCGCGGTTGAACTCTTCGACCGTGGCGAAGAAGACCTGGCCCTTGATGTAATAGGTGCGCAGGTTGTGGGTCTCGTTCAGGCGCGAGGTGATCTCGGTCATCTGTGCGATCTTGCCCGCGAAGAAGATCCCCGACAGCAGAACGCCCACCAGCACGCCGATCGCGAGGTTATGGGTGACGACGACGAAAGCCACGGTCGCCAGCATCACGACGTTCGACGACATCGGCATCGTGCGCAGCTGGCCGATCGAGGCCCAGCTGAAGGTGCCGATCGAGACCATGATCATGATCGCCACGAGCGCGGGCATCGGGATGCGGCCGACCCATTCGCCCAGCACCACGCAGAAGATCAGGAGCGCGACGCCTGCGGTCAGGGTCGACAGGCGCGTGCGCCCGCCCGAAGTCACGTTGATCACCGACTGGCCGATCATCGCACAACCGGCCATGCCGCCGATGAAGCCCGAGCAGACATTCGCGATGCCCTGACCATAGCATTCCTGTTTGCGGTCCGAGCGCGTGTCGGTCATCTCGTCGACGATGTTCTGCGTCATCAGGCTTTCGAGAAGCCCGACCACCGCCACCGCGACCGAATAGGGCAGGATGATCTGCAAGGTCTCGAAGGTGAAGGGGATGTCGGGGATCAACAGCGAGGGAAGCTGGTCGGGCAGGGCGCCCATATCGGCCACGGTATGCACCTCGTCGAGGCCGAGGCCGATGGTCACCGCGCTCAAGACGAGGATCGCGATCAGCGGCGAGGGGATGGCGCGGAAGACGCGCGGCAGAAGGTAGATGATCGCAAGTCCGGCGATCACCAGCGCATAGGTGATCGGCGGCACCTTGCTGGGATCGAGCTCCGGCCATTGCGCCATGAAGATCAGGATCGCCAGCGCGTTCACGAAGCCGGTCATCACCGATTTCGACACGAAGCGCATCACCGTGCCGAGGTTCAGCGCGCCCGCGATCATCTGGATCACCCCGGCGAGGATCGAGGCGGCGAGCAGATAGTCGAGCCCGTGCTGGCGCACCAGCGTACC
Source organism: Thioclava marina (assembly GCF_002020135.1). Taxonomy (GTDB): domain Bacteria; phylum Pseudomonadota; class Alphaproteobacteria; order Rhodobacterales; family Rhodobacteraceae; genus Thioclava; species Thioclava marina. The sequence goes on along the minus strand of NZ_MPZS01000001.1, from coordinate 360,733 downwards.
CATCAGCACCGCCGTTGCCGCCGTCGCGGCCGAGATCATGCCCGGACGGCCGCCGAAAAGCGCAGTCACGGTGGCGATCATGAAGGAGGCATAGAGGCCGACTTTCGGGTCCACGCCCGCAATGATCGAGAAGGCGATGGCCTCCGGGATCAGCGCGAGCGCCACCACGAGACCGGAGAGGATGTCGGCGCGGGTGTTGCCAGTCCACTGGCTGCGCCATTGCGACAGAGTCATAAGGCTCTTCCTGTAAAGCAAAGGCCCGCGACCGGGGAGGGGCGGGCCGTGAATTTCGGATTTGCTTCGCAAATATCGCCGCGATGCAGCGAAGCCAAGCATTTCGGTCGCTGTTTAAGGAAATTTCAAACGGAGTTAAACCGCTCGGCCCGATTTGGCGGCGAATTGGGTCAGACTGGTGGCCAGATCGCCATAGCCGGTAAAGCGCCGCTCATAACGCAGGCCGAGCCGATCGGCCGCCTCGCGCGCCTTCGCGTCGAGCGCCGGATCGTCGGTCTGCGCCTGGTAGATCAGCCGGTCGTAATTGCCGAACATCATCGGCACCACCTCGGGATGGCGGTCGAACCCCATCGGGCGCCAGACGAAAGCGTCGAACTGGCGCACGAGAAAATCGGTGAGGTAGAAGGCCGTGATTTCATCCTCGGCTTTCTCGGCAAAGAGCGCATTGCCTTCGAAGAAGGAATAGCAATGCGGCCCCGCGATCATCTCGACGCCAAGCTCGGCACAGCGCGCCTCCAGCTGCCCGCCCGTTCCGCAATCGGCATAGACGATGAAGATATCGTCATAGGCAGCGCGAAATTTCTCGACCGCTGCGGTCACCGCGTCGGTGATCTTCTCGGGGTAAAGGTGCAGGTTCGCGGGCAGGCAGGTCAGGTCAATGTGATCCCAGCCGTTCATCTGCTTGAGCGCCAGGATCTCACGCGCGAGCGCCCCGCAGGCGATCAGCAAGAGCCGACCCGTGCCTTCGGGCGCCAGACCGTCCTTGGAAAGGGTAACATCACCGGGAAGGGTGGTCATTCCACCCGTGCCATCATCCGTGCAACGCCCGCCGCGATCAGGACCATCAGCCCGAGCGTGGCCATCGGCACGCCCGAGGCGGCAAAGGCCCAGATCGTGGCCCCGGCCAGAACGATCACGAACAGGATCAGCAGCAGGAAATGTGGCAGCGGCATATCGCGTATCCTCCGTCTTTTAGAGTATGGGGCGCGAGGGGGCATATGAAAAGGCCCCGCTGAAAAAAACGGGGCCTTTGCGATGCATGGCTGGGCTGTATTCCGCTCAGATGTCGCGGGATCAGACGCCGACCTGATTGTGCTTGCGCGAAATGAAGGCCTTCGCGGTCTCCACCGCCACGGCGGCATCGCGGCAATAGGCATCGGCGCCGATCGCCTTGCCGAATTCCTCATTCAGCGGGGCCCCGCCCACCAGAACGATGTAATCGTCGCGGATGCCCTGTTCCTTCATCGTGTCGATCACGACCTTCATGTAGGGCATCGTGGTGGTCAGCAGCGCCGACATGCCGATGATATCCGCGCCTTCGGCCTTGGCCGTGTCGAGATAGTTCTCGACCGGATTGTTGATCCCCAGATCGACGATCTCGAAACCCGCGCCTTCCATCATCATCGCGACAAGGTTCTTGCCGATATCGTGGATATCGCCCTTCACCGTGCCGATCACCATCTTGCCCATGCGCGGCGCGCCGGTCTCCACCAGGAGCGGCTTGAGGATGGCCATGCCGCCCTTCATCGCGTTCGCGGCCAGCAGGACTTCGGGCACGAACAGAATGCCGTCGCGGAAATCGTTGCCCACGATCGTCATCCCGGCGACCAGCGCCTTGGTCAGGATGTCATAGGGGGTCCAGCCGCGATCGAGCAGGATCCGGGTGGCCTCCTCGATCTCTTCCTTGAGACCGTCATAGAGGTCATCCATCATCTGCGCGGTGAGCTCGTCATCGTCGAGTTCGGAGAGGATGATATCGTCGTCGTCTTCGGCCATGTGTGCGTTCTCCTGCGAGCCGGTGTTACCTTTGTGGTGGGGCCGGGGCCCCGTCAAGTCTTGGCGAATTGCGACATACGCGGTGTTTTGTCCGACCTCAGGCGGGTTCGGCGGGACTCCACTTGGCAAATGTTCTCATTTCGTTCTAGATTTCGGGCATGAGTCTGCCCTTCGATCTTCACCCCGCGAACCCGTCCGAGCGCCTGCGTGCGCGCGGCGCTGCCTCGCGCCCGGCGGGCCGGTTCGAACCGTATGCCCGCGCGCCCGAGCATGACGGCTGGGACATCGCGGAAGAGGAACGCCTGATCCGCACCGAGGTCTCGGTGGAACGCCCGCGCTCGGTGATCACCCGCAACCAGTCGCCCGATGTGCCCTTCGAGCGCTCGCTCAACCCCTATCGCGGCTGCGAGCATGGCTGCATCTACTGTTTCGCGCGCCCCAGCCACGGCTATCTCGGTCTTTCGGCGGGTCTGGACTTCGAGACCCGGCTGATCGCGAAGCCCGAGGCGCCGCAGGTGCTGGAGGACGAGCTGCGCAAGAAAAGCTACCGCCCGCAGGTGCTGGCCATCGGTACGAGTACCGATCCCTACCAGCCGATCGAACGCAAGATGGAGATCATGCGCCGCGTGCTCGAGGTGCTCTGGACCTATCGCCACCCGGTCTCGATCGTCACCCGCGGCTCGACGATCCTGCGCGATCTCGACATTCTCGCACCGATGGCTGAGGCAGGGCTCGCGCAGGTGGGGGTCTCGGTCACGACTCTCGATGCGAAACTGGCCCGCCAGATGGAGCCGCGCGCGCCCAGCCCGCCGACCCGTATCCGCATGATCCGCGAACTCTCGCGCGCCGGCATCCCCGTGCGCGTGATGGCCGCGCCGATGATCCCCGGCCTCACCGATCACGAGCTGGAGGCGATCCTGACCGAGGCGCGCAGGGCCGGGGCGAAGGCCGCCGCGATGATGCCGGTGCGCCTGCCGCATGAGGTGGCGCCGCTCTTCGCCGACTGGATGGAGCGTCACCACCCCGGCAAGGCTGAAAAAGTTCTGGGCCGGATTCGCGACATGCGCGGCGGACGGCTCAACGATCCGCGCTTCGGCGCGCGGATGAAGGGGGAAGGCGAGATGGCCGAACTGTTGCAGCAACGCTTCCGGCTCAGCTGCAAAAGGCTCGGCTTCGTGCGCCAGCTGCCCGAACTGGACGTGACGCAGTTCCACATCCCGCCCCGGCCGGGCGATCAGCTCGAACTGTTCTGATCTCGTCTGCAGCGCGCGCATATTCCATCCGCCGGGAAATCCCGACCCTCTCTTCCTCTTGGTTCAAATATCCCGGGGGGAGGCCGTCAGGCCGGGGGGCAGCGCCCCCAATCTGACCCCGACCGCTCTCAGCCGCGCCGACGCCCGCGCCGCTCGCGCTTGGCTCCGCCTTCGCCCAGCCCGTCATCTTCGGACGAGAACCCGCCCAGTTTGGCCGAAATCTCCTCGAGCGTCGGGCGCGGGCCGCGCGGGCGGGTCTCCAGCGCTTCGCGCATCGCCACGAGATGCTCGGCCATCGTGCCGCAGCACCCGCCGATGATCGTGGCGCCGCAATCGCGCGCCATCACCGCATATTCGGCCATCAGTTCGGGCGTGCCGTTATAGCAGATGTGGCCGTCGACATATTTCGGGATGCCCGCATTGCCCTTGGCGATGATCGGGCGCTCGGTGCCGGTCGCGGCAAAGCCAAGCACGGTGCGCAGCAGGTCCGAGGCGCCAACGCCGCAATTCGCGCCGAAGGCCAGCGGCGGGTAGGCCAGCTTGTCGACCATGTTGACCATCGCCTGCGAGGTCACGCCCATCATCGTGCGGCCCGCCGTGTCGAAGCTCATCGTGCCGCACCAGGGCATGCCCGCAAGCTGGCAGGCTTCGGCCGCGGCCTTGTATTCCTCGGGCGCCGAGATCGTCTCGACCCAGAGCACATCCGCGCCGCCTTCTTTCAGCCCTTCGGCCTGTTCATGGAACATCTCGACCGCGAGCTCATGGGTCAGCGTGCCCATCGGCGCGAAGATCTCGCCTGTGGGGCCCATCGAGCCCGCCACGACCACGGTGCGGCCCGCCTTGTCGGCGACCTCGCGGCCGATCTCGGCGGCCAGCCGGTTCAGCTCGCGCACCCGGTGTTGCGAATTGTGCAGCTTCAGGCGCGAGGCGTTGCCGCCGAAGCTGTTGGTCAGGAACAGGTCCGAGCCCGCATCGACCGAAAGCGAGTAGAGCTTGGCGATCTTTGCCGGTTCGTCCGCGTTCCACAGCTCCGGCGCATCGCCCGAGCTCAGACCCATGTTGAACAGGTTCGTGCCCGTCGCGCCATCGGTCATCAACCAGTCGCGGGTCTCAAGAAGGCGGCTCAGCGCGTCGGTCATCGGGGCCTCGTCAAAATACAAATGGGCCGCGTCGGGCGCGGCGGTTGGGTCTTCTCCTGCCATGATGGGGCGGAATTGGCAAATTCCTTTCCTTCATGAAGGTCTTGAGCGGCGTTTGAGGATACGGGTTGAAGGTGGTCCGTAAAGAAGCCCGTAAAGAAAAAGGCCGGGTGCTCGCGCACCCGGCCTTTTGGAATTGGGGCAGGCGGAGATTACTCTGCCTCTTCGACCACCTGGCGGCGCGCCTCGGCCATGCATTCGGCCATTTTCGCCCGGATCGTGGCCTCGTCGGCCTTCTCGCCCAGATCGGCCGAGAGCTTGCGGAAGACGTCTTCGTGCCCGGCTTCCTCGAAATCCGATTTCACGACGCTGACGACATAGGCCTCTGCCTCGGCGCCGGTCTTGCCCAGCAGCCCCGCGGCCCATTGGCCCAGCATCTTGTTGCAGCGCGCATCGGCCTTGAACTGAAGTTCGGCATCATGGGCGAACTTGTTTTCATAGGCGTTTTCGCGATCGTCGAAGGTGGTCATCGCCTGCTTCCTCCCGGTAAAGTATCCGTTACCTTGGATATGCACGCCCCTGCCGCCGCCCGCAAGAGCAAAGGGGCCCGAAAATCTCATTTCGGGGCGCTTTGACGTGGGTGTGTTTCATTGTGAAAGCCCTTGCGCTTTGCCTTGCGGCAAGGGCGGGCTTGGCCTATAGGGCGATCAACACCCTTTCGCGGAAGGCGCGCGGGGGCGAAGCGCTATCTGCGGCGCGCAGCCTCTGACCCGACCTTTCCGCGCCTAGCGAGAACGGAGACGCGATGGCACCCCGGCGCAAGAAGATCTACGAAGGCAAGGCGAAGATCCTGTATGAAGGCCCCGAGCCCGGAACGCTCGTGCAGTATTTCAAGGACGACGCGACCGCCTTCAACGCGCAGAAGAAAGCGACGATCGAAGGCAAGGGTGTCCTGAACAACCGCCTGTCCGAGTATTTCATGACGGGCCTCGCGAATATCGGCGTGCCGAACCACTTCATCAAGCGGCTCAACATGCGCGAGCAGTTGATCCGCCAGGTCGAGATCGTGCCGCTCGAGGTGATCGTACGCAATTTCGCGGCGGGCTCCATCGCGAAGCGTCTGGGTCTCGAGGAGGGTACGCCGCTGCCGCGCCCGATCGTCGAATACAGCTACAAGAACGACGAGCTCGGCGATCCGCTCGTGCCCGAGGAATACATCATCGCCTTCGGCTGGGCCAACCAGCAGGATCTCGATGATATCGTGGCGCTGGCACTGCGGGTGAACGACTTCCTCACCGGCGTCTTCTACGGCGTGGGCATCAAGCTGATCGACTTCAAGATCGAGATCGGCCGGATCTGGGATGGCGATTTCATGCGCCTGATCGTTGCCGACGAGATCAGCCCCGACAGCTGCCGCCTGTGGGACATCAAGACGGGCCAGAAGCTCGACAAGGACGTGTTCCGCCGCGATCTCGGCTCGCTGACCGATGCCTATACCGAAGTGGCCAAGCGTCTGGGCGTGCTGCCCACGAACACGCAGCCGATCAAACCGACGCTGATCAACTGAAAGGAGCCTCCCGGATGAAAGCCCGCGTTCATGTGATGCTGAAAGATGGGGTGCTCGACCCGCAAGGTGAGGCCGTGCGCCACGCGCTTGGCCATATGGGCTTCGGCGGTGTCGAGGCCGTGCGCCAGGGCAAGGTGATCGAGCTCGATCTGGCCGCGACCGACAAGGCTGCGGCCGAGGCCGAGGTCAAGGATATGTGCGAGAAGCTGCTCGCCAATACCGTGATCGAGAAATACACGATCGAGATCGCCTGATCGCGCCGCGCCGGGGGATCCTCCCCCGGACCCCCTGGGATATTTGCGCCAATTCGAGGGCGCGAAACTTTTGGCTAGGAGTTTGCGCCCATGAAAGCCGCCGTCATCACCTTCCCCGGTTCGAATTGCGACCGTGATCTGAGCGTGGCCTTCGCGCAGGCCGGGGCCGAGGTCGTCAAGGTCTGGCACAAGGAGACCGAGATCCCCGCCGGTGTCGATATCATCGGCGTGCCGGGCGGTTTCTCCTACGGCGATTACCTGCGCTGCGGCGCAATCGCCTCGCGCTCGCCGATCGGCCGCGCGGTGGCCGATTTCGCGGGGCGCGGCGGCTATGTGCTGGGGATCTGCAACGGGTTTCAGGTGCTGACCGAGATGAAGCTTCTGCCGGGCGCCCTGATGCGCAATGCGGGGCTGAAATTCGTCTCCAAACCCCTGTCGCTGCGTGTCGCGACCACCGACAGCGCCTTTACCTCCGGCTACGAGGCGGGGCAGGAGATCGTGATCCCGGTCGCCCATCACGACGGCAATTACCAGATCGACGCCGAAGGGCTGGCGCGGCTTCAAGGCGAGGATCGCGTGGCTTTCCGCTATGTCGAGAACCCCAACGGCTCGGTCGACGATATCGCGGGCGTGCTGTCGGAAAACCGCCGTGTGCTGGGCATGATGCCGCATCCCGAACGTGTGATCGAGGATGCGCAAGGCGGCGCCGACGGGGCGGCGCTTTTCCGCGCGTTGACTTCGGTGCTCGAGAGCGCCTAACCGCCCGTGCTTGTTGCAGCTTTGCCTCTGGCTTAGACTTCGCGCATGACGCAAGCGATGCCAGACCCGCTGATCCTGCAGGAACCGCTGCCCGAGGGCGACAGCGGTTTCGGCCCGATCGGTCGCACGCGGCGTTCGCGCTGGATGCTGCGCATCGCGGTCGTGGTGATCCTCGTGCTCGCGGGGGCGGTGATGTGGGTGACCAATCAATGGCTTACCCAGCGTTTCACGGAAACCACGCGGGTGCGCACCGAGCTGCGTCTGGCGCTTTACACCGGCAACATCATGTCGGAGCTGCAGCGGACTTCCGTCGTGCCGCTGCTGCTGGCGCGCGATCCGCAGCTCACGCAGGCGCTCGATACGACGGATTATTCCACTGCCTCGGCGCAGCTGATCACGGCGCGCAAGGAGGTTGCGGTCGCCTCGATCCGGCTTCTGGATATGCAAGGCCGCGTCGTCGCGTCGACCAATCGCACCCAGATCGGGATGAATTTCTCCAACACTCCCTTTTTCGTCGATGCGACGCGATCGCGGGGGACGATCTTCTCGGTCAATACGAACGAGGCGGGCGGCACGGAATTCGACTATTCGCGCGCGGTGATCCAGGACAACCGTCCCGTCGGTGTGATCGTGGTCGAGGCGGATCTATCGAAATTCGAGCGGGCCTGGGCGGGGATTTCGGATGCGCTGGCGGTGGTCGACAGCGAAGGAAAGATCATCCTGACGACCGAGCCGCGCTGGCGCGGCGTCACCATGGCCGAGGCGCTTGCGGCGCGCTCGGCGCCCTCGGCGATCCAGCGCGCGCTTCAGGCGACGGCCGATTGGGCGAACGAGGCGCCCGACGCTTACTTGCGCGGTCAGGCGGTGATGCGCACCGAGGCGCGCATCCCCTTCCGTGGCTGGAAGATGATCGCCTTTACCAGCTACGATTCCGTGCGCGAGCGGGTGAATGCGGTGCTGGCCTTGCAGATCATGGGCTTCGCGATCCTGCTGGCCTTCGTCTTCTATGGCCTCTCGCGGCGCGCGCGTCGGCAAAGCCAGGCGCTGCGTGCCGAATCGGCGGAGCTGCGCGCGCTCAACGCCCGTCTGAGCCGCGAGATCGCGGAACGCGAGAAGGCGCAGAAGGATCTCGCCGTGGCCGAACAGACGCTGGCGCAGTCGTCGAAACTGGCGGCTCTGGGCGAGATGTCGGCGGCGGTAAGCCACGAGCTCAACCAGCCGCTGGCCGCGATGAAGACCTATCTGGCGGGCGCGAAGCTGCTTTTGCAGCGCGCCCGCGTCGAGGAGGCGCTGTCGTCTTTCCAGCGTATCGACGATCTGATCGGGCGGATGGGGGCGATCACGCGCCAGCTCAAATCCTATGCCCGCAAGGGCGGCGAAGCCTTCGAGCCCGTCGATCTGCGCTCGGCGCTCTCCGAGGCGCTCTCGATGATGGAGCCGCAGCTCAAGACCCGCAAGGTCCACATCATCCGAACGATGCCGCGCGCCGCCGTGATGGTGATGGCCGACCGGATCCGGCTCGAGCAGGTTATCATCAACCTGTTGCGAAACGCGCTCGACGCCACCAAATCGGTGGAAGAGCCGCAGGTCGAGATCCTGCTCACCAGCGGCGAGACGGCGGTGCTGAGCGTGCGCGACAACGGCCCCGGGATCACCGATCTCGACAAGCTGTTCGAGCCGTTCTGGACAACAAAAAAACCGGGAGAGGGAACCGGGTTGGGTCTCGCGATTTCCTCTTCCATCATTAGTGACTTCGGCGGTCGTCTGACCGCCCATAATTCCGAGAGCGGGGGTGCGGTCTTCGAGGTCCAGCTGCCGCTGCTATCGGACAAGAACAGGTCCATCAGGGCCGCGGAGTAAGACATGGCAAGAACGTTGAAAGTGGCGATCGTCGATGACGAGGAAGATATGCGGCAGTCGGTCAGCCAGTGGCTGGCGCTGTCGGGATTCGACACCGCGACCTTCGCAAGCGCGGAAGAGGCGCTCAAGGAGATCGGACCGGACTGGCCGGGGGTGGTGATCTCGGATATCCGCATGCCGGGCATGGACGGGATGGCCTTTCTCAAGCGCCTGATGGGGATCGACAGCGGTCTTCCGGTGATCATGATCACCGGCCATGGCGATGTGCCGATGGCGGTCGAGGCGATGCGGCTCGGCGCGATGGATTTCATGGAAAAGCCGTTCTCGCCGGATCGGATGACGGAGCTGGCCAAGCGCGCGACGCAGATGCGCCGCACGACGCTCGACAATCGGGCGCTGCGCCGCGATCTCGCCGAGGGCGAGAAGGTGATGGGCAAGCTGATCGGCACCTCCGAGCCGATGGAGCGTCTGCGCGAGGACATTCTCGATCTCTCCCAGGCCGATGGGCACGTGCTGATCGACGGCGAGACCGGCACCGGCAAGACGTTGGTCGCCCATGCGTTGCATGCGACCGGCCCGCGCGCGGGCAAGAAGTTCGTCGTGGTGAGCTGTGCGGCGCTGACGGAAGAAGCGCTGGCCGCCAAGCTTTTCGGCCCGGTCGAAGAGGGCGGTCTGCCGCTCGTCGAGGAAGCGCGCGGGGGCACGCTGTGTCTCGAGGATGTCGAGGCGCTCAGCCAATCGCTTCAGGCACGTCTTCTGCAATTCATCAACGATCAGGGCGCGCCCGCCGAAACCCGGATCGTCGCCATCTGCAACACCCATGGCGAGGGCAAGACGGTCGAGGACGCGCTGCGCCCCGACCTCTATTATCGCCTGGCCGCCCTCAAGATTACCCTGCCGCCGCTGCGTGCGCGCGGCGAGGATATCCTGACCCTCTTCAACCGCATGTCCGAGCAATTCGCCGATGAATACGGCTGCGACGTGCCCGAGGTGACCGCGCAGGAGGCCGCGCAGCTGTTGCAGGCGCCTTGGCCGGGCAATGTCCGCCAGCTCATCAACGTGGCCGAACGCGCCGTCCTGCAATCGCGCCGCGGCTCGGGCTCGATCGCGTCGCTCCTGATGGCCGATGACGAAGAGGCGGGACCGGCCGCGATCACCACCGAGGGCAAGCCGCTCAAGGAATATGTCGAGAGCTTCGAAAAGATGCTGATCGACAATACGATGCGCCGCCACAAAGGGTCTATCTCGGCGGTGATGGAAGAGCTTTGCCTGCCGCGCCGGACGCTCAACGAGAAGATGGCGAAATACGGGCTCGCGCGCGCGGATTATCTGTGACGGAAAGCGCTTCGCCCCCTGTCTGCGGGGGGCGATGATTGGCGATCGGGAAGGGGGCTCTGCCCGTCGCCGATGGCGACAAATCATGCGCGAGAAAGGGGGCGCTGCCCCCGTCTCCTGCGGAGACTCCCCCGAGATATTTGGGTCAAGAAGAAGGGGCGGGGGGATTTATCTCGCCGCGCTTTGACGCTAGAGCTTTGCGGAACAGACGCGCGAGGTGAGCCATGGCCGACGACCTGATCAATTCCTTCATGAACGTGCCCGACGAGAACGGGCGGTTCGGCATTTTCGGCGGGCGGTTCGTCTCCGAGACGCTGATGCCGCTGATCCTCGCATTGGAAGAGGAATACGAGAAGGCCAAGACCGACCCGGAGTTCTGGGCCGAGATGGACCATCTGTGGAAATATTACGTGGGCCGTCCGTCGCCCTTGTATTTCGCCCCCCGGATCACCGAGGAGCTGGGCGGCGCGAAGATCTATCTCAAGCGCGATGAGCTCAACCACACCGGCGCGCACAAGATCAACAACGTGCTGGGGCAGATCCTGCTGGCAAAGCGCATGGGCAAGACCCGGATCATCGCCGAGACCGGTGCGGGTCAGCATGGTGTGGCGACGGCCACGGTCTGCGCACGCTTCGGGTTGAAATGCGTGGTTTATATGGGCGCGACGGATGTCGAGCGTCAGGCGCCCAACGTCTTCCGCATGCGCCTTCTGGGCGCCGAGGTGGTGCCGGTGAAATCGGGCCGGGGCACGCTGAAGGACGCGATGAACGATGCGCTGCGCGACTGGGTGACCAATGTGCGCGACACGTTCTATTGCATCGGCACGGTGGCGGGCCCGCATCCCTATCCGGCGATGGTGCGCGATTTCCAGTCGGTCATCGGCAAGGAAGTCCGCTGGCAACTGGAAGAACAGGAAGGCGAGGGCCGTCTGCCCGACACGCTGATCGCGGCGATCGGCGGCGGCTCGAACGCGATGGGCCTGTTCCACCCATTCCTCGATGATCCTTCGGTGCGCATCATCGGCGTCGAGGCTGGCGGCCATGGTGTCGACGAGAAGATGGAGCATTGCGCCTCGCTCACCGGCGGGCGCCCGGGCGTGCTGCATGGCAACCGGACCTACCTGTTGCAGGACGAGGACGGGCAGATCCTCGAAGGGCACTCGATCTCGGCCGGGCTCGACTATCCGGGCATCGGGCCCGAGCATAGCTGGCTGCACGACACGGGCCGCGCGGAATATGTGAACATCACCGACAAGGAAGCGCTGGAGGCGTTCCAGTTCTCCTGCCGGCTTGAGGGGATCATCCCGGCGCTCGAGCCCTCGCACGCACTGGCGCATGTGATGAAGATCGCGCCTGATCTGCCCAAAGACCATATCATCGTGATGAACATGTGCGGTCGTGGCGACAAGGACGTGTTCACCGTAGCGCGTCACCTGGGCTTCGAAATGGAGGGCTGAGTCGGCATAAACCTAGGTTTATGGGCTTTCGACTTAGGTTTGAAACCCGCTGTCTAACCTTCGGACCGATGGACCGGTGGGGGGAGGGGCCTGATCTTGGCCTCACCTTGCCGTGATCGCGGCAGCCCATATTCGGAGGAATGACGATGATGACCATGAAAACCCCGCTCGCCGCGCTGGCCATTCTGGCCGCTGGTGCGCATTTCGCCCTGGCCGAGGTGTCGACCGACGGGATTGCCGCCAATCTGCAGCAGAACGGTTTCACCAATATCGAGATCGAAGTCGGCCCGACCGAGGTCAAGGCCGAGGGCTACAACCCGAACGGCACGAAGATCGAGGTGATCTATGATCGCGCGACGGGCCAGATCCGCAGCCAGGAAACCTACCGGGCGCGGGCCGGTGCGGACATGACTCAGGGCGTGAGCGTCCAGACCCGCTCCGAGGATTTCTCCGACGATGACGGGGAGGATCACGATTCGATGGATGACGATCACAGCTCGGACCGCGAGGACGATCACTCGGGTTCGGACCACGAGACGAGCGATCATGACTCGGGCGATCACGATTCCGGTGATCACGATTCCGGCGATCATGACTCGGGTGATCACGACTCGGGCGGCAGCGACGACGATTGATGGTTGAGTGGCTTGCCCGGTGCATCATGCACCGGGCATAGTCACGCTTGAGGAAGATCTGGAGAGCGTGGGAATGAAGAGGCGAAGCTTCGTGGTCGCGGGTCTCGTGGCGCTGGTCGCCGGGACGGGGCAGGCCGTCGCGGAAACCGCCACCGAGGCGGTGGTCCGGCAATTGCGTGCCTATGGCTATCGCGAGATCGAGGTCGAGCGATCCTTCCTCGGCCGGATCCGGATCACTGCGGAGCGTAAGGATATCGAGCGCGAGATCGTCCTTGATCCGCGCACCGGCGAGATCCTGCGCGATCTGTCACGCAAGGGGCGTGCGCCGATCCTCGGTAACGACCGTTTGCGCTCCGAGGGGGGTGGAAGCTCGCCTGGGACGACCTCGGACAGCGGCGACTCCGATGACCGGAGCGAATCGGACTCGGAGAGCGACAGCGGCGGCTCGGAGGGATCTGACGATGGCGGCTCCGACAGTGATTCCGACAGTGGTTCGGATAGCGGGTCCGACGATGGCGGCGGGGATGACGGTGGCGGCGATGATGACGATTGAGCCGGCGACAGGTAAAGGCCGATGAAGTCTCGTTACCGCCGAACGGCGGTCGTGGGCGCCATTCTGCTGCTTCAAGCGGTCTGCGCGCTGTTTTTCGTTTCCGATATTCTTCTTTCTGTTTTTGGCCTCTATCCCGCGCCGATCAGCTGGCAAAGTCGAGAGATCCTCGAGATCGGTGCGGCGCTAGGCCTTGTCCTCGGGCTCGGGCTGGGGGCCTTCGCGCTTGCCAGTGCGTTGCGCGACGGGGCCCGGACCCGCGATCGGCTGCGGCTTGCGACCTCGGCCTTCGAGGACCTGCTCGAGCAGCGTTTCGCCGATTGGGGGCTGACGGCAGCAGAGCGCGAGGTGGCGCTTTTCGCGATCAAGGGGCTGTCGATCTCCGAGATCGCGGCGCTGCGCGAAACCTCGGAAGGCACGGTGAAGGCGCAAAGCGCCGCGATCTATCGCAAGGCCGGGGTGAACGGTCGCGGCGCGCTTCTGAGCCTCTTTGTCGAGGACATGATGGATCAGCGGGCGGAGGGGCAGGCGCCCGAGCCGCCACAGATCACGCAGGCTCTCAAACGCTCGGCTGGCGGCTGATCCGGCGCTGGCCTAGAGCGGATCGAAGGCCTTGCGTGCATCCTCGCGGGCGAATTCGATCAAGGCGCGCAGTTTGCGCGGCAGTTTCGGCCCGTCGAGATAGACGGCGTGAAGCGCGGTGTCATGGAGGATTTCGGGCGGGAATACCGACACCAGCCGTCCCTCCGCGATCTCGGGGGCCATCACGAAATCGGGCCCATAGGCGATCCCGTGCCCGGCCAGCGCCAGCTCGCAGGTGGCGCGCGCACTGTTGACCATGATCTGCGCAGGCACCGGCACGTCGAGCACACTGCCGCCATTACGGAAGCGCCAGCGCCGGGTGGGGCCGTGATTTGTGTCATGGATGCAGCGGTGCCGCGCGAGATCCTCGGGGCGTTCGGGGCGCTCGCGATGGGCGAGATAATCAGGCGAAGCCACGACCCGCATCCCGATATCGCAGAGTTTGCGCGCGCGAAGGCTGTGATCGCTCAGCATGCCGATACGAAAAGCGAGGTCGATCCCTTCGGCGGCCAGATCGGTCTGCGCATCCGAAAGCTGCAGGTCGATCGTCAGATCCAGATGCGGGGCGGCGAAGCGGGCGAGCATCTCGGCGACGTAGACCTCGCCGAACGTGACCGGGGCCGAGATCCGCAGGCTTCCGGAAAACCCGCGTGATTGTTCGGAGACCTCGCTGAGCAGATCGTCGAGCCCGTCGAGCAGCGCAGGGGCCTCTGCCAGCATTCGCTCGCCTGCGGGGGTCAGGCCGACGCGCCGGGTCGTGCGCTGCAAGAGCCGCGTGCCGAGCCGCTCCTCAAGCTCGGCCACGTATTTCGAGGTAAGCCGGTTCGAAATCCCCAGCCGCTCGGCGGCCGCGGTGAAGGAGCCGGTCTGGGCGGTGGCGACAAAGGCGCGGAGCTGATCGGTGATATCCATTACATTGAGAACATAATGTGGAAAGTCATTCCATACCATAACCATTTCATTGGAAGAAAGGATGGATCATCTTCCGCCCATGCAAAGGCTGCAAGGCACCGGACAGGGGTTCGGAGAGGCGGCGGCCACGGGAGATCAAAATGACCGATACCAAACTTGCGCCTTATGGCATTCTCGTTCTGCGCCTCGTGACGGGGGCTCTGTTCCTGACGCACGGGCTGACCAAACTGCTGGTCTTCACCCCTGCGGGCACGATGGGTTTCTTCCAGTCGCTCGGCCTTCCGGGCTGGCTCGGGGTGGTGACGATGATCGCCGAGATTGTGGGCGGCCTTGCCCTGATCGCGGGGATCTACGCGCGGATCGTCTCGTTCGGGCTTGCCTTCATCCTGCTCGGCGCGGCCTTCACCGCGCATTGGGCCAATGGGTTCAGCTTTGCCAACCAAGGCGGCGGCTGGGAATACCCGATGATGTGGGCTGCGGTGCAATTTGCGCTCGCGCTGCTCGGGGACGGGGCCTATGCGCTCCGCCCAACGCGGAAATAAGAGGAGGCCAAGATGGCAACCAGTGATGCAATCGTTCAGATCGGGCATGTGACCCTCGTGGTCCATGACCTCGATCGGGTCGGCACCTTCTACGAGGATGTGATCGGGTTGGAGCGGATCTCTCGCGATGCTTCCGAGGCGCGCTACGGGGTCGGGGGTCAGGTGCTTGTGCAACTCCAGGCCGACAAGACCGCCCGCAAATCGGGCTGCGAAGAGGCAGGGCTTTTTCACACCGCCTTCCTTCTGCCCGAACGCGCAGATCTGGGCGCCTGGCTCAACCGCGCGGCCGAGAAGGGTTGGCGGCTGGAAGGGGCCTCGGATCACCTCGTGAGCGAGGCGCTCTACCTGTCGGACCCCGAAGGCAACGGGATCGAGATTTACCGCGACCGGGGTCGCGAGGACTGGCCGCGCAAGGGCGATCAGATCCTGATGGCGACCGAGCGGCTCGATCTGCGCGACGTGATGGCCGAGGCCCGCGCTCCGTGGCGTGGGGCGCCGAGCGGCACCGTCATCGGGCATGTGCACCTTCAGGTGGGCGCGCTCGATCCGGCCGAGCCCTTTTATCGCGATACGCTTGGCTCCAATGTGATGGCGCGCTATCCGGGGGCGAATTTCCACGGCTGGAGCGGCTATCACCACCACCTCGCGACGAACGTCTGGAACAGCCGCGGCGCGAAGGAACGCCACCAACCCGCGACGGGTCTGGCCGAGGTGGGGCTACGTGCAGAGCCCGAGGCGCTCGCGCAATTCTCCGAGCGCTTCGGTGACAGCGTGACGGACCCCTGGGGCACGCGTTTCACGGTGGCGGCGAAGTGAACCTGCGTTAAGCACTCTGACCGGATCAGAAACGAAAGCGCCGGCCCGCTGGCACGGGCCGGCGCTTTTGCTATGTCAGCGTGGCTTCAGAGAATGTGGTTCACATGTCCCATCTTGCGGCCCGGTTTCACCTCGGCCTTGCCGTAGAGATGGATCTGGTAGCGCGCGAGTTTCGCAAGCGCGGGCACCCGGTCCATGTCGTCGCCGATCAGGTTCTCCATCTCGACATCGGCATAGCGCGAACCATCGCCCAGCGGCCAGCCGGTTACGGCGCGGATATGCTGCTCGAACTGGTCGACCGCGCAGCCCGCCTGCGTCCAGTGGCCCGAATTGTGCACGCGCGGAGCGATCTCGTTCACGATCAGGGTGTCGCGCGTGACGAACAGCTCCACCCCCATCACGCCGATATAATCGAGCTTGTTGAGGATCTTGGCCGCGAGCAGCACCGCGTCGGTGCGCTGCGCATCGGTGATCGCGGCAGGCACGGTGGTCGTGCGCAGGATGCCGTCCTCGTGCTTGTTCTGGCCCGGATCGAAGCAGGAAATCGCGCCGTCTTCTGCACGCGCGCCAATCACCGAGACCTCCTTGAAGAAGGTCACGAAGCCTTCGAGGATCGCGGGCGCGCCTTTCATATCCGCGAGCGCCGCTTCGGCCTCTTCGGGAGCGTTGATCACCACCTGACCCTTGCCGTCATAGCCGAAGCGGCGGGTCTTGAGGATCGCGGGGCAGCCGATCTCGGCGATCGCCTCTTTCAGGTCGGTCAGATCATCCACCGCGGCGAAAGGTGCGGTCGGCAGGCCCAGATCGTTGAGGAAGGCCTTCTCGACCAGACGATCCTGGCTGACTGCGAGCGCGCGGCGGTTCGGACGGATGGGTTTGAGGCTTTCGAGAAGATCGAGCGCCGAGGTCGGCACGTTCTCGAACTCATAGGTGATCACGTCCACGGCTTCGGCAAAGGCGCGCAGCGCGGCCTCGTCCTCATAGGGCGCGGTGGTCACCGCATGAGCCACCTCGCCCGCGGGCGGGTTCGCGCCGGGCTCGAAGATATGGGTCTTGTAGCCAAGGCGCGAGGCCGCGACGGAGAGCATCCGGCCAAGCTGACCGCCGCCAAGGATGCCGATGATCGCACCGGCGGGCAGGGGATTAGTCATCTTGCGGTTCCTCCGGGATCGAGGCCGAAAGCGCCTCGCGCCAGTCATCGAGCCGCGCGGCGAGTTCGGGATCATCGAGCGCGAGGATGCCTGCTGCCATCAGGCCGGCATTGGCAGCACCCGCCGCGCCGATCGCCATCGTCGCGACCGGGAAGCCTTTCGGCATCTGCACGATCGAATAGAGGCTGTCGACACCCGAGAGCGCGCGGGTCTGGACCGGCACGCCGATCACCGGCACGCGGGTCTTCGAGGCCATCATGCCGGGCAGGTGGGCCGCGCCGCCTGCACCCGCGATGATCACATGCAGGCCCCGATCGACGGCGGTCTTTCCATAGTCCCAGAGGCGGTCGGGCGTGCGATGCGCCGAGACGATCTTAGCCTCATAGGCCACACCGAGTTCGTCGAGAACAGTCGCCGCTTCTTTCATCGTGGGCCAGTCTGACTGGCTGCCCATGATGATTCCCACTTTCACGCCCATGAAATCCCCTCTCGCAGATGGAGCGCGCACTATAGAAATCTGTGCCGTCGCGGCAAGGCCTTGCGGCGGGCTCAGGCGATGATGTCGGGGGTGAGCTGGTCCTCGATCCGTGCGATCTGGTCCTTGAGCGCCAGTTTCTGCTTTTTCAGGCGCACCAAGCGCAGTTGATCGGAATGGACGGTTTCGGTGAGGGCGTGGATCGCTTCGTCGAGATCGCGATGTTCGCGTTTGAGTACCTCGAGTTTCACACGCAGCACTTCTTCGTGGTTCATCTCGATATGGGCATTCATGTCCGGCATCCGGTCCTGTCACGAAAACAACGATCTCCCGACTCGACTGAAACGACCGGGCGAGACCTGCAATATAGCAGTTTGCGAAACACTTAGGAGAAAAATCCGCGCCTTGGTTACAGTTCCGCCTCTTGCGGCGCGCGGGCACCCCGCCCATATTTGTTTCAGGCGGATTGCCGGTTGCCGGGGTCCGTTTTCGCAACGTCGCTTGAACAAGGGCTTGCCTGATGACGAAACTGAGCTTTGGCGCACATCCCTACCTTCTGGGCTTCGATCAGCTTGAGCGGCTGGTGGAGCGCACCGCGAAAGGGTCGGACGCCTATCCCCCCTACAATATCGAACAGCGCGGCGAGGATGCCTTCCGCATCACCTTGGCCGTCGCGGGCTTTCGCGAGGAGGACCTGTCGATCACGCTCGAAGATCGGGCGCTGGTGATCCGGGGACGCCAATCCGACGACGAGGAAGAGAGGATCTTCCTGCATCGCGGCATCGCGGCGCGCGCCTTCCAGCGCAGCTTCGTTCTGGCCGATGGCGTCGAGGTGGCGGGGGCCACGACCGAGAACGGGCTCTTGCATGTCGATCTCAAGCGGGCCCACCCCGAGACGATTGTGCAAACCATCCCGATCGCCCGGAAATGAGGCCTCGGCAGGAACGGCAGGAAAGGAGACGCGCATGAACACGAAATTCGATTTTGGCGACAAGGGTGAGCAGCCCATCGTCTATGTCCGCGAAGTGGCGGTGCAGGATCTGCCCAAGGAATTGCAGGCGGAGCTGGCTGGCGTGGATCATCTCTATGCGGTCCATGACAGCGATGGCGAGCGCCTCGCACTGGTCAAGGATCGCAAGCTGGCCTTCGTGCTGGCCCGCCAGAACGATCTGGCGCCGGTCTCGGTGCACTGAGACTGAAACCGAAAGAACACCCGAAAGGCGCCGGGGCTCAGGCCTGCGGCGCCTTTTTCGTCTCCAGATGCGAGATCGCGAAGGAGGCGCCGACACAGGCGGTAAACAAGTAGAGCCCCCAGCCGGTCTCGAGCCGGCCCACGCCCACGCCTTTCGCGACAACGATATAGATCGCGATCAGGAAGACATCGGCCATGGCGAGCTTGCCCAGCAGGTTCAGTGCCGGTTTGAGCTTGGGCGAGGCAAGGTCGAACTGGATCAGCGCGATGCCGATCACCTTGAGATAGGGGGCGAAGAGGGCAAGGAAGCTGACCACGACGGCGAGGAAGATATCCTTTTGCCACAGCGTCTGGAGCCCGCTGAGCACCGAGATCGTGTCGAGCCCGAAGAACGGCAGCAGCCCCGCGCGCAGAAGCGGCGCGGCCCAGGCGATGGGAAACAGGATCAGCAGCGCCAGATTGGCGAATTTCAGCATGGGCCCTCGCGAGACGGTCTTCATTTTTGGTCTAGCCGCAAGGGGGCGCGAAGTCACGCGCTCTCAGCGCAGCGTCTCGATCGGGCCCTCGGCGCGACCATGGATGAACTGTTGCACGTAAGGGTCTGGTGTTGCGTCCATTTCAGCGATCGGGCCTTCCCAGCGGATCTTGCCCGCATGCAGCATCGCGACCCGGTCGGCAATCGCGCGCACCGAGGACATGTCATGGGTGATCGTCATCGCGGTCGCGCCCATCTCGGTCACGATCTCGCGGATCAGCTCGTTGATGACGCCCGCCATGATCGGGTCGAGCCCGGTCGTGGGTTCGTCGAAGAAGATGATCTCGGGCTCGGCGGCGATGGCGCGCGCAAGGCCTACGCGCTTCTGCATCCCGCCCGAGAGCTCTGCCGGGAAGAGATCGGCCACATCCGGTGACAGGCCCACGCGGCGCAGCTTCTCGATGGCGATCTCGCGTGCCTCGGGTTTCGGGCGCTTGAGCGAGCCGCGCAGCAGGCGGAAGGCCACGTTTTCCCAGACCGAGAGGCTGTCGAACAACGCGCCTCCCTGAAACAGCATCCCGAAGCGCGCGAGAAAGGCGTCGCGGTCGCCGACCCGCACATCCGCGCCGTCCAGCGTGATCGTGCCGCCATCAGGCTCGATCAGCCCGAGGATGCATTTCAGCAGCACCGATTTTCCGGTGCCCGAACCGCCGATGATCACGGTCGATTGCCCGGTCGGCACCACGAGGTCCACGCCGCGCAGCACATGTTTGGAGCCGAAGCTCTTGGTGAGGGCTTCAAGCGTGATCATGCCGAGAAGAAGGCCTCCGTCAGCAGGTAGTTCGCGGCAAGGATCGCAACGGAGGCCGCGACCACGGCGGATTTCGTTGCTCGGCCCACGCCCTGCGCGCCCCGGCCCGAATTCATCCCGTGATAGCAGCCCATCGTGGCCACGATGAAGCCGAAGGCCGCGCCCTTCACGAGGCCCGAACCCACGTCCCAAAATTCCAGGAAATCCCAGGTGTTCTTGAGATAGGTGGCCGAGTTGAAGCCAAGCCGTGTCGTGCCGACCATCCAGCCGCCCATGATCCCGATGATGTCGCCAATGCCCACGAGGATCGGCACGCAAAGCGTGGCCGCCACGACGCGCGGGACGGTGAGGTATTTCATCGGGTTGGTGGAGAGCGTGGTCAGCGCGTCGATCTGTTCGGTCACTTTCATCGTGCCGAT
The DNA here is from genome assembly GCF_002020135.1 of Thioclava marina. Lineage (GTDB taxonomy): Bacteria > Pseudomonadota > Alphaproteobacteria > Rhodobacterales > Rhodobacteraceae > Thioclava > Thioclava marina. The sequence goes on along the minus strand of NZ_MPZS01000001.1, from coordinate 340,539 downwards.
CTCGGCTGCGATGCTGGAGGCGACGCGCGCCGCCACCATCAAGCCGCCCAGAACCGGGCCAAGCTCGCGCACCATGCCGATCGCGGTGATCGAGGGCACGACCTGTTCGGCCGAAAAGCGCGCGCCGCCCGCATAGATTTGCAGCGCCAGTGCCGCGCCGGTGAAAAGCGCGGTCATCCCGACTACCGGCAGTGACAGCCAGCCGATATTGAGACAGGCCAGCCAGAATTCACGCGCGTAGAAAGGCGGACGGATCAGGTGGCTCAGCGTCTGGCCGACGAAGAAGGTCAGCCGACCCGTGGCGGCGAAAAGCGCCAGCGTCGCCCGCCCGAGCGCCGCAAGGGGAGAGGTGAGCGCTTGCACGCTCACCCGGTCTGCTCCGAATAGACCCGGTTGTAGCGCGGCCCGAGCGCCGTCAGCAGCTCATAGCCGATCGTGCCCGCGGCATCGGCCAGCGCATCGACGCCCTGATAGGGACCGATCAGGTCGAGCGTATCGGGCACCTCGTCGAGATCGGTCACATCCACGGTCAGCAGGTCCATCGAGACCCGGCCGCGCAGCGGGCAGGGGATATCGCCCGCATAAAGATCGGTGATGTTCGACAGCACCCGGTGGATCCCGTCCGCGTAACCGGCGGCGAGGGTGGCGATCGTGGTGATCCGCTCGGCCTGCCAGGCATTGCCGTAGCCCACCGTTTCGCCGGGCTGGACCACGCGGGTCTGGATCACCGGGAGCGACAGGGTCGCCACGCCTAGCGCCGCCTCGAAGGGGCGTCCGCCATAGAGACCGATGCCTGGACGGGTGAGGTCGAAATGATAATCGGGGCCAAGCAGGATGCCGCCGGTGGCCGAAAGGGAGCGCTTTACGGCCATCCCGTCCGTCATCCGCCTGAACTCCGCCAGCTGGCGCGCGTTCATCTCATGCTCGGGCTCGTCGGCACAGGCGAGGTGGCTCATCACCAGCTCGATGCCGCGTTCGAGCAGTGCAGGCGCGGCCTCCTGCCAGTCCTCGTTTTCCATCCCGAGCCGGTTCATGCCGGTATCGAGCTGCACGCCGAACGGCGCGTCGGGCAGCGCCTCGAGATGGCGCGCCATCTGCTCGGGCGAGTTCAGCATCGGGATCAGGCGTCCCGCGCGGATCGCCTCGGCATCGCCGGCCATATGGCCGCCCAGCACGAAGATCTGCGCATCCTCGCCCAGATGCGGACGCAGCTTCGCGCCTTCCTCGGTGAGCGCCACGAAGAACGCGCGCGCGCCGGCCCGATAGAGGGCGGGTGCGACCGTCGCAGCCCCCAGCCCGTAGCTGTCGGCCTTCACGACCGCAGCCGTGCGCGTTGCCTCACCAGAGCGCGCATCGAGAGCGCGCCAATTCGCGACCACGGCGTCGAGGTCGATTTTCAGAGATGCCTGTGCCATGGCTTCTTTTTCTGCGCAGGCGCGCCAAGGTCAAGTGCAATCCGCCTTGCGCTCAGGGAAAGGCCGTGCCGGTGTCGAGCCGGGCGAGGATCGCCGGGTCGCCCCCCTGATGCGCCGCCCAGATCAGCACAGCGCAGGCCGCCTGCGCATAAAGCCCGTTATCGCGCCCGGCCAGTGGCGCCCATTCGAAAGGCGAGACGGGCAGGGGCTGATCGGGCAGGGCCTTGCACCGTTCAATCCCGGCGCCGGGATTGAGATAGCGCGGATCATCCGAGACCAGCACCGAGAGCCCCTCGTCGAACCAGGCGGGCATCTTGCCGCGGATCTGTCCCAGCATGCCAAGCCGGGCATGGGTCTCGGTATGGGCCAGCTCATGGGCGAGGATCGTCCCGGTCAGCCCGCGCGGGGCCACGCGCACCACGGCCCAAGGGCCCAACGAATAGGTCACTGCGGCGGCCCCGCGCCCGCCCAGCCGCCGGTCGCACTCTTCCGTGGAGCAGGCCAGAATGCGGCTGTGGGCCGCGCGCTCGGGATAGAAACGCGCGACTTGCGCGCGGGCGGCGTCGATCGTCTCGACCAGTGCGCGGCGATCGTCACGCGGCATGGCGCGGTCGACGAAGATGGCGGGTGCGGCCCGGTCCAGCCCGAAACAACGCGGGCAGATCCCCGCCGCAAGCACCGGGTAGAACCACAACAGCGCCAGCAGGCCCAAGGTCCCGCCCGCTGCCAAGGCCAGAAAAGAGACACGGATCACTCGCCACATGGACCCTAAGATGGGCCAGTCGCGCGATTTGACCAAGCGTCAGTCGCGACCGCGGAGAATTTGTCGCAGCGCGCCATGCAGCGTCTGCACCTCCGAGCGTGTCATCGCAAAGCGTGTCCACATGTTGCGCAGGTTTCGCTTCATCATCGGCGCCTTCTCGGGCGGGTGGAAGAACCCCGCCTCCTCGAGCCGCATCTCGAAATGATCGCCAAGCTTCTCGACCTCGATGGCGCTTGCCGGGTCATGCCCCGCAAGGCCCGGATCGACCGGCACCGCCTCGATCGTATGGCGCGAATACTCATACGCCGTCAGCAACACGGCCTGCGCGAGGTTGAGCGAGAAGAACTCGGGGTTCACCGGCACGGTGATGATCGCATTGGCGCGGATGATGTCGTCATTCTCCAGCCCCGTGCGCTCGGGCCCGAAGAGGATGCCGACCTTCTGGCCCGCGACAATGCGTTTGCGCGCCTCGACCATCGCGGCCTCGGGCGTGAAAATCGGCTTCGGCAGCTCGCGTCCCCGCGCGGTCGTGGCGAAGACATAGTCGCAATCGGCCACCGCCTCGGCCACATTGTCGAAGACACCCGCGAAATCGAGCACCTGACCCGCCGCGCCGGATGCCATCGCCACCGCCTTGGGGTTCGGCCAGCCATCGCGCGGATCCACCAGCCGCATCTTGCGCAGCGAGAAATTCAGCATTGCACGTGCCGCCGCCCCGATATTCTCGCCCATCTGCGGGCGCACGAGGATGAAGGCAGGCTGGGCGGGATCGGGCAGGTCGGGCATGAGGTCGGTCCTTTCGCGCCCCTCCTAGTCGCGCAAGCTGGCACTGGCAAGGCCGCGCGCCTTGCGCTAAGAGGCCCCAAAGCCGCAAAGGAGCCCGATCATGGCCGAGGATCGTCCGCAAATCTACCTGATCACCCCGCCCGCTTTCGACGCGGCGGAGTTCGCGCCGAAACTGGCCTCGGTGCTCGACGCCCATGAGGTCGCCTGCATCCGCCTGGCCCTGGCGAGCCGCGACGAATACGAGATCGGCCGCGCAGCCGATGCGATGCGCGAAGTTTCCCATGCCCGCGATGTGGCGCTGGTGATCGAGACCCATCTGGGCCTCGTCGAACGCCATGGGCTCGACGGTGTGCATTTCACCGATGGCGCGCGCCAGATCCGCGCCGCACGCAAGGCGCTGGGGCAGGATGCGATCGTGGGCTCTCATTGCGGCGCCTCGCGCCACGAGGGGATGAACGCGGGCGAGGCGGGGGCCGATTACGTCTGCTTCGGTCCGGTGGGGGAAACCACGCTCGGCACCGGCACCCGTGCCGAGCACGATCTTTTCCAGTGGTGGTCCGAGATGATCGAAGTGCCGGTCGTGGCCGAGGGCGCGCTGAACGAGGCGCTGATCGCCGAATTCGCCCCGGTCACCGACTGGTTCGCACTGGGCGAGGAAATCTGGCGCGAGGAAGATCCGTCGGGCGCTTTGGGGCGCTTGATCGCGGCGATGGGCTGAGGGCCTCATGTCCGACTGGCTTGGCGACAGCAATGGCCCGATGGGCGATCACGGTGCCTTCATGGAGAGCGAACTCCAGGTTCCGCGCGCCGATCTCGCCGCCCATATCCGTCAGCTCGACGGTGACCGGCTCTTGATCGCGGTCGTGGGCGGCCCGGGCGCGGGCAAGTCCCATATCGCGCACGAGCTGGCCGAGGCGCTCGGCCCGGAGGCCGCGGTCGTTGCGATGGACGGGTTTCACCGCGACAATGACTGGCTCGACGAACGCGGGCTGCGTCAGGTGAAGGGTGCCCCGGCAACCTTTGATACGGAAGGTTTCGCCGCTCTTCTGCAGTGTCTGAAAACGGCGCGGGAAGACGTGCTGGTACCGGTTTTCGATCGCGCCGCCGATGCCGCCGTGCCCGCTGGCGCATCGGTCCCGGGCAGCGCCAGGTTTCTGATCGTCGAGGGCAATTACTTGCTCCTGACCCGGCCCGGATGGCGCGATCTCTTCCCGCTTTTCGATCTCTCGATCCGCATCGACCTGCCCGAAGAGGTGCTGCGACAACGTCTCGCCCGCCGATGGCAAGAGCAGGGGCTGGATCTCGCCGAGGTGAAACGCCGCGTCGAAGAGAACGACCTGCCCAACGGCCGCACGATCACCCGCGAAAGCCGCGCCGCCGATCTGGTCATCCGCGACTGATCCCTCTTCATCTTGCTAAAAATACCTCGGGGGGCTCGCAACGCGAGCGGGGGCGGCGCCCCCTGTTCGGCCATTTCCTGTCGCCCTCCGGCGACGGGGCAGCACCCCCTCAACGCTCAGAAATATTGAGCCAGATCCCGTCCTTCCCGCGCACGGTCAGATGCGCGACCGGCACCGGTGCGCGCCGCTCGACAGGGCCGAACCGAAACGCGCCCACCAGCATCGAGAGCAAGAGCGGCCCCTCGGCCATCGCAAAACCCGCACCGGGACAGACGCGCGGGCCGGTGGAAAAGGGAATATAGGCCGCGCGCAGGCAGGCCTTGCCGTTTTCCGTCTCCCACCTGGCGGGGTCGAACCCGTCGGGATTGTCCCAGAGCCGCTCGTGGCGGTGTAGATGCCAGGGCGAGATCACCACCTGCGAGCCGGGTTTGACCGCGCGGCCGCGGAAGCTCTCGGGGCAGCGCGCCTCGCGCACGAACATGGGCACGGGCGGGTAGAGGCGCATCGCCTCGCGAAACACCGCGCGAGAGAGCTTCAACTTGCCCAGCATCGAAAAATCGGGGTTTCCTGCCTCGAATACGGTCTTCGCCTCGGCCGCGATCCGGTCCTGCCATTCGGGGTTCGTCGCGAGCAGGTAAAGCGCCCAGGCAAGCGCCGAAGCCGAGGTCTCATGCCCCGCGAGAAAGAAGATCGCGACCTGATCGATCATCTCTTCGGTGCTGAAACGCGCGCCGGTCTGCGGGTCGGGCGTGGTCATGATCTTCGTCGCCAGATCGTCCGGCGCGGTTCCCGCCGAGATCTGCCTGGCCCGCGCGGCGGTGAGTTTTTCGATCAGCGCGCGGATGCGTTTGGCGGTCTCCTTGGTCTGGCGCGCATGAAAGCGTGGAAACCAGCGCGGCAGCGGCAGCAGGGCGCCGAGATTGACGACGGGAGAGGCGCGCTGATGGGATTTGAACTCGGAGAAGACCGCGCTGGCGGTCTCATCCTCGATCGGGATCGAGAAGAGGGTGCGAAAGATGATATCGGCGGCGACGTGTGAGGTTTCGCTTTCGATTTCAATAGGCTCGGCACCGATCTTGGCCTTCATGCGCCCGACGCAGGCCTGACCCGCCGCCCACATCGCCGGGAAAGTCTCGCGCAGCTTTCCTCCCTCGAAGGCCGGGTCGATGATACGGCGCTGGCGCAGCCATTGCTCGCCATTGGTGATGAAGACGCTCTCGCGCAGGAGCGGCTTCAACCCCTCGCGGACCCGGTCGGATTTCGGGAAATCCATCGGGCGCTCTTTCAGCACCAGATCGACCAGCTGCGGATCGTTGCACATGTAGGATCGGAAGAACGGCGTGCGGAACTCGGCCATCCAGGCACGGTAGAGCCGCGCGGGCTGGGCCGAGAGGATGTCGGATTTGAACAGCCGGAGATAACGCCAGAGCGAAACGCGATCGGGGCGCGGTGTGGGTTTGGGCGGCAGATAGGGCGACTGGCTCATGAGGTGGTCGTAAACCGGTTTGCGGGCGTGGTGATCCGGCTTTTCGACGCGGGCCGCCCGGTGAAGCGCCGCGCGAGTGTCATCGGTCCGGCGGTGAGGCGGAAATAGTCGTAATCGCCGGGCCGGTCGAAGGCGCAGAGATATTGGAAATGGAGCTGGAAGAAGCGCCATCGCAACGCCTTCCAGCGTTCGGGGCTGAGCGTTTGCGTGAAGGCGGCCGAGATCACCAGCGGGTGGATCTGGCCTTCGGGAGCCACGCCCGAGACCGCGACCGGATCGCAAAGCGCGAAGGCGCACCCGTCACCGGGGGCCGTCACGTCGAGCCAGAAAAGCTCGGGTCGGGTGGAGAGGAAGGCCAGATCGGCACGCAACCGAGTGGCGCGGGGCAGGTAGCTGACCATCGGCACGACCTGACCGAGGGAGAGGAAGGAGAGCGCCGGGGGCTCTGCCCCGCGCGCTGACGCGCGCCCCCCGGGATATTTTTTCCAAGAGGAAGGGGGCAGGCGGTTGTCGCGGATCAGGTCGGCGAGGATCGAGATCGCGAGATGGGCGCCCGAGGAATGGCCGACGATGAGGACCTCGTCCCAGTCCTCTTGCAGGGCCTCTGCGATGCGGGTCGCGAATTCACCCATGCGGGTTTCGAGCTCGGGCGGGTTCGCCCCGCCCCAACGTGCCGTGAACGCGTAGTCATGCATCAGGTAATAGGCGAAGAACCTGCCGTCTTTCGCCCGGAGCCAGCGCAGCACGAGTGTGAGGATCGCGCTCGCGAGGGTGAGACCTGCGAGCCATTTCAGCGGAAAATCGGGGAGGAGGCGCAGTGCGAGCGCAGCAGCGGCCCAGCCGAGGGCGATCCCGATCAGGGCCTGCAAGATGAGCGCGACGATCGGGTAGAGCGCCGCGATCACCGGGCCCTTGCGCAACCGCATCAGCCGGAAGAGCGCGCCCGAGAAAATGTAGGTCGATGCAGTGCGGATCAGTTGTCCGTAGGTCGCCGGGATCGACTTGCCCATCGAAGAGCGCACGATATCGGACCAGACGAGCACTTCGATATCGGCCTCGACCTCCGTGCCACCTTGGGTGGAGGTGACATGCCAGCCATAGGGCCCGCCTGCGCGTTTCGGGGCGAGCGCGATCTCGTAGCCGGAGATGCGCGCCTGTTCGGCGCCTTCCTTGCGGTAGAGCTCGCGGTAGCGGCGGGGGTGAATCGGGTCGTAGCCGGGGATGTAGAACACCCGGCGTTTGCGCACCTGTCCGATTTCGCTGCTCGTCATTGCCGGGCCCTCTTGGCGGGGAGATTATCGGGTGCGCGCGGCGAAAGTAAGGAAAATCAGGGGGCTGTACGTGACCAGCGCTGCGCGTTGGCCTCGATCGCGGCGATGCGCCTTGGCGTCTTGGGGTGGGTCAGCAGCCAGGCGGGAACGCCCTGAGCTGAATTCTTCGTCAGCGCGTCGAGCTTGCGAAACAGGCTCACCTGCGGGTCGGTGCCGATCCCGGCCTTGATCAGCAGCGCCGAGGCGAATTCATCGGCTTCGAACTCGTCGCGCTGGCTGAGCCGCGCGGCGAGCGCGGTGGTGATCATGTTCGCGATCCACACGCCAAGGAAGGGAATGAAGCGACCGAGCACCGTCATCAGCACGGCACGCAGCGCGTTCTGGCCGGAAAAGTCGATCATGCGGCGGCGCGAATGGCCCAGGGCGACATGGCCCAGCTCATGCGCCACGACCGATGTCAGTTCCTCGGGGGAGACCTCTCCGGCGCGATATTTCTCCATGAAGCCTTCGGTGATGAAGACGCGGCCATCGGGGGCGGCGAGCCCGTTCACCGGGGCGATCTGATAGACATGGACGGGCACCTCGGGCACCTCGAGCGCGGCGGCGAGACGGTCGAGGTAAGGGTCGAGCTTGCTGTCGCGCAACCGGCGCGAATTGCCGTCGAGCTGGCGTTTGAGTTGCCAGGTCGAGAAATGCCACATGGCAAGGCCATAGAGCAAAAGCAGCAGAAGGGGCAGGAAGCGGATCAGCATGGGAGGGATATGGCGGCTCGCGGCCCCGTGATCAAGCGTCCCGTGATCACGCTTTGGGCGCGCGTTTGGCCGCGTGCCAGAGCCACCAGCCGAAGCCGAAAGCCGCAGCCCCCGCCGCCATCAGCCCCAGCGCGTTACCCGCAAGATCGGCGGCCGCGTCGAGATTGGCGCCGAAGGCGATGCCGAGGCCGACATAGGAGGTCACCCAGACCGCTTCGCCCGCGATGTCGGCCATGGTGAAGCGGCGATGGGCATAGCCCGACAGACCCGCGGCGAGGTTCACCCAGGGACCAAGCGCCGAGAACAGCCAGCGCGACAGGAACACCGTCACCGAGCCGCGTTTGCGCAGCGCCGCGAGCGCCTTCTCGATCAGCGCGCCGCGTTTCGTGCCGGGGCGGGGCAGGAGGCGTTCGGCCTTGCGCCCGAGGATGAAGCCGACCTGATCGCCAAGCACCGCCCCCCCGAAAGCCGCGCTTGTGACCGTGATCAGATCGAGATCGCCCGAGGACACGAAGGCACCGCTCGCGATCATCATCAGCGAGGAGGGCACGGGGATTGCGAGGCAGCTGAGAAAGGTCGTCAGCCCGAGCAGCCAGGGCCCGTAGACCGGCACCTGCGCCAGCAGCCAGTCGGTGATCTCGGTCAAGCTCATTTCGGCGCATTCGCCTCTTGATCGGCGATCGCCTTTGGCAGACCGAGCGAGAGCTTGTGCAGCAGGTCTCCGACGGGCTGGCCGGTGGCTTTGGCGATGCGGTCGAGTGTCGGGCGCCCATAGCCTACGAGGGCGGGGCCATTCTCGATGCCGAGGATCGCGTCGACCTCCTCGATCTGGAGGTGCCAGCTCTTGGCGATATAGCCCGGCGTCATCCAGGGCTCGGGGCTTTGGTGACGATGGGCGGGGTCGGACCAGTAGACCGCACGGGTGACGAACTTACCGCCGAAAAAGAGCGCGAGCGTCACTGCGAGGATGAAGCCGATCGAGGCGGGTTTGTGATGGGCCCAGAGGTAGCGCAGCTTGCTCATCCAAGCTCCTTCATAGCCGCCGTGATCCCCTCGAGCGTCAGCGGATGCATCCGACCCGCGAAAATCTCGCGGATGATCTCGATCGACTGGGTATAGGACCAGAGCCGTTCGGGAATCGGGTTCAGCCAGGTGTGATCGGGCCATTGCTCGCGCGCGCGCGTCAGCCAGACATGGCCCGCCTCGTCGTTCCAATGCTCGTTCGCGCCGCCGCGATGGGTGATCTCGTAAGGCGACATCGAGGCGTCGCCCACGAAGATGCATTTGTAATCGGGCCCGTAGCGATGCAGCACGTCCCAGGTGGGGGTGGCCTCGTTCCAGCGTCGCTTGTTCGATTTCCACACGCCCTCATAGAGGCAGTTGTGGAAATACCAGTGTTCGAGATGCTTGAACTCGGATTTCGCAGCGGAGAACAGCTCCTCGACCAGTTTCACATGGGCATCCATCGAACCGCCCACATCGAGGAAAAGCACCACCTTCACCGCGTTGTGCCGCTCGGGGCGGGTCTTCACGTCGATATAACCGGCCTCCGCAGAGGCGCGGATCGTGCCGGGCAGGTCGAGTTCTTCATGCGCGCCGTGCCGCGCCCATTGGCGCAGGCGCTTGAGCGCCACCTTGATGTTGCGCGTGCCCAGTTCGACCGTGTCGTCGAAATCGCGGAACTCGCGCTTGTCCCAGACCTTCACGGCGCGCTGGTGGCGGCTTTCGCTCTGGCCGATGCGCACGCCTTCGGGGTTGTAGCCATAGGCGCCGAAGGGCGAGGTGCCGCCCGTGCCGATCCATTTGCTTCCGCCCTGATGGCGGCCCTTTTGTTCCTCGAGACGTTTCTTCAGCGTCTCCATCAGCGCGTCGAACCCGCCAAGCGCCTCGATCTGGGCTTTTTCCTCTTCCGTAAGGTGCTTTTCGAGCTGTTTGCGCAGCCAGTCCTCAGGGATGTCGACCGCTTCCAGAACGTCGTCTGGGGTGATGGCTTCGAGGCCGGAGAAGGCCTCCGAGAAGGCGCGGTCGAAACGGTCGAGGAAACGCTCGTCCTTCACCATCGCGGCGCGGGCGAAATAGTAGAACCCGTCGATATCGTAGGTGCAAAGCCCCGCCGCCAGCCCTTCGAGAAAGCTCAGATATTCCCGCAGGGAGACCGGCACCCCGGCGCGTCTGAGAGCATCGAAGAATGGCAGGAACATGCGCCCCGGCCCCCTCAGGCCCAGATGCGGTTGACGAGGATGGTGATGAAGATGCCGACCATGCCAAGGGCGATGGCGTGAACCGCTGCGTATTGCGCCCGGTCGAGCGCGTTGCCGCCGCGCTTTCGCGCCCGCCAGTCACCGAGCAAAAGCCCGATCACGATCCCTGCCAGAACATACATTCGCGCCCCTCCCGGCCTCGGCCGGGGCGCGCCCGGCTCAGTTCATCCGCGCACCCGCATCGGCCAGCGCGGCCACTTCGCTTGCACGGCGGCGTACCGCCGCGTCCGAACCAAAGCCATAGCGTGCCCATTGCTCCATGTCGAGACGGGCCTGCTCGGCCTGGGTGGCATTGCCGAGCTGGGCATAGGCCTCGGCGCGGATCATGTAGAGCGTGGCCATGAGCGAGGCATTCTCGCCGGAAATGGCGGGCGAGAGCGAGCGGTTCACCAGCGCGATCGCATCCTGCGCGCGGCCCGTTCCCAGCGCGAAGGCGGCGAGCTGCATGTCGATATGGGCGGCCTGGATGCCCGCGCCCGGCGTGCGGGCATAGATCGCGCCCGCATTGAGATAGGAGCGGATCGCCACGTCGGGATCGGTCTTCATGCTCAGCCGTCCCAGCGCGAACCACGCGAAGGCGGCGCGGCTGTCGGTCCAGCCCTGCGCGGCGGCGATCTGGGTTGCCTGACGGGCTGCGGCGCGGCGGCGGGTATCGCTTGCGCCCGAGCCGAGCGCGGTGGCGATTGCCTTGACATAGGCGCGCGGGGTCGGGTCTTCGGGAAGGCCGCGCATCTGGCCGCCCGCCGGGTTGACCCGGGCAAGAATGGCGGGCAGGGCGGCCTGCACCTCGGCCCGGCTCATGCCCGAACGCAGCGCCGGGTCGTAATAGGCGCGCAGAATCGTCATGTCGAAGCCGGTGAGCACAGTATGGAAATTGTCGTCGTTCCAGACGGTATCGGGCAGGCGGTAGAGATCGTTCACCGGTCCGAGCGCCTGGCTGACCTCTTCATGCAGGCAATCGCGGATCTCCTGCGGAGTCGCGGGTTCGGGGATGAAGACAGTCGCGGAATGGCGCTGGGTCAGCTTCGTCCAGTCCGAGCGCGCCGATCCGCGCGAGCTGCGGTAATCCGACCAGCTCGTGACGTTCGGGACGACGAAACAGGCGACGTCGGGCACCGCACGTCGCATCTGGGATTTCGGCACGAACTGCACAGAGATCGTGTTGGCATTGCCCGGCTGGGCCGAGACGCGCAACCCGGCCTCGGTTTGAAGGCGGCGCACGAGGCGGTTGAGTTCGGTCTGGGCGACGGGCGGGGCGTTGCCCGCAAGCGTGATCGAGACCGGGCCTTCGAAGCGCGTGAAACGCGGCAGCTGACGGCCGGATTCGAGATAGAAGCTCAGTTCGAGAAAGTCGCGGCCCAGATGCGAATTGTCGGGCAGCCGTGCGGCGGGCACGGGATTCGACAGTCCCGGCACCGGATCGGCGAGCGGCAGGTCGAGCAGCTGCGCGGGACCGCGCGTGGCGGTCACCTCGGGCGTGCTCGGCACGCAGGCCGACAGTGCTCCCGTCACCATCACGGCGGCGAGGAGGCGGACAAGTTTTTCGGACCGCGTGACAGCGCGGCAGTTGCGCGGGGCCGCCTCGGTGCTGGCAGGCACCAAGGCGGCCGCGTCGCGCGGCAGACATGTAATACGCATGGCAGTGCGTCTTCCCAGGTTGGTGGTCCAGACTAGGCACAGGACATGAACTTCTTCCAGTAAATATTTGACCGTTAATTAGAATTTTTTGAGGCCGTCGCAGATATAGTGGCGTGTTCTTGCCGCTTCCACGTCTTGTTGTTGCCAGATTCCGCCAATCCTCGCGATATTGACGCCAAAATGGAAACGCTTGGGTCACGAAAAAGCGAATCGTTGTGATTGATACGTGGGTTGGGAAACGCTTTGTTAAGAAAATGGAAACGGGATGGTGCGAAGTTTCCGCGAATTTTCTGGATTGACGGGTCGGGCGCTCCGTTTTTGCCGTGAAAAGGGCGATGAGACAGGCTCGGATTGATCGCGTTCGGGCAACGGTCGGAGGCGGGATCCGCGATGCGAGCGGCCCGCGCAGCGCCTGACGGCCCTTTGCTCTCGGCACAAAGAAAAACGCCCGGGCCGAGACCCGGGCGTTTCGCGAAATTTCCTGGCCAATCAGCCGCGACGACGACGCCCGCCGCGACGCCCGCCACCAGCAGCAGCTGCGGCGGCCGAGGCTTCGGCGAAGCTCACGCCTTCTTCCTTCATCGCATCGAGCACCTTGGCGAGCTTGATCCACTCCATCCCGTTCGGATCGTGATTCATCAGCAGGTTGGCGGCGCGGATCGCCTCCATCTCCTGATTGCGCACCGGGTTCATGATCGCGCTCGTCATGCCCGCGCCGATCGCCATCGGAAGGTAAGCCCCGTTGATCCCGTGACGGTTGGGCAGGCCAAAGGAGATGTTCGACGCGCCGCAGGTGGTGTTCACGCCCAGTTCCTCGCGCAGGCGGTTGACCAGCGTGAAGACCTGACGGCCAGCGGTGGCCATCGCGCCCACCGGCATCACCAGCGGATCCACGACGATATCATGCGCGGGGATGCCGAAATCGGCGGCGCGCTCGACGATCTTCTTGGCCACGGCGAAACGGACATCGGGGTCTTCGGAAATCCCGGTGTCGTCGTTCGAGATCGCCACGACCGGCACGTTGTATTTCTTCACCAGCGGCAGAACCAGCTCCAGCCGCTCTTCCTCGCCCGTGACCGAGTTCAGCAGCGGACGGCCTTCGGCGGCCTCCAGACCGGCCTCCAACGCGGCAGGCACCGAGCTGTCGATGCACAGCGGCACATCGACGACCGCCTGAACGCGGCTGATCAGATCGCGCATCAGCGGCGGTTCGACGAAGTTGTTGTCCGCATAGCGCGGGTCCTCGGCCATCTTGTTCGAAAAGACCGCCCCCGAGTTGATGTCCAGAACCGTCGCGCCACAGGCGACCTGCTCGAGCGCGTCTTTCTCGACGGTCGAGAAATCGCCCATCTCAAGCTCGGCAGCGAGCTTCTTGCGGCCCGTGGGGTTGATCCGCTCCCCGATGACGCAGAAGGGCTCGTCAAAGCCGATCACGACGGTTTTGGTTTTGGACTCAAGGACGGTGCGGGTCATTCATGGCCTCTCTGTTCGGCGATCCAATTGGCTGTCGCGGTGATACCGCCCAGCGGGAAGAAATGCACGGCTTCGATATTCGACGGGCGATCCAGCGCGAGATCGGTCAGGAGGTCGGTCGGCTCGAAGGGCAGGAGCAGCTTGGTCACATCGCGGGCGCGCTTTTGCAGCACTTTCAGCGAGGGGCCCACGCCGCAGGCGATGGCGAATTTCAGGAGCGTTTGCAGCTTGGCGGGACCGGCCACGCCCAGATGGACCGGCATCTCGATCCCGTTGGCCTCCAGACGCGTGGCCCAGTCGCGGATCGGACCGGCCTCGAAGGCGAATTGGGTGGCGATCGCCATATCGGCATCGGTGCGGTTCGCGAAATCCTGTTTCAGCTTGAGCGCGGCCATCACCTCGGCCTCGCCGCCATCGGGGTCGATGTCGCGATTGCCCTCGGGGTGGCCCGCGACATGCAGGCGGGCAAAGCCGTCGAACGCGCCGGTCTCGATCATCTGCATCGCGCAATGCATCTCGCCCACGGGTTCTTTGACGCCGCCGCCCAGCAGAAGTGCCTGTTGAACCCCGGCCTCGCCCTTGTAGCGCTGCACCCAGTCATTCAGCTGAGCCGCATCGCGGATGATGCGCGCGGGAAAATGCGGCATCGGCTCGAAGCCCTCGTCGCGCAGGCGCCTGGCGGTGGCGAGCATTTCCTCGATCGGGGTGCCCTCGATATGGGCGATATAGACGCGCGTTCCGGGGGCAAAAAGGGCACGGAAACTTTCCACCTTCGCGGCGGTGCGCGGCATCACTTCGACCGAAGCGCCTTCCAGAAGCGCCTCCATCTTGCCGTTGACCGGCGGGCGCGGCGCCTCGCGGCGGAAATTCACAAGTGCCATTCGCATCTCTCCCTTAGGACGACGTGGGGTCCCAGCCGTCATTGGCAATCAAAGCGCGCAGATGCGCGTCGTCATACTTGGAGAGAATTCGCGCCAGCACGGCTTCGGCGGCTTCGGCATCGTCACCGGGCTCATCGCCCTCGACCACCTTGCGCCATTCGGCCAGATAGGCGTCGCTGTCGCGTGCGCCCACTTTCATCGCCGCACGGTCGATCGCCTGCTCGAACCGCTCGGGGAGCGGCTTCTTGACGCCCCGGCGTCCCTTGCCCGCGATGATCTGGGCCGGGATGTCGCGCCAATAGACCAAGGTGATCTGTGCCATGCGAATCTCTCCTCACGAGTTCAGAATTGCGCGAAAGCGACGTGGCGCGCGGTGGAATTTCGACATTCCGTCGCGGCTCAGCGACGTAAGCCTGTCCGTGCGAGAGGTGATAGCAGGCGCGGCGGGGGCAGGGCTACCGCGCGGGATCGGAAAAATCCGCGACAAGATGATGAGCGGGGCTCAAGCGAGGCTGCGGCGGATTGGTCGCGCGGCGATCTGGCACATTCTTTTGCGGCCGCCGCCTCTTAGATCGGGCCGGGGTCGGTCGCAAAATCGATGGCCCGGCATGTGCCCATTCACGCAACGCATAGAAAGCGAGACCATGACCAAGAGCTTTTCCCTGATCGCCGCCCTTCTTCTGAGCCTGCCGCTGGCGGCGCAGGCCGAGACCCCCGCCGAGCAATTCATGTCCACCTGGGACCGCGACGGAAATGGCATCGCGACGCTGGCCGAGCTCGAAGCGATGCGCGGCGATGTCTTCGCCTCCTTCGATGCCAATGAGGACGGGATGCTCGATCTCGAAGAGCACGCGATTTTCGACGAGGCGCGTGCCAATGACGTTGCGGGCTATGAAGGCAAACAACGCGAGCAGATGCAGAAGATGGCGGACGGTATGCGGATGGAGGCGACCGACGCAAACGGCGATCGGCTGGTGAGCCTGGACGAGTTCCAGGCCAGTACCGTGAAATGGTTCACTCAGCTCGACAAGAATGGCGATGGCGGCATCACTTTGGACGATTTCGCGATGAAGCCCGCGCAGTAAGGGTCCGCCCGAGGCCCATCGGCTGTATGGCGCGACACCGCCCAAGCCTTTTCGGCCGGGCGTTTTTCGGCGGCGCGGCGCAGGGGCCAAGATTGCGTGGCGGAGTGCGGACGGATGTCCGCCCCCTTATATGTTCGCGCTTTGGATAGTCTCGTTGCGCCCCGCCACGTCTCGGGCCTCGCGGCGCTGTCGATCAAATGGTTCCCGCAGATCCTTCACTTCCGCGTCACGCTCCCTTGAACCGGATCGCCCGAACCGATAGTTTTATGACAACTTGAAATCGGAGGGCGTGATCATGGCGCCCAGGCGTCGCCGGTCGGCGGGCGCGCTCCCGAAAGCTGTGAACCCCGCGCAAGCGGTGAAACCGGCTCAGGTCGAGCCACCCGCGACCCAGACCGCCAAGACAGGCGAGGGGCTCTATGCCGCGCTTGATCTTGGTACAAACAGTTGCCGGATGCTGATCGCCCGTCCGAAGGGCTCTCAGTTTCAGGTCGTGGACAGCTTTTCCAAGGCGGTCCAGCTCGGTCAGGGTCTTGAGACCTATGGCCGGCTTTCTCGCAGCTCCATGGCCCGTACCGTGCAGGCGCTCCAGATCTGCCGGCGCAAGATCGAGGCGCATGGCGTGAAGCGGATGCGGCTCGTTGCGACCGAGGCCTGCCGCCGCGCCAAGAACGCCCGCGATTTCCTGCGCTACGTGCGCCGCGAGACGGGGCTCCCACTGGAGATCATCCCGCCCGAGGAAGAGGCGCGGCTTGCCGTGATTTCCTGCGCCTCGCTGGTCTCGCCCAGGTCCGAACAGGTGCTGGTGGTCGATATCGGCGGCGGCTCGACCGAGCTTGTCTGGATCGACCTCGAGGACGTGCCGCCCGGCGACCGCGCCCGCGCGATCATGCGGCTCTCGCAGGGGTTCAACCAGCCCGACGGGCCGGTGCCGGCCGCGCGGGTCGTGGACTGGATCTCGGTGCCGCTGGGGGTTGCGACGCTCAAGGACCAGTTCGCCGATGTCGAGGATGATGCGGCGCGTTTTGCGCTGATGAGCTGGTTCTTCGAGGAAAAACTGGCCGATTTCACCCCCTATGCGGCGGGCAGTCCCCAAGACGGCTTCCAGATCATCGGCACCTCGGGCACCGTGACCACGGTCGCGGCCTGCCACCTCGGTCTCAAGCGCTATGACCGCAACCGCGTGGACGGGCTGACGATGAATTCGGGCCAGATCGACGCGGTGATCCGCTCGTTCCTGCAGCTCGGGCCCGAAGGGCGACGCATGGATCCGCGCATCGGGCGCGACCGGCACACATTGATCATGTCGGGGGCTGCGATCTTGCAGGCGCTGATGCGGGTCTGGCCGACCGACCAGATGTCGGTGGCGGACCGGGGCTTGCGCGAGGGGCTGCTATACGCCCAAATGGCCGCCGATGGCGTTCTTGAAGAGATGGAATGATGACGAAGACACCGACAGGCAAGAACACCTCCGGGCGCGGCCAGCGCGATCTGCGCGTGCGCGTGAAAACCGCGAAGGGCCGCAAGCTGAGCTCGACCCGCTGGCTCGAGCGTCAGCTCAACGATCCTTATGTGCAGCGCGCAAAGAAAGAGGGCTACCGGGGCCGTGCGGCTTTCAAGATCCTCGAGCTTGACGACAAGTATCGCTTCCTCGTGCCCGGCGCGCGGGTCGTCGATCTGGGCTGCGCGCCCGGCGGCTGGTGCCAGGTCGCCGTGAAGCGGGTCAACGCTCTGGGAGAAAAGTCGGGCAAGAAGGTCGGCACCGTTCTGGGCGTCGACCTGCAGGAGGTCGACCCGATCGCGGGCGCCGAGATTCATCAGCTCGATTTCCTTTCCGAAGGGGCCGACGACAAGGTGAAGGCCTGGCTTGGCGGGAATGCCGATGTGGTGATGTCGGACATGGCCGCGGCCAGCTCTGGCCACCAGAACACCGACCATTTGCGCATCATCGCGCTGTGCGAAGCGGCGGCCGAGTTCGCCTTCGACGTGCTCGAAGAGGGCGGTACCTTCGTTGCCAAGGTGCTCGCGGGCGGGGCGGAGCAGGGTCTGCTCAACATCCTGAAGAAAAATTTCACCAAGGTCGCGAATGTGAAACCGCCCGCCTCGCGCTCGGACAGCTCGGAAAAATTCGTGGTTGCGCAAGGATTTCGGGGGCGCCGGCACGAGGAGGACTGAGCGCGGACTGTCTCGACCCCGAGACAGTTTTTTCCGCCCTCACGGCGAATTTTCGTTGTGAAAGGTCCGAATCGGCCTAACCTTTCCAGCCTCAGGGGCTGCGCAAGAGAGGGAGGCTTTCGCATGCCGGCACTGCATACGGGCGTTCCTCGCCATCATGCCGATATCGTTCGCGAGGTCGTTTCCTCGCCCAAATCCGCCGGTCGGGCAGGCTTTGCCGCGAGCTGGCGGCGTTCGCTCCTGCATCACCAGATCGACCCCGAGACGACCCGCCGCAACGACCGGCTGACCGAGGTAGAGATGCGCGAGCGGCGCGAGAAGGCCGAACTGATGATGCGCATCGCCTCGCCGGTGCTCGACCGGCTCGCGCGGGCGGCGGGGGATGCGGGGTGCACCGTGCTCTTGTCGGATGCGGGCGGTCTGGTCCTCGACGAGCGTCTGCGCGAGGCCGATGTGAACGATTTCCATTCCTCGAACCTCGCGCCGGGTTCGGACTGGTCCGAGGGCTCCGAAGGGACGAACGGGATCGGAACCTGTCTGGCCGAGGCGCGCCCCGTGACCGTCTGGCGCGACCAGCATTTCCGCACCCGCAACACGGTTCTGACCTGCATGGGCTCGCCCATTTTCGGCGCTCAGGGTGATCTGGCGGGCGTGATCGATGTCAGTTCCGCGCGGTCGGACATGACAGAGGGCTATGCGCGTCTCGTGGCTCTGACCGTGCAGGACGCGGCGCATCGGATCGAGGCCGATCTGTTTCGCGCCTCCTACGATGGGGCGCGCATCCTGTCGACGGGATCGGGTGAGGCCGGGGCGCAGGGGGTGATGCTGCTTGCTCTCGATCGCGACGACCTCGTCGTGGGGGCGACCCGCGCGGCGCGGCGTCATCTGGGGATCGAGGCGGGCCAGATCGGCCAGCTTCCCGCGTCGGATCTGCTCGAACAGGGGATCCGAAACGGGCTGGAGGAGGCGCAGCGCTCCGAGATGGCCCGGGCGCTCGCGCGCAATGGCGGCAATGTCTCGGCGGCTGCGCGCGATCTCGGGATCGGGCGGGCGACGTTCTACCGCAAGGCCAAGGCGCTCAATCTCGGGGTCTGATCCGTCACCGGCAAGAGATTGATCGGGGGGCATTCGCCCCCCGTTTTCATGCCGGCATTGCGAGGGTGAATCGGCCCTTCACGGGCTGGTGCGGACCTCTACGACTAAAGTCGTATCGCCTTGTTTTATTGGCTTTGAGCGTTTTCTATCACGAAAAATCACCTCTTTCTGCGCCTGCACCTGTCTCGTCGCTGAGACAGATGAGTCATTCCACCAGATCAGGACGGCTATGCACGATTCGCGGGAGCGGACATGCTCCTTCTCATGACGCGCAACAGAGGTGGTTGCGATCACAACAGGGAGGAAAGACCATGGCCAACGATATGGCACCTGAATTCAAGGGCGTTTCGGTTTCGCCGTTCCGCGACCGTTACGACAACTTCATCGGCGGCAAGTTCGTTGCCCCCGTCGCAGGCAAGTATTTCGACAACATCACCCCGATCACCGGCGGCAAGGTGTGCGAAGTCGCCCAGTCGACCGAAGCCGATATCGAGCTGGCGCTCGACGCCGCGCACGCCGCCAAGGATGCCTGGGGCAAGACCTCGCCGGCCGAGCGTTCGAACATCCTGCTCAAGATCGCTGACCGGATCGAGGAAAACCTCGACCTGATCGCGGCCGCCGAGACCTGGGACAACGGCAAGCCGATCCGTGAGACCACGGCCGCCGATATTCCGCTGGCGGTTGACCATTTCCGTTACTTCGCGGGCGTCCTGCGTAGCCAGGAAGGCACGATGTCGGAAATCGACAACGACACCGTCGCCTACCACTTCCACGAGCCGCTGGGCGTCGTCGGCCAGATCATCCCGTGGAACTTCTCGATCCTGATGGCGGCATGGAAGCTGGCCCCGGCGCTGGCCGCGGGCAACTGCATCGTGATGAAACCGGCCGAGCAGACCCCGGCGGCGATCATGGTGCTGATGGAAGTCATCGCCGACCTGCTGCCCGCCGGCACCCTCAACATCGTCAACGGCTTCGGCGCGGAAGTCGGTGCGGCGCTGGCGCGCTCCTCGCGGATCGCCAAGATCGCCTTCACCGGGTCGACCGCGACGGGCCGCAAGATCATGCAGGCCGCGACCGAGAACCTGATCCCGGTCACGCTCGAACTGGGCGGCAAGTCGCCCAACATCTTCTTCTCCGACGTGATGGCCGAGGATGATGCGTTCCTCGACAAGGCGGTCGAAGGCTTTGTGCTCTTTGCCTTCAACCAGGGCGAGGTCTGCACCTGCCCGAGCCGCGCGCTCATCCAGGAAGACATCTACGAGAAGTTCATCGAGCGCTGCATCGCCCGCGTCGAAGCCATCAAGCAAGGCGACCCGCGCCTGATGGAGACGATGGTCGGGGCCCAGGCCAGCCAGGAACAGCATGACAAGATCATGTCCTACCTGACCATCGGCCGCGAAGAGGGCGCCGAAGTGCTCACCGGCGGCAACGCCGCACGCTTCAACGGCGATCTGGCGAACGGCTACTATATCCAGCCGACGATCCTGAAGGGCCACAACAAGATGCGCGTCTTCCAGGAAGAGATCTTCGGGCCGGTCGTCTCGGTCACGACCTTCAAGGACGAGGCCGAAGCGCTCGAGATCGCGAACGACACGATGTACGGCCTCGGCGCCGGCGTCTGGACCCGTGACGGTTCGCGCGCCTATCGCTTCGGTCGCGGCATCGAAGCGGGCCGCGTCTGGGTGAACAACTACCACGCCTATCCGGCTCACGCGGCCTTCGGTGGCTACAAGCAGTCGGGCATCGGTCGCGAGACCCACAAGATGATGCTCGACCATTACCAGCAGACCAAGAACATGCTGGTGAGCTACAACCCGAACAAGCTCGGGTTCTTCTGATCGGTCTTCCTCCCCAAGGCCGGGGCCGCGCTCTCTCGAGCGCGGCCCTTTTTTGTTGTCTCGAAGGCGCCAGAACGTGCCGAGCACTCGGACATCGACGCGCAGGGGACGAAATCCCGGCCCATTGCTCCCGAGACTGGGTGTTTCCGTCGAATGTGAACGCGATCTTAGGGAATCGGTCCTAATCCGAAGGCAAAGCAGCTTCGGAGCCTGTCCCATGACAATTCGCCGTCAGATCCTTTTCCTTCCCATTGGAATCGCTCTGTTCGCTTGTGCGCTGATGGCCGCGGGGCTGTTCTGGGTCGGAAACCGGGTCGAGGACATGTCGCGCAATCGCGCGCTTTCCTCTGCCGAGGAACGTTTGATGAGTGCGGTGCATTCGGCCGAGATACAGGCGCTCGACCGTGCGCTCCTGATCGCGGGCCTGCCTCCGGTGCAAAAGGCGGTGGCAGAGCGCGACGATGCCGCGCTGGAGGCGCTTCTGGCGCCGGAATGGCCCGTCTTGCGCGACAGGACCGGCATTGCGCAGCTGCAATTCCATACCGCGCCTGCGACCTCTCTCATCCGCATTCACAATCTCGACAAGCGCGGCGATGATCTCTCCGCCTTCCGCAAGACCGTGGTGGACGCCAACAGGAGCGGCAAGCCTATCTCGGCGCTGGAAACGGGAAAGGCCGGGATCGGCGCGCGCGGCGTCGCCCCGATTTTCTATCAGGGAAAGCAGGTCGGTACGGTAGAGGTGGGGCTCGATATCGGTCAGGGGTTCCTCGATGCGCTCTCCAAAACGACCGGCGCGATCTACGAATATTACGCGCTGCCGCCCGTGGGCGAGGGGGAGCCGAAGCGACTCGTCTCGACCGTCGGGGATAGTTCTTTTCTCTCGCCGGGAGAGCTGGAGGAGCTGCGCCTTGGCGAACCGATCGACAAGGCGCTCACGATCAATGGCGAAGCCCATGTGATGCGCGCCGATCCGATCCGGGACTATTCCGGCGCGGTTGTGGGTGTGATCACGCAATCTCTCAACGTCGCGGAAATTTCCGCCCTTCGATCGATGATCGGCAAGATATCGGCCCTTTTGGTGAGCGCGGCATTCGTGATCTCGGCCCTGCTGGCCTGGTTTCTGGGCGGGCGCATCGTGCGCCCGATCGGGGCGCTCGCCCGCGCCACCCGCGCAATCGCGGAGGGTGACACTCAAACCGATGTGCGCGGCGTCGAGCGAAAGGACGAGCTTGGCGACATGGCGCGCGCCCTTGTCATCTTTGCAGAAAACCGCGAGAAAAACGAAGAAATGCAACGTGTTCTGCGCGAGGAAGAAGAAAACGCGCGCCGAGTGGAAGCGGCCCGGCAGGCAGAAATCGACAAGGTCGAGGCCGCGCGCCGCGATGCCGCGCAAGAGGTTGAGGCCGCACGTCGCAAGGCTGAAGCCGACGAGCAGAACGCGCTTCGCGCCCGCGAGGAAGAGGCCCGCCGCGCCCTCGAAGAACAGGCGTATACCGTGGCCGTTCTGGCCCGTGGTCTCGATGCGCTCGCGAACGGCAATCTCTCGATCACCATCGACGAGACGCTGACCGGCGAATACGAGAAATTGCGCGGCGATTTCAATGCGGCGGTCGAGCAATTGTCGCAGTCACTTGCCCAGATCGAACGTGGGGCGCATCTGATCGATGGTGAGGCGCAATCCGTTGCCTCCTCCGCCGAGGAACTCAGCGCGCAGACCGAGCGTAATGCCGCAACGCTCGAGGAAACGGCGGCGGCACTCAATGAGTTGACGGTCTCGGTGCAATCTGCCGCGGAAGGGGCGCAATCGGCCCGGTCGCTCGCCACCGAGGCCCGCGGTCACGCCGAAAGCGGGGCAGAGGTGGTCAAAAGCGCGGTGGCGGCCATGGCCGAGATCGAGACCTCTGCCAAGGCAATCTCGCGTATCACCTCGGTGATCGACGATATCGCCTTCCAGACCAACCTGCTCGCCCTCAACGCAGGCGTCGAAGCCGCCCGCGCGGGCGAGGCGGGACGCGGGTTTGCCGTCGTGGCCTCCGAGGTCCGGGCGCTCGCGCAACGCTCCTCCGAAGCGGCCAAGGAGATTTCCGAACTCATCGCCTCATCCGACACCCAGGTCCATTCCGGCGTAACCCTGGTTGGTCAGACCGGAGAGGCTTTGCAACGCATCGTGAGCTCCGTGCGCGAGATCCACGACCGCGTGTCGGAAATCGCGGCCTCCTCGGGCGAACAGGCAAGCGGAATTTCCGAGATCAACGCCGCCGTGCACCAACTCGATCAGGCCGCGCAACGTAGCGCCGCGATGTTCGATCGCAGTGCCGCCGCCAGTCGCGCGATGCTTGGGGAGAGCGCCCGTCTGCTCAGCTCTGTCTCGTCATTTACGTTGCAGCAATCGATGTCGCGCGAAAAGACCGCGGCATGAGTTGGGGCTCGGTGGGGGGCGTTGCGGCGCCATGAGGCGGGGCTCGGTGGGGTGCGTTGCAGCGCGCCCCGGCACCGCGCATTCAGCCTGCGCGACGGAACGCGAGCGGTGTGTTCCCTGTGCCCGCCTGAAAGGCGCGGGTGAAATAAGCTGGACTGCGATAGCCCAGTTGTCGCGCGATCTCCTTGACGGGGGTCTGCGTGTCGCACAGCAGGCGGCGCGCCTCGTAAAGACGGCGATCCTGCAACAGTTCCAGCGCGCCCTTGCCACAGGCTTCGCGACAGGCGCGCGCAAGATGGGTAGGCGTAACGCCCAGTTCTGCTGCGAGATCCCCGACGCTGACGCCGGAGCGAAAATCGCGCTCGACCAGCGCGGAATAACGCGAGACCAGCTTGCGCGCGGCGCTCGGCCGGATCGCCTCTGTTGCATTGCTTTCGATCTGACGTTCGAGCCAGACGCTGAGCAAGCCGAGATGGCTGCGCAAGGCGCGGTCCGAGGCGGGCCGCTCGCTGTTGATTTCCCGCTGGATCGCCTCGAGAAGTGCGTTGATCTCGCCCTGCGCCATCGCCTCGCGAATGCGCAGATGATGGGCGGAATGGGGCAGCTCGAGCGCGCTGTCGCGCCCGAAGAACAGCGCTTGGCCATGGGTCTGAGCGCTGACTTCGAAGCCGTGAATGACCCCGGATGGAATGAAGATGGCGTTATTGGGCCCGTATCCGCGAGTGACCCCGCCCAGCGTGATCCGGCCCTGACCGCGGGTGAACCACAGCAGGCAGGGCTCGGAAAGCGCGCGCATCGCTTCGACCCGCCAGCGCCCGCCTTGCGCCAGGCGCGCGATCTGCATCAGCCGCGGGGTCGAGGGCGTTTGATCGCTCAAAGAAGATGTCTGCCGGGTACTCGTGATCGCGGCGGTCGGTGCCGCCACGCTCTCGGGCTTGCGCGGTGCGAGGGACGGTTTCGACTGCGCAAGCTGCGACAGCGGCGGGGTGGAAAAGAGCTTCACGATTGGCTGATCCCGATCCAGTTCGGGTGTGAGGATATCCTTCAACCCCTTCCAAACCAACAGATTTTCTTGCGATCATCCGCGCGGCTGTGCTCGCTTGGTCACGCATACGCGATCTTGTGCCAATCCTTCATCCGGCTACGAAACCATGTGCGTTGCCGCTTGGCATATTGGCGGGAAGCCGCCTGCGCAGCGATGCGCGCCGCCTCCAGATCAAGTTCGCCGCGCAGATATGCGATGAGTTCGGGGGCGCCGATCGCCCGCGCCCAAAGCGCCTCGGGATCCCAGATCGGCTCGATCACGCGCGCCTCTTCGAGCGCGCCTTCCTCGAGCATCAGATCGAAGCGCCGGTCGATACGTTCAGCCAGCCAGTCGCGATCGGGCGTAAGGAGAAGCGGCATGCATTCGGCAAGAGGTAGAAGCGGCGGAGGGGTGCGATCCTGCCAGGCGGCTAACCCCTCGCCGGTTGCGCGCATTACCTCCCAGGCCCGTTGCACGCGCATGGGGTTGAGCGGATCGATCTGCGCGCGGGTCGCAGGGTCGAGTTCGGCCAGCATCCCCTCATGGCCCTCGGCGAGACGACGCGCATTGGCCTCATCGCGGATCGGGGGCGGCGTTTCGGGAATTTCGGCCAGCCCTTCGGTGAGGGCAGTGAAATACAGCCCCGTCCCGCCGACGATGATGGGACGGGGGCCGCCCGCGCGATGAGCCTCCAGTAGTGGCGCGATTTCGCGCAGCCAATGGCCGACCGAATAGGGCTCTCCGGGATGCTTGTGACCATATAGGCGGTGGCGTGCGCGGGCCTCGTCCTCGGCAGAGGGGCGTGCGCTCAACACCCGCCAGCACGACCAGACCTGGAGCGCATCGGCATTCACCACGACCCCGCCATCGTGCTCGGCAAGCTCCAGCGCCAGCGCCGATTTTCCGCTCGCCGTGGGACCGGCGATCAGGACCGGCAGGTGAGGCGGAATTTCGGGCAGGATCGGGCGCATCGGCGGCTCTTTGCGGCGGGAAGGTCGGACAATGGGCCGCGCCCTCTCGCGAGAGGTTGAACCCGGACCCCATTTGCGACATTTTGCGCCGCGATGACAACAGCCCTCAGGAGGATCGAATGAGCACGGAGATGCATCCGGCGGCCAAATACAAACGCGTGCTGCTGAAGATCTCGGGCGAGGCGCTGATGGGGGATCAGGGCTATGGCCTGCACCCGCCGACCGTCGCGCGCATTGCGCAAGAGGTGAAGTCGGTCCACGATCTCGGCGTCGAGATCTGCATGGTGATCGGCGGCGGGAACATCTTCCGCGGGCTTGCGGGCTCGGCGCAGGGGATGGAACGCACCACGGCCGATTACATGGGCATGCTGGCGACGGTAATGAATGCGCTGGCGATGCAATCGGCGCTCGAGGGGCTTGGCGTGTTCACGCGCGTGATCTCGGCGATCCCGATGGATCAGGTCTGCGAACCGTACATCCGCCGCCGCGCGGTGCGCCATCTGGAGAAGAAACGGGTCTGCATCTTTGCTGCCGGCACCGGCAACCCCTATTTCACCACCGACACGGCCGCGACGCTGCGCGCCAACGAAATGTCGTGCGAAGCGATCTTCAAGGGTACGAAAGTCGATGGGGTCTATGACAAGGATCCGAAGAAATTCGACGACGCCAAGCGCTATGACACGGTCAGCTACGACGAGGTGCTGCAAAAGAATCTCGGCGTGATGGATGCCTCGGCGATTGCGCTCGCGCGGGACAACAACAAGCCGATCATCGTCTTCTCGCTCGACGAGCCGGGCGGGTTCCGCGGAATTCTCGCGGGCGAGGGTACCTATACCAAGGTTCAGGGGTAAGCCGCGAGCCCGCGGGGTCGCTTGCCTGTCACAAAAGCTAGTTTTCGCCGCGGCTCTGGGATACATCTCGGAGCCGAGGCTGCAACCAAGACGGAAACAAGAACAATGTCCGACGAGATTG
Organism: Thioclava marina; assembly: GCF_002020135.1. Lineage (GTDB taxonomy): Bacteria > Pseudomonadota > Alphaproteobacteria > Rhodobacterales > Rhodobacteraceae > Thioclava > Thioclava marina. Next base: position 314,834 of record NZ_MPZS01000001.1, on the reverse strand, counting down.
AGATCGACACCGATGACCTCGAGCGCCGCATGGATGGCGCGATGACGGCCCTCAAGCACGAGTTCGCCTCGCTGCGCACCGGCCGCGCCTCTGCTTCGATGGTCGAACCGATCACCGCCGAGGCCTATGGCCAGACCACCCCGATCAACCAGCTTGGCACGGTGAACGTGCCCGAGCCGCGCATGGTCACCATCAATATCTGGGACAAGGGGCTCGTGGGCGTGGTCGAAAAGGCGATCCGCGAGAGCGGTCTGGGCATCAACCCGCAGACCAATGGCACGATCATCATGCTGCCGATCCCCGAACTCAACGAAGAGCGCCGCAAGGAGCTCACCAAGGTCGCCGCGCAATATGCCGAGCATGCCCGCGTCGCGATCCGCAACGTGCGCCGCGACGGCATGGACCAGATCAAGAAGGCCAAGTCGAACGGCATGTCGGAAGACGATGTGAAGTTCTGGGAGGCCGAGGTCGAGGAAATCACCAAGAAGCATATCGCGGTGGTCGACAAGGCGCTTGAGAACAAGCAGGCGGAGATCATGCAGGTCTGAGGCCGCAGGCCTCGACCCGCAGATGGGAGGATCGATCCGCAGATGGCGCTGAGCACCACGGATATTGCCGAAACCTCGCCCGAGCCGCAGGGCGAGGGGCGCGCGCCGCTTCATGTCGCGATCATCATGGATGGCAACGGCCGCTGGGCGACCCAGCGCGGCTGGCCGCGTCTCGCCGGGCACCGCAAGGGGGCCGAGCAGATCAAGAAGATCGTGCAGGCCGCGCCCGGCCTCGGCATCCGTTACATGACGATCTACGCCTTCTCGACCGAGAACTGGAAACGCTCGACGCAGGAAGTGCTCGGGCTGATGAAGATGTTCCGGCTGATGATCAAGCGCGAGGCGGCAGAGCTGTCGCGTCAGGGTGTCGAGCTGCGCTTTATCGGGGATCGCACCCGGCTCGACCCGCTTCTGCGCGAGACGATGGATTCGATCGAAGCGCGCACCAGGGGCAACACCAAGCTGACGCTGGCGGTCGCGATCAATTACGGCGGTCGCGACGAGCTGCGCCGTGCCGCGCTGGAACTTGCGCGGGATCTGGCCGAGGGGCGGATTACCGAAGACGAGGTAGATGAAGCCGCGATCTCGGCCCGGCTCGACACGCGCTGCATGCCTGACCCGGATCTGGTGATCCGCTCTTCGGGAGAGACGCGCACCTCGAATTTCCTGCCGTGGCAGGCGGCCTATTCGGAATATGAATTCACGCCGACGCTCTGGCCCGATTTCACACCTGGGGAGCTTGCCGAGATTTTGGCGCGCTTCAAGGGGCGCGAACGCCGCTTCGGCGGGGTCGCCTCGTGAACGGGGGCTCAAACTCTGGCAAATGGGGCGATCTGCTTCCGCGTCTAGCCTCCGGGCTCGCCATGGTCGCGATCGGCGTTGCGGCGATCTGGCAGGGTGGCGCCATCTTTGCGGGGCTTTCCGTTCTGGTCACCGGCCTCATGGTCTGGGAACTGGTCACTATGCTCGCGCCCGGTCGTCCGGGCAAGGCGGTGGGGCTCGGGCTGGTGGCGGCGGTCCTGCTTGGCTTTGTCTTCGTCATCCACGAGCCGTTGGGGCTGGTCTATCTGCTGATCGTGCCGATCGTTGCGGCGATCATCGTGGCGGGGCGGCGCGGCGTGGCCTTTGCCTATTCGCTGGCGATCATGCTCACCGGATACGGGCTGGTGGCACTGCGCGAAGGGGCGGGGCTCGGGGCGATCACCTGGATCGTCGCTGTGGTGGTTGTCTCTGATATTGCAGGGTATTTTGTCGGACGCACATTGGGCGGTCCGAAATTCTGGCCGAAGGTGAGCCCGAAGAAAACCTGGTCGGGCACGGTTGCGGGCTGGGTCGGGGCGGCGATCGTGGGGGCGATCTTCGCGGGTCTGGGGGGCGGTCTGGCGATGATCTGGATCTCGCCGCTTCTGGCCTTCGCGGGACAGCTTGGCGACATTGCCGAGAGTGCCATCAAGCGCGCAACCGGGGTCAAGGACAGCTCGTCGCTGATCCCTGGCCATGGCGGCGTGCTTGATCGGTTCGATGCGCTCACGGGGGCGGTCGTCGTTCTGATGCTGATCTCGCAGGTGATGCCCCTGCCGCTGACGGGAAGCTGATCATGCGCAAGGTTTCGGTATTCGGCGCGACCGGCTCGATCGGTGAGAGCACCTTTGACCTGTTGATGGGGCAGGGCGGGGCCGAAGCCTATGACGTGGTCGCGCTGAGCGGTGGGCGCAATGTCGCGCGACTGGCCGAACAGGCCCGCGCGCTCAAGGCCGATATCGCCGTGACCGCTTTCGAAGACTGCCTGCCCGCGCTGCGCGAGGCGCTTGCCGGATCGGGCGTGGAGGCGGCGGCCGGGGCGCAGGCTCTGATCGAGGCCGCCCATCGTCCCGCGGACTGGATCATGTCGGGGATCGTGGGGGCGGCGGGCCTGGCGCCGGGCTTCGCGGCGCTGTCGCAAGGCACCACTCTGGCGCTCGCCAACAAGGAATCTCTGGTCACGGCGGGGCCTTTGCTGATGGCCGAGGCGCGCGCCCATGGCGCGACGATCCTGCCGGTGGACAGCGAGCATTCCGCGATCTTTCAGGGTCTCGTGGGCGAAGAGATCGGCGCGGTCGAGCGGGTGATCATCACCGCTTCGGGCGGCGCGTTTCGCGACTGGCCGCTCGAGCGGCTGGCGCAGGCGACGGTCGCCGAGGCCTCCTCGCATCCCAATTGGAACATGGGTCAGCGGATCACGATCGATTCCGCATCCATGTTCAACAAGGCCCTGGAGGTCATTGAAGCGAAAGAGTTTTTCGGTTTCACGCCTAGGCAGATCGAGGTGCTCGTCCATCCACAGAGCATCGTGCATTCGATCGTGGGCTTCCGCGATGGCGCGTTGATGGCGCATCTGGGCGTGCCCGACATGCGCCATGCGATCGGTTATGCGCTGAACTGGCCCGAGCGGCAGAAACTGCCGGTGGCGCGGCTCGACCTTGCCGCGATCGGCAGTCTCGAATTCCGCGCCCCCGACACCGAGCGTTTCCCCGCTTTGCGCCTTGCGCGCGAGGTGATGGAGACCGGTGGGCTGTCGGGCACCGTCTTCAATGCCGCGAAGGAAATCGCGCTCGATCTTTTCATCGCGGGTAGGATCGGTTTTCTTCAGATGGCCGCGCTGGTCGAGGCGGTGCTCGAGGATATGTCGAAAGGCCAAGGTCTTGGAATTGCCGCGGTCGATCTCGATATGGTTCTGGACTGCGATGCCGAAGCGCGCGCCCGTGCGCTGGTGATAAGTGAACAGGGAAGGATCTGAGTGTTGGACCTGCTGCCCCAATTCGGCAATCTGCTGTATACCGTCGTGGCCTTCGTCATCGCGCTTTCGATCATCGTGGCGGTGCATGAATACGGCCATTACATCATCGGGCGGCTTTCGGGGATCAAGGCGGAGGTCTTCTCGCTCGGTTTCGGCCCCAAGCTGATCAGCCGCGTCGACAAGCGCGGCACGCGCTGGCAGATCGCCGCGATCCCGCTCGGGGGCTATGTGAAGTTCCTCGGTGATGCGAATGCCGCTTCGGCAGGGGCGGACGAGGCGGAAATGGCGCAGCTGAGCGCCGAGGAGCGTCGCCACACGATGCATGGCGCGCCGCTTTGGGCGCGGGCGGCCACCGTTGCGGCGGGGCCGGTCTTCAACTTCATCCTGTCGATCCTTGTGATCGCGGGTCTCTCGCTCTGGACAGGACGCGCGATCGATACGCCCGCGATCCAGACGGTCGTGGAATTGCCGCAAGGCCCCGGCGGGCTCGAGAGCGGCGATGTGATCAAGGCGGTCGACGGCACGCCCACGCCCGATTACGAAGCGCTCGGTGCGCTGATCGAGAAAGTGCCGGGCGGCCCGGATCTGTCCTATCAGGTCGAGCGCGGCGGACAGGATCTGACCGTCACGGGGCCGCAGCTTTTTCCCTCGCGCTTTGCCGGGATCCAGCCGGGTTCGGCCGCCTATGACGCCGGTCTGCGCACCGGCGACGTGATCACCGCGATCGACGGCACGCCCGCGTGGCGGTTCATCGACCTGCAAGAGGTGATCAGGGCGGGGAACGGCGCGCCGGTCGCGCTCGATATCTGGCGCCCGTCACGCGATGGCACCGAGGGCGAGAGTTTCTCGGTGACGCTGGTGCCGCGCCGCACCGATCTGCCCGTGGGCGACGGAACCTTCGAGACCCGCTTCCTGATCGGGGCCACCGGCAGCTACATGTTCGAGCCGGTGACCGAGCCTGTCGGGCTGCTCGAGTCCGTCACCAGTGGCGTGAGCCAGACCTGGGGGATCATCACGCAGTCGATCTCGGGGATCCGGGCGATGATCGCGCAGCAGATCTCGAGCTGTAACCTCACCGGCGCGCTGCGCATCGCCGAGACCTCGGCGGCGGCGGCGAAATCGGGTCCGGTCGATTTCATCTGGTTCATCGCGGTGCTCTCGACGGCCGTGGGCTTCCTGAACCTGTTCCCGATCCCGGTTCTCGATGGCGGTCACCTGATGTTCCATCTCTATGAGGCGATCGTGGGCAAGCCCCCGTCGGATCGGCTGATGAACGCCTTCATGTCGGTGGGGCTCGCGCTGGTGCTGACTCTGATGCTGTTCGGTTTGTGGAACGATCTGACCTGTTGAGCGCGGGCCGGGCGCCTGTCGTTGGAGCGCCTTGCCACAATTTTGCCGCAATTGGCCCGAAATGAAGCCATCTTCGGCGGCTAACTCTCGTCTTGGACGCATCCGTTGCGTGCAAGGAGAGAGACGATGACCGAATTGATCGCCAAGGGCTACCATGACATTCGACCGCTGGTCGACATGCTTGGCGACCGTCTGCTCTTCATCGCGGCGGTGATCGTCGCGCTTCTCGGCGCGGCGCTGATCGGTATGCAGCTGATCGACATGTTCGCCATCGATCCGGCCGGTTTCAACCGCATCTGAGCAGCGCTTTTGCTCTGAACCCGGGTCGCCAGCCTGTGAGGCGGCGGTCGGGTCGCCGCTATCCACTGCGGCCTACTTCCCTCAATCCACAAAATCCTGCGGCACTTGCCCCATCGCGGCTTTGACAAGGCCCGCCCGCTTCGGTAGTCACCTTGCAAGGGAATTTGAACTTCCGGCGGGAGAGGGCGATGGCGAACGGCTTGCAAACGGTGCTCAAGATTTGCGCAACGCGAAAGGCCCTGCGCGCAAGCGTGGTTTTCCCCGCGATCGCAATGGGTTGTGTCGCGGTTCCGGCGATCGCCCAGGCGCAGCAATACAGCTTCTCCCGGGTCGTGATCGTCGGCAATGAACGGATCGAACCGGCGACGATTCTGGCCTTCGCGAGAATCGCGCGCAACACGCCCGTGACCGCCGCCGATCTCAACGCCGCCTATCAGCGCATCGCAGGATCGGGTCTGTTCGAAACTGTGGCCCTGACGCCCAAGGGCTCCACGCTCGAGATCACGGTTCGCGAATACCCGACCGTCAACGTGATCAATTTCGAGGGCAACAAGGTCGTCAAGGACGAGGTGCTCTCGCAGGTCGTGCAGACCAAGCCCAACCGCGTCTTCAACCCCGCCGAGGTCGAGGCCGATGCCCAGCGTCTGGTCCAGGCCTATTCCGATGACGGCCGGATGGCTGCGCGCGTGACGCCGAAGGTGATCCGCCGCGCCGACAATCGCGTCGACATCGCCTTCGAGATCAAGGAAGGCAAGGTCACCAATATCGAGCGCATCACCTTTACCGGGAACCGCTCGTATTCGGACCGCCGCCTGCGTCAGGTGCTTGCTTCGAAACAGGCCGGGATCTTCCGCACCTTCGTCAAGGACGACACGTTCAACGAGCGTCGCATCCCCGCCGACCGCCAGAAGCTGATCGACTTCTACCAGCAGCGCGGCTTCATGGATGTGCAGGTCACTGGTGTGTCCTCGCAGATGACGCGGGCGCGTGACGCCTTCTACATGACCTTCAACATCGTCGAGGGTCAGAAATTCCACTTCGACAAGATCACGACCACTTCCGAGATCGACGGTCTCGATCCGGCGGAATTCGACAAGCTCGCGAAGATCCGCAGCGGCCAGACCTATTCGCCCCAGGCGATCGATTATGCCGTCACCCGGATGGAGCAGCTCGCGATCAAGAAGGGCGTGCAATTCGTGCGCGTGCAGCCGCAGATCTCCAAGGATCAGCGCACGCAATCGGTCAACGTGACCTTCCAGCTGGTGCGCGGCCCGCGCATCTTCGTGCAGCGGATCGACATCGAGGGGAACACCACCACGCTCGACCGCGTCATCCGCCGCGAGTTCGACACCGCCGAGGGTGATGCGTTCAACCCGCGCGCGATCCAGAACGCGGCCGACCGCGTGCGTGACACGGGTTTCTTCAGCAATGTCGACGTGAACGCCAATCAGGGTTCCAGCCCCGATCAGGTCGTGGTCGACGTGAACGTGGACGAGCAGCCGACCGGTTCGCTGGGCTTCGGTGCGTCGTTCTCCAAGAGCGACGGCGTGGGCTTCAACGCGAGCCTGCAGGAAACGAACTTCCTCGGCCGTGGCCAGTTCCTCGGGCTCTCGCTCGGGACGACGAAGGACAACAACACTTCGAGCGTCCGTTTCGTCGAGCCCCGTTTCCTGGGCCGAGACGTGAGCTTCAGCTTCGGGGCGAGCTATACGACGACGAGCTCGGCGTCGAATAACAGCTTCGACACGCGCCGCATCAGCGTCTCGCCTGCCTTCGAATTCCCCGTCTCCGAGCGCGGTCGCCTCGCGGTGCGCTACAAGGCCGGTGAGGACTCGCTCAACAACGTGCCGACCGATTCCTCCGAGATCCTCCAGCGTGAGGAGGCCGAAAAGGGCACGCAGCGCTATTCGGGCTTCGGTTACACCTACAGCTTCAGCACCAAGCGCGAGCAGATCGATCCGCGCTTTGATTGGCGCTTCAGCGTCTCGCAGGATTTCTGGGGCGTGGGCGGCGACGTGACCGGCGGCGTGACCTCGGCCAAGATCCAGGGTGAGCGCAAGGTCTTCAATGAGGAGGTCACGCTGCGGGCCTCGCTCGAAGGTGGTGCGGTGCATGCCTCGGGCGGCACCACGATCCTGCAACGTTTCAGCGGCAGCCAGATCCGCGGTTTCCAGAGCTACGGCATCGGGCCGCGTGACCGCAGCGACAATGGCGGCGCGGTCAACGACGATGCCTTGGGCGGTAACTACTACTGGGTCGGCAAGGTCGAGGCGCAGTTCCCGATCGGCTTCCCCGAAGAATACGGTATCACGGGCGGCGTGTTCTGGGATGTGGGCTCGGTCTGGGGGCTCGACGACACGACCGGTTCGAACGGCGTCGAGGTCGACGACTCGATGCATATCCGTTCGGCGGTGGGCTTCTCGATCTTCTGGGACTCGGGCATCGGCCCGCTGCGCCTGAACTTCTCGAAGGCTGTCAAGAAAGAGAGCTACGACAAGACCCAGAATTTCGATCTGACGCTCTCGACGCAGTTCTGACATGGGCGGCTTGCGCCGGGTGATATCGCTTTTGCTGACGGGTGCAGTGCTGGTCGCTGCGCCCGTCGCAACTTTTGCACAGCAAAGCGACAGCGCTGGCGTTACCCAACCGCAAAGCCCCGTACTGACCCTCGATTGGGAGCGGCTCTATGCGGAGTCGCAATGGGGCAAGCGCGTGGCGCAGGAGATCGACGCCGCCTCTGCCGATCTACGTCAGGAAAACAACCGGATTGCGGGCCAGCTCGAGGCCGAAGAGCGGGATCTGACGACGCGCCGCGCGACAATGGTATCTGCCGATTTCCAGGCGGCCGCCGAGGCCTTCGACAAGCGCGCGACCGAAATCCGCGCCGCCCAGAAAGCGAAGGCCGATGCGATCCAGCGTCAACTCAACGCCGAACGGCAGGCCTTCATTGCCGCGGCGATGCCACTGATCGACGAAGTTCTGGCCGCGCGCGGGGCGGCGGTGGTGCTGGATTCGCGGGTGATCATTCGCGGGCTTGCGAGCGCCGATATCACCGTCGAGCTGGCTCAGCGGGTCGATGCCGAAATCGGCGACGGTGCCGGGCAGGTGCCCGCCTCGGTGCCCGCGACGGGGTCGACAAAGAGCGACGCGACCACAGGCTCGACCGGGGATGTCGCGGCATCGGGCGATGGGTCGGACCCTGCAACGGCGCCAGCCAAGCAGGAAGGCGTCTTTGTCGATGACAGCGCCAATCGCGCCACGGAGACCGGTGCGGATCCGGTGCTTCAGGGCGGCACGCCCCCCACGCCCGAGACACCGCTCGGCTTGCCGATGCCGGACGCTCAAGACGGGTCGAACTAGACCCTGATCCTTGCCAAGCCGCCCGCCGATTGCTAGCAACTTACCAAAAGAAGAGGGCTGCGACGGACAGCGTTCCAGCGCTCCGCCAGATAACGAGGACAGTTGATGACCGAACCCGCCCCCTATACCGAAGCAAACCTTTCGCTCATCAAGCGGATCATCCCGCATCGCTACCCGTTTCTGCTGATCGACAAGGTGGTCGATATCGTGCCGAACGAAGGCGCCGTCGGCATCAAGAACGTCACCTGCAACGAGCCGCATTTCCAGGGCCATTTCCCCGATGAGCCGATCATGCCGGGCGTGACGATCGTCGAGGCGATGGCGCAGACGGCGGCGGTCGTCGTGGGTATCTCGACCGACACGATCGACAAGAAGCTTGGCACCTATTTCATGGCGATCGACAAGTGCAAGTTCCGCCGCATGGTAGTGCCGGGCGACGTGCTCAAGATGCATGTGAAAGTGCTGCGCGGCGGCGGCAAGGTCTGGAAATTCGAGGGCCGCGCCGAGGTCGAGGGCGAACTCGCCGCCACCGCCGAGTTCATGGCGATGATGGATCTGAAGGGCTGAGCGCGGTGAGCGTCGACGCAAGCGCGCAAATCCACCCCTCGGCGGTGATCGAGCCGGGGGCGGTGATCGGTCCGGAGTGCCGGATCGGCCCGTTCTGCGTGATCGGCCCCGAGGTCGTGCTGGGCCGTGGCGTCGAGCTGCAATCCCATGTGGTCGTGCAGGGCGCGACCGAGATCGGCGACGAGACCGTGGTGTTTCCCTTCGCCTCGCTTGGCCAGATCCCGCAGGACCTGAAATTCAAGGGCGAGAAAACGCGGCTGGTGATCGGCAAGCGCAACCGTATCCGCGAATATGTGACGATGAACTCCGGCACCGAGGGCGGTGGCGGGATCACGCGCGTGGGCGATGACGGTCTCTTCATGTCGTCCTGCCACGTCGCTCATGACGCGCAGATCGGGGATCGGGTGATCTTGGTGAATTCGGTCGCCATCGCGGGCCATTGCGTGCTGGAAGACGACGTGATCGTGGGCGGGCTGTCGGGCGTGCATCAATGGGTGCGCATCGGGCGCGGCGCGATCATCGGGGCGCTGTCGATGGTGACGGCGGATGTCATCCCGCACGCGCTGGTCGCGGGGCCGCGTGCGGGGCTCGAGGGGTTGAACCTCGTGGGTCTCAAGCGGCGCGGCACCTCGCGCGAGGAAATCTCAGCGCTGCGCAAGACGATGGCGGCGCTCAGTGAGGGCAGTTTCCGCGAAAGCGCGCGCAAGCTCTCCGATGAGGGCGTCGAGGGCGATCTGGCCCGCGAAGTCCTTGATTTCATTCTCGGTCCTTCGGATCGCAGCTTCCTGACGCCGAGCAAATGAGCGGCGGGCTGCATACCGCGCTGATCGCGGGGGCGGGCCGTTTGCCCACGCTGTTGCAAGAGGCGGAACCCGATCTTCTGGTCTGCGAGATGATCGGCGCGCCCTGCGATCTGAAGGGCGATCATCTGCGCTTCCGGATCGAGAGGCTGGTGCCCTTCCTCGACGAATTGGCAGATCGCGGCATCAAGCGGGTGGTCTTTGCTGGCGCGATGCAGCGCCCCGCGATCGATCCCGAACAGTTCGACCCGCGCTCGGCGCAGCTTGTTCCGCGTCTGGCGATGGCGATGCAGGCGGGCGATGATGCGACGCTGCGCGCCGTGATCGAGGTCTTCGAGGAATGGGAGTTCGAGGTGATTGGTGCCCATGAGATTGCGCCTGATCTGCTGCCCGAGGCGGGCGTGCTTTGCGGCACCCCGAGCGCGGTGGACGAGCACGACGCACAGCGCGGGGCCGAAATCGTGGCCGCGCTTGGCGCCTCGGATATCGGTCAGGGCGCGGTCGTGGCACGCGGGCTTTGCTTGGCAGTCGAGACACTGCCGGGCACCGATGCAATGCTGGAATTCGTGCGTTATCACAAAGGCTTGCGGGCGGATCTTAAAGGGCTCAAGGGGGTCTTCTACAAGGCCCCGAAACCCGCTCAGGACCGACGCGCCGATCTGCCCGCGATAGGCGTCCAGACCGTCGCGAACGCCGCCGCTGCGGGTCTCTCCGGCATCGCCTTCGAGGCGGGCGGCGTGATGCTTCTGGACCGGGCCGCAGTGGTCGAGGCCGCGCAAGAGGCCGGTCTCTTCCTCTGGGCCTGCGTGCCATGAGGGTTTTCGTCATCGCGGGCGAGGCCTCGGGCGACAAGCTCGGCGGCGCCCTGATGGCGGGGCTTTCCGAACTGGCGCCCGGGATAGAGTGGCGCGGGATCGGTGGCGAGGAGATGTGCGGGCAGGGGCTCGACAGCCTCTTTCCGATGGAGGAACTCTCGGTGATGGGCCTGATGGAGGTCCTGCCGAAATACCGCCACCTCAAGCGCCGTATCGCCGAAACCGCAGAGGCCGTGGTCGAGATGGCCCCCGATGCGCTGATCACCATCGACAGCCCCGATTTCTGCCTGCGCGTCGCGCGGCTGGCGAGGGAAAAACGCCCCGATCTCAAGGTGATCCATTACGTCGCGCCCTCGGTCTGGGCCTGGCGTCCGGGACGCGCGGCGAAGATGGCGCAGGTCGTCGATCATGTGCTGGCGCTTTTGCCTTTCGAGCCGCCCTATATGGAAGCCGTCGGCATGAGCTGCGATTTCGTCGGCCATCCGGTCGTTGCCGAGCCGCGCGCCGATCGGGCCGACGCGGCGGCCTTCCGCGAGACGCACATGATCGACGCCGATCAACCGCTGGCGCTCTGCCTGCCGGGCTCGCGCCGGGGCGAGGTGAAGCGTCTCGGCCCGCGTTTCGACGAGGCGCTGATGCAGCTGCGCGACCGCGAGCCGGGGCTGCGGGTGGTTCTGCCGACTGTGCGGGGCGTGGCGCCGATGGTGCGTGAGATGACCGCTCGCTGGCCGGTCGCGCCCATCGTGGTCGAGAGCAGCGAGGACAAGCGCGCCGCCTTCGCCGCCGCAGATATCGCGCTGGCGGCGAGCGGCACGGTCAGTCTGGAACTGGCCGCGAACCGGGTGCCGATGGTGATTGCATATGACGCGAATTTCATCTCGTGGCATGTCATCTGGCGGATGTTGCGGATCGACACGGTCACGCTGGTGAACCTCGTGTCGGATACCCGGGTGATCCCCGAGTTCCTCGGTCCGGATTGCAAACCGCGCGCGATCTCGGCGAAGATGCTCGAATTGCTGGAGGACGACGCCTCGCGGGGCGAACAGTTCGCGGTCATGGAAGAGACGATGCGGCGTCTGGGCGAGGGCGGCGAGGCGCCGGGGCTTCGTGCCGCGCGTTCGGTTCTGGAATTTCTCGGGAGGGTGTGATGCGGGTCTTTCTGGCGATTTCCCTGACACTTTCGGCCGGGTTCGCACAGGCCGAAACCGATCCCGCGCAGCTTTTCGCGAAATCCTGTAGCCGCTGTCACAAGAACGCCGAGGCATTGGTGACGCAGATGGACTGGGCGCCCGATACGGAGACCGCCGAGACGCGGGCCAACTGGTTTGACGTGTTCATCGCCAGACACCATTCGCCGAAGGCCGGGGATCGTGCGACGCTTGCCGCGTGGCTTTCAGGGCTCGCAGGAAAAGACGAGCCCTGAGAGAGACTTAACCCAGAACCGCTTTCACCGCATCAGCGGTGACTTCAACGATCTTGTCGGCCTCGGCCTCGGTGAGGCAGAGCGGCGGCGCGAGGCCCAGAATATCGCCCTGCGGCATCGCGCGCCCGATCACGCCGCGCTCGACCATCGCGCCCGCGATCTTCGCGCCGACTTTCTCGGAGGCGTCAAAGAAGGTCCGCTTGTCGCGATCCGAGACGAACTCGACCGCGCAGAGCATCCCTTCGCCACGGATGTCGCCGACATGGACATGCTCGCCAATCGCCGCCTTCATCTGCGTGTTGAGATAGGCGCCGACCTTGCCCGCATTCTCGACCAGCCCGAGCTTGTCGATCAGCGCGAGGTTCGCGACCCCTGCCGCCGCCCCGATGGGGTGGGCCGAATAGGTCCAGCCGTGACCGATCGGGCCGTTCTCGTCGGTGCCTTGCTCGAGCACCTTCCACATCCTGTCGCTGACAATCGTTCCCGAGAGCGGCGCATAGGCCGAGGTCAGGCCCTTCGCGATGGTGATCAGGTCGGGCTTCATGCCGTAGTGATCCGAGCCGAACATCGAGCCCAGACGCCCGAAGCCGGTCACGACCTCGTCTGCGATCAAAAGGATGTCGTATTTGTTCAGAACCTTCTGGATCGCGTCCCAGTAGCCTGCGGGCGGGGGCACGATGCCGCCCGTGCCCAGAACCGGCTCGCCGATGAAGGCGGCAATGGTGTCGGGGCCTTCGCGTTCGATCAACTGCTCGAGCTCGCTCGCGCAATAGGCGGTGAAGGCCTCTTCGGTCATCGCCGCATCGGGGCGGCGGAAGTAATAGGGCGCCTCCGTATGGATCACCTGCGAAAGCGGCAGGTCGAACTTCTTGTGGAAGAGCTCCAGCCCCGTCAGCGAGCCGGTCATCAGCCCGGAGCCGTGATAGCCGCGCCAGCGCGAGATGATCTTCTTCTTCTCGGGGCGGTTCAGGATGTTGTTGTAATACCAGACCAGCTTGATGTTGGTCTCGTTCGCATCCGAGCCTGACAGGCCGAAATAGACTTTCGACATGTGATCGGGCGCGCGCTCCATGACCATACGGGCCAGCGTGATCGAGGCTTCGGTGCCGTGGCCGACATAGGCGTGATAATAGGCCAGTTCCTTGGCCTGTTCGGCGATGGCGTCGGCGATTTCGGTGCGGCCATAGCCCACGTTCACGCAGTAAAGCCCCGCGAAACCGTCGAGCAGCTTGTTGCCGTCGCGATCCTCGATGAACACGCCCTTGCCGCCGGTGACGATGCGGTTCGGGGACTCGCCGCGCGCGTGCTGGGCGAGATGGGTCGAGGGGTGGAAGAAGCTTTCGCGATCCCACTTGTCGAGTTGGTCATTGGTCAGCAATTTTCTCTCCTTCTTCGTGTATCGCGTCCGGGAGGGCGGGGGTTTCAGCCCCAGTCTCGACAGACGTATTTGATTTCCATGAACTCTTCCATTCCGCGGCGGGAGCCTTCGCGGCCAAGGCCGGATTGCTTCATGCCGCCGAACGGGATGGGCGCGCCGGTGACCTTGGTGCGGTTGACCGCGACCATGCCGAATTGCAGCGCGCGCGTGGCACGGTAGATGCGTTTTGGGTTCTGGGAGTGGACATAGGCCACGAGCCCGTATTCGGTGGCGTTGGCCTTGGCGAAGACCTCTTCTTCGGTGTCAAACGGCGCGATGGGCGCGACCGGGCCGAAGGTTTCTTCGCGCATTATTTTTGCCTCGTCCGGCACATCGGTCAGAACGGTTGGCGCGAAGAACAGCGGGCCGCGATCCAGCCGCTTGCCACCGCAGGCGAGCTTCGCGCCTTTCGCGAGCGCGTCGGCCACGTGTTCTTCCTGTTTGGCCACCGCCTTTTCGTTCATCAGCGGGCCGATATCGGGGTCGTCCATGCCGATGCCGACGGTAAGCGCTTGTGTGGCCTCGGTGAAGCGGCGGCAAAATTCCTCATAGACGGGCCGTTCGACATAGATCCGGTTCGCACCGAGGCAGTCCTGCCCGGAGGTCGCGAATTTTGCCTTGATGACCTCCGCGACCGCCTGATCGAGATCGGCCCCCTTGAAGACGATGACCGGCGCGTGGCCGCCAAGTTCCAGCACCAGCCGTTTCACGGTTTCCGCCGATTGACGATAGAGCAGGCGGCCCACCTCGGTCGAGCCGGTGAAGGAGAGCGCGCGCACACGGGTGTCTTCGCACCACGGCTCGACGATGTCCGGCGCATGGCCGGTCAGCACGTTGAACACCCCCGCCGGAAGTCCCGCGCGTTCGGCCAGTTCCGCCAGCGCCAAGGCCGAGAAGGGCGTTTCGTGCGAGGGATGGGCCACCACGGTGCAGCCAGCCGCGATCGCGGCGGCAGCCTTGCGGGTCAGCATCGCGGCGGGGAAATTCCACGGGGTGATGAGGCCAACGACGCCCACGGGTTCCAGCCACAGCTCGACCTCGGCATCATGCAGATGCGAGGTGACGCCCTCGATATTCGGGCGCTTCGCTTCTTCGGCGTAATATTCGATGAAGCTTGCCGCATAGTCGATCTCGCCGCGCGCCTCGCTCAGTGGCTTGCCCTGTTCGAGCACCATGATCCGGGCGAGGTCGTCCTTCGCCGCAATGATCAGATCGAACCAGCGGCGCAGGATGCTTGCGCGCTCTTGCGGCAGGGTCAGCGACCAGTCGAGAAAGGCCGTCTGCGCGGCGTCCACGGCCGCGCGGGACTGGGCGCGGCTCAGCGCCGTGACGTCGCCCAGGCGCTCACCATTGGCGGGGTTGGTGACCGGGATCGCCTCGCCCGTCTCCCCCGCGATCCAGCGGCCGTTCACATAGGCAAAGCTGCGCAGCAGGCGCTTGTCGGCAATGTCGGGGCGGGCGGAAATGGCGGTGTCGAGCATGGGCGGGACCTCCTTGATGAGATCACTCTCGCCCGGCCCGGCCAGAAGATCAGGCCAAATGGGCTGTCGATGCGCCCAATTTGGGCTGAAATACGCGCCCGCCCTAGTCCATTTGGTCTGCAAAGAGTTCGAAGGGCGGGATCGCTGCGGATTTCACCTCTTTCGTGACGATATAGGTGAAATAACGCGCGATCCCGATCCGGGCGTCGAGCATCGAGTCGATCAGCCTCTGATAGGCGTCGATATCGCGCGTGACGATCTGCATCAGGTAATCGAAGCCGCCGCCCAAAGCCCAGCACCCCACCACCTCTCGGTGCTGATCGAGCGAACGCTCGAAGGTCTGGAAGCTGGCGGCGGTGTGATCGGCCAGTTCGGCGGCCACGAACAGCGTCACATGCGGCCCGAGTTTCTTGAGGTTGAAGGTTGCGCGATAGCCCGCGATGAGCCCCGCTTTTTCCAGCTTCTTCAGCCGTTCCCAGGCAGGGGTGGGCGAGAGGTTGATCTTCTCGGCCAGCGCCGCCTTGGTGATGCGGCCTTCGCGCGCCAGCACGCGCAGGATCTCGATATCGCGGGGGTCGAGCTTGATCATGGCGCCACGCTACACCGGGTCAAGCCGCTCTGCATCCCTGATTTTCTGGCCTGATTTTCCGGCCTGATTTTCTGGCCTGATTTTCCCGCCTGATTTTCTGGCTCGATTATTCCGCCGCCTCGCGCCGTTCATCCTCGGCAGGTGCGCGGAACCGTTCGCGCGAACTGCCATAGGGTTCGACCGGCTGGCGCTTGCGGCGCAGACCGTCCGCATCGTCCCGGCGCAAGCGCAGGAAATAGGCGGCCGAGAGGGGACCGGTCGCGCCAGCGATCAAAAAGCCCCAGACGAAGGCCGAGACCGGGATCATCTCTGCCCCCGTGGTCGCCGCCGCTGATCCTGCCGTGAGTTCGAGAACCACGCCCGCCAGCGCGATCCCGAGCGCGAGCGAGACCTGTCGGCTCATCGCGGTGAAGGCAGTTGCGGGGCTCATCTCGGGCGTGTCGAGATCGGCGAAACCGATGGAGTTCAAGGCGGTGAAGACCACCGATTGCGCCGCGCCCCCGATCAGCAGGAGCGGGATCAGCTGCCAGTCGGTGAGGCTGGTGACGGTCGCGAAGCCGAAGATCGCGGCACCGCGGGCCACCGCCGCCCAGATCATGACCCATTTGAAACCGAACCGGTCGAGGATGCGCGGCACGAAGCTGCGCAAGCTGACCGCGCCCAACGCGTTGAGCCCGGTCAGAGCGCCCGAGAGCATGACAGACGCCCCAAGGCCCAGCTGGAAGAAGAGCGGCAGCAGCAGCGAGATCGCCCCGTTCGACAGCCGGAAAATCAGCCCGCCTGTGATCGAGACGTCGAAGGTGCGGTGCCGGAAGAGGCGCAGGTCCAAAAGCGGCTCGGGCGTGCGCCGCGCACGCAACCAGTAGAGGATCAGCAGACCCACGCCCGTCACGCTCAGCCCAGCGGCCACCTGCCAGGGGAGGATATGCTCCCCCAAGGCGGAAAACCCGGTCATGACGGCGGCGAGTCCGAGGGCGGAGAGGAGAAAACCGGGGAAATCGAAGGGTTTGGGCTCGGGCGGGCCATCGGCGGACATGTGGCGCATCGTCAACCAGATCGCCAGCGCGCCGAGGGGCAGGTTCATCAGAAAGATCGAACGCCAGCCCAGGAACGTCGTCACCGTCGCGCCGACGAAAGGCCCGATCGCAGGTCCGATCATCGCGGGCAAGGTGACATAGACCATCGCGCGCGTCATCTCGGTCTTGGAAGTGTGGCGCAAGACGATCAGACGCCCCACGGGGCTCATCATCGCGGCGCCGATCCCTTGCAGCGCGCGCGCGAGCACCAGCCCGGTCAAGCTCGTCTGGATGGCGCAAAGCAGCGAGGCCACGAGAAAGACACCCATCGCCGCGACAAAGGTGCGGCGCGCGCCGAAGCGATCCGCAATCCAGCCCGAAATCGGCACGAAGGCCGCAAGCGCAATCAGATAGGTCGCCATCGCCATTTTCAGCGACAGCACCGGCACGGAGAGATCACGCGCGATGACCGGGATCGCGGTGGCCAGGACGGTGGCGTCGATCAGCTCCATCAGAAGCGAAAGCGCCACCGTCAACGGAATGATATTTTCACGAAGCCTGCTCAGCATGACCCGGCAAAGCTAGCGCGGTTTTCGCTTCCGTCACCCCATCGTGGAGCTTGCAAGCACCGGAAACAGACCCGCCAGCCCGATCGCGATCAGATAGGCCGCCACGATATAGCTTAGGAGCCTCGGGAAGATCAGGATCAGCACCCCTGCGAAAAGCGCCAGAACCGGCGCGACCATCAACATCGAGCCTGTGAATATCATCTTTCTACTCCATTGCTAGCAGCCCGAGAGGGCCAGAAAATGCATTTCTACCAAGGGGGTATATCTGTGCCGCTTGTGCCATGGACGGGATTCGAGGGTGAGCCGACGCCTGGTGCGAAGCCTTGGTCGTGTTGAAAGGAAAAGCGGTCAGCGGGGGCCGTGTTCCCGAGGGACACGCCGTTGTGTGCGTCCGCGCGCAGGCCTGTCGCAAGAGGGCTTTGGCAGGACAAAACCCCGCCCTTTGCACAGGCGGGGAGTTGGGAGTGAGAGCCTGCTTCCGGACGCGAGACAGGAGCGAGAGAGACGCCCGGAAGCAGGTCGGGACGGCGCGCGAGGTCCCCTTGGGTAACCGGGGGTGGAAAGGGAGAGAGAAACCGCCCCGCGCATCCGTATCCGTGCGGGCTCAGGCCCGGATCAGGTTTTCCGCGCTCCATTCGGCAAGGGGCACGCCCCAGCCCGGAACGCGACCGTGATTGCGGAAGAACAGCTCCTTGTAGGCGACCTTCTGCATATAGGGGATCTTGCCCATGCGGAGTTCCTGGATATCGCCGCCGAACCAGCTGTTCGCGTGAATGTAGAAGGCCTTGCCGCCGCCCATATCTCCGATGCAGACGACCTCGGGGTGCCATTCCTTGTTGGCCTCGGCGCTCGAGAGCTTGCCCAGATCGCCCGCGATCTGACGACCGACCACATCGCATTCCTGGTGGCCGATCGCGCCAAGCTTCGGCACCGTGATCGCGGCCGCGTCACCACAGGCGAAGACCTCTGGGTGATCGGGGTTGCGCATCCGCATGTCGGTGATGATGAAGCCCACCTCGTCGGAAACCGGCAGCCCTTTGAGGAAGTCATGCGGCTTCCAGTTCGGGAAGATCACCTTCATCTCGGCGGGCAGGCTGCGGCCATCGGTGAATTCGATCGTGTCTTTGGTCAGGCGCTTGATCCCCTCGACCTTGTTGACATAGCCGAACCCCATCGCGCCCGCAGCGTCCAGCAGCTGCCCCACGACTTTCTCGCCCGCGTCTTCCGCGATCAGCTCGGCCGGGGTGAAGATGGTGATATCCTTCGCGCCGCCCTTGCCGTTTTCCTCGAGCCAATGGGCTAGCGAGAGCGAGACCTCGACCGGTGGGCCCTCGCAGGCGGCCAGAGCGGTGGGCAGCCAGTCCGGGCGACCCTTTTGGCCCTGTTCGAACCGGTCCGAGCCCACGACGATCGGCCCGCCCTGATAGTCGTGTTTCAGGTAATCGATCATCCGGTTGGCGTGGAAGGCATCCGAGATGGTATGGCCGTATTCGGCGAACCCCTCGATATCGTCATAGGCGAGACGCGCGCCGAGCGCGATCACGACATAGTCGTAGCGCATCGTGTATTCCGGCGCGCCGGGGCGCTCGGAGGGGCGCATCCGGACCGTTCTGGCCGCAATGTCGATGCCGGTGATCTCGGCCTGCTTGAAGGCGATATCGTCCTTGGCGAGCACCTCGACGAGGTTCATGTGCATCGTCACGGCCGGATCGCGCCCCTCGAAGACCTCGAGCGGGATATTGGGGATGAAATCGAGATAGCCCTTGCGGTCGATCACGGTGATGTCGCAGGCGTCGCCCGCGTAATCCCGGATCTTCTGGGCCGCACCCAGCCCGGCGAAATTGCCACCGAGAACAAGAACCTGTGGTTTGGCGAAACGCTTGTTCATCGTCGTTACTCCTTTGCCTTCTCGGCCTGATCTGGGGATCAAAACCGATGCGGGAAGGTCGCAGTTCCGATATTTCAGCGCTCTCCCGGCGTTGTGAGTTGCCGGGATCGGCCGTGAACAGACGATCCTGCGTCTTGCTGCAGTGCCGAAAAAAGGGATTGTATTTGCTGCATGTCAAACTCCTGTTAGCCCATGGGTGCTAAAGTCCCCGCGCGACAGGAGTGGGTGCGATGAGTAGGCAGGAGGCAGCGATGAAAGATTTCGGCAAACGGTCAGGCGCCGACGCGACAGAGCGCGAGGCGCAAGAGGCGCGTGCGGCGGCAGAGGAATCCTTCGCGCGGCTTGATCGGGCTTTTCACGCGCTTCTCGGGCGGGCAGAGGGCGGTCTTTCGCCGGTCGCGCTC
The DNA here is from genome assembly GCF_002020135.1 of Thioclava marina. Taxonomy (GTDB): domain Bacteria; phylum Pseudomonadota; class Alphaproteobacteria; order Rhodobacterales; family Rhodobacteraceae; genus Thioclava; species Thioclava marina. The sequence goes on along the minus strand of NZ_MPZS01000001.1, from coordinate 295,531 downwards.
GGGATGGCCTGGGCCGATTGGGCGACGCATCTCGCGATGAGCCCCGGCAAACAGTCGGAGCTGGGCTGGAAGGCGGGGCGCAAATGGCTCCACCTGATGCGCGAGATGGGGCCGCACCGCGCCGACGACCCGGAGGCGCAGCCGCTTGAGCCCCTGCCGCAAGACCGGCGCTTCAAGGCGCCCGAATGGCAGAACTGGCCTTTCTCGCTCTATGCGCAAAGCTTCCTTCACGCGCAGCAATGGTGGCACAACGCGACCACGGGCATTCACGGGGTCGAGGATCGTCATCTCCAGATGATGGAATTTACCGCGCGCCAGTTTCTCGACATGGCCGCGCCCTCGAATTTCCTCGCAACCAACCCGCAGTTGATCGCGCGCACCCGCAAAGAGGGGGGCGCGAACCTCGTGCGCGGGGCGACATACCTGTTTGAAGACATGCTCAAGGCGATGGGCGGCAATGGCGAACCCGAACCAAGTCTGATCCCCGGTGAGCATGTCGCGCTCAGCCCCGGCAAGGTGGTGCTGCGCAACCAGCTGATCGAGCTGATCCAATATGCGCCCACGACCGAGGAGGTGCATTCGGTGCCGCTGCTGATCGTACCGGCATGGATCATGAAATATTACATCCTCGATCTCGAGCGGACCAATTCGCTGATCAGCTGGCTCGTGGGGCAGGGCTTTACTGTCTTCACGGTCTCCTGGAAGAATCCGGGCGAAGAAGATCGTTGCCTCGGTTTCGACGATTACCGCGAGCTTGGGGTGATGGCCGCGCTTGATGCGGTGACCGAGATCACGGGGGCCGAGAAGGTGCATGGCCTGGGCTATTGTCTGGGCGGCACCTTGCTGTCCGTGGCCGCCGCAGCGATGGCGCGCGACGGCGATACGCGGCTTGCCTCGCTCACCATGCTCGCCGCTCAGGTCGATTTCACCGAGGCCGGGGAGCTGAGCCTCTTCACCAACGAGGACCAGCTCGCACTGATCGAAGACATGATGTGGGAAGAGGGCTATCTCGACAAATCCGCGATGGCCGGAACCTTCTCGATGCTGAAATCGAAAGACCTCGTGTGGTCTCAGGCGGTGCATACCTATCTGATGGGTGAGCGCGAGGAGGATAGCGCCTTGGCCTCGTGGAGCCATGATGCGACGCGAATGCCCTACAAGATGCATTCGGAATATCTGCGCAAGCTCTTCCTCGACAATGATCTGGCCGAGGGGCGGATGCAGGCGGGCGGGCAGCCGGTCTTCTTGCAGGACATCTCGACGCCGGTCTTTGCGGTGGCCACCGAAGCCGACCATATCGCGCCCTGGCAATCGGTCTACAAGCTGACCTGGGCGCTGCCCGGAGAGGTGAATTTCGCGCTGGTTTCGGGTGGCCATAACACCGGCATCGTCGCGCCGCCGGGCTCGAACCGGGCACGCTACCGCCTGATGGAGCATCACGCGGGCGCGACCCATCCGGGACCGGGGGAGTGGGCGGAGACGAGCGAGACAATTCCCGGCTCGTGGTGGGAGCCTTGGGCGAAATGGCTTGCCGATAAGGATGGCGGGGCGCTGATCACTCCGCCGACGATGGGCAAGGGGCGGAAATATCGCGCGTTGGCGGATGCGCCCGGCGACTATGTGCTGGGGCGGTGAGCGGGCGATTTTCGTGACCTTGGCGCGGGTGTCTTACCGACGCCGCGCCTGACCCTTTGCGCTGGAAGGCGCATCGCTCAGACCTTCGCACAGAGACCGCCTTTCCGGCCTCAACGCTGTGTTGCCAGCATCTCGCGCAAGGTCTCGATCCGGTCGGCCTCGGGCGCGGGCTTGTCCCAGCGGATGCGCGAGATCCGCGGGAAGCGCATCGCCACGCCCGATTTGTGCCGGGTGGAGCGGTTGAGCCCTTCGAACGCCACCTCCACCACCAGTTCGGGCGCGAGCGAACGCACCGGGCCGAAGCGCTCGCGGGTGTTGTTGCGCACGAAGCGGTCGAGGCGGCGCAGTTCCTCGTCGGTAAAGCCGGAATAGGCCTTGCCGACGGGCACGAGTTGATCGCCCTCCCAGACGCCGAAGGTGAAATCGGAATAGAAACCCGAGCGTTTGCCATGCCCGCGTTGGGCATAAAGCAGCACCGCGTCGATGATGAACGGGTCGCGCTTCCATTTGAACCATTGCCCTTTGGGGCGGCCCGCCATGTAGGGCGTGTCGCGGCGCTTGAGCATGACGCCTTCGATCACCGCTTGCGGCGGGGCCTCGCGCAGGCCGGCGAGCGTTTCCCAATCTTCGAAGGGCAGGATTTCGGAGATGTCGAAGCGTTCGGGCGGGAGGGTCGCAACGACGGCCTCGAGGCGGTCGCGGCGCGCATCGAAGGGCAGGGGGCGCAGGTTCTCGCCTTCCCAATGCAGCACGTCGTACAGCCGCAGCGCCGCTGGATGCGAGGCCAGAAGCGCCTTGCCCGGCGATTTCCGCCCGAGCCGCTTTTGCAGATCGCCGAAGGGCGCGACCTCGGCGCCGCGCCGCACGATCAGCTCGCCATCGAGCGCGCCTTCGAACCCCATATGCGCGACGATATCGGGGAAAGCCGCGGAGATATCCTCGCCGGTGCGCGAATAGAGCCGCCGCTCGCCGCCCTCGGCCACGGCCTGCACGCGGATGCCGTCCCATTTCCATTCGGCGGTGAAGGCGGAGGGATCGAGCGCATTGAGCCCCGCGCGGTCGATCGGGGTAGACAGCATCACCGGTCGGAAGGGTGCAAGCCCCGCGCGTTCGGGCTTCTCTCCGCCTTCGATCCAGTCGAACAGCGGCCGATAGGGTGGGGTGAGCCCGTGCCAGATCTCCTCGATCTCTTCCAGCCCCGGCGTCCCGAGCCGCGCCAGCGCCACCCGGGCAAGCCTCGCCGAGACTCCGACGCGCAGACCACCGGTTGCGAGTTTCAGAAGTGCGTAGCGTTCCGACGGTGCCAGCCGGTCGAGCCATTTCGCGATCAGCGGCCCTGTGCGGGTCTTGGGCGTGTCCTGCAATGTCTCGACGATCATCGGCAGATCGAGATCTTCCGGCGTTGCCTCAGCAGGCCAGATCAGCGCGATGGTCTCCGCCAGATCGCCCACATAGTCGTAGCTCAGTGCGAACAGCTCGGGATCGACCCGCTCGCCCACCATTGCACGAAGAACGGCGGGTTGTGCGCGTCCCAGCTCCAGTTCTCCGGTCAGCGCGGCGAGCGCATAGCCGCGCTCGGGATCGGGCGCATGGCGGAGGTAATCGGCCAGCGCGTCGAGCTTGGCATTGCGCCCCGGCGTGAAGGCGAGCCGCTCGAGAAGGCGGGCGAAGGCCTTCATTCCGGCTCCTCCTCGTAGCCCACGAGATGGAGCGGGCGCGCGCTCCGTCCCTCCAGCTCGGCCCAACGCATAAGCGCCTCTTCGCGGCCATGGGTGATCCAGAGTTCGCCCGGGTCGATCTCGGTCACGGTGCGGGTCAGATCGGTCCAGTCCACATGGTCCGAGATCACCAGCGGCAGTTCCACGCCCCTCTGACGCGCCCGCGCCCGGATCTGCATCCAGCCCGAGGCGAAACCGATCACCGGATCCGCGAAACGCTGCACCCATGGCGAGGCGAAGGCCGAAGGCGGCGCAATCACAAGCGCCTCGCGCAGGTCGGCTGCTTGCGCCTTATCCATCGTGGCGGGGCGCAGATCGCCAAGTGGGATGCCCTGCTCGATGTGATAGTCGCACAGCTTCTGCAACGCGCCGTGGATGTAGATCGGTGCATCATAGCCTGCCTCGCGCGCCAACATGATGACGCGCTGTGCCTTGCCCAGAGCATAGGCGCCGATCAGATGGGCGCGCTCGGGGGCGGCGTGCATCGAGGCGAGGAGTTTTGCGATTTCATCGGACGGGTCGGGGTGTTTGAAAACCGGCAGCGCGAAAGTGGCCTCGGTGATGAACGTGTCGCAGGGTACCGGTTCAAACGGCGCACAGGAGGGATTTGCGACGCGCGCGTAATCGCCGGACGCCACGACCCGCTGCCCTCCCGCAGTGACTGCGATCTGCGCAGATCCCAGAATGTGGCCTGCCGGGTGAAAGCTGACCTCGACGCCGCCCAGCGATAGCGGCCCTTCATAGGCCTGCCGCCGGCCTGCGAAATCCTCGCCATAACGGATCGCCATGATCTCGAGCGTCTGGCGCGTGGCCAGAACCGCGCCGTGCCCTGCGCGTGCATGATCGGCATGACCATGCGTGATCAGCGCGCGCGTCACCGGGCGACTCGGGTCGATGAAGAAATCGCCCGCAGGGCAATACAGCCCCTCGGGACGCGGGGTCAAAAGCGGCTCGGGCATCGGGATTCACTTAGTGCATTGCTTGGGAAGTAAACGCAGCCGACGCGATTTAGCTCATTTTCGCAGCACCTTACGCTAGGTAATTTTTTCGCGCGATAGGTTGTTCCAAATCAAAGGAGTCGCGCGAAAAGCGTGGTAAGGTCTTTCAATCTTGCAAGGGAGGCTGTGATGGCAACGAAGAAGAGCCCTCCGGGGATGAATATGGCCGGCTGCATGCCGGTCCCCGATATGGGGGGAATGAGTTTGGTAATGGCGCCTCAGCTGAAAATGATGGAGGCGCTGATCTCGCAAAATATCGAAGTGCTCGATTTCCTCAAAGCGCGCTTCGAACGTGATCAGGAGATGGTGGGCCGGCTTGCAGACGAGGCCGACCCGCTCAAGGCGATGGGGCTGTGGGGCGAGTTCTGGCAGCGCACCGCAAGCGATTACGCGACCGAGATGTCGAAGCTCGCGACCTCCATGACCAGCATCGCTGAACGCGCCGTACGTACGGCCACCGAGGAAGGGGAGGCGATCGCGAAGGCGACCTCGGGAAAGTAGCAACTCGGACCGGTCGCCACGAGGTGAGCCTCGGCGACGTGCCGGTCTGAGGAAACGGATCCAGCCACGAGAGCGCGGCGCGCCCCGGTCCGGGTGCGCCGCGCGTGTTCGTTTCGCGCTGGCCCGCGCGATGAATGCCTCAAGGGGACATTCACGCGAGGGTCTGGCCCTGCGCCGCCATGGTTTGCTTCGATGGCGCAACAAACGTCTTCCGAAAAGACGCGTGTCGATCTGGTCGTCTTGATCCTCGTGGAGCGGGGGCCGTTGTCGGACGCAATCCGTATTAGCCGCATCATCATCCGCCCTGTCATCGCCTCGACGTCGAAACCGGCCATCGCTTCCGTCTTCCGGAGCCGCGCAGGGGCAAGGCGTTCGGCACAGGCGCGAGAGCGGGAAACGACCCGATCGCGATACGTTTCCAAGCTGACATGCGCGGCGCGAGCCAAAAGCCAGGATCGGCCCAAATCCATGGGCCGTTTCGAAGATCGCAATCCGCCGGGCGTTATTTCTTGTAGATCCAGCCGCCGCCGAAGATGCGGCTGCCCTCGGGTGCGTAGAAGACGCAGGCCTGACCGGGGCTGACGCCTTCCTCCGCTTCGATCAGCTCGACCTCGGCTTCCGTTTCCGAGATCGGACGGAGGATCGCGTCACGCGGCGGACGGGTCGAGCGGACCTTGACCCGCAGATGCCATTCGGGGCGCGAAGTGAAGGGCTCGTCGCCCAGCCAGTTGATCTCGCGCACCGGGATCGTGCGGGTGGAGAGCGCCTCTTTCGGGCCCACGACCACGTGGCGGGTGTCGGGATCGAGCTTGACCACATAGAGCGGATCTTCGAGCCCGCCGATGCCAAGCCCGCGCCGCTGGCCGATCGTGTAATGGATCACGCCGCGATGCTGGCCGAGCACATTGCCCTCCATATCCACGATATCGCCCGGATCGGCCGCGCCGGGGCGCAGCTTCTCGATGACGCTCGCGTAATTCCCGTTCGGCACGAAGCAGATATCCTGACTGTCGGGCTTGTCGGCCACCGCCAGCCCGTATTTCGCCGCGAGTTCCCGCGTCGCATCCTTCGAGGGCAGGTGACCCAGCGGGAAGCGCAGGTAGTCGAGCTGCTCGGGGGTGGTCGAGAACAGGAAATAGCTCTGGTCGCGGTTCGGATCGGCCGCGCAATGCAGCTCCGGCCCGCTCGCGCCCATCTTGCGCTGGATGTAATGGCCCGTCGCCATGCAATCGGCATCGAGATCCTTGGCGGTCTCGAGCAGATCCTTGAACTTCACCCGTTCGTTGCAGCGAATGCAGGGCACCGGGGTCGCCCCGCCCAGATAAGCGTCGGCAAATTCCTCGATCACCGCCTCGCGGAAGGTGTTTTCGTAATCGAGTACGTAATGGGGAAAGCCCATTTCCTCGGCCACCCGGCGCGCGTCATGGATGTCCTGACCCGCGCAGCACGCACCCTTTTTCGCCAGCGCGGCGCCGTGATCGTAAAGCTGAAGCGTCACGCCCACCACGTCATAGCCTTCCTCGGCCAGTTGCGCGGCCACGACCGAACTGTCGACACCACCCGACATGGCGACGACGACGCGGGTTTGTGCGGGCGGTTTGGCAAAGCCCAGCGAGTTGAGCGGCTGATCCTTGGGCATGGTGAAGCGTCCTTTAACGAGATCCGCAGGAATATAGGAAAATGCGAGCTACTCACAACCCCGCGTTTCACCCGCTGTTAAGCCCGCTGCGGCCAATCTTGCCAGGTGAAGACGACGAGGGGGTGAGCCCATGTATCTCAAGAAAGTCGATGGTCCGCGGGCGGTGACGCTCGCCGATGGCACCATCCTGACCCGGGCGGACCTGCCTCCGAAAGAGACCCGTCGCTGGGTCGCCAGCCGCAAGGCGACGATCGTCCAGGCGGTCGCTCACGGGTTGATCTCGCGCGGTGAGGTAATTGATCGCTACGCGTTGTCGGATGAAGAGCTCGATCTGTGGATCGAGGGAATCGCCCGACATGGAATGCAGGGGTTGAAGGTGACGGCAATTCAGAAAAACAAACAACTTTGAGTTGAAACCCGGCAAAAACCTGCCAAGGTAAGGGGGTATTAACCAATTGATGTATATCTCGGTTTTAATCGAGGGATTAACGCGGAGTACCCAGGATGCGGATTTTGCTGGTGGAGGATGACCCGACCACGTCGCGCAGCATCGAATTGATGCTCACCCATGCCAATTTGAATGTTTATTGTACGGATCTGGGCGAAGAGGGCATCGATCTCGCCAAGCTCTATGATTACGATTTGATCCTGCTGGACCTGAACCTGCCCGACATGAACGGGCACGAGGTTCTGCGTCAGCTCCGTCTGGCCAAGGTCGACACGCCGATCCTGATCCTCACCGGCGCCGACGATACGGAGAACAAGATCAAGGGCTTCGGTTTCGGCGCAGATGATTACATGACGAAACCCTTCCACCGTGAGGAGCTCGTCGCCCGCATCCACGCGATCATCCGCCGCTCGAAAGGGCATGCCCAGTCGATCATCCGCACCGGCAAGATCGCGGTCAATCTCGATGCGAAAACCGTCGATGTCGACAGCAAACCCGTGCATCTGACCGGCAAGGAATACCAGATGCTCGAGCTGCTCAGCCTGCGCAAGGGCACGACGCTGACCAAGGAAATGTTCCTCAACCATCTCTATGGCGGGATGGACGAGCCCGAATTGAAGATCATCGATGTCTTCATCTGCAAATTGCGCAAGAAACTCGCCGACGCGACAGAAGGCGAGAACTATATCGAAACGGTCTGGGGGCGCGGCTATGTCCTGCGCGATCCCGATCCGTCCGAGATGGAACGCCGCGTCGCGATGGGCGCATGAACCTTCCCTCCGGCCGATGATCTCCGTTGTCACGGCTCTTTACGCCCCCTCGGCGCTTGCCTAAACCAAGGGCAGCACGAGGGGGTTCTTTTATGTCAGAGTTGTCCGGCACCGATATCGATGCGCTGAGCGAGGCCGAGGCCCGCGCCGAACTGCCCGGCCTGATCGCGCGGATCGAAGCGGCGAACACCGCCTATCACACCCATGATGCGCCCGAGATTTCCGATGCGGACTATGATGCGCTCAAGCAGCGCCTCGCCGCGATCGAGGCGAAATTCCCGTCGCTGAAATCCGAAAGCTCTCCCACCGAACAGATCGGCGGTCAGCTCGCTGAAGGCTTCGGCAAGATTACGCATGCCGTGCGCATGATGAGCCTCGCCAATGCGTTTTCCGACGAGGACATCTCCGAATTCGACGAGTCGGTACGGAACTTTCTCGGGCTCAAGGCTGATGGCCCGCTCACCTATACCGCCGAGCCCAAGATCGACGGGCTGTCGCTGTCGATCCGCTATGAGAATGGCCGGCTGATTCACGCAGCGACCCGTGGCGACGGTGAGGTCGGTGAGAATGTCACCGAAAACGCGCGGACCATCTCGGATATTCCGCAGACCCTGGATAACGCACCGGAAATCATAGAGATACGCGGCGAGGTTTACATGAGCCACGCCGATTTCGAAGCGCTCAACGCCCGGGCCGAAAAGGCGGGCGACAAGCGCTTCGCCAATCCCCGCAACGCCGCGGCTGGCTCGCTGCGCCAGCTCGATCCGAAAGTTACCGCCGCGCGCCCGCTCAAATTCTTCGCCTATGCCTGGGGTGAGCATTCTGAGCCGCTCGCGGACACCCAGATCGACGCGATCGCGCGGCTTGAAACGCTTGGCTTCAAGACCAACCCGCTGACCCGCCTTTGCGATGGCCCCGGCGAAATGATCGCCCATTATCGCGACATCGAAGCGCGACGCGCCACGCTCGGTTACGATATCGATGGCGTGGTCTACAAGGTGAACGACCTCGCGCTCCAGCGCCGACTGGGCTACCGCTCGACCACGCCGCGTTGGGCGATCGCGCATAAATTCCCCGCCGAACTCGCCTGGACCCAGCTTGAGGGCATCGACATTCAGGTCGGTCGCACCGGGGCGCTCTCTCCGGTCGCGCGCCTGACACCGGTGACCGTGGGTGGCGTCGTCGTCTCGAACGCGACGCTCCATAACGAGGATTACATCGCCGGGCGCGATTCCAGGGGGGAGGCAATCCGGGGCGGCAAGGATATCCGCGTCGGCGACTGGGCGCAGGTCTATCGCGCGGGCGACGTGATTCCGAAAGTCGCCGATGTCGACCTCGCGCGCCGCCCTGCCGATGCGAAGCCTTACGAATTCCCGACCCATTGCCCCCGCTGCGGCTCCGAGGCGATCCGCGAGGAAGGCGATGCGGTGCGCCGTTGCACCGGCGGGCTGATCTGCCCCGCGCAAGCCGTTGAGAAACTGAAACATTTCGTATCCCGCGCCGCTTTCGATATCGAAGGGTTGGGCGCCAAGCAGGTCGAGCAATTCTACGCGGATGGCTGGATCCAGGAGCCCGCCGATATCTTCACACTCGAGGAACGTTTCGGGCAGGGGCTGCAACAGCTCAAGAACCGCGAAGGCTGGGGCGAGAAATCCGCGCGCAACCTCTTTGACGCAATCGCCGAGCGTCGGACGATCGCGTTGCACCGGCTGATCTTCGCGCTTGGGATCCGCCATGTCGGAGAAAGTAGCGCGGGCTTGCTCGCAACCCATTACGGCACTTGGGAAAATTTTGAGGCCGCGATGACACGCGCCGAGATCGGGCAGGGGCCGGATTGGGAGGAACTTCTCTCGATTGATGGCGTTGGCGAGACGCTCGCGACCTCGGTCGTCACGACCTTCCATCAAGAGGCCGAGCGCGCTTCGATCGACCGGCTCACCGCCTATCTGACGGTCGAAGCGGCCGAGAAACCGAAATCGGACAGCCCCGTCTCCGGTCTGACCGTCGTTTTTACCGGCACGCTCGAAAAGATGACGCGGGCCGAGGCGAAGGCGCGGGCCGAGGCGCTTGGTGCGAAGGTCTCGGGCTCGGTCAGCGCCAAGACCGATCTTGTCGTGGCGGGGCCGGGCGCGGGCTCGAAGGCCAAGAAAGCGGCCGAGCTGAACATTCGCGTCATCGACGAGGATGAGTGGATCGACCTCGCGGGGGGCGCATGAGCACGCGGCCGCAGGAGTTGTTCGGGCTGTTCGCGGCCCTCGACAGCCTGCCCGGCATTGGTCCGAAAACGGCCAAATCCTTCGACGGTCTCGCGATCGAACGGCCGCGCGACGCGCTGTTCACGTTGCCCTATTCGGTGATCGACCGCCGCCCCGTGGAGACCGTGCAGGGCGTGTCGGCCGGCACTACGGTCACCGTCGAGGTCACGATCGGCGCCCATAGCCCCGCGCGCAAACGCGGCGCGCCGGATCGGGTTTTGTGCCATGACGCGCAGACCGATATCACGTTGGTTTTCTTTCACGCGCGCGGCGACTGGCTGGCGAAACAGATGCCGAACGGGGCGCGGCGGATCATCTCGGGCAAGCTCGAACTCTATGATGGCATGGCGCAGATCGTTCATCCCGATTACATCCTGCCGCCCGAGGACGCTGGCGAGATGCCGCGTTTCGAGCCGGTCTATCCGCTAACCGCGGGTGTGACGCAGAAGCTGATGGCGAAGGCGGCGGAAGGGGCACTGGCGCGCGCGCCAGAACTCCCCGAATGGATCGACGCAGAGCTGAAGCGCCGCGAGGGCTGGCCCGACTGGCACGCTGCGATTACCAAAGCGCATCACCCCGAGGGTCTCTCGGATCTTGCCGCAACTGCCCCCGCCCGCGCGCGGCTCGCCTATGACGAGCTGTTTGCCCATCAGATGACGCTCGCGCTGGCGCGGCGTCAGGCGCGGCGCAAGAAGGGGCGCGTGACGCGCGGCACGGGCGCGCTGTCGTCGCAGGTGTTGGAGAGCCTGCCGTACAAACCGACAGGCGCGCAGACCCGCGCAATTGCCGAGATCGCGGCGGATATGGGCTCGGACCGGCGGATGAACCGACTGCTGCAGGGCGATGTCGGCGCGGGCAAGACGCTTGTGGCTTTCATGGCGCTGCTGACGGCGGTCGAGGCGGGTGGGCAGGGCGTGATGATGGCGCCGACCGAGATCCTCGCGCGTCAGCATCTCGAAGGGCTCGCGCCGCTGGCCGCTGCCGCCGGTGTTCGGCTGGAAATCCTGACCGGTCGCGACAAGGGGGCGGAGCGCGCGAAGAAGCTCGCCGATCTGACCTCGGGCGCGATCGGCATCCTCGTCGGCACCCATGCGGTTTTTCAGAAAGATGTGGAATTTCAGGATCTCCGGCTTTCCGTGATCGACGAGCAGCACCGTTTCGGCGTGGCGCAGCGGATGGAGCTTGGGGCAAAGGGCGAGGCGGTCGATATCCTGGTGATGACCGCGACGCCGATCCCGCGCTCACTCGCACTCGCGCAATATGGCGACATGGATGTGAGCCTTCTCGACGAGAAGCCGCCCGGTCGCACGCCGGTCAAGACCGCGCTCGTCGCGATGGAGCGGATGGGCGAGGTGGTCGAGCATCTGCGCAAGGCGGTGGCCGAGGGGCGCCAGGCCTATTGGGTCTGCCCACTGGTCGAGGAAAGCGAGCGCGTCGATCTGAGTTCGGCGACCGATCGGTTCGTGGCGCTGCGGGCGGCCTTGGGCGAGGGGATCGTGGGGCTCGTCCATGGCCAGATGCCGCCCGCCGAGAAGGATGCCGCGATGGCCGCCTTCGTGAAAGGTGAGACCCGGGTGCTGGTCGCGACCACGGTGATCGAAGTGGGGGTGAACGTGCCCAATGCCTCGATCATGGTGATCGAGCGCGCCGAGAGCTTCGGTCTTGCCCAGCTCCATCAGCTGCGTGGTCGGGTCGGGCGCGGCGCGGCCTCCTCGACCTGTCTGATGATCTACCAGTCGCCGCTGAGCGAGACCGCCGAGCGGCGCCTCGCGATCCTGCGCGAAAGCGAGGACGGGTTCCGCATCGCCGAGGAAGACCTCGCGATGCGCGGTGCGGGCGATGTGATTGGTACCGCGCAATCGGGCCTGCCGCGGTTTCGCGTGGCCGATCTGGAACGTCAGGCGGGGCTGATGGCCGTCGCGCAATCGGATGCGCGCAAGTTGCTGGGGGAAGATCCGGAGCTGAGCAGCCCGCGCGGGCAGGCCGCAAGGGTGCTGTTGTGGCTGATGGAACAGGACCGCGCGATCAAACTGATCGGGGTTGGCTGACCCCTGGTTTCCCGGCGTTCCGCCCCCGTGTTCTCAAATGTTCTTAAAAAGTTCTTTACAGGGAGGGCGAAATATGAGAACAAATAAGCAACACGGGTGAAGGAGATGCCAGATGGCCAAGGAAATCAAAGATATTCTCGACCGTAATCACGGCACGCTTCTGATTGACGCGATCGGTGGCATCACGATCTGCGCGAGCTTCGTCATCGCGCTCTGGCTGCCGGGGATGTTCTGATCCCGACCTGATTTTTACCTACTGCCTCGCGCTTTTTGGCCGCCGCACCTGTCCCAAACCTGCGGCACCGCCTGTCCCAAGGCCCGCCTGTCCGGAAGCGCTTCCTTAGCCGCCGCTCTTACGAGTGGCGGCTTTTTTTATCATGCAGAGGGTTACGAGAGGCTTAACAGCTCTCAAGCGCTTCGAGTGTGGCCTCGGGGGCCAGCAGGATCGAGCCGTGGCGGTTCGGATACTCGCGCGCGGCGGTCAGAACCTCATACTCGCCAAAGGGCGCATCCGGCACCGGCCCGCCCTTGAGCATCGTGGCAAGCTGATCGCGCAGGGTCCGAACTTCGTCTTTCGTGCGCCCGATCACATTTGCCCCGAAGATCGCGGCCGAAGCTTGCCCGAGCGCACAGGCGTGCACGTTCTGGCTATAGCCGGTCACGCGCCCGTCCTTGCAGCTGATCGACACCTCGACCGTCGAGCCGCACAACGGCGCGCGTTTGCGCACGGTCGCATCGGGAGCGGGCAGCGGATCGGTCGCGGGCATGTCGGCTGCCAGCGCGAGGATGCGCTGCGAATAGAGCTTGATCAGATCGGCGTCGCTCATGGCTTTTCCCTTCGGCCCGTCCGGCGTAGATAGGACGTGTGCCCAAGGAAGGAAAGAGCCGATGCCATTCGACCCCGCCAGCCTGAGATATGACGCCAACGGTTTGATCCCCGCGATTGCGCAGGATGCGCTCTCGGGAGATGTCCTGATGATGGCCTGGATGAACGCCGAAAGCGTCGCGCGGACGCTTGAAACGGGTCGTGTAACCTATTGGTCGCGTTCGCGAAACTCATTCTGGGTGAAGGGTGAAACCTCGGGCCATGTGCAGGTGCTGCGCGAGATGCGCGTCGATTGCGACCGCGATTGCCTGCTGGTGCTGGTCGAGCAGGAAGGTCCGGCCTGCCACACGAACCGGCGCTCGTGCTTCTACACCGCGATCCGCGAGGGCGAGGAAGTCGAGATCCTCAGGCCGATGGAGGGCTGAGAGCGGCCCTTCGGGGAGGATATTTGTCACCAAGAGGAAGGGTGTAGACCGACCATTCGGCGGATATCGTCCGGGCTGGCCCCGTCTGCACGGTATTTCGCGATCGCGCGAGCGTCGTCGCGTTTGGCCAGGCGCTTGCCATTGCCATCGCGAATAAGGTCATGATGGCAATAGGCTGGCGTCGGGAGTTCAAGTGTCTTCTGAAGCAGGACATGGATCTGTGTGGCCTCGAAAAGATCCGCGCCTCGGGTGACATGGGTGATCCCCTGGGCCGCGTCGTCGAGCACCACGGCGAGGTGGTAGGACGTGCCCATATCGCGTCGGGCGAGAACCACGTCGCCGACCTTTGCGATCAGATCGGTCCGGCTGATGCGATGCGTACCGCGGTGGAGTTCGCAAATCTCTTCGAACGCGATATCTTGAGCCGCGCGGGCCATGTTCAGGCGTAGGGCGGCGTCAGGGAGGATTTGGCCGGGTTTGCGCGCGCCGCTTTCGCGGCAGGTGCGGGGGTAGATAAGCCCGTCTGGGCCGTAGCTCACGCCTTCCTGCGGGGCGGATATGGCGGCTTCGATGTCGCGGCGCGTGCAGCTGCAGGCAAAGAGGAGATCTCGTTGCCACAGGATATCAAGGACTTCGCGGTAGATGTTGAGGCGTTCGGACTGGCGCAAAACGGGGCCGTCCCAGCTGAGCCCGAGCCAGCGCAGATCGTCATAGATCTGGTCTTCCCAATGCGGACGGGCGCGGCTTTGATCGATATCTTCGATGCGCAGCAGAAACCGGCCGCCCGCCTTGCGCGCCATGTCATGGGCGAGGATCGCGCTATAGGCGTGGCCGAGATGAAGGGGCCCGGTGGGCGATGGCGCGAACCGGGTGATCACCTCAGCTTTGACCTTCAAGCCATTGGGTAAACGAAAATTTAGCGCGATCCGTATAGGCCTTGTAGCGATCCTTGCGGCCGCGCCGCCCGCCTTTGGCGTCGATCGGCGGGAAGAGGCCGAAATTGACGTTCATCGGCTGGAAGGTCTTGGCCTCGGCGCCTCCGGTGATGTGCGTGACAAGCGCGCCCATGGCCGTATCGGGGTCGGGCGGCGGGAGATCGCTGCCTTGCAGCTCCGCGGCCGCCATACGGCCTGCGAGGAGCCCCATCGCGGCGCTTTCCACATAGCCCTCGACCCCGGTGATCTGGCCCGCGAAGCGCAGATTGGGATGCGATTTCAGCCGCATCTGCGCATCAAGAAGTGTCGGCGAGTTGATGAACGTGTTGCGGTGGATGCCGCCGAGACGCGCGAATTTTGCCTGCTTCAGGCCGGGAATCATCCGGAAAACAGAAGCTTGCGCACCATACCTCATCTTGGTTTGAAAGCCGACGATATTGTAGAGCGTGCCGAGCGCATTGTCGCGACGCAGCTGCACGACGGCATAGGCCTTGGTTTGCGGATCATGCGCGTTCGTCAGACCGACCGGCTTCATTGGGCCGTGGCGCAGCGTCTCGCGTCCGCGTTCGGCCATCACCTCGATCGGGAGGCAACCGTCGAAATATCCCGCCGTCTCGCCCTCGTGGAACTCGGTCTTGTCGGCTTCGAGAAGCGCGTCGATGAAGGCCTCGTATTCATCCTTCGTCATCGGACAGTTGATATAGGCAGTGCGTTCTTCTTCCGTCTCGCCCTTGTCGTAGCGCGACTGACGCCAGGCGACGTTCATGTCGATCGTCTCGGCATAGACGATGGGGGCGATGGCGTCGAAGAAGGCGAGGCGTTCTTCGCCACTGGCTTCACGGATCGCTTTGCCCAAGGTTTCGGAGGTCAGAGGACCGGTGGCAAAAATCCAGTGGCCGGTTGAAGGAAGATCCGTAACTTCTTCTTCTACAAAGGAAATATTCTCATGTGCGCGCAACGCTTCGGTCACGGCCTGTGAGAAGGCCTCACGATCCACGGCCAACGCGCCACCCGCCGGAAGGCGATGTTTGCGCGCCATCTCCATGATCAGACCGTTCGCCGCGCCCATCTCCCAATGGAGTTGGCCCACGGCGTTGCGCTCGTCATCGTCGGAGCGGAATGAGTTCGAACAGACCATCTCGGCGAAATTGCCGGTCTGGTGCGCGAAGGTCTCGACCTTGGGCCGCATCTCGTGCAGCACCACGCGGATGCCGGCATTGGCCGCTTGCCAGGCCGCTTCCGAGCCTGCCATGCCACCGCCGACGATATGGAGTTCCTGTGTCATGGCCGCTCATTTAGTGGCCCGCGCGGGAAAAGGGAAGCGTCAGCCTGCACGCCCGAAAAGCGCATCGACCGACCAGCGCCCCGACCCGTGCAGCGCGACATAGAGGTAACCGCCGGTAAGCGCGATATTCTTGAGCAGCATCACCATGTCGGTCGCATGTGCGAAATCTCCGTAATCGATGATGCCGGAGGCGAGGGCGAAACCCGCCATCGCGAGAGCCACAAGCCGCGTCCAGGCGCCGACGAGGAGCAGCAAGCCCGTGCCGATCAGGAACCAGAAGACCGGGCCGGTGAGATAGCCCGAGAGCCCGTCAGCCTCGAGCCGGGCGGAGAATTTCGCGAAATCCATCGCCACATCCATGCCGGCCATCACGAAGAGCGTGGCCATGAGGATCCGGGCGAGAAGTGACAGGAACGGGTCGAGACGCTGGAGAAAATGCTCCATCAGAACACCTTTGCAGTTGGTCCCGCCGAGGTTGCGTCCCGGTGGCGGTGCCCTGTGTTAACGCGGTGGCGCGCGCCCGGCCATGTGACGCAGGCGCGCAGAGTATGGGTCAGTCGAGCGCGAAGGTTCCACGCGCGAAGAGAGTGTCGAGAGGGCGCACAGGCGCGAAGGGTTGATTGCGGATGCCGTGGCCCGTGGCACCGAAGCGCGTGGTCAGCCCGATCACCACGCGGGTTTCGTCTTTTGAGGCGAAGCTGCCGGAGAGGGCCGAGTTCTCGATCCGCGCCGAGACGGTCACCGGCCCGTGGCCAATGCGGTGGGCCAACCCGAGGCTCGCGGTGGTTTCGCGCGCGGAAAAGCTGAACTCGTCGATATCCGTGACCGCGAGGCTCGCGGTGAGCGCGGTGCGCTCGCTCAAGCCATAGCGCGTCGAGAGGCGGGCAAAGACAAAATCATTGCTGCCCGGGCTGACGCTGCCAAGCCCCGCGCGCGCGGAAATGGAGCTACGCGCGCCCACCGCCCAGATCGCCTCGGCGCCGATCGCCCATGACGTCTGGCTTTCGTGGCTGGTATCGCCCAGGGCCGCGAAGACCCCGTATTTGGCGCGCTCGGTCGGCGCCATGTAAAGATGCGCCGCGAGATCGCCGCGCCAGCGCGGCCCCGCGAGAGGCGCCCAGATCGATTTGCAGCCCATGCGCTTCGGTAATCGCGAAATCGGCGTTCAGATCGGCGCGCGTGACGCCGAAATCGCCGGTGCCTTTCTCGAGCGAGAAACGCGCCCCGGTGAAACCGAGCGCACTTTGTGCCGCAGCGATCTGGGGCAGGGCAGAGAGAAGGAGCGCGGCGGGAAGAGCGGCTTTGAACATGGAGGGCACCTCGGCAAATGTGGCAAGGCCGGTCTCCGCCGGCTGCGCGGCCACCTCTGCAGGAGCGGTGCGCGACTGTCTGGAGGCTTTCTCCCAGATCGCGGGGCGTTAAAGAAGGCATAAACTTTACAGAGGGTTAATGCCGTGCGCGTGGGGCGCGTAAGAAAAAGGCCCGGCGCGGGCCGGGCCTTTCGCGAGATCATGAAATCTCAGAAAATGGGGCAGTAATGGAAGAGCTTGCCCGCGTCGCCCTTGCCGAGGCCAATCCGCAGCACGACATTCCCATGTCGAATCCGTCATAGCCCCAGCTTTTGCCATAGCTGTCGGTTTCGCCACGGCCGGCATAGATCTGCACTCGATCTTCCAGCGGCCGGGCGTGTAGAGCGCTTCAAGCCCGAGATGGTTGTAATGCCAGCCATCATATTTTTCATGGGCGCCCATCACGCCAAGGCGCAGGGTCTCGCTCTGCTGCCACAAGCCGTGGATTTGCACGCTGTCGAAATCGTAACTGTCGCAATCGCCCTTGATGAAGCCGTGATTGTTGCCGATCTGAACGCCAAGTTTTGGCGTGAACCAGCCTGCGGCGGTGACGTAGCCTTCCTTGTATTTCTACCCGTCCGGATAGTCGGTGAATTCCAGCTTGCTGTAGGACATGCCGGCTTCGGCGCCTTCGAACTCGAAGGCAAGTGCGCCGCTGGCCGTCGGGCAAAGCAACGCCGCCGCGATCAGTTTCTTGATCATTGTGTCCCCTTTGATCTGTGACAGACGCGAGTTCGTCCCCATTCGCGCACTGCATCCTCAATGGATGTCTTCAGATCGAATGAAAAAGCCCCCGTTCGGCAGGAACGGGGGCTCGAGCATTGGAAACGATCTCGGGTTGTTGCCTTCGGGAAACCGAAATTCCGTTTCCCGGCAGGTTTTATTCCTCGGTCGCAGGCGGGCTCTCGTCGCCGGTTTCCGGCGCTTCCGTGACGTCCAGCTCGTCTTCCTCGTCGCCCTGATCGGCGATCCGAGCGACCGAGACGACATGCTCGCCCTTCGCGGTGTTGAAGACGCGCACGCCCCCGGCCGAGCGCGACCGGAAGGAGATATCCTCTACCGGGCAACGGATCGACTGGCCCGTCGAGGTGGCGAGCATGATCTGATCGCCCATCTCGACCGGGAAGGAGGCCACCAGCGCCCCGCCGCGCATCGCCTTGTCGATCGCGGTGACGCCTTGGCCGCCACGGCCGCGGGTCGGGTAGTCATGCGACGAGCTGATCTTGCCCGAGCCGCCCGCCGTGATCGTGAGGATCAGATCCTCGGCGGCCGACATTTCGGCATAGCGCTCGGGGCTGAGTTGGCCTTCGGTTACGGGTTCTTCGTCCTCGTCGACCTCGTCCTCGGTCACGCCGGCCATCAGGCGGCGCTGCTTGAGATAGGCGGCGCGTTCTTCGGACGTGGCCTCGAAGTGGCGGATCACCGACATCGAGACGACGATATCGTCATCGGCCAGACGGATGCCGCGCACGCCCGTCGAGTCGCGGCCCTTGAAGATGCGGACCTCCGGCACCGGGAAGCGGATCGCACGACCCTTTGCGGTCACCAGCATCACGTCGTCTTCCTCGGTGCACGGACGCACGTTCACGAGGCTCACGCCCTCGGGCAGCTTCATCGCGATCTTGCCGTTGCGCTTGATATTGGTGAAGTCCGAGAGCGCATTGCGGCGCACGGACCCGTCCGAGGTCGCGAAGAAGACCTGGGTGTTTTCCCATTCCTCCTCGGGCGCATCGACCGGCATGATCGCGGCGATGGAGACCCCGGTCGGGATCGGCAGGATATTCACGATCGCCTTGCCCTTGGACTGGCGCGAGCCGAGCGGCAGGCGCCAGCACTTGAGTGAATAGACCATCCCGTCGGTGGTGAAGAACAGAAGCTGCGTGTGGGTGTTGGCGACGAACAGGGTGGTGACCGTGTCGTCATCCTTCAGCGCGCCACCCGAGAGTCCCTTGCCGCCACGCTTCTGGGCGCGGAAATCGGCCAGCGGCGTGCGCTTGATATAGCCGCCCTGGGTGATCGTCACGACCATGTCCTCGCGCTCGATCAAGTCCTCGTCGTCGAGGTCGCCCGCCCAGTCGATGATCTCGGTGCGGCGCGGCACGGCGAAAAGCTCGCGCACCTCGCGCAGCTCGTCCGAGATGATCGCCATGATGCGCTCGCGCGAGGCGAGGATGGCGAGGTAGTCGCGGATCTTCTCGGCCAGTTCGGCCAGTTCATCCGTGACTTCCTTGACGCCGATCTGGGTCAGGCGCTGCAGGCGCAGATCGAGGATCGCGCGGGCCTGCGTTTCCGACAGGTTATAGGTGCCATCGTCGTTCACGGGATGCAGCGGGTCGTCGATCAGGCGCAGATATTCGACGATCTCATGGGCGGGCCAGCGCCGCTCCATCAGCCGGGCGCGCGCCTCAGCGGCATCGGCAGAGCTGCGGATCGTGGCCACAACCTCATCGACATTCGACACCGCAACCGCGAGACCGCAGAGGATGTGGCTGCGCTCGCGTGCTTTGCGCAGCTCGAAGGCGGTGCGACGAGCAACGACTTCCTCGCGGAAGGTAATGAAATAGCTCAAGAACTGGCGAAGCGTCAGCTGTTCGGGGCGGCCACCGTTGAGCGCCAGCATGTTGCAGCCGAAGGAGGTCTGCAGCTGGGTGAAGCGGTAGAGCTGGTTGAGCACCACATCCGGCGTCGCGTCGCGCTTGAGCTCGATCACCACGCGCACGCCCACACGGTCCGACTCGTCGGCGATGTTGGAGATGCCTTCGAGTTTCTTTTCGCGCACGAGATCGGCGATCTTCTCGATCATCGCGGCCTTGTTCACCTGATAGGGGATCTCGTCGACGACGATCGCGTAGCGGTCCTTGCGGATTTCCTCGATCCGGGTCTTGGCGCGGATGATGACCGAGCCGCGCCCTTCGAGGTAAGCCTTGCGCGCGCCGCCCCGGCCCATGATCTGACCGCCCGTGGGGAAGTCGGGGGCGGGGACGATCTCCATGATCGCCTCGTCCGACATGTCCGGGTTTTCGATCAGCGCGAGCGTGGCGTCGACCACCTCGCCAAGGTTATGCGGGGGGATGTTCGTGGCCATGCCGACCGCGATACCGCCCGCGCCATTGACGAGCATGTTCGGGAAGCGCGCGGGAAGAACCGTCGGCTCCTGCTGCTTGCCGTCGTAGTTGTCCTGGAAATCGACCGTATCCTTCTCGATATCGGCGAGAATGTAATTGGCCGGTTTCGCCATGCGCACTTCGGTGTAGCGCATCGCCGCCGCGTTATCGCCATCCATCGAGCCGAAGTTGCCCTGACCATCGAGCAGCGGCAGCGACATCGAGAAGGGCTGCGCCATGCGCACCAAGGCGTCATAGATCGCGGCATCGCCATGCGGGTGATATTGACCCATTACGTCGCCGACCGGGCGCGCCGATTTGCGGTAGGGCTTGTCGAAGGTGTTCCCGGTCTCGTGCATCGCGAAAAGGATGCGCCGGTGAACGGGTTTCAGACCGTCGCGCAGATCGGGAATCGCGCGGCTCACGATCACGCTCATCGCGTAATCGAGATAGGCGGTTTTCATCTCGTCGGCGATGGAAACGGTGGGGCCGAGATAGGTCGGACGCTGAGGCGTCTCCGGGCCGTTTTCTTCGGTTTCCGGCGTTTCAGGGGTGTCGGTCACGCGCGCCTCGAATTCTCTAGATATTGTTGTCGCACTTTATAAAGGCCGCAAGCGGCTGGTGCAATCGTCGATAGGGCAGAAGGTGGACGCGCGTCGCGTCAGGAAGGTTGCGCGGCAGTCAAATCGGGGCGGCGCGAAACGAAAAGGGCGGCCCCGCAGGACCGCCCTTCGCATGATTTCAAGAGAAGATCAGGCCTTCGGGCCGATCATCTGCTCGGGGCGCACTACCTTGTCGAAGGTTTCCGCGTCCACGAAGCCGAGCTTGATCGCCTCTTCCTTCAGCGTCGTCCCGTTCTTGTGCGCGGTCTTGGCGACCTTGGTGGCGTTGTCATAGCCGATGGTCGGCGCGAGCGCGGTGACCAGCATCAGCGACTCGTGCAGCAGCTTTTCGATCCGCGGCTCGTTGGCCTCGATGCCCACCACCATGTTGTCGGTGAAGGCCGAGGCGCTGTCGCCCAGAAGCTGCATGGATTGCAGCACGTTGTAGCTCATCATCGGGTTGTAGACGTTGAGCTCGAAATGGCCCTGCGAGCCCGCGAAACCGACGGCGGCATCGTTGCCCATGACATGGGCGCAGACCATGGTCAGCGCCTCGGCCTGGGTCGGGTTCACCTTGCCGGGCATGATTGACGAGCCCGGCTCGTTTTCCGGCAGGATCAGCTCGCCCAGACCGCAGCGCGGGCCCGAGCCGAGCAGGCGGATGTCATTGGCGATCTTGAAGAGCGAAGCGGCCACGGTCTTCAGCGCGCCCGAGAACATCACCATCGCGTCATGGGCGGCGAGCGCTTCGAACTTGTTCGGCGCGGTGACGAAGGGCAGGCCGGTGATCTCAGCCATGTTCGCGGCGACCGTCTCGGCCCAGCCGACTTGGGTGTTCAGACCGGTGCCGACGGCGGTGCCGCCCTGGGCCAGCTCGTAGATGTCGCCAAGGCAGGCTTCGATGCGCTCGATACCTTTCTTGACCTGATGCGCGTAGCCCGAGAATTCCTGGCCCAGCGTCAGGGGCGTCGCATCCTGCGTATGGGTGCGGCCGATCTTGATGATATCCTTGAAGGCCTCGGATTTGGCCTCGAGCGCGGCGTGCAGCTTGCGCAGACCGGGCAGAAGAACGTCGCGCGCCTGCATCGCGATGCCGACATGCATCGCGGTCGGGAAGGTGTCGTTCGAGGACTGGCCCATGTTGCAGTGATCGTTGGGGTGGACCGGGTCTTTCGTGCCCATCACGCCGCCCAGGATCTCGATCGCGCGGTTGCCGATCACCTCGTTGGCGTTCATGTTCGACTGGGTGCCCGAGCCGGTCTGCCAGACGACGAGCGGGAAGTTGTCGTCGAACTTGCCCTCGATCACTTCGCCGGCGGCCTCGATGATCGCATCGGCGATCTTCGCGTCGAGCTTGCCCTGAGCCTTGTTGGCCATCGCGCAGGCTTTCTTGATCACACCGAGCGCGCGGATGATCGGGACGGGCTGGCGCTCCCAGCCGATCGGGAAGTTCAGGATCGAGCGCTGCGTCTGCGCGCCCCAATATTTGTCGGCGGGAACTTCGAGCGGGCCGAAGCTGTCAGTCTCGGTGCGGGTCGCGGTCATCGGTGGGCCTCCAATAAGCAACATGGTCGCGCAGGTCATAGGACGATGGCGGGGATTCTGCAATCGGTATGCGAAGGTATACGGGAGCTATGCGGGCCGATCTCCGCATGGGCTGTAAGCGAGGGCAGCCGCAGGGTGATCCTTGTGCGGGGCGGGGGCGCGGTCGCACGCTGGCCTGCGCTTGAATGGCGCAGCAGGATCGCGCCGAGCGCGACACCCAAGAGGGACGTCGGCGCCTTGATCGATCAGTTATTTGCGGAACTTGTCGAGGCTGACCACTTCGGCCTCGCCACGCGGCGCGGTCTCCTCGGGTTCGTCCTCATCCTCGAAGTCGTCCTCTTCTTCGTCGTCTTCGTAATCCTGCGTCTCGAAACGCAGGCCGAACTCGACGGAAGGGTCGACGAAGGTGGTGATCGCATCGAAGGGCACGACCAGCGGTTCGGGCGAATTGCCGAAATTGAGGGTGATCGAGAATTCATCCTCGCCGACCTCGAGATTGTCGTACCAGTGCTGGATCACGATGGTCATCTCTTCGGGATAACGCTCACGCAGCCAGTCAGCGAGTTCGGCATCGGGATGGCGGGTGTCGAAGGTGATGAAGAAGTGATGCTCGCCCGGTAGACCGTTTGCCGCGATGTCGCGCAGCACGGTCTGAATGAGCCCGCGCATCGCGTCGTGCATCAGGTTCCCGTAATCGATCGATCGCGTCATGGCCCATCCCTCTCGTCTTCCGGTCAGCATAGGGGATTCGCCGGAAGAGAAAAGGGGGGTGAGCGGCGGTCCGGGGCGCGCCTCGACGCGAAAAACCTTCAAGGCGAATTCCGTGACCGGTTTGGTCCTCAGCGCAGAGGCGGACTTTGGCGTCGGGGCCGCGCAGGTTCGGTCATACCGGGTTCCGAGGGCCCCGAACGGCCCTGCATTCGGGCCCGCGCCCGTGTAATCCCGGGGCTGACGGCCGACACCTCAGTGGTCGCGACCTACACGAAACTTTCGCCCGACAAGCACAATGCGACCGTGTCTCGCGGCATCACGCCCAGAGCTTCGAACAGCGCCACCACGTCGAAATTGTTATAGGCTTCCACGATCTTTTCGCCCGCGAAACGCATCGAGAGCTGCCCGGTAAAACAGGCAGACTGCCCGGTCTGGGAGGAACGCCCTTCGATCCGCAGCAAGAGCCAGAGCCAGTCCGAGGTCTCGAACTGGCGCAGAATGGTGATCTCGATGTCTTTGAGATGCGCGCGCAGCGCGGGCACGAGTTCGTGAAATTCCTCCGGGCGCAATTCGAGCCCGGGCATCAACCCGTTGGCCTGCGCGCTGTCTTCGAACAACGCATCAATCCGGTCGAGTTCTCCCTTGCCCCAGACGGCATTCAACCAGGTTTCGATCCTCTCGCGTCGGGACATGCGCCACTCCTTTCCTGCACGGCTCGCAGGATCGTCGCAACGCAAGCTTGCAGATCGGTTAACGCCGATCGCATTTCGCGAATTATTCGGGAAACAGAGTGGGGAAGGTGCAGGATTCTGTTGCAAGGCTCCTGCGGGCCCCGCCTTACGCTGCTAAGCGCAAGGAGTTAGGTTTCGGTTACCCGAGCTGCTTACGCAGCCAGAGCGACCGGAGCACGGTTGTCGTTGGCAACTGTACGTTTTGCACCGATAACGGTGGTAGCTCACCGGGACAAAGCAAACCCCTTTAGACGTTCGTCGATCCTGTTTCGGCCCCATGTGCCCCCAACGAGGGAGTTTTGGTGGAGCCGCCGGGTACCGCCCCCGGGTCCGATCCGCTTATTACGAGCGCGTTTATGTCCATAGTCCCCGAGATCGGGAACAAGGCGAATATAGGCGGGGTGCGGGCGGGCTTCAAGGTATCGATCGCGTTGAGCGCTTTGTTAACCAATGCGGGTCTATCACCGAGTCGAGGTCAAGGAATGACCGGCGAGGATGGATGATGACCGAAAAGACGATCCTGATCGACCTGACGACGAGCTACGCGTTCCGGCACTGGAAACCGATGGGCATTCTGCGCGTCGAGCATGAGGTCTGGCGCGCCTTTCGCATGCGCTTCGGGGCGCGCGTCTGCGGCGTGATTTATGACGCCTCACGCGACGGGTTCTATCGCATTCCGCAAGAGATCTTCGACGAGCTGATCTTTCGCAACGGCTGCCATCCGGTCGCACCCGCGCGCGCCGAAAGCGCGCGCACCCGCTTGGGCAGCTGGGCGCGGATCGGGCGGTTTCTATGGCGCGCTCAACGCAGTCGCAAACGGTTTCGCGGCACTGACGAGACGGCGCGGTCTGCGCGTGAAGGGGCGATTGCTGGCGAGTTGCTGCGGCTGAGCGCGGAGGAATACGCACGGATGCGCCGCGCTCTGGTCGCGCTGGAACGGATCCACCCGGCGCTTTCCGCCCGGATCCAGCAGCTCGATGCGCTCAACCATAGGGCCCATTACGGGCTTATCCGCACCGTCCACGAAGAAATCTGCACCGACGAGAACCGGATCGATCCCCGCAACGTTGGCGATTATGTCTCGGCGGGCGGGTTCTGGTCGGATGATCGCTATCGTTGCGCCTACTGGATGCGCGCCACTCATGGCTGGCGGTTGCGCTACTATGTCCACGATCTCATTCCGGTGCTCTGGGGACATCTGGCCGAGCCGACAACGCGCAAGACCTATCCGCCCGCCCTGCACTGGATGCTCTGGGGCGTCGATCAGGTCTGGACGAATTCCGAGACGACCCGGCGCGACCTGCTCGACCACGCGCAGGCGCATGGATATCCCGCGCTTGATCCCGCGCTGGTCGCACCGGTCCTTCTCGGGGCGGATGCCGCACGCGGAGCGGGCGAGGATACGACCCGTGCCGGGATCTTCGCCCATCGTCAGCTGGAGCCGGGACGGTTCGTGCTGATGGTCGGCACGCAGGAGCCGCGCAAGAATTACGATTTCGTCTACAGGCTGTGGCGCGCGCTGAACGAGCGCCATCCGGGCGAGGTGATGCCGCTGGTCTGGGTCGGTCAGCCCGGCTGGTCGATCGGGCCGCTGCTCGAGATGGTGCGCAACGATACAGGGCTGCCCCATGGGGCGATCCGGATCCTCTCGGATGTCGAAGATGCCGAACTGGCCGAGCTTTACCGCGCCTGCCGCTTCACGATCTATGCTTCGCATTACGAAGGGTGGGGGCTACCGGTGGTCGAAGCGCTCTCGCATGGCAAACCCTGCCTGAGCTCGGATGCGCCCGCGCTGATCGAAGCGGGCGGCGGCGCGTCCGAGCCGATCGGGCTTTTCGAGGGAGAGCGCTGGCTGGCGCGCTGCCACGCCCTGATGACAGATGAGGCTGCCTATGCTGGCGCGCTGGCACGCGCAGCACGGTTTCGGGCGCGCAGCTGGACGGCGTTTCGCAACGATCTCACTGCCAGTTTCGAGGCGTCCGAAAGCGAGGCCGGGGGTCTTTTGACGGAGGATGCCGCATGAAGATCGCAGCCTTCGGTCATTACCCGATCCACCGCCCCCTGCATGGCGGGCAGCGCCGGGTTGCCGCGATTGCGGCTCAGGCGCGCGCGGCGGACCATGTCTTTCGTTATGTGCCGGTCTATTCCACGCGCGGTTATCCCGACGGCTCGCCGGACGAGCGCAAGACCGCCGTGTCCGAGGCCTTGCTTGCCCGGATGCATGATCCGCAGCGGCGCGAGGATCTGCATCTGGCGCAAACGCTTGCCGGTGATCCGCTGGTCGAACGCCTCCTTGATGACTTGCGCCGCTTTGCTCCCGATGCGGTTCAGTTCGAACACCCGTGGCTCTATCCGCTTTTCGCCGAGGCGCTGGCATGTGATCCCGCGTTGCGCGGCGCGAAGCTGATCTATTCCGCCCATAACGTCGAGGCCGATCTGATCGACCCGCGCTGGCGTGCGGAGGCGCTGGCGCTCGAACGCGACCTTGTCACCCGCGCCGATCTGGTGATCGCGGTCAGCACCGAGGATGCGCGGGTCTTCGACGGCTGGCGCGATTACGGGAAACGGCCCTGCATCGTCGCTCCGAACGGCTGCTGGCCGCCCGATCTGTCCGCCGCGCCAGCTGCGCCGCTCGAGGGGGCTTTCGCGCTTGTCGTCGGCTCTGCCCATCCACCCAATGCGACCGGCTATTGGGAAAGCTTTGGTGAGATCCCCGGCTTCCTTTCACCGGGTTCGCGCCTCGCGATCGCGGGGGGCATGAACGACCTGATCACCGGCGATGACCGCTTCCAGCGCTACCAGCGGATGAACGCGGAATTCGTTGCTACGCTCGGGGCCGTGGATGAAGAGGTTTTGAGCGCCTTGCTGCACCACGCGAAAGTCATCTGCCTGCCGATCACCGAAGGGGGTGGCACAAATCTCAAGACCGCCGAGGCGCTGATGTGGCGCAAGCCGGTGGTTGCGATGCGTCCGGCGCTGCGCGGTTACGAAGAGGCCGAAGCGATGAGCGGCGTCTATGTCGCCGATGACCCGAAGCAATTCCGCACCCTGCTGCGCGATGCGATGACCGGAACGCTCGTCTCGCGGCGCACTGTGGCCGAGACCGCGCGCTATGGCTGGCCTGCGCAACTCGCCCCCATGATTACCCGTTACGAGAGTGTCCTGACATGAAAGACCTTCCCCAGATGCCCCGGGGCGATTTCGCCGATCCGGGTTTCGAGGCGCGCGCGCCAGCAAGCCCTGAAGTGATCGACGCGCTGTTTCGGGCCTGGCTCGGACGGCCTGCGAAAGAGGGAGCGCAAGCGGCTTTGAAAGACCGCAATGCGACTGTTGCCCAGGTCGAGCGCGAGTTGCGCGGATCGCGGGAATATCAGGGCAAGGCGCGGCTCCTGCGCGATCAGGATCGCACGCAATATGACGGGGCGATGCTCTATGTCGCGCCCGCGCGGGTGATGTTCTGCCCGATCGCGAAAGTGGCGAACACTTCGGTGAAGGACTGGGCGCTTCGGCTCTCGGGGGACGGGCGGCCGAATCCGGGCATGTCGCATTACTGGCTCGATTCCGGGCAGAACAAGATGCAGGCGCGCCATTGGGCTTTCGCGCTGCGCGACCGGGTGGCGCGCGATCCCGATTGGGTCTCGGTGGCGCTGCTGCGCGATCCGGTCGACCGGTTGGTGAGCTGCTATTGCGACAAGTTCGGCCGCAATCGCGCGCAGGATCCGGTGCTCCATCACACCCGCGCGGTCTATGCTTTCTTCAACGGAGGAAAGGAGCCGGATGCGGAGACGGTCGCGCGCGGCCTCAGTTTCCGGCAGTTCTGTTTCTACATCAACGCCACCGCGCGCGAGGTGCAGGATTCACATTGGGCGGCGCAGTGGAGCTATCTTCAGAACCGTCGCTGGGACCGGCTCTTCGCGCTCGAGAAGATCGAGAGTTTCGAGGCGTTCCTGCGCGACCGTCTGCCGCCCGCGCTGCGCGAAATCGGGCTGGGGATGACCAATGCGGTGGAAAAGGCGACGAAGCCGCCCGTCCGCGACCTCTCCGAGGCCTTGCCCGGGGAATGGCTGGGCGAGCGCAACCCACCCTATGCGGCCTTTCTGACCGAGGACATTCGCGGCTTCATCGGCGATTATTACGCGCTCGATTTCCAGCTTCACCAGAAGGCGCGGGCTGAAAGTTAATCCCCTTCGGCGGGGGTGCCGAGGAGGGTGATCACCACTCCCAGAGCCGCAAGCGCCCAGAAGCCGTAGCTTCGCGCTCCCTCGCTCCGCAGGGCGGCAAGGGCCGCCTGAAGCGCGTAATACGCGGCGAAGGCACGCGAGGCATAGGCAATGATGGAAAACAGGTCGGCCGACCACGTCAGGGCGATCCCGGCGCTCGTAAGCACGAGATAGGCTGCCTTGGGCGCGATCTTGCCCCGGGAGAATTCCGAGATCAGCCCGCCTGCGCCCCCGGTATCGGCAACCGCTGCCGAGAATTGCGCCGCCAGCGCCGCGGCAACCAGCATGGCGGGCAGGATCGGCGCGACGACGCGCATCACGTCGATGATCGAGGTCTCGGTCAGCTTGTGCGCATCGGGGGTGAAGAGGTAGGCGAGCAACGCGATGTAAACCATGTAGATCGCGGTGGAGAGCATTTGCGCCCATTTCATCGCCGCGATCCGCGTGGGCGCGTCATAACTTTTGCCCAGATAGCGCGCTGTCTCGAAGCCCTGAACCGTGACGATCAGCCCGAACATCAGGCGCAGCGCATCCCAGGGGGGCAGCGTCGGCGGATCGATGATCAGCGCACCTGCGACGGCTTTCTGGGAGAAATAGACCGCAAGCCCCAGAAGCAACCCCGCGATGATCGCAAGCTTGATCGCGACGGAGCCGTATTCCATCCGCTCGAGCGCGCGAAAGCCGCCCGCAAAGCCTGCAACCGCGACGACGGCAAGCATGACCGTCGTGACGCTCTTCGCCGCCACTGGCGAGTTCCACGGCGTGAGCGAGACCGCGAACGCCCCGAAAAGATTGAGGTAATAGGCGACAGAGATCACATAGGCGAAGGCGAGGGAGAGCTGGGCGAAGTCTTCGAGACGGGCGA
The DNA here is from genome assembly GCF_002020135.1 of Thioclava marina. GTDB lineage: Bacteria > Pseudomonadota > Alphaproteobacteria > Rhodobacterales > Rhodobacteraceae > Thioclava > Thioclava marina. The sequence goes on along the minus strand of NZ_MPZS01000001.1, from coordinate 266,921 downwards.
TTATCCGCGTGTCGGGCTGTTGCTCGATCGCGATATTGGCGCGCACTGCCGAACCGAAGAGCCAACCCGCGAGACACAGGCCCGCCATCGCGACAGGCGCCATCGCTCCGAACCGGGCCTCGAGAATGGGGCCGAGAACCAGAAAGCCCGAGCCGATGATCGAGGCGAGGGGCGTAACCATCGCGCGCCAGCGGGGACGGTTGCGCAGCTGGGGCAGGAACATCGCGCCAAGCACGAGAAGGGCCGAAAGAAAAATCGCAAGATCAAGGAGCATCGGTTCGGGAGTCGCAGGAGGAATTTGCGACACTTACCATTGTTGGTCCCGGAAAAAAGGGCCGCGGTCTGCCGCGGCCCTTTGAATGGCTGAAATCAGGCGCCGATCAGAAGCCGGCCTTGATTTTCTCGAACTCCGCCAGTTGCTTCTCGCGCAGTTCGGGCGCGTTCGGCGTCTGGGCGAGGATCGGCGCGTTGATCGGGGTCAGGCCCGCAGTCACGAGTTCTTCTTCCGGCACGAGCTTCATCGCCTCGACATTGGTGTGGCCATAGCCGATCTCGTCGACGAGGACCGGGCCTGCCTCGGGGCGGGTCCAGGCGTTGATGAAGTCATAGAGCTTGTCTTCCGAGCCGGGGCCGTCCTTGAGGTTCACGAAACCGCAGAACCAGGTCGAGGAGCCCTCTTTCGCTTCGCGCTGGAAGGCGACCGGGTAGTTGTCGTCCTGCAGGTAGGCCACGCCGTCATTCCACGACCAGGCCACCAGAACCTCGCCCGAGGCCATCAGCTGCGCCTGCTGCGAGGGATCGGTCCAGTAGCTTTGCACGTTCTTGTTGGCCTCGCGCAGCCAGGCGGCGGCGGCCTGGAATTGCTCGTCGGTCACCTCGGTCCAGTCGGTCACGCCGGTCGCGAGATAGGCCAGCGCCCAGACGTCATCCGAGCTGTCGGGCAGCGAGGTGCGCCCGGCATATTTCGGGTTCACGAACACGTCGAGGCTGGCCACGTCTTCGGCCGGAACCTTTTCGGGGTTATAGGCGATCGCAGTCGCGCCCCAGTCGGTGGGGATGTACCAGACGTTCTTGTCGTCATCGACGAAGATCTTCGAATTCAGGAACTTGGGGTCGATATTCTTGTATTGCGGGATCTTCGAGACGTCCCAGGGCTCGATCAGGCCGGCATCCTTGTATTTCGAGATCATTTGCGAGCACGGATGCGCCGTGTCGGCTTTGAAACCCGAAGCGAGCTTCTGATAGGCCTCGTCATCGTCGCCGAAGAAGGCATAGGTCGGGCTGTCGCCGTATTTGTCGATATAGGGCTGGAACAGGCCCGGAACCTCGAAGCCCGCCCAGTCGAACACGGTCAGGTCGGGATCGGCGGCGCGTACCGGTGTGCTCAGCGCGGCGACGGCGATACCGGCCAGAAGAAGTGCAGATTTTTTCATCACGTATTCCCTGTTGGATGTCATTGTTTTGTGAGAACGCTAGAGCGGGAGTTTCGCCCTCGCAAGAGGCATTTGCGTGATCGCTAGGCAGAATTGATCGCGTATCGCTCACGTGTGATGCCGCTTCGGTGTGCGCTGGTGAAATTTTGGGCGCGAGTGAACCGGAGCGGGATGCGCGCGTAGTTTGTGGAAAGATTTTGGAGGCAAGCATGCGCGAAACACCGGTCCTGCTGTGGCTACGACGCGATTTTCGGTTCCACGACAACGCGGCAATGGCGGCGGCGGCGACGTCGGGCGGGCCGGTGATCCCCGTCTTCATCCATGACGCGCAGGTCGAAGCGCTGGGAGCGGCGGCGAAATGGCGGCTCGGGCTCGCGATCGAGAGTTTTGCGAGGGCGCTCGAAGAGAAGGGCTCGCGGCTGGTCTTGCGTCAGGGTAAACCTCTCACGGTGCTGCGCGCGCTGATCGAGGAGACGGGGGCAGGAGCGGTGCACTGGTCGCGCCTCTACGACAAGCCCGGACGCGATCGCGACACGGAGGTGAAATCGGCCCTCAAGGCGGACGGGATCGAGGTCGAGAGCCATCCGGGCCATCTGCTTTTCGAACCCTGGACAGTCGAGACGGGGCAGGGCGAGCCCTACAAGGTCTATTCCCCGTACTGGCGCGCGGTGAAGGGTCGCGAGATTGCGCCCGAGATTGGGACGGTGTCTGAGCTTCGCGCGCCAAGCAGTTGGCCTATAAGCGAAAAGCTCGGGGATTGGAGCATGGGGGCAGCCATGCGCCGAGGCGCGGCGGTGGTGGCCGAGCATGTCCATGTCGGAGAGAAAACCGCCCGGGCGCGGCTTTCGGCATTCCTGCGCGACCATATCGGACATTACAAATCCGAGCGTGATTTCCCTGCGTCCGGGGCGACTTCGGGCCTGTCCGAAAACCTCACCTATGGCGAGATTTCCCCGCGCACGATCTGGCATGCGGGTTATCGGCACATGGAAGAAGGCGCGCAGGGCGCCGAGCATTTCCTCAAGGAACTCGTCTGGCGCGAATTCGCCTGGCATCTCTTTTACCACTGGCCGGACATGGCCTCCCGGAACTGGCGGGAGGAATGGAACGGTTTCGACTGGCGGCCCGACAACAGCGATGCCGAGGCGTGGCGGCGCGGGATGACCGGCGAGCCTTTCGTCGATGCCGCGATGCGCGAGATGTATGTGACCGGGACAATGCATAACCGCGCGCGCATGATCGTGGCCTCGTATCTCACCAAGCACCTGATGACCGATTGGCGGGTCGGGCTGCGCTGGTTCGAAGAGTGCCTGACCGACTGGGATCCGGCTTCGAACGCTATGGGCTGGCAATGGGTGGCAGGGCCGGGCCCGGATGCCGCGCCCTATTTCCGCGTCTTCAATCCTGCGACGCAGGCAGAGAAATTCGACCCCGATCAGCGCTATCGCCGCGATTTCATCGCCGAAGGTCGCGCCCGTCCGACGAAAACGGCGCTGTCCTATTTCGACGCGGTGCCAGAAAGCTGGGCGCTGTCACCGAATGCGCCCTATCCCGATCCGATCGTCGATCTGAAGGATGGCCGCGAGCGCGCGCTCGAGGCCTATCAGCGTCACAAGGGGTAAGCGCGCCGGTCGTCTCGTGCGGCAGCGAGCCTCTTTCCGCGCAACCGGGGCGGAAATAGTGTGTCGGCAAAACGCGTTAACGTAGCGTTAGGGATGCGTATGCCAGTCTTCGAAACGGGCGCAGAAGGCGCTCGCGCGATGACGGGAGGCGCTTTTGATCACACCGATTCTCTTGGCGGGTGGGTCCGGAACCCGGCTCTGGCCGCTCTCGCGACGCTCCTACCCCAAACAATTCACGCCGATGATCGGGGAGGAGACACTGTTTCAGGCCAGCGCGCGCAGGCTCTCCGGCGCCGGGTTCGCGGATCCCGTCATACTGACCAATGCCGAATTCCGTTTCATCGTGACGGAGCAACTTTCGGCGATCGGGCAGGAGCCGGGGGCGGTTCTACTCGAACCCGCGGGGCGCAACACCGCGCCCGCGATTCTCGCGGCCGCGCTCTGGCTGGCGCAAGACGATCCCGATGCTCTGATGCTGGTTTCGCCGTCCGATCATGTCATCCCCGACGCGGAAGCCTTCCATAAGGCAGTTGCATCCGGCGTTCCCGCCGCGCGGAACGGCAAGCTCGTGACCTTCGGCGTCACGCCCGATCGGCCCGAGACAGGATATGGCTATCTCGAACTTGTCGAGGATGCACGGGCGCAAGGCGGCCCGATCCCGTTGCGGCGCTTCGTTGAAAAACCCGATGCGGTCAGCGCGCAACGCATGTGTGAAAGCGGCCGACACCTTTGGAATGCTGGGATTTTTCTGTTCAGCGCGAAAGCGATCGTCGCGGCCTTCGAACAGTTTGCGCCCCAACTGCTGGCACCGGTGACGGATGCGGTGGCGCGGGCACGCGCCGATCTGGGTTTCCTGCGCCTCGATCCCACCGCCTGGGCGGAGGCCGAGGAGATTTCGATCGATTACGCGGTGATGGAAAAGTCGCCCGATCTGGTCGTCGTGCCTTTCGCCGGTGGCTGGTCCGATCTTGGCGATTGGGAGGCGGTTCGGCGCAGCCTTCCGGGCGGACGTGAGGGGGTTGCGCTTTCGGGAGCGGCCACGGCGATCGACTGCCGTGACAGCCTTCTGCGCTCGGAAGATAGCGGGCTCGAGATCGTCGGGATAGGGCTCGAAGGCATCATCGCGATCGCCATGCCCGATGCGGTGCTCGTCGCCGATCGCTCGCGCAGCCAGGATGTGAAACAGGCGGTCAGCGCGCTCAAGGCGCGCAATGCCGGACAGGCGACGACCTTCCCGCGCGATCACCGTCCCTGGGGCTGGTTCGAAAGCCTCGTCACGGGAGATCGCTTTCAGGTGAAGCGGATCGTGGTGAATCCTGGCGCCGCCCTGTCGCTGCAAAGCCACCATCATCGGGCCGAGCACTGGATCGTCGTGCAGGGAACCGCGAAGGTGACGGTGGATGATCATGTGAATCTGGTGACCGAGAACGAGTCCATTTACATTCCGCTCGGGGCTGTCCACCGCATGGAAAATCCCGGCAAGGTTCCTCTGACATTGATCGAGGTGCAGACCGGCATCTATCTCGGTGAGGATGACATCATCCGCTACGAGGATGTCTACGCGCGCGCCTGAGTGGCAAAATCCCCGCCCGCTTATGGCGGCACGCGCCGCGCCGCGCTATAGGAAGGCCTGAGGGATATCCGTCGGGCCGATGCGGGCCCGCGAAGGAAGGGGCGCGCGATGCTGCGAAAACTGCTCAGCCGGGCGAAGATCTCGAAACTGGGCTTGCGCACGCCGCAGCCTGCACCCGGCCGTCATGGCGTTGCCATCGCAGCGATCGTGCGCAACGAGGCGCGCTACATCGAGGAATGGGCGCGGTTTCATCACGCGGTCGGTGTGCGTCATTTCGTGATCTATGACGACGCGAGCACCGATGCCACGCGGGACATCCTGCGCGATGTGCTTGCGCCCGAAGCGCTCACGATCATCCCTTGGGCGCAGCGGCTGAGCGACATCCGTCTGGGCCGGGAAATTCATAACCAGGTGCTCGCCTATGCCCATGCGGCCGGAAATTTCGGGTCTGAATTCCGCTGGATGGCCTTTGTCGATGTCGACGAGTTCCTCGTGCCCACCGCCTCGAACAGCCTTGTGCAGTCACTCGAGCCGCTCGGCGACATACCGAATGTCTCGCTCCCCTGGCATATGTTCGGCTTTTCCGGCCATGAGACCGCCCCCGACGGAGGGGTGCTCGCGAATTACCTGATGCGCGTGCGCGATCCGATGAGCGACGCCCCCGGGATCCGTGCCTTCAAGATGCTCGTCGATCCCTGTCGGCTGACCGCAGTTCGGGTGCACTCGATGGAAAGTGACGCAAGCAGCGAGACCTGGAATGACGCGGGGGTGAAGGCCACGCTCGAGGCGCGTGAAAAGCCGGGGTTCTATTCGACGCAGGCCGTGCAGCTCAATCATTATTACACGCGCTCGAAGGCCGATCTCGAGGCGAAGATCGCGCGTGGGCCGAACCTCGTCGCAAAGACCGATCAATATCGGCGCAAGGTCATGCGCACGGTCAACAGCATCGAGGCCGAGACGGTCGAGGATCTGCGCGCCCGCGATCTGGCGCGCCGGCTCGGGCTGATCGATTAGGGCTTCTTGCGCCAGGCGTCCTCGACCCATTTGGTGGGCCAAAGGAAGTGGCGCAGGTGCCGGAACAGGCTGCCCTCGCGTTCGCCGCGCAGGCCCGCCTTGAGATGCTCCCAAGGGCTCATGTGGCTTGTGCGGTTGTTCCAGCGTCCCGCGATCGCGTCGGGCGGATTGAGCGCCCCGGGGAAGATCACGACTTTGGTGCCCTCGGGCAGTTTGGGTGGCGCGAAGAAATTGATCGGAAACAGTCGAATGCAGTGCCACTTGAAGGTGGCGATCCAGCCTCTCGGCCAGAATTTGACCCCGCCCGGAGTGCGGCGCGTGACGAAGCGTTGCTCGAAGACATATTTCTCGGCCGTGCCCTGCGGATCGGCGAGAAACTCTTCGCGCAGCGGCGCCAGTTTTCCGATCGGAAAGCGATAGAGCGAGGTTTGGCCCAGCCGCTCGAACGGGGTGTTGGGGTTGCGGGTGAGGATCACGTCATCGGGCGATCCATGTTCGAACATCGCGTCGAGATTGCCCGTCACGACGACATCGAGATCGAGAAACAGGACCGGCCCCGACAGCCCGCCGAGATCCGCGCGCCAGAGCCGGGACTTGCCCCAGATCCCCTGGCGCACCTTCGGCATGTCGCAGCCGAGATCGGGCAGCTCCATAGCTGTGATGCCCGGATCGAGCCCTTCGAACGTGTCGGTGAAACAGTAGAAATCGAAGGGCGGCGTGATGTTGCGGGCGACCATCGCGTAAAGGCGGTTGACGTAATCCACGCCGTATTTCTCGCCCCAACGGATGCAGATGACTTGTTTTTTCATGTCGCGCCTCGCCTTTGTCGGGCCCTGCTTACCCTTGCAGGGTGGGCGGAGGCAATGGGTCGAGCTCAGAAGGCATATCCGTGCGCGGCAATTTCGGGGGCGTAAAGTTCGGCGACGAGGGCGGAGGTCTCGTCATCGTAATGGCTTCGGTAATCGCCCTTTCGCGCGGCGCTCTTGCGTGTGCCGCTCTTTGCGTGGGGCAGCCAGCCATCCCAGTCGATCCCGATCGCGGCGAGCGTATCCTTCAAGCCCTCCGCGAGTGTCTCGTAGCGGATGATGCGGTCGGCGGCGATCTGGTTGTTGATCGAATACAGGGGCCAGTTGTCATGGAACTCCAGAGGGACGATGCCACCGAGCGTATCCCCTTTGGCAAGCGCGTGGACGTAATCGGAAAAACTCGGGGGGCTGTCCTTGCCCTTGATACGCCAGAAATAGTCGGAAACTGTTTTGTCCCAGGGATTTCGCACCACACAGAATTTGGTGTAGCCGCGCCATTCCTGCGGGAAGGCCCGCTCGATCGTCGCGGCCGGGCTGTGGGGCGGTTTTCGGCCAAGCAACGGGCGGTAGCTATGGTCGATCGCGCGCGTCACGACCCGCCCGTAGAGTTTTGGCCCGAGCAGCCGAAAGAGCGGCAGCGTTCCGTTCATCTGGCGGTTTGCTTCGCGTTTGACTCGCGCAGTCAGTGGGATGCCCTCGCGCAGGGTCTCGACGATTGCGCTGAGCTGGAGATCCTCGGGACCGAGATAGCGCGCGAGGGCGACGGAGATCGAACTGCCGGCGGTCTTGCGGTTGTGAAGGAAGATGAAGCGATGGGCGTGGCTGAGGATCATTGTGACCTCCTAGCGGAAGAACCGCGGGCGCAGATGCGCGTTGAGTTTTTTCGCGGCGCGCTTGAGCGGGCTCATTTTCTTGCCCCGGCTTCGACCGATATCGCGCAGCGATTCCGGGTCGAGGTGGTAGGCGGGCAGCTTAGCGGAAAGCTCGGCCGGGTCGTCGTTGTCGAAATTGAATTCGATGTAATGCGCGGGCTTGTCGACCATGAAGGCGCGCACGTCCGACAGATGGCGATCCCATTCGGCGCGCCATTCATCCTTCAGCGCCTCGAGATCGCTCAGGCCCCGCGCGGCCATCTCGCGCTTGGCGAATTCGCCGTGGCCATGCTTGAGGCGTGAGGCGATCCACTGTTCGCGGTCGCGCAGGTTCAGCAGCAAGATCGTATCGGGATAGTCGCGCAGGATTTCACGAAAGGCGCCTGCACCATCCCAGGTGGAGCGTCCGTCATTCACGATCAGGTCGCAATAGAAAGTATAGTCCTCGGCACTGTCGAAGACCTTTCGCCCGGCGTCGAGGTTGTCGCGCATCACCTTGCCGATCCGGCGCGGCACGGGCCATCGGTCGCGGATCTTGTGGTGGATGACCCGGTGACCGGCCGCGCGAAACAGCTCCGCCAGCGATCTCGTGCCGCATTTGTTGAAGCCGATCGCCACGACGCGAGGCAAGGCTTGGCGGGGCAGGGTTTGGCTTTGGGCTGGATCGGTCATGCGGGTCTTTCGTCTTGCGGGCGGCGCGGGAAGCTATCTCATTCTTGGCCCGGTGACGCAATCGCGCAAGCGCTGCGGGCAGGCCATGACAAAAGGCCCGCCGATGAGGCGGGCCTTTCGGGATCTGGCTGCGATCTTGGAGATCAGAGGCGCAGGCGGAAGTAGCTCAGCGCGATATTGTCTTCCATGCCCGAGCCGCAATGGCCAAAGGTCGAATTGGAGGTGCCGTCGATACCGCCGCCGGAGACGATGGCGATCCCGTCGATCCCGTTCGACTGGGCGGAGAAGGAGACGTCGCCCGCTGCGATGATCTGGCCGCCATAGAATTCCATCTTGGCTGCGTTCGATACGCCGCCCATGGTGATGAGCTGGGCCCCACCGCCTTCGGCGCAGTTGTCATTTTCGCCCAGACGCAGGCCACTCGGGGCGGAGAAGCTCTTGGCGTCGGTCGAGGTGTTGGTGAAGATCACGTTTTCCAGCCCCGCCGCCTGAGCGAACTTGATCGGGCAACTCGCGAAGACCACGGTGTCGCGCAGCAGATCGCCGTCGATCGTGACCGAGTTGCCCGGACAGCTGAGGCGGTACATCTTGCCGGACTCAAAGCTGGTGGTCAGGACTTTGCCAGCCTTGGGCGTGAGCGTGTAGATCGTCTTGTCGGTGATGTAATCGGGCAGGAAGGAGCTGCCGGCCTCTAGCGAGTTGATAATCTCGTTGATGCGATCGATGATGCGCAACTTGTAGAAAGCGGTGCGCAGCGAGTCTTTCAGACCGTCGTTCTTGGTGAAGCCCGAAGCCGGAATGTCGAGCTTGCTGACATCGGGCATCGAAACGATCGCGCCGGGCTCGAACACGTTGTTCTGGTTGAGCGACACGTAATCCTTCGCGTAGAGGCAGAAGCCCGAGGCGAAGGTGTTGCCCGACTGCAGGTCGATCACGCCGTTCGCGCTCAGACCCTCCACAAGGCAGGCCGGAAGATAGGCCTCGGCCACGGCGGAAGTGTTGATTTCCCAACCGTCATGTCCCGCAAAGCGCGTCAGGAAGGTCGGGGTTTCGTTCTGGCGGTCCGAGCTGCGGCTCGCAGTCACCTTGACGGCGCGATTGAGGTTTTCGTCGTCGCTGTAATTCGTCTGGAAGCTGCCGGTGTCCTCGTTGAAATAACCGAAGACAACGTCGCTGTTGGTCACGACCTGGTCCGATCCATTCCCGAGATTCTGCTGGGCCAGCGCGATCGCCTTGTCGGTCGCAACCTCGAGCGTCGTGGTCGGATCGGAGGCGAGGTAGATCGCACCGAGCGCGGCCGAGTCCGCCGCATCCTGCATCCGGGCCCGCTCGCGATAGCCGTTCGACACGTCCACGGCGAGGCCGCCGACGGCGAGCGTCAGGACGAGCCAGAGCAGGGAGAATTGAGTGAGCGCGCCTTCTTCGGATCGCGCGAAATGTTTGATATCGCCGCTGGACACGTTACGCCTCCTTGTACCGGTAATCCTGAACCGTCAGGGTCATGTCGAGAATTTTGGGAAGAAATTTCGTCGCAACGAGTTTGGACATCGGCACGGTGACGGTGGTGCCGATGATGCCATCAACCTCGGTCGTAGAGACGGTGACGGTGTCGCCGTAATGCGCCAGAAGGGCGGCGACCCGCTCTTCGACTTGCGCTGTCGATTCGAGCCGACCTACCGAATAGGCGCGGTCGACGTCTTCCAGCACACCCTTGATCCGCGCATGCGCGTTGAAGACCATCGAGACGTCGACGGTGATCCCCATCAGGCCGACGAAAAGAGGCAGCCAAAGCAGGCCTTCGATCGTCGCCGATCCCTCTTCATCTCTGATTAGGCGTCGCAGGATACGCATGGCTCACCCCTGACTCACTTACATTTCGCTCTCGCCAAGTTGCGGGCGAATAAGAGCGAGATCGGGTCTGAAATATGGCAAAACTGAGAATTGTTTCGACCAGTCGATCAAGGCCAGGGCATGGCCGCGTCGGTCCGATGCGTTGCGCTGAAGGATCGCGAGGGCTAGAGACGGGCGAGGCCATCAGGAACATCGTCATGACCCCAGCCGCACGCATTGCCGCCGCGATCGAAATTCTCGACCGGATCACGACCGGAGAGCCCTCCGAGAAGGCGTTGACCAACTGGGCGCGTGCCCATCGTTTTGCCGGATCGAAGGATCGCGCCGCGATCCGCGATCATGTCTTCGATGTCCTGCGTTGCAGGGGAAGCTTTGCCGCCCTGGGGGGCGGGCAGGGCGGCCGGGCGCTGATATTGGGCTTGTTGCGCGCGCAAGGCGTCGATCCCGAGACGATCTTCACTGGCGAGCGTTTTGCCCCCGAGCCGCTTGGCCCCGACGAGCGCGCCGCCCTCGATAAACCCGCGCCGCCCGATCTTGCGCGGCGCGACTGGCCGGAGTGGTTGCTCGCGCCGCTGACCCAGCGGCTGGGATCTGAGTTCGACACCGTGACCGAGGCAATGCGCGCCCGCGCGCCGGTTTTCGTCCGGGTGAATATCGCGCGCACCACGCCCGACGCGGCGATCGCCGTTCTGGCCGAGGACGGGATCCAGGCGGAGGCGCATCCCCTGAGCCCGAGCGCCCTGCAACTTGGCGAAGGCGCACGCCGGATCCAGCAGTCGCGGGCCTATCAGGAGGGGTTCGTCGAATTGCAGGATGTCTCGTCACAGGCGGCTGTCGGGCAAATCCCACTCGCGCCGGGGATGCGGATCCTCGACTATTGCGCCGGAGGTGGGGGCAAGGCTCTTGCTCTGGTCGCGGCGTGCCCAGATTGCGAGATCTGCGCGCATGACATCGATGCCGGTCGCATGCGCGATCTGCCACTGCGCGCGGACCGGGCGGGGGCCCGGGTCTCGATCTGTGCACCGGGTAAGCCGGGGGCGGGCTACGACTTCGTTCTTGTCGATGCGCCGTGTTCGGGGTCGGGGACCTGGCGACGCACGCCCGAGGCGAAATGGCGCCTGACACCGGAACGGCTTGGTGATCTCGTCGCGCTTCAGGCGCGCATCCTCGATGAGGCGTCGGCGCTGGTCGCGCCGGGCGGGCGGCTGGTCTACATGACATGTTCGCTCCTTGCGGATGAAAACGACGCGCAGGCTGCGGCATTCGCCGGGCGCACAGGCTGGGATCTGGTCTCGCAACGGTCCTACAGCCCCGCGACAGGCGGTGACGGATTCTTCGTCGCTCAATTTGAACGCAAAGCGTAAACGCGCCCTTAAAGACTCGCCTCAAGGTGGAATGTCTGCTCTTGTTAATGCGGCCTTAACGCTTTTGACGCGCTATTGGGGCGAGACGATTCATCCAAGGAGGTTCGCGTGGCGCGAAACGAGCTGGCGCTGCAACCCCTGTCGAAAACCTTGGCGACGCTCGCCCCGGGGGCGGTCTATCTTGCGCTCGCGGCTCTGGTTGCGGCGGGGGCGGCGGTGGTTGTGCCCGACCGGTTGACGACTTGGCTGTTGCTTTCGGTGGCGGGAACGCTGCTGGTGACCTCGCTGGTGATGCGGGTGGCATTCGTGGCGCAGCGCGCACGCCAGTCGAAACTGCAAGATGCGTTGGCGCAATTCATCTCGCATGACGCGTCGCCCAGTTTCTCCACCGATGAGGCGGGTGAGATCGGCTATCAGAACCGCGCGGCGCTCGAGCGGTTTGGCTCGCGGGGCGGGCAGGCGCTGGCGCGCACGCTGGCGGAGCTGTTCGCCGATCCCGCGGCGGTGCTGCGGCGCTTGCAGAACAAGGCCGCTGCGATGGGGGCAGCCCGGGAGGATCTCGTTACCCGGCGCGGGCATCTGCGTCTCTCGGTTCATCGCATCGGTGAGGCTGGCTTCCTCTGGCGACTGGAGGATATGGCGGAGCGGGTGATCGGCGGGCGCGGCGCCGAGACGATCAGCCTGCCGATGCTGACGGTTTCCAAGGGCGGAACCATCCTGTTCATGAACGAGGCGTTGCGTCGCCTCGTGGGGGAGCGGGTGCGATCGCTCGACCGGATCTTCGCGGATTTACCGCTGCGCTCGGGCGAAGAGCATGAGATCCGCACCGAAGAGGGAGCGGTGAGCGCCGTCGTGGCGCAGATTGAGGGGGCGGCGGGACGGTCCGAGGTCTATCTGCTGCCCATCGCGGGGCCGCGGCGCGGCGCAGAGGGCGCGAATTTCGAAGCGCTGCCCGTGGCGCTCTTGAAACTCAGCGCGCACGGGAAAGTGCGCGCGGCGAACCGCGCGGCGCGCGGGCTGCTTGGGCGGGTCGAGCCGCAGCTGCGGCTCTCGGATCTGCTCGAAGGGCTGGGGCGGCCGGTCTCGGATTGGGTGAACGAGGCTCTCGCGGGGCGCGCGGACGGACGCCCCGAGGTCTTGCGCGTCCGGCGTGGCGATCGGGAAGTTTTCCTTCAGGTGACCTTGTCGCGTATCCTCGAAAACGGGCGCGCAGGGCTGCTTGCGGTGCTCTCGGACGCGACCCAGCTCAAGACGCTCGAGGCGCAATTCGTGCAAAGCCAGAAAATGCAGGCCATCGGCCAGCTTGCTGGTGGTGTCGCACATGATTTCAACAACTTGCTGACCGCGATTTCAGGCCATTGCGACCTCTTGATGCTTCGCCACGACAAGGGCGATCCCGATTATGCCGATCTCGACCAGATCAGCCAGAATGCGAACCGCGCCGCGGCTCTGGTCGGGCAGTTGCTCGCATTCTCTCGCAAGCAGACACTCAAGCCGCAGATCCTGGACCTGCGCGATACGCTCTCTGAGCTGACCCATCTGCTCAATCGTCTTGTGGGAGAAAAGGTCTCGCTCAGCATCTCTCATGCGCCCGAGTTGTTACCCGTCCGGGCCGACAAGCGTCAACTCGAGCAGGTGATCATGAACCTTGTCGTGAATGCCCGGGACGCGATGCCGGGAGGCGGGCAGATAAGGGTAGAGACGGGGATGCGCCGGGTTGACGGCGACGAGTTGCGCGATCGCGTCACGGTGCCCCAGGGCGATTATGTCGTGATCAAGGTTGATGACGAGGGGATCGGCATTCCGACCGATAAACGCAGCAAGATCTTCGAGCCATTCTTCACCACGAAACGGACGGGCGAGGGGACCGGGCTCGGGCTGTCGACGGCTTACGGGATCGTCAAGCAGACCGGCGGTTACATCTTTTGCGATTCAGTGGTGGGGACGGGGACGAGCTTCACGATCCTGCTGCCCGCCTTCGACCAGCTCGCCGAGGCGGATGATTCCGAGCCGAAGGATCTGCCCCTCGGTCTCACGTCCGATCGGCTTGCGGCCAATGCGCAAGCCGCGGGGCCCGCCTTTGCGTCGCGGCGGAGCGAGGCCGAAGCGGAGCAGGCTGGGGGAGAGGCCCGGCCCGGCCCCGCGATGCGCGCAGATGCGACGGTGCTCCTTGTCGAGGATGAGGCGCCCGTGCGCGCCTTCGCGTCGCGTGCGCTCAAGTTGCGCGGCTACACGGTGCTCGAGGCCGACAGCGCGGAAGAGGCGCTTGAATTGCTCGAAGATCCGGGGCTGGCCGTCGATATTTTCGTCACGGACGTGATCATGCCCGGGCGCGACGGACCAAGCTGGGTGCGCGAGGCTCTCAAGGCACGTCCCGGTACGCGCACCGTTTTCATGTCCGGCTATGCCGAGGACGCGTTCCAGAACGGCACCTCACCGGTCGAGAACTCCGTTTTCCTTCCGAAACCCTTCTCGCTCAGCGAGTTGACCGCGACGGTGCAAGAGCAATTGGGATGACCGCAGTCACTGGCAAATCTGCGCGTAGAGCGCGAGATCGCGGGCCATCGTTTCACGCAAGGCGACTTCGGTTTCAGCGCTCAGCCCGACATCTGCGGCGGGCGGCACGTTCACGCGCGGCAGCGTGATGGCGAAATCGAGATTGTCTTCGAGGAAATGCACGAAATCCCCGATGCGCTCATAGGGGAAAATGCGATCCACCAGCGGCGTCCCGGATGCGTCGCAAAGAAACTCCGCTTGGGTCGGGATGTCGATAGATCCCGGTTTCGGGCCCGCCATGAAATCGCGCGCGAATTGCTCGAAACTGTAGGCGGACGCTAGGGCCGGGTCGCTCGCGCCGCCATCGAAGAGACGGAAGCGATACCACGACCGCAACCAGTCGATCGGTTCGCGCATCAAGGCGATCGTTGTGAACGGAGCCCCCGCCTGTGCGCTCAGAAAGGGGGCGAAATGGGTGCGAAAATCGCGGGCGCTGACATGTTTGAGTTCGGGCGGGCGCGTCACGGCAAGTTCGGCGAGTGGCTCCAGCGCAGCCTCGATTGCGGAAGATCCCGCTTTGGGCGTCGCAAGAAAAGCCAGCCTTTGTTTCCAGAAAATCAGCATCTGTCCCGCATTGGTCGAAAATTTGTTCCCGTCATAATTGCCGGCCCGTTCGGCGTAAACCGTTCTTTAACCATGCACGCGCAGGATGAACTCCGAAGAAATTGATTGAAATGTTCTTGTTTCGTGCGCATGGTGCAAAAGAGAACATTATAGAAACAAGCGGGCGACCGGGCTGCATTGCCGCCACGCCTCGGTTATGGAATAAGGAAGCGGACAATGGCAGTAGCGAAGCTTTTCGAGATGGACAAGAACTCCAAGGCAGACAAGCAAAAGGCGCTCGACTCGGCGCTTGCGCAGATCGAGCGGCAATTCGGCAAGGGCTCGATCATGAAGCTCGGCGGCGACACGCCCGCGCGCGAGATCGAGGCGACCTCGACCGGCTCGCTGGGCCTCGATATCGCGCTCGGGATCGGCGGTCTGCCCAAGGGGCGGATCATCGAGATCTATGGGCCGGAGAGCTCGGGCAAGACGACGCTGACGCTGCATGCGATCGCGGAAGAGCAGAAGAAGGGCGGCGTTTGCGCCTTTGTCGATGCCGAACATGCGCTCGATCCGCATTATGCGCGCAAGCTCGGCGTAGATCTCGACGAGTTGCTGATTTCGCAGCCCGACACGGGCGAGCAGGCGTTGGAAATCGTCGATACGCTGGTGCGTTCGGGCGCGGTGAGCCTCGTCGTGGTCGACTCCGTCGCGGCACTGACGCCGAAATCCGAGATCGAAGGCGATATGGGCGATCACACCGTCGGCGCCCAGGCCCGCCTGATGAGCCAGGCGATGCGCAAGCTGACCGCCTCGATCGGGCGCTCGAACTGCATGGTGATCTTCATTAACCAGATCCGCATGAAGATCGGCGTGATGTTCGGCTCGCCGGAAACCACCTCGGGCGGGAATGCGCTGAAATTCTACGCCTCCGTGCGCCTCGACATTCGCCGCATCGGTGCGATCAAGGATCGTGACGAGGTCGTGGGCAACCAGACCCGCGTGAAAGTGGTGAAGAACAAGGTCGCACCGCCCTTCAAGCAGGTCGAGTTCGACATCATGTATGGCGAGGGCATCTCGAAGATGGGCGAGCTTGTCGATCTGGGCGTGAAAGCCGGAGTCGTCGAGAAATCGGGCGCCTGGTATTCCTACGGTGACGAGCGCATTGGTCAGGGCCGCGAAAATGCGAAGACGTTCCTGCGCGAGCATCCCGATATCGCCTATGAGATCGAGGACAAGATCCGCGCCTGCCACGGGCTCGAATTCGACAATATGTCGGAAGATGATGCGCTGACCGAAGACTGATCGGCGCATACAGGGATTGCAAAGGCCGGGACCGCGACGTCCCGGCCTTTTTCGATTGCTGGACAGGGCGCGGGGGCGGCGTTAAACGGGTTCGAACCAGCCCGATCAGGCGAGACAGGACGATATGCCCAGCCTTAACGAAATCCGCTCCACTTTCCTCAATTTCTTCGAACGCAACGGCCACCGGGTCGTCGACAGCTCGCCCCTCGTTCCGCGCAACGACCCGACGCTGATGTTCACCAATTCCGGCATGGTGCAGTTCAAGAACTGCTTCACCGGGGTGGAGAAGCGCGACTACAACCGCGCCACGACCGCGCAGAAATGCGTCCGCGCGGGCGGCAAGCACAATGACCTCGACAATGTGGGCTACACCGCGCGCCACCATACCTTTTTCGAGATGCTGGGGAATTTCTCCTTCGGCGATTATTTCAAGGAAGGCGCGATCCCCTTCGCCTGGGAACTTCTGACCAAGGATTTCGACATCCCGAAGGATCGTCTGCTGGTCACTGTCTACCATACCGATGACGAGGCGGCCGAGATCTGGAAGAAGGTTGCGGGCCTTCCCGACGAGCGGATCATCCGCATCCCGACCTCGGACAATTTCTGGCAGATGGGCCCGACCGGGCCTTGCGGCCCCTGCACCGAGATCTTCTTCGATCATGGCGACAAGATCTGGGGCGGTCCGCCCGGGTCGCCCGAAGAAGATGGCGATCGCTTCATCGAGATCTGGAACCTCGTCTTCATGCAGAACGAGCAGTTCGAGGATGGCTCGATGCGCGCGCTCGACATGCAGTCGATCGACACGGGCATGGGGCTCGAGCGGATCGGCGCGCTCTTGCAGGGCAAGCACGACAACTATGACACCGACCTGATGCGCCACCTGATCGAAGCCTCGGCCAATGTGACCGATGGTGCGCCGGACGGGCCGGGCAACGTGCATCACCGCGTGATCGCGGATCACCTGCGCTCGACTTCGTTCCTGATCGCGGATGGGGTGATGCCCTCGGCCGACGGGCGCGGCTATGTGCTGCGCCGCATCATGCGCCGCGCGATGCGCCACGCGCATCTGCTGGGCGCGAAGGATCCAGTCATGCACCGCCTGGTGCCGGCGCTGGTGCGCGAGATGGGCGCGGCGTATCCCGAGCTTGGTCGCGCGCAGGCGTTGATCGAGGAAACGCTGCATTCGGAAGAAACGCGCTTCAAGACCACGCTCGATCGCGGGCTGAAGCTGCTCGACGAGGCGCTCGTGGATCTGCCCGAGGGCGACAAGCTGCCGGGCGAAACCGCGTTCAAGCTCTATGATACCTACGGCTTCCCGCTCGATCTGACGCAGGATGCGCTGCGTGAGCGAGATCGTGAGGTCGATACCGAAGGCTTCGACGCCGCGATGGAAGAGCAGAAGGCCAAGGCGCGCGCCAGCTGGTCGGGTTCGGGCGAGGCGGCGAATGCCGCGATCTGGTTCGACATTGCCGAAAAGCTCGGGGCGACCGAGTTCCTGGGCTACGACACCGAAACGGCCGAGGGTCAGATCACCGCGCTGGTGGCGGACGGGGCCGAGATCGCCAAGAGCAATGGGGAAGTGCAGATCGTGGTCAACCAGACCCCGTTCTATGCCGAAAGCGGTGGCCAGGTCGGCGATCGCGGCTGGATCGTGACCGAGACCGGCAAGGCCGAAGTGACCGACACGAAAAAGGTCGCGGGCGTCTTCATCCATTTCGCGAAGGTGACCGAGGGCGAGATCGCCAAGGGGCAGGGTGCGAAACTGGAGGTGGATCATGCCCGCCGTAGCTCGATCCGGGCGAACCACTCGGCGACGCACCTTCTGCACGAGGCGCTGCGCCGGACGCTGGGCGAGCATGTCGCTCAGCGTGGCTCGCTCAACGCCGAGGATCGTCTGCGGTTTGACTTCTCGCATAACAAGGCGCTCTCGCCCGACGAGATTGCGAAGATCGAGCGTGAAGTGAATGATTTCATTCGCCAAAACACGCCTGTGGAAACGCGGATCATGACGCCCGACGATGCGCGCGATCTTGGCGCGCAGGCGCTGTTCGGCGAGAAATACGGCGATGAGGTCCGTGTCGTCTCGATGGGTGAGCTGAGCAATTCCGGCAAGGGCACGAGCGGCAATGTCTATTCGCTCGAACTCTGCGGCGGCACCCATGTGAAGCGCACCGGCGATATCGGCACCTTCGTTCTGACGGGCGAGAGCGCCTCCTCGGCCGGTGTGCGCCGGATCGAGGCGCTCACCGGCGATGTCGCGATGGCCGAGCTGCGCCGCCGCGATGCGCTGCTGGGCGAGATCGAGGGGTTGATGAAGACCTCGGAGGCCGATGTTCTGTCGCGGCTCCAGGCGATCCTCGATGAGCGCAAGACGCTTGCCAATGAAGTGGCGCAGCTGCGCCGTGAACTGGCGATGGGCGGCGGTGCTTCGGGTGGACCGGAAGTGAGCGAAATCAATGGGATGAAGTTCGTTCCTCAAGTGGTTTCGGGCGTCACGGGCAAGGATCTTCCCGGCATCGTGGACGAGCTGAAGGAGAAGGTCGGCTCGGGCGTGATCCTCGTTGTCGCGGATGCGGGCGGCAAGGCGGCGGTGGCGGCGGGCGTCACCAAGGACCTGACCGACAAGGTCAGCGCCGTCGATCTGGTGAAGGCCGCGGCGCAGGCGCTGGGTGGCAAGGGCGGCGGTGGCCGTCCGGACATGGCGCAGGCCGGTGGGGCCGATCCGTCGAAGGCCGATGAGGCCGTGGCGGCTGTGAAATCTTTTCTGGAGGGGCTGTGATGGCGGGTGCGTTCTGGATTGCACATGTGAAGGTTCTCGATGCCGAGGCGTACGGAAAATATGCCGAAGGTGCGGGGCCGGCGATTGCAAAACATGGCGGGCGCTTCCTGGCGCGCGGCGCGCGTTACGTGCAGCTTGAAGGCAATGACCGGGCGCGCAACGTGGTCGCCTGGTTCCCCTCGCTGGAGGCCGCCGAGACCTGCTATCACTCCAACGATTATCAGGCCGCGCTCGCCCATGCGAAGGGCGCTTCCGAGCGCGATCTGGTCATCGTCGAGGCGATGGAAGACGTGTCTTTCGGTTGAGCTTTGCCCTGTAAGGTATTGAACTGAAATGTGTCGCTGGGCCGCTTATATCGGGGATCCGATCTTTCTCGAAGAGATCGTCGCGCGGCCCAGCCACTCGCTCATTCACCAAAGCCAGTCCGCCACGCTGGGCCATACCGCGATCAATGCGGACGGGTTCGGGGTGGCCTGGTATGGCGAGAAGCCCGAGCCGGGGCTCTATCGCGACGTGATGCCCGCCTGGTCCGATCCGAACCTGCGCTCGCTTACCGCGACGGTGAAATCGCCGCTGTTTCTCGCCCATGTTCGCGCCTCGACCGGCACGGCGACGAGCCGCAACAACTGCCATCCCTTCGTCGTGGGTCGTTGGTCATTCATGCATAACGGCCAGATCGGCGGTTACGATGATTTCCGCCGCGCGGGTGAGATGATGATCCCCGACAGCCTCTATTGTCAGCGCAAGGGTGCGACCGATAGCGAGGCGCTGTTCCTGATCGCGCTGGCCGAGGGGCTGGAGGCCGATCCGAAAGCTGCGCTGGAGCGGGCGGTGGCGCGGTTCGAGACGCTTTCGCGCGAACGCGGGAGCGCGCCTTACATGCGTCTGACGGTCGCCTTTTCCGATGGTGTGCGGCTTTACGCGGCGCGCTATGCGAGCGACGAGCACGCGCCCTCGCTCTATCATCGTTGGTCCGAGACCCGGCGGGGGCGGGCTCTGGTGTCCGAACCGCTCGAAGTGGAGGAATGCGATTGGGAAGAGGTCCCGCCCGGGTCCTTCTGTATCTTCGAGGGCAAGCGCGTCGAGATCTCGCCCTTCGAGCCTTTCCGCTGTGCTGCGCGCACGCCCGAGAATGCTCTGGACGGGCTTGCGCGAAGGGCGTAACACTTTGCCCATGACGACGAAGACCCTCACCATTTGCTGCATTATCCGCTGACATCTCTCACGCGGGCCGGTCTTCTCTTTCCAAAAACCACATGACCTTGTAAGCCCGCCGGCAGGTGCCGCCGACCTTTGCGAGGACACATGACCCAGATCCGTTTGCGCAATTCCCTGACCCGGAAAGTCGAGGATTTCCAACCCATCGACCCCGAGAATGTGCGCATGTATCTCTGCGGCCCGACGGTCTATGACCGCGCGCATCTGGGAAATGCGCGGCCGGTGGTGGTGTTCGACGTGCTCTACCGGCTGTTGCGCCATGTCTACGGGCCCGAGCATGTGACCTATGTGCGCAATTTCACGGATGTGGATGACAAGATCAACGCGACCGCGCTGGCGCGCAAGGAGGCCGGGGCCGAGGGTTCGCTCGAGGATCTGATCCGCGCGCGGACCGAGGAAACCATCGGCTGGTATCACGCGGATATGGATGCTCTGAAGGCGCTGCGCCCCTCAATCAAGGGAGTCGAAACTGAGAAAGCGGAGCCCCGCGCGACGGATTATATCGGCGCGATGATCGCGATGATCGAGACGCTGATCGCCGACGGTCACGCCTATGCCGCCGAGGGCCATGTGCTTTTCCGGGTGCGCTCGTATAAGGAATACGGCGCGCTGTCGGGGCGCACGGTCGATGACATGATCGCGGGCGCGCGGGTCGAGGTGGCGCCCTTCAAGGAAGACCCGATGGATTTCGTGCTCTGGAAGCCGTCCGATGACGAGCTGCCGGGCTGGGACAGCCCTTGGGGACGTGGCCGTCCGGGCTGGCATATCGAGTGCTCGGCGATGTCTTACGAGCTGCTGGGTGCGAGTTTCGACATCCACGGCGGCGGCATCGACCTGCAATTCCCGCACCATGAGAACGAGATCGCGCAGAGCTGCTGCGCCCATCCCGAGGGCTCGTTCGCGCGCTATTGGCTGCACAACGAGATGCTGCAGGTCGAGGGCAAGAAAATGTCCAAGAGCCTGGGCAATTTCTTCACGGTGCGCGATCTGTTGGGTGGGCACGATGGCGAGAAGGGCATTCCGGGCGAGGTGATCCGCTTCGTGTTCCTGCAGACGCATTACACCAAGCCGATGGACTGGACGGCGGAGAAGGCGCGTCAGGCGGAGAAGACTCTTCTTGGTTGGAAGGAACTCATTGACGCTGAACGTGATGCGGTAGCTGAGAATGTAGAAGGCCAAGGTCCTTCGAAAACGGTCATTTCTGCATTGGCTGACGATCTGAATACTGCTTTGGCAATTGCTGAGATGCACGCGATTGCGAAGCGCGCGAAAACCGATTTGCAGGCGAAAATTGAACTATCAGAAACGCTTCGGTTTCTCGGTTTCGATCCGGATCATATCTGGTCAGTTTCGTTCGGTACATCTCTTTCGCATATTCTTTCTGATCCAATTGATTTCGATGCGTACGAGAAGGCACTTGCTAATTTGCGTGCTGAAGCAATGGAGAGCAAAGACTTCTCGAAGGTCGATGCAATGAAGTCGATGCTTTTAGCGGCTGGACTGGAGGTGCGTATGTCGAAAACGGACGTGAAGATTGACATCACCGAGTCCTTCGACCCCACCAAACTGGAGGGGTTGTGATGGAGAGCGCATCCAGAGACAAGGGACGCGCCCGCCCTGGGGGGCGGGTCGGGCGCGGCCCGGCGTGCCGCCGGGCGGGAGCTCTGAACGCAGGACCGCCTGAACGGGTGGGACACAAGGACGATGGAGGCACCCTATGACCAAATCCCGCCTCTATCTCTACGACACCACGTTGCGCGATGGCCAACAGTCGGCAGGCGTGCAGTTCTCGGTCCCCGAGAAGATCGAAATCGCCAAGGCGCTTGACGGCATCGGCATCGACTATATCGAGGGCGGCTGGCCCGGGGCGAACCCGACCGACAGCGATTTCTTCGACGCGCGGCCGCAGACGCGGGCGACCTTTGCCGCTTTCGGGATGACGAAGCGGGCAGGGCGCTCGGCCGAGAATGACGATGTGCTCGCAGGCGTGATGAACGCGAATACGCCCGCCGTCTGCCTCGTCGGCAAGACGCATGATTACCATGTGAGCACCGCGCTCGGGATCACGCTGGAGGAAAACCTCGAGAATATCCGCGCCTCGGTCTCGCATATGGTGGCGCAGGGCCGTGAGGCGCTGTTCGATGCCGAGCATTTCTTCGACGGCTACAAGGCGAACCCCGATTATGCGCTCGAGTGCTGCCGCGCTGCGCATGTGGCCGGTGCGCGCTGGATTGTGCTTTGCGATACCAATGGCGGCACGCTGCCGGGCGAGATCGGGCGGATCGTTCGGGACGTGATCGCGGCGGGCATCCCCGGTGACAAGATCGGCATCCATTGCCATGACGACACCGGCAACGCGGTCGCGGGCAGCCTCGCGGCGGTCGAGGCGGGCGCGCGTCAGGTGCAGGGCACGCTCAACGGCTTGGGCGAGCGCTGCGGCAACGCGAACCTGATCACGCTGATCCCGACGCTCTTGCTCAAGGAGCCCTATGCCTCGACGCTCGACACCGGCATCAGCCATGAAAGGCTGCGCGACATTACCAAGCTCTCGCGCAAGCTCGACGACATCCTGAACCGGGTGCCGCTGCGAAGCGCGCCTTACGTCGGCGCTTCGGCCTTCACTCATAAGGCGGGTCTGCACGCGAGCGCGATCCTCAAGAACCCCGACACGTATGAGCATATCGACCCCGCATTGGTGGGGAACACGCGGCTCATCCCGATGTCCAATCAGGCGGGGCAGTCGAACCTGCGCGCGCGCCTGAAAGGCATGGGGATCGAGGTAGCGAAAGACGACCCGCGCCTCGCCCGCATCCTCGAGATCATCAAGGAGCGCGAGGATCAGGGCTATGCCTATGACGGCGCGCAGGCGAGTTTCGAGCTGCTGGCGCGGGCGGAACTGGGTCAGCTGCCCAAGTTCTTCGAGGTGAAGCGCTACAAGGTCACGGTCGAGCGGCGCAAGAACCGCTATGACAAGATGGTGTCGATCTCCGAGGCGGTCGTGGTGGTGAAGGTCGGCGGCGAGAAGATGCTCTCGGTCAGCGAGAGCATGGACGAGCAGGGCCATGACCGGGGCCCCGTGAACGCTCTGTCGAAGGCGCTCACGAAGGATCTCGGCCCCTATCAGCGCTTCATCGACGACATGAAACTGGTCGATTTCCGCGTGCGTATCACCCAGGGCGGCACCGAGGCCGTCACCCGCGTCATCATCGACAGCGAGGACGGGGCGGGGCAGCGCTGGTCGACCGTGGGCGTCTCGCCGAACATAGTCGATGCGTCGTTCGAGGCGCTGCTCGACGCGATGATCTGGAAACTGCTGCGCGACGGGGCGGTGCCCGCGTGAGCGATCTGGCTGCCAGTCTTCATGCGGCGGCAGAGGCCGTGCGCCGTGGCGATCCCGACCGGTTCGCCGCGACCATGGCCACGGCCGCGCCGCTGCGCGACCGTCTTTGGCCGCTCTACGCCGCCAATCTCGAGATCGCGCGCGCGCCCTGGGCCTCGGCCGAGCCGATGGTGGCCGAGATGCGTCTGCAATGGTGGATCGACGCGCTGGATGGATTGTCGGAAGGGCGCGAGCCTCCGCATGAGATCGGGGCTGGGCTGCGTCCCGTCGCCCCCCATGCGCGCCATTTGATCGCTGTGGCCGAGGCCCGCCGCGCCGATTGCTGGCCGGACCCCTTTGCCGACACGTCCGCGCTTTGGGCCTATCTCGACCAGACGGCTGGCGCGCTTTACTGGGCGGCGGCCGAGGCACTCGGGGCTGCACCCGAGGCCGAGACAGGCGTGCGGAGTTTCGGGGCCGGTGCGGGGCTTGCGGCCTTGCTCAAGGCCTGGCCCGAATTGACCGCGCGCAATCGTCCGCCACTGGTGGGGCTCGCGCCCGACGGGGTGCGCGCTTTGGCCCAAGAGGGGCTGGCGCGTCTGAACGCTGGCCGACGCGTGCTCAAAGGGGATGCCCGCGCGGCGCTTTTGCCCGGTTGGCAGGCGCGCGCGCAACTCGAGCGCGCCCGTATCTCGCCCGATCCCTTCGCCCCTGGGGCCCTCGATCTGTCGGAATTTTCTCGCCGCACCGGCCTGCTTCGCGCGGCATTTTTCGGCCTCTGACAAGGCCTTGCGCATTTTATCGAACGCGCTTTCACTTTCCCGGATCCGATTTAGCAAATCTTCAGCCCTTGTCGCGATGGTTAAGCCGAACTGCCCCGCCCGGGGTGGTTCGTTGTGACGACCCCTTCGCGCCGGAGGACTGCGATGCGCTTTCTCGATAATCTGAAACTCGGGATCAAACTGCCCTTGATGCTGGTGGCGATCGCGATGATCGCGCTGACGATCATGGGCGCGTCCGCCTATCGGGAGGCTTATGCGCTGCTCGAGAGCGAGGGCGAAGGACGGCTCAGCCGGACGCTCGAGGCCCGCGTGAGTCAGCTTGAGGCCTGGTCGCTCCATGCCGAGTCCGAAACACGGCAACTGGCGGGCAATCCCACGACGGCGCGGGCGCTCTATGACTTCGACAAGGGATTGTCGCGCCTGGGTGAAGAGGCGAGCGCCCGCCTCGTGGAGTTGTATGGCAGCGATCCCGCCGGCGCCCGCGAAATCAGCGAGGAGGTTGAGGGTGTCCTCGATTACGCCATCCAGCATCGCCGTTACCACCCGGCGTTTCAGCAAGCGCTTGATGAGGGTGGCTACGCCGATCTCTATCTCGTCGCGCGTGACGGGCGGGTGGTCTATTCGGTGCGAAAGGGCGGCGAATTCACCCGCCCGATCGAGGAAGCGCCAGCTGCGTTCGCAAAGGTGGCCCAAGCGGCGCTCGATGAAGCCGACGCGGGCGTTGGCGTCGTTTTCTCGGAAATCCTTACCGATTCCGGGGCGCCGCATCTCTTCTCCGCAGTGCCCGTCATAAGTGCGAATGGCTTGAAACTCGGCGCGCTCGTCCTGTGGCTGCCCGCGACTGAGATCGGTCAGGTCATGAGCGCGTCGCGCGGCCTTGGAGAGACCGGGCAGGGCTATGTGACCGACCCTGCGGGACGGCTTCTCGGCGCACTGCGTCATCCGGTCGATGGTCTCGTGCCCGGCGCAATTGTAGATGATCCCGCCCTGTCCGATGGAAATTCCACCGAATCCGGTCGGGTCGAGGGAACTTCACTTGGCGGTCTGCCGGCAATCGAGGTGTTCATGCCGCTGAGGCTTTTCGGCAGAGATTACGCCGCCGTCGTCGAACAGGACCGTGACGAGCTGTTCGCGCCGGCTCAGGCGCTCGCTGGATCGATGTTGTTTCACGCGAGCTGGCTGGTCCTCTTGCTTGCAGGGCTTTCCGGATGGATGGCGCGCTCGGTCGCGCGTCCGTTGCAACGTTTGGGTTCGGCCATTGGTGCGATCGCCGATGGCGATTATTGCAACCCGGTGGACGGCCGTGCCCGCGGCGATGAGGTCGGCGTGATCGCCAAGGCGCTCGATGGGCTGCGCCACGATCTCGCCGCGGTCGAAGAGATCCAACGCGAGGCGCGCCTGCAAGGAACCGCTTTCGACACCGCCTCCGCCGCGCTCATGCTTGTGGATGCGGATTTCAGGATCATCCATGTCAATCCGGCCGTCGAGAGGCTCATCGAAAGCCAGATTGAGGAGTTTCACAAGGTGATCCCCGATCTCTCGGCGGACCGACTGATCGGGCGGTGCATGGATGAATTTCACGCGGTTCCCGAAACCGCGCGCCGTCTTCTGACCGACCGTGACCGCCTCCCGCTGAATGTCGATATCAAGATTGGTGACGGTCGTTTCGGTGTCGACGTTTCCGAGATCACCGACGATGAGGGGCGCACGCTCGGTCTCGTGGTGGAGTGGCGTGACGTGACCCAACTGCGCATGCAACGAGCCCTGATCGATGCGATCGATTCCAACCAGCTGGTCTGCGAGTTGCTTCCCGATGGTACGGTCACGCGCCTCAATGATCGCCTGCGCACCCTTCTCGGCGCCAGTGCCGAGGGGGTCATCGGCACCCAGATCACGGAGCGGCTTCATTTCGAGGACGGCAATGATCCCTGGCCAGAGGTTCATCGGGGAAATCCGGTAAGAGGGCGTTTCTTGTTGCGTTTGTCTGCAGGCCCCAAATATATCCTCGAGGGTACGCTGAACCCGGTGGCGGATCGCTCCAACCGGATGATGAAAATCGTGTTCATTGGCAATGATGTCACAGAAGCGGTTCACGCTCTCGCTACCGCTCAGGAAGAGAATGAGCGGATGATGGCGGCGCAGCAATCGGTCGTCGACGCATTGCGGGACGGGTTGAACGCGCTTTCGAAAGGGGATCTGTCGACGACGATCGATGCTGCTTTCTCGCCCGATTACGAAGCTCTGCGCGCCGATTTCAACGCTGCGGTCGACAACCTTGCCGAGGCCATGCGGGCCGTGATCGAGAACGCTGCTGCGATCGATTCCGAGGTGCGCGAAATTTCCTCCGCCTCTGACGATCTGAGCAAGCGCACCGAACAACAGGCCGCGACACTCGAAGAGACCGCTGCCGCCCTTGATGAGCTTTCCTCATCCGTCAGCGCCTCTGCAAAAGGTGTTTCCGAGGCCGATACGGTCGTGTCTCAGGCGCGTAGCAGTGCCGAGAATTCGGGTGCGGTCGTTCAGCAGGCCATTCTCGCCATGAGCGAAATCGAGACGAGTTCTCAGCAGATCTCCAAGATCATCGGTGTCATCGACGAGATCGCTTTTCAGACGAACCTGCTGGCGCTCAATGCCGGCGTCGAGGCCGCGCGTGCGGGCGAAGCGGGCCGCGGGTTCGCGGTCGTCGCGTCCGAAGTCCGTGCGCTTGCGCAAAGATCGTCCGATGCGGCGCGCGAAATCGCGACCTTGATCACTGCCTCCTCCGAACAGGTTTCGCGGGGGGTTGGGCTTGTGGGTGAGACCGGTCGCGCGCTCGAAGGCATTCTGGCGTCGGTCGTCGATATTGCGGCCCGTGTCTCCGAGATCGCCTCAGGGGCTCAGGAACAGGCGCAGGGATTGAACGAAATCAATGAGGCAATGAACCAGCTTGATCAGGTAACGCAACAGAATGCCGCGATGTTCGAGGAAACGACGGCGGCAAGCCACGCACTGAATGCAAGTGCGATGGCCCTGCGCGACACGACGTCGCAATTCCGCGTCCCGTTGGGAGAGACTGGCGTAGGCGAGGATCTGCTGCGGCCGGAAAAATTGCGGCGGGCCGATGAAGATAGGCAGGTCGGTAGAGTGGAGGCGCACGTTTTCGAAGAGGTTCATGTGCCTTCGCCCGAGGCGAGCTTCACCAGCGTCGAGATCGTTGGAAATGTCGTCAAAGCTACCGATCGGCGCGAGGATGACTGGGAAGACTTTTGAGCGCTCGGGATCCACGGATTCCGCATTTTGAGACGACGATATCATGAATCCCATACGCGTACTTCTCGTCGACGATTCGACAACCATCCGTCAACTGATCCGGAGCCGGCTGGTTTCCGATCCTAGGCTCGAAGTGGTGGGTGAGGCCCGTGACCCTTACGAGGCCCGCGAGTTGATCAAATTGCTCAACCCGGACGTGCTGACGCTCGATGTCGAAATGCCACGTATGAATGGGCTCGAATTTCTCGAAAAACTCATGCGTTTGCGGCCGATGCCCGTCGTGATGGTATCGACGGAAACGCAACAAGGCTCACTTGCCGCTCTTGAGGCGCTTTCCCTTGGTGCCGTCGAATGTATCGGCAAACCGCGTTTCGATGGCCTCGATCAACCGTTTGCAGCGCTGCCCGAATTGTTGGTCGCTGCGGCGTCGGCCCGTCTGAGGCCCCAGGCGAGCCGCTCGCCCATGGTCATCCAGAAAGGGTTTTCCTGGAATGGAAAGTTCATCTTGATTGGATCCTCGACGGGGGGCGTGGGCGCTTTGGAGACGCTTCTCAAATCATTCCCGGAAAATTCCCCGCCGACGCTTATCACCCAACATATGCCCGAGGGTTTTCTCGCCAATTTTGCGAGGCGCCTAGATCGTCAGATCGCGCCGAAGGTCCAGCTTGCCTCTGATGGAGCGGATGTTTCCCAAGGACACATTTACCTCGCCCCCGGCGGCCGTTTCCATCTCGCACTGGACGGATGCGGAGCGCTTTGGTGCCGCCTCGTGGAGGCGGAAAAGCGCAATGGGCACCGTCCATCGGTAGACGTTCTGTTCGATTCTGCTCTGCGGAATGCCGAGCGCTGTGTCGCGCTGATGTTGACAGGAATGGGCCGTGATGGCGCCGAGGGCATGCTCAGGCTGCGCCGGGCGGGTGCACGTTGCCTGGCGCAGGACGAAGCGACGTCGGTCGTTTTCGGAATGCCGCGCGCGGCGCTTGAAAATGGTGGTGCCGAACGCGCGATCCCACTTGAGAAGATCGCGGGCGAAATTCTCGCTCTTTGCCGAGAAACCCGATTGGCATCTGGAAATCGAAAGGGTCAGCAATGATCCATGGGCAAGAACTGCGCCCCCAGCATATTTCGCAGGGCGAGTTTCTCGCTTGTGCTGCCGGCTCGCGGTCGATCACGACCATTCTCGGATCCTGCGTGGCGTGCTGCCTGTATGATGCATCTGCGCAAGTTGGTGGGATGAACCATTTTCTCCTGCCGGAACGATCTGGATCGGCAATCGCGGCGGCAAGTTTCGGCGTCAATGCGATGGAGTTGCTGATCAATGATTTGATGAAGCTCGGGGCGCATCGCTCTGGGCTCAGAGCCAAACTCTTCGGGGGTGCCAGAATGATTGCCGGCCTTTCGGATGCCGGAAGAAAGAACTGCGATTTCGCGCTCGCATTTCTCCAGCAGCAAGAAATACCGTGTGTGAGTCAAAGTCTTGGGGGGACACAGGCGCGACGGATCGAGTTCTGGCCCGATTCCGGACGTGCGCGGCAGCGCCTGCTTGGTGAGGCTTTCCGGATTGATCCAGTTCCCGTGCCGGAGCTTCGGGGGGGCGACGTTGAGTTGTTTTGACGAAGCTCTACGATCAGGCGGGAGATGCACTGAGCTGAGTTTGACGTTGGGGCGGGTCGGCGGGGAGGGGGCTGATGCCCTTCTTGAGGGAACCATTTCGAAATCCGCGAGGCTCTGACTGGCGGTCTGCCGCTATCGGTTAGGGCTTCAACAAACGAACCTTGGCGATGAAACGAAGAGACCCATTGTACAATGGTGCGCCGCGGCAGCTAAAGCCATTGGATTTCACCATCGCTGTCACGTTTTGCGAGCGCGTCGCAATGGGCAGGGTCGAGATTGTTGATGAGCTCCTTGAGCCGAAGTCGCGAAAATAGTTCAGAGCGAGAAAATGTGGCCTCTGACGGAGTTTCCGCGCTCACGGTGCACAAAAGGATGGCGAACTCGCTGAGCGATTGGCTGATCCGATCAATCCCTTGAAGCTCCCTGACAATGCCGACCGGAAGATGTTCGGGAAGTTCAATTTCCGACAAGCTTCGCTCGATCCTGAGGGAAAGCCGCGCGAGAGCTTCGAGTTCGAGACCGATACGGCGCAGGAGTTCGGCCGCTTCGAGACGACTCTCGGGTTGCGTGTAAGATCGCGGCGTATCCACGCTCACAGTCGACCTACCACGGCTTCGATGCACGCCTTCAGCTCTTGCGGCTCGAATGGTTTTTTAATGAAGTTGTTCATCCCCAAGCGCTTGCCGGTTTCGATGACGTCGCGATCGGCGCGACCGGTAATCAAGATGAACCCGAGGCCTTTCGTGCGCGCATTGGTGCGCATTGCCCGCAGGAGCTGGAGCCCGTCCATTCCCGGCATGTTGTAATCCGATATCACGAGATGGATCGGCGTTTTGCCGAGGACTTCAAGCGCGCCCGGGCCATCGACCGCATAGCCGACCTGGCGAATGCCCATCGCATCGAGTGCCTGCATGATCAGGCCGCGACTGGTCGACATGTCGTCGACGACGAGGATGCGCAGTTGGTCTCTCAATGCCATTTGCGAGTTTCCCTGGTGGTCGTTTCTGCACGAAGGCGATAGGTCGTCACGCCTGCGGTCACGAGATTGGACTGGCTTAGATCTGCGATACGCTCGGAATGACCCACAAAGAGCCAACCCTCGGGCGCGAGCTGTGCCTCGAACCGTTGCCACAGCCTCGCCTGGGCATCAGGGTCGAAATAGATCACGACGTTTCGGCAGAAAATGATGTCGAAGCGTCCGCGCATCGGCCATTGCTCATGCAAGTTGAGTTCGCGGAAGCTGATAAGTTCCCGGAGCGGCGTGGCGATCTGAACTTTTTCACCTTTGCGGGAGAAATACTTGCGTTGCATGTCGGTCGGAACGCTCGCGAGGGCCGAACTGTCATAGAGACCGGCTTGGCCCGCCGCGATCATGTGCGGATCGATGTCGCTGGCGAGGATGCGCAGGTCGAGTTTTGCGTAATCCGGAGCCGCCTCGGCGATCATCATGGCAATCGAATAGGCCTCTTGGCCATTTGATGAGCCCGCCGACCAGAGCCTGATACGTTCGCCTGCGCGCGCCCGCGCGATCAGGGGCGGCAAAGCGGCGGTGCTCAGCGTCTCGAAATGATGGTTTTCGCGAAAGAAACGCGTGACGTTGGTGGTGAGCGCCGAAATCATCGCGCGTCGTTCCTCGACACCGCTTTCGGAGGTCACATGGGCGATGTAGGTCGCGTAATCGCTCATCCCGAGTTCGCGAAGACGCTTGCTGAGGCGGCTTTGAACCATCGAGCTCTTGCCCTGGGTGATGACGATGCCGGTCGCGTCGTGGAGAATGCGTGCGATCGCCTCGAGCTCGTGCGGGGCAGGCGAAAGTTGGTTTGGTGTGAGTTGCTCGGTCGTGCTCATGCGGCCTCGGCATCGTCTTGGGGAAGAACCGCCGTCAGGTCGAGGACGCGGATCATACGGCCTTCAACGATCGTGAGTGCCGAAATGCAGCGTTGTGCCGTGTCCGCCGCGAGATCCGGGGGTGGCTGCAACGCACTGCGCGGAAGGGCCAGGATGTCGGAGACAGCATCAACGAGAAGGCCGGCTGTCTGAGTGCCGATCTGGACCACGACGATCACGTTGCGGGCGTCGCCGGCGACGGGTCTCATGCCGAGACGGACCGAGAGATCCACGACCGGCAGCACGGTGCCGCGCAGGTTGATCACGCCGCGCACATAGGCTGGCGCGTGGGGCAGGGGTGTCGCGCGTGTCCAGCCACGGATTTCTCGGACGGACATGATGTCGACGCTGTATTCCTCGTCGCCCAGGCGAAAGGAAAGAAGTTCGACTTCGTTGGAGTTTGTCTGGGTGTTGGTTGGTTCTGTCATGGTTCATCCTGCGAGCGTGAGGTCGCGGCTGCCTGTGCGGCCCGAAGCATTATCGACGAGGTCGGCGGGGTCGAGGATCAGCGCGATCTGACCGTCGCCGAGAATTGTGGCGGCGGCGACGCCGGGGATGTGGCCGTAGGACTGTTGCAGCCCCTTGATCACGACCTGGCGCTGTTCAAGGATCGCGTCGACGACGAGGGCCGATCGTTCTCCGTTTTCCTGGGCGGTGAGCAGCACGATCCCGCCTTCGTAATTCGACTTGGGAGCGCGATAGCCGAGTTCGGCCCCCAGATCATAGAGCGGCACGAAGGCGCCCCGGAGGTGGATGACATGGGTTTCCGGCCCGAGCACGCGGATGTCTTCGCGTGTCAGAGTCGCTGTCTCGAGAATCGAGGAAAGAGGCACGACGAGCGTCTCATTGGCGACGTTGACGACCATACCGTCGAGAACGGCCAACGTCAGCGGCAGCGAAATCGAGAAACATGTGCCCTTGCCGGGTTCGGAGGTGATCGCGATCCGTCCTCCAAGCGCCTGGATCGAGCTCTTGACGACATCCATCCCGACGCCGCGCCCTGACAATGCGGAAACCTGATCGGCGGTGGAGAACCCGGGCAGGAAGAGAAGATTGTCGATCTCGCTGTCGCTCAGGTGGGAGTCTGCGGGCACGAGGCCTTTCTCGACCGCTTTGGCAAAGACCTTCTTGCGATTGATACCGCCTCCGTCGTCCGTCACTTCGATCACGACGCGGCCAGAGCGATGTTGCGCGCAAAGCGTAATCACACCCTCGCGCGGTTTTCCGGCCGCGACGCGGGTTTCGGTGGTCTCCAGCCCATGATCGACGGCGTTGCGGATCATGTGGGTCAACGGGTCGGCGAGGCGTTCGATGACGGTCTTGTCGACCTCTGTCGCCTCGCCCTCGGTGCGTAGCTTGACCTCCTTGCCGATTGCCGAGGAGGATTCGCGCACGATCCGGGCCATGCGCTGAAAGAGCGGTTTGACAGGCTGCGCGCGGATCATCATCACGCTGTCCTGAATGTCGCGGGTGAGCATCATGAAGGCCTCGAGCCCGGTCATGACCGGCGAGTTGGGCGGCAGTCCGGCCTCTGTCACCGATTGGGCGAGCATGGCCTGGTTGATCACCAGCTCGCCCACGAGATTGACGAGGCGATCGATCCGTTCGAGGTCGACGCGAACCGTCGCGCCGGGGTCTGCCGCAGGCGTTCCTGTCGCGGGCGTTGGCGGTGTCATCGGAGACATCCCCGCGCGATCCGGCTCGTTCGCTTCTCCCGCGCGGGACGGAGGAGAGGGCGGGCCCGGAGCAGGTGTGGGCTCGGGAGGTGGGGCGGCGAGCGGGGCTCCGAAACTGGCCGGAGCGTTTTCGTCGTTTCCAGACGTGCTGGCGTCGAATTGAAGCAGCGAAGTCACGTCACCGAAGCTATCGAGCGGGTTTTCCCGCGAGCCAAATTCGAGATCGCAGACATCCTCGACGAAATCGAACACATCGCGAATTGCGGCCTCGTCGAGCGTGCGGTCGAGGCGCAGGGTCCAAGAGAGGTAGGCCGCTTCGGGGTCGATCGCGTCGAGCGGCGGGATCGCGGAGAAATCGACCTCGGTCTCGAGCGGACCAAGGTCGGCCAGCGCGCGCAGGAGATAGAGCGGTTCGTTTCCCGAGGCGTAGAGATCGGCATGGGGTTTGAAGTGCAGGACATGGGCATCCGGCGGGGTCTGGCCAATGTCGAAATCGGCGGCAAGATCGAGAGAGAGACCCATCGGTTGGAAATCAGGGGGGGCGTCATCGGTCTCGGCCTCGGCCAAACGGTCCGCGCCCAGAAGTGCCTCGAGCGCCTTGAGGCAGGCTTCGGCGCCCTCGGGTTCGGGTTGGCTGTCGCGTGCGGCGTGAACCTCGTCAGCCAGCAGGTCGGCCGCCTGAAAGAAAAGCTTCACCGCCTCGGCACTGACCTCGAGCCGGCCCGAGCGGACCTCGTCCATCACCGTTTCGTAGCGATGGGCGAACGCCACCAGCGCTTCGAGCCCGAACGCCCCGGCGCCGCCCTTGATCGAATGGACCGCGCGAAAGACGATATTGATCGTCTCGCCGTCATGCGCACCCTCTTCGATCTCGGTCAGCGCATCTTGCAGGCTTTCGAGCAGCTCATCGCATTCGATGAAGAAGGAGGCCTTGATTTCGGCCATCGGGTCGTTGGGCATCTCGCTCTCCTCAGCCAGCGACCATGTTGAGCGCCTTGACCAGCTTGACCGGATCGAAGGGTTTGACGATCCAGCCGGTGGCCCCGGCGGCGCGGGCACGGGCCTTGAGTTCGGGCGCGGATTCCGTGGTCAGCACGAGGATCGGTGTCGCCCGATGCCGATCCTGCCCCCGAACCGCCTCGATGAATCCGAACCCGTCGAGGCGTGGCATGTTGATGTCTGAGATGATCGCATCGGGGTCGATCCCGCCGAGAACCTCGAGGCCGTGCACCCCATCCTCGGCAAGGTAGAGTTCGATCCCCGCATCGGCGAGGGTCAGCCTGAGCATGTCGCGGATCGTGCGGCTGTCATCTACCGCGAGAACTTTCAGGCTCATGCAGCCTCCGTATTTTGCAGATCGTCGATAGAAATGCCGAAGCGGGCCAGCGCCTCGTCGAAAGCGTCGGAGCGGGGGGTGATCGTCAGGCTGTGACCGCAGGCGCGTGCGCTCAGCGCGGCCGAGACAAGCAACTGCACCCCGAGCGCGCCGAGATGGCTGACCGTCGAGGCGTCGATCACGGTCGGCCCGATAGTCACGGGGTCGAGCGCCGCATGCAATGCGGAGACCGCGCCGAGATCGATACGGTCGGGCAGGGCGAGCACCGTCATGCACGGGCCGCCCGCTGCGGGAGGGGGTACGGACGCATCGCAAACCTCTTTTCAACAACTGTCGAGAAAGAGGCTTAGAGCCGAGCCGTTAAAATAGGTTTGACGCGGGCGGGCTTATTGCGACAGCCGCGCCTTGAGGAAGGCGGCGCAGCCGTGAAGCGCGGCATAGTCATCCTCGATCACCGAGACCGGGAAGGCCCGCAGGAACTCGGAGAAGCGGCCCTTGGCCTGCATAGCCTGGGCGAAACCGAAGGGCTCGAGCCACGGCACCACCCCGCGCGCGGCGCCGCCGATCAGGTAGATCCCGCCAAAGGGCAGGTGGGTCAGCGCCAGATCCCCCACCACTTTACCCAGCATCTGCACGAAGGTGCGGCCCGCGGCGACGGCGGTTTCGTCCCCCGCCTCGATCAGAGACAGGATCTGCTCGCCGGGCGTGGTCGCGTCCTCCTCGCCCTTGAGGTAGGCATAGATCCGCTCCAACCCGCGCCCCGCGACGACGTGTTCGACGCTGGCGAAGGCGTGTTTCGCCTCGAGATAGGTCTTGAGGGCGAAATCGGCCTCCGTGGTGCAGGGCATCGTGGTGTGACCCGCTTCCGAGGGCGGCACGACGCGGCCACCGGGGCCCTCATGCACGGGCGCTGCGTTGAACCCGGTCCCGATACCGACGACGAGCCGGGCCGAGCCCTCGCGCGCGGGTTCGCCGGGCAGGATCGGGAGGATCGCCCCGGGGGCGAGATACCCCAGCGCATGACCCTGCGCCTGAAGGTCGTTGAGCACGAAAACCTGACCGGCCCGTGTGAGTGCCGCGATATTTTCGGCCTCGATCACCCAGGAGAGGTTCGTCATCTCGGCGCGATTGTCTCGCACCGGGCCTGCAGCGGCGACACAGGCGCCCGCCAGCGGCTGATCGCAGTCTTCCTCTTGCAGGTAATCGGCGAGGATCGCCTCGAGAGATGCTCGCCCCTTGTTGGCATATCGGCGGATCGTCTCGGGGCAAAGCACGCCGTCGCGGGCCATGGCGACACGTGTATTGGTGCCGCCGATATCGGCCAGCAACGTGATCTGTTCGCTCATCAGCGGCTCCCCAATGCGTCCTGCCATGCCAAATAGGACGCTTTCGGGGTGCGCTGCAAGGTTTCGAAATCGACATGCACGAGGCCGAAGCGTTTCTCGTAACCCAGCGCCCATTCGTAATTGTCCATCAGCGACCAGCAGAAATAACCCTTCACCGGCACGCCCTCGGCCATCGCCCGCCGCATCGCCGCGAGGTGGTCGCGGTAGTAGGCGATGCGCTGCGGATCCTCGACCTTGCCGCCTGCGATCACATCGGGCGAGGCCATGCCGTTCTCGGTCACGTAGAGCGGCAGATCGCCGGTATAGTCTCGCGCGAGGCGGGTGAGGAAGTGATGGAGGCCTTCGGGATAGACCTCCCAGCCCATCGCGGTCTTGGGCAGCGGACCCTCGATCTCGCGCAGCGCGGGCCAGGGATCCTCTGCGGGCGCGATGCGCTTGCAGGTGTAGTAATTGAGGCCGAACCAGTCGAGCCGCTCGCCGATCACCGCGAAATCATCCTCCCAATTGGCGGGCATGTGGGGGGCGAAGGCGACCATGACCTCTTCGGGATAGCGGCGCTTGAACATCCCCTCGACGAAGAAGCGGTTGTAATAGGCGTCGTGGCGGGCGGTGGCGGCTTGCGCCTCGGGGCTGTCATCGGCTGGAAGGGAGGCCTCGAAATTGCACACTGCGCCGAGGTTCTTCATGCCGTGATCGCGCATCACCCGGATCGCCTGCCCATGCGCGAGCAGCACATGATGCATCGCATGGGCGGTCGCGCGGATGTCGCGCAGGCCGGGCGCGTGATGGCCCTCGAAATGGCTCAGCCAGCTGACGCACCAGGGCTCGTTGATCGGGGCGGCCGACCAGATCCGGTCGCCGAGCCGGTCCGCGATGACCTGCGCGAAATCGGCAAACCAGAAGGCGATATCGCGATTGCGCCAGCCGCCCTTGTCGGAAAGCGCTGCGGGCAGTTCCCAGTGATAGAGGGTGAGGGCGGGTTTGAGCCCGCGCTCCAGCATCCCGTCAACGAGCCGGTCGTAGAAATCGAGGCCCTCCGCGTTCACCGCCCCGCGCCCCTCGGGCATGACCCGCGCCCAGGAGGTCGAGAAGCGATAGCAATCGAACCCGGCCGCCGCGATCAGGTCGAGATCTTCTTCCCACCGATGATAGTGATCGCAAGCCGTCGCACCGTTTTCGGCGCGCACGACATTGCCCGGCGTGGCCGCGAAGGTGTCCCAGTGCGAGGGGCCCGCACCGCCAAAGGCATGACCTTCGATCTGATAGGCGGAGGTTGCCGTGCCGAAGAGGAAATCATTCGGAAAGTCAGTGCGTTTCGGAAGCATCTTCATCCTGTTTTTCAGCGTGTGGGGGCAGGGCCCGTGGATTGCCCGAGCACCAGAACCGCCTCCATCAGTTCGTGACGGGGCGTGCGGTCGCCGCTCTCGATCTGGTCGATGAGAAGCGCCGCGCAGCGCCGCCCCGCCTCGCGTACGGAGGAGCGGGTGGCGGTGAAGATCGGCTCTTCGGCGGTGCCGTTCCTGAGATAGCCCAGCTCGTCGTCATGGGTCAGGATAGAGATGTCGCGCCCCATCTTGAGGCCCGCCTCCTCGATTCCGCGCCGCGCGCCCATCGCCGAAAGCAGCGAGGCGGTGAGGAAAGCCGTGGGCGGGTTCGACAATTGCAGCATCGCGCGGGCCGCATCGTGGCCCTGTGCCTCGGTCATCTCGCCCTCGGTGATGAGCGCCGGATCGGGCGCGATCCCCCGTGCCATCAGGGCCTGTTCATAGCCGCGCCGCCGTCTGCGGGCAAAATCCATGTTGCCGATCCCGTTGATCAGCGCGATCCGGCGATGCCCGAGATCGAGCAGGAAATCGGTAGCGCGGGTGAAGGCGCGAACATTGTTCACATCGACCCAGCTGTAAGAGCTTTCGATCCCGCTGACCCGCCCGTGCAGCACGAAGGGCATCCCGAGATGGTCGAGCATGGCGATGCGATGATCCTCGACCTTCGGCGCGTGGACGAGCACCCCGTCGACATTCCCTTTCGAGCGCAGTTCGGCATAGGCGCGCGCTTCCTGATCGTCGGGCACGATTGTGATCACCATGTCATAGCCGCGCCGCGCATAGACCTCGCCTGCGCCCGCGATGAAGTCGGCAAAGACCGGGTTCACGATCTCGTGGCGGGTCGAGATCGGGATGATGTGGCCGATCGCCATTGCGCGGCCGGTGGCGAGCCGTTTCGCCTGGGTGTTGGGGCGGTAATTCGCGGCTTCGGCGGCCTTCATGACGCGCATCCGGGTGGCCTCGGAGACTTCCGGATAGCCGTTGAGTGCGCGACTCACCGTCGTGGGCGACAACCCGAGTTCTTGTGCCAGTGTCTTGAGATTCATCGCCCCAAACCGCTTTGGATCAGAGGCGAGGTTAGTCGCGCGGATTTTGCCCGTCAATGCTGCATGCGCGGCAACGAGGATGCTGCGTTGCGGCGACGATGTCTCGAAAAAGATTATGGAAATAAAGGGAAATTGATTTGCGCGCGAGGCGCGACAATTGACATCCGGTGAGTGCTCTGAGACGGTCACTCAAGTCCAAAGCGCTTTGGGCATGGTGAGTCGTGTCGGTCCGAAGCGCCATATACCGGGAGGAATTCATGACCAAACATCTGATGCTTGGCATCGCGGCGCTGGCGCTGTCGGCGGGGCTCGCCTCGGCGCAGGAGCTCACGTTCAAACCGGGGAGCGAGCCCGATCGCTTCGACTGGGCCAGTTATGATCAATTCGCCAAGGACAATGACCTGAGCGGCAAGACGCTCACCATCACGGGTCCGTGGACGGGTGGCGACAAGAAGCTGTTCGAAAGCGTTCTGGCCTATTTCGAGGCCGCGACCGGCGCGAAGGTCGACTATTCGGGCTCGGAAAGCTTCGAGCAGGATATCGTGATCGCGGCAAAAGGCGGCACGCCCCCGAATATCGCGGTCTTCCCGCAGCCCGGTCTCGCCTCCGATCTGGCCAAGCAGGGCTACCTGACCCCGATGCCCGAAGGCACGGGCGCCTGGATCAAGGACAATTACGCCGCGGGTCAGAGCTGGGAGGATCTCTCGACCTATGCCGGCAAGGATGGCATGAAACAGACCTTCACCTTCCCCTTCAAGGCGGACCTGAAGTCGCTGGTCTGGTATGTGCCCGAGAACTTCAAGGAAGCGGGCTACAAGGTTCCCGAGACCATGGAGGAGCTCAAGGCGCTGACCGAGCAGATCAAGGCCGATGGCGGCACGCCCTGGTGCATCGGGCTTGGCTCGGGGGCGGCGACCGGCTGGCCCGCGACCGACTGGGTCGAAGATATCATGCTGCGCACCCAGTCGCCCCAGACCTATGACGACTGGGTCTCGAACGCGCTTAAGTTCAACGATCCCAAAGTCGTCGACGCGATCAAGGACTACGGCTGGTTCGCCAAGACCCCGGGTTTCGCCGAAGGGGGCGAGCAGGCGGTGGCCACGACCGATTTCCGCGACAGTCCGAAGGGGCTCTTCGACTTTCCGCCGAAATGCTACATGCACAAGCAGGCGAGCTTCATCCCGACCTTCTTCCCCGAAGGCACCAAGGTGGGCTCGGACGTGAATTTCTTCTATTTCCCGGCCTACGAGGGCAAGGATCTCGGCAAGCCGGTGCTCGGCGCGGGCACGATGTTCGGCATCACCAAGGACAGCAAGGCCGCAGAGGCCTTCATCAAGTTCCTCGAGACCCCGATCGCATCCGAGATCTGGATGGCGCAGTCGGGCTTCCTTACGCCGAACAAGAACGTCAACCTCGCGGCCTTCGCCAATGACGTTCAGCGTAACATGAACAAGATCCTGCTGGATGCGACCACCTTCCGCTTCGACGGTTCCGACCAGATGCCGGGCGAGATCGGAACGGATGCGTTCTGGAAGGCTATGGTGGCCTACACCACCGGCGACGAGACCGCGCAGGAAGCGGCCGACGCGGTCCAGAAGCGCTGGGACAGCATCGAGAAGTAAGACAGGTCGCGCCCCCGGACGCCATGTCCCGGGGGCGCGCTCTTGCGTAAACGGTTCGGGGAGGGGCCAGATGTCACCGATCTTGCAAGGGATCATCACGATCGCGCTCGGGGTTGGCGGCTGCATCGCCTATTTCTACGCCTCCAACCTCGTGCTCGACAAAGTCATCTTCCCGCCGCGCGGAGCCGATCCGGGCCGCAACATCAACCGTGCGAATATGGTGCGCCCCTGGTTGTTCCTGTTTCCCGCGATCGCGGCGCTGGGGCTCTATCTCGCCTATCCGGTGGTCGGCTCGTTCTGGCGCTCGCTCTTCAATCGCAACGGGACGGAGTTCATCGGGCTGGGCAATTACCAGAAGCTCGCCGCTGATGACACGTTCCGGCAGGCGGTCTTCAACAACTTCCTGTGGGTGCTGGTGGTGCCGGCGCTCGCCACCTTCTTCGGGCTGATGGCGGCCCAGCTCACCGACCGGATCAAATGGGGCAATATCGCGAAATCGCTGATTTTCATGCCGATGGCGATTTCCTTCGTGGGCGCTTCGCTGATCTGGAAATTCGTCTATGCGAACAATCCTCAGATCGGTTTGATCAACGCGATCCGTGACGCCTTCCACCTCCAGCCGCTCGATCCCTTGCAGATCCCGTTTTGGAACAACTTCTTCCTGATGGTGATCCTGATCTGGATCCAGACCGGGTTTGCGATGGTGATCCTCTCGGCGGCGTTGCGCGGCATTCCCGAGGAAACGGTCGAGGCGGCGGTGCTGGACGGGGCGAACCCGTTCCAGCTGTTCTTCAAGATCAAGGTGCCGCAGATCATGCCGACGATCGTGGTTGTCTGGACGACGATCACCATTCTCGTGCTG
This sequence comes from Thioclava marina, assembly GCF_002020135.1. Classification (GTDB taxonomy): domain Bacteria; phylum Pseudomonadota; class Alphaproteobacteria; order Rhodobacterales; family Rhodobacteraceae; genus Thioclava; species Thioclava marina. Next base: position 227,249 of record NZ_MPZS01000001.1, on the reverse strand, counting down.
AAGGTCTTCGATATCGTCTACGCGACGACGGGCGGGAATTTCGGCACGCAGATCCTGCCGAGCTACATGATGAGCTACATGTTCCGCGATGACGGGCGGGCCACGGCGGTGGCCTTCGTGATCATGATCATCGTGCTGCCGGTGATGATCTGGAACATCATTCAGGCCCGAAAGGAGATGCGCTGATGGCTTCCATCGCGGGGCAGAAATCGCGCCTGACCTGGGCGGTTCATATCTCGGTCGCTCTCATGGTCGTGCTCTGGCTGATCCCGACGGTGGGTCTGCTGGTGAGCTCCTTTCGCACCACCGATCAGATCAGCCAGTCGGGCTGGTGGGAGTCGGCCTTCCCGGTCGAAAAGGCCTTCCGCGACCGGATCCCGGGCGAGGGCGAGACACAGGCGGACGGGGCCTACGTTCTCAGCGGCAACCTGCTGACGGATGGCCAGAATGCAAGGGATCTGAAGCCGGGGGCGAAAATCGTGGCCTTCGGGACCTCGGGCATCAAGCCGGGCGCCTACAAGGCGGGAGAGACGGCGCAGACCGAGGCGGGCACGATGACGGTGAACGCCGATGGCGCCTATGAGGTGACGTCGAGCACGAGCTTCGAGGGCTCCGGCCCGCGCGTCTATTTCGTGGCCGACATGCCGCCGGCCTTCACCCTTTCCAATTACAGGCAGGTTCTGTTCTCGGACGGGATGGGGCAGGCCTTTCTCAATACGCTCACGGTGACGATCCCGGCCACGATCATCCCGATCCTCGTTGCAGCCTTCGCGGCCTATGCGCTGGCCTGGATGGAATTTCCCGGGCGCGGGCTTTTGATCGCGGCGGTCGTTGGATTGCTGGTGGTGCCGTTGCAACTCGCGCTGGTGCCGCTTTTGCGGCTCCATCAGGATGTGGGGATCGGGCAGAGTTTCGTGGGCATCTGGCTGGCCCATACCGGGTTCGGCCTTCCGCTCGCGATCTATCTGTTGCGCAATTACATGGTGGGTCTGCCGCGCGACATCATCGAGAGCGCAAAGGTCGACGGGGCCACGGATTTCCAGATTTTCATGAAGATCGTGCTGCCTTTGTCATTCCCGGCGCTCGCTTCTTTTGCAATCTTCCAATTCCTGTGGGTCTGGAACGATCTTCTTGTCGCCAAGGTGTTCCTGCCGGCCAACGATCAGACCAAGGTGATGACAGTGAAGATCGCCGACGACCTGCTGGGGTCTCGCGGAGGGGACTGGGGCATTCTGGCCGCCGCCGCCTTCGTGTCGATCGCGGTTCCGCTCGGGGTCTTCTTTGCAATGCAGAAATATCTCGTCCGCGGTCTGCTGGCGGGTTCGGTTAAAGGTGGTTGATGAATTCTCTCACGAAGACAGAAGAATGGTGGCGCGGAGCGGTGATCTACCAGATCTATCCGCGTAGTTTCCAAGACAGCAACAATGATGGGGTGGGCGATCTGCTGGGGATCGTCCGGCGGCTGCCGCATGTGGCCTCGCTGGGCGCGGATGCGGTCTGGATCTCGCCGTTCTTCACCTCTCCGATGAAGGATTTCGGCTATGACGTGGCCGATTACTGCGATGTCGATCCGCTATTCGGCAATCTCGCCGATTTCGACCAGGTGATCGCGACGGCCCATGCGCTGGGGCTGAAAGTGATGATCGACCTCGTGCTGTCGCATACCTCGGACCAGCACCCGTGGTTCCAGGAGAGCCGGTCGAGCCGCGACAACCCCAAGGCCGACTGGTATGTCTGGGCCGACCCCAAACCCGACGGCACGCCGCCCAACAACTGGCTGTCGATCTTCGGCGGTCCGGGCTGGCACTGGGATGGCCGGCGCGAGCAATATTACATGCACAACTTCCTCGTCTCGCAGCCCGACCTGAACTTCCACAACCCCGAAGTACAGCAGGAGCTGTTGAACGTCGCGAAGTTCTGGCTGGAGCGGGGCGTCGATGGGTTCCGCCTCGACACGATCAATTTTTACATGCACGACAAGGAGTTGCGTGACAATCCTCCGCTGCCGCCCGAGGAGCGCAACGACCAGACCGCCCCCAAGGTGAACCCCTACAATCACCAGCGCCATATCTACGACAAGAACAACCCCGAGAACCTGCGTTTCCTGCGCAAGCTGCGCACGTTGATGAACAATTACAACGCAGCCGCCGTGGGTGAGGTGGGCGACAGCCAACGCGGGCTGGAGATCCTCGGCGAATACACTTCGGGCAGCGACAAGATGCAGATGTCCTACGCCTTCGAGCTTCTGTCCGGGCACGCGCCGCTCGATGCACGCTATTTCAAGGCGGTGTTCGAGAAGGTCGATGAGGTGGCGAAGGATGGTTGGGTTTGCTGGGCCTATTCGAACCACGATGTCGAGCGCCATATCTCGCGCTGGCACCTGACACCTGCGGCCGCGCGGCTTTATACGACGCTGATGATGTGCCTGCGCGGCTCGCTCTGCCTCTATCAGGGCGAGGAGCTGGGCCTGCCCGAGGCCGAACTGGCCTTCGAGGATCTGCAAGACCCCTATGGCATCGAATTCTGGCCCGAGTTCAAGGGCCGCGACGGGTGCCGGACGCCGATGGTCTGGGAGCGCGACGCGGCATATGGCGGCTTCTCGCAGGCGCGGCCCTGGCTTCCGGTGCCCTCGGTTCATCACAACATCGCCGCCGACGTGGCCGAACATGACCCCGCCTCGCTTTTGCATCACTACCGTCGCGCCATCGCGTTCCGGCGCAACCACGAGGTGCTGCGCAAGGGGGCGATGGAGGACATGTATTGTTCGGGGGATCTCTTCGTCTTCACCCGCAAGAACGAGGACGAGACGATCCTTTGCTATTTCAACCTGTCCGACCAGCCGGTGAATGCGACCGTGCCGCCGGGCAACTGGGTGACGATCGCGGGTGAGCTGGGCTCGATCCGTCCGATGCCCGATCACACGCTGCATCTGGGCCCGTGGCAGCCAAGCATTTTGCGCCTCGACGATCACGGGGCCTGAGGGGGGAAGATGGCCGATCTGAAACTGGAAAACATCGCGAAGAGCTATGGCGAGGTCTCTGTCCTCAAGGACATCAACCTCGACATCAAGGCAGGCGAGTTGATCGTCTTCGTCGGCCCTTCGGGCTGCGGGAAATCGACGCTTTTGCGGATGATCGCGGGGCTCGAGAAGATCTCGGGCGGCACGCTCGAGATCGACGGGGTGCGGATGAACGAGGTGCCCCCCGCGAACCGCGGGATCGCGATGGTGTTCCAGTCCTATGCGCTTTATCCGCACATGACCGTGCGCGACAACATGGCCTTCGCGCTCAAGATCGCGAAGATGAGCAAGGAAGAGATCGACGCCGCCGTCGAGAAGGCCGCGAAGATGCTGCAGCTCGAACCCTATCTGGATCGTCTGCCCAAGGCGCTCTCGGGCGGACAGCGTCAGCGGGTCGCGATCGGGCGCGCCATCGTGCGCGACCCCAAGGTCTACCTGTTCGACGAACCGCTCTCGAACCTCGACGCGGCGCTGCGTGTGGCGACAAGGATCGAGATCGCCCAGCTCAAAGAGGCGATGCCCGACCGCACGATGATCTACGTGACCCACGATCAGGTCGAGGCGATGACGCTCGCAAGCCGCATCGTGGTGCTCGCCAACAAGGGGATCGCGCAGGTCGGCACGCCGCTTGACCTCTACGAACGCCCCGAAAACGAGTTCGTCGCGCAGTTCATCGGCAGCCCCTCGATGAACCTGCTGCCGGGCGAGGTGGTGGAGACGGGCGAGGTGACCACGGTGAAGCTCGCGCGCGGCGGTGTCGCCAGATCCACCGTGCCCACGCGCCCCGAGGATATGGGGCTGAAGGTCAATATCGGCGTGCGTCCCGAGGATTTCGTGCCCGCCGAAGGCGAGGCGATCTATACCGGTCATGTCGATATCGTCGAGGCTCTGGGGGAGGTCACGCTGCTCTATTTCCAGCCCGAGGGCGATGCCGCGCCGGTGATCGCGAAGCTGCCGGGCATCCATCACGACCGCCGCCATTCGCAGCTCTCGCTCAGTGCGGATCCGGCGAAGGTGCATCTCTTTGCGGACGGGCGGTCGCTTCTCTACCGCTGACGGACGCAAACAAGACATCGTGCATCCCTCCCGCCGTTAGTTTGGGGTCGGAATTACGGGCGGAGGATGTCATGGCCGATTCGGAACAGGCAGAACGTGTGGGCCGTCGCGCCCGTGGTGGTGGCGGGGCAGCCCGCAGGGCCGAGCGCACGGCGGTGCGGGTGGAATTCGCGCGCTACATCACGCGCAACATCCCCGACATGGAGATCCTGAACGAGGAAGCGCTCCAGATCATCGAGCATAACGCGGAAACCGTGCTCGAGGAGATCGGCGTCAATTTCGTAGAGAACCCGGCGGCCCTCGACCTTTGGCGCGAGGCCGGCGCCGATATCGAGGGGGAGCGCGTGCGCATCCCGCGCGGCCTTGCCCGCAAGCTCTGCGCCACCGCGCCCTCGCAATTCACCCAGGCGGCCCGCAACCCCGAGCGCAATGTCGAGATCGGCGGGCGCAACCTCGTGCTCGCCCCGGTCTATGGCCCGCCCTTTGTGCGCGACAACCATGGCGGACGCCGCTACGCCACGATCACCGATTTCCGCAACTTCGTGAAACTCGGTCAGATGTCGAAATGGCTTCACCATTCGGGCGGGACCGTTTGCGAACCGACCGACGTGCCGGTGAACAAGCGCCATCTCGACATGCTCCACGCGCATATGACGCTGTCAGACAAGCCCTATATGGGCTCGGTCACCGAGCCCTCACGCGCCGCCGACAGTGTCGAGATGTCGAAGATTCTCTTCGGCTCCGATTTCGTCGACCAGAACACGGTGATGACCTCGCTCATCAACATCAACTCGCCGCTGACATTCGATGCGACGATGATGGGGGCGCTGGAGGTCTATGCGCGCGCCAATCAGGCCTGCATCATCTCGCCCTTCATCGTGGGCGGCGCAATGGCGCCGGTCTCGGTCGCGGGCACGCTCACGCAGGTTCTGGCCGAGGTGCTGGCAGGCGTGGCCTATAGTCAGCTGATCCGTCCCGGCGCGCCTGTGATCTTCGGCGCCTTCGTGACCTCGATCGACATGAATTCGGGCGCACCCACCTTCGGCACGCCCGAAGCCTCGCTGATCACACTTGGCGCGGGCCAGCTCGCGCGGCGGCTCGGGCTGCCCTATCGCTCGGCAGGGGGCTTCACCGGCTCGAAACTGCCCGACGCGCAAGCCGCCTACGAGAGTGCGAACACGCTCAATAACGGGCTCTATGCGGGCGTGAACTTCATGCTCCACGCTTGCGGCTGGCTCGAAGGGGGCCTCGTCTCTTCCTACGAGAAATACGTGATGGATGCCGACCAGCTCGGCGTTCTTCACCGGCTCGCCCAGGGCGTCGATGTGACCGAGAACGGGCAGGCGATGGATGCGATCCGCGAGGTTGGTCCGGGCGGCCATTATCTCGGCTGCGCCCATACCCAGGCCAATTTCAAGGACGCCTTCTGGCGCACGAACCTGCTCGATTACCGGCCCTTCGAGACCTGGGAAGAGCAGGGCGGGCTCGATACGATGGCGCTGGCCGAGAAGCGCGTGGCGAAGATGCTGGGCGATTATCAGCCGCCCGCGCTCGATCCCGGCATCGCCGAGGCGCTCACCGACTATGTCGCGCGCAAGAAAGCGGCCGAGCCCGACGCCTTCATGTGAGGCCTGCGGGTCGCGCTTGCGCGCGATCTGCGTGCAAAGGCTTGTATCAACGCGGCATTTGGGGCCAATTGGGGCGGAAATCACCCCGAGGACCCGATGTCGCGCCTGATCTACATCCTGAACGGCCCCAACCTGAACCTGCTGGGCAAGCGTCAGCCGGAGATCTACGGCTCTGACACGCTCGATGATGTCGAGCGTATCTGCAAGGCGGTGGCCGCGCAGAAGGGCTTCGAGATCGCGCTTTTCCAGTCGAACCACGAGGGCACGATCGTCGATCAGATCCACGAGGCGCGCGAGAAGGCCTGCGCCATCGTGATCAATCCGGGCGCCTACACCCATACTTCGGTTGCGATCCTCGATTCGCTCAACGCCTTCGACGGGCCGGTTTTCGAGTGCCATATCTCGAACGTGCACAAGCGCGAGGCCTTCCGCCATCACTCCTATGTCTCGCTGCGTGCCGACGGGGTGCTTGCGGGCTTCGGGATCGAGGGCTATGCGCTGGCGACGCGCCGGATCTGCTCGCTGCTGGGCTGATCAGCCTTCGGAAATCTGGAAATCGCGCGTGATCCCTTGCGTCGCGCGCCCCCAGGCGGAGGCCTTGGTGCGCGCCTGATGCGCCTCGAAATCGTCCCGGCTCGCGAAACGTTCGTTCAGGTCCCAGACCATTGGATCATCGCCTTGCGTGACCTCGAAGAGCTCGCATCCGGGCTCCGCGCGCGTGAGCCGGATATGCTCGGGCAGGTAGCCTCGCACGATCTCGGCCTGAGCCTCAGTGGTACAGATCAGCCGACCGGTGAGCGAAAGGGCCATGTGCCATCTCCATGGAAATGGAAGCGCCGGGATGGAGGCCATCCCCGTGCGGCGCTTCGTGGAACAGGATGAGCCTATGCGTGGCGCCCTCGTCCTGTCCAGAGCGCGGAGAGTGGAAAGCGCGCCCCCATAGCGCGCGCCGCAACGCTCCCGGAGCCCGTGTCGTCGCGTGCGTCAGAGGTCATACTCGCGCGGGTGGCGTTTCTCCCCCGCAAAACCCGCGCTTCGGCGCTTTTCATGCGCGCCGACATCACCATCGTCAGGCGTGTTTGCGGACGGCTCACCGTCAAAATGGTGAACGGCTTGTTCGGCTTTGGTTCTATTGAGGCCAAGGGAGGGCAGGACTGACGCTCGAGCGAAATGACTTGGCTTTCATCGTGATCGCCAGGGGAAACCCTGCGGGTCAGTCGCAATGAAACCTCGTGGCGAGATACGTTTTCGTGCTCCCGAACATGTCAGTCTTGCGCGAGAGCAGTGCACAGAATGTCGATCGCGCTTCGCGAGCGGCAGGTTTCTCGTCCAGGGATCAGGGGGCGCTGCCCCCTCGGCGCGTTCCGCGCCTCTCCCCCGAGATATTTATCTCAAGAAGAAGGGAGGAGGATTTTCACGCCTCGATCCACAAAGAGGCGGCGAGCCGGACAAGCTCGCCTTGGGCGGTCATCGGTGTCCCCGCCCGTACCGCCAGATCTCGCTATGCCCATTCCGGTTAAGACGTCGTTTCGCGCATTCGAATTGGCGAAAATATCCCGGGGGTGAATTTTCCTGAAAGGAAAAGAGGGGGCAGCGCCCCCTCTCTCATGTCATTCCCACTCGATCGTGCCCGGGGGCTTCGAGGTGATGTCATAGGTCACCCGGTTGATGCCCTTCACCTCGTTGATGATCCGCGTCGCGGTCTCGCCGAGGAACTCGTGGCTGAACGGGTAGTAATCGGCGGTCATGCCATCGACCGAGGTTACCGCGCGCAGCGCGCAGGCATAGTCATAGGTGCGCCCGTCGCCCATCACGCCGACGGTGCGGACGGGAAGGATGGCGACGAAGGCCTGCCAGATCTCGTCATAGAGCCCGTGCTTGCGGATCTGGTCGATATAGACCGCATCCGCCTTGCGCAGGATCTCGAGCTTGTCGCGGGTGATCTCTCCGGGGCAGCGAATGGCAAGGCCGGGCCCCGGGAAGGGGTGGCGGCCGATGAAGGAGGCCGGCAGGCCCAGCTCATGACCAAGCGCGCGCACTTCGTCCTTGAACAGCTCGCGCAGCGGCTCGACCAGCTTGAGACCCATCTTCTCGGGCAGGCCGCCCACATTGTGGTGCGACTTGATCGTGACCGAAGGGCCGCCCGAGAAGCTCACCGATTCAATGACATCGGGGTAGAGCGTGCCCTGAGCGAGGAATTCAGCGTCCTCGATCTGGTTGGCGTATTTCTGGAACACGTCGATGAAGAGACGACCGATCGTCTTGCGCTTGACCTCGGGGTCGGTGACGCCTTCCAGCTCGCCGAGGAACAGCTCGGACTCGTCGGCATGGATCAGCTTGATGTTGTAATGGTCGCGGAACATCGTGACCACTTCGTCGGCCTCGTTCATCCGCAGCAGGCCGTGATCGACGAAAACGCAGGTCAGCTGGTCGCCGATCGCCTCATGCAGCAATATCGCGGTGACCGAGCTGTCCACGCCGCCCGACAACCCGCAGATCACATGCGCGTCGCCGACCTGCTCGCGGATCGCGTCGATCGCCTGCTGGCGATAGCCCGCCATCGTCCAGTCACCGGTGAAGCCCGCGTCACGGATGAAATTCTCGTAGAGGGTCTTTCCGTTCGGCGTGTGATGCACTTCCGGGTGGAATTGCACCGCGTAGAACCGGCGGCTCAGATCGGCGGTGATCGCATAAGGCGCACCCGGCGAGGTCCCGAAGACCTCGAAGCCCGGTGCGAGCTTGCTGACATGGTCGCCATGGCTCATCCAGACCTGTTCGCGGCCCGTGCCATCCATGAACCAGCCATTGAGCAGATCGATCCGCGTCTCGGTCGGCGTCACATAGGCGCGGCCGAACTCGGCGGTGTGGCTTTGGCCAGCCTCCACCAACCCGCCCAGATCCTGCATCATCACCTGCTGGCCATAGCAGATCCCGAGGATCGGCACGCCCATCTCATAGGCGCTTTGCGGCGGACGCGGCGATCCCTCGCGCGTCACGCTGTCGGGCCCGCCCGAGAAGATGATCGCCTTCGGGGCGAACTCCTTGAGGAAGGCATCCGTCACGTTCTGATAGGGATGGATTTCGCAATAGACATTGAGCTCGCGAAGGCGACGCGCGATCAGCTGCGTGACCTGGGAGCCGAAGTCGATGATGAGGAGGCGCTGGTGCTGTGTCATGGCTTTGCCATTAGGGCCGGCGCGGCTTCTTGGCAAGAGGGCAGCAGGCCCCGAGCGCGCACTTGACCCCATACGGCCCATAATTAACCATCGTTAACGTGGGAAGCGGTCAAGGGGGAGGACAGATGTCCAAAGTCACGGCAAGTATCGTCGCATTCGTCTTGGCGGCGTCCGTGGGAGCTGCGCAAACGGCTCCCGAACGAGATCGTTCCGCGGTCGGGACCAGGGATGCGCTGTTCCAGATCGCTCATCAGACAGGCGTGGTCCATGCGAAATGCTGCAAGCACTGCTCGAAGGGGAAGGCTTGCGGCGACAGTTGCATCAGCCGCTCGAAAGCCTGCCACAAGGGGCCGGGCTGCGCCTGCGATTGATCGCGCACCTTCGACTTGGACATAAATATCCCGGGGGCAGCGCGTCAGCGCAGCGGGGGGCAGCGCCCCCTCACGCGCCGGGGATCAGCGGGCGGATCTTGAGGCGGGTCAGCCGGTTGTCCTTGCGCGTCAGCACCTCGAAGCGGAAGCCATGGAAGGAGAAGACCTGACCTTCCGTCGGGATCGTCTGCGCCTCGTGGATCACCAGGCCCGCGATCGTGTTGGCCTCGTCATCGGGCAGGCTCCAGTCGGTCTCGCGGTTGAGATCGCGGATCGTCATCGAACCGTCGACTATGTAATCGCCGCTTTCGGTGGGCTTGAGGTTGCGCTCGGCCTTGGGGTCGAATTCATCGGTGATCTCGCCCACGATTTCCTCGAGGATGTCCTCGAGCGTCAGCAATCCGCGCAGGTCGCCATACTCGTCCACCACCAGCGCGAAATGGGTGCGACGCTTGAGGAATTCCTGCATCTGCTCGTCGAGAGGCGTCGTCTCGGGCACGAAATAGGGCTTCATCATCACCTTGGTGAGGTCGAGATCGGAGATGCTCTCGAGTGTGCCGTCGCCTCCGCGCATGACTTTCTCCACCGCGCGCAGCAGGTCTTTCGAATGGATCACGCCAACCACGTTCTCGCGCTCGCCGCGATAGAGGGGCAGGCGTGTATGGGGCGAGGAAAGCACCGCCGTGAGGATCGAATCCGGGTCCTGCTCGATATCGAGCATCTCGATCTGCGAGCGGTGCAGCATGATCTCCTCGACCGTGCGATTGCCCAGATCGAGCGCGCCCAGCAGGCGGTCTCGGTCTTCCTTGTCGACCGTTCCCTCGGACTGACCCAGCGCCAGTGCGCCCGCGATCTCCTCGTGGATCGAGAACATATGGGTGTTCTTGTCGGTGCGCATGCCGAAGGCATAAAGGATGCCGCGCACGATCATCCGTACCACAGCGACGATGGGGGCGAGCACGAAGGTCACGACGCGGATCGGACCGGCGACCTTGGCGGCGACTTTTTCGGGCAGGGTGATCGCGTAGGTCTTCGGCAGGACTTCGGAGAAGATCAGCACAAGGAGCGTCATCACCACCGTCGCGAGGGCCACGCCCGATTGCCCGAAGATCCGGGTCAGAAGCGCGGTGGCCAGCGCCGCCGAGAGGATGTTGACCACGTTATTGCCCAGCAGGATCGCACCGATCAGCCGCTCGCTGTCTTCGGTGACCTCCAGCGCGGTCTTCGCGCCCGTTTCGCCCTTGTCGGCCTGCGCACGCAGCTTGGCGCGGCTCGCGGCCGTCAGCGCGGTTTCAGAGCCCGAGAAGAAGGCCGAGAGCGCCAGAAGCAGAACGATCGCGCCGGCGGTGATCCAGAAGGCAATATCGAGAGTGTTTTCCATGGGCTTAGGTTATGGGGCCGCGCCGTGGCGCATTCAAGCGTCGCCGTGCCGATTGCCGCGCGGTTTGGCTAGCGGGTGATGCTGAAGCACCAGTTCCTTGAGCCGCTCGTCGAGCACATGGGTATAGATCTCGGTGGTCGAGAGATCGGCATGGCCCAGCAGCATCTGGATCGCGCGCAGATCGGCCCCGCCTTGCAGAAGATGAGTCGCGAAGGCGTGGCGCAGCACATGGGGCGTGACCTTGGCGGGGCTGATCCCCGCATTCACCGCGATATCCTTGAGCAATCGGTGAAAGGATTGCCGGGTCAGGTGGCCTTCCTTTCCCGGCGAGGGAAAGAGAAACCGAGAGGAGGGGGCACGGTGTCGGACATGCGCCTCTTCCTCGGCGGCATCGCGTGCTCTGAGCCAGTCGGCCAGCGCCTCACGCGCGGGCGGTGAGAGTGGCACCATGCGTTCCTTGTCACCCTTGCCGCGCACCAGAAGCATCCGCGGATCGCCCCGCGCGGCAGAGACGGGTAGGGAGACGAGCTCGGAAACTCGCATCCCCGTGGCATAGAGCAATTCCATCAGGCAGCGGTTGCGGATCTGGTCGCGGGCGGAACGTCCCTGATCGCGGGCGGCCTCCAGCAAGGCTTCGACCTCTTCGAGCGAAAGCGTCTTGGGCAAGCGTTTCGCGCGGCCCGGGCCGGAGATGCGGATCGCGGGATTGTCGGCGCGCCAGCCCTCTTCATAGGCAAAACGAAAAAGCTGCCGGATCGCGCTCAGACGTCGCGCGCGGGTCGATTTCGCGAGCCCGTCGGCCTCACAGCGGATCAGGTAGGTCTCGATATTCTCGCGAGTAAGGGTCGCGTAGCTCAGGCCTTTCGCTTGAAGAAAGCCCGCGAAGTCATTGAGGTCACGCCCATATCCGAGGATCGTGTTGCGCGCGGCCCCCGCTTCGGCGGCTTGCGCTTCGAGAAAGGCGGGCAGCCAGCGTGCATCGGGCGGCGCGTCGTTCATCCGCGCCGCTCCAGCACCATAAGTTCGATTGCAGTGCGCCGCGCGGTCGATTCCAGCCCGACGAGGCGCAGCAGTCGCAGCCCGTCCTGAAGCCGCGGGTAATCGCCCTTCGCGCCTTCGGTGACGTCGCCGATCGCCTCGATGATCGCGAGGCCGAGCTGGTCTGGCAAAAGCCCCTCATAGCGATCCGCGGCCGCAGTCGGGGGGGCGTCGAACACCACCTTGAGGGTGCGGCCGAGACTGTCGCGTGTACGCATTTGAGAGGTGTCGCCCTGTGCCAGCCCCGCGAGCAGATCTCCGCGGGGATCTGCCTCGGCGCCGATGCGTGCGTTCTCCTCATAGTTCGGGGTCAGCAGGCTCAGCTCGAAAGCCAGCCGCGCGGCCTTGCCCGAGAGCGTCATGCCCGAAAGCTGATCGCCGAAAAGCGCGGCGAGGACCGGCTCGAGTTCGTTTTCCGCCATCGCCTTGTAAGCGCGGGGCAGGGCGCGCGAGACGGCTTTCGTGTCGCCCGCGGCCAGCGCCTTATCGAGTTCGGACACCGCCGAAACCCGGTCCCACAGCGCCCCCGACGCGGCCGCCTTGCGTTCCGTATAAAGGCCCAGAAGGCGATTGGGATCGAGCACGCCCGCACGCGCCAGCCGTTCCGCCGCCTCAAGCTGGGATTTCCAGCCGTTGTTCTCGGTCAGATCGGCTTGCGCGAAAGCCAGCGGCAGAACCGAGGTTGGCAGCGGTTGGCCGATCGCCTCCATCATCTTGTAGCTCAGCGGCGTGACCGGATCGGGCGGGGGCATATCCTCGGCGCCCTCGGCCAGCATCGGGTCGAGGAACTGCTCGAGCAAGCTCACCTCGGAGGCCGGGATCTGACCCAGAACCTTGCCGGTACCGAAGGTAAGCTCAGCGAGATCCCATTGTCCGTTGCGCGCAAGGCAGAAGATCCGCGCCGCGTAGGAGGGCGCGATCGAGGGGCTGCGTTCGATGATCTTGCAGGCGCGACGTTCCTGCCCCAGCAGCAGCGCCACGTCGAAACTGCGCCGGAAAATCTCGGGATCGTTCGTTGCCGCCTGCGACAGCAGCGCATGGGCCTGATCGAGCGCGCCCATGTCGAGCAGCCGATCGACCCGGGCGAGAAAGAGCTGGTTGCGTTGCGCGGACGCGGCAATCTCCGGCGGGTTCAGCTCGGTCAGCAGCAGCGTCATCGTCAGGCTTTGGAGCGCGGGGAGCTGGTCGAGGGGCATCGCGCGCAATGCCCGGGCCAGTTCCGGCTCGGGCGTCTTGCCCCAGAGCGTGCGAGGCAGGCCCGTGCGCTCGGCCGGCAGCAACCCCAGCGTGTCGGCCGAGGGCGCATCGAGCGAGAGCACGGCGATATCCTCGATCCCGCCCGCGCCAGTGATCCGCTCCTTCGGGGCAGGCGTCTCATTGTGCGGCGCATTGGCCACCGAATGCGAGAGCCAGTCGATCGCGGACATGGGTTGATCGACCTCGGCCCGCAGCACGCTGGCCGGAGCGAGGATCAGCAAACCGGCAAGGCTCGCCGCGAGCGCGCGGCGCTCAGTTCCCACCCGTTCCCCCGCTGCCAGCACCGACCCCTCCGGGCAAGGTGACCTCGATACGTTGCTCCTGGCTGTCCGGGCTCATGTCTCCGAGATAGGCGAAGCCTATCACGCCGATCGTGCCAAGGATCAGAAGGATGACGATGAGCTTGAAGATGCGCCCCATTTTCTCTCTTTTCTGCCGTCTGTCGCGGCCCCTTCCGGGTCGGGCGGGCCGTTCTTGGTTGCGGTTTCGCGTTGATCATATATGGCATTTCAGGGAAGTTCACGCCATTCAAGGGGGCTTGCCTCACGTTTGTGCAAGGGTCCGCCGATGTGTGAGATGGGACCGGAAGACGGGATTGACAAGGTGAGAGCCGGGGCAGAGCAGGATCAACCGGTGCTGGGGCATCTGACGCGTTCGATCGTGCTTGTGGGCATGATGGGCTCGGGCAAGACGGCTGTGGGCACCGCGCTGGCGCGGATGCTCGACGCCCCCTTTCTCGACAGCGACCACGAAATCGAGCGCGCCGCCCAGATGAGCGTGGCCGAGATTTTCGCCCGCGATGGCGAGCCGTTCTTCCGGGCGCGCGAATCGGAAGTGCTCGAAAGGTTGCTATCCGGGCCGCCGGGCGTGATCTCGACGGGGGGCGGGGCGTTCCTGTCAGAAGCCAATCGCGAGATGATCGCGCGGCTTGGCGTTTCGGTCTGGCTCAAGGCCGATCTGGAGCTGCTTTGGCAACGTGTGCGCCACAAGAATACGCGACCTCTGCTGCGCACCGCCGATCCCAAACGGACGCTGACCGATCTGCTCGCGCAGCGCCTGCCGCATTATTCGAAAGCGCAGGTCGCAGTCGAGGCGGAGCCGGGGCTCTCGGTGCCGGACATGGCGCGCAAGGTGATCGCGCATTTGCGCGAGGTCGATGGTTTGATCGAAGAGGTGAAAGATGCGTGAGATCGTTCCGGTCGAACTGGGCGAACGCTCCTACGAGGTGCGCATCGGCACCGGGCTGCTGGAAAATGCAGGCGCCGAGATCGCGCCCTTGCTGCGCCGCCCGCGCGTCGCCGTCGTCGCCGATCAGACGGTGGCCGATCTGCATCTTGAGACGCTGCGCAAGGGCCTGGGCGAGATCGAGATGGTCGCGCTGACCCTGCCTCCGGGCGAGGCCACGAAAAGCTGGCCGCAGTTCACCCGCACCGTCGAATGGCTGCTGGAGCAGAAGGTCGAGCGCAAGGATATCGTCATCGCCCTTGGCGGCGGCGTGATCGGCGATCTGGTGGGATTCGCGGCCGCCGTGCTGCGCCGGGGTGTGCGTTTCGTGCAGATTCCGACCTCGCTTCTGGCGCAGGTGGACAGCTCGGTCGGCGGCAAGACCGGGATCAACGCACCGCAGGGCAAGAACCTGATCGGCGCTTTCCATCAGCCCTCGCTGGTGCTGGCCGATCTGGGCGTGCTGGGCACGCTCAAGCCGCGCGATTTCCTCGCGGGCTATGGCGAGGTGGTGAAATACGGGCTGCTGGGCGATGCAGGTTTCTTCGACTGGCTCGAGGCGAACGCACCCGCGATGGCGGCGGGCGACATGGACAAGCGCCTGCACGCGGTGAAACGCTCGGTCGAGATGAAGGCCGAGATCGTCGCGCGCGACGAGACCGAAGAGGGCGACCGGGCGCTTCTGAACCTCGGTCACACCTTCTGCCACGCGCTCGAGGCCGCGACGGGGTTTTCCGACCGGCTGCTGCATGGCGAGGGCGTCGCGATCGGCTGCGCGCTGGCCTTTGAGCTTTCACAGCGCCTCGGCCTGTGTTCGCAGGAGGCGCCCAGCCGCGTGCGCGCCCATCTGCGCGACATGGGGATGAAGGTCGATCTGGCCGATATTCCTGGCGATCTGCCGGATACCGATGGGCTGATCGCGCTGATGGCGCAGGACAAAAAAGTGCTCGACGGCAAGCTGCGCTTCATCCTCGCGCGTGGCATCGGGCAGGCCTTCGTCACCTCTGACGTGCCGCGCGAGGTGCTCGCGGGCGTTCTCGACGACGCTCTGGCCGCGAAGCGCTGAGAATTCGCAGTTGCGGCGCGCGCACGGCTTCTCTATATCCGCGCTCAGGCACCCGTAGCTCAGCTGGATAGAGCGCTGCCCTCCGAAGGCAGAGGCCACAGGTTCGAATCCTGTCGGGTGCGCCACCTCCCTCTCACCGGTAGACTTTACGCCTCGGGGGCGAGGGCGACGCATTAGAGACGGTCCAAGAGGCAAACCGCCATGACGACATCCGACGCCCTGTCCCGCGCCGCGCGCCTCTCGGTCGCGCCGATGATGGACTGGACCGACCGGCATTGCCGCTATTTCCATCGTCAGATCAGTTCTCAGGTGCTGCTCTATACGGAAATGGTGACGGCGCCTGCGGTGATCCACGGCGATCGCGCGCGGCTTCTGGGCTTTGACGATGCCGAGCATCCGGTGGCGTTGCAGCTTGGCGGTTCGGATCCGGGCGAATTGGCCGAGGCCGCGACGATCGGCGCGGATTTCGGCTATGACGAGATAAACCTCAATTGCGGCTGCCCGTCGGATCGGGTGCAATCGGGCGCCTTCGGTGCGGTTTTGATGAAGACCCCCGATCTGGTGGCCGAGTGTTGTGCCGCGATGATCGCCGCGCAACCTGTCGAGGTCACGGTGAAATGCCGGATCGGGGTGGATGATCAGGAGCCGCAGGAGGTGCTGCCCGCATTTCTGGAAAAGATCGCTGCGGCCGGTGTCACCCGTGTCACCATTCATGCCCGCAAGGCTTGGCTGCAAGGCCTCTCGCCCAAAGATAACCGCGAGATCCCGCCGCTCGATTACCCGCTGGTCCACGCGATGAAAGCGGCCTTCCCGCAGCTCCATATCTCGATCAATGGCGGCATTGCGGATCTGGTCGCCGCCGAGGCGCAACTCGGGCAGGGGATCGACGGGGTGATGGTCGGGCGTGCGGCCTATCACCAGCCGATGGAGGTTCTGGGCGCAGCCGATGCGCGGCTCTGGAGGCAGGGCGAGGCGCGCGACGCCTTTGAGGTGGCCGAGGCGATGATCCCCTATATTTCCGATCACCTTGCGAAGGGGGGACGCCTGCATCAGATCACCCGCCACATGCTGGGCCTCTTCCACGGCAAGCCCGGCGCGCGCCGCTTCCGCCAGATCCTCTCCGAGGGGGCCACGCGCGAGGGCGCCGGGGTTGAACTTTTCGAGAGCGCGTTGTCAGCGCTGCGTGAACGGGTTAACTGAGCGGAAATCAAGGAGTTTCCGCCCATGCCCGATCTGTCCACCCTTGTGCCCCTCGTGCTGATCCTGATGGGGGTGGGCGCTTTCGCGGGGGTTCTCGCGGGCCTTCTGGGCGTCGGCGGCGGGATCGTTCTGGTCCCCGCCTTCTTCTATCTTTTCAACGGCTTGGGCTATGCGTCCGACGATCTGATGCAGGTCTGTGTGGCGACCTCTCTGGCGACGATCATCGTGACCTCGATCCGCTCGGTCATGGCGCATAACCGCAAGGGCGCGGTCGACTGGGTGATCCTCAAGCAATGGGTGGTGCCGATCGCCATCGGCGCGGTGATCGGCGTGCTGGTGGTGCATCAGCTGCGTTCCTCCACCATGCAGATCATCTTCGCGGTGATGGTGATGGTGATCGCGCTTTACATGATGTTCGGCAAATCGAGCTGGCGGATCTCGGACGGGCTGCCGGGCGGGCTGTTCCGCGCCTGGTTCGGGCCACTGATGGGGTTTCTGTCGGTTCTGCTGGGGATTGGCGGCGGTTCGATCGGCACACCCATGCAGACGTTGCACGGCATCCCGATCCACCGCGCGGTCGCGACCTCGGCGGGCTTCGGCGTGACCATCGCTCTGCCCTCGGCGATCGGCTTCCTGCTCACGCCCGTGGCCGATGCGCCGCCCTATTCGATCGGGGCGGTGAACATCCCCGCCTTCCTGATCGTGATCGCGATGACCACCTTCACCGCGCCGCTGGGTGCCGCGCTGGCGCATAAGCTCGATCCGAAGAAGCTCAAGCGCGTCTTTGCGGTCTTCCTGATGCTGGTCGCGCTGAACATGCTGCGCAAGGCGTTTCTCTGAGCCTTTCAGCTTGCCCGAAATACCTCGGGGGGCGCGACAGCGCGGTGGCAGAGCCCTCTCCGGTCACTTGATCCCCCGCGCTTTCGCCGCGTTCCAGAGCGCGTCCATCTCGTCCAGATCGCTATCCTTCGGAGCCTTGCCGCGCGCCTCGAGTTCACGCTCGATATAATTGAAGCGATTGGTGAATTTCAGATTTGCCGCGCGCAGAGCGCCCTCCGGATCGAGCTCGAGATGCCGTCCGAGATTGACCATCACGAAAAGCAGGTCGCCATATTCCTCGGCCAGCTCTTCGGGCCCGAGCTGGTCGCGCGCCTCTTCCAGCTCGCGCGCCTCCTCGACGATCTTTTCCAGCACCTCGTCGGTCGAGGGCCAGTCGAACCCGACCCGCGCCGCACGGTTCTGCAATTTGATCGCCCGGGTCAGCGCGGGCAGCCCCAGCGCGACTCCATCGAGAACCCCGACGCGCTCGGTCTTGCCCGCCGCGGCCCGCTCGGCCGCCTTGATCTTTTCCCAATCCGCGGTTTGCTGCGCCGCGGATTTGTCGCGGCTCTCATTGCCGAATACATGGGGGTGGCGCGCCACCATCTTGGCGTTGATCGCCCGCAGTACATCGGCGATGTCGAACCGGCCCTCTTCCGAGGCCATCTGCGCGTGATAGACCACCTGCAGGGCCAGATCGCCCAGCTCTCCGGGCAGCTCTTCCCAGGCCTGCCGCGCGATCGCATCGGCGACCTCATGGGCCTCCTCGATCGTGTAGGGGGCGATGGAGGCGAAATCCTGTTCGAGATCCCAGGGGCAGCCCGTTTTCGGGTCGCGCAGACAGGCCATGATCGCGATCAGCCGGTCGAACTGATGCGCGGCCTCCCCGCTCTCGTCAAAGATCAGCGCGTCATCGGGTTTGGCCATTGCAGCTTGCCTCCTGCCATGCGATTGGCTCTGGCCTAACCATCCGCGCGAGGGAAGTCCACCATGCCCGTCATCAATCGAATCGCCGATCTCGGAGACCGGATGACCGAATGGCGGCGCTGGCTGCATCGCCATCCCGAACTTGAATTCGACCTGCCGCAGACCTCCGCCTTCGTGGCTGAACGCCTGCGCGAGATCGGTGTCGACGAGATCCATGAAGGCATCGCCCAAAGCGGTATCGTGGCGCTGATCAAGGGGCGCGCGCCGGGCCCGGTGGTGGGGCTGCGCGCCGATATGGACGCGCTGCCGATCACCGAGGAGACCGGCGCGGATTACGCCTCCGAGACGGAAGGCAAGATGCATGCCTGCGGTCATGACGGGCATACCACGATGCTTCTGGGCGCGGCCGCCTACCTCGCCGAGACGCGCAATTTCGCAGGCACCGTGGCGCTGATCTTCCAGCCCGCCGAAGAAGAGGGCGGCGGCGGCGAGGTAATGGTGCGCGAGGGCGTCATGGACCGTTTCAAGATCGCCCGCGTTTTCGCCATCCATAACGCGCCGGGCCTGCCGTTCGGCCATTTCTACACCACGCCGGGCCCCTATATGGCCTCGGTCGATACCGCCTGGGTCACGGTGCGCGGCAAGGGCGGGCATGGCGCCACGCCGCAAGATTGCATCGACCCGATCGTCGCGATCACCGGCATGGTCAACGCTCTGCAGACGGTGGTGGCGCGCAATGTCGGTGCGGGCGACGAGCTGGTGATTTCCGTCACCCAGATCCATGTCGGTTCTGCTTCGAACATCATTCCCGAAGAGGGATGGTTCTGCGCCACGATCCGCGCCTTCGATCCCGCGATCCGCGATCTGGCGGAAAGCCGTTTTCGTGACATCGTGTCGGGGCTTGCCGCGGCGCATGGCGTCGAGATCGAGATCACCTATGAGCGCGGCTACCCGCCCACGGTCAATGACGCGGATGAGGCCGAGTTCGCCGCGACGGTCGCCGAGGAAATCGCCGGCACCGGCCGGGTCGAGCGTCGCGCCGCGCGCGAAATGGGGGCGGAGGATTTCTCCTACATGCTGGAGACCCGCCCGGGCGCCTATCTCTTCATGGGAACGGGCGAGGGCCACGGCCTCCATCACCCGCGTTACGATTTCAACGACGAGGCCGCCCCGATGGGCGCGTCCTTCCTCGCGCGGTTGGCCGAGCGCGCCTTGCCGATCGGCTGAAACGGGGGCGCTGCCCCCATCCGCTGACGCGGATTCCCCCGAGATATTTCCATCAAGAAGAAACAGGCACGATTTTTCCTTCTTCTTGATCCAAATATCTCGGGGGAGCCTGCCGAAGGGCAGGCGGGGGCAGCGCCCCTTTCCGAGCGCCCCTCCGCCGCCTCTTGCGACGCCGGTGCTTGCGGGCGGGCTGTCGATTTCGTATCACCCGCACCAAGATATCACGAAGGACGACATATGCGCGCCGAGACGCAGAATATCGTGGAGCAGATCCGCAAATCGCTTGCCCTGCTGGGCCAGCGCATGGATCTCGAGACCGCGCCGCACCGGATCGAGGAATTCAACGCCATGATCGAGGATCCCACCTTGTGGGACGATCAGGCGCGCGCGCAGAAGCTGATGCGCGATCGTCAGCAACTGATGGACAAATTCGAGACCTATCAGCGCATCGAGCAGGAGCTCACCGACAATGTCGAGCTGATCGAACTGGGCGAGATGGAAGACGATGCCGAGATCGTCTCCGAGGCCGAGAAATCGCTCAAGGCGCTGAAAGAGGAGGCCGCGGGCAAGGAGCTCGAGGCGCTTCTCGATGGCGAGGCGGATGGCAACGATACCTATCTCGAAGTGCATTCCGGCGCGGGTGGCACGGAAAGCTGCGACTGGGCCTCGATGCTGGCGCGGATGTATGTCCGCTGGGCCGAGAAGAAGGGGTACACGGTCGAGCTCGAATCCGAGAGCCCGGGCGAAGAGGCCGGGATCAAATCGGCGACCTACAAGATCTCGGGCCCCAATGCCTATGGCTGGCTGAAATCGGAATCGGGCGTGCACCGTCTCGTTCGGATCTCGCCCTATGACTCGGCGGCGCGCCGTCACACCTCGTTCAGTTCGGTCTGGGTCTATCCGGTGGTCGACGACAATATCGACATCGTGGTGAACCCTTCCGATATCCGTGTCGACACCTACCGGTCCTCGGGCGCCGGCGGTCAGCACGTGAACACGACCGACTCGGCGGTGCGGATCACCCACATCCCGACCGGGATCGTAGTGACCTCCTCGATGAAATCGCAGCACCAGAACCGCGAGATCGCGATGAACGCGCTGAAGTCGCGCCTCTACCAGATGGAGCTCGACAAGCGTACCGCTGCGATCAACGAGGCTCACGAGAACAAGGGCGAGGCGGGCTGGGGCAACCAGATCCGGTCCTATGTGCTTCAGCCCTATCAGATGGTGAAGGACCTGCGCACCGGGTTCGAGACTTCGGATACGCAGGGCGTGCTCGATGGAGATCTCGACGGGCTCATGGCGGCGACGCTGGCCATGGGGGTCGAGGGCAAATCCCGAGCCGACGCACAGGCGGCGGACTGAGCCGATGGCGGCGCGGGTTCATATCACCGGCGCCGCAGGGTCTGGAACCTCGTCCCTCGGACGGGGGATTGCCGAGCGTCTTGATGTGCCCCATCTCGACACTGACGCGTTCTTCTGGGCGCCGAGCGATCCGCCCTATACCGTCAAACGCCCGCCCGAAGAGCGGCTTCAACTGATGGAAGAGGCGAAAGCACCCGAGGGATGGGTGATTTCCGGTTCGCTCGATGGCTGGGGGGAGCCGGTGATCGAAGGGGCGGATTTGATCGTCTTCCTCAGCGCCCCGACACCGATCCGTCTGGCCCGCATCCGCAAACGCGAGGCGCTCAAGTTCGGTGAGAGGATCCGGACGGGAGGCGATCTGTTTCATAACCACGCCGCCTTTCTGAAATGGGCGTCGAACTATGACGATCCCTATTTCTCGGGGCGTTCGCTGTCGCGCCACCGGGAGTGGCTGGCGGGACGATCCGAGCCGGTGCTGAACCTCTCGGGCGCGCGCCCGATCGAGGATCTGGTCTCCACAGTGCTCGCGACACTCAGCACGCGCGGCTAGATCACCGTCACGAGGGCATCCTGCAGGGCCTTGGCGTTGCGGTGGTGGCGCGCCACGAGATTGCGCGCCTTTTTTCCCGTCACCAGCGGCCGCGCGGGTGGCGGCGGATTCGTCGGATCGAGATCGGGCAGGAGCCGATGCCAGGCCTGCCGGGTGGCGCGGGGCAGGGTGCGTGTCACCTCCGGGCCGAGCAGCAGTGTCTCAGCTTCCGTGCCGTTTGCGATGACCACCTCGTGGCGATCGAAGAGCAGATGGATATACGCGGGTTCACATGCGTCGCGCAGCACCGAGATCCCGGGCAGGGCGGTGAGGTGGCGCGCGGCGATCAGGACCTCCGGTTCGGCTGTCATCCGCTCGACGATAAGCGAACGCAGCAAGATGCGGTGTTGTGGCGATACCACCAGATCCTGTGCGGGCCGCCCCGGCCCGAGCGCCCCTGCGGCGATCCGGATCGGACAGAGTTCGGGGCGCAGGTCGATATCGCCCGCGTTCAGATGCCGCCGGGCGATCCAGCGAAGCGGTTGCGCACCGTGGTCCAGGGTCAGGACCGCATCTCCCACCCGAAGGCTCTCGACCGGGCGGGGGCCGTCAGGCGTCTCTATCTGCGTGCCCGGCGTGAAGCAGGGCACCATCGATGCGTAATCCTGATTGCTCGAGGCGACGTAGGTGAGAGTGACGCCTTCGGGCGGGGCATCGCCTTCCCAGGAAAAGCCGATGATCTGGTCATTATAGGTATAGGGGTCGGAATAGGTTCGCACCGAGATCGCGACGAGACGATACGTATTCGTGCCGTCGGTCAACGAGACCTCGTATTCGTCCTGAAGCATCGAGCCCGCGGCATAGGTTACACCCCCGATCACCGTGTCCTGGGTGAGAACTTGCCCCTCGCTGTCATCGTCGAGCGTGCCGCTCGAGCCATCGGTGTCGGAGATCTCAACCTGGGTTGGCGCGGCGCCGGTGTTCACCGTGAGTGTGGGGGAGGAATACCAGCCCCATTGGGCGCCGGACGGGCTTTGCTCGAGGATGCCGGCGGCGCTGGTCGTCGCCGAATCCAGCGAAAAGATCTTGAGGCTGTAGGTGGTCATCGCGTTCAGTCTGTCTTTGTCGCGAGCAGGTTTGCCGGAGCCGACACCGATTTCGGTCCTGCACACTTAAGATGATCGGTCTGATTTTCAATTGTGTCGGGAATGTGCTGGGTCGACGTCGAAATTGGGGCCCAATCCGAGAACTGTCCCGTTTTCGCGACGCTTGAAGCCTGTTTTTTGCATCTGCATTGCTGCTCTGCGGCAGAGGTTTTTCTCGACAGATCACGGATGCGTGACGCAACGTGAGTGAACAGGCTCTGGGGAGAGGGCCTGTCTGTCAGGGAGAGAAGAATGCAACAAGTGATGTCTGAGCCGTCCGAGCTGCCGCATTTTCGCGACATGCCGGTCTCGGCGATCCCGGAGGTGCTGCGTGAGGGGTGGCGCGATTTCCTGCGCGCGCCCGCTTTCGGGCTGATGTTTTCGGGCTTTTATGTCCTCGGCGGGATCGTGCTCTGGATGGTGTTTTCGGCACGCGGCGAGGAATGGTGGCTCATTCCCTTCGCGCTTGGTTTTCCGCTGCTCGCGCCCTTCGCGGCGATCGGGCTTTACGAGATCAGCCGCCGGATCGAGGGAGGGGAGCCCTTGGTCTGGGGGGAGGTGATGGCCTGCTGCATTTCGCAAAAGGACCGGCAGATCCCGTCCATGGCGATGCTGATCCTGATGATGTTCATGTTCTGGGTCTTCGTGGCCCATACCACCTTCGCGCTGTTCATGGGGTTGTCGGCCTTCACCAATGTCAGTTCGTCGCCCGAGATCCTCTTCACCGGGAACGGGCTTGCGATGCTGGCGATCGGCTCGATCATCGGCGCGATCTTCGCACTGACGTTGTTTTCCTTCACCGTGGTCGGCCTGCCGCTCCTGATGGAGCGCGAGATCGACATCATCACGGCGATCCTGACCTCGATGCGCGCGGTGATCGCGAACCCGGTCTCGATGGGGATCTGGGGGCTGACGATCGCGCTGAGCCTGTTCATCGGGATGATCCCGATGTTCCTTGGGCTTTTGGTGGTGCTGCCGGTGCTCGGCCATGCGAGCTGGCACATGTATCGCCGCCTGACCTACTGAGACTTCGGCGCGTTCGCGTCGCTGTCTCGTGTTTCGCGATTAAGGCCAAGGAGGCACCCGATCGTTCATTCGGTCGGGCGCTCTTGCTTTGCGGTGGTGGCTTGATCAGTTCCAGGGGCCGGAGCGATCCTTGCGCCGCACCGGCGGCACGGAGCTGTCGCGGAATCCCGTCATCTCGGGCTGCGGAGCGGGGCGGGGCTGCGTCGAGCGGGGGCCCGAACCGCCCGCCAGCTGGCGCAGCGCCGCAACGCGGTTCGCGGTCGAGGGGTGGGTTGCGAAAAGGTTATCCGCGCCCTGACCATGCAGCGGGTTGATGATGAACATATGGGCCGTGGCCGGGTTGCGCTCTGCTGCGATATTGTCGACGCGCGCCGCGCCCGCCTCGATCCGCTCGAGCGCCGAGGCCAGCCAGAGCGGGTTGCGGCAGATCTCGGCACCTGCCTTGTCGGCGGCATATTCGCGCGTCCTCGAGATTGCCATCTGAACGAGTGCGGCTGCCAGCGGCGCGAGGATCATCATTGCGAGCGTGCCCAAGATTCCCATCCGCTCACGCGAGCCGCCGAAGAACAGCGCGAAATTCGCCAGCATGCCGATGGCACCGGCGAAAGTCGCCGTCACAGTCATGATCGCGGTGTCGCGGTTGCGGATATGGGCAAGCTCATGGGCGATCACCCCGGCGAGTTCCTCGCGCGAGAGGCTCTGCATCAGGCCCGCCGTCACCGCGACGGCTGCGTTTTCCGGGTTGCGACCGGTGGCGAAAGCGTTGGGTTGAGCTGTGTCGAGCAAGTAGACCGCGGGCATCGGCAGCCCGGCATTGCGGGCCAGTTCGCCCACAAGCTCCGTCAGTCCCGAGCGGTCATTCGGTCCGACCGGCTGCGCATTGTGCATCCGCAGGACCATCTTGTCGGAATTCCACCACGAAAAGGCGTTCATCCCGGCAGCCACGACCAATGCGATCAGCGCGCCCCCGGTCCCGCCAAGCAGGTATCCGAGCCCCATGAACAAGGCCGTCAGCGCGGCCATCAGAATCGCGGTCTTGACGTATCCCATTCTCTTTCGCGTCCTCTCACCTGACGTGATCCCAAGCGAGGCGGATATAGGTGCCGCGCGGCGCCATGCAATCGGCGCCGCGCGAAGAGCGGGACGTGTCAAGTCTTCGTGGCGGGCTCGGTCAGCGGCGCGGCGCTGTCCTCCTCAGCCTCTTTGGTGGCGAGATTGAGGCCGAAATCTTCGAGGATCGCCAGCAGCGCCGGGGTCACGAAGAGCGACAGGACCGTCGCGGCGGTCATACCGAAGGCGAGGCTCGCGACGATAGGCCGAAGGAACTGCGCCTGGGTGCTTTGTTCGAGAAGGAGCGGTCCGAGCCCCACGATCGTCGTCAGCGAGGTCAGGAAGATCGCACGGAAACGATCGCGCACCGCCTCGCGGCCCGCCTCGATGATATCGGAACCCGCCGCGCGGCGTTCGCCGATGAACGCATCCAGCAGGATCGAGTCGTTCACCACGACGCCGGCCAGGGTTGCGAGGCCCACGAGGCTCGGCAGCGAGATCTGCATGCCAAGCGCCATATGGCCCCACATCACGCCCACAAGGCTCAAGGGGACCGCCGCGATGACCGCGATGGGACGGATGAAACTCGACATGTAGAAAGCCAGCAGAAGATAGACGCCCACGACACCCGCCGTCATGTAGCGCGCCAGCGAGGCACCCGTCGTCGCCGTATCTTCCTCTTCACCCAGCACGATAACCTTGATGCCGGGACGTTTCTGCGCCAGCTGCGGCAGGTAATCGGCGCGCATCGCGGCCATAAGCTCGCGCGCATTGGCGACCGCGGCGTTGATCGAGCCCTGCACCGAGACGGCGCGCTGCCCGTTCACATGGGTGATCGTGTTGAAACCGCGCGTCTCGGTGACATCCGCCACCGCAGAGAGTGGAACCAGCGCGCCATTCGTACCCGGCACGCGCAGCGCCAGCACATCGCCCAATGTCTGACGTTCGGAGGGCGCCAAGCGCGCCACCACGTCGACCTGTCCATAGGCATCGGCGAAGCTCACCGCGCTGTCTCCCCGGAAGGCCGCGCGCAGCTCGGTTGCAAGCGCCTGCGGGGTCACGCCCAGCAGGTTGGCCGCCGCCGGGCGCATCCTCACCACGATCTCGGGTTTGCCGGGTTGCAGATCGAAAGTCACGTCGCGCACGCCGTCGAAGCCCCGGAAGAACTTGCGAAGCTCGCGTGCGGTGATCGCGAGATCGTCCAGATTGTCGCCTTCGAGGAGAAGGTCGATCGGCTTGCCCCCGGCACCGCGTTCCTTGTCGGTGACGCGGAAGGCCGCCATGTCGGGCATCTGCCCTACGAGCTTCTTCCAGGTATCGAGGATCACGCCCACCTCGGTCGAGCGCGTACCCGCAGGCAGCAGTGCGGCGCTGACGGTGGCCATGTTCGGACCGCTGCTCGGGCTGTCGGCATTGGCGCCATATGTGATCGTATAGCTCTGCACGAG
Organism: Thioclava marina; assembly: GCF_002020135.1. Lineage (GTDB taxonomy): Bacteria > Pseudomonadota > Alphaproteobacteria > Rhodobacterales > Rhodobacteraceae > Thioclava > Thioclava marina. The sequence goes on along the minus strand of NZ_MPZS01000001.1, from coordinate 201,297 downwards.
TTGCTGGCCGTCGGGTTGCTCGGGGGTCAGCTCTGCGTTGAGCTGTTCAAGCGCCTTGACCACCTTGGCGACCCGCGCCTCGGTGCGGGCAAGCGGCGAGCCTTCCGCGAGCAAGAGCCGCGCCTCGACCGTGTCGCTCTCCAGCGTCGGGAAGCTCTGGTACTTGATGAACCCGCCGGTGAAGGGGGCGACCGACAGGGCCACGATGAAGATCGCAAGCCCGATCGTGAGGTAGCGATAGCGCAGCGCGCGCTCGGCCAGCGGCACGATGACCCCGTCGCGCAGCTTGTCGAACGCTCCATTGACCGCACGGCTGACCCGGCCCGGGCGCAGATCGCCATGGAGCGAGTGGCGCATATGGGCGGGCAGGATCAGGAACGCCTCGACCAGCGAGATCGTGAGCGTGAGCAAAAGCACGATCGGGATGTATTTCAGAAGCGCCCCGATATTGCCGGACAGGAAACTCAGCGGCCCGATGATCATCGCGGTTGTGAGGAACGAGGCCAGCACGCCGGGACCGACCTGCAGCACGCCGTTGACCGCGGCTTCATGCGCGCTTTCGCCCTTCTGTCGCCGGCGCACGATGTTCTCCGAGATCACGATCGCATCGTCCATCAACAGACCCGTCGCGACCAGAAGTGCCACCATCGTCATCATGTTGATCGTGTAGCCCAGCATCTGCATGGCGAAGATCGCGCCGAGGAAGCTGACCGGCAGGCCCATCGCGACCCAGAAGGACATGCGCAGCCCAAAGAAGAGCCACATCGCCACGAGGACGAGAATGAGGCCCTGAAAGCCGTTCGTGCCGATGATCCGCAGGCGCTCGCGGATGTTCTGGGTGGAATCTTGCGAGATCGAGAGGGTGATATTGCCCGGCGCCTCGGCGCGGGCCTTGTCGAGCTGGCGATCGAGGGCGGCCTTCACCTTCAGCGCATCCTGCGAACCGGTCTTCGATACTGCCACGATCGCCGCGCGCTGGCCGTCGAAATAGGTGGCCTGCGCGGGATCGGAGAACCCGGCGGTGATCTTGGCCACGTCGCCCAGCCGCACTTCGCCGCCCGTCGCGCTGCCCGCGATCGGGATCTGGCCCAGCTCTTGCGGGGTGCGTTTTTCGCCAAGGAAGCGGATCGCGGTGTCGCCCGAGCGTCCCTCTAGCGTACCTGCGGGCATGTCGAGGCTGTAGCGCGCGAGCCCCGTGCCGATCTCGGTCATGTCGAGCCCGTAGCGCTCCAGCGCCGCGCGGTCGAATTCGATGGCGATCTCGCGATCCGAGAACCCGTTCACATCGACCTGCGAAATTGCCGGGTCGGCGCGCAGCTGATCGGCGAGATGCTGGGCATAGGCGTAAAGCACCGCCGGATCCTTCGGCCCGGTCACCGCGACCGAGGAAACCGATGCCACACGCTCGACGATCTGCGTCACCGGATCATCGGCCTTGGTGGGGAAGGAGGTCACCCCGTCCACCGCATCCTTGATGTCGTTGTAAAAGCGCGTCATGTCCGCGCCTTCGATCATCTCGGCGGTGACCTGGGCCGCGTTTTCGCGTGCAAGGCAGGTGAGCTTGGCGAGGTTCTCGACCTTCATCAACACCGGATCGAGCACGGTGCAGATCCCGGTCTCCACCTCGGCGGGGGCCGCGCCCGGATAGGTGATGCGCACCGAGACATCCGAAGGCGGCGTCTCGGGGAAGGTGTCGCGCTGCATCATCGGCAGGGCGAGCAGCCCCAGCCCCGAGATCGCGATCATCAGGATATTGGCCGCCGTGCGGTGGCCCGCGAACAGACGGATCATTGCGCGGCCTCTTTGTTCTTGCCGCCGCCTGCGCCGCCGCCCGAGCCGGGCTTGGGGGCCTCCGCCGCCTGACCGAGCGCCTCGGCGAGGATCTCGGCCTTGCGCGCATCATCCTCGAGCGGCTTCACCGCCATGCCCGGGACCGCGATCGAAGGGTCCGTTACGACGAGCTGATCGCCCGGCTTGAGCCCGTTCGCCACCACCGCGATATCGCCCGAGACGAAACCGGTCGTCACGGGGCGCTTCTCGAGCACGCCTTCGGCCGAGACAACGAGCGCCAAGCCGTTTTGCACCGCCTCGACCGGCACCACGAGCGCCTTGCGCTTGGGGGCGGAAAGCTCGACTTCGACGACCATGTTGCGCCGCAGCGGCGGGCGTTGACCTGCGACGCTCTGGCTTTGCGGGTCGTCGACGCGCACCACGACCGGCGCGCTTTGCGTGCGCTCGTCGATCGCCTCACCCATGCGCTCGACCGTGGCGGGCCAGTCGACCTGATGCTCGGGCGCGGGCAGTTTCACCTTGGCCTTGAGATCGGTAACCTCGGTGCCTTCGCCAGCCAGACGCAGCAGCGGGCCGATCCGTCCGATCGGGAATTGCGCCGAGATATCGACCGCTTCGGTGCCTTCGCCGGTCAGCATCACCTGACCCCGGCTGACATATTGCCCCAGATCGGCGCTGATCGAGGCCACGCGAAGCTCATAGGGCGCGCGGATCTCGGCAAAACCGATCGAGCGTTCGAGCGAGCTGCGCTGCGTGCCCAGAACTTCGCGTTCCGCGCCATTCAAGGTGATCTGGTTTTCAAGCTCGGTGACCTTGGTGCGCGCGGTCAGCTCCTGGCGGCGCGTGGCCTCCAGTGCCGCTTGCGTCACCACGCCCTGACTGTTGAGCCGCTCCTGACGCTTGAGATCTTCCTGCATCAGCGCGAGGTCGGATTGCGCCAGCGCAAGGCTCGCCTTGACGGTCTCATCCTTCACCTTCGAGGCGGCGAGCTGCGCGTCGATATTCGCCAGATCGAGTTTCAGATCGCTGTCGTCGATGCGGAACACGAGCGTCCCAGCGGGCACGATGTCGCCGGGGGCGAGCGGGTGGGCGACTTCGGTGACCTCTCCCTCGATCCGCGCCACCGCGCGCCATTCGCGCACCGGCGCGATCGTGCCGTAGCCGCTGACCCGCGGAACGAGATCGATCGGTTCAAGCGTGATGACCCGAACCGGCGTCGGATTGCGCTTCGTTTCAGTGGGTTCGGGCAAGCTCTTGAGATTGCCTGCGTAATAGATCGCGAACACCCCAAGTGCCGCCGGCACAGCGACCATCAAAACCCGCCGAACGTACCCGCCCGCTGTCGTCATCTGTCTTTTCCGCCCTGTTGCATGACCCTGACGGCACTATGGGCGAAGAGATTTGACTTGGCGAGACCGATATGTGCTTTGACATCTTCGGTCATACCCGAGTTGGAGCGGGTCGGTTCTGCCGGGGACATGGAAAAACCGCCCGGCATGGAGACCGGGCGGCGAATTGGTATCTGCAATGGTCGGGCGCGGCTCAACTGGCCGCAAGCGCCTCGATGATCGCGCCGAAATCAGCGGCCTTGAGCGAGGCCCCGCCAACCAGCGCGCCATCGACATTCGAGACCGCGAAGATCTCGGCGGCGTTCGAGGGTTTGACCGATCCGCCATAGAGCAGACGCATCCCGTCGCCCTCGGCTCCGAAACGCTTGATCAGCTGTTCTCTCATGAAATCGTGGACTTCCGCGATCTGCTCAAGCGTCGGGGTACGGCCGGTGCCAATCGCCCAGACGGGTTCGTAGGCGATGACGGTATTGGCGGCGCTTGCATGATCGGGCAGCGAACCCTTGAGCTGGTTGCCGATCAGGGTCAGCGTCTCGCCCGCGTCACGCTGCGCCTCCGTCTCGCCCACGCAGACCACCGCGACAAGATCCGCCTCGATCGCGGCCTCGGTCTTGGCGCGCACGATCACGTCGCTCTCATGGTGATCGGCGCGGCGTTCGGAATGCCCGAGGATCACGTAGGAGCCGCCCGCATCGCGGATCATCTGCGCGGAAATGTCGCCGGTATGCGCCCCCGAGCTGCGCATGTGGCAATCCTGGCCCCCCACAGCGATCCGGCCCGCCGCCGTCATCGACATGCCTGCGATCAGCGTCGCGGGCGGGCAGAGCAGAACGTCGCATTTCGGGTGGGGATGGGCTTCGATGAGCGCCGAGACCTCGTGCAGGTCGCCCTTGAGCCCGTTCATCTTCCAGTTGCCGGCAGCAAGTTTCTTGCGCATGTGGTTTCTCTCTCCCTGATGTCATTGCGCGGGAGATTAGGCCAGGGCGCGGCTGCTCGCAAAGGGCAAATTGGCGCGGGGCAGGGCGGACCTGCGCGGTGGCTCAGGTGGTCTCGTCGGCGTCGACGTCGCGAAACTTGATCGACTCGCCGCAGCCGCAGGCCTCGACCACGTTCGGATTGCGAAATTTGAAGCCGCTTTCCAGAAGGCCGGTCTCGTAGTCGATCTCGGTGCCGAGCATGAACATCTGCGCCATCGGCGCGATCAGAACCCGCGCGGGGCCTTTCTCGACCACGATATCCATCGGACCGGCCTCGGCCGCGACTTCCATCGTGTATTCCATCCCCGCGCAGCCGCCCTTCTTGACGCCGATGCGGAAACCGGCCGCATTTTCGCGCGCCATCAGCTTGGCAATCTGCGCGACGGCGGCATCGGTCAGGGTAACGGGATCTTGTCCGGGAACGTTGAACATGGGGCGCGGTCTCCTTCGTGCAACAACCTAATGCGCGCGGCCGGGATTTCCAAGGGCGCCTCCGGGACAGGGACGCACAGCGCGGGTGCGCGCGCCCGGGCGATGGACCCGTGTCGCACGATGGCCTAACACGGAAGGAGAAAGACCCACCGATCGTCGCGGAGACCGCCTGAGACATGCGCCCGAGCCTGCCCCTTTTCCCGAGCCTGCCCAGCTTTGCGCCGCGCGCGGATCTGTTTGCGGCGCTGACTTTGGCCGCGATCGCGATCCCCGAACAGCTCGCGACTGCGCAGCTTGCGGGCCTTCCCGCGGCGCAGGGGCTGATCGTTTTCGCCGTGGCCTCGGTGGTGATGGTGCTGGTCGGGCGAAACCCGACGCTTTCGGTAGGCGCGGATTCGACCATCGCACCCCTCATCGCCACTGCACTTGCCGCGATGGGCGCGATGCCCGGGGATCCGGCGCTTCTGGCCGCGATGGTGGGCGCGATGCTGTTTGTCGTCTGGCTGTTGCGGCTCGAATGGATGGCCGAGCTCTTGTCGAAACCCGTGACCTCCGGGATGCTCGCGGGGATCGCGGTCCATATCTTCGTGGGCCGACTGCCGGTCGCCCTGGGGCTGTCCCTGCCGCCCGGAAGCCCGATCGAGACCGTTCCCGCGCTTTGGGACGCCTCCGGGCAGGCCAGACTCGCGCCTTTCGTCATGGCCGCTCTGATCACGCTGGCCTGCGTGATCGGAGCGGCGGTGAACCGTCGCTTGCCGATCCCCCTGAGCGCGCTGGTCTGTGCGATTGCCGTGGCCGCCTTCGCGGATCCCTCGGGCGAGATCTTCCCGCGCATCCGGGGAGTGGCGGGCGATGCGGGGCTGCACTGGCCCGCTTTGTCCGCCGCACGCGCGATCGACCTGCTGCCCACCGCGCTCTCCATCACCTTCCTGTGCCTCTCGCAGACCACGGTCGTTCTGCGCACGAGCGGCGCCGATAGCGCGCCCGAGCGCCGCAACGCCTTCGGCGCGCTGGCGCTGGCAAATCTGGCCACGGCCGCGGGAGGCGGGTTCGGTGTCAACTCGAGCCCGCCCCGGACCCAGATCCTGCGTGAAAGCGGGGCGGGTTCCCAGCTCGCGGGGCTGGGTGCCGCTTTGATCGGGTTGGCGCTGCTCGGTCTGGGCGCGGGGGTGCTCAGCAACCTGCCCGCCGCCGCTCTGGCCGGCGTTCTGAGCTATATCGCCCTGCATCTGCTGAGTTCGGCCCGATTGCACGACCTGATCCGCCGCAGTTCCTCCGAAGGGGCGATCGCGTTGGCGACCGCCGGGCTCGTGTTCCTGTTGCCGCTGCAATACGGCTTGCCGCTCGCGATCCTGCTCTCGCTCGTCTATGCCTCGATGCCGCTTTTCCAGTCGCAGGTCGTCGAATTGCATAACGTCCCCGGCACCACGGTCTGGTGGCGCCGACCCGCAAGCGACGAGGAGCCCGAGCGTTACGAGGGCGTGCTGGTTCTGGGCATCACCTCGCCGATCAGTTTCGCGAATGCTTCCGGAATCATGAACGGCATCCGCCGCCACGTCGCCGCGATGCCCGGGGCCCATCTCGTGGTTCTGGAATGCGCGGGCGTGCTGGCGGTCGATCTGACCGGGGCGGACCGGCTTGGCGCGCTGATCGAGGAGTTGCGCGGGCGCGGCCTCGTCGTGGCGCTCGCGCGGCTCGAAGCCCCCCATGCGCAAGACGACCTCGCCCGAAGCGGTCTGCTTTCGACCCTGGGCGAGAAATTCGTCTTCCAGTCGGTCGATGCTGCGATCGGGATCCTCGGCGGTCCGGCCGACAAACCCGTGACGTGACGCGCCAAACCCGTGGACACAATGAAAATGCGGGCCCGCAGGCCCGCATCGCTCAATCACTCAGACGGTCTCAGTCGAGAAAGGGATAATCCGTATAGCCCTCGGCCCCGCCGCCATAGAACGTCGCCGGGTTCGGTTCGTTGAGCGCCGCCCCGGTCTCGAAACGCTTCGGCAGATCGGGGTTCGCGATGAAGAGTTTCCCGAAGGCCACCGCCGTGGCCCCGTCGGCCAGCGCGGCCTCGGCCATCTCCTTGCTATAGCCATTATTGGCGATATAGGGCGCCCGGATCTTCGCGCGCAGCGTCTCGATCCCACCCTCGGGCCAGTCACGCGGGCCGCCGGTCTGCCCCTCGACGAGATGCACGAAGGCCATGTCCTGCGTGTTGAGGAAATCGACCACGGCCCCGAAAAGCGCCGGCGTATCGCTGTCGATGCCGACATTGTTCGCATTCGACCAGGGCGAGAGACGGATACCGACCCGGCCCGGCCCCCAGACGCTCACGACCGCCGAGACCGCTTCGCGCAGGAAGCGCGTGCGGTTCTCGATCGACCCGCCATAGGCATCCTCGCGCGTATTCGAGGTGTCGCGCAGGAACTGGTCGATCAGGTAGCCATTCGCGGCATGGATCTCGACCCCGTCGAAACCCGCAGCTTTCGCATTCGCGGCCGCCTTGCGGTAATCCTCGATGGTCGCGGCGATCTCCTCGACGCTCAGGGCATGCGGCGTGGTGGTCTCGACGAACCCCTCGCCGTCGAAGGTCTTCGACGCGGCGGAGATCGCCGAGGGGGCCACCGGATCGCGCCCGCCCAGAAGCTGCGGCACCGAGATCCGGCCGACATGCCAGAGCTGCGCCACGATCTTGCCGCCCGCGCCATGCACGGCCTCGGTGACTTTCTTCCAGCCCGCGACCTGATCGTCATTGTAGATCCCCGGCGTCCAGGCATAGCCCTGGCCCATCGGCGAGATCTGCGTGCCCTCGGTCACGATCATCCCGGCGCCTGCGCGCTGGCGGTAATATTCGACCGTCAGATCGGTCGGCACCAGATCGGGCGCGCGGTTGCGGGTGAGGGGGGCCATCACGAAACGGTTGGCGATCTCGATCGCACCGAGTTTGGCGGGGGTGAAAGGCGTATCGGTCATGCAAGTCCTCTTCTCAGGTTTGCGCATCGGTCCGTTGAGATGGGGCGGGGCGGGGCGAGGACAAGCGCGCCCGCGCGCGACCCCTTGTGCGAAAATGCAAAAAGGGAGCACGACCGCCCCCTTCTTCTTGACGAAAATATCTCGGGGGGCTCGCGGGACGCGAGCGGGGGCAGCGCCCCCCTCCCGTTCAGGACCTGCCGCCCCGCGACGGGGCCCGAGCCGCCCTCCAACCGATCACATGAAGCCCAGTTCCAGCCGCGCCTCGTCCGACATCATGTCCATGCCCCATTGCGGATCGAAGGTCATCTCGATGTCGACGTCGCGCAGCCCTTCGACGCAGGCCACCGCATCATGCACCCAGCCGGGCATCTCGCCTGCCACGGGGCAGCCGGGCGCGGTGAGCGTCATGATCACCTTCGCGTCGTTCTCGGGGCTGATCTCGATCGTGTAGACAAGGCCCAGATCGTAGATGTTGACCGGGATTTCCGGGTCGTAGACCGTACGGCAGGCCTCCACGACCTTATCATAGAGCGGATGGTCGGTGGTCGAGGGCTTGATCAGCGGCGTGCCTTCGAGCGGCTCTTCGGGCGTGGCGGTCATCGGGGCCTCTTTCGCGGTTCGCGCCCGAGAGGGCGGCAATCAGGGGGCGTCTATTTCTCGACTGTTTATCTAGGTCATTGCGCGAGAGGCGTAAAGGGACGCACCGTCGCGCCCGGCCAAGTTGTGATCGCGCGGCCCCGGATTGCGTCACTCGGGTTTGTAGGCCGCCCAGTCCCGCCAGCCGTCGATCCCGGTTTGCAGCACCACGACATTCTTGCGCCCCGCCGTGCGTAGCGCGAAGGTCGCCATCGAACTCAGCGTGCCGGTGTTGCAAAACAGGATGGTCTTTTGCGTCTCGGGGATCTCGTCGATCCGGTCGAGCACCTCGCGCCATTCGATGTTCACGGCCCCCGGAATGGTTTCCCGGGCGAATTGCGCGGGATCGCGGGTGTCCACGAAGAGGACATTCTCGAAGACCTCCCTGTCGATCTGTTCGGGCAGGATGATCCCGTCCTCATAGCCCGAGAACATCATGTAGTCGTTCATCGCCTCGATGGCGGCGTCGCGGTCCTGTGCGAGCGCGGGCGTGGTGCCCAGCACGAGCAGGCTCGTCATGATCAGGTTGCGGATCATCATCTCTCTCCCTCGGATCTCTCCCGGCGCGCGGTTTATCAAAGGGCCGGACGCGCGTCATCTGTTTGTTACATGCGGATCGCCGCGCCCCGGATCGGGTGTGCCCGAGCGGCAAACACCCTGCGTCACAGGGCTGTTGCACCGCTCTGCGCTTGACGCCCCCCGCGCTTCACGCCAAACCGAGCCTCATGTTGCCCGAAGAGAAACTCGACCAGATCCTTGCACGCTTCGAGTACCTCGAGGCGCAGCTCAACGCGGGCGCGGATCCCGCAAAGATCGCCGAGATTAGCCGCGAATATTCCGAGCTCAAACCGGTCGTGACCGAGGTCGAGGCCTGGCGTCAGGCGCGGGCCGATCTTGCCGAGGCGGAGGGCTGGCTGAGCGATCCCGAGATGAAAGGGCTGGCCGAGGAAGAGCTGCCGCGCCTCAAGGCCCGCATCCCCGAGATGGAACAGGCGCTGCGCCTTGCGCTTTTGCCGAAAGATGCCGCCGATGCGCGCCCCGCGATCCTTGAAATCCGCCCCGGCACGGGCGGCGAGGAAGCCGCGCTTTTCGCGGGCGATCTGCTGCGCATGTATCAGAAATACGCCGAGAAACACGGCTGGCGGTTCGACCTGATGGACCTGACCGAGACCGAGCTCGGCGGCGTCAAGGAAGCGGTGGCGCGGATCGAGGGCGAGGGCGTCTTTGCGCGGATGAAATTCGAGTCCGGCGTGCACCGGGTTCAGCGTGTGCCCGAGACCGAAGCCGGTGGGCGCATCCATACATCCGCAGCCACCGTCGCCGTTCTGCCCGAGGCCGAGGAGGTCGATATCGACATTCCTGCCTCCGATATCCGGATCGACACGATGCGCGCGTCGGGTGCGGGCGGCCAGCACGTGAATACCACCGACTCGGCGGTGCGCATCACGCACCTGCCGACCGGCATCGTGGTCACGAGCTCCGAGAAATCCCAGCACCAGAACCGCGCCAATGCGATGGCGGTGCTGCGCGCGCGGCTTTACGAGGCCGAACGCGACCGCGCGGCCTCGGAACGCGCCGAGACGCGGAAGTCCCAGGTGGGGTCGGGCGATCGTTCGGAACGCATCCGAACCTATAATTTCCCGCAAGGGCGCCTGACCGATCACCGCATCAACCTCACCCTCTATTCCCTTGATAAGGTTATGGAAGGTGAGATCGAAGAGGTGATCGACGCGCTGATTTCGGACGATCAGGCGGCCAAGCTCGCGGAGATGGACGGGTGAGGGCGCAAGAAGCGCTGATCGCCGCCACCCGGCGCCTGAAAGAGGCCGGGATCGAGGGCGCGTCGGGCGATGCGCGCAGGCTTCTGGCGCATGCGCTCGGCATTGCGCCCGAGCGGCTGACGCTCGCGCTGCACGATCCGCTGCCCGATGACGCGGCCACTCGCCTTGACGCCGCGATCGCGGCCCGTATGCAACACCAGCCCGTCGCCCAGATCACCGGAAAGCGTCTGTTTTGGGGACATGAGTTCCGCGTCACCCGCGACACGCTCGATCCGCGCCCGGAGACAGAGATCCTCGTGCAAGTGGCGCTCGAACGCCCTTTCATTCATGCGCTTGACCTTGGCACCGGCACCGGCTGCATCCTGATTTCGCTTCTGAAATCCATGCCCTTCGCGGCGGGAACGGGTACCGATCTTTCTTCCGCGGCTCTGGACGTCGCCAAAGGGAACGCGGACGCGCTCGGCGTCGGGAAACGGGCGAAATTCCTGCTGTCCGACTGGTTTTCCGCCGTTCCGGGACGCTTCGATCTGATCGTGTCGAACCCGCCCTATATCGCGCAGGACGAGATGGCGGGGCTGTCGCGCGATGTTCGCGAATGGGAGCCACACTCGGCCCTGACCCCCGGCGGTGACGGTCTCGATGCCTATCGCGCGATTGCGCTTGGGGCTCCGGCGCGGCTTATGGCGGGCGGGCGGATCGTGCTCGAAATCGGGCCGACCCAGGCTTCGGCTGTGACGGAGCTGCTTGCTGCGCAGGGGTTCGAACAGATCGAGACCCGGCAGGACCTCGATGGGCGCGACCGCGTCATTGTGGCGCAGAAGCCCGGTGACGCTGGCGATTGTGGTGCCAGTTGAGCGCAAATTCGCGCAAAACCTGGGAAAATCCGGGGAAAACGTGGATTTGACACATTTTCCGACTTGAAAGCCCACTCCGCACATGTTTAGTCAAGCCTGTGCAGGGCGGATCGATATCCCCCGCACGGCTCAGCTTCACAGCGCGGGTGACGATGCCAAACCGGGCAATAATGCTCAGGGCGGCTCTTCCTCTCGCAAGGCCAAATCCCTTCGGCCAGATTCCTCAAGCCCGGCGTGACCGGGCCAGAAAAACGAAAGCCATGAGATCTTCGAAATCCCGTTCGCGTAACAAGTCGAACCGTCAGCGGTCGATGGGCAACATCGTCAACCGGGTGTTTGACAGCTCCGGTCCCGAGGGCAAAGTGCGTGGCACGCCCCAGCAGATCATTGACAAATACCTTGCGCTCGCCCGTGACGCGCAACTTGGCAACGACCGTGTGGCCGAGCAGAACTTCCTTCAGCATGCCGAGCATTATACCCGCATGCTGGGCGAGGCCCAGAAAGAGCAGGCCCGCGAACAGGAAGCGCGCAACCAGCAGCGTCAGCAGAACCAGCAAAGCCATCAGGCGAACGGTCAGGGCGGCAACGCTCAGGACGGCCATCGCAACGAGCGCCCCGAGCGCGAGGAGCGCAGCCAGGAGAACGCCGATCAGAGCGCCTCGATGATGCCGCCGATGCCCGAGCCTGAAGAAGACGGCTCGAGCCTCGTCGAAACCCCCGAAAGCCGCGCCGAAGCCGCTCCGGCAGAGGCTCCCGCCGAGAAGGCGGAAAAAGCCGAGAAGCCGAAACGCTCGCGCGCGCCGCGTAAACCGCGTGTGCCCAAAGCTGAAAAGGCTGAGGTGGCAGTGGAAACCGCGCCCCCCGAGGCATCGGGCGAATAAGCGGTTATCCTGACGAACCAGATAAAAGGCCCGCCGGATTGGCGGGCCTTTTTGATGTCGCGCATCGCCTCGGGTCAGCGAGGCAGGGATTTTTCGAGAAAAACCCGGTCAAACCCGTCTTCCACACGGCGATCGGTCTCGAGAAAGCCGAGATGCGCATAGATCGCACGGGTCTCGATCATCGCGGCATTGACGTAGAGAGTCAGCCGTTCGACCCCGAGAGATCGGGCTTGCGCTTCGGCGAAGGCGATCAAGCGCCCTCCGATCCCCTTTCCCTGCACGTCTGGATCGACCGCAATCGGCTCGATCTGCAAGGCAATCTGGGGCCCGTCTCGGGCAATCAGGCCCATATACCCCACGACGTCTCCGTCATGTTCGCAGACCCAGAGATGGGAGAGGTCAGAGCGGTGATCGGCCGCCATCGGCGCGGGCGGGCGACCGATGCGCGCGATGTAGGGGAGGAAGGCCGCGTCGGGGATCGCCCCGATCCGATCGAGATCTTCCGCACGGGCCGCGCGGATCATTCCTGACCGTCGACGATCCGCGCCAGTCGGCAGAACTGTTCCAGCGTCACCTTCTCGGCCCGTTCCGTGGGCGCGATCCCGGCCTTCTCCAGTTTCGCCTCGATATCCGGCGCAACGCCCTTGAGCGAGGCGCGCAACATCTTGCGACGCTGATTGAAGCCCGCCGCGACGACCCGGCTCAGGGTCGCGGCATTGGCCGGGTAGCGCGGCTCGGGCAGGGCGCGCAGATGCACGACCGCCGAATGAACCTTGGGCGCCGGGGTGAAGGCCTCGGGCGGCAGGCTCATCACGATCTTCGCCTCGGCGCGCCACTGCGCGAGGATCGCGAGGCGCCCGTAATGGTTGCTGCCGGGTTTCGCGACGATCCGTTCAGCCACCTCGCGCTGGAACATCAGCGTCAGGCTCTCCCAAAAGGGCGGCCAGTTCTTCGGCGTCAGCCAGCGTACCAGCAGTTCGGTGCCCACGTTATAGGGCAGGTTCGCTGCGATCTTGATCGGGGGGGTGAGATGGGAGAGCGGGTCGATTTCCAGCGCATCGCCGTTGATCACCTCGAGCCGCCCCGGATAGGCGGCAGCGATCTCGGCCAGGGCGGGCAGGCAGCGCGTGTCCTTCTCGATCGCGAGCACCTTGCGCGCGCCTTCGGCCAGAAGCCCGCGCGTCAGACCTCCGGGTCCGGGTCCGATCTCCAGCACATCCGCCCCCGTCAGATCGCCCGCCGAGCGCGCGATCTTGGCCGTGAGGTTCAGATCCAGCAGGAAGTTCTGCCCGAGGCTTTTCTTGGCCACGAGGTCATGGGTGCGCAGTACCTCGCGCAGCGGGGGCAGCCCGTCGATCGTGGCCATCTCACGCCCTCCGCGCCGCGCCCATGCGCGAGGCCATCTCGAGCGCCGCGATCAGCGAGGCGGGGTTCGCACGCCCCTGACCCGCAATATCGTAGGCCGTGCCATGATCGGGCGAGGTGCGGATGAAGGGCAGGCCGAGCGTGACATTCACGCCTCCGTCGAAATCGAGCGTCTTGATCGGGATCAGCGCCTGATCGTGATAGGCGCAGATCGCCGCGTCATAGCCCTGACGCGCGCGCTCGTGGAAGAGCGTGTCGGCTGGCAGGGGACCGGCGAGCGCATAGCCCTCTTCGCGCAGCCCGGCGATCGTGTCGGCGATCCAGTCGCCTTCCTCGCTCCCCATCGCGCCGCCTTCGCCGGCATGGGGGTTGAGCCCTGCGACCGCGATGCGTGGCGTGTCGAGCGCGAAATCGCGGCGCAGCCCTTCGGCGGTGATGCGCACCGTGTCGCGCAACAGTTGCGGCGTGAAGGCCTCGGGCACATCGCGCAGCGCGATATGGATCGTGGCGGGCACGACGCGCAAGGGCGGCGTGCTGCGCGAACTGGCGAGCATCATCACCACCCGTTCGACACCCGCGAGATGGGCGAGAAATTCAGTATGCCCGGGAAAGGCAAAGCCCGCCCCGTCATGCAGCGCTTTCTTGTTAATGGGCGCGGTCGTAAGCGCCACACCCTCGCCACGCATCACAAGATCGACCCCCCGCGCGATCACATCGACGACCGATTTCGCGTTGGCCGGATCGGGTTGACCCGGAATGGCGGCGGCCGGGAAGGCATGCGGCAGCACGGGCAGGCCCGCGCTGGCATGGGTGACGGCGTCGGAGGCGCGCTCGATCTCGCGGATCTTGGTGCCGCGCGGCAGGTGTGACGGATCGCCGATCCAGACGAAGGGCAGTCGCGCGCCGAAATGCTCCCAGGCGCGCGCGGCGAGTTCCGGCCCGACGCCGGATGGATCGCCACAGCTCAAAATGACCGGGCGGTCTGCGTCGCGCGGTCTCATTTCCGAACGATCACCGCTTCGGCCTCGAGATCGGCGAGATAGCCCGTCGCATAGGCGCCGAGCGCCTGATCCTCGAGCGAGGAACGCACCGTCTTGCGATCGGGCGCGGGCTGATCCTTGGTGTCGGCCACCTCGCGCGAGCACAGCATCACCAGCACGTCACTGCCGCCACGACGCAGGATCTGGGTCTCGCCCGGATCGAGCTGGGCCAGAACCAGCGCCTCGTCGGTCGGGACGGCGGATTGCGCGACCTTCTCGTGAAGGGTGATGGCGCTTTCGGGCAGGCCCTTTGCGACGGTATAGAGCTGATTGCACACGCGCGCATCGGCGGCGGCCTGTGCTGCGAGCTTCGCGGCCTGTGCGCTGCCAGTCGCGCCGAGATTCAGGGTCATGTAGCTCAGATCCTGCGGTGCCGAGGGCGCATCGCCATCGCCGATCGCGCGCAGCATGAACACCGCCACAGCCCCGTTGAGCTGGATCGGACCGGTCGCGGTGCCGGGCTTGAGCGCGAGGATCGGACCGCGCAGCTGTGCGGGCAGCTTGTCGATCGGCATCCATTCGAGACGCCCGCCGCGATCACGGGTCGGCGCGGCGGAATATTTGCGTGCCAATGCAGCAAAGGCGCCTTCGCCCTTCGCCGCCGAGAGCTGGCGGGCCTGACCCAACGCTGCGGCTTCCTGACCGGCCGGGGCGGGGACGATCGCTTCGGAGATCAGCACTTTCACGCCCTTGCCGGTCTGGCTTTCGGGCATCATCGCGCGATCGACATCGGCGGAGGTGACATTGATCAGGGGGGCGAAGCGCGCGCGCACCACCTCGCGCCAGATCACGCCGGCGGCGACGAAATCGCGGAAGGTGTTGGGGTCGATGCCATTCTGGCCGAGCAGCGTGATGAATTGTTCGGTCGACAGGTTTCCGCGGCTCGCGAATTCGGACATGCCGCGCGTGAGCGCCTCCTCATTCATCTTCATCCCGAGCTGCTTGCCTGCCCAGGTCCGCAGGCGGTCCTCGATCAGAGCTTTCTCGGCATCCTCGCGGGTCGATTGGGGCGTGCCCAGAAGCTTGAGGAATTTCTCGCGCTGGCTGATCTCGTAATCGGTGATGCCAAGGCCGTTCACGGTGATCACCGGGGCGTAATTGCCGGCCTGCGCCATCGCGACACGCGGTGCCAGCGGCAAGGTGAGCACCAGAGCCAGAAGGGTGAGCAGTCGGGTCATCATCGTCATCGCGTGCCTGTCCGTTTCGTCTCGTTCATTCGCGGCCTGGCCGGCCTGTTGTCTACTCGTCTCGCCTCAGCGTCCGCAGGTCTGGCGGACCGGGCCTCCTTCGCTCGCCCCGAAGCCGATCAACTGGACCGAGAGGCCGAATGCGGTCTCGGGGCTTACACTAGTGGAGGAAGTGAAGCGGCGCGAGAGGGAAAGATCAACCGCGAGGCATTCATTGGTGTAACGCAGGCCCAGATTGGCCTTGGCGGCGCGCTCGGCGGTGAAGTCGTAGCGGGTGCCGAAGGTGCCCGACCAGCCATTGCCCCAGCTCCAGCCGGTATCGAGCATCAGCTCTGACATGTCGGTGTCGCGCCCCTCGGCGGGGTTCGCCTCGAGCCAGAGATAGCCCGCTGCAATGTCATAGCGATCCGTGGCCCAGGCGAGGCGCAATTCGTCGCGCGAGATCGCGAGCGTGTCGTCGAAAAGCGCCCGGTTCGAGAGCGTCAACCCGTTCGCCGTGCTCAGATGGGTCGACAGCAACCAGTCCGAGCGGATCCCCGAAAGACCGGTGCCGGGGGTGAACTGGTCGAGGTCGCGCTGGCGGAAGATCCGGCCCGCCGCGACGCCCAGCGACCAGCCCGAGCTGTCATAGCGCGTCCAGCTCAGGCCGAGATTGGCGCGCAATCCCGTTTCACGCAGATCCTCGCCGGGGAAGCGGGTGAGCGAGAAGAGGTTGCCCTCGTCGAACTCGGGCAGCTGGCTGTCTTCGTTCGGCGAGGCGCTCAGACGGTTCGGGGCCCAGGCGATCTGCGCGATCGGCTCGATCACATAGGCCGCGCGTCCGCTCGTCTTCACCCAGGGCCAGCGCAGCTCGGCAGCGAGCGTCGGCTGACCGCGCAGCACGGTTTGCGGATAGGCGGGGTCGTCATTGGTCTCGATGATGTCGCCGGCAAATTGCGCCTCGATCGAGCCGAGCATCCCCGGCCCGAAGAGCCAGTTGCGACGCCAGTCGGCGGTGAGCGAGCCGCGCAGCACATCGCGCCCGTCCGGGATGCCGTCGCCATCGGTATCGAGCGTGCTCGATGCCGCGCGCCGGCTGCCGAGCGTCGAAAGCCGCAGTGTGGCGATCCCGCCAAGGGTAGCTGGCTCAAATTGTTTGACCCATTCGGCGGTGCCGCTCAGCATCGGCTGACTTGCGTTGCTCTCGCCGTCGCGGATCGAATGGGTGTTGCCGAACCGCGCCCAGATCATCTCGTCGGCGCGGATCCGCTCCAGCGTGACGCCCGACCAGAGACGATCCTCGTCGGAGATGCCGTAATTGAGCAGGTAGGAGCGGTCACTCACCAGCCGCAGTTGCGCCGTAAGCTTGAAATCGCGCGGCAGCTGCGCCTCGAGATCTGCGAAAAGATAGCCGCGGGTCTTGTCGGCGATGATGTCGTCTTTGCTCAGCGCCCCCGACCATTCCGTCTTGCCCCACTCGAAAGCCTGACGGTAGCGCAGCTCGAGCGTACGGGTGCGCGACGTGGCCACGTAAGGCGTGATCGTCAGGTCACGGCTGGGGCCGAGCGCAAGAAAATAGGGGATCTTGAGGCCGGGCCCGAGGCCCGAAGTGGTGCGGAACTCGGGCTGGAGGAAGCCCGACATGCGCTTGACGCCGGGTTCGGGCATGCGCAGGCGCGGGATGTAGGCGATCGGCACGCCCATCGCGCGAAGCTGCGCGTCGCGGAAGACGATCTGGCGGGTCTGCGCGTCATGGATGACGCGGCTCGCGCGGATCTCCCATAGCGGGGTGGGGTTGCTCGCACAGACCTGGCACGAGGAGGCGACGACCTTGTCCATCACCGTCAGCCGCCCGTCGCGCCGTTCGATCTTCGCCGCCGCGAGCTGCAATTCGCGCGCCATCACCATGCGCGCGCTCAGCAACAGACCGTTTTGCAGATCGGTCGACAGCTCCGCCGACGAGGCGAGGATCACCGCGTTTGACTGCCCCGGCTGCACCAGCCGGATCGGCCCTTCGAGATAGAGCTTGTCTTCCTTCTGATCGTAGATCACCCGCGTCGCGGAGAGCCGGTTCGACTTGTAGAAAACCTCGACATTGCCCTCGGCCACGAGCTTTCCGCCATCCTCGATGCGCACCCGATCGGCCAGCAGCGTTGCAAGCTCCTCGCTCGCGGGAATGGCGGAAGGGTCGGCGACATCATGCGCGGCCTTGGTGTCGGTGACCTGCGCCGGGGCGGGGCCAAACCCCACAAGCCCGAGCACGCAGGCAAGCGCCAGAGCACTGACCCGCCCCGCCCAGGGCTCAGAGCGCAACCGCGACCGCATCAACCATCCTCCCGGTGCAAGAGCCGCGCAAGCGGCAGCATCAGCCCGATCACCGGCGGCGCCCAAGCCGCAAGAAGGATCGGAATCTGTCCGTTGTCGCCCAGAACTTGCGCGATATTGCGAAGGAAGAACAAGCCCAGACCAGCGGCGAGCGCTAAAAGAACTTTCGTCCCCGTTCCGCCAAAGCGGGCGTGATCCATCGTGAAGCTCGCCGCGACCATCACCATCGCCACCAGCAGCACCGGTAGCGCAAGCTCCATCTGGAACCACATGATATGGCGGCGGGCCGAGAAACCTGCCTCTTCGAGAGAGGCGATGAAGCCCGGCAATTGCCAGATCGGCACGGAGGAGGGCTTGCCGAAGCTGTCGCGGATGCGCGCGACTGTCAGATCCGAAGGCAGCGTCAGGCTCGCCACTTCCTTGGCGTCGCGCTCGGGGTTGGTCGAGGCGCCGAGCGCCCAGTCCTTGGCATCCGTCAGCACCCATTCTCCGGGCTCGAGGACGGCCTTTTTCGCATTGATCCGACGCACCGGTCCGCGCTCGGGATCGAAGATCAGGAAGGTCACGTTGCGCAGGGTCGTGGCATCGCCATTGGCGGTTTCGGCGTGAATGACCGCCTGTGCGAGCGATTTGCCGTCAGAGCCGAGGCCCGCGCTCTGGCGCATCCAGACCCCCTCGCGCCCGATCGACACGGTGGAATTTCCGCCCGACGTGTAGTGATCGACAAGGCTCTCGTAGCGTTTCGACGTGGCCGAGACGAGCGGATTGCCGACGAAAAGCGCAAGCAGCCCAAGGATCAGGGCGACCCCCAGCGGGGCTGCAAGCATCCGCAGTGCCGAGCGACCGGCGGAGCGGATCACCACCAGCTCGGAGCTGCGCGCGAGCGCGATGAACAGCGCCACCGCCGACAGCATCACGATCAGAGGCAGGATATTGTAGACCGTCGAAGGGATGTTGAGCGCCGATAGAACGGCCAGCTGCACCAGCGTCAGGCCCTCGTCGGAAAACCGCCGGATCTCCTCGACGATGTCGATCAGGAAGAGGATCCCCCAGAAGCTGCCTGCAACGACGAGGAAGCTTTTGGCAAACCGGCGGGCGAGGTAGAGAGCGATCGTCACGCGGTGCCCTCCCGTATGACCCGGATGCGTCGCGGCCGACCCGACCACCAGAGCATGAAGAGCGCGATCACCGCGCCACCCACCGTCGGCACGAACAACACGGGCCAGAGCGTCGGATCGCGGTTGGTCGCGCTTTCCGCGGCGTTTTGCAGGACCTGCACGAAGATCAGCCCGCCGATCGCGAGCGTCATCTGCCGCCACATCCCGAAGCGCGAGAAGGTTCCCATCATCAGGGCCGCGAATCCGATCAGCGCCGCGATCGGCGCAAGGAGCGGCTGCGCGATGCGACGTGCCAGCTCCAGCGTCACGCGCGGCTCAACCCCCTCGCCAAGCGCCGCGATCGCGGCGCCGCCCTTTAGCAACTCGGGCGTCATCATCTCGTCGAGGTTAGGTTTGCGGGCCTTGCCGCCGCTCAGGAAGCTGCCGATATCATAGGTGAAATTGGAGAACCGGGTCACCTCGAGGCGGCCCGTATCCGGGCGCAGCGTCTCGGCTATGCCTTCGAACATGATCAGCTTCGGACCGGTCTCTGTCTTGACGATCAGCGCCTTTTCCGAAGTGTAGATCGTGTGCGCCTTCGGATTGCGCCGGTCCGAGAGGAACAGGTCGTAAAGCTCGCCCAGATCCGAGATCCGACGGATATAGATCGTGATGCCGCTGGCGGGGTGCTGGAAGGTGCCCTCGGTGAGGAACTTCGCGGTCATGTTCTGCGACACCTGCTGCTGGCGATCGGCAAGCCGGGCCTTGGCGGCGGGCACGAGAAAATTCACCAGAACCGCCATCATCAGCGACACGATCAATCCGAAGACCAGCACCGGGCGCCCTAGGCGCCAGTTCGAGGTGCCGGTCGCGCGCATCACCACCAGTTCGCTGTCCTGATCGAGCCGGTTGACCGCGTAGATCGTGGCCGCGAAGGCCGCCACCGGCAGGACGATGCGGATCACGTATGGCAAGGTGAGGGCGGTGAATTCCAGTACGACTGCCGCCGTCTGCCCATCCGAGATCAGGCTGTCGAACATCATCACAGCCCGGTTCACCCAATAGACCGACACCAGCACGAGCGCGAAAAACCCGAACAGAGCCATCAGCTTTGACAAGACATATCTGTCCAGTCGCGTCACTTGTTTTCCTATCCCCGCGGCGGTTTCTCCTCTCTCTAGCCTGTCGGATCGGGTGAGGGAAGACCACGTTCGGAGCGCTTTTCATTTTCCGGGCGCCCCGTTAGGCTCGCGCGCAAATTGATGCCAATCGCGGGCCCGTTCGCTGTGCAGACTGCACCGGGTCGGCCTGCCAAGGGAGAACTCCATGACACAGCCTGTCGCCATCGCCTTCAAGGAAACCGATCCCGAGGTTTTCGCCTCGCAAACCGGCCGGATCGCGCTGATCGTGGGCGGGGATGGCAAGCTCGGGCCTGCGGGACGCAAGCTCGACCGTGCGATGAAGAGCGCTTTGAGCCGCGCGGTCGGCTCTGAGGCGTTCAAAGGTCTGGGGCAGGGCGAGGCAATGGAGCTGAGCTGGCCCGCGGGGATCGAGGCGCAGGCGGTGCAGGTGGTGCGTCTCGACCGCAAGTCCTCCGCCGATGAAGCCCGCAAGGCCGGTGCCGCGATCGGGGCAAAACTGGGCGCGGAGGGCGCGCTCGTCGTGGCGCAGGGCCATCCCCGCGCGGCGGATCTCTCGCTCGGGCTCGCGTTGCGCGCCTATCGCTTCGATTATCACACGGGCGAAGACAAGAAGGGCTTCGGCCCGGTGACGATCATGGCCTCCAAGCCCGAGGAGGTCGCCGCTGCCGCCGCCCCCCATGCGGCGCTGGCAGAGGGCGTGTTCTTCACCCGCGATCTGATCAATGAGCCGACGAACATCCTCACCACCGACGATTTCGCAGCCCGCCTCGCCGCGATGCACGAACTGGGCCTCGACGTCGAGATCCTCGAAGAAGAGGACATGAAAAAGCTCGGGATGGGCGCGTTGCTCGGCGTGGGGCAGGGCTCCGAGATGCCGTCGAAACTCGTTGTCATGCAATGGAATGGCGGCGCCAAGGGGGAGGCCCCGTTCGCGCTGGTCGGCAAGGGCGTGGTCTTCGATACCGGTGGGATCTCGCTCAAGCCCGGCGCGGGCATGGAAGAGATGACGATGGATATGGGCGGCGCCGGGGTCGTCTCGGGCGTGATGCGCACGCTGGCGCTGCGCAAGGCCAAGGCCAATGTCGTGGGGCTGGTGGGGCTCGTCGAGAACATGCCCGACGGCAAGGCTCAGCGTCCCGGCGATATCGTGACCTCGATGAAGGGCGATACGATCGAGGTGATCAATACCGATGCCGAAGGCCGCCTCGTGCTGGCCGATGTGCTCTGGTATGCGCAGGACCGCTTCAAGCCCAAGGCGATGGTGAACCTCGCCACGCTGACCGGCGCGATCATCGTCGCGCTCGGTCATGAGAATGCGGGTCTTTTTGCCAATGATGACAAACTCGTAGCGGATATTCTTGATGCGGCGAAGGCAGAGGGCGAAGGGGCCTGGCACATGCCGCTCCAACCCGCCTATGACAAGCTGATCAAGTCGCGCCTTGCGGATGTGAAGAACGTGGGCGGGCGTTGGGGCGGCTCGATCACGGCGGCCGCTTTCCTCAAGCGTTTCGTGAAGCCCGAGGTGCCGTGGTGCCATATCGACATCGCGGGCGTCGCCCTGCCGCCCTCCGAGACCACGCTTGCGCCGAAAGGTCCGACGGGTTGGGGCGTGCGCACGCTCGACCGGCTGATCCGCGACAAGTTCGAAGCCTGAGGCGGAGACCGGGATGGGGCAGGTCAATTTCTACCATCTGACCCACTCGAGCGTCGAGGAGGTGGTGCTCAACCTCTCCTCGCGCGCGCTCGAGCAGGGTTGGAAGGTGGAATTGCGCGGGAGAAATCCCGATCGGCTCGACTGGCTGGACCAGAAACTGTGGCTGATGGGCGATGAGAGCTTCCTGCCGCACGGTCTCGCGGGTGGCCCGCATGATGCGCTGCAACCGATCCTGCTGGGCACCAGGCCCGCGGGTGACGGGCGCGAAGCGATAATGGCCGTCGATGGCGCCGAGATCGCCGCTGAGGAAACGGACGCGCATAAGCGGCTCTGGATCCTCTTCGACGGCAACGACCCAGAGGCGGTGCAACATGCGCGCGGCCAGTGGAAGGCGCTGACCGGAGCGGGGGCGAAGGCGATCTACTGGTCCGAAGAGGGCGGCCGCTGGGAGAAGAAAGCGGAGAGTTGAGAGGGCGATGGGGGCCTCCGATCTGGCCCCACGCAACGCTCGAGCGGATCACCGCAGCCTCTCGGGCTCCAGCACGATTACGGTCGGCTCTCGCGGGAGTGTCTTGAGGGACACCACGAGATCACTCGACAAAGGTCGCTCGATCACGAATTCGCTCTGCATCCCGTCAAGGAAGCTCTGCAAGGTCGGTTCGCCAAACCAGTGCATCGGGATCACGATGCGGGAACGCAGCCGTTCGAGAATGCGGATCATCGTGGGCTGATCGACCGTCATCGACCCATCCACCGCCGCCATCACTACGTCGAGCCGCCCAAGTGCCGCATATTGCGCCGCGTTCGGTTCGTGATGGAGGTGGCCCAGATGGCCGATGCACAACCCCGCCACCTCGAAGATAAAGATCGAATTGCCGTTCTCCTCGACGCCACCAAAGCTGCGGATCGCGGTGGGCACGTTGCGGATCAGCAATTCGCCCAGGTCGAGATAGTGCTCGGCGGCGATGCCGAACTGGTCCGACCAGCCTTTCAGCGCTACCGTGCCATCGGGGACGTCCTCGCTCATATGGCTCGAATGGGCGCGATTCATCGTGACGTAATCGGGCGCGAAGCGCGAACCGCCGACCCAGCCATTGTAATCGGTGATGACCGTGATTCCGCCCTGGGTTTGCAAGAGAAACATCGAGTGGTCGATGTAATGGAGCCGTACCGATTGCGCGGGCACAGGGTCGGTCCAACTGGCCTTGTGCAGGTAGTCGATCCCGGGGGCGGATTGCGCGATCGCGATGCAATGGCTGATGCGCTGGCTTTGCGCCTGCACCGTCAGCGGGGCAAGCAGGGCGAATATCAGGGTGAGGGCAACTCGGAACATGGCGGGTCTCCTTTGACCCAGCGTAATCGAAAAAGCCGATTCCGGTCTATCGAGGCCTTCAGAACCCAATTTCGTGCGCCCGCATTGTGAAGCCGAAACGGTAAAATGACATCGAGGCGCCCAATTTCTGCCGTGTTTCGCATTAGGATCAAATCAACCCAATGCCCCCATGATTGTTTCTATCGGAGCCGATATGTCCCTCGCCACCCTCGATGAAAGCAACTACACGGCCGCGCGCGACAGTTCCTTCCAGGATCTTCTCGTCTATGCGGCGAAGAAATCCGGCCGGTCCGTGCTTCAGGTTCTGCGCGATTATCGTCAGATGGCGAAATCGGAAACCCGGATCAATCTCGTCGAATATGTCCGCTTCGGCCTTTACGATCAGGCGCGCTTCGAGGCGCAGGCACGCGCGGAATTCCTCTCCAACGACCTGCACTGGCCGATCGCCAACAAGGTGAACAATCGCGGCTGGTATAGCGCGGCGGAAGATAAATCCGTCGCGACCACGCTGCTGAGTGCTGCCGGGGTGCCGGTGCCCGAGATCGTTGCCGTGCTCGACAGCTCGCAGCGGATTTATCCCGGCGGTGCCGAACGGATCACCGGGGCAGACGAACTTCGCGCCTTCCTTTTGGCGCGCCCGGGCCAGCAATTCTTCGGCAAGATCAATGACGGGATGGTCAGCTTCGGCGCGTTCCGCATCGAGAAAGCCGATGCCGAGATGGTCTATTGCTCCGGTCACGAACCGATGAGCTACGGGGATTTCGCGGCGCAAACGTTGGCGCAGAACGCCTATATCCTTCAGCCGGTCATCGAAAACCACAGCGCGCTGAGGCCGTTTGCCTCCGCGCTTGCGACGATCCGCATGGTGAACCTGATCACCGATGACGGGCTGCGCGTGCCGATGGCGGCGATCAAGCTGCCGCAGGGCGACAATATCGCGGATGCGTTCTGGCGCCCGGGCAACCTCGCCTGCGGGATCGAGGTTGCGACGGGGCGGATTCGGACGGTTGCGCGGCGCGGGATCGAGGTCGAGTTCCTCGACGATCACCCCGATCAGGCGGGGCTCATGGGGATGATCCTGCCGTTCTGGTCGGAAGTTCTCGAAATCAACGAACGTGCGGCGCGCAGCTTTGCCCCGATCCGCTACCAGTCGACCGATATCGCGATCACCGAGGATGGTCCGGTCGTGGTGGAAATCAATGCCGGTGGTGGCTTCGACCTGCCGCAATATTCGAACGGAAAGGGGATGCTCACCCCGGAAGTGCGTGCGTTCTTCGAAAGCTGCGGGGTCGAGTTCAAACCGAAGAAATCGCTCCTGCCGTTCTGAGAGTTGTTCACCTGGACTTGAATGAATTTACGCGCCTCGGCGGCCTTGCGGGCTCCGGGGCGCGTTTCTCATTCGGCGGCGTCCTCTCGGATTGCCGTTTTCGGCGTCCACTTCCCCGCCTTGATCAGATCGCGCACCCCGCCGCGATAGGGCTGGTTCGCAAGTCGGGGATCGGCCGCTTCGAGGAACATCTCGTTGAGCGTTCCGGCGAAACGAACCTCGACGGGGAAGCGCAGCGAGGTCTCGATCAGCTTTCGGTCCGAGAAGGGGCAGATGTAGAAATTGCGCTCATAGCCGTAATATTTCGCGCTCGAGACATGCAGGAACAACTCGAGGAAGATGAAATCATAGACCAGCGCCTGCGCGTTTTCCGGCAGCGTCAGCTTCCAGCGAATATAGTCCTCGGCCCATTTCGCGATCACCTCCTTCGAGGGCGATCCCGTGAGGAAGAGCGAGCCGATCTCCTGTTCGAGATTGAGGCTCACCATTTCGGCGCGATTGGCAAAGCTGCCCCACCAGACCCCGCGCATCACATCCATCACATTGCCGCGAAGGTGCAGATGCCCCGGAGGCGTCAGTGACGTCAGTCCACGGCTGTGTTCGTTCGGGGGCGGCGCGACCGAGGAGGTGCGCATCCAGAAGAGTCGCTTCGCCTGACGTTTCTCGAAGGGGCGCTTGGCAGCGTGATCGGCGGCATCGAGTTCGGTATAGCGCCGGAAGGGCTGGCCAAGCAGTTCGGTGACGACATATTCGCCCGTCGTTGCGTCGAGATCGGCATAGCGGGTGTGCTGGAAGGCGAAGAGTTCACCGATCTGGTCGAGCTTGTCGGTGACGCAGGCGACGAGCTTGCGCGAATCCGTCCCGCCCGAGATCGGCATGATCGAAGGGTGGTTGTCCACGAGCGCATGCAGGATCGCGCGAAGCCGCTCGACCATTTCGCCCACGAGCTTTTCGTGCTCATCGGCTGCGCAGGGCGGAAAACTGTCGGGCAAGGGCCAGATCCGCTCGGGTGTGAAACTGTCGAGGTTCAGCCGGTGGTTGGGCATGCAGAACTTCACCTGCGCGTCGCGGCTATGCCCGAGCAGATAGGCGATCTCCGTATCGCCCCGCGCGCGCCCGTTGCCGATCGCCGTGGTGTCGAAAAGCGGGTTCTCGATGATCGGCCGGGTCAGTGCGAGCATCACCGATGAGGCCGCGCGCCGCGTCTGCGGGTCGTAGACGGTGCTCAGATGGGCGACCGGATCGAACAGCATCTCGTGGGCGCGGGGGCAGTCGATGACGACCGCATAGCGGCCCGCGCTATAGGCGATATAGGCCTCGAGATCGGTGACGAAATCTTTCGCATCGAGGTTGAAGCGGCTGAAGCTGCCATCCGTGATCAAGGCGCCGTCGGGATCGACGCCGATCCCCATGAACACGCCGAACAGGCGCCCTTTCTCGTCGCGCATCTCGACCCGCGGCATCTCGCGCCCGAGCTGGAGCGTGAAACGGTCGAGCTCGATCGCCTCAAGACCGGGAAGCGTCTCGGCGGGGTTTTCGCAGAGCAGGAACTGCGTGCTGAGCGCATCTGCGGGATCAAACCCTTGCTGGACACAGATCGCATGCGCCTGCGTCGGCTGTTCGGGAGGGGAGGTCTCTGCCATCATATGCTCGTGAAGGCGCGTCGGAGGGGCGAAAATCCGGTTTGGAAATCAGCGGGAGGGCCGATGCGCGGGTCAAATTGCCATGGCCGCATTCTCGGAACGGCCCGCGGGCGTGTCAATCGACTTCGCGCTGCGGAATGGCGCAATCCTTGCCGGTGCTTTTCTTTCGCACCACTTCGGTCTAAACCCGCGCCCTGACCGCTCAGGAGCGCCCGGATGACGAAATTCAGCTTCACTCTCAAGGCTACCGATGGCCGAGCCCGCACGGGTACGATCTCGACCCCGCGCGGCGAGATCCAGACGCCTGCCTTCATGCCCGTGGGAACCGCCGCGACCGTGAAGGCGATGATGCCCGAGAGCGTGGCCGCGACCGGTGCCGATATCCTGCTGGGCAATACCTATCATCTGATGCTGCGTCCGGGCGCCGAGCGGATCGCGCGTCTGGGCGGGCTGCACAAATTCATGAACTGGGACAAACCTATCCTGACGGATTCGGGCGGGTTCCAGGTGATGAGCCTGTCTTCCTTGCGCAAGCTGACCGAAGAGGGCGTGACCTTCGCGAGCCATGTCGATGGCTCCAAGCACATGCTCAGCCCGGAACGCTCGATGGAGATCCAGAAACTTCTGGGCTCGGATATTGTGATGTGTTTCGACGAATGTCCCGCGCTGCCCGCGACGGAAGAAGAGGTCGCGAAATCGATGCGGCTTTCGATGCGATGGGCGCAGCGGAGCCGCGATGCCTTCGGCGATCGTCCGGGTCACGCGCTGTTCGGAATCCAGCAGGGCGGCGTGACGCGTGAGCTTCGCGAGGAAAGCGCCGAGAAACTCAAGGAAATCGGCTTTGACGGTTATGCGGTTGGCGGTCTCGCGGTGGGCGAGGGGCAGGAGGCGATGTTCGGCGTCCTCGATTACGCTCCCGAGATGTTGCCTGCCGACAAGCCGCGCTACCTGATGGGCGTGGGCAAGCCCGATGATATCGTCGGCGCGGTCGAGCGCGGTATCGACATGATGGATTGCGTGCTGCCCTCGCGCTCGGGGCGGACCGGGCAGGCCTGGACCCGTCGCGGGCAGGTCAATATCAAGAACGCGCGCCATGCCGATGATCCGCGTCCGCTCGACGAGGCCTGCAGCTGTCCGGCCTGCTCGAATTACTCGCGCGCCTATCTGCACCATGTTTTCCGCGCCGGCGAGATGATCTCGGGCATGCTGCTGACCTGGCACAACCTGCACTACTATCAGGAACTGATGGCGGGCCTGCGTGCGGCGATCACTGAGGGCGAACTTGCGCGTTTCGTGACAGAGTTCCACGAGACCCGTGCGATGGGTGATATCGAGCCGCTCTGATCTGGCTAGACGGGGCGTGACCTTCGTGGCCACGCGCTAAGGATTGTCGGGACGGGCGCAGGTGATCGGGGCGCGGGCTCCCGGCTCCGGGAAGCCGTGTGGCGTTGAGGGGCCCAGTGTCCGTCGCGAATATCTTCAGGAAAACGAAACGCGTTTGCCGGTTTTCAGCCCGCGCAGCAACGTCGCTTGAGGCGTCTCCGCAGACCGCGTTCCCGTCACTAGGGAACTGGACGGAGAAACGGCCGCGTCCGCTCAGTTATGCGAGATAAGGATCACTGCCGCATAATGGGTCGCGGCGGCGGCGAGCACATGAGTATGCCAGATTGCGCGCGAAAAGGGGATGCGCTCGACATGGTAGAAGATCACGCCCACCGTGTAGGTCAGCCCGCCCGCGACCAGAAGGATCAACGCGGGCAGCGGCAGGGCCGAGACCAGCGGCCAGACCGCGATCATCCCAAGCCAGCCCATCGCGAGATAGAGCCAGAACCCGGCGCGCTCCGAGCGGTGAAAGAAGCCGAGCTTCATCACGATCCCGACCGTCGCGAGCCCCCAAACCGTCGCGGTCAGCACCCAGCCGGCAACCCCGGCGAGCCCGATCAGCGCCATCGGGGTATAGGTGCCCGCGATCAGCAGGTAGATTGCGGCGTGATCGAAGCGGCGCAGCACCGCACGGGTGGGTGCATGCAGCGTGAGGTTATAGGCCGCCGAGAGCGAAAACGACGCGATCAGGCCCACCGAATAGATCGCTAGCGGCCAGATCCGCCCCGCAGGCGCTGCGAGCGAGGCCCAGACGATCAGCGCACTCACGCCCGCCACGGCGAACACGACGCCCAGCACATGGACGATCCCGTCGGCGAAATGCTCGTGAAAACTGTGGCTCAATTGGTGGCGTGTCATGATTGGATCTCCGGTCTCCCTTGATCCAAGATAACAACGATCGGGCAAACTCCCAAGCCCGCGGCAGTTGTGACGCTGGGGCAGAGGGTTCAGCTGTCGCTGCTCGTGTTCCGCATCAGCCACCAGGCCAGCGCCGAGCACAGGAAGGTCGCGACCACGATCGGCAGCGCCGTGCCGTTGAAGGCCAGCCCCACGGGCGCGGCGATCAGCACCGCGCCGACCGTGGCGATCGCGGTGACGATCGAGGCCGCCATGCCCGCGATATGGCCCATATGTTCGAGTGCCAGTGCGTTGAGATTGCCGAAGGTCACGCCCGCCATCCAGAACACGCTGACCGTGTAGAGGAAGATCAGCGGAAAGCCCGTCACCCCTTCGGTCATCCCGGTCAGCACCAGCACCAGCATCACGCCCGAGACGATGATCTGCATGATGTAGCTGCCCTTGACGATCTTGCGCATCCCGAGATGCATCACGAAGCGGGCATTGAAGATCGAACCCGTGCCCGCCAGCAGCGCGCCGATGGCGAACCAGACCGGGAAGGTGTCGGTCACGCCATGGGCGGCATAAAGCTGTTGGGCGGACGAAAGCAGCGCGAACATCTGCCCGAAGCCCAGCGTCATCGTGATGATGTAGAGGCGAACGTCGGAATGCGCGAGCACCTCGCGCGCGGCGGCGCTAAGCTTGCTCACGCTCAGCGGGCGGCGATACTCGGGCGGAAGCGTTTCGGGCTGACGGATATTGAGCCAGCTCACCCCGACCAGACCGAAGACCATGAAGGCCCAGAACACGCCGCGCCATCCGGCGAAGCCGATCACGATGGCGCCGATCGACGGGGCCACGGCCGGCACGAGAATGAAGATCATCATGATGAAGGAGGTCACGCGCGCCATCTCGCGTCCCGCAAACAGGTCGCGCACCAGCGCCATCACTGTAATGCGCGGACCGGCCGCGCCGATCCCTTGCAAAAGGCGCGCGGCAAGCAGTGCCTCAAGACTTTGGGCATGGGCCGCGACGAAGGCGCCGACGAGGTAGATCGCGATTCCCCCCGTGATCGTCTTCTTGCGCCCGATCGCATCCGAGATCGGTCCGGCGAACAACGTGCCCACGCCCATGCCCAGCACGAAAGCGGTCAGCACCAGCTGTGCGCGGTTGATCGCGTCGGGGCTCAGCTCGGCCGCGATCTGCGGCAGCGCGGGCAACATCGCGTCGATCGAAAAGGCCACCGTCGCGGTGAGCGAAGCCAGCATCACAGTGAGTTCAGGCAGCGAAAGGGGCGTGCGCGCTCGCGGCGCGTCGGTCATCTGGGCCATGACGGGGGATCTTTCCGCAAGACGGATTGGTACGGGCGCGACAATAGGCAAATCCGTGCCAAAGGCCAGAGGGCAGGGCGCGCAGACCCGTGTGCGCTCACGCGGAGGTCATCAGTGTCGCGTGGCCTCGGGCGGGGCGCCGGACAGCTCGTCGATCACTTTGAGCCAAAGCTCGGTCGGCTGCGCCCCGCTCACCAGATGGGCATTCGCGACGATCACGCTGGGGACTGCGGTGATGCCGCGCTCGCGAGCATAGTCCTCCTTGGCGATGATCGTGTCGCGATCGGCATCCGAGGCCAGCAGGCGCTGGATCATTCGGCGGTCCATCCCGGCGGCTTCGGCAATCGCGCCCAGCGTCGCATGATCGCCGATATTGCGCCCCTCGCGCCAATGGGCGCTCAGCAGCCCTTCCATCACCGCCTCCTGCGCTTCCTCGATCCCGGCCCAGTAGAGCAGGCGATGCGCGTCGCGGGTGTTGGGCTGATGGGTGACGCGCTCGGGGTGAAAATCGTAGCCTTCCGCTTCGGCGATCTCGAGGAGCTGCACATGCATTTTCGCGGCGCCATCCTGCCCGAATTTCGCCTGCAGATAGGCTGCGCGCGATATGCCCTCGGCGGGCATTGTCGGGTTCAGTTCGAAAGGTTGCCAGCTGCGCACGATGGAATGGCCGGGGCGCTGCTCCAGCGCGCGATCCAGCCGCGCCTTGCCGATGAAACACCAGGGGCAGACCGGATCGGCGAAGATATCAAGCGTGATCACGTGATCATCTCCTCTTGCAGCCGCGCGCGGATCTCCGAACGCAGGATCTTGCCGTTGCGGTTGCGGGGCAGGGCGTCCACATGGCGGAACATCCGCGGCTGTTTGTACCGCGCCAGCACCTGTTGCGCATGGGCCTCCAGCGCCTCGGGCGTGGCCTCGCCGGTATAGGCCAGGGCGATCACCGTCGCATCGGCTTTCACCGCGACCTCGACGGCGGCCACGTCACCCGCGCCGGGGCAGTCATGCATCGCTTCCTCAACTTCGATCGGCGAGACCCGGAACCCGCCCGCATTCATCATGTCATAGCCGCGCCCGAGATAGGTGATCGCGCCATCTTCCGCCATCGACACCGTGTCGCCGGTGACGAACCATTCACCCACGCGCCGGGCGGCTGTTTCCTCGGGGGCGTTCCAGTAGCCGAGATAGAGCCCCGGATCGCTCTCATGGATCGCGAGCTGGCCCGGCTCGCCACGCGGCACGGGCTGGCCATTCTCGCCCAGCACCGCAACGGTGCGCCCCTCCTGCGGATAGCCCGTGGTGCCGGGGGGCGCGGGATGATCGGGGCTGCCCGAGATGAAGGTCGAGCATTCCGACATTCCGAGCGCCTCGTAGATCTTGGTCCCGGTCGCGGCATTCCAGGCTGCGCGCGTGGGCTCGGGCAGGGCTTCGCCCGCGCTCAGCCCATGGCGTAGCTTCGGCAAGGACAGTTGCTCGTGATGTTTGAGGATCTGACGGTACACCCCCGGTGCGGCCGCGAAGATCGTCGCATCGAAGCGCTTGAGCAACAGAGGGAGCGCCCGCGCCTCGACACCCTCGGCGGGGATCAGCGCGCTTGCTCCCAGGGTCCAGGGGTCCATCAACCCGGTGCCGAGCGTATAGGTCCAGTTGAACGCGCCCGCATGCATCAGCCGGTCTTCGGACCCCATCCCGTACCAGCCGCGATACATCATCTGCCGCGCCCAGATCGCGCGATGGGCATGCATCACGGCGCGCGCCGAGCCGCCCGTGCCCGACGTGAAGATCATGTAGGCAAGACGGTTCGGATCGCCGAGATCAAAAGCGCAGGGCTCGATCTCCTCGGCGCGCCGCAATGCATCGGCACCGATCACCTGCGCCGGATGATCGGGCAGCGCGATACCCGCGCCCGCAACGACGGCCGAGGGTGCGAGGTCACGCGCAAGCTTGGTGATCTCGGGCCCGGTCAGCTGCGACGAGGAGGGCACGGGAACCAGACCCGCCGCGATCGCGCCGAGAAAGGCCACCGGGAATTCAGGCCCGTTCCCCAGCCGCAGGAGGACCCGGTCACCGGGCACAAGCCCTGCGCGCAGGAATACCGTTCCGGCGCCTCGCACCGCAGCGTTCAGCCGCGCATAGGACCAGCGCTCGGCCCCCGAAGGCTTCACGATCTGCATCGCGAGCTTGTCGGGCGTGGACATGCCAGCGGACAACACATGGGCTGCCATGTTGAAGGCGGCTGGCGGGGCGGGGATCGGGGCGGTGCGATAAAGCGAGTCCATAGCGCCTAGCTAGGCCGGGCGCTGCGTGCGAGCAAGCGCCATGCCCCTTCGAATTGGTGAAAATATCCCGGGGGGCATGCGGAACGCATGCGGGGGCAGCGCCCCCTCGACCTCTCCGCCGGGACGCCGCTCACTCCTTCTCGTCATCTCCGAAGCGTGCGTCGTCGTCATATTCGTCCTCGCCTTCGCCCACGTATTTCGCGGAAAGCGAGATCGAATGCCCGTCATGGCCCGGATCCATCACCACGTCGGAAGGCAGCTCGCCGCGCATCCAATCGAGGATCTCTTCGCGTGCGTCGGCCAGTTCCTGCTCGGTGAGCTCTGCGATATATTTCACGAAGGCGCGCTGGTCACCGTCGATCTCGTCCAGTTCGGCCTCGTCGGCCTCGGGCCATTTGTCGACGATCGCCTCGTAGAAGGCCGCCCAGTTTTCCTCGATATGATGCCATTTCATGTGTGTTCTCCATCCTGAGCGCAGAGCGCGGCTGACGCGCCTTCCTTTCCTGAGAAAGGATCGCGCGGGCAGGTTTGCAAGGCAAAAGGAAATTATCGGTTGCTTGGTTCCATCGCGTCCGGCTCACCGGACGGTTATCAGAACCAGCTCTGGACCGTGCGCGCGCCCGAAGAGACGTCGTCGCCCACGCCCGCGACCGTGTTGCACCCAGCCAATGCCGCGGCCAGCGCGGCGAAAAGGATCAGTTTCTTCATTGTCCTGCCTCGTCATACCACCAAACATCGGGTTGAAACCCGGGCCAAGCCCCGTAGAGCGGGGTCTTCTCCGGGAAATGAAGTTGCTTGATATGCGCGATGCGGTCAACCGGTGCATACCAGATCGGGATCACGTAGCGCCCCGCCGTGAGGATGCGGTCGAGCGCACGGGTCGCGGCCACGAAATCCTCGTGACTGCGCGCATTCAGCATCGCCCGGATCATCGCCTCGGCGGCGGGAGAGTTCATCCCCATCCAGTTTCGCGACCCGGGCTCGGTCACGCCTTTCGACCCCCAGTAGAGCATCTGTTCGTTGCCGGGGCTCAGCGAGAGCGCGCGCCAATACCAGGCCATGTCGAAATCATAGGCGTTGGTGCGCTGCGAATATTGCGCATCGTCGATCACCGTGACTTTCGGGAAGATCCCGAGCTTCTTGAGCGCCTCGACATAGATATCGACGACGCTCTGGGTCTCGGCCGCGCCCTGTTGCAGCACGATCTCGAAACTGAAGGGCCGGCCGTTCTTCTTCAGAATGCCGTCGCCATCGACGTGCCAGCCTGCCTCTTCGAGCAATTTCGTCGCCGCGCGCATGTTCTTGCGATTGCGCACGCCGCCATCGGATTGCGGCAGCGCGTAGCCCTCGATCGTGCCGGGCGGGAGCTGATCGGCGAAGGGCTCGAGAAGCGCCTTCACCTTGCCCTCGGCCGGGCCGGGTTTCATCCCGAGTTCCGAATTCGAGAAATAGGAGGCGATGCGCGGCTCGGCCCCGCCATTGATCGTCGTGTTGATGAACTCGAAATTGAACGCGTCGATCATCGCCTGACGCACCCGCCAATCCGCGAAGAGCGGGTTGCGGGTGTTCATCACCAGCCCCTTGATGCCCGAGGGCCGTCCGTTCGCGATCTCGGATTTGACGACCTCTCCCGAGGTGACGGCCGGGAAATTGTAGTTCCGGCCCCAGTCGGCTGCGTTCGTCTCGGTATAGCTGTCGGTCTCGCTGCCCTTGAAGGCCTCGAAGACGACCCCGCCATCGCCGAAATAGTCATAGCGGATCACGTCGAAATTGTTCCGGCCCTTGTTGAAGCCCAGATCGTTACCCCAGTAATCGGGATTGCGCTTGAGTTCGATGAACTTGCCCGGATCGACGCGCCCCACCGTGTAGGGACCCGAGCCGATCGGAACTATATCGGTGGTCGAGGAGAAATCACGGCCTTCCCACTGCGCTTTTTCGAGCACCGGACGCATCCCCATGATCAGCGCGAGCTCTCGATCCGCCTCCTTGAAGGTGATGCGCAGCTTGCGCGGTCCGGTCTGCTCGATCTTGTCCACCTTCGACCAGGCGTTCTGGTAGCGCGGGTGGCCTTGTGTGCCGAGCGTCTCGTAACTCCAGATCACATCCTCGACGGTGACGGGATTGCCATCGGAGAATTTCGCATCCGGGCGCAAGGTGAACTCGACCCAGTTGCGCGCATCATCCGTCTCGACCGATTCCGCGAGCAGACCGTAGAGCGTGAAGGGCTCGTCCATCGACCGGCCCATCAGCGATTCGGTGACATAGGAACTGATTCCCTGCGCCGGGCGGCCATTCAGGATCCAGGGATTGAGAGAATCGAACATCCCCGAGACACCGAATCGGATCTCGCCCCCTTTCGGTGCGTCGGGATCGGCATAGGGAAGGTGGGTGAATCCCGAGGGCAGGGCCGGTTTGCCATACATTGCGATCGCGGGTTGCGGCTCGGCCCGGGCAGGGCCTGTAAATACTGGGGCGAGCCCCAGTGCCAGCGCCGTGATAGCGTGGAAAAACACCGATCCCTGCATGTTAACAATTCCCCGTCTGCCCGTATTTTGTGACGCCAAGCTAGCGAGAGGTTTGAAACTGCGCAAACTTTTCCCTTGGAGAGCGGCGCGCGATTGCTTATAAAGGGGGCACTGCTCGATAGGTTTCTTGCCTGTATGAAACCTGCCTCATGACTTGACGCCCGCCTTGTGCGGGCGTCTTTTTTCTTTTCTCCATCGCAGTTTCAATCCGCCTCGGCGCGGGCTCACGCGCATTTGCACGTGCAGCATGGTCTTTATGCTGGCCGCGCGCCATGATCGCGCCAGATCGAGACTCAGTATCCAGTCACCAGGAAGGAGAGGACATGTCGCTCAAGGGAAAAACCGCCGTCATCACCGGCTCGAATTCGGGGATCGGCCTCGGCGTCGCACGCGAGCTGGCCCGTGCGGGCGCGGATGTGGTGCTCAACTCCTTCACCGACCGCGAGGAAGATCACCAGCTCGCCGCAGATCTCGGCAAGGAGTTCGGTGTCACCGCGCGTTATATCAAGGCGGACCTGTCGAAAGGCGCCGAGGCGCGCGCGCTGATCGAGCAGGCAGGCAAATGCGACATCCTCGTCAACAATGCGGGCATCCAGCATGTCTCGCCGATCGAGGACTTCCCGGTCGAGAAATGGGACGCGATCATCGCGATCATGCTGACCTCGGCCTTCCACACGACCGCCGTCGCGCTGCCGATGATGCGCAAGGCGGGCTGGGGCCGCGTCGTCAATATCGCCTCGGCGCACGGGCTGACCGCCTCGCCCTATAAATCGGCCTATGTCTCGGCCAAGCATGGCGTGGTGGGGCTGACCAAGGTGACCGCGCTCGAGACCGCGAAGGAAAACATCACCGCCAACGCGATCTGCCCGGGCTATGTGAAGACCCCGCTCGTCGAGGCGCAGATCCCCGATACGGCGAAGGAATACAACATGACCGAGGAAGAGGTGATCGAGAAGGTCATCCTCGCGCGCCAGCCTTCGAAGGAGTTCGCGACCACCGAGCAGATCGGCGGCACCGCGGTATTCCTCTGCTCTGACGCGGCCGGGCAGATCACCGGCACGACCATCTCGGTCGATGGCGGCTGGACGGCGCTCTGATCGAGGGCGGGGCGGGGGCCGGGACTTAACTTAGGTCGCCGCGCGCAACCCAGTCACGCTGTGGACGTCAAGGCCGCCTCTTCGAGGTTTGCGCGGGGATCGGGGCCCATCTTAGCCCCAGCTCTCCGGGAGCCATACCTTGGTTCGCACCTCTCGGCGCCTTTCTCGGGGCGGGTCGTTCTCGCTGAGATTTGACCAAAACGATGCAGCCCGGCCGTAACTGGCCGGGCTGTCTTCGTGTCGGGAAGGGGCGGGGTTCAGTCGAGCCCGTTCGCGCGCGCAACGAAATCGGCAAGATGAGGGACGTAATCTTCAGGGCCATCGCCCCCCGTTGCCATCGCCATCGCAAAAACGTTCTTGGCCGTGCTGGCGAGCGGCGTGGCGACGGTGGCGGCATTCGCCATCGTTTCGACGTAACGCAGGTCCTTGTAGGCATTGGCGAGCGTGAACTTGTGCGCCTCGCGGTTGCCCTCGAGCGCGTAGCCCATGAAGGTCTGATAGAAGCCGCAATCCATCCGGCCGCCTCGGATCACCTTGTCGAACTGCTCGACCGGGATGCCGACCTTGCGCGAGAGGGCGAGGGCTTCGGAATAAAGCGCGGCGTAGCCGAGCGAGACGAAGTTGTTGAGCAGTTTCATCCGGTGGCCGTCGCCAAGGCCGCCCACTCGCACGATCTTGCCCGCCCAGGTGTCGATCACCGGTTCGATGCGGGCGAACAGCTCTTCGTCCGCGCCGACCATGCAATCGAGCGTACCTTCCCAGGCCTCTTTCGGAGTGCGGCTGAGCGGCGCGTCCGCATAGGCGACACCGATCGCGTCCATGTCCTGAGCGAGTTTCACCGTCATGGTCGGCTCGCCGGTCGAGCAATCCACGATCACGCTGCCAGCCTTCAGGCCCGGGGTCAGCTTCGCAACCGCCTCGGCGGCTTCAGGGGCGCCTGTAAGGCACAGGAAGATGATCGAGGACCGGGATGCGAGGTCTTCATAGGAGGTCGCCTCGGTCGCACCGCGCGAAACCAGGTCGTCGATCGGCTTTCGGTTGCGATGGGCAATCACGGTCAGCGGATAGCCTTTCTCGACGATGTTCTTGGCCATGCCGTGGCCCATCAGGCCGGTGCCGATGAAGCCGATGGTTTCCTGGGTCTTAGTCATTGGATACTCCGCTAGGGTCGATAGATCGTCAAATTTGGATCAGAGATTGAACCGCTCGCGCAGGTCCGCGACCTGTGCGGGTGTGAGGGGGCGGATCGCATGGCCTTGCAATGCGAGGAAAAGCTTGGAGGTCTCTTCCAGCTCTTCGGCGGCGTATTGCGCGTTCGACAGGCTCGTGCCCGCCACGACGGGGCCGTGATTGGCCAGCAGGACCGAGTGATGTGCGCTAGCGAGTGAGCGGACTGCCTCGGCCAGCTCCGGGTCGCCCGGCGCGTAATAGGGTACGAGCGGCAGCTTTCCTACGCGCATGACGTGATAGGCGGTCAGCGGCGGGAGCACGTCCTCGGGGTCGATGTCGCGCAGGATCGAGACCGCAGTCGAATGGGTCGAGTGCAGGTGGATCACGGCGCCTGCCTCGCGGCGCTGGTCATACATCGCGAAATGGAGAAAGGATTCCTTGGTCGGCTTGTCGCCCGAGACAAAATTTCCGTCCTCGTCGAAGAGTGAGATCCGGGCCGGGTCGAGCGCGCCGAGCGACGCGTTGGTGGGTGTCATCAACCATCCGCCATCGGGCAGCCGCGCCGAGATGTTTCCCGAGGAACCCGCAGTCAGTCCACGATCGAAGAGCGAGCGCCCGATAGCGCAAATCTGGTCGCGCAGGCGCGTTTCGTCAGACATGCTCGGCCTCCGGCTCCAGCAGATCCCATGCTTTGAGGAAGAAATCCTCGGCACCGAAATTCCCCGATTTGAGCGCGAGCGCAAGGCGCGGACCGGACAGGCTCATCGTCCACGGCACGCCAGGGTCGATCTCCGGTCCGATGTCGAGCAACCGCACCCCGAGTGCTGCCGTCACCGCGCCCGACGTCTCGCCTCCCGCGATCAGAATCCGTGTGAAACCTGCGTCGCGCAGGCGTTCGGCGATCGCTGCGAGCGTGTCTTCGACCAGAGCACCGGAGGCATCACGTCCCAGACGCGACTGGATCTGGGTGAGCTGAGCAGGATCGGCGCTCGAATAAATCAGGGGCGTGCTGTCGGCGGGTTGTGCGATTGCCCAGTCGGCGATCGCTTCTGCACTCTGGCGCCTCTCGGTCAGTGCATCGACATCGAGCGCGAGGCTCGGCAAACCCGCAGCTTGCGCGGCCGCGATCTGGCCACGCGTCGCCAACGAGCAGGAGCCTGCGAGGATCGCACTGCGGCCTTCGGGAGCCTCCATCCGAGCCGGAGCGGCATGAAGATCGCTGTTGTCGCGTAGTGCCGCCGCGAGACCAAGGCCGATCCCTGAGCCGCCCGTGATGAGCGGCATCTCTGCGCAAGCCGCGCCGAGCGTCATCAGGTCCGATTCGTCGATCGTATCGGTAATGACGATACGTTTGCCCGCGGCGCGCGCCGCGTCGAGTGCCTCGCGCAGCGCGGCTTCTCCCTGCCGGATCGTCGTGATGTCGATCGAGCCGACCGGCAGCGTCGTCTGTCGACCCAATACCCGCACCAGATCGGGGTCATGCATCGGGGTGAGGGGATGGTCCTTGAGGGGGCTTTCCGACAGTAGCCGGTCCCCAACGAAGAGGTGGCCTTTGTACACAGTGCGCCCGGTGGCCGGGAAGGCGGGGCAGGCGATGGTCAGGGGAGCGCCCGTGAACGCCATCAACGCCTCGGTAACCGGCCCGATATTGCCCGCGTCGGTGGAATCGAATGTCGAGCAATATTTGAACATCAAACGTCGCGCTCCGGCCTCGCGCAGGGCTTGCGCGGCTTGCAACGACATCTCGACTGCCTCTGCCGCCGGGATCGTACGGGACTTGAGCGCGATCACCACCGCCTCGGCGCCCGAGAGGTCCAATTGCGGCCCGGGAAGGCCAATGACCTGCCGTGTCTTGAGGCCGCTGCGTGACAGCATCAGGCACAGGTCAGTCGCGCCGGTAATATCATCGGCGATCGCCCCGATCAGCATGGAAATTCCTCCCTCGGCTCACAGATCGCCGGTCGCCCCGAAAGCTCGGGGCGGCGATTTCACATAGCCCTTGCAATGCTATCGCGGCTCGGGCTAACGATGTAATGACAACGCTATCATTCCAGCAAACCAAGCGCAAGATGGACGCTGGAAAGGGGCAGGTTGGCACTGGAAATCGGCGATCGAGAGGTATTCCGCATGAATTCACCCCAAGAGACGAAGGTCTGTGTCATCGGTCTGGGATCGATGGGCTTCGGCATGGCAGAAAGCTTGCTGCGCGACGGGTTCGCGGTGACGGGCGTCGATGTGAATTCGGACGCGATGGAGCGCTTCGAGGCACTTGGTGGCGCGGTTGCAGCTGATCCTGCGGCGGGGGCTCGCGATGCGGAACTGGTGATCGCTGTGGTCGTCAATTCCGGTCAGACCGAGGAGGTGCTTTTCGGGGCGACCGGTGCGGTCGCCGCCATGTCCGAGGGGGGAGTGGTAATGTCCTGTGCCACCATGTCCCCCGATCTGGCGCGTGCCTTTGCTGCGCGCTGCGCCGAGCTGGGGGTGGAGTATCTCGACACACCGATCAGTGGAGGTGCGCTGCGTGCGGCTAGCGGCGAGTTGACGATCATGGGATCGGGGCCGTCCTCGGTCTTCGCGCGCATTCGTCCGGCGCTGAATAGTATTGCCGCGACGGTCTACGAACTGGGCGAAGAGGCGGGCACGGGCGCAGCCTTCAAGGTGGTCAACCAGCTTTTGGCCGGGGTGCATATCGCTGCGGCCTGCGAGGCGATCACCTTTGCCAAGGCGATGGATCTGGACCTCGAGAAGGTCTACGAGGTGATCACCGCCTCGGCTGGCAATTCCTGGATGTTCGAAAACCGCGTTCCGCATGTGCTCGAGGGCGACTACAGCCCGCGCAGTGCGGTGGATATCTTCACGAAGGACCTCGGGATCGTGACGGATATCGGGCGGAGCATGAAGTTCCCGACCCCGATTGCCGGCATGGCGCTGCAGCTGTTCGTGATGACGGCGGCCGCGGGGATGGGCCGCGACGACGACGCCTCGGTGGCGCGGATGCTCGCGAATATCGCGGGCCTCGACCTGCCCAAGGCAGCCAGCCCTGCAAGCGAGGGCTGAGCGATGCCGAGATTTGCCGCCAACCTTACGATGATGTTCGGCGAGTTCGACTTTCTCGACCGCTTCGCTGCGGCCAAGCACGCCGGTTTCGACGCCGTCGAGTATCTTTTCCCCTATGACTACCCGCCCGAGGCGATAGCGGAGAAGCTACACGATCATGGTCTGACACAGGCGCTCTTCAATCTCCCTCCCGGCGATTGGGCGGCGGGCGATCGCGGGTTGGCCGCGTTGCCCGCGCGGGCAGAGGAGTTCCGGGCATCGATTGATACCGCGCTGCGCTATGCCAAGGCGACAGGGGTAGGGCGGGTGCATGTCATGAGCGGGCTTGCCTCGCGCCAAGACGCGGCTGCGCTGGACGCCTATCGCGATGCGCTGCGGCGGGTTTGCGATGCGGCTGGAGCACGGGGGCTCGACGTGCTCATCGAGCCGATCAACACGCGCGACATGCCGGGCTATTTCCTTGACGACTTCGGGGCTGCCGCCGATCTGATCGCGGAATTGGGTTTGGCCAATCTCAAGCTGCAGTTCGACATCTATCATCGCCAGATCCTGCACGGCGACGTGCTGATGGGATTGCGGGAGTTGGCTTCGCTCATCGGGCATGTCCAGATTGCCGCCGTGCCGGATCGCCATGAGCCTGGAACTGGCGAGCTCGACGATATGCGCGTCCTGCGCGAGTTGGATGCGCTGGGGTATGATGGTTTCGTGGGGTGCGAATATCGTCCGGCGGGCCGGACCGAGGATGGTTTGGGCTGGTTGCGCGCCTTCGCCTGAGACGAAGGCGCGCTCTGTCAGTTTTCCATGTAGTCGCGATGGAGCGCCCAGTCGCCCGGGCTGAAACGATCCGAGGCGAATTGCTGCTGGTGCCAGTAAGGGTAGATCACAGGCAGCTTGCTGACCTCGTGCAATCTCTTCAGTTCGTCCTCGCTCAGTTCCAGATCCACCGCGCGGAAATTGTCGATGAACTGCTGCTGGTTGCGCCCGCCAACGACGAGCGAGCTGACCGCAGGACGTGTCAGCAGCCACGCCAGAGCGACCTGCGCGGCCGAAACGCCATGCGCGTCGCCGATCTCGACCAGCGCGTCGACGATGTTCCAAAGTTTCTCCTCGTCGCGGATCGGCGGTTCCGTCCAGCCGGCGAATTGCCGCGAGCCTTCCGGGGTACCCTTCCCGCGGCGATGCTTGCCCGAGAGCAAACCTGCGGCGAGCGGGCTCCAGACCAGCACTCCCAGCCCCTGGTCGACCGAGATCGGAAGCAATTCGTATTCCGCCTCGCGCGCTTCAAGTGTGTAATGGATCTGCTGGGCCACGAACCGCTCGCGCAAGCTCCGGTCACTGACCCCGAGCGCCTTCATGATATGCCAGCCTGAGAAGTTCGAGCAGGCGATATAGCGAACTTTTCCCTGCTGCACGAGCGCGTCGAGCGCCGAGACCATTTCCTCCATGGGGGTCACGCCGTCCCATTCATGCATATGGTAAATATCGATCCGGTCGGTTCGCAGCCGCTTGAGCGAGCGTTCGCATTCGCGGATCAGGTGATAGCGCGAGAAGCCTTCGTCATTGGGGCCGTCGGCGATGCGCATCCGCGCCTTGGATGAAATCAGAACGTCATCGCGCCGACCGTCGAGCACTTCGCCAAGGATCTCTTCAGAAAGGCCTGTCGAGTACATGTTCGCGGTGTCGTACAGATTGATGCCGGCGTCGATGCAGGTGTCGACCAGCTTGCGTGCTTCCTTCACACCTTGGGCGCCCACGGCCTTGAAAGCGCCTGCGCCACCGAAAGTGAACGTGCCCATCGTCAACACCGAGACCTTGAGCCCCGATCGTCCGAGCGTTCTGTATTTCATGGATATCTCCTCCTGTTGGGTTGTTTCGTCATGCGCGATCAGCGCGACAAAAGCCTTGCGACATGCGCGACGCCCAAAGCCGGGCTGGTCAGAACCGGTGGATCGTCCGCTCTAGGCTCAAGCCGGGAGAGCGCGCGAGCCATCGAGGCTTGTGCCAAAACCACCACGTCATTCTCGCGCGCGAGTTTCGCTATGCCTTCGGCGACGCGCGCGTCGTGTCCCTCCCGGTCGCCGGACTGCAATGTCTCGAAGGCGCCCCCGACGACTTGGCTCGAGATGTTGCGGTCTGCCCCGGCCTCCCTGCTGACGCGCTCGATGAGTTCCACGGTAGGCGTCAGAGTTGTTTGCAAAGTCGCCAGCACGCCGATGCGGTCGCCGCGTGCAACCGCCTCGCGGGCCATCCCTTCGTCGATTCGGATCAGCGGGACGGGACAAAGCGGAGCGATTCGCTCCACCGCGCGTCCAAGGCTCGAGCAGGTCACGAGAACCGCTTCCGCGCCGGCATCGACCGCCGACCAGATCATGCCCGTGAGGCGTCGCGTCGTCATGGCGCTTACCGACCCGTCCCGGATCGTCACGCGTAAAAGGCTCTCGTCGAGCATGTTGAAGACGCGCCAGTCGGGCAGGTGGTCCCGCGCCAGGCTTTCGAGCTCGGGTATCAGCCCGACGACAGTATGGATCATTGCCAGCGATTGCGGTGATTCGTATCTTTGTTCGTGCATCTGCAGGTTCCATTTCTCCCGGTCGCAGCGTTTCGCTTCTCGTGGCATGACAGCGCTGTCATATGGCAAAGTATCATCATGGACATGGTGTGATGACAAGTGGGAATGTCCCCAAGGCCTTGTTTGAAGCGCTTTGGCGCGAGTTCGAACGTCGTTCTGTCGGGGTGCTGAGCGCTCTCTCAACGCGAAGCGAAACAGAAGTTTTGTGAATTGCTGATTGACAAGTGATCTGTCCGCCTCTCAGTATGACAGCGCTGTCACAGGAGGAATGGCAGCGCTAGCAATTCGAGGGAATCCCCGTTCGAACCGCCAGCTCAAACCGCAGCAATCGGATTCGGGATGAGCGCGTCGAGCGACCGGGGAGCGGAGAAGGGAGGGGCGTTTTGGCACTGTCGGAAAATTCGGTCACGCCATCGGAAAGGAAATCCATGCGAGTCCTGCATCAATTGCTTCAATTGCGTCACATGCGTGAATTCAACGTACTGATCGCTTTGATCCTGATG
This sequence comes from Thioclava marina, assembly GCF_002020135.1. Taxonomy (GTDB): domain Bacteria; phylum Pseudomonadota; class Alphaproteobacteria; order Rhodobacterales; family Rhodobacteraceae; genus Thioclava; species Thioclava marina. The sequence goes on along the minus strand of NZ_MPZS01000001.1, from coordinate 158,786 downwards.
GGGCTGCTGATCAGCCTGTTCACGCCCTATTTCCTGACCGTTTCGAACCTGATGGGCGTCTCGAGGGCATTCTCTCTGACAGCCATCATGAGCATCGGCATGGTGATGGTCATCATTACCGGCGGCATCGACCTGTCGGTGGGGTCCGCGATGGGTTTGGCCGGCCTGATTACGGCGTTATGCTTCGATGCGGGCTATTCGCAATATGCGGCGGTGGCAGCCGGTCTTGGTGTCGGGCTTGCCTTCGGGTTGACCAACGGGCTGCTGATCACGGCAATCGGCCTACCGCCCTTCATCGCGACGCTTGGCACGCTGAGCATCGGTCGCGGGCTTATGTACATGATCACCCATGGTGTGCCGCTGACCCCGCAGACGCCCGAGAGCTTCAGTGTCCTGGGGCAGGGCTATGTCGGGCCGGTGCCGGTTCCTGTAGTGATATTGTTGGTTCTCACCGTCATCTTCACGATCATCATGACCCGGACCCGCTTTGGACGGCACGTCTACGCCACGGGCGGCAATGAGAGCGCCGCGCGTCTGAGCGGGGTCAAGGTGCAGCGCGTCAAACTCGCGGTCTACGTCCTGTCCTCGACGATTTCGGCTTTGGCAGGCGTCATTGCCTTCTCACGCTATCTTTCGGCGGAACCCGCGTCTGGTTTTGGGTCGGAGCTTGAGGTTATCGCCGCTGCGGCAATCGGAGGGGCGAGCCTCGCTGGTGGCATCGGTTCGGTACTCGGCGCGGTCATCGGCGCGGCCCTGATTGGCGAGATCGCCAACGGCGTCGTGCTGCTCAACATCAACACTTATGCCCAGCAAGCCATTACCGGCGGCGTGATCCTGATTGCGGTCAGCCTGGATGTGCTGCGCAACCGAATGGGCGGGCGCGGCTGAACCGCCCATCCGAGAGACAAGATCAAGAAGCCGGACCGCGTCTCTTTGGAGGAGAGAGCGGCGCGAGATCCGGACGAAGAGGGCCCCTTTGCGGGGCGTGAAACCGAAACTGCATCAACAACAGGGGCTCACCGCGGTTGGTTGGGTCCGGAGGAGGAGAGAAGATGCGTATTGCAATGAAAGCCGCCGCTGCGGTTCTGGCCCTGACGACGGGTATGGGGATGACGGCGTCCTTCGCTCAGGACATCACCGTGGCCCTCGTACCGAAAGTGGCCGTTCCGTTCTTTGACGACTGCAACACCGGCGGGGCCGAGGCGGCGAAGGAACTGGGTGTGAAATATCAGTGGGTGGTGCCCGCGAACACGCAAGGCTCGACGCAGGTCAAGATCATCGAGGACTTGATGGCGCGCCACGTCGACGGGATCGGGATCTCGGTCAACGAGCCGAAATCGGTCGAAGGCATCATCAAGCAGGCGACCGATGCGGGTATCAAGGTCGTCACCTTCGACAGTGACAGCGCCAACAGCTCGCGCAGCATGTATATCGGGACGATCAACAAGCAGGCCGGTGTGACCATGGGCAAATCCATGGCGGAAGCGCTCGGCGGCAAGGGCGAGGTGGCAATCGTCACGGGGCAACTCGGCGCGTCGAACCTCAACGAGCGGATCGACGGCGTGAAGGAAGCGCTTGCCGAATATCCCGATATCAAGCTCGTTGCGACCGAAGGCACAGAGGACGACCTGGCGCGTGCGGTTTCGGTGACCGAGGCGCTTTTGCGTGCCAACCCGAACCTCGCCGGTATCTTCGGCATCAGCCAGGTTGGAGGGCCGGCGGTCGCCAAGGTGCTGGCGCAGCAGGAGTTCGCGGACAAGAAAGGAACGATCAAGGTGTTCGCTTTCGACGACTTGCCCGATACGATCAAGGGCGTGAAGGAAGGCTTCATCGACGGTATCATGGTGCAGCGTCCGGTCACGATGGGCAAGCTGGCGGTCGAGCATCTCGTGGCCCAGATCAAGGGTGAGGAGACCGATCCGCAGAACATCGACACCGGTGTGACCGTGGTGACTGCCGACAACCTCGACAGCTACACCAAGTAACTTGCGAGAAGACCTGGGCGGGGCCGTACTTGGTCCCGCCCGACAGTCATCATTCCTGAGGTCGCGATGAAACCGTTTCTCGAAATGATCAGCATTTCCAAGACCTTTCCCGGGGTAAAGGCGCTGGACCACGTTGACCTTCATCTGAATTCCGGCGAAGTGCATGTCCTGGCGGGTGAGAATGGCGCTGGCAAGAGCACCCTGATGAAAATCATGACCGGTGTCTTGCGCGCTGATCCGGGTGGCGAGATCCGCATCGAGGGCGAGCCCGTGGTCATCAAGAACCCGGTCCACGCGCGTTCGCTCGGCATCTCGATCATCTACCAGGAACTCGCGGTGGTGAATAATCTCACGGTTTCCGAGAACGTTTTTCTCGCACGCGAGCCGCTGAGGCCGACCGGCCTGATCGACCGCGCGAAGATGAATGCGGATACTCGGGCCGTTCTGTCCGAGCTTGGTGTGGATATCGACCCCGAGGCGATGGTCGGCACCCTTTCGGTCGGTCAAAGACAGCTGATCGAGATCGCCCGAGCGATCTCTTACAAGTCCAAACTGATCATCATGGATGAGCCGACTGCTTCGCTCAGCCATCATGAGGCTTCGACGCTCTTGCGCATGTCGCGCAAGCTCGCTTCGCAGGGCGTCGGCATCGTTTTCATATCCCACAAGCTCGAAGAGATTTTCGAGATTGCCGATCGCGTCACCGTGCTGCGTGACGGACGGACCGTGGACACGCGTCCCGTGTCCGAGATGACGAGCGATCTGTTGGTGCGACTGATGGTGGATCGCGAACTCGACCAGCTATTCGGCCATCACACGTCACACGCGACCGCCGAGGTTCTGATGTCGGTGCGCAATCTCACCGAGAAGCGTGTTAAGGACGAGGGCGTTTTCGTGCGCGATGTCGATTTCGACCTGCATCGTGGCGAAGTGCTCGGCTTCTTCGGCCTGGTGGGCGCAGGGCGAACGGAAGTGATGGAAATGATTTTTGGCAGCCGCCCCCATACCGGCGAGATCTCGATCAACGGAAAGCCGGCGCGCATTTCCTCGCCCTCGGACGCAATCGAGCATGGCCTCGGCTTCGTGACCGAGGATCGGCAATCGCGCGGCCTTGTCCTAGGCATGTCTGTGCGCGAAAACTTCTCCCTGACGCATCTCAGCGACTATTGCAGCCTCGACTTCGTGAACCGTCGCAAGGAAACGGCGGCCTGCGCGGATTACATTCGCGCGCTCGGAATCAAAACACCGTCGCCCGAGCAGAAGGTGCTCAACCTGTCGGGGGGCAACCAGCAAAAGGTCGTCTTGGCGAAATGGGCTGCGCGGCGCCCCCGGATCCTGATCGTCGACGAGCCGACACGGGGGATCGATATCGGTGCCAAAGCCGAAGTCCACTCTTTGCTGGGCTCGATGGCCGAGGAGGGGATGTCTATCATTGTCGTCTCTTCGGACCTGCCGGAGATCCTGGCGATCAGCGACCGCGTGATCGTCCTGAAGGAAGGACGGATCAGCGGTGAGCTGACCCGAGAGAACGCCACGCAGGAAAGCGTGATGCTGGCGGCGACCGGCTGAGGCCATCCCGTCGAATGAACAAGCGAATGAACGAAACGGAGACTCAAATGACCAAGCGCGTAGTATTCACAGGCGGAACCGGCAAGGCTGGGCGCCATGCGGTGCCGCATCTGCTGAGCAAGGGCTATGATGTGCTCAATGTCGACCTCAAGCCGCTCGATCTGCCCGGCGTCAACACGCTGATCACCGACGTGACCGACAGTGGCGCCGTGTTCAACGCGTTGACCACCCATCACGACTTCGATGGGTTCGAGAAAGGAGCCCCGCCCAAGGCCCCCGATGCGATCGTGCATTTCGCGGCGATCCCGCGCGTGCTGATCGAGCCCGACAACGTGACCTATCAGGCTAATGTCATGAGTACCTACAACGTGATCGAGGCGGCGATGAAGCTCGGCGTTCGCAAGGTGATCATCGCGTCGTCCGAGACGACCTACGGCGTGTGTTTCGCCGAGGGCGACAAGGATTTTCATTCCTTCCCGCTCGAGGAGGACTACGATAGCGATCCGATGGATAGCTACGGCCTGTCCAAGGTCTGCAACGAAAAGACTGCCCGCGCCTTCGCCGCTCGCTATGGCGCCGATATCTATGCGCTGCGCATCGGCAACGTGATCGAGCCGCATGAGTACGGCATGTTCAAGGGCTTCCTCGAAAATCCGATGAGCCGCAAACGCAACGCCTGGAGTTATATCGACGCGCGCGATCTGGGTGAGATCGTGCATCTGTGCATCGAGAAGGACGGGCTGGGCTATCAGGTGTTCAACGCGGTCAACGATACGATCACCGCCGACATGCCGACTACCGAGTTCTTGAACAAATACTGCCCGAACACTCCGATCACCCGCGAGATGGGCCCGGACGAGGCGCCGATCTCGAACCGCAAGGCGCGCGAGGTTCTGGGCTTCAAGGAAGCGCATCCGTGGCGCAAATACGTGGAGGTATGATCGCAACGGTCCATGTGACGTTTTCGCCCGCAATGCACGGATGGCCTATGAAAACGCTGCCGCAAGGTGCATTTCTGGGTCATTGACTCGGCCTTGCCCGAAAGGAATTGGAGGAAAACGTCATGGGGACTAAGCAGCGATTGCCCGACCGCAAGAGCAAGATCACGGTGCGCGAGGTCGCGCGCCGTGCCAATGTCAGCGAGTCGACCGTATCGCGCATCATGCGCAACAAGGGGCTCGTCGCCGAGGCGACACGCGAGAAGGTGATGGAGACAGTCCGTGCCATGGGCTACGTTCCGAACCGTATCGCCGGCTCGCTCGCCTCGCTCGACTCGTTTCTGGTGGGCGTTGTTATTCCCTCTCTTTCGAACATCGTCTTCCCGGAGGTGTTGCAAGGCGTTCACGCCGGGCTCGAAGGGAGCGACCTGCAGCCCGTGATCTCGACTACAGAGTACAATATCGACCGCGAAGAAGCCGTGGTGCGCGGTATCCTCTCATGGAAGCCCGCTGCGATTTTGCTGGCGGGGTTTGATCATACCGACGCCACGCGCAAGATGCTCGAGCAGAGCGGCATCCGCGTCGTCGAGATGATGGATATCGACAGCACGCCGATCGACATCGCGGTGGGCACGTCACACCGGCGCGCGGGTCACGCGATTGGCCGCCACCTGATTGAGCGGGGCTATCGCCATTTCGGTTATGTAGGCCATGACTGGGATGCAGACCGCCGGGCCCGGCTGCGCTATGACGGGCTGTGCGAGGCGCTTTCGGAAGCGGGCTTGTCGATCGAGGCGCATGCGATGGCCGATGGCGCAAGCTCTGTCGCAGAAGGGCGGATCCAGACCGCGCGTCTGCGGGCTTCGGCGCCCCAAATCGACGTCGCCGTCTATTCCAATGACGACATGGCGGTGGGCGGCGTCTTCCATTGTCTTGCCGAGGGGATCCGTCTGCCTGACGAGTTCGCGGTCTTCGGCTTCAACGGTCTCGATATCGGCAAGGAGCTGCCGCAGCCGCTCTCGACCGTCCGCTCAAATCGTTTTCTCATTGGCAAGAAGGCGATCGAGGAAGTGCTAGCCTCGCCCGAGCGTCCGTCAGAGCCGACAATCATCGACACTGATTTCGAGGTCTTCATTGGCGCAACCGCTTGAGGCTGACACGCGCCGCTCCCGAATTTCGAACGGATAGGAGAAACCGCATGCATCCCGCTGTCGTCAAAGGCAATGTCGCCGTCGTCACCGGAGGGGCCTCGGGTATCGGTCTCGCAGCCGCTCGTCACCTCGCGGGGCTGGGAATGCGCGTCTGCATCGCCGATCTGCCCGGGGCCGCCCTCGAAGCGGCCGCCGACGCCCTGATCGTGGCGGGCGCGGCGAACGCTGACGTGATGACGCTGGCGACCGATGTGTCAGATGGGGAGCAGCTCTCCGCGCTCGCTGATGCGGTCGAGGCGCGCTTCGGTCCGGTCAATCTCCTGATGAACAACGCGGGGACGCAGCCCGGCAGTTCGATCTTTGACGCCGAGTGTAACTGGGACCGTATCTTGGAAGTGAATATGGGAGGGATCATCCGCGGGAGCCAGATCTTCGCGCCGCGCATGATCGCGTCGGGTGCCCCGGGCCTGATCGTCAACACCGGTTCCAAGCAGGGGATAACCACACCCCCGGGAGATCCGGCCTATAACGTGTCAAAGGCCGGCGTGAAGGCCTTCACCGAAGCGTTGCAGCACGATTTGCGCAATCGCGAGGGCTGTCAGGTCGAGGCACGGCTGTTCATACCGGGATTTGTCTACACGCCGCTCACCGCAGGCGGGCGCACCGAAAAACCTGCCGGCGCGTGGACACCAGAGCAGGTCGTGGAGTTCCTCTTCGCTTCAATCGATCGCGGCGATTTTTACATTCTATGTCCCGATAACGATGTCGATCGCGCAACCGATGTGAAGCGCATCCTCTGGGCTGCCGGAGACATCACCGAGAACCGCCCGCCACTGTCGCGCTGGCATCCGGACTACGACGCCGCGTTCAAGGCCTGGCTTAAGGAGTGACGAGAACATGACGATCCGGGTGCATCGTATTGCCGCCATTCCCGGCGACGGGATCGGACCGGAGGTGGTCGAAGCCGCGCTGACGGCACTTGATCACCTGAGCCGCCAGACCAACGCGTTCCGCCTCGAGGTCGATCGCTTCGATTGGGGCTCGAAACGCTACCAACGAGAGGGGGCTCTGATGCCCGCAGACGGGGTCGATACCTTGCGGGCCTATGATGCGATCCTTTTTGGCGCGGTCGGGGCTCCGGACGTTCCCGACCACCTGACGCTCTGGGGGCTGCGCCTCGCGATCTGCCAGGGGCTCGACCAATATGCAAACCTGCGGCCCACCCGCATCCTGCCGGGCCTGTCGAGCCCGCTTTCCAAAGTCGGCCCGGAGGATCTGGACTGGCTGATCGTGCGTGAAAACTCTGAGGGCGAATATGCGGGGCAGGGCGGGCGCAGCCATCGTGGCCAACCTCATGAAGTCGCTACCGAGACCGCCATCTTCACGCGCGCTGGCGTCGAGCGCATCATGCGCGTGGCGTTTTCCCAAGCTCGGGCCCGTCCCCGCAAGCGGCTCACCGTGGTGACGAAATCCAACGCACAACGCTACGGGCTCGTGCTGTGGGACGAGATTGCAGCCGAGATCGCGACCGAGTTCCCCGACGTGACCTGGGACCGGATGCTGGTCGACGCAATGACCGTGCGAATGACGCTCGATCCGCGTTCGCTCGACACGATCGTCGCCACGAACCTTCATGCCGACATTCTTTCGGATCTGGCGGCTGCGCTTGCGGGTTCCATCGGCATCGCACCGACGGCCAATCTCAACCCCGAACGTGTCGCCCCTTCGATGTTCGAGCCGATCCATGGCTCTGCCTTCGACATTACGGGCAAGGGCGTGGCCAATCCCATCGGAACCTTCTGGAGCGCAGCGATGATGCTGGCGCACCTGGGCGAGAGCGATGCGGAGGCAAGGCTGATGCGCGCGATCGAGGTCGTGACCGCCGATCCCACAAGCCGCCCGCGCGACCTCGGTGGCACATCCAGCACTAGAGAGGTCACGGAGTGGCTCTGCCGCGCGCTCGATTGCGACGCCTCGGAGAGGTGATGAGTGCGCCGATGTCAGGGCGCGTCCGGCCTCCCGCTCTGTGCGCGTCCTGGTTTTCTGATTTCACGCGATCCTAAACGGCCAGAATGAGGGCGTTGCGCTGTCGCGCTCCCGCCCGGGGTATTCGACCCGAAGCATAAAGGGGCGAATTCCTCTTCGACTTGGCGAAAATATCCCTGGGGTGAATGTCCGCAGGCCAGAGGGGGCAGCGCCCCTGCCTCTAGCGTATCAAGCCGCGCTGCGGCGCGACTTGAGGAAAGCCCAGAGCCAGATCCCCGCAAGGACCAGCGAGCCCACGGCGTTGAGATTGGCCATGGTGATGCCGAAGATGTCCCACGGGATCTCGTCGCAGCGCACGAGGGGCGCGCCGTTGATCTGTTTCATCAGGTCTGCGGCCGAGATCGTCGTGTTCACCGCACCCGAGGTGCAGTCGACGGGGCCTGCGAAAATCTTGCGCTCCACTCCGGAATGATAAAAGCCGATCCCCGACGTGGTCAGCGCCGCGACCATCCCGAGAAGCGCGGTCCAGCCGGGCAGTCGGAAAGCCAGGATCGCAAGGCCGATCAGAGCGGCGGCCAGATGCGGCCAGCGTTGCAGCAGGCAAAGGTGACAGGGCGCATAGCCGATTGCCTGGAACATCAGCGCCCCGGCAAGGATAAAGGCGGAGCCAGCGGCGGCGAGGCCGGTGAGCATGCGAAAATCGAGCCGGGTTTGCATCAGGATCCTCAGAGATATTTCAACAGGTAGAAGCCGCCGATCAGCAGAACGACAAAGAGGGTGAAGAGCAGGCCGAGCCAACGCTCGATGAAGACCTTGATCGGCGCGCCGAACTTCCACAAGAGCGCGGCCACGACGAAAAAGCGCAGGGCCCGTGCGATGACGGACACTCCGAGAAAGAGTGCCGGATTGAGATGGGTCGCGCCCGAGAAGATCGTGATCACCTTGTAGGGGAAGGGGGTCACACCAGCGATCAGCACCGCCCAGCCGCCCATTTCGTTGAACCGCGCGGCGAGGTCGTCGAAGGCACCCGCCTTGCCGTAGAATTCGAGCACCGGCTGGCCGATCGCATCCATGAACCCATAGCCGATCAGATAGCCCAGGCAGCCGCCCGCGACCGAGCCGAGAGTCGCCACCAGCGCGATGCGCCAGGCCGCCCAGGGCCGCGCGAGGATCATCGGGATCATCAGCACATCGGGAGGGATCGGGAAGACCGAGGCCTCGATGAAGGCGACGGCGGCGAGAAACCACATCGCCTTGGGATGGCTCGCGCGGGCCATCGTCCAGTCATAGATACCGCGGATCATCGGTGCCTCATCTGTGCTTCTGGCTTGCTTCGTGCCTCTCATGTGCGCCGAGGTCAAGGCGAAGAGGGCGTTGATGGTCTTTGCTTTTGTCACGCTTTCGCTAATCTTCACGAAATCGGGACAGGAGGTCGGTGCGATGCAATGGCGTGGACGGCGGGGCAGCCGCAATATCGAGGACCGGCGCGGGCAGCGCTCTGCGGGTGGCGGAGCGATCCGGCTCGGCGGCGGAGGGCTGGGTGTCGTGGCAATCGTCGTGATCGCCTATTTCCTCGGGGTCGATCTTACGCCGCTTCTAGAGGGCACGACGACGTCGGGACCTGTCGTGACGCAATCGGGCGAGCTGAGCGAACGCGAGAAGGCGATGGGAGATTTCGTCTCCGTGACGCTGGCTGATACAGAGGATGTCTGGGACGGGATTTTCCGCGACGAGCTCGGGCGGCAATACCACCCGGTGACGCTGGTGCTTTACAGCGGCATCACGCGATCCTCTTGCGGCAACGCGAGCGGCGCGACGGGGCCGTTCTACTGTCCGGGCGACAAGAAGGTCTATCTCGACACGGCCTTCTTCGACACGCTCAGCCAGCAGCTTGGCGCGAAGGGCGATTTCGCTGCCGCTTATGTCGTTGCCCACGAGGTCGCCCACCATGTTCAGGACGAACTGGGCATTCTGGGCAAGGTCAACCAGATCCGCGCGCAAAGCTCGGAGGCCCAGTCGAACGCGCTTTCGGTGCGCATCGAGTTGCAGGCTGATTGCTTCTCGGGGATCTGGGCGCGACAGGCGCAGGAGCAATTCGGCTCGATCGAACCGGGCGATATCGGCGAGGCCATGAACGCGGCGGCGCGGATCGGGGATGATACGCTCCAGCGCAATGCCGGCCGCGTGCCCATGCCCGACAGCTTCACCCATGGCAGCTCCGCCCAGCGCCAACGCTGGTTCGAGCGCGGCTATCAGAGCGGCGATCTCAAGCAATGCGACACGTTTTCGGTGCGCAACCTCTGAGGGTGCTTGCCAGCGCCGAAACAGCGCGCTAGAGGACGGGAACTGGGCCCGAGTGGCGGAATGGTAGACGCAGCGGATTCAAAATCCGCCGCCGCAAGGCGTGTCGGTTCGAGTCCGACCTCGGGCACCAGTCATCCTCAAAGCAAGCACACGCGCCGCGCCGCTCAACCGGTCCCGGTCTTCGCGATCGAGCGCTCCATCAGCCGCTGGAAAAGCCGTGGCGAGAGACCGTTGATCCACCAGGACAGCCGTGCGACGCGCCCGACGGGGATCATCGGGCGTCCCGCCTTCAGCCCCTTCAGGATTTCGCGCGCGGCCGCCTCGGGCGTCATGTAATCCACCCCGTCGGGGGCCGATCCCGGTCGGGCGATGCCACCGGGCTCGCATCCCTCGCGACCGATATTCGTCGCGACGAAAGACGGGGCTGCGATCTGGACGCGGACGCCATACGGCGCCTCTTCGGAGCGCAGCGATTTGAAAAAACCTTCGAGCGCATGTTTCGAGGCCGCATAGACGGTGCGGTGATGAAGCGGTGAAAACCCCGCGACCGAGGAAATCGCAAGATGGGTGCCGTGGCTTTGCCGTAGCGGCTCGAGGAAATGACGCGCCATTGCCGTTGCGGCGAAGTAGTTGATTTCGAACACTTTGCGATGCGCGGAGTCGGTCAGATCCGCGAACGGCCCGATCTGGGTGACGCCCGCATTATAGATCACGAGGTCGATCCGGGTGTGTCGCGCACGGATGTCATTGCAGGCGCTGGCAAGTTGCGCCGGATCGGTCAGGTTGCAGGCAATGGCCTCTTCTCCTGACGTGGCCGACAGCCCCGAAATGTCCCGGTCGAGCAGCACAACTTGCCAGCCCTCCGATCGCAGTGCCGCCGAAAGGGCCTGCCCAAGCCCCCCGGCGCCGCCCGAGATTACCGCGACCTGCGCGCTCATAGCCCTGCCTCGCGGGCCCAGAGTTCGAAGACCTCGGCGCTGGTCAGCTCGGGCGTGTAGCCGAAGACCTCCTTGAGTGCGTCGTTGGCGAGCACGGGGCGGTATTGCAGGAAGCGCACTTGTTCCGGTCCGTAACGGCTGAGGCCGAGGGGATGAGCGATGGCCAGCGCCGCCTTGATGGCAAGCGCGGGCAAGCGGCGCACAGGTTTACCCAGACGCCGTGCGAGGTCCGCCACCCCCAGCGCGCCATCGCCCGCGACATTGAAGATGCCGGGTGGGCCGTCGGTCGCAGCGCGCATCAGGATACGCGCGAGATCGCGGGTCCAGATGAAGACGAAGGGGCTCTCGCTGCCCCGGATCGCGAGCAAGTGCGGTTTTCGAAAGAGCGCCGTGATCTGGTTCTCTGTGCCTTTGCCCAGAACCGTGCCCACCCGCAGAACGACCTGCTCGAGAGCGGGGTGGGTGGCGCGCGCCTCAGCCAGCATCTCCTCGACCTGCCGCTTGTGATCGGCATAGGCGAACTCGGGGTTGCCGCGCACCGGATCGCTCTCGCGCAGCGGCACGGGATTGTCGGCATGATAGCCATAGGCCGCGCCCGACGAGGTCACGACGAGCCGCCGCACGCCGTTTTCCAGAGCCGCCTCCAACACTTTCCTCGTGCCTTCCACATCGACCTTGTAAGCCAGTTCGCGCCCCATGCCGGGGCGGGGGGTCACGATGGAGGCGAGATGCACGATCACCTCGGGGCGTACCTGCGAGATCACGCGGGCAGGCGCGTCCGTCGTGACATCCATCTCCATGAAATCCACGCCCTCCGGCAGCGTATTCGTGGCCGCAAGATCGGTCGCGATGACCTCGTGACCGCTCTCGGCCAGCTCGGTTGTCAGCACGCGGCCGATCATGCCGCTGGCACCGGTGATCAGGATCCGGGTCATCGCGCGGCCTCCTTTCGGCTCATGACAGTCGAGATCGTGAACCCGGCGATGATGTGCCAGATCCCCCAGAAGGCGGCGACGATCGCCATGCCACCCAGCCCCCCGAAGAAGGCGAAGATCAGCACCAGCCCGAGGCCGGAATTCTGAATGCCAGTCTCGATCGTGATCGCGCGCCGGTCATAAGGCGAGAGCCGCGCGAGCGTCGCCGTGCCGTAACCGCCCGCGAAGGCCAGAGCGTTGTGCATCACCACCATCCCCGCGATCAGCCCGACGAATTGCACGAAATAGGACCAGTTGGCGCTGAGTGAGAGCGCCACGAACGCCACGAAGATCGCCATCGACACCCATTTCAACGGGTCGCGAATGCGCGTCGTCAGATCGTAGCGGTAATGGTTCAGCGCAATCCCGGCGATGAGCGGCAGCAGAAGCATCACGCCCACGGTGAACGCGACGCTCATCGGGTCGATATGGGTTGCATGCAGCAGTGCGCGGGTCGGCGCGTAAAGGCTCCCCCAGAACGCGATGTTGAACGGCGTCAGCACGATCGCGGCCACCGTGGCGAAGGCTGTCAGCGAGACAGACAGCGCCGTGTTCCCACCCGCCCGGTGGGTGAAGAAGTTCGAGACATTCCCGCCCGGGCAGGCCGCGACGAGGATCAGCCCGAGCGCGATCGAGGGGCTGGGCTTGAGCGCAAGCACCAGCCCGAAGGTCAGCGCGGGCAACACCAGGAATTGCGAGGCAAACCCCACGATCAGCGCCCAAGGTTTGCGCACCAGCGGGCGGAAATCGCGGGGGCTGAGGTCGATCGCGACCGAGAACATGACGATTCCGAGGATCGCATTGAGCAGATGCAGGGCGCCGGGGCTGAAATTCAGCCGGACCGCGTCGAGCCCGGTCATGCCGCGGTCTTCCCGCCGAGCGCCTTGATCCAGCCGGTGACCGCCTTGCGATAGGTCGCCTTGTCCACGTAATAGGCCATCCGTGCGAGCTTGAGATAGGCCATGCCGCCGGTTGCGCGCTCGAACCCTTCGGCTTTCTTCGCCTTCAGGCGCTTCGCGGCCTCGGTGCCGTCGCGCAGCCCGCGAATGTAGCGCGCCACCATCTCGGCCTGCTCGTGACGGCCCTGCCAGCCGAGCCCGCTCGCCTCCAGCATGCCAAGCACGAAGAGGTCGTCGCGCTGGGGATGCATCGCGTTAAGAAAAAGATGCGGCGCGTCGCCTTGCCAGTTCAACAGCTCGGGCGCGATGAAGGGGTAGTGCAGCTTGTAGCCGGTCGCTGCGAGGATCATGTCGTAATCCGCCTGCGAGCCGTCCTTGAAATGAACCGTCTTGCCGTCGAGCCGCTCGATATCCGGGCGCACTTTCAGATCGCCATGGCCTGCGTGAAACAGCACGAGCGAGTTCACGATCGGATGGCTCTCGTAGAGTTTGTAATCGGGTTCGGGAAACCCGTATTTCTGCGGATCGCCCACGAACCATTTCAGCAGCGCGCCGTCGATCCTGCGCTTGAGCCACATCGGCAGCTTGATCGCGCCGCCCAGCGTGTCGGCGGGTTTGCCGAAGACATATTTCGGCACGAAATAATAACCGCGCCGCATCGACAGATCGCAGCTTTGCCCGTGATGGATCGCGTCCACCGCGATGTCGCAGCCCGAATTGCCTGCACCCACGACGAGCACGCGCTTGCCGTTGAATTGCGACGGATCGCGATAGGCCGAGGAATGGATCAACTCGCCGTCGAACTGACCGGGAAACTCCGGCATGTTCGGCTCGGAGAGCGTGCCATTGGCGATCAGCACGCCCGCATAGATCTCCGAATGCTCGCCCTCGGCATCGCGCCAGTTGACCCGCCAGCCCTCGCCATCGCCGCCCAACGGCTCAACCTTCGTCACCTCTGCGCCAAAGCGATAATGGGGGCGGATGTCGAAGTGATCGGCGAAATCGCGGAAATAGCGCGCCATCTCGCGGTGGCTCGGGTATTCGGCCACGTCCTCGCGCATCGGGAAATCGGCAAATTCCGTCATCCGCTTGGACGAAATCAGATGCGCGCTTTCATACATTGTCGAGCGCGCGCCCTCAATGTCCCAGAGCCCGCCCACATCGCTGTGCAGCTCGAACCCCTGATACTCCACTCCCTGTTCGCCCAGCACCTTGGCCGCGGCCAGACCCATCGGGCCCGCGCCGATCAGGGCGAACGTGCCCCTCGTATTTGTCATGTTGCGTCTCCTCCCAGACATTCTTAAATTGAACCATTGTTCAAAATAAGCAAGCCCCGATGCGATGACGAGAAAGACGACCGATAAACACAGGCTTAGGGCTCCGTCGAAGCGTTCGCTCGCGAGTCGCTCACGGATTCTCGATGCGGCGGAAACCGTGTTCGCGCGGGATGGATTCGAGGGGGCGAAGGTGCGAGACATCGCTGCCCTGGCCGAAGTGCCGCTGGGTCTGGTGAACCATCACGGGGGCTCGAAAGAGGCCCTGTTTCGCGAAGTCGTCGAGCGGCGCGCCGAGGAACTGACCCAGCTTCGTCTCGAAGCGCTTGCGGGTGCGAAGGGGCAGGGGGCGCTCAGCCTCGATGTGATCCTTGAGTGTTTCTTCCGGCCTTACTTGGCGAAGGCTGCGGGCAGCGATCCGCAATGGCTGGCCTATGCGCGGCTCGTGGCGATGGTCTCGGCCGATCCGGCCTGGGCCGATATTTCGGCCGATCTCTTCGATCCGACCGCACAACGCTTCATCGAGGAGATCTGCGCGCTCTATCCGGGCGTGCGCTGTTCGGTTGTCGCGGAAGGCTTCGTCTATTCGGTCGCGGCCCTGCTGGCCTTTCTGACGTCGGAATGGCGCGTCGCGGCACTGGCCGCGACGAAGGGCCCACAGGCCTCGGTCGAGGGTCTGATCGCCTTTTGCTCCGCGGGCTGTGCGGCACGGATCGCGCAAGCCAAATCCGAGGCGCGGCAATGCTGAGCGCGACCACGGCGCTCGTGATCGGCGCTGTTTTCGTTTCGGCCTTCCTGCGCGGGGTGGCGGGGTTCGGGTTCGCGCTCGCGGCGGTTCCGATCGTGTCGCTTTTGCTGCCCCCGATCGAGGCGGTCGCCCTCGCGGTTTTGTTGCAGGTCGCGGTGGGGCTGCGCGATATTTTCGCGCTCAGGGGTGACGCGCATATGCCCTCGCTGATGCGTCTGACGGCGGGGGCGTTGCTGGGCACGCCGCTGGGCATCTTTGCGCTCACCGCGCTCAGCCCGGATGCGGCGCGGGTGATCATCGCAGTGGTGGTGCTCGCAGGGCTCGTGGTTCTGGTGCGCTATCGCCCGACCCATGCGCATCCCCATGGCGGGCTGGCCATCGCGGCGGGGATCGCTTCGGGTGCGTTCTCCGGGCTTGCCGCGATGCCGGGACCGCCCGCGGTCGCCTATTACCTCGGGGCGGGCACCAGTTCCGTGCAGACCCGCGCGTCGCTTTTGCTGTTCTTTTTCTTTGCCGCGCTGATGGCGACACCGGGCTTGGCATTGGCCGGAGCGATCGACGCGAGGACCCTCTGGCTGACGGTGGTGTCGATTCCGGCACTCGCGCTCGGGACGTGGGCGGGCACGCGTGCCTTCGCGCGCCTCAACCATGGGCAATACAGGATGCTGGCAATCGGGGTGATGGCGTTTTCAGGCGCGCTGGCGGGTTGGCGGGGTCTGTCGGCGTTTTTGTGACCATAGTCCGGTAGCAAATCAGGTCCGTTCACCGCTCGTGAGGGCGCAATTTGCCTTGGGGCGGGCAGAGACCTGCCGCATCGCATACGGGCTCGTTTCATCCCATTTGCCTCAATTGAAATTACCGAATGGTGATTCGACGTGATGCAGCGGCATCGGGGAGAACAAACCGCGTATCTCTCTGATTTTGGAGCGCGATCGGGAACAATCCGGGCGGATTGATGGCAAGAATAAGGCGCACGATTGCGTGCGACTTGGAAACGATTGAAGTCCAGCATTGTTGCAGAACGTGGAACAAAGTGGGCGAACCGGCTTTTGCGAAACGCGACAAATCATGTCGATGATGCGAAAAACCTCCCCATTTCAGGCTTCTACACTGCGGAATTGCCAACCGGCCGAGTTTCAAATCGAAACAATATGGCTTTTCAACGACTTTCCGCACTGCGGCGATTGCTGCTTATTTTGCGGGCAATCCGCGCAAATGAGGCAAGAACAAGGCAAATTTCCCTTTCTTTGTGGCGGAGGCGCGGGCAGATTGTGGCCATGCCCGACTTGGGGGGCAACTTGGCCATGGGGGTGGCCAGTGAAGGGGGCTTCAGCGCGAGACCTCACCAGGTGCTGCCAGGATTACGTGGGGACAAACCGTCAATCCGACCGACAATTGCGAGACCTCGGAGCAATCCGAGCCGTCTGTCAGCGGCTGCGCCTGTGTGAGCAAGCCATATCCCGTTTCACGAAACATCACCGGATCGCGAGGTCCGGGAAATCATTTCGGCGCTGCCAGTTCGCGCCGCGGGATCGGGGAAACAAGGCGCACCGGCCGGGACAGCGGCGGGAGGCCAAGGAGAGTACGGGATGACGTATTATTCGTTCTGCAATCATGACCCATATGCCAGGGACGACTTGGCAACAGTGAGCTACAACAGCTCGGTCGTGATCAACGTTCTGGCCAATGACAGCGATCCCGATTGCGACCCGATCCGTGTGTGCCAGGTGACCGATCCGGCCCATGGGTCGGTGACGCTCAATGCGGACGGAACCATCACCTACACGCCCGATCCAGACTATTTCGGGCCAGATACCTTCTATTACCAGATCTCGGACGGCCATGGCGGCTATGACTGGGCGACTGTCACGCTCACCGTCGAGGAGCCCGAGCTCGACGGTATCGTGGAAGGCACCGCCGGTGACGATCTGATCGACGTGGCCTACACGGGCGATCCGCAGGGCGACATGGTCGACCATAACGACGCGATCCTTCCCGGGCAGGTCGGCAACGACGACATCATCCTTGCGGGCGACGGAAATGACACAGTTTACGCAGGCGCGGGCAATGACTCGGTCGATGGGGGCGATGGCAACGATCTTCTGTATGGCGAGGGCGGCAACGACACGATCAACGGTGGCGCGGGCAACGATACGATCTGGGGGGATGGCAATACATCCGACGGACCCGTCGCCGATCCGGTCTCGCAAACCGTCGACTGGGGCGATCTGCACGATTATTGCGGCACCCTGACGGACCAGACCGTCGATCTCGGCGATACCAAGGTCACCTTCGATTTCACCTCGCAGGATTTTGGCGCGACCGCGAAATTCGTCTCCTCGACGCAATATGTCGCTCCGGGCGAGACCTTCGACAGCAATTCCGCGCTCGAGCTTTACGGCTGCGGTGGCGAGGGCGGGATCGACCCGACCTCGACGACGGTGCTGAGCTTCTCGTCGGACAATCCCGATTACACCGGCGAAGTGCAGAACGTCGCTTTCCGGATCAATGATATCGACCGCTCGGATAGCTGCGACGACCATATCGACGTGGTGACGCTCTCGGCGCTCGACGCCGATGGCAACCCGGTCGACATCACGATCACACCCTCCGGCAATCAAACCGTCACCGACAATGGCGATGGCACCTATACGATCACCGCGGGCGATCAGGATACCGGCTATCTTGGCCCGGATGACGCGATCGGCTCGGTGCTCGTCGAGATCGCGCACCCGACGGCGAAGATCACCATCGCCTATGCCAATGGCGGGGCCACCGATCAGAAGATCACCATCACCGACATCCAGTGCGAGGCCGTTCCGGTCTTCGACGGAACGGGCGAGCCGGGCGATGACAGCCTCGACGGCGGTCTTGGCGATGACGTGATCTATGGTCAAGGCGGCAATGACACGCTGGCCGGTCGCGAGGGCAATGATGACCTCTATGGCGGCGATGGGGATGATTACCTCTCGGGCGGAGCGGGAGACGACACGCTGCATGGCGGCGACGGGAATGACACGCTCGATGCGGGTCAGGATGGCGATACGCTTTATGGCGATGCCGGCGACGATCGTCTGCTTGGCGGCCCGCGCGAGGATCTGCTCGACGGTGGCGAGGGCAATGACACGCTGATCGGCGGCAATGCGGCGGATTCGATGATCGGCGGCGCGGGCAATGACTCGGCCGAAGGCAATGACGGCAACGACGTGATCTTCGGCGAGGATGACGACGACTGGATCTCGGGCGGAAATGGCAACGATACGCTCGATGGCGGGATCGACGACGATACGCTGATGGGAGATGCGGGCGATGACAGCCTGCTCGGCGGCGACGGCTCGGACAGTCTCGACGGCGGCACCGGCAGCGACACGCTGCTTGGCGGCACCGGTGCGGACTATGCGTTTGGCGGGGATGATCGCGACTTCTTCTTCGTGGATGCGCCCGAGAACGGCGCGGGCGACACGCTTGATGGCGGCGAGGGCGGCGACGACTGGGATACGCTCGATCTGCGCGGCGCAGGTCCTCTGCGCGTCGACAGCTACATGACCGACCCGACGACCTATGCGGGTACGGTGAGCTTCCTCGATGGCGACGGCAATGTGACGGGCACGCTCGCGTTCTCGAACATGGAGCAGATCATTCCCTGCTTCACTCCCGGTACGCTGGTCGCGACGCCGAAGGGCGAGGTTCCGGTCGAGCTGCTGCGCGAGGGTGACAAGGTGCTCACCCGCGACAACGGCATCCAGGCGATCCGCTGGGCGGGCCGTGCCGACATGACGCGCGAGCAGCTCGCCCGCGCGCCGCATCTCAAGCCGGTGCTGATCCGGGCCGGGTCGCTTGGCAACGATCTGCCCGAGCGCGACATGCTGGTCTCGCCGAACCACCGCATGCTGGTCGCCAATGACATGACCGCGCTCTATTTCGAAGAGCACGAGGTTCTTGTCGCGGCCAAGCACCTTGTGGCGAATGAAGGCGTCTCGACCGTCGAGACGCTTGGTGCCAGCTACCTGCACTTCATGTTCGACCGTCACGAGGTCGTCCTCGCCAACGGCTCATGGACCGAGAGCTTCCAGCCTGGCGACCAGGCGCTTGGCGGTTTGGGGAATGCGCAGCGGCAGGAGATCTTCGAGCTCTTCCCGGATCTGCAAACCGAAAAGGGGCGCAGCGATTACCATGCCGCGCGCAAGACGCTCAAGCGGCACGAGGCGGCGGTGCTGCTGCGCGGGTGAACGAGAAAACGGGGCGCCCGGGAGATTTCCCCGGGCGTTTCCATGTTGGGACGGCGTGAGGGTTTCCTCGAGCGAAACACTCTGTTTTCGCAATTTCGGGCGAAAAGCGGGCGTATTTGCTTCTTTTTATAGACCACCGCGCCATAGCATGGCGAAATCGGGAACCAGAGAGGCTGGGGAGGGCCGAAAGATGATCGGAATTCGTGACATCTTCGAAACCACGATCGGGCGCTCTCCCGCAGTCGGATTTACGCGGCGGGCCCGTGAAGAGCTTGTCGATCTGCGACTCGACTTTGCGGATTACGAATATCTGGAAGGGCGGATCGCGGGGTTTGATGCTCGGGGCGCGGCGCTTTTCGAAGCGCCGATCCGTGATTTCGTCGCTGCAATTCCCTGTTTCACGCCCGACACGCTTCTCGCCACCGAGAGTGGCGCCTGCCGGGCCGGAGATCTCGTGCCCGGTGCACGGCTCCTGACCCGCGACAACGGGGTTCAGGTTCTTCGCTGGATCGGCGAGCGAACCTTCAGCGCGCGCGATCTCGCGCTCAATCCACTGTTGCGTCCGGTGCGGGTGCGGGCTGGGGCGCTTGGCCCCGATCAGCCGCTGCGCGACCTGATCGTTTCGCCCAGCCATCATTTGCTGTCGGTTTTCCATGATGGGCAGGGCGAGGCGATGGTGATGGCGCGCGATCTCGTCGGGATGGACGGTATCGAAGAGATCACACCTCACGAGGGCGTCCGCTATCTCCAGCTGCTTTTCGATCGGCACGAATTGATCCTGGGCGAGGGTGTTTGGGCAGAGAGCTTTCGCCCGACGCCCGAAAGCATCGCCGCGCTCGAACAAATCGCTCGCGCCGATTTGCTGGCAAAACGCGCAGATCTTCTCGAAAGAGCCGATTATCGTCCCGTACGGCCGTCTCTTTCGGGACGGCCACGTTCGTTGCACGACGCGCACGGATAATCGCGCTCCGGGACGGTTCGCCAACCGCAGGGCAGATCGGCCGCGCTTGGTGACCACCGCGATCACAGTCAAAAAAAGGCCGGGCGCATTGCCCGGCCAGATAGATGACGATCCGTTCAGGGGAATGCCCGGATCGCCCGCGTCACAGGAAGCGGCGCTCTTCTCGCTGGGCCTCGGCCCGGCTGATTCCGATGTCTTGCAGAAGGCGCGCGTCAAGTTTCCCCAGAGCCGCGCGGGAGCGGCGGGTTTCGAGGACGCGCGCGACGCGCGCGATCAGGCTGAGCGAGCCGTGACGGGCGATGGCGGGACGGGTCCGCGACAGGGTCAACATTGCAGGGCCTTTCTGTATTGATACAATCTGTGTTCCTTTGGTATAAGATGGATACATTGTGTCGATTTGCGCAGCCAGAGAAATATTGTGACTGATACAAGCTGGTCCCCCGAGCTCGCTAAACTGAGTGGCCCGAAATACCTCGCTCTCGTGCGCGCCTTGCGCGAAGGGATCCGCCGCGGCGATCTTCCGCCCGGAACAAAATTGCCTACGGTCAGGGACTTGGCGTGGAAACTCGGGGTCACTCCGGGCACCGTGGCGCGGGGTTACCAGATCGCGACGCAGGAAGGGCTGCTCGATGCGCAGGTCGGTCGGGGTACATTTGTATCGACACAAAATCAGCGACTCGGCCCGCGCGAACCTTTGTATCGCCAGACCGGCGAAGAGGTGGAGCGTGAGCCCGACCGCGTCGTCGATCTGCGCTCGCCGCAACTTCCCGATGTCGGCCAGACCAAGGCGCTGGCCTGGGCGATGCAGGAAGCGGCGCGCGATATCGGCAAGACCTATCTGCAATATCCCGGCCTGCGTCGCGACGCCTATTGCCGCGAGGCGGTGCTCGACTGGTTCCCGAGGGATTGTTCGCTCCATGCCGAGTTGAGTGCAGACGATCTGGTGCTGACCCATGGCGGGCAGAACGGGATCAATCTCGTGATGCAGACCTGTCTGCGCGGCGACCGTCCCGGCGTTTTCATCGAAGAGCTGGCCTATCCGGGCTTTCGCCATGCCGCGCGGCTCAACCGTGCCGAGATCCATCCGGTCGCGATCGATGAGCAGGGGATGATCCCGGAGGCGCTCGATGCCGCCTGCCGCCGCTATCGCGGGCAGATCGTCTGCATCACCCCGGATGCGCAGAACCCGACCGCCGGGCGCATGGACGAGGCGCGCCGGATGGCGCTGGCCGAGGTCGCGCGCCGCCACGACCTCCAGATCATCGAGGATGATTGCTACACGGCCCCCGTGACGGGCCTGCCCAGCCTGCGCGTGATCGCGCCTGAACGCTGCTGGCATGTGACGTCGCTCTCCAAGACTATCTCGGCCGGGATGCGGTTTGGCATCGTCGCCGCCCCTGAGGGCATGGGCGAGGTGGGGCGGCTAGCGGCGCAACATTCCTTCTTCGGCCTCGCGCGCCCGATCACCGATATGGTGGCGCGTCTCTTCGACAGCGGCGAGGCGATGCGGCTGCGCTATGCCGCGCAGGAGGAAATGGGACGGCGCTTGCAGATGACGGTGCAGGCGCTTGGCGGGCAGGACATCTCCTGGCTGCCGGGGTTGAGCTTCCTCTGGCTCAAGCTACCGCTCGGATGGCGCGCGTCGAGCTTTGCGCGCATGGCCGAGGCCGAGGGCGTCTTGCTGCGCTCGGCCGATGAATATGTCGTGCAGGACGGGCAGGCGCCCAATGCGGTGCGGATCGCGATGGCAGGGTCCGCCCCCGAAGAACGTTTCAGGTCGGCCTTGCGCACGCTGACCGGGCTTCTCGATCGGATGCCGGACGACCTGCCGGTCTGAGTGCACAAAATTGCGGCAGCTGCCTGTCTCGCGCTCGCGTGATGGGCATGGCCCCTTTTCACGCCCGCGCCCTTGTGCTTTCGTGGCCCCCGGATGGCGCCTGCAAAGGGCGCGAAAAGGGAGACATGCATGGCCGCTAAAGGTGAGAGCTGGTTGCGCAGCGACGCGGCACAGGGCTATGCGCTGATTTCTCCGCCCGCGATCTACGCCCTTCTTTTGTTGGCCGCGCCCCTCGCGACGATCCTGGCCTATTCCTTCTTCAAGGATGGCTATCTCACGGTGATTCACGAATTCACCCTGCAGAATTACCTCGCGACCTGGTCCGATCCGATCTTTCGCGTGATTCTGGTGCGGTCGCTGTTCGTGGCGGGGCTGGTGACGCTGGTCACTGTGGGGCTGGCCTTCCCGATTGCCTATTACCTGAGCTTCGGACTCGCGCCGAACCAGAAGGCGCGCTGGATCTTTCTGATCACCATTCCGTTCTGGACCTCGTATCTGATCCGCGTGTTCCTGTGGAAAGTGATCCTCGGCTATAACGGCGTGATCAA
This sequence comes from Thioclava marina, assembly GCF_002020135.1. Classification (GTDB taxonomy): domain Bacteria; phylum Pseudomonadota; class Alphaproteobacteria; order Rhodobacterales; family Rhodobacteraceae; genus Thioclava; species Thioclava marina. The sequence goes on along the minus strand of NZ_MPZS01000001.1, from coordinate 136,445 downwards.
TTCGGCGCTGGAGGGGATCGGGATCATCGGCCCGAACGGGCTGATCGCGGACCCGCTGCAGATGCTCAATTCGGTGGGGGCGATCGCGCTGACGCTGGCCCATGCCTATGCGCCTTTCGCGATCCTGCCGATCTTTGTCAGCCTCGAGAAGATCGACCGCTCGCTGCTGGAGGCCGGGCAGGATCTGGGTGAGAGCCGTTGGCGCACCTTCCTGCGGGTGACCCTGCCTCTGGCGATGCCGGGCGTGGTCGCCGCGACCCTGATCGTCTTCATCCCGACGGTCGGCGACTACGTCACGCCCGAGCTGATCGGGGGCGGCAAGATGCCGATGGTGGCGAACCTCATTCAGGCGCAGATGCTGCCTTTGGACAACCGACCGCTGGGGTCGGCCATCGCGGTCAGTTCGCTCCTCGTGGTCGCCGCCCTGGCGCTGGTATTCCTGTGGCTCAACCGCCGCTTCCTCAAGGTCGGAAAGTGAGCCGCGCATGAAATTTCCCTCGCTCAAGATCTACGCACTGGCCTACCTGATCTTCCTTTATGCGCCGATCTTCCTGTTGCCGCTTTTCGCTTTCAACGACGGCACGATCATCGCCTTCCCGCTGAAGGGCTTCACGACCGACTGGTTCGCGAAGATGGCCGAGAACGACACGCTGCGCCACGCTCTGACGAACTCGCTGATCATCGCCCTGACCTCTTCGGCGGGTGCGACGATCCTCGCGGTTTTCGCGGCCCGCGCCTCGACGCGCTACAAGTTTCGCGCGAAGGGCGGGATCATGGGGCTGATCATGCTGCCGATGGTGCTGCCTGACATTCTGATGGGGATGTCGCTGCTTCTGGTGATGCTCGAGGTGCTGCGCGTGAACCTCTCGATCGGGACGGTGATCCTTGGCCATGTGATCATCGCGCTGCCTTACGCGATCGCGGTGCTGCAAACGGCGTTCGCCACGCTCGATCAGTCGCTCGAAGAGGCGGCGGTGGATCTGGGAGAGACCCGGATGTCCACCTTCCGCCTGATCGTGTTGCCGCTGGTGATGCCGGGCATCATCTCGGCTTTCCTGATCTCGTTCACGATCTCTCTGGATGAGTTCATCGTGGCCTTCTTCCTCGCGGGCAACCAACCGACGTTGCCCACCTACATCTTTTCCCAGCTGCGTTTCCCGAGCGCGATCCCGGTCATCATGGCGCTTGGCACCTGCCTCGTCGCGGCCTCGATCCTGCTTCTGAGCGTGGCCGAGTTCTTCCGCCGCCGCGGCATCAAGCGGACCGGCGCAAAGGATACCGGAGGTTTCCTGTGACAGATAACCCGATGATCGCCTTCCGAGACGTTCACAAATATTACGGCGATTATCACGCGCTGCGCGGCATCTCGGCCGAGATCCGCGCGGGTGAGTTCTTCTCGCTTCTGGGCCCCTCGGGCTGCGGCAAGACCACGCTTCTGCGCACCATCGCGGGGTTCGAGGATATCTCTTCGGGCGCGGTTCTGATCGACGGCAAGGACATGGCCGGCGTGCCCGCGAACAAGCGGCCGACCAATATGGTGTTCCAGTCCTACGCGATCTTCCCGCATCTGACGGTGGCGCAGAACGTGGGCTTCGGGCTGCGCCGCGATCCGCGCTCGAAGGCCGAGAAGGACAAGCTGGTCGAGGAATCGCTCGAGATGGTGGGGCTGAAGGGCTATGGCGCGCGCGCGGCCCATGCGCTCTCGGGCGGGCAGCGCCAACGTGTGGCGCTGGCGCGCGCGCTGATCCTGAAGCCGAAGGTGCTGCTTCTGGACGAGCCGCTCTCCGCGCTCGACCGCAAGATCCGCGAGCAGATGCAGGTCGAACTGATCAAGCTGCAACGCGAGGTGGGCATCACCTTCGTGCTCGTCACCCACGATCAGGAAGAGGCGCTGGTCATGTCCGACCGGATCGCCGTGATGTTTGAGGGCGAGATTGCCCAGCTTGCCGATCCAGAGACGCTCTACCGCCGCCCCAATTCGCGCCGCGTGGCCGATTTCATCGGCGTGATGAACTTCCTGCCCGCGAAGGTGACCGGCGAAAGCGGCGATCTGATCAGCGCCGAAGTGGCGGGTCTCGGGGTGCTCGACGTCTCGACATCGCAAGTCTCGGCCGCGCCCACCGGGGATAGCGCGGCGGTCGGTTTCCGGCCCGAGACGCTGACGCTTCTGTATGAAGGCCAGCAGGCGAGCGATCGCGAAGCCGCGGGCACGATTGACGAGGTCGTCTATTACGGCGACATGACCTATTATGACGTGCGGCTCGACGGGATGGAAAAGCCGGTGCGGATCTCGATGCGCAATGTGTTCGGGCGCCCGGTGCTCGATGTCGGCACGCGCACCCGCGTGTCCTGGTCACCCGGCGCGCTGGTCCTGTTTCGGTAACGGGGCAGGGGTGGAGTAGCCCCTCGGTCGCTGCGCTGCGCCCCGGAATGTTTTGAATAGGGGGAAGATCATGAAACATGTTCTTTCTGTCGCCTCGGAAGCCGTGCCGCTGGTCAAGACCGGCGGTCTGGCCGATGTGGTGGGCGCGTTGCCCGCAGCGCTGGCCGAGCAAGGCTGGAACATGCGGGTGATGATCCCCGCCTATCGCGGCATTCTGAAAAAGCTGAAATCACCGAAAAAGGTCTGGGAAAGCGCCAATCTCTATGGCGGCCCGGCGCGGCTGATGTTGGGAAAATCCGCCGGGATGGAGGTGCTTGCGCTCGTTGCCGATCACCTCTTCGATCGTGATGGCGGCCCCTATTCGCAGGACGGGCAGGATTACGGCGACAATGCCGAGCGCTTCGCCGCGCTGAGTTTCGTCGCAGCCGAGATCGCGCGGGAGGGTCTGGGAAAATGGCGCCCCGATCTCGTGCATTGCCACGACTGGCAGACCGGGCTCGTGCCCTGGTATCTGCGCGGCTCGGGCATCCCGACGGTGATCACAATCCACAACATCGCCTTTCAAGGCCGTTTCGGGCGCGACAAGCTCGCGGCTCTCGGGCTCCAGACCTGGGATTTCAACCGTGACGGGGTGGAGTTCTGGGGCGATATCTCGACGCTCAAGGCCGGTCTCGTGGCCGCCGATGCGATCACCACCGTAAGCCCGCGCTATGCCGAGGAGCTGATGCGCGGCGAGTTCGGGCTTGGGCTGGAGGGGCTCTTGCAGATGCGCGCAGGCGATCTGCACGGCATTCTCAACGGTATCGACGCAACTGTCTGGAACCCCGAGACTGACCCCGAGATCACGCCGTTCTCGGCGGCAAAACCCGCGGGCAAGGCCAGCAACCGCAAGGCGCTGGAAGCCGAATTCGGATTGGATGCGCCCGGGCCGCTCGCGATCCTGATCTCGCGGCTCACCTCGCAGAAGGGGATTGACCTGATCACTCCTGCGCTGGGGCCGTTTCTCGCCGCCGGGGGCGGGCTGGCCGTGCTGGGCTCGGGCGATGGCTGGGCGGAACACGCGATGCGCGAATTGGCCGCTCACAATCCCGGTCGGGTCGGTGTGAAGATCGGCTATGACGAGGCGCTCAGCCACCGGATGTTCGCGGGTGGCGATGCGGTGCTCGTGCCCTCGCGTTTCGAACCTTGCGGTCTCACCCAGCTTTACGGGCTGCGCTATGGCTGCTTGCCGGTCGTGGCCGCCGTGGGTGGTCTCGCCGATACGGTGATCGGATCGACCCCCGCGACCGACGCCGCCAATGCCTCGACGGGCGTTGTCTTCCATCCGGTCGACGACCTCGCTCTGCGTCAGGCGCTCATGCGGTTTGCCGCGCTATATTACGATCGCAAGGGCTGGGGTGCGATGCAGCGACGCGCGATGAAGATGGACTGGGGCTGGGCACGCTCTGCCGAGCGTTACGCGGCACTTTACGACCAGCTTTGCACGCGATGAAGATCGAGGCCGGACGCCCGGACCCGCTTGGCGCGACGCCTGTCGAGGGCGGCGTGAATTTCGCGCTCGCCTCGGCCCATGCCGAGGCGGTTGACCTGTGCCTCTTCACCAAGGCGGGCGAGAGGCGCCTCAGGCTTCCCGGACGCGCCGGGCCGATCTGGCACGGTTTCGTGCCGGGGCTCAAACCGGGGGCCCGCTACGGTTATCGGGTGTGCGGCAAATGGGCGCCGGAGGCGGGGCACCGCTTCAACTCTGCGAAACTTCTCATTGATCCCTACGCCCGCATCATCGACTCGAAGATCACCTGGCAAGCCCCCATGCAGCCGGGGAAAACGAAACCGGACCGGCGCAATAGCGCGGAGGTCATGCCAAAATCCGTGGTGGCCGAGATCGTGCGCCCGGACTGGCAGCGACCGCATCACTCCTGGTCCGGGACGGTGATCTACGAGGCCCACCCGAAGGGTCTCACCATGACCCATCCCGAGATCCCGGCAGAGCTGCGCGGGCGTTGGGCGGGGTTGGCTTCCGAACCGATCCTGGCCCATCTGCGCGACCTGGGCGTCACCGCGATCGAGCTGCTTCCGACATGCGCCTATCACGATGACCGCTTCCTCGTCGAAAAGGGGCTCTCGAATTATTGGGGCTACCAGCCGGTTGGCTTCTTCGCGCCCGAGCCACGGTATTGCGGCCCGGATCCGCGCGAGGAATTTCGCGAAATGGTGCGGCGTTTCCATGCCGCGGGGATCGAGGTGATCCTCGATGTGGTCTTCAACCATACGGGTGAGGGCGATGCGCTCGGACCGATGTTGAGCCTGCGCGGGATCGACAATGCGAGTTATTACCGGCTCGGTGCTGGGGGCAGCTATATCGACGAAACCGGGACGGGCAACACGCTCAATCTCGCGAACCCGCTTGCGCTACGTCTCGTGATGGATTGCCTGCGCCATTGGGTCGAGGAGATGGGGGTGGACGGGTTCCGCTTCGATCTGGCCGCAACGCTTGCACGCGGCGCTTCGGGCGCGATCGAGCCGCACGCTCCTTTCCTGACCGCGGTTGCACAAGATCCGGTCCTGCGTGGGGTGAAGCTGATTGCCGAACCGTGGGATATCGGGCCGGGTGGCTATTACCTTGGCGGATTCCCGCATCCGTTCAGCGAATGGAACGATCGGTTCCGCGACGATGCGCGGCGGTTCTGGCGCGGCGATCGCGGCATGACGGGGGATATTGCGCGGCGCGTCGCAGGATCGGCCGAGCTTTTTGATCAGCATGGACGCCCTGCGACGGCATCGGTGAATTTCATCACCGCGCATGACGGCTTCACCCTGCAAGATCTTGTTTCCTTTGGCGAAAAGCAGAACCAGGCGAATGGCGAGAATAATCGCGACGGGCATGATGCGAACTTTTCCGAAGCACTCGCGGATCCGCAGGCGCAGGCCGCGCGCAAACGCGCCCTGCTGGCCACGATGATCCTCAGCCAGGGCGTTCCGATGCTGCTTGCAGGTGACGAAATCGGTAATTCGCAAGGCGGTAACAACAATGCCTATGCGCAGGATAACGAGACCGGTTGGGTCGATTGGACCGCGCCGGACGACGAATTAAAAACATTCGTCAAGCGATTGATCCGCATACGAAAAGACCACAAGGTACTGCGTCAGACTCGGTTCCTTCACGCTTTGGAACGCAAGCAGGACGGCATTCGCGATCTGATCTGGCGGCTTTGTTCCGGTGAGGAGCCGCAGCCCAATGACTGGAACGACCCGGAATTGCGGTGCATCGGGGTCGAGATCCGGGGCGCGGCTGAAGGTCCGGCGGGGGATGCCGGGTTCGAAGCTGTCTATCTTCTTCTGAACGCGGGCCCGGCGTGCTCCGCGTCCCTGCCTGCGGGGCGGTGGACGCAATTGCTCGACACGGCGCGACCCGAAGCCGCGGAAGAGCAATTCTCCGCCGCCGAGACTTGCCTTGCCGCACAATCCGTTCAAGTCTTCACCCGCGCGACACCGCAGGAGACGTCATGACCCGCCACACCACCCAACCGATCGACGGCCAGAAACCCGGAACCTCGGGCCTGCGCAAGAAGACAAGCATTTTCATGCAGCCGGATTTCCTCGAGAATTTCGTGCAAGCGACGTTTGACGCGGTGGGCGGCGTGACGGGCAAGACCCTGGTCCTTGGCGGTGACGGTCGCTATTTCGGGCGCGAAGCCGCGATGACGATCCTGAAGATAGCGGCGGCGAACGGCGCTGCGCGCGTCATCGTGGGTCGCGGGGCCTGGCTTTCGACACCCGCCGCTTCGAACCTGATCCGACAGCGCGGCGCCGATGGCGGCGTGATCCTCTCGGCGAGCCACAATCCCGGCGGTCCCGATGAAGATTTCGGCGTGAAATACAACATGTCGAACGGCGGCCCCGCGCCGGAATCCGTCACCTCCGCTATCTATGATCGCACGCAGGAAATCACCGGATATCTCAAGCTCGATGCACCTGATCCCGATCTGGATACGCTGGGCGAGAGTACGATGGGCGAGATGGTGATTGAAGTGGTCGATCCGGTTTCCGCCTATGCGGACCTGATGAAAACGCTGTTTGATTTCAATGCACTGCGTGACCTTTTTGAGTCAGGTTTCCGGATGCGCATGGATTCGATGTGCGCGATTACCGGGCCCTATGCGGTTGAGATCTTCGAAAACCGTCTCGGTGCTCCGAAGGGCACGGTGACCCATGCGACGCCGCTTCCCGATTTCGGCGGCATGCATCCCGATCCGAACCCGACCTGGGCGCATGAGCTGATGGCCGAGATGATGGGCGAGAGCGCGCCGGATTTCGGCGCCGCCTCGGATGGGGATGGTGACCGGAACATGATCCTCGGGGCTGGCACCTATGTCTCGCCCTCCGACAGTCTCGCGGTGCTGGCGGCCAATGCGCATCTCGTGCCGGGCTACAAGGATGGTCTGAAGGGCGTCGCGCGCTCGATGCCGACCTCTGCGGCGGCGGACCGGGTGGCGGAGGCGCTCGGTCTGGATTGCTACGAGACACCGACGGGTTGGAAATTCTTCGGCAATCTGATGGATGCGGGCCGCGTCAGCCTGTGCGGCGAGGAGAGCTTCGGCACCGGCTCGGATCACGTGCGCGAAAAGGACGGGCTTTGGGCGGTCCTGATGTGGCTGAACATCCTCGCCGTGCGGAAGATGTCGGTGGCCGAGATCCTGACCGACCACTTCGCGCGCTACGGCCGGAATTACTATTCGCGCCACGATTACGAAGCGCTGCCAGTCGATCTCGCCGAAACCATGCTGGGGGATCTGCGCGCCAAGCTTGGATCTTTGAAAGGCACGCAAACCGAAGGGCTTACGGTCGAAAGTTCAGACGAGTTCTGTTATACCGACCCGGTCGATGGATCGGTTTCCGAGGGACAGGGTTTCCGTATCCTCTTCGAGGGCGGTTCGCGTGTCGTCTTGCGTCTGTCAGGTACCGGGACGCAGGGCGCGACATTGCGCGTCTATCTCGAACGCTACGCGCCGGGGCCGGATGGGCTCGACCGCGATCCGCAAGAGGCGCTCGCCCCGATCATTGCCGCGACCGAAGCCCTTGTCGGCATCCGCGCCCGCACCGGACGCACAGGTCCCGACGTCATCACCTGAGACGAAGGTCGAATTTCTTCGTGCCGCCCATCCGCTAGGCTGGGCGCATGTTACGCGCGGCATTTTTCTGGTTGATGACGGTTTTGCCCGCTTTCGCGGCCAGCCTCACACATGATCAGGTCGCCGATATGGTCGTGGCGCCTTATGCGGTGGGTGAGGAGATCAACGACAAGGGTGTCTGGCAGCTATTGAACTCGGGCGGTGGCGAGGCGGGCTACGTCTTCGAAACCGGAGAGCTCGCGCCCCTTCCGGGGTTTTCCGGCAAACCGATCAACATGTTGGTGATGCTTGATCTCGAGGGCCGGTTCATCGCCGTGAAGCTGATCGCTCAGCACGAGCCGGTTTTCGTCTCGGGGCTCGGCGAAGCGCCGTTTCGCGGCTTCCTCGAACAATATCGCGGACATTCGATCAACGAACCGCTCGTCGTCGGGACACCTTACGGGGGGGCGGGATCGGGCTCGGATCTGGTCTATCTCGACGGGGTGACGAAGGCGACGGCGAGCGTGCGGATCGCCCATGAATCGATCCTCGCCGCGACGCTCGCGGTCGCGCGCGAGAAGATGCAGGGGATCAGCGCCGGTCCGCCACCCAAGCCCGATCCTGACCACGTTGAGGATCTGGACTGGAAGGCGCTTGCCGATGCCGGATTGATCGGACGGCTCAGGGTCACGAATGCCGAGGAAGATGCCGCTTTCAAGAACACGAAATGGGCATATGATGATCCGGAAGGATCAAATGATCCCAATGGGATGTATCTCGATCTTTATGTGATCGACCTTGGGCCGCCCTCGATCGCCAAAGCCGTCCTGTCGCCTGAAACCTATGCGGAGACGCGCCGGTTTCTGTCGCGCGCGCCGGATGACGAGCTTTATCTGTTGATCGAGGCTGGGCGTCAGGGGCTGGTGAGCGAGGATTTCGTGCGCAACACCGCGCCCGACCGGATTTCGGCGCAGCAAGATGGGCTGCCTCTGGCCCTGCGCGATGCGGATATCCTTGCACATCTTGCGAAGGACGCACCGGAAGCCCTTGAGGATTCGACGAAACTCGTCGTCCGGCTCGATCGTCGGCTTGGGTTCGATCCGACGCGCGATTGGCAGCTTTCGGCGCAGGCGGTGCGGATGCACGGGATGTTCCAGCCCGAGCCGGGCGAGGCGCATTTCTCGCTTACGCTCAAGACGCCCGAACGGTTTTTCACCTTTCCTCAGACCCCCGAGGCGTTGCCCCCGTGGCGCGAGGCCTTGCGCAACCGGGCCACGGATCTTTGGATCTTGTCCGGCTTCCTGACGCTTCTTTTCGGCGCGCTTCTGATGCAGTCGAAGCTGGCTGCATTGAAGCTGTTCACGCCGGTACGTCTCGGCATTCTCGCGATTACCATCGGCTTCGTCGGGTATTGGGGGCAAGGGCAGCTCTCGATCGTCACACCGCTTGCAGTGCTGCGGGCGCTGACGGGGAATGGTTCGCTTGAAGTGTTGCTTTACGATCCGTTTTCGCTGTTGATCTGGGGAGCGGCAATCCTCGGGTTCGTCCTATGGGGGCGCGGTTTTTTCTGTGGCTGGCTTTGCCCTTACGGGGCGATGCAGGAATTCGCGCATCACCTTGGGCGCGTTTTGCACCTGCCACGTTGGGAGCCGCCGCGCTCGTTGGCTCAGGCGCTCTGGTGGACGGGGCCGCTGGCGCTGGTCGCGCTTGTCGGGATCGCGCTCTTGTCGCCCGACCACACCGAGAAGGCCGTCGAGATCGAGCCCTTCAAAACCGCCATCACGACCCATTTCGATCGCCCCTGGCCCTATGTGTTGTGGGCGGCCGGGTGGATTGCGGTCTCGACCGTCTGGTTCAAGGGGTTTTGTCGTTCGGTTTGCCCATTGGGAGCGGCGATGCGGCTTGGCGGGCTCCTGCGGTTGCGCAACTGGATCCCGCGGAGGGCCGAGTGCGGCTCGCCCTGTCAGCTCTGCAAGGTGCGTTGCAATTACGGCGCTATCGCGAAGAGTGGAGAGATCCGCTATTCCGAGTGTTTCCAATGCCTTGATTGCGTGAAGATCCACGATGACCCGGCGCTTTGCGTGCCGCTCGTGCTGGAGGCGAAACGGGCGCAACGCGCAACGGGCATTCGGGAGGCGGCGGAATGAAACGGCGGCGGTTCTTGCAGATTTCAGCGGTTGCGGCTCTGGCGGGGCACCCGGCGCAGGCGACATCATGGCAGGGTCAGGCCTTCGGTGCGCAGATCGGCATAGACATTCGTGGCGCGAAGAATATTGGGCATGATCTCAATGAAATACAGGATGAAATTGAGGCTATCGAGGCGACATTCTCGCTACATCGCCCGTCTGAACTGAAAGAATTGAACGCACGCGGCCGGGCCAGGCCATCGGCTGCAATGCGCGACGTTCTGGAATTGGCGCGCCTCGTTCACCATGCGACGGAAGGGGCATTCGATCCGACCGTGCAACCGCTTTGGCAGGCCTTGGCGGACGGCCGCGACGGGCAGGCGGAGAGAATGAGCATCGGTTTCGAGCGTGTCGAGATCGGGGAAGAAATTCGGCTCGGGCAGGGGCAGGGGCTGACACTCAACGGGATCGTCCAAGGCTATGCGGCCGATCGCATTCGTGCGCTTCTGATCGCACGCGGTTATCGTGATGTGCTTGTCGATATGGGGGAGTTTGCGGCGATTGGCGGGCCGTTCACGCTTGGGGTCTCGGACCCGGCGGCTGGCATGTTGGCGCGCCTCGTTCTGACCGATGGCCAAGCGGTCGCGACCTCCTCGCCGGGAGCGCTCGTATTGCCTGGCGGCAGCCACATTCTCGGCCCCAAAGGGCAGCGCGCAATCTGGTCGACCGTCACCGTCGAGGCACCAAGCGCGGCTTTGGCTGATGCCGCCTCGACCGCGTTCGTCCTGATGGACCGCAAGGCGATCTCGCGCAGCGCCACAAAGCTCGGGCTGTCAGAGGTGCATCTCGTCGATTTCGAGGGGAATTACGGGCCGCTCTGATCTGGGATCAGCGCGGCCCGATTTGCTTTCTTACGGAGTGGGTGGGGTAAATTCCACGCCGTATTCGGCAAAGGCCTTGGCGATCCGACCATCTTCGAGCGCCGCCGCGATCGCGTCATCCACCGCATATGCCAGCGGGCGGTGCTGCATCGACAGCGCCACGCCGATCACCCATTTTGAACGCGGCAGGCCCAGGGGCGGCTCGTGGATCTTGATGCCGGGCGCTATCGCCGCTTCCATCTCGGCACGTGGCCCCATCACAGCCATCACCTCGTGATCGGCCAGCGCCTTCATGGCGAGGACGGTCGAGCGATAGCGATGCACCTTGTCGGCCGAGGGGCCGCGCGTCACATCGGTCATGTAGAAATCCGAGATCGAGTCATTCTCGACCCCGATCGGATCGTAGCGGAACACCGCCGGCGTCGGCCCCTTGTCGGGGTAGCTCGCCGCGTCATAGGCGATAGCGATATGCTCCTCGCCGTAAAGCCCGGTGAAGACCACCTGATCGAAGCGGCACGCATAGTCCACATCATAGGGCACGTGCAGCATCACGTCCGAGACACGTCCGTTGATCACTGCGCCCTTGTAAACATAGTTGCGCAGATCGGCGTCGAGCGTCTCGCCCGCGCTCACCAGACGGAAGCGGGGCTGAACGCCGAGATCCGCAGCGATGATCTTGCCGATCTCGACATCGATGCCCTTCGCCTTGCCAGCTTCTTCATAGGACCAGGGCGCGTAATCCTCATAGAGGGCGAACTCGATATAGCCATCCGCGATGATCCGGTCGAGGTCGCGCCCGATATCCTGGGGGGCGGTGTTTTGCAGTTTCTGCTCGGGCTCATAGCCCTCACAGGCCGAAAGGGCGGGTGTGGCCAAAGCCACCCCGCCCAGAAGCGCCAGGGCAAGACACCCGGCCCTAAATCGGTGCATGCGCATCACTCGGCCGCCGAAATGCCGATCGAGAGCATATCCGCCGCTTCCTTCTGCTTCTCGGGGCTCTTCTCGAGCTCATGGGCCGCGCGCGACACCGCGCTGTCGGCGACCGGCGCGCCCGAGGCGGTCTCGACCTTGCCCGCGATATCCTCGAGCGTGGCGATCACAGTCGGCACATCGGCATTGCCCGCGGCAAGCTCGTCGCGAATCTTGTGGAGCTGATCCGAATAGGGTTCGAGCGCGCCATCGTCGGGGCGCGTCTCGATATAGGTGCGGATCGCCCAGGCCGCTTTCTGACCGAGGATGTCGCCGAAGGCGGGCATCTTGGTGATGCCGTTCTGGGTCATCCCGTGGCGGAAGCGTTCGACGAACCATTCGTCGCCATATTCCTCGGCCTCGAGATAGCGCAGGTCGGGGGCCAGACCGCCCGAGACCGCACCAAGCCCGTGACAGCGCGCGCAGTTCTGGTTGAAACCGCTATCGCCGATTTGCACGGCCTTCGCCCAGACTTCTTCGCCGGCGGTTGCGGCCCGGTAGGGGTTTTCGCTGAGCCACTCCTCGCCCACATCGGGCAGGACATCGGTATTGACCGGCTGCGGGGTCACATCGCCATGAGCAAAGGCAACCGCCGGGCTCAGGGCGCAGAGTGCGGCCATCAGGGTCATGCGGGTGTCGAGCATCTGAACCTCCCAAAAAAGATCTCGCTTGGTCACTGGATAGCGCGGCGGTGCAGCAGGCCACCATTCGACCTTGGTCTCGGTCGGGCCGGGTTCGGCGGGGTTCGGCATTGTCCTTTGGTCGAATAGGCGGGCGCGGGCGGGCTGATACTCTGATTGCGGAGGCGTGATCGTGATCGCGCATGGGAGGATGAGATGGCGTTTGATGGATGGGCTCGCGCGGCGGGCGCGGCTTTGGTCTCGGTCGCGATGGGGCTTTCGGGCGCGGTCGCTGCACGTGCGGGCGATCTGCCGGTATTGAAAGTGGCCGCACTTGAGGGCGGCACGGTCAACTGGGAGCTCGACACGATCCAGCATTATGGGCTTGACCGCGAACACGGGTTCACCCTCGAGGTCGTGCCGGTCGCCGGCAAGTCGGGCTCGGACATCATGCTTCAGGGCGGTGCCGTCGATGCGATCGTGACCGACTGGTTCTGGGTCGCGCGGATGCGCGCGGCTGGTGAGGATTACCGCTTCATCCCTTATTCGAAGGCCGTGGGTGGGCTGATGGTGCGCGCCGACAGTCCCGCCAGGAGCCTTGCGGATCTGAAGGGCAAGAAGATCGGGATCGCGGGCGGTCCGATCGACAAGAGCTGGCTGATCCTGCGGGCCTACGCGCAAAAGGCCGAAGGGATCGATCTTGCGGCCGAGACCGAGCAGGTCTTCGGCGCGCCGCCTCTGATCATGAAGGCCGCGCTCTCGGGGGAGGTCGATGGCGCGATCAATTTCTGGCACTTCGCTGCGAAGATGGAAGCGGCGGGCATGGTGCCGCTCATCACCGTCGGCGCCGCCGCCACCGAGCTGGGCCTCTCGCCCGAGACGCCGCTACTGGGCTACGTGCTCCCCGGCGATCTCGTCGAGAGCAAACCGGAGCTTGCACGAGGGCTGGCGGCGGCCTCGCGCGCGGCGAAGGAAAAGCTCGCGACGGACGATGCGGCCTTCGCGCGGCTGCGCCCGATCATGCGCGCGGGCGATGATGCGCAATATGCGGCTCTCGTCGCCGGATTCCGCGCGGGCATTCCTGCCCCGGGTCCCGTCGATGAAGAGGCCGCCGACCGGATGCTGCGCCTGATGGCCGAGCTGGGGGGCGCGAAACTCGTGGGTGGGGCGACCTCCCTGCCCAAGGGCACCTTCCTGTCGAACTGAACCAATGATGCGAGCGGGCGTGATCATACAGGGACATGAGCGCGAACGGATCGGGCGGAGACCGAAGCGGGTCGCCAGTCGGCGCCCCGATCTCCCGGTCGCGCTGGCTTCGCTGATTGCGCTCGTGCTGGTCTGGGCTGGCGGCGCGTGGCTCCTGAATGACCCGCGCCTTGCTCCGGGTCCGCAAATCGTCTTTCCGACCCTCTGGGAAGCGCTCATCTCCGGTCAGCTCTGGCCCGATCTGAGCGCCACGCTGATCCGCGTCCTCGCCGCCTTCACCCTCGCAATGGGGATCGGCGCGGCGCTTGGCGTCGCACTTGGGGCGAGCGAACGGCTGGATCGTTGGTTCGGCCCCTGGCTGACCGTCGCGCTCAACGTTCCGGCGCTTGTGACGATCGTGCTGTGCTATCTCTGGATCGGTCTGAATGAATGGGCGGCGATCGCGGCCGTGGCGGTCAACAAGATCCCGATGGTCGCGGTGATGCTGCGCGAGGGAATGATCGCGCGCGATCCGGACCTCTCCGACATGGCGCGGCTTTACCGGATGGGGCGTGTTGCGCGGCTGCGTCACATTCTGATCCCACAACTCGCGCCGCAAATCATGGCGGCGGCAAGGGCGGGGCTCGCGCTGATCTGGAAGATCGTGCTCGTCGTCGAATTTCTTGGCCGTTCCAACGGGATAGGCTTTCGTATTCATCTGGATTTTCAAATGTTCGATATTGCAGGCGTGCTGGCCAATGCGCTGGCTTTCGTGGCGGTGATGCTGGTGGTGGAATGGGCGATCGTCGCCCCGCTTGCGCGGCGCGCCGCGCGCTGGAGGCAGCGATGATCCGGCTCGATCTCCAGAAAAAGGGCTATGGCGGCGTGCCCGTCCTGGGACCGATGCAGCTCCATGTCGGGCGCGGCGAGGTGTTGGGACTGTCGGGCGCGTCCGGGGCGGGCAAGACGACGCTCCTGCGCATCCTTGCGGGGCTCGACACCCGGTTCGAGGGAACGCTGGAGGTCAGAGGCCGGCGTGCGATGGTGTTTCAGAACCCGACGCTCATGCCCTGGAGGCGGGTGATCGACAATGTGACGCTGCCCACTTCGGCGACCGAGGCGCAGGCGCGCGCGATCCTTGCGCGGGTCGGGCTCGAGGGTGTCGAGGATCACTGGCCGGGACAAATCTCGGTCGGTCAGGCCCGCCGGGTGGGGCTTGCCCGGGCCTTCGTGACCAAGCCCGACCTGCTCTTGATGGATGAGCCATTCGCCTCGCTCGACGGGGCGCGGGTCGAGGATCTTCTTGAACTCACCGCCGCGCTCATCGCTGAAACCAATGCCGCTGTGGTCATCGCGAGCCATTCCGCCGCCGAGCTGGACGCGCTGGCCACGCGTTTTGCCCGGGTCGATGGACGGCCAGCGCGATTGCTTCAGGACGATCGGGTGCGGGCGGGCTCGTAACCCCAGAGGGCGGTTGCGAAAAAGACCACCGCCGCAAGAGCGGTCCAGCCGAGCGCCGCGAGGTTGAGCTGGCCGTAAAGCGCGAAGCGGATCAGTTCAACTGCATGCGTGAAGGGATTGATTTCACAGAGTTTCGCTAGGAGTGGTGAGCTCTCCTGCATTTTCCAGATCGGATATAGCGCCGAAGAGCAGAAGAACATCGGAAAGATCACGAAATTCATCACCCCCGCAAAGTTTTCAAGCTGCCTGATGCGCGCCGACAGAAGCAGCCCCAGGGCCCCGAGCATCAGCGCCGAGAGTAAGAGCGCGGGCAGCGCCGTGAGATAACCCAGAACAGGCACGCGCAGACCGAAAAGCGCCGCGATGACAAGAAAAGCCGCGACCTGCAAGAGGCCGACCAGCGCCCCGGCCAGCAGCTTCGCTCCCAGCATGAACCAGCGCGGCAGCGGCGCCGTCAGCATCAACCGCATCGCTCCGTTTTCCCGGTCATGCACGAGGCTGAGCGAGCTTTGCATTCCAGAAAACAGCAAGATCATCGCGCAAAGACCGGGCAGGATATAGGTTTCGTACGAGATATAGGTCTTGTAAGGCGCGATGATCGACAGGCCGAGCGCCGCGCGAAAACCTGCGGCGAAGATGAAAAGCCAGACGAGTGGACGCACGAGGGCTGCGAGGAAGCGCTCGCGCTGGGTGACAAAGCGGGCCAGTTCGCGCGTGGCGATGGCAGTCGCGGCAGAAAGCGCGCTCATGCCGCACTCTCCATGGCGTCGGTAAACCAATCGGTTACTGAGCGATCTTCAACCAAATCCCGGACGACGCCATTGGTCACCACGACGCCTTTATGGAGCAAGACGACCTGATCCTCGGGGTGCAGCTCATCGGCGAGATGGGTAGCCCAGAGGACAGCGATGCCGTCGCGGGCGAGTTGATGAACATGATCGGTAATCGCGCTCCGGGCAGGCGCGTCAAGGCCAACGGTCGGCTCATCGAGCAACAGAAGACGCGGGCGGTGCAGGAGCGCGCGGGCGATCTCCATGCGCCGCCGATGCCCGCCATTGAGCGCGCGGAGCCGTTCATCCGCGCGTTCGGCCATGCCGAGACGTTCCAGCGCTTCGGCGATCCGAGCATCCGCGATCTTGCGCCCCAGCCCGTGCAGCGCCGCGAAGTAACGCAGGTTGGCGCGCACCGAGCGATCCAGATCCAGCGTCGGTTGTTGGAAGACGACGCCGATTTCGGCCAGGGCCGCGCGGCGCGCGCGCGCCATGTCGTGGCTCGCGATCTCCACCACGCCCGGGGCGGGACGGATCAGCCCCGTCAGAACAGACATCAAGGTGGATTTGCCCGCGCCATTCGGTCCCAGAAGCGCGCAGAACCGCCCGCGCGGGACGGAGAAACTCACATCGCGCAGCGTGGGTTTGCGGCCCCAGTCATGGCTGAGACCCCGGACGAGAAGGGCGGGCGCCTCACTCAATCACGATCTCCAACCGTTGTGTGGCGCCGGTCGCGCCGGGGATATGCAGGTCGTAGCGACCCGGCTTGATCGCGACAAAGCCGATCTCCATCGTTCCCGCGCGATCGAACTCGATCGAGTGGAGTCCCATCGGTCGGACCTCCAGCCCCCGGATCACCACCTCGTCGACCCAGATCGCCCGGAAGAAGCCCGCGCCTTCAAGGCCGATCTCGCCCGAGCCGTCCGCCGTGATCTCGACCTCGTAATAGCGGCCGGATTTCAAATGCCACGGATCGCCGAGCGGTTCGCCCACCGACAGGATCACCTCCGGGAGGTCCTCCTTGTTTTTGCCTGCGAGCAGACCCGCGGGCGGCGCAGCATCGTCTCCATCGTCATCGGCCCAAGCGGGGCCCGCGCAAATCGCTGCAATCAAACCGATTTTCAGAATTTCGGAAAACACAGGAAGCCTCTTCACTTGCTGGAGGGACGCGCCGCCGCGCCCCAGGGGAAACGGCCGACCTTCACGGTGTCGATAGGTTCGAGCGAGGCGATATCGATTACCGTCACATCGCCGGAAACACCGTTGGTGGTGAACAGGCGGGTCTGGTCCGGCGAAAGCGCCATGTGCCAGACGCGACGCCCGACGAGAATATATCGCTCGACCTCGAACGTTTTCGCATCGACGACCGCGATATGGTTTGCGGGGCCAAGCGCGATGAAGACCTTTGTGGCATCGGGCGAAAACCGCATGCCCACCGGCTGGATCTTCTCGGGCCGCACGCCCTTGAGCTGGAAGGAGATCTTGCCGATCTGGCTTTGATCCTTCGTGTCGAAGATCGCCACTGTCCCGCCGATCTCCGAGCTGACCCACAATTCCTTGCCGTCAGGACTGAATTCGGCATGGCGCGGGCGCGGATCGACGAGAGAGTTGGCGATGATCTTGTGCGATTGCGTGTCGATCCAATGCGCCATGTTCGTCGTCTCGGAGGTCGTCACCTGAACCTTGCCGTCCGGCGATATCCCCATACCCTCGGGCTCCACGCCCACGTCGATCTGCGAGACCACCTTGCGGGTCTGGGTGTCGACGACGGTGGTGATGGCGTCATCTTCATTGGCGATGTAGAGCAGCCGATCATCCGGCGCGATCACGAATTGCTCGGGGTCTTCACCCGAGGGCAGGTCATGCAGGATCTTGCCGGTGTCTGGGTCCATCACCTGCACCGCATCGCTGTCGGAGGCGCAGATATAAAGGCGCTTGAAGTCGCGGCTGAAGGTGATCCCGCGCGGGCGTTCTCCGGTCTCGTAGGTATGCAGAACCTCGAGCGTCTTCGCGTCGATCACGCTGACCGTGTCGTCCATTTCATTGGTGACCCAGATCTCGTCGGCCAGTGCGGGCGAGGCGAGAAGGGTAGTCAGTAGTAACGCGCGGATCATCTGGCGTCTCCGAAAGCTGTGCAGGGGGATTCGGGCGCGTCCACGCCCAGAGTGTCGAGTTCGTTGATCTGGTGGAGGAAGCCCTCGAGCGGCGCGAGGGCGGCCACCGCACGCTCGGTCACGAGCGGGATCGGCTGGCGCAGCTGTCCGTTCCAGTTGCGAAAGGACAGAGGCCGGCCAAGGAAACCTGCAAGGCGAAATGCGTCCGAGAGCATATAGGTGCGCAGCATCGCGGGGTCGGTCGATTGTGTGCGCGTGAAGGCCTCGCCAAGGGCCGCGACAGCGATCCAGGCGGCGAAATCGGCCTGCTGCATCTCGCGGCCTGCCGCCTCGCGAAAGCGGTTTTGCAGCTGCGCCGCGCCGTATTGCTCGACCACGCCGGACCAGCCGACGGGTTTGAGCCCCTCGGACCCCGCGAGTGGGCGCGCAACCCAGGTGTTATAGGCGATGTAGCGGGCGAAATCGCCGGGCTCGTCGGAGACGAGGAGCAGATCATGCGCGGGCAGGTCCTGCGTGAACAGGGGAACTTCAGCGGCCGCCGCGCGGCGCATATTCGCGTCGAAATCCCAGGTTTTCTCGCCGGCGAGGTTCAGACCGAATTTCGTGAGCGAGCGTTTCAATGCGGCTGTAAAGGCCAGATCTTCGGGTAATTGCCCGGCAATCAAAACCAGTTTGCGCCATTGTTTTTTCAGAAGAAACTGCGCCAGCGCATCGGTGCGCATCGCATAGCTCGGTGCGGTGTGCAGCACGTTGGCACGGCAGTCCGCGCCCCGCAGCGCATCATCTTGCGCGTAGGCGTCGAGGATGAGCGCGCCTTGCGCTTCGGGCAGGTCGGCGAGTGCGAGCAGATCCGGGGCAGGGGCCTTGACCACCAGAACCCGGGCGCCCTCGGCCAACGTGGATTTCGCAGCTTTCAGGAAATCCGCATCCGGGGCGACGACTGTCTCGTGCAAATCATAACTCTGCCCCGTGAAGCGCCCGGTCGTAGCGATGTCTCTTTCGGCCAGTCGTGCACCGTCGAGGCCGAGACCGGAGGGAATCGCTGCCATGTTCGACAGCACCGGCGGCGGCGACACCTGCCGCTCGATCCAGTCGATGCGCAGCACCTCGGCCTGCGTTTGAGTCGCAAGCACAAGCGCGGCGCAGGCGCCGATGAGCCATTGAAAAGCCAATGATTTCCTCCCGTACCGGATCTTTCCCGGTCGGCTCATGCTGCGAATGCGTGGTCGTATGCGCAATACGACCAATGTCTAGGGACCGAGGTGACCCGCGTGAGGCCCGCGCATGTTACGATGGCTTTCGGGAGATCGAGGGAGGTCATGCAATGCGCCACGTTTTCATCCTCGCAATGCTTCTGGCGGCTCTGCCCGGCAACGGGTTCGCACAGGACGCCGAGAGCTATGGAGACCTCAATCCCGAGGAACTGTCGCTCGATCGGGCGCTGCGCGATGTCGGGCGCGGCGAGACCTCGATGACGAATTGCGCGATGGGCTATCTGATCACGAAATCGGGCCGCCACGCCGAGGCGCGGATGCTCTTCGAGCGCTGCTCGCAAGATGGCTGGACCGGCGCGATGACCTGGATGAGCCAGCTCGAGGATAACGGGCTTGGCGGGCCGCTCGATCCGGGCGCCGCGGCCGATTGGGACAAGCGCGCGGCCGATCTGGGCGATCCGGTCGGCATGTTCAATCGCGGGCTCGACCTGATGCGCGGGAGAGGCGTGGCCAGGGACGAGGCGGCGGGCAGGGCGCTGGTCGATCGCGCCGCCGAAGCGGGCCTGCCGACCGCGAAACGTTTGAAGGGCGCGGGTTACGATCTCGATGAGGTCACGCCCGACGCGGATAATTGGAAATACGCGCCGCTGTCCTGACGTGGCGCGTGGGCGGCCGGGGTGTCCTCTCTCTCGTCTCGGCCCGGCCGCCGCAGTTTTCCGTTCGATCGCGGCGATTTTCGGCGTGAATTACGACCAAGGTCGGGGGGGTAGCTTGATCCGTATCAAGCCCGGATCGGCCGCGCGCGGGCAGTCTCGCCAGTGACAATCGTAACAGGAGACGAACCGATGATGCGCCCGATTTTTTCCGCCCTCGCCCTCATGTGCCTGAGCCTGCCCGTGCAGGCCGAGACCTTCGAGAAGGTCAAGGTCGATGCCGGTGCCGCGCTCTTCGAGACCGCTTGCAAACGGTGCCATTCGGTCGATGCCGACAAGGCGAGCTATGGCCCGCTGCTGAATGGTGTCGTCGGGCGCAAAGCGGGCACGAAAGAGGGCTATCCCTATTCCGAAGCCCTTGAAAACGCGGGGTTCGTCTGGACGCCCGGCGCATTGCGCGCCTGGATGGAAGACAATGACGAATTCGTTCCCGGGACCAAGATGCGCCATGTGGGCATCGAGGATCCGACCGTTCAGGATTTCATCGTGAGCTATCTCTCGACCTTGCACTGACCCCCGCCTCCCGTTTCGACGGCAGGGTCGCATGGGGCGTAAGACCAATGGACAATATACGCCGGGAGCCTGCCGTCGATACTTGACCCGTGATGCACCGTGAGCCGCGTGTGAGCCCACGGTGGGGAGATCAACGGGAGGACATGATGAACAGATTCGTACTGGCCGCCGTCGTTGCCATCTCCTGCCTCGGGACCGCCGCCACCGCGGGCGTGACCGAGCAGGATCTGGCCAATGACGAGAACAGCACCGCCGATGTGCTGACCAACGGGATGGGCCGCCATCTCCAGCGCTATTCGCCGCTGGAAACGCTCAACAAGGGCAACGTCGAGAACCTCGTCCCGGCCTGGGCTTTCAGCCTCGGGGGCGAGAAACAGCGCGGCCAGGAAAGCCAGCCGATCGTCTATGACGGCGTGATGTACATCACCGGCTCTTACTCGCGGATGTGGGCGATCGACGTGAAGACGGGCGAAGAGCTCTGGCAATACGATGCGCGCCTGCCCGAAGGCATCCTGCCCTGCTGTGACGTGATCAACCGCGGTGCCGCGATCTATGGCGACAATGTCTATTTCGGCACGCTGGACGCGCGCATCGTCGCGCTCGATCGCAAGACCGGGAAGGTCGTCTGGAACAAGAAGATCGCGGATTACAAGGAAGGCTATTCCTACACCGCCGCGCCGCTGATCGTGAACGGCCTTGTCATCACCGGAAATTCGGGCGGTGAATTCGGGATCGTCGGCGAAGTTCAGGCGCGCGACGCCGAAACCGGCGAGCTGGTCTGGACCCGTCCGACCATCGAAGGCCACATGGGCACGCTCAACGGCGAGGAAAGCACGATGACCGGCACGCTGAATGCGAGCTGGCCGGGCGACATGTGGAAGACCGGCGGCGGGGCGACCTGGCTCGGCGGTTCCTATGACATCGACACCGACACGCTGGTCTTTGGCGCGGGCAACCCCGCTCCGTGGAACTCGTGGCTGCGCAACGCGGGCGAGAAGAACGACGGCACCGGCGACAACCTCTATGCGGCCTCGCGTCTCGGGATCGATCCGAAGACCGGCGAGATCAAGTGGCACTTCCAGACCACGCCCCGCGAAGGCTGGGACTTTGACGGTGTGAACGAGGTGATCGCCTTCACCGACAAGGACGGCAACAAGCGCTTCGCCACCGCCGACCGCAACGGCTTCTTCTACATCCTCAATCGCGAGGACGGGAAGTTCATCGCGGCCTATCCCTTCGTGAAGGATATCAGCTGGGCCAGCGGCATCGACGAGAACGGCCGTCCGATCTACAACGAAGAGAACCGCCCCGGCGCTCCGAATGCCAGCTCGGACGATGGCAAGGGCCAGCAGGTCTTCGCGGTTCCGTCGTTCCTCGGCGGCAAGAACTGGATGCCGATGAGCTACTCGCAGAAGACGGGCCTGTTCTACGTGCCCTCGAACGAGTGGGGCATGGATATCTGGAACGAGCCGATCTCCTACAAGAAAGGCGCGGCCTATCTCGGCGCTGGCTTCACCATCAAACCGCTCTTCGAGGATTACATCGGCTCGCTCAAGGCGATGGACCCGAATACCGGCGAGGTGAAGTGGGAGTACAAGAACGACGCGCCGCTCTGGGGTGGCACGATGGCGACCGCGGGTGGTCTGGTGTTCTTCGGCACGCCCGAGGGCAAGTTCATCGCGCTCGATGACGAGACCGGCGAAGAGCTGTGGTCGTTCCAGACCGGCTCTGGCATCGTCGGCCAGCCGATCACCTGGGAGCAGGATGGCGAGCAATATGTGACCGTGATGTCGGGCTGGGGCGGCGCGGTTCCGCTCTGGGGTGGCGAAGTCGCCAAGCACGTCAACTACCTCAACCAGGGTGGCATGGTCTGGACGTTCCGCCTGCCCAAGAAACTCGCTTCGGCGAACTGATCCAAAGGTGCGAGACGGACAGGGCGCGGGGGAAACCTCGCGCCCTTTTCCTTGTCCGATCGGTATCGCCGGGGCCCTGCACCGATCCGAGCCGCGCGTGCGGGAGCCGTCGGGGCTATCAGCGCCGCTCCAAAGGCTGAACCGGGTGAAGGGGAAAGCACCGCAAAACCCCATATCCTACTTATTGCCAGTATCCCTCCGGGCGCGCCGCGCGCTAGGTTGGAAGAAAGCGGGCCTCTCACCCCGCGACGCAGACCGAAGGACGGCCCATGAAGGATCGCGCAGTTCCGCAGCACAGAAACGAGTTCACCTCGGCCCTCATCGTCGAGGATCACCCGCTCTTTTGCGATGCGCTCGCGATGACCTTGCAGGCGGTGGCGGGGATCCAGACGGTGACCCATGCCGAACGGCTTGCCGAGGCGCTCGACAAGATCGAGGAGGGGGCCACGCCCGATGTGATCGTTCTCGATCTCAACCTGCCGGATGTGAACGGGCTCGACGGGTTGATGCGGCTCAAGCAGGCCGCGCCCGATCTGCCGATCATGGTCGTGTCCTCTCTCGACGAGCCGCGGGTGATCCGCTCGGCCATCCTAGCCGGGGCTGCCGGTTTCGTGCCCAAACATTCGCGCCGCGAGCTGTTCCGCGCCGCCTTTGCCGCGATCGCGCGGGGCGAGGTTTTCGTGCCCGAGGCCAATGGCGAGGCATTGGCCGAAGGCAACGGTCTGAGCCCGCAGGACGAGGCGATCCGCCGCCTGAGCCAGCTCACCCGCCAGCAGGCGAACATCCTCGAGCAGATCTGCGAGGGCAAGATGAACAAGCAGATCGCCTATGACCTCAACATCGCGGAAACCACGGTAAAAGCCCATGTCACCGCCATCATGCGCAAGCTCGGTGTGTGTTCACGCACGCAGGCCGTGCTGATTGCGCGCGAGGCACAGAGCATGTCGGGATTGCCGGAAAGCTGGCGGACGGGCTAACCTCCCGATGTTGGGAGGCGCCATGCGAGAGAATTTGATCAGACCTGCGGGGCCGGGATGTCCGCGCTCGGCCTGTGCGTCGGCGAATGCGCCCGATGCGCTCCGCCAGATCAAGGAGGCGCTGGGGCCGGGCAATCTCGCTCAGGTCTTCCTCTTTGCCGATGCGCTCGCCGATATCGAAAGCCTTGCGCGCGAGGGGCAGGTACTCTGGCCCGAGGCGGAGGTGGTGGGCTGCACCACCGCCGGAGAGATTACCTCACGCGGCTATGATGCGGGGCAGATCGTCGCTTTCGCCTTGCCTGCGATGGGGTTCTCGACCGAACTCCTCGTGATCGAAAACCTCGATCAACTCGACACGAAAGCGCTGGTTTCGGACCTTTTGCGCGCCCGCCAGAGCCTTGCGCGGCGGGCCTTTGCGCGGGCGAGCGAATTCGCCGTTCTGCTGGTCGACGGGTTGTCCGGTCAGGAAGACGCGCTGGTCTCCGCGCTGTCGGGCGGTCTCGGGCCGGTGCCGCTTTTCGGAGGATCGGCGGGCGACGGGATCCGGTTCCAACGGGCCGAGCTTTTCGCGCGCGGACGCCGGTTTTCCAACGCGGCGGTTCTCAGCATCGTGCGTTCCGCCTGCGATGTGCAGCTCTTTTCGTTCAATCACCTGAAACCCACCATGTCGCGCATGGTCGTGACCCGTGCCGATCCCGAGGCGCGGTCGGTCGTGCGGATCAATGACGAGCCCGCCGCGCGCGAATATGCGCGGCTGCTGGGGCTTCATGTCGAGGAACTCTCTCCCACGGTCTTTGCCGCAAACCCGGTGCTCGTGCGGGTGGGCGGACGCTATCACGCGCGCTCGATCCAGCAGGTCGGGGCAGGGGACTCGCTTGTTTTCTTTGCGGCGATCGACGAGGGGCTGGTGCTGACGCTGGGCGAGCCCGAAGACATCTCGGCCCATCTTGCGCGCGAACTCGACGCGCTCTCGGCGCGCCGGCAACCTTCGGCGGTTCTGGGCTTCGACTGTATTTTTCGCCGCTTCGAGGCCGAAGGTCGTCAATCCGTACGTGCCGTGTCGGACACGCTCGCGCGCCACGGGGTGGTGGGTTTCTCCACCTATGGCGAGCAGATCGGCGCGATGCATGTGAACCAGACGATGACGGGCGTCGCTTTCTTCCCGCCCGAATCCCTGGATGCCGCGTCATGAAACAGTCGCTTGCCACATCCTTTCTCGATCCCGCAGATACGCTTGAGCGCCAGAACGAGAAACTTCTGACCATCGCCGAGGCGCTGATCCGCCATTCCGAGGAGATGAACGAAGATCGCGGTGCGGCCTTCGCGCAGTTCCAGCGCGCCGCGATGCTTGAGGATCAGGTGCGCGAGCGGACCCGCGATCTCGAACGCGCGCTCGACCTTCTGAACGCCTCGAATGCGCGACTGGCCGATGCGAACCGCGAGACCGAAACCGCGCGCCAGAACCTCGCCGCCGCGATCGAGACGGTTCAGGACGGGTTTGCGCTGTTCGACGCGCAAGACGTGCTCGTGATGGCCAATTCGCGTTTCAACGCGTTGTTGAGCGACGTGCGCGACAAGATCGTTCCGGGGCTGCATTTCCACGATTACCTCGACCTCGTCGCGCATTCCGATCATCTGCACATGCCCCCCGGGATGACCCGCGAAAGCTGGATCGCAATGCGCCGCGCACGCCATGCCGAGCATCACTTCATCCTCAATCAGGCGATGGGTGAGGATCGCTGGATGCAGGTCTCCGAACATCGCACCCATGACGGCGGCACGGTGATCTTGCAGACCGAGGTGACCGATCTGATCCGCGCCGAACGCGAGGAGCGGGGCAGGCTTCTCGACGATCAGGCGCAGATCCTGCGGGCGACGCTTGAACATCTCAAGCTCGGGGTCTGCATTTTCGACGCGGGCCTGCGCTTGCTTGGCTGGAACGCGCGGCTCAGCGAATTTCTCCTGCTGCCGCGCAACCGTCTGCGCCAGGGGATGCATTTCGACACGGTACTCGATCAGGTCCGAGACCAGTTCATCTTTCCGAGCGGGCTCTCGGCGCATCGTCTGGGAGATTGGGTCCGCCGCGCGCTGCGTCACGATCATTTCCAGGTCGAGGTGACGCAGGACGGCGGCAAGGTCTTTGAAATCTTCGCGCAGGAAATGCCCGACGGGGGCTTCGTGATGTCGCTCTCGGACATCTCTGCCGAGCGCCATGCGATCGAAGGCCTGAGCCGGATCAACGAAACGCTCGAGGCCCGCGTGACCGAGCGCACGCTGGAGTTGGAAGATGCGCTGGCCCGCGCCGAGAGGGCAAACGCCTCGCGCGCGCGGTTCGTCGCGGCGGCAAGTCATGATCTCCTGCAACCGCTCTCTGCGGCAAAGCTCTATCTCGCTTCGCTTGGTGAAGAGAATACCGCGGAAATGGCTGCGCGCACGGTCGAGAAGGCGCATAACGCGCTGATGTCGGTCGAGGGGATCCTCGGCGCGCTTCTCGATATCTCGCGGCTCGAATCGGGCCACGTCACCGTCGATCCCGGTCCGGTCGCACTGGGGCCGATCTTTGCAGCCCTGCGCGATGAATTCACATTGCATGCGCGCATCAAGGGTTTGAAAATACGCATAAAACCAACGGATGCGGTGGTGATTTCCGACCGCACATACCTGCGCCGTATCCTGCAAAACCTGATCTCGAACGCGGTGCGCTATACCGAAACGGGCGGTGTTTTCGTGGCACTTCGACAGCGCCGCGATGGGCTTTTCGTCGAAGTTCGTGATAGTGGGCCGGGCATCGCGGAAGCAGATCAGGATTCGATTTTCCATGAATTTCATCGCCTTAACGCGAAAGCCTCAGCGTCCGAGGGCATGGGGCTGGGACTTGCGATCGTCGAACGCGCGGCCGCCGTTCTCGGCCACCCACTGACGTTACGGTCTGCACCGGGATGCGGATCGACGTTTTCGCTCGGCCTGAAACCCGCGCTTGGCCAGGTCGCACGCATCGAGGACGATCCGGTCGCTTTGGCACGCGATCCCGAAGGGGGCGATATCGTCGTGCTTCTGGTGGAGAACGACGCTGAACTGTCGCGCGCGATGACCCAGCTTCTCGAGAAATGGGGCGTGACCGTGCTGGATGTGAGTTCGGGAGAAGAAGCGCTGGAGCTGCTCGAAGCCACCGGGCTCGAACCCGATGCCTGTCTGATCGATTTCCAGCTGGGAGACGGTATGGACGGGCTCGCTCTGATCGAGGAACTGCGCGCACGCCGCAGCGACGTTCCGGTGCGGCTCGTGACCGCTGACCGGTCCGAAGCTTTGCGCAAAAGGGCGCAACCGGCTCAGGTGGAAATTCTCACCAAGCCGGTGCCCACGGCGCAACTGGCGGCATTTCTCTTTGGATCCGGACGTTAGGGGCGCGGTTTGCGCCTCCCTGTGTCGCATCCGTAAAGCGTATAATCCGTATTATGTAACCGAAGTGCGCTGTTTTGGCGCCTTTACGGGATCAAAACCGTGCTTCCCACCGTCTTGCGCCCCTCCAGGGCCTCATGTGCAACGGCGACGTCCGCGAGGTCAAAGCGTTGTGCGATCTCTATCTTGATCGCGCCTTTCCCAATCATCTCAAAGAGTTCGCCGGCTGCTTTAAGCAACCAACCCGGCCGTGTCGTATGATGGAACAGCGTCGGTCGCGTCAGTCGCAGCGAATTCCGCGTGAGATCCCCGACCTTGAACTGATCCGGCGGACCGGAGCTCTGGCCGAAGCTCACGAGCGTTCCGAACCGCTTGAGCACATCGAGCGACTTCATCAGCGTATCGGCGCCAACGGAATCGTAGACGGCATCCACACCAGCGCCGCCCGTCAAATCCATGACTTCCTTGACGAAATCCTCGCTGCGATAGTCGATGACTTGCGCATAGCCGTGATCTTTCGCAAGCTTGCATTTCTCGGGCCCGCCAGCCGTCCCATAAGCGGTCACGCCCTTGGCCTTGAGCCATTGACCCGCGATCAACCCGACACCGCCTGCCGCTGCGTGAAAAAGCACGTGTTCACCATCACTTACCGGGTATGAGTGATGTATGAGGTAATGCACGGTCAGCCCCTTGAGCATGACCGCCGCCGCGACTTCGTCAGAGATCGCGTCGGGCACCGGCACAAGCTGATCGGCAGCGACGACTCGGTGGCTCGCATAGGCGCCATTGGGAAGCGTATAGGCGACGCGCTGTCCCGGCTTGAGGCTGACACCCTCGCCAACCGCCTCGATCACGCCGGCAGCTTCCGCACCGGTTATAAGATCGCGCTCCACTGGCCAGGGATAGAGACCCGTTCGAAAATAAACATCGATGAAATTCAATCCGATAGCGGTGTGTCTTAACGTGACCTCTCCCGGCCCCGGCTGCGGCGGGTCGATCTCGATCCGGTGGAACTGGTCGCGCCCTCCGGGCGCCGTGATTGCCATTGCATATGCCATGCGCACCTCCCTTTTGCGACAGAGTTAACTCAGCCGCAGGCAAGGTCAATCTTGCTCCATCCGTGGCAGGAACGCGCCCTTCATCTCGACGATCTCTTCCCAGACCCTCAGCGCCAGTTCCCGCGTGCGTTCATCCTCGCGGCGTACCAGGAACCAGTGACGCATGAGCGGCAGCCCCGGCGCGTCGATCTGCACGAGCCGGCCTGTCGCAAGCTCGTCCATGACTGTGTGCAGGCTGAGAAAGGCAATGCCGAGGCCGGCCATCACCGCCTGCTTGATCGTCTCGTTGCTATCCATCTCGAGCGTGTCGTAGATCCGTCCTTCGCCGATCCGGTCGAGCCAGCGCGACATCACAATCCGGGTTCCCGAGCCTTGTTCGCGCGCAAGGAAGGTCTGGTCGAACAGAAGATCGAGCTGCATCCCCTGCCCGATCAGCGGATGGCCCGGCGGCACGATCAACCCATGCGGATGCTCGCCTATCGGCTCGGCGATTACGGGCGGATGACGCGGAGGTCTGCCCATGATCGCGAGATCGAAGGTGCCGCGCTCGACGCCTTCGATGATGCTCGAGCGGTTGCCCACCCGCAGCGCAACCTCGATCTCGGGATGCGCGTCTTGCAGCATCTTCACCAACCGTGGCGCGAAATACTTTCCGGTCGAGACAACACCAAGCGTGACCCTGCCCGACTGCCCACGCTGGATGGCGAGCAGGTTGGCGGCGGCCTGCGACAAGTTGTCCTCGATTCGTCGCGCCGTCTCACGCAAGGCCATGCCGGCCTCGGTCAGCTCCGAACCCGAGCCATCCGCCGCGCGCTGGATCAGCTTCATCCCGACCGCTTCTTCCAAGCCCTTGATCTGCGTATGGATTGCCGGTGTCGTGAGCCCAAGCGTCTCACCCGCCGCCGTCAAGGAACCGCCGCGCGCCACCGCATCGAGCGCGCGCAGCTGTTTCAGCGTCAAGGCATTCATCCGCATCATGTTCAACTTTCTTTAACGCGATTTCCCAAGATTTAAATTTCATAAAACGCATTCTTTCGCAATGCTCCAGCTCGACAGCACATCGTCTTGGAGGAGGGATCGATGTCAGTGAGCTTCGACGGCCTGGGCTTGTCGCCCGAATTGGCCGACACCATGACACGTCTGACCAGCGTCGGCGCCACCCTGGCGCGGATCATCGCCCGCAACGGACTTGAGGCAAACCTTGCCGAAGCGGCGGGCACGAATGCCGGCGGGGATGGTCAGAAAGCGCTCGATGTGATCGCCGACGAGGCGTTCATGGATGCGCTGCGCGATGGCGCGGTGCGCTACTATGCATCCGAAGAGCAGGATGACGTGGTCGATTTCGAAACCGGCACGCTGGCGCTCGCCATCGACCCGCTGGATGGATCGTCCAATATCGATGTGAACGTCTCGATCGGGACGATTTTCTCGATCTTCCCGAAAGCCGAGGGGCCAGATGAAAGCTTCCTGCGCCCGGGCACCGAGCAGATCGCGGGCGGCTATATCATCTTCGGGCCGCAGACCGCGCTCGTGGTGAGTTTCGGCAAAGGCGTACAGCAATGGGTGCTCGAGCCGGGCACCGATATCTGGACCCGTGTCGCCGACCCCAAGCCCCTGCCCCATGAAACCTCGGAATACGCGATCAACGCCTCGAACTACCGCCATTGGCCGCAGCCGATCCGTGCCTTCATCGATGACATGGTCGCCGGTGCCGAAGGTCCGCGTGGGCGCAATTTCAACATGCGCTGGATTGCCTCTCTGGTGGCCGAAACGCACCGCATCATCTCGCGCGGCGGCGTGTTCCTCTACCCGGGCGATGACCGCAAGGGCTATGAGCGCGGCCGTTTGCGCCATGTCTACGAATGCGCCCCGATCGCGTTGCTGATCACGCAACTCGGCGGCGGGGCCACGGACGGGGCCGACCCGATCCTGAACGCCCTGCCCGACCGCCTGCACGCCCGCACGCCTTTCGTTTTCGGTTCGAGCACGAAAGTCGCCCGCGTCGCTGCCTATCACGACCTGCCGCATGACGAGAGCCACGCGCTCTTCAATTCCCGCGGCCTGTTCCGGAGCTGAGAATGTCCAAGAAACACCCCATCATTTCTGTTGTCGGCTCGTCCGGCGCCGGCACCTCGACCGTCAAGAACACCTTCGACCAGATCTTCCGCCGCGAGGGCATCAAGGCGGTGTCGATCGAGGGCGACGCCTTCCACCGCTTCAACCGCGCGGACATGAAGGCTGAGCTTGAGAAGCGCTATGACGAAGGCGATCAGGGCTTTTCGCATTTCTCCTACGAGGCCAATGAACTCAAAGAGTTGGAGCGCGTCTTTCGCGAATACGGCGAGACCGGCAAGGGCAAGACCCGCCACTATGTCCATGACGATATCGAGGCCGAGAAATGGGGCACGCCCCCCGGTCATTTCACCGAATGGAGCGATTTCGAGAATGGCTCGGATCTGCTCTTTTACGAAGGCCTGCATGGCTGCGTTGTCAATGACGAGGTGAACCTGTCCGCCCATGCGGATCTCAAGATCGGCGTGGTGCCGGTGATCAACCTCGAATGGATCCAGAAGATCCACCGCGACCGCGCTTCGCGTGGCTACACGACCGAGGCGGTGACCGATGTCATCCTGCGCCGCATGCACTCCTATGTGCATTGCATCTGCCCGCAATTCACCGAGACCGACATCAACTTCCAGCGTGTGCCGGTGGTCGATACCTCGAACCCGTTCGTGGCGCGCTGGATCCCGACGGCCGATGAGAGCCTCGTCGTGATCCGCTTCAAGAACCCGCGCGGGATCGATTTCCCCTACCTGACCTCGATGATCAACGGCTCCTGGATGAGCCGCGCCAATTCGATCGTCATTCCGGGCAACAAGCAGGATCTCGCGATGCAGCTGATCCTGACTCCGCTGATCGAGCGCATCGTGCGCGACAGCAAGCGCGCTTGAGGGAGATGAAGGCTGTGATGAAAGACATTCATATCACTCAGGAAACCCGCATGGCGAACGCGATCCGCGCGCTGGCGATGGATGCGGTGCAGAAGGCCAATTC
Source organism: Thioclava marina (assembly GCF_002020135.1). GTDB lineage: Bacteria > Pseudomonadota > Alphaproteobacteria > Rhodobacterales > Rhodobacteraceae > Thioclava > Thioclava marina. Next base: position 105,987 of record NZ_MPZS01000001.1, on the reverse strand, counting down.
GGGCCATCCGGGCATGCCGATGGGCATGGCCGACGTCGCTACGGTGCTCTTCAATCGCTTCACGAATATCGATCCGAGCGCGCCGAAATGGCCCGATCGCGACCGCTTCGTTCTCTCGGCAGGTCACGGCTCGATGTTGATCTACGCGATCAACCATCTGCTCGGATATGCCGATATGGATATCGAGCAGATCAAGGCTTTCCGCCAGCTCGGGAGCCGCACCGCAGGGCACCCGGAATACGGTCATGCGGACGGGATCGAGGTCACCACCGGCCCGCTCGGCCAGGGCATCGCCACCGCTGTGGGCATGGCAATTGCCGAAAAGATGAAGAATGCGCGTTATGGCGATGATCTTGTGGATCATTTCACTTACGTCATCGCGGGCGACGGCTGCCTCATGGAGGGTATCAGCCATGAGGCGATCGACCTTGCGGGCCATCTCGAGCTCGGCAAGCTGATCGTGATGTGGGACGACAATTCGATCACCATCGACGGCGACACAGACCTTTCGACTTCGATGGATCAGAAGGCGCGCTTCGCCGCCGCAGGTTGGCACGTGCTGGAATGCGACGGCCATACGCCGACCGAGATCGCCGATGCGATCGAGTCCGCGCGCAAGGATCCGCGCCCCTCGTTGATCGCCTGCCGCACCATCATCGGTTTCGGCGCGCCCAACAAGCAAGGCAGCCACGATGTGCACGGCGCGCCTCTGGGCGACGAGGAAATCGCCGCCGCGCGCAAGCAGCTTCACTGGGACCATGCACCTTTCGAGATTCCCCAGGCGATCTATGACGAATGGGGCCGGATCGCGTCGCGTGGCGCGAAGGCGCGGGCGGAGTGGGAGCAGCGGTTGAACACCGCAACCGCCCGCGCCGAATTCCTCGCTGCCGAAGAGGATGAGGTCGGGGCGCTACCCGCCGCGATCGAGGCCTACAAGCGCAAGCTGTCCGAGGACAAGCCGAAGGTCGCGACCCGCAAGGCGAGCCAGATGGCACTGGAAGTGGTCAACGCCACCCTGCCCTTCACCGTGGGCGGCTCGGCCGACCTGACCGGGTCGAACCTCACGAAATCCTCGGGCATGAAATCGATCACGCCCACCGATTTCTCCGGCGATTACGTCCATTACGGTATCCGCGAGCATGGGATGGCCGCCGCGATGAACGGGATCGCGCTGCATGGCGGGTTCAAGCCCTATGGCGGCACCTTCATGGCCTTCGCCGATTACTGCCGCCCCGCGATCCGCCTTTCGGCGCTGATGGGCGTGCCGACCTGCTATGTGATGACCCATGACTCCATCGGTCTGGGCGAGGACGGCCCGACGCACCAGCCGGTCGAACATCTGGCCTCGCTGCGCGCCATTCCGAACCTTCTGGTGCTGCGTCCGGCCGATGCGGTGGAGACCGCCGAGGCTTGGGAAATCGCGATGACCTCGAAGACCACGCCGACGATGATCGTCGCCTCGCGCCAGAACCTGCCGACCGTGCGCACCGAGCATGTGGCCGAAAACCTCACCGCGCGCGGCGCCTATCTGCTGCGTGATCCGGGTGAGCGCGACGTGACGATCATCGCGACCGGCTCGGAGATCGAGATCGCGCTCGATGCCGCGGACAAGCTCGCTGCAGAGGGGATCAAGGCGGCCGTCGTCTCGGCACCGTGCTTCGAACTCTTCGAACAGCAGGACGCGGTCTACAAGGTCGAGGTCATGGGCACCAAGCCGAAGATCGGCTGCGAGGCCGCGATCCGCCAGGGCTGGGATCTCTTCCTGGGGCCGCGCGACAGCTTCGTGGGCATGACGGGCTTCGGCGCATCGGCCCCTGCCCCGGCCCTTTACAAACACTTCAATATCACCGCCGAAACGATTGTTTCGGAAGCCAAAGAACTGATCTGAGGGACATGAGAGAATGACGGTTAAAGTTGCCATCAACGGGTTTGGTCGGATCGGCCGTAACGTTCTGCGCGGGATCATCGAGTCGGGCCGCACCGATATCGAGGTCGTCGCGATCAACGATCTGGGCCCGGTCGAGACCAATGCGCATCTGCTGCAATTCGACAGCGTGCATGGGCGTTTTCCGCAAACCGTGACGACGGGCGAAGACTGGATCGACGCTGGCCGTGGCCCGATCAAGGTCACTGCGATCCGCGACCCGAAGGAACTGCCCTGGGGCGATGTCGATATCGCGATGGAATGCACCGGCATCTTCACCGCGCGCGAAAAAGCGGCCTTCCATCTCGAGAACGGCTCGAAGCGGGTGCTGGTCTCCGCCCCCGCCGCGGGTGCCGACAAGACCATCGTCTACGGGGTGAACCACGGCGCGCTGACGAAGGACGACATGATCGTCTCGAACGCATCGTGCACCACGAACTGCCTCTCGCCGGTTGCCAAGGCGCTCAACGATGCGATCGGGATCTCGAAAGGCTTCATGACCACGATCCACTCCTACACCGGTGACCAGCCGACGCTCGACACGATGCATTCGGACATGTATCGCGCCCGCGCCGCAGCGCTCAGCATGATCCCGACCTCGACCGGGGCCGCGAAAGCCGTGGGCCTCGTGCTGCCCGAGCTCAACGGCAAGCTCGACGGCGTCGCGATCCGCGTGCCGACGCCGAATGTCTCGGTCGTCGATCTCGTGTTCGAGGCCGCGAAGGACACCACCGTGGAAGAGGTCAACGCCGCGATCCGTGCCGCCGCCGACGGCCCGATGAAGGGCATCCTCGGTTACACCGACAAACCCAATGTTTCCAGCGATTTCAACCACGACCCTCATTCCTCGGTCTTCCACATGGATCAGACGAAGGTGATGGACGGCCGGATGGTCCGCATCCTGAGCTGGTATGACAACGAATGGGGCTTCTCGAACCGCATGGCCGACACGGCCGTCGCGATGGGCAAGCTGATCTGAAGCGCGAAAGGTAAGGAACGACTGATATGGCACTGATTACGCTCAGACAATTGCTCGACCATGCGGCAGAACGCGGCTACGGGGTCCCGGCTTTCAACATCAACAACATGGAACAGGGCCTCGCGATCATGGCCGCCGCGGATAAATGCGACGCGCCGGTGATCATGCAGGCGAGCCGCGGTGCGCGCTCCTATGCGGGCGACATCATGCTGCGCCACATGATCCAGGCGCTGGCCGAGATGTTCCCGAAGATCCCGCTCTGCATGCATCAGGATCACGGCAACAACGAAGCGACCTGCCTCTCCGCGATCAAGCACGGCTTCACCTCCGTGATGATGGACGGCTCGCTGAAGGACGACATGAAGACCCCCGCCGATTGGGATTACAACGTGGGCATCACCAAGCGCGTGGCCGACATGGCCCATTGGGTCGGTGCCTCGGTCGAGGGGGAGCTCGGTGTGCTCGGCTCGCTGGAGACCGGCGAGGCGGCGAAGGAAGACGGCTCTGGCGCGGAAGGCAAGCTGAGCCATGACCAGCTCCTGACCGACCCCGACGAGGCGCTCGATTTCGTCAAGCTCACCAAGGTCGACGCGCTGGCCATCGCCTGCGGCACCTCTCATGGCGCCTACAAGTTCAGCTCGAAACCCACCGGCGACACGCTCGCGATCAGCCAGATCGAGAAGATCCACGCCAAGATCCCCTCGGTGCACCTCGTGATGCACGGCTCGTCGAGCGTGCCGCAATATCTCCAGGACCTGATCAACGATTTCGGCGGCGAGATGCCCCAGACCTATGGCGTCCCGGTCGAAGAGATCGAGCGCGGCATCAAGTCGGGCGTGCGCAAGGTCAATATCGACACCGACAACCGGATGGCGATCACCGGCCAGTTCCGCAAGGTCGCGATGGAGAAGAAGAAAGAATTCGATCCCCGCAAGTTCATGATCCCGGCGATGGAGGAGATGGAGAAGCTCTGTCTCGACCGGTTCGAACGCTTCGGCACCGCGGGCAATGCCAGCAAGATCGACGTCATCGACATGGATGACATGGCCAAACGCTATGCCAGCGGGTCGCTCGACCCGGTCGTGGCCTGACACATCGCGCCCGGCCGGCCGCCGGCCGGGCGCACTGAGATTTAGGGAGAGAAGGAGACCCTCAGATGAATCAGAACGCACCGGGCAAATATTCCGCCGGCGTCAAGGAATACCGCGAAACCTACTGGGACCCGAACTACACCCCGAAGGAAAGCGACGTTCTCGCCTGTTTCAAGATCACACCGCAGGCGGGCGTCCCGCGCGAGGAAGCCGCCGCCGCCGTGGCCGCTGAATCCTCGACCGGCACCTGGACCACAGTGTGGACCGACCTGCTGACCGATCTCGACTACTACAAGGGCCGCGCCTACGCGATCGAGGACGTGCCGGGCGACGACGAAAGCTATTATGCCTTCATCGCCTACCCGATGGGCCTGTTCGAAGAGGGCTCGGTGGTGAACGTCTTCACCTCGCTCGTCGGCAACGTGTTCGGCTTCAAGGCCGTGCGTGCGCTGCGCCTCGAGGATGTGCGCTTCCCGCTGTGGTTCGTCGCCACCTGCGACGGCCCACCCCACGGCATCCAGGTCGAGCGCGACAAGCTCGATAAATATGGCCGCCCGTTCCTCGGCTGCACGATCAAGCCGAAGCTGGGCCTCTCGGCGAAGAACTATGGCCGTGCGGTCTATGAGGCGCTCCGTGGTGGGCTCGACTTCACCAAGGACGATGAGAACGTCAACTCGCAGCCCTTCATGCGCTGGCGCGACCGTTTCGAGTTCTGCCAGGAAGCGATCGAGAAGGCCGAGAAGGAAACCGGCGAGCGCAAGGGCCACTACCTGAACGTGACCGCGCCCAACATCGAAGAGATGTACAAGCGCGCCGAGTTCGCCAAGGAGATCGGCTCGCCGATCATCATGTCGGACTACCTCACGCTCGGCTGGGCGGCTCAGGCCTCGCTCTCGCGCTGGTGCCGTGACAACGGCATGCTGCTGCACGTCCACCGCGCCATGCACGGCGTGATCGACCGTCACCCCAAGCACGGCATCAATTTCCGTGTGCTGGCGAAGATGCTGCGCCTTCTGGGCGGTGACCACCTGCATTCGGGCACCGTCGTCGGCAAACTCGAGGGCGACCGTGCGGCGACGCTCGGCTGGATCGACCTGATGCGCGAGAAATACGTCAAGGAAGACCGTTCGCGCGGCATCTTCTTCGATCAGGACTGGGGCCAGATGCCGGGCGTTCTCCCGGTGGCCTCGGGCGGCATCCACGTCTGGCACATGCCGGCGCTGGTCAACATCTTCGGCGATGACAGCTGCCTTCAATTCGGTGGCGGCACGCTCGGCCACCCCTGGGGCAACGCGGCGGGCGCTGCGGCAAACCGTGTCGCGGTCGAGGCCTGCGTCAAGGCACGCAACGAGGGCCGCGACCTCGAGAAGGAGAGCAAGGACATCATGACCGAGGCTGCCCAACACAGCCCCGAGCTGAAGATCGCCATGGAAACGTGGAAAGAGATCAAGTTCGAGTTCGACACCGTGGACAAGCTGGACGTGGCGCACCGCTAAGGTGCGCCCCCTCGAAAACGCCTGAGAAAGGATTGAAAACATGAGCGGAATGCAAGATTACGGCTCGCGCATCTCGGACCCGAACAGCCGCAAGATGGGCACCTTCTCCTACCTGCCGCAGCTGACCCCCGAGGAGCTTCGCAAGCAGGTGGAATACATCGTCTCGAAGGGTTGGAACCCGGCCATCGAACATACCGAGCCCGAGAACATGCGCTCGAACTACTGGTACATGTGGAAGCTGCCGATGTTCGGCGAAACCGATGTCGATGCGATCTTCAACGAGATCGAGATGTGCAAGAAGGCCAACCCGGGCAACCACGTGCGTCTCGTCGGCTATGACAATTTCAAGCAGTCGCAGGGCACCTCGATGGTGGTGCACCGCGCCGACATGACCGCTTGATGAGATCGCGGGGCGGGCTGCCGGTCACGGTGGCCCACCCTGCCCCATTTCCCAAAGAAATCCCACGCGCGAACGGGAGGCCCCGAGCATGAGCGACATCGATATCGACCAGTTCCGCATTCAGAACGAGCCCTATTACAAGCCCGTAGGCCGGGAGGTGGAGCAATTCGCCGCCGCTTATGACGTGCGCATGCCGGTGATGCTGAAGGGGCCGACGGGCTGCGGGAAATCCCGTTTCGTCGAATACATGGCGTGGAAGCTGCAGCGTCCGCTGATCACCGTCGCCTGTAACGAGGACATGACCGCCTCGGATCTGATCGGGCGGTTCCTGCTCGATATCAACGGTACCAAATGGCAAGACGGCCCGCTGACGATTGCCGCTCGGATCGGCGCGATCTGCTATCTCGACGAGGTCGTCGAGGCCCGTCAGGACACCACCGTCGTCATCCACCCGCTGACTGACCACCGCCGCCAGCTTCCGCTGGAGAAGAAGGGCGAGCTGGTCGATGCCCATCCCGATTTCCAGGTCGTGATCTCCTACAACCCCGGCTACCAGTCGATGATGAAGGATCTTAAGCAATCGACCAAGCAGCGCTTCGGCGCGATGTCCTTCGACTATCCGACCGCCGCGACCGAAGCCGAGATCGTCTCGCACGAGGCCGGGATCGACCTGAAGACCGCCGAAAAGCTCGTGCAGGTCGCCGAGCGCTCGCGCAACCTCAAGGGCCACGGGCTCGACGAGGGCATGTCCACGCGCCTTCTGGTTTACGCGGGCCAGCTGATTTCGCAGGACATCCCCGCGCCCGCCGCCTGCCAGATGGCGCTGGTGGAGCCGCTCACCGACGATCCGGACATGCGCGACACGCTGCAGGCCGCCGTCCAGACCTTCTTCCCCGAAGTAACCGACAGCTCGAAGGTGGCATGAGGAGCTGAGCGATGAAGGTCGATCTCGACGACTATCGCGAGGAGCTGGTCAAGGCCGCGCCCGAGTTGGAGGACAGCCTGGAGGGGCTCTTCCACGAGGCAGCGCGGCTGATGTCGCCCGCCGGTCTGAAGGACTACATGGACGGCGCGCGCGCGATGATCTCGCTCGGCAAGGGGCCGCGCCTGCTGATCTCCTATCTCGACGAGATCCCGCAGGTGGTGAAGGAATGCGGCGAAGATTCGATCCGTGACGTGGTCGGCGCCGTGCTGAAACTGGCCTCGATGGTCTCGGGCGAGGTGCTGATCTTGATGATCGACACCCTGCCCGGCGCCGCGCGGCGCTTCGGTGACCCGGAATTGCTGCGCGGCTATCTCGCGCTGCTGCACCGGCTCGCGGCAAATGCGCCGCGCGGCCTGCGCCCGATGTTCGGCGTGCTCGAAGAGCTGCTGTCGAAACTCACCCTCTCCGGCCTGCGCCGCTGGGTGGATTTCGGCGCCGAGGCCTATCGGCGTGACCTGCCGAAACAGGCGGATTATTTCGGCCTCGTCTCCGAGGACAGCCGTGCGATCCTCAAGCAGGAACGCCGCGGCACGTTGTTCATCGACAGCCAGCGTCGCCTCAACTTCTACCTGCGTGCCTTCTGGGGCCGCGATTTCTTCCTGCGTCCCTCGGCAGCCGATTTCACCGGCTTTCGGCCCTTCATCGAAGACGGCGCGCTGCATTTGCCGGACGCGGTCGATGGGATCGGCGCTGTCTCGGGGCTCGACCTCTACCGCGCAATGTGCGCGCACATGGCGGCCCATATCGTCTATTCCGATAAGGGGCTGGGCCAGGAGGCGCTCAATCCCGCGCAGATCTTCCTCATCGGGATGATCGAGGATGCCCGCGTCGAATATTGCGCGATCAAGGCCTTTCCCGGGCTCGCCACGATGTTTCGCAACCTCATGCCGCAGTCCGAACCCAAGGCCTATGAGCATGAGACGATGTATCTGCTCGAGAAGGTCGCGAAGGCGCTGATCGAGCCGGGAATGCGCACGGGCGATATCGAGATCGACAATCTCGTGGAGACATTCCATTCCGAGATCGCGGGCAATGAGCGCGAGACGATGTTGAGTTGGGCGCTTGGGGTGGAGCTTTACAACCTACTCGCCCAACGTCGTGCGGTGCCGTCCCTGCGAATTCTCGAAAGCCTCAACATTCCCTATCGCGACGACAACCGCTTCATCTGGTCGCTGGACGATTACGATTGGAACAACAGCTCCGCCTACCAGCCCGATCAGGGGCAGGTCCGCAAACATGTCGGGCTGATGGAATTCGTCAACGAGGTCGATGTCGAGACCGCTGGAGACGATGCGCAAGAGGTCTGGGTGCTGTCTTCGGAGCTTTTCCCCTACGAGGATGAGGGCGTCTCCTATAACGAGATGGAGGGCAAGGAGCCGATCTCGGATCCGTTCCATTACGGCGAGTGGGATTACAAGGTACAGCTGATGCGTCCGAGCTGGTCCACCGTCTACGAGCGCCGTCCAGGCAAGGCCGACCCGGAGAGCATCGACAAGATCCTGACCGAGCATCGCGGCATCCGCCACCGGATCAAGCAGATCGTGGACCGGCTGCGCCCGCAGGGCGTGTCGCGCCAGCGGCGGCTGGAGGATGGCGACGAGCTGGACATCAATGCCGCCGTCGATGCGATGGTGATGAGCCGGATCGGCATGCAGCCCGACACCCGCATCACGATGCGCAACGTGATCAACCGGCGCGATCTGGCGGTGGTGATCCTGCTCGATCTATCGGAATCGACCAATGAAACCGTGCGCGGATCGGACAAGACCGTGCTGGAGCTGACCCGCGAGGCTTCGGCGCTCGTGGCCTCGGCGATCTCGGGCATCGGCGATCCCTTCGCGATTCACGGGTTTGCCTCGGATGGCCGTCACGACGTGCACTATTACCGGTTCAAGGATTTCGAGCAGCGGCTCGACGAAGACGCCAAGGGACGGCTTGCGGGAATGAAGGGCGGGCTATCGACGCGGATGGGGGCAGCGATGCGCCATGCCGCCCATCACCTCGCCGGCCGGTCGGAGGCGCACAAGCTGCTTCTGATCGTAACCGATGGCGAACCCGCCGATATCGACGAACGCGATCCGCAATATCTGCGCATGGATGCCAAGAAGGCGGTTTCCGAATTGCAGCAGATGGGCGTAAACAGCTATTGCCTGACCCTGGACCCGGAGGCAGACCGTTACGTGTCGCGCATCTTCGGGGCCAATAACTACACCATCATCGATCAGGTCGAGCGCCTGCCCGAGAAACTGCCGACCCTGTTCGCGCAACTGACGAAATGAGCCGCCAAGGAGGCCCCCATGAGCTTTGACCGTTCCATCAAGATCGCGCCCTCGATCCTCTCGGCCGATTTCGCCAATTTCGGCGCCGAGATTCGCGCCATCGAAGATCAGGGCGCCGATTGGGTCCATATCGACGTCATGGACGGGCATTTCGTGCCCAACCTCACCTTTGGGCCGCCCGCGGTGAAGGCGTTCCGTCCGCATGTGAAGACTTTCATGGACGTTCACCTGATGATCGCGCCCGTGGACCCCTACATCGAGGCCTATGCCGAAGCGGGCGCCGACATGATCGTGGCGCATTGGGAGGCTGGTCCGCACCCGCACCGCACGCTTCAGGCGATCAAGGCGCAGGGCGTGAAATGCGGCATTTCGCTGAACCCCGGCACGCCCGCGAACGTGATCTCGGAGCTGCTGGATCTCGTCGACATGGTTCTCGTGATGAGCGTGAACCCCGGTTTCGGCGGACAGAAATTCATCCCCACCAGCATCAACAAGGTTCGCCAAGTGCGCGAAATGATTGGTGATCGCGAGATTCACATCCAGGTCGATGGCGGAGTCGATCCGACCACTGTCGGCCCGCTCGTCGAGGCCGGTGCGGACTGCTTCGTCGCAGGCTCGGCCGTGTTCAAAGGCGGCTCGGTCGACAAGCCCGAAGTCTATGGCCAGAACATCGCGGCCATTCGCGCGGCGGCAGAAGGGGCGCTCAAGGCGGCCCAGTGAGGGTGCAAGTAGATCGCGTTTGTGTGAACTGACCGCTTGCCCTGCGACATTCCGTCCGTCATATTCGCAGAATTGAATACCAGTAAGGGAGGACTGGCATGAAATTCACGCGACGCACCATTCTGCGTGGGGCCATGGCGGCAGGCGCCATGAGTGCCCTGCCCCGGCTCAGCTTCGCCGCCACCTCGCTCGAGATGGGCTCGGCCCGGATCGACACGCTTTCAGATGGCAATCTCGTCTTGCCGCTTGGCTTCGTGAGCGACAATCCCGCGGCCAAGCCGATCCTCGAGAGCTACGGGATCACCGGCGATGCGGTCGAACCGCCCTGCAATGTCACGCTCTATCGAGACGGCACGAACACGGTTCTGTTCGATGTGGGCTCGGGCAATGACTTCATGCCCACCGCAGGCAAGCTGACCGAGGCGATGGACGCGCTTGGCGTGGCCCCCGAGGATGTGACCCATGTGGTCTTCACCCACGGCCACCCCGATCACCTCTGGGGCGTGCTCGACGATTTCGACGAGCCGTTCTTCTTCAATGCCCAGCACATGATGGGCAAGACCGAGTTCGATTACTGGATCGACCCGGCCACGCAGGACAGCATCGACGACGGGCGCAAGACCTTTGCCGCCGGCGCGCTGCGCCGCCTCGAGACGCTTCAGGATCAGATCGCAACCTTCGGAGATGGCGAGGAAATCCTGCCCGGAATCATGGCGCAGATGACCCCCGGCCATACGCCCGGGCATATGTCCTATCAGGTGAAGAACGGCAGCGCGCAGGCCTTCATCATCGGCGATGCGATCGTGAACCATTACCTTGCCTTCGCGGCCCCTGCGATGGCGGCTGGCTCGGATCAGGATCCCGATCTGGGCGCGACGACCCGCGTGGCGCTCCTCGACCAGCTGGCTTCGGAAAAGATGCCGATCGTCGGCTTCCACCTTCCCGAAGGCGGGCTCGGGCATGTCGAGCGTGACGGCGATGCCTATCGTTACGTTCCCGAGGTCTGAGAATGAAAAAACTTTTTCTGACCAGTGCATTGGTGGCCCTGCTTCATGTGACGCCCTCCCTCGCCTCCGAGGATGTGCCCGACATGTATCCGGGTTCGGTCCTGTATTCGAAGCCCTATGAGGTGATCCCCGGCGTCTGGACCGCGATCGGGGCCACCGCGCCGCCGACCTACGAGAATGCGGGCCATAACAACAATCTCAGCTTCATCGTCACGGGCGATGGCGTGGTCGTCGTCAATTCCGGCGCCTCCTACCAGCTCTCCAAGGCGCTGCATGACGAGATTAAGGCCGTCACCGATCAACCGGTGAAGCTGGTGATCAACGAAAACGGCCAGGGCCATGCGATGCTTGGCAACAATTACTGGATCGCGCAGGGCATTCCGGTGCTTGCCCATGCCGATGCCGCCGAAGAGTTCAAGCATGACATGGCTGGCGCCTGGGATGCGCTGAAACGCTACGGGCAGGAAACGGCCGAGGGCACCGACCCGATGTTGCCCACCGAGACCTTCGAGGATGAGAAGGTCATCACGATGGGCGATTTCGAGATCCACGTGATGCATCTCGGCCCCGCTCACAGCCCCGGCGACACGCAGGTCTGGCTGCCCAAGCAAAGCTTCATGATCGCGGGCGATATCGCCTTCTCCGAACGGATGCCGCCGATCTTCTCGGGCACCTGCACGAGCTGCTGGATCGAGACCTTCGAGACGAAATTCATCCCGCTCAATCCGACCTTCATCATCCCCGGCCACGGCCATCCGACCAATCTCGAAAAGGTGACGCGCGGCACGACCGGCTACCTGCATTATCTGCGCGACAAGATTGGCGAGCATATCGACAATGGCGGCGATCTTGCCGGCGCCTATTACGTCGACCAGAGCCCCTACAAGAACCTCGACACGTTCGAGGAGCTGGCGACGAAAAACGCGGGCGTCGTCTACGAGGAAATGGAATTCGAATAGGAGATCCCATGGCTGTCACACCCCCCGTCTGCGATTTCGGCTGGAAGGCTCCGGGCTTCACGCTTCCGGGCACCGATGGCAAGGATTACAGCTTCGATGACATCCGCGGCCCCAAGGGCACGCTAGTGATGTTCATCTGCAACCATTGCCCCTATGTCCAGTCGATCCTCGACCGTATCCTGCGCGATGCGGCCGAGTTGCAGGCGGCAGGGATCGGCGTCGTGGCGATCTCGGCCAATGACGCCGACGACTACCCCGAGGACGGTTTCGAGAACATGGCCAGGCTTGCGAAGGAGAAGGGTTTTTCCTTCCCCTATCTCTATGACGAAAGCCAGACCGTCGCGAAGGCCTATGGTGCGGCCTGCACCCCCGATTTCTTCGGCTTCAACGCAGAAGACGAGCTGCAATATCGCGGGCGGCTCGATGCGTCGACCAAGCAGGCGGGCCCGGCGGATGCACGGCGCGAGCTTTACGAGGGGATGATGATGGTGGCCGAAACGGGCGTCGGCCCGGAGGATCAGATCCCGTCCATGGGCTGCTCGATCAAGTGGAAAGCCGCATGAGCGATGCGCCTTCCATCGTCTTCGATCTCGACGGCACCCTGATCGATTCCGTCCCGGCGATCCATTCCGTTTCGAACGCGGTGTTGAGCGATCTGGGCTTCGAGCCGCTGTCGCTTTCGACGATCCGCAGCTTTGTCGGCAAGGGGGTGCCGAACCTCGTCCGGCAATTGCTCATCACGTCCGGCGAAGACCCCGACGGGCCGCTTTTTTCCCGCGTGGAACATGCGCTGGTCAAGCGTTACGAGACCGATGTGGAGGGCAATGTGCCCTATCCCGGCGTCATTGCCGCTCTCGATGCGCTCAAGGCGAAGGGCTGCCGGATGGCGGTTTGCACGAACAAGCCCTTCGCCCCGGCCGAGGCGGCTTTGCGTCATGTCGGGCTTTGGGACTATTTCGAGCTGACGCTGGGCGGGGATTCCATGCCCACCCGCAAGCCCGAGCCGCAGATGCTGCACCATTGCCACGCAGCCCTTGGCGGTGGTCGGATGATCTATGTGGGCGATAGCGAAGTCGATGCCGAGACGGCCGTGAATGCAGGCGCCCCTTTCGCGATCTATTCCGAGGGGTATCGCAAGGCGCCGCTGCATGAAGTGCCCCATGACGTGGCCTTTTCGGATTGGGCGATGGTGCCCGGTCTGGTGGAGGGCTGGAAATGGTGAGCGCGCTGATCTTCGACGTGGACGGAACACTCGCGGAAACCGAAGAAGCGCATCGCCGCGCCTTCAACGAGACTTTCGCGTCCCGCGGGATCGACTGGGACTGGTCACAGGAGGACTATCGCGAACTCCTGAAGACCACCGGCGGAAAGGAACGCATGGCGCGCCATCGCGACGAGGTCGGCTTCGGCCCGTCCGACGGTGAGATCGCCGACCTGCACAAGCTCAAGACCGCGCGCTATGTCGAGATCATCGCCTCGGGAGAGGTTCCACTGCGCCCGGGCGTGGCCGAACTGATCGAGGCCGCGCGCATGGCCGGGCTCCCGCTCGCCATTGCGACCACCACGAACCGGCCCAATGTCGACGCGCTGATCCGCGCGACGATGAACGCCGAGCCCGGCTCGATCTTCAAGGCCATCGCGGCGGGTGACGAGGTGAAGGCCAAGAAACCCGCGCCCGACGTGTTCGCGCTGGCCCTGAGCCGCCTGGACCTGCCCGCCGAGGCCTGCATCGCCTTCGAGGATAGCGAAATGGGCCTCAAATCGGCGCAAGGTGCGGGGCTGCGCGTCGTGCTCACACCATCTGCCTATACCGACGGCGGGGATTTCTCCTCCGCCGATTGGATCATTCCCGATCTCTCGCATCCCTTACCGTCCGAGATCCGGCAAGGGCTGGGACAGAGTGCCGCAATTTCATAGTCTTTTGCCCCGCCACATATCCGGGGCAGGTTAACGGAGGCCGCCATGATCAAACCTGACGTCAAAGCGTTTTTCGACACTGCGACTTTCACCGTCTCCTATGTGGTGAAGGATCCCGGGAGCAAGGCTTGCGCCATTGTCGATAGCGTTCTCGATTTCGATTATTCCTCGGGCCGGACGGATACCAAATCCGCCGACGAGGTCATCGCCTATGTGCAGGAACAGGGGCTCGAGGTGGAATGGATCCTCGAAAGCCATGTCCATGCCGACCACCTCTCGGCCGCGCCCTATATCCAGGAACGTGTCGGCGGCAAGATCGGTATCGGCGACCGTATCCAGGTCGTGCAGGACACCTTCGGCAAGATCTTCAACGAAGGCACCGAGTTCCAGCGCGACGGCAGCCAGTTCGACCAGCTCTTCAAGGAAGGCGACACATTCTCGGTCGGCGCGCTGGAGGGGAAGGTGCTCCACACGCCGGGTCACACGCCCGCCTGCCTTACCTATGTGATCGGTGACGCCGCCTTTGTGGGCGATACGCTCTTCATGCCCGATTTCGGAACCGCACGTTGCGACTTCCCGGGTGGCTCGGCGGAAACGCTCTATGCGTCGATCCAGAAGATCCTCACCCTGCCCGACGACACCCGCATCTTCGTGGGCCACGACTACAAGGCGCCGGGCCGCGACGAATATGCCTGGGAGACCAGCGTGGCCGAGGAGAAGGCGCGCAACATCCATATCGGCGGCGGCAAGTCGGAAGAGGAATTCGTCAAGATGCGCACCGAGCGCGACGCGACGCTGGCGATGCCCAAGCTGATCATCCCCTCGCTGCAGGTGAACATGCGCGCAGGCCAGATGCCGCCGAAGGATGAAAAGGGCAACACCTATCTCAAGGTGCCGGTGAACGGGCTCTGAGACAGCACAGGGGGCGGGAGGCGAACACCCGCCCCGATTTTTGACTGGCAGGACATACAGGAAACCAGATGGAACCGCGCAAACTCTCAGACAATTTCTCGGTCGCGCCGCAGATCGAACCCGAGGACGTGGCCAAGCTCGCCGAGATGGGCTTTCGCACGCTGATCACCAACCGCCCCGATGAAGAGGTGGATGAAGAGCACAGCTCGGCGGCGATGGCCAAGCTCGCCGCCAAGCACGGGATGAACTATCACTACCTGCCCTATTATCCGGGCGAGATGACCTTCGACCTCGTCGCCGATTACGAGGCGATCATGAAATCCGCGCCCAAGCCCGTCTTCGCCTATTGTCGCTCGGGCACGCGCTCGTCGCATCTTTGGGGGATGAGCGAGGCGGGCAAGATGGATCTCGACAAGATCATCGAGACCGCCGCCCATGCCGGCTACGATCACAGCTCGCTGATCCCGGTTTTGAAATTCTACGCCACGCGCCGTGGCAAGATCCTCTGATAAGACCATATGCTCAAAAGATATTTCCCGATCCTCACTTGGGGGCGCGAGTACAACCGCGCCACCCTTGAGGCCGACCTGATCGCGGCGATCATCGTCACGATCATGCTGATCCCGCAATCGCTGGCCTATGCACTGCTCGCGGGCCTTCCGCCCGAAGTCGGTCTTTACGCCTCGATCTCGCCGCTCATCATCTATGCGCTTCTGGGCACCTCGCGCCCGCTTGCGGTGGGACCGGTGGCGGTGGTGTCGCTCATGACGGCGACGGCGGTGGGCGATCTCGCGGCCAAGGGGACGCCGGAATATCTGGGCGCGGCGATCGCACTCGCCTTCATCTCGGGCATCATGCTGCTGGTGATGGGTCTGCTCCGGCTCGGCTTCATCACCTCTTTCCTCAGCCATCCGGTGATCGCGGGGTTCATCTCGGCCTCGGGCATCCTGATCGCGGCGGGGCAGCTGAAACATTTCCTCGGCATCAAGGTCTCGGGCAAGACGATCCCGGAAGTGGCCGAGGGGATCTGGACGAATATCAACCAGATCAACGTCCCGACCGTGCTGATTTCGATCTTCGCGATCGGGTTTCTCTACTGGTCGCGCAAGGGCCTGAAGCCCGTTCTGATCAAGCGCGGAATATCAGAGCGGCTTGCCTCGGTCCTCGTGCGCGCAGCACCCGTGGCCGCGGTCATCCTGACGATCCTCGTGACCTGGGCACTCGGGCTTGAGAAATGGGGGGTGAAGGTCGTGGGCGAGGTGCCGAAAGGCCTGCCGGCCCCCACCCTGCCCCCGTTCGATCCCGCGCTCTGGGGGCAGCTCTTCGTGCCCGCGCTGCTGATCTCGATCATCGGCTATGTCGAGACGATCTCGGTGGCCCAGACGCTTGCCGCGAAGAAGCGCCAGCGCATCGACCCCGATCAGGAACTCGTGGCTCTGGGCGGCTCGAATATCGCGGCCTCGATCTCGGGCGGCTTCCCGGTGACCGGGGGATTCGCGCGTTCGGTGGTGAATTTCGAGGCCGGGGCAGCCACCCCTGCCGCCGGCGCCTTCACCGCGATCGGCATGGCGGTCGCGACTTTCACGCTGACACCCGCGCTCTACTTCCTGCCGCAGGCAACGCTCGCCGCGACGATCTTCGTGGCGGTGCTGACGCTGGTCGATCTCGGTGCGATCAAGCGCATCTTCACCTATTCGCCCGGCGACGCGATGGCGATGGTGGCAACGATTGTCGTGACGCTGCTCGACGGTGTCGATGTCGGCATCGCAACCGGGGTGATCCTTTCGATCGGCTTGCATCTGTGGCGCAGCTCGCGCCCGCATGTGGCCGAGCTTGGGCAGGTGCCCGGCACCGAACATTTCCGCAATGTGCTGCGCCACCGCGTCGAGACCGCACCGGGCGTGCTGAGCCTGCGTGTCGACGAAAGCCTCTGGTTCCCCAATGCGCGTTTCATCGAAGAGCTGATCTATGACCGTATCGCCGCCGACAAGTCGATCAAGCATGTCGTGCTGAACTGTCCCGCGATCAACCATATCGATTCCTCGGCCCTCGAGGCGCTCGAACAGGTCAACGATCAGCTCAAGGATGCGGGCGTCCGGCTCCATCTGTCCGAGGTGAAAGGCCCGGTCATGGATCGCCTCACGCGCTCGGATCTGATCACCCATCTCTCCGGCCAGATCTACCTGACGCATTTCGATGCTCTTGCGACGCTGGCCCCCGAGACGACCCGGGATTGTGCCGATCTGTCACGTTGTGAAACACATCGATAACAAGGGGTTGCACTCAGGTTCATAAACAGTGCAGTCACAATCCTGACCTTAGGTTATGATTGTTGCGTCAAAGACCTCTCCTTTGCTACCGAAGGGCGAACGAGAGGCAGACGCGGGGCTGCGCTGGATGCTGAGTTTTTGTGAAAAGATTTTAAGATCTCGCGACATCAAGGAGATCTGGGACACCCATTGCCGGGAGATGGCGCATTACGGGTTCAGCCGCGTCATCTATGGCTTCACGAGCTTTCGCACCGCCAACAGCCTTGGCGATGTGGACGACATGCTGATCCTGTCTAACCACGAGCCGGAATATCTGGAACTCTTCGTGGGCGGCGGTCTTTACCGCGATGCGCCGATGGTTCAATGGGCGGCGGCCAATGACGGCGCGGCCTCCTGGCGGCTGCTGGCGGACCGGATCAATCGAAACGAACTCAGCCCCGCAGAGATCGCGGTGATCGACCTCAACAATCGCTTCGGGATCCGCGCGGGCTACTCGATCGGCTTCGGCGACGCCTCGAGCCGGTCGCGTGGCGGCATGGGCCTTGTCGGGCGTCCGGGGCTGAGCCAGGACGATGTCGACCGGATCTGGGCCGAGAACGAGCGTGAGCTGATGGCGAAGAACAGTCTCGTCCATCTGCGGATCTCGACCATGCCCTTCGCGACGGCGCGCCGCGCGCTGACCAATCGCCAGCGCGAAGTGCTCGAATGGGTCGCTGACGGCAAGACCACCGCCGATATCGCGATCATCATGGGGCTCACGCCGTCGACGGTGGAAAAGCACCTGCGGCTTGCGCGAGAGGCGCTCGATGTCGACACCACCGCTCAGGCGGTGATGAAAGCCTCTTTGCAAAAACAGATCTTTCTCAACGCGACCATGCCGCGCTGACCGCGCCCAGCTGGATTGAAAGGCACGGAAATGAAAAACGCCGCCCCAAGGGAGCGGCGCTTCCTGTTCTGATCAGATCGCTGCGGCTCAGTTGCCCGCTGCGGTCTTCGCGACCTCGGCAGCGAAATCTTCTTCTTTCTTCTCGATGCCTTCGCCGACTTCCATGCGCACGAAACCGGTGACTTCGACGCCAGCTTCTTTCGCGGCCTGACCGACGGTGATGTCGGGGTTGATCACGAATTGCTGGTTGAGCAGGGTCACTTCAGCCACGAATTTCTTCATGCGGCCTTCGATCATCTTCTCGATCACCGCTTCGGGCTTGCCCGATTCACGTGCGATGTCGATCTGGACCTGCTTTTCCTTCTCGACCACGGCCGGGTCGAGATCGGCTTCCGAAAGCGCGGCCGGGTTGGTCGCGGCGATATGCATCGCGATCTGCTTGCCGATGCCGTTATCGGCACCGTTCAGAGCGACGAGCACACCGATCTTGCCCATGCCTTCGGCAGCCGCGTTGTGCACGTAATGCACCAGCGTCTCACCTTCGAGCATGTGCATGCGGCGCAGGGTCATGTTCTCGCCGATGCGCGCGATGGCGTCGGTGAGCACGTCTTCCACGGTCTTGCCACCCAGATGCGCGGCCTTCACGACCTCGACGCTCTCGCCGGTTTCCAGCGCGACTTCCGCGATGTCGGCGACGAGCTTCTGGAAATCGGCGTTCTTCGCGACGAAGTCGGTTTCCGAGTTGATTTCGATCGCGACGCCCTTGCCGCTGTCGACGGCGAGCGCGACGAGGCCTTCGGCGGCCACGCGGCCGGATTTCTTGGCGGCCTTCGCGAGGCCCTTGGTGCGCAGCCAGTCAACGGCGGCTTCCATGTCGCCATCGGTTTCGGTCAGCGCTTTTTTCGCGTCCATCATGCCTGCGCCGGTCGATTCGCGCAGTTCCTTCACCATTGCAGCGGTAATCGCCATGGTCGGATCTCCTTTGAAGAAGTCAGCGAGGGCGGGATAGCCCGCCCTCATGTCATTGCAGTGACGGCTCAGGCGTCGGCTTCGATGCCGGCCTCGGCGAGAGCTTCCTCGACCGGGGTATCGGCCAGCGCGCCGAGGTCCACACCGGCGGCGCCCATCTGGGCGCTCATGCCGTCGAGGGCCGCGCGCGAAGCGAGGTCGCAATAGAGCGCGATGGCGCGGGCCGCGTCGTCGTTGCCCGGGATCACGTAGTCAACGCCTTCGGGCGAGCAGTTCGAGTCGACCACGGCCACGACCGGGATGCCGAGCTTCTTGGCTTCCGCGATGGCGAGGTCTTCCTTGTTCACGTCGATCACGAAGAGCAGGTCCGGCAGACCGCCCATTTCGCGGATGCCGCCCAGCGACGCCTGCAGCTTGGCCTGGTCACGTTCCATGCCCAGACGCTCTTTCTTGGTCAGACCACCAGCGCCCGACTCGAGTTTCTCGTCGATCTCGTTGAGACGCTTGATCGACTGGGAGACGGTCTTCCAGTTGGTCAGCGTGCCGCCGAGCCAGCGGTGGTTCATGTAGTACTGCGCGCATTTCTCGGCCGCATCGGCGATCGGCTTGGCCGCCTGACGCTTGGTGCCGACGAAGAGAACGCGGCCGCCCTTGGCGACGGTGTCACGAACGACTTGCAGAGCCTGGTCGAGCATCGGCACGGTCTGGGTCAGATCGAGGATGTGGATCCCGTTCCGCTCGCCGTAGATGTACTGGCCCATGCGGGGGTTCCAGCGCTGCGTCTGGTGACCAAAGTGAACGCCAGCTTCCAAGAGCTGACGCAGGGAGAAATCGGGAAGCGCCATGTCCATTTCCTTTTCCGGTTTGCGCCTGAGCGGAGGGTCTCAGGGCATATGCCCCAACCGGTGGACCTTTGGGGATGTCTCCCCCATCGGCCCGCCTCCGCCTGTGAAGTGCGCGCGATATAGACGCTTGAGCCGGATATGGCAAGCCCCGGAATGGAAATGAAGGACAGGGGCGCTGCCCCTCTTCGGCTTCGCCGAATTCACCCCGAGATATTTGGATCAAGAAGAAACGGGCCCATTCCTTCTTCTTGAGATAAATATCTCGGGGGTGAGGCGCGGGACGCGCCGAGGGGGCTGGCCCCCTGCCCCGCTCTCAATCAAGCGCTGCTGCGCGTTTGTCGAGCATGCTTTGCGTGATCAGCACCACGCCGCCTTCCGAGCGGCGAAACCACTTCGCATCCTCTTCCGGGTCCTCGCCCACGACGAGACCTTCGGGAATGGTCACGCCGCGATCGATCACGCAGCGCGTCAGCTGCGCCTTGCGGTTTACCGTCACGTAAGGCAGCACCACCGCGTGTTCGAGCGACGAGAAACTGTGCGAGCGAACGCCCGTGAACAGCAGCGAATTTCGCACCTCCGAGCCCGAGACAATGCAATCCCCCGAGATCAGCGAGGAAATCGCGGTGCCGCGCCGGTTTTCCTCGTCATGGATGAATTTCGCGGGCGGCACGATCTCGGCATAGGTCCAGATCGGCCATTCACTGTCGTAAAGATCCAGTTTCGGGGTGAAATCGGTCAGGTCGATATTGGCCTGCCAGAACGCATCCACAGTCCCGACATCGCGCCAGTAGGGTTCGGTCTCGAGCCCGGTCGTCACGCAGCTGTCGGAGAACTTATGCGCCATCGCCTTGCCGTGACGCACGATCTGCGGGATCAGGTCATGGCCGAAATCGTGGCTCGAATTGGGATCTTCCATGTCGCGCACCAGCAGCTCGCGCAGGAATTGCCAATCGAAGACATAGATCCCCATCGAGGCCAGCGAATGGGTCGGATCGTCGGGCATGCCTGGCGGGTCCTTGGGCTTTTCGAGGAAGTCGGTGATCTGGCCCGAGGCATCGACCGCCATCACGCCGAAAGCGGTGGCCTCCATCCGCGGGACCGTGAGGCAGCCGATCGTGACATCGGCCTGGGTCTCGACATGCTGGCGCAGCATGACCTCGTAATCCATCTTGTAGATATGGTCGCCCGCGAGGATGACGACATATTTCACGCCGTAATCCTCGATGATGTCGATGTTCTGGGCGACGGCGTCGGCGGTGCCCTGGTACCAGCGGCTTTCGGCCACGCGCTGCGAGGCGGGCAGGATGTCGAGATATTCGTTGCGTTCGGCGCGAAAGAAGTTCCAGCCGCGCTGGACATGGCGGATCAGGGAATGGGCCTTGTATTGCGTGGCAATCGCCATTTTCCGGATGCCCGAGTTCAGCGCATTCGACAGCGCGAAGTCGATGATCCGTGTCTTGCCACCGAAATAGACCGCCGGTTTGGCGCGCCGGTCGGTGAGTTCCTTCAATCGGCTCCCGCGGCCGCCGGCCAGCACGAAGGCCATCGCCTGGGCGCTCAGTCGCGTATTGGGTTGCGGTTTCATGCTTTCCCCCCTTGCTGTTCCTTCAACTCGATTGTGGCGCGAACATCACCACCGAGAGTGGCGGCAGATAGACCTCCGCACTGTGATCGCGATGTGACTGGGTGAAGGTTTCGGCCTCCACCGCGCCGAGATTGCCGCGGTTCTCCCCGCCGTAATGACCCGAATCCGTGTTCAGGATCTCGACCCAGTGCCCGCCCTGCGGCACACCGATCCGGTAGCTGCGCTCGACCGGCGTGAGGTTGGCCGCCACCACCACCGGCACGCCCCCCGGCGCGTGGCGTTCGAACACATAGACCGAGGCCTCGGCATCGTCGGCGGCGCTCCAGGAAAACCCGGCCGGATCGCAATCGCCCCAATGCAAAGCGGGCGTCTCGCGATAGAGGCGGTTGAGGTCGCGCACGAGATTGCGCAGTCCCGCATGGCGCGGATCGTTGAGGAGATACCAGTCGAGCTCGCGCTCGTGGCTCCATTCCGACCATTGTCCGAATTCCTGCCCCATGAAGAGCAGTTTCTTTCCCGGATGCGCCCATTGGAACGCGTAAAAAGCGCGCAGATTGGCAAATTTCTCCGAGTCGTCGCCCGGCATCTTGCCCAGCATCGAGCCCTTGCCGTGAACCACCTCGTCATGGCTGATCGGCAGGATGAAGTTCTCGGAAAACGCATAGGAGCTGGCGAAGGTCAGCTCGTTATGGTGGTGCTTGCGATAGATCGGGTCGCGGGCGAAATAGCGCAGGCTGTCATTCATCCAGCCCATATTCCACTTGTAGCCGAAACCAAGCCCGCCTTCATGGACCGGCATCGTCACGCCCGGAAATGCGGTGCTTTCCTCGGCCACCGTCATGATCCCCGGCGCGCCGCCATAGGAGGCCGCGTTCATTGCCTTGAGAAACTCGATCGCTTCGAGGTTTTCGCGCCCGCCAAATTTGTTGGGCACCCATTCGCCGGCCGCGCGCGAATAGTCGCGATAGAGCATCGAGGCCACCGCATCCACGCGCAGGCCGTCGAGGTGATATTGCTCGAGCCAGAAGAGCGCGTTGGCGAGCAGGTAATTCGACACCTCGCGCCGCCCGTAATTGTAGATCAGCGTGTTCCAGTCCTGATGGAAACCCTCCTTGGGGTCGGCATGTTCATAAAGCGCCGTGCCGTCGAACCGCTTGAGCCCGTGATCGTCGGTCGGGAAATGCCCCGGAACCCAGTCCAGGATGACGCCGAGGCCGCGCCGGTGCGCCGCATCGACGAATTCGGCGAATTCCTCGGGGCGGCCATGGCGGATGGTCGGCGCATAAAGGCCGATGGGCTGATAACCCCACGATCCGTCGAACGGGTGCTCGGTGATCGGCAGCAGCTCGATATGGGTGAAGCCCATGTCGCAGGCGTAATCGACGAGCTTTTCGGCCAGTTCGTGATATGAGAGCGGCCTGCCGCCCTCGTCCCAGACGCGCACCCAAGACCCGAGATGCACCTCGTAGATCGAGATCGGTGCGTGGCGCTCTTGCGCGGCGGCGCGGGTCTCGCACCAGGCCCCGTCCCCGAAGCGATGCAGGCCCAGCTTGCGCACGACCGAGGCCTGCGCGGGCGGATGCTCGGCCCCGAAGCCCAGCGGGTCGGCCTTGAGCGGCAGAACCTTGCCCGCGGCGTCCAGCAGCTCGTATTTGTAAAGCGCCCCCTCGTGGATGCCCGGCACGAAAATCTCCCAGACCCCGGTCGCGCCCATGCGCCGCATCTGGTGATGCCGCCCGTCCCAGAAATTGAACTCTCCCACGACCGAGACGCGCCGCGCATTGGGTGCCCAGAGCGCAAAATGCACGCCTTCGACGCCCTGATGGGTGATCGCATGGGCGCCGAGCTTCTCCCAAAGGCGCTTATGCGTGCCCTCGCCGATCAGGTATTCGTCCATCGCGCCCAGTACGGGTGCGAATGCATAAGGGTCATCGAAATCCCAGGTTGCCTGCGCATTTTGCGCACGCAGGCGATAGGAAGGTTCGCCCCATTCGCCCGTGAACACGCCCGGCACGATCTGGGTCAGCTCGGTCTCGGACGTGCCGAGCGCCCAGACGCGCTCCGCCCCGGGCACCAGCGCCACGATCTCGCCCGCATGCAGCCCCAGAGCGGAAAATGGATCGGGGTGTCGCGCCTCGATCAGGGTTCGAGCCTCATCCGGGGTCAGTCTCATGTCGCTCCTAGGCCTTGAGGGCCGATTGGGTATTCCAGATCTCGTCCATATAGCCGCGGATCGCCCGGTCGGAGGAGAAGAACCCCATCCGCGCGGTATTGAGCACGGCTTTCTCCGCCCAGCTTGCGCGATCTGCAAAGGCGGCGTCCACCTCTTTCTGCGCAGCCGCATAGGCTTCGAAATCGGACGCGACGAGGAAATAATCGCTGTGCCACATATTGTGGACCAGATCGTGATAGCGTTCGGGTTCTTCCGGCGAGAAACGCCCCTCCGCGATCATCTGGAGCACATCCTGCAAGCTCTGGCTTTGCAAGATCGCATGACGCGCATGTTCGGGATCCTTGCGCCGCTCCATCACCTCGTCGGCGGTCATGCCGAAGAGGAAGAAGTTTTCCGCCCCAACCTGCTCGCGGATTTCCACATTCGCGCCGTCGAGCGTGCCGATGGTCAGCGCCCCGTTGAGGGCGAATTTCATGTTGCCCGTGCCGGAGGCTTCCTTGCCGGCGGTGGAGATCTGTTCCGACAGATCCGCCGCCGGGATCAGCCGCTCTGCCATCGAGACGTTGTAATTGGGCGGGTAGACAATCTTAAGGCGCCCGTCGACATAGGGGTCGTTATTCACCACTTCGGCCACGTCATTGATCAGACGGATGATCTGCTTGGCGGTGTAATAGCCCGGCGCCGCCTTGCCGCCGAAGAACTTCACGCGCGGCTGGTAATCGGCCTGCGGGTTCTCGCGCATCTCGTGCCATTCCGCGATGGTCTGCAAGATGTTCAGAAGCTGGCGCTTGTATTCGTGGATACGCTTCACCTGGATGTCGAAGATCGCATCGGGGTCGATGGTGATGCCCTGCGTCTCGGCCACCCACTGCGCCAGCCGCTCCTTGTTGCGACGTTTCGCACCCATGAAGGCGTCACGGAAGGCGGCGTCTTGCGCGTAGGGTTCCAGCTCGCGAAGCCGGTCGAGATCGGCTTCCCAGCCATCCCCGATCGTGTCGATGATCAGGTGCGACAGGTCGGAATTCGCCATGCGCAGCCAACGCCGCGGCGTGATCCCGTTCGTCTGGTTGATGATCCGCCCGGGATGGAGCTTGTCGAGTTCTGGAAAAAGATTGCGCTTGATCAGCTCGGTATGGAGCGCCGAGACCCCGTTGACCTTGTGCGAGGTGATGAAGGCCAGCTCCCCCATCCGCACCTCCTGATGCTTCACGATACCCACGTAATGCGGGCGTTTCGGGTTCATCTTGAGGTGCCACGCGTCGATCTGTTCGATGATCTGCATGTGGCGCGGCAGAACCGTGCCCATCAGATAGGTCGCCCAGCGTTCGAGCGCCTCGGGCAAAAGCGTGTGATTGGTATAGCCGAGACATTGCAGCGCGATCTCCATCGCCGCGTCGAATGCCATCCCGTGCAGGTCGATGAGGATCCGGATCAGTTCCGGCCCCGCAATCGCCGGGTGCGTGTCGTTCATCTGGATCGCGACGTAATCGGGCAGTTCCGACAGCGAACGATCCGCCGCGAGGTGGCGCCGGATGATGTCCTGAAGTGCCGCCGAGGTCAGGAAATACTCTTGCTTGAGCCGCAATTCCTTGCCCGCGAAGGTCGTGTCGTCGGGATAAAGAACGCGGCTGAGCGTGCGCGCCAGCGCCTCGGGTTCGGCCGCGGCCGCGAAATCGCCATGGTTGAACCGCGCGAGGTCGAACTGTTCGGTGGGCTTGGCGGACCAGAGCCGCAGAGTGTTGGCCCATTTGCCTTCCCAGCCCACGACCGGCATGTCATAGGCCTCGGCGATCACGGTCTCGGCGGGCTCCCAGACGGGCTTGCCATCGACCATCGCGACATGGCCCTTGAAACCGATCTCGTAGGCGGCCTCGGGACGCTCGAACTCCCAGGGATGACGCTGTTTCAGCCAGTCCTCGGGGCTCTCGACCTGACGCCCGCCCTCGAAACGCTGCTTGAAAAGCCCATGCTCGTAGCGGATGCCATAGCCATAGCCCGGGCAGCCCAGCGTCGCCATGCTTTCCATGTAGCAGGCCGCGAGCCGCCCCAGACCGCCATTGCCCAGGGCCGCGTCGGGTTCGTTCTCGACCACCGCATCCCAATCCAGCCCCAGCCCCTCGATCGCCTCGCGGCAGGTTGCCCGGATGCCCAGATTGATCGCCGCATCCTCGAGCATCCGCCCGATCAGGAACTCCATCGAGAGGTAATAGACTCGCTTGCGCCCCTCGTCCCAGGTGCGCCGGGTCGCGGCGAACCACGGTGCGACCACCCGGTCACGGATCGCGAGGCTCAGTGCCATGCGCCAGTCGTAAACCGACGCGTGATCGGGATCCTTGCCCATCGAATAGGTGATGTGATGCAGGATTTCGTCACGCAGAATTTCGGCTGAGGGCAATTGGGTGTCTTTCACGCGGGAGGTCTCCGATACACGGCAGATATCAATTGATTGATGGGGCGCACCCCGGGCAAGGTCAAGCAAGCGGGGCGAAACCCGGCGCGAAGCGGTTGTCGTTTGCGCTAACAAACCTATGCTTGCCGCGAGAACGGGCAACAGGAAAATTTCAGGAGCGTTTCATGGCCAAGGATTGGTGGCGCGGTGCGGTCATCTACCAGATCTATCCGCGCAGCTTTCAAGACGACTCGGGCGACGGCATCGGCGATCTCAAGGGGATCACCCGCAGGCTCGATCATGTCGCCTCGCTGGGCGTGGACGCAATCTGGCTGAGCCCGATCTTCACCTCGCCGATGGCCGATATGGGCTACGACGTCTCGAATTACCGCGACATCGACCCGCAATTCGGAACCCTTGCCGATTTCGACGCGCTCGTCGCCAGGGCCCATGAGCTCGGCTTGAAGGTGATCATCGACCAGGTGATCTCGCACAGCTCCGACCAGCACCCGTGGTTCAAGGATTCCAAGAAGGCCGGCGCGAAGAAGGACTGGTATGTGTGGGCCGATGCCAAACCCGATGGCAGCCCGCCCAACAACTGGCAGTCCGTCTTCGGTGGCTCGAGCTGGGAATGGTCGCCCGAGCGCGGCCAGTATTACCTGCACAATTTCCTGATCGAGCAACCCGACCTGAACCTGCACAATCCGGAGGTGCAGGACGAACTGCTCGACGTGCTGCGCTTCTGGCTCGAACGCGGCGTGGACGGGTTCCGCCTCGATACGGTGAATTACTATTTCCACGACCCGGAGTTGCGCGACAACCCGCCGATGGAGCCCGATCCCGAGCGCTGGCCGCCGATCTCGACCTATGACATGCAGGATCATGCCTTCGACAAGAACCGCCCCGAGAACCTTCCCTTCCTGCAAAGGATGCGCGCGCTGATGGATGCGTTCGAGGCCCGGACGCTGGTGGGTGAAGTGGGCGAGGCGCCCCACCGCGCGCTGGGAATCATGGAGGAATACACTTCCGGCAAGGCGCGCCTGCACATGGCCTACAGTTTCGACATGCTCGGGCCGAAATTCTCTCCGACGCACTTTCGTTCCAAGATCGAAGGGTTCTTCAAAGGCGCGCCCGATGGCTGGCCAAGCTGGTCCTTTTCCAACCATGACGTGCAGCGCCATGTGACGCGCTGGGCGAAATTCGGCACCGAAGATCACATCGCCAGGCTCGCCATCGCCATGCTCGGCTCGTTTCAGGGCACGATCGGCATCTATCAGGGCGAGGAGCTTGGCCAGACCGAGACCGATCTGGCCTATCACGAACTGATCGACCCGCCGGGGCTGCGTTTCTGGCCGGAAAACAAGGGGCGCGACGGCTGCCGCACGCCGATGGTCTGGGACGAGAGCGCCAATTCCGGATTCTCGACGGTGACGCCATGGCTGCCGGTCAAAGCGCCGCAAGCCGCGCGCGCGGTCTCTCGGCAGGACGCGGATGACAGCTCCGTGCTGGCCCATTACCGCCACGTGCTGGCCTTCCGAAAGGCCAATCCGGTCCTGCGCACCGGGCGTACCACGTTTCTCGACCTGCCCGATCCGGTTTTGGGCTTCGTTCGCGAGAGTGACGACGCCCGTCTCACCTGTCTTTTCAATCTCGGCCCCGAGACGGTAACTCTCGAGATACAAGGCACGCTGACCGGCCCCTGCATCGAGGCGCGAACGCAGGGAGACCGGATCACGCTCGGCCCCAATGGCGCGGCCTGGCTCATCGGCTGAAAAAAAAGGGGGCGCTGCCCCCTCTTTCCTTACGGAAATTCACCCCCGAGATATTTTCATCAAGAAGAAGATGATTTCGCGCTTCTTCTTGATGAAAATATCTCGGGGGTGAGGCGCGCCGCGCCGAGGGGGCAGCGCCCCTTGCTCCGCCCGCCAAACCGCGCCACAGAAGGTTCATGACAGAATCCCGTCCCGACATTCTCTGCATCGGCTCGGTCCTTTGGGACATCATCGGGCGCGCGAGCGTGCATATGCGCACCGGCTCCGATGTGCCGGGCCGAATCGAGCGGCTTCCGGGTGGCGTTGCGATGAATATCGCGATGACGCTGCGCCGTTTCGGTCTCACGCCCGCGGTGCTCACCGCACTGGGTCGCGACAGCCAGGGCGAAGACCTGATCCGGGCCGCGGAGGTGCTCGGGATCGATTGCGCCTATCTCTACGTCTCCGAGGATCTGCCGACGGATCGTTACATGGCGATCGAAGGCGCGAACGGGTTGGTCGCGGCCATCGCGGATGCGCATTCCCTCGAGGCTGCGGGCGACAAGATCCTGGCGCCTCTCGCCGATGGGCGACTGGGCTCCGAGGCCGAGCCCTGGGAGGGGCCGGTCGCACTTGACGGCAACCTCACCGAAGCGCTTCTCAGCCAGATCGCGCATTCGCCGCTGTTTGCGAAATCCGACCTGCGGGTTGCGCCCGCGAGCCCCGGCAAGGCCGAACGCCTGATGCCTCTGCTCTCGCACCCGTCCGCCACGCTTTACGTCAATCTCGAAGAGGCGGGCATCCTGTGCCAGCGCAGTTTCGAGAGCGCCGAGGCGGCAGCCGAGGGGCTACTGGAACGCGGTGCGCATCGGGTGCTCGTGACCGATGGCGGCAAGGCCGCGGCCGATGGCTGCGCGAGTGCCGGCGGGGTGATCGCCGCGGCCCCTCCCCCCGTTCTCGTAACCCGCGTCACCGGCGCGGGCGATACTTTCATGGCCGCGCATCTCGTGGCCGAACGTCAGGGCGGCACCCGTGCGGAGGCGCTCGAGCGCGCGCTCCTCGCCGCGGCCCGCTATGTTTCCGGAGAGCTTGCGACATGACCAACGCCCCCCTCACCTTTTCCGACGAGGTCGCCAAGGCCCAGGCCGATGGACGCCCCATCGTCGCGCTCGAATCGACGATCATCACCCACGGGATGCCCTATCCGCAGAACCTCGAAACCGCGCAGCGTGTCGAAGCGGAAGTGCGCGCATCCGGTGCGGTCCCTGCAACGATCGCGGTGATGGACGGTCTGATCCATATCGGGCTCGAGCAGGACGCGCTCGAGCGGCTCGCTCGTACGAGCGACGCGATGAAGGTCAGCCGCGCCGATCTGGCGGTCTGCCTCGCGAAAGGCGCGACAGGCGCGACCACCGTGGCCGCGACGATGATCTGCGCCCATCTCGCGGGGATCGAGGTTTTCGCGACCGGCGGGATCGGCGGTGTGCATCGCGGCGCCGAGGAGAGCTTCGACATCTCCGCCGACCTGCTCGAACTCGCGCAGACGCCGGTCAGCGTGGTCGCGGCGGGTGCGAAGGCCATTCTCGATCTTCCGAAAACGCTGGAGGTTCTGGAAACACATGGCGTGCCGGTCATCGCTTTCGGGCAAGACGATTTTCCTGCCTTCTGGTCGCGCAGCTCCGGCCTGCCTGCGCCGCTGCGCGCCGACACGCCCGCCGAGATCGCACAGGCGCAAATCGCCCGCGCGAGCCTCGGCCTGCCCGGCGGACAGCTGATCGCCAACCCGATCCCCGCCGAGGCCGAAATCGCGCGCGAGGAGATCGTGCCGGTGATCGAAGAGGCGCTGGCCGAAGCCGACGCCCGGCGCATCGCCGCGAAGGCCGTCACGCCGTTCCTGCTCTCGCGCATCTTCGAATTGACCGGAGGCCGCTCGCTCGAGGCCAATATCGCCCTCGTTCTGAACAATGCACGGCTGGCTGCCGCAATCGCGGGCGAAATCACGGCCGCGCGCCGCGGCTGACGCGATTGCCATTGCTGAAAGCGCGGGCGGTGCCTAGATAGCTCGCAGATCCCGCGCCTCAGGCGCCCGTGCCCATGAGAGGCCCATGACGAAACCCGAAGAAAATCCCCCGCGCAAACGCTCGCGTTTCGCAGCACTGCGCGCGTCCTTTTTCACCGGGTTGATCGTGGTCGCGCCGATCGGTCTGACGATCTGGCTGATGTGGACGATGGCGGGCTGGGTCGATGGCTGGGTGCTGCCGCTGGTGCCGCCGGAACTGCGCCCCGAGCGTTATATCGGCGTCAATGTGCGCGGCATCGGCGTGATCATCTTCCTGATCTTCACCGTGGTCGTGGGATGGCTCGCCAAGGGTTTCTTCGGGCGCACCATGATCCGCTTCGGCGAGAGCATCGTCGATCGG
This sequence comes from Thioclava marina, assembly GCF_002020135.1. GTDB lineage: Bacteria > Pseudomonadota > Alphaproteobacteria > Rhodobacterales > Rhodobacteraceae > Thioclava > Thioclava marina. The sequence goes on along the minus strand of NZ_MPZS01000001.1, from coordinate 76,030 downwards.
CTGCCGCTGGTGCGTACGGTCTATAACGGGCTCAAGCAGATCGCCGAGACCGTGCTCAGCCAATCCGAGGCGAAATTCGACCGTGCCTGCATGATCGAATATCCGCGCGAAGGGCTCAAGGCGATCGCCTTCGTTTCCTCGACCGCGAAGGGCGAGATCGCCCAGAAGGCGGACGATGCGGACCCGCTGATCTCGGTCTTCCTGCCAACGACGCCGAACCCGACCTCGGGGTTCTTGCTGTTCGTGCCCCAATCGCAGGTCACCTATCTCGACATGTCCGTCGAGGATGCGGCGAAGCTGATCATCTCGGCCGGCCTCGTCTATCCGCAGCCCAAGGAGGCGAAAGGCAAGGACGGGCGCAAGATCAAGGCGAAACTTCAGTCGAACAACGAGTGAAGATCGGTCGAGGCCTCGACCCCGATCTTGTCGGCATGGGCCTCGAGCCAGGCATCGGCCGCGGCCCGCCCCGCCTCCTTGAGCTTTTGCAGCATCCCCCATTCGGGCAGGATCTTCGACTTGCTGCTCAGGCGGGTCATGACGTCGTCATCGGCGATCATGTGGATCAGGACATCCTTCATCGCCCCTTCCGGGAAACGTCCCTCGGCAATCAGGCGGCGCACGAAATTGATCGCGCGCAGCTCGCGCAGGAGCGAGGAATTGAAGCTGATCTCGTTGATCCGCTCCTCGATCTGCGCGGGCGTCGTCGGGATACCGTCCCGCAACAGCGGGTTGATCGATATAACGACGACATCGCGCGGGAACCGCGGCTCGAAGAGCGGGAACAAGGGAGGGTTCCCGGTGAAACCGCCATCCCAATAGGCCTCGCTCTTGCCGGTCTTGGGATCGTCGATTTCCACGGCGCGGAAAATCTCGGGCAAGCAGGCGGAGGCGAGGATCGCGTCCGCCGTGATCTCGTCACGTGAAAAGACCCGTATCTTTCCGGTGCGCACATTCGTGGCCGAAACGAAAAGCGCCGGGTCTGCGGCTGCGCAGACATCCTCGAAGTGGAATTTCTCGACCACCGACGCGAGCGGGTTGATGTAGAACGGTCCCGTGTCATAGGGCGAGAACACACGCGAGATGCCTTCGATGAAAGCCGCAGGTGTGAAGGCGTCGAACCAGCGCATGATCGCCTCACCGCCGGGAAGCTCGGCGGGAAGGATGCGATTGAGCCGAAGATCTACGGTTTCCGAGACCTGCCCCCAGAGCCGTTCGAGCTCGGCACGCGCGCCCTCGCGGCCGCCGCGCGCATATCCCGCCTTGAAAGCCGCGCCATTCAGCGCCCCGGCCGAGGTGCCCGAGATCGCGGCATAGTCCAGCCAGTCCTCTTCAAGGAAGTGGTCGAGCACCCCCCAGGTGAAGGCGCCATGCGCGCCGCCGCCCTGAAGGGCAAGGTTGATCCGTTTGCGTTTCATGGCCTGCCTCTGTCACGTCCGCTGTCGGGAAACAGTTATGCTGCAACGCAGCAATGGCAAGCGCACATCGCATCGCAAATGCGTGCGAAAGGCCCTAGCCCAGCAATTCGTGGCAGAGTTCCAGCGCGGAGACGAGCGCATCGACCTCTTCGCGTGTGTTGTACATCCCGAACGAGGCCCGCGCGGTGGCAGAGACGCCCAGCCAATCCATCAGCGGCATCGCGCAATGGCTCCCGGCGCGCACAGCCACGCCGCGTTTGTCGAGAATGGTCGAGATATCATGGGGATGCGCAGGGCCGTTGAGGGTGAGCGAGAAGATCGCCCCCTTGTCCGGCGCATTGCCCTGCACGTTGAGCCAATTCAGCCCCGTCAACTTCTCCTGCGCGTAATCCCGCAGGGACCGCTCATGGGCCGCTATATTCTCCATCCCGATCTGCATCAGGTAGTCGAGCGCCACGCCCATCCCCACCTGCTGCACGATGCCGGGCGTGCCGGCCTCGAATTTCATCGGCGGTTTGTTATAGGTGACGCTGTCGCGGGTCACGGTGTCGATCATATCGCCGCCACCGAGGAAGGGACGCATCTCGGCCATCCGTTCCTTGCGGATGAAGATCGCCCCGGAACCACTTGGCCCATATAGCTTATGACCGGTGATGGCATAGAAATCGCATCCGATATCGTCGACATCGACCGGCCCGTGCACTGCCGCTTGACTGCCATCGACGAGCGTCGCGATCCCCTTCTCGCGCGCGGCTTGTGCGATGGTCTTCACATCGACCAGCGTGCCGAGCACGTTCGACATATGGGTGATCGCGATCAGTTTCGTGCGATCGGTCACCGCCTCGAGCACCTTCTCGGGGGGCAGCGATCCATCCGCCTCGGGCTCCACCCAGACCAGTTTCACGCCCTGACGTTCGCGCAGGAAATGCCACGGCACGATATTGGCGTGATGCTCCATCACCGAGAGCACGATCTCGTCGCCAGCCTGAAGCTTCGGCGCGGCCCAGGCGTAGCTCACAAGGTTGATCCCCTCGGTCGAGCCGGTGGTGAAGACGATCTCATCCGCGTCCTTCACCTTCAGGAACTTGGCCACGATCGCGCGCACGCCCTCGTATTTCTCCGTCGCGATATTCGAGAGCGTATGCAGACCGCGATGGACGTTGGAATACTCGTTCTCATACATCCGCGTCATCGCGTCGATCACCACGCGCGGCTTCTGCGCCGAGGCCCCGTTGTCGAGGTAAACCAGTGGCTTGCCGTTCACTTCGCGCGACAGGATCGGGAAATCCGAGCGGATCTTTTCGATATCATACATGTCTCTACCTCAGCTCGGCATGGGGGTCGTGGGCATCTGCACGAGCCCTGTCGAGACCAGCACGATCCCGGCAATGAGCGCGGACCCGAGGAAGGTCAGGATCACCCCCACGGCCACGGCGAGCGGATTGGTGAAGCCGTGCAGCTCCATCGTGAACTGCACAAGCAGGAAGAACATCAGCCCGACCAGCAACAACGACATGATCGTGGCCGAGATGGGGAAGAAGACCATCAGAACGACCTGAATCACCTGCCCGATCATCAGCACGAACTCGATCCAGGTCAGCAGCAGCAACGCGTCAGCATAGCTGCCCTTGCCGCCCGCGCGCTGACCGACGAAGGACATCGCAAAGGCGCCATAGAGCAGCAGCGAGGCCTGAAGCCCCACCACCATGAGCGGCGAGGTCAGCTCTCCAAGGTCGAGCTTGGTGATGACGGTGAAGACCATCTGCGCGAGCGTGCCGAGGATCGCGCTCATCACCACGACAAGCACCATCGTCTGAAAGCGTGCCGCATTGGGCAGATTGAGCGCCATCAATTCGCGGGCGACCGCGCGCGGTTCCGTAAAGCTCCGCATCAGCCAGTCTTTGAGATCGACCTGCATCACCTTGATTTTCCTTCGAACTCCGCGACGCGCAAACCCACGATCCAGAACAGCACGAACGCCACCCCGACCAGGAGCGAGACCAACGACAGTTGCGGCCCGATCCCGATGAAACCCGCGACGAGACCTTGCAGCAGCATCAGCGGCGACACCGCGAGCAGCGCCCAGAACAGCGCAAGCCGCGCACCATACCAGCTGCCCTGCCCGCCCATCGCTTTCGCGACCAGATGGCCGAGTGCGGCGATCAGGTAGAAGATGGGCACCGTCGCCAGAAGCGCAAGCATCGTCCCCATCACCAGCCCGACCATAGGCTGATCGGGCATCTCATGGGCCAGCCGCGACAGGCGCGGCCACTGGCCGATGAAGATCACCGTCAGCGCCAGCAGCAGGAACACCAGCGCGCGCGGCTCGGAAGCCGGACGCGCCAGATGTTCGCGCATCACCACACGCGGGTGCCGATAGGTCCGCAGGATGTCGTCGCTGGCCGCCATCTCAGCCGCGATGCCGCGAAAGCCAGCCTTCGAGCCGCGTCAGGATCGCGTCGCGGAAGCGCTCTTCTTCAATCTCTTCAATGGCATCTGCCACGAAGCTGAGAACCAGAAGCGCGGTTGCCTCCTCGACCGGAACCCCGCGAGACCGCAGGTAGAAGAGCGCAGTTTCGTCGATCGCGCCGGTGGTCGAGCCATGCGAGCACTGCACGTCATCGGCATAGATCTCGAGCTCGGGCTTGGCGAGGAACTGGCTGTCCTCGTCGAGCAACAGCGACTGGCTGATCTGGTAGCCGTCGGTCTTCTGCGCGCCCGGCTTCACAAGGATCTTGCCCTGGAACACGCCCTGCGCGCCGTTCTTGAGCACCTTCTTGAACACCTGGCGGCTCTCGCAGCGTTCGGCGTCATGGGTGATGAAGATCGTGTCGTCGTGGTGGAACGCGCCGCTCTTGCCGTCGCCAAGCGCCGCGCCCGCGACATGGGCATTGGCATCGTCGCCCACGATGTCGATCACGCATTCATTGCGCGTGAGCACCCCGTTCGAGGTCAGCGTGAAGGACTTGAACAGCGCTTCGTCGGCCACGCGCGCGAAGATGCCGGTCACGGCGCGACGCTCGTGATCGCGGCCCTGCACGCGGATATGGTGGAAGCGCGCGCCTTTGGCGACATCGACTTCCATCAGTTTGTTGAACCGCGCACCGGCCGGGCCGTTTTCCAGCACGGTGATCTCGGCGCCCTCTTCAAGCTTCACGAGATGATGCAAGATCGGATCGGAAGTCTCTGATTCATGGGTATAAATCAGGCTCACCGGTTTCTCGGCCTTGCCCGTCACACGGATCAGCACGCCATCGGTGGCCGACGCGGTGTTCAGGGCTGCGAAGGGGCGCACGACCGGCTTCTGCCCATTGGCCTCCAACGTGCCATAGAGCGCGCTTGCCCAGTTCACATCGCCCGCCTCGGCCAGACGCAGGATCTCGACGCCCGACATGGACAGATCGTCCGAAGCCTCGGCATCGAAGACGCCATCGCGGAATACGACCTTCAGGCGGTCGATCTCGCCGAACAGCTCCGGCTCGTCATCCTTGAACGGCGCGGCGGCGACCGGCTCGGGCGCGATGAAATCGGTCGGGTTGGTCCAGCGCCAGTATTCGTCACGACGACCCGGCAGGCCCATCGCGGTCAGACGCTCGAGCGCGGCCCGGCGTTGCGGCCCGAAACCCTCGGGCAGCGTGACGCGGGCGAGCCGCGCCTCGGCGGGAGTCATTTTCTCGACAGCCGACATTACGCCATCACCTCCGAGATCCCGTGCTTGGCCAGCAGCTCGGCATAGCCGTTCTTCTCGACCTCAAGCGCCAGTTCCGGCCCGCCGGTCTCGATGATGCGGCCATCGGCCATGATGTGCACGACATCGGGTTTGATGTGGTCGAGCAGGCGCTGGTAGTGGGTGATCACGAGGAAGGAGCGCTTCTCGTCGCGCAGCGCATTCACCCCTTCGGCGACCAGACGCATCGCGTCGACGTCGAGGCCAGAGTCGGTCTCGTCGAGGATGCACATCTTCGGCTCCAGAAGCGCCATCTGAAGGATTTCGTTGCGCTTTTTCTCGCCGCCCGAGAATCCGACATTGACCGCGCGCTTGAGCATGTCGGCGTCGATCTTCAGCGATTTCGCCTTTTCGCGAACGAGCTTGAGGAAGTCACCGGCGGAGATTTCTTCTTCGCCGCGTGCCTTGCGCTGCGCGTTGAGCGCGGTGCGCAGGAAGGTCATGTTGCCGACACCGGGGATCTCGACCGGGTATTGGAACGCCAGGAAGAGGCCCGCCGCCGCGCGCTCTTCAGGCTCGGCCTCGAGCAGGTCCATCCCGTCGAGTTCCGCCTCGCCCTCGGTCACCTCGTAGCCGTCGCGACCCGAGAGAACGTAGCTCAGCGTCGATTTCCCCGAGCCGTTCGGCCCCATGATCGCGTGGACCTTTCCGGCCTCGACGGTCAGGTTGACGCCCTTGAGGATCTGCTTGTCCTCTTCTTCCAGTTTGACGTGCAGGTTCTTGATCTCAAGCATGGTTCTTCCTCAGGATACGGTAACAGCGGTGCCGGAGGCCGACACCATCAGCATGGATTGGCCGACGACCTCGTAATCGAGATCGACGCCGACAACGGCATTCGCGCCCAGTTCGCGGGCGCGATCTTCGAGTTCACGCAGCGCCGTGGAGCGCGCGTCTTGCAATTTGGATTCGTAAGCCCCCGACCGGCCGCCGATGATATCGGTGACCGAGGCGAAGATGTCGCGCACGACATTGGCGCCCATGATCGCTTCGCCCACGACAATGCCGTGATAGGCCGCGATCGGGCGCCCTTCGATGGTGGGGGTGGTGGTGACGATCATGCGTGACCTCCGATGGAGCGACCCCGCGGGGCCGCGCCGCCGCAGGTCAGAAGTGGATCACGGCCCCGGCATAGGTCAGCGTGCGCGGCTCGGTCTCTGCCACCTTCTGCTGCACCCAGGCCTCGGAAAAGACCGAAGACGCCAGCGCGGGCTGCCAGAAGGCCAGATTGTGCAGCCCCGCCATCGCGATGACGACGCCGAGCGCCTGTAGCATGACGAGTTTCGTCGACAGGAGCTTGAAGAACAGTCCGATCACGAAGGCCACGAGAAGCGCCGCCCCGAAGAGCGCGAGATCGGCATGGGTTCCGATCGCTTCCGCGATCTGAGGCGTCATGAAATGCTCGCGCAGGACGGATGCCAGAACGAATCCCGCGACGCCCGTTCCCAATGCCGGAATGAAGGCAAGCAAACGTCGCTTCGTCCTGGGCTCGGCGATCGCACCGCGCAGCATCGCGGAATCCGCGCGCACGTTCATTTCGCGATCCCCGACATGCAGCACGACCCGACCCTTGTTCTTGGCCGAAATCTTCTCGATCCGCGTCAACCGATCGTTGAAGCTCGTGCTGGATATCGTCATGGCCCACCTCGATCCATCTTCCTGGCGGGTTAAGACATGCTGAAGGAATGTGCCTGAAATGGGGCACATCCGGGGCGATTTTGCAATTTACACGTGTGCAAATCACCCGACACTGCCCTCCAGAGAAATCGCCACAAGGCTTTGGGCTTCCATCGCGAATTCCATCGGCAGAGCCTGCAGCACCTCGCGGCAGAAGCCATTCACGACAAGAGCCACGGCCTCCTCTTCATCCATGCCGCGCGCGCGGCAATAGAAGAGCTGATCGTCATCGACCTTCGAGGTGGTTGCCTCGTGCTCGACGCGCGAGGAGTTATTCTTCACCTCGATATAGGGCACCGTATGCGCGCCACATTTGTCGCCGATCAGCAACGAGTCGCATTGCGTGTAGTTGCGCGAGTCGGTGGCTTTGGGATGCATAGACACCTGACCGCGATAGGTGTTTTGCGCCTTGCCCGCCGAGATCCCCTTGGAGACGATGCGCGAGCGGGTGTTCTTGCCCAGATGCAGCATCTTCGTGCCGGTATCGGCCTGCTGGTAATTGTTGGCGATGGCGATCGAGTAGAACTCGCCCTGACTGTCATCGCCGCGCAGGATGCAGGACGGGTATTTCCAGGTGATCGCCGAGCCGGTCTCGACCTGGGTCCACATCACCTTGGCGCGGTCGCCACGGCAATCGGCACGCTTGGTGACGAAGTTGTAGATGCCGCCCTTGCCGTTCTCGTCGCCCGGGAACCAGTTCTGGACGGTGGAGTATTTCACCTCCGCGTCTTCCTCGATGATGATCTCCACAACCGCAGCGTGCAGCTGGGCGACATCGCGCTGAGGTGCGGTGCAGCCTTCGAGGTAGCTCACATAGGAGCCCTTGTCGGCGATGATCAGGGTGCGTTCGAACTGCCCGGTATTTTCCGCGTTGATGCGGAAATAGGTCGAAAGCTCCATCGGGCAGCGCACGCCCGGGGGCACGTAGACGAAGGAGCCATCCGAGAAAACGGCCGAGTTCAGCGCGGCATAGAAGTTATCCGCCTGCGGTACGACCGAGCCGAGATATTTCTTCACCAGTTCCGGGTGCTCCTGGATCGCTTCGGAGATCGAGCAGAAGATCACCCCCGCCTCGGCGAGCTTGTCCTTGAAGGTGGTGCCCACGGAAACGCTGTCGAACACCGCGTCGACAGCGACCTGACGGTCGTTGAGGTCGATATCCTCGGCCCCTTCGACACCGGCAAGGATCATCTGTTCCTTCAGCGGGATGCCGAGCTTTTCATAGGTAGCCAGCAGCTTGGGATCGACCTCGTCGAGCGACTTGGGCTTCTCGACCATGCTTTTCGGGCGGGCGTAGTAATACTGGTCCTGAAAGTCGATATCCGGGATGTTCAGAAGCGCCCAGTCGGGCATCTTCATGTCCTGCCAGCGCGCAAACGCCTTCAGGCGCCACTCGGTCATCCACTCGGGCTCGTTGTTCTTGCTCGAGATCAGGCGGACGATGTCCTCGTTCACGCCCTTGGGCGCGTATTCCATCTCGATCTCGGTATTCCAGCCGTATTTGTAGGCGCCCATGTTCTGGACGGTCTCGACCGTTTCGCGATCCACGCCTTCGCGCACTTCCACCTGATCCGCACCCGCCATATCCGGCCTCTCCTGTCGCTCACCCGCGCCGCGCGCGGTGTTTCCCTTCGCATTTCAGCCAGTGTTCGGCGAAACGCATCACATCTTCCTCACGCGTGTCCGGGCCGATCGAGACCCGCAGCGCACAGCCGGCTTCCTCTTCGGAAAAACCCATCGCCACCAGAGCGGCAGAGCTTTTCACCTTGCCCGACGAACAGGCCGAGCCGGCCGAAACGGCAAAACCACCCAGATCCATCTGCATCACCTGCGTCTCGCCCTTCCATCCGGGCGTGATGAAGCAGGTGGTGTTCGGGAGCCTGCGTGATTCATTCCCGACAAAAATAGTTTCTTTTGCGCGATCCGCAATGGCACTCTCTAGAATGTTTCTAACTATTTCCACGCGCGCCCAAATTCCGCTCTCAAGATCGTGCGAGGCTGCCTCGGCGGCGGCCCCGAACCCCGCGATCCCGGTCAGGTTCTCGGTGCCCGCACGCCGGCCCATCTCCTGACCGCCGCCCTTGAGCTGTGCGGCGATATCCGTGCCGCGCTTTACCACCAGCGCACCAATGCCCTTGGGTCCACCGAGTTTATGCGCCGAGACGATCCCGCAGGTCACGCCAAGCCAGTTGAAGGCGAAGGGAATCTTGCCGAAACCCTGCGTGAGATCACTCAGGTAAAGCCCCTCCGGCAGCTCCTGCACCACCCCGGTCTCGGAATTGGCAAGCTGGACGGCAGAATGCGCGGGATCGGAAACCTCGATCCGACCCGTCCGATCAACGCCAAGATCCTGTTCACACCAGCTTCGGACCGCATCGTGCTCGACACCGGCGCAATGCATCCCCTGTCCGGCCAATGCCAAAGCCGCCGCCTCCGTCGCTCCCGAGGTGAAGATGATGTCCTGCCCCTCGGCCCCGAGAGCCGCTGCCACCTGCGCGCGGGCCCGCTCCATCAGGGCCTTCGCCGCGCGCCCTTCCGAATGCACCGAGGACGGATTCCCCACCACATCCATCGCCGCGATCATCGCCTCGCGGGCCTCGACCCGCAAAGGGGTCGTTGCATTCCAGTCGAGATAGGTACGCTCCATCATGCGCTCCGCGTGGTTGAGAGGTCGGATGCCTCCGGCGGGGATATTTGAAGCAGTTGGAAGAGGCAAACTCTCACTTTCCAACTGCTTCAAATATCCCCCGCAGCGCGTCCATGGCCCGCCTTGCCGACCACCGCTCGAGGTTACTCGTCGACCACCGAGAACAGGCTCGGCACGGCCGGGCATGGCTTGAGCCGGTTCTTCACCACGTCTTCGAGCGTCGTTTGATGCAGGAAGACGAAAACCTGTGCCGACAGGCTCTCCCAGAGCCGGTTCGCCATGGATTGCGCGCGCGAGCCCGAGATCGCGCCCGAGGCGCCCGCGCCTACATGCATCGCCGAGACGGTTTCGTCCACGGCCTCGAAAATCTCCGAGATGCGGATTTCGGAGGGGCAACGCGCAAGACGATAGCCGCCGCCCGGGCCGCGCACCGAATTCACCAGGCCCGCGCGGCGCAGCCGCACGAAAAGCTGTTCGAGATAGGGCAGAGAAATATCCTGACGCTCGGACAAGGCCGCGAGAGAGGTTCGGCTGCCTTCGCCCGCCAGCGCCAGATCCACCAGCGCGACCATCGCGTAACGCCCTTTCGTCGACAGTTTCATGCGACCCTCCCGCCCGGAACCTTCAAGCTGACTTAAATCGACCCGCAACGCACGCAAAAACCGCTGAAAGCATTGACGCAAGCGCGAGGGCCGATTACCTCCACCAATACCCGATCTCCCGGCATGGCGCCGGGGGTGGCTTCCTCCTAGGCCAGCCGTGCCGACCCGTCAAGAAACGCGAGGTCGCAGCACGCGCGCCGGAGCCAAGCTGGCAAGAGCAAACGAGAGACAATGCCCGAAGTCATTTTCCCCGGTCCCGAAGGTCGCCTCGAGGGGCGCTATCATCCGCAACCCGCCCCCGACGCCCCGATTGCGATCATCCTGCATCCCGATCCGCAATTCGGCGGCACGATGAACAATCGCGTCGTCTACAACCTGCATTACGCCTTCTTCAAGATGGGCTTCACGGTGCTTCGCTTCAACTTCCGGGGCGTGGGCCGCAGTCAGGGCGAATACGACCAGGGCATCGGCGAGCTATCGGATGCAGCCTCGGCACTCGATTATCTTCAGGCGATGAATCCCAATTCCAAGCATTGCTGGGTTGCGGGTCACAGCTTCGGCGCCTGGATCGGGATGCAGCTGCTGATGCGTCGCCCCGAGATCACCGGCTTCGTTTCGGTCGCACCTCCGGGCCCCTCGTCGCCGGGCCCCGGCAATTACGACTATTCCTTCCTTGCGCCCTGCCCCAGCTCGGGCCTGATCATCAACGGCACCAACGACCGCATCGCCCAACCCAAGGAGACCGACCAGCTGGTCGCCAAGCTCCAGGAGCAAAAGGGCATCACGATCACCCATGAGGAGGTCGAGGGCGCGGATCACTTCTTCAAGAACGAAGAAGCCCATATGAAGCCGATGATCGAGGCGGTGCAGACCTATGTGCGTCGCCGCCTGACGGAGGGCACGCGCTGATGGCGCTGATCGACGAGCTTGCTGAAAAGCTCGCCGCCGAGACCATGGAGGCGATGCGCAAATACGGCGACGATCGCCTCTTCATGGAGGTCGGCAATTACATCGGCACGTCCTCGCCCTCGCTGCAAGAAGCCTTCATGACGGCTTGCCGGTTGCATATGGCCGAGCAGCGCGGGCGCGATTTCTTCGAGAAACGCCTGCGCGAGCTCGACGCCAAGGCGCGCAAAGCCGCGCAATCCGACGCTTCCGGGGACGAGGCGTGAACCAGTCCGCGACAACGATCTTCTACGCCGCGGCGCTCGCGCTCGGCCTGTCGCTCGTTATCGCCACCGCCTTCCACGCCACCCACATGATCTGCGAGGGCGACTGGACCGGGGATGCGACGCGCGGCGAGGCGATGCTGCGCGGCTTTGCCGGGCTCGTCCGAAGCCCGCTTCACCTGATGATATCGGTGCTGCCGCTCTGGATCGGCTGGACACTCTTGCTGCTTTCGGCCGCGGACCGCGCGATCCCGCCAGTGGTGGGGCTTGGCACGGTGCTGCTGTCGATGCTCGGCACCCTGTTCTTCTACGCCTTCGCCGTGCCGCGCATCGATTGCGCGACCTTTTCGGATCGCGCGATGATCTGGCGTATCAGCGGGCTGTTCCTTTTCGTGGCCTTCCTGCTTTTGCTGCCGCGACTGTGGAGGCGTGGATGAACCGGCTCGATCGCCAATTCGCGTTTCTCGCCGAAGCCGAGAAACTGAAATCGGTCACGCGGGCGACGCCGATCCATGATGCCTCGCGCCCCGAGAATTCGGGCGAGCATAGCTGGTCGCTTGCTCTTTATGCGCTGACGCTCTCCGATCAGGCGCCCGAGGGCGTGTCGATCGACCGGGTGATCCGGATGCTGCTGCTGCATGATCTCGTCGAGATCGACGTGGGCGATGTGCCGATCCATTCTCAGGGCGGCACGGCGCATGGCTCCGAGGACATCCAGAAGGCCGAGGCCGAGGCCGCCGCGCGCATCTTCGGGTTGCTGCCCGAGGATCAGGGGGCGGAGCTGCTCGCGCTTTGGCACGAATTCGAGGCGAACGAGAGCCCCGATGCCATCTTCGCCAAATCGCTCGACCGGGTGCAGCCGGTGCTGCTCAACCACCAGTCGGGCGGCGGATCGTGGATCGAGTATGACGTCAGCTTCTCCCAACTCGAAGACCGGATCGGCACCAAGATCTCACGCGGCGCGCCTGCGGTCTGGGAATGGGTCCGGGCCAGGGTCGAAGGATGGTTCACGGCGCGATGAGCGGCTGGAACATCCTGTTCTTCCTCTCACTTCTGAGCGCCATGCTCCTCGGCCTTCTTTTTGACTCCTTCGACGCACCGCTGATCGGGTCGGATGGCATTGCTTGTCGCGAATTGCTGTCCTCGGGCAGCGACGACGACACGATCCCAGCCTTTCTGCTTCTCCTGAGCGCCCCGGCCATGCTGAGGCTGTTTCGCAACGGGCTCTATTTCAACTGGGTCGAGTGGATGGTGCTGAGCCTCGCCATTGCGCCTTTCGTGATCTATCTGGTGCTCATTCCCGATTGCGCGCATCTCGGCACCAACATCGCCGCGCGCAACATTCCGTTGACCCTGATTGCGCTGAGTCTCGTCAGCCTGATCGCGATCGCGCTTCGGCTGAGCGGTCCCGACCAGTGCCGCATCCGCCCCCCTCGGCGATAAGTGGCAGAGCCTTCCCGTATACAATCGCATACCGTCTAGCCAAGCGGATCTGAATCGGGTATGAGGCAGCGAAACCGAGACTCCAACCGAGAGGGCTCCGCAATGGCCGATAAAAATACCCCCGATATCATCTACACCAAGGTCGACGAGGCCCCCGAACTCGCCAGCGCCTCGCTGCTGCCGATCATCCGCAAATTCGCCTCTGCCGCCGGGATTTCGGTCGGCACCAAGGACATCTCGCTTGCGGGCCGTATCCTCGCCACCTTCCCCGAAATGCTGACCGAAGAGCAGCGCATCTCGGACGATCTGGCCGAGCTGGGCGAACTGGTGAAGACGCCCGAAGCCAATGTGATCAAGCTCCCGAACATTTCTGCCTCGGTGCCGCAGCTCGTGGCCGCGATCAAGGAGCTGCAATCGCAAGGCTACGCCCTGCCCGACTACCCCGAAGAGCCGAAGACCGACGCCGAGAAAGCGGTCCGCGCGAAATACGACTCGATCAAGGGCTCGGCCGTGAACCCGGTCCTGCGCGAGGGCAACTCGGATCGCCGCGCCGCAACCGCGGTGAAGAAATTCGCCCAGGCCAACCCGCACCGCATGGGTGAGTGGACCAGGGACAGCAAGACCCGCGTCGCAGCAATGTCGGGCGGCGATTTCTTCTCGAATGAAGTCTCGGCCACCCTGCCCAAGGAAGCAACCGCGACGATCGTCCTGGAAAACGCCAAGACCGAGACCGTTCTGAAGGAAGGCGTGAAGTACCCGGCGGGCACCGTGGTCGATGCGACCTATATGTCGGCATCCGCGCTGGATTCGTTCCTCGAGGACGAGATCGCGAAGACCAAGGACGAAGGCGTCCTGTTCTCGCTGCACATGAAAGCGACGATGATGAAGGTCTCGGATCCGATCATCTTCGGCCATGCGGTCAAGGCCTGGCTCAAGCCGGTCTTCGAGAAATACGGCGACGAGATGAAGGCGCTCGGCGTGAACCCGAATTCGGGTCTGGGCGACCTGCTCGCCCGCGTGAAGGATCAGCCTGAGATCATGGCCGCAATCGAGGCCGTCACCGCCGAGCGTCCGCCGATGTATATGGTGAACTCCGACAAGGGCATCACCAACCTGCACGTGCCCTCGGACGTCATCATCGACGCCTCGATGCCCGCGCTGATCCGCGCTGGCGGCAAGGGCTGGGGCCCCGATGGCAAGGAACATGACTGCGTCTGCGTGATCCCGGACAACTCCTATGCGCCGGTCTATGACGCCGCGGTCGAGTTCTTCAAAGCCAACGGCAAGCTGAACCCCGCCACCGCGGGCACCGTTCAGAACATCGGCCTGATGGCGCAGAAGGCCGAGGAATACGGCTCGCACCCCACCACCTTCGAAATCCCCACCGACGGCGTGGTGAAGATGGTGCTCGACGATGGCACCGTGCTGCACGCGCATGAGGTCAAGGCTGGTGATATCTGGCGCTCGGCCTCGGCCCGCAAGGCGCCGATCGAGGACTGGGTGAACCTCGCGATCGATCGCCAGCGCCTGACCGGCTACCGTGCGATCTTCTGGCTCGACGAAAACCGCGCCCATGACGCGGAGTTGATCAAATATGTGAAGCCGATCCTCGAAGCCAAGGGCGTTGCCGACAAGTTCGAGATCATGGCGCCGCGCGAAGCCACCATCGCCTCGCTCGAGACCATCACCAAGGGCGAGAACACCATCGCGATCACCGGCAACGTGCTGCGCGACTACCTGACCGACCTCTTCCCGATCCTGGAACTGGCCACCTCGGCCAAGATGCTCTCGATCGTGAAGCTGATGCAGGGCGGCGGTCTGTTCGAGACCGGCGCGGGCGGCTCGGCCCCCAAGCACGTCCAGCAGCTTCTGGAAGAAGACCACCTGCGCTGGGACAGCCTCGGCGAGTTCTGTGCGCTCGGTGAAAGCTTCCGTTTCCTCGCGGAAACGAAAGGCAACGCCAAGGCGAAGGTGCTGGGCGACGCGGTGGATGTCGCGACGCAGGGCATCCTCGACAATGACCGCTCGCCCTCGCGCAAGGTCGGCCAGCCCGACAACCGCGACAGCCATTACTGGTTCGCCCGTTACTGGGCCGAGGCTCTGGCCGCCCAGGGCGACGACGCGGAACTCGCAGCCGAATTCGCGCCCGTCGCGAAGGCGCTGGCCGATGACGAAGCGAAGATCGTGGCGGAACTCGCCGCCGTTCAGGGCAAGCCGGCCGATATCGGCGGCTACTACCACGCCGACCCGGCGAAACTCGCCGCGGTGATGCGCCCGAGCGCAACGCTCAACGCCATCATCGGCTGAGAGCACTGAGACAGAAGGGGCGGCACCGAGCCGCCCCTTTCGATTCCCGGCCTCCCCGGAACACGGTTCCGTGAACCGTCCCGCAAACCAGAAGGAACGCGCATGACCAAGATCAAGGTTGAAAACCCGGTCGTCGAACTCGACGGCGACGAGATGACCCGCATTATCTGGGACTTCATCAAGCAGAAACTGATCCTGCCCTATCTCGATATCGACCTGAAATATTATGACCTCGGCATCGAGGAACGCGACCGCACCGACGACCAGATCACCGTCGATGCGGCCGAGGCGATCAAGCAATATGGCGTTGGCGTCAAATGCGCGACGATCACCCCCGACGAAGCCCGCGTCGAGGAGTTCAACCTCAAGCGCATGTATCGCTCGCCCAACGGCACGATCCGCAACATCCTCGGCGGCGTGATCTTCCGCGAGCCGATCATCTGCCGCAACGTGCCGCGCCTCGTGCCGGGCTGGACGAAGCCGATCGTGGTCGGGCGTCATGCCTTCGGTGACCAATACAAGGCCACCGACTTCCGCTTCCCCGGCAAGGGCACCCTGACACTGAGATTCGTGGGCGACGACGGCGAGGTGATCGAAAAGGAAATCTTCCAGGCGCCGGACGCGGGCGTCGTGATGGGCATGTACAACCTCGACAAGTCGATCATCGACTTCGCGCGAGCCTCGCTGAACTACGGGCTCGTGAAGGGTTGGCCGGTCTATCTGTCGACCAAGAACACCATCCTCAAGGCCTATGACGGTCGCTTCAAGGATCTGTTCCAGAAGGTCTACGAAGAAGAGTTCGCCGAGAAGTTCAAGGAAGCCGGCATCTGGTACGAGCACCGCCTGATCGACGACATGGTGGCCTCGGCGCTGAAATGGTCGGGCGGCTATGTCTGGGCGTGCAAGAACTACGACGGCGACGTGCAGTCCGACACCGTGGCACAGGGTTTCGGCTCGCTCGGCCTGATGACCTCGATCCTGATGACGCCCGATGGCAAGACCGTCGAGGCCGAGGCCGCCCACGGCACGGTCACGCGCCATTACCGTCAGCACCAGCAGGGCAAGGAGACTTCGACGAACTCCATCGCCTCGATCTTCGCTTGGACCGGGGGCCTCAAGCACCGCGCCAAACTCGATGGCAACGACCAGCTCAAGACCTTCGCGGAAACGCTCGAGAAGGTCTGTGTGAAGGCGGTCGAGGACGGCCACATGACCAAGGACCTCGCGCTGCTCGTGGGCCCGGATCAGAAATGGCTGACCACGATGGGCTTCCTCGAGAAGATCGACGAGTATCTCAACAAGTCGCTGACGCTCTGATCGGCGCAGAGAGGTTTGAGGGGGCCGGGCGCATTTCACGCCCGGCCCTTTCGCCTACCGCAGGAAACTCCACGGTTCGGGCGGGGGCTCGGCGGGCCCCAGGCCGATATCGGCCCGCAGGTAATCGCTGAGCGCATCCGCATCGAGCGCCCGCGGTTTCGGGCCACGAGTGATCAGCGCAAAGAGCGCCGCGCGCAGAACCTTGGCCGCGCCATATTTGGCGATCGCGGCATCGAGGGTAAAAGCATCCGTCGGACGCGTGAGAGTCTGGGTCATCGTCATCTTCCGGCACGGGACCTTGCCCGCAACCGGCCTTTCCTTCAGTTGGTTTGAAAAGACGACCCGAACGGCGCCGCGCGAAGGCGGCGAAGGCGTCACGAGAAAATCGGGGCGCAGATCAGGTCGGTTTGCGGGATGGGGCTAGGCCCCGGAAGTGTCAGCGGGAGCGATCAGCCTTGGCGTCGTGCGACGCGGGTGGCGGTGGCTTGGGTGCTGACAAAATATCCGCAACGCATGGCGGGGGCTTGGTGCTGTTGGATCATGCGAGCCCTCCTCCTAGTTTGGGCGTTTCGGATGGCGTCACTTGGCGCGATGCGAAGCAATGAGGCAAGTCACGCGAGTGTGAAAGCCCGTTCTTGGAGCCAGGCTGTTGCCCATAGATCGCAGTGCTTGCGCGCGCCTTGGACCCGTGGCATCTGGCGGCCATGGCCCAGACACGCATCAAAGACCCGCATCGACACACCCTGCCCGAGGACACTCAGGGGTTGCTTTCGGGCACGCTTCTGGTGGCGCTCTCGGTGTCGCTGCTGCATGGCGCGGGGCTGTTCACCGGCCAGATCGCGGGCCTGTCGCTGGTGCTGTCCTACGTTACGGGCTGGAGCTTTGGCGCGATCTTCTTCACGCTCAACCTGCCCTTCTACTGGCTGGCCTTCCGCCGGATGGGCAAGCGGTTCACGATCAAGACCGTGCTCGCGGTCGCATCGCTCTCGAGTTTCACCGAGATTTTCCCGCATCTTCTGAGCTTCGCCACATTGCATCCCGGTGCGGCGGGCGTCCTGGCGGGTGTGACCGCCGGTGCGGGGCTGCTTGCGCTCTTTCGTCACGGCGCAAGCCTTGGCGGCGTCGGGATCGTCGCGCTCTATCTGCAGGACAAGACCGGGTTCAAGGCGGGCCGCACGCAGATCCTCTTCGATTGCGGGGTTTTCCTCTTTGCGCTGTTCGTGCTGCCGCTCGACAAGGTGCTCTGGTCGCTTTTGGGTGCGATGGTTCTCAACGTGATCATCCTGATCAACCACCGCCGCGACCGCTACGTCGCGACCTGAGCCTTTCCCCCGCTGCAAGGCCGCTCTGCGTGCAGCGATTTGGAAAGTCAGCGATTCTGTCCTATTTTTAGGTCATGACCACTGACGCACACATTCCGGCTCGTCCGCATTATTCCCAGTTCGAGGACCTTCAAGGCCTCGTCGTGGCCTCGGCGCAGGCCGCGCTCGGCATCCACCTGCTGCGCGCAGCGGGACTGGTGACGGGCGGCACGGCGGGCGCGGCGCTCATCCTGTCCTATGTGACGGGCTTCAGCTTCGGTCTCGTGTTCTTCGCGATCAATATCCCCTTCTACGCCTTTGCCTATTACGCGCGCGGTGCGGGGTTCGCGGTGAAAAGCCTGGTGACTGTCACGCTGGTCTCGCTGATGGCCGAGGCGCTGAAACCGGTTCTGCATGTCGACCATATCCACCCGGCCGTCGCCGCCGCCCTCTTCGGCGTCTCCGCAGGCGTGGGCCTTCTGGGCCTCTTTCGCCATCAAGGATCGCTTGGCGGTGTCTCCATCGTCGCGGTGATCTTGCAGGACAAGTTCGGGTTTCGCGCAGGCTGGACGCAGCTGATCCACGACCTGTGCCTCTTTGTGATCGCGAGCTTCGTGCTCGAACCCTCGCTGGTTCTCTGGTCGCTCCTTGGGGCGCTGGTGCTGAATTTCGTCATCGCGATGAACCACCGCCGCGACTGGTACGTGGCGCAATAAGCGCGCATCCCTGCGCCGCATCGCCTCATCGCTCCTGCAACCCCTTGGCGCGAAACCTTACTCTCTCTAGGCTCACGATAAGGTGAACGAAGGTTCACCCGACAAGACAGTGGAGAGAGACATGACGTTGCGCGCCCGACTGGCAGGCCTGTGCCTGTCCGTTCCCCTCGCACTCGCAGGCCCGCTGGCCTCGGCAGAGACACTGATCGACGGTTCCGATCCCGAGGCGATCCGCGCGATCGCGACGGGGTACGGCTCGGCCGAACTGGAGACCGATTCCGACGGCGACCCGCAGATCGTCGGGCGCATCGACGGCACGCAATATATCGTGCTCTTCTACGGTTGCACCAACGGCCAGAACTGCAATTCGATCCAGTTCACCGCTGGCTGGGCAGGTGTGCCGGTGTCTCTGGCGCAGATCAACGCCTGGAATAGCGGGATGCGCTTCGGCAAGGCCTATCTCGACGAGGACGGCGATCCGACAGTGGAGATGAACGTCAATCTCGATTTCGGGGTGAGCCGGAAGAATCTCGACGACACGTTCGATTTCTGGCGCCTCGTGCTGACCCAGTTCCAGGAAGAGGTTCTCGACTGATCGGTGCCTCTGGCAAGTCGCGCGGCGATCGGTCAGAGTGGCGGCATGATCAAGACATACCTTTTCCTGCTGGTGGCAGTGGCTTTCGAGACCTTCGGTTCCGCCTGCCTTCAGGCCAGCCAGCAATTCACCAGATTCTGGCCGACCGTCGGCGTCGCGGTGGGGTTCATCGGCGGGCTCTATTTCTTCACGCTTGTGCTCAAGGTGCTTCCGCTCGGGATCACCTACGCGCTCTGGTCGGGGATCGGCATGGTGCTGATCGCGAGCGTCGGTTGGCTTCTGTTCAACCAGCGACTGGATGCCCCGGCGCTGATCGGAATCGGTTTGATCCTTGCCGGAATTATGGTCATCAACCTGTTTTCGCGTTCGCATTTCCACTGAAGGGCGCGAAGTCGCACCTCTGGGGCTAGCCGCGCCCGGTTTTTTCCCTTATGGGCGGGGCAACTCAAGAACAGGACGACCTCCCATGGACCTTCGCAACATTGCGATCATCGCACACGTGGACCACGGCAAGACGACGCTCGTGGACCAGCTCCTGCGCCAATCGGGCGCTTTCCGTGAAAACCAGGCCGTCGCCGAGCGCGCGATGGACAGCAACGATATCGAGCGCGAGCGCGGCATCACCATCCTCGCCAAGGCCACCTCGGTCGAGTGGAAAGGCACGCGCATCAATATCGTCGACACCCCCGGCCACGCCGATTTCGGTGGCGAGGTGGAGCGCATCCTGTCGATGGTCGACGGCGTTTGCCTGCTCGTCGATGCCGCCGAAGGCCCGATGCCGCAAACCAAGTTCGTGACCTCGAAAGCGCTGGCGCTCGGCCTCAAGCCGATCGTCGTGCTCAACAAGGTCGACAAGCCCGCAGCCGACCCCGACAACGCGCTCAACGAAGTGTTCGACCTCTTCGCCAACCTCGGCGCCACCGACGAACAGCTCGACTTCCCCCATGTCTATGCCTCGGGCATCGGCGGCTGGGCGGATCGCGAACTCGACGGGCCGCGCGAGGATCTCTCGGCGCTCTTCGACCTGATCCTCGAGCATGTCGAACCGCCCAAGCAGGAATTCCGCGCCGACGAGCCTTTCCAGATGCTCGCGACCACGCTCTCTTCCGACCCGTTCATCGGCCGCATCCTGACCGGCCGCGTCGAGGCCGGGCGCCTCAAGGTCGGCGACCAGCTCAAGGCCCTGAGCCGCAAGGGCGAGCGGATCGAATCCTTCCGATGCACCAAGATCCTCGCGTTCCGCGGTCTCGGCCAGCAGCCGATCGACGTCGCCGAGGCTGGCGACATCGTCACCGTCGCGGGCATGACCAAGGCCACCGTGGCCGATACGCTCTGCGCCCCCGAGATCGACGATCCGATCCCGGCCCAGCCAATCGACCCGCCGACCATCTCCGTGACTTTCGGCATCAATGACAGCCCGCTGGCGGGCAAGGACGGCTCGAAGGTCCAGTCGCGCGTGATCCGCGACCGCCTGATGAAAGAGGCCGAGTCGAACGTCGCGATCAAGATCGAGGACACGCCGGGCGGCGAGGCCTTCGTCGTTTCGGGACGTGGCGAACTCCAGATGGGCGTTCTGATCGAGAACATGCGCCGCGAAGGGTTCGAACTGTCGATCTCGCGCCCGCGCGTGATCTTCCGCGAGGAAGACGGCCAGCGGATGGAGCCGATCGAGGAAGTCATCGTCGACGTGGATGACGAATTCTCGGGCGTGGTGATCGAGAAGCTCACCGGCGCGCGCAAGGGCGAGATGACCGAGATGCGCCCCGCCGGCCACGGCAAGACCCGCATCGTCGCCCATGTCCCCTCGCGCGGCCTGATCGGCTACCAGGGCGAGTTCATGACCGACACGCGCGGCAACGGCGTGCTGAACCGTATCTTCCACGGCTGGGCCCCCTACAAGGGCACGATCGAGGGTCGCCGCCAGGGCGTGCTGATCTCGATGGAGAACGGTGTGTCCGTGGCCTATGCGCTGTGGAACCTCGAAGAACGCGGCAAGCTCTTCATCGGTGCGCAGGAGCAGGTCTACACGGGCATGATCATCGGCGAGCATTCGCGCGACAACGATCTCGAAGTGAACCCGCTCAAGGGCAAGAAGCTGACCAACGTTCGTGCATCGGGCACCGACGAAGCGGTCCGCCTCACCCCGCCGGTGCGGATGTCGCTCGAAGAAGCGATCGCCTATATCAACGATGACGAGCTCGTCGAAGTGACGCCCAAGGCGATCCGCCTGCGCAAGCGCCACCTCGACCCGCATGAGCGCAAACGCGCCGCGCGCGCTGAAGGCTGAGATAAGAAAGAGGGGGCCTAGCCCGACCGATAGTAGTCAGCGAGATATCCCCGCTTTCTAAAACTGACTGGCGGTATTGGCTTGAACTGGCCCGTTTCCGTCTTTGTCTACTTGATGCGCTGCCACTGACAAAGAGAAAGGGCGCGGATGACACCGCGCCCTTTCTGTTCGTCTTGGATGATTTAAGCCCCGTTAGTCTTCGCTGGCGTGGTCCGTTTTCCCGAGCACAGCGCGTGCAACGCCTTCGTTGCCACGGATGGCGCCAGCCGTCTCGATCCGCTGCGCGATCTCGCCGCGCACGACATCCGGGCAGTCAGGATGATTGGCGATCCGTTTGGCGTTCGCCAGCGTGGCGGTTTCGCTGAACAGGCGGAAAAACTCGACTGCCTTGGGAGTACCCGCTAGCTGGGCCAAGACGCTCTCGAGGCTTGCGAAGAGCGCTTTGTTCGCGCGGTCATGTTCGCGGTGCTGATCAAGAGCGATCTGCGCTGTGAGGTTTTCCGCGCGCGCTTTCATTTGCCGTTGGCGGTCGGTCATGCGGTTCCAGTCGATCACGGGATGCCGGTGTTTCTGTGCCATTTAGTCTAATCCTTTTCTGGCGGCGTCTGCCCCACGCCTGTCGCGGTGCTTCTCGGACGCTGTTCAGGAGGTGGGTTCATCGCGCTGCGCGCGGAAATCGAATTCGCAAATTTTTTCACGTTTTCTCGGCAGGGCCTCGATCGGTGTTGTCCGAATGGGCGCGCGTCAAACGACGGCGAAGCGCATTCAGCGGCAACGAAAGCGATCTGCGCGCTTGTGCGAGACGATGCCGGGCTTTGTCGGGCAGCGTTTTCGCGATCTCGAGCAGCGCTGCGTCCGCCGCCTTGATCTGGGTGAACTCATCATCGAGCTCGGCGCGTGCTTCTTTGCGTGCGCGTTGCCGGAGAACCGCAAGCGCACGCCCAAATAGGGTCTGCACCGGCGATGTCGTATCGAATTGAGCGTCCTGTCGCGCCGTCTCGTCCGTGTCGGGGACAATATCCACGCGGCCTTCAGCAACCGCAGCCGCGATATCGAGCACGGACTGAGCCTCTCGCTGCCGCTGCGTGACGGTACGCTCTTGATCTGCGAGCGCCGATTTTTCGGTAGCGAGGATTTCCTCGGACTGCTTCACCGCCTTGTCGCGGCTGGACAGCTCAACCTCCTGGCTTTCGCGCCATTTCCTAGGGCTGACGTGTTCGCGATGCTTCGGCAACGCGATCTCGGTTCCAGGATCGGCCGCCCCATTCGCGCGCGCTTCGCGGACTTTCCTGTTGTGCTTGAGCGCCTCCCGCAGGGCTTGCTTGCGACGCTCGCCGCGCTGGAGCCCGATCTCCTCGAACCATTCGCCGACGCTATCTTGCGCCTTCTCGTAGCTCCGGATCAGCGGATGGACTGCCGGCTGCAGCATACGCCGACCATCGGTTGTCACTGCGCGGGGAATGATCACAGCGTGGATATGATATGCTGTTTCGTCGAGATCGGCGCGTGCATGAACGCAGTCGTCGCCGAAATTGGTCAAGAGCCACTGCTTGGCTCGCGTCTCGAATTGCATTTCTCGCGTCGGGCCGCTCTCTCCGAAAAACTCGGTGAGATCTTTGTCGAACCACTCTTTGTTTACCGTCAGAATGATCTCGCGCAGCGGACCGTGCCGGGTTGCGCGCCAAGGATCGCGCGGCCCCCGAAAAAGCGCATTCTTAAGCTCCGTCTTCCGACGCCGTCGGCGCAGTTGCTCCAATTCGAGGAGATGGTTTGCATGGCGCATGTCCTGAATCTCGTCCCAGGCATCTTGCGCCCAATTCTCGGAGCCGATGAGGCGCCGGTTGTGTGCCATGAGGCTGCTGTCGCAATGGCCGTGGTCGCCCCCACGGCGCATGCGGTGCTTCTCGTAACCCGCAAGATTGCGGGGGTGCATGCCCTGCATGCGCATGACGATTGGGTAGGAGGTTTTAGGTGCTGATGACATATTCGATCTCCGTGCTTGTGGGATCGAAATGGGTTCATGTCATTTAGCGCAAAAATCGCTGTGAATTTCCCCCGTTGTCTGCCCGGAAGGCGCCTGCGAAACGGGGCTCGGGGAAGGCTAAGCGACTACGGGAGGCTCAGTCACAAAGGGCGGGAAGCCGACTTTTGCTGCACATGCAAACGCTCATGTGCGATCTCTGCAAAACAGACACTCAAAGTCTCATAGGCAGTGACGTGCGTGTCCTTCAAGGAACCGTTGTTGTACGATGGTTTTTAGACTTTGAATGGCGACAGCGTGTGTCTCCGATGTATGAAACTTCCTATTTGTGGATGTCAGATATTGAGCCTTACAAACATGTTTGAAACCAAGCGCAAGAATTACGCCGCGAAGTGTCCCCATTGCGGTGACCCGCACCATTACACTGAGCTGAAGTTTCCTGCGGTCAACGATCGGGGAACTTGGGTCATCAAGTGCAACGCTTGTGGGCAGCCATTTGCCATCGACTTGAAAAATCCGATCGAGTCACCAACAGGCAATTGCAGGGTTCTTGAACGATATGACGACGAGGAGAACCCCTACGCTGGATCTGTCGAATACGCGACGGACAAAGCTGTTTATAAGCTCGCTATCAATGACGAAGACCCAATATTCGACTACAGTGGTCACCCAATCTATTGCTGCCCCGATACTGGCAAAGGCTTGGAGCAACCCGCCTTAGCTGAACTCACCGCAGCCATGGGAGAGATTCGACGGCAGTGGGGGAAAGCCCTAAACTACTGTCTTGCAATGCGGACGCCAGAGGCTGACCACCTAGTAGTCTCGATCAAGGTACCGTGCTCCTGTTCTCGAGAACACATGGCCACGTTCTATCGACCTCTCCGGCTAGACCCGGATGCCAGTTTCGAGGTAGTTGACTTTTTACTAGCAAATATCTCGGGGATCGATCTGAATGACGTACTAAGCGGGATACATACCAAGTCATACTTGATGGATGCGTTGGACAAACTCATTGTAAGATGGCGTTTATACAAGGATCAGATCCTTATCGCTGCCCCATTCGTGGGTCATCAATGGAAGTCGAAGAGCGAAAAACTTGAGATTTGGGAACGCCTCCTGAAGCAGTTGGATGCCAAACGAACTGTCTTTTTGACACGCTCTGCGACATGGTCTGGCTACAAATCGGCTTTGCAGGAAACTGGTTTGGATCATGACGTTCTTGCCAGCTATGGTCTCGAAAATCGGATCGTGGCAACCGGCAACAAGAAGCAAGATTTTCATGCTAAGGTATACGTTGGTATTGGTGGTCAATGTGAGGTTTTCAGCGGTTCTGCAAACCTAGTGGATGGTCCTTCTATGGAGAACTCATCCTTTGCGGTCGCTTCCTACAACAAGGTCATTGAGAAGTACATCGACCCACTCAAGCTTTCACTGCCCGAAGCGCCGGACAGAGCGGACCATCATCTCATGATCAGCCGGACCGAGGATGGATGGAAAACGACGATAGAGGGCGGCCCTGCTCCTGAACTATCCTAATTGGCTATCATCCATCACTTTGGCTGCTTGCGATCTTTTCAATGGTCGAAATATGAGCTGTATCGAGCTCAAGATTGGCGGCATCAACTAAGTCAGACAAGTGCTCCAGACGACGCGGGCCAGGAATGGGTATAACATTCGCTCCACGCGTTTTTGTCCAGGCCAAAACAAGAGCTGTCACGGAGATACCATAAGCGGAAGCAACATCTTTGAGACAGGTGCGAAGTATTTCGGAAACGGAATGATCCGGATCGTTGAACGCTTCAATCTGCGAACGGTAATCCTCAGCATCCCGTTTGGTTTTCGCGGCATTTGAGCTCAATAGGCCTCGCGCAATCGGCGCGTAGGCCATGAAGAAGGCACCCATGTCTCCGATTTTTTGAGGCGCAGACCACGTGTCTGGGTCGCTCAAGACGGAGAGTTCATTTTGGACCACCGAGACACAGCAGCGGTCTGTTATCGGTTTGATGCGATCTATTGATGTGCCAGAAAGGCCAAATGCGGCAACTTTTCCCGCGTCTATGAGGTCCTGTACGGCACCCGCGACCTCTTGATCATTCACGGCTGGATCGGGGCGATGTTGGATCAATATATCTATTCGTTCACGGCGCAATCGGGCAAGTGAGGCTTCTACGGACGCGCGGATTGACTCAGGACGACTATCTCGCATCAGTTTGCCGTCCTTGGTCTCAGCAAGACCGAATTTCGTCGCTACGGTCGTGCCTTCGGTCGATCCAATGACGTCGCCAATCAATGATTCGTTTTGACCGTTGGCATATAACGGCGCCGTATCAAAAAGCCGGAAACCAAGGCTTATTGCTTTCGCCAAAACGTCACGTGCATCAGATGCGACGATCCTTCCGTATAGCCCAGTGAGGGCCATGCAGCCGATACCGATGCGGTAACGTCCTGCAACAGACGCTCTCTGTACGGCGTCATCTTGCAGCGTCATCTTCCAGCTCCGGTGGCAACACGCATGGAAAGCTCCGTGGACGGTCGCACGTTTTGTGGCGTGAGAACGTGATGGTCAGGGGCAAGTCTTGCCAAAATCTCGCCAATCGCCTCGTCTGCGGCGGCCCTAAAAGCAGCGTCATGATCGCGATCTGCGCCGATCGGAATGCTTTCGTCCAGTTGGGTCGCAAAAACCAGGTCGTATTCCTGAGTCCAGGCTCTGCAGATGTCTTCGAGGCGTCCCAGGCGGGCTTGGTCGATGGAACGATTTGTCATGCGCAGCGCGGCGATCAAATACCCAAAAGCGTCAGGTACGGGGCGGTCAATGAGGATAACATCGGCCGTCAGCGTCGCTGCCGTCTCACGATGGATTGCTTGCCCGACCAACCAAGCCGTACTTTCAAACGTGTGGTTTTTCAGGATTGGAAAACCCAGGCCCTGCGCCTCAGCTGCACTTCCATGTACATAGGCGACGGCATGACCGGCACTGATCAGACGTTCCTCCAAGCCCTTCAAAAAGGTTGTTTTCCCCGTCGAGTGGGTCCCAGCAACTGCGATTTTAGTGACACGGCTCACAGCAGCGATCCTTGTCTTGAATTGAGAATATCCGCCTCCATCAAAATCCTGTCTCGTTCCGCCTGTGGCAAAGGTGATAGCAAGCGCTCCAGCAAGATTGCCGACATCGCAGCGTCATATGGGCCGGAATGTGCCGTGCCACCACCGACTGCCTGAGAGGCTGCATCTTTAAGTCCGAGCATATCCCCGAGCCGCTCCAATCCGAATTTTTCTTCGTTCGGCAGTAAGGCGCGCGCAACCTTAAGGCTGTCATAGGCCGCTACAGGTTTCCAATCTGGCAGAACTCTGGAGAGGGCATCTAATTCAACCCGAACGTTGTGGCCAACAATGGGTGCCTCCTCCAGCCAGAGGAATATGTCGTCTATAACGTCCTCAATTGGGGGGGCGTCGGCGACATCGTCGTTTGTAATTCCATGAATTCTACTGACGGCGGGCGAGATTTCGCGACGGGGCCGAAACTGCCAGTGCTTCACATTCCCGGTGAGCTGGAGTCCATCCATCTCAACGATCCCCAGCTCGATAATTTCCGGAGGGTTGGCACCGTTGCCTTCAACATCCACGGCCCACATGCGTTTCATTGCGTCCATCCTTCTTCCGAGCGACCATGCCGACCTGGCAAATGCGGATGCGCGCGGTCATGCACTTGAAATCCTGTCGCGTGTTGAATGAAGTATCGCTGTTGCTCAGTGCTGTTCTCGACAACGATATGACCAGAAAAAATATCGATTTTCCCTATCTCAAGGCCAACCTCCCGCGCTAATCCTAGCACCTGCCGCTGTGTTGGAACTTTGTGGGCAGCCGCACAGATTTTGACCTGCTCGGCAGGGCAAATGTCACATATGGGTTTGATGCCGAAGTGGCCGTTGTAGTCGTGGACACCATGCGCGTACGCGACACCGCAGGATGTCTTTCGAAAAATCGGAGTGCCTCCGAAAGCCTTAAGAATGCGGCCTTCAACCTCTCGGGGGAGAATCTTTCGGCGAGGTACCAACTTATATAGGTCCGGCACGTTCACTGAACGCAGATAATCGCGGATCTTCTCCCGATGGAAAAGGCCCGTGAAGACCGTGGCATCAGCCAGCTGGCTCATGGAATAAGCCTCAGCAATCAACTCGTCTGTGTCATTCAAGCCAAGGACAATGGGGCGCCAATATAGGATCTTGCGGGTTCGAGAGGCGAAAGATGCGAGGGTCGAAAGAGAGGCGCGAGCAATCGAACTGTCGATAGGTTCAATCCGCGGATCAGAAATGCCTGACCACGTGATCAGTATTGTCACTTTGAGGTTTTTGAGCCGCTCTAAGCGGGCCACGTCTTCCTCTAAGACATGCCATCTGGTGATCACCAGCATGTGGTTTGTCAAACCAAGATCATCGAGCAGCTCGAGACAACGGTGTAGATGCTCTTTGACCCTTGGAAGCAGCGGGTCTGTGGCTCTGTTGAAAATTTGTAAGGGTGTCTGATGTGCTCGAAAGGCCGGATGGTGGACGAGCTGCGCCACTGCCTGATCATCAGGCATGATCAAATGCGGTCGCTTCATTCCATAGTTATCGAAAAGATGGCGAACGCAATACGCACATTCGAGTGGGCACCCAACGATGTGATTTAGGCTGAGGCCCGATTTCCGGTACTCAATGATGCTCGCGAGATCTTTTGGTAGGTCTTTGGGAGCAGGTCGAAGGGTGGATCTTGCATAGCGCGTGTCTGGCTCAAATGGCATTTTGAAGTCTCAATCATGCTGATTCACAAATATTGCTGTAAGTCGCAATGTGTCATGGGTTCCTCTTCCATGGCGAAATGTCAATTCCACGCTCTACGCCGCCTTGAACGATGCCCCCTCCCGGAAGAGTCGCTGATAGGTTCAGCCAGATGTCAGAAACGAGACCGGCTAATGCTGTCAAAGATGCGGCTGTTCCCAAAGCAAGTAACCGGTTGCGCGGATTGGCAAGTAAAACGACGAAAGACACCGCAAGCGGGATGATCAGGACGACCTTCCACTTCCCGTTGGGGGGCGTAGAGCAAAAGTACAAAAAGGACTGCTGCACCAAGGCCTGACCCACGTGCAATCCAGTGCTAGCAATCTGTTTTAATCTGCCGCGACACTATTCTGCCTCGTCCCTAACTATCCGCGTCCGTACATTTTTTTAGCATTCAACATCAACTACTACCAACAACAATACATAAGTATTAGTGGCGGATCGTACTGGTCGCGCGGTAAAGATGCTTGTTGACATCTATCTTAACCCTGAATCGATGGTACCTGGATTTGGGCCTGGACGTCCGCTTTGGGAACGCTGCATCGCAGCAGTTGGCTCCAACTTGTGCGGCAGCTCTGGGCCGATCGAGGAAGTCTGATGCAGATGACATTCCTCGTCGGCCTTCCTTCTTAGCAACTGGACAGCCCCCTCCATCCGAACGCAGCTGCCCGACTCACACCGTCGGTCCACACGCCTTCGCGCAACGGGTGCGTAGGGCCCTCTACTCACTAGACGGCCCGCGCAATCGTCCTCCGGTCGATAGCGCGTCCCGTGCGTTCGCTGGGGCACAGCCCCAGACCCGGCGCCGCTGCGCGCCGCATGGGGGAAGCTCCACATCCCCCAAACCCCCAGGGCAGGGATCGTTCGCCACTTTCCCTGCACCCTAAGGCGCCCGTCCGGCGGACCGGGGAGACCTTCGCCAATCTCCCCGGGCCCTCTCGGCGTCCTTCCGACGGATCGAAGAGGCGCCGCCACCCTCTCCGAACTCTCCCGGCGCCTCCGGCGGGTCGAGAGGGATGCCACCCCTCTCGACGCTCTCCCCTGCATCCGTGCGATCTGCCCGCAGGCGGGCGATCAATGGGTCGCGGGACGGCAGGCCTCGGCGCATGTCTTGCTTGCGTGCTGCGTCTTCGACGCACGCAATCAAGCCAAGCCCCGCGGCCGCGTATCGGGGTTCGTTGGTGAGGTTCCGCGCGTCGTTCTTCTTTTCAACGACACGAGGCACTCATGCTCCACGATCGATACCTTCGGCTGCTCCCCGGTGGACAGCTCAAACCCGGCGATATCTTCCTGATGCGCTTCCCCTACGGCTCCGACCGCAAACGTGATGGCGAGTTCGACATCCCGCCTGGCACGCGTCCTTGCTTGCTCCTCTCGCGCGGGCTGATCGGTGATGCACCGATGAACATCGTCGCGCCGGGTGTCAGCCCGGAGGGTCGGCTCCTGCGCGAAGATGACATCGTCATTGCTGATGACGATCAAGCTGCTGCTTGCGGGCTCTATCGCCCCACGATGTTCCGCGCCTCGCACCGGCTCTTCATCGCAACTGGGTCCGACCTGTTCGAGCGCAATGCTCGTATCGGGCGCCTCGGACCCGCGCAGCGCGAACAATTCGAGGCGGTCGAGAAGCTGCTCGCAACCGCACCGCGCGAAGTCCGGTCGCGACTGAGGCCGCGTGTCGCGATCTACCGCCCGAAACCTCTCATCCAACCTTAAAGCGCGCCCCCGATCGGGGCTGCAGCGTCCGTCCGCCTTCTGACCGAGGCGGACGGATCTTGCAGCCCTGCTTCGTCTCCTGCCCCCCAATTCCTTCGAAAGATTACCCATGACCCACGATAAACACCCCTCCGAGCTCACCGCCGAACAACTCCGCAAAGAGCGCAATGTGCTCGCAAACGTCGTTCACGGAGCGACCGCGAAGCCGTCCTCGAAAGATCTCGAGAACGCGCCGCTTCTCGAAGACTGGATGCTTTTCACTGGCTTCGAAGACATTTCACTCTTTGGTCGCCTGACGGAAGCCAACGGCCGGACCCGAACGCTGATCACGAGGGCACTTATCGCGCTCGATGACGATCTCGAGTGGGTCTATCTCGAAGACGGATACATGCGCCTTGGACCGCGTTTCTCCGTCGAAGAAGCCCCGCCGCATCTCGCGATGCGCGCCGTCGCGACAGATCTGAGAGGGATCCGCACGCAGCTCGAGGGGCAAGCATATTGGGCGCAGAAGGCGCTCGATGCGCTCGGCGAGATGCGCTGCGATGCGTGATTTCGCGATCGCGCAGAATGATCCTAATGGGATCGGCTGAACCGCAACCGCTGCGGCCCCTCGATGAGGGCCGCAGCGCCCGCAGTTCAGCTTTGAAAGGATGTCCGATGTTTCAGCAACCGAACCGGATCGACACTTTGAACACCATGGCGCGCGAGGCAATCGACGCTCTCGATGCGCTGCCGGCAGAGACACTCCGGGGCGCAGAGCGCGATCGGGATGTCTGCGAGCGACTTGTGACCGAAGGCGACGTAGTCGGTGAGGAATTCCGCGAGGTGGGCGCCGATCTTCTGCGTCACCTCGCGCGGGTCGACCCCGAGGAAGGGTTTGCACAAGAGCTCGATAGGTCGATGCGTCGACTGCGGGACGCAATCAATGCCTCCTATAGCATGGCCGTTGCTTTCGGCGCCGAGCGCGCGACCAGCATCCAGCAAGCCGCATGATGAAGATATGACGCCGAACGGGCTCGAAGAGATGGCGGTGGTAATCCGCCTGGGCGCGCCAACAAATCCTTTCCGCATATGCTCCAAACTCAACCGGAACCGGCGCGCCCACATTCGCTCCAATCCAAGCGACGCGGTTTTCAAGACTGTTGGTTTGCACGATGCTCGGCGCGGGACGGCTTCTAGCGGCCCAGAGCTGACATCCAGCACAAGCCCGCCCGCTGAGTGCGGCCTATCAAACCGGTCGTTCGCAGAATCTTGACCTAGCTAGCCGCTTCTTATCTTCTCCGTGTGGACATGCGTACTCTCCTCCTGCCTCCAAAGGCAGGTGCGTCAGACTGCAGCATACACGGCTTGGGAAGGTCGATTGAAGGAGGCGGTCGAAAATCACTAGTAGATTCAGCTTGTTATGTCCGCTGACAATTTCGCGGTAGTGCAGTAGGCTATCAACGAATTATGGCCGACTCAGAATAACGAAGTTCGTAGTAGACGGAACTTTCTGAACTCTTTTGCGGCACGGAAGTATCGATCTCATTTTGAGGGTTAAACTACACCATGAATCCGATTTCAAAGATGGATTGGGATATCATCGACGCTCGCGTGTCGAAGACCTGCGAGAAGCATCAGTTTGCCAAGAAAACAGTGGGATTTCTTGCAATTGTTCTAGAGCAGATTTTTCCCGGTCTTGATGATCAGTTGCAGGAAATCATCACCGATGGACCTGACGATCGTGGGGTAGATGCGATTCACATCATCGAACGCGAAAGCACTGCAGAAGTCTTCCTATTCCAGTCGAAATATCGAGAGAGCCAAAGCACTTGCCATAAGACAATTAATGACACGGAGATTTTAAAGGTTTCCCTCTTTCTCAACGAATTATTCGACAAGTCAGATGGGTTGGCGAACAGCGGGAACTTTCGGCTTCAAGAAGCCGTTCGGCGGATCTGGGAACTCCACGACAAAGGCAAGATCTGCCGCTATAAGGCCATCTTCTGTTCGAATGGCGAAGGTTTCGCGACCTCCGCCTTAGGCATCACCGAGAGCATAAAGGCGTCACATCCATCCGTTTCGTTTGAGTTTTATGGCGGTCTCAGCGTCATTCAAGCTATGGCAGGCGAAGGCCGGGCGCGTGAAGACGGTCAGCTGCAGGTCATTGGACGAGAAATTTTGGAGCGTTCGGATGGTGATGTTCGAGGGGCGATTGCGTCGATTGATGCAATGTCTTTTGTTGAACTGATTACCGAGGATGACGGCGAAACTATCAAACGCCACATATTTGATGACAACCTGCGGGTGTTTCTCGGCGCCAAGGGCGGATTCAATCAGGCTATTATCTCGACAGCTACCTCAAACGATAGCTACCTGTTTTGGTATCTGAATAATGGCGTCACGATTACCTGCAAGAGCTTTTCCTACAACAAAGGGCATACCAACCCCAAACTGGTTTTCAAAGACTTTCAGATCGTCAATGGTGCGCAAACCTCGCACTCACTGGTTGAAGCTGCGCGGACTGATCCTGAGGCGTTGTCTGATGTTGTCGTAATGGTGCGCATGTATGCAACCGATAGGTCAGATATTGCGGAAAGGGTGGCGGTTGCGACCAACAGCCAGGCACGGATTCAAAGTCGTGACCTCATGTCGAATCATGAAGTCCTGAAAAAGCTGGAGCTTGCGTTCAAGGAGAAGGGCTATTTCTTCGAGCGCAAGAAGAATATGCACTCTGACCAGCCAGACGATAAGAGGGTCGACGCTCTGAAGTTGGGGCAGATCATCTTGTCGTTTGACCTCAGGGAGCCTGATCGGGCCAAAACGGAATCAGATTCAATTTTTGATGCCCGCTTCAGGCAAGTTTTTGGCGGCCGCGAGAATATTGATGAGCTGATCAAGCTCTATCGGATTTACGGAATCATCGAAGGGCTTCGCGACGCCTACCAAGCAAAATTTGGGTCCTCGCCAGAAAGCGGACACGAGCACCAATACTTAGTCTATGGGCAGTGGTTTATTCTCTTTGCTTGTAAACTGCTCCATGTAAAGTCCCAAAAACCAGAATTGCCCGAAGGAGACGCCGCACTTGCTCTAGTAGAGGAGGCCATTCGTCGTGTAGCGGCAGCTTGCAGTCAGCAGAAAGCGGTTGCCCACTACCAGATGTTCAGAAGTCCGAGAACCAAAGAACGTATTCTTGGTGAAATCGGCGCAAAGCAAACAGATTTCTTCGATCTCTTAGCTGTTTCGTAGTCACTCGTGGAGCCGAAGTTCGACCGCTCGGGTTGGGGCGCGGGAATATACGTAATGTCGGAGGCCGCTCCTCGCGAAAGAGTGGCGCGTTGCATCACGAGCGGACTGCGGGCGTCACTGAACCAGCCGTTCGTGCAGCCCACAGCCAATGTCTGGAAACAGCTCGTTGCTGCCGGCATCGTCAGCAGGTTCTTTGCGGCCCAGCTCACCGCATTGGGCGATCCGCTCCATGAGCCGGAAACGTTTCGCCGCTCGCTCATTGCTCCCTTGACGCAACTGCGCCAAACTCAATGGCAGACTATCATATCTGCTGCGTGAAAGTCGGTGGCGCAGAAAAGCAGTTTGCATGTGAGGATATTTTGAAACTAGCGAAAGTACGCCTTGAGAAATTCAGGGGCATTCGGAAAGCTGAGATCGATGTGGGAACGGAGCTTGCTCTCGTAGGCCAGAACAGTGGCGGCAAGTCTTCGATCTTGAGGGCGCTCAATGCCTTCTTCAACTTTCAAGATGAACGGGAGCATTTCGAAGCATCTAGGCATGCTTTCCAGAAGACATCGACGGCTATCATCGATCTAGAGTTTGCAGACGTCCCAGCAGCGTGCGATTTGCCGAGGACAACCGCTGGCGGCAGCAGTGTACGGATTCGATTGAAGTACAAAAAGACGGCCAACTGGGAGCTGTTTAGCAACGGGGTTTGGCAGACGCCTCCGCAAGGTTTCCTAGAAACTCTGAAAACCCACATTCGCTATGTCTACATTCCAGTGGGCCGCACCGAAACGGTCTTCCACTGGGGCAAAGAAAGCATCCTTCAAGCTGCGGTAAGGACCTGGGTAAAGGATTACACCAAGAAGAGGGACAACATTTCCCCGAAGGTGGCAGACGCCACATCGATTATCAAGGAGCGGACCTTCAAGGGTCTGAGCAAGCACCTACGAGGTCTCACCCACCTCAACGGCGCTTTCGAGTTTGAATTGGACTATTCATCGCCCCCCGACTACAGCCTCTTGATCCAGGACCTGGTTCTGCGCGTCGTGGACGGCACGACATCGGTGGACATTTCCGACTGTGGGAGCGGCACCCAGAGCCTTGCGGCAATAGGCCTCTACTCTTATCTGGCCGACTCATTGGGCGGAACATACATCTTGGGAGTCGAAGAGCCGGAGCAGAATCTGCACCCACAAGCTCAGCGGTCACTGCTCGCGGCACTAAAGGAACTCCCGCTTCAGGTGCTTTTCACGACCCACTCGACCGTGATGCTCGACAGTCTAGAGCACGAGGAGGTCGTGCTATGCCGCCGGGTCGCTTCCAGCACCAGGGGGTTTGAAATCACCGTAACCCAGCTGCCGAGCGGCTTCTGGGCGGAAAAGGGCATTGATAGGGAGAGATACTATAACTTTCATCGCCGGCGAAATTCCGAGTTCTTCTTCGCCGACTACGTGATCCTCACCGAGGGGCCGATCGACGCGGAGCTGGTGCGCTATTTGGCGGAGGACGGCGGGCTAAATTTTGCCCAGCACAGTGTCTCGATCATCAGCCTGGATAGCGTCGACTCAATACCGCACGCCTTTTATCTGCTTAAAGAACTGAGGATCAATTTCGCTTCCGTTGTAGACAAGGACTATTTCCTGCCCTACCTGCACGACGATTTGTCAACAAGCCGTGATACCAAAGGTTTCCCTCGATATAAGCGGGAATATAAGGGCACCTGCCTTATCGAAGAAATGTTGCCCGATGTGGCGGCGAGGGAGCAACTGCTCGAATACTTTTTCTCTAACCATTCGCGCGCCATGCAGGTGCTTGAAGCCGTTGGCGTATTCTGTTTCCGGTGGTCGATGGACATTGACCTTGTCGGCTCAGAGACGGCGAAGACCATTCTATTTGATCGACTGGGGTTGCCCGCCGCGGAACGTTCATCTGAAGGCATTCTAGTTAATCGCAGAAAGCAACTGAAACGTCAGGACTCCGTCCTTGGGACGACCAGGGAGCTACAACCACGAGGGCTTCCCAATTCATACAAGAGGATAAGGCGCGGCCTGCCGGAACTGGTGAAGCAATCCATGGCGTAGGTTTTTTCTAGGCGTCGACCTTTCCTGCAAGAATTTGCCCAAAGCTTCACCCTGCGCAGTTTTCAAGCTGGCTGCGACTGACTATGCAAAGTCCGCTTTCCTATGCATAGTTACTGTTCGTGACCGGCGCAGCGAACGACCGCTCTCCGCCCTTTTGAGCGCGTGTCCGCCCGTGAGGCGAGGGCGAAGGTCGGGTTCGTTCGCATTGAACTCGAGCTTCATGCCGACCTTTTGCCATAGCAAATTTCAGTTTTTTCGTGATCGCGTTTCCGCGCTCTGACCTATGAACCCAGCTTCCTTAGTAGGACCACGCTATTAAGGAGCTTGCCATGCCATCCGCCCCCATTACCGCTGCCAACGATACGCCCGATAAAGCGACGATCGTGCCCCCAGCCTGCAACGCGATCGCCCGACTTCTGGCGCGCGCAGTTGTCCGGGATCTTGCGAATGCGATCCCCGCCAACAGCCCCGCCGCGCCTCGAAAGGAAGAAGCACAATGACGAAACGCGTCGCAATCTATGCTCGCTACAGCTCCGGTCTCCAGAAACAAACGTCGATCGACGATCAGGTCGCCATGGCGGAGCGTTTTGCAGCCGAGCGCGGCTGGGTGGTGACCCATCGTTTCACGGATTACGAGAAATCGGGCCGCAATACCCGCCGCGAAGGCCTCCAGGCGCTGTGCGCTGCTGTCAATGCGCGGCAGGTCGATGCGATCGTCATTGAAGCTATAGACCGCCTCACCCGCAAGATCGCGGACGCGCTCAATCACTACGAGCTGTTTCAGTTCCAGCAGGCCGAGCTTTACTCTGTCGCTGAAGGTCAGCAGGACTTTTTTAAGGTTCTGATCAACGCGCTCGGCGCGCAGCTTTATGCGCAGATGATTGGCGAACACACGCGCCGTGGCATGGTGCAGGGGCTCACCCGGAAACGGCTTCACACGAGTGCTTATGGCTACCGCAAGCGTGACGGCGACGAAGGGCTCAACCGCGAGATCGACCCCGAGGAGGCGGAGATCGTGCGCCGCATCTTTAGCGAATTCGCCGACGGGCATTCGACCCAAGCGATCGTGAAGCGGCTAAATCACGATGGCATTCCGGCCCCGCGCGGCGGCACCTGGGACATAAGCACGATCCGAGGGAATCCGGCGCGGTTTGAAGGCATGCTGCGCAACCGCCTCTATATTGGCATTGCAAGCGTCGCGAAGACGTCACGCCGCTATCATCCCGAAACTGGCAGCAAAGAGGTCTACGAGACCCCGAGCGCGGCCGCGGAGATCGAGGTCCCGGCGCTGCGGATCATCGATCAAGATCTATGGAAGCGAGTAGAAACGCAGCTGGCGACCCAAGCCGGAAAAGCTAAAAGCAAGGGTAACCCCGTCGGGGCCCGGCGCAGCAAGCACCTACTGAGCGGTCTGCTGGTCTGCGGCTGCTGTGGCGCGACTTACATAAAAGTTGGTCGAACGCATTTTGGATGCCGTGAAGCCCGCAAAGGCGCGTGCAACAACAAGACGACCATCCACCGAGACCGGATCGAGGCTCGTATCTTCTCGAAGCTTCGGGGCTCCTTTCTGACGCCGGAACTAGCTGCAAGCTTCGACGCCGCGCTCAAGGCGGAGTATAAGACGCTGGCGAGCGCCCAGGGCGCAGATACCGCAACGCGGCTCGAGCGGCGTCTTAAGAAAGCCCGCACGAGCCGCCGGCGGATCTTCGATGCCATTGAGCAAGGTGCACCGTACAGCGCCTACAGAGCGCGCGCCGAAGACCTCGAACGCGACATCGCCGATCTCGAAGCTGAGCTGACTCAGCATCAAGAGACCCGCGCGGTCCTGCCGCAACTTCCGACCGACAGTGCCGCGCTCTTTGCGCGCGCCGTGCAGGAACTCGAGACACTGCTCGCCGTCCCAGAGCTCGTTCACCAGGCCAACGAGCACCTCCGAGAACTAATAAGGCGGGTCGAGTTGAGACCCGACCCTGACGCACCCGATGCGCTTGCCGCCGAGATCGTTTCTGATCTCGGCGCTTTGCTTTCCGCGGGGGGCCTTACGCCGAGTATCGTCGATATTTTCAGTGCTACGAGGCAACTATCGGTCAGACAGGGGGCGCTGCCCCCTCTTTTCCTTTCAGGAAAATTCACCCCCGGGATATTTCTTCCAATTCGAAGAAATGAGGACCTGCCCGACTGCGATCCGCAGCGAGGCGGGGATCCGCGTAAACCCGACCTGGGCGGTCATCGATGTCCGCGCCTGTCCCGCCCGATCTCAAAATGCCGGTTCTGGTTCAGACGACGCTTCGCACCTTCGAATTGGCGAAAATATCCCGGGGGTGAGGCGCGGAACGCGCCGAGGGGGCAGCGCCCCCTCTTGCCGGAGGTCAGCCTAGCTTCGCGAGGCCGGGGAAGGTATCAAGCAACCAGAAACTGATCGTCGAGAAAGCATTGGTCAGAAGCAACAGGCCGACGATCACCAGAAGCGCGCCCATCGTCTTCTCGATCACACCCATGTATTTCTTCAGCCGGTTCATCACCCCGATCGCGCGCTGGATGAAGATCGCGGCGAGCAGGAAAGGAATGCCCAGCCCCATCGCGTAGATCGCCAGCAGCGCGGTGCCGCGCATCTGGTCTCCGCCCTGAGCGGCGAGCGACAGGATCGCTCCGAGTTGCGGGCCGATGCAGGGCGTCCAGCCGAAGGCGAAGGCGAGCCCCAGCACATAGGCGCCAAGCGAGGAGCCACCGCGATCTCCCGCATCGAGCCGCGCCTCGCGATCGAGGATCGGAATGCGGAAAAGACCGAGGAAATGCAGCCCGAGGATCACGATCACCCCGCCCGCGATCCGTCCGAAGAGCACCTGATTGGTCAGGAAGAACCGCCCGAAGGTAGAGGCGGCAAATCCCATGAAGAGGAACACCGTCGACAGGCCCAGTACGAAGAAGATCGCCGGCACCACCGCCGAACGCTTGCCCTCGCGCAGATCGCCCATCGTGACCCCGCCCATATAGGCCAGGTAGGGCGGCACGATCGGCAGCACGCAGGGGCTCAGGAAGGACAAAAGACCCGCGAAAAGCGCCACGAAGGCGGCGGGCAGGAAGGCGGCGGAGACGAGATCGATTCCAAACATATCTCTCCTCTAGCTGATTGCGCGGGCGCGGTCACCGGGTCGTGAGATAACATCCGCGTGGACAAATCCGCGCGCCGGGCCTAAAGCGCGAGTCATGCACGCCGACATCGATATTGACGCCCGGGGTCTGCTTTGCCCCCTGCCCGTCCTGCGGTTGCGCAAGGCGCTGGAAACGGCCAGCTCCGGCGCGGTTGTGCGGCTTGCGGCGACCGATGGCGCGTCATGGGTCGATGTCCCTCATTTCTGTGCGCAATCGGGCCACAAACTGCTTGATGCCGAGGACTGGGAAGGCCTCAAGGTCTATTACGTGCGCAAGGGCTGAACCGCTCCCCTTGCCATCGCGGCCCTTGCGTGAAACTCTTCGCTCACTCTCAGGGCGGGGCGAAATTCCCCACCGGCGGTATGCGGGGGTGATCCCTTGCGAGCCCGCGAGCGCCTCTCCGTCGTGAGAGGGTCAGCAGATCAGGTGCGAGGCCTGAGCCGACGGTCATAGTCCGGATGAAAGAGAGCAGCAGCCGACCCGGCCCGCCTTGCGGGCGGGAAGGTCTGCCTGTGATCGCCTTGGGTGACGTGTCGCACGAAAAGGAGTTCACGATGACACACACCCGTTACGCTTTCATCAAGGCCAGCTGGCATGCCGACATCGTCGATCAGGCATTGGTCGGGTTCTTGCACGAGATCCCCGCCGCACAGGTCGATGTCTTCGATGTGCCGGGGGCGTTCGAGTTACCTCTGCGCGCGCAGGAATTGGCGCGAAGTGGACGCTATGGCGCGATTGCCGCAGCCGCGTTCGTGGTCGATGGCGGGATCTATCGCCATGACTTCGTCGCGCAGGCGGTGGTCAACGGCCTGATGCAGGTGGGGCTGGAGACCGGGGTTCCGGTGCTCTCGGTCTCGCTGACGCCGCATCATTACCAAGAGACCGAGCATCACGGACGCATCTTCCGCGCCCATTTCGTCGAGAAGGGCCGAGAGGCCGCGTGGGCAGCCCTGCAATTGAGCCGGGCACGCGCGACGCAAGCCGCCTGATCGCGGCCGCGCAAAAGAAAAAGGCCGGGCGCTCTGCCCGGCCTTCGTCATTTCAGAGCTCTCAGCCCCGGCTCCACCAGCCGCGACGTTTGGGCTTGGTGTCATCCTCGACGAGAACCTCCCCCTCGCCTTCGACGCTCATCGTCGGGATCTCTACCGGCGCGTCGGGCTGGGGCATCTCGACGGGCTCCTCGAAGGGTGTCTCTGGCTCGGGGGCCACGGGCGTCTCCTCGGGGGTCACGTCCGGCGCCTCTTCCGGGCTGGGCTCGGGCGTCTCGACCGGAGCATCCGGTTCGGGCGTCTCGACCGGCTCGACAGGAGCGTCGGGCTCGGGGGTCTCGGGCGCAGGCGTTTCGGGTTCGGCCTCGGCGACCGGTTCCTCGACTTTCTTGCGCGAGCGGGTGCGACGCTTCGGCTTCGGTGCCTCTTCGGAGACTTCGGCCACCGCGTCAGATCCCTCGACCGCGGCCTGAGCCTCGGCTTCGGGTTCCTTTTTCTTGCGCGTACGGGTCCGGCGCTTGGGCTTTTCTTCCGTCGCAGCCTCGGCCTCAGCCTCGGTCGTCGCGGTTTCGGTCACCTCAGCCTCGGCAGGCTCCGCCTTCTTGCGCGAACGCGAACGGCGCTTGGGCTTGGGCGCCTCTTCCTCGACCGGCGCAGCCTCGGCTGCTTCGGCAGGCTCGGCGTCGGCCGGAGCGGTTTCCTCGGCGATCTCTTCGGTCTCGGCGTCGCTCTCCGCGCCTTCCTCGTCCGAACCCTCCTCGGATCCGTTGAACTCTGCCTGATCGCCGTTCGGCTTCTTGCGGCGACGACGACGACGGCGCTTCTTCTTGGGCTGGTCCTCGGCGTCCGACTCGACCTCCGGGGTCTCGACCTCGGCCTCGGTCTCGTCTTCTTCCTCGACCTCATCCTCCATCTCGTCGATCTCGGCCATCAGGCTCGCGGAGGCCGAAACGACCGGGCTGGTCACTTCGGGCACGAAGCGGGTTGCGGTCTTGAACTTTTCGATGGTGAAATCGGGCGAGACGAGTTCCGGCGCCGCCTCGATGCGGACCGACAGGCCGTAACGCGCCTCGATGTTCGCGACATGCTCGCGCTTGGCGTTCATCAGGTAATTCGCGACCGCCACCGGCGCGCGCACGAGAACCTCGCGGGCGCGCTTGCGCGTCCCTTCTTCCTCGATCGCGCGCAGCACGGTCAGCGCAAGGCTGTCATCCGAACGGATAAGGCCGGTGCCGTGGCAATGCGGACAGGGTTGGGTCGTCGATTCGATCATCCCCGGACGCAGGCGCTGGCGGCTCATTTCCAGCAGGCCGAAGCCCGAGATGCGACCGACCTGGATGCGCGCGCGGTCGGTCTTCAGCTTGTCCTTCAGACGCTTCTCGACCGCGTTGTTGTTCTTGCGCTCTTCCATGTCGATGAAATCGATCACGATCAGACCCGCGAGATCGCGCAGGCGCAGCTGGCGAGCGACCTCTTCGGCAGCCTCAAGGTTGGTCTTGAGCGCGGTCTCCTCGATCGAGCCTTCCTTGGTGGCCCGACCCGAGTTCACGTCGATCGCCACGAGCGCCTCGGTCACGCCGATCACGATGTAACCGCCGGATTTCAGCTGCACGGTCGGGTTGAACATCGAGCCGAGATAGCTCTCGACCTGATGACGCGCGAAGAGCGGCAACGCCTCGGCGTAATGCTTCACGTTCTTGGCGTGGGACGGCATGATCATCTTCATGAAGTCCTTGGCCGCGCGATAGCCGCGCTCACCCTCGACCAGAACCTCGTCGATATCCTTCGAATAGAGGTCGCGGATCGAGCGCTTGATCAGGTCGCCCTCTTCGTAGATCGGCGCGGGTGCGATGGATTTCATCGTCAGGTCGCGGATCTGCTCCCACAGGCGCATCAGGTATTCGTAGTCGCGCTTGATCTCGGTCTTGGTGCGCTGCGCGCCGGCGGTGCGCACGATCAGCCCCGCGCCTTTCGGCACGTCGAGTTCGCTCGCGATCTCCTTGAGCTTCTTGCGGTCGGCCGCGTTGGTGATCTTGCGGCTGATCCCGCCACCGCGCGCGGTGTTGGGCATGAGCACGCAATAGCGGCCTGCGAGCGAGAGATAGGTGGTCAGCGCCGCGCCCTTGTTGCCGCGCTCTTCCTTGACGACCTGCACCAGCATGATCTGGCGCACCTTGATCACTTCCTGGATCTTGTAGCGGCGCGGGCGCGGTTTGCGCGCAGGGCGGATTTCCTCATGAACGTCTTCCTCGGCAACCGATTCGATGCCGTGATCGGCCTCGACGGCCTCTGCGTCCTCGTCGGTTTCCTCGTCGGCGTCGGCCTCGTCTTCGTCGGAAGCCTCGGCCTCGTCGGCCTCTTCCGAAGCTTCGATCGCTTCCGCGGCGGCTTCGTCGGCTTCGGCCGGGGCCTCTTCGGACACGGCGGTCTCAACGGGCGCCTCGTCAGCCTGCACCTCGGGAGCGGCGCCTTCGGCGGAAGCTTCGCCCGCCGCAGCCTCGTCGCCCTCGGACAGGTCGACCACGGCCATGCCGGGGATCTCTTCCGAGCTGATCACCGCATCGTCCTGCGTCGCCTTCTCGGCCTTTGCCGAGGACCGGCGCGAGCGGCGACGGCGCGAGGACTTCGGCTTGTCCTCTTCCTCGGCAGCAGCCTCGGCGAGTTGACGCTCTTCCTCGAGCAGCGCCTCGCGATCGGCAACCGGGATCTGGTAGTAATCGGGGTGGATTTCCGCGAAGGCGAGGAACCCGTGACGGTTTCCGCCGTAATCCACGAAGGCCGCCTGAAGCGACGGTTCGACGCGGGTTACCTTTGCGAGGTAGATATTGCCAGCGAGCTGCCGTTTGTTGATGGTTTCAAAGTCAAATTCCTCGACCTTGTTGCCGTCCACCACCACGACGCGGGTCTCTTCCGCGTGGGTGGCATCGATGAGCATCTTCTTTGCCATGTAAATCCAATAGGCCGACCCGTGTCGACCGCCTGCCCGGGGGCGAGGCGGCATGCAGGGCCGGGACTGTCCTTGAGGCGAGCATGCGGACATGCGCGCAGATGGCGGTGGCCCGAGGCCTTCCCGTCTCCATCAGCGAAATCCTGTCACGCATCATCGCGGTTCTTTCCAAGATCCGGTCGCCATTGCCGGCGGGGCGGACCCAATTGACGGCCTCCATCCCGCGCAATGCGGCAGAGGGAGACAAACTTACGGCCTTCCGGCCAATCGGTTGAGCCCGGGCTGCTTCGCGCCATGCGCGAGACCTCTGCCCCGATCTCAGCGAATTCCGTGGACCCCGCACGCTCTGCGCGAAGCCGACTAAAGGTGACAATAGCTTCACGGGAGGATGAAACACAATCGAATTTTCGTTGCGAATGGGTGAATTGCACCAGCGCGGGAGAGGTTTTCGCTCACGCAGGGACACGGGCCCGCCACGCCAAAGTGAAGCGTTGTCAGGGGAATGTCGGCAGACAGACGCGGCAGGGGCTCTACCATTGCTGCGACCCGAAAGGAGCCCGACCGATGCGCCCTGCCCTGTTGCTTTGCGCTTTTGCCCTCGCGCCGTTGCCCACGTTTTCAGGCCCTCTCCCCGCGCCCGAGCTGATCGGAGAAATCACGTTGCCGACCGGCCTCTCGATCGAGGGCGTGCCGTTCGGCGGTCTCTCGGATCTCTCCTATGACCCGCGCTCGGGGCAGTTCGTCGCGATTTCGGACGCGCATGGCGATAACGGCCCGCCGCGCCTTTATCATCTGCGCATCGCGGTCGAGAACGGCCGTTTTTCCGGGCTCGATATTCTGGGCATGCGGCCCCTGCGCGGCCCCGATGGCGCAGCATTCGGGGCACAGGTCCGCGCGGGCGGCGTCGCGGTCGATCCCGCGCATGACCGGATCTACTGGAGCGCCGAGGACATAGAGGGGCCAGGTCCTGCACTCTTCTCCGCATCGAGCGCAGGCGATGGCGCAGCCCCCGTGCCCCTGCCCCCGGCTTTCGCCGCGCAAGGGCTGCGCGCGCATGGCGTGCGGCCCGATCACCCGATCGACGCGCTCGACCTCGGCCCCGACGGTCACACGCTGATCGCGGCGACCGAGGAGGCGCTGGCGCAAGACGGCCCTGTCGCAAGCTATACCGAGCAAAGCCCGGTGCGGCTGTTGATGCTCGATCCCGAGACCGGGCAGCCGCGCGCGGAATATGTCTACTACACCGACACGATCCCGGCCCGCCCGACGAAATTCGACGGTCCGGCCTCAAACGGGCTGACCGCGCTCGCGGCCCTGCCTGACGGTCGGCTGGTGACCGTCGAGCGCGGCTATGCGGCGGGCGTCGGAAATTCCGTGCGCTTCTACGTGGTCTCGACAAAAGGCGCGAGCAATATCGCGGGCGAGGACCGGATCGACCGCATCCGCGATCACCCCGTGCACAAGGCGCTGTGGTTCGAGCTTTCCCCCGGAATGCCCGGGATCGCGGTGGATGATCTCGAAGATATCGCCTTCGGACCGGTCATCGGCGGGCGCGAGACGATGCTCACCGCAAGCGACAACAACTTCAACCGTCATCAGGCAACGCGGTTCAAGCTCTTCACGGTCGAGCTGCCTCATCCGATGGATTGAGGCTGCACGCCCGAACCAACGAAAAAGGCCCGGGGAAGTCCCGGGCCTTTGCTGTTTCTTCTGTGCGCCGCTTACTGCGAGGCGGCCTTGGCCAGCTTGCGGCGGTCCTGCAGTTCCTCGGCCACGAGAAACGCCAGTTCCAGAGATTGGCTCGCGTTCAGGCGCGGGTCGCACGCGGTGTGGTAACGCGAGGAAAGGTCCTCGTCGGTCACCGCGCGCACGCCGCCGGTGCATTCG
Organism: Thioclava marina; assembly: GCF_002020135.1. GTDB lineage: Bacteria > Pseudomonadota > Alphaproteobacteria > Rhodobacterales > Rhodobacteraceae > Thioclava > Thioclava marina. Next base: position 32,046 of record NZ_MPZS01000001.1, on the reverse strand, counting down.
GTCACGTCCTTGCCGGTCATCTCGAAATGCACGCCACCCGGAATCGTGCCTTCGGCCTTGTGGATCGCGAAGAACTCGCGCACCTCGCGCAGCACGCTGTCGAAGGGGCGCGTCTTGAAGCCGCTGGCCGATTTGATCGTGTTGCCGTGCATCGGGTCGCAGGACCAGACGACATTGGCGCCCTCGGCCTCGACCGTGCGGATCAGGCGCGGCAGGTGATCGCCGACCTTGCCCGCGCCGAAACGCGCGATGAGCGTCAGGCGGCCCGCCTCGTTTTCGGGGTTCAGCTTGGCCATCAGCGCCTTGAGGTCGTCCTCGGTGGTGGTGGGGCCGCATTTCAGGCCGATCGGGTTTTGCACACCGCGGCAGAATTCGACATGCGCGCCGTCGACCTGACGGGTGCGGTCGCCGATCCAGAGCATGTGGCCCGTTCCCGCGATCGGCAGGCCGGTGGTTGAATCGATGCGGCACAGCGCCTCTTCATATTCCAGAAGCAGCGCCTCGTGGGAGGTGTAGAAATCGACCGATCCCAGCTCATGCGCGGTTTCCGAGGTCACGCCGGCGGCGCGCATGAATTCCATCGCATCCGAGATCTGGTCGGCCACCTTGCGGTATTTCTCGGCTTCCTCGGCATCGGTGAAGCCCGCGATCCAGCTCTGGACGCGGTGAATGTCGGCGTAACCGCCGGTCGAGAAGGCGCGCAGCAGGTTCAGCGAAGCCGCAGCCTGCGTATAGGCCTGAAGCATCCGGTTCGGATCGGGCAAGCGCGCCGCTTCGGTGAAGTCGAAGCCGTTGATGATATCGCCGCGGTAGCTCGGCAGTTCCTCGCCGTTGATCACCTCGGTGGGCGCCGAGCGCGGCTTGGCGAACTGGCCCGCCATCCGGCCGACCTTGATCACCGGCACTTTCGCGCCCCAGGTGAGCACGACCGCCATTTGCAGCATGACCTTGAAGGTGTCGCGGATGTTGTCGGCCGAGAATTCGCCGAACGCTTCGGCGCAATCGCCGCCCTGAAGCAGGAAGGCCTCGCCCTTGGCGGCCTTGGCCAGTTCCGCCTTGAGCTTGCGCGCCTCACCCGCAAAGACCAGAGGGGGCATCCGCGAGAGGGTTTCCTCTACCGCGTGCAGCGCCGCCTGATCGGGATAGTCGGGCATCTGAACCCGCGGTTTCGCGCGCCAGTCCGATTTGCTCCAACCCTTGCCCATCTGATCCTCCAAAGCATGGTATCTTATCAGGGCGCGCTTATAGACTCGCCGACGCCCGAGAACAAACCCGAATTTAACGCTAACATGCCAAAGCTCCCAGCAAGTCCCCGCACGAGCCGCCCCTTGCACAGATCTCGATTTTCAGCTTTGCGTAAGAAGCCGAGAGGTTCCAAAGAGATCGCCCATGTCCGACCGTTCCCCGCCCCGCCCTGCCCGTCGTCCCGCGCCGTCGCAGGGAATGATCCGCCTCGGCGAGGACAGCCGCCATCGCTCGGTCGTGTTCCTGCTTCTCGATCGGTTCACGATGATGGCCTTCGCCAGCGCAATCGAGCCGCTGCGACTAGCTAACCAGGTTTCCGGGCGCATGCTCTATTCGTGGAAGCTCGCCTCTGAAGACGGCGCCGATGTCGCCTGCTCCAACGGCACGGTGTTTCGCACCGATATCGGTCTGGAAGAGCTCGGACGCGACACGATGGTTCTGGTCTGCGGCGGTATCGACGTGGTCGAGGCGGTGACGAAGCCGGTTCTCAGCTGGCTGCGCCGCGAGGCACGGCGCGGTTCGGTGATGGGCGGGCTATGCACCGGCTCCTATGCGCTGGCCAAGGCCGGGCTTCTCGATGGCAAGCGCGCCACGATCCATTGGGAAAACACCGATTCCTTCACCGAGGACTTCCCCGATGTCGAACTGACCAAGGGCGTTTTCGTGATCGACGGCAACCGCGTGACGACCGCGGGCGGCACGGCCTCGATCGACCTGATGCTGCGATTGATCGCGCGCGATCACGGTGAAGAGCTTGCCAATACCGTCGCCGACCAGCTCATCCATTCGACCATCCGCACCGATCGCGACACCCAGCGGCTCTCGATCCCGACCCGCATCGGTGTGCGGCATCCCAAGCTCGCCCAGGTGATCGGGCGGATGGAAACCAATATCGAGGATCCGATCAGCCCCGCGCAGCTCGCCACCGAGGTCGGCATGTCCGCGCGCCAGCTGGAACGGCTGTTTCGCCGCTACCTCAACCGCAGCCCTAAGCGCTATTACATGGAATTGCGGCTGCAAAAGGCGCGCAACCTGCTGATGCAGACCGAGATGAGCGTGATCAATGTCGCGATGGCTTGCGGCTTTGCGAGCCCGTCGCATTTCTCGAAATGCTACCGCGCACATTACCAGACGACTCCCTACCGCGAGCGCGGCACTTCCGCTATGGGCGAGCGTGACAACATGGATGCAACCGAAGGCCCCGAAGCCGATTTCGCCGACGATTGAAAGTTGCGCGAAACGGAGCGAATTTTTTCACGAATTTGCACGCACCCCCACATTGCCGTTACGTCGATTTCGCCCGATCTTGACCTTCAGGTCGGTTTTTCGCGTGATCGCCGCGCCAGCGGTTCTTCACATTTGCATAACCGCACACTAACCTCGCGCCAGAACGCGAGTTCCAACACGGGAGTGAATAAATGAAACGAATTCTTCTGGCCTCGGGCGCGATCGCCTTTGCCGCGACCGGCGCTTACGCCGCGGATGTGAAGATGGGCGTCCTGCTGGGCTTCACCGGCCCGCTCGAATCCCTGTCCCCGCCGATGGCACAGGGCGCCGAGCTGGCGATGAAGGAAGTCTCGGATTCCGGCAAGCTGCTGGGCGGCGACACCGTGACCCCGGTGCGCGGCGACTCGACCTGCGTCGACGCGGCAGCCGCGACCGCGGCGGCCGAAACGCTGGTCACCTCCGACAAGGTGTCGGGCATCATGGGCGCGATGTGCTCGGGTGCGACCACTGCCGTTCTGCAAAACGTCGCGATGCCGAACGGCATGGTGATGATCTCGCCCTCGGCCACCTCGCCGGCGCTCTCGACCCTGCCCGATGACGGCCTGTTCTTCCGCACCGCGCCGTCGGATGCGCGTCAGGGCGAAGTCATGGCCGACGAGATCCTCGAAAAAGGCATCAAGTCCGTCGCTCTGACCTATACCAACAACGACTATGGCAAGGGTCTCGCGGACAGCTTCGAGAAGGCCTACAAGGCCAAGGGCGGTTCCGTGACGATCTCGGCCGCGCACGAAGACGGCAAGGGCGATTATTCGGCCGAAGTGGCCTCGCTGGCCTCGGCCGGTGGCGAAGCGCTCGTGATCGCGGGCTATATCGACCAGGGCGGCTCGGGCATCCTGCGCGGCGCGCTCGACACCGGCGCCTTCGAGACGTTCGTGTTCCCCGACGGCATGGTCAGCCAGACCCTGCAGGACAATTTCGGCTCGGAAGTGAACGGCTCCTTCGGTCAGATGCCCGCCTCGGAAGGCGAAGGCCATGACAAGTTCCTCGCGCTGGCCGAAGCCGCCGGCTTCGACGGCAGCTCCGTCTACTCGGGCGAAGCCTATGATGCCGCGGCGCTGATGCTGCTCGCGATGGAAGCCGCGAACTCGACCGATCCGAAGGTCTACAAGGACAAGATCATGGACATCGCCAATGGCGATGGCGAGAAGATCTATCCGGGCGAACTCGCCAAGGCTCTCGAACTGATCAAGGAAGGCAAACCGATCAATTATGAAGGCGCGACCGCCGTTCACCTGATCGGCAATGGCGAAGCCGCCGGCACCTTCCGCGAGATCGAGTTCAAGGACGGCAAGATGGAGACGGTCCAGTACCGTTGAACTGAAAACAGACGCGAAGCAGCCCGGAGAGATCCGGGCTGTTTCCAATTAAAACAAGACCTTGCGGCGCATTGCTCGCGCAAAGCATGAAGTCAGGGGACCCCATGATCCGGGTTGAAAAACTAGTAAAATCCTTCGGCGGTTTCCGCGCCGTCGATGGCGCGAGTCTCGAAATCGCGACCGGTTCGATTACCGGTCTGATCGGGCCGAATGGCGCCGGCAAATCCACCCTCTTCAACGTCATCGCCGGCGTGCACGCCCCCACTTCGGGCCGCGTCACGATGGATGGCGAGGACATCACCGGGCTCGCGCCCCACGAGCTCTTTCACAAGGGGCTTCTGCGCACCTTCCAGATCGCGCATGAATTTCCCTCGCTCAGCGTGCGCGAGAACCTGATGATGGTGCCCTCGGGCCAGGCGGGCGAGACGCTCTGGAACACCTGGTTCGGTCGTGGACGGATCCGCGACGAAGAAGCGGCGCTTCTTAAGAAAGCCGATGAAGTGCTTGATTTCCTGACGATCTCGCATCTCAAGGACGAGAAGGCGGGAAATCTCTCGGGCGGTCAGAAAAAGCTGTTGGAGCTTGGTCGCACGATGATGGTCGAGGCCAAGATCGTGTTCCTCGACGAGGTCGGCGCGGGCGTGAACCGGACGCTGCTGAACACGATCGGCGATGCGATCGTGCGCCTCAACAAGGAACGCGGCTACACCTTCTGCGTGATCGAGCATGACATGGATTTCATCGGCCGCCTCTGCGATCCGGTCATCGTGATGGCCGAGGGCAAGGTGCTCGCCGAAGGGTCCGCCGATCACATCATGGAAAACGAGGCCGTCATCGAGGCCTATCTGGGCACCGGCCTCAAGAACAAGGTCAAGGCCGAGGAAACCGCCGAGGCCGCCGCCCATGAAGACCACGGCGCGCAGCCCGGTCTGGGCGACGAAGCCGGCAAGGGAGGCGCGAAATGAGCTATCTGAACGCCTCGGAGATGACCGGCGGCTACGGCAAGGCCGACATCCTGCATTCCTGCACGCTGACCGTCGAGAAGGGCGAGATCGCCGTGATCGTGGGCCCCAACGGCGCGGGCAAATCCACCGCGATGAAGGCGGTCTTCGGGATGCTCGCCCTGCGCGGCGGGTCGGTGACGCTTGATGGCGAGGATATCACCGCGCTTTCGCCCCAGGACCGGGTGAAGAAGGGCATGGGCTTCGTGCCGCAGGTCAACAACGTCTTCCCGACCATGAGCGTCGAAGAAAACCTCGAGATGGGCGCTTTCATCCGCAATGACGATTTCACCGGCACAATGGAGCAGGTCTATGAGCTGTTCCCGATCCTGAAGGAAAAGCGCCGCCAGAACGCGGGCGAGCTCTCGGGCGGTCAGCGTCAACAGGTGGCCGTGGGCCGCGCGCTGATGACCCAGCCGAAGCTCCTGATGCTCGACGAGCCCACCGCGGGCGTCTCGCCGATCGTGATGGACGAGCTGTTCGACCGCATCATCGAGGTCGCCCGCACCGGCATCTCGATCCTGATGGTCGAACAGAACGCCCGCCAAGCGCTTGAAATCGCGGATAAAGGCTATGTCCTCGTGCAAGGCGCCAACAAATACACCGACACTGGCGAGGCCCTGCTGGCCGACCCGGAAGTCCGCCGTACCTTTCTGGGGGGCTGAGATGAAACCTTGGTTTGCCCTGATCCTCATCGCCTCTCCGGCCATGGCCGAGATGCCCGACGCGCTCGAGCTCGACCCGACGCAGGTGGCGCCCGCGACTCTGGCGTGCCATTTCACCACCGAATGTTACGAGGCCGAGCCCTGCCAGGGCACCGCCTATGACGCCGAGCTGCAGGTGATCCCGCAAAAATCGGCATTCACGCCGAACACCAAGCTCACAAGCGATGCCGGGTCGGTCTGGATGTCGTTCTACCCGCAGGGCTCCGGGAGCTGGCTGGCCGAACCCGCCCGGTTCCTGGGCTTTGACGCCTCTGCCACCCACCTGATCACGCGCGGCCCAGACGGCGCGGCGCGCTACACCGTCCAGATGACCGAGGGGCCGATGGTGATCAGCTATCTCGGCTCCTGCGAGGAGGCAAAGTGATGGATCTCATCAACGCGCTTGTCGCGATCACCAATTACGTCATCATTCCCGCCACCGCCTATGGCGCGCAGCTTGCGCTTGGCGCGCTCGGGGTCACGCTGATCTATTCGATCCTGCGCTTTTCCAACTTCGCCCATGGCGACACGATGGCTTTCGGCACGGGCATCGTGATCCTGATCACCTGGGGCTTTCAGGCGATGGGGATCAGCCTCGGGCCGCTGCCGACGGCGCTGCTCGCCCTGCCCTTCGGCATCGCGATCACCGCGGCGCTGATGCTCGGGACCGACAAGGTCGTCTATCAGTATTACCGCAAGGTCCGGGCCGCTCCGGTGGTCATGGTCATGGTCTCGGTGGGCGTGATGTTCGTGATGAACGCGCTCACCCGCTTCCTGATCGGCGTCGACCAGATCAATTTCGACGATGGCGCGCGTTTCGTCATCAACGCGCGGCAATGGCGCGAGATGACCGGGCTTTCCGAGCCTCTCACGCTGCGCTCGACGCAGGTGATCACCGTGGTCACCGCGATCATCACCGTCGCCGCACTGTTCTGGTTCCTCGGCAAGACCCGCACCGGCAAATCGATGCGCGCGTTTTCCGACAACGAGGACCTGGCGCTTCTCTCGGGTATCGACCCGAACCGCGTCGTGGCCGTCACCTGGATCATCACCGGGGCGCTGGCGACCATTGCGGGCACGCTTTACGGGCTCGACAAGAGCTTCAAGGCCTTCACCTATTTCCAGCTCCTGCTGCCGATCTTCGCCTCGGCCATCGTCGGCGGCATCGGCAATCCGGTGGGTGCGATCGCGGGTGGCTTCGTGATCTCCTTCTCGGAGGTCGGGCTCACCTATGCGTGGAAGAAGGTCGTGACCTACCTGATCCCGAACTGGCAGCCCGACGGGCTCGTCCAGCTTCTGTCCACCGATTACAAATATGCGGTCAGCTTCACGATCCTGATCCTCGTGCTGATCTTCAAGCCGACCGGCCTCTTCAAGGGGAAAATCGTATGAGCACCACACGACAACCCGGTGAATCGAGCGCGATGCGCGCGCCGCTCTTCTTCGCCATCATGGCCGTGCTGATCCTGTTCGAGGGCTTCACCTCGGGCTGGAACTCGGCGCTCGGCATTCTGAACATGGGCCTTCTGAGCGCGGTCATGGCGCTAGGGGTGAACATGCAATGGGGCTATGCGGGGCTGTTCAACGCGGGCGCGATGGGGTTCCTCGCGCTTGGCGGTCTCGCGCCCGTGCTGATCTCGATGCCGCCGACGCCCGGTGCGTTCAAGGCGGGGGGCTTTGGCATCATGCTTGCCTTCTTCATCGCCATCGTCGCGGTGCTGGCGGCGATCTGGATCTGGCGCAACGTAACGGGCCGCTTGCGCGGGCTCGCGGTGACGGCCGTGCTGATCGCGGGATTCTTCGCTTATCGCTGGGCCTTCGACCCGGCGGTCGAAGCGATCGAGGCGATCAACCCCTCGGCGCAGGGCAACCTCGGCGGGCTCGGCCTGCCGACGCTGATCTCCTGGCCCGTGGGCGCAATCCTGGCCGCTGGGGCGGCCTGGCTCGTGGGCAAGACGGCCTTGGGTCTGCGCTCGGACTATCTCGCCATCGCGACGCTCGGGATTGCCGAGATCCTCGTGGCGGTGCTCAAGAACGAGCAATGGCTTGACCGCGGCGTGCTCAACGTCAACGGCATCCCGCGCCCCTGGCCGGTTCCCTACGAGATCGACCTGCAAAACAGCGCGGAATTCGTCGCCAAGGCGCAGAGCTGGGGCATGGATCCGCAGCTCGCTTCGACGATCACGGTGAAGTTGGCTTTCCTCTTGCTCTTCGTGGTCGTGCTTTGCGCACTGATCTGGCTGACGCAGAAGGCGCTGAAATCACCCTGGGGCCGGATGATGCGCGCGATCCGCGACAACGAGATCTCGGCCGCCGCGATGGGCAAGAACGTCACCCGCCGCCATTTGCAGATCTTCGTGCTGGGCTCGGCGGTGATCGGGCTTGCGGGCGCGATGATGATCTCGCTCGACGGGCAGATGACGCCGACCTCCTACAACCCGCTGCGCTACACCTTCCTGATCCTCGTGATGGTGATCGTGGGCGGCTCGGGCAATAACTGGGGCTCGATCCTCGGAGGCGTGCTGATCTGGTATGTCTGGGTCAAGGCCGGAGACTGGGGGCCCGACATCATGGCGGCTCTCGCTTCGCCCTTCCCCGATGGCGGCGTCAAGGAGCACCTGATCCAGTCGGCCCCGCATATGCGGATGCTGGTGATGGGGGTGATCTTGCTGGGCGTGCTGCGTTTCAGCCCGCGCGGGCTCTTGCCTGAGAAATAAGAAAGGGGGGCGCTGCCCCCCTGACCCCCCGGGATATTTCCGCCAAGAGGAAGAAGAAACGCGCGAGGGGTAAATCCCTCGCGCGTTTTCTTATTGCTCCTCGTCGCCCTCGAATTGCGCGACGCGCGCACCCGCCTTGTTCGTGGTGACGACGCCGAGGGATTTCAGCTTGCGATGCAGCGCCGAGCGCTCCATGCCGACGAAATTCGCGGTGCGCGAGATATTGCCCCCGAAGCGGTTGATCTGGGTGAGCAGGTATTCGCGCTCGAAGAGTTCGCGCGCCTCGCGCAAGGGCAGCGTCGCAAGCGCCCCGCCCAGCACGATGCGGCCCTCTTCGGCGGGCGTTTCCTGCCCGGGCAGCTCGCGCGCCTCGATCGGACCGGAGCCTTCGCCGAGGATCAGAACCCGCTCGATCACGTTGCGCAGCTGGCGCACATTGCCGGGCCAATCCATCGTCTGCATCAGCGCCGCCGCCTCTTCGGTGATCTCGCGCAGCGGCAGGCCCTGCGTCTCGTTGAAGCCGCGCAGGAAATGTTCGGCCAGAAGCGGAACGTCCTCGCGGCGCTCGGCCAGCGGCGGCACTTCGATCGGCACGACATTGAGACGGTCGAAGAGTTCCTGGCGGAAGCCGCCTTCACGGATCATCGCGGTCAGGTCGCGGGTCGTGGAGGAGATCACGCGCAGATCGACGCGCACCTTGTCGGCGCCGCCCACGCGGAGGAATTGCTGTTCGGTCAGCACGCGCAGGATCTTGGATTGCGTGCCGAGCGGCATCTCGGCCACCTCGTCGAAATAGATCACGCCGCCATGGGCCTGTTCCAGCAGACCTTTTTCCACGCCGCGCTCGGGCGTTTCGCGCCCGAAGAGAACCTCTTCCATCCGGTCGGGCTCGATCGAGGCGGAGGCGACGGTGACGAAAGGACCAGCGGCGCGGGTCGAGAACTGGTGGATATAGCGCGCGGCCATCTCCTTGCCCGAGCCGGGCTCGCCCGTCAGCATCACCCGGCCGTTCGATTTGGTGACCTTGTCGAGCTGATCCTTGAGACGCCGGAAAGCCGCCGAGTCGCCGATCATCTCGCCCGAGGACATGTCGCGGCGCTTGAGGGTCGAGTTTTCGCGACGCAGACGGGCGGTCTCCATCGCGCGGCTGATCACCACCATCAGCTGATCGATGTTGAAGGGCTTTTCGATGAAGTCGTAGGCGCCCTGCTTGATCGCCGCGACGGCGATCTCGATATTGCCGTGGCCCGAGATGATGATCACGGGCACGTCGGGGTTGTCGCGCTTGACCGTCTTGAGGATGTCGATCCCGTCCATCTTGCTGTCCTTCAGCCAGATATCGAGGATCATCAATGCCGGTTCCTGCGCGTTGATTTCATCCATGCATTCGTTGGAATTCGCCGCGAGCCGCGTCTGGAACCCCTCGTCGCGCAGGATGTCGGCGATCAGCTCGCGGATGTCTTTCTCGTCGTCGACGATCAGAATGTCGCTCATGTCACTTCCCCGGGGGCCTCGCCCCTCTCCTTGATGGCCCGCAGCGCGGCGCGCGCGCGCGGTAGCCTGATTTCGGCGAGCGCCCCGCGATGGGCACCCTCTGTGAAGGCGGGCGCGTCGCTGAGGGACAATGTCCCGCCATGTTCCTCGATGATCTTCTTAACGATGGGAAGCCCCAGACCGGTCCCTTTCTCACGCGTCGTCACGTAAGGCTCGAAGAGCCGCGCGCGGTCGAGCGGCAGGCCGATCCCGTTATCGGCGATGCGGATCGTGACCTGTTCGGGTGTCACCTCCATCGCGAGTCGCACCTGCGGGGAAAATCCGTCCTCGGGGCCCTTTTCAATATAGGATTCAATCGCTTCCCCGGCGTTCTTGATCAAGTTCGTCACCGCCTGAGAAATCATCGTCGCATCCAGTTCGACGATCACCGGCTCGGTCGGAACGTCCGAAATCAGCTCCGCCCCATGCAGCGCATCTTGCTGCAAGGTCACCGCGTCGCGCACCAATTGCGCGAGATCGTGATCGGCGCGGTTGGGTTCGGGCATCCGCGCGAAGCGCGAAAACTCGTCCACGATACGGCGCAGATCGTTGGTCTGGCGCACGATGACACCGGTCAGCTGTTCCAGCGCCTCGGCATCCTCGCCTTCCGTGATCTTGCCGAATTTGCGCTTGATACGCTCGGCCGACAGCTGGATCGGGGTGAGAGGGTTCTTGATCTCATGCGCGATGCGTCGCGCAACGTCGCCCCAGGCGGCCATGCGCTGCGCCGAGACGAGTTCTGTCACGTCTTCGAAAGCGACGACATAGCCTTCGGGCGCGCCCAGATCGTTGCGTCGCACCGCCATGCGCACGAGCAGGCTTTCCAGCCGGCCACCGCGAGAGACGCGCACCTCTTCCTGAGCCACCTCATTAAGACCGTCCTGCAAGCGTCGGAAAAGATTGTCGAACTCGGGAACGGCATTGGCCAGTTCGCGCGAATGATCGCGGATGCTGTCGAGCTCGAGCAGTTGCGTCGCGGCGCGGTTCACGAAGTCGATGCGCCCGTCGGCGTCAAGACCGATCACGCCCGAGGTCACCGAGGACAGCACGGAATCGAAAAGGCGGCGCCGCTCCTCCGTCTCGCGGTGGTTCTCGACCAGCGCCATGCGCTGCCCCTTGAGCTGGCTCGTCATCCGGTTGAACGCCGCGCCGAGCGTCGCGATTTCGTCATCGCCCTCGGCCTCGATCACCCGGGCATCGAGATCTCCCGCACCGACACGTTCGGCGGCAGCGGCAAGGCGCCCGATCGGCTTCGACAGGCGTTCGGCAAACCAGAGCCCCAGCCAGACCGCGGCAAGGATCAGGATCAGCGCGAAGCCGAAATAGACGAGGCCGAACTCGAAGATCACCCGCCCGCGCGCGGTCTCGAGCTGCTGGTAAAGCGTTACGGTTTCGCGTGTCTGATCCAGCAGGGACAGGATCTGCCCATCGACTTTCCGGGAAATATAGAGGTAGCGATCCACGAAAGCGTCGAGACGGATCAGCGCGCGCAGTTCGGAGATCGGCCAGTCCTCGATCAGGACGGTCTCACCCTTTTGCGCCTCGACGATATCCCGGGACGAGGGCTGCTCGTAATCGAAGAGATAGGACCGGTCCCCCCGCGCAATGATCTTGCCTGTTCCGTCAATGACATAGGCTTCCTTCACGCCGCGCTGGATGCCCGCCTGTCCGGCGATCAGCAGTTCGCGCAGCTCGCCATCGGACATGAACGTCGAGGCCTGACGGCGCAGATTGAGAAAGCCCGCCAGCGCCCGGCTATCCTGCACCAGATCGCGCTTGTGTTCGGCCTGATAGGCTTCGGCGGCTTGCAGCGATGTCCCCACCACCGAACGCACCCGATCGGAGAACCATCCCTCCAGACCGATATTCACTGTCAGCCCGGCGAAAACCGCCACCAACACCGTCGGCACCAGCGCGATCCCGGCGAAGACCCCGGTCAGGCGCAATGTGAGCCGCGATCCGGCAGAACGCGCCCTGCGCGCGGCCACCATCTGCGCAAGCCGCATCAGGATCAGCCCGGCAAGCACGAGGAAATAGACGAAGTCACCAAGCAGGATCAGGCGCAGCGAAGTGCTGTCCGCACCCTGCCCCATCGGCCCCAGAACGACGAAAGTACCGATCGCCAGAACGGGCCCGAGGACCACGAGGCTCAGCGTGAAAATGTTGCGAACGCGCCGCTGACGCCGAAAGCGCGCCAGCCTGTCCCAGCCTGACCGATATGCCGTGCTGCCCTGCACCGATGCCCCCAAATTTCAGGAGTGGGCTCGCGAATCCGTGACAGCGGAAAAGCCACAATCCCCTGTTGCCGGTTTACATCAGTTTGCGGCGGCGTGTCACCTGAATATCCAGATCGGTGATCTTTTTCCGCAACGTATTGCGGTTGATGCCAAGAAGATCGGCACATCTTGCCTGATTGCCGCCGGTTGCATCGAGAGCGATCTCGATCAGCGGGCCCTCCATCTCCTTGAGAATACGATCGTAAAGCCCCGCAGGCGGGAGCGAACCGCCGTGAAGATCGAAATAGCGCCGGAGGTGGCGCGCGATCGAGGCCGAGAGTTTCTCGCCCTCGCCGCCCTGGCGCAGCGGCTCGATCGCGGGCTGGTTGCCAAGGACGAACTCCACCTCGGATCGCGCGATTTCTTCCTCAGACGAAGTCACGGCAAGCCGGCGGATCGTGTTCTCGAGCTGGCGGACATTGCCCGGCCAGCTATAGGCGCGCACGAGTTGCATCGCCTCGGGAGTGAAACGGCGCGTGCCCAACCCGTCACGCTCGGCACGGCCCAGGAAATGCTCGGCCAGAAGCGGGATATCCTCGACCCGTTCACGCAAGCTCGGGACGTTCAGCGTGACGCCACCGAGACGATAGAACAGATCCTGACGGAATTTGCCCGCCTCCATCAGCCCCGCGAGGTCGATCTGCGTCGTCGCCATGATCCGCGGCGCGGGGTCGGGCAGCGCGTCGAGCATGCGCACGATCCGAGCCTGCGTATCATCGTCGTAATCGCCCACCTCGTCGAAGACGAGCGAGCCGCCCTTGGCTTTCGATAGCAGCATGGCCGGACCGTCCGCGCCTTGCAGGTCACCGGCCTGAGCCACCACGAAAGGCAGCGTGCGCCGGTCGGAGAAGTCGTGAATTGCGCGCGCGATCAGGGATTTACCGGTCCCGCTCTCGCCCGAGATGAGAACCGGAAGATCGGCGTTCATCACCCGCGCGACGAGTCGGTAAAGCTCTTGCATCGCCGCGGTGCGCCCGACGAGCGGCAGATCGCCGCCCTCGGTCACCGGCTCGCCCGGTTTCGTCGGCATCGGCGCGCGGCGTTTCTGCTCAAGCGCCTTTTGTGCGCGCTTCATCAGGTCGGGCAGATCGAAGGGCTTGGGCAGGTAGTCGAAAGCATCAGCCTCGGCCGCCTGGATCGCCGTCATGATCGTGTTTTGCGCCGAGATCACGATCACCGGCAGGCCGGGTCGCTCTTCCGAAATCTTCGGCAGCGCCTCGAGACCGTTACCATCGGGCATGATCACATCCGAGATCACGAGGTCACCCTTGCCCTCCTCGACCCAGCGCATAAGCGTGACCAGAGAGGCCGTGGCATGGACCTTGCACCCGGCTCGGGTCAGGGCCTGGGTCAGAACGGTTCGGATCGTGCGATCGTCATCGGCGACAAGAACGGTGCCGTCCATGGATCAAGCCTCCTTGGGCGCAACTGGCAGGGAAATACGGAAACGGGTACGGCCGGGCACCGAGTCGAGCGAGACCCAGCCGTCATGATCGGAAATGATCTTCGAGACCAACGCAAGACCGAGCCCGGTGCCATTCTCACGGCCCGAGACGAACGGCTCGAAGATCTCGTTGGCGATTTCAGGCGGGATGCCGGGACCGTCGTCGATGATCTCGACCTGAAGCGGCAGCGGCTGGCCCGAGCCATCGGCGCGACGCAGGCGCAGGCTGTGCTCGTAGAAGGTGCGGATCTTGATTTTCCCTGCACCTTCTGACGCTTCCGCCGCATTCTTCAGCAAGTTCAGGAAAACCTGCGTAAGCTGATCTGCATCGCCCAGCGTCGGCGGCAGCGAAGGATCGTATTCTTCGGTGATCGTCATATGGGCGCCGAAACCCACACCGGCCGATTTGCGCGCGCGGTCCAGAACGTCATGGATATTGACCGGCTTCTTCTCGGGTGCGCGGACATTGCCGAACTGTTCCACCTGTTCGAGAAGCTTCACGATCCGGCGTGTCTCATCGACAATAAGATCCGTTAATTCAAGATCTTCTCCAGACAAGTTCATGCTCAGGAGCTGGGCCGCCCCGGCAATCCCGGCAAGCGGATTCTTGATCTCGTGGGCAAGCATCTCGGCCATGCCGATCGCCGAGCGTGCAGCCGATTTCACCAAGCTCGCGCGGCCCAGCCGGTCCGCCAGTTCGCGCGGCTCGATCAGCAGGAGCACACGGTCGGGCTCTTCGCCCACCGGTGCGGCTTGCAGGTTGCATTGCACCGGGGCTTTCTCGCCGGTCGTAACCTCGACATCATTGACGAAGAGCGACGCACGGTTCTTGCGCACGCGTGAGAAGATCTCCTCCAGCGGGGCGGAGATCGCCAGCCGTTCACCGATGGTCTGCCCCCTCAGCGACTTGGCCGAGAGGTTGAGGAACAGCTCGGCGGCCGGGTTCACCTCGTCGACCTTGTCCTCGCCGTCGATCAACAACGCCGGGGTCGGCAGGGAATTCCAAATGATGCCGGGCGCGGGAAGGTTCATGCCGCCATCCTTTCGCCAAAGGCGCGTTCGATCAGGGAGAGCGTGGCCTCGGGGGTTTCCGAGACCATCATTTCGGCGCGCAGAGGCGCGCCGGCCTCATCGGCATACCAACCGAGGTGCTTGCGTGCGAGACGCAGCCCCAGATCGCGGCCGTAAAAGCTCAAGATCGCCTCGTAATGCTCTGAAATAAATTCGGAAAGCGCGCGTCCGTGCGGCACCGTCGGCGCCGGGGCACCAAACAGCGCATGGCTGATCTCTGCCAGCCGCCAGGGCGCACCCTGGGCACCGCGACCGACCATAGCGCCAGCCGCGCCCGATTGCGCCAGCGCCACCCGCGCCGAAGCCGCATCCACGATATCGCCATTGGCCACGACCGGGATCTTCACCGCATCGCGGGTCTCGGCGATCGCAGCCCAGTCGGCCTCGCCTTTGTAGAACTGCATCCGCGTGCGCCCGTGCACCACGATCATCCGGATCCCCGCCGCTTCCGCGCGGCGCGCGATCTCGGGCGCGTTGCGGCTGTCATCACACCAGCCAAGGCGCATCTTCAGCGTCACCGGCAGATCGACCGCATTCACCGTCGCCTCGATCAGGCGCAGCGCATGATCGGGGTCGCGCATCAGCGCCGAGCCCGAGGCCCCGCCCGTCACCTTCTTGGCCGGGCAGCCCATGTTGATGTCGATGATCCGCGCGCCCATGTCGGCCACCATCTTCGCGGCCTCGGCCATCGGCTGCGCCTCGCGGCCCGCGAGCTGTACCGAGGTCGGCAGCTCCAGCCCCATCTCGACCCGCGCCTTGGCGCGCACCGAGGGCTTTTTCGTGAGCATCTCGCCTGAGGCCACCATTTCGGACACGACAAGGCCCGCGCCGAAGCGCGCGACCATCCGGCGGAACGGAAGGTCGGTGATCCCGGCCATCGGCGCCAGAAGAACCGGCGGCGAAATCTGAATGTCGTCGAGGGCCAAAACCTGAGGCACGTGCGTTCCTGTCACTCTTTGAAACATGATCTAGGCGTTTGACCGGAGAATCACAATTGGGTCCAGCCCTATGTGGCGGGAAAAATCAGCATTTGCGTATTTTTTAATCAAAGGCAGTAGTCACAATGTCGCATCGCGGGCCACGCGCGATGCATTTCAGATGATTGCACCGCCCTGCCCCTTGGCCTAAGCCTTTGGCGCAAAGGGAGTGCTCATGACTGTCGCCGTGATCATCGTTGCCGCCGGGCGCGGCACCCGCGCCGGAGGGGCGCAGCCGAAGCAATGGCAGATGCTCGCCGGCAAGCCGGTGCTCGCCCATACGGTCGCGGCTTTCGCGAGCATGGAGCGCATCGTCGTTGTCCTGCATCCCGAAGACATGGCGCGCGGCGTGGCGCTTTTCGGCGGCACGGTGACGCTCTGCGCCGGGGGGGGAAGCCGTGACGCCTCGGTGCGCAACGCGCTGGAAATGCTTGAAGGCTCGGGCGTGAGCAAGGTGCTGATCCATGACGGCGCGCGGCCTTTCGTTAGCCCCGAGGTGATCGACGGTGTCCTGAAGGCGTTGGAAACAGCCCCTGCCGCAGCGCCCGCCCTACCCGTATCGGACGCGCTCTGGACCGGGGCCGAGGGTCAGGTCACCGGCACGCAGGACCGCAGCGGGCTTTGGCGCGCGCAAACCCCGCAAGGCTTCGATTTCGACGCGATCCTGAGCGCCCATCGCGCTCACCCGGGCGGGGCCGCCGATGACGTTGAGGTCGCACGTGCCGCGGGCCTTTCGGTTGCGATAACGCGCGGCTCGGAAGACAATTTCAAGATCACCTACCCGGAGGATTTCGCCCGGGCCGAGAGACAACTTGGAGGCAAGATGGATATCCGTTTGGGGCATGGCTATGACGTGCACGCGTTCGAGCCGGGCGATCATGTGATCCTCTGCGGGGTCAAGGTGCCCCATAGCGCCACGCTCAGGGGCCATTCCGACGCCGATGTGGGGATGCATGCGCTGACCGATGCGATCTATGGCGCGCTGGCCGAGGGCGATATCGGGCGGCATTTCCCGCCCTCGGACCCGCAATGGAAGGGCGCCGCGTCGGAAATCTTCCTCGATCACGCGGTGAAACTGGCCGAGACGCGCGGCTTCCGGATCGGCAATGTCGATGTCACGCTGATCTGCGAGCGCCCGAAGATCGGCCCCCATGCGCTCGAAATGGCCTCAGCGCTTGCCCGCATCATGGGAATGGAACCGGGCCGGATCTCGGTCAAGGCGACCACGTCGGAACGTCTGGGCTTTACGGGCCGCGAGGAAGGCATCGCCGCCATCGCCACCGCCACGCTGATCAAGGAGTAAGCCCATGCTGCGCGCCATCAACACGGTCGGATATGTCGGCCTGCTCAAGCCCGCCCCCGGCACCTGGGGCTCTCTGGTCGCCGTTCTGGTCGGCTGGGCCATCGAACATTGGCTGGGCTTCATCCCGCTCGTCATCGCGACGATCGCGGTCACCGCACTTGGTTTCTGGTCGGTGCGCGCGCAGCTCGGCGACAGCACCGACGACCCCTCCGAGATCGTCATCGACGAGGTCGCGGGGCAATGGGTCGCCCTGCTCTTCCCCGCGTTTGGATTCTGGTCGCGCGGGCTCTCGACGGGCGTCGAGCTGCACATGGTCTGGCCCGGCGCGGTCGCAGCCTTTGTCTGTTTCCGCCTGTTCGATATCTGGAAACCCTGGCTCGTGGGCCGCGCGGACCGTCGCCACGACGCGACCGGCGTGATGCTGGATGATCTCTGGGCCGGTGTTTTCGCGGGTGTCGTGACCATCCTCCTCGCTGCGCTGTATCACGTCGTCTTCCTGGGGATGATGTGATGAGCCTGGCCGCGGAGGTTCTGGAGGCCTGCAAGGCGCGCGGATGGATGCTGGCGACGGCCGAGAGCTGCACCGGCGGCATGGTCTCCGCCGCGCTGACGGACATCGCGGGCTCTTCGGCGGTCGTCGAGCGCGGCTTCGTCACCTACACCAACGCGGCCAAGCGCGAGATGCTGGGTGTGCGCGCCCAGACGCTCGACGCGCATGGCGCGGTCTCGGAAGAGGTGGCGCGCGAGATGGCCGAGGGCGCGCGCGCCCACGCACCCGTGCAACTCGCCGTCGCGATCACCGGCATCGCGGGGCCCGGAGGATCGGAGTTCAAACCCGAGGGCCGGGTCTGTTTCGGGCTGGCCTGCGAGGGGCGCGAGACCTTGACCGAGACCGTCGAGTTCGGCGCTGCGGGGCGCGAAAATGTGCGCAAAGCGGCGCGTGAGCACGCGCTGAGACTGCTCCTCTCTGCCGCACTGTCGTGATTCATTTACGACTATTTTCTAGTCGCAGATATGGTTTTGCGCCTATTTTTTACCCATTACGCAAATTGCCGCGCATTTAATCACTTCTGTAGGCCATTGAATCTTTAT
This sequence comes from Thioclava marina, assembly GCF_002020135.1. Lineage (GTDB taxonomy): Bacteria > Pseudomonadota > Alphaproteobacteria > Rhodobacterales > Rhodobacteraceae > Thioclava > Thioclava marina. Next base: position 14,080 of record NZ_MPZS01000001.1, on the reverse strand, counting down.
TGAGCAGTTCGCCTATGTCCCTTCCCCCTCCAAGACGGACAATCGAGGAGGAATCGAGGGATGAATGGGGCGGATACCGCTTGGATCATGGTGGCCACGGCACTCGTGCTGATGATGACATTGCCGGGGCTGGCACTGTTTTATGGCGGGCTCGTTCGGGCGCGCAACGTGCTGTCGATCTTCATGCAGTGCTTCTCGATCGCGGCGCTGATGAGCGTGCTCTGGCTGCTCTTTGGCTATTCCATCGCCTTTGGCGAGGCCAATGGCTATTGGGGAGGCCTGGGCAAGTTCGCCCTGCTCGGGATCGGGCCGGATGCGCTGTCGGGCACGATCCCCGAAATCGTCTTCTTCTCGTTCCAGATGACCTTCGCGATCATCACCCCCGCGCTGATCGTCGGCGCCTTCGTGGAACGCATCAACTATGCGTTCGTGATGACCTTCACGGGGCTCTGGATGCTGCTGATCTATGCGCCGGTCGCGCATTGGATCTGGGGTGGCGGCATCATGGCCGATGGCGGGATCTGGGGTGCGGAAGGCACAAAGGATTTCGCCGGCGGCATCGTGGTGCACGAAACCGCCGGTCTGGCGGCGCTCGTGCTCGCGCTGATGATCGGGCCGCGCACGAAGCGCAACACGCCGCCGCACAACCCCGGCATGGTGGCGATGGGCGCAGGTCTGCTCTGGGTCGGCTGGTTCGGCTTCAACGGCGGCTCGGCGCTGGCCGCGGATGGCGTGGCCGGAATGGCGATCACCGTCACCCATCTTTCGGCCGCCGCCGCCTCGCTCAGCTGGGCGCTGTGGGAGCGTATCAAGTTCGGCCGCGCCTCGATGGTGGGCCTCGTGACCGGCACTATCGCGGGCCTTGCCTCGATCACCCCCGCCGCTGGCTGGGTCGGCCCGATCGAAGCGCTGGTGATCGGTTTCGCCGCCGGGATCATCTGTCAGGAATTCGTGATCCTGATCCGCGAGAAACTGCATGTCGACGACAGTCTCGACGTCTTCGCGGTGCACGGCGTGGGTGGCATCTTCGGCACGATCATGATCGCGGTCTTCGGCCACGGATCCTTCGTGGCGCAGCTCGGCGCGCTGGCGGTGGTGGGCGTGTTCACGATCGTCGGCAGCTGGATCCTCGCCAAGCTCGTGGCGCTCGTCTTCCCGATCCGCGTCAGCCAGGAGCACGAGACGAACGGTCTCGATCTCTCGACCCATGGCGAGCGCGCCTATGACATGAACTCCTGAGCGCAACCGTTTGGGATCACTGCAAAGGCCGCCTCTCTGGGCGGCCTTTTTCATTGGGCGATCGAAGGTGAGGCGGCGCTTACCCTTGCGCGCCGTAAAGCTCTTCGGCGCGTTTTTCGAAGGCGCGCACGATGCGATGCATCGCCTCGTTGAACACCACCCCGATCACACCCTGAAGAATCGCGTTCTTGAATTCGAAATCGACGTGGAAATCGACATCGCAGCCACCATCTGGCCGGTCGCGCATCTTCCAATGGCTGTGCATGTATTTGAACGGCCCGTCGAGATATTCGGTCTCGATGTGATGATCCGCCGGATGCAGCACCACGCGCGATCCGAACTTCTCGCGGAAGACCTTGAAGGAGATCACGAGGTCGGCGAGCATCAGCACCGAACCATCGGGCTGTTCTACGCGCGAGCGGATCCGCGCCGCCGAGTTCCACGGCAGAAATTCCGGATAGCGGGCCACATCGGCCACCAGATCGTAGATCTGCTGGGCGCTGTAGGGCATGACGCGGTTCTCGTGATGCTTGGGCATGTCTCTTCCGTTTCCTTGCGCATCTTGATGCGATAAAGCTGGGGGCGAATTCAAGCCCCGCGACCCGATCAAAGGCCCGACATCATGACGCAGAGTCCCTATGTGATCGACCAGATGATCTCGGCCAAGCAGATCGCTGCACGAGTCGAGGAACTGGCCGCCGAGATCACCCGCACCTTCGCCGAGACCGACAAGCTGGTGGTGGTCGGCCTTCTGCGCGGCTCTTTCGTCTTCATCGCCGATCTCGTGCGCGAGATCGACCTGCCCGTCGAGGTCGATTTCCTCGAGGCTTCCTCCTATGGGGATGGCACCGAAAGCACGCGCGAGGTGCGCATCCTCAAGGACCTGCGCGCGGGAATCGAGGGGCGCGACGTGCTCGTGGTCGAGGATATCGTCGATACCGGTTTCACGCTGAAACATGTGATGGGGATGCTGCGCGCCCGCAAACCGGCGCGGATCGAATGCTGCGCGCTTCTCGACAAACCCGCCCGGCGCGAGGTGGACGTGCGCGCCACCTGGACCGGCTTCGAGATCCCCGACGAGTTCGTCGTGGGCTACGGGATCGATTTCGCCCAACGCAACCGCAACCTGCCATTTATCGGCAAGGTGCGCTTCCTCAAGGGTGAGGCGTGAACATCACCTGGCTGATGCGGATGGCGAAATGGGCGCGCCGTCCGCCCTCGATGCTGCATGTGAAGATCGCGGCGGTGGCGTTTCTGGCGGCGATCGTGATCGTCGTCGTGGACAAGCTCGGTTACTGGCCCGACTGGGCGAAGCTGAACCCACGCGGGCTGAGAAACTGGAAGCCCTGAGGACAAGGCGGGCGGCTCCATTATCCTTTTGGCCATTCACCCCCAGGAACTTTCGGGCGGCTGGAAAGCAGACTGCCCCGGTCTTGCCACCGCGCGAATATCTCCTGTGGCGCGGCCTTTTCGTTGAGCCGCCCGACCACAGGAACCTTTATTTCGCGGCGGCCTTGCCTTCCAGCAACGGGCGCAGATCGGAGGCGATCACGCGCTCGGTCACCGGGCCTGCAAAACGGAACAGAACCTTGCCCTCGCCATCGACCACGAAGGTCTCGGGCACGCCATAGACGCCCCAATCGAGCGCCATCTGCCCTTTGGGGTCGGCGCCGAGCTCGGCATAGGGGTTGCCCATATCCTCGAGGAACTTCTGCGCCTTCGACGGCGTGTCCTTGTAATTCACCCCGTAGATATCGACGCCTTCCTTCGACAGCGCTTCGAGATTGGGATGTTCGATCCGGCACGGCGCGCACCAGCTGGCCCAGAAATTCACCAGCTTGATCTTGCCGTCGCGCAGATCGCTGTCGGTGAAGGGCTCGAACTCACCCAGCGGTTCGAGCTGCACGGGCGGTGCAGCCTTGCCGGCGAAAACCGTGGGCAGCTGGGTCGGATCCTCGCGGTTCATTCCCCAGATGAAAAGCCCTGCGAGCGCGGCGAAGATCACCGGCGGCAGGAGCATAAGCGGCTTAACCATCGGAGCCTCCCTTGCGGCGCGCCTCGGCCTCTGCCAGCTGTCGCTTGATCTTCGCGCCCCGCAACAGCGAGACGACGACGATCAGAACGAGAAGCAGGATCGTAGCGCCCCAGGCGATATTCACCGTGTAAGTGTAAGATTTGGTGGACGGATCCACGAGGACGACACCGCCATCGGTGACGGTCGTTCCTTGCCCGGTCGTATCTGTCATGCCATGCGCTCACGTTGCTGGAGCGCACCCAGACGGCGTGCGCGGACCTCGGTGCGGGTGCGGATCAGCACCAGTGCGACGAAGAACAGGACGAACCCGGCCATGCACATCAGAAGCGGGAACCAGTAGACATCGGCGATGTGCTGCTCCTGGTCCATCGAAAGCGTCGCGCCCTGATGCAGGCCCTGGTTCCAGAAATTCGCCGCATAGCGCGAGAGCAGCGCGAAGACGGCCCCCACGAGACACAGAACGCCCGTCAGATCGGCGGCGGTGTCGGGGTTCTCGACCGAAGCCCAAAGCGCAATATAGCCCAGGTAGAAAAGAAACAGGATCAGGAACGAGGTCAGGCGCGGATCCCATTCCCACCACGTCCCCCACATCGGCTGGCCCCAGACAGCGCCCGTGATCAGCGCGATCAGCGTCATCACCGCGCCGATCGGGGCTGCGGCCTTCGCGGCGAGCGCCGAGACATGGTGGCGGCGGATCAGCCAGATCAACGAGGTGACCAACATCATCACCCAGATATTGATCGCCATCATCGCGGCGGGCACATGCACGTAGATCACTTTCACCGAACCCCCGAAATTCTCGGCGGAAGGCACGAAGAAATAGCCCCAGATCAGCCCGGTGATCAGCGTGACCGCGGCCAGACCGATCGTCCAGGGCAATACCTTGTCCGAGGTCTTCATGAATTTGACGGGGTTGGCGTATTCCCAGATCGACATCTTGTTGTTCTGCTCACCTTTTGGCCGGTTCGGCCTTTCCTAGCATGGCGTGCGCCGGATGCCCTAGCGCAGATTGACGCGGATCGCGGCCGCAGAGGCGAAGGGCACGAGCGCGATCGTCGCGGCCGTGATCCCCGCCAGCATCAGAAGCGGCACCTGGGTGTTCATCCCCTCGGCGCCACGGCGCACGAGCTCCGCACCGAAGATGAGGGTCGGAACGTAGAATGGCAAGACCAGCAGCGACAGAAGAAGCCCGCCGCGCTTGAGCCCGACCGTCAGCGCCGCTCCGAATGTGCCAAGCACCGACAGCGCCGGAGTGCCCAGCAAAAGCGCCACGATCATCCAGAGCTGCGCCTCGGGGGCGAGATGCAGCAAGATGCCGAAGACGGGGGCCGCGACGACAAGCGGCAACCCTGTCGTGATCCAATGCGCGAGCGCCTTGATGCTGACCACCCCTTCGAGCGGGATCGGCGCGGTCACCAGCAGGTCAAGCGAGCCATCCTCGTAATCGAGCGCGAAGATCCGGTCGAGCGAGAGCAGACAGGCGAGAAGCGCACCCAGCCACAGGATCCCGGGGGCGATCCGCGCAAGGATTTCACCTTGCGGCCCCACACCGAACGGAACCAGCGTCACCACGATCAGGAAAAATGCAAGCCCGAGGCCGAAGCCCCCGCCCGCGCGCACCGCCAGCCGCAAATCCCTGAGAAGCAATGCGATCATGCCGCGCCTCCGTTATCGGAGCGACGCATGGGGGCGCTGCCCCCCTCGCGGCTGCGCCGCTCACCCCCCGCGATATTTCGGGCAGTTGGAATGAAAATGTCACCTTCCAGCTGCTTCAAATATCCCCGCCGGAGGCATCCCGGCGCGCCACGCGCGCAACGCCCGGTCATAGGAAAGCCTCGTCGAAGGCGCCCATCATCCCGCCCTCTTCGGGCGGCCGGGCCTTGAACGGGCCGAGATCGAGCACGCGGGCCTCATCGAGGCCGAGATCGATATGGGTCGCGATCAGGGCCGCGCCACCGGAGGCGAGATGGCCACGCACGGCCTCGGCGAAGAGCGCGACAGAGGCGGTGTCGAGCGAGACGGTCGGTTCGTCGAGCACCCAGACCGGACGCCCCGTCACCAACAGGCGCGCAAGGCCGAGCCGGCGTTTCTGTCCCGCCGAGAGGCTGAGTGCCGCGCGATGCTCCAGGCTGCGCAGATTCATCCGGTCAAGCGCGGGCTCGATATCGTGGGTGGCGTAGACCGAGGACCAGAAAGTCAGGTTCTCGCGCACGGTAAGGGTCGATTTGAGACCGTCGGAATGCGCGGCATAGGCCATGCTCTCGGGCGGCATCGACACGGTCCCCGCGAGCGCCGGCTGCAGCCCGGCCAGCGTGCGCAGAAGCGTAGTCTTGCCGATCCCGTTCGGTCCGCGCAGCACGAGCGCGTGGCCCGCCTCGAGCGTGAAGTCGAGGTTTTCGAGAACCGGCAGACCGCCGCGCGAAACCGCGAGCCCCGCGACCGAGAGCATCGTCATCACGGCTCTCCCTTCGCGGGCATCGCGATCAGCGCGCAGCCGACACGGCGTCCCTCGGACAAAAGCACGTTATAGGTGCGCGCGGCCGACGGTGTCGCCATGCCCTCGCACATGATGCCTTTCGCTTCGAGTTCTGCCACGAAATCCTTCGGCAGATGGGCGATATCGGCCCCTGTCCCGACGAAGAGCAGGTCGATCTGACCGGCGAGCGCTGCAAGCGTATCGCGGTCATCAAACCCGCCCCACTCCCCGCAGCGATCGGCCATCACCCAGACAGACCCGTGCCGGACCTCCCCCGCGACGCGGAAAAAGCCCGGCCCGTAGCCGTCGATCGGCAGCGAGGCTCCGAAATTCGCCTCAGTCAGCAGCGACATCGGACTTGTCGAAGAACTGCTCGGCGGGGTCCTTCTTCTCCTTGTTGCGGTCCAGGCCGATGAACAACACGATGTTCTTGGCGACGAAGACCGAGGAATAGGTGCCGACGATCACGCCCCAGGTCATCGCGAAGACGAAGTTGCGGATCACGTCGCCACCGAGCACCAGAAGCGCGATCAGCGCCAGAAGCGTGGTGCCCGAGGTCATCACGGTCCGCGACAGGGTCTCGTTGACCGAGAGGTTCATCACGTCGCGCAGCGGCATCTTCTTGTATTTCACGAGGTTCTCGCGAAGACGGTCGAAGACGACGACGGTGTCGTTGATCGAATAGCCCAGGATCGTCAGCAGCGCCGCGATGATCGACAGGTCGAACTTGAACTGGAAGAGCGAGAATATCCCGATCGTCACGGTCACGTCATGCACGAGTGCCGCGACCGCGCCCACCGAAAACTGCCATTCGAAGCGCATCCAGATATAGACGAGGATCGCGAAGACGGCGGCCAGAACCGACCAGACCGCGGTCCAGATCAGCTCGCCCGAGACCTTGGGACCGATCGACTCGGTCGCCACGATCTTGATGTCCTTGTTCACGGTCTGAAGCGCTTCGAGCACCTTGGCCTGCGTGTCGGGGCTGATCGCTTCCTGCCCGTCCTGGGCCTGGATGCGGATCGTCACGACTTTCTGATCGGCGCGGAAATTCGGGTCATAGACCTGCGTGATCAGTACATCGCCCAGATCGAGCGGCGCGATGGCCGAGCGGTAGGCGCCGATATCGACCGGCTCGGTCTGGTCGGCCTCGGTGCGGATCGTGGTGCCGCCCCGGAAGTCGATGCCGAGATTGAGGCCCATGGTGAGCACGAGCACCACCGAGGCCAGCACCATCGCCACCGAGAACCCGAAGGTCAGGAACTGGTGCTTGAAGAAGTCGAACGTCGTGTGGTCGGGGACCAGTTTCAGACGGAATGCCATGTCTCGATCTCCCTTACAGAACCAGTTCCTTGGGCCGGCGGCGCGCGAACCACAGGCTCACGAACAGCCGCGTCACCCAGATCGCGGTGAAGACCGAGGTAACGATCCCGATCAGGAAGGTGACGGCGAAGCCACGCACCGGGCCCGCGCCCAGCACGAAGAGGATAACAGCCGTCAGGAAGGTGGTCACGTTGGCGTCGATGATCGCCGACATCGCGCGCTCATAGCCCAGCTCGATCGCGCGGGCGGGTTTCTTGGCGATGCGCAGCTCTTCGCGGATCCGCTCGAACACGAGCACGTTGGCGTCGACCGCCGTGCCCATGGTCAGCACGATCCCCGCGATCCCGGGCAGCGTCAGCGTCCCGCCGATCAGCGACATGATCGCGAAGATCAGCGCGACGTTGATGCCAAGCGCGACGGAGGCGAAGACCCCGAAGAGCCCGTAGGAGGCCACCATGAAGACCACGACCAGGACCGCGCCCACGGCGGCGGCAAGCTTGCCGGCCGCGATCGAATCCGCGCCCAGTTCCGGGCCGATCGTGCGTTCTTCGAGGAAGGTCATCGAGGCGGGCAGCGCACCTGCGCGCAGCAGGAGCGCCAGATCGGTCGCCTCCTTGACGGTGAAGCGGCCCGTGATGATGCCCGAGCCACCCGCGATATGGCTCTGGATCGTCGGGGCGGAGATCACCTTGTTGTCCAGCACGATCGCGAAGGGCTTGCCGATATTGGCCTGCGTGTAATCGCCAAAGGTGCGTGCGGCCGAGGCGTTGAAGCGGAACGCCACCGCCGGATAGCCGTTCTGATCGGTATCGGGACGCGCATCGGTCAGATCCTCGCCCGTCACCACCGGAAGGGGATCGAGGATGTAATAGAGCCCCTGCTGATCCGCCGCGGGCAGGATCTCTTCATCGGTGCCGGTCGCCTGGTTCGGGTTCGATGTGGTCCCGATCACCGAGTTGAAGGTCAGTTTGGCCGTGGTGCCGATCAGCTGCTTGATCTCCTGCGCCGAGCTCGCCCCCGGCACTTGGATCAGGATACGGTCCGAGCCTTCGCGCACGATGGTCGGCTCGCGCGTGCCCGCCGCGTCGATCCGGCGGCGCACGATCTCGAGCGATTGCTGCATCGTGCGATCGTCGGTCGAGGCTTTTTCGGCGTCCGAAAGCTGGATCACCAGCTGATTGCCCTCGGCGGTGATCGCGAGCGTCTTCTGCCCCACGCCGGTCAGCGAGGCGAGCGGCGTATTCAGCGTCTCGGCGATGCGCAGCGCTTCCTGGATCTGGTCGGCATTGCCGATCTGGATGCGCAAGACGCCGGGATCGGACTTCACGCGGCGGATCGAGCCGAGCGTTGCACGCTCATCGGCCAGAGCCTTGCGGAACTCCGGCCAGAGACCGTCGACGCGGGCCTTGTAGACCTCGGTGACATTGACCTGCGCCAGAAGCTGGGCGCCTCCGCGCAGATCGAGGCCGAGATTGATGATGTCCGAGGGCAGCCAGTCGGGCCAGCTGGCCCGGGCGGCCTGCTGCTCGGGCGTCAGGGCGTTGCCCTTGGCCTCGGCGGAGAGCGCGTCGTTATGGCCCTCCACCCGGTTGTAAAAGACGTTGGGCGCGGCGAAGACGATCCCGATCAGGACGACGATCAGGATCAGCGCGCGCTTCCACAGCGAGATCTGCAACATGGGCGAAGGGCCTTATATGGCTTATTCCGAGGTCTTGGCGGGTTCGGTCTTCGACAGAACCTGAACGATGGTCGCCTTCACGACACGCACCTTCACGCCCTGCGCGATCTCGACCTCGACCTCGCCGTCTTCACGGATATGGGTCACCTTGCCGATAATGCCACCTTGGGTGATCACGTTGTCGCCACGGCGCAGCGCCTCGAGCATCGCCTTGTGCTCCTTGGCCTTCTTCTGCTGCGGACGGATCAGCAGGAAATACATGATCACGAAGATCAGGATCAGCGGCAGGAACTGACCGAAAGCGGCTGCGGGATTGGCGGCGCCACCGGCGGCCTGAGCGAAAGCGGGGGTCACGAACATCACAAATGGTCCTTTGTCTTGGGCCTTGGGGGCATCTCGCCCCGGTTTGTCGGCGCGCACCCTATCCGTGGCCTCCGACCTTGGCAAGGCGAAGCGGTCGGGCGCGGCGCCCCTTCACGCCGCGGTGATGACACCCCTCTCGCCCACCCCGCTTGCCCATGGCGCGCGCCCTCGGCGCAGTTGCCGCCCACATCTTCGAATTGGCTCAAATATCCCGGGGGGCTCGCGGCACGCGAGCGGGGGCAGCGCCCCCTCGCGATCCGCCATCGGGCCGCCATCGGGCGATTGCCGCCCTCAACCTACCTCTTTTCCGACTCCCCGAGCTGTGGCAGGCTGACGTCATGAGCAAGATCACAAATCTCAACCAGTTTCGCAAACAGCGCGATCGTGTGAAGAAGCGCGCGCAAGGCGATGAGAACGCTGCGAAATTCGGCCGAACCAAAGCGCAGAAATCGCTCGAGGCCGCCCGCGAGGAAAAAGCGCGGCGCGATCTCGACGGTCACCATCGTGAAAGCGGTGAGGAATGAGCCGCCCGAAGAAGCGCTCACTGACCCTGGGCGGGCATCGCACTTCGGTCACCCTCGAGGATGAATTCTGGCGCGCGTTCCGCGAAATCGCGGCCGCAAAATCCCTCGGCATCAATGAATTGGCCGCTGAAATTGATGTCGCTCGTGGCACCGAGGCGGGGCTTGCGACCGCGATCCGGCTCTATGTTCTGGCCTATTATCGCGACCGCGCGATCTCGTAGGGAAGCCCCGCGCGCACCGCAGCCTCCGCCGCCCAGGCCAGCTCCTTGCGCGACGGGTAATCGGCAACTGACAGCGGCGTGTGAAAGACGATCTCGACCGAACCCTGTCGGCGTTGGGCCAGCACCTTCAGCAGATGCGGCCCGAACTCCATATCCCCCCACCAGCCGTAAAAGCGAGGATCCTCGCCCTCGGGCGGACGGTAGACCACCGTCACCGGCTGGATCTGCATCACCTTGTCGAGCCCGTGGCTGTAGAAAGCCTGAAACAGCGTCGGCTTGAAAGGCAGCACCCGGCGCGCGTCGGTCGAGGTGCCCTCGGGAAAGAAGAGCAGGTGATGGCCTGCGCGGATCCGCTCCTCGAAGAGGGTCTGTTGGGCCTTGGCCTCGCGCGGATCGCGCTTGATGAAGACGGTGCCGGTGGCGCGGGCCAGCCAGCCGACGAAGGGCCAGCGCGCGACTTCGGCCTTGGAGACGAAATAGACCCGCTGGCAGGCGTTGAGCGCGAAGATATCAAGCCAGGAGCCGTGATTGGCCACCACCGCGCCGATCTTGTTCATCGGACGGCCACTCACCCGGTAGCCCATGCCGAGGATCGGCAGGCTCATCCGGCAGACCATCTGGGTAATCCAGGGCGTCCAGGGGCGCGCAAGCCCGTGGATCGGGCGCTCGATCAGGCGCAGCACGAGCAACGCGACAAGGCCGGTGAGCAGCACCAGCCCCCAGATCACCCCACGCGCGATCGCCCTTGCCCAATCGAAAGTTCCAAGCGGTTTGGGATCGGGTTCCTCCTCGATCCAGCTCATCCCTTGCCCTCGAAGCGCCGCGTATAGAAGGCGCGGTGCTTGTCGCTCATCGCCTTGGTATCCATCAGCAACAGCACGTCGGTCGTATTGAAGGGATGGTCGATGAAGGCCCCCTCGCCCACGAAGCCGCCCAGCCGCAGGTAGGCCTTGATCAGATTGGGCATCTGCGCCATCGCCGCGCGCCGGTCGAGATCGGCTTCGCTGACCAGATCCATGCGCTGGAACGCCTCGGGACGCGCGCGCGCGCGCAACGCCTCGGGGGCGAGATGATGATGATGGAGCCAGGCAAGCGGCATCTTCAGCGCCTGTGGATCGGTGCCATGGAACGAGGCCACGCCGAAGAGGATCTCTACCTCATGGGCGAGCACGTAATCGGCCAGCGCATTCCAGAGCAGAAGCATCGCCGCCCCGCCCCGGTAATCGGGATGCACACAGGAGCGGCCCAGTTCGAGCAGCTTGCGCCCCGAGGCGCGCAGCGGCCCCAGATCATATTCGGCGTCGCAGTAGAAATGACCGGCCTCGGCAGCGCGGTCGGAGGTCAGCAGCCTGTAGGCGCCCACCACATGTTCACCCTCGGGCCGGTTGCGATCGACAAGCAGAAGGTGATCATAGACGGGGTCGAGATCGTCACGTTCGATGCGCGCGTCATGATCGACGGTCTGCCCACCGCCTCCGAGCTCCTCGACGAAGACACGGTACCGCAGACGTTGCGAGGCCTCGAGATCCGCCCTGCCCCGGGCGAGCCTGATATCGAATGCCGCATTCTCGCTCACGCATCTCCTCCTGGCGCCCGCGTCGTGGCGCAGATGTAGAAAGCCCTGACCGTCATGGCAATATGCGAAGACACCGAATAAAGCCTGAGGTTGTTTTTGTGACTCGACCTGTCCCGCTCAGGTGTTAACCTTTCATCAACCCTGATCGGGGAAAACCAGTTCAAGCGAGACTCTTCGCCCGTCAATCACCTGTTTGCCCACATGTTCGAAATTGACCGTTACTTTCTCGCCGATCCGCGACTGCACCTGGCCGATACCCCAGTCGGGCTGCGCGGGGTTTCGTACCAGCATGCCGGGTTCAAGGATCTCATACATTTGCGCCCTCACTTTCGGAGATATTGATGCCGTTCGAAACCGTCGAGGCAAGCCTGAACGAGACTGACCTGACCGCCTTGCTGGGTTCGCGCCTCTGCCATGACCTGATCAGCCCGATCGGCGCGATCGCAAACGGGCTCGAATTGCTCACCATGAGCTGTGCCACGCAGGGCCCCGAGATCGAGCTGATCGAGCAAAGTGTCGCGGCAGCCAATGCTCGGGTGAAATTCTTCCGCGTGGCTTTCGGCCAATCGAGCGAACAACAACAGCTCGGCCAGCCCGAGATCGCCTCGCTTCTGGCCGGGATTTCGGCACAAGGCAGGCTGCGCCTGCATTGGGAGATCTCGGGCGATCATGCCCGCGGGCTCGTGAAACTGGCCTTCCTGTCCATCCTCTGCCTCGAGACGGTCCTGCCCTATGGCGGTACGATCACCGTGCGCGATTGCGGTGGGCGCTGGGAAATCGCGGCGCAGTCCGAGAAGGCGCGCGGGGATGCACGGCTGTTCTCGACGCTGGACGGGGCGCATATCGACGTCACGCCCGCGCAGGTGCAATTTGCCTTGCTGCCGCGCCTGGCGGCGCGGCTGGGGCTTGGCCTCGACTGGGCGCTCACCGAAACTGGCGGCGTAATCCGGTTCTGACGCGCCGCTCAGGGCCGCACCGTGCCGTCGCCGGTCACCAGGTATTTGAACGAGGTCAGCTGCTCGGCCCCCACCGGGCCACGCGCATGCATCTTGCCCGTCGCGATGCCGATCTCGGCCCCCATCCCGAACTCGCCGCCATCGGCGAACTGGGTCGAGGCGTTGCGCATCAGGATCGCGCTGTCGAGACGCTCGAAGAACCGCGCCGCCCCCGCATCGTCCTCGGTCAGGATCGATTCCGTGTGCTGGCTGCCGTAGCGGCGGATATGTTCGATCGCGCCATCCACGCCGTCGACGATCTTCGCGGCGCAGATCATGTCGAGATACTCGCGACCGTAATCGTCGGCCGCGGCTTCGGTTACGCCCGCGATCGACAGCAGATCACCCATGCCGCGCACCTCGACACCCGCCTTGAGCAGATCCTCGACCAGAACACCGCCATGTTTGTCCCAGAACGCGCGGTCGATCAGCAGGCATTCCATCGCCCCGCAGATCCCCGTGCGCCGGGTCTTGGCGTTGAGCACGACCGCACGCGCCTTCTCGAGATCCGCCGCACCATCGGCATAGACATGGCAGATGCCCTCTAGATGGGCGAAGACCGGCACGCGCGCCTCGGCCTGCACGAGCCCGACGAGCCCCTTGCCGCCGCGCGGAACGATCACGTCGATATAATCGGTCGCACGCAGCATCTCGGCCACCGCCGCACGGTCGCGCGTCGGCACCAGCTGGATCGCATCCTCGGGCAGGCCCGCCGCCTTCAGCCCCTCGACGAGGCAGGCATGAATCGCGCGGCTCGAATGATAGCTCTCCGAGCCGCCGCGCAGGATCACCGCATTGCCCGATTTCAGGCACAGCGCACCGGCATCGGCGGTCACGTTGGGCCGTGATTCGTAGATCACGCCGATCACACCCAGCGGCGTGCGCACGCGCTGGATATGGAGCCCCGAGGGCATGTCCCATTCGGTGATCACATCGCCCACCGGATCGCGCTGTGCCGCAACGGCACGCAGGCCTTTCGCGATTGCCTCGACGCGCGACTGATCGAGCATCAGCCGATCCATCATCGCCGGGCTCAGCCCCTTTTGCGCGCCGTAAGCCATGTCCTCGCCATTGGCGGAGATGATGTCGCCCGCATGCGCGAGCACCGCATCGGCCGCCGCCTCGAGCGCCTTTTGCTTGGCTTGCGCGCTCGCGAATGCGAGCTCTGCCGAAGCCGCCCGTGCAGCGCCTCCGAGCCGTTCGATCAGCGCCTTTGCGTCCAGTTCATCCTTCATGCCGCACCTCCGCCGGTCTTGCCGGTCTGTCCCGTCTTCACCCATTGGCCCAGTTTGATCGCAAGGATCACCCATGGGGTGCCATGCAGCAAGAGGTCGAACCAGTCGATCGGACGCACCAGAGTGCCCGCCACCAGCATCTTGAGCTTTTCCCAGATATGCGGTTCGGGCGTGAACGGCGCGAGGCCCAAAAGCCCCGCGAAGAGAATGGCCTGAAACAGGGTGATATGGTCAAAGACCTGCTTGATCCAACGCATCGAACTCTCCCGAATTTCGCCCGGATATAGGCGAGCGGGGCGCGATTCACAACGCAACTTTACATGTCCGAGAGGAAGAAGTGGCGCGGTTGACGGGGCTCGAACCCGCGACCCCCGGCGTGACAGGCCGGTACTCTAACCAACTGAGCTACAACCGC